>NZ_CP142886.1:0-3809753 GCF_040761425.1 Burkholderia sp. Ed8 | reverse complement strand
ATGCGCGTCGGCGCAGAAAACTCATCGCATCCCGTCACTGCCCGCCAGATCCACCGCTATTCTGCTGCCAGCCCCCGATCGCGGAACGAAACTGCGTGATTTGATACGATCGATATGTCGTCAACGATTGCATTCGTCGACGTTCACGGTCGAAACCGGGGCTTGATGGAGAGGGCGGGGAATGAATATCGGCGATGCGTCACGCGAATCCGGAGTCAGCGCAAAGATGATCCGGTACTACGAACAGGTTGGCCTCCTTGCACCGAGCAAGCGTACCGACGCCGGCTACCGGATTTACGGTGCGGACGAAATCCATATCCTGCGATTCATCCGTCAGGCCCGGCGGCTTGGCTTTCTCGTCGAGGACATCCGCAAACTGCTGATGCTCTGGCAGGATCGCTCCCGTGCGAGTGCCGAAGTGAAGTCGATCGCCCTTGAGCACGTGGCCGAGCTCGACAAACGTATCGCGGAGCTGAGCGACATGCGCAACACGCTGGCCGATCTCGCCGCGCACTGCCATGGTGACGGTCGGCCGGAATGCCCGATTTTGGCGCGCCTTGCCGACCCGGTCGGTGAACCAAATTAGTGCGCGCGCTCGAGTCGCAAAACGCGCCCGAATTCAATATCTATAAAAATCAACGGGTTAGGTTTGTTTTGCGATCAGCCATTCCGATTTGGAATGGTCTCCATGCAAGTATTTCACTGGCATCTTGGTGCGGCATCGCTATAATTCGGGATAACCCTATACGGGAAATCCCTGAATCTCGATTCACCAGGGGTCCCTCTTCCTTGGAGAATGTCATGATCGCCTACATCGTCGAAAAGCTGAGCAACTGGTTCGAATCCGCAGAACGTGAACGCCGTGAGGCTTACCTCGCCACGTCGTCGGACATCGTCCAGCTCGAGAGCCGTATCCGCTCGCTCGAAACCAACGGCTACTCGCTGTAATCGGAGTTACCGTCAGGTGCCGTGTGGCACCGAACGATTAGCAAGCCCCGTATTGACGGGGCTTTGTTTTTTTGTGCACCGGATCTGGCGAAATCGTCAGTGCAGCGCTATGGTATGGGCCTGCTTTTCATCCTGAAGGACACGATCATGCGTTTGCGTCTCGATGTGCGTCGCAGTGCTCGCGCGCGTCTCGTTCTGGGCGCGGCGGTGCTTGTCCATGGCCTTGCAGCCAGTGCCGCAACGTCGTCCAAACCGCTGGTTCTCGATACGCAACGCGGTATCCAGGACGGCAAGGGCGGATTGGTCTTGCAGACAGCACCGCTGTCTGCGGAGCCGATCGTCGAGCCGGCGGGCATGCGTGCCCCGGCCGGGCAGGCGCCGAACACGTCGGTTCCGCTGTTCGTCGCGCCTTATATCAACGTTCCCACGTGGGGCGGGCAGCCAGTCAATCAGCCGCGGCTCGCGCCGAGGCCGCAGCCGTAACGGCCGGTCGCCGGATCAGTTGCCGCGGTGCTCGATCTGACAGCGGGCGCCGCTATCCTGTCCCAGCTTCTCGACCAGATAGGGCAGGGTTTCTTTCATGCTCTGCGCGAGCGTGTACGGCGGATTCAGGATGAACATCCCGCTGCCGTAGAGGCCCAGGCCGTCCGTCGGCGGATTCGATACCGTCAGCGTCAGGTGCAACCAGTTGTTCGGCTGCAGGCGCTTCAACTGCTCGGGAAAGCGCTGCGACTCCAGCCGCGTGACCTGCGGGTACCAGATCGCATAGCAGCCCGTCGCGAATCGCTTCAGGCATTCCGTTACGCAACTCACCGTGCGCGCGTAGTCCTTCTTGTCCTCGTAGGACGGGTCGATCAGCACGAGTGCGCGTCGCGGCGGCGGCGGCAGCAGCGCCTTGATCCCTTCGAAGCCGTCGCCGGCGAAGATCATCGCGCGTCGCCCCGCGTCGCGGAAATTGTGGCGCAGCACGTCGATTTCGGTCGTGTGCATTTCGAACAGGCGCATGCGGTCCTGTTCGCGCATCGATCGCCAGGCGATGTACGGCGAACCGGGATAGAAGCGCAGTTCGCCATCGTCGTTCAGCGCGCGGACTTCGTCGACATACTCGCCCAGCGCTTCCGGCAGGTTCTTTTCGTCCCACAGCCGGCCGATGCCGGTGTCGAATTCCGACGTTTTTGCCGCATAGCCGTCGCGCAACGAGTACACGCCGGCACCCGCATGTGTGTCGATGTACCAGTACGACTTGTCCTTCTTGTTCAGGTAGCGCAGCAGCTGGACGACGACGGCGTGCTTGAGCACGTCCGCGTGGTTGCCTGCGTGAAAACCGTGACGATAACTGAGCATGGCGGGCTGCCTGAAACGAAAGGTGAATCGATGAAAGCGGTCGATCGCGCGCGGCCGTCGGGCCGGGCGCCGATGCGGCCGCGTATTGTACGCGAGTGGCCGTGCATCGCCTTATTCATATGCGTCGCCGACCACCTCCTCGATGCGTTGCTTCACGTCCGGCGTCAGCTTCGCCGCGACGTCGAGCGCGCGCATGTTGTCGCCGATCTGCTCGATCCGCGACGCGCCCGTGATGACCGAACTGACGTGCGGATTCGCGAGTGCCCACGCGATCGCGAGCTGGCCCGTGCTGCAGCCGAGCTCGGCCGCGATTCCGCCGAGCCGCTCGACGATATCGTTGGCCGCCTGATCGGTCAGGCGGTCACGCATCCAGTCGTAACCCTGCAACTGCGCGCGGCTGCCGGGCGGCACGCCGTTGCGATACTTGCCGGTGAGCAGGCCCGACGCCAGCGGGCTCCAGGTCGTGAGGCCGAGACCGTAATCCTCGTAGAGCCGCGCATATTCGTGCTCGACCCGCGTGCGGTGGAACAGGTTGTACTGCGGCTGTTCGACGACGGGCTTGCGCAGGTGATGCCGTTCGGCGATCTCGCATGCGGCACGGATTTCGTCGGCGCTCCATTCCGACGTGCCCCAGTACAGCGCCTTGCCGCGCGCGATCATGTCGCTCATTGCCCAGACGGTTTCCTCGATCGGCGTGTTCGGATCGGGGCGATGGCAATAGACGAGATCGACATAGTCGAGCTGGAGCCGGCGCAGCGAGCCGTCGATGGCGTTCAACAGGTATTTCCGGTTCAGCGTGTGATACTGGTTCGGCGCCTCGGCGAGCCCCCAGAAGAACTTCGTCGACACGATGTAGCTGACGCGCGGCCAGTCGAGCGACTTGAGCGCGTGGCCCATGATCTCCTCGGATTTGCCGCCGGCGTAGACCTCGGCGTTGTCGAAGAAATTGACGCCCGCGTCGCGTGCCGCGGCGAGGCATTCGCGCGCGACCCGCTGGTCGACCTGGTTGCCGTACGTGACCCAGGAGCCGAGCGAAAGCGCGCTGATCTGCAGGCCGGAGCGGCCTAGCCGTCGATAGTGCATGTGAATCTCCCGCGTGACGGAACCGACCTTAAGCTTAGACGTTTTGCGCGCGAACGGCGGGGCCGATCGTGCACAATGACGGCTGGCCCGCCGCGTCGCACCGGCGACGAATGCCGAAGGGGCGGGCGCGTACTTTTTCGATCCGATAACGGGAGGAGACGGACATGGCAGCAGATCTGAATGGCAAGACCGCAGTCGTCACGGGCGCCGCGAGCGGCATCGGCAAGGAAATCGCCCTCGAGCTCGCCAAGGCGGGCGCGGCCGTCGCGATCGCCGACCTGAACCAGGACGGCGCGAACGCGGTCGCCGACGAGATCAACAAGGCGGGCGGCAAGGCGATCGGCGTCGCGATGGACGTGACGAACGAGGACGCCGTGAACAGCGGCATCGACAAGGTTGCCGAGGCATTCGGCTCGGTCGACATCCTCGTGTCGAACGCCGGCATCCAGATCGTCAACCCGATCGAGAATTATTCGTTCTCCGACTGGAAGAAGATGCAGGCGATCCACGTCGACGGCGCGTTCCTGACGACGAAAGCCGCGCTCAAGCACATGTACAAGGACGATCGCGGCGGCGTCGTGATCTACATGGGTTCGGTGCACTCGCATGAAGCGTCGCCGCTGAAGTCGGCGTACGTGACGGCCAAGCATGGCCTGCTGGGCCTCGCCCGCGTGCTGGCGAAGGAAGGCGCGAAGCACAACGTGCGCTCGCACGTCGTGTGTCCGGGTTTCGTGCGCACGCCGCTGGTCGACAAGCAGATTCCGGAGCAGGCCAAGGAGCTCGGCATCAGCGAAGAGGAAGTGGTGAAGAAGGTGATGCTCGGCAACACGGTCGACGGCGTGTTCACGACGGTGCAGGACGTCGCGCAGACGGTGCTGTTCCTGTCGGCGTTCCCGAGCGCCGCGCTCACGGGCCAGTCGCTCGTCGTCAGCCACGGCTGGTTCATGCAGTAACGCGGGGGCGGGCGGCATGGCCGCCTGCCGGGTAGGACGGCAGAAAAAAACGCGCTCCGTGGAGCGCGTTTTTCATGTCGGAGGGCGGAGCCGTTGACGGCTGCCACCCGGTGCCGCGTTACTTCAGGACGGCAGCAATCGCGTTGGCGACCGCGTCGAGGTTGCGCGTGTTCAGCGCGGCAACGCAGATCCGGCCCGTGCCGACCGCATAGATGCCGAACTCGTCGCGCAGGCGATCGACTTGCGCCGAGGTCAGGCCCGAATACGAGAACATCCCGCGCTGTGCGTTGATGAAGCTGAAATCGCGATCGACGCCGCTCGCCTTCAGGCGCTCGACGAGACCGTTACGCATCGCGCGGATCCGATCGCGCATCTCGCCGAGTTCCTGCACCCACGAGGCGTGCAGTTCCGGCGACGCGAGCACGGCTGCGACGACGGCGCCGCCATGGGTCGGCGGGTTCGAGTAGTTCGTGCGGATCACGCGCTTCAGTTGCGACAGCACGCGCGTCGCTTCTTCCTTGCTCGACGTGATGATCGACAGCGCGCCGACGCGCTCGCCGTACAGCGAGAACGACTTCGAGAACGACGACGACACGAATGCGTTCAGGTCGGCCGCGGCAAACAGACGCACGGCGGCGGCATCGGCCTCGATGTTCTCGCCGAAGCCCTGGTACGCCATGTCGAGGAACGGCACGAGATTGCGCGCCTTCACGACGTCGACGACCTGTTGCCATTGCGCTTCGGTCAGGTCCACGCCGGTCGGGTTGTGGCAGCACGCGTGCAGCACGACGACCGTGCCGGCTTCGTAGCCGTTCAGCGCCGACAGCATGCCTTCGAAGTTCACGCCGTTGGTGGCCGCGTCGTAGTACGGGTACGCGACGACTTCGAAGCCGGCGGCTTCGAACAGCGCGCGGTGGTTTTCCCAGCTCGGATCGCTGATCGCGACCTTCACGTTCGGGTTCACGGTGCGCAGGAAGTCCGCACCGATCTTCAACGCGCCCGTGCCGCCCAGTGCCTGGGCCGTGACCACGCGGCCCGCCGCGATCAGCGGCGAGTCGTTGCCGAGCAGCAGCTTCTGCACGGCCGCATCGTAGGCGGCGATCCCGTCGATCGGCAGGTAGCCGCGCGGCAAGCCGGCCTCGACACGCGCCTGCTCGGCCTCCCGAACCGCGCGCGGCAGCGGAATCTTGCCGTCTTCGTTCGTGTACACGCCAACGCCGAGGTTGACCTTGGTCGGACGCGCATCGGCGTTGAAGGCTTCGTTCAGGCCCAGGATCGGGTCGCGGGGAGCAAGCTGGACAGCGGAGAAGAGCGACATGATGATTCGGCAGTAGTGAAAAGAGGGTCAGGCTTTCAGCCGGCAGGGCGGGCGCAGCGGACCGCGCGCCAACGGCACGGCGCCGGAAAGCGCAGCAGCCTGATATTGTAGCGAATTCGCGCCGGCGGGGGCGGCGAATCCGTCGCGATTCGCCGCCGAATCGCGATTTCGGGCGGCCGTGGCGCGTCAGGAGCCGACAGCAGTTCGCGCGGCCGCGAAGCGCTAGAATGCTTTCTTTGCCCTTGCTCCGGCCGCACTCCATGTCCGAACATCATGCCGAAGTCGGCGACGCGCTCGACGAATCCAAATTCGTCACCTTCGAAGGGTCGCCGTTCCAGCTGTACCAGCCGTATCTGCCCGCCGGCGACCAGCCGACCGCGATCGAGACGCTTGTCGAAGGCGTCGGCGACGGCCTTGCCTTCCAGACGCTGCTCGGCGTGACGGGGTCGGGCAAGACCTTCACGATGGCCAACACGATCGCGCGGCTCGGCCGCCCGGCGATCGTGTTCGCGCCGAACAAGACGCTCGCGGCCCAGCTCTATGCGGAGTTCCGCGAGTTCTTCCCGCGCAACGCGGTCGAGTACTTCGTCTCGTACTACGACTACTACCAGCCTGAGGCGTATGTGCCGCAGCGCGACCTGTTCATCGAGAAGGATTCGTCGATCAACGAGCACATCGAGCAGATGCGGCTGTCGGCGACCAAGAGCCTGATGGAGCGCCGCGACGTGGTGATCGTCGCGACGGTGTCGGCGATCTACGGTATCGGCAACCCGTCCGAATACCACCAGATGATCCTGACGCTGCGCACCGGCGACAAGCTCGGCCAGCGCGACGTGATCGCGCGGCTGATCGCGATGCAGTACACGCGCAACGAGCAGGATTTCCAGCGCGGCACGTTCCGCGTGCGCGGCGACACGATCGACATCTTCCCGGCCGAACACGCGGAAATGGCCGTACGCGTCGAGCTGTTCGACGACGAGGTCGAGACGCTGCACTTGTTCGACCCGCTGACGGGGCGCGTGCGGCAGAAGATTCCGCGCTTCACCGTGTATCCGTCGTCGCACTACGTGACGCCGCGCGACACCGTGATGCGGGCCGTCGAGACGATCAAGGAAGAATTGCGCGAACGCCTCGAGTTCTTCCATCGCGAGGGCAAGCTCGTCGAGGCGCAGCGTCTCGAGCAGCGCACGCGCTTCGATCTCGAGATGCTGCAGGAGCTCGGCTTCTGCAAGGGTATCGAGAACTACTCGCGGCATTTCTCGGGAGCGGCGCCCGGCGACCCGCCGCCGACGCTCGTCGACTACCTGCCGCCCGATGCGCTGATGCTGCTCGACGAATCGCACGTGCTGATCGGCCAGTTGAACGGGATGTACAACGGCGACCGCGCGCGCAAGGAAAACCTCGTCAATTACGGGTTCCGCCTGCCGTCGGCGCTCGACAACCGGCCGCTGAAGTTCCCCGAGTTCGAGCGCAAGATGCGCCAGGTCGTGTTCGTGTCGGCCACGCCGGCCGACTACGAGAAGCGCGTAACGGGGCAGATCGCCGAGCAGGTCGTGCGGCCGACGGGCCTCGTCGATCCGGAAATCGAGGTGCGGCCCGCGAGCACGCAGGTCGACGACGTGCTGACCGAGATCAACGCGCGCGTGAAGGCCGGCGAGCGTGTGCTGATCACCGTGCTGACGAAGCGCATGGCCGAGCAGCTCACGGAATTCCTGGCCGACCACGGCGTCAAGGTGCGCTACCTGCACAGCGACATCGACACGGTCGAGCGCGTCGAGATCATCCGGGACCTGCGGCTCGGCACGTTCGACGTGCTGGTCGGGATCAACCTGCTGCGCGAGGGCCTCGACATTCCGGAAGTGTCGCTCGTCGCGATCCTCGACGCGGACAAGGAAGGCTTCCTGCGCGCCGAGCGCTCGTTGATCCAGACGATCGGCCGTGCCGCGCGGAACGTGAACGGCAAGGCGATCCTCTACGCGGACAACATGACCGATTCGATGACGCGCGCGATCGGCGAGACCGAGCGGCGCCGCGCGAAGCAGATGGCCTACAACGAAAAGATGGGCATCACGCCGCGCGGCGTCGTGAAGCGCATCAAGGACATCATCGACGGCGTCTACAACGCCGACGACGCGCGTGCGGAGCTGAAAGAAGCGCAGCAGCGCGCGAAATTCGAGGACATGTCGGAAAAGCAACTCGCGAAGGAAATCAAGCGTCTCGAGAAGCAGATGGCCGATTACGCGAAGAACCTCGAATTCGAGAAGGCCGCCGCGACGCGCGACCAGCTTGCCGTGCTGCGCGAGCGCGTGTTCGGCGCGAACGTCGGCGACCACATCAGCGGCGGCCGGTAACTCTTTCCAAGCGTCACCGAAACCTTGCGGTAAAGCGCCTGTAAGCCTTGTCGGATCAGGGGTTTACGTGGCTCTTCGTTTGTTCCGAATCGGGTTCGGTGCTAAACTTCGCCATGATTGAGAATTGTTCGCATTAACGTTCTTCGTCGCGTTAGTGTTTCCAGCGGGCGGCCCCGGCGGCGGCCCGGGTGTCGTCAAGATAGTCAGACAAATAACAAGGAGTGTCCATGTTGGGTTCTTCGTTCATCCGCACGACGGTTGCGGTAGCGGCGGCGCTTGCCGCGATGTCGGCCTCGGCTGCCGAATATCCGATCGGCAAGCAGCAGATCCAGGGCGGCATGGAAATCGGCGCGGTGTACCTGCAGCCGATCACGATGGACCCGGAAGGGATGATGCGCAAGGCGTCGGATTCCGACATCCACCTCGAGGCCGACATCCATGCGGTCAAGAACAACCCGACGGGTTTCGCGGAGGGCGACTGGATGCCGTACCTGCAGGTCACGTACAAGCTGACGAAGCAGGGCGACACGAAGTGGAAGGCTGAAGGCGACCTGATGGGCATGGTCGCGAGCGACGGCCCGCACTATGGCGACAACGTGAAGCTGAACGGCCCCGGCAAGTATCACCTGACGATGGTCGTCAAGCCGCCGATGCAGTCGGGCCACATGGCATTCGGCCGCCACGTCGACAAGGAAACGGGCGTGGGTGCATGGTTCAAGCCCATCACGCTCGAGTACGACTTCCCGTTCGCCGGTATCGGCAAGAAGGGCGGTTACTGATCGGCAGCATCACGAACGGCGCGCTTCGGCGCGCCGTCGGCGTAGAGAACCCAGAATGAAAATTCCCCAGAAAATCGTTGCCGCGGCCGCTGCGCTGTGGCTTGCCGGCGCCGCACACGCGGCCGATCTGCCGACGTTCAAGCTCGAGATGACGGACGGCAAGCTGAATCCCGCCCGCATCGAGGTGCCGGCCGGCCAGCGTTTCAAGATCGAGATCAAGAACACCGGCAAGGGCGCCGCCGAATTCGAGAGCGTGCAGTTGCGCAAGGAGAAGGTGCTTGCACCGGGCGCCGATTCGTTCGTGGTCGTCGCTCCGCTGTCGCCGGGCGAATACAAGTTTTTCGACGATTTCCACCAGCAGGCACAGGGCGTGATCGTCGCGAAGTAACGCGTTTTATCTGCGTGCGGGCGTACGAGTCCCTTGCCCCGCGCGTCAGGAGGTATCGATGGGTCAGATCTTGTTCATCGTCTGGCGGGAGAGCGTCGAAGCGCTGCTCGTCGTCGGCATTCTCTATGCATGGCTGAAAAACGGCGACGACGACGCGCGCCGCGGCCTGCCTTTCCTGTGGGCTGGCGTCGGCGTCGGCTTGCTGATGGCCGTCGGCCTCGGCGCCGCGCTGGTCGGTTTCACCGAAGTGCTGTCCGGCGACGCGCAGGACTACTTCCAGACCGCGATGGTGCTGATCGCGTGCGTGCTGATCGTGCAGATGGTGCTGTGGATGCGCCGGCACGGCCGCACGCTGAAGCGCGACATGGAGCAATCGCTGCAGCAGAGCACGCGCGATTCGAACTGGTGGGGCGTCGCCGTGCTGGTCGCACTCGCGATCGCGCGTGAAGGCAGCGAGACCGTGATCTTCCTGTACGGTCTCGGTTTCGGCCAGTCGGGTCACGTCGACGGCAACCAGATGCTCGCGGTCCTGATCGGTCTCGGCCTGGCGTTCTTCACGTTCTACCTGCTGCAGCTCGGCGGTAAGTACTTCTCGTGGCGGCATTTCTTCCGTGTCACCGAAGTGATGCTGCTGTTCCTCGGCGCGGGCCTGTTCCAAACGGGTGTCGACAAGCTGATCGACAAGGAAATCCTGCCGCTCGGTATCTCGCAGGTGTGGGATACGTCCGCGATCCTCGATGACTCGGGCACGTTCGGCTCGCTCGTCGCGACGCTGACCGGCTATCGTGCGCACCCGGCACTGACCAACCTGGTCGCCTATGCGGTGTACTGGGCCGTCGTCTGGCTGCTGATGAAGCGCGCGAGCCGCCGTCCGGCCGTCGCTGCGGGCCGCGCGGCATGAGCGTGGTCGCCGCAGTCAAGCCGGGCTGGCTCGCACAGGCCGGCCAGTGGATGCAGCGCCACAGCGCGCTGATCCGCGGCATCCAGTGGATCGTCGTCGCGGTCTACGCGTTCCTGATCATCGTCCCGGCGGTGTTGCCGCTGCCGGACGATTCCGCGCATCTGTGGAGCAACCTCACGCTGATCGCGCAGTTCGCGTTCTGGGGCATCTGGTGGCCGTTCGTGCTGCTGTCGATGGTGATGCTCGGCCGCGTGTGGTGCGGCGTGCTGTGCCCGGAAGGCGCGCTCACCGAATACGCGAGCAAGTTCGGTCGCGGCGGCCCGATTCCGCGCTGGATCCGGTGGGGCGGCTGGCCGTTCGTCGCGTTCGGGATCACGACGATCTACGGGCAGATGGTGAGCGTGTACCAGTACCCGCTCGCGGTGCTATTCGTGCTCGGCGGCTCGACCGTCGGCGCGATCGTGATCGGCTTGCTGTATGGCCGCGAGAAGCGCGTGTGGTGCAAGTACCTGTGCCCGGTGAACGGCGTGTTCGGGCTGCTCGCGCGGCTCGCGCCGATGCGCTACAAGGTCGACGAGGATGCATGGCGCCGATCGTACAAGAACGGCGAGCACGGCCATCGCGTGATTCCGATCAACTGCGCGCCGCTCGTGCCGTTGCGCAGCATGAAGGGGGCGGCGGCGTGCCATATGTGCGGCCGCTGCAGCGGGCATCGCGACGCGATCTCGCTGTCGCTGCGCTCGCCGTCCGACGAGGTCGTGAACCTCGGTGCGCAGCAGGCGAGCGCGTGGGACACCGCACTGATCCTGTACGGCCTGCTCGGTGTCGCGATCGGCGCGTTCCACTGGACCGTCAGCCCGTGGTTCGTGCAGATCAAGCAATGGCTCGCGGGCTGGCTGATCGACCGTGACATCACGTGGCCGCTCGAAACGAATGCGCCGTGGTTCCTGCTCACGCACTATCCGGATCGCAACGACGTGTTCTCCTGGCTCGACGGCGGGCTGATCGTCAGCTACATCGTCGGCACGGGGCTCGTGTACGGCACTGCACTGCTGATATTGCTGGGCGGCGCCACGCTGATGCTCGGCCGCTTCGATCGCGTGCGGCTGCATCATCTCGCGCAGGCACTGATCCCGATCGCGGGAGCGGGCGTGTTCCTCGGCCTGTCGGCCACGACGCTGTCGCTGTTGCGCGCCGAACATGTGCCGCTCGGGTGGGCGACCGACGTGCGCATCGCGATCCTAGTCGGCGCCAATGCATGGAGCGCGTGGCTCGCATGGAAAGTGACGGGGCGCTATGCGGCGTGGCCGCGCCGGCTCGCGGCATTCGCGTGGTTCGCCGTCGGGTTGGCGGTCGTCGACAGTGCGTGGTGGCTGATGTTCTGGGGTTTCTGACGGGTTTTGCATGCGGCTTCGGCGGCATGCATCAGCGTATCGAAGCGGGTGGACAGCATGCCTTCTGCATCGACCGCGCTAACAAAAAAGCGGCACGTCCTTCGACGTGCCGCTTTTTTTCACCCTTGTGCGAGAACCAAAAAAGTGGCTTGGCTTGCTGCAACGGCTGCTTGAGTGTGTTTGCACGAAGGGGTCTAGATCTCGCGTGCAAGCCGTTACGCTGGCTACTGCCCAACACCTCTCAGGGAGGTGGTCCCCACAATACTCTGTCTTACTTCGTCAGGATCAGTTTGCCGAGCCGCGTGGCACGCAACTGATACGTCTCTCCGTTGTGCGCGATGCTGATGTGGCTGTGGCCCTGCAACAGCGCGTCGCTATTTACGACCCGCGTGCCTGTGTCGCGGTTGCCGGCCGGTTTCGCCGGCGTGGTGACCGCTGCCGTCTTCTGGCGGCTGCTGGCCGCGGTGCCGGTCGTGCGGCGCAGGGTCAGCGTGGTCGGGCGCATGGTGTCGGTCATTCGGTTTGATCGGTGACTGTCGATACGATGGAATGAATTCTAAATGATAACTATTCCCATTTACAAAAACTCTTTATCGATCGAAACATCAGACTTGATAGCTTGAATCAAAAGGCGGCCCGCAGGCCGCCGCCGCGGTCAGTGCAGCGGATCGGGGTCCTTGCGGCCCTGCGCGTATTCGCGGATCAGGCGCACCGTGTCGATGTCCGACGTGCGGTAGGCCTCCTTGACGATCCCGTGCGTCTGCCGCGCATCTTCGCTGTCGTCGGTGACGGTCAGCGTGGTGCGGTACTCGAAACGCAGGAACAGCGCGTGGTCGTCGCGTTCCTCGATCGTCATCGTCAGCGAGCCGCCGATCTCGCCATCGGCCGCGCGGATGTCGTAGCGAACCTGCTGGTTCGGCGTGAACGTGACGTGATCGCGCACGGTCGCATGGCCGTAGTGCAACTCACGTTCGAGCGTCGTGTCCGTCCGTTCGAGGACGACGCAGCTGTCGAGGCCGAGTACGAACAGTTGCGGCTGTTCGGCGCGCAGCACGAGGCCCTCCCAGAGCTGGTCGCGGGTGAGGGTCGGCACGGCCGGATCGTCGGAATTGATCTGGATCAGGTGTTCGAAGTTCAAGGGGACGGATTCCTTCTGGTGGCGGGCGGCCACATGGTTCAAGAAGTTATTGTGACGCAAAACCGCCGGTTTCGCGGCACCTGCCGCCCCCGATCGGGCGTCATGCGTCGATGCGGCCCATGCGGCCCGTCTGGTAGTCGACGACGGCTTGCCGGATCTCTTCCTCGGTATTCATCACGAACGGGCCGTAGCGGACGATCGGCTCGTTGAGCGGCACGCCGCCGATCAGCAGCAGGTCGAGCGGCGTGTCGCCGGCGGCGAACGCGACCGTGTCGCCGTCGTCGCCGTAGACGATCATGTGCCGGGCGTCGACAGCCTGCCTGTCGGGCCCGTAGAGCCCCGTTCCGTCGATCGGATAGGCGAACACGCGATAACCGGCCGGCACGGGCTGCGTGACCGTTGCGCCGGGCTCCAGCGTGAAATGCTGGTAGAGGATCGGCGTGCGCGTCTCGATCGCCGCCTGGACGCCGAACGCTTCGCCGGCGATCACGCGTACGTGCACGCGGCCGTCCGGCGATGTCGCGGTCGGGATGCGGTCGGCCGGGATCTCCTGGTAGCGCGGCGCGATCATCTTGTCGCGGCGCGGCAGGTTGACCCACAGCTGGAAGCCGTGCGAGCGGCCGCCCGCCTGTGCGAACGCGGGATCGGGCATCTCGCTGTGCACGACGCCGGCGCCGGCCGTCATCCACTGGACGTCGCCGGGGCCGAGCGTGCCGGCGTGGCCGGACGAGTCGCGATGGCGGAAGCGGCCGTCGAGCGCATACGTCACGGTTTCGAAGCCGCGATGCGGATGGTCGGGCGCGCCCACGGCTTCGCCGGGGCCGTAGTCGACGGGGCCCATTTCATCGAGCAGCAGGAACGGATCGAAGTCCATCAGCAATCGGGTCGGGAACGGACGGTGAACCACGAACCCGCCGCCTTCGGTGGTGCGAAGCGCGGGGTAGGTACGGTCAAGCGAGCGAGCGGTCGTCATGAGGAAGCCCTCGAGATCATCGGAATAGCGTCATTTCTGAAACATAGCGCTATTATATTGGGCGCTTTACCGTTCGATTTGCGGTGGTTCGCAATGGATTGTTCTGAAATTGGAACGATGAGATGAATATCGATGCACATAACCTGAACGACCTGATGTACTTTTCCCAGGTCGTCGAACATGGCGGTTTCTCGGCCGCGGAGCGCGTGCTGGGCATCTCGAAATCGCGCTTGTCGCGGCGCCTGACCGAACTCGAGGCGGCGCTCGGCGTGCGCCTGCTGCAGCGCTCGACGCGCAAGCTCGCGCTGACCGAGGCGGGCGAGCTGTTCTACCAGCATTGCCAGGCGATGCTGGCCGAAGCGCAGGCCGCGATGAACGCGGTGCAGCAGTTGCGCGCGTCGCCGCGCGGTTCGGTGCGGGTCAGCGTGCCCGTCACGCTGTCGCAGACGATGCTGTCGCGCATCCTGCCCGAATTCCTGCGCCGCTATCCCGAGGTGAAGGTGCACGTCCGCGTGACGAATCGCGTGATCGACCTGTTCGAGGATTCGATCGACGTCGCGCTGCGCGTACGCTCGGAACCGCCGCAGAACGCCAACATCGTCGTGCGGCCGCTGTGGCGCACGGAACAGATGCTGGTCGGCGCGCCGAGCCTGCTGAGCCAGAATGCGCCGCCGCTGGTGCCGGACGACCTGACCGGTTTCGAGACGCTCGATACGCCGAGCGTCGACGGGCGGCACATGTTCAACCTGATCGCGCCGGACGGCACGCGTCACGTGCACGAGCATGACCCGCGGCTCGTGACGGCCGACCTGATGACGATCCGCGAGGCCGTGCTCGACGGCCTCGGCATCGCGGCGCTGCCGGAGATGATGTACGGCAACGCGCTGCGTGCGGGGCAGCTGTCACCCGTGATGCCGGGCTGGACGCTGCCGGTGCCGCAACTGTATGCGGTGTTCGTGTCGCGGCAGGGGATGCCGCCCGCGGTGCGCGCGTTCGTCGACTACCTGGTCGAGAAGCTCGATCATGGCGCGTACAAGGAGCCCGGCTGCCCCGAGCGCGCGAAGAAGGAAGCGGCGGCCGATGTTTCGGCGACCTGAACACAGCGTGCACGACGACGCAAATTTGTTTTGTCATTGAAGCGTCGCCTGCAATCGCAAGTTTCAATCGCCGGAACCTTGAATGCGTGCGCGTGCGGGCCTATATTGAAATCCCATTTCGTGAAGGAAGTTCTGAGCGAAATCAGGTGGCCGCATATATTGTGAGCCAGATAGGGCAGAACGCGCAGTCCGTGCAGACCACGGCAGAGTCGCATTTGCGTTGCTCGAGGCGTAACCGATACCGCCGAAGAGCCCGCCGCCCGAAGGCGCCCGCGTGCGCATGAAAAAAGGCCTTCATCTGGCGATGAAGGCCTTTTACTTTGTGGGCGGCCGGCTAGGTGTGGCCGGCGAGGTGCCTGCGATGCGTTATCGCGAGACGGGCGCGTGTTACTTCGCTTTCGCGCCCGGCTCCGTGACGAAGCCGAGCTTCGTCAGGCCGCCGGCCTGCGCATCCGACATCACTTCCGCGACGTGCTCGTATGCCACCTTGCGATCCGCACGCAGGTGCAACTCGGGCTGCGGCGTGCGTTTCGCGGCTTCCGCGATGCGAGCCTGCAACTGTTCGCGCGTGACCGTGTGGTCGTCCCACAGGATCGTGCCGTCGCCCTGGATCGCGACGTCGACCGTCTGCGGTTTTTCGTCGACGGGCTGGCTGCTGGCGTGCGGCAGGTCGATCTTCACCGCATGCTGCATCGCCGGGATCGTCACGAGGAAAATGATCAGGAGTACGAGCATGACGTCGACGAGCGGCGTCATGTTGATCTCGCTCATCACTGCATCGTCGTCATCGTCGCTGAAACCGGTGTTCATGGCCATGGTTCACCTCGTCTCAGCTGGCGCGCGTCGCGAGACGCAGGCCGTCGCGCGTCGACGACGATGCGAGCTTCGCGCCCGTCACGAAGTACGCGTGCAGGCCGTGCGCGAAGCGGCGCAGCTTGCTGACGACACCCTTGTTCGCGCGCGTCAGCGCGTTGTAGCCGAGCACGGCCGGGATCGCGACGAACAGGCCGAAGGCCGTCATGATCAGCGATTCGCCGACCGGGCCGGCGACCTGGTCGATCGACGTCTGGCCGGTTGCGCCGATGGCGAGCAGCGCGTGGTAGATCCCCCAGACCGTGCCGAACAGGCCGACGAACGGTGCCGTGCTGCCGACCGACGCGAGGATCGCGAGGCCGCTCTGCATGCGCGAGATGCCTTCGTCCATCGTGTCCTTCAGGCAGCGCGTGACCCAGTCCGACACGTCCATGCGATCGTGCAGGTGCGGTTGCGTCTGGTGGTGATGGTCGGCGGCTTCCTTGCCCGACAGCGCGAGCGCGAGGAACGGGTTGTCGTTCGGCGTCGATGCGGCGAGACCGAGCTTCTTGATGCCGTCGTCGAAATTGTCCGAATGCCAGAATGCCTGTTCGGCATTCTTCGTGAGACGGTTCAGGCGGATCACGTTCCAGCCCTTGATGACGATCACGATCCACGACAGGACCGACATCACGAGCAGCGTGATCGCGATGGCGCGCGTGACGAAATCACCTTGCGCCCAGACGTGCGCGATACCGTAGCTTTGCATTTTCTTGTTTCCTTTGAATCTTCCGGATGAGGCAGGTTAGTCGGTGAGCCCGAAGCTGTAGGGCTGTGTGCGGGCGGCGCGGATCGCCTGGCCGTTCTCGATGTACGGACGGCAGGTGGTCGAGCGCATCGCGTCGAGTGCGGCGTCGTCGAGGCGCGGGTAGCCGCTGCTCTTCTGCAGGTCGATGCTTTCGATCTTGCCGGTCACGCCGACGACGAAGTGAACGTAGGCCGTACCCGATTCGCCGCGTCGGCGCGACATCGACGGGTAGTCGGGCTTCACGAAGTTGCATTGGAGCGTCGGCACGTTCTTCGGCGCGCTGACCTGCATCGTTTCGCGCGCCGGGCCGGGGGCGGCGGCCGGTGCCGCGGGGGCGGGCGCGGCCGGCGCGGGCGTCGGATCGGCGGCCGGCGCAGGGGTGGGCGACGGGGCTGGCGATTGCGCAACCGGTTGAGGTGTCGGCTTCGCCGCTTTCTGCACCGGCTTCGGCTCGACCTTCGGCTTCACGCGCGGCACGGGCTTCGGCGGCGCGGGCTGCGGGATCGATTCGGCCGCAACCTGCTGCGCGATCGGGGCAGGCGTGATGAGCTGCGCGGTGATCGTCTGGACCTCGACCGATTTCGGCGGCGGCGCGTTGCGATGGAGCCAGGCGGCCGTCAGCATGATCGCGTGTGCGGCAAGCACACCGACCGCGACGACGATCACTCGGGAATTCATACGTGGTGCAGCCGGCATGGCGCCGGCAGGAGCGAGATGCGAAGCCTGCATGTTAGCTTGAAAGAACGATGTCGCACCCGGGGCGCGGCGGGTGAATCGGCATCACTTGCGGAAGATCAGCAGCGAGATGCAAACGGTGGTCACAAATCCGATCAGCAATTCCATGACAGGCTCCTTGGCAGGTAAGCCGCTGGCTCGCGCAGACGGTGGCTTGCTGACGGTCAAAACAAAAAATGCGGCCTGGGCCGCATGTGCACGCTCGGCGCCGCTCAGGCTGCCTTGCGTTCGTAGAACGTGACCGGGATCGGGTGAGCGTGATGCTCGACACCGCACCGGCTTGCGCAGACACCTTGCTCGGCCATGAGGTCGCGTACGGACTCCTCGCACTTGCCGCAGCACGTGGCCACGCCGAGTTCGAACTGGAGTTCATCGAAAGAGTGGACGCCCTCGGCGAGGGACGCGCGAATCTTGCGATCGGAAACAGACTTGCACACGCAGACGATCATGATGAGTTGCGATAGCTAACGTTAATGCGAATTATTATCATTAATTTTGCAGACGTTGACAAGCCTGGGTCCGGCTTTTTTTAAGGTCATCGGACCCTTGAAATGGCTGGGGCGGCGGAACTGCGGCGGGGGCGGGCCTGCGGGCCCGCGTCAGGCAGTCGCGCAGGCGCGCGCGTTCGGCGAGGAAATGGTGACGGATTCGACCGGCGCATCGAGGCCGAGCAGCGTCGACGCGAGGGCGCGCAGTTGCACGCCGTCGCTCGTCGAGCAGAAGCGGGGCGGCGCGGCCTGGGTGCCGGCCGGCGCGCGCAGGCCGCGTTCGTCGAGCACCCGGGCGAGCTGGCGCGCGATGGCGTCGCTCGTGTCGACGATCGTCAGGCGATCGCCAACAAGGTCACGAATCGTTTCCGTGAAGAACGGGTAGTGCGTGCAGCCGAGCACCAGCGTATCGGCGCCGTCGTCGAGCATCGGCTGCAGGTAACGCTCGAGCAACGCACGTAGGGCGGGTGAGTTCGTGTCGCCGCGTTCGATCGCCTCGACGAGCCCGTGGCCGGGCTGGCAGATGAAGCGGCGGCCGGCGCCGTAGCGATCCAGCAGCGCCCGGAAGCGCGGGCTGTTCAGTGTCGATTGCGTGGCGAGGACACCGGCGACGCCGGTCGCGGACAGCGCGGCGGCCGGCTTGATGCCCGGCTCGACGCCGACGAGCGGAATCGCCAGGCGTTCGCGGATGGCCGCGATCGCACGTGCGGTTGCCGTGTTGCACGCGACGACGAGCGCCTTCGCGCCTTCGCGCGCGAGCCATTCGCCGATCGCCAGCGTGCGCTCGGTAATGAACGCTTCGTCGCGCGGGCCATACGGCGCGTGATGCGAATCGGCGACGTAGACGAACGATTCCCCGGGCAGGTGCGCACGCACGGCGCGCAGCACCGACAGGCCGCCGAGCCCCGAGTCGAAGATGCCGACAGGGGCGGCGGGGCGGACCCCGGAGGCGACTGGCTGGTGCGTCATCGTCATGCGGACGGCAAGGTGGCGATGTGGCCGGTTACTCGGCCGAGCCCATCATCGTTTGCTGGTAGTTCTGCAGGCCGACCTTGCCGATCAGGTCGATCTGCGTTTCCAGCCAGTCGATGTGTTCTTCGGTGTCGTCGAGGATCTTTTCGAAGATCTCGCGCGACACGTAGTCGCGAACCGATTCGCAGTAGGCGATCGCTTCCTTGCAGGTGGACTGCGAGATCTGCTCGAGCTTCAGGTCGCACTTCAGGATCTCTTCGGTTTCCTCGCCGACGAGCAGCTTGTGCAGGTCCTGCAGGTTCGGCAGGCCGTCGAGCATGAACACGCGCTCGATCAGCCAGTCGGCGTGCTTCATCTCGCCGATCGACTCGTCGTACTCGTGCTTGCCGAGCTTGTCGAGACCCCAGTGCTTGTACATGCGGGCATGCAGGAAGTACTGGTTGATCGCCGTGAGTTCGTTCTTCAGTTGGGCGTTCAGGTATTCGATGACTTTCTTGTCGCCTTGCATGGCTGTTCCTTGTTCAGTGGGGCTTCAGAAACCGAACGATAATCGCTCGAACGAGAAAAGCCAAGCCTCGAAGCCTTATCTGGCCTGCCTTTTGCGTGTAATGAGAATCAGCCTCGAACAACCGGCCGTACACAATAATGAGAACGAGAAGCAAAAAGGCCGGACGTCCGTCCGGCCTTTCGTTCGATCGCGCTTAAGCGGTTGCGACCGGGATCTTGCCGATCTTCGCCTGCCACTCCTTCGGACCGGTCTGGTGCACCGACGTGCCCGACGAATCGACGGCGACCGTCACCGGCATGTCCAGCACGTCGAACTCGTAGATCGCTTCCATGCCGAGGTCTTCGAACGCGAGCACCTTTGCGCCGCGGATCGCCTTCGACACGAGGTAGGCCGCCCCGCCGACCGCCATCAGGTACGCAGCCTTGTGCTTCTTGATCGCATCGATCGCGACCGGGCCGCGCTCGGCCTTGCCGACCATCGAGATCAGGCCCGTCTGCGCGAGCATCGTCTCGGTGAACTTGTCCATGCGCGTGGCCGTCGTCGGGCCGGCCGGGCCGACCACTTCGTCACGCACCGGATCGACCGGGCCGACGTAGTAGATCACGCGGTTCGTGAAGTCGACCGGCAGCTTCTCGCCCTTCGCGAGCATGTCGGCGATGCGCTTGTGCGCGGCGTCGCGGCCGGTGAGCATCTTGCCCGACAGCAGCAGCGTCTGGCCCGGCGTCCAGCTCGCGACTTCTTCCGGCGTCAGCGTGTTCAGGTCGACGCGCTTGCTCGTTTCCGTGTTCGGCTCCCACTGCACCTTCGGCCAGGCGTCGAGCGACGGCGCTTCGAGCTTGGCCGGGCCCGACCCGTCGAGCACGAAGTGCGCGTGGCGCGTGGCCGCGCAGTTCGGGATCAGCGCGACCGGCTTCGAGGCCGCGTGCGTCGGTGCCGCCATGATCTTCACGTCCAGCACGGTCGCGAGACCGCCGAGGCCCTGCGCGCCGATACCGAGCGCGTTGACCTTCTCGTGCAGTTCGACGCGCAGTTCCTCGACCCAGTCCTTCGGGCCGCGCGCGATGATTTCCTGGATGTCGATCGGCTCCATCAGCGATTCCTTCGCCATCAGCATCGCCTTCTCGGCCGTGCCGCCGATGCCGATCCCGAGCATGCCCGGCGGGCACCAGCCCGCGCCCATCGTCGGGACCGTCTTCAGCACCCAGTCGACGATCGAATCGGACGGATTGAGCATCACGAACTTCGACTTGTTCTCCGAGCCGCCGCCCTTCGCCGCGACCTGCACGTCGACCTTGTCGCCCGGCACGATCTCGTAGTGGATCACGGCCGGCGTGTTGTCCTTCGTGTTCTTGCGGGCGCCTTCCGGCGGATTGACGATCGACGCGCGCAGCACGTTGTCCGGGTGCGTGTAACCGCGGCGCACGCCTTCGTTGATCATGTCGGTGAGGCCCATCGTCGCGCCGTCCCAGCGCACGTCCATGCCGACCTTCACGAAGATCGTGACGATGCCGGTGTCCTGGCAGATCGGGCGCTTGCCTTCCGCGCACATGCGGCTGTTCGTGAGGATCTGCGCGATCGCATCCTTCGCGGCCGGGCTCTCTTCCAGCTCGTACGCGCGGCCGAGGGCCTGGATGTAGTCGAGCGGGTGGTAGTAGCTGATGTACTGCAGCGAATCCGCGATGCTCTGGATCAGGTCTTCCTGTTTGATGACGGTCATGGCTGAGACTCTGTGGGGACAGTGGGGAATGCGTTTATGCGTTGGCGGCTGCTTCGGCCGGCTTGCGGGACGCGGGCACGGCGCTCGCGTGCGGCGCGTGCGTCTCGTGGAAATGGGCCGGGTGCGTGTGCGTCGTCAGGCGGTCGACCCACGCCATCACGAGCGCCGACACGAGGAACGACACGTGGATGATCACCTGCCACATGATCGCGTGCGTCGTGTGCTGGTCGGGGTTGATGAAGGTCTTCAGCAGGTGGATCGACGAAATGCTGATCAGCGCCATCGACAGCTTGACCTTCAGCACGCCCGCGTTCACGTGGTCGAGCCATTCGGGTTCGTCGGGGTGGCCCTCGATGCCGAGGCGCGACACGAACGTTTCGTATCCGCCGACGATCACCATGATCAGCAGGTTCGAGATCATCACCACGTCGATCAGGCCGAGCACCGCGAGCATCACGCTGATCTCGTCGAGACCGGCCGCATGCGACAGCAGGTGCCAGACTTCCTTCAGGAACAGGAACACGTAGACGGCCTGCGCGACGATCAGGCCGAGGTAAAGCGGAACCTGGAGCCAGCGGCTCATGAAAATCAGCGCGGGAAGCGGGCGGCGGGCCGGGTGGCCGGGCGAATGCGGGGCGGACATGATGGAGGTACGGGCGCGGTGCGCAGGTATCGGGGGTAATCTTGAAAAGGCGCGCTATTGTAACGCGTCGGCCGGCGCGACTGCAGCGACGCGCCGGGTGTGCCGGGGACGGATCAGGACGCGGCGGCCGGCACGCGTTTCACGCGCAGGCTCGCGAGCACGATGCCGGTGACCACGCAGGCGAGCGCAACGCCGTGTGCGAGCGTCGGGCGCTCGCCGAGGAACGCGATGCCGTATGCGGCCGCGGCGATCGGCAGCACCGCGCTGAACACGCCGGCGAGGCTGCCCGGCACGTGCCGGATGCCTTTCATCCACAGCCAGAACGAGAAGATGCTGGCCGACAGGCCATACCAGACGACGAGTGCCCAGGTGCCGGCCGGCACGCTCGCGTAATCGAAATGCCACAGCGCGGTCGCGCCGAGCGGCAGCATCAGGAACAGGCCGAACAGGTGCGTGTACGCGCAGATGTCGATCGGCGCGAGCGTCTGCGTGAGCCGGCGCGACAGGATCACGTAGATCGATTCGCAGCACACGGCGCCGAGGATCAGCAGGTTGCCGGTCAGCGAGCCGGACGCGTCGCCGTGGCCGTCATGCCCGGCCGCGCCGCCGTTGGCGAGGTTGATCGTGACGACGCCGGCGATCGCGAGCGCGATCGACAAGAGCGCACGGCCGTTCGGTTTTTCACGCAGGATCAGCCATGCGAACAGCGCGACGATCGCCGGGATCGTGCTCGTGATCACGCCGGCCGCGACCGCGCTCGTGCGCTGCACGCCGTTGAGCATCAGCAGCGTAAACATGAAGGTGCCGAAGAACGCCTGCAGGAACAGGTTCAGCCATTCGCCGCGCTTGACCGCGCGCATCTTCACGGGGCTGAACAGCGGCCACAGGACGGCGATCGCGATCACGAAGCGCAGCGTGGCGAGGATCGCGACGGGAACGAATGCGACGATGGATTTACCGATACCGACGTTGCTGCCGACGAACAGCATCGACAGGATGAGGAAGAGGGCGTAGCGATTCAAGCTGGAATCCGGAAGGCGAGTTCAGTTAGGATTGTAGGGTCGCGGTTGTAACAGCGTAAAGCCGACCGTCATGCGGTGCCGCCCGGTGTGCGAAACGGCCATGCCGCGTAAGTGACGGGTAAGTTCGGGCGCTTATCGTGGAAACCGTCGGGCCGCCCGTTCACGTTCGCGTGATGTGGTGCGGTGCAGCATCGTGCGCGGCCTTCGTGGCCGCGTGCGGGTGGGTAGGAGACAGCGGCGCGCATGCGCCGGCCAAGACACGTGCGGCGCGCACGATCGCGCCGCCAGAGGATTCATGTTCACCAAGGGGTAGTCGATGTCTGCGATTGAATCGGTTCTTCACGAAACCCGTCAGTTCCCGCCGCCCGCGGCGCTCGAGAAGGCGGCGACCATTTCCGGCATGCCGGCCTATCGCGCGCTCGCCGCCGAGGCCGAGCAGGATTACGAAGGCTTCTGGGCGCGTCTCGCGCGCGAGGGCCTCACGTGGCACAAGCCGTTCTCGAAGGTGCTCGACGAGAGCAATGCGCCGTTCTACAAGTGGTTCGACGACGGCGAGCTGAACGCGTCGTACAACTGTCTCGACCGTCACGTCGAAGCCGGCAACGGCGAGCGCGTCGCGGTGATCTTCGAGGCCGACGACGGCACCGTCACGCGCGTCACCTATGCGGATCTACTGGCGCGCGTGTCGCGCTTCGCGAATGCGCTTAAGAAACGCGGGATCGGCAAGGGCGACCGCGTCGTCATCTATATTCCGATGTCGATCGAAGGCATCGTCGCGATGCAGGCGTGCGCGCGCATCGGCGCGACGCACTCGGTCGTGTTCGGCGGCTTCTCCGCGAAATCGCTGAACGAGCGGCTCGTCGACGTCGGCGCGGTCGCGCTGATCACGGCCGACGAGCAGGCGCGCGGCGGCAAGACGCTGCCGCTCAAGAGCATTGCCGACGAGGCGCTCGCGCTGGGCGGCTGCGAAGCGGTGAAGAGCGTGATCGTCTATCGCCGCACCGGCGGCAAGATCGACTGGCATGCCGGCCGCGACCTGTGGATGCACGAACTGACCGACGGCGAGTCCGACACCTGCGAGCCGGAATGGGTCGGCGCCGAGCACCCGCTGTTCATCCTGTATACGTCGGGCTCGACCGGCAAGCCGAAGGGCGTGCAGCACAGCACGGGCGGCTACCTGCTGTGGGCCGCGCAGACGATGAAGTGGACTTTCGACTGGAAACCGACCGACGTGTTCTGGTGCACGGCCGACATCGGCTGGGTCACGGGCCACACGTACATCACGTACGGCCCGCTCGCATGCGGCGGCACACAGGTCGTGTTCGAAGGCGTGCCGACCTACCCGGACGCCGGCCGCTTCTGGAAGATGATCGGCGATCACAAGGTCACCGTGTTCTACACCGCGCCGACCGCGATCCGTTCGCTGATCAAGGCGGCCGAAGCCGACGACAAGGTGCATCCGAAGAGCTACGACCTGTCGAGCCTGCGCATCATCGGCACGGTCGGCGAGCCGATCAATCCGGAAGCGTGGATGTGGTATCACAAGCACGTCGGCCAGGAGCGCTGCCCGATCGTCGATACGTGGTGGCAAACCGAAACCGGCGGCCACATGATCACGCCGCTGCCGGGCGCGACGCCGACCGTGCCCGGTTCGTGCACGCTGCCGCTGCCGGGCATCATGGCCGCGGTGGTCGACGAGACGGGCCAGGACGTGCCGAACGGGCAGGGCGGCATCCTCGTCGTCAAGCGCCCGTGGCCCGCGATGATCCGCACGATCTGGGGCGACCCGGAACGCTTCAAGAAGAGCTACTACCCGGAAGAACTCGGCGGCACGTTGTACCTTGCCGGCGACGGCACCGTGCGCGACAAGGACACCGGCTACTTCACGATCATGGGCCGGATCGACGACGTGCTGAACGTGTCGGGTCACCGGCTCGGCACGATGGAGATCGAATCGGCGCTGGTCTCGCACGAGCTCGTGGCCGAGGCCGCCGTGGTCGGCCGCCCGGACGACACGACGGGCGAGGCGGTCGTCGCGTTCGTCGTGCTCAAGCGTGCGCGTCCGGAAGGCGACGAAGCCGCGGCGCTCGCGAAGACGCTGCGCGACTGGGTCGGCAAGCAGATCGGGCCGATCGCGAAGCCGAAGGACATCCGCTTCGGCGACAACCTGCCGAAGACGCGTTCGGGCAAGATCATGCGGCGCCTGCTGCGCTCGCTCGCGAAGGGCGAGGCGATCACGCAGGATACGTCCACGCTCGAGAATCCGGCCATCCTCGAGCAGCTCGCCGAAGTGCGCTGATCGTACCGGCTGCGCGTCTCGCGCACGAGCCCCTGCGCGGCAATCCCGATTGCCCGCGCAGGGGCTTTTTGCTACATAACGGCATGACTGTTCCGACCCGTTCGGCGCCTGCGGCGCCACCGCCCGTTCCCGAGCCGCTCGCGCGTGCCCACGCGCGCTACTGGCGCTTCAACGTCGCGCTGATCGCGGTGCTGATGGCGATCGGTTTCGCGGTGTCGTTCATCGTGCCGTTCTTCGGGCCCGCGCTCGCCGCGGTCCGTTTCGCCGGCTTCAGCCTGCCGTTCTATGTTGGCGCGCAGGGCGCGATTCTCGTGTACCTCGTGCTGATCGTCGTCTACATCGGGCTGATGCAGCGCGCGGACCGCACGCTGCGCCGAGCGTACGACGATCATGCGGCGCGCTCCGGCATCGCGAACGGCGGCGGGCGCTGACCCCATGCTGACGCATCGACTGATCCGTGCATACGCGCTCTACACGCTGGGGTTTCTCGGGTTCGTGCTGCTGATGTGGCGGATCGAGCGCGCGACCGGTTCGGGCGTCTGGATCGGCTATGTGTTCCTGTTCGTGCCGATCGCCGTGTATGCGGTGATCGGGCTGCTGTCGCGCACGTCCGATCTCGTCGAGTACTACGTGGCCGGGCGGCGCGTGCCGTCCGCGTTCAACGGGATGGCGACGGCGGCCGACTGGCTGTCGGCCGCGTCGTTCATCGGCCTGGCCGGCTCGCTCTACGCGACCGGCTACGACGCGCTCGCGTACATGATGGGCTGGACGGGCGGCTTCTGCCTCGTCGCGTTCCTGCTCGCGCCGTATGTGCGCAAGCTCGCGCGCTACACGATTCCCGATTTTCTCGGCACGCGCTTCTCGAGCACGGCCGTGCGCGCGCTCGCGGCCGGCGCGGCGATCCTGTGTTCGTTCGTGTATCTGGTCGCGCAGATCCAGGGGATCGGCCTGATCGCGACGCGCTTCATCGGCGTCGATTTCGCGATCGGGATCTTCTGCGGGCTCGCCGGCATTCTCGTGTGCTCGTTTCTCGGCGGGATGCGTGCGGTCACGTGGACGCAGGTCGCGCAGTACATCATCCTGATCAGCGCGATCCTGATCCCGGTGTCGCTGATCGCGATGAAGAACGGGCTCGGACCCGTGCCGCAATTCAATTACGGCAAGCTGATGGAGCGCGTCGCGGCGCGCGAGGCGCAGGTGCGCGAGGCGTCCGACGAGCAGCGGGTACGCGACGCGTACCGCCGGCAGGCCGCGGAGATCCAGACGCGACTCGACCGGCTGCCGTCGTCGTATGCGGACGCGCGCCGGCATCTGGTCGACCAGCTGGCCGACCTGCGACGCCATAACGGGCCGCTGCGCGAGATCAGCCTGCGCGAGCGCGAACTGGCGGACTTCCCGCGCGACCCGGCAGCGGCGCGCGTCGCGTGGACGCAGGCGCGCGACGACCTGCTGGCGCGCGCCGAGCCGCCCGTGCCGATGCACGAGCCGTTTCCGGCTGCAAGCGACGACGAACGCAAGCCGCGCGAGCGCAATTTTCTCGCGCTGCTGCTGTGCCTGTCGCTCGGCACCGCGAGCCTGCCGCACATCCTGACGCGCTACAACACGACGACCTCGGTCGCATCGGCACGACGCTCGGTCGGCTGGACGCTGTTCTTCATCGCGCTGTTCTACCTGAGCGTGCCGGTGCTCGCGGTGCTGATCAAGTACGAGATCCTCGCGAACCTCGTCGGGCGGCCGTTCGCGGAATTGCCCGCGTGGGTCACGCAATGGCATCACTTCGAACCGGACCTGATCAGCGTCGTCGAGGTGATTCGCGACGGGATCGTGCACTGGTCGGAAATCCAGATGCAGCCGGACATGGTCGTGCTGGCCGCGCCGGAGATCGCGGGGTTACCGTACGTCGTGTCGGGACTGATCGCGGCCGGTGCGCTGGCCGCCGCGCTGTCGACCGCTGACGGGCTGCTGCTGACGATCGCGAACGCGCTGTCGCACGACGTGTATTACTGCATGGTCGCACCCGATGCATCGAGCCAGCGGCGCGTGACGATCTCGAAGGTGCTGCTGCTCGGCGTCGCGCTGTTCGCGTCGTATGTCGCGTCGCTCAATACGGGGAAGATCCTGTTTCTGGTCGGCGCCGCGTTTTCGCTGGCGGCGTCGAGCTTCTTTCCGGTGCTGGTGCTCGGGGTGTTCTGGAAGCGCACGACGACGCGCGGGGCGATCGCGGGGATGGTGACGGGGTTGGCGGTGTGCGTGTACTACATCGTGTCGACGTATCCGTATTTCACGCAGTTGACCGGGTTCGCGGGGCGCACGTGGTTCGGGATCGAGCCGATCAGTTCAGGCGTGTTCGGCGTGCCGGCGGGGTTTGCGGTGGCGATCGCGGTGAGTCTGTGCGACAAGCGGCCGGATGAGTATACGCGGGCGTTGGTGGATTACATCCGGCATCCGTGAGGCGGGAAGGGGGGCGATGCATGGCGTGCCGGCGCGCCAAGTTGAAAAGCCTCTGATTCCTGGGGCAATCAGGGGGCTTCGCGTATTTCTGTCGGAGAGAGGCGGATTCGCCCAGACAGCGCGGGCAAGCCGAACGATCGGCTTGCTTTTCTCCCCGGAAACGAAAATGCCCGCTGGCGCGGGCATCGAATTCTGGCGGAGAGAGGGGGATTCGAACCCCCGATAGGCGATTAACCTATACACGCTTTCCAGGCGTGCGACTTAAACCACTCATCCATCTCTCCGGAAGACCGAGAGTATAGCAAACTCTGGCGGCAGCCCGCCACTCCCTTCCGCACCCGTCAGAAATTCGTCGATCCATACCGAGCGCGCGTCGCCCGACGTCAGATCGTGACGAGCCGTACGACCTGTCGGCTACTTCGGACATGGACCGTCCCGGTTCGAAAGAATGTGAACTGTTGAGTCCGTTCGGACGCTTCGCAGAAAGGATTCTAAATCCTGTCAAAAAGCCGTCACCAATCCGACAAATTTGCTATGCTCGCCGAAAACCAGACGGGCGGCACTCCCAGGACGGACCAGCGGGCGTGATGGCTCGCCGAACAACGAAGTCAAACAAAATCCTGAGAGTCACGCTGTGAATACAGCCGAATTGCTACGCACGTTTGCGTCCGGGGTGGTCGATCAGAACAATCGGCCGGTTCGCATGAATTGGGGGCCTGCTCAGAAGACGCTCGAGCAGGTGCTTGCGCTCCAGTATGCCGATATCCGCGAAGGGTTGATGACGGGCATCGAGGGGCATCTGACCTGCGTGTCGGCACGGGCCGATCTTCCGATTCGCAGCTTCATCGGGCTGCCGGTCTCCGTCGAGATGACGACCGATCGCGGGCGTCTCCATACCATCAACGGCATTGTCACCGACGTTCGCACCGGCCAATCGGACGGTTCACTGACCTGCTACCAGCTGACGATTCGCGACGTGCTTTCCGTGATGGAGCGGCGGACCAATTCGCGGTTGTTTCGGTCGAAGAGCCTGCCCGACATCCTGGGTGTGCTGCTTCAGGAATGGCGCCAGCGCAGTTCGGCGCTCGCGGGCGCATTCGAGTTCGACTTGTCCGGCCTGCAAGCCGAGCGTTACCCCGCGCGTGAACTTACGCGGCAGGTCAACGAGTCGGACTCGCATTTCATCCGGCGGCTGTTGCGACGGGAGGGGGCGACCGTATTCGTCAAGGCGGGCAAGGCCGGCGAGCGGGCGAGCGGCAATGCGCACGACACGCCGGTTCATACACTCGTCTTTGCCGACGACTCGATGAAGTTGCCGGCGACGGCCGCCGGCACCATCCGCTACCACCGCGACGCCGCCACCGAAGCGCGCGACTCGATCACGCTGTGGGCGACGAGCCGCCGGTTGATCCCGGGCAAGATCGTCCGACCGACGTGGGACTACAAGAGCGGCCGGATGTCCCAGACCGAGCAGGCGACGATCGTCGATCAGGGCGACGGCGGCAACGACCTCGGGCATTTGCTGGCCGATGTCGTCATCGATATCCCGCACGCCGGGGATTCGTCGTCCGATCTCGACCGGATCGGCAAGGACCGGATGCTGGCGCATGAACTGCGTGCCGAATCCGTCGACGGCGTGAGCAATGTCCGTGATCTGGCCGTCGGTCACTGGTTTGCGCTCGCGGAGCATCCGCAACTCGATACGTTGCCGGCCGAACAGCGGCAGTTTGTCGTCACGTCGCTTCATCATTGCGTGCGGAACAACCTGCCGAAGGAACTGAACGAGCGCGCGCAATCGCTGTTCGCGGCAAGCCGCGTGCTGTTCGACGCGGTGCCGACCGACGTGAGTGGCAAGCCGGGCGACGAAAGCGATCGACGCTACGAAAACACATTCTCGTGCGTGCGGCGCGGCGTGCCGCTGACGCCGGCCTACGATCCGCACGTCGACTTGCCGCCCGTGCATCCGATGACGGCCGTCGTCGTCGGCCCGGAGGGCGAGGAGGTGTTCTGCGATGAAATGGGCCGCATCCGCGTGCGGATCCAGGGACTGAGCGCGGACGATCATGCGCACGCGCAGGGCGCCGGTACGAGCGGCACGCCGTCCGACAGCGCGCCGGTGCGCGTCGCCTGCGCGCTCGCCGGGCCGAGTTTCGGCGCGAATACGTTGCCGCGCGTCGGCATGGAAGTGCTGATCGGCCATATCGGCGGCGATCCGGACCGGCTCGTCGTGATGGGCGTGCTGGCCAACGGGCCGAACATGCCGGCGACCTTCAGCCACACCGGCGCGCTGCCGGGAAACCGCTATCTTTCCGGCACGAAGACGAAGGAAATCAAAGGGCAGCGGTACAACCAGATCCGTTTCGACGATACGCCCGGACAGATCAGCAGCCAACTGGCGAGCGAGCATGCGTACAGTCAGCTGAACCTCGGCTATCTGACGCAGCCGCGCGACAACGGGCAAGGAGCGGCACGCGGCGAAGGCGCCGAATTGCGCAGCGATGCGCACGTGGCGATTCGAAGCGGCAAGGCGATGCTGATTTCGGCTTGGGAGCGGCTGCGCGCGAGTGACGGCCACCTCGCGCGGGACGAGTATCTGCAACTGATGCAGGAATGCGTCGAGCTGTTCAAGAGTCTCGGCGACTATGCGGGCCAGCATCAGGGCGTGGCGCCGGATACGCAGCCGCACGATGCACTCATGACCACGGTGAAAGGCTGGCCGAATGGCGAGGCGTCCGGCGGCGGTGAGTCGTCAGGCGCGTCGATGGCCGCGATCGGTATTACCGCGCCGGCCGGCATCAGCATGGCGACGCCGAAGACCGTGACGACCCATGCGGGCGGCAATATCGATGTCGTCGCGCAGAACCACCTGCAGTACACGAGCGGGCAGCGGATCAACCTGCAGGCCGGGCATGGCGTGGCGATGTTTGCGCACAGTGAGGGCGTGTCGGCGATCGCCAACCAGGGGAAAGTGGCGCTGCAGAGCCAGAACGACGACACGCAAATCGATTCGGCGAAGAACATCCAGATGTCGGCGGGCGGCGGCAAGCTCGCGGGCATGGCCAGCGAGCAGGTCGTGTTCGTGACGTCGGGCGGCGCGTATCTGAAGCTGCATGGCGGCGATATCGAGCTCGGATGTCCGGGGAGTTTCACCGTCAAGTCCGCGTCGCATACGTGGGCCGGGCCGGCGAGCATGAGCGCCGATTTTCCGAAGTTCGACCAGGGCTCGCTGGGGCGGGTGCCGAAGCTGGTCCGGGCCACGGACGGGCAGCCGGTCGAGGGCATGGAAGCCGAGGTGCGAAAGGCGTCGGGCGAATTGATCAAGGGGAAGACCGACGCGCAAGGCAAGCTCGCGCCGGTCAGCAGCGACCAGTTCGAACAATTGGCGGTTCGCTTCTTCAAGTCGAGAACCTGAGTTGAGTCTTCCAGAAAAACAACATGTTCAACTACAACTTTGCGCAAAACCCGGGCGGGCAACCGTCGACGGACGAACCGTCGCAGACTTCGGTGGGCGGTGGACTGGGGACGACGCTATTCAACCGCAACGACCTCGAGTGCGTGATGCAGATGCCGCTGCCGGGCGTCGTCATTTTCGTGCACGGGGTCAATTCGGAAGGGGAATGGTTCAAGGAGGCCGAGAAGGGGCTGTGTGCCGGATTGAACCGGCGCATGGGGCGTTATGACGATCAGCTGTTCCATTGGGGGCCGGTGGCCGGGCAGATGACACCGGTCAGCTATATCGAAAGCCTGACGCCAGACGGTTTCCTGAATCCGGACATGTCGTCGAAGACGTACATCAAGCCCGATCCGTCCTTTTCGCCCGTCATCCACTTTCGGTGGGGCTATGCCGCGAATGCGGAGGAGCTGAAGGAGTATGGCGACAAGATCATGCTCAACGAAAGGAATTACTGGGGCGGTGGCCCGTTCGCGGGCGGGTGTTCGAGTCTGCCGGATCTGTGGAACGACGGATTGAACGATCGGCTTTTTCTGTGGCTGACCGTCCAGCACATGAATGGCATCGGCAATCGAAAGATCTACTCCACGCCACCGCGCACTTACGGTGTGCTTGGCGCACTGCGGCTTGCACGTCTGGTCGAGTCGATCCGCAAGCGACAGGCCGACGCGCCGATCACGATCGTTTGCCACAGCCAAGGAAACATGATCGGCCTTGCCGCAGCGTTTCTCGGTGACCGGTTGCCAGAGGTGACGGATCAGTGGGGCAAGAAAGGGCGCTGCGTCGCCGACACCTATGTTCTCGCCAATCCCCCGTACAGTCTCGTCGAGGCCAACATGACCGACTCATGGGCCCAGCGCGGGGTGCGCGACAAGAACGGGCACGTGGGGCGCGAGACCTATGTCGCGCGCAAGGAAACGCTGAGGGAGTACTTCGATATCCTGCGTGCCCGGGCCGATCTCGAGATGCCCGCGGAGGATCTCGATCGCGCAATGGAAAACGCAAGGCCGTCGAAGAACGGGGGCAAGCCGTATAGCGCAGCCAAGGACCGGGAGGCACATGGGCTGTATCAGAAAAACACCTACGGGAGAGTGACGCTGTACTGTTGTCCGCACGATCAGGTCATTTCTGCCCTGACCGTTCAGGGAATCGGCTGGCGCGGGATGAGTGTCGACGACATCAGTGCGACGAACGCGTGGGGTGTTTTTTCGCAACGCGTGTTTGCATCGAATTTCGAGGTCGGTGGAGAGAACAAGCTCTATCGGTATTGGCAGGATGACTGGCGCAAGGACAAGAACCAGAAGGAGGGTTTCTGGTATCCGCCATCACCACCTGCGCGGTATGGTCTTGGGCGAGGCACGCATTCCAATGAAGGGTGGATCGCGAAGTTTTTCACGATTGCAACGAGCCCGGCCCTCTACCTGTTCAATTTGACGAACATGGCGGTCAATGCCGATCCACCGAAAAATTGGGAAATCCCGATTACCGCACCGATGCTCGATAAGGAAACGCGCTTCCTCCCGCAGGCGTTCCGCTATGGCAAACCATCGGGCGCTCGCGATGCGCAAGGGAAACCGATTGAGGAAGGGGGCTTCAACGAGGGTTACGATCCGCCGTCGGCTGGGCGTGACGCCACCAAGGAGAACAAGCGGGATGACGATCCGTATGACACCTTCGACGCGAAGTCGGAAAAGTTCAAGACTGAGGGTGACGCGCTGAAGGCACAGGGGGACGCGGCGTCCGAGGCTGCGCAGCGGTATGAGGATCATTCGATTCTTCGCATGGAAGCGCGGAGATCCGGAAATCGTCGCTGGGTCGACAAGGAAGGAAATGTGGTCGGAGAGGACAATCCGGAGGCGGCGAGTGCTGACTATAACGAATGGCGGAACAACGAGATTTTTCAGATTCTCAACGGCGGGGACAAGAATAACCCCACCAACCATTCGACCATCATGACCAACAAGGATCATGCTGAAAAGGCGTTGGCTTATGATGTGGCAATCGGGCTTTGCTATCTGACCGAGATGGATTTTGAAGAAATCAGGATTCAGGCTGATTGGCGATTTGCCAACAGTTTGGGTGATGAGGGTCAAAATGGTAAGATGGCGGAATATATTATAACCGGAAAGTGTGAAAAATTATTTTTGCAAGATTGGGTTGTTAAGGATGATCATGCAAAAATGCCTTCCAAGATACACGACGAAAGAGATGGTGGATTTTTCCTGAAGCTTGGAGGCATTTTATGAGATCGGCCATCGCTACATGGCCGCGTCGAGCCGGAGTCGCCGGCGGTGCATTGCTTCTTGCGCTGGGTGTATCGGTTTTGATATTGGTTTCGTCTGTTGATGGGACAGGAGCGTTGTTGAGTATGGGAACTCTGATGAAGCGGTTAGTCCTGGTTCCAGGACTTGTGGCAATCATGGTATTTGCATTTGCAACGGTGATTGCGGGTCCGCGAGCAGTTGCGGCTTCATCGAACGAGAAGGCGGCTCCAATCACCGGAGCTGGGGCGTCCAGGCCGTTCGTTGCTCAGGTCGTCGGGCTTGGCTGGATGAACCCGCTGCAGCGCAAGGATTACAGCACCGAGTGGCAGATATTATGGACGCTCGGCCTGGTAAAACCGAATGTCAACGATGACATGGTTCGGGTAAATCCTAAAAAATATTCAACATTGCAACCGATTTCTATCGTGGCCGATGGTCGCCGGGGGCGTGAATCTTTTTCCGGATTCTATAAGAAATATATCAATGAGATGCTGATACTTTTCCGAAATCGGTATTTCACGAATGAAGATTATTTTTACACGGTTAGCGCGGATAGCCAGAAGAAGTGGCGGGAATTGGCTGGCATGCATATCGAGCTCGCTATTCCCGCGGGTCGACTCGATCCTGGGCTGGCGTCGTCACATTTGCGAGATCAGATTGTTAACTTTTTCGAAATAGGAAATCCGTCCGCCAAAAATTTATGGAGCCACGACACCCCGCCGGATGTGCACGTGACATCGGGCCAGGGAAATGCCGGTTTCACGTCGCTGAACGCGGCGCTGGACTACCTGGCCGCGCATCCGGACAAAAGCGCGTGGGTGATGAACTGGGATGCGCCCAGCTTTCCGCCGAACGACGAACAGATCAACGAGAACATGGTGGTGTTGTTCCTCGCCGGCCCCGACCTGAAGACCGAGCGTGAACCGCTGGCCTGGATCGGCAAGGCTGCACGAAGCAACGTCAAGGATTTCGAGGCGAAGCAAGGCGCGAGCCGCGCGGTGCAGGCATGGAAGTCGACGATCGATACGGCGGCGAGTAATGCAGGCGTGCCGGTGTCGTCGCTGAATTACGTCGTGCATGACGCGGGCAAGGGCAGCGATGCTGCATCGACACGTATTGCCTCACTGTCGCAGACGCTGACGGAAGTCCTGCCGGAATACGATTTCCGTACGCAGACCTTCAATACATCGGCGTTGCTCGGTGACATGGGCGCCGGCGCGGCGCTGACCGATGTGGCGCTGGCGATCGGCCGAGCGAATCACCTCGGTGGAAATGTGCTCGTAGCCGGAACGACCGACACCGAGCATCCGACGGCAGTCGTCGTCGTCGCGCCTTCGAAGCTGACGCCCATCGACGCCGGCAAGGACTGGTTCCGCGCACGCGGCGAGAACAACGCGTACTTGCCGTGGTGGGGGCGCCGTCATGACGCGCGTCCGGCATCGCAAGGCTATTCGGAATAAGGAGCGCGCATGCGCGGAATCATTCGAGTCGGCGACGCAACGAGCCACGGCGGTCAGGTCGTGACCGGCAGCGCGGTCAGCGAAGTGATGGGGCGGCCGGTCGCCCGGCTCGGTGATACGTGTGTCTGTCCGATCGCGGGCCATCAGGCCTGCTTTATCGCCGAAGGCGATCCGCAGGTCATCGTCGACGGGAAACCGGCCGCATTCGATGGTCACAAAACGTCGTGTGGCGCGACGCTGATTTCGAGTCTGGCGTCGTCCGGACGGGAATGAATTGCCAACCCGGCGCTCTGGATTGGCCGGTTCGATCGGGAGTATTCATGCGCTGCCTCACTCTTGCAAGATGCACCGGGTGCGTCTCGATCGTCATGGCGACACTCTTGTCCGGCTCGCCGTTGCAGGCCGAGATTAGTACCGCACCGGCACAATCTGCCGGAGGTGCGTCCACTGCGCCGTTTGTTCCCCAGGTTGTCGGACTTAAATGGCTCAATCCGCTCCAACGCCGTGACTATCCGACAGAGTGGCAATTGCTCTGGACACTCGGGTTGGTGAAGCCGAACATCAACGACGATATGGTCCGGACGCGCCCGGAAGCGGTATCTATCGTCGCGGACGGCAACCGGGGAAGTGAGACGTTTTCCGGGTTCTATGAAAAGTACGTCGACAAACTTCTGTTCCTCTTTCGAGTGCGATATTTCACGATTGAGGACTACTTCTATACCGTCAGTGCGAGAGCGCGGCGGAAATAGAGGGAACTGGCTGGCATGCGAGTCGGGTTGGCTATTCCCAGTAGGCTGGCCCCTGAACTGGCAGCGTCATATCTGCAGGATCATGTGGTCAACATCTTCGAAATCGGCAACCCCTCCGCAAAAAATCTATGGAGCCGCGACACGCCGCCCGATGTACACGTGACGTCGGGTCAGGGCAATGCCGGCTTTACGTCGCTGAACGCCGCACTGGACTATCTGGCGGCACATCCAGACAAAAGTGCCTGGGTGATGAACTGGGACGCGCCGAACTTCCCACCGCAGGACGAACAGCTCAACGAGAATATGGTAGTGCTGTTCCTCGCCGGCCCGGATCTGAAGACCGAGCGTGAGCCGCTGGCATGGATCGGTAAAGCCGCGCGAAGCAACATCGGGGATTTCGAGGCGAAACAAGGCGCGAGCGGCGTGAGCCACACGGCACAGGCATGGAAGTCGACGATCGATGCGGCGGCGAACAATGCGGGTGTGACGATGTCGTCAGTGAATTTCATCGTGCACGACGCAGGCAAGGGCAGTGACGCTGCATCGACACGGATTGCGTCACTGTCGCAGGCATTGGCGGAAGTGCGGCCGGAATACGATTTCCGTACGCAGTCCTTCAATACGTCGGCGTTGCTCGGCGACATGGGGGCCGGCGCGGCGTTGACCGACGTGGCGCTGGCCATCGGTCGTGCGAATCATCTCGGCGGAAATGTACTCGTGGCCGGAACGACCGATACCGAGCACCCGACGGCAGTGGTCGTTGTGGCGCCTTCAAAACTTACGCCGATCGACGCGGGCAAGAACTGGTTCCGCGCGCGCGGCGGAAACAACGCGTATTTGCCTTGGTGGGGGCGTCGCCATGATGCGCGTCCGGCGTCCCAAGGCTTTTCGGAGTAAGGCCGACGCAGGACGACCGCCACAGTACGGCCGCATGTCGCCATATCGTCCGGTACACCGATTGATGAGTCCCGGCAGCGATCGCGATGATGTAAAGCATTCTGTAACAATCAGCGGAATGGTGGTGCGCAATTCTTTCAAAATACTTTCCATATTTCTGGTTATCTGTGCATCTAGAGAAATCCCGGCTGCCGTCCCATCAAGGCATCTGTCTTCACTTCACCAGAAACGTCATCGGGAATTCCATCACGTACATTACAAAATGTATTGTGATTGAAAGGATTTCGTCTCTTGACGCGCCGCACTGTCGCCATTTATTGTCCGTCTGCCGCCCGTGAGAGAGCACGACGGCAACCGCGCATGTGCACGTTGCGCGCACGACAACACGCAGCAAAAAGCAGAAAAGGAAACGTGGTAGCCACATGAAGCCGCTATTCGACGACAACCCATCCGATGCGGTCAGCGATCGTCCTTCCACTCCGTCTTCGTCACCTGCCGCCGTGCCAGCCGCAGCCATACCGGCCGGCCGCCCGGCGGAGAACGCCCGCCTGATCACCGTCGACGAGATCGACCAGCTCGGCGCGACGCAGGGCACGCGGATCGCCGCCTTCTCCCAGCAGATTCTGGCGAGCGTCCGCGCATCGGATGCCGACCGGTTCGGCGACAAACTCAACGAACTGATCGTGACCGCGAAGGGGCTCGACCCGCGCGGCGCCGACAAGGGCGGGCTGCTCACGCAGGTGACGCGGCTGTTCCGCTCGACGAAGGAAAAGCTGCTGTCGCAATACGAGTCGGTGAGCAAGCGGATGGACACGCTCGTCGTCGAGCTCGAAAACCATGCGCAGCGGCAGAAGGCCGGCATCGACGAGCTCGAGCGGATGTACAACGACAACTACGCGCTGCACCAGGAACTCGCGCAGTCGAAGGCGCACGGCGAAACGGCGCTCGCGACGCTGCGCGCGCATCTCGCGGCCGGCCAGCAGCCGGCGGACGATGCGTTCGCCGCGCAACGCCTGCTCGACGTGAAGCGCAAGGTCGATGCACTCGAAAGCAAGCTCGACGACCTCGACCGCGCGATGCTGATGTCGAAGCAGCTCGCGCCGCAGATCCGGATGGAGCAGGACCAGAAACGCACGCTGACGTCGAAGTTCATGACGATCAAGACCGTGCTGATCCCCGCGTGGACCAACGCGTTCGCGCTCTACCTCGAGCAACTCGGCACGAAGCGCGCGGCGGCGCTCGCGAACGCGACGTACGACGCGGCCGACGAGGCGATCCGCGCGCAGGCCGACCTGAACCGCCAGAACGCGCAGGAAGTCGCGAAGCTCGGCCAGCGTCCGGTGATCTCGACCGACACGTTCGAATACGCGCAGCAGCAGCTGTTCGGCGCGTTCGACGACATCACGCAGATCATCGCCGACGGCAAGCGCCAGCGCGAACAGGACGCGCCGCGCCTGCGCCAGCTCGAACAGGACCTGATCACCCGATTCGCTCCGAAGCACAACTAAGAGAACTGAGAGAACACCGCATGATTACGCTTGAGAAGCGCGCGGCGAAGGTCGCGATCGTCCTCGAAAAACGCCAGATCCTGAAGCCGCCCGTCGTGCGCGTCGGCGCCGCGCTCGACATCTCGGGCTCCGCGAAGCCGCTGTACCAGTCGGGCGTGATCCAGGAGACGCACGACCGGATCCTCGGCATCGCACTGAAGTTCGACGACAACGGCGAAGTCGACACGTGGACCTTCACCGAAGGCTACGACCGCCTGCCGACCGCCACGCCGGAGAACTACGGTTCTTACATCTCCGATCACGTGCTCGACGCGCGGATCGAGAAGTGGGGCGGCACGCAGTACGCGCCGGTCATGAACGACATCGTCGATTTCTTCTTCCGTGCGCCGGAGCCGAAGCGCGAAGCAAGGCGCGGCTTCCTGAGCCGGCTGTTCGGCAGTGCCGACGAGACGTCCGCGCCGGCCGCCTCCGCATCGGCGAACGGCCATCTGCCCGCGTGGGTGCTGTTCGTCACCGACGGGCAGAACCCGAAGAACGACCGCAAGCGCGTGCGCCAGCTACTGGCCGAATCGCAGCACTTCCCGCTGTACTGGTCGCTCGTCGGCGTCGGCGATCCGCGCGAATTCGACTTCCTCGCGGAAGTCGCGAACGAAATGCCGAACGTCGGCTTCCTGCATCTCGAATCGCTCGACCTCAGCGACGAACAGATCTACGAACAGCTGATCACGCAGGAATTCTGCGACTGGGTGCGCGCGAAGTAAGCGCGGCCCGCCTGCCCATTTTTTCAGAACTCGATTACCCCATCATGTTGAAAGACTTCAAGATCCCGTTGTCGCTCACGGCGCTCGCGCTGATCGCGGCCTACTTCCTCGGCGGCGTGAAGGACATGCTGATCGTCGCGGTCCTGTGCGTGCTCGAAATATCGCTGTCGCTCGACAACGCGGTCGTCAACGCATCGGTGCTCAAGAACTGGTCGGAGAAGTGGCGCAACCGCTTCATGGTGTTCGGCCTGCCGGTCGCGGTGTTCGGCATGCGGCTCGTGTTCCCGCTGCTGATCGTCGCGGTGATCGGCCACATCGGGATGTGGGATGCGCTGACGCTCGCGATCGAGTCGCCCGAGCAGTACGCGGCGATCCTGACCTCCGCGCATCACCAGGTGTCGGCATTCGGCGGCGCGTTCCTGCTGATGGTGTTCTTCAAGTTCATGCTCGACACCGAGAAGGACGAGCACTGGATCGGCTTCCTCGAAGGCCCGATGCGCCATCTCGGCCGCATCACCGCGCTGGAAGTGGCGCTGACGCTCGCGATCGTGATCGTCGCGTCGTTCTACGTGCCGGCGGCCGAGCAGGTCAGCTTCCTGCTCGCGGGCGCGCTGGGCGTGATCAGCTTCGTGATCGCGCACGGCATCGGCGACCTGATCGGCGGCGAGGATACGGGCACGCGCGTGGTACGCGAAGGCGTCGCGGGCTTCATGTACCTGGAAGTGCTCGATTCGTCGTTCAGCTTCGACGGCGTGATCGGCGCGTTCGCGCTGTCGAACAACATCTTCCTGATCGCGCTCGGCCTGGGTGTCGGTGCAGCCTACATCCGGGAGATGACGCTGGTGCTGCTGAAGAAGGGCACGCTCGCGCAGTACCGCTATCTCGAACACGGCGCGTTCTGGGCGATCGGTGCGCTCGCCGCGATCATGTTCCTCGGCGTGAAGCTCGAGGTGCCCGAGGTCGTCACCGGCCTGATCGGTGCAGCGACGATCGCCGCCGCCGTGTGGTCGTCGATCGTCGTGCAGCGCAGGGAAGGCCGCACCGCGGTGGCGGGCAAATAAGCGCGCGTCACGCGCGACACGAACACCATCAACGAAGGGCCGCACCATGCGGCCCGACATCGCCGCCGGCGCAACGGCGGTTCCAGCAGAAGAGGTTCAGATGATCAATTTGTCGAAAGGCGGTCGCGTCAACCTGTCGAAGGAAGCGCCCGGCACGCAGAAATTCCGCATCGGTCTCGGTTGGGACGCGAACGCGACGGACACGGGCACGGATTTCGATCTCGACGTGTCGGTGTTCCTGTGCAAGTACGACGCGCAGAGCAATCCGAAGCTGATCTCGGATCGGCACTTCGTGTTTTACAACAGCGAAGTGCGCACGATGGAGCGCAAGGAAACCTTCATCCAGCCGGGCGACGATTTTCCGAAACGCGGGATGCCCGCGTCGACGTGTCTGGGCGTCGTGCATAGCGGCGACAACCGCACGGGCAGCGGCGACGGCGACGACGAGGTGATCTTCATCGACATGACGAAGCTCGCGGCCGACGTCGAGGAAATCTCGGTGGTCGTGACGATCGACCAGGCCGAAGCGCGCCGCCAGAATTTCGGGCAGGTGCACAACAGCTATATCCAGATCGCCGACGAGGTGACGGGCGCGGTGATCGCGAAGTATGCGCTCGAGGAAGACTTCTCGATGGAGACGTCGGTGCAGGTCGGCAGCTTCTATCGCCGCGACGGCCACTTCATGTTCAAGGCCGTCGGCGCCGGCTACAACCGCGGCCTCGGCGATTTCGTCCGCGCGTACGGTGGCGCGGTCTGACTGGCGGCAGCCCGGCGTGCGGAACACCGCGGCGCCGGGCAGGAAGCAGCGATGACGAATCCGTCCGACGAGCCGAAGCGGCTCGAGTTCGATACGACGCCCGAGCGCACGCCCGGGCGTCTTGCGTTCGACGCGCCGCCCGGTGCGCCGGCCGCGCGCGTGCCCGAGCGGCCCGAGCGGCCCGCGCCGCAGGCGCTTGACTTCGGGCCGGCAGCCGCGGCCGACAAAGGCGCGCGCGTGCCGCCCGCCGATGCGGTCGGCCGCGCGCTGTTCGGCGAAGCGAACCACCCGCAGCTCGACGCGTGCTTCCGCGCCGCGCAGGCCAGCTTCCCGAATCTCTATCCCGACTACGCGCCGCGCATCGAGCGGCACATCCGGCAACTGGTGCCGCTGAAGCTCGCGACGGTCGCGACGATCGGCGACGGCGCGCTGGAGACGGCCGGCAATCTCGTCGAAGCCGTCGCGGCGGCGACGCGCGAATTCAACGAACTCGGCGCGGCCGACATGATGGCCGGGATGCTCGCGCAGGCAACGCGCAAGGCCGGCGTGTTCGAGCGCTGGTTCGGCGCGGCATCGGGGCATGTCGATTACCGGGCGGCGATCGGCGCGCTCAAGCAGTCGCTCGGCTTCTTCCCGCGCCGCACCGAGGCGCTCGCCGCGCAGGTCCGTCAGGCGGAGGAAAACCTCGTCGTCGTGCTCGCGGCGCTGAGCGCGGTGTCGGACGTCGTGCGCGCGCCCGACGATGCGGGCGTCGAGCGCACGCTGTTCGACCGCCGCAACATCGTCGGGCAGGCGGTCCAGCAGATCCGGATGCAGCCGGCGCAACTGCGCGGACTCGACGAGCGTGTGACCGATCTGCTGTCGCGCGCCGATCACCTGATGAACGTCGTGCTGCCGGCGGCGCTTGCCGCGCGGCCGCAGCGCTGAGCAAACGGCGCCGTGTGGCCATGTGCGTTGCGGCGCATGCGGCCGCTGCCGGGGTCGTGCTGCGTCTCGCGGTTTCGCGCACGGCGGCGCGAGTCTGCTATCTTCCCGGGCATTCGATCGCTTTCCCGCCGACTCTCCATGACTGACCGCATCGTCGCCGCATTCGATTTCGACGGCACCATCACGACTACCGACAGCTTTCGTCATTTCGTCCGCTACGCGGTCGGCACGCCGCGCTTCGCATGGGCCGGGCTGCGCGCGTTGCCGTGGATCGTCGCGATGAAGGCCGGGCTGCTGTCGCGCGGCGACGCAAAGGCGAAGTTCGCGTCGTTCGCATTCGGGCCGATCCGCGAGGGCGTGCTCGATGCGCAGGCGCGCACGTTCGTCGATACCTATCTGCCGGGCCTCGTGCGCCCGGAAATGCTCGAGCGCATCCGTGAGCATCGGGCGCGCGAACACGAAGTCGTGCTGGTCAGCGCGTCGCCGTCGCTGTATCTGGAGAAGTGGGCGAGGACGGCCGGCTTCGATGCGGTGCTCGCGACGCGGCTCGCGTTCGAGCACGGCACGTTCGCCGGGCGGCTCGACGGCGAGAACTGCTGGGGGCCGCAGAAGGTCGTGCGGCTGCGCGGGTGGTGGGGCAACCGGCCGCCGAAGCTGCTGTTCGCGTATGGCGACAGCCGCGGCGACAAGGAAATGGCCGAACTCGCGAACTGGTCGTGGATCCGCGGGCAGGGGCCGATGCCGCCGATCGGCGATTGAGGGCGCGCGCCGCCGGCGTTATGCGTCTGCCGGTGCCTGACGCGTGCCGCGCGACGGACGATAGGCGCCCCAGCGATTCGCACGCGCGAACGTACCGACGTCGTTGAAGCGCACGCCGACCTCGCGCAGCGCCGCATGCGCGGTGCGCGCGGTCAGTTGCCGGATGTAGAACGGATCGCGCACCACGAAGTGATGGATCGCGTGCGTGCTGCCGAAATTGAAGCAAAACAGCTGGAACGGCAGCATCCACCACGGATTCAGCACCTGCGTCTGCTGGATCACGTTGCGCGAATCGATGTCGCCGAAGTAGTGCATGTTCGAGCTGACGAAGTTGATGCAGAAGCTGCGCAGGAAGTTCGGTCCGAGCCACACCACCGCGAGGAAATCGACGACATTCATCACGCGCTCGACGGCGGCCGGTACCGTTGCCGTATAGCCGAACACATGCAGCGCGAACAGGCCGACGTGATAGACGATGAACGCGTGCCACAGCAGGTAGTACACGTGACCGACCGGCATGTACGACGACACCTGCTCGACGCGCAGCTGCAACCGTTCCGACGGATCCTGCACCGGCTGCGCGGCCACATACTGCTTCACCTTGCGGCGCATCGCGGCCGGCCGCAGCACGACGGCGAGCATGCCGTCGGCGATCATCAGCAGACGCTTCACGCCCCAGCGTTCGCCGTTCGTGATGCCGAATTCCTCGAGATCCGATTCGCCGCCCGACACCTTGTGGTGATGCAGGTGCATGCGCCGCCGCGTCCACGGGTTGATCGTGCCGGGCCGCGTGAGCCAGCACAGCGCCATCATCAGGTGATAGGCCCACGGGGTCTTCTTGAAGTACATCAGGTGGATCAGGTCGTGCTCGAGCTCGTGGATCAGCGACGTGACGAATGCGGCAAGCGGCAGCGCGACGTACCAGGCGATCGCGCCGCGCGCATACAGCCACGCGATCGCGAGCATCGCGCTCACCGACACGACCATCACGGACGCGCCGACGAGGTTCTGGTTGTCGAGCAGCGGAAAGCGCGCGCGGATCGCGTCGCTCGCGGCGTTGACCTCGCGGCGGACGTACGCGACCTTGTCTGCATCGTGGCGAAAGACGGTTCGTGCGGGTTGGCTCATCGACCGGAATCCGTGCGGAAAGAGTGGGGCGCAATGCCGATGTGACAAGCATAGGCGCGCGCCGGAGCGCACGCGAGGGCCGCCGGTGCCAATGACGGTGTCATTTCGGGCCACCTTGGCGACCGGGCTAGAGTGCCGCCGCGGTGTCATTGCGGGCCAGCGACGCTACAATCCGCCGAAACCGCTCCGGAGTCCGCCGCATGGTCCCGTCCGTCCCGGATGCCGCGCGCCAGCTGAACAAGGCGACGGTGTCGTCCGCGTATGCGCTGTTCATGCTGATGCTGGCCGAGGAGCGCGGCATCGACGGCGGCCGCATCCTCGCCGGCTCGGGCGTCGAGCGCGAGCGGCTCGCGCAGCCCGATGCGCGCATCACGCCGCTGCAGCAGGCGGCGATCGTGTTCAACCTGCTCGATGCGACCGACGACCCGTCGATCGCGATCGAGATCGGCCTGCGCAGCAGCCTGACGAAAGCGGGGCTGATCGGCTTCGGGCTGATGAGCTGCGCGACGCTCGGCGAGGCGATCGCGCTCGGCATCCGCTACCTGCCGACGCGCGTGCCGTTTTTCTCGGTGCGGCTCGCGCAGCTCGACGGGATCGTCGACATCGACGTGCTCGAAGCGTTTCCGCTCGGCCGGCTGCGCCAGTTCGCGGTCGAGAACTTCCTGGTCGAAACGGCGATCCTGTTCAATTCGCTGCTGTATCCGACGCCGGGCCGCACGCTGCAGTCGCGTGCCGAACTCCATTTCGAATGGCCCGAGCCGCCGTGGTTCGAGCGTTATCGCGCACGGCTGCCGCGCTGCCATTTCGACGCGAGCGCGAACCGTATCCGTTGCGACGCCGCGCTGCTCGACGAGCCGATCGGCACCGCGAACGCGCAGACCGCGCAGATGATCGTCCAGCAGTGCGAGGCCGAACTCGCGCGGCTCGGTTATGCGGAGAGCATCGTCGAGCGCGTGCGCAACCTGCTGATCTGCGGCGACGACGGTTATCCGTCGGTCGACGACGTCGCGCGCGAACTCCATGTGTCGGCGCGCACGCTCAAGCGCAAGCTCGCCGAATACGGTGCGACCTATTCGGCGCTGCTCGACGAGATCCGGCTGCGCGACGCGCTGCGGCTGCTCGAAGGCACGCGGCTGCCGGTCGACGAGATCGCGGCGCGCGTCGGTTATACGGACCGCGCCAATTTCACGCGCGCGTTCAAGCGCTGGACCGGCGTCGCGCCGAGCGAGCGGCGCTGAACGCCGGCACGTGCCGCGGCTTCAGACGAGCGCGATCCAGTTCGCGCCGCGTCCGCCCGGCACGCGCGTGTGCAGCGTCAGCGCGCCGTCGTCCGGCGCGATCGCATACACGGCCACGTGTTCCGACTGTTCGCCGCAGGCGACGAGCCAGCGTCCCGACGGATCGATCGCGAAGCCGCGCGGCTGCGTCTCGGTCGCCGTCGCGTGCGCGGGTTTGAACGACCCGTCCTCGTTGCGGCGATAGCAGAGCAGGCGGCTCGACGTGCGTTCGCTGACGTACGCGAAACGTTCGTCGGGCGTCAGGTGCAGGTCGGCGGCCCACACGGACGGCTCGGCGGGCGCGGGCGGGCGCGCATGGCCGGGCGCGAGTCCGGCGACGGCCGGATGGCGTGCGCTCACGTGTGCGTCGCCGAGCCTGCCGGTGTCGGGGTCGCGTGCGAAGGACGCGAGCGTGGCCTGGAATTCGCTGACGACGACGAGCGTGCGACCGTCATCCGCGAACCGCAGGTGACGCGGGCCGAAACCGGCCGGCACGCGCGTGTCGCCGTGTTCGACCGCACGCAGGCCGGCCGCATCCTCGACGAGCGCGAAGGCGAACACGCGGTCCGAGCCGAGCGAGCCGACGTACGCGAAACGGTTGTCCGGCGACACGATCACCGAGTGCGCGTTCGCGATGCCGGGCGCGACCTGCAGCGGCGTGCCGTCGCCGTCGCGCACGCGGGCGGCGTCGTAGAGGCTCAGCGAATTCCCGCCGTACGACGCGCCGAGCAGCCAGCGACCGCGGCGGTCGAGCGACAGGTACGCGTGGCTCGCGTCGATCGCGGTCGTGCCGATGCGCGCAAGCGCGCCCGTGGCGGCGATGCGGAACGCGACGATCGTCGGTTGTTCGCCGCGCGTCGCGACGTAGAGCCGTGCGCGGTCGGCCTGTACGGCGATCGGCATCGCGACGTCGGCGGCCGGGTAGCGCGCGAGCGGTGCGAGCGTGCCGTCGCCGGCGAGGGAGAACGTGGCGAGGTCGCCGTCGGCGGCATTCGAGACGACGACGGTCAGGCGGTCAGTGTTCGGCATGGCGGAGCATCGAGGCGTTCGTGAAGGATTCGTCGGCCGGCAGGCCGCGCGGCGGATCGCTGCGCCGCTGCGTGCGTGCGAACAGCGCGGCGAACGCGGCGACGAGCGAAGCGATCGCGAGCGCATACAGGCCGCCCGTGATCGAACCCGTATGTTGCTTCAGATAGCCGAACGCCGTCGGCGCGACGAAGCCGCCGAGGTTGCCGACCGAGTTGATCAGCGCGATCACGGCCGCGGCCACGCGCGTGTCGAGGTATCCCTGCGGGATCGGCCAGAACAGCGACGCCGCGGCCTTGAAGCCGAGCGCGGCGAAGCAGATCGACGCGAACGACCACACCGGGTCGTGCGACGTCGACGCGAACAGCCCGCACGCGGCGAGCACGAGCGCACTGGCGAGCCAGCGCTGCGGATGCTTCCACTTCGACGACAGCACCGCGAAGCCGTACATCGCGCCGATCGCGATCATCCACGGAATCGTGTTGTACAGGCCGACCTGGAAATCGGTGAGGCCGCCCATCTTGCGGATGATCGTCGGCAGCCAGAACGTGGCCGCGTAGATCGTCAGCTGGATCGAGAAGTACAGGAAGCAGAACAGCACGATCTGCGGGTCGCGCAACAGTGCGGTCGCGCGCACCGGCACGTTCGAACGGACGTCGCGCGTCGCCCGTTCCTCGTCGAGCGCGTTCTGGAGCGCCGTGCGCTCTTCGGCGGTGAGCCACGTTGCATCGCGAATATGCGATTTCAGCAGCAGCCAGCTCGCGCCGCACAGTGCGACCGAGAACAGCCCTTCGATCAGGAACATCCATTGCCAGCCTTCGAGGCCGAAGCCGCGGATCGACAGCAGCGCGCCGGTCACGGGCCCCGAAAGCACCGACGCGAACGCGGAGCCGCCGAGGAAGATCGCCATCGCCTTGCCGCGCTCCTGCGGCGGCAGCCATTGCGACAGGTACAGCACGACGCCGGGGAAGAAGCCGGCCTCGGCCGCGCCGAGCAGGAAGCGCAGCGTATAGAACGACGTGTCGTTCCACACGAACGCCATCGCGGCCGCGACGATGCCCCACGTCGCCATGATCCGCGCGAGCCACACGCGTGCGCCGTAGCGCTGCATCAGCAGGTTCGACGGCACCTCGAACAGCGCATAGCCGACGAAGAACAGCCCGGCGCCGAGCCCGTACGCGGCCGCGCCGATGCCGATCGACGCTTCGAGGTGGCGATCGACGAAGCCGACGTTCACGCGGTCGATGTAGTTCGCGATGAACATGATCAGCACGAGCGGCAGCACGTGCCACTTCACTTTCGAGACGGCGGACGCGAGCGGGTCGCGGCCAGGCAGGGCGGGCGAGGGCGGGTTCAACGGTGTCTCCGGTCGGACGGCTGCGGACGGGGCGGCGACCCGCGTGCGCGTCTGGTTGGCGGTCTATGTAGTATGTCGTCGTATGACATGGTACGCCGGAGCGCGACCGAAGACGTCGCGGGTTTACCCGGAATTAGTTCAAATATTGGGGAATCTCACGAGATTGGCGTGACGGTACTTAATGTCTGATGACGTATGACATTGGTGGAGACGCCGGCCCTACCTGACGCGCGAGGTCGGCGTGCGCGGCATCCGCGCGAACAGCATCCACATGGGCTGGAGGTGGGGCGTGCCGCCCCCGAGGAGTTTCCGGCAGGCGGCGGGATGACGGAAGAGCAGATCCTCGCGCCGATCGCGTCTAATATTGCGCTCGCGAAGCTGCCGACCGACGACGATTGCGCGCGCGGCGCTGTTTCTCGCGTCCGACCAAGCGAACGCGGTGACGGGCGCGACGCTCGACGCGGACGGCGGCGATTTCATGCCTTGACGATGGAGCAACGGATCATGCAGGACAACCCACACGCGCGGCATTTTTTCGCGTTCAACGGCGACGCGGACGGCCTGTGCGCGCTGCAGCAGCTGCGGCTCGCGGAGCGCGTGCGCGGCACGCTCGTGACCGGCGTGAAGCGCGACATCAGGCTGCTCGAGCGGATCGACGCACGCGCGAGCGACATCGTCACCGTGCTCGACGTGTCGCACGACCAGAACCGCGACGCCTGCGCGCGGCTGCTGCGCGGCGGCGCGACGATCCGCTATTTCGACCATCACTTCGCGGGCGAACTGCCCGACGATCCGCGTTTCGACGCGCATATCGACACGGCGGCCGACGTCTGCACGAGTGTGATCGTGAACCGCCATCTCGGCGGCCGGCACGTGCGCTGGGCGATCGTCGCGGCATTCGGCGACGAACTGCCGGCGCTCGGCGACGCGCTCGCACGCGAGCACGGGATCGGCGAGGCCGAGCGCGGCACGCTCGCCGAACTCGGCCTCTACCTGAACTACAACGCGTACGGCGAGTGCGTCGGCGATCTGCACTTCGATCCGGCGGTGCTCGCCGACGCGATGTTGCCCTGCGCCGAGCCGCTCGATTTCGTGCGCGGGACCGACGTGTTCGCCGCGTTACGCGACGGCTACCGCGACGACATGGCGCGTGCCTGCGCGCTCGCGCCGCTGCGCGAGGTGCCGGGCGCGACGCTGGTCCGGATGCCGGACCACCCGTGGGCGCGGCGCGCGACGGGGATGCTTGCGAACGAACGGATGCGCAATGCGCCGCATGCGGCGCTCGCGGTGCTGTCGCCGCGTGCGGACGGCGGGCTGGTCGTCAGCGTGCGCGTGCCCGACGGCCGGCCGCTCGGCGCCGACGAGTTCTGTCGCGGTTTCGCGACCGGTGGCGGGCGCAAGCGCGCGGGCGGCATCAACCATCTGCCGGAAGCGGAGTTCGACGCGTTCGCCGAGCGTTTCGAGGCCGCGTTCCGGCTCGATTGACGCAGCAGCCGGCCGCTCCCGGTCACGCGGCGGGCAGCATGCCACGCTTCGGCGCGCCGCTTTCCGTCGCGTGCGCACTGATCGAAACCCTGTTTGCAGGTAGACCCGCCCAGCGCGGCGTATCCGACATCGAGCGTGGGCCGGTGTGCGCGGCGAAGCATCGTCGGAATGGAGCAACGCGTTTCACCGGGCAACGCGTTGCGCTGGCAGCGACCGCCATCGGCGGCGGCGAGCGTCGACACCGCGCGGCACAGCCGCGACAATACGCACCTCCTTCCGCTTTCGTCATCGAGGTGCCCGTGCCCGCCCAGTTCTCCGTTGCTCCCGCGATCGTCTGGTTCCGCGACGATCTGCGCGTGACCGACCAGCCCGCGCTGACGCGCGCGGTCGAGTCGGGCCGGCCGCTCGTGTGCGTGTTCGTCGACGACACCGGCGCTGGCGCCGGGCGTCCGCTCGGCGGCGCGGCACGCTGGTGGCTGCACGGGTCGCTCGCCGGGCTCGATGCCGCGCTCGCGCGTCATGGCGGACGCCTGCTGCTGCTGCGCGGCGACGCGCCGCGCGAGATCGAACGTGTCGTGCACGATACGGGCGCGGCAGCCGTGTACTGGAACCGGCGTTATGCGCAGCCGCAGCGCGACGCCGACGCGGCGCTGAAGACGTCGCTCAAGGCGCGCGGCGTCACGGTCGAGAGCAGCAACGGCAGCTTGCTGAACGAGCCGTGGGAGGTGCTGACGGGCAGCGGCGGCCCGTACCAGGTGTTCACGGCGTACTGGCGGGCGGCGCGCCGCGATCGCACGGTCGCCGCGCCGCTGCCGGAGCCCGGGCGGATCGCGTTTCATCCGTGGCCCGAAGCCGTGCGCGACCGCGCGCTGTCGCTCGACGCGCTCGCGCTGCTGCCGGATGCGCCGGACTGGGCCGGCGGCTTGCGCGATGCATGGCCGGCACCCGACGAGGCCGGCGCGCACGCGCGGCTCGACGCATTCGTGACGACCTCGCTCGCCGGCTACGCGGACGCGCGCGACCGTCCCGATCGCCCCGCGACGAGCCGGCTGTCGCCGTTCCTGCGCTTCGGCAACGTGTCGCCGCGACAGGTATGGCATGCGGTGCAGGGCGCCGCGCATGCCGGCGGCGCGGCCTATGCCGCGGACGCCGATAAATTCCTGAGCGAACTCGGCTGGCGCGAATTCAGCTACACGCTGCTGTATCACTTCCCGGCGCTCGCGACCGACAACTTCCGCGCGCAGTTCGATGCGATGCCGTGGCGCGACGATCCCGCCGCGCTGCACGCGTGGCAGCGCGGGCTGACCGGTTATCCGCTCGTCGATGCGGGCCTGCGCGAACTGTGGGCGACCGGCTGGATGCACAACCGTGTGCGGATGGGCGTCGCCTCGTTCCTGATCAAGCATCTGCTGCTCGACTGGCGCGCGGGCGAAGCGTGGTTCTGGGACACGCTGGTCGACGCGGACCCGGCGAACAACGCGGCGAGCTGGCAGTGGGTGGCCGGCTGCGGCGCCGATGCCGCACCGTATTTCCGCATCTTCAATCCGGTCGCGCAGGGGCAGAAGTTCGATCCGGACGGCGCCTACGTGCGGCGCTGGGTGCCCGAACTCGCGGGTCTCGACAACGCGTCGATCCATGCGCCGTGGGATGCGTCTCCGCTGGAGCGCGAGGCGGCCGGCGTGCGGCTCGGCGTCGACTATCCGGAACCGCTCGTCGAGCATGCGGCCGCACGCGCCCGTGCGCTCGATGCGCTGGCCGCATTGCCGAAGCGGCGTTGACCGCGCGTTCGCGCGGCGCGGTTTGACACGTCAGTTGCAGAACGCGACGTGTTCGAGCAGCGCATACGCGACGTCCGGACCGAAGTAGGCCGCGCCGCACCACGTGACGAACGCGAGCGTGCCGGCGGCCAGCGCCGCACGGATCAGGCCCATGCCGCGTTGCCCGACGCGGGCCGCGCGACGCGCGCGTCGTTGATCGGCAGGTGCAGCAGCGCCGCGAGCACGCCGAGCGCGATCGAGCCGATCCACAGCGGCATGTACGAGTGCGTCGCGTCGTATACGACGGCCCCGAGCCAGACGCCGAAGAAGCTGCCGAGCTGGTGCCCGAAGAACACGAAGCCGAACAGCGTCGCGATGTAGCGCACACCGAACACCTGAGAGATCACGCCGTTCGTCAGCGGCACCGTGCCGAGCCACGTGAACCCCATCACCGCCGCGAAGACGTAGACGCTCGCGGGCGACAGCGGCGCGGCGACGAACACCGCCATCGCGAGCGCGCGCACGAGGTACAGCACCGACAGCACGTATTTGCGCCGCAGCAGCCCGCCGAGATGGCCGCACGCGTAGGTGCCCGCGACGTTGGTCAGTGCGATCAGCGCAAGCGCGACGCTTGCATGGCGCGCGGGCAGCCCGTGGTCGAGCAGGTACGCGGGCAGGTGCGTCGCGATGAACGCGAGCTGGAAACCGCACGCGAAGAACCCCGCGTTCAGCAGCCAGAAGCCGCGATGCGCGAATGCCTCGCGCACGGCCTCGCCGATCGACTGGCCGGGGCCGGCGGCGGCATCGGCCGTCTGCACGGGGCGGTCGCGCAGCAGCACGGCGAGCGGCGCGAGCAGCGCCGCGACGAGCGCCAGCGCGATGAACGCGTGCCGCCAGCCGATGCCGCCGATCAGCGCCTGCGCGACGGGCACCATGCAGAACTGGCCGAGCCCGCCGATCGCGCCCGCGACACCGAGCGCCCAGCCGCGCCGCTCGGGCGGAAACAGGCGGCTCAGCGCACCGTAGATCGACGCGAAGGCCGAGCCCGACAGCGCGATGCCGATCACGAGCCCGGCGCCGACCGTAAATAGGCCGGTCGTGGCCGCATGCGCCATCGTGACGAGCCCGGCCGCATACAGCAGCATGCCGGCGACGATCACGCGCACCGAGCCGAAGCGGTCGGCGATCATTCCCGTGAACGGCTGCGCGACGCCCCAGACCAGGTTCTGCAGCGCCAGCGCGAGGCCGAACGCTTCGCGCGACCAGCCGTGGTCGAGCGAGACGGGCGCGAGGAACAGGCCTTGCACGTGGCGGATGCCGAGCGCGGTGCCCATGATCAGGCCGCCGGCGAGCACGGGCAGCCAGCGGCGTCGGACTTCCTGCTCGATCGGGGTCATGCGTGTCTCCGGATGAAGGTGCGCGGTCGAAACGGCCGCGCTCGATCCGATTAGACGATCGGGCCCGCGATCGCTCAAGCGATCATTCGGTCAGGTTGGCATGCGCATCGGGAATGCGAGGGTGCGGCGGCGCTGCCTGCAGTCGCGGGCGGCGGCTTACGCCGGTGACGTCGTGTCGTACGCGCGCATCGCCGCATCGCATTCGGCGGCCTCGGCGAGCATCCAGTCGCGCACCTCGACGACTTCGCGGCGCGGGGCCGGATCGTGCTGGAACAGCCAGTAGCCGTACGTATCCGTCAGCGCCTGCGTGTGCGGGCCGAGCACCGCGAGCCGCCCGTCCGCGAGCATCGGCGCGACGAGCGCGAGCCGGCCGAGCGCGACGCCCTGGCCCGCGATCGCGGCCTGGATCACCTGGTCGTACTGGTTGAAGCGCAGCACGCCTTTCGGGCGCGCGTCGCCCAGCCCGGCCGCATGCAGGTGCGCGTGCCACTGCAGCTGCGGTTGCGGCGGTCCGTCGAATTCGAGCAGCACGTGGTCGGCGATCGCGGCCGCGCGCGTGACCGGCCGCGCGGCGAGCGCGGGATGCGCGACCGGGACGACGATCTCGTCGAACAGGCGCAGCGCGCCGGCCGGCGCGCGGTCGCGCGAACAATAGCGGATGCCGAGGTCGATGCCTTCGGTGCGCAAATCGAGTACCTTGTCGTTCGCGGCGACGCGCAGGTCGACCGCGGGCAGGCGCGCCTGCAGCCGCCCGAGCCGCGGCAACAGCCACAGCGCGGTGACGCCGATGCTGGCGGTGATCGTGACGGGCTGGCGTTCGCGCGCGGCGGCGAGCGACGCGACGGTGTCCTGCAGGCCGTGCAGCGCCGCATCCGCGACGCGGAACAGTCGCTCGCCTTCCGGCGTGAACGCGATCTTCCGGTAGCCGCGCTGCAGCAACGCGACGCCGAGATGCGCCTCGAGCGCGTGGATCTGGCGGCTGACCGCCGACTGCGTGACGCACAGGTCCTGCGCGGCGAGCGTGATGCTCATGCGGCGGCCGACCGCGACGAAACCGCGGACGAGATCGAGCGACGGAAGACGGACGAGCGGCGTTGACATGCGCGTGACTCATGCGAACGGAGCAGCAAGATTGGTTGAGAACGCGCCACGCGTCAAGTTCAATGGAGGCTTGACGACGGGCGCGGGGCGGCCGCGAGGCAGGGGGATGGGTAGGCGCTGAAGCGCTGACTCGGGCCGACCGCGAGGCATGGGGTTCGAGTCAGCGCTGAAGCGCCAACTTGGGCCGACAGGAGACAGGATGACGATTTCGAACGAAGGAAGCGGGGCGGCGCAGCGCAGTCGCGCGGCGGGCGCATGGCCGCCGGAGCCCGTGACGCTGCGCGCGGCCGACGGTTACGAATTGCGTGGCCATGTGTGGCGCCATCGCGGCGGCGGCGCCGTGCGGCCCGTCACGGTCGTCAATTGCGCGACGTCGGTACGCTGCGACTACTACTTCCGTTTCGCGGCCTGGCTGTTCGCGCAGGGGCGCGACGTGCTCGTCTACGACTATCGCGGGATCGGCGCTTCACGCCCCGCGCAGCTCGCGAAGCTGCACGCGACTTGGCTCGACTGGGGGCGGCTCGATTGCGAAGCCGCGCTGCAGTATGCGCGCGACGCGTTTCCCGGCCAGCCGCTCGATGTCGTCGCGCACAGCATCGGCGGCTGCCTGCTCGGGCTCGCGGCATCGAACGTACACGTGCGGCATGCGGTGACCGTCGGCGCGCAGTATGCGTACTGGCGCGACTACCTGCCGGCCGAGCGGCGCCGCATGTGGTGGAAGTGGCATGTCGCGATGCCCGCGCTCGCGGCCGTGTTCGGCTATGTGCCCGCGAAGCGGCTCGGCTGGATGGAGGACACGCCGCGCGGGGTCGCGCTGTCGTGGGCGCGCGCGCAGCCGCGTTTCGAGGATGGCTACATCGGCGGCGTGCTCGATACCGGGACCGTCGGCCGCGCCGCGGTGCCCGCGCGCTTCGCGGGGCTGTCGGCGCCGATGCTCGCGATCGGCATCGACGACGACGCGTTCGGCACGGTCGAGGCGATCGAGCGGCTGGTCGGCTACTACACGGGCAGCAACGTCACGCATCTGAGGATCGCGCCGGCCGACATCGGCGTCGACGCGATCGGTCATTTCGCGTTTTTCCACAGCCGCTTCACCGACTCGCTGTGGCCCGTCGCACTGTACTGGCTGCAACACGGCGTGCTGCCGGCCGATGCGCCGGGCGCCGTGCATGCGCTTCACCCGGCGTCGCGCGGGCCGATAGCGGCCGGCGGCGTGCCGGGTGTGGCCGCGAACGGTTGACGTGGCGCCCGCCACGCATCGCCCCGTCGCGATCCGCTTCCCGGTCCTCCCGCGCCGGTTGCCGGCCGGCGCGATCGATTAACATCGGACGTTTCCATTCACAGCACAGGCTGCGCGTGCCGATGTCCACTCCGTCCGAATCCGCTTCCCCGCTCGACACGCCCCGCGCGTGGCGCGTGCACGCGCTCGACCTGCCGGAGGCCGCATCCCGTGCCGGCGTGCGGGTCGCGCGTATCGATTTCGATTGGCGCGTGCCGCTGTCGTCGCCCGCGTATGCGGCGCTCGGCGACGCCGAGCGGGCGCGCGCCGCGCGCTACATGCGCCACGAGGATGCGGTGCGCAGCGCCGCGACGCGCGCCGCGTTGCGCGACGTGCTCGGCGCGGCGCTCGAGGTCGCGCCGCATGCGGTCTCGATCGTCGTCGATGCATCGGGGCGGCCGTCGCTGGATCGCGCGCATCGCGCGTCGCTCGACTTCAACGTGTCGCACGCAGGCGATCACGCGTTGATCGCATGGGTGCCCGCGGGCCGCGTCGGCGTCGATATCGAGGGCTGTGACCGCGTCGCCGACTGGCGCGCGCTGATGCGTGAAGTCTGCGCACCCGCCGAGGTCGCGCATCTCGACAGCATGCCGCCCGCGGTGCGCGCGAGCGAATTCATGCGCGTGTGGTCCGCGAAGGAAGCGCTGCTGAAGGCGCTCGGCACGGGCATCGTCGGCGGGCTGCGCGCGTTCGCGGTGGTGCCGCCGCGCGACGCGGCGACGCCCGCGACGACGATCGTCGAGCCGGCCGCGCCTGCGGCCGGCGTCGCGGCGTTCGACGCGGCGTGGCTCGACGCGGCGCCCGGCTATGCGGCGTGCGTCGCGTGGACGCGCGTGTAAGCGGGCGTTGGCGCCCGGCGCTCATTCGAGCGGCGCATCGTTGGGCGCCGCATAGCGCGCCTTGATCACGTCGCTCATCGGGAAGTCGAACGACAGCCCCTTCGGCGGCACCGGCTTCATGAACCATTTGTCGTACGGCGCGTTGATCTCGCCGCTTTTCATCAGCTGCGCGAGCACGCCGTCGACGAGCGCCTTGAACTGCGGATCGTCCTTGCGCAGCATGAACCCGTAGGCTTCCGACGACTGCGGCGTGCCGACGATCTGCCAGTCGACCGGCTTCGCGGCGAGCTGGCGCACGCCCGCGAGCAGCACGTCGTCCATCATGTACGCGGCCGCGCGGCCCGATTCGAGCGTGAGGCGTCCCTCGCCGTAGTCCTTCGCGCTGATGATCTGCATGTTCATCTTCTTGTCCTCGTTCATCTTGCGCAGCAGGCGTTCGGACGTCGTGCCCTGGTTCGTCACGACCGTCTTGCCGGCGAGGTCGGGGAAGTCGCGGATGCCCGACGTCGTGCGCGTGAGCAACCGCGTCGTCGCGACGAAGAAGGTGGTCGAGAACGCGACCTGCGCATGGCGCGCGGCGAGGTTGGTCGTCACGCCGCATTCGAGGTCGACGGTGCCGTTCTGCACGAGCGGAATGCGGTTCTGCGACGTGACGGGGATGAAGCGCACCTGCAGGTCGGGCTTGCCGGTGCGCGCCTTCACGGCCGCGATCACGCGGTCGCACAGGTCCTGCGAGAAGCCGATCACCTTGCCGCCCGTATCGACGTAGGAGAACGGCACCGACGTCTCGCGATGGCCGATCGAGATCAGGTTGTTCCGCCGGATTTTCTCGAGCGTGCCGGACAGCGGTTCCGCGGCGAGCGCGGCGCCGCATGCCAGCAGGCACGCCGCGGCGAGCAGCGGGCGGCCGAACCGGGCGGCGAATCGTGACGGGAAGGGCATGGAGGGTCTCCGTGGCGAATGGTGATTCGTATGTTTCCAAAAACAAAATAATTGCAACATATGTTAATAACCGGATCCCGCCGGCCGGTCCGGCGGGCCACGCCGGACATCAGGGAAACTCCCGAGTCGAAATCGATGAAAAACGGGTTGTCTAGACAAGTTGTCGTGGCTACACTTCAATCCATTCCGAACTTGTCTAGACAGGATTGCTCACATGATTACGTTGACCCCCGGCCATCTGACCCTCCCGCAACTGCGCCAGATCGCGCGCGAATCCGTGCAGCTCGCGCTCGACCCGGCCAGCTTCGCGAAGATCGACGCGGGCGCGAAGGCCGTCGCCGACATCGCCGCGAAGGGCGAGCCGGCCTACGGCATCAACACGGGTTTCGGCCGCCTGGCCAGCACGCACATCCCGCACGACCAGCTCGAGTTGCTGCAGAAGAACCTGGTGCTGTCGCATGCGGTCGGTGTCGGCGAGCCGATGGCCCGTTCGTCGGTGCGCCTCCTGATGGCGCTGAAGCTGTCGAGCCTCGGCCGCGGCCACTCGGGCATCCGCCGCGAAGTGATGGACGCGCTGATCACGCTGTTCAACGCCGACGTGCTGCCGCTGATCCCGGTGAAGGGCTCGGTCGGCGCATCGGGCGACCTCGCGCCGCTCGCGCACATGTCGGCGGTGCTGCTCGGCGTCGGTGAAGTGTTCATTCGCGGCGAGCGTGCGAGCGCGCTCGACGGGCTGCGCGTCGCGGGCCTCGCGCCGCTGACGCTGCAGGCGAAGGAGGGCCTCGCGCTGCTGAACGGCACGCAGGCATCGACCGCGCTGGCGCTCGACAACATGTTCGCGATCGAAGACCTGTACCGCACGGCGCTCGTCGCCGGCGCGTTGTCGGTCGACGCGGCAGCCGGTTCGGTGAAACCGTTCGACGCCCGCATCCATGAACTGCGCGGCCACCAGGGCCAGATCGACGCGGCGGCGTCGTATCGCGAGCTGCTCGAAGGCTCGCCGATCAACCAGTCGCACCGCGACTGCGACAAGGTGCAGGATCCGTACAGCCTGCGCTGCCAGCCGCAGGTGATGGGCGCGTGTCTGGACCAGATGCGCCATGCGGCCGACGTGCTGCTGGTCGAAGCGAACGCCGTGTCGGACAACCCGCTGATCTTCCCGGACACCGGTGAAGTGCTGTCGGGCGGCAACTTCCACGCCGAGCCGGTCGCGTTCGCGGCCGACAACCTCGCGCTGGCCGCATCGGAAATCGGCGCGCTGGCCGAACGCCGCATCGCGCTGCTGATTGACGCGACGCTGTCGGGCCTGCCCCCGTTCCTCGTGAGGGACGGCGGCGTGAACTCGGGCTTCATGATCGCGCACGTGACGGCGGCCGCACTCGCATCGGAAAACAAGACGCTCGCCCACCCGGCGTCGGTCGACTCGCTGCCGACTTCCGCGAACCAGGAAGACCACGTGTCGATGGCGACGTTCGCCGCGCGCAAGCTCGCCGACATCGCGGACAACACGAAGCACATCCTCGCGATCGAACTGCTGGCCGCGGCCCAGGGCGTCGACCTGCGCGCGCCGTACCACACGAGCCCGAAGCTGGCGCCGGTGATGGAGACGATCCGCGGCAAGGTCGCGCATTACGAACTCGACCACTACTTCGCACCGGACATCGCGGCGGTCGCGAAGCTCGTCGGCGAGCGCGCGTTCGCGAAGGTCGCACCGTTCTCGTTCGCATCGGAACAGTAAGCCGATGAGCGCGCCGGTCTACCAGGAGATCAAGGATTTCATCCTGGCCCGCATCCACGCCGGCGAGTGGGAGGAGGGCGACCAGGTGCCGTCCGAGAACGAGCTGGCGCGCGAATTCAAGGTGGCGCGCATGACCGTCAACCGCGCGCTGCGCGAGTTGACGGCCGAGCAGGTGCTCACGCGCATGAAGGGCGCGGGCACCTACGTCGCGCGGCCGAAGTACGAGTCGACGCTGGTGGCGATCCGCAGCATCTCGGAGGAGGTCGGCGCGCGCGGGCATGCGTATCGGGCGAGCGTGCTCGGCCTCGACACGGTCCGCGCGGACGACGCGCTCGCCGACGAGATGCAGGTGGCCGTGCGCACGAAGCTGTTTCATTCGCAGGTGCTGCACTTCGAGAACGACGAGCCCGTGCAGCTCGAAGAACGGTGGGTGAATCCGGCGGTCGCGCCGGATTACGCCGAGCAGGATTTCACGAACACGACGCCGAACCTGTACCTGATGCGCGCGGCCCCGCTGCAGCGCGTCGAGTACCGGATCGAAGCGGCGGCCCCGGCGCCGGAGCGGCGCGAGCAGCTGCGGATGGACGACGTCGAACCGTGTCTGGTTTTACATCGGCGCACCTGGTCGCAGGGCGTCGTCGCCTCGGTGGCGAATCTGTGGCATCCCGGCAGCCGTTATCGCTTCACCGGGCATTTCTGATTCCTATTTGATAGTCATTTTCCCTCGGGAGCAGTCGTCATGAACCATCCGAAACACATCGATCCCCGTCTCGATCCGACGCGCACGATCCGCGCGCCGCGCGGCAGCGAGAAGACCTGCAAGACCTGGCTGGCCGAGGCGGCCTACCGGATGATCCAGAACAACCTGGACCCGGAAGTCGCCGAGCATCCGCATGCGCTCGTCGTGTACGGCGGCATCGGCCGCGCGGCGCGCAACTGGGAATGCTACGACCAGATCCTCGCGTCGCTGAAGGATCTCGAGGAAAACGAAACGCTGCTGATCCAGTCGGGCAAGCCGGTCGGCGTGTTCCGCACGCACAAGGATGCGCCGCGCGTGCTGCTCGCGAACTCGAACCTCGTGCCGCACTGGGCGAACTGGGATCACTTCCACGAGCTCGACCGCAAGGGCCTGATGATGTACGGCCAGATGACGGCCGGCAGCTGGATCTACATCGGCAGCCAGGGCATCGTTCAGGGCACGTATGAAACGTTCTTCTCGGTCGCGAACCAGCACTTCAACGGCGATCCGTCGGGCCGCTGGATCCTGACGGGCGGCCTCGGCGGCATGGGCGGCGCGCAGCCGCTGGCCGCGACGATGGCCGGCTTCTCGATGATCGCGGTCGAATGCGACGAGACGCGCATCGACTTCCGCCTGAAGACGCGCTACGTCGACAAGAAGGCAACGACGCTCGACGAAGCGCTTGGCATGATCGAGGAAGCGAAGCGCACGGGCAAGCCCGTGTCGGTCGGCCTGCTCGGCAACGCCGCCGACGTGTTCGCGGAACTCGTCACGCGCGGCATCACGCCGGACTGCGTGACCGACCAGACGAGCGCGCACGATCCGATCAACGGCTACCTGCCGCAAGGCTGGACCGTCGCGCAATGGCGCGAAGCGCAGAAGGTCGATCCGCAGAGCATCGTGAAGGTCGCGAAGCAGTCGATGGCCGTCCAGGTGCGCGCGATGCTGGCGCTGCAGGAACGCGGCGCGGCGACGCTCGACTACGGCAACAACATCCGCCAGATGGCGCTGGAAATGGGCGTCGAGAACGCGTTCGACTTCCCGGGTTTCGTGCCGGCGTACATCCGTCCGCTGTTCTGCGAAGGCAAGGGCCCGTTCCGCTGGGTCGCGCTGTCGGGCGATCCGGAAGACATCTACAAGACCGACCAGAAGGTGAAGGAGCTGATCCCCGACGATCCGCACCTGCACAACTGGCTCGACATGGCGCGCGAGCGCATCGCGTTCCAGGGCCTGCCGGCACGGATCTGCTGGGTGGGCGTGAAGGATCGCTATCGTCTCGGCCAGGCATTCAACGAGATGGTCAAGAACGGCGAACTGAAGGCCCCGATCGTGATCGGCCGCGACCACCTCGACACCGGCTCGGTCGCCAGCCCGAACCGCGAGACGGAATCGATGAAGGACGGGTCGGACGCGGTCAGCGACTGGCCGCTGCTGAACGCACTGCTGAACACGGCAGGCGGCGCATCGTGGGTGTCGCTGCATCATGGCGGCGGCGTCGGCATGGGCTTCTCGCAGCACTCGGGCGTCGTGATCGTCGCCGACGGCACGGCTGAAGCGCACGAGCGTCTCGGTCGCGTGCTGCTGAACGACCCGGCGACGGGCGTGATGCGCCATGCGGATGCCGGCTACGAACTCGCGCAGCAGACGGCTCGCGAAGCCGGCCTGAAGCTGCCGATGCTCGGCCGCTGAGCATGACGGCGCTCGACCAGGCGCCGGTGAACGCGACGCTGATCCGCGCGGCGGATCTCGTCGCGTCGCCGTGGAAGAACGGCGGCGGCGTGACGCGCGAGATCGGCGCGTTCCCGCCCGGCGCCGCGCTCGACGCGTTCGCGTGGCGCGTGAGCGTCGCGGACGTCGGCACGGCCGGCCCGTTCTCGCGTTTCGACGGGATCGACCGCACGCTCGTGCTGCTGTCCGGCGCGGGCATGACGCTCGCCGAAGCGGGCGGTGCGCACCATGTGCTCGACGTGCCGCTGGCCCGCGCGGATTTCGCAGGGGAAGCGGCGATCGACGCGACGCTGCACGACGGCGCGACGCGCGACTTCAACCTGATGACGCGCCGCTCGGCCGCGCGCGGCACGCTCGACGTGTGGCGCGCGGGCGCGCACCATGTCGCGCCGGCCGATACCGTGCTGCTGTTCTGCGCGACCGGCGCCGTCGGTGTCGCAATCGACGGCACGCACCACGCACTGGAAGACATGGACACGCTGCGGCTCGACGGGCCGCGGCGTGCGTTTGACGTCGTCGTGAGCGGGGGCGGTGCGTTGCTCGCCGTCTCGCTCGCCGTCGGCGAACGAGACTGAACGCATGAAACCGACTGTCTGGCATCACCTGAGGCTGTGTCCGCACGGCCATCCCGACGAAACGATCGACGACGCGGCGATCGCGGTCGACGAAACCGGCACGATCGTGTGGCTCGGCGCGTGGTCCGCGCTGCCGCACGGTTACGCGCACTGGCCGCGCGAAGACCTGCACGGCGCGTGGGTGACGCCGGGCCTCGTCGATTGCCATACGCACCTCGTGTACGGCGGCACGCGTGCGGACGAATTCGCGCAGCGTCTCGCGGGCGCCAGCTACGAGGAAATCGCGCGGCAGGGCGGCGGGATCGTGTCGACGGTGCGCGCGACGCGCGCGGCCGACGAAACGACGCTGTTCGTGCAGGCCGCCGCGCGCCTGCAGCCGCTGCTCGCCGAAGGCGTGACCGCGATCGAGATCAAGTCGGGCTACGGGCTCGACCTCGCGAGCGAGCGCAAGATGCTGCGCGTCGCGCGCCAGCTCGGCGAGCGCTTCCCGGTCACGGTCTACACGACCTTCCTCGGCGCGCATGCGCTGCCGCCCGAATACGCGGGCCGGGCGGACGCGTACATCGACGAAGTGTGCGACCGCATGCTGCCGGCGCTCGCCGACGAGGGTCTCGTCGACGCGGTCGACGTGTTCTGCGAACGCATCGGCTTCTCGCTCGCGCAGACCGAGCGCGTGTTCGAGGCCGCGACGCGCCGCGGCCTGCCCGTGAAGCTGCATGCGGAGCAACTGTCGAACGCCGGCGGCACGGCGCTCGCCGCGCGCTACCGCGCGGTGTCCGCCGACCACCTCGAGTTTCTCGACGAAGCCGGCATCGAGGCGATGAAGGCGGCCGGCACGGTCGCCGTGCTGCTGCCCGGCGCGTACTACTTCATCCGCGAAACGCAACTGCCGCCGATCGAGCTGCTGCGCAAGCACGGCGTGCCGATCGCGCTCGCGACCGATCACAACCCCGGCACGTCGCCGCTCGAATCGCTGCTGCTGACGCTGAACATGGGCTGCACGCTGTTCCGCATGACGGTGCCGGAAGTGCTGCAGGGCGTCACGCGCCATGCAGCCGCGGCGCTTGGCCGCGCGGATCGCCACGGCGCGCTCGAGGTCGGCCGCCAGGCCGACTTCGCCGCGTGGTCGGTCGGTTCGCTGTCGGAGCTCGCGTACTGGATCGGCCGGCCGCTGTGCGAGCAGGTCGTGCGCGGCGGCACGACCGTGTTTCGCCGGATGAACGGATAGTTTTTGCAGGGAGCCGGGCCGGGTGCGACCGCGCTCGACCCGGCCGCTCGACAAGGAATCAGAATGACCGACACCATGTTGTTCGCGGACCACGCCTACCTGCCCGACGGCTGGCGCCGCAACGTGCTGCTGCGCTGGGACGCGGCCGGCACGCTGACCGGCGTGACGCCCGATACCGATGCGCCGGCAGACGTCGCGCGTGCGGCCGGCCCGGTGCTGCCCGGCATGCCGAACCTGCATTCGCACGCATTCCAGCGCGCGATGGCGGGGCTCACCGAATACCGCGCGAATCCCGCCGACAGCTTCTGGAGCTGGCGCGACCTGATGTACCGCTTCGCGCTGAAGATCACGCCCGACGCGCTCGCGGCGATCGCACGCTGGCTGTACGTCGAGATGCTCAAGTGCGGTTACACGTCGGTGTGCGAATTCCACTACGTGCATCACGCACAGGACGGCTCGCGCTATCCGCAGCTCGCGGAGCTCGGCACGCGCGTCGTCGATGCCGCACGCGCCGCCGGCATCGGCATCACGATGCTGCCCGTGTCGTACCAGTTCGCCGGCTTCGGCAACAAGCCGCCGCGCGACGACCAGCGCCGCTTCATCAACACGCCCGACGGGCTGCTCGAACTGCTCGACGCGATGCGTCGCGCGGCGCCCGAGCACGGCGGCCTGCGCTACGGCGTCGCGCCGCACTCGCTGCGCGCGGTGTCGGAGAACGGGCTGCGCACGCTGATCGACGGGCTGCCCGACGACGCGCCCGTTCACATCCATATCGCCGAGCAGACGGCCGAAGTCGACGACTGCGTGCGCGCGTACGGCGCGCGTCCCGTCCAATGGCTGCTCGATCGCTTCGACGTCGATGCGCGCTGGTGCCTCGTGCACGCCACGCACGTCGATGCGACCGAGACGGCCGCGCTCGCGAGGCGTCGCGCGGTCGCCGGCCTGTGCCTGACGACCGAAGCGAACTTGGGCGACGGCGTGTTCCCGGCCGTCGACTATCTCGCGCAGGGCGGCGTGATCGGCGTCGGCTCGGACAGCCACGCCTCGGTCGATTGGCGCTCGGAGCTGCGCCTGCTCGAATACGGGCAGCGGCTCGTGCACCGCGCGCGCAACGTGCTGGCGAGCGAGTCGCAGGCACACGTCGCCGATCGCCTGTTCGACGCATCGCTCGCGGGCGGCGCACAGGCGAGCGGGCGGCGTGTCGGCGCGCTGCGCGAAGGCTGCCGCGCCGACTGGCTGGTGCTCGATCCCGATCATCCGGCGATCGCCGAACATGGCAGCCCGTCGTGGCTGTCGGGCATCGTGTTCGCCGAACACGGCGAGACGCCCGTGCTCGACGTCTACACGGGCGGCGAACGCGTCGTGAGCGGCCGCCGCCATCGCGACGAAGACGCTGCATACGCGGACTACCGCGCCGCGCTGGCGCAACTGCTGCGCTGACACGCGGCAACCGGCGCGCGTGCGTGCGCCGGCCGACTCTTACGGTGAGGCGACATGACTGAACAACCGGCTGTATTCACGCTGAAGCAGGGCACGCTGCCGCTGCTGATCTCGATTCCGCACGCAGGCACGCACATCCCCGAGGACATCGCGGCGACGATGACGCCCGACGCGCGCTTCGTCGACGATTGCGACTGGCATCTCGAGCGGCTGTACGGCTTCGCGGCCGATCTCGGCGCATCGATCCTGGTGCCGTCGCACGCGCGTTACGTCGTCGACCTGAACCGTCCGCCCGACAACGAGAACCTGTACCCGGGGCAGGACACGACGGGGCTCGTGCCGGTCGATACGTTCGACAAGGCGCCGCTCTATCCGGCGAATGCGCTGCCCGGCAACGACGAGATCATGCGTCGCCGCGACCGCTACTGGCTGCCGTATCACGACGCGCTGCAGCGCGAGATTGCACGCCTGAAGCGCGAGCACGGCCGCGTGCTCGTGTGGGAAGCGCATTCGATCCGCTCGCATGTGCCGCGCTTCTTCGACGGCCGCCTGCCGGACTTCAATTTCGGCACGTCGAGCGGCGCGAGCGCCAAGCCCGGTCTCGCGGAGGCGCTGGCCGCGCGCGTGCTCGCACACGGCGGTTATACGGCCGTCGCGAACGGCCGCTTCAAGGGCGGCTACATTACCCGTCACTACGGCGTGCCCGACACCGGTGTCGAAGCCGTGCAGCTCGAGCTGTCGCAGATCACCTACATGGAAGAGACGCGTCCGTACGCGTACGACGAAGCGCGCGCCGCGCGGATTGCACCGCTGTTGCAGACGCTCGTCGAAACCGCGCTCGCGCATCGCTGAGCGCGGGCCGCTCGCATGCGGCAGCGCGGCGGAGCAGGGCGTCGCGGCCCGCCGGCATGCAGCAGGCGCGCCGACGCAATGCACAACACGGCATCGATCGCGGGGATCGATGCCGTTTTTTTCATCTGATCGATGTCGTCGTCGGTGCCTGAAAATTTGACGCAATTTTTAGGTGATATAAGCTGAATGTCAGGAAGTCGTCACGCGCGCACCGGCGGCGAGGGCATCGACGATGGCCGTACCGTGCCGGAATGCGCTGCGAGACACCTTGCCGACGTGTCGCCGCGCGGCTTTGCCGCATGCGCTTGATCGCGACGCGTGTCCTGCCTCCTTCAGTCAGTCGAGTACGATCGTGAAAGCCGCCAGCCCTTCGATACGCCGGACGCGAAGTCCGTCGGCGGGCGCGCCGCCTCAGGCCGGGCCGAACCGGCATGCTGAATGCGGCACGCGTGCCGCCCCTTTACGCGAACCTCGTTTCTTCGCCATTTCCCATCGCGGCCCGCGCCGCTTCAACCTCGTGACCGCGCAGGTGTTCAGCGCGGTGCAGTGCGACGGCAGCGCATCGTTGTTGCCCTAGCGTCTTGTTCCGCTTCCGTTGCGGGCCGCACCGCGGCTTGCCGCATCGTTCGCGCGGCCGGATCGCGCATGCGCTCGCGCTGCGCGACGGCACGCGCGTGCGGCGCAGCCGCCGGCCTTCGTCGTCCCGTGCGCACGCATGCGGCGCGCGATTACCGGAGAGGGAGGGAGGCTCATGCGTGCGCGCCCGATCGTAGCCGTCACCGCCGACCGCATCCTGCGCGGTGCGCATCCGAATCACACGGCCGGCGAGAAGTACCTCGCCGCGCTCGTCGACGGCGCCGGCGCGCTGGCGTTGGTGCTGCCCGCGCTCGGCGCGCGCCAGCCGCCCGACGCGATCATCGCGGCGGTCGACGGGCTGCTGTTTACGGGCAGCTATTCGAACGTCGAGCCGCATCATTACGGTGGCGCCGCGAGCGCACCCGACACATTGCACGATGCCGCGTGCGATGCGACCGCGTTGCCGCTGATCCGCGCGGCGATCGAGGCGGGCGTACCCGTGCTCGCGATCTGCCGCGGCATGCAGGAGCTGAACGTCGCGTACGGCGGCACGCTGCATCAGCGGCTGCACGCGACGAACGGCTTCGACGATCATCGCGAACGGGCGGCCGATCCGCTCGAGCGGCAGTATGGTCCCGCGCACGTCGTGCAACTCGCGCCGGGCGGCCTGCTGCAGCGGGTCGCGCGCGGCGTGCACGAGGCGACCGTCAATTCGCTGCACGACCAGGGCATCGCCCGGCTTGGCGCGGGGCTCGTCGTCGAAGCGAGCGCGCCCGACGGGCTCGTCGAGGCCGTCAGCGTGCGCGGCGCGCGCGCGTTCGCGCTCGGCGTGCAGTGGCATCCCGAATGGCGCTACGCGGAACAGCCGCTGTCGCGCGACATCTTCGCGGCATTCGGCGCGGCGTGCCGCGCGCGCATGACGCGCCGCATTCATGCAGCCGGCGGCGCGATCGCGTCGCCGAGCGCATCCGACGTCGACTGAACGAGGCCGATCATGCAACCCGAACTGAGCGAATTCCTGCGGCAGCACCGCATCACCGAGGTCGAGGCGATCATCCCCGACATGGCCGGCATCGCGCGCGGCAAGATCATTCCGCGCAACAAGTTCGAATCAGGCGAATCGATGCGCCTGCCGCAGGCCGTGATGGTGCAGACCGTGACCGGCGATTATCCGGAGGACGGCACGCTGACCGGCGTGACCGATCCCGACATGGTGTGCGTGCCCGATCCGTCGACGATCTGCCTGATTCCGTGGGCCGTCGATCCGACCGCGCAGGTGATTCACGACTGCGTGCATTTCGACGGTTCGCCGGTCGAGATCTCGCCGCGCTACGTGCTGCGCCGCGTGCTCGACCTGTACGAGGCGAAAGGCTGGAAGCCCGTCGTCGCGCCGGAACTCGAGTTCTATCTCGTCGACATGAATGCCGATCCCGACCTGCCGCTGCGCCCGCCGATCGGCCGCACGGGACGCGCGGAAACCGGCCGCCAGTCGTATTCGATCGAGGCCGTCAACGAGTTCGATCCGCTATTCGAGGACATCTACGAGTACTGCGAAATGCAGGGCCTCGATATCGAGACGCTGATCCACGAAGTCGGCGCCGCGCAGATGGAGATCAACTTCGTGCACGGCGATGCGCTGCCGCTGGCCGACCAGGTATTCCTGTTCAAGCGCACGGTGCGCGAGGCCGCGCTGCGCCACAACATGTACGCGACCTTCATGGCCAAGCCGATGGAAGGCGAGCCGGGATCCGCGATGCACATTCATCAGAGCCTGGCGGACATGCGCACCGGGCGCAACCTGTTCGCCGACGAGGACGGTTCCGTGTCGCCGCTGTTCCGCAGCTATCTCGCGGGGCTGCAGAAATACACGCCGGCGCTGATGCCGATCTTCGCGCCGTACATCAACTCGTACCGCCGGCTGTCGCGCTTCATGGCCGCGCCGATCAACGTGCAGTGGGGCTACGACAACCGGACGGTCGGCTTTCGCATCCCGCAGTCGAGCCCCGTCGCGCGCCGCATCGAGAACCGCATTCCGGGCGTCGACTGCAACCCGTACCTCGCGTTCGCCGCGACGCTCGCGGCCGGCTATCTCGGCATGACGCAGCAGCTCGCGCCGACCGAGCCGATTGCCTCAGACGGTTACGACCTGCCTTACCAGCTGCCGCGCAATCTGGAAGAGGGCATCTCGCTGATGGCCGCGTGCGAGCCGCTCGCCGGCATTCTCGGCGACAAGTTCGTGAAGGCCTATCTGGCGCTGAAGGAAACCGAATACGAAGCGTTCTTCCGCGTGATCAGCTCGTGGGAACGCCGCCATCTGCTGCTGCACGTCTGAACGTGCGGCGCCGTTTCATGGAGGAAACATGACCGATCGACACGAAGCCCGCTCGCCGCACTCGACCGCCGAATACCGCGCGCTCGACGCCGCGCACCACATCCACCCGTTCTCGGACATGGGCGCGCTGAACCGCGCCGGCAGCCGCGTGATCGTGAAGGCCGACGGCGTCTACCTGTGGGATTCGGACGGCAACAAGGTGATCGACGGGATGGCCGGCCTGTGGTGCGTGAACGTCGGCTACGGCCGCAAGGAACTCGCCGACGCCGCGTATCGCCAGTTGCAGGAACTGCCGTTCTACAACACCTTCTTCAAGACCACGCACCCGCCGGTGATCGAGCTGTCCGCGCTGCTCGCGGAACTGACGCCGGCCGGCTTCAACCACTTCTTCTACTGCAACAGCGGCTCGGAAGGCAACGACACCGTGCTGCGCCTCGTGCACCAGTACTGGCGCGTGCAGGGCAAGCCGCAGAAGAAGTTCGTGATCTCGCGCAAGAACGGCTACCACGGCTCGACCATCGCGGGCGGCACGCTCGGCGGGATGGGCTACATGCACGAGCAGATGCCGTCGAAGGTCGAGCACATCGTGCATATCGACCAGCCGTATTTCTTCGGCGAAGCGCAGCCGGGCGAGACGCCGGAAGCGTTCGGCCTCGCGCGCGCGCAGCAGCTCGAGGCGAAGATCCTCGAACTCGGCGCGGAGAACGTTGCCGCGTTCATCGGCGAGCCGTTCCAGGGCGCGGGCGGCGTGATCTTCCCGCCGTCGACGTACTGGCCGGAAATCCAGCGGATCTGTCGCAAGTACGACATCCTGCTCGTCGCCGACGAGGTGATCGGCGGCTTCGGGCGCACCGGCGAATGGTTCGCGCATCAGCACTTCGGCTTCGAGCCGGACCTGATCACGATGGCCAAGGGCCTCACGTCGGGTTATGTGCCGATGGGGGCGGTCGGCATTCACGAGCGCGTGGCGCGGCCGATCATCGACAACGGCGAATTCAATCACGGCCTCACGTACTCGGGCCACCCGGTGGCTGCGGCCGTCGCGGTCGCGAACCTGAAGCTGCTGCGCGACGAAGGCATCGTCGAGCGTGTGAAGACCGATATCGGGCCGTATTTCCAGCGTCGGCTGCGCGATGCGCTGGGTGACCATCCGATCGTCGGGGAGATCGCGGGCGCGGGGCTCGTCGCAGGCGTTCAGCTTGCGCGCGATCGCGGCCGGCGCGAGCGGTTCGGTGCGGACGTCGATATCGGCACGATCTGCCGCGACTTCTGCTTCAACGGCCACCTGATCATGCGCGCGACCGGCGACCGGATGCTGCTGTCGCCGCCGCTCGTGATTCGCGAGGCGGAAGTCGACGAGATCGTCGACAAGGCGAAGCATGCGTTCGATGCGACGGCGGAGCGGGTGGGGCGGTGAAGCGAATCGAACGCGGGGCGTCGATCACGCGGAGTCGAAGCGCTGGTGATCGAATTCGATGATGCGCGCGACACACTCGGCGATGGATATCGTCCCGGTCTCGACGACGAGATCGGGCGCCTCGGGCGCCTCGTAAGGATCCGAGATGCCGGTGAACCGGCGTGTCTGACCGGTGATGGCCTTCGCGTACAGGCGTTTCGGATCGCGTGCGGAGCAGGTCGCGATATCGGAATTCAGATAGATCTCGCTGAAGCGTGCGTCGCCGACGATGTCGCGGGCCAGTTTCCGGTCGGCTGAATACGGGGAAATCAGCGCGACGATCACGACGATCCCCTGGTCGTTCAACAGCTTCGCGATTTCGGCGGTGCGCCGGCAGTTCTCCGCGCGATCGTCGCGCCGGAAGCCGAGATCACGCGAGACGCCCGAGCGCAGCTCGTCGCCGTCGAGAATGCAAACCGGGATGCCGTGCGCGCGCAAGTGCGCAGCGATCTCGCGCGACAGCGTGGACTTGCCGGCGCCGCTCAGGCCGGTCAACCACAGGGTGTGTGAATTCGGCGATGTCATGGGATAGGTCGCGACGGTATCGAGCGGCCGTGCAAGCCGCGTTCCGGAGCCGTTCGTCTTGATGGGATTCGACCATCGGTGCCGCGCGACGGGCCGGTCATGTCGGCAGATTCTAGTCAGCCGTGATCCGTGCGCTATGACTGATTGGTTACCGACTATTACGTCGTGGATGCGAGTGCGCGCCCGCGTCGAGTGATTGATGCCGGGTAGTGAGTCTCACGATCGCGACGCGCAAAACGAAAAGGCCCTGCGTCGTGAGACGCAGGGCCTTGAATTCTTTGGTGGGCGGTACTGGGATCGAACCAGTGACCCCTGCCGTGTGAAGGCAGTGCTCTACCGCTGAGCTAACCGCCCAAAGAAGCTGAAATTATGTCAGGGCTTTGAGGGTCTGTAAAGCCCTTTCTGCAAATTTTTTCGAATGTCCGTCGGCACCCGCCGCCGACCGCCCGTTCAGCCCGCGAGCGCGGGCAGCCCGTCGATCGATGCGCGCACGTAGTCGGCGAAGCGTAGCGCGACCGGCTCGGCGGTGCCGCTGCGCTTGAGCGCAAGCGTGCGCGATTCAAGCGACGCATCCTTCAGCGGCCGGAACGCGAGCCGGTCGCTCTTCGCCTGCTGCAGCACGCGCGGCACCAGCGCCACCCCCATCCCGAACTCGATCATTGACAGGATCGTCTGCCACAGCCGCGCTTCGTGGCGGATCAACGGACTGAATCCCGCGTTCACGCACTGCGCGATGATCAGGTCGTGATAGTGCGGCGCCGCTTCGCGCGGAAACAGGATGAACGGTTCCGTCGCAAGCGCGGCGAGCGCGACTTGTCTGCGCCGCGTGAGCGGATGCGCGGCCGGCAGGCAGCACACGAATGGCTCCGCATAGACGGGCACCGATTCGACTTCGGGCGGGAAGTGGCCCCAGTGCGCATAGCCGAGATCGATCTGGCCACGCTGGATCGCCTGTACCTGCGCATGCGTGTTCATCTCGCTCAGCACGACCTCGACGCCCGGGTAGTCGGTTTCGAAGCGCCGTACCGCGTCGGGCAGCCCGCGATACAGCATCGAATGGACGAAGCCGATCCGCAGCCGGCCCGCGAGGCCCGACGCGGAGCGCACCGTCAGGCGCTCGGCCTCGGCCGCCTGCAGCAGCAGCCGGCGTGCCTCGCCGAGCAGCACCTCGCCCGCGTTGGTCAGCGCGACGGTCTTGTTGGTGCGCGAGAAGAGCTGCACGCCGAGCGTGTCCTCGAACTTGCGGATGTCGAAACTCAGCGCCGGCTGCGAGATGAACAGGCGCTTCGCCGCGCGCCCGAAATGCAGCTCCTCCGCGACCGCCACGAAATAGCGCAATTGCCTCAGTTCCACGGTGTCTCCTCCTGGCGTCGCCATCGATAAGCGACATCTATCGTACCGGATGAATCCTGTATTGGACGCTTATCGATCGCGCGCCTACGCTCTGCGGAAGGTTTCGCGCGGAGCCGGCAGCGGGCGGCGGCGCCCGGCCGGATCAACGCGCAGGCAACTCAGGAGACAACTCGCATGAACGACACCGCTGGCGCGCCGGACCCCGGCACATCCAACATCCCCGACAGCCGGGGCATCAATTTCTTCACCGCCGACACCGACCTCGGCGCGTTGCTGAAGCTGCACCTCGGTGATGCGCACTATGCCGAACTCGAGCCGCAACTGCGCGCGCTCGGCGCACGCGTGTCCGGCGAACTGGACGAATGGGCATCGCGCGCGGACAAACATCCGCCCGTGCTCGAGCATCGCAACCGGCGCGGCGAGGCCGTGCAGCGGATCGACAAGGATCCCGCGTATGTCGCGCTCGAACGCGTTGCGTATGCGGAGCTCGGGCTCGCGTCGATGAGCCACGGGGCGCAATCCGTGCCGCCGCTCGTCAAGTACGCGCTGACGTTCCTGTTCGTGCAGGCGGAGTTCGGGCTGTGCTGCCCGGTCAGCATGACCGACTCGCTGACGCGCACGCTGCGCCGCTTCGGCGATCCGGCGCTCGTCGCGCGTTATCTGCCGATGCTCGCGTCGCGCGACTTCGACACGCTGTACCAGGGGGCGATGTTCATGACCGAGCAGGCGGCCGGCTCCGACGTCGCGCGGATCGCGACGCGCGCCGCGCGCGAGACGGACGCGCACGGCGGGACCGTCTGGCGCCTGACCGGCGACAAGTGGTTCTGCTCGAACGCGGATGCCGACCTCGCGATGGTGCTCGCGCGGCCCGACGGCGCGCCGGACGGCATCAAGGGCCTCGCGCTGTTCCTGCTGCCGAAGACGCTGCCCGACGGCACGCGCAACCGCTACCGGATCGTGCGCCTGAAGGACAAGCTCGGCAGCCGTTCGATGGCGAGCGGCGAGATCGTGCTCGACGGTGCGCAGGCCTGGCTGATCGGCGAGATCGGCCGCGGCTTTCACCAGATGGCCGACATGATCAACATGTCGCGGCTGTCGAACGGCGTGCGCGCGGCGGGGCTGATGCGGCGCGCGCTGAACGAGGCGCTGCACGTCGCCGCGCATCGCGAGGCGTTCGGCCGCAAGCTGATCGAGATGCCGCTGATGCAGCGCCAGCTGATGAAAATGCTGCTGCCGGCCGAGGCTGCCCGCGCGATGTTCATGCAGATCGCGTTGCTGCTGCCGCAGGCCGACGCCGGTGACGAGCAGGCCGCGCGCTGCGTGCGGATCCTGACGCCGCTGATCAAGTTCCGCGCGTGCCGCGATGCGCGCCGCGTGACGGGCGACGCGATGGAAGTGCGCGGCGGCACCGGCTACATCGAGGAATGGAGCGATGCACGGCTCGTGCGCGATGCGCATCTCGGCTCGATCTGGGAAGGCACGAGCAACATCGTCGCGCTGGACGTTGCGCGGGCCGCGCAGCGCGAGCACGCACTCGACGCGCTGCGCGCGTTCCTCGGCGACCGGCTCGGCGCGGCACCGCTGCCCGACGCGAGCCGCGCGGCGCTGCGGCGCATCCTCGCGCGCGCATGCGATGCACTGGCGCGAGTCGCGGCGGACGGCGACGACGCGCACGTGCGGCAGGCCGCGTCCGCGTTGTACTACGCGAGCGCGGCCGTGCTGATGGCCTGCGAGGGCGTGCGGCTCGCGCCGGATTTCCGGCGTCTCGCGCTCGCGCACCTGCTCGTGCGCCACAAGCTGCTGCCGGTCGATCCGCTCGCGCCGGCGTTGCGCGACGACGAGTCGGCCGCGTTCGATGCGTTGCTGCGCGGCACGCCGGTTGCGCTCGACACGGCGCTCGACCTGCTGCCGGAGGTCGAACGATGAGCGCAACGAACGTAACGAACGTAACGCGCGCGTCACGCGGTGCGCTGGACGGCCTGAAAGTCGTCGACCTGAGTCGTGTGCTCGGCGGCCCGTACTGCACGCAGGCGCTCGCCGACCACGGTGCGACGGTGGTCAAGATCGAGCCGCCCGCCGGCGACGAAACACGCGGCTGGGGGCCGCCGTTCCTCGGCGACACGGCCTGGTACTTCATGGGCGTCAACCGCAACAAGGAAGGGCTGGCGCTCGACCTGTCGCGCGACGAAGGGCGCGCGATCCTGTGGCGCCTGCTGGAAGAGGCCGACGTGCTGGTCGAGAACTTCAAGCCCGGCACGCTCGCGCGCTGGGGGATGGACTATGCGCGCGACCTGCAGCCGCGCTTTCCGCGCCTGATCCATTGCGCGGTGACGGGCTTCGGCGACGACGGCCCGCTCGGCGGGCTGCCCGGCTACGACGCGGTGATCCAGGCGATGGCCGGGCTGATGAGCGTCAACGGCGAGCGCGACGGCGACGCGACGCGCATCGGCCTGCCGATCGTCGACATGGTCACGGGGCTCAACGCGCTCGCCGGCATCCTGCTCGCACTCGCGGAGCGCGAGAAAAGCGGGCAGGGGCAGTCGATCGACATCGCGCTGTACGACTGCGGTGTATCGCTGCTGCATCCGCACCTGCCGAACTTCTTCGGCTCCGGGCGCGTGCCGGAGCGCAGCGGCAACGCGCATCCGAACATCGCGCCCTACGACAGCTACCGCACGGCGACCGTGCCGATCTTCCTCGCGGTCGGCAACGACCGGCAGTTCGCGCGGCTCGTCGCGCATCTCGGTGCGCCGGCGCTCGCGGGCGACGCGCGCTTCGTCGATAACCGCAGCCGCTGCGCGCACCGGCCCGCGCTGAAGGCCGAACTGGAAGCGCGGCTCGCCGCGCACGCGTGCGAGCCGCTCGCGCGCGACCTGATGGCGGCCGGCGTGCCGTGCGGGCCGGTGCGGACGGTGGCCGAGGTCGCGCACGATCCGCATGCGCTGCACCGTAACCTGTTCGTCGAAATCGGCGCGTATCGCGGCACGGCGTCGCCGGTGAAGCTGTCGCGCACGCCGGCCACCTATCGGTCGGCACCGCCCGCGCTTGGCCGCGACACGCGCGCGGTGCTCGACCGGCTCGGCGTCGATCGTGCGCTTCAGCAGCAACTGCTCGACGCCGGCGTGCTGAAAACGGCGCCGGACCCGGCGCCCGGCTGACATCACGCCGCCGGCCGGCGGCGCGATGCCGGCCACCCGGGAAAGGCGCGCGCGAGTCGCGCCCCCGATCACCCAACAGGAGACATCGATGAGCCGTCCGCAATCCCCGAGCGCCGCGCTGCCGCGGCCTGGCCGCGCCGCCTTCGCGGCGTTCGTCGGCACCACGATCGAGTGGTACGACTTCTACATCTACGGCACGGCCGCGGCGCTCGTGTTCGGCAAGGTGTTCTTCGCGAGCACGATGGACCCGGGCGTCGCGACGCTGCTCGCGTTCGTCACGTTCTGGGCCGGTTTCGCCGCGCGGCCGCTCGGCGGCATCGTGTTCGGGCATCTCGGCGATCGCGTCGGCCGCAAGACCGCACTCGTGATCACGCTGATGATGATGGGCCTGGCGACGACCGGCATCGGCCTGCTGCCCGGCTATGCGCAGATCGGCGTCTGGGCGCCGGCCGGCCTCGTCGTGCTGCGGGTGCTGCAGGGCATCGCGGTCGGCGGCGAGTGGGGCGGCGCGGTGCTGATCGCGAGCGAAAACGCGCCGAAGCACCGCAGCATCCTGTATGCGGCGTTCGCGCAGCAGGGCTCGCCCACCGGCAACCTGCTCGCCACCGCCGCGTTCTTCGCGCTGAGCGCGCTGCCGACGCCGTCGTTCCTGACGTGGGGCTGGCGCATTCCGTTCCTGCTGTCGGCCGTGCTCGTGATCATCGGCATGGTGATCCGTCTGAAGCTCGAGGAATCGGCCGACATGCAGCGCGTGCTCGCGCGCAAGCGCACGGTGAAGCTGCCGCTGCGCGACGTCGTGCGCGATCACTGGGTGGTCGTGCTGCTCGCGGCCGGCACCTTGCCCGTGATCAACGTCACGTATTTCCGCAGCACGTTCGCGCTGTCGTGGGCGACGAAGGAACTCGGCTACGCGCAGGGCACGTTCCTCGGCATCCTGTCGATCTCGCTCGTCGTGCAATTCCTGATGCAGCCGGTCGGTGCATGGTTCGTGTCGAAGGTCGACATGCGGCGCGCGATGTGCTGGATCCTGATTCCGGAAATCGTGCTGATGCCGGTGATGTTCCATGCGCTCGCGACGCGTTCGTACGGGGTCGCCGTCGCGGGCATGTGCATCTCGACGATTCCGTCGGCGATGTTCTACGGCGCGGTCGGCGGCGTGCTCGCGCGCGTGTTTCCGGCGAACATCCGCTATACGGGCCTGTCGCTCGCGTACCAGTTGAGCGCGCTGGTCGTCGGCGGCGGCACGCCGGTGCTCGCGCAGGCGATCCTCAACGCGACGGGCAGCATCGTCGGCGTCGCGGTCGCATCGGGGCTCTACGCGCTCGTGTCGCTCGTCTGCATGCTGGCGTTGCTGAACCGCACCGGCTATCGCGCCGACGAACTGTCGACGGCCGAACGCAGCGATGCGGCGGAATGGGGCACCGAAGGCGGCAGCGCCGACAGCGCGAGCGGCGGCGCGCAACAGCCGGGCGACGGCGGCACGCTGAAACCGGCGGGTTGACGCACGCCGGGCGCATGCGCCCGAAAGAAAAACGGCACCGTGCGGGACACGGTGCCGTTGTTCGTCGGATCATGCGGCCGCGCTGCCGGCGCCGCGCGTCACGTCATCAGCCTTCCGTCGGCGGCACGTAGCCGGACGCCTGGTCCGCGCCGTCGCCGAAGAAGTATTTTTCGGTCTGCTTCATCAGGTACTGGCGCGCACGCGGGTCGGCCATGTTCAGGCGGTTTTCGTTGATCAGCATCGTCTGCTGCTTGAGCCAGCCCTGCCATGCTTCCTTCGAGACGCTCTCGTAAATGCGCTTGCCGAGTTCGCCCGGCAGCGGCGGGAAATCGAGGCCTTCGGCTTCCTTGCCGAGCTTCGCGCATTGGATCATTCGAGCCATCGTGTACTTCTCCTGTAATCGAACTGGGGGGAGGGCAGTCGTGCCTGCGCTCAGAGCTGCTTCATCAGCACGAGCGACTTGCGCTGCCAGTTATAGAGTTTGCGACGGTCTTCCGGCAGGTCGTCGACACTGACCTTGACGAAGCCGCGCTTGAGGAACCAGTGCTCGGTGCGCGTCGTGAGCACGAAGATGTGCGTGAGGCCGCGCGCGCGGGCGCGCTGCTCGATGCGCTTGAGCAGGCGTTCGCCGTCGCCCGAGCCCTGCGCTTCCGGCGCGACCGTCAGGCACGCCATCTCGCCGATCTTCTCCTGCTGGTACGGGTACAGCGCCGCGCAGCCGAACAGCACGCCATCGTGCTCGATCACCGAGAAGTGGTCGATGTCGCGTTCGATCTGGTGGCGGCCGCGTCGCACCAGCGTGCCGTCGGTCTCGAGCGGCTCGATCAGCGACAGGATGCCGCCGACGTCGTCCGGCGTCGCCTCGCGCAGGCTTTCGAGGTTCTCGTACGAGATCATCGTGCCGACGCCGTCGTGCAGGAACAGTTCGAGCAGCATGCTGCCGTCGAGTGATTGCGGAATCAGGTGCGCCCGCGTCACGCCGCCGCGGCACGCGCGGATCGAGTGCTTCAGGAAGAACGCGTCGTCGCCCTGGATGTTGCCGGAATCGAGCAGCTCGGCCGCCGCGTCGAGCGACATTTCGCGGATCAGCCCGCCTTCGTCGTCGACGATGCCCGGCGCTTCGGTCAGGAAGATGATCTTGTCGGCGCGCAGCGCGATCGCGGCCGCCGACGCGACGTCTTCCATCGACAGGTTGAACGCCTCGCCGGTCGGCGAGAAACCGAGCGGCGACAGCAGCACGAGCTTGCGGCTCGCGAGCGAATGACGGATCGATTCGGCGTCGATCTTGCGCACGATGCCCGTATGCGCGAAATCGACCCCGTCGAGAATCCCCACCGGCCGTGCCGTGACGAAGTTGCCCGACACGACGCTGATGTGCGCGTGCGCCATCGGCGAGTTCGGCAGACCCTGGCTGATCGCGGCCTCGATGTCGAGACGCACTTCGCCGGCCGCTTCCTTCGCGGATTCGAGCGCGCGCGCATCGGTGATGCGCAGGCCGTGCGAAAACTCGGATTCGACACCGTGCAGGCTCAACTGCTCCTCGACCTGCGGGCGCGAGCCGTGCACGAGCACGATCTGGATGCCCATCGCCTGCAGCAGCGCGATGTCGGACACGAGCGCGTTCAGCAGCCCCTGCTGCACCACCTCGCCGCCGAACCCCACGACGAACGTGCTGTTGCGGAACTTGTGGATATAGGGCGCGACGGAGCGCATCCAGTCGACGAATTGCGCGTGGCTGGCGGCCGAATCGTCGGCGGCCGGCGGCGTCGCGGCGCTGGTCTGGGCGGGGGGGAGGTCGGTTTGGGAATTCATGGGCGGGATTATAATGCGCCCCCATGTCGAATGTTTCTAAAAGTCCCGCGCCGACGCGGGCCAATACGCCGTCGGCCAGGCACCCGGATGGTGCGGCCGACGCACGCGGGCAGCAGGGCCAGCCGCCGCGCCAGCAGCAGAACCAGCCGGCGGCCCCGCCGGCACACGCACCGCGCGGGCCGCGCGGCGACGAACGGCGCGGCGACGCGCGCCAGCCGGCCGCGAAGGGCGTACCGCAGGCATCGGGCGAGCGCGCCCCGCGCCGCGAGCGTCCGCCGCGAGCGGTCGTCGCGCCGAATCCCGTCCCGCCGATCACGTACCCCGAAAGCCTGCCCGTGTCGGGCAAGCGCGACGAAATCGCGCGCGCGATCGCCGGTCATCAGGTCGTCATCGTCTGCGGCGAAACGGGTTCGGGCAAGACCACGCAGTTGCCGAAGATCTGTCTCGATCTCGGCCGCGGCCTCGGCGCCGGCGGCACGGGCCTGATCGGCCATACCCAGCCGCGCCGGCTCGCCGCGTCGTCGACCGGTCGCCGGATCGCCGAGGAGCTCGGCACGCCGTTCGGCGAGGTGGTCGGCTACAAGGTGCGCTTTACCGACAATCTCGCGCCGGGCGCGTCCGTGAAGCTGATGACCGACGGCATCCTGCTCGCCGAGACGCAGACCGACCCGCTGCTGAAGGCGTACGACACGCTGATCATCGACGAGGCGCACGAGCGCAGCCTGAATATCGATTTCCTGCTCGGCTACCTGAAGGAAATCCTGCCGAGGCGGCCGGACCTGAAGCTGATCGTCACGTCCGCGACGATCGACGCCGATCGCTTCGCGCGCCATTTCGGCACCGACGAGCACCCGGCGCCCGTGATCGAGGTGAGCGGGCGGCTGTATCCGGTCGAGATGCGTTACCGCCCGGTGGCCGAGGATCGCCCGGCGGTGAAGCATGCCGAAGGCACGGGCGGCCGCGACCGGGTGAAGACCGCGCGCGAAGCCGAGCGCGACCTGATGGACGCGATCGTCGACGCGGTCGACGAGCTGTGCCGCGAGGGCCCCGGCGACGTGCTGGTGTTCCTGCCCGGCGAGCGCGAGATCCGCGAGGCGGCCGAGGCGCTGCGCAAGCACCATCCGCCGCACACCGAGATCCTGCCGCTGTTCGCGCGGCTGTCGGCGGCCGACCAGGACAAGGTGTTCAAGGCGTCGAACGCGCGCAGGATCGTGCTCGCGACCAACGTCGCCGAAACCTCGCTGACGGTGCCGGGCATCCGCTACGTGGTCGACACCGGCCTTGCGCGCGTGAAGCGCTATTCGTACCGGAACAAGGTCGAGCAGCTGCAGGTCGAGTCGATCTCGCAGGCGGCCGCGAACCAGCGCGCGGGCCGCTGCGGCCGCGTGGCCGACGGCGTCTGCATCCGCTTGTACGAGGAAAGCGACTACCAGGCGCGCGCGCGCTTCACCGATCCGGAAATCCTGCGCTCGTCGCTCGCGTCGGTGATCCTGCGGATGAAGTCGCTGCACCTGACGGCGATCGAATCGTTCCCGTTCCTCGAACCGCCGCCCGGCCGCGCGATCGCGGACGGCTACCAGTTGCTCAACGAGCTCGGCGCGGTCGACGACGACAACGCGCTGACGCCGCTTGGCCGCGAACTCGCGCGGCTGCCGCTCGATCCGCGCGTCGGCCGGATGATTCTCGCCGCGCGCGACCAGCAGTCGCTGCGCGAGGTGCTGATCATCGCGAGCGCGCTGTCCGTGCAGGACCCGCGCGACCGGCCGATCGACGCGCAGGAGCAGGCTGACCAGGCGCACCGCCGGTTTGCCGACGAGCGTTCCGAATTCCTGCAGTGGCTGAAGATCTGGGCATGGTTCGAAGAGGCCGTCGCGCACAAGAAGTCGAACCGCCAGCTCGTCGACGCGTGCCGCCAGAATTTCCTGTCGCACCTGCGGCTGCGCGAATGGCGCGACGTCCATTCGCAGTTGCTGACCGTCGTGCGTGAGCACGGCTGGCGCCTGAACGAAGTCGAGGCGACCTACGAACAGGTCCATCTGGCCCTGTTGACGGGGCTGCTCGGCAACCTCGGCCTGAAGGCCGACGACGATCCGCACTATCTCGGCGCGCGCGGCATCAAGTTCTACCTGTGGCCGGGCTCCGCGCTCGCGAAGAAGGCCGGCCGTTGGGTGATGGCGGCCGAGCTCGTCGAGACGAGCCGGCTGTACGCGCGCTGCCTCGCGAAGATCGAGCCCGAATGGGTCGAGAAAATCGGCGCGCACCTGCTGAAGAAATCGCTGTCGGAGCCGCACTGGGAAAAGCGTCCGGCGCAGGTCAGCGCGTACGAGCGCGCGACGCTGTACGGGCTGCCGATCTACCATCGCCGGCGCGTCGCGTTCGGCAAGCAGGATCCGGCGCGTGCCCGCGAGCTGTTCATCCGTGGTGCGCTGGTCGAAGGCGAGTTCGACACGAAGCTCGCGTTCTTCGCGCACAACCGCAAGCTGCTCGCCGACATCGAGCAGCTCGAGCACAAGTCGCGCCGTCAGGACGTGCTGGTCGACGACGAGCTGATCTACGCGTTCTACGACCAGGCGATTCCCGAGGGGATCCACACGGGCGCGGCGTTCGAGCGCTGGTATCGCGACGAAGTGAAGAAGGGCGGCCAGCCCGAGGACAAGCTGCGGCTGCTGTACCTGTCGCGCGACGACCTGATGCGCCACGAGGCGGCCGGCGTGACGACCGAGCTGTTCCCGAAGCGCGCGACGATGGCCGGCGTCGAGATGGCCCTCACGTACCACTTCGAGCCCGGCACGCCGCGCGACGGCGTGACGCTCGCGGTGCCGCTGTACGCGCTGAACCAGGTCGATGCGCGCCGCTGCGAGTGGCTCGTGCCGGGGATGCTGAAGGAAAAGGTGCAGCTGCTGCTGAAGTCGCTGCCGCAGAAGCTGCGCCGGCACTGCGTGCCGCTGCCCGAATACGCGGCCGGCTTCGTCGAGCGGATGGGGCGCGAGCGCTTCGGCGCGGGCGGGCTCGTCGAGGCGCTGATCGCCGACGTGCGCGGCGAGACGCAGGTCGCGATGAAGACGGCCGACTTCAAGCTCGAGACGCTGCCCGCGCACCTGTTCATGAATTTCAAGGTGATCGACGAGCACGGCCGCCAGCTGGCGATGGGGCGCAATCTCGCGCAGCTTCGCCAGGAGCTCGGCGCGCAGGCGCAGCAGCAGTTCCAGAAGATCGCGGCGGCGTCGACGATCGCGACGGGCGGCGATGCCGATGCGGGCCAGCCGGTCGGCCAGGCGCCGGCGGCGGCCACGGCCGGTGCCGCCGGCCGTAACGCGAAGGCAGGCAAGGGCGCGGCGCCGCAGACGGCCGCGCCGGCGGAAGCCGGCGCGACGGCGCTGTACGAGAACCTGACGACGTGGAATTTCGGCAAGCTGCCCGAACTGCTGGAAATCCGCCGGCGCGGCCAGACGCTGTACGGCTACCCAGCGCTCGTCGACCGCGGCACGCATTGCGACGTCGAGGTGTTCGATTCGCCGGAGGAGGCCGCACGCATCCACCGGGCCGGCTTGCGGCGGCTGTTCGCGCTGCAGCTGAAGGAGCCGATCAAGTTCCTCGAGAAGAACCTGCCGGGCCTGCGCGAGATGGCGATGCAGTACATGTCGCTCGGCACGCAGGACGAGTTGCGCGACCAGCTGATCGATACGGCGCTCGACCGCGCGTGCCTGCAGGACCCGCTGCCCGACGACGACGCAAGCTTCCACGCGCGCCGCGACGAGGGCCGGAGCCGCCTGAACCTGCTCGCGCAGGAAATCGCGCGGCTGGTCGGCCAGATCCTCGCCGAATACGCGGGGCTCGTGAAGAAGCTCGCGCAGGCGAAGCCGTTCGCGCAGGCCCATGCGGACCTGCAGCAGCAGCTCGCCGCGCTGGTCGGCAAGCGCTTCGTGATCGACACGCCTTACGCGCAGCTTGCGCATTTCCCGCGCTACCTGAAGGGCATCGCGCTGCGCATCGACAAGCTGAAGGCCGATCCGGCGCGCGACGCGAAGCAGTCGGCCGACCTGCTGCCGCTTGTCCAGCAGTACCAGCGCGCGGTGTCGCAGCGCGGCGGCGTCGCCGATGCGCGGCTCGCGGAATTCCGCTGGCTGCTCGAAGAACTGCGGATTTCGCTGTTCGCGCAGGAACTGCGCACGCCGATGCCTGTCTCTGTCAAGCGTCTGCACAAGGTCTGGGAGTCGATGCAGCGCTAGCGCAACATCGGCGTCCCGGGCCCGCCGCGGCGGACGGCCCCGGCCGGCCGTACGGTGCCTGCCGCGGCGGCTCGTCCGGCCGCCGCGGCGTGCGTCGAAGTGGCGCAATACCGACCGCCGTCAACCGGCGCGGCCGGTTGAACGTTTTACAATGACGGTTGTTCCTCGACGTGAGTCTTCATGCGCACTTTCCTTTCCCTCGGCCGCACGCTCGCGCTGGCCGCCGCCGTACTGGCGCCCGCCGCACACGCGAATAACGTGATCGTCCTCAACTCGGCCGAAGCGACGCTTTCCCTGATCGACCAGCAGACCCGCGAGGTCGTCAGCACGATGCCGACCGGCAAGGAGCCGCATCACCTGATGGCGACGCCCGACAATGCGTCGCTGATCGTCGCCAATTCGGTCTCGAACAGCCTGATGTTTCTCGATCCGAAGACGGGCAAGCTGCAGCGCACCGTCGAAGGGATCGACGATCCTTACCAGCTCGGCTTCTCGCCGGACCGCAAATGGTTCGCGGCGGCAGGCCTGCGGCTCGACCGCGTCGACATCTACGGTTACGACGGCCGCGACCTGCACCTCGTGAAGCGCGTGCCGCTCGCGGTGATGCCGAGCCACCTCGCATTCACGAAGGACAGCAAGACGCTGCTCGTGTCGCTGCAGGTGTCCGGCGAGATCGCGGCGATCGACCTGCCGACGCAGACGGTCAAGTGGAAGATGAAGGTCGGCAAGGTGCCGGCCGGCCTGTGGCTCACGCCGGACGACAAATTCCTGCTGGTCGGGATGACGGGCGCGGATTACGTCGCGGTCGTCGACTGGCGCAACCAGAAGGTCGTCAAGCAGATCTACACCGGCAAGGGCGCGCACAACTTCCGCTCGCTCGCCGACGGCACGCACGTCGCGGTGACGAACCGCGTCGCGAACACGATCAGCATCATCGACGAGAACACGCTCACCAACGTCGGTGACATCACCGGCCTGCTGCCGGGCCCCGACGACATGGAACTGTCCGCCGACAAGAAGACGCTGTGGGTGACGTTCCGCTTCGCGAAGAAGGTCGGGATCATCGACCTGGCGTCGCGCAAGCTGGTGCAGACGATCGCCGTCGGCCGCTCGCCGCACGGCATCTACTTCTACGACCGCGCGCCGTGGAAGGCGGCGAACGGCGCGTGACGGGCGGAGGCGAGCGATGCTGCACCTGATCGATGCGTTCGTGTCGGACATCCAGACCTGGCTGTACGTCGACGTCGTGCAGCCGCTCCTCTTCAAGTTCAACCTGATGGACTATGACGAGGACACCTACGACGCGCTGTACTGGGTGATCATCGGCGCGTTGCAGATGGTGCTGATGTTCGCGTTGCTGCGCCCGCTCGAGGCGCTGCTGCCGGTCGAACGCTGGAAAAACCGCCGCGCGGTGCGGGTCGACGTGATCTACACGGCGATCTCGAAGCTCGGCATCTACACGCTGTTCTTCTTCTTCGCGCTGCAGCCGGTGTTCGACAGCTTCCAGTCCTGGCTGCGCCTGCACGGCGTCGCGAACGTCAATCTCGACTACCTGTGGCCGGGTGTGACCTCGCAGCCGATCGTCGCGTTCGCGATCTACCTCGTCGTGCTCGACTTCGCCGGCTACTGGTATCACCGCTGGCAGCACAAGTTCGGCATCTGGTGGGAGCTGCACGCGGTCCATCACAGCCAGCGGCAGATGTCGCTGTGGTGCGACGACCGCAACCACCTGCTCGACGACGTGATCCAGTCGTGCTTTTTCGCGGCGATCGCGCTCGTGATCGGCGTGACGCCGTCGCAGTTCGTCGTGCTGACCGCGTTCACGAACTTCATGCAGAGCATCCAGCATACGAATGCGCGCCTGTCGTTCGGCTGGCTCGGCGAGCGCCTGCTCGTCAGCCCGATCTTCCATCGGCGCCACCATGCGGTCGGCTACGGTCACGAAGGCACCAAGTACGGCTGCAACTTCGGCGTGCTGTTCCCGTGGTGGGACATGATGTTCGGTACCGCGTCGTGGAGTCGCACGGTCGAGCCGACCGGCATCCGCGAGCAGGTCGAGGGCGTGTCCTACGGCGACGGCTTCTGGTCGCAGCACGGCCTCGCGTTCGTGCGGATCTTCCGGCGTCTGTTCCCCGCGAAGCGCGGCGCGGCGTCGGCCTGACGCGATCCCGCTCCCGTTGAACGGCATTCCCACACGACCCGCATGCGCTTCGGCGCATGCGGGCCGTGTGGTTTATCCTTTCCCCGTTTTTCTCCGTCGATACAGGTTCGCATGAACGACTTGCTGCGCTCCTTCGTCCGGGCGATCGCCAGCGCGCTGCACCCGCGCATGCTGTGGCTCACCCTGATGCCGTTCGTCGTCTCGGCGCTGCTGTGGGGCGCCGTGCTGTGGTTTTCGTGGCAGACGCTGCTGGATCTCGCGCGCGGCGCGCTCGACGGCTTCGTGCTGACGGCCGCGCTGTATCGCGCGTTCGATGCGATCGGCATGTCGCAGCTGCACGCGGTCGTCGCGCCGTTCGTGGTCGTGTCGCTCGCGATTCCGCTGATCGTGCTGACCGTGCTGCTGCTGATCGCGACGATCTCGATGCCGGTCGTGATCAAGCACCTGTCGAACCGGCAGTTCGCGGCGCTCGAGCCGAAGCGGGGCGGTACCTTTTTCGGCAGCGTGTTCAATTCGCTCGGCGCGGCGCTGGTCGGCGTCGTGCTGCTCGTCGTCACGATCCCGCTGTGGCTGATCCCGCCGTTCTTCGCGCTGCTGCCGCCGGTGATCTGGGGCTGGCTCACGTACCGCGTGATGACCTACGACGCGCTCGCGCTGCACGCGAGCCGCGACGAGCGCCGCGCGCTCGTGCGCCGCCACCGCTGGCCGCTGATCGGCATCGGCGTCGCGACCGGGCTGCTCGGCACCGTACCGACCTTCGTATGGGTGTCGTCGGTCTGGATGATGGTGCTGTTTCCATTCGTCGCGGCGGCCATGATCTGGGTTTACGCTTTCATCCTCGTCTTCTCGGCGCTGTGGTTCGGGCACTACTGCCTGCGCGCGCTGGAGGACCTGCGCGCGAGTGCGCGCGCCACCGCAATCGACATGGGGCAGGCATGAGCATCGGCATCATCATCATCGGCGACGAAATCCTTTCGGGCCGGCGGCAGGACAAGCATCTGGCGAAGGTCATCGAACTGCTCGGCGCGCGCGGCCTCGCGCTCGACTGGGCCGAATACGTCGGCGACGATCCGGCGCGCATCACGGCGACGCTCGCGCGTGCGATCGCGTCGGGCGACATCGTGTTCTCGACGGGCGGAATCGGCGCGACGCCGGACGACCACACGCGCCAGTGCGCGGCCGCCGCGCTCGGCGTGCCGCTCGAACTGCATCCGGAAGCGAAGGTGCTGATTTCGGAGCGGATCCGCGAAACGCATACCGATCCGGCCACGCCGGTCGACTTCGATTCGCCGGAGAACCAGCACCGCTTCAACATGGGCGTGTTCCCGGCGGGCGCGACCATCATCCCGAACGGCTATAACCGCATTCCCGGTTTTTCGGCCGGCGACCTGCACTTCGTGCCGGGTTTCCCGGTGATGGCCTGGCCGATGATCGAATGGGTGCTCGACACGAAGTACGCGCACCTGCATCACGCGACGCCGCACGCGGAGCGCTCGCTGTACGTGTTCGAGCTGCCGGAATCGACGCTCACGCCGCTGATGGAGCGCATCGAGCGCGATTTCCCGGGCGTGCGCGTGTTCAGCCTGCCGAGCGTCGGCGATGCGGAGCGCGGCGGCATCTATGCGCGCCGTCACATCGACCTCGGCGTGAAGGGCGAGCCGGAAGCCGTCGCGGCCGCGTTCGTGAAGCTGCGCGAAGGCGTGCACCTGCTCGGCGGCGACGTCGTCGAGCCCGATACGCCGCGCGCCTGAGCGGCCCGCCACGCGGCCGCAAAAAAGCACGGGCCGCGCAACGCGGCCCGTCATCGGCATGTCATCGCCCGGCTCGACGATGAGGCTGTCGCCGCCGAGCGTCGTGCTTCGTCAGGCGCCGATCCACGGCAGTTTGCGGAAGCACCAGCCGTCGACCGTCTTGCGGTGGCCTTCGGCGTCCTTCGCGCCCTCGAAGCCTTCGAGCAGGTCGAACGCCTTCGTGAAGCCGGCCTGCGCGGACGCGACCGCGGCGAGCTTCGAGCGCGCGGCGCTGCGGCACAGGAACAGGATCGGCGTATCGGCCGGGAGGGCCGCCTTCAGTTCGTTGACGAATTCGGCGTTCGGCACGCCGCCCGGGTAGCGCGTCCATTCGAGGTGCAGGTACTGGCCGTCACCGACGAGCGGGCGGCCGATCCAGTCGAGTTCGGCGCGCGTGCGCACGTCGACGAGGCGCGCGGACGGGTCGAGCTGCAGCAGTTCGAATGCCTCGACCGGCAGCAGCGCGCCGGCGTAGTTGAGCGCGCCTTGTGCGCGGCGTTCGTCGGCCTTCGCGTAAAGCTGGTCGAGCGTACTCATGGCAGGGAGTCTCCGTATCGGTCAAACGAACATTCTAGCGCGGCGTCGCGGTACGGACGCCCGTCTACCGACAGGCACATGCACCGCCACGCACTCACCAAAAGGGTGCAGAATGGCGTGCATGCACCAGAATGATTCCGCTGCGACGGCGCGCTGGCGTGATTGCACTGTTTCGGTGCGTTCGCGCGGCCGCCGGTGCGGTGGCCGGCCCCGGAATTGCGCAGCCGGGTCCCGCCGCGACGCGCTCCGGCGCGATTTACGTCGGTTTTGCGATGGCTGGCACGGATGCTGCTATATAGAATTCGGTCGAATCGGGGCGCGCTGCGCTAAAGCAAGACCCCGGTCAGCTCGATAAACGAGGCGGTTCCCAGTCCGCCGGAATTGTTCAATCAGGAGAAGAGGTTATGAGTAAAACCGTCGCCGACGTCATGCAGCTCGTGAAGGACGAGGACGTCAAGTTTGTCGATTTCCGCTTCACGGATACGCGCGGCAAGGAACAGCACGTGTCGGTGCCGGTTTCGGCGTTTGACGAAGACAAGTTCGAAAGCGGCCATGCATTCGACGGTTCGTCGATCGCGGGCTGGAAGGGCATCGAGGCGTCGGACATGCTGCTCATGCCGGACCCGAGCGCGGCCTTCGTCGACCCGTTCTACGAAGAGTCGACCCTCGTGCTGACCTGCGACGTGGTCGAGCCGGCAGACGGCAAGGGCTACGAGCGCGATCCGCGTTCGCTCGCGAAGCGCGGCGAAGCGTACCTGAAGAGCACGGGCATCGGCGACACGGCCTACTTCGGTCCGGAACCGGAATTCTTCATTTTCGACTCGGTCCAGTGGAACACGGACATGTCGGGCTGCTTCGTGAAGATCAACTCGGAAGAAGCACCGTGGTCGGCCGGCAAGGAATTCGAAGGCGGCAACACGGGCCACCGTCCGGGCACGAAGGGCGGTTACTTCCCGGTCGCGCCGGTCGACACGTTCCAGGACATGCGTTCGGAAATGTGCCTGCTGCTCGAACAGCTCGGTATCCCGGTCGAAGTGCACCACCACGAAGTGGCGGGCCAGGGCCAGAACGAAATCGGCACGAAGTTCTCGACGCTGGTGCAGCGCGCCGACTGGACGCAATGGTCGAAGTACATCATCCACAACGTCGCGCACTCGTACGGCAAGACGGCGACGTTCATGCCGAAGCCGGTCGTCGGCGACAACGGTTCGGGCATGCACGTTCACCAGTCGATCTGGAAGGACGGCCAGAACCTGTTCGCGGGCAACGGCTACGCCGGCCTGTCGGAACTGGCGCTGTTCTACATCGGCGGCATCATCAAGCACGCCCGTGCACTGAACGCGATCACGAACCCGACGACGAACTCGTACAAGCGTCTGGTCCCGCACTTCGAAGCACCGGTCAAGCTCGCTTACTCGGCACGCAACCGTTCGGCATCGATCCGCATTCCGCACGTGTCGAACCCGAAGGGCCGCCGCATCGAAACGCGCTTCCCGGATCCGATGGCGAACCCGTACCTGTGCTTCACGGCGCTGATGATGGCCGGCCTCGACGGGATCCAGAACAAGATCCATCCGGGCGAAGCCGCGGACAAGAACCTGTACGACCTGCCGCCGGAAGAGGATGCAAAGATCCCGACCGTCTGCGCGGGCCTCGACCAGGCACTCGAAGCGCTCGACAAGGATCGCGAGTTCCTGACGCGCGGCGGCGTGTTCACGGACGGCATGATCGACGCGTACCTCGCGCTGAAGGAGCAGGAGCTGGCGAAGTTCCGCATGACGACGCACCCGATCGAGTTCGAGATGTACTACTCGCTCTAATCGGCGATGGCGCGACGATTCAGCGCCATTTTGCCGGTTCGTTCCCGTCGCGCGGCCTGCGGCGGGAACGGCGGAGTCTGAAAGGGGACGGCGTCCAGCCGTCCCTTTTTTGTTCCGGTGATTTTCATTTTCTGGCCCGGTGAGGCGCGACAAGCACGCAGATGGTTCTGAAGAATCTGATCAAGGCGAAAACGGGGCAGCCCGAGCGACTGACGGACGACGAGCGGCTCGCGCGTTCGGGCCTGCTGGCGGGGCTGGAAGCGCTGCCGACGGTCGTGATCGTGCTCGACCGCAAGACGCTGCGGATCGCGTTCGCGAACCCGTCGGCGGAGGCGATGCTCGACATCTCGCGCCGGCAGCTCGCGCAGCGGCCGTGGGGCGAGATTTTTCCGAACGCGAACGAGCTGGCATCGACGATCACCGCGATCGGCGAGGAACGCTTTCACGCGACGCACCTCGATACCGTGCTCGACCGGCCCGGCCGCGAACCGCTGCATGTGCATGCGATCGTCGGCTTCCTCGAGTCGGCGCCCGATTTCGTGCTCGTCGAGCTGTTCGAGAACGAACGGCAGTCGCGTACCGACCGGGAAGAGCGCATCCACGACCTGACCGCGGTCAACAAGCAGCTGATCCGCAACCTCGCGCACGAGATCAAGAACCCGCTCGGCGGCATTCGCGGCGCAGCCCAGCTGCTCGAATTCGAACTGGGCGAGCGCGAGCGCGGCGAGTTGCGCGAATACACGCAGGTGATCATCAAGGAGTCCGATCGCCTGCAGACGCTCGTCGACCGGTTGCTGGAGCCGCATCGGCATCCGCACATCGTCGGCGACGTGAACATCCACGAAGTGTGCGAACGCGTGCGCGCGGTGATGCTCGCGGAGTTTCCGCGCGGGCTCACGATCGAGCGCGACTACGACGTGAGCGTGCCGGACCTGCGCGGCGACAAGGAGCAACTGATCCAGGCGCTGCTCAACATCGTGCGCAACGCGGCGCAGGCGCTGCGCGAGCGGATCGCGCAGGGCGACGCGAAGATCGAGCTGCGCACGCGCATCGCGCGCAAGATCACGATCGCGAAGCGCCTGTACCGGCTGGCACTGGACTTGCACGTGATCGACAACGGGCCCGGCATTCCGGACGAGATCCGCGACCGCATTTTCTATCCGCTCGTGTCCGGGCGCGAAGACGGCAGTGGTCTCGGCCTGACGCTCGCGCAGACTTTCGTGCAGCAGCACGACGGGATGATCGAGGTCGAAAGCCGGCCCGGACGTACCGAATTTCAGATTCTGCTGCCGCTCGACCATTGAGCGGCGACATTGCGATTCACCGGATTCACCCATACCTGACCGACCTATGAAGCCGATCTGGATAGTAGACGACGACCAATCGATCCGCTGGGTGCTTGAAAAGGCACTCGCCCGGGACAGCTTCGCGACGAAGAGCTTCGCGAACGTGCGCGATGCGCTGGCCGCGCTCGACCACGAGACGCCGCAGGTGCTCGTGTCCGACATCCGGATGCCGGGCGGCTCGGGCCTCGAGCTGCTGCAGGCGATGCACGAGCGGCTGCCGGGCTTGCCCGTCATCATCATGACGGCGTTCTCCGACCTCGACAGCGCCGTCGCGGCGTTCCAGGGCGGCGCGTTCGAATATCTCGCGAAACCGTTCGACGTCGACAAGGCCGTCGAGCTGATCCGCCGCGCGGTGGAGGAAAGCCTGCGCGGCGGCGCGCCGCAGGACGAGCGCGTCGCCGAGGCGCCCGAGATGCTCGGCCAGGCGCCCGCGATGCAGGACATGTTCCGCGCGATCGGCCGCCTGTCGCATTCGGCCGCGACCGTGCTGATCACCGGCGAATCGGGCACCGGCAAGGAGCTCGTCGCCCGGGCGCTGCATCGCCACAGCCCGCGCGCGAACGGCCCGTTCATCGCGCTGAACACCGCGGCGATTCCGAAGGACCTGCTCGAATCCGAGCTGTTCGGCCACGAGCGCGGCGCGTTCACCGGCGCGCAGACGACACGGCAGGGCCGTTTCGAGCAGGCCGAGAACGGCACGCTGTTCCTCGACGAAATCGGCGACATGCCGTTCGACCTGCAGACGCGCCTGCTGCGCGTGCTGTCGGACGGGCAGTTCTACCGCGTCGGCGGGCACAACCCGCTGCGCGCGAACGTGCGCGTGATCGCCGCGACCCACCAGAATCTCGAATCGCGCGTGCGGCAGGGGTTGTTTCGCGAGGACCTTTACCACCGGCTCAACGTGATCCGGCTGCGCCTGCCGCCGCTGCGCGAACGCAGCGAGGACATCGCGCTGCTCACGCGCCACTTCCTGCAGAAGAGCGCACGCGATCTCGGCGTCGAGCCGAAGCGCGTGTCCGACGACGCGCTCGCGTACCTGACGTCGCTGCCGTTTCCCGGCAATGTCCGGCAGCTCGAGAACCTCGCGAACTGGCTGACCGTGATGGCGCCCGCGCAGACGGTCGAGATCAAGGACCTGCCGCCCGATCTCGTGCCGGCCGGCGCGCCGGTCGTCGCGACGGGCGACGGCGCGGATGCGCCCGGCAGCGCGCCGGCCGTGCCGCCCGCGCTCGGTGCGGCGCCGGCGGCGAGCGCGCCCGTCGCGGCCGCGCCGAACGGCAGCGTGCCGAACGGCTATCCGCTGTGGGAGCATGGCCTGCGCACCGAAGTCGCGCGGCTGTTGCGCGAGAATTCGGCCGACGTGATGGACGAGCTCGCACGCCGTTTCGAGGCGGCCGTGATCCGCGAGGCGCTCGACTTCACGCGGGGCCGCAAGGTCGAGGCCGCGGAGCGCCTCGGTATCGGCCGCAACACGATCACGCGCAAGATCCAGGAACTCCACCTGGAGCCCTGAGCACGAATCGCGGCATGCGCGCGCGTCGCGCATGCCGCGATCGGACATAATCGCGGTTTGCACGCCGTTTGCCATTCCGCCGATCCTCAATGTCCGATTCCTTCCGCTGGCCCGCCGGGGCCGACCCGTTCCGTTTTCTCGAAGCGCTCGACAGCAAGCGCGCCCGCACGTGGGTCGACGAGCAGAATGCGCGCACGCGTGCCGCGCTGCGCGACGACGATGCGTATCGCGCGCTGGCCGCGCGTCTCGCCAAGGCCTATCTGCCGCGTGAGCGCCCGGTGATTCCGACCCGCTGGCGCGACTGGGCGTACGACCTGTGGCAGGACGATCTCCATCCGAAGGGGCTGTGGCGCCGCGCGCGCTGGGACGACTGGCGTGCCGGTCGGCCCGCGTGGGAAACGCTGCTCGACGTCGATGCGCTCGGTGCCGAAGAGGGCGAGTCGTGGGTGTTCGAGCAGGATGCGATCCTGTATCCGGACGGCGATCGCGCGCTGCTGTCGCTGTCGCCGGGCGGTGCCGACGCGGTCGTCGTGCGCGAATTCGATCTCGTCGAACGCCGTTTCGTCGACGGCGGCTTCACGATCGACGAACCGGGCCATCACACGGTCGGCTGGATCGACCGCGACACCGTCTACGTGAGCTGGGATCGCGGCGAAGCGCATGCGACCGCGGCCGGCTATCCGTACGAAGCGCGGCGCTGGGTGCGCGGCACGGCGCTCGCCGATGCGCCCGTCGTGTTCAGCGGCGAACCCGACGACATCAGCGCCGGGGCGTGGTTCGATCCGATCGATCGGCGTCACGTCGCGTGGCGCAGCGTCGACTTCTTCGACGCGCATGCGTACTGGCTGACCGACGCCGGCGAGTGGGCGCGCTACGACGTGCCGACGCACGTCGAGGTCGGGTTCTGGGAAGGCTGGCTCGTGCTGGAGCCGCGCCTCGACTGGGATTGCGACGGCGTGCGCCATGCGGGCGGCTCGCTGCTCACGATCCGCGAGCAGGCGTTCCTGGCCGGGTCGCGCGCATTCACGACGCTGTTCGCGCCGCGGCCGACCACATCCGCGTGCACGTGGACGCACACGCGCACGATGCTGATCGCGAGCTGGCTCGACGACGTGCACAACCGGACGATGCTGTGGCAGCCTCGACAGGCCGACGACGGCACGTGGACATGGGACGCGCGGCCGTTCGAGTGGACGGGTGATGCGCAGACCGACGTCGAACCCGTCGAGGCGACGCTGAACGACGAGGTGTACGTCGACGTCGACGCCTATCTCGATCCGCCCGAATGCTGGCTGGTCGATCTTGCCGATCGGGCGGACGACGCGCCGTCGCGCCGTGTGCTGCTCGACCGGCCGCCGGTGCAGTTCGAGGCGGCCGGGCTCGTCGTGCGCCGCGCGAGCGCGCGCTCGCAGGACGGCACGATGGTGCCGTACACGCTGATCGGGCCGCGCGATGCGCTCGATCCGGCCGACGGCGCCGCGCGCGTCGCGCGGCCGTGTTTGCTGTCGGGCTACGGCGGCTTTGCGATCCCGAACCTGCCGGGCTACAGCGACGCGTTCGGCATCGGGTGGCTCGAACGCGGCGGCGTGATGGCGTTCGCGCATATCCGCGGCGGCGGCGAGTTCGGGCCGCGCTGGCACGTCGACGCGCAGCGCGAACATCGGCAGCGTTCATTCGACGATTTCATCGCGGTGGCCGAGGATCTGGCCGCGACCGGCGTGACGACGGCCGCGCAGCTCGGGATCGAGGGCGGCAGCAACGGCGGACTGCTGGTCGCCGCGTGCATGATGCAGCGGCCGGAGCTGTTCGGCGCGGTGCTGTGCCGCGTGCCGCTGCTCGACATGCAGCGCTATCCGAAGCTGCACGCGGGCGCCGCATGGCTCGACGAATACGGCGACCCCGACGATCCGCGCGAGGGCGCGGCGCTGGCCGCGTATTCGCCGTATCACCGCGTGCGCGAAGGCGTCACGTATCCGCCGCTGCTGCTGACGACGTCGACGCGCGACGACCGCGTGCATCCCGCGCATGCGCGCAAGATGGCCGCGCGCATGCAGGCGCTCGGTCACGAACGGGTGTGGTATTGGGAGAACACCGACGGCGGCCACGGCAGCGCCGACGATCTGGAGCGTGCGGAGGCCGATGCGGCCGAGTTCGGCTTCCTGTGGGCCCATCTCGGGCCGGCGCCCGCGCGGCACTGAGCGCGCGGGCGGATGGGACGATCAGCCGACGACCGCGACGACGGGCGTGTGGTCGGACGGTTGTTCCCACGTGCGCGGCGTACGATCGACCTCGCACGACGTGCAGGTTTCCGCGAGCGCCGGCGACAGCAGGATGTGGTCGATGCGCAGCCCGGCGTTGCGGCGGAACGCCATCATCCGGTAGTCCCACCACGTGAAGGTTTTCTCGGGCTGCTCGAAGCGGCGGAACGCATCGACGAAGCCGAGCTCGATCAGTTGCGCGAAGTGCGCGCGCTCCTGCGGCGACACGAGGTTCTGACCTTCCCATTTCGCGGGATCGTGCACGTCGCGGTCTTCCGGCGCGATGTTGTAGTCGCCGAGCAGCGCGAGCTTCGGGTAGCGCTGCAGCTCGGTGCGCAGCCACGCCTGCAGCGCGTCGAGCCATTGCATCTTGTAGACGAACTTGTCGGAGTCGGGCGCCTGGCCGTTCGGGAAGTAGGCGGACACGATGCGCACGCCGTCGATCGTCGCGGCGACCACGCGCTGCTGCGGATCGTCGAAGCCGGGGATGTTGCGCACGATGTCCGATTCGTCGACGGCGAGCGACGCGCGCGCGAGGATCGCGACGCCGTTGTAGGTCTTCTGGCCCGTGAACCAGCTGCGATAGCCGATCGCCTCGAGATCGGCGCGCGGGAATTTCTCGTCAGGCAGCTTCAGTTCCTGCAGGCACAGTACGTCGGTGCCGCTTTGCGCGAGCCAGTCGAGCACATGCTGCTTGCGGACGTTGAGCGAGTTGACGTTCCAGGTGGCGATTTTCATGAACGGGAGTATGTGTGCGGCGTGAATGCGAAGGCCGCCATCTTACCGCGAGCATGCGGGGCGAACGCGCGCGAAACGCGACGCGGAGCAGGGCGCAGGCCACGCCGTCTGGAAGACGAGAGAAGAATTTGTGACAAAAGTGTTGACGTGAGTACTTCATCACCCTATAATTTATTTCTCTGACGCGGGGTGGAGCAGTCTGGCAGCTCGTCGGGCTCATAACCCGAAGGTCGTAGGTTCAAATCCTACCCCCGCAACCAAGCACACCAGACGATGTGCAGCGCAAGTGACCGATGCGCGCTTCGTCGACAGGAACCCGGCCCCGTGCCGGGTTTTTTGTTTTCCGCGTGCGATATCGCCGGCGCGGTTGTCGTGGTTACCGCGCCGCCCACTCCACGGCCGCCTTCGCATGCAGCGCGGTCGTGTCGAACACCGGCAGCGGCGAATCGTCCGCGCCGATCAGCAGCGTGATTTCCGTGCAGCCGAGAATCACGGCCTGCGCGCCGCGCCGCGCCAGTGCCTCGATGATCGACACGTAGGTCGCGCGCGATTCCGCCGCGACGATACCGTGGCACAGCTCGTCGTAGATGATCCGGTGCACGTCGTCGCGCCCGCGTTCGTCCGGCACGAGCACGTCCATCCCGAATTTGTCGCGCAGCCGCTCCGCATAGAACGGCAACTCCATCGTGTAGCGCGTGCCGAGCAGCGCGACGCGCTCGACGCCCGCGTCGCGCAGCGCGCTGCCGGTCGGATCGGCAATGTGCAGGAACGGCAGCTTCACCGCGGCTTCGATCGCGTCGTGCACGCGATGCATCGTATTGGTCGTCAGCACGACGAGATCGGCGCCGGCCGCTTCGAGCTGGCGCGCCGCGTCGGCCATCCGTTCGCCGAGCGCCGCCCAGTCGTGCGTGCGCTGCAGCGCTTCGATTTCCGCGAAGTCGACCGTGACCAGCACGCTTTTCGCGTTGTGGTGGCCGCCATGCAGCGCCTTCGAATGCCGGTTGATCATCCGGTAGTACTCGGCCGACGATTCCCAGCTCATGCCGCCGATCAATCCGATCGTCTTCATCCGTCACCTTCTCGTTTGGTGTGTCGCGGCAGACGAGTATAGGCGTCGCTGCCGGCGCGCGGCCGGTACGATCCGCGCAAAGCGGGCCGGTACGGCGCAGCCGGGCGCGGCCGCACGCGACAGTTGAAACCGGCACTGTGTTTTTGTACAGTATCGGCACCGTGAACCCGACCACCATCCCGCCTGCCGATCCGCACGTGCCGCCACCGGGCGACGCGCTGCCGCGCATGCGCAAGATCATTCACTGCGACTGCGACTGTTTCTACGCGTCGGTCGAGATGCGCGACGATCCGTCGCTGCGCAACCGGCCGCTCGCGGTCGGCGGCCGACCCGACCAGCGCGGCGTGATCGCGACCTGCAACTACGAGGCGCGGCGCTATGGCGTGCATTCGGCGATGTCGTCGGCACTCGCGATGCGCAAGTGCCCGGACCTGCTGATCCTGCCGTCCGCGATGGACAAATACCGCGCGGCGTCGCGGCAGATCATGGCGATCTATCGCGACTACACGCCCGACGTCGAGCCGCTGTCGCTCGACGAGGCGTACCTCGACGTCAGCGGGTCCGAGCGGTGCCAGGGCAGTGCGACGCTGATCGCGCGCGAGATCCGCCAGCGCGTGTTCGACACGGTCGGCGTGACCGTGTCGGCCGGCGTCGCGCCGAACAAGTTCATCGCGAAGATCGCGTCGGACTGGAACAAGCCGGACGGCCTGTTCGTCGTGCGGCCGCACGAGATCGACGCGTTCGTCGCGGCGCTGCCGGTGCGCAAGCTGCACGGCGTCGGCAAGGTGACGGCCACGCGGCTCGACCGGCTCGGCATCCAGACCTGCGCGCAGTTGCGCGACTGGCCGCTGATCGACCTGCATCGCGAGTTCGGCGCATTCGGGCGGCGGCTGTACGAACTGTCGCGCGGCATCGACGAGCGGCCCGTGCAGGCCGACCAGGAGCGCAAGTCGGTCAGCGTCGAGACGACCTACGTGACCGACCTGACGACGCTCGAGCAATGCGCGGATGAGATTCGCCGCCTCGTCGTGCAGCTCGACGCGCGGATCGCGCGCGCTGGCGCCGCGCGGTCGATCCGCAAGCTGTACGTGAAGATCCGCTTCGCCGATTTCCAGCGCACGACGGTCGAATGCGTGGCCGACGCAACGCATGCGGAGACGGCCGTCACGCTGCTCGCGAAGGGGCTGCAGCGGCGCGCGCAGGCCGTACGGCTGCTCGGCGTCGGCGTGCGCATCGACGAGGACACGGCCGAGCGTCACGGGCAGTTCTCGCTGTTCGACGACGAAGCGCCCGCGCCATGAAAAAAGGCACCGCCGTGGCGGTGCCTGTCGATGCAGCCGGAAGGGTCGGGCGGCGCGCTCAGTGCGCGGGCGCGGCCATCCCGTTGTGGCGCAGCAGCGCATCGATTTCCGGCTCGCGGCCGCGGAACGCCTTGAACGAATCCATCGCCGGGCGGCTGCCGCCGACCTCGAGGATCTCGCGGCGATAGCGCGTGCCGGTGGCCGCGTCGAGCACGCTGCCGCTCTGGGCGGCCGCTTCCTCGAACGCCGCGTACGCGTCGGCCGACAGCACCTCGGCCCACTTGTAGCTGTAATAGCCGGCCGCGTAGCCGCCCGCGAAGATGTGGCTGAACGTGTTCGGCCAGCGCGAGAAGGCCGCCTGCGGGATCACGTGGTAGCGCTCGTTGATCTCGCGCGCGAACGCGGTCACGCCGGTGGCGCCGGCCGGGTCGAAGTCGACGTGCAGCAGCATGTCGAACATCGAGAACACGATCTGGCGCAGCGTGCCGAGCCCGCTCTGGAAATTCTTCGCGGCGATCATCTTGTCGAACAGCTCGCGCGGCAGCGCGGCGCCCGTATCGACGTGCGACGACATCGACGACAGCACGTCCCATTCCCAGCAGAAGTTTTCCATGAACTGCGACGGCAGCTCGACCGCATCCCATTCGACGCCGTTGATGCCCGACACGCCGAGTTCGTCGACGCGCGTGAGCATGTGGTGCAGCCCGTGGCCGAACTCGTGGAACAGCGTGATGACTTCGTCGTGCGTGAAGCACGCGGGCTTGCCGCCGATCGGCGCCGAGAAGTTGCAGGTGAGATACGCGACCGGCGTCTGCACGTCGCTGCCGCGCTTCGCACGCGAACGCGCGTCGTCCATCCATGCGCCGCCGCGCTTGCCTTCGCGCGCGTACAGGTCGAGATAGAACTGCGCGACGAGCGAGCCGTCGCGGTTCTCGACGCGGAAGAAGCGCACGTCCTTGTGCCACACCGGCGCTTCATCCGGCTTGATCCGCACGCCGAACAGCGTTTCGGTGACGGTGAACAGGCCCTTGAGCGCGGCCGGTTCCGGGAAGTACTGCTTGACCTCGTTTTCCGAGAACGCGTAGCGCTGCTGGCGCAGCTTCTCGGCCGCGTACGCGACGTCCCACGGCGCGAGTTCGGCGAGGCCGAGTTCCTTCGCGGCGAACGTGCGCAGCTCGTCCCAGTCCTTGTCCGCGTGCGGACGCGCGCGCGTCGCGAGATCCTCGAGGAAGGCGATGACCTGTTGCGGCGATTCGGCCATCTTCGGCGCGAGCGACACTTCGGCGAAATTGCGGTAGCCGAGCATCTGCGCCTCTTCGCGGCGCAGCTTCAGCTCGTCGGCGACGATCGCCGTGTTGTCCCATTCGGCCTTGCCGCCGCCGTACTGCGGCCCGAGTTCCGACGCGCGCGTCGCATAGGCGCGGTAGAGCGTCTCGCGCAGCGCGCGGTTCTCGGCGTACTGCAGCACCGGGAAGTACGACGGGAAGTGCAGCGTGAATTTCCAGCCTGCCTTGCCGTCCTTCTGCGCGGCTTCGCGGGCGGCCTCGATCGCATCGCCGGGCAAGCCGGCCAGTTCGGCTTCGTCCTCGACGACATACGCGTACGCGTTGGTCGCGTCGAGCACGTGGTCGGAGAAGGCCTTCGACAGCGCGGCCTGCTGCTCCTGCAGTTCCGCGAAGCGCGGCTTCTGATCCTCCGGCAGCTCGGCGCCCGACAGGCGGAAATCGCGCAGCGCGTTATCGAGGATCTTCTTGCGTTCGGCGGACAGCGTCGCGTATTCGGCGCTCGCGGCAATTGCCTTGTACTTTTCGTACAGCGCGAGATTCTGGCCGACGCTCGACCAGAACTCGGTCACGCGCGGCAGGTTTTCGCCGTAGGCGGCGCGCAGCTCCGGCGTGTCGGCGACCGCGTTCAGATGGCCGACGATGCCCCATGCGCGGCCGAGCGGCTCCGTGGCCTGCTCGACCGTCTCGACGACGGCGGCCCAGGTCGACGGCGTCTCCTGCGCGCTCGCGGTTTCGACCGCGCGGCTGGCGGCGTCGAGCAGCGTATCGAGGGCGGGCGTCACGTGTTCCGGGCGGATTTCGCCGAAACGGGGCAGGCCGGAGAAGTCGAGGAGCGGATTGGTGTTGGCGCTGGCGGACATAAGACTCCCTGTCTGTTGCCGGATGAACCGGGATGAAAAGGGTAACGGCGGCTGGGCGCGACGGCGCCCGATACCGACATTATTGGGGCGCATCGTGCGCTTTCCAATCGTTAGTTTCTAATGGCGCGATTGACGCAGGGTCGGATGCGTGGCCGCGCGCATCCGACGGCGGGCATCCGGGGACGGGCGTCCGGCGGCTTGCGGCCGGGCGCGGTGCGGCCGTATCGACGCGGCCGGCGAGACGCCGGCGCACGCAGGCGCGCCGGCTGAACGGGGATGCGTCAGGCCGCGGCGGCAGCGGCGCGTTCGGCGGATTCGATCGTGTTGACCAGCAGCATCGTGATGGTCATCGGGCCAACGCCGCCCGGCACCGGCGTGATGTAGCCGGCCACTTCCTTCACGCCCGCGAAATCGACGTCGCCGCACAGCTTGCCCGCATCGTCGCGGTTCATGCCGACGTCGATCACCGTCGCGCCCGGCTTCACCATGTCGGCGGTCAGGATGTTGCGCTTGCCGACCGCGGCGACCACGATGTCGGCCTGCCGCGTGTGCGCGGCGAGGTCGCGCGTCTTGCTGTGGCAGATCGTCACGGTCGCGCCGGCGTCGAGCAGCATCATCGCCATCGGCTTGCCGACGATGTTCGAACGGCCGATCACGACCGCATTCGCGCCCTGCAGCGCGATGCCGTGCGCCTCGAACATCTTCATCACGCCGTACGGCGTGCACGGGCGGAACAGCGGCTTGCCGGTCATCAGCGCGCCGGCGTTCGCGACGTGAAAGCCGTCGACATCCTTCTCCGGCGCGATCGCCTCGATCACCTTGTGGCTGTCGATATGCGCGGGCAGCGGCAGCTGCACGAGGATGCCGTGGATCTTCGGGTCGCGGTTCAGCTCGTCGATGCGCGCGAGCAGGTCGGCTTCCGACAGCGTGGCCGGGTAGGCATCCTTCAGCGAGAAGAAACCATTGTCCTCGCACGCCTTGATCTTGTTGCGCACGTAGACTTCGCTCGCCGGGTTTTCGCCGACGAGGATCACCGCGAGACCGGGCTGGTGGCCGCGAGCGGTCAGGGCGGCGGCGCGTTCGGCGGCCTGGGCGCGCAAGGTCTTCGAAAGGGCGTTGCCGTCGATGAGGAGGGCTGTCATGGTGGTGGGTCCTGCCGGGAAGTTGGAATGCGGGCGTACGGCGCCGGAAGCGCCGCAGCAAAGCACGCAATTATACCGTTCGCTTGCTGCCGTCCGACAGCGAATCAACGGGAAGCGTCATGGTCGCGGCGCGCGTGTGCCGGGAGGAAAGGCCGCCGCCGCGCGAGTGGGCCGCATCGCGCGGGGCGGCAAGCGCCGGTGGCGGGCCGGGCGGGCAGCGCCGCCGCGGCCGCTGAAGACGCTCAGGCCTGCTTCTTCGACAGCGCGAGGCGCAGCAGGTCGGCCACCGTGTTGACGTTGAGCTTTTCCATGATGTTCGCGCGATGCGCTTCGACCGTCTTGATGCTGATGCCGAGATCGTCGGCGATCTGCTTGTTCAGGCGGCCCGCGATGATGCGTTCGAGCACCTGCTGCTCGCGCGCGGTCAGCTTCGACAGGCGCTCGCTCGCGGCACGCTGTTCCTGGACGCTCTTGCTTTCGCTTCGGGCCTTGTCGAGCATCCGCTCGACGAGCTTGCGCAGCTCGGCTTCGTCGAACGGTTTCTCGATAAAGTCCATCGCACCCTTTTTCATCGTCGACACGGCCATCGGCACGTCGCCGTGACCCGTGACGAAGATGATCGGCAGCGCGGCGTTGTCGGCGATCAGGCGCTCCTGCAGCTCGAGGCCGCTCATGCCCGACATCCGCACGTCGAGGATCAGGCACGCGATCTGGCCGGCCTGCTGCGCCGGCTGGTAGGCATCGAGGAACTGCTCGGCGCTCGAGAAGCATTGCACGCGATAGCCGTTCGCCTCCAGCAGCCAGCGCAGCGAGTCCCGTACGGCCTCGTCGTCGTCGACGACAAAGACGGTTTCCTGAGTGGTGGTGACAGGGCTATTCATAGTTCTCCCGTAACGGTATGTGATGCCGATGCCTCGCGCCCCCCTTGGCCGAGATCAGCGGGTTCCCCAATGGGCAGGCTGCAGTGGAACGTCGCGCCGGAAATGCGGCCATCCGGCTCGACGTTGTTGACCACCCACAGACGCCCCCGATGCGATTCGATGATCGAACGGCAGATGTTCAGCCCCATGCCCATGCCATCGGACTTGGTGCTGTAAAACGGTTCGAACAGGCGCTCGGCGGTCGCTTCGTCGACGCCCGGACCCTGGTCGATCACGCGGATGTCGACGAAACCCGCGTCGATGTCGGCGACGACGCGGATCACGCCGTCCGCCGAGGCCGGCTTCACGTCGGCCATCGCCTCGGCCGCGTTCTTCATCAGGTTCATCAACACCTGCTCGATCAGCACGGGGTCGACATAAATAATAGGCATTCTTGCGAGGATTTCCGTGACGATCCGGATCCTGCGCTTCCTGGCCTCGATTTCGGCGAGCCCGACCGCGTCGGCGACGATGTCCGCGACCCGGGCCGGCTGGCGCTTCGGCTCGCTGCGCTTCACGAATTCGCGGATCCGCTTGACGATCATCCCGGCACGCAGTGCCTGCTGCGCGGTCTTTTCCAGCGCGGGCTGCAGCGTCTCGGGCGTGCCGCGGCCGCTCTTGACGAGCGCGAGCGTGCCCGAGCAGTAGTTGTTGATCGCGGCGAGCGGCTGGTTCAATTCGTGAGCAATCGACGACGCCATTTCACCCATCGTCATCAATCGGCTCGTGAACTGCAGCTTTTCTTCCTGCTGGTGCGCGAGTTCCTGCGCCTTCTTGCGGGTCGTGATGTCGGTCGCGATCTGCATCTGCGCGAGGTGGCCGTCGACCCACTGGATGTACTGGCGGCGCACCTCGAACCATTTCTGGATGCTTTCGACGTACACCTCCTGCGCATCGGCGGTGCTGCTCGTCAGCGCGGCGGCCGGCAGGCCCGCGAACGCGTCGACCATGTCGATCGAGTCGGACGATGCCTGCGCGCGGTCGAAGCCGCCGCCCGACAGTTCCAGATGGCCGTCCGGGCGGATGCCGAACAGGTGGCGGTAGTAGCGGTTCGCGAACAGCAGCTCGGCTTCGTCGGCGGCGAGCACCGACACCGCGGCGTCGAGGCTTTCGAGCACCGTCGTGAAGCGTTCGTGCGCGGCCGCGAGTTCCTCGCGCGCGCGCTTCGGTTCGGTGATGTCGGTCATCGACGACATCCAGCCGGTCTGGCGGCCCGAACTGTCGATCAGCGGCGACACGTACAGGCGCGCATGGAACAGCGTGCCGTTCTTGCGCCGCACGCGCAGCTCGAAGCCCGAGCTCGGCGCCTTGCCGCGCAGCGTCATGTCGAGCTGGCGCTGCATTTCCGGGTAGGCGTCGCGCGGCCAGTACGGGAACGGCGCGACCTTGCCGACGAGGTCGGTTTCGTCCCAGCCCGTCATCCGGCAGAACGCGGGGTTCACGTGCGTGATGCGGCCGTGCATGTCGAGCACGCGCATGCCGATCAGCACCGAGTTTTCCATCGCGCGGCGGAAGAACGCTTCCGCGTACAGCGCCTGCTGCGCCTCGAAGCGCTGGCGCGTGTGCTTCCACAGGCTCCAGAGACTCCACAGCACGAAGCACGACAGGCCGGCGACGAGCCACACGAGCGTGTTGTTGGTCAGGTTCGTGAGCTGCGGGAATGCGTACACGCGCACCGTCAGCCCCTGGCCGGGCGGATCGAGCGGCAGGTCGTAGTGCGAGTCGCGCGGCAGGCGCGGGCGCGTCGACGTGGACGACAGCTCGCGGTTGTTCGCGTCGGTGATCGAGATCTTGTACTTCGACGACAGTTCCTGCGGGATGTCGTGCTTCAGGATGCCCTCGACCGAGAACACCGCGGCGATCGAGCCGAGATATTCGCGGTCGCCGCGCATCACGGGCGTCTGCAGCGTGATGAAGCCGTTGCCGAAGTCGTCGTAGATCAGCGGCGAATAGGCCTGGCGGCGCGTGCTGCGCGCTTCGTCGTACGCGCCGCGCACGGCGTCCTGCATCTGCGCGTCGCCCGGCTTCGCGAGCCGCTGGCCGAGCAGCGGCGGATGCACGGTCGGCCAGCGCTGCACGCCGGGCGCGGTGTACCAGTTCAGGTAGAGGATTTCCGGATGCGTCTGCATCACGTCCGCGACGGCCATCTGGAATGCGTTCTGGTCGAGGCGGCCCGACGCGAGATCGCGCGACAGCGCCTGCAGCTGTTCCTGCGCGCCCGTCATCGACAGGCGGATCTGTTGCTGCGCCCAGGCGACGTTACGGAACAGTGTGTCTTCCTGCTGCTGCTGTTCGCGGCGATTGAGGCTCCACAGGATGAGGCTCATCACCACGAGAAATACCAGGATCGACAGCAGCGGCGTCAGCAAATAGGAATTGGACCACCACGGTCCGTGGTGCCAACGGGACGGCTGCGACTCCGCCGGCGGGCCCGACGGTCGCGCCGAGCGTGCGAAAAGCCGATCGGTCAACATGGCAGGATTGTAGCGCAGCGCAATACATGGAAAACCGGTACCGGATATGTTGAACGGAAACGGATTTGTTCCGCCGTGGCGTGCCGCCGCGCCCCGAAGCATGGGTGCGGCGCAGCAATATTTCGCATTGCGAGAAAAGATCTCACAATTCGAAAATTTTATTGCGCAGGCCCGCGCACGCTCATTACAATCCGCTGGAGCTTGCCCGCAGCCGGCCGCGTCGCGTCGTCTGCATGAGAGCGATCCTCACATTCCAGGACCCAGGAGACGAGAATGTCCGCTGTACCGAACGAAGTGATGAAATATGTCGCCGCCGATCGTGACGACGACCCGCAAGAAACCATCGAGTGGCTGGAGTCGCTCGATGGCGTGATCTCCTCCGTGGGCACCGGCCGCGCGCATTACCTGATCGAAAAACAGATCGAGTTCGCCCGCATGCACGGCGAGCACCTGCCGTTCTCCGCCAACACCCCGTACATCAACACGATCCCGGTCGAAGCCCAGGCGAAGATCCCGGGCGACCAGGACATCGAGCACCGCATCCGTTCGTACACGCGCTGGAACGCGCTGGCGATGGTGCTGCGTGCCGGCAAGGACACGAACGTCGGCGGCCACATCGCCTCGTTCGCATCGGCCGCGACGCTCTACGACGTCGGCTACAACCACTTCTGGCACGCGGCGTCCGACCAGCACGGCGGCGATCTCGTGTTCGTGCAGGGTCACTCGTCGCCGGGCGTGTACTCGCGCGCGTTCCTGCTCGGCCGCCTGAAGGAGGAGCAGCTCGACAACTTCCGCCAGGAAGTCGACGGCCAGGGCATCTCGTCGTACCCGCACCCGTGGCTGATGCCGGACTTCTGGCAATTCCCGACCGTGTCGATGGGTCTCGGCCCGATCATGGCGATCTACCAGGCGCGCTTCATGAAGTACCTGCAGGCGCGCGGCATCGCGAAGACGGAAGGCCGCAAGGTGTGGGCGTTCCTCGGCGACGGCGAGACGGACGAACCGGAATCGCTCGGCGCGATCGGGATGGCGAGCCGCGAGAAGCTCGACAACCTCGTGTTCGTGATCAACTGCAACCTGCAGCGTCTCGACGGCCCGGTGCGCGGCAACGGCAAGATCATCCAGGAACTCGAATCGGAATTCCGCGGCGCCGGCTGGAACGTGATCAAGGTCATCTGGGGCAGCCGCTGGGATGCGCTGTTCGCGCGCGACAAGTCGGGCGCGCTGATGCGGCGCATGATGGAAGTCGTCGACGGCGAATACCAGACGTACAAGTCGGAGTCGGGCGCGTTCGTTCGCGAGCACTTCTTCAACACGCCTGAACTGAAGGCGCTCGTCGCCGACTGGTCGGACGACGACATCTGGGCGCTGAACCGCGGCGGCCACGATCCGCACAAGATCTACGCGGCGTTCCACGAAGCGTCGAACACGAAGGGCGCGCCGACCGTCATCCTCGCGAAGACCATCAAGGGCTACGGGATGGGCGAGTCGGGCCAGGCGATGAACATCACGCACCAGCAGAAGAAGCTGCCGGTCGAGCAACTGAAGAAGTTCCGTGACCAGTTCCGTCTGCCGATCACCGACGAGCAGATCGCCGACGTGCCGTACCTCAAGTTCGAGGAAGGTTCGAAGGAACTCGAATACATGCGCCAGAAGCGCATGGACCTCGGCGGCTACCTGCCGCATCGCCGCGAGAAGGCGACGTCGCTGCCGGTGCCGGCGCTCGACGCGTTCGAGCCGCTGCTGAAGGGCACGGGCGAAGGCCGCGAGATCTCGACGACGATGGCGTTCGTGCGGATCCTGAACATCCTGCTGAAGGACAAGGCGCTGGGCAAGCGCGTGGTGCCGATCGTCCCGGACGAATCGCGTACGTTCGGCATGGAAGGCCTGTTCCGCCAGATCGGCATCTGGAACCAGGAAGGCCAGAAGTACGTGCCGGAAGATTCCGACCAGCTGATGTTCTACAAGGAATCGGAAACCGGCCAGATCCTGCAGGAAGGCATCAACGAAGCGGGCGGCATGTGCGACTGGATCGCGGCGGCGACGTCGTACTCGACGCACGGCGAGATCATGGTGCCGTTCTACATCTTCTATTCGATGTTCGGCTTCCAGCGGATCGGCGACCTCGCATGGGCCGCGGGCGACATGCGTTCGCGCGGCTTCCTGCTCGGCGGCACGGCGGGCCGCACGACGCTGAACGGCGAAGGCCTGCAGCACGAAGACGGCCACTCGCTCCTGTGGGCGGCATCGGTGCCGAACTGCGTGAGCTACGACCCGACGTTCGGCTATGAACTCGCCGTGATCGTCCAGGACGGCCTGCGCCGCATGGTGCAGGACCAGGAAGACGTGTACTACTACATCACGGTGATGAACGAGAACTACGAGCACCCGGCGATTCCGCAGGGCGACCACGTGGCGGCCGACATCATCAAGGGCATGTACGCGTTCAGGAAGGCCGACGCCGACAAGAAGGCGCCGCGCGTCCAGCTGCTCGGCGCGGGCACGATCTTCAACGAAGTGATCGCCGCCGCCGACCTGCTGAAGAACGACTGGGGCGTCGCCGCCGACCTGTGGAGCGTGCCGAGCTTCACCGAGCTCGCGCGCGAAGGCCACCAGGTCGAACGCTGGAACCTGCTCCATCCGACCGAAGAGCGTCGCCTGTCGCACGTGCAGAAGTGCCTGAAGGACACGCAGGGCCCGGTCATCGCATCGACCGACTACGTCCGTGCGCTGGTCGACCAGATCCGCGGCCAGATCGATCGCCGCTTCGTCGTGCTGGGCACGGACGGCTTCGGCCGCTCGGATACCCGCGAGAAGCTGCGTCACTTCTTCGAAGTCGACCGTCACTGGGTCACCGTCGCCGCGCTCAACGCGCTGGCCGACGAAGGCACGATCGAGCGCAAGGTGGTCGCGGACGCGATTGCCAAGTACAACCTCGATCCGTCCAAGCCCAACCCGATGACCGTTTAACGCACACGCCGTGTAATGCCCGCGTCGCTCCCGCGAGGAGCGCGCGCGGCCATGGAGACAGAAACAGATGAGTCAAGCGATCGAAGTGAAGGTGCCGGATATCGGCGATTACAAGGACGTGCCGGTGATCGAGATCGGCGTGAAGGTCGGCGATACGGTCGAGCCCGAGCAGTCGCTCGTCACGCTCGAGTCCGACAAGGCGACGATGGACGTGCCGAGCCCGGTGGGCGGCGTCGTGAAGGAAATCAAGGTCAAGGTGGGCGATTCCGTGTCGGAAGGCTCGCTGATCATCCTGCTCGAAGGCGCCGGCGCGGCGCAGGCCAACGGCGCGACTGCACCGGCCGCAGCGCCCGCTCCGGCGGCAGCGCCGGCCCCGGCCGCGGCTGCACCGGCGGCCGCACCGGTAGCAGCCGGCGGCACGCTCGAAGTGAAGGTGCCCGACATCGGCGATTACAAGGACGTGCCGGTGATCGAGATCGGCGTGAAGGTCGGCGACACGGTCGAGAAGGAACAGTCGCTCGTCACGCTCGAGTCCGACAAGGCGACGATGGACGTGCCGAGCCCGGCCGCCGGCGTCGTGAAGGACATCAAGGTCAAGGTGGGTGATTCGGTATCGGAAGGCACGCTGATCGTGCTGCTCGAAGCCGCAGGCGCGTCCTCTGCCGCTGCGCAGGCGAGCGTACCGGCGCCGGCTGCGGCCGCGCCGGCTCCGGCACCCGCCGCCGCACCGGCACCCGCGAAGGCAGCGCCGGCACCGGCTGCCGCCGCACCGGCCGCCGCGCCGTCGGGCGAGTACCGCGCGAGCCATGCATCGCCGTCGGTGCGCAAGTTCGCGCGCGAACTCGGCGTCGACGTCGCACGCGTGCAGGGTTCGGGCCTGAAGGGCCGCATCACGAAGGACGACGTCACCGGTTTCGTGAAGGGCGTGATGACGGGCCAGCGCGCGGCACCGGGTGCAGCAGCGGCTGCGCCGGCAGGCGGCGGCGAGCTGAACCTGCTGCCGTGGCCGAAGGTCGACTTCTCGAAGTTCGGCCCGTTCGAGGCGAAGCCGCTGTCGCGCATCAAGAAGATTTCCGGCGCGAACCTGCATCGCAACTGGGTGATGATCCCGCACGTCACGAACAACGACGAAGCGGACATCACCGAGCTCGAAGCGCTGCGTGTCCAGCTGAACAAGGAACACGAAAAGGCGGGCGTGAAGTTCACGATGCTCGCGTTCGTGATCAAGGCAGTCGTCGCCGCACTGAAGAAATTCCCGACCTTCAACGCGAGCCTCGACGGCGACAACCTCGTGTTCAAGCAGTACTTCCACGTCGGTTTCGCGGCCGATACGCCGAACGGCCTCGTCGTGCCGGTGATCCGCGATGCGGACAAGAAGGGCCTCGTCGACATCGCGAAGGAAATGAGCGACCTGTCGAAGGCCGCGCGCGAAGGCAAGCTGAAGCCGGACCAGATGCAGGGCGGCTGCTTCTCGATCTCGTCGCTCGGCGGGATCGGCGGCACGAACTTCACGCCGATCATCAACGCGCCGGAAGTGGCGATCCTCGGGTTGTCGCGTGGGCAGATGAAGCCGGTGTGGGACGGCAAGCAGTTCGTGCCGCGTCTCATGCTGCCGCTGTCGCTGTCGTATGACCACCGTGTCATCGACGGTGCGGAGGCCGCACGGTTCAACGCGTATCTCGGTGCGTTGCTGGCCGATTTCCGCCGCATCATTCTTTGATGAGATGAGGGGCTCGCGGGGGCGTGGTTCTTGTCGGTTCGCCACGCGCTTGTCGTTGAACCTGTTTTGCCAACGGTCTGCCGGCGTCGCCCCTGCGCGGGGCGGCGGTCACTTTTCTTTGTCTTCCAAAGAAAAGTGACCAAAAGAAAGGCGCGTCCTTGGGCGGACGGCAAAGGTAGTCCTGCCCAACGTCGCGTGCTCTTGTCAGGCCGCTTGTCGTCAGGTTCCGTCTTTCCGCCAGTCCCTCCCTCTCTCTCTGCAGCCAATCAAGAAGGGGACAGTCATGAGTCTCATCGAAGTCAAGGTTCCGGATATCGGCGATTTCAGCGGCGTCGATGTCATCGAAGTCAACGTGAAGCCCGGCGACGTGATCGAAAAAGAGCAAACGCTCATCACGCTCGAATCCGACAAGGCCTCCATGGAAGTGCCCAGCGACGTCGCCGGCACCGTCAAGGAAGTCAAGGTCAAGGCCGGCGAGAAAGTCTCGCAAGGCACCGTCATCGCCATCGTCGAAGCGTCGGCCGGTGCCGCCGCACCCGCGAAAGCGCCTGAAGCGCCGAAGCCCGCAGCCGCGCCGGCACCGGCTGCCGCCGCTCCGGCGCCCGCGCCGCAAGCCGGCAGCTATGCCGGCGCCGCCGACATCGAGTGCGACATGCTCGTGCTCGGCGCCGGCCCCGGCGGCTACTCGGCCGCGTTCCGCGCGGCCGACCTCGGCATGAAGACCGTGCTCGTCGAACGCTACTCGACGCTCGGCGGCGTGTGCCTGAACGTGGGCTGCATCCCGTCGAAAGCGCTGCTGCATACGTCGCTCGTCGTCGAGGAAGCCGCGGCGCTCGCGTCGCACGGCATCACGTTCGGCAAGCCGCAGGTCGATCTCGACAAGCTGCGCGACTTCAAGGGCGGCGTCGTCAAGAAGCTGACGACGGGCCTCGCCGGCATGGCCAAGGCACGCAAGGTCGAAGTGGTCACCGGCGTCGGTGCGTTCGTCGATCCGTTCCACATGGAAGTGCAGGGCGAAAACGGCAAGAAGGTCGTGAAGTTCAAGCAGGCGATCATCGCCGCGGGCTCGCAAGCCGTGAAGCTGCCGTTCATGCCGGAAGACCCGCGTGTCGTCGACTCGACCGGCGCACTCGAACTGCGCCAGCTGCCCAAGCGCATGCTCGTGATCGGCGGCGGCATCATCGGCCTCGAAATGGCCACGGTGTACTCGACGCTCGGCGCCGAGATCGACGTCGTCGAAATGATGGACGGCCTGATGATGGGCGCGGACCGCGATCTCGTGAAGGTCTGGGAAAAGTACAACGCGAAGCGCTTCGGCAACGTGATGCTGAAGACCAAGACGGTCGGCGCGGAAGCGAAGGAAGACGGCATCTACGTGAAGTTCGAGGGCGAGAAGGCGCCGGCGGAAGCGCAGCGCTACGACCTCGTGCTCGTCGCGGTGGGCCGCAGCCCGAACGGCAAGAAGATCGGTGCCGACAAGGCCGGCGTCGCGGTCACGGATCGCGGCTTCATCGACGTCGACAAGCAGATGCGCACGAACGTCCCGCACATCTTCGCGATCGGCGATATCGTCGGCCAGCCGATGCTCGCGCACAAGGCCGTGCATGAAGGCCACGTCGCAGCTGAAGCCGCGCACGGCGAGAAGGCGTATTTCGACGCGCTGCAGATCCCGTCGGTGGCCTACACCGATCCGGAAGTGGCGTGGGCCGGCAAGACGGAAGACCAGTGCAAGGCCGAAGGCATCAAGTACGGCAAGGCCGTGTTCCCGTGGGCCGCTTCGGGCCGCGCGATCGCGAACGGCCGCGACGAAGGCTTCACGAAGCTGATCTTCGACGAGGAAACCCATCGCGTGATCGGCGGCGGCATCGTCGGCCTGAACGCAGGCGACCTGATCAGCGAAGTGTGCCTCGCCGTCGAGATGGGCGCGGACGCGGAAGACATCGGCAAGACGATCCATCCGCACCCGACGCTCGGCGAGTCGGTCGGCATGGCCGCCGAACTGTACGAAGGCGTCTGTACGGACCTGCCGCCGCAACGCAAGAAGTAACGCGACCGGAACGGCCGGCCATGCGCCGGCCACGAAAAACGCCGCCGCCCGGACGATCCGGGCGGCGGCGTTTTCTTTTGTGCGCAGCCGGCGCGGCGGCCGGACGACGGCTTGAAGCCGGCCGGCGTTTGCCGGTTCGCACGTGTTCCGGCGCCAGAAACGAAAAAGCCGCGCTGGGCGCGGCTCTTTCAGGAGCAGGGGGCGCTTACGCGGCCGGCTTGCTCGAACGGCGTGCGGCGGCGGCGGTAGCAGCCTTCGTCGCGACGGCAGCAGCAGCGTTGAAGTTCGTTTCAGCGATTTCGACGGCTTGCTTCGTGGCCTTCTGAACCGTTTCGTACGTGGTGTTCGCGGCGTTCAGTGCCGACTTCAGCGCGGCGACAGCCGTTTCCGAACCGGCCGGGGCGTTCTTCGCGACGTTGTCGACGAGTGCCTGGACCTTCTTGTTCTGCTCGTCGAATTGCGCTTCGGCAACCTTCGCGAACTCGGCTTGCGTCGACGATGCGATTTCGTACAGGTGACGGCCGTACGACAGCACCTTTTCAGCGACCGGCTGCGACAGGCTGGCTTGCAGCGCGATCAGTTCCTGCGCGTCCTTCACCGACAGCAGGCGTTGTGCGTTTTCCTGGCCTTCGGCCAGCGTCGACTTCACGACCTGCAGGTTCAGTTCGATCAGCTTTTCGACGCCTTCGAACGCCTTGGTCGTCAGACCGAACAGGCTCTCGAGGTTGGCTTTCTGTGCAGCGGCGATTTGCTCGGGGGTCAGCAAGGACATGTCCAGCTCCTGAAAAGCGATCGCGTCGATCGCAGGGTAAAGGGCACTACGACGGGGAATCTCGGATGCGCGTGCTTTGTGCAACGCAGCAATGAGGCTTATTTTAGGGCAGAGAAAACGGATGTCAAGTGTTTTTTGTGCGTTGCACAATCGCGACAAATTATCGATAAAACAACGGGTTATCGCGGTCGTCCGGAATCGGTTTCAGGCGCGTTCCCAGATGGTGCGCACGACGGCGGGGAAAGCGCGGCGCACCATGATCATGCACAGGTAAACCTGACAGGCCCATGGAACGTTATCCTTCTGTTCCTGTCGAAAAACGCGCCGTTTCGATGCGCGTGCCGTGGCGACGTGCCGCCGCCACGGTCGAGACCGGCGCCCCTGGCACGCCGAGCACCGGATACGTAGTTTCCCCGCTTTAAATCGCCTCCGAAGTGACGTTATCTCAATTAACCGAGTGGTAATCGGGAGACGGGCGCTGTCGGGCAGTGCACCCATGAGTTTTTTCGATGGGGGCGGGAGGGTCGATTGGTCTGAGGTTGGCCGACCCTTACATTCCGGTTTAACGACGATCGGTAAGTGCCTAATATTGCTCTTTTTTTCAGCTTTAACTACACTTGCGGAAACCTCCCGCCGCTTTGTCCAGACCCCAATGAAAGCCGAATCGTTTTCACCGCGCAGATTGTTGCAGAGCATGACGCTCGGCACGGCTGTGTCGGTCGCAGTCGCCTTGCTGGCGACCACCGCGTCCGTCGCGCCTGCTGACGCCTTTGCCGCCACTGCGAAGACCCAACAAGCCGCCAAGAAAAAAGCCGTCGCTCCTGCTTCGTCAGCGAAGAAGAAGTCGGCGAAGGCGACGTCCGACAAATCCGCCAAGGTCGCCGCGGCCGATGCGCCGCGCGCGAAGGCGTCGCGAAAGCGCGTGACGCTCGCGGCGAACAACCTGCATGGCGGCCATCGCGGCGCGGTCCGCAAGGTCGCGTTCCAGCCGCGCCGGCCGACGGTCGGTCAGGCGTTCGGCCTGCACGATACGCCCGACGCGCTCGCGCTGCGTTCGAGCGTCGCGTACGTCGTCGACCAGAATTCCGGCGAGCCGCTGTTCGACAAGAATTCGCACGCCGTCGTGCCGATCGCGTCGATCTCGAAGCTGATGACGGCGATGGTCGTGCTCGACTCGAAGGCGCCGATGACCGATCAGATCGAAGTCACCGACGAAGACCGCGACTACGAGAAGGGCACGGGCTCGCGCCTGTCGGTCGGCTCGGTGCTGTCGCGCGAGGACATGCTGCACATCGCGCTGATGGCGTCGGAAAACCGCGCGGCCGCGGCGCTGTCGCGTTATTACCCGGGCGGCCGTCCGGCGTTCATCGCCGCGATGAACGCGAAGGCGAAGGCGCTCGGCATGGCCGATACGCATTTCGAGAATTCGACCGGCCTGTCCAGCTCGAACGTGTCGAGTGCGCGTGATCTCGTGAAGATGGTCAATGCCGCGTATCAGTATCCGATGATCCGCCAGTTCTCGACCGATCGCAGCTACGAGGTGTTCACGGGCAAGCGCAATCTCGCGTACAACAGCACGAACGCGCTGATCCGCGGCAACGGCTCGTGGGACATCGGCCTGCAGAAGACGGGCTTCATCAACGAAGCGGGTGAATGCCTCGTGATGCAGGCGACGATCCATGGCCGGCCGATGGTGATGGTGCTGCTCGACTCGTTCGGCAAGTACTCGCGCTTCGCCGACGCATCGCGCCTGCGCAACTGGCTCGACGCCGGCGGCGGCGAGCGCCTGACGGCGGCCAACACGCCGAACGGCGGAACCTGATCGCGCCGCAGGCTGCAACAAGAAAGCCCCGCAATCGCGGGGCTTTTTTACGTCCGGCGGAACCGGCATCGAGGCCGGCGGGCGGCTTACGCCTGCCGCTGCAGCCCGTCCACGTCCTTCGCGGGCGTCGGCCGGTAGCCGAGCGATTCCGAGATGGTGAGTGCCGTGCGGCTCAGCTGGCCGAGCCATGCGTCCTGCAGGCGGTCGGCCGGTGCCGACAGCGACAGGCCCGCGACGAGCTTGCCCGAATCGTCGTAGATGCCGGCCGCGATACAGCGCACGCCGAGCTCCAGCTCCTCGTTGTCGCGCGCGCACGATTGCTGGCGGACGATCGTCAACTCGCGCTCGAGCTTCGCGATGTCGGTGATGCTGTTCTGCGTATGGCCGGACAGCCCCGTGCGCGTCGCATAGGCGCGCACGCGCGACGTTTCGTCGGCCGCGAGGAACAGCTTGCCGACCGACGTCAGGTGCAGCGGCGCGCGGCCGCCGATCGCGCGGACGACCTGCATCCCCGAGCGCTCGGAATACGCACGCTCGATGTAGACGATCTCGTCGCCCTGGCGCACCGACAGGTTCACGGTCTGCCCGGTGAGGCGGTGCAGCTCGCGCATCGGCATCAGCGCCGCGTCGCGTACCGACAGGCGCGCCTTCACGAGGTTACCGAGCTCCAGCAGCCGCATGCCGAGGCGGTAGGTGCCGGGATCGGAGCGGTCGACGAGGCGACAGGTCACCATGTCGTTGAGGATGCGGTGCGCGGTCGACGGGTGCAGCTCCGTGCGCTGCGCCAGTTCCTTCAGGCTGACAGGATCACTGTGCGCGGCGAGCGCGTCCAGCAGCCGCATCATGCGTTCGATCACCTGGATCGACGTTTTTGAATCCGGGGTGGGTTGGCTCATGTCGGGGGAGAAATCGGTTGACGCGTCAAGCGGTGTTGCAACGATTGTATCTCGTATTGTGAAAAAAGCGAACGCCGTTCGAGGAAGTCCTCGTTTCGTGCGCGACGGGCTTGCATGCGAGCCGGCGTTGGTCTTGCTGGCCAAACGGCGGATAATGAGAGCCGTTTTCTCGAAGGAGCACGTATGCGAGTCGGTTTGTTCGTGACCTGCCTGGTCGATCTGATGCGCCCCGAAATCGGTTTCTCGGCGCTCAAGCTGATTCGCGACGCCGGCTACGAAGTGATCGTGCCGCCCGCGCAGACCTGCTGCGGGCAACCGGCCTACAACTCGGGCGACCGCGCGCTCGCGCGCGACCTCGCCGAAAAGACGCTGCGCGAGTTCGAGCAGTTCGATTACGTCGTCGCGCCGTCGGGCTCGTGCGGCGGGATGATCCGCGCGCACTACGGCGACCTGTTTCGCGACGACCCCGAACTGATGGGGCGCTACACGCGGTTCCAGCAGAAGGTCTACGAACTGACCGATTTCCTCGCGAACGTCGCGAAGGTGTCGCTCGCGCCGGGCGAGTTCACCGGCCCCGTCACCTATCACGACTCGTGTTCGGGCCTGCGCGAACTCGGCGTGAAGGCGCAGCCGCGCGCGCTGCTCGCGCAGCGCGGCGTTGCGGTCACCGAGATGAAGGACTGCGAGCACTGCTGCGGCTTCGGCGGCACGTTCGCGATCAAGTACGGCGACATCTCGGCGGCCATCGCGGACGAGAAATGCGCGAACGTGCGTGCGTCGGGCGCGGGCGCCGTCGTGCTCGGCGATCTCGGCTGCATGCTGAACATCGAAGGGCGGTTGCGCCGCACCGGCGACCGCGACACGCGCGTGCTGCACGTCGCGCAGGTGCTGGCGGGCGACGTCTGACGCCCGGTTCCGCTCACTTTTCCCGATACCGCGATGCAAGTCCAATCGATGCATTTCAAGGCGCGCGCCGGCCAGAAGCTGGCCGACCAGCGCCTGCAGCAGAACCTGAAGAAGCTGTCGACGAAGTTCGTGTCCGCGCGCGCCGACGCGATGACCGCGATCGACTTCCCGGCCACGCGCGCCGCGCTCAAGGCGCGCCGCAACCGCGCGCTGGAGAACCTCGACGTGTGGCTCGAGGCTTTCGAGCAGGAGGCGACGCGGCGCGGCACGACGGTGTTGTTCGCCGAAACGACCGCGGATGCCGCGCGGCTGGTGGCCGACATCGCGCGCCGGCACGACGTGAAGAAGGTCATCAAGACCAAGTCGATGGTGTCCGAGGAAATGCGCCTGAACGCGGTGCTCGCGGAGATGGGCGTGCAGTCGATCGAGACGGACCTCGGCGAATACATCCTGCAGATCAACGACAACGAGCCGCCGAGCCACATCATCGCGCCCGTCGTGCACAAGGACAAGGACGAGATCGCCGACCTGTTCGCGCGCACGCACCACCGCGAGCGGCTCACCGAGATTCCGGACATGACGCGCGAGGCGCGCGAGGTGCTGCGCCCGCATTTCATGTCGGCCGACATGGGCGTGACGGGCGGCAACTTCGTGATCGCCGAGACGGGCTCGGTCGCAATCGTGACGAACGAAGGGAACGAAGGCATGTGCACGGTGATGCCGCGCGTGCACGTCGCGGTGACGGGCATCGAGAAGGTGCTGCCGACCCTCGAGGATCTCGCGACCGCGATGCGCCTGCTGCCGCGTTCGGCGACCGGGCAGAAGACGTCGAACTATTTCTCGCTGCTGACCGGGCCGCGCGGGCCGGGCGACGAGGACGGCCCCGAGCACAACTACGTGGTACTGGTCGACGGCGGCCGCACGGGCCTGATCGGCGGCGAATTCCAGGAGATGCTGCGCTGCATCCGCTGCGGCGCGTGCATGAACCATTGCCCGGTATATCAGAAGGTCGGCGGCCATGCGTACGGCTGGGTCTATCCGGGGCCGATGGGGTCGGTGCTGACGCCGAGCTACGTCGGGCTCGACCGTACGCTCGACCTGCCGCAGGCCGCGACGCTATGCGGCGAATGCGACAGCGTGTGCCCGGCCGGGATTCCGTTGTCGCACCTGCTGCGCACGCTGCGCGAGAAGCAGGTCGAGCGGCACCTGCGGCCGTGGCGCGAGCGGGCGGCGCTCGCCGCATGGGGCTTCTTCGCGCGGCGGCCGATGCTGTACGCGCTGACGACCAAGCTCGCGGTGCGCGTCCTCGAGCGGCTGGGCAACGGCGGCACGCTGCGGCGCCTGCCGATGATGGGCGGCTGGATGGACACGCGCGACATGCCGACGCCGACCGGGCGCACGTTCCGCGAGCTGTACGCGGCGTCCCAGAGCCACCTCGGCTGACGACTGTTCAGCGGGCGGCAACAGTGCGTTCGCTATTTGCATATTTATCTCGATAGATGCGGTCTATAGAATCTGGTCTGTAGTCCCCGGAATTGGGTTTCGGGGTACCGGGTCAAGGAGGTCCGCATCATGAGAAAGACAATATCGATGTACTGGCCGCTGGCAATCGTCGTCCCGCTGGCAGCGGCAGCCTATCTGCACACGATGGCCGATGCGCCGTCGCGCGGTCCGCTCGCGGTTCACCAGGCGTCCGCCGAGCTGGCGCGCGCGGTGTCGTTCGGGCTGGTCGGCGACGCGGCGCAGCCGCTGCCGGCGGCATCCGGCGACATCGTGCTCGCCGCGCCGAAGGCGCTGTGAGGCATGGCGCCGTCGCGTCGGGCGACGGCGCGATTTCGGCCGCCTTTGTATAATGGCGTGTTGTTCTTCCACGCGGTCCGCCGCAACTTTTCGATAGTGCGATGACCCGCGTTGCGATCTGTTTCGTCTGTCTCGGCAACATCTGCCGTTCGCCCACCGCGGAAGGCGTGATGCGCCACCAGGTCGACGCGGCCGCGCTGGCCGACCGGATCGCGATCGATTCGGCCGGCACCGGCGACTGGCACGTGGGCGAGCCGCCCGATACACGGGCGCAGGCGGCGGCACGCAGTCGCGGCTACGATTTGTCGGCGCTGCGCGCGCGGCAGGTGAGTGCGGCGGATTTCGAGCGCTTCGACCTGCTGCTTGCGATGGATGAGGCGAATCTCGCGGAATTGCAGCGCCGCTGCCCGCCGCAGTATCGCGACAAGGTGCGCCTGCTGATGGAATTCGCGCCGGATTCGACCGAAACCGAAGTGGCCGACCCGTATTTCGGCGGCGCGCAGGGCTTCGAACAGGTGCTCGATCAGGTCGAACGCGCGTGCGCGGGCCTGCTGGAGACACTCCGAGCCCGTACGGCGCGCTGATCGCACGGTGGTATTCAGCGGTCTGCGAATACCCTTTCAAAGACATGGATACTTGACTAAAAACGTCAAATATTTATACTTGACCAAAATCGTCAAGATTGCAGTCCCCTAGACACCATGAGACTCACCACCAAAGGCCGTTTCGCCGTCACGGCGATGATTGACTTGGCACTGCGCCAGGAGCAGGGCCCGGTGACGCTTGCAGGCATCAGCCAGCGCCAGCGGATTTCGCTCTCGTATCTCGAACAGCTGTTCGGCAAGCTGCGCAGGCATGAAATCGTCGAATCCGTGCGCGGCCCGGGCGGCGGCTACAACCTCGCGCGCCGCGCGCAGGACGTCACCGTTGCCGACATCATCATCGCGGTCGATGAACCGCTCGACGCCACGCAGTGCGGCGGCAAAGGCACGTGCGACGGCTCGAAGCAGCCCGACGGCCATTGCATGACGCACGAGCTGTGGTCGACCCTGAACCAGAAGATGGTCGAATACCTCGACTCCGTGTCGCTGCAGGATCTCGTCGATCAGCAGCGCGCACGCGAGGGGGCGCCCGCGGTGCTGCGCGACCGCCGCGCGCCGGAGCCCGTCGCCGCACCGGCCGAGCCCGTGCGCACGATGCCGCTGGGCCCCAATTCGGTGTTCAACATCGCGAGTTCGTGAGCGCGAAGGCGCCCGCCATACCCCATAACGCACATAGTCCCTGCACAGAATACCCGGAGCGACAGATGACCCAAGAGACTCTCCACCTGCCCATCTACATGGATTACAGCGCGACGACCCCCGTCGACCCGCGCGTGGTCGACAAGATGGTGCCGTACCTGCGCGAGCAGTTCGGCAACCCGGCGTCGCGCAGCCACGCTTACGGCTGGGACGCGGAGCGTGCGGTCGAGGAAGCGCGCGAACAGGTGGCCGCACTCGTGAACGCCGATCCGCGCGAGATCATCTGGACGTCCGGCGCAACCGAATCGGACAACCTCGCGATCAAGGGTGCCGCGAACTTCTACAAGGGCAAGGGCAAGCACATCGTCACGGTGAAGACCGAGCACAAGGCCGTGCTCGATACCTGCCGCGAGCTCGAGCGCGACGGTTTCGACGTCACCTACCTCGACGTGAAGGATGACGGTCTGATCGACCTCGACGTGTTCAAGGCCGCGCTGCGCCCGGACACGATCCTCGTGTCGGTGATGCACGTGAACAACGAGATCGGCGTGATCCAGGACATCGAGACGATCGGCGAGATCTGCCGCGAGAAGGGCATCGTGTTCCACGTCGACGCCGCGCAGTCGACCGGCAAGGTCGGCATCGACCTCGCGAAGCTGAAGGTCGACCTGATGTCGTTCTCGGCGCACAAGACCTACGGCCCGAAGGGCATCGGCGCGCTGTACGTGCGCCGCAAGCCGCGCGTGCGCATCGAAGCGCAGATGCACGGCGGCGGTCACGAGCGCGGCATGCGTTCGGGCACGCTGCCGACGCACCAGATCGTCGGCATGGGCGAAGCGTTCCGCATCGCCCGCGAGGAAATGGCGACCGAGAACGAGCGCGTGCGCATGCTGCGCGACAAGCTGCTGCGCGGCCTGTCGCAGATCGAGGAAACCTACGTGAACGGCGACATGGAACGCCGTGTCCCGCACAACCTGAACATCAGCTTCAACTTCGTCGAAGGCGAGTCGCTGATCATGGCGATCAAGGACGTCGCGGTGTCGTCGGGCTCCGCGTGCACGTCGGCGTCGCTCGAGCCGTCGTACGTGCTGCGTGCGCTCGGCCGCAACGACGAACTCGCGCACAGCTCGATCCGCTTCACGGTCGGCCGCTTCACGACGGAGCAGGAAGTCGACTTCGTGATCAACCTGCTGAACAGCAAGATCGCGAAGCTGCGCGAACTGTCGCCGCTCTGGGAAATGCACCAGGAAGGCATCGATCTGTCGACGATCGAATGGGCCGCTCACTAACACCGCATTGAATGCACCCGCGGGCGGATTGACGCACGCAGACGTAACGAGTCAAGGAGTCTGAGTCATGTCTTACAGCAACAAGGTTCTGGATCACTACGAAAACCCGCGCAACGTCGGTTCGTTCGCGAAGGACGACGACACGGTCGGCACGGGCATGGTCGGCGCGCCGGCGTGCGGCGACGTGATGAAGCTGCAGATCCGCGTCGGCGCGGACGGCGTGATCGAAGACGCGAAGTTCAAGACCTACGGTTGCGGTTCGGCGATCGCGTCGAGCTCGCTCGTCACCGAGTGGGTGAAGGGCAAGACGCTCGACGAGGCACTGTCGATCAAGAACACGCAGATCGCCGAGGAACTCGCGCTGCCGCCGGTGAAGATTCACTGCTCGATCCTCGCGGAAGACGCGATCAAGGCAGCCGTGGCCGACTACAAGAAGCGCCACGACACCAAGGAAGGCGATCAGGCAGCAGCCTGAGCGGCATCGAGCGGGTTAGAGAAGGGAACGCGGCGGGCCCCGGTGGCGCGCCGCGGCAAGGACATCATGGCAATTACACTGACCGAAAAAGCAGCACAGCACGTTCAGAAATACCTCGTCCGTCGCGGCAAGGGGGTGGGCCTGCGGCTTGGCGTTCGCACGACCGGGTGCTCGGGGCTCGCGTACAAGCTCGAGTATGTCGACGAGCTGGCTCCCGAGGATCAGGTGTTCGAGAGCCATGGCGTGAAGGTCGTCGTCGATCCGAAGAGCCTCGCGTACATCGACGGCACCGAGCTCGACTTCGCCCGCGAAGGCCTGAACGAAGGGTTCAAGTTCAACAACCCGAACGTGAAGGACGAGTGCGGTTGCGGCGAATCGTTCCGCGTGTGACGCGGGTCTCCGCGCGATGCGGGCAAGAGGCGGCACGGGCCGCCTTTTTAATGTGCGGCGTTTGCCGCGCGACGAACCGGAATTGAACGCGACGATGGTCTCGCTGAAAGACAGCCACTTCGACCTGTTTCACCTGCCGGCGCAATTCGCGCTCGACGAAACGGCGCTCGACGCCGCCTATCGAACGGTGCAGACGCAGGTGCATCCGGACCGCTTTGCGGCGGCCGGCGATGCGCAGAAGCGCATCGCGATGCAATGGGCAACCCGTGCGAACGAGGCGTACCGCACGCTGCGCGATCCGCTGAAGCGCGCGTCCTATCTGCTGTCGCTGCGCGGTGTGGACATCGGCGCGGAAAACAACACGGCGATGGAGCCTGCATTCCTGATGCAGCAGATGGAGTGGCGCGAGGGCATCGAGGATGCCGCGGCCGCCCGCAACGTCGACGCGCTCGACGCATTGCTCGCCGAGTTGCGCGACGAGAAGCGCGTGCGCGTCGAGCGCCTCGGTACGCTGCTCGACAGCGGCGCCGACCAGGCCGCCGCGGAAGCCGTGCGCCAGTTGATGTTCATCGAACGCGTCGCGTCGGAAGTGGGCGCGCAGATCGAGCGCCTCGAAACTTAACCGCGTGCCTCGCGGCACGCGCAGCAAACGGGCCGAGCGCCCGAACGAACCAAGATGGCTTTACTGCAAATTTCCGAACCGGGCATGGCGCCGGCGCCGCACCAGCGGCGACTTGCCGTCGGGATCGATCTCGGCACGACGAACTCGCTCGTCGCGGCCGTGCGCAACAGCGTGCCGGAGGTGCTGCCGGACGAAGCGGGCCGTGTGCTGCTGCCGTCGGTGGTCCGCTACCTCGAAAAGGGCGGCCGCCGCATCGGCCACGAAGCGAAGGAGCAGGCCGCGACCGATCCGCGCAACACGATCGTCTCGGTCAAGCGCTTCATGGGCCGCGGCAAGGCCGAAGTCGAAGGCGCGGCGAACGCGCCGTATGAATTCGTCGATGCGCCGGGCATGGTGCAGATCCGCACCGTCGACGGCGTGAAGAGCCCGGTCGAAGTGTCGGCCGAGATCCTCGCGACGCTGCGCTATCGCGCCGAGGATTCGCTTGGCGACGATCTGGTCGGCGCGGTGATCACGGTGCCCGCGTACTTCGACGACGCGCAGCGCCAGGCGACCAAGGACGCGGCGCGTCTCGCGGGCCTCAACGTGCTGCGCCTGCTGAACGAACCGACCGCCGCCGCGATCGCCTACGGGCTCGACAACGGGTCCGAAGGCCTCTACGCGGTGTACGACCTCGGCGGCGGCACGTTCGACCTGTCGATCCTGAAACTGACGAAGGGCGTATTCGAGGTGCTGGCCGCGGGTGGCGATTCAGCGCTCGGCGGCGACGATTTCGACCATGCGCTGTTCGGCCACGTGCTCGCGCAGGCCGGCATCGACGCGAAGACGCTGGCGCCCGAGGACGTGCGCCTGCTGCTCGACCGCGTGCGCGTGCTGAAGGAAGCGCTGTCGTCGGCACCGGAGGCCGCGCTCGACGTGACGCTGTCGGGCGGTGCGCACCTCGTTCAGACGATTTCGCACGATACGTTCGCGTCGCTCGTCGAGCCACTCGTGCAGCGTACGCTCACGCCGACCCGCAAGGCGCTGCGCGACGCGCAGGTCACGCCGGCCGACATCAAGGGTGTCGTGCTGGTCGGCGGCGCGACGCGCATGCCGGTGATCCGCGACGCGGTCGCGAAATATTTCGGTCAGCCGCCGCTCGTGAACCTCGATCCGGACCAGGTCGTCGCGCTCGGCGCGGCGATCCAGGCCGACCTGCTCGCGGGCAATCGCGGCACCGGCGACGACTGGCTGCTGCTCGACGTGATTCCGCTGTCGCTCGGTGTCGAGACGATGGGCGGTCTCGTCGAGAAGATCATCCCGCGCAACTCGACGATTCCGATCGCGCGTGCGCAGGAATTCACGACCTTCAAGGACGGCCAGACCGCGATGGCGATCCACGTCGTGCAGGGCGAGCGCGAGCTCGTCGCCGACTGCCGGTCGCTCGCGCGCTTCGAGCTGCGCGGCATTCCGCCGATGACGGCCGGCGCCGCGCGCATTCGCGTGACCTACCAGGTCGACGCGGACGGCCTGCTGTCGGTGTTCGCACGCGAGCAACTGTCGGGCGTCGAGGCGTCGGTCGTCGTGAAGCCGTCGTACGGCCTCGCCGACGACGACATCGCGAAGATGCTCGAGGACAGCTTCAAGACCGCCGAAATCGACATGCGCGCCCGCGCGCTGCGCGAAGCGCAGGTCGAGGCCGAGCGGATGCTCGAGGCGACGCAGGCCGCGCTGGCGGCCGACGGCGAACTGCTCGACGCCGACGAGCGCACGCAGGTCGATACGCTGGCCGCCGCGCTGCGCGCGGTCGCGCAGGGCGACGATACGAACGCGATCGAAGCGGCGACCAAGGCGCTGGCCGACGGCACCGACGAATTCGCGGCGCGCCGGATGGACAAGAGCATCAAGCGCGCGCTGTCGGGCCGTCGGCTCGACGAGATCTGAACTTGCGAACCGCGCGTCGGCCGGCGACGGCCCGCGCGCGATCATGTAATGAACCGTGCGGCGCGTGGCGCCGTACCCTGACTGACGGAACGGACATGCCTCAACTGGTGGTGCTGCCTCACGTCGAACTGTGCCCGGATGGCGCAGTGATCGACGCGACGCCCGGCAAGAGTATCTGCGACAACCTGCTCGATCACGGGATCGAGATCGAGCACGCATGCGAGAAGTCGTGCGCATGCACGACGTGCCACGTGGTGATCCGCGAGGGCTTCAACGATCTGGCGCCGTCCGAGGAGGACGAGGACGATCTGCTGGACAAGGCGTGGGGCCTCGAGCCGACGTCGCGGCTGTCGTGCCAGGCGATCGTGACGGAAGATTCGGACCTGGTGGTCGAGATTCCGAAGTACTCGATCAACCACGCGAAGGAAAACCACTGACCTAACCCGGAGGCAGGCGATGAAATGGACCGATTCGCGTGAAATAGCCATTGCGCTGGCGGACAAGCACCCCGACATCGACCCGCAGCGGATCAATTTCGTCGACCTGCGCCAGTGGGTGCTCGAACTCGACGGCTTCGACGACGATCCGAAGCACTCCGGCGAGAAGATCCTCGAAGCGATCCAGGCACACTGGATCGACGAATCGGATTTCGACGACGAGGACTGACCGATCGGGCACGGCGTGCGTCGCGTGGGCGCGCGTGGCACCAATGAAAAAACGGCTCGCGGGCAATTGCTCGCGAGCCGTTTTCGTTTTCCGGCCGGCCATGCCCCCGCACGACAGGCGGGCAGGGGGCGCAGCGATCGGGCGATTACGCGCCGACCAGCGTGCCGTTCTCGATCCGCACGCGCTGGCCCTGGCCGAACGGCGGCGGGTTGTGGTACGTGAACGTGCGCGTCGCGCCGCTTTCCATCTGCACTTGCACCTGATAGTCGGTTTCCGCGCGCACCTGCTTCTCGACCTGGTTACCGGCGAGACCGCCGCCCAGCGCGCCGATGATCGTCATCGCGGTGCGGCCGTTACCGTGGCCGAACTGGTTGCCGAGCAGGCCGCCGGCGGCGGCGCCGCCCACGGCGCCGATCCCCAGCTCTGGCCCGGAGTACGCGTCTGCGTGATCGCGACGATCGTGCCGCAGCTCTGGCAGTAAGTCTGCGCGGGCGCGGACGGCTGCTGCGCGTACTGCGGCGGCTGCGGTGCCGTCGTATGACGGCGATGCGGCGCGGCCGGACGCGGCGCGGGCTTCGGCTCGGCTTGCGCGGCCGCCGCTTTCTCGGCGGCCAGCTTTTGCTGCGCGGCCTGTTCCGCGGCCTGCTGCTGCGCTTGCGCGGCGAGCGCCGCGCTGGCGGCTGCGGCCGTGTCGACGGCCGGCTGCGACGCGATCAGCGCGGCCTGGGTCTGGCCGCTTTGCGCGTTGTTGCTGCTGGCCTTCGGGATGAGCCCCGTGATCGCTGCCGTCGCCGCGAGGCTGGCGACGATGACGGCGCCGGCGGCGGTGGCGATGAGCGGATGGAGGCGTTGCTTTTGCGGCGTGGTCTGATTCTGGTTGTCCATTTTTTTCTCCGATGTCGATCCGGATCGGCGCGGCGCCGGGCCGGATCCCACGCTCGGGAGCGAGCAGACTCGGCGTTCCTGCGCCCAGTTCTGGTCCCGTGGTCATGCGTGGTGACGCAAGAGGAGTGTCGTCCACCGGCAAGCGGCGCGCCGTATCAAGGTGTAACGAATTGCAGCAGGGCAGCGGCGATCATGGCAGGGAAAACCCGCAGAAGGCCGTCGCGACGAGGGAATAAAACGGGGAGAGATCGAAAGCCGGCGAACGCCGGCTGGCGGGATTTACGCGTCGTTACAAAGCTGACGCGTGCGCGCCGCAGGGGCGCGGCGCACACGCGGTCGCGGCCGTCAGTCTTCGCGGCGCAGATGCGGGAACAGCAACACGTCGCGGATCGTCGGGCTGTCGGTCAGCAGCATCACGAGACGGTCGATGCCGATCCCGCAGCCGCCCGTCGGAGGCATCCCGTATTCGAGCGCGCGGATGTAGTCGGCGTCGAAGAACATCGCTTCCTCGTCGCCCGCATCCTTCTGTTCGACCTGCTTCTTGAAGCGCGCGGCCTGGTCTTCCGGATCGTTCAGCTCGGAGAAGCCGTTCGCGATCTCGCGGCCGGTCATGAACAGCTCGAAACGCTCGGTGATGCCCGGCACGGTATCCGATGCGCGTGCGAGCGGCGACACCTCGACCGGGTAGTCGATGATGAACGTCGGTTCCCACAGCTGCGCTTCGGCCGTTTCCTCGAACAGCGCGAGCTGCAGCGCGCCGATGCCTGCGTTCAGGAACGCCGGCTGCGACACGTCGACGCCGAAGCGCTTCAGTTCGGTGCGCAGGAACGCGTCGTCCGACAGCTGGCCGTCGGTATAGTCCGGTGCGTACTTCTGGATCGCCTGCGTGATCGTCAGGCGATGGAACGGCTTCGCGAGGTCGAGCTCGCGGCCTTGATACTGGATCGTCGCGGTGCCGAGCGCATCGATCGCCGCCTGGCGGATCAGTTGCTCGGTGAAGTCCATCAGCCAGCGGTAGTCGGTGTACGCGGCGTAGAACTCCATCATCGTGAATTCCGGGTTGTGGCGCGGCGACACGCCCTCATTCCGGAAGTTGCGGTTGATTTCGAACACGCGTTCGAAGCCGCCGACGATCAGGCGCTTCAGGTACAGCTCCGGCGCGATGCGCAGGAACATCTGCATGTCGAGCGCATTGTGATGCGTGACGAACGGCTTCGCCGCGGCGCCGCCCGGGATCGGGTGCAGCATCGGCGTTTCGACTTCCATGAACGCGGCGTTGTCCATGAACTTGCGGATCGACGCGATCGTCTTCGTGCGGGCGCGGAACGTATCGCGCGTTTCCGGCGTGACGATCAGGTCGACGTAGCGCTGGCGGTAGCGCATTTCCTGGTCGGACAGGCCGTGGAACTTGTCCGGCAGCGGACGCAGCGCCTTCGACAGCAGGCGCAGCTCCTTGCACTGGACCGACAGCTCGCCCTTGTTGGTGCGGAACAGCACGCCGCGCGCGGCGACGATGTCGCCGAGGTCCCACTTCTTGAACGCGTCGTAGGTGTCGGCGCCGACGTCGTTCGGCGTCACGAAGAACTGGATCTGGCCCGAACCGTCCTGCACCGTCGCGAAGCTCGCCTTGCCCATCACGCGCTTGAGCATCATGCGGCCGGCCACCGACACCTCGACCGGGTTCGCTTCGAGCGCGGCCTTGTCCGAGTCGGCGAATTTCGCCTGCAGGTCGGCTGCGTGGTGCTCGGGCCGGAAGTCGTTCGGATAGGCGACGCCTTGCTCGCGCAGGGCGCGCAGCTTCTCGCGGCGCTCGGCGATGATCTGGTTTTCGTCCGCCGTGACGGCGGGCTGCGTTTGGGTCGGTTCGGTCATGATGGTCGGAATTCGGAATGGGTGCGGCAACGCAAACGGGAAGGGCGGCGCGGGCCAGGCCGCGCCGCGGCGCTTACACGCCCTGTTTGAGGCTCGCGCTGATGAAGTCGTCGAGATCGCCGTCGAGCACCGCACGCGTGTTGCTCATTTCGACGTTCGTACGCAGGTCCTTCACGCGGCTCTGGTCGAGCACGTACGAGCGGATCTGGTGGCCCCAGCCCACATCGGTCTTGCTCGATTCGAGCTTGTCCTGTTCGGCCTGGCGCTTGCGCATCTCGACTTCGTACAGGCGCGACTTCAGCATCGCCATCGCTTCGGCACGGTTGCGGTGCTGCGAGCGGTCGTTCTGGCACTGCACGACGATACCGGTCGGCATGTGCGTGATCCGCACCGCGGAGTCGGTCTTGTTGATGTGCTGGCCGCCCGCGCCCGATGCGCGGTACGTGTCGATGCGCAGGTCGGCCGGGTTGATCTCGACCTCGATCGAGTCGTCGATTTCCGGATAGACGAACACCGACGAGAACGACGTGTGGCGGCCGCCCGACGAGTCGAACGGCGACTTGCGCACGAGGCGGTGGATGCCCGTCTCGGTGCGCAGGAAGCCGTACGCGTATTCGCCCGTGACCTTGACCGTCGCGTTCTTGATGCCGGCGACGTCGCCGTCGGACTCTTCGAGCACTTCGGCCTTGAAGCCCTTGCGTTCGCAGTAGCGCAGGTACTGGCGCAGCAGCATCGACGCCCAGTCGCACGCCTCAGTGCCGCCGGCGCCTGCCTGGATGTCGATGAAGCAGTTGTTCGGGTCGGCCGGGTTCGAGAACATCCGGCGGAATTCGATGTCGCCGACGCGCGCTTCGAGCTTCGCGGCGTCTTCTTCCGACGCGACGAGCGTGTCTTCGTCGCCTTCCTCGCGCGCCAGCTCGAACAGGTCGAGCGCGTCGCGCAGGTCGCTATCGAGCGCGGTGAGCGTCGTGACGACGCCTTCGAGCAGCTTTTTCTCGCGACCGAGCGCCTGCGCGTTCTTCGAATCGTTCCAGACGTTCGGGTCTTCGAGTTCCTTGTTGACTTCGGTCAGACGCGCAGCCTTGGCGTCGTAGTCAAAGATACCCCGGAGCTCGCCCGCGCGGTTGCGCAGGTCGAGCAGGGAGCTTTCGATCGCGTTGAGTCGTTCCGCTTCCATGATCGTTCGCTGTTCTTGCTTCGTAAAAAAGCGGAATTATAGCCGATCGGCCGGGTTGCCCGGTGACGCAAACGGTGGGCGCATGCGTGCCGCGGCCCCGTCCGGCGCGGTGCGCGTGCGGGGGCGTACTCGGGGGCGCACTCGGGGCGGGCCCAGTGGCCCGCCGCTCAGCCGGCCGCGTGCTCGACGATCAGCTGGACGCGCGTGACGCCGTTCCACGTGTCGGCAACGAGCCGGTACGCGACCAGCGCGCTCGCGGGCAGCGGCTCGGTGTGGTTGAACCAGATCGCGTTGAAGCGCTGGCGGCCGCGCGCGAGCTGCAGCTTCAGGTGCTTTTCCTTCACGAGCGACTGCGATACGACGTCGAATTCACCCGAGAAAAGCGGGGCCGGAAAGCCTTGCCCCACACGGCCTCGTCGAGCAGGCCGACGAACTGCGGCGTGAAGTAGGCGTCCTCGAGCTCGCCGTCGGTCTCGATCACGCGGGCGAGCGCGTCGTCGGACAGCCATTCGCGCGCGACGGCCTCGAACGCGGCCGCGAAGCGCGGCACGTTCTCGGTGTCGAGCGTGAGGCCGGCCGCCATCGCGTGGCCGCCGAATGCGACGATCAGGTCGGGCTCGCGCTTCGACACGAGGTCGAGCGCGTCGCGCAGGTGGAAGCCGGCGATCGACCGGCCCGAACCCTTGACCCGCTTGCCTTCTTCGTCGGCGTGCGCGAACGTGAACGACGGCCGGTGGAATTTTTCCTTGAGCCGGCCGGCGACGATGCCGATCACGCCCTGGTGCCACTCGGGGTTGAACAGCGTGATCGTGCACGCGTCGGCCGGGTCGACGTCGGCGAGATCGGCGAGCGCCTGCTGCTGCATGCCGGCCTCGATCTCGCGGCGCTCGCGGTTCATCACGTCGAGCTGCTGCGCGAGATCCCAGGCGCGGCCGATGTCGTCGGTGATCAGGCACTCGATGCCGAGCGACATGTCGGACAGCCGCCCGGCGGCGTTCAGGCGCGGGCCGAGGCCGAAGCCGAGGTCGAAGCCCGATGCGGTGCGCGCTTCGCGCGCGGCGGCGCGGAACAGCGCGGCGACGCCCGGCTGCATGCGGCCGTTGCGGATGCGTTGCAGCCCCTGCGCGACGAGCACGCGGTTGTTGCCGTCGAGCCGCACGACGTCGGCGACGGTGCCGAGCGCGACGAGGTCGAGCAGCCCGTCGAGGCGCGGTTCGGCTTCCTTGCTCGCGAACGCGCCGCGGCGGCGCAGCTCGGCGCGCAGCGCGAGCAGCACGTAGAACATCACGCCGACGCCGGCGAGGTGCTTGCTCGGGAACGCGCAGCCGGGCTGGTTCGGGTTGACGATCGCGCGGGCGGCGGGCAACGCGTCGCCGGGCAGGTGGTGGTCGGTCACGAGCACGTCGATGCCGCGCGCGGCCGCGGCTTCGACGCCCGCGACGCTCGCGATCCCGTTGTCGACGGTGATCAGCAGGTCGGGCTTGCGCGCGGCCGCGAGTTCGACGATCTCGGGCGTGAGGCCGTAGCCGTATTCGAAGCGGTTCGGCACCAGGTAGTCGATCTGTGCGCCGAACATCCGCAGGCCGCGCACCGCGACCGCGCAGGCGGTCGCGCCGTCGCAGTCGTAGTCGGCGACGACGAGCAGGCGCCGCTTGTCGGCGATCGCGTCGGCGAGCAGCGACGCCGCATCGGCGCAGCCCTTCAGTTCGGTGGGCGGGACGAGGCGCGCCAGCGCGGTCTCGATGTCGGCGGGCGACTGCACGCCGCGCGACGCATACAGGCGCGCGAGCACGGGGTGCAGGCCGTGGCGCGCGAGCACTTCTGCGTCGGCGGGCGCGACGGGGCGGGTAACGATCCGGGTCATACGCGGTGGGTGGGTTATTCGAACAGGGAGGCGAGGGCGCGGCGGCGCCAGAACTTGCGCAGGTCGCCGCGCGTCGCATGCAGCGTCACGGAACTCGTGTCGCCGCACAACGTGACATCGACGCTCGACAAGGCGCCGGTCTGCAGCGCGGCGAGGGCCGGCGCGAACCAGTCGCGCTCGAGCGCGGCGAGCCCGTCGTGCCAGCGCGCCCAGTCCTGTTCGATGAACGGGGTGGTCAGCGCCGGCAGCTCGACGAGCGTCGCGCCGTCGGCGGCGGGCAGCGCGCCGAACGTCGCGGGGGCGCTGCCGCCTTCGATTTGCGCGGCGCGCGCGAGGCCGAGCGCGGCGGGCGACGCCGACAGCACGCGCGCGAACGGCTTGCCGACCGGTTTCAGCGTGCCCTGCGCATGGAACCAGATCGAATTGACGGCCGGCAGCCCGCGCGCCTCACGGGCTTCGTTGACCGGGTGCTGGAACCACGCCATCTGCACTTCGTTCTGCAGCTTCATCCACATCCGCGAGCGTTCGCCGGTGTGGGCCTCGTGCGGCAGCCAGATCTCGATGTTGCGGCCGCTCGCGCGCAGCGGCGCGGCGCCGGCCAGCCGGGCGAGCTGGTCGCTCGACAGGTACCAGCGCGCCGGGTTCGGCGCGTCGAGCCGCACGCCGAGCTCCTCGATCAGCGGCCGCGCGACCGCGAGCAGCGCGGCCGCGTCGCCTTCTTCGAGCGCGAGGGCGGCCGGATCGACGAGCACCAGGTGATCGTGCGCGATTTCGACGTGAACGGGCTCGACGCACGCCCACGCGTGCGCGCCGGGGTCGCCGCCGTCGGCCAGCAGCATGTAGGGCGCGAGCGGCGCCTCGTCCGCGGCGTTGCCCTGGGTCGCGCCGAACCGGCGGGCCAGCCAGCGCTCGTGCGGCAGCGTGCGCTGGAAGTCCTCGCCGGCCACGCGCTCGACGAGGCTGGCGCGGGCGAGCAACTTTTCGAGCGCGGGGCTGTCCAGCGTGTGCAGGGACGAGGCCGCATCGGCTGCCGACGGCAGTGCGAACGGAACGAGAAAATGGAGGCGTCGGTCGTGCATGATGGTGCGCATTGTATGGCAAACTGCGCGCGTGATCGGGCCGGCCGACGGCCCGTTTGCGTCCGGCGGCCGTTTTTCGACCGTGCCCGGACCGATGGCCGCCACCGGGCGGCGGTCCGGCCGCGGGGCGCCTCCCCGCCGTAACCAGCAGAAAGGATTCGCTTGAAACTTCCGTATGAATGGCAGATCGGCTGGCGCTACACGCGCGCCGGCAAACGCACGACCGGCAACGGCTTCATTTCCTTCATCGCGCTCGTGTCGATGCTCGGGATCGCGCTCGGCGTCGCGGCGCTGATCGTCGTGCTGTCGGTGATGAACGGCTTCCAGAAGGAAGTGCGCGACCGCATGCTGTCGGTGCTCGCGCACGTCGAGGTGTTCTCGCCGACGGGCTCGATGCCCGACTGGCAACTGACCGCGCAGGAAGCGCGCCGCAATCCGTCGGTGATCGGCGCGGCGCCGTACGTCGACGCGCAGGCGTTGCTCACGCGCCAGGACGCGGTGAGCGGCGTGATGCTGCGCGGCGTCGAGCCGACGCTCGAGCCGCAGGTGTCCGACATCGGCAAGGACATGAAGGCCGGGCAGCTCGCCGCGCTCGTGCCGGGGCAGTTCGGGATCGTGCTCGGCGATGCGCTCGCCGGCAACCTCGGCGTGACGGTCGGCGACAAGGTCACGCTGGTCGCGCCCGAAGGCTCGATCACGCCGGCCGGCATGATGCCGCGGCTGAAGCAGTTCACGGTCGTCGGCGTGTTCGAATCGGGCCACTACGAATACGACAGCACGCTCGCGATGATCAACATCCGCGACGCCGAGGCGCTGTTCCGGATGACCGCGCCGACCGGCGTGCGGCTGCGGCTGACGGACATGCAGAAGGCGCCGCAGGTCGCGGTCGAGCTGTCGCACACGCTGTCGGGCAGCCTGTACATCCGCGACTGGACGCAGCAGAACAAGACCTGGTTCTCGGCCGTGCAGATCGAGAAGCGGATGATGTTCATCATCCTCACGCTGATCATCGCGGTGGCCGCGTTCAACCTCGTGTCGTCGCTCGTGATGACGGTGACCAACAAGCAGGCCGACATCGCGATCCTGCGCACGCTCGGCGCGCAGCCGGGGTCGATCATGAAGATCTTCGTCGTGCAGGGCGTGACGATCGGCTTCGTCGGCACCGCATCCGGCGTCGCGCTCGGCTGCCTGATCGCGTGGAGCATCCCGTGGCTGATCCCGATGATCGAGCACCTGTTCGGCGTGCAGTTCCTGCCGCCGTCGGTGTACTTCATCAGCGAGCTGCCGTCCGAACTCGTCGCGAGCGACGTGATCCGGATCGGGCTGATCGCGTTCGCGCTGTCGGCCGTCGCGACGCTGTATCCGAGCTGGCGCGGCGCGAAGGTGAAGCCGGCGGAGGCGCTCCGCTATGAATGACCGCGCGACCGCATTCGCGGATTCACGACAACACAACAGACAGGATTCGGCTGGTATGCAGGAATACGTGCTTCAGGCGCGCGGGATCACGAAGGCGTTCGTGCAGGGCGGCTTCAACGTGCAGGTGCTCAGCAACACCGAGCTGACGGTGCGGCGCGGCGAGAAACTCGCGGTCGTCGGCGCATCGGGCTCCGGCAAGAGCACGCTGCTGCATGTGCTCGGCGGGCTCGACGAGCCGAGCGCGGGCGAGGTTTCGCTGCTCGGCAAGCCGTTTACGCAACTCGCCGAGCGCGAGCGCAACGAATTGCGCAACCGCGCGCTCGGTTTCGTCTACCAGTTCCATCACCTGTTGCCCGAATTCACCGCGCTCGACAACGTCGCGATGCCGCTGCGCATCCGCCGGATGACGACCGAGGATGCGCGCGAGCAGGCCCAGGCGATGCTCGAGCGCGTCGGTCTCGGCCCGCGCGCGAAGCACCGGCCGGGCGAGCTGTCGGGCGGCGAGCGCCAGCGCGTCGCGATCGCGCGCGCGCTGGTCACGAAGCCGGCATGCGTGCTCGCCGACGAGCCGACCGGCAACCTCGACGGCACGACGGCCGACACGGTGTTCAACCTGATGCTCGAACTGTCCGAGACGCTCGAAACGAGCTTCGTGATCGTCACGCACGATCCCGATCTCGCCGCACGCTGCGACCGCATCATGCGGCTGCGCGACGGCGTGCTGCACGAGGAGCCGGCGCTGCCGGTGTGATACGCGATCGTCCTTGAGCCGATGCCGGGTGGGTCCCGGCGCGGCGCAGGGGCGCAGGACTGCCGCCATGTGGATCGACACGCACTGCCATCTCGACGCCGCCGAGTTCGACGCCGACCGCGACGCGGTCGCGCATGCGGCGCGCGCGGCCGGCGTGTCGCGCATCGTGATCCCGAGCATCGGGCGCGACAACTTCACGACGGTGCGCGAACTCGCGCAACGCACGCCGGGCGCCGTCTATGCGCTCGGCATCCATCCGATGTATACGCCGCAGGCGCGCGACGAGGATCTCGACCGCCTGCGCATGGAGATCGAAGCGAGTCTCGACGATCCGCGCTTCGTCGCGATCGGCGAGATCGGCCTCGACTACTTCGTGCCGGGGCTCGACGAAGACCGGCAGCAGTTCTTCTATCAGGGACAGCTCAAGCTGGCACGCGAATTCGACCTGCCCGTGCTGTGCCACGTGCGCAAGTCGCAGGATCGCGTGCTCGCGGGGCTGCGCCGTTTCGGCGTGCGGCGCGGCATCGCGCATGCGTTCAACGGCAGTTTCGAGCAGGCCGACGCGTATCTCGCGCAAGGGCTGCATCTCGGCTTCGGCGGCAACGTGACGTTCTCGCGCGCGCTGCAGATCCGCCGGCTCGCCACGGAACTGCCGCTCGACGCGCTCGTCGTCGAGACCGACGCGCCCGACATCGCGCCCGAATGGGCGTACAAATCCCGCAATACGCCCGACCAGGTGCCGCGCATCGGTGACGTGCTCGCCGAACTGCGCGGGATCGATACCCGTTCACTCGGTCTATCCACAACGGCCAACGCGCTCGCCGCGCTGCCGCGACTCGCGCTTTCGTCCGCATAATCGTTGCCGGAAGGCGCCGCATTCGTCAGCGCGGCGCCAGGTCGACGAGGAGGCGCGATGCGCGTGGGGTGGATCGCGTTCGCGCTCGGCGTCGTCGTGCTGCAGCGGCAGGCGGCGTTGCCGGGTGCGATCGCATGGATGGCCGGTGCGGTCGTGCTCGCCGGATGCGCGGCGCTGGGTGCGTGGTGCATGCGTCGCCGGCGCACGCGCGCGACGGCCGCGCTCGGATGGATGCTGTGCACGCTCGCGGCCTGCGTCGCGGGATTCGGCTACGCGGCCGTGCGCGCCGAATGGCGGTTGAGCGACAGCTTGCCGGCGGAATGGGAAGGGCGCGACATCGTCGTCACCGGTGTGATCAGGGGGCTGCCCGTCGTCGACGAGAGCGGTGCGCGGCTGCTGTTCGCGGTCGAGTCGAACGATGCCGGGCTGGCCCGTTTCCCGCCGCTGATCCGGCTGTCGTGGCGCGCGTATGGCGCGCCCGCGGCACGTGACGCGCTGCCCGACCTGCGGGCCGCCCAGCGCTGGCGTTTCGTCGTGCGCCTGAAGCGTCCGCATGCCGAGGCCAATCCCGGCGTGCGCGACAGCGAGGCGGCGTGGCTCGCCGCGGGGATTCGCGCGATCGGCTATGTCAGCGCGCCGCACCGGACGGCATTGCTCGATGCGCGCGCAACGGGATGGCGCGCGTCGATCGACCGGGTACGCGACTGGCTGCGGACACGCATCGGCGAGACGCTCGGTGTCGATGCGGCGCATCGCGGCATCGTTGCCGCACTGGCGATCGGCGACCAGTCGGCCATCGGCGACGACGACTGGCGTGTCCTGCGCAACACGGGCACGAGCCACCTGGTCGCGATTTCCGGATTGCATGTCGGGCTGGTCGGCGCGATCGCGGGTGGGCTCGTGTCGATGGTCTGGCGCCGCGTGCGCTGGCGCGCGCGGGCCGCGACGCTCGTATTGCCGGCGCCGTACGCGGCCGCGCTCGCCGCGCTGGTGGCCGCGGCCGGCTATGCGGCGCTGGCCGGCTTCAACGTGCCGGCGCAGCGTGCGTGGTGGATGATCGCGGGCGGAGGCGTCGCGTATCTGGCCGGACGCAGCGTGCCGACATCCGCGGTGCTGGGCGCGGCACTTGGCGGCGTGCTGCTCGCCGATCCGTGGGCCGTGCTGTCGGCCGGGTTCTGGCTGTCGTTCGGCGCGGTCGCCGTGATCCTGCTGGCCGTCGCCGGCTGGCGCGCCGTGCGCGTGGCCGACGCGGAGGGCGACGAGGGCAGCGGCGGCGCGAGTCCGTCGAGCCGGTTGCGTGCCTGGGGCCGGCGCGCCGGCCGCCGCGTCGCCGAGGCCGCGCGCGTGCAATACGCGGTGACGATCGGTCTCGCGCCGCTCACCGCCGCGTGGTTCGCGCAGGTTTCGCTGTCGGGGCCGCTCGGCAATGCATTCGCGATTCCGTGGGTCAGCTCGGTCGTGACGCCGGTCGTGCTGGCCGGCATCGCGTTGCCCGCGCCGTTCGATGCTTACGCGTTCCGGCTCGCGCATGCGGCGCTCGAACCGATGATGACGCTGCTCGGGCGCCTCGCCGACTGGCCGGCCGGCGTGCTCTGGCTGCGCATGCCCGACTGGCCGGTGCTGGCGCTCGCCTGCGTGGGCGTCGCCTGGGCGCTGATGCCGCGCGGCTGGCCGTTGCGCTGGGCGGCGCCGCTCACGTGGCTGCCGCTCGTTGCGCCGGCGCCCGATGCGCCGCCGCCTGGCGGTTTCCGGATGACCGTGCTCGATGTCGGGCAGGGGGCGTCGGTGCTGGTCGAAACCGCGCGGCGGACCTTGCTGTTCGATGCCGGCCCGGGGCCGGAGTCGACGCACGCCGGCACGCGGATCGTCGCGCCGGCGTTGCGGGCGCGCGGCATCGCGGCAATCGATTCGCTCGTGCTCAGTCATGCGGATGCCGACCATGCGGGCGGTGCGCCGGCCGTCTATGCGGCGGCCGACGTGCGCCAGTTGCTGGCCGGCATTCCGCCGAACAGCCGGCTGTGGCGCGACGCCGCGGCCGCCGGCGTCGCCGACCGGCTGCCGTGCGCGGCCGGGCAGCGCTGGACCTGGGACGGCGTCGTCTTCACGATCCTGTGGCCGCGCGGCGGCCCGGGCGCGGGCTCGTCGAACGGGCAGTCGTGCGTGCTGCGCGTCGACGCGGGCGGCACGTCCGCGCTGTTGACGGGCGACATCGACGCCCGCGGCGAACGCGAGCTCGTGAACGCGACGCCGGACGCGCTGGCCGCGCAGATCCTGGTCGTGCCGCATCACGGCAGCCGCACGTCGTCGGTCGAGCCTTTCCTCGATTCGGTCGGGCCGCGCGTCGCGGTATTTCCTGTAGGCTATCGCAATCGTTTCGGGCATCCGCACCGGACCGTCCTCGCGCGCTACGAGGCGCGCGGGATACCGCTGCCGCGCACCGATCGCGACGGTGCCGTGCGGTTCGACGTCGCGCCGGCCGGCGGCGGGTTCGCATTCGCGCGTTATCGCGACGAGCGGCGCCGGTACTGGATGGAGCGGTGACGGCGGGCGGGACGGAAAGCGCGGCTCCGCGCACCGTGCCGGCGCGCGAGCCCGACAGAACGCAAAGCATGGAGCCGGAGCACGTGCCGAAGCACTCACTCCGGTCGACACAGGAGACATCGGCGTTTGAAGGACATCCTCCACTTCTCGCATGCGAACGGCTTCCCGGCGTCCACGTACCGGACGATCTTCGCCGAACTGGCCGACGACTACGAGCTGCGCTACATCGAGCGGATCGGCCATGACCGCCGCTATCCGGTGACGCGCGACTGGCCGCATCTCGTCGAGCAGCTGCTCGACGACATCGGCAGCCGCTACGAGCGCCCGGTATGGCTCGTCGGCCATTCGCTCGGCGGCTACCTGTCGCTGATGGCCGCGCTGAAGAAGCCGCAATGGGTGCGCGGCGTCGTGATGATCGACTCGCCGATCATCGCCGGATGGCGTGCCGGCGCGTTGCGGGCGAGCCAGTGGGCGGGGCTCGACGAGCGGCTGTCGCCGGCCGCCGCGACGCGCAACCGGCGCACGCGCTGGGTGAGCCGCGACGAAGTCTGGCGGCACTTCCGCGAGAAGCCGGCGTTCGCGCGCTGGGACGAACGGATGCTGGCCGACTACATCGATTACGGGATTCCGCAGGCTGGCGCCGACGGCGAGCGGGCGCTCGCGTTCGACCGGCAGGTCGAATACCTGATCTACCGGACGCTGCCGCACACGCTCGGCCCGCGGCTCGCGCACGGCGCGCCGGTGCCGCTCGGCTTCCTCGCCGGCACGCGTTCGCGCGAGGTGCGGCAGGTCGGGCTCGATGCGACGCGGCGGGCGGCGCGCGGCCGCGTCGAGTGGCTGGAAGGCAGCCACCTGTTCCCGATGGAGCGGCCGCTCGAGACCGCCCGCGCATTGCAGCGGATGCTGAATTCGCTGCGGGCGGAAGAGGCCGGGGCGGCGCACGGCGGCGCACCGCTCGCGAGGCGCGCCTGACGCGTCGTCCGGCGAGGCCCGTCATGGGCCGCGGCGAGCCGGCCGCGTTGCCCGGCCGGCCGGTTTTCCGCGGCGCGTACGGCTGGCGCGGGCCGGCGCGAAAGGGCGCGATCACCACGGCAATTGCTGAGAAAAGGGCGGGCTTTACGGTATAATCCGTTTTTCCCGCGAGCATCCAGCGATGACCAAATATGTTTTCGTCACCGGCGGCGTAGTTTCTTCCCTTGGCAAGGGTATTGCCGCCGCTTCCCTCGCCGCGATCCTTGAATCGCGCGGTCTGAAAGTCACCCTCCTCAAACTCGATCCGTACATCAACGTCGACCCCGGCACGATGAGCCCGTTCCAGCACGGGGAAGTGTTCGTGACGGAAGACGGGGCGGAGACCGACCTCGACCTCGGCCACTATGAGCGCTTCATCAGCACGAAGATGCGCAAGGCCAACAACTTCACGACCGGCCAGATCTACGAATCGGTGATCCGCAAGGAACGCCGCGGCGACTATCTCGGCAAGACCGTGCAGGTCATTCCGCACATCACGAACGAAATCCAGGCGTTCATCGAGCGCGGAGCCGCGTCGGCCACCTGCGGCGAGCCGGATGTCGCGATCGTCGAGATCGGCGGCACGGTCGGCGACATCGAGTCGCTGCCGTTCCTCGAGGCTGCGCGCCAGATGAGCCTGCGCCTCGGCCGCAACAGCGCGTGCTTCGTGCACCTGACGCTGGTGCCGTACGTCGCGACGGCGGGCGAGCTGAAGACGAAGCCGACCCAGCACAGCGTGCAGAAGCTGCGCGAGATCGGCATCCTGCCGCACGTGCTGCTGTGCCGTGCGGATCGCCGCATCCCCGACGACGAATCGAAGAAGATCTCGATGTTCTCGAACGTGCCGGAAGACGCCGTGATCTCGGTGTGGGACGCCGACAGCATCTACAAGATTCCGCAGATGCTGCACGACCAGGGCCTCGACCGCATCATCTGCGACGAGCTGAAGCTGTCGCCGAAGGACGCCGACCTGAGCATGTGGTCGGCGCTCGTCGAGAAGCTCGAGAACCCGAAGCACGAAGTGACGATCGGCATGGTCGGCAAGTACGTCGACCTGACCGAGTCGTACAAGTCGCTGATCGAGGCGCTGCGCCACGCATCGCTGCATACGTCGACCAAGGTCAACATCGAGTACATCGACTCGGAAGAGATCGAGACGAACGGTGTCGACAGCCTGAAGCATCTCGACGCCGTGCTGGTGCCGGGCGGTTTCGGCCGTCGCGGCACGGAAGGCAAGATCGCGGCGATCCGCTACGCGCGCGAGTCGAAGGTGCCGTACCTCGGCATCTGCCTCGGCATGCAGCTCGCGGTGATCGAATTCGCGCGCGACGTCGTCGGCCTGAAGCAGGCGAACAGCACGGAATTCGATCCGGACACGCCGGAGCGCGTGGTCGCGCTGATCACCGAATGGTACGACCGCGAAGGCAAGGTCGAGACGCGCACCGAGGAATCCGACCTCGGCGGCACGATGCGCCTGGGTTCGCAGCGTTGCCCGATCAAGCCGGGCACGATGGCGGAAGAAATCTATGGCAAGGACGTGAACGAACGTCATCGCCATCGTTATGAAGTGAATAACCGCTTCGTGCCCCAGCTCGAAGCCGGCGGCCTTATCATCAGCGCCCGTACCCCGAGCGAGGATCTGCCGGAAATGATGGAGCTGCCGCGCTCGATGCACCCGTGGTTCGTCGGCGTCCAGTTCCACCCGGAATTCACGTCCACGCCGCGCGACGGCCATCCCCTCTTCAAGTCGTTCGTCGAAGCCGCGCTCGCCAACAAGCAAGCGCGCGGAGTGTAAAGCATGAAGCTGTGCGATTTCGAGGTCGGTCTCGACAAGCCTTTCTTCCTGATCGCGGGTACCTGCGTCGTCGAATCGGAGCAAATGACGATCGACACGGCGGGCCGCCTGAAGGAGATCTGCGAGAAGCTGAACGTTCCGTTCATCTACAAGTCGTCCTACGACAAGGCGAACCGCAGCTCGGGCAAGTCGTTCCGCGGCCTCGGAATGGACGAAGGCCTGCGGATCCTCGCCGAGGTGAAGCGCCAGCTCGGCCTGCCGGTGCTGACCGACGTGCACGCGATCGACGAGATCGAGCAGGTCGCGTCGGTCGTCGACGTGCTGCAGACGCCGGCGTTCCTGTGCCGCCAGACCGACTTCATCCACGCATGCGCGCGCTCGGGCAAGCCCGTGAACATCAAGAAGGGTCAGTTCCTCGCGCCGCACGACATGAAGAACGTGATCGACAAGGCGCGCGACGCGGCACGCGAAGCGGGGCTGTCGGAAGACCGCTTCATGGCGTGCGAGCGCGGCGTCTCGTTCGGCTACAACAATCTCGTGTCGGACATGCGCTCGCTCGCGATCATGCGCGAGACGCACGCGCCGGTCGTGTTCGACGCGACCCACTCGGTGCAGTTGCCAGGCGGGCAGGGTACGAGCTCGGGCGGCCAGCGCGAATTCGTGCCGGTGCTCGCGCGTGCGGCGGTCGCGACGGGTGTCGCCGGCCTCTTCATGGAAACGCACCCGAATCCGGCGGAAGCGAAGTCGGACGGCCCGAACGCGGTGCCGCTGAACCGGATGGGCGCGTTGCTGGAGACGCTCGTTACGCTCGACCAGGCGGTGAAGCGCAATCCGTTCCTGGAAAACGATTTCAATTAAAGATCGAATGAACCTTGCGACGGCTTCGCGCGTCTGTAGCGAAAGCGGTTTCGGCGCGCGCGCCGTCGCAGTTTGAAGAATCCATCGTCATTCTCAGAGGAAACCCATGAGTGCCATCGTAGATATCATCGGCCGCGAGATTCTGGATTCGCGCGGCAACCCCACCGTCGAATGCGACGTGCTGCTCGAATCGGGCACGATGGGCCGCGCGGCGGTGCCGTCGGGCGCGTCCACCGGCTCGCGTGAAGCGATTGAACTGCGCGACGGCGAAGCCGGCCGCTACAACGGCAAGGGCGTGCTGAAGGCCGTCGAGCACATCAACACCGAAATCTCCGAAGCCATCATGGGCCTCGACGCGTCGGAACAGGCGTTCCTCGACAAGACGCTGCTCGAGCTGGACGGCACCGACAACAAGTCGCGCCTCGGCGCGAACGCGATGCTGGCCGTGTCGATGGCCGTCGCGAAGGCGGCCGCCGAAGAGGCCGGCCTGCCGCTGTACCGCTACTTCGGCGGTTCGGGCGCCATGCAGCTGCCGGTGCCGATGATGAACATCGTCAACGGCGGCGCGCACGCGAACAACAGCCTCGACATCCAGGAATTCATGATCGTCCCGGTCAGCCAGCCGACGTTCCGTGAAGCCCTGCGTTGCGGCGCGGAAGTGTTCCACGCGCTGAAGAAGATCCTGAGCGACCGCGGCATGAGCACGGCAGTCGGCGACGAAGGCGGCTTCGCGCCGAACTTCGGCAGCAACGACGAGTGCCTGTCGACGATCCTGCAGGCGATCGAGAAGGCCGGCTACCGTGCGGGCGAAGACGTGCTGCTCGCGCTCGACTGCGCGGCATCCGAGTTCTACCACGACGGCAAGTACCAGCTCGCGGGCGAAGGCCTGCAACTGTCGTCGGCCGAATTCACCGACTACCTCGCGACGCTCGCCGACAAGTTCCCGATCGTGTCGATCGAGGACGGCATGCACGAAAGCGACTGGGACGGCTGGAAGCTGCTGACCGACCGCCTCGGCAAGAAGGTGCAGCTGGTCGGCGACGACCTGTTCGTCACCAACACGCGCATCCTGAAGGAAGGCATCGAGAAGGGCATCGCGAACTCGATCCTCATCAAGATCAACCAGATTGGTACGCTGACCGAAACGTTCGCGGCGATCGAAATGGCGAAGCGCGCGGGCTACACGGCCGTGATCTCGCACCGCTCGGGCGAAACGGAAGATTCGACGATCGCGGACATCGCGGTCGGCCTGAACGCCGGTCAGATCAAGACGGGTTCGCTGTCGCGCAGCGACCGCATCTCGAAGTACAACCAGCTGCTGCGCATCGAGGAAGATCTCGGCGACATCGCGAGCTACCCGGGTAAATCGGCTTTCTATAACCTGCGCTAACGCGCTACTATCGGGTTCGTCATATCGACGCCGCTCTGTGCTCGTGCGCGGAGCGGCGCTTCTTATATCTGCGTCTCTTACATGCGGCTTGTCACTGTCGTCCTGATTGCCTTGCTGGCGCTCATTCAGTACCCCCTATGGTGGGGACACGGCGGCTGGCTGCGGGTGCATGAATTGCGTCAGCAGCTCGACGACCAGCTCCAGAAGAATGCGGACGAGAAGCTGCGCAACGAGCGCACGGCCGGCGAAGTGCAGGATCTGCAGAGCGGCACCGCGGCCATCGAGGAGCGTGCGCGCTACGAGATGGGCATGGTGAAGGACGGCGAGGTGTTCGTGCAGTTCGTGTCGCCCAATGCGCCTGCGGGGCCGCTGAACAACACGCCGTCGAACACGTCGACGCGCGGTACCGTCTCCGCGGCGCCGGTGCGTGTCGTGCCGAATCCGCAGTCGATCGCGAAGCCGTCGCGGCACCATGGCGGCGACAAGGGCAAGTCAGCGCATCACTGATCGCGATACGGTCGAATCCATTGAAAAAGCGCGGGAAATACCGCGCTTTTTTATTTCCTGCCAGGCATCAATCGATCGATTGACGGCTTACCACCACCAGCCCGGGTAGCCGTAGCCGATACCCGTTCCCCAGCGATTTCCCCATCCGCCGTAATACCCGCCGTAGACCGTCACGGGTGGCGGCGAGTAGTACGCCCATGCGCGCGCGGCGGCCTCGGCTGCGATCGCGCTGTTCTGTTCGCGCAGGACCTGCTGGTCGATTTCGTCGTAGCGCTTGCGTTCGGCGCTCGACAGCGCGGGTGGGCGGCCGTTCGACGCGCCCGGCTCGGGCAGGCGGCTCAGGATCGTGGAAGTCGGCGGCGGCATCGCGCAGCCGGCGAGCGCGAGCGTGCCGGCGGCGACGCTCGTCAGGATGAGGGGGCGAAACGGGCGGAGGCGATTCATGTGTTTCTCCTGCAGCGCGCCGACGGCGGGAAGCGGTGTGCGCCGAAGGCCGGGCCTCCGGCGCCAGAACCGTGCGTGCGGCGCTCGTGCGTCATTATGCGCCCGTGCCCGGGTGGCGGGCACGGGCACGCCGCTCAGTGACGCTGGTCGGTTGCCGGCGCGATGCCGGTCTCGACGCCGGGCGCCGCGAACAGCTGCGCGACATCGACGGGATCGAATTCGTAGCGCTGGTTGCAGAACTCGCAGTGGATCTCGACGTGGCCGCGCTCGACGATCACGCTGTCGACTTCCTCGCGGCCGAGCATGCGCAGCATCGCGCCGACCTTCTCGCGCGAGCACGAGCACTGGAAGCGCGTGCCGGCCGGCTCGAAGTGCTGCACGTTTTCCTGCCAGAACAGCCGGCGGAACACGACTTCCGGTTCGACCTCGAGCAGCTCCTTCGCGGACAGCGTACCGCCGAGCGTACAGACGCGCTCCCACGTGTCGATATCGGTTTCGGCGTTGCGCGGCACGATGCCGCCGTCGCCCGGCAGCTTCTGCAGCAGCATGCCGACCGCGCGGTCGCGATCGGCCGCGAGCCACAGCCGCGTGTCGAGCTGCTCCGAGTGATGCATGTAGTGCTCGAGTACCTGCGACACCGATTCGAGCGGGCCGTCGACGCCGTTCAGCGGCACGATGCCCTGGTACGGCTGCTGGCCCGGCAGCTTGTCGGCCGGGTCGAGCGTGATCACGCAACGGCCGTGGCCGCTCGCGTTGACGAGCGACGCGAAGCTCGTGTCGTCGCCGATCGTCTGCGCCGCGTCGCCGGCGAATTTCGCGGTAGCCCGCATCGACAGATCCGAGCCGCACTGGACGACCAGCATCTGGACCGGCCCGTCGCCGAAGATCTGCATGATCAGGGTGCCGTGAAATTTCAGGTTCGCGGACAGCAGCGCGCACGCGGCCATCATCTCGCCGAGCACCGTGCGCACCGGGGCGGGGTAGTCGCGGCGGGCGAGCACTTCCTGCCACGTATTGCGCAGCGAAACGATCTCGCCGCGCACGGGCGCCGCATTGAACATGAATTTCTGTAACTGGTCGCTCACTCTTCTTCCTTGAAATCCGCGCGAATCACCCGATCCGCACGAGTTGCTCCTTGAAATGCGCGCGCCGCTCGACATACGTCTTCGCGTTCGCGCGCAGCCGCGCGATGTCTTCCGCCGACAGCTCGCGCACGACTTTCGCCGGCGCGCCGAGAATCAGCGAGTTGTCCGGGAACGTCTTGCCTTCCGTCACGACCGCGCCGGCACCCACCAGACAGTTGCGGCCGATGACCGCTCCATTCAAGACCACCGCCTGGATCCCGATCAGCGAACCTTCGCCGATCGTGCAGCCGTGCAGCATCGCCTGGTGCCCGATCGTCACGTTTTCGGCAATCGTCAGCGGAAAGCCCGGGTCCGTATGCAGGACCGCCCCTTCCTGGACGTTGCTGCCCGCGCCGACGGCGATGGTCTCGTTGTCGCCGCGAATCGTCGCGCCGAACCACACGCTCGAATTCTCCTCGAGCACGACCTTGCCGATGATGGCCGCCGTATCGGCGACGAACACGCTTTCGTGGATCGTCGGGGCCGTCTCGCCCAGCTTGTAGATCGTCACGGAGTCTCCTTGTCTCTTCGATGAGGGGCGCCGGTAAAATGGCGCGTCCGGTTTGCCCGGCGCGTGGCGCCGCGGAACAAACGCATATTGTAAACCGTCGCGTGCAGGTGCTCCCGCGACGCGTACGCAAGGTGTCCCCGTTTATGAGCATGGAGTCTTCTTCTTCCGGCATCGCGCCGGCCTGCGTGCGCCGCGTGGCGCTCGATGCGCTGTGCCTGTCCGAACCGGCGGCGAAGGCAGCCCGGGTCCGCGCGCTGCACGATGCGCTGCGGGCCGGGCAGGCCACGATCGCACCGTCGCTCGCGTTGCCTGAACCGGCCGACCTGCCCGGACGTCCGGCCCGCCCGCCGCTCGTCGAGCCGCGCCAGCTCCAACGGCGCAGCATGCGTTCGCCCGAAGGGCGCGCGGTGCTGCTGCACGCGCTCGCCCATATCGAATTCAACGCGATCAACCTGGCGCTCGACGCGGTCTGGCGCTTCGCGGGCCAGCCGGATGCGTTCTACGCGGACTGGCTGAAGGTGGCGGCCGAGGAGGCCTATCACTTCACGCTGCTGTCCGACCGGCTGGCGGCATTCGGGCATGGGTACGGCGATTTTCCGGCGCACAACGGACTGTGGGAGATGTGCGAGCGGACCAAGGGCGACGTGCTGGCGCGCATGGCGCTCGTGCCGCGCACGCTCGAGGCGCGCGGGCTCGATGCCTCGCCGCCGATCCGGGCGCGGCTCGTGCAGGCGGGCGACGACGCGTCGGCCGCGATCCTCGACGTGATCCTGCGCGACGAGATCGGCCATGTCGCGATCGGCAACCGCTGGTTCCGGCATCTGTGCGATGCAGCCGGCCGCGATCCGGTGCCGACCTACCGGCAGCTTGCCGGGCAATACCATGCGCCGCGGCTGCGCGGCCCGTTCAATGTCGACGCGCGGCGCGATGCCGGCTTCGAGCAGGCCGAACTCGACGAACTGACCGCGCAGGACGCCGCGGACGCACACGCGGCACGTTAGCCGACCCGCGCGCCCGGCCGGCGGTGCGAGCCGGCGGCCGCTCGAATGCCGCCGCCGCTAGAGCGCGGCCTCGATTGCGGGCCGCCGGAACGGAAGCGCCGCCGCTATAATCGAACGACCATTCTTTTTTGGCGGCTGCCATGAGTGCCTCGAGTTCTGTTTCCGATTTCGTCACGGTGCGCGGCGTCCGGCTGCATGTGCGGCGCTGGGGCCGGCCCGATGCGCCGACGCTGTTCATGCTGCACGGCTGGATGGACGTCGCGGCGTCGTTCCAGTTCGTCGTCGATGCGTTCGCGGGCGACTGGCAGGTGATCGCGCCCGATGCGCGCGGCTTCGGGCTGTCCGACTGGCCGGTCGCCCGGCAGGGCGGCGGCCACTACTGGTTCCACGAATACCTGGGCGATCTCGATGCGCTCGTCGACCACTATGCGCCGGGCGGCGAAGTCAACCTGGTCGGCCACAGCATGGGTGCGAACGTCGTGTGCCTGTACGCCGGCGCTCGGCCGGAACGCGTGCGGCGCGTGGTCGACCTCGAAGGCTTCGGGCTCGCGCCCGCGCGTGCCGAACAGGCGCCGCGCCGGTTGCGCGGCTGGCTGGACGAGCTGCGCGAGCCGCCCGCGTTGCGGCCCTACGCGTCCCTCGACGACGTGGCGGCGCGCCTGATCAAGACCAATCCGCGGCTCGCCCCGCGCCGGGCCGCATTTCTCGCCGAGCATTGGTCGACGCGCGGCGACGACGGTCTCTACCACCTGTTGGCCGACCCGGCGCACAAGATGCCGGGCCCGCTGCTGTACCGGCTCGACGAGGTGATGGCCACGTGGAAGCAGGTGCGCGCGAAGGTGCTGCACGTCGAAGCCGTCAACTCGCCGACGCTCGCGCACATCGCCGGCGACATCCCGCTGCCCGAGTTCAAGGCGCGCTTCGCCGCGTTCCCCGACTGGCGCGAAAAGCTCGTCGAGGACGCCGGTCACATGGTGCATCACGACCAGCCCGAGCAGGTCGCGGCGCTGATCGAGGCGTTCTGCGCGTAGGCGCGCGACGCCGGCGGCAGGGCAGGCGGGCGGCGCAATTGCCGCGTTGCAGTAGAATGAAGCCTTACCTGCCATACCGACAATGAACGCCGATCTCCACTGCCATTCCAATGTTTCCGACGGGTTGCTGTCGCCTGCCGACGTCGCGCGCCGCGCACATGCGGGCGGCGTGACCCTGTGGGCGCTGACCGACCACGATGAAATCGGCGGCCAGGCAGCGGCACGCAGCGAGGCGGAAGCGCTCGGCATGCGCTACCTGAGCGGTGTCGAGATTTCGGTCACGTGGGCGTCGCGCACCGTGCACATCGTCGGCCTGAACATCGATCCCGCGAACCCGGCGCTGGTCGACGGCCTGTACCGTACGCGCCACGGTCGTGCGGCCCGCGCGGTGGCGATCGGCGAGCAGCTTGCGACGCTCGGCATTCCCGGTGCATACGACGGCGCGCTGAAGTACGTGTCGAATCCCGACCTGATCTCGCGTACGCATTTCGCGCGCTTTCTCGTCGAGAACGGCCACGCCGAATCGACGTCCGACGTGTTCGACCGCCTGCTCGGCGACGGCAAGCCCGGCTTCGTCCCGCATCGCTGGGCATCGCTGTCCGACGCGGTCGGCTGGATCCGTACGGCGGGCGGCGAAGCCGTGGTCGCGCATCCGGGCCGCTACCGGTACACGCCCGTCGAATTCGACGCCTTCTTCGGCGAGTTCATCGATCTGGGCGGCCGCGCGATCGAAGTCATCACGGGCAGCCATACGCCCGACCAGTACCGCGAATACGCGGACGTCGCGCGTCGCTTCGGCTTCGAAGTGTCGCGCGGCTCCGATTTCCATGCGCCGGGCGAGGGCCGCGTCGAGCTCGGCAGCCTGCCGCCGTTGCCGTCCGACCTCACGCCGGTCTGGGAGCGCTGGCTCTGACGCCGGGCGGCCGAGCGCCGCCCGTGCCGCCGCCGTGCGTTGCCGATTCATCCCCCTTTACGTACCCCCATGTCCCAGTTCTTCAGGATTCATCCGGATAATCCGCAGCCGCGCCTGATCAAGCAGGCCGTGGAGATCATCAGCAAGGGCGGCGTGATCGCGATGCCGACCGATTCGAGCTATGCGCTCGCGTGCCATCTCGACGACAAGGATGCGGTCGAGCGCGTGCGCCGGATTCGCGGCCTCGACGAGAAGCAGCACCTGTCGCTGCTCGTGCGCGACCTGTCGGAGCTGGCCAACTTCGCGATGGTCGACAACCGCCAGTACCGGCAGATCAAGTCGGTGACGCCGGGCCCGTACGTGTTCATCCTGCAGGCGACCAAGGAAGTGCCGCGCCGGCTGTCGCATCCGTCGCGCAAGACGATCGGGCTGCGCGTGCCCGACCACGCGATCACGCTCGCGCTGCTGGAGTCGCTCGGCCAGCCGCTGCTCGGCACGACGCTGATCCTGCCGCCGGACGACGAGCCGCTCAACGATCCCGAGGAAATCCGCACGCGGCTCGAGAAACAGGTCGATCTCGTGATCGACGGCGGCGCCTGCCCGCGCGAACCGTCGACGGTGATCGACCTGACCGGCGACGCGCCGGAGCTCGTGCGTGCGGGGCGCGGCGCGCTGGAACCGTTCGGCCTCTCGGCCGCCTGAGCGGGTCGTTCAATTTTGCGCGAATGCGCTTGTTACAATGACGCGATATGGATGCTTCCCTGATACAGACCATCGCCGTCTACGCGCTGCCCGTGATCTTCGCGATCACGCTGCACGAGGCCGCGCACGGCTACGCCGCCCGCCTGCTCGGCGACAACACCGCCTACGTGATGGGGCGCGTGTCGTTCAACCCGATGCGCCACATCGATCCGCTCGGCACGATCGCGATCCCGCTCGTGATGTACTTCGTGACGGGCGGCGCGTTCCTGTTCGGCTATGCGAAGCCGGTGCCGGTTTCGTTCGGCAATCTGCGCAATCCGCGCTGGGGCAGCCTGTGGGTATCGCTCGCGGGTCCGGCCTGCAACTTCGTGCAGGCGCTGGTCTGGGGCCTGCTGACCCTCGTGCTGCCCGCCGTCGGCATCGACGAGCCGTTCTTCACGCGGATGGCGTTCGCCGGCGTCAGCGCGAACCTCGTGCTCGGCGTGCTGAACCTGTTTCCGCTGCCGCCGCTCGACGGCGGCCGTATCCTGGCGGCGCTGCTGCCGCCGAAGCAATCGATCGCGCTGTCGCGCATCGAGCCGTACGGTTTCATCATCGTCCTCGCGCTGGTCGCGACGGGCGTGCTGACGAACTTCTGGCTGCGCCCGCTCGTCAACGTCGGTTATGCCGTCCTGAGCGCCATCCTGTCCCCATTCGCCTCGCTTTTCTAACGACAATCATGTTCCCAGAACGTATTTTCTCCGGCATGCGACCTACCGGGTCGCTGCACCTCGGTCATTACCACGGCGTGCTGAAAAACTGGGTGAAGCTGCAGTCCGAGTACCCGTGTTTCTTCTGCGTCGTCGACTGGCATGCGCTGACGACGCACTACGAGACGCCCGAGGTCATCGAGAAGAACGTGTGGGACGTGCTGATCGACTGGCTCGCATCCGGCATCGATCCGGCGCAGGCGACGCTGTTCATCCAGAGCAAGGTGCCCGAGCACGCGGAACTCGCGCTGCTGCTCGGCATGAGCACGCCGCTCGGCTGGCTCGAACGCGTGCCGACCTACAAGGAGCAGATGGAGAAGCTGAAGGACAAGGACCTGTCCACCTACGGCTTCCTCGGCTACCCGGTGCTGATGGCGGCCGACATCCTGCTGTATCGCGGCTCGCTCGTGCCGGTCGGCGAGGATCAGGTGCCGCACGTCGAGATGACGCGCGAGATCGCGCGCCGCTTCAACTACCTGTACGGCCGCGAGCCGGGCTTCGAGGAGAAGGCGCTCGAAGCCGCGAAGAAGCTCGGCGGCAAGCGCGCGAAGCTCTATCACGAACTGCGCAACGCGTATCAGCAGGAGGGCGACGACGAGGCGCTCGAACAGGCGCGCGCGATGCTGCAGGAATCGCAGAGCCTGTCGATGAGCGACCGCGAGCGTCTGTTCGGCTATCTCGAGGGCGCGCGCAAGATCATCCTGGTCGAGCCGCAGGCGCTGCTGACCGAGGCATCGCGGATGCCGGGCCTCGACGGGCAGAAGATGTCGAAGTCGTACGGCAACACGATCGGCCTGCGCGAAGACGCCGAGACGATCACGAAGAAGGTCCGCACGATGCCGACCGACCCCGCGCGCGTGCGCCGCACCGATCCGGGCGATCCCGACAAGTGCCCGGTGTGGCAACTGCACCAGGTCTATACGGACGAAGCGACGCACGAGTGGGTGCAGAAGGGCTGCCGCTCGGCGGGCATCGGTTGCCTCGACTGCAAGCAGCCGGTCGTCGAGGGCATCCTGCGCGAACAGCAGCCGATGCTCGAGCGCGCGCAGAAGTACATGGACGATCCGTCGCTGCTGCGCGCGATCGTCGCGGACGGTTGCGACAAGGCACGCAAGTACGCGACGGAAACGATGCGCGACGTGCGCGACGCGATGGGCCTGTCGTACAACTGATCCGGCGCATGAGCGAATCCGTCATCGCCGCCGCGGGCGGCCACGTCGCCCAGGCCGAGCCGTCGCGCTGGGTCGCGCAATGGTCGCGGCTCGTGCCGGCCGGCGGCGCGGTGCTCGACGTCGCCGCGGGCGGCGGGCGCCATGCGCGCTGGTTCGCGTCGCGCGGGCATCCGGTCGTCGCGCTCGACCGCGATCCGGCCGCGCTGGCCGCGTTGCGGGCGATTCCCGGCGTCGATGCCCGTGCGGCCGATCTCGAAGGCGCGCCGTGGCCGCTGCCGGCCGGCGAGCGGTTTTCGGCCGTGCTCGTCACCAACTACCTGCATCGTCCGCTCTGGCCCCATCTGCTCGATGCGGTGGCGCCGGGCGGCGTGCTGATCTACGAAACCTTCGCGCAAGGAAACGAAACGGTCGGCAAACCGTCCAACCCCGCGTTCCTGCTCGCCCCGGGCGAGTTGCTGGACGCCGTGCACGGCCACCTGCGGGTGGTTGCGTACGAGGACGGTTTCGTCGCCGCGCCGCGCGAGGCGTTCGTCCAGCGTCTCAGCGCGGTGCGCGAGGGCGCGACCCCGAAGGCGGGGGCGGGAATTCCACGTTACGAACTGCCCGGCTAATCCGCTACAATCTCAACGTTTACCGGTACACATTCAATCGCGTTTCATGGCTAACGGCACCCAAGACGGCATTCAAATCCGCGGCAGCATCCCCGCGATCGTCACCCCGATGCTCGAAGACGGCAGTCTCGACCTGCCGGCGTTTCGCAAACTGATCGACTGGCACATCGCGGAAGGCACCGATGCGCTCGTCGTGGTCGGGACGAGCGGCGAGTCGGCAACGCTCAACGTCGAAGAGCACATCCTGATGATCCGCACGGCGGTCGAGCACGCGGCGAAGCGCATCCCGATCATCGCGGGCGCGGGCGGCAACTCGACCGCCGAGGCGATCGAGCTGACGAAGCACGCGAAGGCCGTCGGCGCGGACGCGACGCTGCAGGTCGTGCCGTACTACAACAAGCCGACGCAGGAAGGCATGTACCGCCATTTCCGGACGATCGCCGAAGCGGTCGACCTGCCGGTGATCCTGTACAACGTGCCGGGCCGCACGGTCGCCGACATGGCGAACGAGACGACGCTGCGCCTCGCGCAAGTGCCGGGCATCATCGGCGTGAAGGAAGCGACCGGCAACATCGATCGCGCCGCGCACCTGATCAAGGCCGCGCCGAAGCATTTCGCGATCTACAGCGGCGACGATCCGACCGCGATCGCGCTGATGCTGCTCGGCGGCCACGGCAATATCTCGGTGACGGCGAACGTCGCACCGCGTGCGATGAGCGATCTGTGCCGCGCGGCGCTGGCCGGCGACGTCCAGACGGCCCGCGCGCTGCACATGAAGCTGCTGTCGCTGCACAAGAACCTGTTCATCGAGGCGAACCCGATCCCCGTGAAGTGGGCGCTGCAGGCGATGGGCAAGATGCAGGGCGGCATCCGGCTGCCGCTCACGGCGCTCGACGAGCGCTGCCACGATGCCGTGCGTTCGGCCCTCGTCGAGGCCGGCGTCCTCTGATGCCGAGGTGGCCGCGTCCTGCGGCCGCCGGCTCGACCCCTGATCAACCCGCACCGGCCGGCTCCGTCCGGCGCCGCTCCTGACGAGCGTTCTAGCAAGACGAAGGATTTCATGAAACGTTTCGCCATTTCCTCTCGCGCCATCCAGCTGTCGGTGGTGGCGCTGGCGCTGGGCGCGCTCGCTGGCTGCGATACGCTGAACGATTACCTGGCCCCCGACCGGGTCAACTACAAGAACACCGGGTCGGCGCCGCCGCTGGCCGTGCCGAGCGACCTGAAGCCGGTGCCGACGACGCAGCAGTTCGTTGCGCCGCCGAGCAACGCCGGGCTCGGCACGCTGCCGCCGCGGGTCACGACGCAGGCCGGCAACGCGACCGACGGCATCCCGAGCGCGCAGGATCCGCTCGGCATGCACATCGAGCGCGACGGCGATCGCCGCTGGCTCGTCGTCGATGGCCGCACGCCGGAGCAGCTGTGGCCGATCCTGAAGGAGTTCTGGCAGGAGAACGGCTTCTCGCTGAAGACCGACGCGCCGTCGACCGGCATCATGGCCACCGACTGGGCCGAAAACCGCGCGAACATTCCGGACGACTGGTTCCGCCGCACGATCGGCAAGGTCATCGATTTCGCGTATTCGTCGGGCACGCGCGACCGTTTCCGCACGCTCGTGAACCGTACGTCGGACGGCAACACCGACATCTCTATCACGCACAGCGCGATGGAGGAAATGATGGTCGGCCCGCAGGGCGGCACGTCGTCGCGCTGGGAAGAGCGTCCGCGCAACCCGGTGCTCGAAGCCGTGTTCCTGTCGAAGCTGATGCAGAAGTTCGGCCTGACCGACGCCCAGGCGAAGCAGCTGCTGACCGATGCGCGCCCCGCGACGGCGCCGGCGCAGGTCAGCGACACGAGCAGCGGCGCGGCGACGCTGCAACTGGCCGAGTCGTTCGATCGCGCGTGGCTGCGCGTGGGCCTGGCGCTCGACCGCACCAACTTCACGGTCGACAATCGCGACCGCGAGAAGGGCGTGTACACCGTGCGCTATGCGAATTCGATGGAAGAGCTCAAGCGTGACGGCCTGTTCGGCAAGCTGTTCTACGGCGGCCCGTCGGCGGCGAAGCCGGGCAAGGAATATCTCGTCAACGTGCGCGCGCAGGGCGCCGGCGGCACGCAGGTCGCGGTGGTCGGTGCGAACGGCCAGATCGACAACTCGTCGGACGCGCAGCGGATCATCTCGCTGCTGCACGCTCAGCTGAACTGAGCGCGTGCGATTCGCCAGCCTCGGAAGCGGCAGCGAAGGCAATGCGCTGGTCGTCGAGGCCTCGAGCGGCACGACGACCACCCGCGTGCTGCTCGACTGCGGCTTTTCCGCCAAGGAGGTCGAGCGCCGGCTCGGCCGACTGAATCTCGCCATCGACGATCTCGATGCGATTCTCGTCACCCACGAACATAGCGACCACGTCGGCAGCGCGCTGACGCTCGCCCGCCGTGCGTCGCTGCCGCTCTACATGAGCTGGGGCACCGCGCGCGCGGTGGGCGCGGACGAGGCCGATGTCGATCTCCACGTGCTGTGGGGCGACGAGACGGCCGCGATCCGCGATCTGGCCGTGATGCCCTATACGGTCCCCCACGATGCGCGGGAGCCGCTCCAGTTCGTCTTCATGGACGGCTGCAGCCGGCTCGGCGTGCTGACGGACGTCGGGATGGCCACGCCGCACATTACGGCCGTCCTGAGCGGCTGTGACGCGCTGGTGCTCGAATCCAACCACGATACCGCGATGCTGGCCGCGAGCCGCTATCCGCAATCGCTGAAGGCGCGGATCGGCGGCAACCATGGCCACCTGAGCAACGACGCGGCGGCCGACATTCTCGCGTCGCTCGAGCGCAGCCGCCTCCAGCACCTGGTCGCGGCTCACCTGAGCCAGCAGAACAACCTGCCGGAACTGGCCCGCCGGGCGTTTGGCGGCGTGCTGGGGACGGACGGAGAGGACGTGATCGTGGCCTCGCAGGACGCGGGCTTCGACTGGCTGATGCTCGGATGAGCAGGGCAGGGCAGGGCCGCTGCTGCGGCCCGGTGCGGCTGCCGGGCGCGGTGTTCGGAAACGGCAGACGTAAAAAAACCGGCCCTCGGGCCGGTTTTTTTTCAGCTGATGCTGAAGGCTTACTGGCTTGCGCCCGAAGCCGGAGCAGCCGTCGCTGCCGAAGCAGCCGACGCCACTGCAGCAGCAGCGTCGCTCGCAGCAGCCGTTGCCGACGAAGCAGCAGCCGAAGCGTCGCTCGCAGCACCAGCAACTGCCGAAGCAGCCGACGAAGCAGCAGCAGCCGCGTCGCTTGCAGCCGACGAAGCAGCTTGATCAGCGCTCTTGTTGCAAGCAGCCAGTGCAACAGCAGCCAACAGGGAAGCTACGAGGAGGGATTTCTTCATGATCACGTCCTTTTATGGTTAAAGGTAAGCAACAGCGCGAAACAATACCGGTAATGTGCTCCAACACCGACCTGGGCCGCTGGTGGAGATGCACTTCTTAGAGCGTGAATCTTCCCTACGGCTTGGGCGGAAATTATATGCACTTTCCTATCGACCGTCGACAAATGCGGGGTCAATACGTTGTCTTTCCCATACAGAATTTGATCTGTACGGGCATACGGGGCGACTCACACTAATTCCGGCTTCCGACCCGTATCCAGCCCGCACAATACCACTCGTGCAACAAGGCTGTCATCGAGGGAACCCGGGATAGTGTTACAAACCGTTTCGCCTCCATCTGGCGTTGATTGGCCAGTTCGGGCAGCCATTCATCGGCCTGCTCGAGCGGTCCTTCCTCGCCATTAATGAAGTACGAGCGCGCGTTATACATCAATGCGGCCCTTCTGTCGAGACACACGCCACGCCGTGACGCTTGCGTGACGAACGCGGACTCGGACAACGGGCGCGCCGGCGGGTCGAAGACGACGTTCGGCTTGGGCTCGCTCAGGTAGCAACCGAGGAATTCGGCGACGTCGCGCTTGCGCCAGCGGATCGCGTCGACGATCTCGGCGACACGCTCGACCATCGCCGGAGGCAATTGCGCGGGCGTGTCGACGGCCGGTTGCTTCGGGTCGCGGTAGAGGTCGTCGCCGCCCCCGTCGCGCAGGCCGCCGCGCTCCGCGAGATAGTACAGGAACTGGGCGCCCAGTTCGCCGGCGGACGGGGCCCGGAAGCCGATCGAGCAGGTCATGCACTCGCCTTCGGCGACGCCGTCGTGCGCGATGTGCGGCGGCAGGTAGAGCATGTCGCCGGGCTCCAGCACCCATTCGTCGCTCGGCTCGAAGTTTTCGAGGATCTTCAGCGGCACGTCCGGTTGCAGCGACAGATCCTTCTGCGCGCCGACGCGCCAGCGGCGCCGGCCTTCGACCTGCAGCAGGAAGACGTCGTATGAATCGAAATGCGGGCCGACGCCGCCGCCGTCCGTCGCATACGAGATCATCAGGTCGTCCAGCCGCGCGTCGGGGATGAAGCGGAAGCGGTCGAGCAGCGCGCGCGCCGCGTCGACGTGCAGGTCGAGCCCCTGCACGAGCAGGGTCCATGCCTTGCGCGTGACGGCCGGCAGCGAGCCCGGTTCGAACGGGCCGTGCGACAGTTGCCACTTGTTACGAAAATGGGTGATGAGTCGCGATTCCGCGTCATAGTCGGCGGCGAGCTCGAACAGCGCGTCGCGCGAGACCGGTGAAGCGACGCCGGGGATCGCCTGGCGGATCAGCAGCGGCTTCTTCTGCCAGTAGCCGCGCATGAATTGCGCCGGCGTAAGACCGCCGAGCAGCGGTGTGGGAAGATCGGAAGGCGGCGCGCCGAGCGGGGCGGCAGCGGCATCCCGCGGTTCGGCTTGAGACCGGTTGCGCATCGTATAATGACAGTTGTATTTGGGAGAATTGGATGAAAATCGCAAAAAACACCGTCGTGTCGGTCACTTACAAGCTGTCGGATGCACAGGGCAATCTGATCGAGGAAAGCGACGAGCCGATGGTCTATCTGCACGGCGGCTATGATGGCACGTTCCCCAAGATCGAGGAACAGCTCGACGGCCACGAGCCGGGTTACGAGGCGCAGGTGCAGCTCGAGCCGCAGGACGCGTTCGGCGACTACGATCCGGAACTCGTGAAGGTCGAGCCGCGCGATCGTTTTCCCGAGCCGCTCGAAGTGGGCATGCAGTTCGAAGGCACGCCGGAAGACGGTGACGAGGAAGTCGACTCGCTGATCTATACGGTCACCGACATCGCCGAAGACAAGGTCGTGCTCGACGGCAATCACCCGCTGGCCGGCATGGCGCTGCGTTTCGCGCTGACCGTGAAGGATGTTCGCGAAGCCACCGAAGACGAAATCGAGCATGAGCACGCGCATGGCGCCGAAGGGCTCGAGATCGTCGACGAGGACGAAGACGAAGACGGCGAAGCGCCGTCTTCAGGGCGTACCCTGCACTGAGCTTGCAGGCAGGCCGGGCGCCGGCCCCGATGCAGGGGGCGGCGCCGGCCACGACGCGCCGCCCGGAGCGGCGCCGTCACCCTGCAGCGGCGGCGCGACCGACGACGAGTCGGGCAGTGCCGGCAGCGCGGGGATTTCCGGCATCTGCGGCAGCGGCACGTCGTCATGCGGCACGAGCGGCAGCGTGGGCGGCACCGGCAGGTTCTTCGGCACCTCCTGCAGGCTGACGTTGAAGATCGTCTGCCGCGATGGCGACACGCTCACCTTGACCCACTGATTCGCCGGATGGCGCGGGCCGATCGCGACGCGCGTCACGTTTCCTATCAGCTCCCCGTCGTCGGCACGCAGCGGCCGGTCGATCAGGAAACCGTTCGCCAGCGGTTCGCCGCTCGCGTGCATCACCAGTATCGGGCCGCGGAACGTCGCCGCCGCCTTCACCAGCGTACGTTTCAGTTCACGGAAGCCGTCGCGTACGCGCGGCCTGTTGAAACGCAGCCACGCAAAGCGTTCCGCGCGTTCGTAGCGTTCGAACTGCGGATCGCCTTCAAAAATCACCACCATCGCGCGCGCTTCGCGCCGCTTCGCGTATTCGGCCGCGTGGTCGATCCAGAAACCGTTCGCGATGATGCGATCCTCGAATTCGCCGTTGCGGCCGCCGGCCGTCAGGTAATGGTTGTTCGGTGCCGGTGCGTTGAGCGCGACGTAGACGATGTCGTCGCGCATCCAGCGGGCATTCTCGCGATATGGCCGGAACCGTGCGACTTCGCTCTCCCGCGTGATCTGCAGCGCGCCGGGGTCGGGCAATGCCGCATCGGCGAGCAGCGTCTGCCGCAGGAAGTCGAGCCGCTCGACCGGATCGTAACCGCCGCCGGCTGCCGTATTGCACGTCAACCAGTCGTCGTGGCCGGGAATGAACACGAGCGGCACGCGTGCCGAATCCAGGATCGCGCCGCGCTGTGAATACAGCGCGTCGCGGCACGCTTCCTTCGAACCCTTGAGATCGCCCGCATAGACGACGAAAGCGAGGTTGCGCTCGCGCGCGATCGCATCGAGCAGCCGCTGGGCGGACGGTTCGTCCGCCGGGCCGTTGATGACGCCCGACACGACCGCGAACGAGTAGGGCGCGGCGGTGCGCTTCGGCGGTGCAGCCTGCGCGCCGGCCTGCACGAGCACGAGTACCGCCGCGACGAGCGCGGCGGCCGCGCGAGCCGGCAGGCCCGGCGAGACGCGTTCAAGCGTGGCCGTCGGCATCGTGCGACCGGACCAGCGTGCGCAGTTCGTACAGCAGGTCGAGCGCCTCGCGCGGCTTGAGATCGTCGGGATCGATGTCGCGCAGCTTGTCGAGCGCCGGATGCGTCGTGTCCGGCAACGCCGGCGCATCCGCGCATTCGAGATCGTCGACGACCGCCTGCGGCGCGCTGAACAGGTCGAGTTGCGGCGTGTGCTGCGATGCCGACTGCTGTTCGAGATACGCGAGGTGCTTGCGTGCGGCGCGGATCACCGGGGCCGGGACGCCGGCGAGCTGCGCGACCTGCAGGCCGTAGCTCTGGTTCGCCGGGCCTTCGTTGACCGCGTGCAGGAACACGATGCCGTGGCCGTGTTCGACGGCCGACAGGTGGACGTTGGCCGCTTGCGGGAATTCGGCCGGCAACTGGGTCAGCTCGAAGTAGTGTGTCGCGAACAGCGTGTAGCACGCGTTGTGCGCGAGCAGATGGCGGGCGATCGCCCACGCGAGTGCGAGGCCGTCGAACGTCGACGTGCCACGCCCGATCTCGTCCATCAGCACGAGGCTTTGCGGTGTCGCATCGTTGAGGATGGCCGCGGCTTCGGTCATCTCGACCATGAACGTCGAACGGCCGCCCGCGAGATCGTCGGCTGCGCCGATGCGCGTGAAGATCCGGTCGATCGGGCCGAAGCACGCCGACTTCGCCGGCACGTAGCTGCCGACGTAAGCCATCAGCGCGATCAGCGCGGTCTGCCGCATGAACGTCGATTTACCGCCCATGTTCGGGCCGGTGATCAGCAGCAGCTTGCGCTCGGGCCCGAACCGGCAGTCGTTCGCGATGAACTGCTCGACCTGCGCTTCGACGACCGGGTGGCGCCCCTGTTCGATGTCGATGCCGATCTCGTCGGTGAAGGTGGGCGCGACCCAGTCGAGTGCGCGTGCACGTTCGGCGAAGGCGGCGAGCAGGTCGAGCTCGGCGAGTGCCGACGCGACGCGCTGGCATTCGGGGATGAACGGCAGCAGTGCCTGCAGCACCGAGTCGTACAGCGCGCGCTCGCGCGCGAGCGCGCGTTCCTGCGCGGACAACGCCTTGTCCTCGAAGGTTTTCAGTTCGGGCGTGATGTAGCGCTCGGCGTTCTTCAGCGTCTGGCGGCGGCGGTAATCGTCGGGCACCTTGTCCGTCTGGCCGCGCGTGACCTCGATGTAGAAGCCGTGCACCTTGTTGTATTCGACGCGCAGATTCGCGATGCCGGTGCGCGCGCGTTCGCGCGCTTCGAGGTCGATCAGGAACTGCCCGCAGTTCTCCGAGATGTCGCGCAGTTCGTCGAGTTCCGCGTCGTAGCCGCGCGCGATCACGCCGCCGTCGCGCACCATCGCGGCAGGCTCGGGCGCAATCGCGCTGGTGAGCAGGTCGAGGCATTCCGCGGGCGGTGCGAGCGCCGCGTCGACGCGCGTGAGCGCATCGGCATTCGCGACGATCGCGCTGATGCGCTCGCGCAGTGCCGGCAGCGCGGCGAACGTATCGCGCAGGCTCGACAGGTCGCGCGGGCGCGCGGACAGCAGCGCGAGCCGCCCGGTGATCCGTTCGACGTCGGCGATCTGGCGCAGCGCGCCGCGCAGCGCGTCGAGGCTCGCGTTCGCCGGCGCATCGAGCAGCGCGCCGATTGCCTGCTGGCGCGATTGCGCGGCGACCGACGCGCGGGGCGGGTGATGCAGCCAGTGACGCAGCAGGCGGCTGCCCATCGTCGTGCAGCAGGTGTCGAGCAGCGAATACAGCGTCGGCGATTCGGTGCCGCGCAGCGTCTCGGTTAGTTCGAGGTTGCGGCGCGTGGCCGGATCGAGTCCGATGTATTCGGTTTCGTTCTCGACCTTCAGGCTGCGCACGTGCCGCAACTGCTGGCCTTGCGTGGCTGCCGCATAGAGCAGCAGCGCGCCGGCTGCGCCGCACGCGCTCGTCAGCGAATGCGCGCCGAATCCGTCGAGGCTCGCGACGTCGAGCTGGTCGCACAGGCGCTGCGTGCCCGATGCGATGTCGAAGTGCCAGGCCGGCACGCGCTTGCTCGCGCCGGCACTTGCGGGCACGGCGTCGGTCGCACCGTCCGGCGTCAGGATTTCGGCCGGCCGGATGCGCTCGAGCGCGGCTGCGAGCTGATCGGGTTCGATTTCGGCGAGCCGCAGCGCGCCGCTGGCGAGGTTCAGCCAGGCGAGGCCGACATTGACCGTGACGCCGCGCTTGTTGTGGCCCGTGCACATCGCGAGCAGGTACACGTCGTTCTTGTCGGACAGCAGCGCGGCATCGGTCAGCGTGCCGGGCGTGACGACACGCACGACCTTGCGCTCGACCGGCCCCTTCGATGTGGCAGGGTCGCCGATCTGCTCGCAGATCGCGACCGATTCGCCCATCTTCACGAGCTTCGCCAGATACTGTTCGACTGCGTGATGCGGCACGCCGGCCATCTTGATCGGCGTGCCGGCCGACGCGCCGCGCTGCGTGAGGGTCAGGTCGAGCAGGCGTGCGGCCTTTTCCGCGTCCTCGAAGAACAGCTCGTAGAAGTCGCCCATCCGGTAGAAGACGAGTGTGTCGGGATGATCGGCCTTGATGCGCAGGTACTGCTGCATCATTGGAGTATGGCCGGCGAAGGCTTCGGGCGACAGCGTGGTCATAGGTCAGGCGGGAAGTTGTTGCTTGGGTTGCACGAGTTTACCAGTCGCGTCCACGTGCACGCGCGAAGTTCGCCGTTTGGCCAGGTGCGGGCGAGGGAGCGTGGCAGATCACGTGTCCGAATAGTTGGACGATGACGCTCGGATGGGACGACAATCGTCCGGAAGGGTGGGCAAGTTGATTGCCGATTTCCGCTATTGGATCTTGCGCTGTTTGGCCGGCAGTCAACGCGTCGTCAATGGAGAAAAAGCGCCCATGTCAGCAGTCGACTTGGAAGCACGTCTCACGAGTATCGTGCGCCAATCGGAATGGTTCTGGGCGGCACTCGTCGCCACGCGTAGCCTGAAGCTCACCTCATGGTGTATTGGGGCAGGAGCGGTACGCAACCTGGTGTGGGATGAACTGCACGCGTTTCGGACGCCGTCTGCGCTATCGGACATCGATGTTGCTTACTTTGACTCGACCGATTTCTCCGCCGCACGGGACGCGCGCTTCAAGCTTCGTTTGACCGACATGCTTCCCGGTGTGCGCTGGGAGGTAACCAATCAGGCCGCCGTTCACCTCTGGTTCGAGCGAACCTTTGGCCATCCAGTTTCACCACTGGGTTCGCTGGAGGAGTCAGTCGCGTCGTGGCCCGAATTTGCGACCTCGGTCGGGGTCGTGCTTCGTGATGACGACTCGGTCGACGTTATTGCGCCTCATGGGCTGGACGATCTTTTTTCAATGGTCATTCGGCGCAACCCACGGCGAGTGAGTGTCGAGACATATCGAAAGCGTGTAGCGGAAAAGCAATACCGAAAGCGCTGGCCTCGAGTTGTCATCGTACCTTGCTGATTATCCGAGGCGTACCGGTGTCACTGGCGCATTCAATAGGTGTTGCGGGCGTGGTGGGGCTGGGCCTATCGGCTCCGCACGTTGATTGCGGGAAGTTCGAATACATGCATCTGTTTCCAGCGCCCTGAGGTGTTTTCAAGCAAAGACACGGAACTACACCGCGTTCGAATCGGCGCAAGCATGCGCAGACGTTCTTCCAGCGCGATGGCTGCGGAATTTGCGGTTGCGGCGTCACCGTGCGCGACAGTCAGATGCGGAATCGTGCCATCGTGTACGCCGCCGTACGGACGATATCCGGGAAAGCGTTCGACTAAAGCAGTTGTCAGTGCGACGAACGGCTCGGCAGGGTCGGGGGTGAGATAGGTGGTGGTCGGAAACCGACCAATCTGCGTCAACGAAAAATCGAACGATGGCACAAAGCTCAACGCGCTTTCGGATTGTCGTATTACGGTCGACGTAATTTCGTCGGGTGACATGAAAGGGAACAGAAGCGTGATATGTGGCGGGACGCCCAGGCTTGCAGAAGCATCGAAGCGCCGCCGCAGGTCGGCGACTGCAGGTTCGGCTGCGGAAACTTCGACGACAAACGCTGTCGTGACCATACTGCGATCCTCTTTTGGCGGCCGCCGCATTGCGGCAATACGGTAGGAATGCGGTGGCGTAGCTTGCAGCGTAACCTTCCGATCAGAGCCTTAACAGTGCGGATAATCAGGCCCCCATTTCATCGAAGACACCAGCCGCCCGTTACCGGAGACTGCAGGCGATTTCGTCCGCCGAAGAGTGCCGCAAACTGTGAAACGTTTGGCACGCCACCTGCTCCAGTGACTCGGCCGTTTTAATCGCCTGTTCTCTCGGGACTTACACCAATCAACCTCTCTAAACTGAAACTTAGACAAGTTTCAAGGAGGGGAGCGTGCTAGTCTGAAACGGCAATATATAAAAACGCAGTGAGTTACGGGGCACAACCATGAAGCAGGCCATACAGGACGCGGGGGGCGCGTGCGCGCAGAATACCCTGGTGCCGCACGTTACGGCGGTCGCGGATGAGTCGGAGCGGATCAATTGGATCGAGCTTTGCGCTCGCGTGGCGTCGGTCACCGTGCTGGGCGTATTTGCCTATCTGATCTATATACCGTGGCGATCGGACCCGAGCCGGATCACGCTGATCCTGCTGCTGGTTTCCGCGGTACTGACCGTCGGCATGTCGGCTTTTGCGAAACTGCCGAAACAGCGCGACTGGCATCCCGTCGCGGTGTGCTTTTCTCTGGGCGGCTCGTTCTACTGCCTGACCTATCAGCTGACCGCCAGTACCCAACTGATTCCGGAGTGGGCGGGGGGCACCTGGCAAATTATCGGGATCGCGTGGCAGCTGTTCGCCAAACTGTCGCTCGGGCGCTCGTTCGGCTTGCTGCCGGCGAATCGCGGGGTCGTCTCGACCGGCGCGTACCGGTTCATGCGGCACCCGATCTACACCGGTTATCTGTTGTCCGAAATCGGCTTCCTGCTGGCTAACTTCAGCACCCGAAACCTGGTCACGATCGGCGTCTGGATGCTGTTGCAGATCGGCCGAATCAGCATGGAAGAACGGGTGCTGTCGGAAGACGCCGATTATCGCGCGTACAAGGCGACAGTCCGGTACCGGCTGATTCCGGGCGTGTTTTGACGGGAATGCGGAAAGCGCGCAATGGCCGAGCGTCGACGAAGCGCACCCGTGCGGCAGACATGAAAAAAGTCGGCGCGCTCAGGTCACGGACCTTCGCGCGCCGACCCCTTCCGGCCTGTCAGGACGTGTGCCCCGACGTCATGCTGAGTGCGACCGCCTGCGCGACTTCGATGCCGTCGATGGCGGCCGAATAGATGCCGCCCGCATATCCGGCGCCTTCGCCGGCCGGATACAGGCCTTCGACGTTCATGCTCTGGTAGTCGTCCTTGCGTCGAATCCGGATCGGTGAAGACGTGCGTGTCTCCACGCCGGTCAGCACGGCGTCGTGCATCGCGAAGCCGGCGATCTTCTTGTCGATCTCGGGCAGGGCTTCACGGATGGCTTCGATCACGTAGTCCGGCAGCGCGGTGCTGAGGTCGGTCGGATTCACGCCGGGCTTGTACGACGGCTCCACGGAACCCAGCGAGGTCGACGGCCGGCCTGCGATGAAATCGCCGACCAGCTGGCCCGGCGCGCGGTAGTCGCCGCCGCCGAGTTCGAACGCGCGTTCCTCCCATTTGCGCTGGAACGCGATGCCCGCCAGCGGGCCGCCGGGATAGTCGTCCGGCGTGATGCCGACGACGATGCCGGCGTTCGCATTGCGCTCGGCGCGCGAATACTGGCTCATCCCGTTGGTGACGACGCGGCCCGGCTCGGAGGTCGCCGCGACCACCGTGCCGCCCGGGCACATGCAGAAGCTGTAGACGGCCCGGCCGTTACTGCAGTGATGGACCACCTTGTAGTCGGCCGCGCCGAGCTGCTTGTGGCCCGCAAACTTGCCGAAGCGGCTGCGGTCGATCAGCCCCTGCGGATGTTCGATCCGGAAACCCAGCGAGAACGGCTTCGCCTCGATATGGACGCCGCGATCGTGCAGCATCTGGAACGTGTCGCGCGCGCTGTGGCCGACGGCCAGCACGACATGGTCGCACCGGAGCGTTTCGCCGTTCGACAGCTTGAGCGAGCGCACCTTGCCCTGGTCGATCTCGATGTCGTCGACCCGCGTTTCGAAACGCACTTCGCCACCGAGTTCGTGGATGGACGCGCGCATCTTTTCCACCATGCTGACGAGGCGGAACGTGCCGATGTGCGGCCGGCTCAGGTACAGGATGTCTTCCGGCGCGCCGGCCTTGACGAACTCGTCCAGCACCTTGCGGCCATAGTGGTGGGGATCCTTGATCTGGCTGTACAGCTTGCCGTCGGAAAAGGTCCCGGCGCCGCCTTCGCCGAACTGCACGTTGGATTCGGGGTTGAGCACGCTCTTGCGCCACAGGCCGAAGGTGTCCTTGGTGCGCTCGCGCACGGCCTTGCCGCGTTCGAGGATGATGGGGCGGAAGCCCATCTGCGCGAGGATCAGGCCCGCGAACAGGCCGCACGGCCCCATGCCGATGACGACCGGGCGCAGGAAATCGGCGCGCTCGGGCGCCTTCGCGACGAAGTGGTAGGCCATGTCGGGCGTCACGCCGCAATGCGGCTTGCCGGCGATGCGCTCGAGCGCGGCCGCTTCGTCCTTGACCTTGAGATCGACGATATACGTGAGCTTGATGTCCGAACGCTTGCGCGCATCGTGCGCGCGACGGAACACGGTGTAACGGAGGAGCGCGTCCGCCGCCACGCCGAGCTCGGCGAGGCGCGCGCGAATCGCGGCCTCGAGCGCGCTTTCGGGGTGGTCGAGGGGGAGTTTGATTTCGCTTAGCCGTAACATGGGGACTCGGATGCGATTGCCACGGCGCCGTGGCGATGTTGATACAGGGGGGGCCGGCATGCCGATGACGGCGTTGTTCGCCGCGCGCGCCTGCCGGGCGCAAACCATTCGTTGTCGTTACGGGCAAGCGGTGCGAGCGGCAGCGCGCCGGCCCGTCCGGACAACTCGGGCAACTTCAGGATAGGCGCACGAAGCGCGCCTTGCGCACGGAAGATTACCGCGCCTCCCGGGTGACCGGGAGGCGGACGGCACGCGATCCTGGCGATGCCCACGAGCGTTTGCGCGAAAGCCGCGCCATGCGGGCGCGGCCCGGGCGTTTACTCCGCTGCCGGATGCAAGCGGCTGTAGCGGTTGAGGATCGGGATCATCTGCGCGTAGATCTTCGGGTTCGCCGCGACGATCTCATGACGATGCAGGAAATCGGCGTCGCCCGTGTAGTTGCCGACGAGGCCGCCGGCCTCGGTGATCAGCAGGCTGCCCGCCGCCATGTCCCACACGTTGATGCCCTGCTCGAAGAACGCGTCGAGGCGGCCGGCCGCGACGTTCGCGAGATCGAGTGCCGCCGCGCCCGGGCGGCGCAGGCCCGTGCAGGCCTGCGTCATTTCGGTGAAGAGGCGTGCGTATGCGTCGAGGCCGTCCTTCTCGCGGAACGGGAAGCCGGTGCCGACCAGGGCGTCCGCCAGGCGGTCGCGGCGGCCGACGCGGATGCGGCGATCGTTCAGGTACGCGCCGCGGCCGCGCGTGGCCGTGAACAGGTCGTTCTTGTTCGGATCGTAGACGACGGCCTGCGTGACGACGCCCTTGTGCTCGAGCGCGATCGACACGCAGTAGTACGGAAAGCCGTGGATGAAGTTGGTCGTGCCGTCGAGCGGATCGATGATCCACTTGAATTCGGATTCGTTGTCGGATTCGCCCGATTCTTCCGCGAGGATCGCGTGATCGGGGTAGGCGGTCTTCAGCGTCTCGATGATCGCCTCTTCGGCGGCCTTGTCCACTTCGGTGACGAAGTCGTTCTGCTGCTTCTTGCGGATCTCGATCAGGTCGAGATCGAGGGACGCGCGGTTGATGATCTGTCCGGCGCGGCGCGCAGCCTTGACAGCGATGTTGAGCATGGGATGCATGGGCCTGGATCCTGTAGCCGGCGGCACGGGCCGCCACGAAGTGGAACAACCGCCCGGAACGGCGCAAGCATGCCGGGCGAGGTGAGACGCGAATTGACAAAGAGCGGGGTACGACCCGCGCCGCACGGTGTGCGACGCGTAAAGGCATGATTTTACCCGATTTTTGACGGTTTCAGGCGACCGGGATACGGGGAAACCCCCACTGTCCGTCCGGACGAGTGGGTTTGCCGCGGCGATGGCGATACCATACTGCCATTCTGATGAACCGAGTCGTATCGTAGTGGAAACCCCGCAGAACACCGCCGCGCCGGCCGAGCCGGGCGCGGCCTCGTCTCCGCCGCCGTCCGGCGGCTTCACGTCCACCCGCTTCGTGCTCGTCGAGCCGAGCCATCCCGGCAATGTCGGGGCGGCCGCCCGTGCGCTGAAGACGATGGGCTTCTCGCGTCTCGTGCTGGTCGCGCCGCGCGTGCCGCACGTGCAGAGCGACCCCGAGGCGATCGCGATGGCCAGCGGCGCGGACGACGTCCTCGCGTCCGCGCATGTCGTGCCGACGCTCGGCGACGCGCTGTCGGGCGTCCACTGGTCGATCGCGCTGACCGCGCGCACGCGCGAATACGGGCCGCCGCGCCTTGCGCCGCGCGCGGCCGCCACGCAGGCGTGTGCGCAGGTCGGCACGGGCGACATCGCGCTCGTGTTCGGCAACGAGCGCACGGGCCTGGCCAATGAGCATGTCGAGCAGTGCAGCGCGCTCGCGCATATTCCGGCGAACCCGGCCTACAGCTCGCTGAACCTCGCGCAGGCCGTGCAGGTGCTCGCGTACGAGCTGCGCGTCGCGTTTCTCGAGCAGGCGAGCGAGCCGTCGGCGCAACCGTCGGCCGAAACCGGCACGCTCGCGCAGAGCGACGAGATCGAGCGGATGTACGTCCACCTCGAGCACGCGCTGATCGCGCTCGATTTCCTCGATCCGCGCAATCCGAAGAAGCTGATGCCGCGGTTGCGGCGCCTGTTCGCGCGCACGGGCCTCGAGCGCGAGGAGGTCAACATCCTGCGCGGCGTCGCGAAGCACATCCTGCTGAAGTCGGGCAAGCCCGACGGCGACGCGTAAGCGGCCGGCGCACCGGTTGCCGGTCGTTCGGTCGCCGCCCGGGTATCGCGTCGGGCCGTGCGTCGGTCGACCGGCGGCGCCGGGTCCGGTCCATTCCATCCGGCCGATCCTCCCCGCAAGCCTGTTGCAGCAAGCCTGTCGTTCGAATACCCGCGCCGGCGGCGGGGTGAACGCGCGACCGTGTGCGGCCATGCGCGACTGGCCCTACAATCGCCGGACGTCATAAGCAAATTACCCGGTGCGATAACGGCCGGGCATTGCCGGCGATGCCCGCCGGCCTTTTCCCAGACCACATCATGTTCACGAGACTGCGCGAAGACGTTGCCACGATTCGCGAGCGGGATCCCGCCGCTCGCAGTGCATGGGAAGTGCTGACCTGTTACCCGGGGCTGCATGCGCTCGTGCTGCATCGTTTCGCGCACGCCTGCTGGCGCGCGAAGCGCTACTGGCTCGCGCGTTTCGCGTCGCAGGCCGGGCGGTTCCTGACCGGGATCGAGATCCACCCCGGCGCGACGATCGGCCGGCGGGTGTTCATCGACCACGGCATGGGCGTCGTGATCGGCGAGACGGCGATCATCGGCGACGACTGCACGATCTATCAGGGCGTGACGCTGGGCGGCACGTCGCTCACGCGCGGCGCGAAGCGCCACCCCACACTCGAAGCCGGCGTGATCGTCGGCGCGGGCGCGAAGGTGCTCGGCGGTTTCACGGTCGGGGCGGGGGCGAAGATCGGCTCGAACGCGGTCGTCGTGAAGCCGGTGCCGGCAGGCGGCACGGCGGTCGGCAATCCGGCGCGCATCGTGATGCCGGCGCAGCCGAAGCCGCAGCCCGAGCGTGCGGCATTCTGCGCCTACGGGATCACGCCGAACGCCGACGATCCGATGTCGCTCGCGATCCACGGCCTGATCGATCACGCGGCGAAGGAAAGCCGTCGTGTCGACGAGATCGTCGCGGCGCTCGAGCAGCTCGGCACGCATCTGGAAACGCTGCAGGGCGCCGATGCGGCGCGCCTCGATCTGCGCCGGCTGTCGGCGGTGCTGGAAGGCAAGACGGTCGAGCGCCAGATGTAATTCACGCGGCGGGCGCCGACGGCGGCCGGTCAATGCAACGGCAGCGGCGGCGTCACTCGAGCGGCATGGCGTGGATGCCTTCCGCATCGACGCGCAGGTAGCCGCCACGCGGCGTGCCGTGATCGAGATCCCAGTCGGGCAGCACCCAGCGGATGCCGCCGGGTTCCAGATGGCGCGCGGGGCGGTGCGTGTGGCCGTGAATGATCACGCTCGCGCGGCTCTTGCGGAACAGGGCGGCCACGCCTTCGCGCGTGACGTCGTAGATGGCCGAGGCAGGGCGCATCCGGCCCGCTTCGCTGTTCGAGCGCATGCGTTGCGCGAGCGCGCGGCGCCAGCGGAACGGCCACGCGAGAAACAGCCATTGCGCGACGCGGTTGCGCGCGAAGCGGCGGAACACCTGGTAGCCGCGGTCGGCCGTGCATTGCGCGTCGCCGTGCGCGAGCACGATACGCTGGCCGAACGCCATGATCAGCGACGGGTCGGGCAGCAGCATCGCGCCGGCTGCCTTCATGAAGCGCCGGCCGAGCAGGAAATCGCGATTGCCGTGCATCACGTAGAGCGCGATCCCGCGCTCGGAGAACGTGTGCATCAGCGCGGCCATGCGGGCCGCGAACGGGTCGTCGTCGAGGAGGTCGTCGCCGATCCAGTATTCGAATAGATCGCCGAGGATGAACACCGAGTCGGCGCTGTCGGCGGTGTACTTCACGAAATGCTCGAACGCGGCGACCGTCTTCGGAATCGCTTCGCTCAGATGCAGATCGGACAGAAACAGGAACGGGCGTGCGGCTTGCGCGTACTGGCGTTCGCCAGGCACGCCCGCGGAGACGCTTCGCGGCGGACTCTCCTGCAACATCGAAGTGTCTCCGTAACCGTGCGTCAGACCACGACGGCCTTTTCGATCACGACGTCGTCGGTCGGCACGTCCTGGTGGAAACCAGCGTTGCCCGTCTTGACGCCCTTGATCTTGTCGACCACGTCCTGGCCTTCGACGACCTTGCCGAACACCGCGTAGCCCCAGCCCTGCGGCGTCGGCGACGAGTGGTTCAGGAAGTCGTTGTCGTTCACGTTGATGAAGAACTGGGCGGTCGCCGAGTGCGGATCGTTCGTGCGCGCCATCGCGACCGTATAGTTGTCGTTCTTCAGGCCGTTGTTCGCCTCGTTGTCGATCGGCGCGTCGGTCGGCTTCTGCTTCAGGCCCGGCTCGAAGCCGCCGCCCTGGATCATGAAGCCGTTGATCACGCGATGGAACACGGTGCCGTCGTAGTGACCCTTCTTCACGTAGTTCAGGAAGTTCTCGACCGTCTTCGGTGCCTTCGCGGCGTCGAGTTCGAGCTTGATCACGCCGTGGTTCGTATGCAGTTCAACCATGATGAATTCCTTCGGTGAGGCGGTTTAAATGGCACGCGGCCGGTCGTGCGACGCGGCCGCGTGAGTCGCCGGACGTGCCGGCAGGTTCTTACTTCGAGACGATGCTGGCCGATTCGATCACGACCGGTTGCGCCGGCACGTCCTGCATCGGGCCGCGCGAGGTCGTCGCCACGCCTTCGATCTTCTTCACGACGTCGAGACCCGACACGACCTTGCCGAACACCGCATAGCCGTTGCCGTCCGGGTTCGGGTAGTCGAGGCCGCTGTTGTCGACCGTGTTGATGAAGAACTGCGCGGTGGCCGAATTCGGATCGCTCGTGCGGGCCATCGCGATCGTGCCCGTCAGGTTCTTCAGACCATTGCGGCTCTCCAGCGGGATCGGCGCGCGGGTCGGCTTCTCCTCGAAGTTGGTCTTGTAGCCGCCGCCCTGGATCATGAAGCCCTTGATCACGCGATGGAAGATCGTGCCGTTGTACTGGCCGGCCTTCACGTAATCGAGGAAGTTGGCGACCGACTTCGGCGCCTTCTCCGGGTAGAGCTCGACACGGATGTCGCCCTGCGAGGTCTTCAGCTGCACGACGGGGTGCGCGGTGGCCGATTGCGCGAACGCGGGTGCGGTCGCGAGAAGGGCGGCGCCGCCAAGCGCCAGCAACAGACGTTTCATTGCGATCCTCAGGTTGGGAGGGGAAAGAAGGCCGCGCCGCTTATTGCGACGGCGCGACGTACGGCGCCGCCAGCGCGCCCGACGGACCGTTGAACTGGAACGTCGGCGACATCGGCAGCGTGGTGGTGCTCACGTTCGCGGCGGCGCGGTCGGTGTAGTCGCGCGTGGCCGGCGTCACCGCGCGCGCATTCGGCGCGGCTTTCGGCGGCGACACGATCTTCTGGAGATCGGCGAGGCGTTGCGCGGTCGCGCCGCTCGTGCGGCCGAGCGACTGCGCGCGCTTGTACGACTCGGCCGCGAGGCGCAGGTAGAGATCGCCGAGGTTCTCGTATGCGAGCGAATAGCTCGGGTTCGATTGCGTCGCGGTGACGAGCGCGGTGCGCGCTTCGTCGTAGCGGCCATGCTTCGCGTAAAGCGCCGCGAGATTGTTGTACGGCTCGGGCAGTTCCGGGTACGCCTGCGTGATCGCGACGAACTGCTGGATCGCGTCGTCGTCGCGGTTCAGGCGGGCCAGCACGGTGCCGCGCTTGAACTGCGCCTGAACGTCGTGCGGGTTCGACGCGATGCGCGCGTCGAGTTGCGCGAGCGCCTGCTTCCACTGCTTGCCGGCGATGGACGAGTCGATTTCGGGGGTGCCGTCGGCGACGGCCGGGGCTTTCTGCGCATGCGCCGCGGGGGCCGCGAAAAGCGTCAGCACGACGCCCATGACGGTGGTCGCAACGAGGGTCGCAGCGCTCGGCGCGCGGCCGCGATGAGGTTTCATAGGCGTAAATCGGAATGTTATACTCCGAGCCATTCTAACAAAACGTCTGCGCGTTCCGGCGAGCCGCAGACAGTCTTTCTTAGCCTCTCGTGGCCGTCACCGCTGTGCTTGCAGCCTGACCGCCCCATGTGATACGAGGACGCTCGGCCCGGTGCCGCAGCAGATGGTCCGTCCGTGTCGCATGCTGGGCGAGCTTCGCCAGGGCGGTTTCCTTCGGCTCACGGTTCATCTCTATGGAATCACTGCGCATCTACAACACGCTCGCGCGTGACAAGCAAGTCTTCGTGCCGCGCCAGTCCGGCGAAGTGCGGATGTACGTATGCGGGATCACCGTCTACGACTATTGTCACGTGGGCCACGCGCGCATGCTGGTCGTGTTCGACCTCGTCCAGCGCTGGCTGCGTGCGATCGGCTATCGGGTCACGTACGTGCGCAACATCACCGACATCGAGGACAAGATCATCCGCCGCGCGGTCGAGAACGGCGAGACGATCAAGTCGCTGACCGACCGGTTCATCAACGCGATGCACGAGGACGAAGCCGCGCTCGGTATCCAGCGGCCCGACCTCGAGCCGCGCGCGACGCAGTTCATCCCGCAGATGCTCGGCATGATCGAGACGCTCGAGGCGAACGGCTACGCGTACCAGGCGACCGACGGCGACGTCAATTACTCGGTGCGCAAGTTCGCGAACTACGGGAAGCTGTCGGGCAAGTCGCTCGACGACCTTCGCGCGGGCGAGCGCGTCGCGGCGAACGACGCGAAGCAGGATCCGCTCGACTTCGTGCTGTGGAAACGCGCGAAGGAGGACGAGCCGGAAGGCGCGTCGTGGGCGTCGAAGTACGGGATGGGCCGCCCGGGCTGGCACATCGAGTGCTCGGCGATGGGCTGCTCGCTGCTCGGCAATCACTTCGACATCCACGGCGGCGGGCAGGATCTGCAATTCCCGCACCACGAGAACGAGATCGCGCAGAGTGAAGGCGCGACCGGCGAGACGTTCGTCAACTACTGGATGCACAACGGCTTCGTGCAGGTCGACAACGAGAAGATGTCGAAATCGCTCGGCAACTTCTTCACGATCCGCGAGGTGCTCGAGCGCTACGACGCGGAAGTCATGCGCTTCTTCATCGTGCGCACGCACTACCGGTCGCCGCTCAACTACAGCGACGTGCATCTCGACGACGCGCGCGCATCGCTCACGCGCCTGTATACGGCGTTGAAGGACGTCGAGGCCGACACGCTCGCGCTCGACTGGAACGAGCCGCATGCGCAGCGTTTCGCGGCCGCGATGAACGACGACTTCAACACGCCGGTCGCGGTGGCGACACTGTTCGAGCTCGCCGGCGAAGTGAATCGCACGCGCGACGCGTCGCTCGCGCGGCAGCTGAAACAGCTGGCGGGCCTGCTCGGCCTGCTGGGCCGCGAACCGCGCGCATTCCTGCAGCAGGCGTCCGGCGCCGCGCAGGCGGGCGCGCTCGCAGCCGACGAGATCGAAGCGAAGATCGCCGCGCGTGTCGCGGCGAAGCAAGCGAAGGACTATGCCGAAGCGGACCGGATCCGGGCGCAGCTGCTCGAAGCCGGGATCGCACTTGAAGACAAACCGGGCGGATCGACCGAATGGCGTCGCGTATGAGCGCGGCGCGTTCCACTGACCGATCCGTCAGGTAGGAGGCAAGATGGCAACGGCTAGAAAAGCGCCGGTCAGGCGCGCGACCGCGGTCGCCGCACGTCCGGCAGCCAGGCGCGTGCCGGCGGCGAAGGCGGACGCGACGCGCGCCGTGCCGAACGGTGCGCTGAACGGTCACGCGCAGCCGGCGGCTGCGCAGCCGGCCGCCGACGCGGCCCGCAAGACGCGTGCGCCCGAAGCGGGCGGCGAGGAGGTCGTCGTGCGTCCTGCCTACTGGGACAAGGCGTGCGCCGATCTCGTCAAGCGCGACCGCATCCTGAAGAAACTGATTCCGAAGTTCGGTCCCGCGCATCTCGTGAAGCGCGGCGACCCGTTCGTCACGCTCGCACGCTCGGTCGTCGGCCAGCAGATTTCGGTGCCGTCCGCGCAGTCGCTGTGGGCGCGCATCGAGGACGCGTGTCCGAAGCTCGCGCCGCAGCCGGTGATACGGCTCGGTGCGGACAAGCTGATCGCATGCGGGCTGTCGAAACGCAAGACGGAATACATCCTGGATCTGGCGCAGCATTTCGTCTCGGGGGCGCTGCACGTCGACAAATGGACGTCGATGGACGACGAGGACGTGATCGCGGAACTCACGCAGATCCGCGGCATCAGCCGCTGGACGGCCGAGATGTTCCTGATCTTCAACCTGTCGCGGCCGGACGTGCTGCCGCTCGACGACCCGGGCCTGATCCGCGCGATCAGCGTCAATTACTTCAGCGGGGAACCCGTCACACGCAGCGAGGCGCGTGAAGTCGCCGCCAACTGGGAGCCGTGGCGCACCGTCGCGACCTGGTACATGTGGCGCAGCCTCGATGCGCCCGACGCCGACGCCTGAGCGTCGACTATCGGGTTTTGAATGTCAATAGTTGAGAGCCGGTTTTGAGCGTCGCCCGCGCGGGTAGAATACGCGCTGCCGCAAGACCCAAGGATTCGAACACATGAAGACCACGTTTCTGGATTTCGAACAGCCGATCGCCGAACTCGAGGCCAAGATCGAAGAGCTGCGATTCGTGCAGGACGACTCGGCTGTCGATATTTCGGAAGAAATCGAGCGGCTGTCGAAGAAAAGCCAGCAACTGACGAAAGACCTCTACGCGAACCTGTCGCCGTGGCAGGTGTCGCAGATCGCGCGGCATCCGCAGCGTCCGTACACGCTCGATTACGTTGCGGAACTGTTTACCGATTTTCACGAGCTGCATGGCGACCGCGCATTCGCGGACGACCTGTCGATCGTCGGCGGTCTCGCGCGCTTCGGCGGTCATCCGTGCATGGTGATCGGTCACCAGAAAGGCCGCGACACGAAGGAGCGCGCCGCGCGCAATTTCGGGATGCCGCGTCCGGAAGGCTATCGCAAGGCCGAACGCCTGATGCGTCTCGCCGAGAAGTTCGGGCTGCCGATCTTCACGTTCGTCGACACGCCGGGCGCGTACCCGGGCATCGGCGCGGAAGAGCGTGGCCAGTCGGAGGCGATCGGCCGCAACCTGTACGTGATGGCCGAGCTGAAGACGCCGATCATCACGACCGTGATCGGTGAGGGCGGTTCGGGCGGCGCGCTCGCGATCGCCGTGGCCGATACCGTGATGATGCTGCAGTTCTCGACCTATTCGGTGATCTCGCCGGAAGGTTGCGCGTCGATCCTGTGGAAGAGCGCCGCGAAGGCGCCGGAAGCCGCGGAAGCGCTGGGCCTGACCGCGCACCGCCTGAAGGCGCTCGGCCTGATCGACAAGATCATCAACGAGCCGCTCGGCGGCGCGCATCGCGACCCGAAGGGCATGGCCGCGCTGCTGCGCCGCGCGCTCGCCGATTCGCTGCGCCAGTTCCAGGGCATGAGCATCGATGCGCTGCGCGAGCGCCGTTTCGAGCGCCTGATGGCCTACGGCAAGTTCAAGGAAACCACGCCGGGCGCATGACCGGCTGCGTATTCGATTCGCGCGCTGCTGCGCGCGCGTTCCTCTCGTGACCCCACCGACCGAATTCTCCGCCGACCGCGCCGTCCTCGACGCGGTCGGCGTTGCGCTTTCCGGCATGCCGGCCGATGCGCGCATCGCGATCGCCTTCAGCGGCGGCCTAGACTCGACGGTGCTGCTCGATGCGGCCGTGCGCGTCGCGGGCGCGTCGCGTTGCGTCGCGCTGCATGTGCATCACGGCCTGAGCGCGAACGCCGATGCATGGGTTGCACATGCCGAAGCGGAAGCCGCGCGGCTCGGCGTCGCGTTCGAATCGATGCGCGTCGACGTGCCGCGCGACAGCGGCCTCGGTATCGAGGCCACGGCACGCGAGCGTCGTTACGCGGCGCTCGACGCGATGTGCGAGCGCCATGGCGCGGCCACGCTGTGGCTCGCGCAACATGCGGACGATCAGGCGGAGACGGTGCTGCTGCAGCTGTTGCGCGGCGCGGGCATCGCCGGGCTCGCCGCGATGGCGCCGCGCTATCGCCCCGACGGCGTGAGCGTCGAACGGGTGCGCCCGTTGCTGCGATTGTTGCGCGCGCAACTTGAGCGCTACGCGGAGCAGCATGCGCTCGCATGGATCGACGACGAATCGAACGGCGACACGCGTTATGCGCGCAATGCGCTGCGCATCGACGTGCTGCCGGCGCTGGCCGTGCATTTCCCGGGCTTTCGCGATGCGCTCGGCCGCGCGGCGCAGCATGCGGCCGCCGCGCAGAAGCTGCTCGACGATCTGGCCGAACTGGATTTCGCCGCCGTTGCGCGCGACGACGGGCATGCGCTGTCGCGCGACGCGCTGGTCGCGTTCGACGACACGCGCGGCGCGAACCTGCTGCGCTTCTGGATGCGCCGGCTCGGCTTGCCGGGCGCGTCGGCCGCGCGGCTCGCCAACATGATGCGGCAGCTGCGCGCCGCGCATGACGCGCACGCGCTGCGTGTCGATCACGCAGGGCAGTGCCTGCGGCTCTATCGCGATACCGTTTACTGGGAAGCGGGCGACAGCAGCGAACCGGCCGATGACGGCACGGGCACGCCGCACCCGGAAGCAGCGCTCGCGTGGGATGGGCAGGAGGTCTGGCACGTGCCGGGCTGGCGCGGCACGTTCGTGTTCGCGCCGGCCGACGCGGCGAGCGCCGGCGCGGTGCCGGAGGCGCTGCTGCGCGGCGCCAGGCTCACGGTACGCGCCCGCGCGGGCGGCGAGCGGATGCGCATGTCGCCGGGCGGCCCGGGCCGCACGCTGAAGAACCTGTTCCAGGAGCGCGGCGTGCCGGCCTGGCAGCGCGACGTGCCGCTTCTGTTCGCGGGCGACCGGCTGCTCTACGTGCCGCGGCTTGGCCTCGATCGCGATATCGGCCTGTCCGGGAGCGAGGCGGCCGGCAACGGCGACTGGCGCCGGATCGAATGGCGCCCCGACCTGCTGATCGCGTAGCGTCCGGCACACGTCCGGCGGCGCGATGGCGCGCCCATTTTCACCATTTGGTAAACAGCGCCTGAACGGCTCCCAGCACGGCGGGCGGCTTGTCAAGCGGGCTTCTATCGGGTACGCTCGGTCGTTTGCTCGGCTCGATTTTTGAGCGTTTTGTGCAGGTTTTCCGCGTGACGTACCCGGTTTGCGCGGCCTGATCGGCCTTCCGGGCAAAATCCGTCACGCTTGCGTGTTGCGTCCCAGCCGTCCCCCTTGTCGTCCGTCCACAGCCACAAGCCGCGTGACCGAACGGCTACGCGGCCTGCCCAGCGCGCCCGTGCGGTTTCTCCTCCAGTTCAGAACGACAATGGCACTCATCGTACACAAATACGGCGGCACTTCGATGGGCTCGGTCGAGCGCATCAAGAACGTCGCGAAACGCGTCGCAAAATGGCATCAGGCCGGGCACCAGATGGTGGTCGTGCCTTCGGCGATGTCCGGCGAAACCAACCGTCTGCTCGGTCTTGCGAAAGAGATTTCGAGCCAGCCGAGCCCGCGTGAGCTCGACATGATCGCGTCGACCGGCGAGCAGGTCAGCGTCGGCCTGCTGTCGATCGCGCTGCAGGAAATCGGCGTCGAGGCCGTGAGCTACGCCGGCTGGCAAGTACCGATCAAGACCGACAGCGCGTTCACGAAAGCGCGCATCCACTCGATCGACGACGAGCGCGTGAAGGCCGATCTGAACGCCGGCAAGGTCGTGATCATCACGGGCTTCCAGGGCGTCGATCCGGACGGCCACATCACGACGCTGGGCCGGGGCGGCTCCGATACGTCGGCGGTGGCGGTCGCGGCCGCGCTGGATGCCGAAGAGTGCCTGATCTACACGGACGTCGACGGCGTCTACACGACCGACCCGCGCGTCGTCGAAGAGGCGCGCCGCCTCGATCGCGTGACGTTCGAAGAGATGCTGGAAATGGCCAGCCTCGGCTCGAAGGTCCTGCAGATCCGCTCGGTCGAATTCGCCGGCAAATACCAGGTGAAGACGCGTGTGCTGTCGAGCCTGACCGATCCGCTGATTGCGCTCGACGAAGAAATGCGCTCGGGCACCCTGATTACTTTTGAAGAAGACGAGACCATGGAAAAGGCAGTCATTTCCGGCATCGCGTTCCAGCGCGACGAAGCACGCATTGCTGTGATGGGCGTGCCCGACAAGCCGGGCATCGCATATCAGATCCTCGGCCCGGTCGCCGACGCGAACGTCGATGTCGACATGATCATCCAGAACCAGAGCGTCGAAGGCAAAACCGACTTCACGTTCACGGTCGGCCGCGGCGACTACCAGAAGGCGATGGACATCCTCACCAACCAGGTGCAGGGCCATGTCAGCGCCGAGCGCGTGCAGGGCGACCCGAAGGTGTCGAAGGTGTCGGTCGTCGGCGTCGGCATGCGTTCGCACGTGGGCGTCGCGAGCAAGATGTTCCGCACGCTGTCGGAAGAGGGCATCAACATCCAGATGATCTCGACGTCCGAAATCAAGATTTCGGTGCTGATCGACGAGAAATACATGGAGCTGGCCGTCCGCGCACTGCACAAGGCATTCGAACTCGACCAGGCGTCGTGAATTTTTCGTGATGCATTGAAGAAAATGCATCAGCGAAATTGACGCACGGTTCGAAACCCTATAATATCTCGTTCTCGTCGCACTGCCTCCCTGGTGCGAGCGAAAGTTTGGGAGACGTGGCCGAGAGGTCGAAGGCACTCCCCTGCTAAGGGAGCATCTGGGCCAAAACCTGGATCGAGGGTTCGAATCCCTCCGTCTCCGCCAAAAGCGGTGACAAAGCCCCGCAAGTTCTCGGACTTGCGGGGCTTTTTCTTTTTCCGGCCCGTCGTGCCGTGTCGCGCGCGACAGGTCCGATGCTGCCGGATCGCGTCCTCACGCGAACCTCGTCGCGGCCCCTCGGGCAATGAATGCTCGACTTGAGCCCCTGTCATGCGCAACATACGCGTATCGACCGGCGCAATTCAAGGTGATGCTCGTGGCAAGCCCGCATGCAGTTCTGACGTTCCGCTCTCATCGGCCTGTCGACGGACTCGTCGACAATCACGCGCGTTACGCGCAGTTGCACGGCTACCGGCATGCGATCGTCGACGGCACGCACGTGTACGGCGAGCGCCAGCAGATCCTGCACAAGTACCACGCGCTCATCGCGCAGCTCGTCGCGATGGAGCCGGGCGCGTTGCTGCTCGTGCTCGATCCGTTCTCCGTCGTGTTCGATCCGCACGCGCTGCCGGACGTCGCGCACGGTTACGACGCAATCGTCACCACCCAGACGTCGAAGTCGCCGCTGCCTGCCGCGAGCGGCATGATTTTCCGCAACGTGCCCGGCGTGCGGGAGCGATTGCGCGAGCTCGCGCTCGAACTGGGCAAGTGGGCGATGCGCCTTCCGGAACGGCGTCACGCGTGCGAGGCGACGCTGCTCGCGGAGCACTTTGCGCCACTGCCGTTCGATGTACCGCTCGCGAACGGGCATTTCGCGTCGGTGCAGACGGTCTGGAGCGAGGGCATCGCGATCGATTCGATCGCCGGCGCGCGGCCGCTGGTCGCGCACCACGCGCCCGAGTGGCAGGACGTGGACGGTGGCTGGGCGCCGGCGGCCGACTACGACTTTCGCTACGTGGTCGCGCTCGTCGACGATGCCGAGCGGTACCAGCGCGGCGATTCCCCGCGCGCGCTGGACGACTGGCGCGCCGCGCAGCAGCGAACGCGCGAAGCGGAGCGGCACGTGAATCCGCACGCGCGTATTGCGTTCGTGAGCCTGCATACGCCGCATATTGCGGGTTATGGCGATCTGCACGAGGAAAACTTCGTCCGCTACTGCACGCGGCACGGTTATGCGTACCACACGTATCGCGAGGCACCCGCGTTCCTGCCGGGCGGCATCGATGCGAACTGGGCGAAGCTGCATCTGATTCGCGAACATCTGCCGCACCACGAATTCGTGTTCTGGGTCGATGCGGACATCCTGGCAATCGACCAGAGTCGGTCCATCGACGGCGTGATCGAGGGCCGCGACTTCCTGATCGGTACCGATCACACGGCCTGGGCGATCAATTCGTGCATGATCGGCGTACGCAACGTGGCGCCGATGCGCGCACTCGTCGAGCGCATCTGCGCGCGCATCGAGCGCTTCGACGATCGGTCGTCGGTCTACGCGAGCGGCGGCGACCAGCAGGCGATCTATGTGGAACTGCTGGAGTCCGGCATGATCGATGCGCGTCATATCGTCGACGCGACGACGCTTGCGGCGTCGCCGGTCTACGCGACGCGCGACAGCCGCTTCGTTCATTTCCCCGCGCAACACGACCACTATCGAGCGGTGACGATGCGCGTGTGGGACCGGCAAAGCCATCGGCGCTGACGGCCGGGAGCATGAAGCATGCGCGGGCTGCCGTGACGGTGGGCGGGCAGGGTGGCCATTCGCTCGGCCGACCGGAAGATGAATGTAAGTATCGATGTAAGAAAAAGAGGTGCGCCGGACCATCGTCCTGCCCGGCCTCGATAATTCCATTCCGGCCCCACGAAATGAACCGACGATGTCAAAAATGCGGCACTGCGTCGTTTTTCATGATGAGCCCCGGCGCGTAATACAAAAAATTACTCAATAAAATCAGCGTCATGCGTCGGCGTGGAAAATTGAGGCTCTGCTGCGCTGCAGAAAATAATCAATCGCCTTATGCTCGTTAACCCGATCGCGTTTGAGCGGCATCAAGTTTTTCCGTGATGCCGCTTTACATTTTGCCAACGCTGGCGATTCACGAAATCTACCTGTCGATTTGATTTCGTACCTTTCGTCTCGCCTGTCCCCGATACAGTGCGCGACCTCCTCAAGGCTTTGTTGACATGCATGATTTCCCCTTCCTGAGCCTGGCCATCTGGGCTCCGATCCTGTTAGGCGCGTGCCTGCTGCGCGTCGGTTCCGACCATCACCCGCGCCGGACGCGGCTGATCGCGCTCGCGGGCGCGATCGTGGGGCTGGCGGCCGTCGTCCCGCTGGTTGCCGGCTTCGACGCACATTCGGCGGCGATGCAGTTTGTCGAAAGCCGCGACTGGCTGGCGGCGTTCAATTCCGGATGGCGTGTTGGCATCGACGGCGCGTCGCTGTGGCTCGTCGTGCTGACCGCCTTCACGACGCTCGTGGTGGTGATCGCGTCGTGGGAGTCGGTCACGGTGCGCGTCGCGCAGTACTACGCGTCGTTCCTGATCCTGTCGGGGCTGATGGTCGGCGTGTTCGTCGCGCAGGACGGGCTGCTGTTCTTCATCTTCTTCGAGGCGACGCTGATCCCGCTGTACCTGCTGATCGGCACGTGGGGGCGCGAGCGCCGCGTCTATGCGGCCGTGAAGTTCTTCTTCATCTCGTTCGCCGGCTCGCTGCTGCTGCTGATGGCGATGCTGTACCTGTATGCGCAGTCGCATACGTTCGACATGGCCGCGTGGCGCACGCTGCAACTCGGCTTCGCGCCGCAGTTGCTGGTGTTCCTCGGCTTCTTCGCGGCGTTCGCGGTGAAGGTGCCGATGTGGCCGGTCCATACGTGGCTGAGCGATGTCTATACCGACGGCCCGACCGGTGCCGCGCTGATGCTCGCGATGCTCAAGCTCGGCGGCTACGGGTTCCTGCGCTTCGCGCTGCCGGTCACGCCCGATGCGAGCCACTTCTTCGCACCGGCCGTGATCGCGCTATCGCTGTTCGCGATCGTCTATGCGAGCCTGATCGCGCTCGCGCAGACCGATCTCGGCAAGCTGCTCGCGTATTCGACCGTTGCACACATGGGCATCGTCACGCTCGGGCTGTTCCTGTTCAACCGGATCGGCGTCGAAGGCGCGATCGTGCAGCTCGTGTCGTACGGCTTCGTCGCCGGCGCGATGCTGCTGTGCGTGAACGTGCTCGTCGATCGCACGAAGCAGCGCGAGATCGCCGCGTACGGCGGCGTGGCGGGCGTGATGCCGCGTTTCGCGACCTTCACGCTGCTGTTCGCGATGGCCAACGTCGGCCTGCCGGGCACGTCGGGTTTCGTCGGCGAATTCATGGTCATCATGGGGGCGATCCGCTTCAACTTCTGGATCGGCGCGATCGCGGCGCTCACGCTGATCCTCAGCGCGTCGTACACGCTGTGGATGCTCAAGCGCGTGGTGTTCGGCAAGGTCGCGAGCCAGCGGATCGCGAAGCTCGCCGACCTGAACCGTCGCGAGATCGTGATGTTCGCGTCGCTCGCGCTGATCGTGCTGGCGATCGGCATCGATCCGAAGCCGTTCACCGACGCGATCGATCCGACCGTCGGCAAGCTGATCCAGGAAGCGAGCCACTCGAAGGTGCCGGCAGGGGACGGCCCCGTGCCGGCGCTGCCGTCGTACATGGCGTCGACGCACGACTGAGCGCGGCGCGCGCGCCACGCAGGCCGCATCGCGTGGCGACGCGGTCGTTGCGCGCACATCGATCGAGGTCCGGCGCAGGGGCGCCAGGCCTGCTTCCGGCTGCGTGAAATTGCCCCGCGACAATGTGACTCACGGCAGATTTTGCAATGATGATTTGCCGCATCCACCGGTTTTTCATCACACCCGCGCGACGTATGATTCGGCCACTTTCGTGGATCGAATGCGCATCGGGCATACGCAAACGGATTCAATGACCCTCGGGCTGTGTGATGAAAAGAAAAGCTTCAAGAGGCTGGGCGGCGCTGATGTCGATCGGCGCGGCGTTGAGCCTGTCAGGCTGTAATTTAGATGTACTAAATCCGAAAGGTAGCGTGGGCGCCGCCGAAAAGGCGCTGATCGCGACGTCCACCTGGGCGATGCTGGTCGTCGTCGTGCCGGTGATCCTGCTCACGCTGTGGTTCGCGTGGCGTTATCGCGCATCGAACCGGAACGCGACCTATGCGCCGAACTGGTCGCATTCGACCGCGATCGAGGTCGTGATCTGGACGGTGCCGACGCTGATCATCCTGTTCCTTGGGGTGCTCACGTGGAAGACCACGCACGAGCTCGACCCGTACAAGCCGCTCGAGTCGTCGGTGAAGCCGATCGACGTCGAGGTCGTCGCGCTCGACTGGAAGTGGCTGTTCATCTATCCGGAGCTCGGCATCGCGTCGGTCAACCAGCTCGCGATTCCGGTGGGCACGCCGGTGAATTTCCGCATCACGTCGGATTCGGTGATGAACTCGTTCTTCATTCCGCAGCTCGGCGGCCAGGTCTATGCGATGGCCGGGATGCAGACGCGCCTGCACCTGATCGCCGACGAACCCGGCAACTACGCGGGCACTTCCGCCAACTTCAGCGGCCGCGGTTTCTCCGACATGAAGTTCCGCACGCTCGCGGAGCCGCGCGAACAGTTCGATGCCTGGGTGCAGAAGGTCAAGGCGTCGCCGGACCGGCTCGACGCGACCGTGTACGGCACCGTCGCGCAGCCGAGCGAGAAGGCGCCGGTGCGCTACTTCTCGTCGGTCGATCCGCGGCTCTTCCACAACATCATCGCGAAATACAACGATGGCCACGTCCTCGACCTGAAGGACGCCGCCTGCGGCACGAAGGGGTAACGCATGTTCGGCAAACTCACACTTTCGGCGATCCCGTTCGATCAGCCCATCATCATGGGGGCAGGCGCCTTCATGGGGCTGGTCGTGCTGGGCATTCTCGCCGCGCTGACGATCACCGGCCGGTGGAAATGGCTGTGGACGGAATGGCTGACCACGGTCGACCACAAGAGACTCGGCGTGATGTACATCATCGTCGCGCTGATCATGCTGCTGCGCGGCTTCGCCGACGCGATCATGATGCGCATGCAGCTCGCGCTCGCGTACAACGGGCCCGGCTACCTGCCGCCGCACCACTATGACCAGGTCTTCACGGCGCACGGCGTGATCATGATCTTCTTCATGGCGATGGTGTTCATGGTCGGCCTGATGAACCTGATCGTGCCGCTGCAGATCGGCGCGCGCGACGTCGCGTTCCCGTTCATCAACTCGCTCTCGTTCTGGATGACGGCCGTCAGCGCGATCCTGATCAACGTGTCGCTCGTGATCGGCGAATTCGCGCAGACGGGCTGGCTCGCGTACCCGCCGCTGTCGGAGCTGCAGTTCAGTCCGGGGGTAGGGGTCGACTACTACCTGTGGGCACTGCAGATCTCGGGCGTCGGCACGCTGCTGACCGGCGTGAACTTCTTCGTGACGATCATCAAGATGCGCGCGCCCGGCATGACGCTGATGAAGATGCCGGTGTTCACGTGGACCGCGCTCTGCACGAACGTGCTGATCATGGCATCGTTCCCGATCCTGACCGCGACGCTCGCGCTGCTCGGCCTCGACCGTTACCTCGGCATGCACTTCTTCACGAACGACGCCGGCGGCAACGCGATGCTGTACCTGAACCTGATCTGGGCGTGGGGCCATCCGGAGGTGTACATCCTGATCCTGCCGGCGTTCGGGATCTTCTCGGAAGTGATCGCGACGTTCGCGAAGAAGCCGCTGTTCGGCTACAAGACGATGGTGTACGCGACCTGCGCGATCATGGTGCTGTCGTTCCTCGTGTGGCTGCATCACTTCTTCACGATGGGCTCGGGGGCGAACGTGAACGCGTTCTTCGGGATCATGACGATGATCATCGCGATCCCGACCGGCGTGAAGGTGTTCAACTGGCTGTTCACGATGTATCGCGGCCGGATCGAATTCACGACGCCCGTGCTGTGGACGATCGGCTTCATGGTCACGTTCACGCTCGGCGGCATGACCGGCGTGATGATGGCGATTCCCGGCGCGGACTTCGTGCTGCACAACAGCCTGTTCCTGATTGCGCACTTTCACAACGTGATCATCGGCGGCGTGCTGTTCGGCTATCTCGCGGGCTTCAACTACTGGTTCCCGAAGGCGTTCGGCTTCAAGCTGCACGAGAAGCTCGGCAAGGCCGCGTTCTGGTTCTGGCAGATCGGCTTCTACGTCGCGTTCGTGCCGCTCTACGTGCTCGGCTTCATGGGCATGACGCGCCGCCTGAACCACTACGACAACCCGGCCTGGCATCCGTGGCTGCTGGTCGCCGCGTTCGGCGCCGTGCTGATCGCGATCGGCATCGCGTGCCAGCTGCTGCAACTGGTGGTCAGCATCCGCAATCGCCACCTGCCCGAGTACCGCGACACGACGGGCGATCCGTGGGGCGGCCGCACGCTGGAGTGGGCGACGTCGTCGCCGCCGGCCGACTACAACTTCGCGGTGATCCCGCAGGTGCGCACGCTCGACGCGTACGCGGACATGAAGGCACGCGGCGAAGGGCGGCCGAACCCGGCGACGTTCCGCGACATCCACATGCCGTCGAATACCTGCGCGGGTCTCGTGATCGCGATCTTCAGCCTGGTGCTCGGCTTCGCGCTGGTGTGGCACATCTGGTGGATGGCGATCGGCGGACTCGTCGGGATCATCGCGACGCTCGTGATCTACAGCTCGCGCGATAACGACGGTTATTACATCCCCGCGTCGACGGTGCGGAAGATCGAGGACAAGCAGCCGACGACGCGCACGGCCGCGCGCGTCGACGACGTGGAACTGGAGGCCAACTGATGTTGCAGAAAACCTTGAGCGCAACCCTGCTCGAGCACGACGACCATCCGCCGTCGCATTCGGTGTTCGGTTTCTGGCTGTACCTGATGACCGACTGCGTGATCTTCGCGGCGCTGTTCGCGACGTTCGCGGTGCTGGGCCACCAGTACGCGGGCGGCCAGACCGCGAAGGAGCTGTTCGACATTCCGGGCGTCGCGGTGGAAACCGCCGCGCTGCTGCTGTCGAGCATCACGTACGGTTTCGCGATGCTCGCGGCGTACAAGCAGCGGCGCGGCGCGCTGCTCGCATGGCTCGCGGTGACGTTCGTGCTCGGCGCGGCGTTTCTCGCGATGGAACTGCGCGAGTTCTCGCACCTGATCGCGGAAGGCGCGGGCCCGCAGCGCAGCGCGTTCCTGTCGGCGTTCTTCACGCTGGTCGGCACGCACGGGCTGCATGTGACGGCCGGCCTGCTGTGGATGATCGTGCTCGCCGGGCAGATCGTGTTCCGCGGCGGCGACCTGACCGATCGCGACCTGCGGCGCCTCACGTGCCTGAGCCTGTTCTGGCACTTCCTCGACATCGTGTGGATCTGCGTGTTTTCCTTTGTCTATCTCGCGAGCGTGATCTAAATGGCCCATTCGCATTCGTCTCAACTCGAAGAAGGGCACGGCAGCGTCGGCGGCTACGTCGCCGGCTTCATTCTGTCGGTGCTGCTCACGGCCGCGTCGTTCGGCCTCGTGATGGGCGGCGTGCTGTCGCCGCATGCGTCGCTGATCGCGCTGGCCGTGCTCGCCTTCGTGCAGATCGTCGTGCACCTCGTGTACTTCCTGCACATGAACGGCTCGTCGGGCCAGCGCTGGAACGTGATGGCGTTCAGCTACACGGTGCTGACCGCGGCGATCCTGATCGTCGGCACGTTGTGGGTGATGCACAACGTCAGCATGAACATGATGTCGCGTTGAGCGGCGTCGCGGCGCGGCGGTCGATATCCATGCGCGCTCATGACGAAAAGGCGGCACTCGCGTGCCGCCTTTTTCATTTCTCCCCCGGCCGCGTTGCGCCGGGCCGTGCGCGGTCAGTGCCGCACGCCGGCGTCGGCCGTCAGCGCATGGGTGCAGTCCGCGCGGTATTCGGCGGCGAGGCGCTGCTTCGCATCGTCGAGATCGTCGGGGTAGTAGGGGCTCGCGTGAGCCGGGTTGTAGCCGACCTGTTCGAGCTCGGTCAGTTCGCGCACGAGGTCCGCATGCGTGACGTCGTGGCCCGTGTGAACGAACGGGTACGCACGACATTCCTGCGGGGTGAGGCGGGGGCCCGCGAACGCGGCGGTGCTGGCGCATGCGAGCAGCATGCAGGCGACGGTGGTCGACAGTTTCATCCGGTGGCTCCTGGTTGCGCGGCTCGATGCCGCATGACGTCAGCGTAGGCGGCCCGCACGACGAGGCGGGCGACGCACGGATGAAACATGTTTCACGCGTGCTGGTCGCGGCGCGGGATGAAGCATTTTTCATGTAACGCCGGACGGCGCGCGCGTCGCCTACGATAGTCGCGGGCGCGTCGTGTGCGCCCGTCGCGACGTTCATTGAGAGGACAATCATGCGAGTACTGACGGTCGAGGACGATGCGGTGACCGCGAACGAGATCGTCGGCGAGCTGACCGCGCGCGGGTTCGAGGTCGACTGGATCGACAACGGCCGCGAAGGGATGATGCGCGCGATGAGCGCATCGTACGACGCGATCACGCTCGACCGGATGCTGCCGGGCGCGGACGGCCTCGCGATCCTGACCGCGATGCGCACGGTCGGCATCGATACGCCGGTGCTGATGCTGAGTGCGCTCGGCGATGTCGACGAGCGCATCCGCGGGCTGCGCGCGGGCGGCGACGATTACCTGACGAAGCCGTTCGATTCCGGCGAGCTGAGCGCGCGCATCGAGGTGCTGCTGCGCCGCCGGCAGGCATCGGGCGTGCCGCAGCAGACGCTGCTGAAGGTCGGCGCACTCGAGCTCGACCTCATTTCGCGCTGCGCACGGCGCGGCGGCGACGAGATTCCGCTGCTGCCGACCGAATTTCGCGTGCTCGAGTTCATGATGCGCAACGCGGGCCAGACGATCACGCGCACGATGCTGTTCGAGACCGTGTGGGGTTATCACTTCGATCCCGGCACCAACCTGATCGACGTCCACATGGGCCGGCTGCGCAAGAAGATCGATCCGCCGGGCGCGGAACCGATGATCCAGACGGTGCGCGGCTCGGGCTACATGCTCGCGTGACGGAGGCGGCGATGGACACGGCTCGCGCGGCGAATTTCACGCGCCGCTGGCATACGACGACGTTTCGCTGGCTGTGCGCGTATGCGGCGATCTTCTCGGTGTCGCTGCTGCTGCTCGCGGGCGTCATCAACGCGGCGGCGACACACACGATGACGCACGACACCGACGAGGTGCTCGCGTGGCAGCTGATCTATTTCGATTCGATCCCCGATGCGGCGCTGCCGCTCGCGATCCACCGGCGGCTCGAGCACGAGCGCATGCATACGAGTTTCTACGGGCTGTTCGACGCGGCCGGGCATCGCGTGGCCGGCGACATCGCGACGCTGCCCGCGCTGCGCACCGATCGCGACGGCCGCACGCTGAACCGCACGCTCGCGCCGCTCGACGGCCAGCCCGCGCCTATCACGCGCGCGATGGCCGTGCGCCGCGACAACGGGATGACACTGGTCGTCGCGCGCGACCTGTCGCATTTCATCCAGATTCGCGATGTCGCGATCCGCGGGCTCGTGATCGGCGGCGTGATGATCCTGATCGCGGGCATCGCGGGCGGCAGCATGCTCGGCATGCGGCAGATGCGCCGCGTTGCCGCGATCCGGCGCGTCACGCGGCAGATCGCCGAAGGCGATCTCGGCAAGCGGCTGCCGGTCGGCCGCTACGACGAACTCGACCTGCTCGCGCATCTCGTGAACCACATGCTCGACGAAGTCGAGCGGCTGATGGGCGAGGTGCGCCATACCTGCGACGGCATCGCGCACGACCTGCGCACGCCGCTCGCACGCGTGCATACGATGCTGGCGCGGCTGGCCGACCAGCCGTTCTGCGCGGACGATCCTGCGTCGGCGGCACTGCTGGCGTCCGCGCGCGACGAAACCGACCGGCTGCTCGAACGCTTTCGCGCGATGCTGCGCATCTCGGAGATCGGCACGCTGAGCCGGCGCGGCGGCTTTGCCGCGGTCGACGTCGCGGCGTTGCTGCGCGACGTGTGCGACCTCTACGAGCCGCTGGCCGAAGCCGTCGACGTGTCGTTCGAACTCGATGCCGCACGCGTCGACGGCATTCACGGCGACCGCGCATTGCTGTTCGAGGCGTTCAGCAATCTCGCGGACAATGCCATCAAGTTCACGCCGCCGGGCGGGCGCGTGCACGTCGTGCTCCACACGACGCCGAACGGCCCGCTCGTCCGGTTCGAGGACACCGGTCCGGGCATCCCGCCAGGCGAGCGCGACGCGGTGCTCGAACGCTTCTATCGCGGCGAGCGCACGCGCCACGTGAACGGGTCGGGGCTCGGCTTGAGCGTGGTGTCGGCCGTGATGCGCGTGCACGATTTCGCACTGCGGATCGGCGATGCGCAGCCGGCCGGCACGGCGATCACGGTCGAATGCTGGCCGCGCTCGCTCGCGTGACGGCGCCGGGGAGCGATCGATGCGCATCCTGCTGATTGCTCCGTCGACGCCGGAGGCCGCGCGGCTCGGCAAGGCGTTTCGCGAGAGCATGCACGGCGTCGAGCGGGTCGACGGATGGCGCGACGGCTGCTTCGCGGCGACGCAGGACCGCTTCGACGCCATCGTGATCGTTGCACCCGATGCGGCGGCCGATCCGGCGATCCTCACGGGATTGCCGCACCTTGCCGTGTCGGCCGGCGGCGCGACGATCGCCGCGATCGTCACCGGCGCCACGCCCGTGCAGCGCGCGCGGATGCTGCAGGCCGGGTGCGACGTGTGTCTTGCCCATCCGTGTTCGTTCGTCGAGCTGCACGAACGGTTGCGCGCGCTGTGGCGCCGGACCGGCGCGATCGGGACGCGCGAGCCGGTCCGGCTCGACGCGGCGACGCGAGCGCTCGAGGAGCACGGCAGGCGGCTCGCGCTCAGTGCGCGAGAATTCCGTCTCGTCGAATGCCTGCTGCGCGAATCGGGCCGGCCGGTCGGGCGCGACGCCGTGCTGCGTTACGCATGGGGCGACGCCGATATCGAACCCGAAACGGTCAATGCGCTGGTCGTGCGGTTACGGCGCAAGCTGGCCGCCCACGCATTCTCCGCGCGAATCGAGACCGTCGCGCGATTCGGGTTCAGGTTCGACGCGGGCGGATGACGGCGCGGTAGCGCGTTGCGTGCGACGAGCGCAGGCGTGCCGCGCGTCGCGCGACACGTCCGTGTGCGTGCAGTCAGTGCGAATACAGGTCGCGGTTGAGTTGCGCGAGCTGCCCGTCGCGTTCGGCGTGGACGAGTTCGCGATAGACCTGCGCGCGCGTGAGCGGCGCGGCTGGCGAGGCCGTCCATGCCGGTCGCGACGGCAGCGGTGCGGGTGCGGCCGACGCGAACGTGTGTGGTGCGGTCGCCGCGGCGGGCGGCATCGCGCTGGCCCGGCCGGGCAACGTGACGCAGAGGGCGCAGAGGAGGGAGGTGAACATCAGGGTCTTCATGGCGCGGTCCTTTTCAAGTGACAGTAGCCGGTGACGTGATGGCGATGCCGGCAGGCACCACGTTATCGGGCGCGCCCGTGCGGGCGCCGGGCGCGCCGATGAAGAAACGTTCATGAACGCGTGCCGTGCCAGCCGCCGCCGAGCGCGCGCACGAGCCCGACGGATGCCTGCAGGCGTCGCGCATCGGCATCGAGCGACGCGATCTGCGTATCGAGTTCGGTCGTCTGCGCCGTGACCACGTCGAGATAGCTGACCGCGCCGTCGCGATAGCGCGACATCGCGAGTGCGAGCGACTGCCGCGCCGCGACGAGCGCCGCGTCGTCCTGGTCGGATTCGTCGCCGAGGCGGTGCAGCAGCGCGAGATCGTCCTCGACTTCCCGGAATGCCTGCAGCACGACGGCGCGATAGCGCGCGCCCTGCTCGGCGAATTGCGCACGTGATTTGCGTACGCCCGCGGCGCGCAGGCCGCCGTCGAATAGCGTCGCCGCGAGACGCGGCCCGATCGACCAGATCTCGTTCGGCGCGGCGAGCCACGGCGAGAACGTATCGCTCTGGAAGCCGGCAGCGAGGCCGAGCGACAGGTCGGGGAAATAGGCGGCGCGGGCGACGCCGATCCGCGCGTTCGCCGCCGCGACGCGACGTTCGGCGGCGGCGATGTCCGGCCGGCGTTCGAGCAGCGTCGACGCGAGGCCGGTCGGAATCGCCGGCACGCCGGGCAGCGCCGCGACGGGCGGCAGCGTGAACGTCGACGCGGATGTGCCGACGAGCGCGGCGATCGCGTGTTCGTCGAGTGCGCGGCGGGCGGCGATGTCGGAGGCGCGTGCCCGGGCGAGCGCGAGTTGTGTCCGTGCGCGCGACACGTCGAGCCCCGACGCGAGGCCGCCGCGATGACGGCTGACCGTGAGTTGCCACGCGCGGCGATACGTGTCGATCGTTTGCGTGAGCGTGGCTGCTTCGCGGTCGAGGCCCGCGAGGTCGAAGTAGGTGGCGGCCACGCTGGCCTGCAGGCTGAGCCGGACCGACGCGAGATCGTCGTCGGCCGCCTGCGCGTCGTCGCGGCCGGCCGCGACCGTGTTGCGGACCTTGCCCCACAGATCGACGTCGTAGCCGATGCCGGCTTCGAGCGTGTTCGACTCGTACACGTCGGGCTGGCCGCTGCCGCGCAGCGGCCGGCGCGCCGACTGCCGGTCGCGGTCGGGTTCGGCTTCGATACCCACGCTCGGCAGCAACGCCGCATGCGCTTCGTCGAACAGCGCGGTCGCCTCGTCGTGCCGCGCGACGGCGGCCGCGAGGTCGGGATTCGCGCGTGCGACGAGCGGTTCGAGCCGGTCGAGCGTCGCGTCGCCGTACACGCGCCACCAGCCGTCGCGCGGCAGGCGGTCGGCCGGCGCGGCATCGACCCACGGGCCCGTTTCGCGAAACGCGGCCGGCACCGGAACGGCCGGCACGCGGTAGGCCGGTGCGAGCGAACAGCCGGCGAGCAGCGCGATGCTGCCCAGCCACGCGGCAAGCAGTCGGTCAGCCATGTGCGTGCTCCGTCGTCGCGGTGCCGGCGATGCGTACGGGGTCGCCGTCCGCGAGCGAATCGGGCGGATTGTCGATCACGCGATCGCCGGCCGCGAGTCCCGAGGCGATCTCGACGCGCGTGCCGAGATCGGTCGCGATCGACACGTTGCGCAACCTCGCATGCCCGTTCGCGTCGAGCACCGCGACCTGCAACCCGTCGTGGCGGAAGATCAGCGTACTGGCCGGAATCGTCAGCGCATGCGCGGCGCCGGGCATCGCAAGCCGCACCTGCGCGTATTCGCCGGGAAAGAGCGTGCCCGCCGGATTGGCGATCGAAAACTGCGCGAGCAGCGTGCCGGACGCCGGGTCGATCGACTGCGCGGAATCCGCGAGCGTGGCGTCGAACGTCTGGCCCGGGCGCTCGGGTACGGTCAGCACGGCCTGCATGCCCGCGCGGATCGCGGCCGCGTCGTCCTGCGGCACGTGGACGTACAGCCGCAGTCGCCGCGCATCCGACACGGTGAAGAGCTCGGCGCCGTTGCCGCTGCCCGCGTCGATCAGCGCGCCGACGTCGGTCTTGCGGGCCGTCACGACGCCGTCGAACGGCGCGGTGAGCCGCTTGAACGATTCGAGCGCTTCGAGCCGCCGTACGTCGGCGGTGCGCGCGGCGACGGCCGCGCGTTTCGCATCGAGGTCGCTGCGTTTCTCGTCGGCCTCCTGCTGCGACACCGAATCCTGCGCAAGCATCTCGGCCCAGCGGGCGGCCGTGATCGCGGCGAGCCGCTCGTTCGCGCTCGCGCTTTGCAGGTCCGCGCGGGCCTGCTGCAACTGCTGGTCGAGATCGGGCGTGTCGATCGACGCAAGCAGCTGGCCCGCCTTCACGTGCGCGCCGATGTCCGCGTACCACGCATGCAGGTAGCCCGGCACGCGTGCGTAGATCGGGGCGTCGACATAGGCGTCGAGCCGGCCCGGCAGCACGAGTGCGTCGGCCGCGGCCGGCCGCGGCGCGACCGTGGCGACGGTCGGGATCGCTTGCTGCGCGGTCCACGCGGCGACCGCATGGGCATCGTGCACGCGGGCGAGGACGCCGGCGGCCGCGACCGCGAGCGCGGCGACGGCGCCTGCGATCGCGAGCGGCTTCAGGTAGCGCGGCGTGCCGGGGGGACGGACTTCGAATTCAGTGGACATGCTGTTCTCCCGGAGTGACGGAAAGGGATTCGGGGCGCGGCGCGCGATCGCGCCGGTGGACGAGGCTGAACACGACCGGCACGAACACCAGCGTCGCGACGGTCGCGCACAGCAGGCCGCCGATGACCGCGCGGCCGAGCGGGGCGTTCTGTTCGCCGCCGTCGCCGAGACCGAGCGCCATCGGCGCCATGCCGATGATCATCGCGAGCGCGGTCATCATCACGGGCCGAAAGCGCGTGAAGCCGGCCTCGAGCGCGGCGACGGCCGCGTCGGCGCTGTGCGCGAGCCGTTCGCGCGCGAAGGTGACGACGAGGATGCTGTTCGCGGTCGCGACCCCCATGCACAGGATCGCGCCCGTCAGCGCCGGCACCGACAGCGGCGTGCGCGTGACGAACAGCATCCAGACGATGCCGGCGAGCGCCGCGGGCAGCCCGCTCACGATCACGAACGCGTCGCGCCACGAATGGAAGTTCACGACGATCAGCAGGTAGATCAGTAGCACCGCGCCGGCGAGGCCGGCGAGCAGTCCGCCGAATGCGCCGTTCATCGTCTGCACCTGGCCGCGCACGGTCACGCGCGAGCCCTTCGGCAGGCCGGCGGCATTCGCGCGCAGCACGCGTTCGATGTCGGCGCTGACCGCGCCGAGATCGCGATCCTGCGTCGTCGCGAAGATGTCGTACAGCGGTGCGATGTCGTAGTGCGAGACGACCGCGTCGGTCTGACCGCGCACGATCGTCGCGAGGCCGCCGAGCAGTTGCGGGGCGCCCGTGCGGCCCGTGACGGGCAACGCGCGCAGGTCCGACAGCGACGTCATCCGGTACTGCGGCGTCTGCGCGACGATCGGATAGGACACGCCGTTGTGCGGATCGAGCCAGTAGGTCGGCGACACCTGGCTCGTGCCGGACAGGCTGGCGACCACCGCATTGGTGACGTCCTGCTCGGTGACGCCGAGCTGCGCGGCGCGCGCGCGGTCGACCGACACCGTGAACTGCGGATAGGTCGACGCCTGCTGCACGCGCGCATCGGCGACGCCCGGCACCGTGCGGATGCGGCGCAGCAGCTCGGTCGCGTACGCGCGGTTGGCTGCCCGGTCGGGGCCGGTCACCTGCACGTCGATCGGCGCCGGGGCGCCGAAGTTGAGGATCTGGCTCACGATGTCGGCGGGCAGGAACGAGAACGTCACGCCCGGAAACGCGTGCGGCAGCGCGGTGCGCAGTTGCTTCACGTAGCCGGCCGTCGGCGCGTGGTCGCCGGTGAGCGACACGAGGATGTCGCCGTCCTGCGGGCCGATCGTGCCGCTGTTGCTGTACGTGAGGTTGATCCCGCTGTTCGGCAGGCCCATGTTGTCGACGATGCTCGCGAGTGCGCGCGGCGGCACGACGCCGCGCACCGTGCGTTCGACGCGGTCGAACAGCGCGGCCGTTTCCTCGATGCGCGTGCCGATCGGTGCGCGCACGTGGATCGCGATCTCGCCCGAGTCGACCGACGGGAAGAAATTGCGGCCGAGCCCCGGCACCAGCACGAACGACACGGCGACCGCGGCGAGGAACAGTGCGACGAAGCGGCCGCGGTGGGCGAGGGCCAGCCCGAGCACGACGCGGTAGCCGGCGCGCAGCGCGGCGAAGCGGCGTTCGAAGCCCTGCTGGAACGCGACGAGCGGATTGCGTGCGCGCGGCGGCGCGAACGGCGCGCCGTGCGGCGCGAGCACGGCGGCCGGATGGGCGGCATGCGGCTTCAGCAGGTAACGGGCCATCATCGGCACGAACGTGCGGGACAGCACGAACGACGCGATCATCGCGAAGATCACGGCTTCGGCCATCGGCACGAACAGGAAGCGCGCGACGCCGTCGAGCAGCAGCATCGGCACGAACACGATGCAGATGCACAGCAGCGACACGAAGGCCGGCGCGACGATCTGCGACGCGCCGTCGAGGATCGCGCTGCGCACGTCCTTGCCCTGTTCCAGGTGCCAGTTGACGTTCTCGATCGTGACGGTCGCGTCGTCGACCAGAATACCGACGGCGAGCGCGAGCCCGCCGAGCGTCATCACGTTGAGCGTCTCGCCCGCGGCCGCCAGCGCGGCGATCGCCGCCAGCACCGCGAGCGGGATGGACGCGGCGATGATCAGCGTCGAGCGCCAGCTGCCGAGAAACAGCAGGATCATCGCGGAAGTGAGCGCCGCGGCGATCAGGCCTTCGCGCGCGACGCCGCTCACGGCGCCCTTGACGAACACCGACTGGTCGCCCATCACGACGAGCCGCAGCGACGGCGGCAGCGTCGCCTCGATGCGCGGCAACTGCGCCTTGACGCCCGCGATGATGTCGAGCGTCGACGCCGAGCCGCTTTTCAGCACGCTCATCAGCACCGCGCGGCGGCCGTCGACGCGCACGATGTTGCCCTGCGGCGGAAAGCCGTCGCGGACATGCGCGACGTCGCGCATGAAGATCACCGCGCCGTTAACCGTCCGGATCGGCAGCGCGTTGAGCTGGTCGATGGTCAGCGGGCTGTCGTTGAGGCGGATGTTGTATTCGAAGCCGCCGATCTTCTGCGTGCCGGCCGGGATGATCTGGTTCTGCTGCGCGAGCGCGGTCGCGACATCCTGCGCGGACAGCCCCTTGGCCTGCAGCGCCTGCGGGTCGAGGTCGATCTGCACCTGGCGCACCTTGCCGCCGTACGGCGACGGAATCGCGACACCCGCGACGGACAGCAACTGCGGCCGGATCACGTTGGTCGCGTAGTCGCCGAGCTGCTGTTCGTTCAGCGTGTCGCTCGTCAGCGCGAGCTGCAGCACCGGTACCGTCGACGCGTTGTAGTTGAGGATCTGCGGCGGCGTGGTGCCGGGCGGCATCTGCTTGAGCACGGTTTGCGAGATCGACGTGACCTGCGCGGTCGCGGTGCGGATGTCGACGCTCGGCTGGAAGAAGATCTTGACGATCCCGAAGCTGCGGAACGATTGCGACTCGATGTGCGCGACGTCGTTGACCGTCGTGCCGAGCGTGCGCTCGTAATACGTGACGATGCGCCCGGACATGTCGGCCGGCTGCAGGCCCGCGTAGTTCCATACGACGCTGATGACCGGGATCCGGATGTCGGGAAAGATGTCGGTCGGCGTGCGCAGCGCGGCGAGCGGCCCCGCGATCAGGATCAGCAGCGCGAGGACGATGAACGTGTAGGGGCGCGCGAGCGCGAGTCGGACGAGTTTCAGCATCGGCGAGGTCTCCGCCGGCGCGGGGCGCCGGCCTGTCAGCAAAGTGCCGAAGCGTGGCGGGCGCCCGATCCGGCTCGCGCAGTGTGCGAGGCGGCGCTTAACGCCGGGCGCGAGGCAGGATGAAAGATGTTTTAGGAAAGGGCACGGCGGGGGCGGACGGGCGCCGATTGTTACAAGACGTTAGCGCGGGCTTTCCGTTGCGATGTGACGCATCAGTTCTTACAAACTTGAAATATGCGGAGGCGGGGCTTGCCGTTATAGTCCAGTCACACATGACACAACCAGAAGAGGAATCCATGAAGACCTTGCGTGTTGCCTCGCTCTTGACCGGTATGACGGCCTTGCTCGTGTCGGGCGCAGCAATGGCGGGAGTCAATGTCGGGATCAACGTCGGCGTGCCGGCGCCGGTCTACGTCGCGCCCGCGCCCGTGTATGCGCCGCCGCCCCCGCCGCCGGTCGTCTACCAGCCTGCGCCGGTGTATGCGCCGGCGCCCGTGTACGCGCCGGGACCGGCGATCGTGATCGGCTGGCACGGCGACCGCTACTGGGACGGCCGCCGCTACTGGGGCCGTGACGACTGGTATCGCCACCATGGCGGGCGTCCCGGCTGGGACCGCGGTCACGGTCACTGGGACAACGGTCGCCACAACGGCTGGCGCTGATACGGCGCGGTGCGCGCGCGTGACGCGTGCGCGCCGTCTGCCCGTCAACAAGACCGGAAACCGCCCGCGTGGCGGTTTTCTTTTGGCCCGGCCGATTGAATGGGTAGAATCGTCCCACGTTACTACCCTCATTCGACCGACAGGGCCTCTATGACGAAGGGTTCGCCCCGGGCCGCCGCCGTGCGGGCCGGTTCCGGCGCGCTGCGTGCCGTACGGGCTGCCGGCCGCGCGGCCGCGGCGTTTGCGCTATGCACCGCGCTGGCCACGCCGGCCGCGCACGCGGCCTATGCGATCGCGCAGTACGGCGAGCCGAAGTATCCGCCGGGTTTCAAGCATTTCGACTACGTCAACCCCGATGCGCCGAAGGGCGGCACGCTCGTGCTCGCGAACCCGAACCGGCTGACGTCGTTCGACAAGTTCAATCCGTTCACGATGCGCGGCAATCCGGCGCCGGGCATCGACATGCTGTTCGAGAGCCTCGCGACCGGCAGCTCGGACGAACCGGCATCCGCCTACGGGCTGCTGGCCGACGACATCGACGTCGCGCCCGATCGTCGTTCGGTCACGTTCCACCTGAATCCGCGCGCGCGTTTCTCGAACGGCGATCGCGTCACGGCCGACGACGTCAAGTTTTCGTTCGATACGCTGAAGAGCAAGCAGGCCGCGCCGCAGTTCGGCGCGTATTTCGCGGAAATCGCGAAGGCCGTGGTGGTCGATCCGGCCACCGTGCGCTTCGAGTTCCGCAGCGCGAACCGCGAGCTGCCGCTGATCGCCGGCGGCGTGCCGGTGTTCTCGCGCAAGTGGGGCGTGCGCGCGGACGGCTCGCGCATCCCGTTCGACCAGCTCGCGTTCGAGCAGCCGATCGGCAGCGGCCCGTATCTGATCGAGCGCTACGACAACGGCCGCACGATCACCTATCGGCGCAACCCCGCGTACTGGGGCGCCGACCTGCCGGTGCGGATCGGCACCAACAACTTCGAGCGGATCGTCTACAAGCTGTACGGCGACGGCGTCGCGCGGCTCGAGGCGTTCAAGGCCGGCGAATACGACGTGCTCGTCGAGTACATCGCGCGCAACTGGACGCGGCGCGACGTCGGCAAGCGTTTCGACAGCGGCGAGCTCGTCAAGCGCGAATTCCGCCAGCACAACGGCGCCGGCATGCAGGGTTTCTTCATGAACCTGCGCCGTCCGCTGTTTCGCGACGCGCGCGTGCGCCAGGCGCTCGACCTCGCGTTCGACTTCGAATGGCTGAACCGCCAGCTGTTCTACAGCGCGTACACGCGCCTCGACAGCTATTTCGCCGACACCGACCTGCAGGCGACCGGCATGCCGGGCGAGGGCGAGCTGAAGCTGCTCGAGCCGCTGCGCGCGCAGCTCGATCCGGCCGTGTTCGGCCCGATGGTCACGCAGCCGGACACGAATCCGCCGGGTTCGCTGCGCGCGAACCTGCTGAAGGCGCGCGCATTGCTCGCGCAGGCCGGCTGGACCTATCGCGACGGCGCGCTGCGCAACGCGAAGGGCGAGCCGTTCGCGTTCGAGATCCTCGACGATGCGGGGGGCGCGATGGAAGGCGTCGTGACCGCGTACCAGCGCAACCTCGCGAAGCTCGGCATCGCCGTACGTTTTCGCACGGCCGATTTCGCGCTGCTGCAGAAGCGTCTCGACGCGTTCGACTACGACATGACGACGATCCGCCTGCCGGGCGTGCAGGTTCCGGGCGCCGAGCAATATTCGCGTTACGCGAGCAAGTTCGCCGACGAGCCGGGCTCCGACAACCTTATCGGGCTGAAGTCGCCGGCCGTCGACGCATTGCTGCACGCGCTCGGCACCGCGCAGACGCGCGAGGATCTGCTCGACGCGACGCACGCGCTCGACCGCGTGCTGATGCACGGCTACTACGCGGTGCCGCAGTGGTACAGCACGACGCACCGGATCGCCTACAAGCGCTCGCTCGCCTATCCGCAGACGCTGCCGCTGTACTATTCGGCCGAAGGCTGGGTCGTGTCGACTTGGTGGGCGAAGCCCGATCACTGACCCGCACCCGCCTTTCGTCCAATCGCCCAACCGATCACGAGTCGACGCCCTATGTGGAGCTACATCCTCAAACGCCTGCTGCTGATGATCCCGACGCTCGTCGGCGTGCTGACGCTGACGTTCGCGGTGATCCAGTTCGTGCCGGGCGGCCCCGTCGAGCAGGCCGTGCAGGAATTGCGCAAGGGCGCGACGGAGCAGGGCGCGGTGCCGTTCGGCATGCGCGCGCACACCGGCGTCGACGCGCAGCAGCTCGCGCAGCTCAAGGCGCTGTACGGGTTCGACAAGCCGCCGCTCGAACGCTACTGGCTGATGCTCAAGCGCTTCGCGCGCTTCGATCTCGGCGACAGTTACTTTCGCCACCAGAGCGTGTGGTCGCTGGTCGTGCAGAAGCTGCCCGTGTCGATCAGCATCGGGCTGTGGACCTTCTTCCTCACGTACCTGATCTCGGTGCCGCTCGGCATCGCGAAGGCCGTGCGCAACGGTTCGCCGTTCGACGTCGCGACCAGCCTCGTCGTGCTCGTCGGTTATGCGATCCCGGGTTTCGTGCTCGGCGTGCTGCTGCTCGTGCTGTTCGGCGGCGGCTCGTTCTGGCAGCTCTTTCCGCTGCGCGGCCTCACGTCGGACAATTTCGCGCAGCTGTCGCTCGTCGGCAAGGTGCTCGACTACCTGTGGCACATCGCGCTGCCGATCACGGCGTCGGTCGTCGGCAGCTTCGCGGTCGTCACGATGCTCACGAAGAACGCGTTCCTCGACCAGATCCGCCGGCAATACGTGCTGACCGCGCGCGCGAAGGGGCTCTCCGAGCGCAGCGTGCTGTGGAAGCACGTGTTCCGCAACGCGATGCTGCCGCTGATCGTCGGCTTCCCGGCTGCGTTCATCGGCGCGTTCTTCACCGGCAGCCTGCTGATCGAGACGCTGTTCTCGCTCGACGGCCTCGGGCTGCTGTCGTACGAGTCGGTCGTGCGGCGCGACTATCCGGTCGTGCTCGGCACGCTGTACCTGTTCACGCTGATCGGGCTCGCGACCAAGCTGCTCTCCGATCTCTGCTACGTGTGGGTCGATCCGCGCATTCAATTCGACAACCTGGAACGCTGACATGAAACGATCCATTCGCATGCCCGGCGTGATCGGGCGAGGGGCGCGATGAACCGGGCCGTCGCGTCATCCCGCATCGACGCCGCGCGCGCGCGCGTGTCGCCGTCGCCCGCGCGCCGCGTGTGGCAGCGCTTCAGGCAGCAGCGTCTCGGCTACTGGAGCTTCGTGATCTTCGTCGTCGCGTTCGCCGCGAGCCTCGCGGCGCCGCTGTGGTCGAACGACAAGCCGCTCGTCGTGCGCTACGACGGCCAGACCTATTTCCCGATGTTCCATGCGTATCCGGAAACGACCTTCGGCGGCGATTTCCCGACGCCGGCCGACTATCTCGATCCGTACGTGCGCAAGCGGCTCGAGGCGCCCGGCAACTTCGTCGTCTATCCGCCGAATCGCTATTACTACGACACGCTGAACTACTTCTCGAACGTGCCGAACCCGGCGCCGCCGTCGCGCGAGAACTGGCTCGGCACCGACGCGCAGGGGCGCGACCTGCTTGCGCGGCTCGTCTACGGGTTTCGCATCTCGGTCGAGTTCGGGCTGATCCTGACCGTGATCGGCACGCTGCTCGGGATCGCCGCGGGTGCCGTGCAGGGCTTCTTCGGCGGGCGCATCGACATCGTCGGGCAGCGGCTGATCGAGATCTGGAGCTCGCTGCCCGAGCTGTACCTGCTGATCATCTTCGCGTCGATCTTCGAGCCGAGCTTCCTGCTGCTGATCGTGCTGCTGTCGCTGTTCGGCTGGATCGGGCTCGCCGACTACGTGCGCGCGGAGTTCCTGCGCAACCGCACGCAGGACTACGTGCGCGCGGCCCGCGCGATGGGGCTCACGAACTGGCAGATCATCTGGCGCCACGTGCTGCCGAACAGCCTCACGCCGGTGATCACGTTCCTGCCTTTCCGGATGAGCGGCTCGATCCTCGCGCTCACGAGCCTCGATTTCCTCGGGCTCGGCGTGCCGCCGCCGACGCCGAGCCTCGGCGAATTGCTCGCGCAGGGCAAGGGCAACCTCGACGCGTGGTGGATCTCGCTGTCGACGTTCGGCGTGCTGGTCGCGACGCTGCTGCTGCTGACCTTCATGGGCGATGCGCTGCGCAATGCGCTCGACACGCGGATCGCCGATTCGGTGCGCGCGGCGGGAGGGCAGCGATGAGCGAGCCGACCGTATCGACGCAGCACGAGCCGCTGCTGTCGCTCGAGCATCTGCGCGTGCGCTTCGGCGACACGGTCGCGGTGGACGACGTGACGCTGGCGATCGGCCGCGGCGAGCGCGTCGCGCTCGTCGGCGAGTCGGGTTCCGGCAAGAGCGTGACCGCGCTGTCGATCCTGCGGTTGCTGCGCGACGCGGAGGTCAGCGGCGCGATCCGCTTCGCGGGGCAGGACCTTTCGACCAGGAGCGAGCGCGAGATGCGCGGGCTGCGCGGCTCGGACATCGCGATGATCTTCCAGGAGCCGATGACGGCGCTCAACCCGCTGTATACGATCGGCGTGCAGATCGGCGAGACGATCGTGCTGCACGACGGCGTCTCGGCCGTCGAGGCGCGCAAGCGCGCGATCGCGCTGCTCGCGCGCACGGGCATCGCGGAGCCGGACCGGCGCGTCGACAGCTATCCGCACCAGTTGTCGGGCGGCCAGCGGCAGCGCGCGATGATCGCGATGGCGCTCGCGTGCCGGCCGCGGCTGCTGCTCGCCGACGAGCCGACCACCGCGCTCGACGTGACGATCCGCGCGCAGATCGTCGACCTGTTGCTGGAACTGCAGCGCGAGGAAGCGGAAAAGCGCGGGATGGCGATCCTGCTGATCACGCACGACCTGAATCTGGTGCGGCATTTCGCCGAGCGCGTCGCGGTGATGGAGCATGGCCGGCTCGTCGAGAGCGGGCCGGTCGAGCGGATCTTCGCGCAACCCGAGCATCCGTATACGCAGCGGCTGCTGAACAGCCGGCCGCAGCGCACGGTCATGCCGGTGATGCCGATCGCGCCCGTCGTGCTCGATGCGCGGCACGTGAGCGTGCAGTTCGCGCGCAAGCGGCCGGGTTTCGCGGGCTGGTTCGGCACGGTGCCGGTGACGGCCGTCGCCGACGTGTCGGTGTCGGTGCGGCAGGGCGAGACGCTCGGCATCGTCGGGGAATCCGGGTCGGGGAAGTCGACGCTCGCGATGGCGCTGCTCGGGCTGCAGAAGACGGCCGGCGGCGAGATCGAATTCCAGGGGCGCGCGCTGTCGAGCTATCGCGGCCGCGAGCAGACCGCGCTGCGCTCGAACATGCAGGTGGTCTTTCAGGATCCGTTCAGTTCGCTTTCGCCGCGTCACACGATCGAGCGGATCGTCGGCGAGGGGCTCGAACTGCATCGCCCGGACATGACGCCCGACGCGCGCCGCGCGAAGTCGCTCGCGGTGCTGCGCGAGGTGGGCCTCGACCGCACGGTGCTGCAGCGTTATCCGCACGAATTCTCGGGCGGCCAGCGCCAGCGGATCGCGATCGCGCGGGCGCTGGTGCTGGAGCCGCGGATCCTGATCCTCGACGAGCCGACGTCGGCGCTCGACGTGTCGATCCAGCAGCAGGTGCTGAAGCTGCTCGCGAATTTGCAACAGAAATACAACCTCGGCTATGTGTTCATCAGCCACGACCTGGAAGTGATCGGCGCGATGGCGCACCGCGTCGCGGTGATGCAGGGCGGCGCCGTCGTCGAGTCGGGGGACGTGTCCGACATCTTCGCGAGACCGTCACATCCTTACACACAAAAGCTGTTGAAAGCGGTCTGGAAAGCGTGATAGGCGTCCAATGGTCTGATCATCTCGATTGTATTTATTAATTTGTTTTGACAAACGATTACGCGCTGGCTAGTATCGACCGAAATTTTCCGCCAATCAGCTGATTTTTAAGCACATTCCATCGACCAATGCAGCATCGATCCCTGACCCAGGCATGCGCGCGCACCATCGCCGGGCTATTCATCGGCGCCCTGTTCGCAGCAGCTCCCGGCGCGTTCGCCGACGAAGTCAGCAGTTTTAACCAGAATGTCACCAATTCGACTCAGATCGGGTCGGGTTCCTCCCTCCAGCAGGCCAGCACGCAGCCGTCGAGCGGCGGCGCGAAGTCGTTCCTCGCCGGCATGGCCGGCAAGGCGGGCGACGTGGTCGTCGGCGCGCTGAACATGATCGGCGTGCGTTATCGCTGGGGCGGCAACTCGCCGGATTCGGGCCTCGACTGCAGCGGCTTCGTCCGCTACGTGTTCCAGGACACGCTCGGCATGTCGCTGCCGCGTCGCGCGGAAGAGATGAGCCGCGTCGGCGAGAAGGTGAGCATGAGCAACCTGAAGCCGGGCGATCTGGTGTTCTTCAACACGATGCGCCGTACGTTCTCGCACGTCGGCATCTACATCGGCGACAACAAGTTCGTGCACTCGCCGTCGACGGGCAGCACCGTTCGCGTCGACGATCTCGACAGCGGCTACTGGGAAAAGCGGTTCACCGGCGCGCGCCGCATCGAATCGGAATTCCCGGCGATGAAGCCGGAAGACCTGCGGCGCGTGCGCGCGACGATCGGCGACGATTCGGCGAACGGCAACAACTGACGTTCGCCGGTCGGTCGGACCGGAAAAACCCTGTCACCGAAAGGCGGCAGGGTTTTTTGTTTTTGGGGCCGGCGTTGGTGGCGAGGCGGGTCGCGAGGCGGCGGCCCGGGCCGCCCGTTGCGGCGACAGCCGGGCTTACGCGGCAGCCACGCCGCGCGCGGCCGCGAGCTTGCGTTGCAGTTCCGGCATGATCCGCGCGACCGCTTCCTCGCCCGCGAGGATCGCCGCGTTGCGCTGGTTGAAGTCGCTGCCGCCCATCGCCGCGAGGTTCGGGCGGATCACGACGTCCGCGTACTTGTCGAGCTCGTAGGTCTTGATCGTCTGGCCCATGATCGTGAAGGTCTGCAGCAGCATCTCGATCGGGTTGTTGGTTGCCGCGCCGTCCGGCCGCGCCGAGATGTCGACCGCGATCACGAAGCTCGCGCCCATCTTGCGCGCGTACGACGCCGGCACCGGGCTCACGAGGCCGCCGTCGACATATTCGCGATTGCCGATCTTCACCGGTTCGAACACCGACGGCACGCTGCACGACGCGCGCACCGCGAGGCCCGTGTTGCCCTGCTGGAACAGGATCGGCTGGCCGCTCTGCAGATCCGTCGCGACGACGCCGAGCGGCTTCGCCATCTTCTCGATCGGCCGGTTGTTGAGCGTCTTGTTCAGGAAGTTCTGCAGCGCGACGCCTTGCAGCAGGCCGCGCGAGCGGAACGGCAGCGCCCAGTCGCTGATGGCCGCCTGGTCCATGTCGAGCGCGATCTTGTTGATCTGCAGCGCGCTCATGCCGGACGCATACAGCGCGCCGACCACCGATCCCGCGCTCGTGCCGGCGACGATCTCGACCGGGATGCCGCGCGCCTCGAGCGCCTTCAGCACACCGATGTGCGAGAAGCCGCGCGCGGCACCGCCGCCGAGCGCGATGCCGATCTTCACGGGCTTCTCCTGCGACTGGGCCGGGTTGGGGCGGGACTTGTCGCCGAATGACGTGCAGGCGGCGAGGCTGGCGGACGCGCAGGCGATCGTGAAGTGGCGGCGCGACAGGCGAGGGGACGACATCGAATGGTTCTCCGGCGGCTTGGCGGCGGGTTACACGGCCCGCGGCGGCGATAGGTTCCGAGCGGCCGCGCGGCAGGTTCCGGGCGGCCGGCGCCGCGCCGGCTGGCGGCCGCGGCGCGCACATCATAAAGCAAGCGGCGCGCTTGGCGCGATGTCCGGCGCGAGTATAATTCCGGCTTCTTTCCCGTTCCGGGCGTCGCCGGCTCCGTTGCTGTCCGGGCTGCCGCCGCCGTCCCGCGTCGAATCATTCATGCGCCCCAGGCGTTCGAGTTACCGTTTATGACCCGTCCTGTCCGTACCCGCTTCGCGCCGAGTCCCACCGGCTTCATTCACCTCGGCAACATCCGCTCCGCACTGTATCCGTGGGCATTCGCCCGCAAGATGAAGGGCACGTTCGTGCTGCGCATCGAGGATACCGACGTCGAGCGTTCGTCGCAGGAAGCGGTCGACGCGATCCTCGAGGGGATGCAATGGCTCGGCCTGGATTTCGACGAAGGCCCGATCTACCAGATGCAGCGGATGGACCGCTATCGCGAGGTGCTCGCGCAGATGCTCGAGAAGGGCCTCGCCTACCCGTGCTACATGTCGGCCGAGGAACTCGACGCGCTGCGTGAGCGCCAGCGCGAAGCCGGCCTGAAGCCGCGTTATGACGGCACGTGGCGTCCGGAGCCCGGCAAGGTGCTGCCGGAGCCGCCGGCCGGCGTGAAGCCCGTGCTGCGCTTCCGCAATCCGCTGACGGGCACGGTCGTGTGGGACGACGCGGTGAAGGGGCGTGTCGAGATCTCGAACGAGGAACTCGACGACCTCGTGATCGCGCGCCCGGACGGCACGCCGATCTACAACTTCTGCGTGGTGGTGGACGACATGGACATGGGCATCACGCACGTGATCCGTGGCGACGACCACGTGAACAACACGCCGCGCCAGATCAACATCCTGAATGCGCTCGGCGGCGAGCCGCCCGTCTACGCGCACCTGCCGACCGTGCTGAACGAGCAGGGCGAGAAGATGAGCAAGCGGCACGGCGCGATGAGCGTGATGGCGTACCGCGACGCGGGCTTCCTGCCGGAGGCGGTCGTCAACTATCTCGCACGCCTCGGCTGGTCGCACGGCGACGCCGAGATCTTCTCGCGCGAGCAGTTCGTCGAATGGTTCGATCTCGAGCATCTCGGCAAGTCGCCCGCGCAGTACGACCACAGCAAGCTGAGCTGGCTGAACGCGCATTACATCAAGGAAGCCGACAACGCGCGCCTTGCCGAACTCGCGAAGCCGTTCCTCGACGCGCTCGGCATCGACGACGCGGCGATCGCGACGGGTCCGGCGCTCGACGCGGTGGTCGGCCTGATGAAGGATCGCGCGACGACGGTCAAGGAGATCGCCGAAGGCGCGACGATGTTCTACCGGGTGCCGGCACCGGAAGCCGACGCACTTGCTCAGCACGTGACCGATGCGGTGCGCCCGGCGCTGGCCGATCTCGCCGCCGCGCTGAAGGCGGCCGACTGGACGAAGGAAGCGGTGTCGGCCGCGCTGAAGGCGACGCTTGCCACGCACAAGCTGAAGATGCCGCAGCTCGCGATGCCGGTGCGTCTGCTGGTGGCGGGCACGACGCATACGCCGTCGATCGATGCGGTGCTCGTGCTGTTCGGTCGCGACGTCGTGGTGTCGCGCATCGAGGCCGCGCTCGCCTGAGGTCGTGCGTCGACGAAGCTGTCCGCGTGCGGGTGCGCGGCAGCTTCGCAAAATATTTCGCGCGAATCGCAAAAAGGGTATTTACAAGTTCAAAGTAGGTCCATATAATCTCATTTCTGTTCTGCAAGGGGGTATAGCTCAGCTGGGAGAGCGCTTGCATGGCATGCAAGAGGTCAGCGGTTCGATCCCGCTTACCTCCACCAACAGAACAAGCTGAGTTGATTTGCGAAGCAGTGGTGGTAATAAATGCTTCACAAAATGATTCAAAGCAGTTAGAATTTCGGCCTTCGCTGTTGACCAGAAGTGAATAGCGAAAGTCAGACGGATCTGAAAAGATCATGTCCCCTTCGTCTAGAGGCCTAGGACATCACCCTTTCACGGTGAGTACAGGGGTTCGAATCCCCTAGGGGACGCCAGATTCAGCGGCGTTTCGTCGTAGAAGTGTCGCGAGGCTTGCAGGAACGTAACCGACGTCCTGCGGGTTGGGTAAGAAAGCTGGAGCGGTAGTTCAGTCGGTTAGAATACCGGCCTGTCACGCCGGGGGTCGCGGGTTCGAGTCCCGTCCGCTCCGCCAGAACGAAGCCCGTTCAAGACGTTTTTGAGCGGGCTTTTGTATTAAGGATGTAAGCAGTACGTTGTCCCCTTCGTCTAGAGGCCTAGGACATCACCCTTTCACGGTGAGTACAGGGGTTCGAATCCCCTAGGGGACGCCAGATTCAGCGGCGTTTCATCGAAGTGTCGCAACGCGTGCAGGAACGTGACGAGATCCTGCAGGCGGTGGTGCAGAAAGCTGGAGCGGTAGTTCAGTTGGTTAGAATACCGGCCTGTCACGCCGGGGGTCGCGGGTTCGAGCCCCGTCCGCTCCGCCAGAACGAAGCCCGTTCAAAGAACGTTTTTGAACGGGCTTTCTCGTTAAGGATGTAAGCAGTACGTTGTCCCCTTCGTCTAGAGGCCTAGGACATCACCCTTTCACGGTGAGTACAGGGGTTCGAATCCCCTAGGGGACGCCAGATTTCGGCGTCGTTCGAACAAACGATGCGCCGGCAGGAAGTAACCGACGCCTGCCAGGCAAGCAGCAAGACTGGAGCGGTAGTTCAGTCGGTTAGAATACCGGCCTGTCACGCCGGGGGTCGCGGGTTCGAGTCCCGTCCGCTCCGCCAAAAAATGAAGAAGCCCGCCTCGTGCGGGCTTTTTCATTTGCATCGTCGTCGCGCATATCGCCGGTCGCGCACCCGCCCACCGCTACGAGAAATTCGCGATTGCATCCGCGCGCGACTGCGCTATCGTGGCGGGATGCGTTCTTGACCCCTGCGTGATGCTCGACCCGACCGACCTGCGACTCCTGTATCAGCTCCGGCCCGCGGAACCCGGCGATTTCCCGTTCGCCGAAGCGCTGACGCACGGCAACATGGGCGGCTATTACAAGCGCCATGGACTCGTGTGGCGCAGCGACCTGTTCTACGCGAGCTGGCGTGAATCCGAGAACTTCATCCTCGAGGCCGACGGCGAGCGCATCGGCGTGCTGCGCGTGACCGAGGAAGGCGATTCGCTGCACATCCGCGACGTGCAGATCGCGGCCGGCCATCGCGGGCAGGGGGCCGGCACCTACATGCTCGACATGTCGCATCGCTGGGCGCGTGCGCGCGGGCTGCACGAACTGCAGCTGCGCGTGTTCGTCGACAATCCCGCCGCGCGCCTTTACCTGCGCATGGGCTACCGGGTCGCCGGGCCGCGGCTCTCGCAGCTGGGCTCGATCCGCCACATGGTGCGGCCGGTCTGAAGGTCCGGCGATGCGGCGCGCGGTCAGCGAGCCGCGTCGATCGCGTTGTCGTCGGGTGTTTCGTCTTCCGCGAGGCTGCCTTCCGCGCCGCGATGCTCGTAGCCGCGCAGCATGAACGCGCGCGGGCTTTGACCGAAGGCACGGCGGAACATCGCCGAGAACGCGCTCTGGCTCTGGTAGCCGAGTTCGCGCGCGATATGCGACAGCGGGCGCCCCTGGTTCAGCAGCGGGATCGCCCGCGCCAGCAGCGCCTGCTGGCGCCACTGCGAAAAGCTCACGCCCAGCTCCTGCTTGAAGAGCCGCGAAATCGTGCGTGTGCTCGCGCCGACCTCGCTCGCCCAGTGTTCGAGCGACTCCGCATGCGCCGGGTGCGCGAGCACCGATTCGCACAGCATGCGCAGACGCTTCTCGTCGGGCATCGGCACCGCGAGCGGCAGCGGTTCGGCGTGGCTCAGCTCGTCGAGCACGAGGCCGCACAGCAGCCGCTCGCGCGCGGCGCTCAGGTCGCGTGCGTCGAGCGCGACGATCAGCTCGCGCAGCAGCCCCGTCACCTCGACGACGCGGCACGCGTCGAGCCCGTCCGGCACGATCGACTCGTCGATATACAGCGTCCGCAGATAGGCCTCCTCGACGATCACGACCTCGTGCGTCACGTGCGGCGGCACCCAGATCGCGCGGGACGGCGGCACCATCCACGTCGTGCCGGTCGTCGCGACGCGCAGCACGCCGCGCGACGCATACGCGAGCTGCGCCCACGCGTGCGTATGCAGCGGGATGCGGCGGCCGGCGTCGACCTGCCGCGCGCGCACGCGCATCGGATGGACGGCGGTCGGCGCGAATTCGGGCGGAATGTCGATGACGTCGTACGGGTTCGATGCGTCGGCTTGGACGGGCGGATTCATGGGCGGTTCGGGCAGCGCGGCGGCGATGCCGTTATTTTAGAAGGCGCAGCGCGTGCGCATGCGGCGGTTTCCCGGGCGATCATGCCGTGTTCAAATGAACGTTGTGTGGGCGCCGGCGCTTCCCGGGCAGCGGGCCGCCGCTGCGAGCGCCGGCGGCTTCGAACCATCCGGCCGGTATCGCGGTCTATCGTGGCAGGCGCATTTTCATGTGAAGCGCGCGAACACGGCAATCACGAATCGAAGAGGAGAACCACGATGCGTTACGTATTCGTCTACGGCACCTTGCGTGCCGGACAAGCCAACGACATCGGCCATGCTGCCGCACGGCACGGAATCGCGGCGCCGACGCTGCTGGGCGCGGCCGCGCTGCCGGGCGAGCTGTACGATTTCGGCACGTATCCGGGGATGATCGCCGGGCCGGTGTCCGGCAAGTCGCTGGTCTGGGGCGATGTCTACGAGGTCGACGAGCGACTCGTCCCCGTGCTCGACGAGATCGAGCGCGTCTATCCGGGCGTCGACTCGCTGTTCAAGCCGGAAGAGGTGACCGTCGCGCTGGGCGGCCGGCAGTATGCATGCCTGTATTATCCGATCGCCGCGCATGCGGTCGCCGGGCGTCCGCGTATCGAATCGGGTGACTGGGTCCAGCACCGACGCGAGCAGGAAACCGCGTGAGCGTTCCGGCGGCAGCCGGATTCGCGTCAAATGAAAAAGCGCCCCGCGGGGCGCTTTTTTGCGGTCATCGCATGGGACGGGCGGCGACGCGTGGCAGGCCGCCGGTCGCTGCGTGTCGCGACGTCAGATTTCCTCGTACAGCGGCAGCGTCAGGAATTCGGTGAAGCCTTCCGACGTCGACATCTGTTCGAAGATGGCCGCGGCGCGCTCGTACGGCTGCGTGTTGCCGCCGACCGAGCGCTTGACGTTGTCGAGCTCGATCTTCGCGAATGCGCGCACGAGCTCGGCCGTGACCTTGCGGCCGTCGTCGAGCACGCCCTTCGGCGAGCGGATCCACTGCCACACCTGCGAGCGGGAGATCTCGGCCGTGGCCGCGTCTTCCATCAGGTTGTGGATCGGCACGCAGCCGTTGCCGTCGAGCCATGCACCGAGGTAGTGGATGCCGACGTTGATGTTGTTGCGCAAGCCGGCCTCGGTGATCGGCGCTTCCGGCTGGAAGTCGAGCAGGTTGCTGCCTTCGACCTGCACGTCGTCGCGCTGCTTCGCGATCTGGTTCGGCCGGTCGCCGAGCACCTTGACGAACTCTTCCATCGCGATCGGCACGAGGCCGGGGTGCGCCACCCAGCCGCCGTCGTAGCCGTCGGTCGCGTCGCGCTGCTTGTCCGAGCGCACGCCGCCCATCGCCTTGTCGTTCGCTTCCGGATCGTTCTTGATCGGGATCAGCGCGCTCATCCCGCCGATCGCCGGCGCGTTGCGCTTGTGGCAGGTCTTCAGCAGCAGCAGCGCGTACGCGCGCATGAACGGCACCGTCATCGTGATCTTCGAACGGTCCGCGAGGCAGAAGTCACGGTCGTTCTTGAATTTCTTGATCGCCGAGAAGATGTAGTCCCAGCGGCCGGCGTTCAGCCCCGAGCTGTGTTCGCGCAGTTCGTACAGGATCTCGTCCATCTCGAACGCGGCAAGGATCGTCTCGATCAGCACCGTCGCGCGGATCGTGCCGCGCGGCACGCCGACCGCTTCCTGCGCGGCGACGAAGATGTCGTTCCACAGGCGCGCCTCGAGATGGCTTTCCATCTTCGGCAGGTAGAAGTACGGGCCCGAGCCGCGCGCGATCAGTTCCTTCGCGTTGTGGAACAGGAACAGCGCGAAATCGAAGATGCCGCCGGACACGCGCTGGCCGTCGACCGTCACGTGCTTCTCGTCGAGGTGCCAGCCGCGCGGACGCACGATCAGCGTCGCGACCTTGTCGTTCAGCCGGTACGACTTGCCGTTCTGCTCGAGCGAGATCGTGCGGCGCACCGCGTCCTTCAGGTTGATCTGGCCGTCGATCTGGTTGGTCCAGCTCGGCGCATTCGAGTCCTCGAAGTCCGTCATGTACGAATCGGCGCCCGAGTTCAGCGCGTTGATGATCATCTTGCGCTCGACGGGCCCCGTGATCTCGACACGGCGGCATTGCAGGTCGGCCGGCAGCGGCGCGACCTTCCAGTCGCCTTCGCGGATCGACTTCGTTTCGGCCAGGAAGTCGGGGCGCTCGCCCGCGTCGAGGCGTTTGGTGCGCTCGACGCGCGCCTGCAGCAGCGTCTGGCGACGCGGTTCGAACGCGCGGTGCAGCGCGGCGACGAGTTCCAGTGCCGCGGGCGTCAGGATCGCTTCGTAACCCGGCTTGATTTCGCCGGTGATCGTCATGCCTTGCGGCAGCGTGATCGGGGTGCTCATGAGTCTCATCTCCTTGGTCGGTCAGTTGCGGTTTCGGTGAAGGGGGAAGGCGGCAGCGCCGCGAACGTCATGCGCCCGGGCCGGGGCGCGTGCGGTTTGCGGGCCTGCCGGACGGAGCCGGGGCGGCGAGGAAGGCGAGCAGATCGGCCATGCCGGTGCCCGTGCCGTCGGGCGGCGCGCCGAGTTCCTCGGCGGGCGCGCCCGTACGGTTGAGCCAGAACGTCGTGTAGCCGAACCAGACGGCACCGGCGACGTCCCACGCGTTCGACGACACGAACACGATGCCGCGCGGGTTCGACCCGAACGCGGCGGTGCCGAGCGCGTAGGCGGCCGGACTCGGCTTGTACGCACGCGCCGTGTCGGCCGACAGCACGCGATCGAACAGTCCGGACATGCCGGCGCTCTTGATCGCGATGTCGAGCATCTGCGGGGTGCCGTTCGACAGGATCCCGAGCGGCGGGCGCGGTTCGAGCGCGCGCAGCTTGCGCAGCGCGGGCACGGTGTCGGGATAGGTGGACAGGCACGCGTATTCGTCCATCAGCCGCTTCTCGGCCGCGCTGTTCAGCGCAAGCCCGAGCCGACGCGCGGCGAAGCGCAGCGCGTCGAGCGTGATGTCCCGGAACGGGCGATAGTGCGCACCGCCCGGATCGGCGAGCGTGCGCAGCTGCGAGTATTCGATTTGCTTGCGTCGCCACAGCTGCGACAACCGTTCCCCGTGTCCGGGAAACATCTGCTCCGCCGCGGCCAGGACCGCCCGGACGTCGAACAACGTGCCGAATGCGTCGAAGAGGATGGCGTCGGGAGAGGAGAGTGTCGTTGTGGCCGACATAGCCTTGCGCTCCAGTTTCAGAGGTCGGATCGATTCTATTCGTGATCGTATGGTCTAAAAAAGACGCTATTCATCACTTGATCTTTTACTTTCATATACCTAATCTTGAGCGGCTCAAGCTACTTGAAGGGCGGCGGTGCCGTCCTCGCGACTCATGGACCGGTTCAAGCAGATCGAAACGTTCGCCGCGGTCGCGGCGAAGGGCAGCCTGTCGGCGGCCGCGCACGCGGAAGGGGTCGCGCCGGCGATCATCGGCCGCCGCCTCGACGCGCTCGAGGAGCGGCTCGGCGTGAAGCTGCTGGTGCGCACCACGCGCAAGCTCACGCTGACGTTCGAGGGCTCGGCGTTCCTCGAGGATTGCCAGCGGATCATCAACGACATGCAGAACGCGGAGGCGAGCGTGTCGGCCGGCGGCGTCAAGGCGAGCGGCCACCTGCGGATTTCCGCGCCGGCCGGCTTCGGCCGGCGGCACGTCGCGCCGCTCGTGCCCGAATTCAGCGTCGGGCATCCGGACGTATCGGTCACGCTCGACTTGTCCGACCGGATGGTCGACCTCGTCAACGAGGGGTTCGATTGCGCGGTGCGGCTCGGCGAGCTGCCCGATTCGTCGCTCGTGTCGCTGAAGCTCGGCGAGAACCGCCGCGTCTGCGTCGCGTCTCCCGCCTATCTGGCGCGGCGCGGCACGCCGGTCACGCTCGCGGAGCTGGCACGGCACAACTGCCTCGCGCTCGCGGCGAACGCGAACCAGCAGCGCGGCTGGACGTTCCAGGAGGGCAACAAGGTCGTGTCGATCCGCGTGAACGGCACGATGGAATGCTCGGACGGCGCGGTGCTGCACGAGTGGTGCCTCGAAGGTTACGGCCTGGCATGGCGTTCGTGGTGGGAGGTCGGCGACGACATCGCGGCCGGCCGGCTCGTCAGCGTGCTCGACGCGTTTGCCGCGCCGCCGATCGGCATCCACGCGGTGTTTCCGCAGCGCCGTCATCTGCCGCTGCGCGTGCGCCTGTTTCTCGATTACCTGAAGCACACGTACGAGCAGCCCGGTTATTGGGGCGAGCAGGCGGCGCGCGCCCGCGCGTTTCCGATATGAGGGCGAACCCGCTGCCGGTGCCGGTCGAGCGATTTCGCGCACTACAATCGTAGGAGGCATCTCCGATGCGTCGCGGCCGGTCCCGCTGGGCTCGCGGCGCGCGGCGTGCGATTGACGAAGGAGGGCGCGATGTTCCGGCACATCCTCGTTCCAACCGACGGTTCCGAACTGTCGCAGAAGGCGATCGACGGCGCGATCGACCTGGCGCGCGCGGTCGGCGCGCGCGTGACGGCCTACGCGTGCCTGCCGCAGTACCCGTACTCGCCGTTTTCCGAAGTGATCATCGAACCGCCCGCGGATTTCCGCGCGCGCAGCGAGCGCGAGGCACGCGCGCATCTCGGCGAGGTCGAAGCGGCCGCGCGGGCGGCCGGTGTCGTCTGCGACACGTGGACGAGCGTGCATCCGTCGCCCTATCTCGGCATCATCGAGGCGGCCGAACGCGGCGGTTGCGACGTGATCTTCATGGCGTCCCACGGACGCCGCGGGCTCGGCAGCCTGCTGATCGGCAGCGAGACGCAGCGCGTGCTGACCCATACGAAAATTCCGGTGATCGTTTATCGGTAGGGCGGTGCCGCCCTCGGCCGGGCGGGCAGCGTCGCAAAAAGGGCGCGCCGGACGAAGCCGGCGCGCATCGTTGCAGGCGGCCCGCAGGCCGCGCGGCCGGTCGCGCGATTCGCATCGCGCGCCTGCCGTCTCCTCCCTGATTGTTGTCCGGTGGCCGGCGCCGCGCCGTGACGAGGCGCGCCCCGGCGCGGCGCTTGCGCGTGTTACGCGACCTTCTTGCCGTCGAAGAACTGTTCGTCCTCGGTCGAGCCGTGCAGCGCGGTCGTCGACGCTTCGCGCTCGACCGTCTGCGTCACCGCGTCGAAGTAGCCGGTGCCGACTTCGCGTTGATGCTTGACGGCCGTGAAGCCCTTGTCGGCGGCCGCGAACTCGGCCTGCTGCAATTCGACGAACGCGCTCATCTGCGTGCGGGCATAGCCGTGCGCGAGGTTGAACATCGAGTAGTTCAGCGCGTGGAAGCCGGCCAGCGTGATGAACTGGAACTTGTAGCCCATCGCACCGAGTTCCTTCTGGAACTTCGCGATCGTCGCGTCGTCGAGGTTCTTCTTCCAGTTGAACGACGGCGAGCAGTTGTACGACAGCAGCTTGCCCGGGAACTGCTTGTGGATCGCTTCCGCGAACTTCTTCGCGTACTCGAGATCCGGCTTGCCGGTTTCGCACCAGATCAGGTCGGCGTACGGCGCGTACGCGAGGCCGCGCGAGATCGCCTGCCCGAGGCCCGGCTTGGTGCGGAAGAAGCCCTCCACCGTGCGCTCGCCGGTCAGGAACGGCTTGTCGTTGTCGTCGACGTCGGACGTGATCAGGTCGGCCGCTTCCGCGTCGGTACGCGCGACCAGCACGGTCGGCGTGCCCATCACGTCGGCCGCGAGACGCGCGGCCGACAGCTTCGCGACGGCTTCGCGCGTCGGCACCAGCACCTTGCCGCCCATGTGGCCGCACTTCTTCACCGACGCGAGCTGGTCCTCGAAGTGGACGCCCGATGCGCCGGCCTCGATCATCGCCTTCATCAGCTCGAACGCGTTCAGCACGCCGCCGAAACCGGCTTCCGCGTCGGCGACGATCGGTGCGAAGAAGTCGACATAACCTTCGTCGCCCGGGTTCTTGCCTTCCGACCACTGGATCTGGTCGGCGCGCGTCAGCGTGTTGTTGATGCGCTTCACGACGAGCGGCACCGAGTTCGCCGGGTACAGCGACTGGTCCGGGTACATTTCTCCCGCGACGTTCGCATCGCCGGCCACTTGCCAGCCGGACAGGTAGATGGCCTTCAGGCCGGCCTTCACCTGCTGCATCGCCTGGTTGCCGGTCAGCGCGCCGAGCGCGTTGACGAACGGTTCGTTGTTGATGAGGCCCCACAGCTTTTCCGCGCCGCGCTTGGCCAGCGTGTGCTCGATCGGGACCGAGCCGCGCAGGCGGACGACGTCCTCCGCCGAGTAGCCGCGCTTGATGCCCTTCCAGCGCGGATCGGTTTCCCATTGCTTCTGCAGTTCCAGTGCCTGTTGCTGACGCGACATGATGAGCTCCTTGATGCGGTGTATTGCCGAATGCGCCGAATCTGACGGTCGTGATGCGGTTCGCGAAGCGGGGCGCGTGCCATTCCGTTTCGTGAAGTCTTGTATAAGAGTCTAGGCAAATCGGCAGGCGCGAAACAGGGGGCTTTCCACGGGATCGGGTAAATTTTTAACCGTTTTAAATCAACGATTTATATTTATCATTTCGAGATAAGAAATGCTTTTTCCCATCCCGCAATCGCACCGGTTGTGCCGTGCAACATGATTTTTTACGACGCAAAAAAATTTTTCGCATCGTGAAATGTCGAGCGAGGCGAAAAAAAACCGGCGCAGGTGCGCCGGTCGGCTGGACGGGTGGGGCCCATCCGTGGGGCGGCGGCGAGGCGCCGCCCGTGCGTGCTTACGACGCGGAGTTGCTGCGGCGCGGGCCGCCGCTGCGCTGGCCGTCGCGACGCGGGCCGCCGTCACGGCTGCCACCCGGCTTGCCGCTCCAGCCGCCGCCATTGCCGCCGCCGTAGCTGCGGCCGCCGCTGCCGTTGCCGGCGTAACCGCCGCCCGGCTTGCCGCCGAAGCGACGACCGCCGCCGTTACCGCCGCCCGGACGGCCGCGGCCGCCGGTGCCGCCGTTGCGCGGGGGCGCCTTGCGCGGCTCGAACCCTTCGATCACGTTGACCGGCAGCGGCGAGCGCACGAAGCGCTCGATGCGCTTGAGCGCGCCTTGCTCGGCGTGGTGCACGAGGCTCACTGCCGTGCCCGAACGGCCTGCGCGGCCGGTACGGCCGATACGGTGAACGTAATCTTCCGCGAACTTCGGCAGGTCGTAGTTGAACACGTGCGTGATGCCCGGGATGTCGATGCCGCGTGCCGCGACGTCGGTGGCCACCAGCACGCGCACGCGGCGCTCGCGCAGCGCACGGATCGTGCGGTTGCGCGCGCCCTGCGGCAGGTCGCCGTGCAGCGCGGCCGATTCGAAGCCTGCATCGGCAAGACGGCCGGCGAGCTGGTCGGCGTCGATCTTGGTCGCCGTGAAGATGATGGCCTGGTCGAGTGCGTCGTCGCGCAGCAGGTGATCGAGCAGGCGATCCTTGTGATCGCGGTCGTCGACGTAGTGCACGGTCTGCGCGATGTTGGCGCGCGACTCGAGGCGCTGCTGGATCTCGATGCGTTCCGGATCCTTCAGCAGGCGGCTCGTCAGCGAACCGATCTTGCCGTCGAGCGTGGCCGAGAACAGCATCGTCTGGCGCGACGCGGGCGTGGCGTCGACGATCGTTTCGATGTCTTCGATGAAGCCCATGTCGAGCATGCGGTCGGCTTCGTCGAGCACGAGCATCTTCAGTTCGGACAGGTCGATACGGCCGCGCTCGAGGTGATCGAGCAGACGGCCCGGCGTGGCGACCAGGATTTCCGGGTTCTTCGCGAGCAGCATCAGCTGCTGGCCGTAGGCGACGCCGCCGAGGATGCTGACCGTGCGCAGGCGCTTCAGGTGCTTGCCGTACGTCGATGCGGCCGTGGTGACCTGCATCGCGAGTTCGCGGGTCGGCGTCAGCACGAGCAGGCCCGGGCGCGCGACGGGTTGCGGGCGGCGCGCACGGCGGTCGCCCTGGTTCGGTTCACGCGGCGCGCGCGGTTGCTGCGCCAGCGTCTTCTGGAGCTGCGCGAAACGTTCGATCGCGGGCAGCATGAATGCGGCGGTCTTGCCCGAACCGGTCGGGCTCGACACCAGCAGGTCGCGGCCGGCGATGCCGGCCGGAATCGCGCGCTGCTGGACCGGCGTCGGCTTCACGTAGCCGGCGGCCTGCAGCGCGGAGACGATCTCCGGCGACAACCCGAGCGACGCGAAGCTCGGCTCGTCCGACGCCGGTTCGACCGCGGCCGGTGCGGCGGCGTCGTCGAGACCGAGCGCCTGGTCGGCGATCGCGTTGAGCGGGCTGGAGTTGATGCTCGAAGTCATAACAATCCTTGAAACACAGTGGGTGAAACGTCGGCGCCAATCGCGCATACCCAAGTCGTCGGATTCAGCGAGCAAATCGGGAAACGGGTGCAATCCGCCGAACCGTCGGCGGATGAGGCATTAGAAGCTGTTTTGGGTGCGGCGCGCTTCAGGAGCGGGGCCGCCAGCCTGATAAGTGACGACCGCGAAGGTCGAAGCAGGAGGGGACAGGTTCTAAACCGGATTGGAGCTTAACGCTACGAGGCGTCTGGCCGGAACGGCTTGCGAGCCGAGCGCGGGAGGTGACGCAGCCAGCATTATAAAGATATTTGCTGCGCTGCGCCACTGATTTGATTGCCTATTGCGGCGGCGGGCGATCCGCTCAGGAAGCCGTGCCGTTTTTCAGCGATTCGACGAGTTCGACGTACTGCTGCTTTGCCGCATCCGGCGACGTGCCCTTCAGCGCGTCCCACGCGTCGTACTTGTATTTGCCCACGATGTCGGTGAAGCCCGGCTTGTCGCCATGCGCATCGCCGTCGGTGGCCTGCTTGAACAGCGCGTAGAGGCGCAGCAGGGTCAGGTTGCCCGGGCGTTCGGTCAGTTGCTTGACGTCGATCTGGGCCTGGTCGAATTGGGCGGCGAGTTCGCTCATCGGGTGTCTCCGTAAGGGTTTCAGATCGGGCGATCTTAACAAGCGGACCGCCGCGCGGGGTCGAGCGATCCTTCCAAACCGCCGCCGCTGCCGCGTATGCGCACGGATCGGTCCCGATCGCCCGTGGGAGCGGGGCGCCGCATTACAATGTCGGCCATGACGCAAACAGTGCTCCTCGCCATCGATACGTCGACCGAATACTGCTCGGTCGCGCTGCTGCGCTCGGCCCATGCCGATGACGCCGTTTCCTCCCCGCAAACCTGGGTCCGCCACGAACCGACGGGCGCCGTGTCGAGCACGCGCGTGCTGCCGGCGATCCAGGAACTCTTCGCCGAATCGGGGCTGACGCTCGCCGATTGCGACGCGATCGCGTTCGGCGCGGGCCCCGGCTCGTTCACGGGCCTGCGCACCGCGACCGGCATCACGCAAGGCCTCGCGTTCGGCGGCGGGCTGCCGGTCGTGCCGATCGGCACGCTGCTCGCGTGCGCCGAGCACGCGCGGCTGCGCCCACCCGGCACGACCCGCGTGCTGGCCGCGCTGGATGCGCGGATGGATGAGGCCTACTGGGCCGATTTCGAATGGGACGCCGCCGCCGGCGACTGGCGCACGCTGCATCCGGCTTCGCTCGATGCGCCGGGTGCCGTCGGTGTGCCCGACGTGCCGTTCACGCTCGCGGGCAACGCGGCCGCCGCGTTCGGCGCGCAGTTGCCGGCCGCGGCGCGTGCGGCCGTGATCGACGGCGACGCGATGCCGCATGCGCTGGCCGTCGCGCATGCCGCGCTGCGCGCCTTCCGCGCCGGGCGGGTGGTGCCGGCCGATCAGGCCGCGCCGGAATACGTGCGTGACAAGGTCGCGCAGACGACCGCCGAGCGCGTCGCGGCACGGGCCGCGCAGACGGGCGGAGCGAAGGGATGACAGGGGTTTTGCTGAGCGACCGCTATCTCACGCCGATGACGGACGCCGATCTCGACGAGGTCGTCGCGATCGAGCACGTCGCGTACGAATTCCCGTGGAGCCGCGGCAACTTCGAGGATTCGTTGCGCAACGGCTACCTGGGCGTGTGCCTGCGGCACGTGACGGGGACGCTCGTCGGCTATTGCGTGCTGATGCCCGTGATCGACGAGATGCACCTGCTGAACCTGTGCGTCGCGCCGGCCGCGCAGCACGCGGGCGCGGGCCTTGCGCTGCTGCGCGAGGCCGTGCGCATTGCGCGCGCGGAGCGGCTCGACGGGGTGCTGCTCGAGGTGCGGCCGTCCAATCCGCGTGCGATTCATCTGTACGAACGGTTCGGCTTCGTGACGATCGGCCGCCGCAAGAACTACTATCCGGCGAAGCATCGCAGCCGGGAGGACGCGATCGTGATGCGTCTGACGCTGAACAAGGACGAGGGGAACGCGCATGGCATGGGCTGAAGCGGCGCTCGAGGAACTGGGCCTCGCGCAGATCTGGGTGCGACGCGGGCAGCGCGCGGATAACGGTGCGGCGGCCGAAGCGCCTGTTCTTGCGCAAGCCGGGGCGGACGACGGGGTGTCCGCCGCCGCGGCCGAGCGGCCGGGACGCACGGCGCGCCCGCCGGTACAAGACGATGCGTCGCCTGCAGCGGTAAGCGCAGACGATGCTGCACCGGCGCGCCGTGTTGCCGCGGGCGATCGCGCGCCCGCGCCGGTTGCCTCGGCCGACACGATCCCGCCGATGGACGACGTGCCGCCCGCCGGCGCCGACGATTTCGCGTGGTTCGACGCGGCGCCGCCGGGCGATCCCGCGCCGGTGGCCGAAGCGCGTCCCGCCGGCCCGCCGGTCGCCGCCCTCGACTGGGAGGCGCTGGCCGCGCGCGTGGCCGACTGCACGCTGTGCCGGCTGTGCGAGAAGCGGACCAACACGGTGTTCGGCGTCGGCGACCGCGAAGCCGACTGGATGCTGATCGGTGAAGCGCCGGGCGAAAACGAGGACAAGCAGGGCGAGCCGTTCGTCGGCCAGGCCGGCAAGCTGCTCGACAACATGCTGCAGTCGCTGTCCCTCAAGCGTGGCGACAACGTGTACATCGCGAACGTGATCAAGTGCCGCCCGCCCGGCAACCGCAACCCGGAGCCGGACGAGGTCGCCAGCTGCGAGCCTTATCTGCAGCGCCAGGTCGCGCTCGTGAAGCCGAAGCTGATCGTCGCGCTCGGCCGTTTCGCCGCGCAGACGCTGCTGAAGACGGACGCGAGCATCGCGTCGCTGCGCGGCCGCGTGCATGCCTACGAAGGCGTGCCGGTGATCGTCACCTATCACCCGGCGTACCTGTTGCGCAGCCTGCAGGACAAGTCGAAGGCGTGGGCCGACCTGTGCCTTGCGCGCGACACGTTCCAGCGTACGGAAGGCGCCGACGCGAGCGGGCCGGCCGGGCAATGACGACCGGCGCGGCGTACGCATTCGTCGATACGCTGCGCGATACCGCGGTTCGCGATCTCGGCTGGCTGCTGGCCAGCCCGAGCCTGCTGACCGCGGTGCCGGGCGCGCCGCTTGCGCGGCCGTGGCCGGATGCGGCCGGGCGAGCGGCCGTCGAAGCGTGGCTCGCCGCGCTCGATGCGCAGCCCGAGCCGCTGCATCGCGCGCTCGATGGGTTCCGGCCGACCCGGCTCGGTCGTTACGCGGAATGCCTGCTCGAATATTTCCTCACGCACGGCCCGTCGCTGCGGCTGGTCGCGGCCAATCTCCCGCTGCGCAGCAACGGCAGGACGCTCGGCGAAGTCGATTTCCTCGTCGACGCGCCGGACGGGCAGCGCCTGCATTGGGAACTCGCGGTGAAGTGCTATCTGTGCGCACCGGTGCACGATGGCGCGACGCTCGCCGATTTCGTCGGCCCCAATCTCGTCGACCGGTTCGACCGCAAGCGCGGCCGGTTGCTCGATCACCAGTTGCGGCTCGGCGAACACGACGGGTTCGCGCGGCTCGGCTATGGCGCGCCGTCCGACGCGCAGATGTTCATCAAGGGCTGGCTGTTCTATCCGCACGGCGCGCCGTTGCCGCCGGTTTCAGCGGAAATCGCGCCGGATCATCCGCGTGGATTCTGGCTGACGCACGCGCAGTGGCGGGCGTGGGCGGCCGCGCAGCGTGCCGGTCTCGCGTGGAGTGTATTGCCGCGGCTGGCGTGGCTCGCGCCGCGGCGGGTTGCCGCCGATGCCGGCTTCGAACCCGAACCGCTGGCGGCGCCCCTGGAACTGCCGCCCGTGCTGACGCGCGAGGCGCCCTCATTGATCGGCATCCATGAAAAGGGCAGCGACGGCACGTGGCGCGAAACGGCGCGCGGCTTCGTCGTGCCCGACGACTGGCCGGCGCGTGCGCGGGCGTTCGCCGCGCAGGATCACTGACGCCGCGTCAGCGGGCGCTTACCACCAGCGATGAAAGTGATGGACGGGGCCGACGCCGCGGCCGACGTCGAGGTGCCCGCTCGCGGCGATCGCGCCGGTCAGGTAGGCCTTGGCTTCACGCACCGCGCCTTCGAGGTCGGGCTGCTGCGGCAGCAGTGCGGCGATCGCCGACGACAGCGTGCAGCCGGTGCCGTGCGTGTTGCTGACCGGCACGCGCGCGCCGTCGAGCCGCACGGTGCGCGCCGCCTCGACGAGCCAGTCGGGGCTCGCGGACGCGTCGGGCAGGTGACCGCCTTTCATCAGCACCGCGCGCGCGCCCGTTTGCAGCAACGCGTGGCCTTGCCGGACCATGTCGTCCTCGGTGGTGGCGGGCGCATCGCCCAGCAGCGCGGCCGCTTCGGGCAGGTTCGGCGTGACGACCGTCGCGAGCGGCAGCAGCGCGTCGCGCAGCGCATCGACTGCATCGGGCGCGAGCAGCGCGTGCGAACTCTTCGAGATCATCACCGTGTCGAGCACGACGAAGCGCGGCGCGTAACGCCGCAGCGCGTCGGCGACCGCGTGGACGATCGCCGCGTTCGCGAGCATGCCGATCTTGACCGCATCGATGCGGATGTCGTCGAACACCGCGTCGAGCTGCGCGGTGACGAATGCGGCGTCCGGCGCGTGTACCCCCGTCACGCCGCGCGTGTTCTGCGCGGTCAGCGCGGTGATCACGCTCGCGCCGTACGCGCCGAGCGCGGAAAAGGTCTTCAGGTCGGCCTGGATGCCTGCGCCGCCGCCCGAATCGGAGCCGGCGATCGTCAGGAGGTTGGGTATCGGTTGCGTCATGAGGGCAGCGCGCCGGTTCGAAGACCGGTGCCGGCGGACGGAAACGGGAAGTGTAGCGTCAGTGCCGCGATTCGCCGATCAGCGCGACCGAGTCGAACTGACGCTGGTTCGCCTGGTGGCGGCGCATCACGAGCCACATCGTCAGGCAGACGAACGTGCCGAACAGCACGATCACGACGCCGACCGGCACGTCGAGCCACACGAGTACCGCGTACAGGCACAGCATCACGAGCACCGACAGGTTCTCGTTGAAGTTCTGCACCGCGATCGAGTGGCCGGCCGACAGCAGCACGTGGCCGCGATGCTGCAGCAGCGCGTTCATCGGCACGACGAAGTAGCCCGACAGCGCGCCGACGCCGATCAGGAAGAGATACGCGATGATCAGGTAGACGGGCATGCGCAGGTGGCCGACGTGCACGGCCCAGTGCGCCGGGAACAGGTCGCGCGTGTAGAACGCCATCAGCATCACCGCGATGCCCATGATGATGCCGACGGGCAGCACGGTCAGCGACTTCTTCAGCGGGATCCGGGCGGCGGCGGCGATCGCGCCGGCCGCGACGCCGACCGCGACCACGGCCTGCAGGATCGCGCCTTCCGACAGCGACATGCCGAGCGATACCTCGGCCCACTTCAGCACGATGAACTGCAGCGTCGCGCCCGCGCCCCAGAACAGCGTCGTGACGGCCAGCGAGATCTGCCCGAGCTTGTCGCGCCACAGCACCATGAAGCAGTCGGCGAAATCCGTGAGGAGCTTGACCGGGCCGCGTTCCTGCTTCGGGTAGCGGGCGCCCGTGTCGGGAATGCGCAGGTTGAACAGCGCGGCGACCACGTAGATCGCCATGATGATCGCCATCGCCGCTTCGGCGGGCGTGCCGATCCAGGCGGGCGTGTGCGCGATCACGTGCGAGGCGATGTGCGGGCTGATCAGCGCGCCGCCGAGCACGGTGCCGAGGATGATCGAGCTGACGGTCGTGCCTTCGATCCAGCCGTTCGCGGCGACCAGCCGGTCGGCCGGCAGCAGCTCGGTGAGAATCCCGTATTTGGCGGGCGAGTAGGCGGCCGCGCCGAAGCCGACGATCCCGTACGCGATCAGCGGATGGGCGCCGAGCAGCATGATCAGGCAGCCGATCACCTTGATCGAGTTCGTGATGAACATCACGCGGCCCTTCGGGCGCGAATCCGCGAACGCACCGACATACGCCGCCAGCACCACGTACGACAACACGAAGAACAGCTTCAGCAGCGGTGTCATCCAGTTGGGGGCGTGGAGGTCTTTCAGCAGGGCGATGGCGGCGATGAGGAGCGCATTGTCGGCCAGCGACGAGAAAAACTGCGCGGCCATGATGGTGTAAAAACCTTTTTTCATCTGATGCGATGCTTTCGTCGCTGCGGCAGGGCCGCGTAGGCCGCCTGGTATGCGATCGGCTTATTCCGTTCGAAATGGGTTGTGCGCACGGCTTTATAACATGAAAATACGCCAATTCGGACTAGCAAGATTCCCCGATCGTTCCGCAAATTGTCGGCTTCGGTGCTCAAAAGGCGCGGTAAGCTGATGATTCGCAAGCGTCTTTACGTAAATTTCCCATGCCGCGCCCGATCTCCGCCACCATCCACACCGCCGCTCTCGCGAACAATCTCTCCGTCGTCCGTCGATTTGCCGGCCCGTCCAAGGTCTGGGCGGTCGTCAAGGCCAACGCTTACGGGCACGGTCTCGCCCGCGTGTTTCCGGGCCTGCGCGGCACCGACGGCTTCGGGCTGCTCGACCTCGACGAAGCCGTGAAGCTGCGCGAGCTCGGCTGGGCCGGCCCGATCCTGCTGCTCGAAGGCTTCTTCCGGTCGACCGACATCGACGTGATCGACCGCTACAGCCTGACCACGACCGTCCACAACGACGAGCAGATGCGGATGCTGGAAACGGCGCGGCTGTCGAAGCCCGTCAACGTGCAGCTCAAGATGAACAGCGGGATGAACCGGCTCGGCTACGTGCCGGAAAAATATCGTGCGGCGTGGGAGCGTGCCCGGGCGTGTCCCGGCATCGGCCAGATCACGTTGATGACCCATTTTTCGGATGCGGACAACGAGCGCGGCGTCGCCGAGCAGCTCGCGACCTTCGAGCGCGGCGCGGAGAGCATCGCCGGCGCGCGCAGCCTCGCGAATTCGGCGGCCGTGCTGTGGCATCCGGATACGCACTTCGACTGGGTGCGGCCGGGGATCGTGCTGTACGGCGCGTCGCCGTCCGGGCTGTCGTCCGATATCGCCGACACCGGGCTGAAGCCCGCGATGACGCTCGCGTCCGAGCTGATCGCCGTGCAGACGATCGCGAAGGGCCAGGCGATCGGTTATGGCTCGACCTTCTCCGCGCAGGCGCAGATGCGGATCGGCGTCGTCGCGTGCGGTTACGCGGACGGCTATCCGCGCGTCGCGCCCGAAGGCACGCCGGTGATCGTCGACGGCATCCGCACGCGGATCGTCGGCCGCGTGTCGATGGACATGATTACGGTCGACCTGACCCCGTGCCCGCAGGCCGGCGTCGGCGCGCGTGTCGAGCTGTGGGGCAACGCGCTGCCGATCGACGACGTCGCGCGCCATTGCGGGACGATCGGTTACGAGCTGATGTGCGCGGTCGCCGGCCGCGTGCCCGTGCGAGCGGAATAAGGGCGTCGCGCGTGGCCAAACAGAAAACCGTTTATGTCTGCAGCGAGTGCGGCGGACAGACCCCGAAGTGGCAGGGCCAGTGCCCGTCGTGCCAGGCCTGGAACACGCTCGTCGAATCGGTCGCCGAATCGCCGGCTGCCCATCGTTTCCAGTCGCTCGCGAAGCGGGCGCCCGTGCAGCGTCTCGTCGATATCGAAGCGGCCGACGTGCCGCGCTTCTCGACCGGCATCGGCGAATTCGACCGTGTACTTGGCGGCGGGCTGGTCCCGGGCGGTGTCGTCCTGATCGGCGGCGATCCCGGCATCGGCAAGTCGACGCTGCTGCTGCAGTCGCTCGCGGATATCGCGAGCGAGCGGCGCGCGCTTTATATCAGCGGCGAGGAGTCGGCCGCGCAGATCGCGCTGCGCGCGCAACGGCTTGCGCTGCTCGACGGCGGCACGCCGGCCGACGAGCTGAAGCTGCTCGCCGAGATCCAGCTCGAGAAGATCCAGGCCGCGATCGATACGGAACGGCCGGACGTGGCCGTGATCGACTCGATCCAGACCGTCTATTCGGAAGCGCTCACGTCGGCGCCGGGCTCGGTCGCGCAGGTGCGCGAGTGCGCGGCGCAGCTCACGCGCATCGCGAAACAGTCGGGCACCGCGATCATCATGGTCGGTCACGTGACGAAGGAAGGCAACCTGGCCGGCCCGCGCGTGCTCGAACACATCGTCGACACCGTGCTGTACTTCGAAGGCGATACGCACTCGTCGTTCCGGCTCGTGCGCGCGTTCAAGAACCGCTTCGGCGCGGTCAACGAACTCGGCGTGTTCGCGATGACCGAGCGCGGGCTGCGCGGCGTCGCGAATCCGTCCGCGCTGTTCCTGTCGCAGCACGAGCAGGTCGTGCCCGGCTCGTGCGTGCTCGTCACGCAGGAAGGCACGCGGCCGCTGCTCGTCGAAGTCCAGGCGCTCGTCGATACCGCGCACGTGCCGAACCCGCGACGGCTCGCGGTCGGCCTCGAGCAGAACCGGCTCGCGATGCTGCTCGCGGTGCTGCACCGGCATGCGGGCATCGCGTGCTTCGACCAGGACGTGTTCCTCAATGCGGTGGGCGGCGTGAAGATCACCGAGCCGGCGGCCGACCTCGCGGTGCTGCTCGCGATCCATTCGTCGATGCGCAACAAGGCGCTGCCGAAGGGGCTGATCGTGTTCGGCGAAGTGGGGCTGGCGGGCGAGATCCGGCCGTCGCCGCGCGGGCAGGAGCGGCTGCGCGAGGCCGCGAAGCTCGGTTTCACGTCCGCGCTGATCCCGAAGGCGAATGCGCCGAAGCAGCCGATCGAAGGGCTGAACGTGATGGCCGTCGATCGCCTCGAGCAGGCGATCGACCGCGTGCGCGATCTCGAGTGACCGGCCGGGCAGGCATGCGGGCCGGGCATGCCCGGCGATCTGGCGCGTAATTCGTTGTAAAGAATATGTAGGCTCCTGTAACCCGCCGGACATCGCTTTTCCCTATCCTTTGCCGGGTTGTCGAACCGCGCAATGCGAAGGGAACCTATGTTGAAATCGTATGGTGAAGCGCCGGGCGGACGCCTTTACAACCTGCGCGGCTGCCGCGTGTCGGAGCCGATTCGCCAGCCGTGGGGCGGCGGATGCCGGATCGTCGAATGGATCGACGACGAAGGGCGCCTCGCGCGCAAGGTCGTGTCCGAGGACGTGACGGAAGCGGAAGTCGCTGCCGCGATCCGGCGGCCGACCGAAGGGCGCCGATACCTGATGAGTGACGACGAGCAGATGCCGCGCGATACGTTGCCGCGGCGCTGAGCCGGTGGCGCGGCGAACCGCCGGGCTGCGGCAATCCAGTCTGCAAGGCCGGGCCGGTGCGTCCGGCCTTGTCGTATCCGGGGTCGGAGCGTGCCCGGCGACGTGTCGAATCGCCCCCGGGGCAGCCGGCGCGCCGCGCGCGTGTATCAGCCGATCTGCTCGAGTTCTTCCTGTGCGGCGAGCCAGTCGGCCTCGACCGTTTCGAGACGCGTGTTGACGTCGCCGAGCTTGCGGATCGCGTCGGTCAGCGCCGTCTTGCGCTCGGCCTCGTAGCTGGCCGGATCGGCGACGAACGCGTCGAGCCGCGCCTTCTCCGCGTGCAGCGTCTCCATTTCCTTTTCGAGCTTCGTGATGCGCGTCTGCAGCGGCTTTTTCAGCACCGACAGGCGTTGCCGTTCCTCGGCGGCCTGCCGCTTCTGGTCCTTGCGGGTGGCCGCGGCACCGGCGCCCGGCGAAGCCGCGCTATCGGCCTTCGCGGCCGCGCGTTGCTCGGCCGCGTGCTGCAGCAGCCAGTCGCGGTAGTCGTCGAGGTCGCCGTCGAACGGTTGCAGCCGGTGCTTCGCGACCAGCATGAACTGGTCGGTCGTCGCGCGCAGCAGGTGGCGGTCGTGCGACACGAGGATCAGCGTGCCTTCGAACTGCGCGAGCGCCATCGTCAGCGCGTGGCGCGTTTCGAGGTCGAGGTGGTTCGTCGGTTCGTCGAGCAGCAACAGGTTCGGCTTCTGCCAGATGATCAGCGCCAGCGCGAGGCGCGCCTTTTCGCCGCCGGAGAACGGGCCGACCGGGCTCGTCGCCATGTCGCCCGAGAAATTGAAGCCGCCGAGGAAGTCCCGCAGTTCCTGCTCGCGCGTGTCGGGCGCGAGCCGCGCCAGATGGGCGAGCGGCGAATCGTCCTCGCGCAGCGTTTCGAGCTGGTGCTGCGCGAAATAGCCGATCGTCAGGCCCTTGCCGTCGCGGACATGCCCCGACAGCGGCGCGAGCGTGCCGGCCAGCGTCTTGATCAGCGTCGACTTGCCCTGGCCGTTCGCGCCGAGCAGGCCGATGCGCTGCCCGTTCTGGATCGACAGCGCGACGCGCTCGACGATCGGGATGTCTGCGCCGTCGTCGGCATGGTAGCCGCAGCGGACGTCTTCCATCACCATCATCGGGTTCGGCGCGGCGTCGGGCGTGCGGAATTCGAACGTGAACGGCGACGCGATGTGCGCGGGCGCGATCAGCTCCATCTTCTCGAGCGCCTTCATCCGGCTCTGCGCCTGCTTGGCCTTGGTCGCCTTGGCCTTGAAGCGGTCGACGAAGCTCTGCAGGTGTTCGATCGTCTTCTGCTGCTTTTCGTATGCGCTTTGCTGCAGCGCCAGTTGTTGCGCGCGCAGCACTTCGAACTGCGAGTAGTTGCCGCCGTAGCGCTTCACCTGGCGGTTTTCCAGATGCAGCGTGACGTTGCAGATCGAATCGAGGAACTCGCGGTCGTGCGAAATCACGACGAGCGTGCCGGGGTAGCGGTGCAGCCAGTCTTCGAGCCAGACGATCGCGTCGAGGTCGAGGTGGTTCGTCGGTTCGTCGAGCAGCAGGAGATCGGAACGGCACATCAGCGCCTGCGCGAGGTTCAGGCGCATGCGCCAGCCGCCGGAGAAGCTCGCGACGGATTCGCGCGTCTGCGCGAGCGTGAAGCCGAGGCCGAGCAGCAGCGCTTCGGCGCGGGCCGGCGCGGTGTAGCCGTCGGCGTCGGCGAACGCCGCGTGCGCGTCGGCTTCCGCCGCCCCGTCATGCGCGGCGGAGGCAGCGGCGATGCGCGCTTCGATCTCGCGCAGTGCGGCGTCGCCGTCGAGCGTGTAGTCGAGCGCCGAGCGGTCGACGGCGGGCGTTTCCTGCGACACATGGGCGATTCGCCACGACGGCGGCATCGAGAAATCGCCGCCGTCCGAGTGCAGCTCGCCGCGCAGGACCGCGAACAGCGTCGACTTGCCGGCGCCGTTCGCGCCGATCAGGCCGGCTTTCTCGCCGGGATTGAGCACGAACGAGGTCGACTCGAACAGCGGCTTGGTGCCGCGCGCAAGACTGAACTGATTGAAACGGATCACGGCGGAAATAACTGGCCAAAACCGCTATTCTAGACTGCGCGCCGCGCTCGCCGGGCATCGGCCGCTCGGCGAATGCCGCAACCGCGCAATTTCGCCTAGACTCCACGTCGATCCGGTTTCGTAAAAGGAGTGCCCGATGTCCACCCTGTATTCGTTCAGCGCAGAGACGCTCGCCGGCGCGCCGGCCCCGCTCGACGCGTATCGCGGCAAGGTGCTGCTGATCGTCAACACCGCGAGCGAGTGCGGTTTCACGCCGCAGTACGCGGGCCTGCAGAAGCTGTACGACCAGTACGCGGCGCGCGGCTTCTTCGTGCTCGGTTTCCCGTGCAACCAGTTCGGCAAGCAGGAGCCGGGCGACGCCGCGCAGATCGGCGCGTTCTGCGAGCGCAACTACGGCGTCACGTTCCCGATGTTCGCGAAGATCGACGTGAAGGGCGATCACGCGCATCCGCTGTACCGCTACCTGACCGACGAGGCGCCGGGCATTCTCGGCCTCAAGGCGATCAAGTGGAATTTCACGAAGTTCCTGGTCGATCGCGACGGGCGCATCGTCAAGCGCTACGCGCCGTCGACGAAGCCCGAGGAAATCGCCGCCGACATCGACAAGCTGCTGTGAGGGCGGCGGCCGGGAGGCTCCGATGTTGCCCGGGCCGCTACAGGATCGGCGCGAACAGCCGCGCGACGTGCATCGCGATGCGCCGCCACGCGGGCGACTGGCGGTATTCGTTCGCGTCGACCTCGTAAGCCTGCGCGAAGTCGGCCTCGAGCATCGTCTCGACCTCGCCGGCGAACGCGCGGTCGACGGTCAGCACCATGATCTCGAAATTGAGCCGGAACGAGCGGTTGTCGAGATTGGCGCTGCCGATCGCCGCGGCGATGCGGTCGATCAGCACGACCTTCTGGTGCAGGAAGCCGGGCCGGTAGCGGAATACCTTCACGCCCGCATCGACGAGGTCGCGCGCGTACAGCTTCGACGCCTCGAACACCACGTAGTGATCGCGCCGGCTCGGGATCAGGATGCGCACGTCGACGCCGCGCATTACCGCGAGCTTCAGCGCGGAGATCACCGCCTCGTCGGGGACGAGATACGGCGTGGTGATCCAGACCCGCTCGCGTGCGGCATTGATCGCCTCGACGAAGAACAGCGAGCCGGTTTCCTGCTTGTCGGCCGGCCCCATCGGCACCGCGAGGCAATGCATGCCGTCGCCGGGCTCGGCCGGCGGCGGCAGCGCGATCGGCGGCAGCTTCTGCGTCGCCCAGTGCCAGTCTTCGGCGAACACGTACTGGACGCTCGCGACCACCGGGCCGCGGATCTCGATGTGCGTGTCGCGCCACGGCGACAGGCGCGGTTTCGCGCCGAGATACTCGACGCCGACGTTGTGGCCGCCGACGAACGCGCGATTGCCGTCGACCACGACGATCTTGCGATGGTTGCGGAAGTTCAGCTGGAAGCGGTTGACGAACTTCCGGTTGGTCGCGAACGGATGGACCTCGACACCGCCGCGGCGCAAGGTGTCGACGTAGCTGTGCGGCAGGTCGAAGCTGCCGATGCTGTCGTACAGCAGGCAGCAGCGCACGCCGGCGGCCGCGCGCGCGAGCAGCGAGTCGCGCAGCGTCTGGCCGAGCGCATCGTCGCGCACGATGAAGAACTGGACGACCACGTAGTCGCGCGCGGCGTCGATCGCCGACAGGATTGCCGAGAACGTCGCGTCGCCGTTCACGAGCGTGCGCACCGAGTTGCCGCCGAGGAACGGCATGCCGCCGAGCCGCGTCAGCGCGAGCACGGCGGACTGGCCGAGCGCGTCGGCGGCCGGACCGTCGGTCGCGTCGGTGCTGAGCCACGGCGAGCGCGGTGTGTGCATGCGCAACATTTCCAGCTCGTGGCGCCGCGCGTCGACGTAGCCGGAGAACTTGCTGCGGCCGAGGAACAGGTACGGAACGAGCGTCAGGTACGGCATGGCCGCAAGCGAGACGGCCCACGCGATCGCGCCTTGCGATGTGCGCGTGTTCATGATCGCGTGGCACGCCGCGACGATCCCGAGCACATGGACGGTCAGGATCAGGGTGCCGAGATGTAGCCAGTCGAGGGTCATGGGCGCGTGACGGACTCCTGAAGTCGGGCGGCCGGGCGGCCGCCTACGCGCATCTTACCCAACCGTGCGGCGCAATGGTGCGCCGCACGGCGGGCGGGCCGGAAAGGCTCAGGCCTTGCGCGGCAGGTCCGACGCCTGGATCAGGAAGACGGCGTCGTCGCCCGCGCTGGTGGGCAGCCACGTGAGTTCGAGGCCGCCGAACGCGGCTTCGACGTGCTCGCGCTCGTTGCCGATCTCGACGACGAGCACGCCGTCGTCGTGCAGCCAGCGGTGCGCTTCGGCGACGATGCGCCGCACGATGTCCATGCCGTCGTCGCCGCCCGCGAGCGCCATCTCCGGCTCGTGCCGGTATTCGGGCGGCAGCGCGGCCATCGACGCCGCGTTCACGTACGGCGGGTTCGTCAGGATCACGTCGTAGCGCGAGCCCGGGTCGGTGCGGAAGGCGGGCAGCGGTGCGTAGAGGTCGCCGTGGTACAACCCGATGCGGTCCTCGAGGCCGTAGTCGCGCACGTTGATCTCGGCGACTTCGAGCGCCTTGTCCGACAGGTCGACCGCGTCGATCTCGGCATTCGGGAACGCGCTCGCGGCGAGGATCGCGAGGCAGCCCGAGCCCGTGCACAGTTCGAGCACCGCGCCGACCTGCTCGGGGTCGGCGACATACGGCTGCAGGCCGTCGTCGAGCAGCTCGCCGATGAACGAGCGCGGCACGATCACGCGTTCGTCGACGTAGAAGCGGTGGCCGTGCATCCACGCTTCATGCGTGAGGTACGCGGCCGGCACGCGGTCGGCCGCGCGCCGCTCGATCACCGCGAGCACGGCCGCGATCTCGTCGGGCAGCAGGCGCGCGTCGAGGAACGGCTCGAGCGTGTCGAGCGGCAGGTCGAGCGTGCGCAGCACGAGGTAGGCCGCTTCGTCGTACGCATTGTCCGAGCCGTGGCCGAACGCGAGCTTCGCCTTCGAGAAACGCGTGACCGCGTAGCGCAGCAGGTCGCGAACGGTGGCAAAAGGTGTCGTCATGCGAGGCTCCATCAGGCGATCAGTTGTTCGAGCACGCGGCGGTACACGTTCTTCAGCGGATCGACGAAGCGCACCTCGATGTGCTCGTCGATCTTGTGGATGCTGCCGTTCGGCGGGCCGAATTCGATCACTTGCGGGCAGATGCGTGCGATGAAGCGGCCGTCCGACGTGCCGCCCGTCGTCGACAGCTCGGTCGTGATGCCGGTCTCGGTGCGGATCGCGTTCTCCAGCGCGCCCGACAGTTCGCCGCGCGGCGTGAGGAACGGCAGGCCGCTGACCGACCACTTCAGCGTGTATTCGAGGCCGTGCTTGTCGAGAATCGCGTGCACGCGTGCCTGCAGGCCCTCGACCGTGCTGGCGGTCGAGAAGCGGAAGTTGAACATCAGGTCGGCGTGGCCGGGGATCACGTTGGTCGCGCCGGTGCCGGCGTGCAGGTTCGACACCTGCCAGGTGGTCGGCGGGAAATATTCGTTGCCTTCGTCCCACTGCTCGGCGGCGAGCTCGGCGAGCGCCGGCGCGAGCAGGTGGATCGGGTTCTTCGCGAGATGCGGGTACGCGATGTGGCCCTGCACGCCCTTGACGACCAGTTCGCCCGACATCGACCCGCGGCGGCCGTTCTTGACGACATCGCCGAGCTCGGTCGTCGACGTCGGCTCGCCGACGATGCAGTAGTCGAGGCGTTCGCCGCGTTCCTGCAGCAATTCGACGACCTTCACGGTGCCGTCGGTGGCCGGGCCTTCCTCGTCGCTCGTGATCAGGAACGCGATCGCGCCGCGGTGGCCGGGGTGGGCCGCGACGAATTCCTCGGACGCGACGACGAACGCCGCGAGCGACGTCTTCATGTCGGCCGCGCCGCGGCCGTACAGCTTGCCGTCGCGATGGGCGGGAATGAACGGCGGCGAGGTCCATTGCTCGAGCGGGCCGGTCGGCACGACGTCGGTGTGGCCCGCGAACGCGAGCAGCTTGCCGGCGCGGCCGTCGGCGCCGCGCTTGACGGCCCACAGGTTGGTCACGCCGTGCGACGCGATGGTCTCGCATTCGAAGCCGAGCGCGGCGAGGCGCTCGGTCATGATCTGCTGGCAGTGCTGGTCGTCGGGCGTCACGGACGCGCGGGCGATCAGCTGTTCGGTAAGGGCTAGGGTGGCGGACATGGTTCGGACCACTTTCGATAAAAAATGCCGGCGCGGTGGCCGGCAGCGACGGGACGTCGGGCTGCGCCGACGGGCGCAGCGCGGGCGGCCCTAGGCGGCGAACAGCGCCGCGTATTGATCGGCCACGAAGCCGAGCGACTTCACGCGGCCGTTGACGACGAGCACGGGGCGCTTGATCACCGACGGCTTGTGGATCATCAGCGCGACCGCGCCGGTCTTCGTTTCGGCGGCCGCCTTCATGGCGTCGTCCAGGCCGCGCCACGTGGTGCCGCGCTTGTTCACGAGCGCGTCGAGCGACACGTCCTTCAGCCAGTCCTCGATCAGCGGCGCGCTGACGCCGAGCTTCTTGAAGTCGTGAAACTCGAACTCGACGCCGTGATCGTCGAGCCACACGCGGGCCTTCTTCACGGTGTCGCAGTTCGGAATGCCGTAGACGACCACGGTGTGCGGCTTGGCCATCAGTCGCCTCGCAGCAGCTCGTTCAGGCCGACCTTCGCGCGCGTCTTCGCGTCGACCTTCTTGACGATCACCGCGCAGTACAGGCTGTGCGAACCGTCCTTCGACGGCAGGTTGCCGGCGACGACGACCGAGCCGGCCGGGATGCGGCCGTAGCTGACCTCGCCCGTCTCGCGATCGTAGATCTTCGTGCTCTGGCCGAGGTACACGCCCATCGAGATCACCGAGTTTTCCTCGACGATCACGCCTTCGACGACTTCCGAGCGTGCGCCGATGAAGCAGTTGTCTTCGATGATGACCGGGTTCGCCTGCAGCGGCTCGAGCACGCCGCCGATGCCGACGCCGCCCGACAGGTGCACGTTCTTGCCGATCTGCGCGCACGAACCGACCGTTGCCCACGTATCGACCATCGTGCCTTCGTCGACGTACGCGCCGATGTTGGTGTACGACGGCATCAGCACGACGTTCTTCGCGATGAACGAGCCGCGGCGTGCGATCGCCGGCGGCACGACGCGGAAGCCGCCCGCGGCGAAATCTTCGGCCGTGTAGTTCGCGAACTTCGACGGCACCTTGTCGTAGAACTGCGAGTAGCCGCCGGCCGGCATCGGCGCGTTGTCTTCCAGGCGGAACGACAGCAGCACGGCCTTCTTCAGCCACTGGTGCACGGTCCAGTTGCCGTCGATCTTCTCGGCGACGCGCAGGGCGCCGCGGTCGAGTTGTTCGATCGCGTGAGCGACGGCTTCGCGGACGTCGGCGGGCGCGGCCTTGGGCGACAGCTCGGCGCGGTTTTCCCAGGCGGTATCGATGATTTGCTGAAGTTGTTGCGACATGTTCGTTTTCGCAGGAGATGGATGGAATTGATCGGGATGGACGATTACCGCGCGAGAGCCCGGCAGAAATCGACGATGCGTTGCGCGCCCTCGACGCATTCGGGGGTGCCCGCGACGAGCGCGATCCGGATGAAATCGCGGCCCGGATTCGTGCCGTGCGCATCGCGCGCCAGGTACGAGCCGGGCAGAACCGTCACATTATAGTCGGCGTACAGGCGGCGGGCGAACTCGGTGTCCGACAGGCCGGTGCGCGACACGTTGGCCCACAGGTAGAACGCGGCGTCGGGCAGTTTCACGTCGATCACGTCGGCGAGCATCGGGGTGACCGTATTGAACTTCTGCAGGTACAGCGCGCGGTTCTCGCGCACGTGCGCCTCGTCGTTCCACGCGGCGATGCTCGCGTGCTGCCAGACCGGCGACAGCGCCGCGCCGTGGTACGTGCGATACAGCAGGAATTGCTTCAGCAGCGCCGCGTCGCCGGCGACGAAGCCCGAGCGCATGCCCGGCACGTTCGAGCGCTTCGACAGGCTCGACAGCATCACGAGCCGCTCGAAGCCACGGCCGAGGCGGTGCGCGGCCTCGAGGCCGCCGAGCGGCGGTGCGGCTTCGTCGAAATAGATTTCCGAGTAGCACTCGTCGGACGCGATCACGAAACCGTGGCGGTCGGACAGCGCGAACAGTTCGCGCCAGTCGTCGAGCGTCAGCACGGCGCCCGTCGGGTTGCCCGGCGAGCACACGTACAGCAGCTGCGTGCGCGCCCAGACGTCATCCGGCACGGCCGCGTAGTCGCACGCGAAGCTGCGGGCCGGGTCGCTGTTCGCGAAATAGGGTTCGGCACCGGCCAGCAGCGCCGCGCCTTCGTAAATTTGATAGAACGGATTCGGACAGAGTACGATCGCCTTCTCGCCGTGCGCGGTCGGGCGGGCGTCGATCACCGTCTGCGCGAGCGAGAACAGCGCCTCGCGCGACCCCGACACGGGCAGCACCTGCGTGGCCGGATCGATCGCCGGCAGCCCGTAGCGGCGCTCGAGCCAGTGCGCGATCGACGTGCGCAGCGCGTCCGAGCCGGCCGTGGCCGGGTACGACGCGAGGCCGTCGAGGGCGGCCACCACGGCGTCGCGGATCAACGCCGGCGTCGCGTGCTTGGGCTCGCCGATGCCGAAGCTGATCGGTTTGAGGTCGCCGGAAGGCGTCACGTCCTTGAACAGGGCGCGCAGCTTTTCGAAGGGATAGGGCTGGAGCGAGTCGAGTCGAGGGTTCACGGGCGAAGCGGCCATCGCGGCCGGTTGGAGCGAAAGAAGCGGCGGGCGTGCCGCACGGCTGCGAACGGGCGCCGACGGCGCGGGTCGCAACGGACGATTATAGCGTGACGGAATGCGGTCACGGCCGGCCGGAACGGCGGCCAGGCCCGCCGAATAAAGGGAATGAAGGGTATTGAACCAAATGAATAACGCGGTACGCGGCAGCCTGCCGACGCTGGCCATCCTGATCGGCGCATCGGTATGGGGCCTGATCTGGTATCCGTTGCGGATCCTCGCGTCGCTCGGCGTGACGGGTACGCTGGCCAGCGCGCTGACGAGCCTCGTCGCCTTCCTGTTCGTGGTCGTCGCGCGGCGCCGCACGATCGCGACGCTGCGCTGGCACTGGGTGCTGCCGGGCATCGCGTTGACGGCCGGCGTGACGAACCTCGGCTTCGTGTGGGGCACGATCCACGGCGAGGTGCTGCGCGTGATGCTGCTGTTCTACCTGACCCCGGCCTGGACCGCGGTCTACGCGCACTTCCTGTTGCGCGAGCGGCTGACCTGGGCCGGCGCGGGGCTCGCGGCGCTGTCGATCGGCGGGGCGATGCTGATGCTGTGGTCGCCGAAGCTCGGCCTGCCGCTGCCGGCCAACCCGGCCGAATGGGCCGGCCTCGCGGCCGGGCTGAGCTTCGCGATGAGCAACGTGCTCGTGATCAAGGCAAGCCGCGAACTGCCGGAGATGCGCGCGGAAATGCGCACCGCGACGCTGTTCGGCGGCGCGGCCGTGTTCGGCGCGATCGCGTCGCTGTTCGAAGGGCTGCCGGCCGCGCCGGCAGGCGGCCAGCTCGGCGTGGCCGCGCTGATCATCGCCGCGATCGGCGTGACGATGGCGTCGAACAACCTGCTCGTGCAATACGGCCTCGCCCGCGTGCCGGCGAACCGCGCGTCGATCATCATGCTGTTCGAGATCGTGATCACCGCGCTGTCGGCGTGGGTGTTCGCCAGCGAGCTGCCGACCGCGCGCGAATGGGCGGGCGGCGCGTGCATCGTGCTGGCCACGCTGCTGTCGAGCCGGGTCCATCGTGCCGCGCCCGCATCGGGCAAACCCCGCGACGGTCGGGACGGCGCACGCGCGATGGTATGATGGAAGCCGTTTGCGGGGCCCAACGCTGGATGCGCGCGGCCCCGTTTTTGAATTCCGGGGCGCGTCGCGCGCAGGGGCCCTCCGGCCCCGCGCAGTGCGGCCTCGTCCGTTTCACACCTTCTTCACATCCGATACCGCCGTGCGTCTGAGCTCGATCAAACTCGCTGGCTTCAAATCCTTCGTCGATCCCACGCATTTCCAGGTTCCGGGCCAGCTTGTCGGCGTGGTGGGCCCGAACGGGTGCGGCAAGTCCAACATCATCGATGCCGTGCGCTGGGTGCTCGGCGAGTCGCGCGCCTCCGAGCTGCGCGGCGAATCGATGCAGGACGTGATCTTCAACGGCTCGACCGCACGCAAGCCCGGCAGCCGGGCCAGCGTCGAGCTGATCTTCGACAACTCCGACGGCCGCGCGGCCGGGCAGTGGGGCCAGTACGGCGAGATCGCCGTGAAGCGCGTGCTCACGCGCGACGGCACGTCGAGCTACTACATCAACAACCTGCCGGCGCGCCGCCGCGACATCCAGGACATCTTCCTCGGCACGGGCCTCGGGCCGCGCGCCTACGCGATCATCGGGCAGGGCATGATCGCGCGGATCATCGAGGCGAAGCCGGAAGAGCTGCGCGTGTTCCTCGAGGAAGCCGCCGGCGTGTCGAAGTACAAGGAGCGCCGCCGCGAAACCGAGAACCGCCTGCACGACACGCGCGAGAACCTGACGCGCGTCGAGGACATCGTCCGCGAGCTCGGCGCGAACCTCGAGAAGCTCGAGGCGCAGGCCGTCGTCGCGACCCGGTACAAGGAACTCGTCGCCGACGGCGAGGAGAAGCAGCGCCTGCTGTGGCTGCTGCGCAAGAACGAGGCCGCCGGCGAGCAGCAGAAGCAGCAGCGCGCGATCGAGCAGGCGCAGATCGACCTCGAGGCGCAGACGGCGAAGCTGCGCGAAGTCGAGGCGCAGCTCGAGACGCTGCGCGTCGCGCACTACTCGGCAAGCGACGCGATGCAGGGCGCGCAGGGCGCGCTCTACGAGGCCAACGCCGAGGTCAGCCGCCTCGAAGCCGAGATCAAGTTCATCGTCGAATCGCGCAATCGCGTGCAGGCGCAGATCGCCGCGCTGAACGCGCAGCGCGAGCAATGGCGCGCGCAGGCCGAGAAGTCGCAGGACGAGCTGGAGGAGGCCGAGGAGGCCCGCGCGATGGCCGACGAAAAGGCCGCGCTCGCCGAAGACAACGCGGCCGCGAAGCACGATGCGCTGCCGGCGCTCGAAGCGAAGTGGCGCGACGCGCAGGCGCAGCTCAACGACGAGCGCGCGCGGATCGCGCAGACCGAGCAGTCGCTGAAGCTCGAGGCGGCGCACCAGCGCAACGCCGACCAGCAGCTGCAGCAGCTTCAGCAGCGCCACGAGCGCCTGAAGAGCGAAGCGGGCGGGCTCGACGCGCCGGACGAGGCGCAGCTCGAGGAGCTGCGCATGCAGCTGGCCGAGCAGGAAGAGATCCTCGCCGAAGCGCAGGCGCGCCTGGCCGACGCGCAGGAAACCGTGCCGCGCCTCGACGGCGAGCGCCGCGCCGCGCAGGAGCGCGTGCAGGCCGAAGCCGCGCAGATCCACCAGCTCGAGGCGCGCCTCGCCGCGCTGAAGCAGCTGCAGGAAAACGTGCAGACCGAAGGCAAGGTGCAGCCGTGGCTCGACAAGCACGAGCTGGGCGCGTTGCCGCGTCTGTGGAAGAAGCTGCACGTCGAGGCCGGCTGGGAAGCGGCGCTCGAGGCCGTGCTGCGCGAGCGCCTCGCGGCGCTCGAAGTGTCGAATCTCGACTGGGTGAAGGCGTTCGCGACCGATGCGCCGCCGGCGAAGCTCGCGTTCTACGCGCCGCCCGCGGCCGGTGAGCCGCTCGCCGCGGTGGCCGGGCTGCGTCCGGTGCTGTCGCTCGTGCGCATCGACGACGCGGGCATCCGCGCGGTGCTCAACGACTGGCTCGGCAGCGTGTACGTCGCCGACGACGTCGCGCAGGCGCTTGCCGCGCGTGCGCAGCTGCCGGCAGGCGGCGCGTTCGTCGTCAAGGCCGGCCATATCGTCACGCGTGTCGGCGTGCAGCTGTACGCCGCCGATTCGGAGCAGGCCGGGATGCTGGCCCGCCAGCAGGAAATCGAAAACCTGACGCGCCAGGTGCGCGCGCAGGCATTGCTCGCCGACGAGGCGCGCACCGCCGCCGTGCGTGCGGAAGCCGCGCACACGCAGGCCACGCAGGCGCTCGGCGACGTGCGCGCGCAGGCCGAACGTGCGACCCAGCGCGTGCACGCGCTGCAGATGGACGTGCTGAAGCTGGCGCAGGCGCACGAACGTTACACGCAGCGCAGCACGCAGATCCGCGAGGAACTCGAGGAAATCGGCGCGCAGATCGAGGAGCAGCGCGCGCTGCGCGCGGAATCGGAAGCGAATTTCGAGCGCTTCGACGGCGAGCTCGCGGAGTTGCAGGCGCGCTTCGAAGACAACCAGCTCGCATTCGAATCGCTCGACGAATCGCTGACGCAGGCGCGCCAGGAAGCGCGCGACCTCGAGCGCGGCGCGAACGACGCGCGCTTCGCCGCGCGCAACGCGGTGACGCGGATCGACGAGCTCAAGCGCAGCATCCAGGTCGCGCACGAGCAGAGCGAGCGCGTCGCCGGGTCGCTCGAAGACGCGCGCGCCGAACTCGAGACGATCAACGAGCAGACCGCGCACACGGGCCTGCAGGACGCGCTCGAGATTCGCGCGGTGAAGGAAGAGGCGCTGCAGGCCGCACGGATCGAGCTCGACGACCTGACCGCGAAGCTGCGCGCGTCGGACGAGCAACGCCTCGTGGCCGAGCGCTCGCTGCAGCCGCTGCGCGACCGTATCACCGAGTTGCAGCTGAAGGAGCAGGCCGCGCGCCTGTCCGTCGAGCAGTTCGCCGAGCAGCTCGCGACGGCCGAGGTCGACGAGGCCGCGCTGTCCGCGAAGCTGACGCCGGACCTGAAGCCGTCGTACCTGCAGGGCGAAGTCACGCGCCTGAACAACGCGATCAACGCGCTCGGCCCGGTGAACATGGCCGCGCTCGACGAGCTGAAGGCCGCGAGCGAGCGCAAGGTGTTCCTCGACGCGCAGTCGGCCGACCTGATCGACGCGATCACGACGCTCGAGGATGCGATCCACAAGATCGACCAGGAAACCCGCACGCTGCTGCAGGGCACCTTCGACGAGGTCAACCGCCATTTCAGCGACCTGTTCCCGCGTCTGTTCGGCGGCGGCCAGGCGAAGCTGATCATGACCGGCGACGAGATTCTCGATGCCGGCGTGCAGGTGATGGCGCAGCCGCCGGGCAAGAAGAACGCGACGATTCACCTGCTGTCGGGCGGCGAGAAGGCGCTGACCGCGACCGCGCTGGTGTTCGCGATGTTCCAGCTGAACCCGGCGCCGTTCTGTCTGCTCGACGAGGTCGACGCGCCGCTCGACGACGCGAACACCGAGCGTTTCGCGAATCTCGTGCGCGCGATGTCCGACAAGACGCAGTTCCTGTTCATCTCGCACAACAAGATCGCGATGGAAATGGCGCAGCAACTGATCGGCGTGACGATGCAGGAGCAGGGCGTGTCGCGGATCGTCGCGGTGGACATGGAAACGGCCGCGGGTTTTGCCCAGAATTGACGTTTGACGAAACCGGATCGCGTTCGCGTGGCGCATGACGCGCCCGTTCGCGGTCCCGACAAAAAGAATTGCTGATGGAGCGTGCATGGACGAGTTGACACTCGGTTTGATCGGCGCGGGTGCTGTCGTGGTGGGCGGCGTCGTGGTCTACAACGCGTGGCAGGGCGCGAAAGTACGGCGCAGGATGCCGCGCCCGATGCCGGAGGAAGCGGCCGAGGCGATGAACCGCCCCGAGCGCGACGAAGAGTTGCCGTTCATCGAGCCGGTGCGTCAGCCGGTGCGCCGCGAGCCCGCGGCCCCGGTCGCGGCCGCCGCCGCTGCGTCGGCGGATGTCGCGCGCGTCGAACCGACGTTCGGCGGGGTCGCACCGGCCGACACGCCGGCCGATCTGCAGGCCGAGGCGACCGGCGGCGATACGCCGTCCGAGGCGATCGAACCGGCCGCCGGTGAAGCGGCCGCACACGCCGCCGAGCACGCGGCAACCGGCGAACCGGTCGAGCCGACCGAACCCGTGATCCCGGCCGCGACGACGATTTCGTCGGCGCCGCCCGCGATCGTCGATCGCCGGATCGATTGCATCGTGCCGATCCGCCTCGCCGGGCCGCTGCCGGGCGACAAGATCCTGCCGGCCGCGCAGCGGCTGCGCCGCGCGGGCAGCAAGCCCGTGCACATCGAAGGCAAGCCGGAAGGCGGCCAGTGGGAGCTGCTGCAGAACGGCGTGCGCTACGAGGAACTGCGCGCGGCCGCGCAGCTCGCGAACCGCAGCGGCGCGCTGAACGAACTCGAATTCTCGGAATTCGTGACGGGCGTCCAGCAGTTCGCCGACACGATCGACGGCGCACCGGAATTCCCGGACATGATGGAAACGGTCGCGATGGCGCGCGAGCTCGACGCGTTCGCCGCGCAGTGCGACGCGCAGCTGTCGATCAACGTGATGTCGGACGGCGCGCCGTGGTCGGCGAACTACGTGCAGGCGGTCGCGTCGCAGGACGGGCTGCTGCTGTCGCGTGACGGCACGCGGTTCGTGAAGCTCGACGCGAAGCAGAACCCGGTGTTCATGCTGCAGTTCGGTGACACGAACTTCCTGCGCGACGACCTGACCTACAAGGGCGGCAACATGATCACGCTGGTGCTCGACGTGCCGGTTGCCGAAGAGGACATCCTGCCGTTCCGGTTGATGTGCGACTACGCGAAATCGCTGTCCGAACGGATCGGCGCGCGCGTCGTCGACGATTCGCGCCGGCCGCTGCCGGAATCGACGCTGCTCGCGATCGAGCAGCAGCTGATGAAGTTGTACGCGAAGCTCGAGGAAGCCGGCATCCCGGCCGGTTCGGCCGTCACGCGCCGCCTCTTCAGCCAGTAACGCGACGGCGCGGACGGCGGGCGTGCGCGCCACCGTTCGCCGCTGCGGCGCACCCCCTTCCGTGTGCGCCGCAACACGCTCGTCGGGCTTGCATTGCACGCCCCGTCGCGGCGTCAAACTGAGATAATCGGGCATCCGATTTTTCAGAACGAATCTGCCGCCAGCATGGCCCGAACCCAAGCCGAACCGCCAGCCAGCCAGCCCGACGCGCGTGCCGCGTGGCTGCGCGACCAACTCGAGCGGGCGAACCACGCCTATTACGTGCTCGACCAGCCGGATCTGCCCGACGCCGAATACGACCGGCTGTTCCTCGAACTGCAGCAGCTCGAAACCGACCATCCCGAACTCGTGACGCCCGATTCGCCGACGCAGCGCGTGGGCGGCGAGGCGGCCGGCGGCTTCACGCCGGTCGTCCACGACGCGCCGATGCTGTCGCTGAACAACGGCTTCGCCGACGAGGACATCGTCGCATTCGACAAGCGTGTCGCCGATGCGCTCGACAAGCCGACCGATCTCGCCGGCTCGGTGACGGAACCCGTCGAATACGCGTGCGAACTGAAATTCGACGGTCTCGCGATCTCGCTGCGCTACGAGCAGGGCGTGTTCGTGCAGGCTTCGACGCGCGGCGACGGGACGACGGGCGAGGACGTGACCGAGAACGTGCGCACGATCCGCTCGATTCCGCTGAAACTGAAGGGCAAGCACGTACCGGCCGTGCTCGACGTGCGCGGCGAGGTGCTGATGTTCAAGCGCGATTTCGCACGCCTGAACGAACGCCAGCGCGCGGCCGAGCAGCGCGAATTCGCGAACCCGCGCAACGCGGCGGCCGGCAGCCTGCGCCAGCTCGATTCGAAGATCACCGCGCAGCGTCCGCTGTCGTTCTTCGCGTACGGGATCGGCGTGCTCGACGGGATGCCGATGCCCGACACGCACAGCGTGCTGCTCGACTGGTACGAGTCGCTCGGCCTGCCCGTGAACCGCGAGCGCGCGGTCGTGCACGGCGCCGAGGGCTTGCTCGATTTCTTCCGCAAGGTCGGCGAGAAGCGCGAGTCGCTGCCGTACGACATCGACGGCGTCGTCTACAAGGTCAACCGGCGCGACGAGCAGGAGCGCCTGGGCTTCGTGTCGCGTGCGCCGCGCTTCGCGCTCGCGCACAAGTTTCCCGCACAGGAAGCGCTGACGAAGCTCGTCGCGATCGACGTGCAGGTCGGCCGCACCGGCGCGATCACGCCGGTCGCGCGCCTCGAGCCCGTGTTCGTCGGCGGCGCGACCGTGACCAATGCGACGCTGCACAACGAGGACGAAGTGCGCCGCAAGGACATCCGGATCGGCGACACCGTGATCGTGCGCCGCGCGGGCGACGTGATTCCCGAGGTGGTCGGCGCGCTGCTCGACCGGCGTCCGGCCGACGCGGCCGAATTCGTGATGCCGACCGAATGCCCGGTGTGCGGCTCGAAGATCGAGCGCCTGCCGGACGAGGCGATCGCCCGCTGCACGGGCGGCCTGTTCTGCCCGGCGCAACGCAAGCAGGCGCTGTGGCACTTCGCGCAGCGCCGCGCGCTCGACATCGACGGGCTCGGCGAGAAGATCATCGACCAGCTCGTCGAACTGAAGCTCGTGCGCACGCCGGCCGACCTGTTCAATCTCGGTTTCGCGACGCTGGCCGAGCTCGACCGCTTCGCGGAGAAGTCCGCGCAGAATCTGCTCGACTCGCTCGAAAAGGCGAAGCATACGACGCTGGCGCGCTTCATCTACGGCCTCGGCATCCGCCACGTCGGCGAATCGACCGCGAAGGATCTCGCGAAGCATTTCGGCTCGCTGACGCCGATCATGGACGCGTCGATCGAGGAACTGCTCGAAGTCAACGACGTCGGCCCGATCGTCGCCGAGTCGATCCACCAGTTCTTCGCGGAAGCGCACAACCGGACGGTGATCGAGCAGCTGCGCGCGCCGGGCAAGGTCACGTGGCCGGAAGGGCCGCCCGCGCCGAAGGCGCCGCAGGGCGTGCTGGCCGGCAAGACGGTCGTGCTGACGGGCACGCTGCCGAACCTCACGCGCGATGCCGCGAAGGAGATGCTCGAGGCGGCGGGCGCGAAGGTCGCGGGCTCGGTATCGAAGAAGACGGATTACGTGGTCGCGGGCGCCGAAGCCGGCAGCAAGCTCGCGAAGGCCGAGGAACTCGGCATCCCCGTGCTGGACGAAGACGGTCTGCACCAACTCCTGGAGGGCAATACGCCATGATTCGCGAGATCCTGAAGATGGGCGATCCGCGCCTGCTCGACATCGCCAAGCCGGTCGAGCAGTTCGATACCCCCGAACTGCACGAAATCGTCGCGGACATGTTCGAGACGATGCATCACGCGAACGGCGCCGGGCTGGCCGCGCCGCAGATCGGCATCGGCCTGCAGATCATCATCTTCGGCTTCGGCAACAACAACCGCTACCCGGACGCGCCGCCGGTGCCGGAGACCGTGCTGATCAACCCGAAGGTCGAGTACATGCCGCCGGACATGGAAGAGGGCTGGGAAGGCTGCCTGTCGGTGCCGGGCATGCGTGGCGTCGTCAGCCGCTACGCGAAGGTGCGCTACAGCGGCTTCGACCAGTTCGGCGCGAAGATCGACCGCGTCGCCGACGGGTTCCACGCGCGCGTGGTCCAGCATGAATACGATCACCTGATCGGCAAGCTGTATCCGATGCGGATCACCGACTTCACGCGCTTCGGCTTCACCGAGGTGCTGTTCCCGGGGCTCGACCCGACCGACGACGACTGATCGTCCGCGTCCGGCGGACAAGAAAAAAGCCCGCTTGCGCGGGCTTTTTCATTGCATGGCGCACCGGGTGTGCCCGCGCTCAGAACGTCTCGTCGGCCGACAGGTAGCGCCATTGGCCTTGCGGCAGCGCGCCGAGCATCACGCGGCCCATGCGCACGCGCTTCAGGCCGATCACGTCGAGGCCGACCAGTTCGCACATGCGGCGGATCTGGCGCTTCTTGCCTTCGCGCAGCACGAAGCGCAGTTGCTCGCCGTTCTGCCAACTGACCATCGCGGGCTTCAGCGCGACGCCGTCGAGTTCGAGGCCGTGGCGCAGCTTCGCGAGCGATTCCGCCGGGAAGTGCTGGTCGATGTCGATGAGCCGCTCGCCGAAGCGCACGCGCACCAGGTACTCCTTGTCGATGTCCGACTGCTCGCCGATCAACTGCTTCGCGATCACGCCGTTCTGCGTCAGCACGAGCAGGCCGGTCGAGTCGATGTCGAGCCGGCCGGCCGGCGCGAGCGCGTGCAGGTGTTGCGGCGAGAAGCGCACCGGCGAATGGTCGCCGCTCCAGCGGTTCGCGCGCGTGATCAGCACGGCCGCCGGCTCGTAGCCGTCTTCGGCCTGACCCGAGACGTAGCCGACCGGCTTGTGCAGCAGGATCGTCACCTGCGCGGCCTGCGCGGCGCTCGCGCGCTCGTCGATCTCGATCTTCTGGTCCGCGCGGACCTTGGTGCCGAGCGTGTCGATGCGTTCGCCGTCGACGAGCACCCAGCCTTTTTCGATCCATTCGTCGGCTTCGCGGCGCGAGCACATGCCGAGCTCGGACATCCGCTTCGACAGGCGCATCAGGCCCGTTTCGTCGCCGTAGTCGACGTCGGCCGACGCACGCTTGACCGGTTGCGCGGTCTTGACCGCGCCGAACGAGCGGCGCTCGCCATCGCGTGCGGGACGAGCCGGACGGTCGCCGAAGCTGCGTTTCGCGCCTTCGCCGGATGCCTTGTCGCGATAGGACGGACGCTTGCCGTCGTCGGCGCCTGCGCGGCGCGGGCGCGCATCGTCATCGCGGCGCGGCGGACGGTCGGACGACGGGCGGCGGTCGCCGAAGCTGCGCTTTGCAGCTTCGCCGGCAGCCTTGTCGCGATAGGACGGGCGTTTGTCGTCGTCGCCACCCGCGCGGCGCGGGCGGGCATCGTCGTCACGACGCGGCGGACGATCGGACGACGGGCGGCGGTCGCCGAAGCTGCGTTTTGCGCCTTCGCCGGCAGCCTTGTCGCGATAGGACGGGCGTTTGTCGTCGTCGCCACCCGCGCGGCGCGGGCGGGCATCGTCGTCACGACGCGGCGGACGATCGGACGACGGGCGGCGGTCGCCGAAGCTGCGTTTTGCACCTTCGCCGGCAGCCTTGTCGCGATAGGACGGGCGTTTATCGTCGTCGCCACCCGCGCGGCGCGGGCGGGCATCGTCGTCACGACGCGGCGGACGATCGGACGACGGGCGGCGGTCGCCGAAGCTGCGCTTCGCACCTTCGCCGGCGGCGTTGTCGCGATAAGGCGCGCGCGTGCCGCGTTCGGCACCGCCGTCACGCGGCGCACGCTTGGCCGGTGCGCGATCCGTGCCCGGGCGCTCGGCGCCGGCGGCGCCGCGCGGCTTGAACGAGCGTTCGCCAGCGGCGGCCGGGGCGGCCTTCTTCGGACGGGCCGGCTTGTCCCCCGCGGGCGGCGCGGCGGGACGCACCGCCTTGCGGGCGACGAGGCTGCCGGAGCGGACAGGGGCGCGGGTCGGCGACGCCGGCTTCGGATTCTTGACGGTTAGTTTGGTGCGCATAAACGCTGGAATTCATTCAGACTGCGATCGCACGCAGCAATTCGGTTTCGAGCTGGATCTGCAGGCGGTTGTCGGACAGGCCGGCGCCCGCGAGCAGGAAGATGTCTTCGACGCGCTCGCCGAGCGTATTGATCCGCGCCGCATGGACGCCGACCCGATGCTCGGCGAGTACGCGCGCGATCGAATAGAGAAGGCCCGGCCGGTCGTTGGCCGACACGGACAGGATGTAGTACTGGCCGCGCTCGTCGGCCCGCAGGTCGACGCGCGGCGTGATCGGAAACGTCCGCGACAGCCTCGACAGGCGGCCCTTGGACGGCTCCGGCAGCGGGGCGGTTTCGGCAAGCCGCGTCGCGAGCTGCTGCTCGACGAGATTCGCGATGTCGCGGTAACGCACGTCGCGTTCGGTCTGCGTGACGATGAAGTTGTCGAGCGCATAACCGTGCCGCGTCGTGCTGACGCGTGCATCGAGCACCGACAGCCCGTTGCGGTCGAAATACGCGCAGATGCCCGCGAACAGGTCGGGGCGATCCTTCACGTACACGAGCACCTGCAGCGCGTCGCCGATCGGCGACGGCCGCGCGCGGACGATCGCGGTTTCGGCGTTCACGTGCCGGTACAGCACGCGCGTCTGCCACGCGATGTCGGCCGCATCGTGACGCAGGAAGAAGCCGACGTCGAGCTGATCCCACAGCGCGCGATGCGCGTCGTCGGGCACGGTCTCGAGGCGCAGTAGCGCGAGCGCCTGTTCCTGCCGCGACTTCAGCTCCGAGTGCGCGTCGGGGTTCGCGCCGCCGAGCACCGCGAGCGTGATGCGGTACAGGTCCTCGAGCAGCTTGCCCTTCCACGTGTTCCACACCTTCGGGCTCGTGCCGCGGATATCGGCGACGGTCAGCAGGTACAGCGCGGTGAGGTAGCGTTCGTTGCCGACGACTTCGGCAAAGCGCTTGATGACCTCGGGGTCGCTCGTGTCCTGTTTCTGCGCGACCTGGCTCATCGTCAGGTGATGCTGGACGAGCCACACGATCAACGACGCGTCGTCGCCGGCGATGCCGTGCTCGCGGCAGAAGCGCCGCGCATCGGCCATCCCGAGCGTCGAATGGTCGCCGCCGCGGCCCTTCGCGATGTCGTGGAACAGCGCCGCGACATACAGCACCCACGGGCGCTCGAAGTTGCCGATCAGCTGGCTGCAGAACGGGTATTCGTGCGCATGCTCGGCCACCGCGAAGCGGCGGATGTTGCGCAACACCATCAGGATGTGCTGGTCGACCGTGTACACGTGGTACAGGTCGTGCTGCATCTGGCCGACGATGCGGCGGAAGTTCAGCAGATAGCGGCCGAGCACGCTCGTCTGGTTCATCAGCCGGAACGCGTGCGTGATGCCCTCGGGCTGCTGCAGGATCCGCATGAACGTGTCGCGGTTCTGCGGATCGCGGCGCCACGTGTTGTTCATGATTTCGCGCGAGTTGTACAGCGCGCGCAGCGTGCGGGCGGAGAAGCCCTTCACGCCGCGGGTCGTCTCGTACAGCAGGAACGCTTCGAGGATCGCGTCGGGATGACGCTCGAACACGCCGTCATCGACGATCTCGAGCATCCCCTGCTTCTCGACGAAGCGATCGGGCGACAGCACGCGCGTGATGCCGCTCGTCGCGGGGAAGAGCTGCGCCTCGATGTTCTGGATCAGGATCGTCGCGAGCTGCGTGACGGCCTTCGCGGCCCAGTAGTAGCGGCGCATCAGCTGCTCGCTCGCTCGCTTGGTCTGCGTCGGCTGGTAGCCGAAGCTCTCGGCGGCCTGCGTCTGAAGGTCGAACACGAGCATGTCCTGGCGGCGGCCGGCGATCACGTGCAGCCGCGCGCGCAGCGTCTTCAGGAAGCCCTCGTTGCGGCGCAGCTCGCGTGCTTCGCGATCGGTGATGAGGCCGCGCGTGTCGAGTTCGCGCCAACTGCTGCCGAAGCCCGCCGCGCGCGCGATCCACAGGATCGTCTGCAGGTCGCGCAGCCCGCCGGGGCTTTCCTTCACGTTCGGCTCGAGACTGTACGGCGTGTCCTGGAACTTCGCGTGGCGCTGGCGCATCTCGAGCACCTTCGCGGTGAAGAACGCGCGGGCGTCGAGCGCCTCGTGGTAGCGCACCGTGAAGCGCTCGAACAGCGCGGTGCTGCCGACGATGCGGCGAGCCTCCAGCAGCGAGGTCTGCACCGTGACGTCCTGCGACGCCTCCTCGATGCACTGCGCGACCGTGCGCACGCTGCTGCCGATCTCGAGGCCGAGATCCCACGCCATCCCGATGAAGCGCTCGATGCGCGCGTCGAGCGCCGGGTCGTGCGCATCGGGCAGCAGCACGAGGATATCGACGTCGGAATAGGGCGCGAGCTCGCCGCGCCCGTAGCCGCCGACGGCGACGAGCGCGAGCGTCGCGGGCAGCCCGCAGTCGTCCCACACGCGCTTGAGCGCATCGTCGGTGAGTTTCGACAGCGCGTGCATCAGCGATGCGACGGTCGTTGCGTGGCGAAAACGCTCGAGCAGCTCCGTCTTGGCGGCCTTGAATTCGGCGCGCCGCGACAGCGCGTCGGGCGAGGGGGCGGCGTGAGCGCTCATGGGCAGCCGTTCAGGTGCGGGCGGGGCGGGCGGGCGCGACGGCGCTCAGACCGCGGCAGCCGGTTGCGCGAACACGGGGCGCGCCGGCGTGCCGGCCGACACGGTCAGCACCTCGTAGCCGGTTTCGGTGACGAGCACCGTGTGCTCCCACTGCGCCGACAGGCTGCGGTCGCGCGTCTTGACCGTCCACTGGTCGGGCATCGTGCGGATGTCGCGCTTGCCGGCGTTGATCATCGGCTCGATCGTGAAGATCATCCCGGCCTTCAGCTCGATGCCGGTGCCCGGGCGGCCGTAATGGACGACCTGCGGATCCTCGTGGAACACCGTGCCGATGCCGTGGCCGCAGTATTCGCGCACGACGCTGTAGCCCTGCGCTTCCGCGTGCTTCTGGATCGCGTAGCCGATGTCGCCGAGGTGCGCGCCGGGCTTGACCTGGTCGATGCCGAGCCACATGCACTCGTAGGTGGTCTGCACGAGGCGCTTCGCGAGGATCGAGCCTTCGCCGACGATGAACATCCGGCTGGTGTCGCCGAAGTAGCCGTTCTTGATCACGGTGATGTCGATGTTCAGCGCATCGCCGTTCTTGATCACCTTCTCGCCGGGAATGCCGTGACAGATCACGTCGTTGACCGAAATGCAGGTGGCCTTCGGGTACGGCGGATAGCCGGGCGGCTGGTAGTTCAGCGGCGCGGGGATCGTGCCCTGTTCGTTGAGCATGAACTCGTGGCAGAGACGGTCGAGTTCGGCGGTCGTGATGCCCGCGACGACGTGCGGCGTGATGAAATCGAGCACTTCGCTCGCGAGACGGCAGGCGACGCGCATCTCCGCGATATCGTGTTCGTTTTTGAGCGTAATAGCCATCGAGGTATGCCTGGAATGCGGTGAATTGACGGATTATCGCACCTTATGGCTGCCCTCGCAGCCCCTGCCGGCCGCGCGGATGCGGGTTTTCGCGGATTGTCCGGCCGGCTGGCGCGCGGCAGCGAAAGTGTCGGGCGACTTGAGGGCGGACAACTCGGCGTGCTATACTCTTTGGCTAAGTCGATGTCCAAATGCCGAACTTGCCTCATTTTGGGGCGGCATGGCGACGAAAGGCTTGCGGCACGGGCGTTTTGCACGTGCCGAATCGCAAGTCGGCGCAACCAGGGTGCCGGCCGCGCGGAATTCGCGCCCTTCGGGGCGGGTTCGCGCGGCGGTACGGCGGCCGGCTTAAGACCCAACCCTCGTGGAGAATTTACATGGCAGTTACGATGCGCCAAATGCTGGAAGCGGGTGTCCACTTCGGTCACCAGACGCGCTTCTGGAACCCGAAGATGGCTCCGTTCATTTTCGGTCACCGCAACAAGATTCACATCATCAACCTCGAAAAGACGCTGCCGATGTTCACGGACGCACAGAAGTACGTGCGCCAGCTGGCAGCGAACCGCGGCACGATCCTGTTCGTCGGCACGAAGCGTCAATCGCGTGACACGATCGCCCAGGAAGCGCAGCGCGCAGGCATGCCGTACGTCAACGCACGCTGGCTCGGCGGCATGATGACCAACTTCAAGACGCTGAAGGTATCGATCAAGCGCCTGAAGGACATGGAAGCGGCAGTCGAGGCAGGCGAGCTCGAGAAGATGAGCAAGAAGGAAGCGCTGCTGTTCGAACGCGAAATCGCGAAGCTGCAGAAGTCGATCGGCGGCGTGAAGGACATGGGCGGCATTCCGGACGCCATCTTCGTCGTCGACGTCGGCTACCACAAGATTGCCGTCACGGAAGCGAACAAGCTGGGCGTGCCGGTCATCGCCGTGGTCGATACGAACCACTCGCCGGAAGGTGTGGATTACGTGATCCCGGGTAACGACGACTCGAGCAAGGCAGTCGCGCTGTACGCCGAAGGCGTGGCCGACGCGATCCTCGAAGGCCGTGCGAACGCGGTCAACGAAGTGGTCCAGGCCGCACGCGGCGACGACGAGTACGTCGAGGAAAACGCGTAACTGGCCCCGAGCCGGCGCAAAAAGGGGGCTCTCGAACAGGCCCCCTTTTTTAAGCTTGTGCGCCGGACCTGATCGCGCCGAATCGGCGCGGGTCCGGAAACGAATCTCGGCCGTTCGCGTCCAAGCGGGCGGCGTTGTGAATACAGACTCAAGGAGCGAATGATGGCGGCAATTACCGCAAGCATGGTGGCAGAACTGCGCGCGAAGACCGACGCACCGATGATGGAGTGCAAGAAGGCGCTGACGGAAGCCGACGGCGACCTGGCCAAGGCTGAAGAGCTGCTGCGCGTCAAGCTCGGCAACAAGGCGAGCAAGGCGGCATCGCGCGTGACGGCCGAAGGCGTCGTCGCATCGTTCGTCGGCGGCAACGCAGGCGCGCTGGTCGAACTGAACTGCGAAACCGACTTCGTCGCGAAGAACGACGACTTCCTCGCATTCTCGAAGACGGTGGCGGAGCTCGTCGCGACGCAAAACCCGGCCGACGTGGCTGCGCTGTCGGCGCTGCCGCTCGACGGTTCGACGGTCGACGCGGTGCGTCTGGCACTGATCGGCAAGATCGGCGAGAACGTGTCGATCCGCCGTTTCGTCCGTTTCGAAACCGCGAACAAGATCGCCACCTACCTGCACGGCGCGCGGATCGGCGTGATCGTCGAGTACACGGGCGCGGAAGAGCAGGTCGGCAAGGACGTCGCGATGCACATCGCGGCCATGAAGCCGGTCGCGCTGTCGTCGGCCGACGTGCCGGCGGAACTGATCGAAACGGAACGCCGCGTGGCCGAGCAGAAGGCTGCCGAATCGGGCAAGCCGGCCGAAATCGTCGCGAAGATGGTCGACGGTAGCGTCCAGAAGTACCTGAAGGAAGTGTCGCTGCTGAACCAGACGTTCGTGAAGAACGACAAGCAGACGATCGAGCAGATGCTGAAGGCAGCCAATGCCGCCGTGCAGAAGTTCGCGCTGTTCGTCGTCGGCGAGGGCATCGAGAAGCGCCAGGACGACTTCGCCGCCGAAGTGGCCGCGCAAGTCGCAGCAGCAAAGCAGCAGTAAGCAGTCAGGCAGTATCCGCGGCGGGCGTCCGCTCCGCCGCGGCCGGCGGCGCCGCCGGCCGGCCGGGAACCCCGGTCCGGTCGGCGGCGCTTGCCCGAATCAGTATTTCGCCCCTACAGTTCGTGGTTGTCATCCTCTCGTCGCTCGGAAGCCCCTATGTCCAATGCCTATAAACGCGTCCTCCTCAAACTCTCCGGCGAAGCGCTGATGGGCGACGATGCCTTCGGCATCAATCGCGCGACGATCGAACGGATGGTGGCCGATATCGCCGAAGTCGTGCGTCTCGGTACGCAGCTCGCGGTCGTGATCGGTGGCGGTAATATTTTCCGCGGTGTCGCGGGCGGCGCGGCCGGCATGGACCGCGCGACGGCCGACTACATGGGGATGCTCGCGACGATGATGAACGCGCTGGCGCTGCAGGACGCGATGCGCCACGCCGGCATCGAGGCGCGCGTGCAGTCCGCGCTGCGCATGGACCAGGTCGTCGAGCCGTACATCCGGCCCCGCGCGATCCGCCAGCTCGAGGAAGGCCGCGTCGTGATCTTCGCGGCCGGTACCGGCAACCCGTTCTTCACGACGGATACCGCCGCCGCGCTGCGCGGGTCGGAAGTGGGTGCCGAGGTCGTGCTGAAGGCAACCAAGGTCGATGGCGTATATTCTGCCGATCCGAAGAAGGATCCGTCGGCTACGCGCTACACGACGATCACTTTCGACGAGGCGATCAGCCGCAACCTGCAGGTGATGGACGCGACGGCCTTTGCGCTGTGCCGCGACCAGAAGCTGCCGATTCGCGTGTTTTCGATCAACAAGCCGGGCGCGCTCAAGCGCATCGTGCTGGGCGAGGACGAAGGTACGCTCGTCCACGTGTAAACTCCCGCGGATGCGGGTCATCGGCCGCGGCGTATCTCCTGCGCCGGGCGGGGCCCGCGTTCTTTGAAGGTTTGAAGGTTCGGAGGTTGAAATGAGTGTCGCTGATACCAAGAAGGGCGTCGAGCAAAAGATGCAGCGCTCGATCGAAGCGTTCAAGAACGATCTGGCCAAGATCCGTACGGGCCGTGCACACACCGGTCTGCTCGATCACGTGCAGGTCGACTACTACGGCTCGATGGTGCCGATCTCGCAGGTCGCGAACCTGACGCTCGTCGACGCGCGCACGATCGGCGTGCAGCCGTGGGAAAAGAACATGGTCGCGAAGGTCGAGAAGGCCATCCGCGAAGCCGACCTGGGCCTGAACCCGGCAACGGCCGGCGACCTGATCCGCGTGCCGATGCCCGCGCTGACGGAAGAGCGCCGCCGCGAGCTGACCAAGGTCGTGAAGGGCGAAGGCGAGACGGCCAAGGTCGCGATCCGCAACCTGCGCCGCGACGCGAACGAAGCGCTCAAGAAGCTCGTGAAGGACAAGGAAATCTCGGAAGACGACGAGCGCCGTGCGAGCGACGACGTGCAGAAGCTGACCGACAAGCACGTCGCCGAAATCGACAAGCTCGTGCAGACCAAGGAAGCCGAGATCATGACGGTCTGACGACCGTCCTCGCGCGCCGCCTTCCTCCCGCATTACTGTCTCAACGGCCATGACCTATACCAGCTCTACCGTTCGCGTGCCTGACGTCGGCGTCGTGCCGCGTCACATCGCGATCATCATGGACGGCAATGGCCGTTGGGCGACCGAACGCCGCTTGCCGCGCGTCGCGGGGCACACCCGCGGCGTCGATGCCGTACGGGCAGTGGTCGAAGGTTGCGCGCGCGCCGGTGTCGAATACCTGACGCTGTTCGCGTTCAGTTCCGAAAACTGGCGCCGGCCGAACGACGAAGTGTCGTTCCTGATGCGGCTGTTCATCACCGCGCTCGAGCGCGAGGTCGGCAAGCTGCATGCAAACGGGATCCGCCTGCGTGTCGTCGGCGATCTCGACCGTTTCGAGCCGCGCATCCGCGAGCTGATCCGCCGCGCCGAAACCAAGACGGCGCGCAATACGCGCCTGACGCTCACCATCGCGGCCAACTACGGCGGCCGGTGGGACATCCTGCAGGCGACGAAGAAGCTCGTCGAGCAGGCCGTGCGCGAGGGGCGCGAGGTCGAGGTGACCGAGGACGCATTCGCGCCGCACCTGGCGATGGCCTATGCGCCGGAGCCCGACCTCTTCATCCGTACGGGCGGCGAGCAGCGCGTCAGCAACTTCCTGCTGTGGCAGCTCGCGTACGCCGAGTTCTATTTCACCGACAAATACTGGCCGGATTTCGACGGCGCGGCCCTGGCCGACGCGTTGGCGTCGTATACCGAGCGCGAGCGCCGTTTCGGGCGCACGAGTGCGCAGCTCGAACCGCAATCGCAGAACGCCGACTCCCTTTCATGCTGAAAACCCGTGTGATCACGGCGATCGTGATGCTGGCAGTGCTGCTGCCGGTGACGCTGTTCGCGCCGCTCACGGCGTTCGGCGCGCTGATCGGCGCCGTGCTCGTGTTCGCCGCGTGGGAGTGGGCGCGCCTGCTGAAACTCGGCGGCGCCGGCCCCGTCGTCTATGCGGTCGTCGCGGCGCTTGCGCTGGCGGCCACCACGCCGCTCGGCGTCGACGCGGCCGGATCACGTCCCCTTTTCATGGCAGCCGGCGTGTTCTGGCTGCTGGTCGGCCCGTTCGCGCTGCGGCGCAAGCCCGAACTCGCGGGCGGCGTCTGGCGGCCGTTCCTGCTCGCCGCCGGCCTGATCGTGTTCGCGGCCTGCTGGCATGCGCTTGTCGCGGCACGCGCGCAGGGCGTGCCGTTCGTGCTGTCGCTGCTGCTGGTCGTCTGGCTGGCCGATATCGGCGCATACTTCGCGGGCAAGGCCTTCGGAAAGCGTAAACTGGCCGTGACGATCAGCCCCGGCAAGAGCTGGGAAGGCGCGATCGGCGGCTGGCTGGCCGTGATGATCGTCGCCGGTGTCGCGATGGCCGCGCATGCGTTCGAGCCGACCCTGTTTTCCGCATTTGCCGCCCGCTACGGGATGCCCGGCGCGTGGGCCGCGCTGACGCTGCTGGTCGTGTACAGCGTGATCGGCGACCTGTTCGAGTCACTGTTGAAGCGGCAGGCGGGCGTGAAGGATTCGAGCGGACTGCTGCCGGGCCATGGCGGCGTGCTCGACCGAGTCGACGCGCTGCTGCCGGTGCTGCCGCTCGCGATGCTGCTGCTTGGTTAAACCATTCATTCTTTTATGCAAAAACGTCTGACATTGCTCGGTTCCACGGGCTCGATCGGAGACAGCACGCTCGACGTGGTCGCGCGCCATCCCGAACGCTTCTCGGTCTACGCGCTGACCGCGCACCGCAACGGCGACAAGCTCGTCGAGCAGTGTCTGCGCTTCGCGCCCGAAGTGGCGGTGGTCGGCGATGCCGCGACGGCCGCGCACGTCGAGACGAAGCTGCGCGCGGCGGGCAGCAAGACGACCGTGCTGTACGGCCCGCAGGCGCTCGTCGACGTGTCGAAGAGCGACGGCTGCGATACGGTGGTCGCGGCGATCGTCGGCGCGGCCGGCCTCGCGCCGAGCCTCGCGGCCGCGCGCGCCGGCAAGCGGATCCTGCTCGCGAACAAGGAATCGCTCGTGATGTCGGGTGCGATCTTCATGGACGCCGTGCGCGATCATGGCGCGATCCTGCTGCCGGTCGACAGCGAACACAACGCGATCTTCCAGTGCATGCCGCGCGACGCGGCCGAGCACGGCGGGATCTCGAAGATCATCCTGACCGCGTCGGGCGGCCCGTTCCGCACGCGCGAACCGGCCACGCTCGCCGACGTGACGCCGGACGAGGCGTGCAAGCATCCGAACTGGGTGATGGGCCGCAAGATCTCGGTCGATTCGGCGACGATGATGAACAAGGGCCTCGAGGTGATCGAGGCGCACTGGATCTTCGGGTTGCCGGGCGATCGCATCGACGTGCTGATCCATCCGCAGAGCGTGATCCATTCGCTCGTGTCGTACCGTGACGGCTCGGTGCTCGCGCAGCTCGGCAACCCCGACATGCGCACGCCGATCGCGCACGCGCTCGCGTTCCCCGAGCGCGTCGACGCGGGCGTCGGCCCGCTCGACCTCGCGCAGATCGCGCAGCTGTCGTTCGAGAAGCCCGATTACGCGCGCTTCCCGTGCCTCGCGCTCGCGCTGAAGGCGCTCGAGGAAGGCGGCATCGCGAGCGCCGCATTGAACGCGGCGAACGAGGTTGCGGTCGAAGCATTTCTCGAGCGCCGGATCGGCTTCATGGCGATCGCGGCGACGGTCGACGCGGTGCTCAACGCGCTGCCGAACCGCGCGCCCGACGGGCTCGACGACGTCCTGGCGGCGGACGCCGAGGCACGCCGCCTCGCCGCCGAAATCATTGCAAAAGCGCCTGCGCCACGCGTGGAGCGTACCGTCTGAATGGAGTGCTCATGAACGTGCTGGTCGAACTGGTCGCGTTTGCGGTGGCGATCGGGGTACTGGTCGTCGTGCATGAGTACGGGCACTATCGTGTCGCGCGCTGGTGCGGCGTGAAGGTCCTGCGATTCTCCATCGGCTTCGGCCAGCCCGTCGCACGCTGGGTCAGCCGCCGCACGGGCACCGAGTGGACGCTGTCCTCGCTGCCGCTTGGCGGCTACGTGAAGATGCTCGACGAGCGCGATCCGGGCCCCGGCATCCGGCCCGACGAACTCGGGCAGGCGTTCAACCGGCAGTCCGTCTACAAGCGGATCGCGATCGTCGCGGCCGGCCCGATTGCGAACTTCCTGTTGGCAATCGGGCTGTTCTCGATCGTGTTTGCCACCGGCGTGACCGAGCCGGCCGCGGTCGTCGCGCCGCCGGCCGCCGGAACGGTGGCGGCCCGTGCGGGCTTCGACGGCGGCGAGACGGTCGTGTCGATCCGCGACGCGCGCACCGGCGACGCGCAGGGCGGCGAGTCCGAGCCGGTGCGGTCGTGGTCGGACCTGCGCTGGAAGCTGCTGTCGGCCGCGTTCGATCACCGCGAGATCGTGCTCGGCGCACGCGACGGCAACACGACGTTCGATTTCCGCGTCGACCTCCGGCAGGTTCCCGACAGTCAGCTCGACGACGATTTCATGGCCCATCTGGGCTTCGAGACCGGCGGCGGCACGCTGTCGGTCGCGTCCGTGCAGCCGGGCAGCGCGGCGGAGCAGGCGGGCCTGAAGGCCGGCGACACGCTGGTGGCGCTCGACGGCAAGCCGATCGGCGGCGCGACGCGTTTCATCGATTCGGTGAAGCACCATGCGGGGCAGGCGCTCGACCTGCGGATCGAGCGCAACGGCGCCGCGCAGACGGTGTCGATCGTGCCGCAGATGCAGCGCGACGACGAATCGGGGCAGCAGGTCGGCCGGATCGGCGCGGCGCTGTCGATGCACGCGCCGTCCGTCGACGTGCGCTACGGGCCGATCGAGAGCCTGCGGCTCGGCGCGCACCGCACGTGGGACATCTCCGTGTATTCGCTGAAGATGTTCGGGCGCATGATCACGGGCAACGCGTCGCTGAAGAACCTGTCCGGCCCGGTGACGATCGCCGACTACGCGGGCAAGAGCGCGCGGCTCGGACCGTCGGCGTTCCTGTCGTTCCTCGCCCTTGTCAGCATTAGCCTTGGCGTCCTGAACTTGTTGCCGATTCCCGTTTTGGACGGGGGGCATCTGTTATATTATGCGGTTGAAGCCGCGACCGGGAAAGCCGTCTCGGAGCGCTGGCAGCTGATTCTGCAAAGAGCCGGGTTGATCTGCATCGTCGCATTGTCGGCGATCGCGCTGTTCAACGATCTGGCTCGGTTAATCCATTTCTGAAGCGTCAGGCGGCCGCCGCTCGGCAGTCGCCCGATTTGATGCAGCTAAATATTGGGGATGCATGTTGTTCAAACCTCATCGCTTTGTACCTAAGACAGTTGCAGCGGCCGCGCTCGCCGCTCACGGCCTCGCGGCGCATGCAGCGGCACCGTTCGTGGTGCAAGACATCAAGATCGAGGGGCTGCAGCGCGTCGAAGCGGGTTCGGTGTTCGCCTATCTGCCGATCAAGCAGGGCGATACCTTCACGGACGACAAGGCATCCGAAGCAATCCGCGCGTTGTACGCGACGGGCTTTTTCAACGACGTGCGCATCGCCACGCAAGGCAACGTCGTCATCGTGCAGGTGCAGGAGCGTCCGGCCATCGCGTCGATCGACTTCACCGGCACGAAGGAATTCGACAAGGACAACCTGACGAAGGCGCTGCGCGCGGTCGGTCTCGCCGACGGCCGCTACTACGACAAGGCGCTCGTCGACAAGGCCGAGCAGGAGCTCAAGCGCCAGTACCTGACGCGCGGCTTCTATGCGGCCGAAGTCAAGACGACGATCACGCCGGTCGACGCGAACCGCGTGTCGATCCTGTTCGCGGTGGCCGAAGGCCCGAGCGCGAAGATCCGCCAGATCAACTTCATCGGCAACAAGGCGTTCAGCACCAGCACGCTGCGCGACGAGATGCAGCTGTCGACGCCGAACTGGTTCTCCTGGTATACGAAGAACGACCTGTACTCGAAGGAAAAGCTCACGGGCGACCTCGAGGCCGTACGCTCGTACTACCTGAACCGCGGCTACCTCGAGTTCAACATCGAGTCGACCCAGGTGTCGATCTCGCCCGACAAGAAGGACATGTACCTGACGGTCACGCTGCACGAAGGCGAGCCGTACACGGTGTCGGGCATCAAGCTGTCGGGCAACCTGCTCGATCGCGAAGCCGAACTCAACAAGCTGATCAAGATCAAGCCGGGCGACCGCTTCTCGGCCGAAAAGCTGCAGCAGACCACCAAGTCGATCGTCGACAAGCTCGGTGAATACGGTTACGCATTCGCGACCGTCAACGCGCAGCCGGACATCGACCAGGCGAACCACAAGGTGAACCTGAACCTCGTCGTCGATCCGAGCCGCCGCGTGTACGTGCGCCGCATCAACGTGGTCGGCAACACGCGCACGCGCGACGAAGTGGTGCGTCGCGAAATGCGCCAGCTCGAAAGCTCGTGGTTCGATTCGAACCGCCTCGCGCTGTCGAAGGACCGCGTGAACCGTCTCGGCTACTTCACCAACGTCGACGTGACGACGGTGCCGGTCGAAGGCACGAACGACCAGGTCGACGTGAACGTGAAGGTCGACGAAAAGCCGACCGGCGCGATCACGCTGGGCGCCGGCTTCTCGTCGACGGACAAGGTCGTGCTGTCGGCCGGCGTGTCGCAGGACAACGTGTTCGGTTCGGGTACCAGCCTGTCGGTGAACGTCAACACCGCGAAGAGCTACCGGACGCTGACCGTCACGCAGGTCGACCCGTACTTCACGGTCGACGGCATCAAGCGGATCACGGACGTCTACTACCGCACGTACCAGCCGCTCTACTATTCGACCAGCTCGAGCTTCCGGATCATCAGCGCGGGCGGCAACCTGAAGTTCGGCATCCCGTTCTCGGAAGTCGACACCGTCTACTTCGGCGCGGGCTTCGAGCAGAACCGCCTCGACGTCGATTCGAACACGCCGCAGAGCTACCAGGATTACGTGAACCAGTTCGGCCGCGTGTCGAACACGGTGCCGCTGACGGTGGCATGGTCGCGCGACGCGCGCGACAGCGCGCTGATTCCGAGCCGCGGCTACTTCACGCAGGCGAACATGGAGTACGGCGTGCCGGTCGGCAAGATCCAGTACTACAAGGCCGACCTGCAGGCGCAGTACTACTATTCGTTCTCGCGCGGCTTCATCCTGGGCCTGAACCTGCAAGGCGGCTACGGTAACGGTATCGGCAACCCGTACCCGATCTTCAAGAACTACTACGCGGGCGGTATCGGCTCCGTGCGTGGCTACGAGCCGAGCTCGCTGGGCCCGCGCGACACGAAGACGAACGACCCGATCGGCGGTTCGAAGATGGTCGTCGGCAACATCGAACTGACGTTCCCGCTGCCGGGCACGGGCTACGACCGCACGCTGCGCGTGTTCACGTTCCTCGACGGCGGTAACGTGTGGGGCAACGCGCCGGGCGGCACGAGTACGGGCGCGAACGGCCTGCGCTACGGCTACGGTGTGGGTCTCGCGTGGATCTCGCCGATCGGCCCGCTGAAGCTGAGCCTCGGCTTCCCGCTGCAGAAGCACGAAGGCGACCAGTACCAGAAATTCCAGTTCCAGATCGGGACGGCGTTCTGACCGAACGCATGACAACAGCAACGAGAGGGTAATTTTGCTAACCGGTAAGTTTTCGAAACGAGTGATGTGCGCGCTGACCGTTGCGCTGGCCCTGGGCGCGGCAACGGTGCACGCACAGGACGTCGCCCGCATCGCGGCGGTCAATTCGGATCGGATCCTGCGCGAGTCGGCGCCCGCGAAGGCGGCGCAGACGAAGCTCGAAGCCGAGTTCGCGAAGCGCGACAAGGATCTGCAGGACCTGGCCGCGCGCCTGAAGTCGATGTCCGACTCGCTGGACAAGAACGGCACGTCGCTGTCGGCGGCCGACCGCGCGCAGAAGCAGCGCGACCTCGCCCAGCTCGATACCGACTTCCAGCGCAAGCAGCGCGAGTTCCGCGAGGACCTGAACCAGCGTCGCAACGAGGAGCTGGCGGCCGTGCTGGAGCGGGCGAACAAGGTCATCAAGCAGATCGCCGAGCAGCAGAATTACGACCTGATCGTGCAGGAAGCCGTGTACGTCAGCCCGCGCATCGACATCACCGACAAGGTGCTCAAGGCGCTCGCGTCCGGCTCGGCGAACTGAACGGAGCAGACGACGAATGGCATTGACGCTTGAGGAACTCGTAAAGCGGTTCGGCGGCGAGATCGCCGGCGACGCACAGTGCAAGGTGGGCGGGCTCGCGCCGCTCGACCAGGCCGGCCCGCAGCAGCTCGCGTTCCTCGCGAACCCGAAGTACCTGTCGCAGGTCGAGTCGACCCGCGCGGGCGCGGTGCTGATCGCACCGAAGGATCTCGAAAAGCTGGGCGCGGCGGCCGGCGGCCGCAACTTCATCGTGACGCCCAATCCGTACGCGTACTTCGCGCGCGTCGCGCAGATGTTCATCGACCTGGCCACGCCGCAGCGCGCCGCCGGCGTGCATCCGAGCGCGACGATCGATCCGGCCGCGAAGGTCGCCGCGAGCGCGGTGATCGGCCCGCACGTGACGGTCGAGGCCGGCGCGGTGATCGAGGACGGCGTGCAACTCGACGCGAACGTCTTCGTCGGCCGCGGCACGACGATCGGCGCCGGCTCGCACTTCTATCCGAACGCATCGGTGTACCACGGCTGCAAGATCGGCCCGCGCGCGATCGTCCATGCGGGCGCCGTGATCGGCTCCGACGGTTTCGGCTTCGCGCCGGATTTCGTCGGCGACGGCGATGCGCGCACCGGCAGCTGGGTCAAGATCCCGCAGGTCGGCGGCGTGACGATCGGCCCGGACGTCGAAATCGGCGCGAACACGACGATCGACCGCGGTGCGATGGCGGATACCGTCATCGACGAATGCGTGAAGATCGACAACCAGGTGCAGATCGCCCACAACTGCCGGATCGGCGCGTACACGGTGATCGCCGGCAAGGCGGGCATCGCGGGCAGCACGACGATCGGCCGCCACTGCATGATCGGCGGCGCGGCCGGGATCGCCGGCCACGTGACGCTCGGCGACTATGTCATCATCACCGCGAACTCGGGCGTATCGAAGTCGCTGCCGAAGGCCGGCATCTATACCAGCGCGTTCCCGGCTGTCGATCACGGCGAATGGAACAAGAGCGCCGCACTCGTGCGCAACCTCGACAAGCTGCGCGAGCGCATCAAGGCGCTCGAAGCCGCGCTCGCCGCCCAGGGCGGCACGGGCGCCTGAGCGCATCATGCGAGACCACCAACCGGGCACGGCCAGCGCAACCGGCCCGGTTTGCCAGACTGGGCCGCGCGGCGGCCCGCTTCAGCCTTTGCATCACCACCGCGCAGCCTCTGCGTGAGACGAACCATCATGAGCACTGAAAAAATCAATCTCGACATCCACAAGATCCTCACGCTGCTGCCGCATCGCTACCCGATTCTGCTCGTCGACCGCGTGCTCGAACTCGAACCGCACAAAGGGATCAAAGCGCTGAAGAACGTGTCGATCAACGAGCCGTTTTTCCAGGGGCATTTCCCGAAGCGGCCGGTGATGCCGGGCGTGCTGATCCTCGAGGCGCTCGCGCAGGCGGCTGCGTTGCTGACCTTCGCGGAAGAGCAGCCGAAGGATCCGGAGAACACGCTGTACTACTTCGTCGGCATCGACGGCGCGCGGTTCAAGCGCGTGGTCGAGCCGGGCGATCAACTGATTCTGAACGTGACGTTCGAACGCTACATCCGCGGCATCTGGAAGTTCAAGGCGGTGGCGGAAGTGGACGGCAAGGTGGCGGCGGAAGCCGAACTGATGTGCACGGTCAAGACGGCCGACGCGGCGCCCTGAGCGACGCGGCACGCATGGGCAACGCAACGCGACACATCACATCGAGAGGCAACGGCGCATGACCAGGATTCATCCCACCGCGATCGTCGAGCCGGGCGCGCAGATCGACGAATCGGTCGAGATCGGCCCGTACGCGATCGTCGGTCCGCACGTCACGATCGGCGCGCGCACGACGATCGGCTCGCACAGCGTGATCGAAGGCCATACGACGCTCGGCGAAGACAACCGCATCGGCCATTACGCGTCGGTCGGCGGCCGTCCGCAGGACATGAAGTACAAGGACGAGCCCACGAAGCTCGTGATCGGCAACCGCAACACGATCCGCGAGTTCACGACGATCCACACGGGTACCGTGCAGGACCTCGGCGTGACGACGCTCGGCGACGACAACTGGATCATGGCCTACGTGCACATCGGCCATGACTGCCGCGTCGGCAACCACGTGATCCTGTCGAGCAACGCGCAGATGGCCGGCCACGTCGAGATCGGCGACTGGGCGATCGTCGGCGGCATGTCGGGCGTCCACCAGTTCGTGCGCATCGGCGCGCACTCGATGCTGGGCGGCGCATCGGCGCTCGTGCAGGACATCCCGCCGTTCGTGATCGCGGCCGGCAACAAGGCCGAACCGCACGGGATCAACGTCGAGGGGCTGCGCCGGCGCGGTTTCTCGCCCGATGCGATCTCGGCGCTGCGCAGCGCGTACCGCGTGCTCTACAAGAGCGGCCTGTCGTTCGAGGAAGCGAAGGTGCAGTTGCGCGAGCTGGCGGAGGCGGGCGGCGACGGCGACGTGCCGGTGAAGGCGTTCGTCGATTTCATCGACGCGTCGCAGCGCGGCATCATCCGCTAAGCGATGCCGCTTCCGACCAATCAGCTCCGGCTCGCGATGGTGGCCGGCGAGCCGTCGGGCGACCTGCTCGGGGCGTCGCTGCTCGGCGGGCTGCGCGAGCGGCTGCCCGAATCGGCCCAGTATTACGGGATCGGCGGGCAGCGGATGATCGCGCACGGCTTCGACTCGCACTGGCAGATGGACAAGCTGACCGTGCGCGGTTATGTCGAGGCGCTCGGCCAGATTCCCGAGATCCTGCGGATTCGCGGCGAACTGAAGCGCCAGCTGCTCGCCGAGCGGCCTGACGCGTTCATCGGCGTCGACGCGCCCGACTTCAACTTCAACGTCGAACAGGCCGCGCGCGACGCGGGCATTCCGTCGATCCACTTCGTGTGCCCGTCGATCTGGGCATGGCGCGGCGGCCGGATCAAGAAGATCGCCAAGTCCGTCGACCACATGCTGTGCCTGTTCCCGTTCGAGCCGGCGATCCTCGACAAGGCCGGCGTCGCATCGACCTATGTCGGCCATCCGCTGGCCGACGAGATTCCGCTCGAACCCGACACGCACGGCGCGCGCATCGCACTGGGGCTGCCCGCGGACGGCCCCGTGATCGCGGTGCTGCCGGGCAGCCGGCGCTCCGAGATCGCGCTGATCGGCCCGACCTTCTTCGCGGCGATGGCGCTGATGCAGCAGCGCGAGCCCGGCGTGCGGTTCGTGATGCCGGCTGCGACGCCCGCCCTGCGCGAACTGCTGCAGCCGCTCGTCGATGCGCATCCGCAACTCGCGCTGACGATCACCGACGGCCGCTCGCAGGTCGCGATGACGGCCGCCGACGCGATCCTCGTGAAGAGCGGCACCGTCACGCTGGAAGCCGCGCTGCTGAAGAAGCCGATGGTGATCTCGTACAAGGTGCCCTGGCTGACCGGGCAGATCATGCGCCGGCAGGGCTACCTGCCGTACGTCGGCTTGCCGAACATCCTGGCGGGGCGGTTCGTCGTGCCCGAGCTGCTGCAGCATTTCGCGACGCCCGAGGCGCTCGCCGATGCGACGCTCACGCAGTTGCGCGACGACGCGAACCGCCGCACGCTGACCGAAGTGTTTACCGAAATGCATCTTTCGCTGCGGCAGAATACGGCCGTGAAGGCGGCCGAAGCCGTCGTGCGCGTGCTTGAACATCGCAAGGGGCGCGTATGACCGCAGTACGCGTCCCACGCCGGCGCGCGTCGATCGACGTGCAGGGCGGTTTCGACTTCAGCCGCCCCGACGAGATCGTCTGCGGCGTCGACGAAGCCGGCCGCGGCCCGCTCGCCGGGCCGGTGGTGGCCGCCGCGGTGATTCTCGATCCGGCGCGGCCGATCGACGGGCTCGACGATTCGAAGGCGCTGTCCGCGAAGAAGCGCGATGCGCTGTACGAGCTGATCGTCACGCGTTCGCGCGCGTATTGCGTGGCGTCGGCGAGCGTCGACGAGATCGACACGCTGAACATCCTGCACGCGACGATGCTCGCGATGAAGCGGGCCGTCGAGGGCCTGTCGGTCCTGCCGACGCTCGCGCAGATCGACGGCAACCGCTGCCCGACGCTGACCGTGCGGGCCGAAGCGATCGTCAGCGGCGATGCGCTCGTGCCGAGCATCTCGGCCGCGTCGATCCTCGCGAAGGTCACGCGCGACCGCATGCTCGTCGACCTGCACGAGCGCTTCCCGGTGTACGGTTTCAACGTGCATGCGGGCTACGGCACCGCGAAACACCTTGCCGCACTGCGCGAGCACGGCCCGTGCGAAGCGCATCGACGCACTTTCGCACCGGTGCGTGCGGCACTCGACCTGATTCGATGAAAAGCATCACTTCCCGCGACAACCCGCTGTACAAGCGCCTGAAGGCGCTGGCGGGTTCGACGCCCCATCAGCGCCGCAGCGGCCAGGCGCTGCTCGAAGGCTTCCATCTCGCGAGCGCGTACCTCGATACGGGCGCGACGCCCGAGCTGTGCGTGACGACCGAGGGCGCGCTCGGCCACGCGGAAGCGCAGACGATCGTCGCGCGTATCGACGCGCAGCGGGTCGTCACGCTGCCCGACGCACTGTTCGGCCAGTTGTCGAACGTCGTCAACGGCGTCGGCTTCCTGCTGCTCGTCGACCGGCCCGAACATCCGCTGCCCGCGCGCGTCGCGCATACGTCGATCGTGCTCGACGGCGTGCAGGATGCCGGCAACGTCGGCTCGATCCTGCGCAGCGCGGCGGCGGCCGGCGTGCGCCACGTGTTCTGTGCGCCGGGAACGGCGTACGCGTGGTCGTCGAAGGTGCTGCGCTCGGGCATGGGCGCTCATTTCCTGCTGTCGATCCACGAGGATGTCGACGCTGCCGCGCTCGCCGAACGGCTCGACGTGCCGGTCGCGCTGACCGACTCGCACGGCGCGCAGGCGGTCTACGACTGCAACCTGTCGGGGCCGGTTGCCTGGGTGTTCGGCAACGAGGGCGCCGGCGTGTCGGCGTTCTGGCGCGACGCGGCCACGCATCGCGTGACGATTCCGCAGCCAGGTGGAATGGAGTCGCTGAACGTCGCAGCGGCGGCCGCGGTGTGCCTGTTCGAGCAGGTGCGCCAGCAGCGGCCTGCCTGACGCACGGCGCGCGCCAAGCGCCGCACGACGAAAAAAGGCCGCGTTCGACGCGGCCTTGCCGTTTCCGGCGGCGGCCATGCGGCCGCCCGTGCGCCGGTGCTCAGTACGACTGCCGGTCGAGACGGATTTCCTGCAGGATCGTCGTCGCGATTTCCTCGATCGACTTGTGCGTCGACGACAGCCACTTGATCCCCTCGCGACGCATCATCGCCTCGGCCTCGTTGATCTCGTAGCGGCAATTCTCGGGGGCCGCGTACTTGCTGCCGGGACGGCGCTCGTTGCGGATCTCCGACAGGCGCTGCGGGTCGATCGACAGCCCGAACAGCTTCTCGCGGTGCGGGGAGAGTGCCGACGGCAGCTTGCCGCGCTCGAAATCCTCCGGAATCAGCGGATAGTTTGCCGCCTTCACGCCGTACTGCATCGCAAGGTACAGGCTCGTCGGCGTCTTGCCGCTGCGCGACACGCCGACGAGGATCACGTCGGCTTCCGACAGGTTGCGGTTCGACTGGCCGTCGTCGTGCGCGAGCGAGAAGTTGATCGCCTCGATCCGCGTCTTGTACTCCTCGGTGTCCGCATTCTGGTGGCCGCGGCCCATCGCGTGGCTCGACTTGAGCTCCAGTTCCTGCTCGAGCGGTTCGACGAAGCGCTGGAACATGTCGAGCACGAGCGCGTTCGAGCGCTTGACGATGTCGTTCGATTCGCTGTCGACGAGCGTCGTGAACACGATCGCGCGGCGGCCGTCGTGCACGGCGGCCTCGTTGATCTTCTCGACGGTCGCATAGGCCTTGTCGGGCGAGTCGACGAACGGCACGCGCACGAGACGGAATTTCTGGTCGAACTGGGAGAGGATCGAGTGCGCGAAGGTTTCGGCAGTGATCCCGGTGCCGTCGGAGACGATGAATACGGTAGGCAGCATGAATCTGGACGTCGAGCGTGAAGGGCGGTTGCGCGGGCGGCTGGAGGTGCGCCTCCAGACCCAGTGACAAGGTCGCGCCACATCCGGCAGCCGGCACGGTAGAATAGCGGCAACCTGTTGGATAAGCAATTGCGGGGGCAGGGCGCGAACGGCGCCCGCGGCTTGACCGCTGGATTCCAGAATTCCCGGCAAGTCTGGCGATTTGTCTGCATATATCGCCCTTCTGCCGGGATTTTTGCAAATCGGGTCGGAATATTTTCCGCCGCTGCGAGTGTTTATCTAACAGGTTGCGCAAGACGCGCCGCGCCTTTTTGCAAGCGCCCGCGTTCGAGCCCACTTGCGCGATCGAGCATTTTTTTCACACTTAGGGGCTTGTATGACTAACGCAGCAAACGTCGCAAAGGACCAGGCGTATGTAATTCCGTTCGAGCAGTTGCGGATGACCGATGTGGAGATCGTGGGCGGCAAGAATGCGTCGCTCGGCGAGATGATCAGCCAGCTTTCCGAAGCAGGCGTTCGCGTACCCACCGGTTTCGCCACGACCGCGCTCGCGTTCCGCGATTTCCTCAAGCACAACGACCTCACCGATCGTATCGCCAAGCGTCTCGAGTCGCTCGACATCGACGACGTGAAGGCGCTCGCCGAAGCCGGTGCCGAGATCCGCAAGTGGATCGTCGACGCACCGCTGCAGGCGCGCCTCGAGGAAGAAATCCGCGCGCAGTTCGACATCCTCAAGAACGGCTCGCCGAGCGAACTGTCGTTCGCCGTGCGTTCGTCCGCGACCGCGGAAGACCTGCCCGACGCCTCGTTCGCCGGTCAGCAGGAGTCCTACCTGAACGTCGTCGGCATCGAGGACGTGCTCGACCGCATGAAGCACGTGTTCGCGTCGCTGTACAACGACCGCGCGATCTCGTACCGCGTGCACAAGGGCTTCACGCACGCGGAAGTCGCGCTGTCGGCCGGCGTGCAGCGCATGGTCCGCTCGGACGTCGGCGCCGCCGGCGTGATGTTCACGATCGACACCGAATCGGGCTTCAAGGACGCCGTGTTCATCACGTCGAGCTACGGCCTGGGCGAAACCGTCGTGCAGGGCGCGGTGAACCCGGACGAGTTCTACGTGTTCAAGACGACGCTCGCCCAGGACAAATACCCGATCATCCGCCGCTCGATCGGCTCGAAGCTGATCAAGATGGAATTCACGCAACCGGGCGAGCCGGGCCGCGTGAAGACGGTCGACGTGCCGCACGAACAGCGCAACCGCTACTCGATCACCGACGAGGACGTGATCGAGCTGGCGAAGTACGCGGTCATCATCGAGAAGCACTACCAGCGTCCGATGGACATCGAGTGGGGCAAGGACGGCCGCGACGGCAAGATCTTCATCCTGCAGGCACGTCCGGAAACGGTGAAGAGCCAGGCAACCGGCAAGGCCGAGCAGCGCTTCAAGCTGAAGGGCCAGTCACAGGTGCTGGCGACGGGCCGTGCGATCGGTCAGAAGATCGGCGCGGGCCCCGTGCGCGTGATCCAGGATCCGTCGGAAATGGAACGCGTGCAGCCGGGCGACGTGCTGGTGGCCGACATGACCGACCCGAACTGGGAGCCGGTGATGAAGCGTGCGGCCGCGATCGTCACGAACCGCGGCGGCCGCACCTGCCACGCGGCGATCATCGCGCGTGAGCTCGGCGTGCCGGCAGTCGTCGGCTGCGGCGACGCGACCGACGTGCTGAAGGACGGCGCGCTCGTCACGGTATCGTGCGCGGAAGGCGACGAAGGCAAGATCTACGACGGCCTGCTCGAGACGGAAGTCACGGAAGTGCAGCGCGGCGAACTGCCGGAAATCCCGGTCAAGATCATGATGAACGTCGGCAACCCGCAGCTCGCGTTCGACTTCTCGCAACTGCCGAACGGCGGCGTGGGTCTCGCGCGTCTCGAGTTCATCATCAACAACAACATCGGCGTTCACCCGAAGGCGATTCTCGAGTACCCGAACATCGACCAGGACCTGAAGAAGGCGGTCGAGAGCGTCGCGCGCGGTCACGCATCGCCGCGTCAGTTCTACGTCGACAAGCTGACCGAAGGCGTCGCGACGATCGCGGCGGCGTTCTATCCGAAGCCCGTGATCGTGCGCCTGTCCGACTTCAAGTCGAACGAGTACAAGAAGCTGATCGGCGGTTCGCGTTACGAGCCGGACGAGGAAAACCCGATGCTGGGCTTCCGCGGTGCGTCGCGTTACATCGCCGAGGACTTCGCGCAGGCGTTCGAGATGGAGTGCCGTGCACTGAAGCGCGTGCGCGACGAGATGGGCCTGACCAACGTCGAGATCATGGTGCCGTTCGTGCGGACCGTGAAGCAGGCGGAGCGTGTCGTCGGCCTGCTCGAGAAGTTCGGCCTGAAGCGCGGCGAAAACGGCCTGCGCCTCGTGATGATGTGCGAAGTCCCGACCAACGCGATCCTCGCCGAAGAGTTCCTGGAGCACTTCGACGGTTTCTCGATCGGCTCGAACGACCTCACGCAGCTCACGCTCGGCCTCGACCGCGACTCGGGCATGGAACTGCTGGCCGTCGACTTCGACGAACGCGACCCGGCCGTCAAGTTCCTGCTCAAGCGTGCGATCGATACCTGCCGCAAGATGGGCAAGTACGTCGGTATCTGCGGCCAGGGCCCGTCCGATCACCCGGACTTCGCGCAGTGGCTGACCGACGAAGGCATCGTGTCGATCTCGCTGAACCCGGACACGATCATCGACACGTGGCAAGCGCTCGCCGCGAACCGGAAGTAACGCCCGGTAATGCATCATCGGCGAAGGAGCGGCAACGTCGCTCCTTCGGTGAAGGCAAAATGCAAGGTTCATGCTATAAACACCCCGGTAAGCACCGGGGTGTTTTTGTTTGTCGGTACAGGTACACGCCGGGCCGCCCCTGCGGGGAGTAGCGAGCGAGAGCAAGCCGGGGGGCGTTTTCGAGGAGACCACAATCATGTCGGGGCATCTGTTCTGGTGGGTCGCGGTGGGCGTGCTGGTCGTCGCCGAGTTGCTGACCGGTACGTTCTATCTGCTGATGATCGCGCTCGGCTTTCTCGCGGGCGGGTTGCTGCAGCTGGCCGGTTTCGCGCCGCACGTGCAGTTCGGCGCGGCGGCCGCGGTCGCGATCGTCGCGATGATCGCGCTGCGCCGTTCGGGGCTCGGCCGCAAGCAGAAGCGCGACACGTCGACGAATCCCGACGTCAATCTCGATATCGGCTCGACCGTCACGGTCGACGCGTGGCACGACGGCCGCGCGCGCGTGCAGTATCGCGGCGCCGACTGGGATGTCGAGCTCGCGCACGGCGAGCGCGACGATGCGCACGTCTATCAGGTGAGCGCCGTGCGCGGCAATTGTCTCGTGGTCGTGGCGAAACCCGCGGGCTGATCGTCCGCTGATACAACAAGGAGGGAATACTTCATGGATTCGCTGATCATCTGGGTTGTCCTGCTCGTCATCGCGATCGTGATCGTGTCGAAGACGGTGAAGATCGTGCCGCAGCAGCATGCATGGGTGCTGGAGCGCTTCGGGCGCTATCACGCGACGCTGTCGCCCGGCCTGAACATCGTGCTGCCGTTCGTCGATCGCATCGCGTACCGGCACGTGCTGAAGGAAATTCCGCTCGACGTGCCGAGCCAGGTCTGCATCACGCGCGACAACACGCAGCTGCAGGTCGACGGCGTGCTGTACTTCCAGGTGACCGATCCGATGAAGGCGTCGTACGGGTCGAGCAACTTCGTGCTCGCGATCACGCAGCTCGCGCAAACCACGCTGCGCTCGGTGGTCGGCAAGCTCGAACTCGACAAGACGTTCGAGGAGCGCGACTTCATCAACCACAACATCGTGTCGGCGCTCGACCAGGCCGCGGCGAACTGGGGCGTGAAGGTGCTGCGCTACGAGATCAAGGACCTGACGCCGCCGAAGGAAATCCTGCACGCGATGCAGGCGCAGATCACCGCGGAGCGCGAGAAGCGCGCGCTGATCGCCGCTTCGGAAGGCCGCAAGCAGGAGCAGATCAACCTCGCGTCGGGCGCGCGTGAAGCGGCCATCCAGAAGTCCGAAGGCGAGCGGCAGGCCGCGATCAACCAGGCGCAGGGCGAGGCCGCCGCGATCCTGGCGGTGGCCGAGGCGAACGCGCAGGCGATCCAGAAGATCGCGAATGCGATCCAGTCGCAAGGCGGGATGGATGCGGTGAACCTGAAGGTCGCCGAGCAGTATGTGAACGCGTTCTCGAATCTCGCGAAGCAGGGCAACACGCTGATCGTGCCGTCGAACCTGTCGGACCTCGGTACGGCGATCTCGTCGGCGCTGACGATCGTCAAGAACGCATCGACGCCCGCGAAGGGCTGAACCGCGCGCAACCGCGGCCCAGGCGGCCGCCGCGTGCGATCGGCGTGCGGCGAATCGTCGCGCAGCCGGGCGACCGGCAGGCAGGAATCAGATCGCCCAAAGCAACACGGCCCGCTTCGAGCGGGCCGTGTCGTCTGCGTGGCAGGTCGCGCGCGTCAGGTGCCGGCGCGCATGATGCGTGCCTTTTCGCGTTCCCAGTCGCGCTTTTTCTCGGTTTCGCGCTTGTCGTGCAACTTCTTGCCCTTCGCGAGCGCGATGTCGCACTTCACGCGACCACCCTTGTAGTGGAAGTTCAGCGGCACGAGCGTGTAGCCGCGCTGCTCGACCTTGCCGATCAGTTTCTTGATTTCCTCGCGGTGCAGCAGCAGCTTGCGCGTGCGAACCGGGTCGGGCTTGATGTGCGTCGAGGCTTCGGGCAGCGGGCTGATATGGGTACCGATCAGGAAGATCTCGGCGTTCTTCACCACGACGTAGCCTTCCTTGATCTGGCCGCGCCCGGCGCGCAGCGCCTTGACTTCCCAGCCCTCCAGCACGAGCCCCGCCTCGTAGCGTTCCTCGATGTGATAATCGAAGTGCGCTTTCCTGTTGTCGATGATGCTCATGAAAGGATCGGCCCAACTCGTTTAAAATCACGATTTTAGCAAAGCGGGGCGGGAATCGCCCGGCTTGCGTTCCCACCTCAAGCGATGCCGCGCGATTTATGGCAGATGTCCAGAAAACCGTATTGATCCGCCATTCGGCGGAACAGATGTTCGACCTCGTCACCGACGTGGCCGACTACCCCAATTTCCTGCCCTGGTGCGGCGGTGTCGAGATTCGCCGTCAGGACGAGAGCGGGATGGAAGCGCGCATCGACATCAACTTCAAGGGCATCAAGCAGCATTTCGCGACGCGCAACACGCAGCAGCGCCCGACGCGGATCGACATGGAGTTCACGGACGGCCCGTTCAAGAAGTTCACGGGCTCGTGGCGCTTCACCGCGCTGCGCGCCGATGCGTGCAAGATCGAATTCGCGCTGCATTACGAATTTTCGAGCATCCTGCTCGAAAAGATCATCGGGCCCGTGTTCAGCCACATCGCGAACACGTTCGTCGATTCGTTCGTGAAGCGCGCGGACCAGCGCTACGGGAAGGGGTGACGCGATGCTGTCGATCGAAGTCTGCTATGCGCTGCCGGACCGCCAGACGCTGATTCCGCTGTCGCTGCCCGAAGGCGCGACCGTACGCTCGGCGATCGACGCGAGCGGCGTGCTCGCGCTGCATCCGGAGATCGATCTCGCGCACGCGAAGACGGGCGTGTACGGCAAGCTCGCGCCGCTCGACGCGCCGCTCGCCGATCACGATCGCGTCGAGATCTACCGCCCGCTGATCGTCGACCCGAAGCTGGCGCGCCAGCGGCGCGTCGACAAGTCCCGCCGCGACGGCTCGATCGAGGGCCGCAAGTGGATGCACAAGGACGCGCGCTGACGCGTTTTTCGTTCCGATTCGCCTGATCGCACGCCGCGGCGCGCTCAGTGGGCCGCGGCGTTTGCGTTTGTCGGCGCGCTGCCCGGCGTGTCGCCGTGCTGCCGCACCGAGCCGTACACGCCGGCGAGCAGCAGCACGAGCGCGGTGATTTCGAGCGCGTGCGGCATCCGCTGGTCGTACACGAACGCGTATAGCATCGCGAACACGGTTTCGAACACGATCAGCTGCCCCGACAGCGTGAGCGGCAAGCGCTTCGACGCCGCATTCCACAGGCCGTTGCCGAGCCACGACGCGCCGATCGCGAGCCCGAGATTCAGCAGCCAGAACAGCTGCCAGCGCGACGCCGGGACGGCCGCCTGCACCGTGCCGGCGGGCAGCGCGAGGATCGCGATCCAGCAGAGCGCGCCGATCAGGCCCGTCACGACACCCCATAGCACCGACCATTCGTTGCCGTCGAAATGATGATGGCGCTGCAGGTAGCGTGCGTTCGCGACCGCGTACCAGGTCCAGCTGGCGAGCGCTCCGGCCGCGCAGGCGATGCCGGCGAGTTTCTGGCCGAGGGTGGTCGCATGCGCGGCTTCGGACGTGAACAGGTCGACGTTGATGCAGGCGATGCCCGCGATCACCAGCGCTAGCGGGGCGGCGAGCCGCCGCAGCGGCACGGCGCCGTGGTCGCCGAGGCCCGCGAGCGTGACGGTCACGGGCAGCACGCCGACGATCAGCGAGCTGGGCGCGATGCCGATCAGATGCACGGCGCCGGACAGCAGTATGTAATACGCGACGTTGCCGATGACGGCGAGCCTTACCAGCGCGACGAGGTCTTCGCGGGTCAGCCGCGCGAGCAGCGAGCGGGCGGCGGGCAGGGCGGCCGCGAGCGACACGAGGCCGTACATCGCGTAGCGGCCGGCGCTCAGCAGCAGCGGCGAGAAGTCGGTCAGCAGCCGCGGAACGAGAAACACCATGCCCCACAGGGCGCCTGCCAGGACACCATAAACCACGCCGCGCTGCATCGACCGCTCCGAACGAATGACTGATGTGCGCGCATCTTAGCGACGCCGTCGCGGCGGTGTCTTGTTCATTCCTGCACTCGGCATGGGGCGCGGCGCGTCGGCCGGCTGCGGCGAATCAGCCCTCGGCCGGATCGGGCGAGGCGGGCGCGCCGTCGCCCGCTGCACGCGCGCGTGCCGGGCGCCGCACGGCGCGCAGCGTGCCGCTGTTGCCGCCGCCGCAGTAGAAGCGGTCGCGGCCGTCGGATTCGAGCCCCGATACGCCGACGCCAGCCGGCATGTCGACCTGTTCGAGGACCTGGCCCGTGTGCGGGTCGACGTGCCGCAGGTCGCTCTGGTCGGCTTCCCACGTGCCGTGCCACAGCTCGCCGTCGACCCACGTCACGCCGGTGACGAAGCGGTTCGATTCGATCGTGCGCAGCACGGCGCCCGATTCCGGATCGATCTGATGAATCTTGCGTTCGCGGTACTGGCCGACCCACAGCGTGCCTTCGGCCCACGCGAGCCCCGAGTCGGCGCCGCCGCCGGGGGCCGGGATCGTCGCGAGCACGCGGCCCGATTCGGGATCGAGCTTCTCGATGCGGTCCTCGACGATCTGGAACAGGTGGCGGCCGTCGAACGCCGTGCCTGCATGCGCGGCAACGTCGAGCGAGCGCACGGTCGTGCCGCGCTCGGGATCGAGCGCATTCAGCTTGTCGCCGGACGCGTACCACACGTGCCGTCCGTCGAACGTGACGCCGTGCACGCCGTCGACGCCCGGAAACGGGCCGTATTCGCGAATGATCTCTGCCGTGGAGCGTTTCATGTTCGTCCCCTCGTCGTTCAATGCGGCCATCCTAATCGCCCGGCAGCGGCGCCGGGAGTAACAAGGTCGTCGCGAATCCGGGCAGCGGCGGCGTCATCCAGCGGCGCGCGCGGCCGCGGCCGAGCGCCTGCACCTTGCCGGCCTCCGCGAGCGTGTCGAGCGCGCGTTGCACGGTGCGCTGGCTCGCGCCGAGCGCGAGCGCCAGCGCGGAACTCGACCACGCTTCGCCGTCGGCGAGCAGCGCGAGGACGGCCGCGTGGCGATCGTCGACCGGGCGTGCGAGGACGACGGTCTCGCGTACGCCGAGCGGCTCGAGCGCAAAGCCGCGCGGTGTCGCGACGACGTTCGCGAGCGGGCGCAGCACCGCGCGCAGCCGGCCGATCTCGACGCGCAGCCGCGCGCGATGCGATTCGTCCGCCTGTTTGGCGCGGAACGCGGCGGCCACGAGCGCATTGCGCGACACGTCGGCCGGCCACGCTTCGCCGAGCGCGCGGGCGAGCACGAACAGCACGGGGCGGCGCGCGAGCGACACGGTCGTGCGCGCATCGCGCACGGTGTGGCGGCACGCGTCGACGACGAGCGTGTTCGATGCGAACAGCGTCTCGACTTCGTCGAGCGGCACGAGTCGCGACGTGCCGCGTGCGATGAGTCGCGCGGCCGGTGCGTCGAGCACGCGGGCGGCGGTGTCGACCTCGGCCGTCAGCGCGGCGATGCCGGCGTCGCGGGCGGCCGCGCGTGCCCGGGCGAGCGCCGCGCGGGCCGCGTGCGTGCGGAGGCGGCGCATCGCGATGCCGGCCGCGATCAGTTCATGGGCGGCGCGCGACGCGGACGGCAGCGGTGCGGGATCGAGATGCGCGAGCAGCCGCTCGGCGTCGTCGACATGGCCGATCAGCAGCAGTCGGCGTACGCCGAGATAGCGTGCATGCGCGGCATTCGCGCGGTCGCCGTGCGCGTCGAGCGTCGCGCAGGCCGCATCGAGTGCGCGCGTCGGCCAGCGCAAGTCGCGCGACGCGAGGGCGATCTCCGCTTCCGCGACGACGCAGCGCGCGCGTGCGACGGCTTCCTTCGTGCCGAATGCGCGGGCGGCGCTGCGCACGAGGGTGCGCGCGCGCTCGAAATCGCCGAGCTGCGCCATCGCGATGCCGCGCAGCGCGAGCGCCGGCGCATCGTCGCGCAGCGCGACGCGGTTCAGCGCGCCGAGCGCGTCACCGGCCGCGAGTGCGCGCGCGGCCGCGGTGATCAGCGAATCCATCCGAATCCCGACACACTTGTCACTCCCTCCGGTCCGATGCCCGCCACTAATCTAGCACCACGCACACGGCGCCGTCCGCCGTGCCGGATACCCACCGAAGGAGGACCCCGCAATGACGACCCATCTCACCGGAACACGCGACGAATGGCTGGCCGAGCGCCGCGCCTTGCTCGATGCCGAAAAGGCGCTGACGCGGCAAAGCGACGAACTCGCGCGGCGGCGCCAGGCGTTGCCGTGGGTGCGTGTCGACAAGACCTACCGGTTCGACACCGAAGACGGGCAGGCGACGCTCGACGACCTGTTTCGCGGCCGCTCGCAACTGCTCGTCTATCACTTCATGTTCGGCCCCGACTACAAGGCCGGCTGTCCGTCGTGCTCGGCGCTTGCCGACGGCTTCGACGGTTTTGCCGTGCATCTCGCGCACCACGACGTGACGCTTGCGGCCGTGTCGCGCGCCCCGCTCGCGAAGCTGCTCGCCTACCGCGAGCGGATGGGGTGGGCCTTCCCGTGGGCGTCGTCGGTCGGCAGCGATTTCAACTTCGATTTCAACGTGTCGTTCACCGAAACGCAGCAGCGCGCGGGCGACGTCGAATACAACTACGCGCGGGCCGGCCACGCGATGGACAGGGATCCGCCGCCGGCGCCCGTCGTGCAGTTCGCGGCGACGTGCGGCACCGACGCGCGCACCTATTCGCTCGACCGGCCGGGGATGAGCGCGTTCGTGCGCGAGGACGGCGCCGTCTATCACACGTATTCGACCTATGCGCGCGGGCTCGACGGGCTGTGGGGAATGTACCAGTGGCTCGATCGCGCGCCGCGCGGACGCAACGAGGCCGGCCCGTGGTGGCGCCGCCACGACGAGTACGCGCGCGGCTGAGCGGGCCGGCGACGGACGGGGCGTGCGACGATGCGACCGCCGACCGCCGACCGCCGACCGCCGACCGCCGACCGCCGACCGCCGACCGGCGACCGGCGACACCGGCCCCGATCCGCGGGCATTCGGTGGGGTGGTCGCCGTCGTGTTCGCCGTCGCGGTCATGGCGACCCTCGCGCAGCACGCGTCGATGGCCGCGATGGGCAGCGAACCGATGGCCGGCGGCTGGATGGCTTCGGCCGCATGGCTGCGGCCGTGCGGGCGGGGCGCCGGGCACGCGTTCGCGGCGTTCGCCGGAATGTGGGGAGCGATGACGGTGGCGATGATGCTGCCGGTGCTGGCGCCGACGCTCTGGCGATATGCACGGCGCGTCGGCCCGCTGGCCACGGCGCGTTCGGCCTGGCTCGTCGTCGTCGCGGGCGTCGGGTATTTCTCGGTGTGGATGGCGCTCGGGGCGCTCGTGTTTCCGGCTGGCGCGGCGTTGACGGCCGCCGCCGCGCGGCTGCCGGTGCTGGCGCGTGCGCTGCCGTTCGCGGCCGGTGCGGTCGTATTGGCCGCGGGCATGCTGCAATTCACCGCGTGGAAAGCGCGGCGGCTGGCGTGCTGCCGGCACGCGGCAGGCGACACGCACCGGTCGCCGGTTGTTGCCGGCGCAGCCTGGCGGTTTGGTGTGCGGGCCGCCAGGCACTGCAGCGCCTGTTGCGGGAACCTGATGGTGGTCGCGCTGGCGGCCGGCATGATGGACTTGCGCGTCATGGCCGCCGTGACGGTCGCCGTCGCCGCCGAGCGCCTTGCGCCGGCCAGTTGGCGCGTGGCGCGGATCGCCGGCTGCGCGGCGGTCGGCGGCGGCATCGCGATGATCGCGCGCGCGGCAGGGCTGCTGTAACACATGGCAGACAGGTCGCCTCGACACGTCGCCGGCCTCGCTTCAGCGCGGCGGCGACCGCCGCGTGGCCTGCTCACAACAGGCGGGACGGCCGTTTTGCCGGCTGTTGCGCGAATCGTTCGATGCGGCGGTGAAACGAAAGGCGATCGAAAACGAACCGAACGGCGATCCGAACGATTCGGCCCCCGAACGGCCGAAACCGGCTAAGCCGTTGTTCGTGTTGTGAAAATTCACGGCGCTTCGCGTATAATTCGCTTTTGCGCCCATAGGATTTGCCATGCGTCTGATCCAAAAAGCACTCACTTTCGATGACGTGCTCCTCGTTCCCGCCTTCTCCGACGTTCTCCCGCGCGACACCAGCCTCAAGACCAAGCTGACCCGCAACATCTCCCTGAACATGCCGCTCGTGTCCGCCGCGATGGACACGGTCACCGAAGGTCGCCTCGCGATCGCGATGGCACAGCAGGGTGGCGTCGGTATCGTCCACAAGAACCTCACGCCGGCCGAACAGGCCCGCGAAGTCGCGAAGGTCAAGCGTTTCGAGTCGGGCGTCGTCCGCGACCCGATCACCGTGCCGCCGCAAATGAAGGTGCGCGACGTGATCGCGCTGTCGCGCCAGCATGGCATCTCGGGTTTCCCGGTCGTCGAAGGCCCGCAGCTCGTCGGGATCGTCACGAACCGCGACCTGCGCTTCGAAACGCGCCTCGACGAACCGGTCAAGTCGATCATGACGCCGCGCGAGCGCCTCGTCACGGTCAAGGAAGGCACGCCGCTCGCCGAAGCGAAGGCGCTGATGCACAGCCACCGCCTCGAGCGCGTGCTGGTCGTCAACGACGCGTTCGAACTGCGCGGCCTGATGACCGTCAAGGACATCACGAAGCAGACCGAGCACCCGGACGCGTGCAAGGACGAACACGGCAAGCTGCGCGCTGGCGCGGCGGTCGGTGTCGGCCCGGACAACGAAGAGCGTGTCGAGCTGCTGGTGCAGGCCGGCGTCGACGTGATCGTCGTCGATACCGCGCACGGTCACAGCAAGGGCGTGCTCGAGCGCGTGCGCTGGGTCAAGCAGAACTTCCCGCACGTGGAGGTGATCGGCGGCAACATCGCGACGGCCGCCGCCGCGAAGGCGCTGGTCGAATACGGCGCGGACGCGGTCAAGGTCGGTATCGGCCCGGGCTCGATCTGCACGACGCGGATCGTCGCGGGGGTCGGCGTGCCGCAGATCAGCGCGATCGCGAACGTCGCGGATGCGCTGAAGGGTACCGGCGTGCCGTGCATCGCCGACGGCGGCGTGCGTTTCTCGGGCGACGTGTCGAAGGCTCTCGCGGCCGGCGCGAACGCGGTGATGATGGGCAGCATGTTCGCGGGCACCGAAGAGGCGCCGGGCGACGTGTTCCTGTACCAGGGCCGCCAGTACAAGTCGTACCGCGGCATGGGTTCGGTCGGCGCGATGAAGGACGGCGCGGCGGACCGCTACTTCCAGGACAACTCGGCGAACATCGACAAGCTCGTGCCGGAAGGCATCGAAGGCCGCGTCGCGTACAAGGGTTCGGTCAACGCGATCCTGTTCCAGCTGGTCGGCGGCGTGCGCGCCAGCATGGGCTACTGCGGCTGCCGCACGATCGACGAGCTGCACGACAAGGCCGAATTCGTCCAGATCACCGCGGCGGGCATGCGCGAGTCGCATGTGCACGACGTGCAGATCACGAAGGAAGCGCCGAACTACCACGTGGACTGATCGCCGATGAAACCGCTGCTGCGAGCCGTGCTGATCCTCGATGCCGTGCTGCTGCTGGCGTTCGGCGTGCTGTTCGTGCTGACGCCCTGGCAGTCGCTGTTCAACGCGCTGCAGTTGCAGAACATCCAGCCGGTCATGCTTGGCCAGGCGTTCGGCATCGCGTTGCTCGGGCTCGCGTGGCTCGCGTTTCATGCGGCGTTCAACGGTGACCTCACGGCGCCGGTGGCGCGGTCGGTCGGCCACGTGTACTGGCTGACCGGCGTGCTGACGATCGTCTGGTCGCTCGGCGCCGGCAGCGGTCCCGCGCTGGCGGCCGCCGGCAGGGTGCTGTCGGTCGTGGCCGGCGTCGCGCTGATCGTGCTCGGCCTCGGCGGCGTGAGGATCGCAGCGGCCGTGCGCCGACGGGAGAAGGCGCAGGCGCTCGAGGCACGCGCACCGGCCCAGCGTCCGGCCGAGCCGGCGATGGCGCCGGCGGCGTCGCCCGCACCGCAGCGCGTGGAGCCCGTCGTCGGCCGTCCCGCGGCACCCGAAGCATCGTCGCCGGCGTCATCCGGTTCCAGTCGATCGTCCGGCGGCGTCGCACTCGACGAACGCCCGCCGATGCAGGATTGACCGGCGATGCGTCGCGCGAGCCGCCTGCCGCCCGACGCCGCTGTCCATGCTTTTGACGCAGCGCTCGATGCGCTGCTTTTCTTATTCTCTTCATCCCGTCCGCAGCCATGCACGACAAAATCCTGATTCTCGACTTCGGTTCGCAAGTCACCCAACTGATTGCGCGGCGCGTGCGTGAAGCGCACGTCTACTGCGAAATCCACCCGAACGATGTGTCCGACGACTTCGTCCGCGAGTTCGCGCCGAAGGCGGTGATCCTGTCGGGCAGCCACGCGAGCACGTACGAAGACCATCAGCTGCGCGCGCCGCAGGCCGTGTGGGATATCGGCGTGCCGGTGCTGGGCATCTGCTACGGCATGCAGACGATGGCCGTGCAGCTCGGCGGCAAGGTCGAGTGGAGCGACCATCGCGAATTCGGCTACGCGGAAATGCGTGCGCACGGCCATACGCGCCTGCTCGACGGCATCGAGGATTTCACGACGGCCGAAGGCCACGGGATGCTGAAGGTCTGGATGAGCCACGGCGACAAGGTTGCCGAGCTGCCGCCGGGCTTCGCGCTGATGGCGTCGACGCCGAGCTGCCCGATCGCCGGCATGGCCGACGAGGCGCGCGGCTACTATGCGGTGCAGTTCCACCCGGAAGTCACGCACACGGTGAAGGGCCGCCAGATCATCGAACGCTTCGTGCTGCAGATCGCCGGCGCGAAGCCCGACTGGATCATGAAGAACCACATCGAGGAAGCCGTCGCGAAGATCCGCGAGCAGGTCGGTGACGAGGAAGTGATTCTCGGCCTGTCGGGCGGCGTCGATTCGAGCGTCGCGGCCGCGCTGATTCACCGCGCGATCGGCGACCAGCTCACCTGCGTGTTCGTCGACCACGGCCTGCTGCGCCTGAACGAAGGCAAGATGGTGCTCGACATGTTCGAGGGCCGCCTGCATGCGAAGGTCGTGCACGTCGATGCGTCCGACCAGTTCCTCGGCCACCTGGCCGGCGTGACCGATCCGGAAGCGAAGCGCAAGATCATCGGCCGCGAGTTCGTCGAGGTGTTCCAGGCCGAGGCGAAGAAGCTGTCGAAGGCGAAGTGGCTCGCGCAGGGCACGATCTACCCGGACGTGGTCGAATCGGGCGGCACGAAGACGAAGAAGGCAACGACGATCAAGAGCCACCACAACGTCGGCGGCCTGCCGGAAACGCTCGGCCTGAAGCTGCTCGAACCGCTGCGCGACCTGTTCAAGGACGAAGTGCGCGAGCTGGGCGTCGCGCTCGGCCTGCCGCCGGAGATGGTGTACCGCCATCCGTTCCCGGGCCCGGGCCTCGGCGTGCGGATTCTCGGCGAAGTGAAGCGCGAGTATGCGGACCTGCTGCGCCGCGCGGATGCGATCTTCATCGAGGAACTGCGCAACACGACCGCGACCGCGCAGGACGCGGCGGCCGGCCTGTGCGGCGAAGCCGATGTCGGCAAGAGCTGGTACGACCTGACGAGCCAGGCATTCGCGGTGTTCCTGCCGGTCAAGTCGGTCGGCGTGATGGGCGATGGCCGCACGTACGACTACGTGACGTCGCTGCGCGCGGTGCAGACGACCGACTTCATGACCGCGCACTGGGCGCACCTGCCGTACGCGCTGCTCGGCCGTGCGTCGAACCGGATCATCAACGAGGTGCGCGGGATCAACCGGGTCGTGTACGACATTTCGGGCAAGCCGCCGGCGACGATCGAGTGGGAGTGATTCACAATCGGCTCACGTCGTCTCGAGCAGTATCAAAAATCGACCGTGAGCCTTTTGTGTGAAGGGGTTGAGTGATTCAGCGCGCATCCTGTTTCACTCAATCCCGGTCATTCGGGCGGTACGAATGACGGTACCGCATGAGACGGCTGGCTAGTCGCGCGAGGACGTTAGCCTGACCGTATCAAGGTGACCAATAAGGGCATCGATGAAAGCCCGGACCTTTGCCGACATGCTGCGGTGCGTCGGATACAACGCGTGAAGCTCGATGGGTTCCCGTCGCAATGACGGAAGGACCCGCACCAGGGTGCCCGCCGTCAAGGCGGGAGCCGCGAGGTAGCTTGGAAGAAAACCAATCCCGCCGCCGCCTTCAAGAACGATCTTCTGCGCAGCCGCGTCCGGGATGATTGCCCTGCCACGCGGCTGTATGGTCAATTCCGCTTTGCCATCCTGAAAAATCCAGTTCGTGGGCGCCTCCCGAACGATGAGCGCATGTCCGTGAAGTTCAGCTGCCTCCATCGGAACGCCCGCTCGCGCCAGGTAGGACGGACTTGCGCATAACCACAATTCAACGGGTGGCAGCCTGCGAGCGATGAGCGACGAGTCAGGCAGTGTGCCGACGCGCACCGCTACGTCGATACCGTCGCGCGCAATGTCGACGTAGTTCGAGTCCGTGGTCAGCTCCACGGCGAGTTCCGGATAGCGGTCGAGAAATTCAGGCAGCATGGGCGCCACGAGTCCCTGCGCGAACGATTGCGTCGTGTTGATCCGTAGAAGCCCGCGCGGTTTCCCCGCGTAGCCATCGATGATCGCCTGCGCTTCCTGTAGGTCCTGAACTGCCCGCGACGCGTAGGGCAGCAGCAGTTTTCCCGCGTCAGTCAGCCGGAAATGTCGTGTGGACCGGTCGAAGAGCGCTGATCCAATCTCCGTCTCCAATCGGACGAGCGCCCGGCTGACGGACGATTTGGGCGTCTTCAGCGCCCGTGCGGTGCCGGAAAGGCTGCCGCTATCGGCTAACCGAAGAAAGATGATGAGGTCGGCCTGATCCATTTCGTATCGTTTTCCGGAACAGCGAGTCGCGATTCAGCCATCTTATATTCAAACCCGGAACAACCTAGACTTCTTCTCAACGACGTACACCGCGCGTCATGACGAACCGAGGAAGTCATGGAGAACACGCAAACGAGCTATCTGGTCGCCGGCGCCGCCGGCAATCTTGGGCGCAGGGTCATTGATGCGTTGCTTCGCACGCGGCCCGCCAGTGAGATCCGTGCGGGTGTTCGCGGCGGTTCAGCAGGCAAACATGCCCATCGTGCAAAGGGGTGGGCAGCGAACGGCGTAACCGTCGTCAATATGGATCTGGACGACCCGCTCAGCCTCAGGCACGCCTGTGCCGGCGTCGGTACCGTCATTTCGGCAGTTCAGGGCGGACCTGACACCATCATTGACGGCCAGTCCCGTTTGCTCGATGCAGCGCTCGCGGCGAACGTCGGGCGATTCGTCCCGTCGGACTTCTCGGAGAACCTGTTCTCGATTCCTGAAGGCATTAACCCTTACCTCGACATGCGGCGGACCTTCGATCGCAAGGTCGCCCCGAGTGGCATCGGCTATACCCACATCCTGAACGGTGGATTCATGGAGGCCGTGTTCTCCCATCCCGGCCTGATCGATGCCAACGCGGGCACGATCACTTATTGGGGTGACGACGAGGTGCCGCTCGATTTCACTTCCATGAGCGACGTCGCGGCCTGGACGGTGGCGGTCGTCGAGGATCCGGCATCGGCCAACCGGGTGGTGTCCGTGGCAGGTGACTGCCGCACCATTGCCCAGATCGCAGGTGACTATGCAGCAGCGACGGGCAGGGCGCTTCATCGGATTCGTCGAGGCTCGATCGCGGACGGATACGCCGAACTACGGCGAATGGCGAAGGCCGGTGCTCATCCGACGGCGATGCTGTCGCTCCAGTATCTGCTACCGATGATGTCGGGCGAAGGGACTTTGCGCGACATCGCGAATGACCGATATCCGGCGGTGCGGCCGACATCGCTCGTCGACTTCATGAAACGTCGCTACGCAACTAAAGGCAGCAAGTCATGAGTGATCTGATCAAGCCGTTTCATCTCGATGTGCCCGAGCACGAATTGTCCGATTTGCGCGAGCGACTGCGGCGGGTGCGCTGGCCCGACCCTGAGACCGTCAATGACACGAGTCAGGGTCCGCGGCTTTCAAAGCTGCAGGCATTGGTCGCGCATTGGATAGAGGGTTACGACTGGCGTCGCTGCGAGTCGATGTTGAATGACTTCGGGCAGTTCAAGACGACCATTGACGGCCTTGACATCCACTTCCTCCACATTCGGTCACCTGAACCCGATGCCGTTCCATTGCTGATGGCGCATGGTTGGCCCGGTTCAGTGCTTGAGTTCCGCAAGGTGATAGGGCCGCTCGGCAATCCCGCCGCACATGGCGGCGATCCGAGGCAGGCGTTTCACCTCGTCATTCCGTCGATGCCGGGATTTGGTTTTTCCGACAAACCTGATGAACCCGGATGGGACATGTCGCGCATTGGGCGCGCTTACGTTCAGCTGATGCACCGACTGGGCTATGACCGTTGGGCCATGCAAGGTGGTGATCTTGGCGCAGGCGTGACGGACGAAGTCGCGTCACTGGCGCTCGCCGAGCTTATGGGTATCCATCTGAACTTCGCGATGTTCATGCCCACGCCGGACGAAATGCGCGACGCGACGCCGGATGAGCAGGGCATGCTCGACAGTGCCCGGTATTTCTGGAGCACGCTATCCGGATACGCTCAACAGCAGCAGACGCGACCGCAGACGATAGGCTACGCGCTCGCGGATTCTCCGGTTGCGCAGGCAGCGTGGATTTACGCGATGTTCCAGGACACGTGCGGCACCGCGGGCAACGCGGAAGCTTCCTTCACGCTCGACGACATGCTCGACGACATCATGTTGTACTGGATACCCAATACGTCGGCTTCGTCAGCACGACTGTATTGGGAACTGAAGCGATCCAGCTGGTCCTCCGCGGCTCGTATCGATCGTCCCATTGCCGTGCCGTCTGGATTCACCATGCTTGCTGGCGAACACGTACGAAAATCGCGGCGGTGGATCGAACGACGCTACCGCGATGTGCGGCACTTCGGCGAGCACGAGCAGGGTGGCCATTTCGCCGCGTTGGAAAATCCGAATGCGCTGGTAAGCGATATTCGCGCGACATTTGCGAGCATCCGTTAAAGAAGAGCCAATGGCACATCTGCTTCCGAACGTTGTTCGGAAGGGATTTAGCTCGGCCGCAAAAGCCTGGACGGCGAACACGATTGCGGCGGACGCAGACGAAGCAGTGGGTTCCTGGCCGGCCGATGCCGCAATCGTGCGTCAATCAACGTAGGGGGTGCGCCGCACGAATTTCATCCGCCACCTTTGGCGGACTGTCACGCCGTCCAAACCGAGCGGCGTGAACGGCTTGATCGGACCGGCCTGAAATAGCAGGAGGATCGCTCATCCGAACAGGCCGCGAATAACCAATGCTACCCGCGCCAGCCGCGTGCTGTGCTTGATCCGGCCTGAGCTTTCGAGCTGAGCCAGCCCATGAAGGGTTGCCCAAAACGTCTCCGTCGCCACGTCGACATTCAGACTCGACGGCACGACAGCGGCAAGCACCTCGAAGGCTTCTCTCAGTTCGGGCCTGGTGTCGGCTTCTGCGAAAAGCAAGTCGGTCGGCATCGTGAACATCGCCTCGTAGAGCGCGGGATTGTCGCGAGCGAAGTCGAGATAGGCGATCGCAACGCTTTCGCACGCCTGGCGGGGATCGTTTGATCGCTGCGCCGCTTGATGAAGCGCCGCCTTGATTTCCCGAAAGCCTTCGAGCGCAACGGCGCCGACGATCGCGTCCCGGTTCCTGAAGTGCGAATAGAGTACGGGCTGGCTGTACTCGATCTCGTCAGCCAGGCGGCGAACGGTAACGGCGCTCCAGCCCTCTGCCTCCGCAATTTGTCGGGCCGCTGCGGTGATGCGCTGCTCGCGTGCGTCCCGGTCCCTGTTCTTGCGCTCGGCGACCCCCATCACTGATTCCCCAAAAGCCTCTTTGATCCGTAATTATACCGACGCTTGAAGAAATAGCGTTGCTAGACTATGATCCTAGCGTTGCTAGATATTTTTGCTCGGATAGAGCTCCGAAGCAGGCAGTGATGCGACCCCCTAACCGCAAAAGGACTTCATCCATGAACAGCGCTCCTTCCCCTGATCTGGCCAGGCTCGGCTACCTCTTTGCCGAGATCATGTCCAGCCACGATGTGTCGCGCCTCGACGAGATCAAGGCGCCGAACTACGTGAATCACAACGCATTCGCTGAGCCCGGACGGGAAGGTTCCAAGAAGGTGCTTGGGGCCATCATCGCGGGCGTTCCCGACCTGAAGGTCACCGCGGAGGACGTTTTCGTGTCGGCCGACGGCTCCCGCGTGGCCGGTCGCTATCGCTACGAGGGCACCCACACCGGCAACCTTCTCGGCTACCCCGCGACCGGCAGGCCCTTCGTCATGCGCTCGATCGACATCTGGCGGGTGGAACACGGCCGCTTCGTCGAACACTGGGACGAACTCAACACCCTCGAGGTCTTCATCCAGATCGGCGCCGTCCAGCCGCCCAAGCAGCCTGCGTAAGCTTCCGGGTCGGGTTCACGTCCGGGCAAAAAAACGGCTTGGCGCTTGCCAAGCCGTTTTTGCATTCACGCATCGCGTGGAACGGGACGCGTCGTGTCACCGGGCGCGACCGGATGCCTACGCGTGCGCGCACCCGAGCGAACGCAGATACGTCGGCACCTTCGCCTTGCTCGTTGCCTGGACCCGCGACATCAGCGCGTGATCGATGCGATCCAGCCCGTACGTCCGGGCGATGTCGTGCTGCAACCGGCACCACAGATGGCCGGCCATTTCGGCATCGACCATCGCCCGGTGCGCGCGGCCCGATTTCGGTAAACGCAGCATCTCGACCAGGCTCGACAGGCGATGACTGCGAGCGTCCGGGTAGATCCGTCTCGCCACCAGCATCGTGCAGGCGAACGCATGCTCGGCCGGCATGCCGAGCTGCCCGAGCTCCGATTGCCAGAAGCGTTTGTCGAAACCGGCGTTGTGGGCGACGACCGCATGCTTGCCGACGAACGCCGCGGCTTCCTTCATGACTTCGGACGCCGGCGGTGCCGACGCGATCATGTCGTTCGTGATGCCGGTGAGCGCGACGACATCGGACGGGATGCGCCGGCCCGCATTCATCAGGCTCTGGAAGCGGTCGACGATCTGCCCGTCACGCAGAAGGATGACGGCGATTTCGGTCGCGCGGTCGCCCATGTTCGGCGACAGCCCGGTGGTTTCGAAGTCCAGTACCGCGACGGTCTGCATGGTTGAATCCTGCTGCTTCATGGGGTGACGTTTGGGTTGGCCGAGAGAGTAGCATCATCGGGGCGGAGATAGGCTCGTTTGGCCCGAGAAACGCGCGTTCTCGCTATTGCACCGTTTGTGACTGGCTGCGATGCAGGGGCGTGATCCGACTGACGTTGTTCCACGCGTGATCGTCGCGCGGCAAGCTCACCCGGACCTTCGGCCATCCGGATCAAGATCGGATGACGGCAGGAAATCCGGGCTTGCCAGCGCGGCGGCTATCCGTTACCTGCGCTCGAGAACGACATGGCATCGGCGCGATTGGCGTCCGACAGCGGGCCGCGAACGGGAATCGAGACGTCATCGCTCGGATAACGTGCGAATGGATGTCGCACCGGTTCCCGATCCTGCTCAGGATCGTTCGCTACCGCGATAACGAAGGTGAATCAGCGGATACGGCCGCCCTTGTCCGTCGCAGGCCGATCGTCCCCAGCGCTCGAACCCGAGCCGCTCGTAGAATGCCGTGGCCGCTTCGTTCTGCTCGTTGACGTCGGTCGTCAAATTGGGGTGGCGCCCGAGCGCAGCTTCGACAAGCCGCCGACCGACGCCCGTCCCATGATGGGCGGGATCGACGAACAGCGCTTCCATGTGACTGCCGTCGAGCAGCATGAAGCCGATCGGCCGATCGTGCGCGTCGACAGCGAGGTCGAGCGGCGCGGCCGGCAGGAACGTGACGACTTCGGCTTCGATGGCGCGGCGGTCGTCGTCGCTCAGGAAGGGGTGGGTTGCGTCGACGGCACGGCGCCAGATATCCAGCACGCGTGTGCCGTCGGCCTCGGTGGATTGGCGAATTCTGATCATGATTGGATAGGTTGTGATCCGGTGCCCGGCGGGTAGCCCGCACCGCGATGGATCGGGCGCATCGTCCGCGCGGTAGCGCGGAAACGACGGCGAAGCGTCAAACGGGCGAGCGCCGCGCGTCGCCCAGGGATGCCGACCGTTCGATCGCCCGTCGAGCGACGTCGCGCACGCCCGCGCTCATCGGCACGTCATCACGATCGAGCTCGTCGAGGGCGAACCAGCGCGCATCGAGCGCATCGTCGCCGGCGGCGGGCGTGCCGCGCAGCCATCGGCACAGCACCGCGACCATGATGAAATGCTGGCGCACGGCGCCGCCCGCATCGTAATCGAACGCATCGAGCGCGGTAAAGGCGTCGAGTGCATCGACCGCGACGGTCGTCTCTTCGGCGATCTCGCGAACGACCGCGTCCGCGATCGGTTCGCCCGGTTCGATCTTGCCGCCGGGGAACCCCCAGCAGCCCGCGTCGGGCGGATTCGCGCGGCGCACGAGCAAAACGTCGCGTTCGCGCAGCACGATGCCGATCACGGCGGGAATGGGGCGCACGGTTGCGGCGGCGCCGATTGCGGAGTGTGCCGATCCGGACATGGGCGCACCTATGCGTCGGTGCGTCGTTCGATCGCGCGAATCACCGCGACCATGTCGTCCGATCCATGTCCGGCTTTTTCGGTCTCGCCGTAAAGCGCGTGACAGACGTCGAGCAGCGGCGACGCGATGCCGGTGCCGCGCGCGGATTCGGCGACGAGGCGCGCGTTCTTCAGCACGTCGGTGATCGCGGCCTGCACGGAGAAATCTTCCGCGACGAGCTTGCCGAGTTTCACGCGCGATACGTCGCTTGCCATCGGGCCGGCGTTCAGCACGTCGGCGAAACGTGCGAGATCGATACCGTGACGTTGTGCGAAATGCGTGGCTTCGGTCAGGCCGGTGACCATCGTGATCAGGAACAGGTTGACGGCCAGCTTCATCGTCAGCGCCGACGGCACGTCGCCGCACGCGAAGCTGTCGCGGCACAGCGGCTTCACGAGCGCGCGCACGGCGTCGACGTCGTCCGGCGCACCGGCCAGCATCACGACGAGCTGGCCCGCTTCGGCCGGCTTGCGCGACCCCGATACGGGCGCCTCGACGTAGCGGCCCGACGCGGCGGCGATTTCATCGGCGAGCGCACGCGAATACCCGGGTGCGTTGGTGCCCATGTTCACGATCGTGTGGCCGCCGACGCGCGCGGCAAAACCGGGTGTGCCGCGCGCGAGGACGGCGTCGATCGCCGCGTCGTTCGCGAGCATCAGGATCACGGTGCGGCACGTCGCGAACACGTCGTCGACGTGCTCGGCGATGCGCGCGCCGGCGGCGCGCAGCGCATCGTCGCTGCCGCGCGACCGGCTCCACGCGACGAGCGGCGTGCCGGCACGCGCGAGATTGAGCGCCATCGGCGTGCCCATCACGCCGAGGCCGATGAATCCGACTGCGGTTTGCATGTCCTTGCTCCCACGGTGGGTGGAGACGTTCGTGGGCGTCAGTATCGCAGCGTTTCCACACGCGTGCCATCGCGCCCGCGAACCCGCGGGAAGCCGCACGGCGGCTGCTAGTCGATGTCCGCCAGATAGGGCCACGGATAGATGCCGCGCGCGTGGCCGTCGCCGAACATGAAGCGCACGCCGTAGCCGGCCGGCTCCACGCCTTCGAGCGTCAGGTCGGGCCGGGCATCGACGCGACCGCCGTCACGCCGGATGCGTCGGCATGCCGCGCACGGGCATTCGGTGCGCAATCGCGCATAGCCGATGCGCTGCGTTGCGCCGTCGGGCCAGCGCAGCATGAGCGCGCCTGCCGGATGGTCGAGCGCGATTTCGGTCGGCGCGATCATCGGGGCGCGTCGCCGATTTGCCGGATCGCGATCCGTACGGCCTTGCGGACTTCCGGGTCGCGATCCTCGAGCACATCGTTCAGGGCGGGCAGCGTCGCGGGGTCGCGCAATTCGCCGAGCGCGAGCGCGGCTTCCTTGCGCAGATTGCTGATCGCATGCGAGAGCAGCGCGACGACGGCCGGCGCCGCAGCCGCGTCGCGCAACTGCCCGAGTGCGCGTGCTGCGCGCAGACGCACCTGCCAGTAGTCGTCGTCGAGCGCGGCGACGAGCGGCTCGCGCGCCAGCGTCACGCGCAGCTTGCCGAGCGTGGTGGCTGCTTCCTCGCGTACTTGCCATGCGCGATCGCGCAGCGCGGCGAACAGCGCATCGATGACGGCCGCATCGTCGGCTGCCGCGAAGCCGATCGAGCCGACCGCGGCACGTCGCACGTCCGCATCGGTATCGGCCGTCGCGATGCGCGCGAGCGGCGAAAGCGCGCGCGGATCCTTGAGCCAGCCGAGCACCGTGACGGCTTCGGCGCGCACGGCGGGGGGCTCGGCCTCGAGCGCATGCAGCGCGGGTGCGAACGCGCCGGGGTCACGCAACTCGCGCAATCCGCGCAGCACGGCACGGCGCACGAACGGCTCGGGCCGGTCGGCCCAGCGGCACAGTACGGGACCCGACGCCGGGTCCTTCAGTTCGGACAGGCTCTGGGCGGCGGCGGCGCGCACGTCGTCGTCCGGATCGAGCAGCGCGCCGCACAGCGCCTCGACGACGTCGGACTGTTCCCACGCACCGAGTACGCGGGCGGCTTCGCCGCGCACGTCGGCCGACGGGTCGGTGCGCAGCGCGGCGACGAACGCCGGCACGCGTTCGGGATCCTCGAGATCCGCGAGTTCGAACAGCGCGACGCGGCGCACGGATGCGTCGGACGCGGCGAGGCGGGCGACGAGCGCGGCCGGGTCGCGCTCGTGTGCGCCGGGTAGCGGGGCGGCGAAAGGAGAGTCGGTCATGAGCGAAGAAAAAGGGCGTTGACGTACGCGGTCAGCGCAGCAGGTAAGGGATCTCGACCTTGACTGCGCCGGTCGGGCAATCGCGCTCGCACGGCATGCAGTACCAGCATTCGTCGAACTGCATGTAGGCCTTGCCCTTGGTCACGTCGATCGCGAGCAGGTCGAGCGGGCACACGTCGACGCAGACGGTGCACCCCTTGTCGGCGATGCAGCGTTCCTCGTCGATCGTCACGGGTGCGCTGCTGCGCAGGAAGATGTCGTGCGGGGTATGGGGCACGGTAGGGCTCCTTAGAGGGCAGTCGCGAGCGCGGCCGGTTCGCGGATGCGCAGATTCGTGTAGGCACCGCGATCGTCGTCGGCCAGCGGCACGACGTACGGTTCGACCGGCCGCTTCTCGCTGCGCATCGCGCCGTCGGCATCCTTGCGCAGCCACGTGTGGCAGAACCATTCGGCGTCATCGCGATGCGGGAAGTCGACGCGATGGTGGTACAGCCCCCAGCGGCTCTCGGTGCGGAACAGCGACGCGCGCGCGGCCATTTCCGCGCAGTCGCGGATCGCGCGCACTTCGGCCGCCCGCATCAGTTCGTGCGGATGACCAGCCTTGATCTGTTCGATATCCTCAGTAATATCGTCAAGGCGTTGCAGCCCGATTTCCATCTTGCGCGTCACCTTCGGCGGTTGCAGGTAATCGTTCACCATGCGGCGCAGCTTGTATTCGACCTGCGCCGGCGCGAGGCCGTGTTCGCGCAGAAGCGGGGCCATCACGCGGGCGCGTTCGGCCTCGACCTGTTCGTCGTCCACCGGCGCAAGGTCGCGTCCGGCCACGTCGTCGGCCGCGTTCTGCCCGGCGAACCAGCCGTACGTGAACGCGCCGAGCATGTAGTTGTGCGGGACGGCCGCCATGTCGCCGGCCGCGTAGAGCCCCGGCACGGTCGTCTCCGCGCGCGCGTTCACGTACACGCCCGATGCGCTGTGACCGCTGCAGAAGCCGATCTCGGAGATGTGCATCTCGACCATCTGGCTGCGGTAGTCGGTGCCGCGCCCCGCGTGGAAGCGGCCGCGGCTCGGCCGTTCGTTCGTATGCAGGATCTGCTCGATGGTCTGGATCGTTTCTTCCGCGAGATGGTCGAGCTTCAGGAACACCGGGCCGTTGCCGCTCTGCAGTTCCTGGTAGAACTCCCACATCATCTGGCCGCTCCAGTAGTCGCATTCGATGAAGCGCTCGCCCTTGCCGTTCGCGGTGAAGCCGCCGAGCGGGCCCGTCACGTACGCGCACGCCGGGCCGTTGTAGTCCTTGATCAGCGGATTGATCTGGAAGCATTCGAGATTCGCGAGCGCGGCGCCCGCGTGATAGGCCATTGCGTAACCGTCGCCCGCGTTGGTCGGGTTCTCGTAGGTGCCCATCAGGTAGCCCGATGCCGGCAAGCCGAGGCGGCCGGCCGCGCCGCAGCAGAGGATCACGGCCTTCGCGCGGATCACGTGAAACTCGGCGGTGCGGCAGTCGAAACCGAGCACGCCGCTTGCGCGGCCCTGCGTATCGGTCAGCACGCGCGTCGCGACGATCCGGTTCGTGATCGCGATGCGCGCGCGCTTCAGTTGCCGGTACAGCACCTTCTTGATGTCGTGCCCCTCCGGCATCGGCAGCACGTACGAGCCCATGTGATGGACCTTCTTCACCGCGTAGTCGCCGGTGCCGTCCTTCTCGAACTTCACGCCCCAGCGGTCGAGCTGCTCGATCGTCGTGAAGCTGTGCGCCGCGTACGCGTACACGGCTTCCTGGTCGACGATGCCGTCGTTGGCGATCGTGATTTCGCGCGTGTACTGTTCGGGCGTCGCATGACCGGGGATCACCGCGTTGTTCAGGCCGTCCATGCCCATCGAGATCGCGCCGCTGCGCTTCACGTGGGCCTTCTCGAGCAGCAGCACACGCAGGGACGGGTCGCGCTCCTTCGCCTTGATCGCCGCCATCGGCCCGGCCGTGCCGCCGCCGACCACGACGACGTCGTATTCGTGAACCTGGGTTGTCATCGCTGTTTCCTTGCAGCTTTGCGTGGTTTTTGCCGGTCGATGCGCAGCCGGTACTGGAATGCGTCGCCACGGAAGTAGAGGTATTCGTAGTCGATCGGGGCGCCCGACGCGTCGTGAGTGAGGCGCTCGATGCGCAGCACGGGGCTGCCGTCCTCGACGTGCAGCGCATCGACGATCTCGTCGTCGGCGAGGATCGCGTCGATCGACACGTCGGCATGGCCGAGCGGGATGCCGCAGTCGTTTTCCAGCACGAGGAAGATGTCGCGGGTCGCGAGATCGGCGCCCGCGAGGCGCTTGCCGAGCGCTTCCGGCACCCAGGTCTGTTCGAGCGACACCGGTTCGCGGTTCAGCAGCCGCACGCGGTGGATCTCGACGAGCGGCGCGCCTTCCGGCACGTTCAGCTTGGTCGCGAGATGGCGGTCGGCTTTCACGGTGCGCAAGCTGCGCAACTGGTTGACGATCTCGTAACCCATCGACGACATCGCCTCGGCGAAGCCCTGCAGCGACGTCACGTTCTGGAACGCCTTCGGCTTCGACACGAACGTGCCCTTGCCGTGCAGCTTGAACAGCAGTCCTTCCTTCTGCAGGTCGCCGAGCGCCTGGCGCACCGTGATGCGGCTGACGTCGAACATCGCGCACAGCTCGTGCTCGGACGGCATCCGGCTGTGCGGCGCATAGGTGCCGTCGAGAATGCGCGCGCGCAGCATGTCCTTGATCTGTACGTAGAGCGGGGCCGCCGACAGCGGCACGACGTTGGATGCGGTCATCGATCAACTTGTTATGACAAGATGGATCGAGTGTAGTCAGCGTGGCCGCGCGGCCAAACCAACCATTTCCGATAACGAATTTCCGATTCCGGCAAAGCGGGGCGAACGCGTGACCGGTTCGTTGCCGGCCGCGCGAATTGGCCGACAATGAAAAATCGCCGGCTCGTGACCCGCGGATGTCGATTTCCCGATGATTCGCCCGTCGTATCCATGTCGACCGGGTATGGCGCCGCACATGCGGCCTGTACCCGGTTTCCGAGGATGGCCGAAACGGACAAGGAGGCGCCAAATGACGGATTCCCGTTACCGCTGGGTGATCGTCGCCGCGGGCGGCCTGATGGGCTGCGTCGCGATCGGCGCGATGTTTTCCCTGCCGGTGTTCCTGCGCGCGATTGCGCGCGACACGGGCTGGTCGATGACCGGCATTTCCACGGCGATGACGCTCGGCTTCATCGCGATGGCCTTCGCGAGCATGGCGTGGGGCAGCCTGTCGGACCGGATCGGCACGCGGCCGGTCGTCCTCGCGGGCGCGGTGCTGCTGTCGGCGAGCCTCGCGCTGGCGAGCCGCGCGCCGTCGCTGTTCGCGTTCCAGCTGACCTTCGGCCTGGCCGTCGGCGGCGCGACGGCCGCGATATTCGCGCCGATGATGGCGTGCGTGACGGGCTGGTTCGACACGCACCGCAGCCTCGCGGTGTCGCTCGTGTCGGCCGGCATGGGAATGGCGCCGATGACGATGGCGCCGCTCGCCGCGTGGCTCGTGTCGGTGCGCGACTGGCGCACGTCGATGCTGCTGATCGCCGGGCTGGCGGCCGTCGTGATGATTCCGGTGTCGCTCCTGGTACGGCGGCCGCCCGCGCTCGACCCTGCCTCCGCGCACGCCGCGCCTTCGGCTGCCGGCGCACCGGCAGCGATGTCGGTCGCGGATGCGCTGCGCTCGCCGCAGTTCATGATCCTGCTGCTGACCAACTTCTTCTGCTGCGCGACGCACTCGGGCCCGATCTTCCACACGGTCAGCTACGCGGTCACGTGCGGCATCCCGCTGATCGTCGCGGTGTCGATCTACAGCGTCGAGGGGCTCGCCGGTATGGGCGGCCGGATCGCGTTCGGCATGCTCGGCGACCGCCTCGGCGCGAAGCGCATGCTGGTGGCGGGGCTGCTCGCGCAGGCGCTCGGCGCGCTCGGCTATTACTTCGTGCGCTCGCTCGACGGGTTCTACGCGGTCGCGACGCTGTTCGGCTTCATCTATGCGGGCGTGATGCCGTTGTATGCGGTGCTCGCGCGCGAGAACTTCCCGCTGCGGATGATGGGCACCGTGATCGGCGGTTGCGCGATGGCCGGCAGCCTCGGGATGGCCGCGGGCCCGGTCGCCGGCGGCCTGATCGTCGATACGTTCGGCAGTTACGGCTGGCTGTACCTCGGTTCGTTCGCGATCGGCCTCGGCGCGTTCCTGATCGCGATGATGTTTCGCCCGTTCGCGAAAACGCGGCCGGAAACGGCGGCCGCTTGATGCGGCGGCGGAAACGGAACGGCTGCCGTTTCGTCGGACCGGCGCGGTCCGGCGCGCCTCGTCACGAATAGAAAACAGGGCCCGACGCCGTTTGCGTCTGGAGCGGCCCGCACGGCGCTCGGCCCGCTGCGGCGCAGCAGAGCGGCATTTGACGGTGATCGGCGTGCATGCGTGGCGATTCGGCCCCTAAAAAGCACAATATCGAGCATATATTCGAAGGGCCTGTCATAGCCGCGTCACCCTGCTAGAATTCGGCCTGCCGCATTGTTCCGATTGACTGATGAGATTGCTTGACGCCCTGGTCGAACAACGTATCGCCGCCGCCGCCGCGCGGGGCGAGTTCGACGATTTGCCGGGTACCGGCGCGCCGCAGGCGCTGGATGACGACCTGCTCGTGCCCGAGGAGGTGCGGGTGGCCAACCGTATCCTGAAGAACGCGGGCTTCGTGCCGCCGGCCGTCGAACAATTGCGCGCGCTGCGCAACCTGCATGACGAAGTGCAGGCGGTCAGCGACCGTGCCGCGCGCTGCCGGCTGCAGGCGAAGATTCTCGCGCTCGACATGGCGCTCGAATCGCTGCGCGGCGGCCCGATGGTGATGCCGCGCGACTACTGCCGGCGCATCGCGGAGCGCCTGTGCGAGCGCGGGCTCGACGAAGCGCCCGCCGACACGGGGCCGATGTGACGTCCGACGCGCTGCACGACGCAGCCCGGTCGGCAACCGCTCCGGCGGCCGAACCGGCCACCGATACACCTGTTCCCGAAGCCACGCCCGTGTCGGCGCGCGACCTGCATTTCATGCGGCTCGCGCAGGCCGCCGCCGAAGAGGCGCGCGCGGCCGGCGAGGTGCCGGTCGGCGCGGTGCTCGTGCGCGGCGACGAAGTGATCGCGCGCGGTTTCAACCATCCGATCGGCGGGCACGACCCGTCCGCGCATGCGGAAATGGCCGCGCTGCGGATGGCCGCGCAGCATCTGCGGAATTACCGGATGCCCGGCTGCGAGTTGTACGTGACGCTGGAGCCGTGCCTGATGTGCGCGGGCGCGATCATGCATGCGCGCATCGCGCGGGTCGTCTACGGCGCCGCCGATCCGAAGACGGGCGCGTGCGGCAGCGTGATCGACGCGTTCGCGAATCCGCAGCTCAACCACCATACCGAAGTGACGGGCGGCGTGCTCGCCGACGAGTGCGGCGCCGCGCTGAAGTCGTTCTTCGCCGAGCGCCGTCGCGCGCTGCGCGAGGCGCGGCTCGCCCGCGATGCCGCACCCGGCGCGTCATAAGCCCACCCGTCAGGCACGACGCCGTGAACCGGAGACGGTTCGGACCCTCTAAGCAGGTTTGACGACCCGACACCTTTCCCCCATGTCCTTCCAGCCCGCCGCGTCCTATACCATCCGCCTGCTGGCGCCGTCCGGTTATCCGCACGACCCGGACGCGATCAATCGCGCGCTCGAACGCCTCAGCACCGCGCAGCATCGCATCGAGAACATCGAGGCGACGCAGCGGCGCTACCAGCGGTTCGGCGGTACCGACGGGGAGCGCGCAGGCGACCTGAACCGCCTCGCCGATCCCGAGCGGCCGCTGCCGGACATCGCGCTCGCGGTGCGCGGCGGCTACGGCGCCGCGCGGATCCTGCACGGGCTTGACTACCGCGGGCTCGAGCGCCGGCTGCGCGACCAGCCGGTCGCGCTCGTCGGCCACAGCGACTTCACCGCGATCCAGCTCGCGCTGTATGCGAAGGCGCGCATCAAGACGTTCGGCGGCCCGATGCTGTCCGCCGACTTCGGCGCGGAAACGCCGAGCGACTTCACGATGCAGCACTTCTGGCAGACGCTGACGCAGCCGGGCACGACGATCGTCACCGAGGCGCCGCAGGTGCAGGCGGCGAACGTGACGGGCACGCTGTGGGGCGGCAACCTCGCGATCCTGACGTCGCTGATCGGCACGCCGTACATGCCCGACATCGAAGGCGGCATCCTGTTCATCGAGGACGTCAACGAGCAGCCGTTCCGGATCGAGCGGATGATCTACCAGTTGCACCTGTCGGGGCTGCTCGCGCGCCAGCAGGCGCTCGTGCTCGGCCAGTTCACCGGCGCGCGGCCGTTCGAGTACGACAACGGCTACGACATGCAGGCCATGATCGACCAGGTCCGAGCGGTGATCGGGATCCCGGTCGTCACGGGGCTCCAGTTCGGCCATGTGCCCGACCTGCTGACGCTGCCGTTCGGCGCGCAGGCGCAACTGGTCGCGAATGCGCACGGCTTCCGGCTGACCTTGTCGGACTACCCGCATCTCGGCTGATGCAGGCGCGATCGATCGAAAGGCGGGTTTCCCGCCTTTTTCTTTATGTAAATGCGCAACTAACGGTCGAAAATTTTCGTCGACGCACGACCGATTGTTGCCCGGGTATGCACCAGTTTTGTCAACAAAATGGCCGGTCGGGTATACGACAGGAAAGGCCTCCGACAGGCATGTGAGGCTTGTATTGCATGGAATGAGCGCATCCTGCACCGAACCGGGTCGCGTCGATGCACGCCGATTGTGCGAAATCCCGGAAAAGAATTGTTGACAATCTTTATGTCCGCCCTAGGATGAGGACCATCACACGATGCAGATCATGAACGAGCCCGATTCCCAGCCGTCCGGCGCAGCCGGTCCCGAAGCGATCGCCGAGCGGATCCGCACCGCGATCCTCGAGCATCGGCTCGCGCCCGGCGCGAAGCTGACGGAGGCGCAGCTCTGCGACGTGTTCGGCGTGAAGCGCGGGACGATCCGCCAGGCGCTCGCGCAGCTCGCGACCGACAAGCTGGTCGATCTCGAGCCGAACCGTGGCGCGTTCGTCGCGAGCCCGACGCTACAGGACGTGCACGAGGTGTTCGAGATGCGCCGGATCATCGAGCTGGCGGTGGTCGAGCGGCTGGCAACCGGGCCCGGTGCGAAGCGGCTGAAGGGCGTCGCCGCGCTGATCGACAAGGAACGCAAGGCGTTCGAGCGGCATGACTTCGCGGCGTGGATCCGGCTGTCGGGCGAATTCCACACGGCGCTCGCCACGCTGATGGGCAATGCGACGCTCAGCGCGTGCCTCGAAGGGCTCGTCGCACGCTCGACGCTGATGTCGGCGCTGTACGAATCGCACGGGCGCAGCCCGTGCTCGTGCGACGACCACGACGAGATCCTCGCCGCGCTGGAGGCGGGAGACCCGAAGCAGGCGGTGACGCTGATGGCGCGCCACCTGCAGCATGTCGAACTGAAGATGCTGGACCGGCCCGCGCAAGGGCAGGTCGATTTGTGCGAAGTGTTCGGCGGCGCCTGAGCGGCGACGCGAACCCGGCCGCGCGCCACAGAACGAGCGAAATGCAGGCCCGCGGTATTTGCCGCGGGCCGCTGGTCCGACTCCGGGCGACGATCCGGAGCGATATCGATGACGGTGGAGCGGCCGCCCGGCCGCGTCAAGGAGAAGTCATGGCTCAGTTCAGTGTGGCGCACGAGAGCGCCTTTCCGGCGAAAGAAGGCGGCGAGGGCGGCGATCCGACGCTGCCGGATGGTTACAGCGAACGTCTGTATAACGAAGATTTGGCACCCCTGAAGAATCAGACGTGGGGTGCGTACAACATCTTCGCGTTCTGGATGTCGGACGTGCACAGCGTCGGCGGCTACGTGTTCGCGGGCAGCCTGTTCGCGCTCGGGCTGACGAGCTGGCAGGTGCTGATCGCGCTGATCGTCGGCATCGGCCTCGTGAACGCGCTGTGCAACCTGATCGCGCGGCCGAGCCAGCAGATCGGCGTGCCGTATCCGGTCGCGTGCCGCGCGACCTTCGGCGTGCTCGGCGCGAACGTGCCGGCGGTGATCCGCGGGCTGATCGCGATCGCGTGGTACGGCATCCAGACCTATCTCGCGTCGAGCGCGCTCGTGATCGTCGTGCTGAAGTTCTTCCCGCAATGGCTGCCGTACGCGGACGTCCATCGCTACGGCTTCCTCGGGCTGTCGGCGGTCGGCTGGGCCGGCTTCATGCTGCTGTGGGTGCTTCAGGCGTTCGTGTTCTGGAACGGGATGGAGACGATCAAGAAGTTCATCGACTTCGCCGGCCCGGCGGTCTACGTCGTGATGTTCATCCTCGCCGGCTACATGGTGTGGCGCGCGGGCTGGCGCAACATCGGCATCAACCTCGGCGGCGTCAAGTATCACGGCGCGGAAGTGATCCCGGTGATGATCACGGCGGTGTCGCTGGTCGTGTCGTACTTCTCCGGGCCGATGCTGAACTTCGGCGACTTCTCGCGCTACTGCCGCTCGTTCGGCGACGTGAAGCGCGGCAATTTCTGGGGGCTGCCGGTCAACTTCCTCGCGTTCTCGCTCGTCACGGTGATCACGACGGCGGCGACCTTGCCGGTGTTCGGCGAACTGATCACCGACCCGGTCGAGACGGTCGGCCGCATCGACCATCCGACCGCGGTGATCCTCGGCGCGCTGACGTTCACGATCGCGACGATCGGCATCAACATCGTCGCGAACTTCGTGTCGCCCGCGTTCGACTTCTCGAACGTGGCGCCGCGGCTGATCAGCTGGCGTGCGGGCGGGATGCTCGCGGCCGTCGCGTCGATCTTCATCACGCCGTGGAACCTGTTCAACAACCCGGCCGTGATCCACTACACGCTCGACGTGCTCGGCGCGTTCATCGGCCCGCTGTACGGCGTGCTGATCGCCGACTTCTATCTCGTCAAGCGCGGCCGGCTCGTGCGCGACGACCTGTACACGATGTCGGAGAGCGGCAGCTACTGGTACACGGGCGGCGTGAACCGCCGCGCGCTCGCCGCGCTGCTGCCGGCGGCCGTGATCGCGGTCGTCTGCGTGATGGTGCCGGGCTGGCAGGCCGCCGCGAATTTTTCCTGGTTCATCGGCGCGGGGCTCGGCTTCGTGTTCTACCGGCTGCTCGTGAGCGCGAAGGCGTGAGGAGCGTGCGATGAAGATCCGACTGATCAATCCGAATACGACGCAGCGGATGACCGACGCGATGGGGCGCTGCGCCCGCGAGGTCGCGGCCGCGGGCACGGAGATCGTCGCGGTGAGCCCGCCGATGGGGCCGCCGTCGATCGAAGGTTATTACGACGAGGCGCTCGCGACGCCGGGGCTGCTCGCCGAGATCGCGCAGGGCGAGCGCGACGGCTGCGACGCCTATGTGATCGCGTGCTTCGGCGACCCGGGCCTGTACGCGGCGCGCGAACTCGCGCGCGGGCCGGTGATCGGCATCGCCGAGGCCGCGATGCATGCGGCGAGCGTGCTCGCGCCGGGCTTCTCGGTCGTCACGACGCTCGCGCGCACCTGCGGGATGGCGTGGCACCTCGCGGAGCGCTACGGGATGAAGCGCTTCTGCCGCAACGTGCGCGCGACCGACGTCGCGGTGCTCGAACTCGACCGGCCGGGCTCGGCCGCGCGCCGGATCATCGTCGACGAATGCCGGCGCGCGCTCGACGAGGACGGCGCCGACGCGATCGTGCTCGGCTGCGCGGGGATGGCCGAGTTCGCGCACGAGATCGAGCAGCAGATCGGCGCGCCGGTGGTCGAAGGCGTCACGGCGGCCGTCAAGTGGGCCGAGGCGCTCGTCGCGCTGCGCCTCGCGACCGCGAAACGCGGCGATTACGCGCGGCCGCTGGCGAAACGCTACGACGGCGCATTCGCCCGCTTCAGCCCGCCGGACGGGGAGGCGGCGGAGCCGGTCCCGAATTTGCCGCAACCGCACATACACACCGTCTGACACGCACTATCTGCGTCGCTGTATGGGCGCGTATGAACGTTTTCGCTACACTGGGCCGTCATCGCATCGGCTCGTGCGGCCGGCTTCCGGCGCCGCGCGGTCGATGCGAACCCATTATTTCAGCCCGCTTTCGCCGTACTTCGAACCCATGTCACTCGATCCCAACTATCCTCGCGACCTGATCGGCTACGGCCGCCATCCCGTTCAGGCGAACTGGCCGGGGCGCGCCCGCGTCGCCGTGCAATTCGTGCTGAACTACGAGGAGGGCGGCGAGAACTGCGTGCTGCACGGCGATCCGGGCTCCGAGCAGTTCCTGTCCGAAATCGTCGGCGCGGCCGCGTATCCGGACCGCCACATGAGCATGGAGTCGATCTACGAATACGGTTCGCGGGCCGGCGTGTGGCGCATCCTGCGCGAATTCGAGAGGCGCGGGATGCCGCTGACGGTCTTCGGCGTCGGCATGGCGATCGAGCGTCATCCGGAGCTCGCGCGCGCCTTCGTCGAGCTCGGCCATGAAATCGCGTGCCACGGCTGGCGCTGGATCCACTACCAGAGCATGACGCCGGAACTCGAAGCGGAGCACATGCGCCTCGGGATGGAAGCGATCGAGCGCGTGACGGGCGAGCGTCCGCTCGGCTGGTATACCGGCCGCGACAGCCCCAATACGCACCGCCTGGTCGCGGAATACGGCGGCTTCCTGTACGACTCCGACAACTACGGCGACGACTTGCCGTTCTGGATGGACGTCAAGGTGTCGGGCGGCGGCACGTCGCCGCAACTGATCGTGCCGTACACGCTCGACACGAACGACATGCGCTTCGCGACGCCGCAGGGTTTCAACACCGGCGATCACTTCTTCGACTACCTGCGCGACGCATTCGACGTGCTGTACGCGGAGGGCGACGAGGCGCCGAAGATGCTGTCGATCGGCATGCATTGCCGGCTGCTCGGCCGGCCGGGCCGGTTCCGCGGGCTGCAGCGTTTCCTCGATCACCTCGAGAAGCACGATCGCGTTTGGGTGACGCGCCGTGTCGATATCGCGCGTCACTGGCGTGAACATCATCCGTATCAGCCCAATCATCAAGACGAAGGGAAAGCATGAAGGCGATGCGCTACACGTTGGAACAACTGAACACGATGGCGCCGAGCGCATTTGTCGCGGCGCTGTCGGGGATCTTCGAACATTCGCCGTGGGTGGCCGAGGTCGCCGCGGGCGAGCGGCCGTTCGCGAGCATCGACGCGCTGCACAAGACGATGGCGGACGCGGTGGAAACGGGCGGCGAAGCGCGCCAGCTCGCGCTGATCAACGCTCACCCGGAATTGGCCGGCAAGGCCGCCGTGCGCGGCGAGCTGACGGCCGAGTCGACGCGCGAGCAGAGCGGCGCGGGCCTCGACCAGTGCACGCAGGAAGAATTCGACAAGCTGCTGACGCTGAACCGCACGTATCGCGAGAAGTTCGGCTTCCCGTTCATCCTCGCGGTGCGCGGTTATGACCGCCACGGCATCATCGCGAACTTCGAGTCGCGCGTGAATCATTCGCGCACCGAGGAACTGCGTGCGAGCCTCGACCAGATCTACCGGATCGCGCGCTTTCGCCTCGACGACCTGATCGACGCCTGACACCGCGCACGGCCCGCTGTGTCGCGGCGGCCGGATCGCAATCACTGAAACAAGGAAACATCATGGCTGTTCCGCTTCTCGATCCCAACGCACCCGAATTCACGCGGCGCTACGTGAATCTTGCCGACCCGCGTCTCGGTGCGCAGGCGCTCGAGGCCAGCGACGATTTCTTCGCGCCGAAGGACCGGATGCTGAACCCCGAGCCGGCCGTCTTCATCCCCGGCAAGTACGACGACCACGGCAAGTGGATGGACGGTTGGGAAACGCGCCGCAAGCGCACGACGGGGTACGACTGGTGCATCGTCAAGCTCGCGCGCCCGGGCGTGATCAAGGGCTTCGACATCGACACGAGCCACTTCACCGGCAACTTCCCGCCGGCCGCGTCGATCGAGGCCGCGTTCGTGGCCGACGGCGCGCCGACGCATGCGACCGAGTGGGTCGAGATCGTGCCGTCGACGACGCTGCAGGGCAACAGCCATCACTACGTCGAAGCGAGCGACGCACGCGCGTTCACGCACCTGCGCGTGAACATCTACCCGGACGGCGGCATCGCGCGCCTGCGCGTGTACGGCCAGCCGCAGCTCGACTGGGCCGGCGCGAGCGCGACCGAGCAGTTCGACCTCGCGGCGATGGAAAACGGCGGTTACGTCGTGGCCGCGAACAACCAGCACTTCGGCGTCGCGTCGAACCTGCTGCTGCCGGGCCGCGGCGTGAACATGGGCGACGGCTGGGAAACCCGCCGCCGCCGCGAGCCGGGCAACGACTGGGCGATCATCGCGCTCGCGCAGCCGGGCGTGATCCGCAAGATCGAAGTCGATACCGCGTTCTTCAAGGGCAACTTCCCGGACCGCTGCTCGATCCAGGCCGCGTACGTGTCGGGCGGCACGGACAGCTCGCTGATCACGCAGTCGATGTTCTGGCCGGTGCTGCTCGGCGAACAGAAACTGCAGATGGACAAGCAGCACTATTTCGAACAGGACATCGCGTCGCTTGGCCCCGTCACGCACGTGCGACTGAACATCATTCCGGACGGCGGCGTGTCGCGCCTGCGCCTGTGGGGAACGCTCGACAAATGAAGACGCTCGTTATCGAACCGCTGACCAGGGAAGCCTTCGCGCCGTTCGGCGACGTGATCGAAACGGACGGGGCGAAGCAGATCCCGATCAACCTCGGCACGACGATCCGCTTTCACGATCTCGCGAAAGTCGACGTGACGGACGAGGGCGGCCGCACGCTCGTCAACCTGTTTCGCGGCCAGCCGCGCACGCTGCCGTTCGAAGTGAAGATGCTGGAGCGGCACCCGCTCGGCAGCCAGGCGTTCGTGCCGCTGAACGACCAGCCGTATCTCGTCGTCGTCGCGCCCGCGGGCGATCTCGATCCGGCGAAGATCCGTGCGTTCGTGACGAGCGGCTGGCAGGGCGTCAACTACGCGAAGGGCGTGTGGCATCATCCGCTGATCGCGCTCGGCGGCGTCAGCGATTTCATCGTCGTCGATCGCGGCGGTGACGGCCTGAACCTGAACGAGCAGGATCTGCAGGAATCGCTTTGGCTCACCGACGAGGCGCTGCATGCGCTGACCGCCTGAGTCGTCGACGCTTCCGTTGCCTGCCCGCCGAAACCCGCGCAAGATGCGCGGGTTTTTTTATGTGCGCTCGCTTTGTCGCGACTCAGGTCAACACGGCCTTGCGCGCGTCGCGCGAACCGCCGCCGCGACGACGGTTCGCGACCGGCGCATGCTCGGCCATCAGATCGGCGACCCAGTCGACGAACACGCGCAGCTTTGCGCTGACGTGGCGGTTCGGCGGGAATGCGACGTACATCGGCATCGGTTCGAGTTGCCATGGCTCGAACAGCGGTACGAGTTCGCCCCGCGTGCGATACGCGGCGGCCATGTAGTCGGGCAGCCACAGGATGCCGAGCCCGGCGAGGCCGGCTTCGAGGTACGCATTGCCGTCGTCGACGGCGAGCACGTAGCGGCCGCGTACGGTGATCTGCTCGCCGTCGCGCGCCATCGCAAACGGCAGTGCCTTGCCGGTGCGCGCCCACAGAAAGCCGACGATGCGGTGATGCGTGCCTTCGAGTTCGCCCGGGTGCGTCGGTGTGCCGGCGCGCGCGAGGTAAGCGGGCGATGCGTATACGCCGAGCCGCAGGTCGCCGATGCGGCGCGCGATCAGCGAGCGGTCGGCCGGCTCGCCGCCGCGCACGACGCAGTCGACGTTCTCGCCGATCACGTCGACCACGCGGTCGCTCACGCCCATGTCGAGCTGGATGTCCGGATAGCGCGCGTGGAACGCGGGCAGCGCGGGGATCAGGATCAGGCGCGCGAGCGGGGTCGGCACGTCCACGCGCAGCCGCCCCGTCGGCGACGCCGACGCGGCGGACAGGCTCGTTTCGGCATCGTTCATGTCGGCCAGCAGCCGCACGACGCGCTCGTAGTACGCGGCACCGTCGGCCGTGACGACGACCTTGCGGGTCGTGCGGTGGAACAGCTTCACGCGCAGCCGCGCCTCGAGTTGCTGCACCAGTTGCGTGACGGTGGTGCGGCTCATGTGCAGCGTGTCGGCTGCCTTCGTGAAGCTGCCGGCCTCCACCACGCGGGCGAACGCCTGCATTGCGTCGAATCGATCCATCGGGTCAGGACTCCGCGGCGCCCGGACATTGTTTGGCGCGCGCAAACAGTGTTGGACAAGGTTGCCGGTTTATCCGCCGTGCAACGGTCCTTAAAGTGCCTTCATCGTTGAGACCGGGGCGGCGACGCCCCACCGACCGATGGAGGGGTTGAATGGCAAAGCGTAGCGTAGTTTTTCCGCCCGGTCGCCGGGCGCTGTATGACCGCAATCGCTATTCGCCGGCGGTGCGCGCGAACGGCTTCCTGTTCGTGTCCGGGCAGGTCGGCAGCCGCGACGACGGTTCGCCCGAGCCGGAGCTGGGCGCGCAGGTCCGCCGCGCGTTCGACAACCTGAATGCGGTGCTGCGCGCGGCTGGCTGCACGTTCGACGACGTCGTCGACGTGACGGTGTTCCTCGTCGATCCCGAGGAGACGTTCGAACGGATCTGGACGATCGTCCCCGAATACTGGGGCGATGCGCCGCATCCGGCGCTGACCGCCGTCGGCGTGACCTGGCTGTACGGTTTCCAGTTCGAGATCAAGGCGATCGCACGGCTGCCGGAGTCGGCCGATGCGTGAGCATGGCGCGTGCGTATCACGGCGCGACGGGCGGCTCCTGTTCATACGCGCGATGCAGTCGCGCGGCCAGCGACGGCGAATCGGGCAGCGTCGCCGTGCCGAACCGGCGCACGGCGACGCCCGGCGTCCACGAATTCATCACGACGGCGCCGGCCATCGACGGCAGGTCGGCCGGCGTCACTTCACGGTCGTGCTGCGCGATGCCCAGACGTGCCAGCTGCCGCCGCAGGATGCCCATCGTGACACCGCCGAGCATGCCGGCCACTGGCCACACGAGCGCGTCGCCGGTCCAGAACGCGATGTTCCAGATCGAGCCTTCGCTGATGCGTCCACGACGATCGATGAAGGCCGCGTCGTCGAACCCTTGCGCCGCCGCACGGCGCAGGAAGTGCGTTTTCGCGACTTCGCCGACGTGCTTGATGTCCGGCAGCACGCGCTCGTGTTCGAACAGCGCGAGATCGAGCGGGCCGGCCGGCCCCGACGACGGCGCGGCGGTGCGGATCAGCACGTCGAGCGCTTCGTCGTCGCGCGGCGCGGCGAATTCGCCGGTCGTCGCATGGACGGTCGCGCTCAGCGACAGCGCCGACGGCGCACGATCGAGCGCGGCGCGCAGGAACGCGCGAATCCGTGCATCGGGCAGCGCATGCCCGAACAGCGCGTTCGATGCATCGCGCAGCCGTGCAAGGTGCAGGTCGAGGCCGCGTACGCGGCCGTCGCGAACCTGCATCGCGGTGAAATGTGCGTGGCCCGCGAAAGCCAGCGCGGCAAGCGCATCGGGCGTGGCGGCCACGCCGTTGATGTGGGCGACGGACGGGAACGGTGCAGCGGTCATCGGCGAATCTCCAGGTTGGCCGCGGGCGCGGGGCGGCGCGGCATCTTCAAGAAAACCTATTGTTTGCCGATTGATGGTGTCGTGAAAAACGAGTAGTTTTGGAACGGTCGTCAAATTCTGTTTGAAGATCGATGGAACGCATGTGGCCTGGCACGCGCGCGCTGAGGACGTTCGAGGCGGCGGCGCGGCACCTGAATTTTTCGCGGGCGGCCGACGAGGTCGGGCTGACGCCGGCCGCCGTCAGTCACCAGATCAAGGAAATCGAGGCGCAGCTCGGCATCGAACTGTTCGTCCGGACGAGCCGCAGCATCCGGCTGACGCCGGCCGGCGCGGTGCTGGTTGCGGCCGCCGCCGATGCGCTGGCGGGCCTGCGGCACGCGACCGCGCGGGCACGGCGCATCGCGCGCGAGCGGACGGAGCTGCGCGTGTCGGTCGGCGCGCGCTTCGCGACGCACTGGCTGCTGCCGCGCCTGCCGCGCTTCAAGGCCGCGCATCCGGCGCTCGAACTGACGTTCGACATCACCGACCGGCTGCGCGATTTCGACGGCGACGACGTGGATGTCGCGATCCGCTTCGGCACCGGGCGTTATCGCGACGCGTGCGTGCAGCGCCTGTTCGGCACATCGGTCGTCGCGGTCTGCAGCCCCGCGCTGGTGTCGGCCGGCCCCGCGTTGCGCAAGCCGCGCGACCTGCTGCGCCACACGCTTTGCCACGCCGACTGCGAAGTCGACGGCGTGACCTGGCCGCGCTGGTCGGCGTGGATGGCCGCCGCCGGCGTCGACGGTTTCGACGACAGCCGGTGCGTTGCGTTTCCGGATTCGAGTCACGTCGTGCAGGCCGTGATCGACGGTACGACGATCGGCCTGGCGGAGCCGCACATGATTGCGCGCGATCTCGCGGACGGGCGCCTCGTCCGGCTGTTCGACGTGAACGTCGAGGTGGCGCCGGGGCTCGCGTATCACGTCGTGTATCCGGCGCACACGCAGGACGATCCGCGCATCGTCGCGTTGCGCGACTGGCTCGCGGACGAAGCGGCGATGGCGCACGCGTAGCGCGTCGTCGTGCGTGCTATCGTGCCCGCATTACCACCGCACGACGTCCGGCGCCGGACGTGCCCCTTCGATGAGCCAACCTGAAAACGACCTCAGGGTCCTGCTACGGACGATGCAACCCGAACTGCATCCGGGCGCGTTCGCCTTCGTGTCGCTGCCGACCGGTGCGGACGTATCGTTATCCGAAGTCATCGCGACGTTCCGCGAAGCGGAAGGGCTGACGGTCGTGGTCGAAGAGGCAACGGCAGCACGTCGCGGCTGGCCCGTGCTGTTCCGCGCCGCATGGATCACGCTCACCGTCCATTCCGATCTCGCGGCCGTCGGTCTCACGGCCGCCTTCGCGCGGGCGCTCGGCGCGGCCGGCATCAGCTGCAACGTGATGGCCGCCGCATGCCACGATCACATCTTCGTACCGGTCGACGACGGCCCGCGCGCGCGCGATGCGCTCGTTGCCCTGCAGCGCGACGCGATGCGCGGCTAGTGCCCGAAGTGCATGCGGCGCACGCGGCGCATGAAAAAACGGGCCCGTCACCGGGCCCGCGAACGGAGAGGATCGCGCCGGCGACCGGCGCACGGCGGCTTACTTGACCGCGCCACCCTCGAACCAGGCGGCGAGCTTGGTCCGCTCGTCGTCGGTCATGTGCGTGACGTTGCCGATCGGCATCGCCTTCAGGCGCACGGCCTGTTCGTAGATACGCTGCGCGTTCTTCGACACTTCGTCCGGCGTGTCGAACATCACGCCTGCGGGAGCGCTGCCCATCAGCGTCGGCTTCGACGAGTGGCACTCGACGCAGCGCTGCTGCAGGATCGGCATGATGTCGTTGATTGCGATCTTCGGCGCGTTCGCGGCCTGCGCTTCCGGTGCGACCGGCTTCGGCATCGTCCACACCAGCGCGCCCGACAGCAGCGCGACGCCGCCGATCGGCAGGTACCACAACTGCTTGCCGCGGTGGCGCATCACGAAGAACTGGCGGATCAGCGCGCCGGCCAGCATGATCAGCACGAGCACGACCCAGTTGAACTTGTTCGTGTACGTCATCGCATAGTGGTTCGACAGCATCGCGAACACGACCGGCAGCGTGAAGTACGTGTTGTGCACCGAACGCTGCTTGCCGCGCTTGCCGTAGATCGGGTTCGGTTCCTCGCCCTTGAGCATCTTGTCGACCATCTTGCGCTGGCCGGGGATGATCACGAAGAACACGTTCGCCGACATGATCGTCGCGAGCATCGCGCCGACGATCAGGTAGGCGGCACGGCCCGAGAAGATGTGGCACGCGAGGTACGCGGCGACGACGACGTAGAGGCCGACGCAGATGCCGAGCACGCGGTCGTTGGTGCCGAGGATGCGGCACAGCGAGTCGTAGACGATCCAGCCGGCCGCGAGGAAGCCGAGCGCGGAGGCGACGGCGACCACCGGGCCCATGTCGAGCACGCTCTTGTCGATCAGGTACGTGTTCGGCGCGAGCAGGTACAGCACGAAGAACAGCGAGAAGCCCGACAGCCACGTGGTGTACGACGGCCACTTCGACCAGTGCAGGTCATCGGGCATTTCCGGCGGGGCCACCGTGTACTTCTGCATGTTGTAGAACCCGCCGCCGTGCACGTGCCACAGCTCGCCGAACACGCCGCGCTTGCGCTGGTTCGCGTCGGTCGGCGGTTTCAGGCTGTTGTCGAGCGCGACGAAATAGAAGGACTCGCCGATCCACGCAATGGCGACGATGACGTGCAGCCATCGCAGCGCGAGGTTCAGCCAGTCGGTGATGAAGCCTTCCATGAAACTCCTCCAGACTCAATTCGTTTGTTCGATGCGGGCGCTGATTCGTCTGTCAGCTGCCGCGATAGGTGCTGTACGACCACGGCGACACGAGCAGCGGCACGTGGTAGTGCGAGCCGGCGTCGGCGATGCCGAAGCGGAGCACGACGCGGTCGACGAAGCGGGGTTCGGGCACCTTCACGCCGAGCGCCGCGAAGTAGTCGCCGGCATGGAACACGAGTTCGTATTCGCCGGTGGCGAGCGCGGCGCCTTCGAGCAGGGGTTCGTCGCAGCGGCCGTCGCTATTGGTCAGCACGGTCTTGATCGCGCGGCGCGATTCGCCGTCGAGCGCGTAGAGGTCCACCTTGATGGCCGCGCCGGGACGGCCGTGCGCCGTATCGAGTACGTGGGTAGTGAGCTTTCCCATTCGTTGTGTCCTTGTGTGAATGCGAGGTTCGGCGGCGACCCGATCCATTGACTATGCGGCGGATCGAGGCTCCACGTCACACGTGGCTACATACCCGTCGGCGAGATTGAAGCGAGCGCCGTGCAGGCATTGTAAAAAGGTTCCCCGTGCAAATACGTGCGCGATATCGAAGATAATGCGCCGAGCATGAGCGGCTGTCGACGGCCCGCCGGGCAAGGCTGCCGGCCCGGTTTCGGGCGCCGGGCGGCGCCGCGGGCGGCGTACCATATCGAAACCCTGAGGTACGGTATTCCGGTTCGCGCATTGTGCGCGGCGCGCGCGTGGGCGATCCTCCCGCCGTGCGCGTCGGCCCGTGGCCCGCGCGTACCCCGAAGACGGCGAGCACGCCGGGTAACCGGGCCAGGGCGTTCGAACGGACGCAGGCACCGGGGCGTGCCGCGATTCAGCGTTCGAACGGCTGTGTGACCGCCGCCAGGCAACTCCTGGAGGCAGACCGACGCGGAGAACGCATGAACCTCGAGCAGCACGCTGGCGCACGCGCGCCGAACCCCACCTCATCCCGCCCGACCACCCTGCTGGTCAAGCACGCCGACGTGCTCGTGACCATGGACGACACGCGCCGCGAACTGCGCGATGCCGGGCTCTACATCGAGGACAACCGGATCGTCGCGGTCGGCCCGACCGCCGAGCTGCCCGACACGGCCGACGAAGTGCTCGACCTGCGCGGCCACCTCGTGATCCCGGGGCTCGTGAACACGCATCACCACATGTACCAGAGCCTCACGCGCGCGGTGCCCGCGGCGCAGAACGCCGAACTGTTCGGCTGGCTCACGAACCTGTACCGGATCTGGGCGCACCTGACGCCCGAGATGATCGAGGTGTCGACGCTGACCGCGATGGCCGAGCTGCTGCAGTCGGGCTGCACGACGTCGAGCGATCACCTGTACATCTACCCGAACGGCAGCCGGCTCGACGACAGCATCGGCGCCGCGCGGCGGATCGGCATGCGTTTTCACGCGAGCCGCGGCGCGATGAGCGTCGGGCAGCGCGACGGCGGGCTGCCGCCCGATTCGGTCGTCGAGCGCGAGCCCGACATCCTTCGCGACACGCAGCGCCTGATCGAAACCTATCACGACGAAGGCCGCTACGCGATGCTGCGCGTGGTGGTCGCGCCGTGCTCGCCGTTCTCCGTGAGCCGCGACCTGATGCGCGATGCGGCCGTGCTCGCGCGCGAATACGGTGTGTCGCTGCACACGCACCTCGCGGAGAACGTCAACGACATCGCTTACAGCCGCGAGAAGTTCGGGATGACGCCGGCCGAATATGCGGAGGATCTGGGCTGGGTCGGCCACGACGTGTGGCATGCGCACTGCGTGCAGCTGGACGACGCGGGCATCGGCCTGTTCGCGCGCACCGGCACGGGCGTTGCGCACTGTCCGTGCTCGAACATGCGGCTCGCGTCGGGCATCGCGCCGGTGAAGAAGATGCGTCTCGCGGGCGTGCCGGTCGGCCTCGGCGTCGACGGCTCCGCGTCGAACGACGGCGCGCAGATGGTCGCGGAAGTGCGGCAGGCGCTGCTGCTGCAGCGGGTCGGGTTCGGGCCCGACGCGATGACCGCGCGCGAAGCGCTCGAGATCGCGACGCTCGGCGGGGCGAAGGTGCTGAACCGCGACGACATCGGCGCGCTGAAGCCCGGCATGGCCGCGGACTTCGCCGCGTTCGACCTGCGCCAGCCGCTGTTCGCGGGCGCGCTGCACGATCCGGTCGCGGCGCTCGTGTTCTGCGCGCCGTCGCAGACGGCCTACACGGTGGTGAACGGGAAGGTGGTGGTACGGGAAGGGCGGTTGGCGACGCTCGATCTGCCGCCCGTCATCGAGCGCCACAACGCGCTGGCGCACGCGCTCGTCGAGGCCTCGCGCTGACGCGGGACCGACGTCGGGCGGCCGCCGCCCGACGGGGCGTGCCGCCGGCCGTCGTCGCGCCCTGGGCGGCCGCGGCGCGCGACGGCGGCGCGGGCCGCGCGTGCCGTTACGGCTCGATCAGCGTGCGGGTAGCTTCGGCGACGAGGCCGCGCAGCCAGCGCACTTCGTCGGAGTAATGGCAGCGTTCGTGCCACAGCTGGTAGTACTGCATCGGCGGGAAGTCGAGCGGCGCCGGCACGACCGACAGCGGCAGGAACTTCGCATAGTGATCGGCGAACAGGCGCGTGGTCGTGAAGATCAGGTCCGACTTCACGAGCACGTACGGCGCGAGGTTGAAGTACGGCAGCGTGACGACCACGTGGCGCTTGAGCCGCTCGCGCGCGAGATGCACGTCGATCGCGCCGCGCTGGCCGACCGAGTACGGCGTCGGCGCCAGATGCGGCGCGTTCAGGTACTGGTCGAGCGTGAGCCCGCCGCGCTTCGCGAACGGGTGCGTGTTGCTCATCAGGCAGACGATTTCGTCGACGAACAGGTTCGACAGGTGCAGCTGCTCGGGCGGCTCGGGCCAGTTGCCGACGACGATGTCGAGCTTGCCGTCTTCCAGCGCGAGCTCGTAGTCGAACGCCGGGCCGAGCGAATGGAACTCGAGCGTCGCGTTCGGCGCGGCCAGGCGGAAACGCTCGACGACGGTCGGCACGAACAGCACGTTCAGGTAGTCGGGGCAGCCGATCCGGTAGCAGCGGATCGACGTGGCCGGGTCGAAGTTGTGCTGCTGGAACTTGATGCGCTCGATTTCACGCAACGCGTTCTGCACGGGCTCGAGCAGGCGCAGCCCGTATTCGGTCGGCACCATGCCGGATTTGCCGCGCACCAGCAGCGGATCGCCGGTGATGTCGCGCAGGCGTCGCAGCGCGGCGCTGATCGCCGGTTGCGACTGGTTCAGTTTGACGGCCGCGCGCGTGACGCTGCGCTCCATCAACAAGGTGTGCAAGACGCGCAAGAGGTACGTGTCGATCGCCTCGCGTTGCTGACTCATGTTATCTCCGGTTTATATGGCTGGGCTGATCGAGGGATGGGGTGGGTATATTGTTTTTAATATGAACGAAAAGCAGCGTCAAGAGATGGATACCCGCGGCTACCCGCCGGTCGGGCCGCGACAAGGGGCCCGAACGAGGTGAAGTGCGGGACGCGCGGCGCCGCGCGGGTCTGTATTGCGCGGATCCGGATCGCGACGCGGCGGGTGAGGCGACGGATGCGTCAGTCGTCGATGCGCATGCCGACCTTCAGCGTGACCTGCCAGTGCACGACCTGGTCGCCTTCGATGTGGCCGCGCGTTTCGGTCACCTGGAACCAGTGCAGGTTGTGCAGCGTCTTGCCGGCTTTCGAGATCGCGTTGCGGATCGCGTCGTCGCTCGATTGCCGCGACGAACCGGTCAGCTCGATCATCTTGTACACGTGGTCGCTCATGATGCGCTCCCTGGGATATCGGTCCGTATTGCCGGTGCAAGCCGCGGTCCCGAAGCGGTGCCGCGCGTGCCCGGCTTCTTGAGTGATAGGTATGATGGGCGGCAAGTGCAACCCGTATTGGAGACGAGGAACATCGTGGAAGTCGGATTTTGCGGACCGGGATTGATGGGTGCGCCGATGATTCGGCATTTGCTGGCGGCGGGGCACCGCGTCAGCGTGTGGAACCGCTCGCGCGACAAGGCCGAGGCGCTGGTCGGGGACGGTGCGCAGGTGGCCGGCACGCCGCGCGAACTGGCCGAACGTGTCGAGACGGTATTCGTGTGCGTGCTCGACGGCCGTGCGGTCGGCGACGTCGTGTTCGGCGAGCACGGGCTGCTCTCCGGTGACGCGGCGGCGCGCCGCCTGCTGCGCATCGTCGATCATTCGAGCATTCCGCCCGCGGCGACGCGCGACTACGCGGCGCGCGCGGCCGCGCTTGGGGTCGGCTGGGTCGATGCGCCGGTGTCCGGCGGCGTGCCGGGCGCGCAGGCCGGCACGCTCGCGGTGATGGCGGGCGGCCGCGCGGCCGATCTCGACGCGGTGCGGCCGCTGATCGACTCGTACGCGTCGCGTGTCACGCACATGGGCGACGCGGGCGCGGGCCAGACGGCGAAGCTGTGCAACCAGGCGATCGTCACCGCGACGGTCACGGCGATCGCCGAGGCCGTCGGTCTCGCACAGGCGAGCGGCATCGACGCCGCGCGCCTGGCCGAGGCGCTGTCCGGCGGCTGGGCCGACTCGGTGCTGCTGCAGACGTTCGTGCCGCGCATGACGTCGGGCGGTCATCCGCCGATCGGCGCGCTCGGCACGTTCCAGAAGGATGTCGATGCGATTGCCGATGCCGCGCGCGACACGGGCGCGGTGATGCCCGTGTCGGCCACCGTCCAGCAGGTGCTGCGGCTCGGTGCCGCGCAGGGGCTCGCGGGCGCGGATTTCGCCGCGTTCATCGACATCGTGCGGCCGGGCAACGGCCGCGGGCAGGCATCGTGACGGGCAAGCGGAGCGCGTGAATGACAGATGGGCCGCCCGGAGGCGGCCCATCGAATGGCTGGCGAATCAGCCGAGCGAGCGGGGTGTCGTGTCGCCGGCGTTCTGGCGGCCGAGCCCGCCGCGCAGGCTCGCTTTCGTGCCTGCACCAAACTCGGGCAGGATGCGCGCTCGCGCACGGCTCGCGAATACGAGGAAGCCGAAGCCGTTCGCCTCGTACCAGTAGCCGCCGTTTTCGAGGCCGTCGAGCGGCTGCTCGAGCGCGTTGGCGATCGATTCGATGCAGCGCTTGCGCAGCTCCGCGATCGCCGGATAGGGCGGCTGGGCGCGGCGTACGCTGCACAGGAGCACGTCGAGACCGGGCAGCACGTGCGCATAGAGGACGGGTTCGTCCTGCGCACGGGCGCGGGCAATCTTGGTGTCGAGTTGCGCAAACGGTTTCGAGTGGCGCAAGACCGCGAGGAACGACTCCTGGCCATCCTGTTGCGCACGCCGACGTTTTTTCGGGAAGGACATAAACACTCGCCTCAAAAACAATTGCAAGAAATGCGGCACTTTCATGCGACCCACTCCCGGCTATGTACGCCGCATGTCGATCCTTTATAGCACACGAAAATGCTGCATTCGTGCAGTACGACGATCAATGTCTCCCGTCGACCTGCTCGCCATGATCGACACAGCCAGCGTCTTGGCGCCCGTACTGTCGTTTAGTCTCCATCATAGACCTGCTTTTCCCGCGCGTGCATTCGCCCGTCACAAAAAAGTGAGATAGGCCGCTTGTGGCGGTGCGCCGCGCGCAATAAAAAGGCCCGCACGCGGCGGGCCTGGCGGGCGGAGCGCTCGGCGCTCAGCGCTGCTTGAGCGAATCGCGGATCTCGCGCAGCAGCACGGTGTCTTCCGGCGTCGCGGCCGGCGCGGCTTCTTCCGGCTTGCGCAGCTTGTTGATGAATTTCACCATCAGGAAAATGATGAACGCGAGGATGACGAAATTGATCGCCACGGTGATGAACGAGCCGTAACCGAATGCGGCGACACCGGCGGCCTGCAGGTCCTTGAACGAATCGGGATTACCCTTGAACGTCGGGGGGATGGTGCCGAGCAGAACGAACTTGTTCGAGAAATCCAGACCGCCGGTCAGCACGCCGATGACCGGCATGATGAGGTCTTTCACGACCGAGTCGACGATCTTCGAGAATGCGCCGCCGATGATCACGCCGACGGCGAGATCCATCACGTTGCCCTTGACGGCGAACTCCTTGAATTCCTTGATGATGCTCATGAGCGGCTTTCTCCTGGTTGGGGCGAGGGGAGGCGTGCCGCGACGCGCAGGATTGCTTTGCGTCGAATGAGGGTCGGTGGCACGCCGATGGCCGCATGATAACGAACGCTCCCCATTGCCGGTAGTCCATCTTGAAATGATTGACAAATCCGCGCGTGGGCGCGGCCGGCCGTGCAGCGAAGCGTGGCGTGCGTGACGGAGCGCCGGCATGCGCGCCGGCGCCCGGTGCATGGGTGCTCAGGTGTTGTCGTCGGTCCAGCCGTCGTCGTTGCTGCCGAGGTCCATGCCGCCGCCGCTACCGCTGCCGTCGCTCCAGTTCGAATCGTCGCCGCGGCCGAGGTCGAAGCCCGGGTCGGCTTCCTGCCGGCGGCGCTCGCCGTCGACGATCACGTCGCGTTCGACCACGCGCTCGCGGCCGCCCGACATCGCCTCGCCGAGCAGCACGCCGGTCAGCAGCCCGCCCATCCCGCCGCCGAAACCACCGCCGCCTTGCTGGATCACGACGGGCGGCTGCTGTTGCGGATACGGCTGTTGCGGCGGGTAGGGCTGCTGATACGGCTGGCCCTGCGCGCCCGTCATGCGATCGGCTTCCTGCGCGTACACGGAGCCGCTGCCGTTCGCCGGTGCCGCGGGTTGCGCGGCCGGGTCGGGCCGGCCTTCGACGCGGGCCTTCACGCTCGCATGGCGTTGCTCGAGTTCATCGACGCGATACGGCGGCACCGGATTCTTGCCGTTCGACAGCGTCTCGACGAGCGTGCGCGCGTCGGCCTCGATCGTTTCGAGTTCGCCCGTGAGCGCCGCGGCGCCGGGCGCCGTCGACAGCTTCGCGTCGAGTTTCAGCGGACGGATGTCGTTCAGCACGTCGGTCGCGCGCTTGAGCTGCGTGCGGCGTTCGTCGTCGGCGCGGCCGTTGTCGGCGGTGCGTGCGCGCCGCAGCGTCCAGCGCAGCACCAACGCGATCACGGCGACGATCAGCCCGAGGCCGATCCACATGTCGGTCGACGGGCCGTGTTTTTCGGCCGGCGCGACGGCCGGGGCGAGCCCCGGCTGCAGCGTGCCGGCCTGCGTGGCCGACGGCACGTTGCCGCTCACGCGCGCGGCGTCGGCGCGAATGCGCGACTCCGTCTGTGCGAACCGCGACGCGTCGGTGAAGCGCAGTTGCGGATCGAGCGATTTCGCGCGCTGCAGCTGCGCGAGCGCGTCGGACGCGCGGCCCTCGCGGTCCAGCACCTGCGCATACAGGTAGCGCGCGTGCGCGTTGTTCGGATGGGCGTCGATGACTTGCGACAGCTGCGCGTCGGCTTGTTGCCAGTTGCGCTGCGCGATCGATTGCTCGACCTGCTGCAGCGACGGGACCGCGAACGCGGCGGACGACAGCAACATCAGCGAGAGGCCGAGTGCGGCGAGAGATTTCTTCATGGTCGAACCGGGCGCAGGCGCCCGTCTCCTGACGATCGGTTCGCGCCGCGCACCCGGGCCGGGGCGCGGCACGTTTGCCGTTACTGCGCGGGCGTGTCGAGCTGCTTCTTCAGCGCGGCGAGGCGATCCTCGACCGACGGGCCCTTGTTCAGCGCGGCGAGCTTGTCGTCGAGCGCCTTGCCGCTCGACGTGTCGGCCGAATTCAGGCGTGCGTCCGAACGCGCGTTCTGCAGCGCGACCTTGTCCTCGAGCTTCTGGAAATCCTCGGACAGGTTCTTGCCGCCGATGCCGCCCAGCGCGCTGGCCGCGACGTCCTTCGCCTGCGCGATTTCCTGCTTGGCCTGCAGGATGTTCGAGCGCGCATTCAGGTCGTTGCGGCGCTGACGCATGTCGGCGATCTGCCCCTTCAGCTTGTCGACCGACGGCTCGAGCGTCGTCAGCTCGGCCGCGAGCGCATCGCGCTCGGCTTCCGCGTTCGACTGCGCGGCGAGGGCCTCGCGGGCGAGCGCTTCGTCGCCGGACTGCAGCGCACGTTTCGCGCCGTCCTCGTACTTCTTCACCTTGTCGTCGGCCGCATCGCGCTTGCTGCGCTGGGTCGCGACCTGTGCCTCGATCTCGATCAGCGAGTTCTCGGCGCGGCCGATGCTGTCGTCGAGCTCCCGCACGATCTGCCGTGCGTCGCGCGACGGATCCTGTACCGAATCGGCCGCATCGTTCAGCAGGCCTTTGATCGTGCGCGAAATAGAGTCGAAAAGCGACATGAAATCCTCCGTGGTTAAAGGCGCCGCGCATTCGCGGCCGTGCCCGCCGCGGGCCGGTTCCGACCCGCGTGAGCCGGCGGATATTACACCACCGGTTCACTTAAATACGGCTTAAACGCGTGAGTTCAAGCGGCGTGCGCATCGGGATGCCAAACCTTTCGCGGTTGAAAGAAAAAGCCGGCGACACGCCCCATTGCGTGTCCATCATAGGCCGAGGAGGCCGACAATACGTTCCGCAAATCACGGCATTGCGGGAATTTTTACAAAAAATCGCGAAGGCGCCCGGTCGATTTCATTAAAATGCGCTGTCACGTCGCGGGAACGGATCGCCGCGCGGCGGGGTCTGTCGACGTGACAGCCGCATCTCGATGCACCCACTCTGATTCATCCGCTTGCATTTCCGCATGCGTTCGAGGGCGCCACGACCGCCCGCCATTCCGACATGCCAATTATCAAACGACCGCCTTCTTCTTCCGACAGGAACGAACCCCACTACACGCTGCGCCGTTCGCCGTCCGGGGCCTATTACCCCGATGACGACGATCGTGACGACCGCCGCGCGCAGCAGCGCAGCGGCAGCGGCGGCGGCGGGCGGCGCCGCACGTTCGGCTCGCGCGTCGCGCTGTGGTTCGCGGGCCTGTTCGCGACGCTGGCGATCGTCGGCGCGCTGATCGTCGGCTATGCGCTGGTCGTGATGGCGCCGCAGCTGCCGTCGCTCGACGCGCTGACCAACTACCAGCCGAAGGTGCCGCTGCGCGTGTTCACGGCCGATCACGTGCTGATCGGCGAGTTCGGCGAGGAGCGCCGCAGCCTCGTGCGCTTCCAGGACATTCCCGACGTGATGAAGAAGGCCGTGCTCGCGATCGAGGACTACCGTTTCTACGAACACGGCGGCGTCGACTTCGTCGGCATCCTGCGGGCGGGCGTGGCCGACCTCATGCACGGCGGCGCGCGGCAGGGGGCGAGCACGATCACGATGCAGGTCGCGCGCAACTTCTTCCTGTCGAGCGAGAAGACCTATACGCGCAAGATCTACGAAATGCTGCTCGCGTACAAGATCGAGAAGGCCCTGACGAAGGACCAGATCCTCGAGCTGTACATGAACCAGATCTATCTCGGCCAGCGCGCATACGGCTTCGCGGCCGCCGCGCGCGTGTACTTCGGCAAGGACCTGAAGGACATCACCCTTGCCGAGGCGGCGATGCTCGCGGGGCTGCCGAAGGCGCCGTCCGCGTACAACCCGGTCGTCAATCCGAAGCGCGCGAAGGTGCGCCAGGAGTACATCCTGAAGCGCATGCTCGAGGTCGGCTACATCACGCAGCCGCAGTACGACGAAGCGATCAAGGAAGAGATCCACGTGCGCACGCCGGGCAACCAGTATGCGGTGCACGGCGAATACGTCGCCGAGATGGTGCGGCAGATGATGTACCAGCAGTACAAGGACGAAACCTATACGCGCGGGCTGACCGTCACGACGACGATCAACTCGGCCGACCAGGAAGCCGCGTACCAGGCCGTGCGTCGCGGCATTCTCGACTACGAGCGCCGCCACGGCTACCGTGGGCCGGAGGCGTCGATCAACCTGCCCGCGGCCGGCGACGACCGCGACGAGGCGATCGACGACGCGCTCGCCGATCATCCGGACAACGGCGACCTGCAATCGGCGGTCGTGCTGTCGGCGTCGCCGAACGCGGTCGAGGTGCAGTTCGTCGGCGGCGCGACCACCACGATCGGCCCGGCCGGGCTGCGCTTCGTGTCGGCCGCGCTCGGCCCGCGCGCGAACAACGCGCTGCGCATCAAGCCGGGCTCGGTCGTGCGCGTGCTGAAGGACGGCAAGACGGGCTGGCAGGTCGTGCAACTGCCGCAGGTCGAAGGCGCGCTCGTCGCGATTGCGCCGCAGGACGGCGCGATCCGCTCGCTCGTGGGCGGCTTCGACTTCAACAAGAGCAAGTTCAACCACGTGACGCAGGCATGGCGGCAGCCGGGCTCGTCGTTCAAGCCGTTCATCTACTCGGCGTCGCTCGACAAGGGGCTCGGGCCGGCGACGATGATCAACGACGCACCGCTGTACTTCCCGCCGAGCGTGCCGGGCGGCACCGCGTGGGAGCCGAAGGACGATGACCAGCCGGACGGCCCGATGACGATGCGCACCGGCCTGCAGCGTTCGAAGAACCTCGTGTCGATCCGGATCCTCGCGTCGATCGGCACGCAGTATGCGCAGCAGTACGTGACGCAGCGCTTCGGCTTCGATCCGGCGAAGACGCCGCCTTACCTGCCGATGGCGCTCGGCGCGGGCCTCGTCACGCCGCTGCAGCTCGCGACCGGCTACGCGGTATTCGCGAACGGCGGCTACAAGGTCGATCCGTACCTGATCGCCGAAGTCGACGACGCGCGCGGCCAGCCGCTGCAGAAGTCGCAGCCGGTGATCGCGGGCGGCACGGCGCCGCGTACGATCGAAGGCCGCAACGCATACGTGATGAACAGCCTGCTGCACTCGGTCGCGACGGCCGGCACGGGGGCAGGCACCAACGTGCTGGGCCGCAGCGACCTGCAGGGCAAGACGGGTACGACGAACGACGCGAAGGACGGCTGGTTCGCCGGCTACCAGCAGTCGCTCGTCGCGGTCGCATGGATGGGTTTCGACCAGCCGAAGAGCCTCGGCAGCCGCGAATTCGGCGCGCAGCTCGCGTTGCCGATCTGGGTGAACTACATGCGCACCGCGCTGAACGGCGTGCCCGAGCAGCAGATGCCGATGCCGGACGGCCTGACCACGATCGACGGCGAGCTGTACTACGCCGATCGCACGCCGGGCAACGGCTTCGTCGCGAACGTCGACATCAACCCGGCCGAGAACGCGATCAGCGCGAACGACGCGCTCGGTTCGGCCGGCGCGGCCGGTTTGGCACCGCCGCCCGTCACGCCGCAGGAGAAGCAGCAGATCATGGACATGTTCGAGAACAAGTAAGCGATACGCGGTGCTTCGGACATGCGACGGGCGCCTTCGGGCGCCCGTTTTTCTTGTGCGAGTCGTGAGCAGCAGGAGAAGGTGAATCAGAACGATACGCAGGCCGGCACGATCGTCACGCCGACCGATTGCTGGTGAAATCGCTGCATGTACGCCAGCCGGATCGCGGCGAGCCGTGTGCGCGTGTCGGGTGTATCGTCGGCGATGATACGGATCACGAAGCTGTCTTCACGCGTGACGCCGCCGGTCGCGCGGTCGCGCCACTGGCCGTGCGTGTCCCAGTAGGTGAGGCCGTCGGGGAAGCGCGGCGTCACCGTGTCGGCGAGAAACGTCGCGCGTTCCGCGTCGGTGACGGGACCGCGCCCCGTGACGTCGCGCCCGAACAGCAGGTCGGCCTGCAGCATCCGGCTTTCGCCCGGTTGCGTGCAGGACACCGGTTGCGCGACGGGCGACGGCGCCGTCGCGCAACCGGCGAGCAGCGTGAGCGCCGCCGCGCATGCGACCAGCGTCCGTGTCTGCCCATTTCGTGACGATCGACCTTCGCGCGCGCAAAATGCTGCGCGCTCAACCACTTGCGTGCGTGTCCGGCGGGTTATCAACAGGGCTGTCAACATAATCTGGGGATAACCCTAGGGTGGTTCGTCGGTGCCCGATGTGGGGTCAGTGCTGCAGTTTCGCGTGCGCGAGGTGCATGCCGAGCGTGGCGGGATCGGTATTCGTGCCCGACAGCAGCACGCCGACGCGCTTGCCCTGCAGCGTTTCGCGCAGCGGGCCGAGCAGCGCGGCGAGCGCGGCCGCGCAGGCCGGTTCGACCGACAGCTTCAGGTGCGAGAACAGGAACAGCATCGCGGCGCGCAGCGCGTCGTCGGACACGGTGACGATGCGGTCGACGTGGCGCCGGCACAGCTGGTAGCTGTATTCCTCGGTATGCGGCGCCATCAGCGAATCGGCGATGGTCTGCATCGCGCTCATCTTGATCGTGTGATTCGCCGCGAAACTGCGGCTCATCGCGTCGGCGCCTTCCGGCTCGACGCCGTACACGTGCACGCGCGGGTTCGCGAGCCGCAGCGCGGTCGCCATGCCGGCCGCGAGCCCGCCGCCGCCGATCGGCACGATCACCGCGTCGAGGTCGGGCGTCTGCGTCGCCCATTCGTAGCCGAGCGTCGCGGTGCCGAGGATCGTGTGATAGCCGTTGAACGGATGAATGAAGAAGCGGCCTTCCTCGGCCTCGATGCGTCGCACGAGATCGAAGGCCTGCGACGCGCTGCCCGCGAGCACGACTTCCGCGCGGTACTGCTTGCATTGCGCGATGCGCGACGGGCTCGCGGTGTGGAACATCACGACCTTCGCGCTGCTGCCGAGCCGCATGGCCGCATACGCGACGGCCGCCGCGTGATTGCCGGCCGACACGCAGGTGACGCCCGCGTTCTTGCGTGCCTCGTCCAGCGAGAGCAGGTGCGTGAACGCGCCGCGCGCCTTGAAGCTGCCGCTCGCCTGCAGCAGCTCGAACTTGAAGTTGACGTGCGTGCCCTCGAGGGACGGCAGGTCGGCGCGCTCGAACACGGGCGTGCGCGCGACCCACGGCGACAAAGCGAAATGCTGCGCGGCGATTTCGTCGAGCGTCGGAATCGGCTCGCCGTCGATCGTCGTATGGGCGGTGCCCTGTTGTTCGGTCGGCATGACGTGGCGGTGGCGGAGTGGGCCGGCCCGCACACGCGGGCCGGCGTGGCGGGAGGCAGTCAGTGCGCGTCGACCGACATGCTGCGGATGAACTTGCGCAGGAACTGCTCGCAGCCGGCGAGCTGCGCGAGCTCGACATACTCGTTCGGCTTGTGCGCCTGCTCGATGTTGCCGGGCCCGCACACGACGCTCGGGATGCCCGCGCGTTCGAACAGGCCGGCCTCGGTGCCGTACGCGACCTTGCGCTTGTCCTGGTCGGCCGTCAGCGCGCGCACGAGCTGCGTGATCGCGGCCTGTTCGGTTGCATCGAGGCCGGGCGCCGCGGCGATCTTCGAGAACTCGATCGCGGCGTTCGGATGCTCGCGCAGCATCTGCGGCAGCAGCGTTTCCCGCGCATACGCCTCGATGCGCGTGAAGATCTGCTCGGGGTCGAGCGTGGGCAGGTTGCGGAATTCGAAATCGAAGCGGCACTCGGCCGGCACCGTGTTGATCGCGTTGCCGCCCTGGATCGTGCTCGTCTGCGCGGTCGTGAACGGCACGTCGTACAGTTCGTCGAACGGGCCTTCGGCACGGAAGCGGTCGGCGATGTCGCGGATATGGCAGATCAGGCGTGCCGCATATTCGATCGCGTTGAGCCCCTTCGGCGTCAGCGACGAATGGGCCGCGTGGCCGCGCACGCAGCAGCGGTACGCGTTGATGCCCTTGTGCGCGATGATCGGCCGCATGCTGGTCGGCTCGCCGACGATGCAGCCCGACGGCTGCACACCGCGCTTCACGAGGTCGGCGATCATCAGCGGCGCGCCCGCGCAGCCGATTTCCTCATCGTAGGACAGCGCGAAATGGATCGGCTTCGCGAGCTTCGTCGCCTGCATCTCGGGCAGCAGCGCGAGCGCCGCGCCGATGAAGCCCTTCATGTCGCAGGTACCGCGGCCGTACAGGCGGCCGTCGCGGATCTCCGGCGCGAACGGGTTGCTGTCCCATTGCTGGCCGTCGACCGGCACGACGTCGGTATGCCCCGACAGCACGATGCCGCCGTTCGTTGTGCCGTCGTGCGCGGGCACGGTGGCAAACAGGTTCGCCCAGCCTTCGCGCGGATCGTGCGTGATCGTCGAAGCGATGCCCTTCGCGGCGAGTGCGTCGCGTACCGTCTCGATCAGGCCGAGGTTCGGCACGCGGCTCGTCGTGTCCATCGACACCAGTTGCTTGACCCAGGGCAGGCTGACGAGCGATTCGTCGCCCCGGGTTGCGGCGGAAGGCGCCGTCGCGTCGAGAGTGGACATGGCAAAACTCCGTCTGATGAATGGGAAAATCATACTCAAAAACGCGCCGGGCCGCCTTCGTCGGGCGCGATGCGGTGCAGCAACGTCGCGCCCGCCGGTATCGCGTCAGCGCGCCGCGGCGGCCGCGCCCTGTTTCGGGCCGAGCGCGCGCAGCGTTTCCTTGATCGTCGACACGCGGATCGCGAGATCGGGCGAGCGCGTCTCGATGCGCAACTTGTCCTGGCCCGCGAGCTTGATGTGCCGGTGCTTCTGCACCATCTCGATGATCCGCATCGGATCGATCGGCGGATTCGGCTCGAACTGCAGCCCGATCGCGGCCTCGCTCGCGTCGATCTTCACGATGCCGAGCGGCTTCGCGGCGATCCGCAGCCGATGCGTCTCGACGAGCGCGTGCGCCTGCGGCGGCAGCTTGCCGAAGCGGTCGATCAACTCCTCCTGGATGCCGTCGATCGCGTCGCCGTGCTCGCAGTTCGCGAGCCGCTTGTACAGCGACAGCCGCTCCTGCACGTCCGCGCAGTAGTCGGCCGGCAGGATCGCGGGCGCATGCAGGTTGATTTCCGTCGTCGCGGCGAGCGGGGCGGTGAGGTCGGGCTCCTTGCCGTTCTTCAGCGCCTTCACCGCGTCGTTCAGCATGTCCGTGTAGAGCTGGAAGCCGATCTCGTGGATCTCGCCCGACTGCTTGTCGCCGAGCACCTCGCCGGTGCCGCGGATCTCGAGGTCGTGCATCGCGAGATAGAAACCCGAGCCGAGTTCCTCCATCTGCTGGATCGCCTCGAGCCGGCGCTGCGCCTGTTTGGTCAGCGACTGCGGATCGTGGACCAGCAGGTACGCATAGGCCTGGTGATGCGAGCGGCCGACGCGGCCGCGCAGCTGGTGCAGCTGCGCGAGGCCGAACTTGTCCGCGCGGTGCATGATGATCGTGTTCGCGCTCGGCACGTCGATGCCGGTCTCGATGATGGTCGTGCACAGCAGCACGTTCGCGCGCTGCGCGACGAAATCGCGCATCACGCGTTCGAGCTCGCGCTCGTGCATCTGGCCGTGCGCGATCACGATCCGCGCCTCGGGCACGAGCGCCTCGAGCATCGCCTTGCGGTTCTCGATCGTCTCGACTTCGTTGTGCAGGAAGTACACCTGGCCGCCGCGCTTCAGCTCGCGCAGCATTGCCTCGCGGATCACGCTTTCCTCCTCGCGGCGCACGAAGGTCTTGATCGCGAGCCGCTTTTGCGGCGCGGTCGCGATGACCGAGAAATCGCGCAGCCCTTCGAGCGCCATCCCGAGCGTGCGCGGGATCGGCGTCGCGGTGAGCGTCAGCACGTCGACTTCCGCGCGCAGCGCCTTCAGCGCTTCCTTCTGGCGCACGCCGAAGCGGTGTTCCTCGTCGATGATCACGAGGCCGAGGCGCTTGAACTGCACGTCCGACGACAGCAGCTTGTGCGTGCCGATCACGATGTCGACGCTGCCTTCGTTGATCTGCGCGATCGCCGCGTTCACTTCCTTCGTGGTCTTGAAGCGCGACAGCTCGACGATCCGCACCGGCCAGTCCGCGAAGCGGTCGGCGAAGGTCTGCGTGTGCTGCTCGGCGAGCAGCGTGGTCGGCGACAGCAGCGCGACCTGCTTGCCGCCCAGCACCGCGATGAACGCGGCGCGCAGCGCGACCTCGGTCTTGCCGAAGCCGACGTCGCCGCACACGAGGCGGTCCATCGGCTTGCCGCTCGTCATGTCGCCGATCACGGCCGCGATCGCCGCGGCCTGGTCGGGCGTTTCCTCGAAGCCGAAGCTTTCCGCGAATTTCACGTAGTCGCGCGGGTCGAGCGTGAACGCGTGGCCTTCGCGGGCCGCGCGACGCGCGTACAGGTTCAGCAGCTCGGCGGCCGTATCGCGGATCTGCTGCGCGGCCTTGCGCTTCGCGCGTTCCCACTGGCCGGAGCCGAGCGCGTGCAACGGCGCGCTGTCGGGGTCGGCGCCGCTGTAGCGCGAGATCACGTGCAATTGCGCGACGGGCACGTAGAGCTTGCTTTCGCCCGAGTATTCGAGATGCAGGAATTCGGTCTCGCCTTCGCCGAGATCCATCGAGACGAGGCCCAGGTAGCGGCCGATGCCGTGCTGCGAGTGCACGACCGGATCGCCCACCTTCAGCTCCGACAGGTCGCGCACCATCGCGTCGACGTTGCTCGCCTGTTCCTGCCGGCGGCGGCCCGCGCGGCGGCCGAGCGCGCCGTACAGCTCGGTTTCGGTGACGACCGCGTAGCCTTCGCCCGGCACCGCGAAGCCGTTCGCGAGCGGCGCGACGCCGAGCGCGAAACGTTCGTCGCTCGCGAGCCAGCCCGCGAAGTGGTCGTTCGACGCGGGGCGCAGGTGATGCTCGGCGAGCAGTTGCAGGATCGTCTCGCGGCGGCCGGCCGATTCGACGGTCAGCAGCACGCGCTTGCCGGACGTTTCGACGAAGGTGCGCAGCGACGCGAGCGGGTCGTCCGCATGGCGGTCGACGGTCAGCTCGGGCAGCGCGGTTGCCCAGCCGCCGGCCGGCTGCGCGGGCAGCACGACGCGCGCGAACGGTTTCGCGAACGCGAAGAAATCCTCGTCGGACAGGAACAGCCGCTGCGGCTCGAGGATCGGCCGCTCGCGATCGTGCGAGAGGAACGCATGGCGCTGCTTCGTGTCCGCGGTGAAGCGGCGGATCGACGCCTCGAGATCGCCGGTGAACACGAGGTGCGCGTCCTGCGGCAGGTAGTGGAACAGCGTGGCGGTTTCGTCGAAGAACAGCGGCAGGTAGTACTCGATGCCGGCCGACGGCACGCCGTTGCCGATGTCCTTGTAGATCGGCGCGCGGCTCGGGTCGCCTTCGAAGGTTTCGCGCCAGCGGCTGCGGAAGGCCGTGCGCGCGGCTTCGTCGAACGGAAACTCGCGGCCGGGCAGCAGGCGCACGTCGCGCACCGGGTAGAGGCTGCGCTGCGTGTCGGGGTCGAACGCGCGGATCGAGTCGACCTGGTCGTCGAACAGGTCGATCCGGTACGGCAGCGGCGAGCCCATCGGGTACAGGTCGATCAGCGAGCCGCGCACGCAGTATTCGCCGGGCCGCACGACCTGGCTCACGTGCTCGTAGCCGGCCAGCGTCAACTGTGCCTTCAGCTTCGCCTCGTCGAGCCGCTCGCCCTGCGCGAACGCGAACGTGTACGCGGCCATGAACGACGCGGGCGGCATCCGGTACAGCGCGGTGGTCGCGGGCACGAGCAGGATGTCGCAGCGGCCCTCGCCGAGGTCGTGCAGCGTCGCGAGCCGCTCGGACACGAGGTCCTGGTGCGGCGAAAAGGTGTCGTACGGCAGCGTTTCCCAGTCCGGGAGCAGGCGCACGCGCGCGTCGGGCGAGAAATAGCGGATTTCCTGCGACAGCCGCTGCGCGTCGACCGCATTCGCGCAGATCACCGCGAGGAGCGGCACGTCCTGACGGTTGTCGGCGAGATAACGGGCGATGGCGAGCGCGTCGGCGGAGCCGTGCGCGCCGTCGAAGGCGAAGCGCTGGCCGGGCTTGACGCGGGCAACGGGGGAGGCTGACGGGTTGGAAGCGTTATCTGGCATAGGGACGACAGGGGTGGCGTGCACGGGCGCATCGCGGTGCGCCGGTCGAGACGAAAGACCTATTATAAAATCCGCTTCTCGATTTCATCTTTCCGGCGTTTCCCTTCGTGACTCCCCGACTTTTCGCCCTGATTCCCTGTGCCGGCACGGGCAGCCGTTCCGGCTCGGCCGTGCCGAAGCAATACCGCACGCTGGCCGGCCGCGCGCTGCTGCACTACACGCTCGCCGCGTTCGACGCGTGCAGCGAGTTCGCGCAGACGCTCGTCGTGCTCGCGCCCGACGATTCCCATTTCGACGCGCGCCGCTTCGCGGGCCTGCGTTTCGCGGTGCGCCGCTGCGGCGGCGGCTCGCGGCAGGCGTCGGTGCTGAACGGGCTGCTCGAACTGGCCGAATTCGGCGCGACCGACCAGGACTGGGTGCTCGTGCACGACGCGGCGCGCCCGGGCATCACGCCGGCGCTGATCCGCACGCTCGTCGCGACGCTGAAGGACGACCCCGTCGGCGGCATCGTCGCGCTGCCGGTGGCCGATACGCTCAAGCGCGTGCCGGCCGGCGGCGACGCGATCGCGCGCACGGAATCGCGCGACGCGCTGTGGCAGGCGCAGACGCCGCAGATGTTCCGCATCGGCATGCTGCGCGAGGCGATCCTGCGCGCGCAGCGCGAAGGGCACGACCTGACCGACGAGGCCAGCGCGATCGAATGGGCGGGCCACACGCCGCGCGTCGTCCAGGGCAGCCTGCGCAATTTCAAGGTCACGTACCCGGAAGATTTCGCGCTCGCGGAAGCGATCCTCGCGCGTGCCGCGAACGCTTCCTGACATTCACCCCCTCTCAATCGGAACACGCATGGATTTCAGAATCGGACAAGGCTACGACGTGCACCAGCTCGTCGAAGGACGCCCCCTCATCATCGGCGGCGTGACGATTCCGTACGAGCGCGGCCTGCTCGGCCACTCGGACGCGGACGTGCTGCTGCACGCGATCACCGACGCGCTGTTCGGCGCGGCGGCGCTCGGCGACATCGGCCGTCATTTCTCCGACACGGACGCGGCGTTCAAGGGCGCGGACAGCCGCGTGCTGCTGCGTGCGTGCGCCGAGCGCGTGAAGGCGGCGGGTTTCACGATCCAGAACGTCGACAGCACCGTGATCGCGCAGGCGCCGAAGCTCGCGCCGCATATCGACGGGATGCGCGCGAACATCGCGGCCGATCTCGGGCTGCCGCTCGATCGCGTGAACGTGAAGGCGAAGACCAACGAGAAGCTCGGTTATCTCGGCCGCGGCGAAGGCATCGAGGCGCAGGCCGCCGCGCTGCTGGTGAAGCAGGGCGGCTGACGGCTGCCGGCGGCATCGCGCGGTTCGCCCCGCGCGATGCCGCTGCAATGAAAAATGCCACGCGTCGGCGTGGCATCGTCGTTTGAAGCGGGCGCCGCGCGGCATGGCTGCCGCACGGCACGCGACCGCTTATTCGCCTTCGGCGGCGATCACCTGCGCGGCGGCGTTGATCACCGACGCGATGCGGCCGACGTCGCGCAGCTGCGTGACGGTCATGCCTTGCTCGTTCTTCAGCAGCGCATAGTGCGACTTCACGCAGAAGTGGCACTTGCCGACGATCGACGCGGCGAGCGCGTACATCTCGAACTTGCGCTTGTCGACACCGCCGTGCGTCGCATACGCGCCCATCCGCAGCTCGGCGCGCTGCGTCTTCAGGTCGGCGTCGTCGGCCATCTCGACATACGGATACCAGGTGTTGTTCATCCCCATCAGCGCGGCCGCCGTCAGCACGGCGTTCGTCTCTTCGGGCGACAGGACGCCGGCTTCGCGGATCGTCTTGATGAGCACGGTGCTCTTCGCCGCGATGGCCGCCGCCAGCGCGACGCCCACCGCGTCGGTGCCTTCGAGCGACGAGCGCGAGATCGTGCCGTCGAGGTTCAGGCGAATGTCCTTCGCGTAATCGGGGATACGTGCCTTAATCGAGTCGATGAATTCCATTGATATCTCCTATGGGTTGGCCGTTAAAAAAGCCCGCAGGCAGGACGTGCGCCGCGGGCTTCGTGCATCGATGCGCTTACAGCGTTGCGCCGCCGACTGCACGGTTGCACGGGCACAGTTCGTCCGTCTGCAGGCCGTCCAGAATGCGCAGGACTTCTTCCGGGCTGCGGCCGACGTTCAGGTTGTTCACCGAAACGTGCTGGATCGTGTTGTCCGGATCGACGATGAACGTTGCACGCAGGGCCACGCCGGCTTCCTTGTCGCGCACGCCGAGCTGGTCGATCAGCTCGCCCTTGACGTCGCCGAACGAGTAGTGGTTCAGCTTGTCGAGGTCCTTGTGCTCACGGCGCCATGCGAGCTTGACGAATTCGTTGTCCGAGCTGCCGCCGAGCAGGACGGCATCGCGCTCTTCGAACTGCTTCGTCAGCTTCGCGAACTCGACGATTTCCGTCGGGCACACGAACGTGAAATCCTTCGGATAGAAGTAGATGATCTTCCACTTGCCCGGGAACGACGCTTCGGTGACGGTCTCGAACGCCGACTGGCCGTTTTCCTCGTGATGGTTGAAGCCCGGCTTCGCGGCTACGACGGTGAAAGCTTCGAGTTTATCGCCCACGGTTTTCATGCGGATACTCCTGTGTGAATGGGGAAGAAGACTGAGTCAAGCTACCTCGGTGCTGCAACGATGATGTGACAGCATGAGGCAAACTATAACACTATTAGTAAAACACTTCAATAGATTTTGACTAACGATCCTCATAGCTTTTTTCAACCGGATCGATAGTGTGACGCGCGGGAGGCAGGCGCGCGCGTGTCACGCGGTCGCACGCGCCTTGCCGGCGCCGGGGAATTCGAGCGTGACTTCGAGGCCCGCGTCGGGGTTCCGGTTGCGCAGGCGCAGCGCGCCGCGATAGCGGCCGACGAGCCGCAGCACGATCGCCATCCCGAGGCCCGTGCCGTCCGCCTTGGTGCGTGCGGTGTCGACGCGGTAGAACGGGCGCATCACGAGCGGCAGCTGATCCTCGGGGATGCCGGGGCCTTCGTCGCTCACCGACAGCTCGACGCGCGCATGCGACACGCGGGTCTCGACCGTGATGCGCGAGACGCCGTCCTGCTTGCTCTGGCCATACTTGCGCGCATTCTCGACGAGGTTGCCGATCACGCGGCGCATGTCGGTCTCGTCCGCTTCGATGATCGCGCTCGGCACGAGCCGCGTGCGGATCTCGACGCCGTCCTCGCCCGAGACGCGCGCGGCGACTTCCTGCGCGATCGACGACAGGTCGACCGGCTCGGGCTTGCGCTGCGACGGGCGCGCGTAGTCGATGAAGGCCGCGATGATGCGGTCCATCTGCTCGATGTCGTCGACCATCGCGTCCTTGGTCGCCTGGTCGGACGGGCTCATCTCGGTTTCGAGCCGCAGCCGCGCGAGCGGCGTGCGCAGGTCGTGCGAGATACCCGCGAGCATCAGCGCACGGTCGGCCTCGAGCTGTTCGAGGTCGCGCACCATCTGGTTGAAGCTGCGGTTGGTGTCGGCCGCGACGCCCATCCCGCGCTCGGGCAGCGGTTCGGGCGCCTGGCCCGAACCGACCTGGCGCGCGGCGAGCGCGAGCCGCGAGAACGGCCGGTTCACGAGGCTGGTGATGAACGCGGAGCCGAACAGCGACAGCGCGAGCGCGAACAGCCCCCAGCCGGCCCATTGCAGGCCCGTGACGTTGTCGAGCTGGTCGCGGTCGAGCGCGACCCAGTAATCGTCGTCGTCGATCTTGAAGCTGATCCACACGCCGGGAATGTCGTTGACCGACTGCGCGATCACGGTATCGTCGCCGAGGCGGCTGCGGATGTCGTGTTCGATCAGGCGGTTCAGCGATTCGTCGGGCTGCAGCTTGAACTTGTCGGTCTTTTCGCGCGGGTAGACGCGCACGCCCTCGTTGCTCTCGAGATCCTGCAGCAGCGCGCGCCGCAGATCGGGATCGGAATAGAGCAGGGCGGTGCGCGTGAGCTTGACGACCGCGACGAGCTGCAGCGCGACGCGCTGCGCGCGCGGCTCGCGCTCGATCACGCGAAAGCTCTGGAACCACGCGGCGAGACTGACCGAGATCAGCAGCGCGATCAGCAGGAAGGTGCGCCAGAACAGCCCGCCGAACGCGAGCTGCAGGAGGCGCCGGTCGATACGCATGGGACGGGCCGTGGACGGGCGAAACCGGGAGGGAGAAAGGTCAGGCGGCGCCGTCCGGGATGAACACGTAGCCGAGGCCCCAGACGGTCTGGATGAAGCGCGGGCTGCCCGGATCCGGTTCGATCAGCTTGCGCAGGCGCGAGATCTGCACGTCGAGGCTGCGGTCGAACACTTCGTATTCGCGGCCGCGCGCGAGCTCCATCAGCTTTTCGCGCGACAGCGGCTGGCGCGGATGACGCGCGAACACTTTCAGCACCGAGAATTCGCCGGTCGTCAGCGGGATTTCCTGGCCGGACTTCGTCAGCGTGCGCGTGGCGAGATTCAGCGAGAATTCGCCGAACTCGAACACCTCGGTGGTTTCCGACGGTGCGCCCGGCAGTTCGGCTGGCGCCTGGCGGCGCAGCACCGCATGAATGCGCGCGACGAGTTCGCGCGGATTGAACGGCTTCGGCAGGTAATCGTCGGCGCCCATCTCGAGCCCGACGATGCGGTCGACGTCCTCGCCCTTCGCGGTGAGCATGATGATCGGCGTGCGGTCGTTGCTGCCGCGCAGGCGGCGGCAGATCGACAGGCCGTCCTCGCCCGGCAGCATCAGGTCGAGCACGAGCAGGTCGAAACGCTCGCGTACCCAGAGCTTGTTCATCGCGGTCGCGTTTTCGGCGACGTATACGTTGAAACCCTGTTCGCCGAGATAGCGGCGCAGCAGATCGCGCAGGCGAGGGTCGTCGTCAACGACGAGAATCTTGGAGGGGTTTTTCGTTTCCATGATCGGCATCTTATCGCGAATGGGAATTGACGCACGGCCACGTATTTTCGTGCGTTACAGTCGGTTACAAAATTTACCCGTAGTGTCGCGCCGAGTAAAGGCAGGCTATATAGATTCCTTTACTCGAAGCCGAAATTCGGTAGATACTCCCTGCACTCCATCTTTCATCTTTGTACACCCGATTTCCGCAGGGTTTTTCAAGTACCAGAGGTAGCCGGTTGCCGCGTGACGAAGGGAACAAATCGACCAAAGAAGCGAGGACGGTCATGCGATCTTTCCGGATTGCACTGACGCTGACGATCGCGCTCGCCGGTCCGTATGCGTCGAACTTCGCGTATGCGCAGCGCCCCGAGCAGGGCGCACCGTCGCGCAAGCTGCCGCGCGGCAAAGCGCCGCAGCCAGACCGTGCCGCCGAGGCGACGGTTCGTTCCGCCGTGCCCCCCGATCTCGAACAGCGCCGCCGCGACGGGCACATGACGCCCGAAGAGCGGCACCTGTTGCGCCAGCACATCGAAGATGCCGTTCGCGAGTTGTACAAGCGCTGACACGTGCCGTCCTTGCCCTGCGCGGCCCGCCCCGCGCAGAAAGAATTCGTAGCACTTTTTCGGTCAACTTTCGCGTGCCGAATGCCGTTGTACCGGCATCCGCACCGCCGGTGCGTTCCGGGAGAGTCCATGACGATGAAAGCGAACGCTGCCATACCGGCGTCGTCGCCTGCCATGCAGTCGCCGCTCGATGCCGACGACGCGCTGTTTTTCCTCAGTCGCACCGGTTTCTCTCCCGCGCCCGCCGACGTCGCGCGTGTCGTCGGCATGACGCGCGCGCAGATCGTGGCCGACACGCTCGGCAGCGTGCGCCGCGAACCCGCGACGACATGGCCCGACTGGATCGCCGAGCCGCCGCCGACGCGCGCGCAGCGCCAGGCGCTGACGCCCGACATGCGGCGCGACGAGCAGCGCGAGCGCAACCGCCGCTACGATGAATTGCGTGCCGCCTGGGTCAACGAGATGGTCGTCACGCCGTCGCCGCTGACCGAGCGCATGACGCTGTTCTGGCACGGGCACTTCACGTCGGGCCAGGACAAGGTGCCTTACCCGCAGACGATGGCCGCGCAGAACGCGCTGTTTCGCCGCGAGGCGCTCGGCAACTTCGGCACGCTGCTGCATGCGGTCGCGAAGGATCCGGCGATGCTGCAGTATCTCGACGGCGCGAGCAATCGCAAGGGGCGTCCGAACGAGAATTTCGCGCGCGAGGTGATGGAGCTGTTCACGCTCGGCGAAGGGCATTACACGCAGGTCGACGTGACCGAGGCCGCGCGCGCGATGACGGGCTGGACGATCGATCCCGATACGCTGCGCTTCGAGGTGCGGCCCGACACCCACGACGCCGGCGAGAAGACGATTCTCGGCGAAACGGGGCCGTTCGACGGCGACGGCTTTCTCGACATCCTGCTGAAGCGGCCGGGCACCGCGCGTTTCATCGCCGCCAAGTTGTGGCGCGAGTTCGTGTCCGACACGCCCGATCCGGGGGCGCTCGATACGGTCGCCGACCGGTTCCGCGCGAGCGGTTACGACATTCGCGCGGCGCTCGCCGCGCTGTGGTCGACCGACGCGTTCTGGGATCCGCGCAACCGCGGCGTGCTCGTCAAGTCGCCGGCCGAGTTCGTCGTCGGGTCGGTGCGGCTGTTCGACGTGGCGTACGGCGATCCGCAGATGCTCGCGAACACCGTGCGCACGCTCGGGCAGAACCTGTTCTATCCGCCGAACGTCAAAGGCTGGCCGGGCGGCGCGCTGTGGATCAACAGCACCACGCTGCTGTCGCGCAAGCAGTTCGTCGAACAGTTGTTCCGCGCGACGGAGACGGCCGGCATGCGCGTGCCCGCGCATCCGATGGCGCCGCCGCCGAATGCGCGGGCGCATGCGATGCCGGTGGCCGACATGGCGTCCGCGGCCGGCATGCGCGGCACGCCGGCCAGGCCCGCGCGTGGCGGGCTGCGGTTCGACCTCGAACGCTGGCTCGCGCAATATCGCGCGCGGCCGCAGGCAATCGCCGGATTGTCGACCGAGCTTCAGTTGCAGCACGCGGTGCTGCAACTGTCGCCGGTCGCGGCGATCGACACGGATTCGACCGGCAGCGCGTATCTCGAGGCGCTGCTGATGGATCCGGCCTATCAGCTGAAATGATGCAAACGACGACGAAGCGGGGCGCCGCCGCGGCAAACGTGCCGGACGGCGAACCAAAGGATGCGCGATGAACCGACGTGATTTTCTGACGCTGACCGGCGCCGCGGCCGCGGCCGGCGTGTCGATGTGGCAAGCGCCCGCGATCGCCGCTTCCGCGGCGCAGGCGGGGCGGCAACCGGCGGCCGGGTACGCGAACGTGCTGATTCTCGTCGAGCTGAAGGGCGGCAACGACGGCCTCAATACGGTGGTGCCGTACGCGGACCCGCTGTACTACCAGTTCCGGCGCAGCATCGGCATCAAGCGCGAGCAGGTGCTGCAGCTCGACGCGCACACGGGGCTGCACCCGTCGCTCGCGGCGTTGATGCCGCTGTGGCGTGACGGGCAGGTCGCGGTCGTGCAAGGCGTCGGTTATCCGCAGCCGAACCTGTCGCATTTCCGTTCGATCGAGATCTGGGACACCGCATCGCGCTCCGACCAGTATCTGCATGAAGGGTGGCTGACGCGCACGTTCGCGCAGGCGCCCGTGCCGCCCGGTTTCGCGGCGGACGGCGTCGTCCTCGGCAGCGCGGAGATGGGGCCGCTGTCGAACGGCGCGCGTGCGATCGCGCTCGTCAACCCCGCGCAGTTCATCCGGGCGGCGCGGCTCGCCGAGCCGTCGTCGCTGCGCGAGCAGAACCCGGCGCTCGCGCACATCATCGACGTCGAGAACGACATCGTGAAGGCGGCCGACCGGCTGCGGCCGCGCGGCGGCATGCGCGAGTTCAGGACGGCCTTCCCGGCCGGCGCGTTCGGCACGTCGGTGAAGACCGCGATGCAGGTGCTGGCCGCGTGCGAGGCGTCCGGGCCCGGCGCGCAGGATGGCGTCGCGGTGCTGCGTCTGACGCTCAACGGTTTCGATACGCACCAGAACCAGCCGGGGCAGCAGGCTGCGTTGCTCAAGCAGTTCGCGGAAGGGATGAGCGCGATGCGTGGCGCGCTGATCGAACTCGGGCGCTGGAACCAGACGCTCGTGATGACGTATGCGGAATTCGGGCGGCGGGTGCGCGAGAACCAGAGCAACGGCACCGATCACGGTACGGCCGCGCCGCATTTCGTGATGGGCGGCCGCGTGGCCGGCGGGCTGTACGGCGCGCCACCCGCGCTCGGCCGGCTCGACGGCAACGGCAACCTGCCGGTCGCGGTCGATTTCCGCCAGCTTTATGCCACCGTGCTCGGGCCGTGGTGGGGGCTCGACGCGACGCGCGTGCTGCAGCAGCGCTTCGACACGCTGCCGCTGTTGAAGGCGTGACGCGTAAGGGTCAGCGGCGCCGCGACGCGCGCCACGCGATCCACAGTTTGCGGATCGGCGTCAGTGCGATGCGCTGGTGCAGCACCTGGTAGCCGTCGCGCTCGATTTCGTCGAGCAGCGCGCCGGCCAGCGCGATCTGCGCGCGCAGCGTGCGCTGCGCGCGGCGTTCGGACGCGGGGATCGCCGCGTCGGCGGCGGCGAGCGCTTCGCGCGCGCGGGCCGTCTGGAATTGCAGCAATTCGGTGAAGGCCGGGCTGTAGCGGCGATTCAGCAGATCGGCCGCGGTCACGTTGTAGCGCTGCAGTTCGTCGATCGGCAGGTAGATGCGGCCGTGGCGCGCGTCGTTGCCGAGTTCCTGCACGAACTGCGCGAGCATCAGCGCGCGGCCGGCCTCCGCGGCCCACGGCTGCGGGTCGGCCGGGTTCGCGGCACTTGCGCGCGCAACCAGTGACGCGAACGTGCCGCCCGCCTGAGCGATGTAGCGCTGCAGGTTCGCGAAATCGAGGTAGCGCGCCTGTTCGAGATCCATCCCGTAGCCGTTGACGAGCGTGCGCAACGCATCGGCCTCGGCCGCGATCGCCGGGTGATGCTGCGCGAGTGCCTTCGTGACGGGGTGCGACGGCTGCCCGTCGGCCAGCGCCGCGAGTTCCTTGTGCCACCACGCGAGCTTCGTGTGTCCGACGGTCGGGTCGCTGGTTTCCTTGACGGTTTCCTCGAGTTCGCGGCGCAGCGCGAACAGCGCCGTCAGGCGCGGCTGCGTGGCGAGCGGCGCCTGACGCAGCGCGTAGTAGACGCTGGAGCCCGCGGGGGCGGCCTTTTGCTGACAGTAGTCGTCGAAGTTCACGGGCGGAATCGGGTGGGGGCGGGTTCGGGGGACGCGCGGCGGCGCGGTGCCGAAACGTCGAGCGCGGCATTCTAGCATCGCTGCACGATGGGTGCCGGCGGGGCGAGACAAGGCCGCACGGATCGGGTAGAATCTCGCGCTCGCCTGATCGGGCGTGCCGGTTTTCGGGCCGGCATGAAAGTCCCGGAAGTCCCGGGCGCGTGGCGCACGCATCTTGCGTGCCGCGCGGTCAGGCGACGGAAATGCGCGTGAGTGGCGAAATTGGTAGACGCACCAGGTTTAGGTCCTGACGCCCGCAAGGGTGTGCCGGTTCGAGTCCGGCCTCACGCACCACATATACTCCCAAGCAATCCCATGTTTGGCCAAAAAGCCCCGTCAGTCAAGCACTTACGGGGCTTTTTGTTGCCAGCGTTGCCCAGCGTTTCTCATTGACACCCACGGAACCCGGGGGGCATCGTAGGGGGCAGTTTTCCGGATCTGGGGCATCGAAATGCCCCCTCGCTCAAATGCCCCTTACCGATGTCGCTGTCCGTGCGGCCAAGCCCCGCGAAAAGTCCTACAAGCTGGCCGACGGCCAAGGCATGTACCTCGAGGTCATGCCGAACGGGTCCAAGTACTGGCGGTTGAAGTATCGCATCGACGGCAAGGAGAAACGGATGGCCCTCGGGGTCTATCCGGCTGTCACCTTATTGGCTGCTCGAAAGGCCCGTGACGAGATTAAAGAGCAGTTGCGCGGCGGCCTCGATCCCTCACACGAGAAAAAGCGCGTGAAGGCTCAGCGCAGCCTGGACCGCGAGAACTCATTCGAGCCCATCGCGCGGGAGTGGCACGAGCAGAAGAAGGGCGCTTGGAGCGAGCGACACGCTGACCGAATCATGAAGTTGCTCGAGCGCGAGCTGTTTCCGGTACTCGGTGCACGACCGATCGCCGAGATCACGGCGCCCGAGTTGCTGGCGGCGGTTCGAAAGATCGAGGCTCGCGATGCGATCGAACTTGCGCACAAGACGATTCAGGCAACGAGCCAGATCTTTCGATACGCGATTGCCACCGGCAGGGCGGAGCGCGATCCTGCGCCCGATCTCCGCGGCGCGCTGAAGACTCGTACTGTCGTCCACATGAAGCGCGTCAGCGAGGCGGAACTGCCTGAACTCATGCAGAAGATCGATACGTACGAGGGCGACTATCAGACCCGGCTGGCGCTGCAACTCATGGCGTTGACGTTCGTACGCACGAGCGAACTGCGGTTCGCTGAGTGGAAAGAGATCGACGAAAAGAAGAAGGAGTGGAAGATACCGGCCGAGAAGATGAAGATGCGTACGCCGCACATCGTGCCGTTGTCAAAACAGGCGCTCGAGGTTGTTGCCAAGCTTCGCGAACAGAACGGCCAGAGCCAGTTCCTGTTCCCCAGTCGGTCGAGTTCCAAGAAGCCGATGAGCGAGAACACGATCCTCTACGCTCTGTACCGAATGGGCTACCACTCGCGGATGACGGGGCACGGCTTCCGCGGCCTCGCGTCGACTATCCTGAACGAGCACAATTTCAACCGCGACTGGATTGAGCGTCAACTGGCGCACAGCGAGCGCGACGGCGTCCGGGCGGCCTACAACCACGCCGAGTACCTGCCCGAGCGCCGGAAGATGATGCAATGGTGGGGGGATTACATCGAAGGTCTCCCGCGAGCCGCGGGACTTTCAGGCGCCGGATGACGGGGACAGGGGGAGCGATTACAGTTTGCCCAGCACATTGGTCCAGGACTCTGGCGACAAATTTTCCCGGTTGTTCTTTCATTGTGGTGGTTTCGCTTGCGGATTCTTATAATTACCGTTTGCGCGAGGACGGGAGCCGCGTATCCACAGGTCAGTGGAGACGTCCTGCGAGCCGAACAAATACACGCAAACGGGGACTGACTTGGTACCAAAAGATGGGTGGCAGTGGCGGTGCTATCTGGACCACCGCGGCAATGATGTGATCGACGATTGGGTCAAAAGACTATCCAAGAAGGCTCGCGCGAACTTTTCCCGGACACGGGATCACTTGCGCCACCAAGCGCCTGATGAGTGGGATCGGCCGCACGCAAGCCCGCTCGGAAATCACATCTATGTGATAAGATTCAAGGACGAGAACTCCACGCAACATCGTGCGTTCGGACACTTCCGCTCGAAAAACGATGCATTTGTTCTAACAAACTCCGGAATCGAGAAAGATAACGTCTATGAGCCTTCTACTTATCGACAATCCGCAAACGATGCTCGGGGTGCTTGTGAACAAACCGGCGACGACCGATCACGTCTTTGTTTCGGAAGTAGTGCCAAAACAACGTAGCGCTTATCCTCAATACATATCAATCACGGAGCACGCCCCACACGTGTCGGGGCGTGCAGAATGGGTAGACGAGGAATTCAGACAAGCCTACATGGAAGCAGCTGTCGAGCAAGGAATCGCTTGGCAAATCCGAGCTAATCGCCGAGGGCGAGACTGGAGTCAAGCAGATTTGGCGCGGATGCTGGATACCCAGCAATCTGCTATCAGTCGCCTTGAAGACCCAGAAATCGGCGGTCATACACTAGATACGCTCATGAAAGTGGCGCATGCCTTCGATTGTGCATTGTCAGTGAAACTAATCCCATACTCGCAGCTGGCGTATGAGGCAGATCGGCTGACAAATGAATCTATGTATGCTAGGCCGTTCTGCGATGAGCATGAAATATTTGGAGATCAAGCATGACATCCACCCCCGACACACAAGATCCGGTGACACCAGTCGCGGCCAAACAGCCACTACCTACACTGTTTGTCGATGGCGTGACGCGACTTGGATTTGGACCGGCGGTGTGCCGAATCGAGTTCCATGTCGAACAACTCGACGGACCTCCGCTAGCCGCCCTCTCACTGGTGATTCCCACGCCGGCGATTGTGACTTTTGCCAAGCAGCTAGTGAGTCAGATGACAAGCGTTGAAAGCGTTGACCGAATTCGCGCTGAATTTGATCGCATACTTAAAGAAATGAAGGCGTAGGCGTCGATCAGTGAGCCTAAGCTTATAAAATCTGCGATCCTGGCAAAGCCCCGCTCCATGCGGGGCTTTTCACATCCGGGACGCTGCGTGATGACGATGCTGCTGCGTGGCTCGGAGAGTTTCGTGCAAGTCACCGCATCCCCGCGCGCCGCATCTCCTCGCGTAGCAGATGCATCAGCCGATACAACTGCCCCTGGGCGCCGGCGAGATCGCCCTTGTTGGCGAGGTTTTTGGCCGGCGAGCATGACCGCTCGCTGAGCCTTCAGCGCCAAGCAGGATTAGCTTTGCCAAGCCGAAAAATCTTCACGCAAATACCGAGCCAGCGAAGACACCCGTCCTGCGTATAGTGCATCCAGAATCGGACGCAAAGAGGGGCGCAAGGGAACGCCATCGCCCTCGAATTGCCGCTCTTGCAAAACTGCTCGATCCTCTTCACCAAACCAGCCGTCGGAAACTCCAAGATGAGCTAGGCATCGATTGGCGACGGCGACAGCATCCTCGATCAAATTCTCGTAACGAATGACTAACAAGCGGTCTTCACCGAAGACTGATCGCCAGTTACGAATGCATAGCTCGTAGTCGCCGCGACCCAATGAGCCACGCGACCGGAAATGATCAATGAACCATTCGTCTGATGCTTCCTCATGCGTCATCTCTGCGCGGGCAAGCGCCATGCGTGCTGACGACCAGGCCCGTTCCCGCGGATCCCGAATCATGTAAATCAAGCGCAAGTCCGGCGCGAACGCTCCAACCTCGCGAACGACATCAAGCGGCAAAAAACTGTAGGCGGGCGTAATGTCGCCATTCGTCCGCGTCTCATCTGAAAAAAGGGCAGAGTACCAAGCCAGGCCACGGGCCCGATGCGCGTCCCAAAAATGCACCTCTTTTCCTCCGGGAAACGCGAGGGACGGATGACGAGATAGGGCGTGATATAGCCACGTCGTACCGCACTTTTGTGCACCAATGCCCAAGAATTTCAACATAAGGGATGTCCGCTGTCGCTTTCGAATAATCATCTAAACTCACATTTCGTGAGCGTGCAGATTTTACCGGAATCGCATCGACGACCCCTCCGCAGACATGCGGCGACGGCACGTGAATGGCAGCAGTTGTTCCGGTCACTCCGTACATGCACCGACCATGCGAGGAAGCAGCCGACCGTGATCCTGCGGCCGGACGACTGGAAAGAATGGCTGACGACGTCGAACGTCGAGGCGGCGCGGGAGATGCTTCAACTTTACCCCGCGGACGGAATGGCATGCGCTCCAGCACCCTTATAAATGTACACTTCTTCTTGAAGTGATGGTGGAAGTTATATCCTGCACCGCATAAAAGCGGCGCAGGTTTAATAATTATTAGCGATAATACGACAAGTAAGGCGCTTTATTTCTGAGGTCGGGCGTCAGGGTTTTACGATTGATCCAGTCAAAACATATTTTATTGTCGTAGCCTGGGTGCCGGGTGCGACAGCCGAGTACGAATATTTCATCTTGAAGGATGAGGGGCGGGTTTGCCCGTTAGGTGGAGCAGGACAATCTTTTGTATCATTTTTTGCTTGAACATCAAGCAAGTCTCCTTCGACCAGATCGACTCCGGGAAAAATACTTACCTTTCCGTTAGGATCAGAAAAGCTCGGAGGATCTACCCATCCGGCCGCAACCATGTCGTCTGTCGATTGGACACTACACAATGCATTTCGAACAGTATAGTGTTTCACTCCGCGTTCTGGTGAAGGGGCAACGGTCATCGGATTGGGTTGTGGGTGAGTAAGCTTATATTCCTTCGCGACGCTAGTTGCTGCATCCGCTAAAACAATAGACGGTGACCCTGTGCTTAAAAATACGAGCCACCCTCGACCAACGACCGCTTCCGCGAATGCTCGATCGTTTGCTTCCATCAAGGTATGGGCCGCGACTGAACATCCTGGACATGACGCTTTGATTACAAGCGAGCCAACCGATTGAGAGATTTGATTAATATTACCCCGAACAACATTCCCTGCGATATTTAGGATGTCTGGGAGCGGGTCAACAGCCTTAATGACCGTACCGCCGGATGGCATACACCAGCACGTTGTAAATACACACGACTCATATTGGCCATCTGGACAGGCCACTGCCGTACGGGGAGCTGAAGCAGCAAGCCCAATAATCAGCGCGAACACGGTCACACGAAGCGCGTTGAGAAAATGCTTTGTCATTGTTGGTCCTTTAACTTGTATTGTTTTGGTATCTATGTAAGCGGCCACACAGATGACAAAAGGGTATGCAAAATTTCTCCAAAATCAAGGGTCGCAAACAGATTTCCTTAAATTTTTCGTGGCGTGCCGCCGAGGAGTGAAATCTTGCACGCATTCATATGATCAATATGAATGCGATGGACAGCGCATACTTTGAATGTGACCGGTACGGTTCACTCACCCGGAGCCGAGTCGTTCTCAGCAGACGATAGGCGATGCGGTCGCGGTCTTGACAAGCCCGCATGCACTTTCTGGAAGATGGGGGTAACCAGCCCGATGCTGGACGCGGCGCTGGAGCGTTGCTATGTTCTAACGTGATGAATTACTTCGAAAATGGTCCAGGATTGTGATTCCTGTCGTCGTGGGTCCGAGTCCCATCAGTCACCCCAACAAATTCAAGCAAAAATCCCGGTTCGATGAGCCGGGCTTTTTGCTTTTTGGCGTTCGTATTGCATATTGCTCAGCCCGACCGGTATTCCGTCCAACACCTGGGCGGCGTAAATCGGGAATATCTCGGAAGGCCCGCGCTCGAATCACTTTGCGTTTCCCGGTCGTTGCGCAGACAACGTCCGCACCCGTTCGCACGCGCTGCTGCTTTTCCGCTAAGGTTCGCGCGTGCCATGCCGTTAACTTTCCTGAACAACCCTTGTGCATCAAATGCTGATCCGTTTCCTTACCCGCTTGTGCCGAGCGAGTAACGCCTACTACGTCGAAGAGAAAGTCATCTACCAGGTGACCCTGAACCAGAATTAGTCCCGGTCGGAAGTGGAGATTTCCGGCTTGTTGACCCTGAACCAGAATTAGTCCCGGTCGGAAGTGGAGATTTCCGGCTTGTGACCCTGAACCAGAATTAGTCCCGGTCGGAAGTGGAGATTTCCGGCTTGGTTGAGTTGTCAGGCGAGGCGGATTCCCTTGCCTGACGGGCGAATTCGGCGGGCGTCATCCACTGCAATGCAGAGTGGGGACGCACCTCGTTATAGTACGTGCGCCAGTCGTCGATTTTGCTCTGCGCGTCGGCCAATGACAAGAACCAATGCGCGTTCAGACATTCTTGCCGGAAGCGCCCGTTGAAGCTTTCGACCTTGGCGTTGTCAGTAGGCGTGCCCGGCCGGCTGAAATCCAGTTCGACGCCATGTTCATACGCCCAGCGATCCATTGCCTTCGAGATGAACTCGCTGCCGTTGTCGACCTTGATCGTGGCAGGGTGCCCGCGCATGGCGGTGATACGCGTCAGCGCTTCGACCACATGCTCTCCCTTCAGGCTTTGTCCAACCTCGATGGCCAGGCATTCCCGTGTGTAGTTGTCGACGACGGTCAGAGTCCGAAGGCGTCGCCCATCGAACAGTGCATCCGCAACGAAATCCATGCTCCAAATTTCGTTGATCGCGGTCACGATATGCTTGGGCTGTCGCAGCCGAGCCGATTTGTTACGTCGTGGTCGCTTATGCCGCAGTGAAAGGCCCTCCGCCCGATACAGCCTGTAGACGCGCTTGCAGTTATCTCGCCAGCCTTCCCGTCGCAGGACCACGTGAACGCGCCGATACCCATAGTGCACGCGCGTGGCGGTGATTTCCTTGATACGCATGAGCAGCGCCGACGAATCGCGCGCAACCGACTGATACCGATACAGCGAACGAGACATGCCAAACAACGCGCAAGTCTTCGTCAGGCTGGTTCGATAGCGATCACGCAATTCATCGATCAACATGCGCCGACGGGCAGGCTTCAGAGCTTTTTTGCGAGTACGTCCTGCAACATGGCCTTGTCCAGGCTCAGGTCCGCCACGAGCCGCTTCAGCTTCGCGTTTTCCTCTTCGAGCTGGCGCAAGCGGCGCAGCTCAGAAGGCCCCAACCCTCCGAATTTCTTCTTCCAGTTGTAGAAAGTCGCCTCGCTTATTCCGAGTTTGCGGCAGATCTCTTCGACCTTCGTACCCAGCTCGGCTTGCTTCAGGGCAAATGCGATCTGCTCTTCCGTAAACTTGCTCGTCTTCATGGCATGGCCTTCGTGTCCGCTTGGACACATCATGCCGAATTTCTCTACTTTTGCACCGGACTATTTCTTGGGTCAGGGTCAAGAGAGGAACGGCAATGAAAAGCGATTCACCGAAGAACAGATCATCGGCATCTTGAAGGAAGCCGAGGCTGGCTTGAAGCCGGCGGAGCTGTGCCGCAAGTACGGCATCTCGGAAGCGACCTACTACAACTGGAAAGCGAAGTTCGGCGGGATGACGGTCCGAGCGACGAGGCACGGGCGATTATCGCGCTTATAAAATTTGGTGAGCCAGGTGAGTGGGACTGGTCTCCTGAGCTTTGGGGAACCGCGAACTGTGCTTTCGGCGTGACGGATCATGATGGGAAGCGAATTCAAGGCGTTACTGCCGACCTACTTGTGAAGTATGGGCAGCGGCCGCCTTCCTCGCACTTTCTGTTCACCATCTACAAGCAGGAATTCAAGGCCAGGCGCCGCGTCTATCAGCTTGACCTTCTTTAGAACGGACGGAAGAAGGTGGATCCACATCGAGTGTCCCACGAACACATCGGACGAGATCGGATCGCTGGTGAAGCGGCTTGGCAGCAATACGGTTACGAGGATGCCTTGAAGTAGTTCTGCACAAGGACTAACCTGACTCTCTCCGGTGAGTTGCCGGACCCATATGTTCTTCAACTGCTATGACCACGAACCTTTGCCAAGACATCTGCGGGAAGCTCGGCTTCGGCTGCGAGACGCTGGCGGCCGAGGACGGCGGCATCATGGCGCTCGATACACCGTTCGGCTTCTCGGACGGAACGCCCTTCACTATCTATGCTGAACACCTTAATGGCATGGTGAGATTTTTCGATTCGCAAGAAACACTTTTCCCGCGATGGGAAGAGGCATCCGTTCGTTTCAATCGCGGAAGTACCAGTCGATAAGATCTTTGGTTGCGAAGTACGACGTGCTCGTCAGCGAGTCTGGTGAGATTGAATCGTACGTGCAGGACTCGAAGATGCCTGCAGGTTTCGCGCGCTACGTGAGTGCGTTGTTGGACGTATCAGATTGGGTCGACGAAAACGCCGGTACCGATTTAGCGGATAAACAATCCAGGCTTGTGCAAGAGGCTCAGTTGTATTTGACGGCGATTCATCCGGACACGCCGGCTGTGAAAAGTACTGTTCGAGCACGTGGGATGTCAGGGAAGGAGTATGGATTTGACTTGATGCAAGGCGAAACTCAGATCGATGCCATTTCAGCTCATCCGGCAGCCGCCGCGTCGGAGCTTTACAAATTGGTCGATCTTCGTGGCAAGCCGCTAACGGCTGACATGTCGATCATCGTTGTGATCGACGACCGTGGATCGATCGATCAAGCTGATAAAGAGGCTTCGGTGCTTGGCCAGTATGCAGAAACATGGCCAATGCGGCGCCTTATTCACGCTGCATCAACAGCGACACCAATTCGTCACTAACTGTGATTCCTGCCCCGCTCCGAGCGGGGCTTTTCACATCTGCAACCTGCGCGACGATGACGCAGTTGCATGGGCTGGGGAATTACCTGCCAGGCAACCGCAATGACAAGGACCCGTCATGACGACTAGAAAGTTCGCAGTGTGGTTGACGTTTCTGCTTACGTCGGCGGTGGGCACAAGCGCTTATGCGGATCAGTCTGGGATGCTGATTCAGAAGGGACCAAACAATCGATACAACTATGTTCCCAGCATGATCATGCTGGCGGACGGGACGCAGAAAATGTGGTGGTGTGCGGGCGGGGCATCGAGCGACGTTATTCTTTACCGCTCAATCAATGCCAACACGCAGCAGATTATTACGGATACGACGCAGGTTCTTGCGGAAGGTGTGAGTGGGTCATGGGATTCTGTATTTGTGTGCGACCCATCGGTGATCATGGGGGATTTTACCTATCCTGATGGTAGTGGGGCGCATTACTCGTATTTGATGTACTACACCGGGACTGATAATTCTACCAATGGGGGAATTGATAACGGTGTCGGGGTTGCATATTCCAATGACGGGGTCACTTGGCGGAAGTGGCCGTTCCCGATATTGCGTACTTCGTCGGCGGAGTATGGAATTGGCGAGCAGTCTGCAATAAGCGCGGATGGGAAGTCTGCAGTGTGGTTGTTCGTCCTGCAGAAGCTCGACTCGTCGCCTCAGCACTACCACTTGTACTACTCGACAGACGGGGTGCACCTGCAATACAAGTTCCAGGTCTCAGAGTCTGGTGTGATAGGGAATTTCATCACCGAAGCCGATTTCGCGTTTGACTACAATGGCGGAAATGTCTATATGGTCACAAATCGTATAAACGATGAGGCGACAATGGACGTTTATCAGATGCCGTGGACCAGTTTGAGCAATGGCACCTGGCAACACTTCGCGTCACTTGGTGCGAATGGAACCTATAAGCCTACCCCGGCAAGCTACAAGTACAATGGAGGGGCAGGTTTTCTGCGGAATGAATTTGGCAACAACTCAACCTGGCTGCCGATGATCGAGGTATTTTTCGGCGCCGGATTGGTTATTGACCAAACGGACATGTGGTGGTGGCAAACGACCGGTAACTGAGCGACGATCACCGCATGCCCGCGCGCCGCATCTCCTCGCGCAGCAGATGCATCAGCCGGCGCAACTGCCCCTGTACGCCGGCGATGTCGTCGTGTCTATCGTTGTGACGCTGCATCTATGGGGCGGCCACGCAGGCTTATCGACCGTCCCTGTACCTCTAGTTGCTGCCGCTCATGACAGTATTCGGAGCTCCTGTATGCGGCGCCCCGGTGTTGGGTGTGCTAGTCACCGACTCGCATGAACAGGGTTCGGATGTCACCTTGCATTGTTGACCTTTTTCGTCGGTCCAGATCGTTTGCTTGATCGAGTGAGGGTTTTTGGCGCACGCGCACTGCACATACTTGGACCCAGTTGGATTACAGGACGCGTGGGCTTGCATCGCAAAGATCGATGTCGACAGAAGCAGGCCAACCAGAAGGATTTTTTTCATTCTTGATCTCCGTGCGTGAATGAGGAATTGTTATTCGCACCTCGTGGTGTCCCTACGGGGCGTGCACCAAAGGTGCTACGGAGATTTATAGACGAAGATTGTTGGCTCTATCGGACAAATTCGTGCGATACAACGACATTGAGTCCATGACACCCGATCATGATGCACATGCACCGGTCAGGTGAGGAAAAGCGGTCGGTCGTGATCCTGCGGCCGGACGACTGGGAGGAGTGGCTGACGACGTCGAACGTCGAAGCGGCGCGGGCAATGCTCCGGCTCTATCCAGCGGAGGCCATGGTTACGGAGCCACAGTAGCTTTTGATTGCTCCAAAAACGTACTTAGCAGGATTTTCACGAATGCCGGACAAGATACGTCAAGATGAGATTATTCTCTTCACTGATCATTGGCAGGCCGTGTCCTAGTTGCGCGAATTCCGCGCGATTATCAACAGATCGTGCTATTCGTGTAAGTGACCTTGACCAGATGGTCGGAGCGGAGTAGAAATGCATTGCAGCGGTCGTGTCTTACCAAAGGTCGATACTTTATATTGCTTCTAGAATTTCTTGTGGCTTGCGTTTGATCGATTTGTCTTGATTTGATCGGTGTTAAGAAGTTAAATTTTGAGTGACCGCTTGGGGCGGGTGATCTTCATGCGAGGGAGAGGCAATGAAAAAACTGGCGATTTTTTTGTCTTTGGTTTTTATTCATGTCTCTGGAATCTGCCAGACATATACAAAAGATAATGGCGTAATCCATGTCGAGCTTGATGGATATGGTTACCCAATGATAACAAATTTCAAAATATTGGGTGCTACTGCAGTGCCGCACGATAACGCTGGTGCTGATTTTCAGATGACCGCCAGAAGTGCGCAGGGTAACGCCTATAATCCAACGCAAGGCGGAGACTGTCGTGGGAATCCATCGCTCCTGAACGGAACTTTGGAGAATTGGAATGGGGCCTCAATTGGGGTGCCCGCTCAAAACGGAATTTTGCTGGGCGTGCAGCCTCGGAATTATAATGATCCCAGTAGCGGAGACCAAGGATGTGCCGGAAATGGTGCCCTGCTGCCGTATCAGTTTAATTTTGGCGTTACCATTGGAGATGGCGTATCTCTTCCAAAGGAGGCGATGGCGGTTGATATGTCAATTCAAAAATTGGCCGGTGGGCAGGATATTATTCAATACGCGTCTGAATTGCCGGCAATTTTTGCGACTGCCTCATTTATGCGTTACGCATATTATGCAGATACAAATTCTGGAATATCACCATACTCGGTTTCTGTAAATGGCATCTACACTAACGACGTTACCCAGTGGCCTGCCCTTGTAAATTATTCTGGAATCGGGAAGGCGGTGATTCTCTGCTCTATACCAAACGCCACGAATAATCCTGGGCAGGGTGTGTGTATGGCCATTTATTCAAATTTCGATACGGCATTTTATTTGAGTCATCGATTTGGATCGACGAATGAGTTGTCATATTTCACCATGGTTGGTAAGGCTGATCCTTCTGCGACGATAGCTGATAATTCTTGGCATTCTTTAAGAAGATTTATTATTGTTGGTAATATTTCAACCCTTCAGGGGCTTATCGGCGAAATTTCCCCATTTGCGACGAGTAATTCAAATTGGTGACGGATGTGACGCTGTTTTATGGGCGTTCAGATGGCGGACACGTTGCTTGCTGAGTCGAAGTTAGAGGTCTTTCTGGACAGCCTTGTACCTTGAATACTGATTTGCTTCCTTGCCTGCTCGTGCCAAACGCGAGCGGGCTTTTTTATGATCCGTACGCCTCCCATCAAGATGGGTAATGCGTACTACGCCGAAGAGAAAGCCATCTACCAGGAAGGAAATCGGTCGTTGAGGTTGGCAGAACGCCTGAGGCTCGAAGAAATGGAAGAGCGGGGCAAATCCAAACGAGCCAAATGATCATGCCGGCTGTGTCGCCGGCCTCAGCACCAGAAGTCGGATACGCACCCGTCAAGGGGCGGTTCCCCAAAAAAGCGCTGCCGGTCGACTGACCGCAGCGCTTTTTTCGTTTGATGGCCGTTTTTCTTGCCGGGACGCAGGTCCATATGGACGCACACGGAAATTCGGTCGCGTGTAATGTGTCATATCGCGATCGAATACAAGAAGCGCAAATACACCGAGGGGCCGCCGATGAAGAACATCCTACACATCCCGATTTCCGTTCTGGCGCTGATGCTGTCCGCGCCGGCCATGGCCAATACGCCGGCCGACAACGTCGCATGGAGCGCGAGGCCCGTGCAGACGGTTGCATCGCCGTCGGCATGCTCCGCGTATTCCGGGCGGATGACGTTGAACGGCGAGCCGTTGTCGACCGAGGGTGTGCTGAAAGTGCTCGGCACGTCGCTCGCTGGCGCCGCACTGGGTGCCGTCGTCGGCGGATATCAGGGCGCGGCGCCCAATCCGTGCCCGCGTCCCGGCCTGTGACCGGCGTGCGAGCGAATCGCGGGGTTCGCCGCTTCATCTGCAACAAGCCCGGTACCAGGCGCGCCTACTCCCAGAAACTCCGGATCGCGACCGCCACGATCACCGGCACCGAGAACACCAGCGGAATGGCGAAATACTGCGCTTCGCGATCGACGACCCAACTGTAGATCACCCACGCCGCGCCGATCGCGAACGTGATGAGGCCGACCGTGACGGCGGCGATGTTCAGGACCAGCTTCGACGGCTGGCGGCGCGTTCTGGTGTTGTCGTTGTCATCGCGCGGGGACGATTTCATCGGAAGAGTGCGGCCTCGAGCCGGAACAGGGGTAAAGGCACAGGAAACCCCATCCGCACGGATCGCGCAAGGGCCGGCGCGGGCCGGCCCCGTCACGTCCGTTCCCGCGCGTTACAACCCGAACGACGCAGCCAGTTCGTCCAGCAGCGCGCGCTGGAACGCGACGAACCGTTCACCCGGCTGCTGGGCGATCGCGAGATCGAGCATCGGATCGGCGACGTCGGTGCGAATGCCGGCCAGTTCCTCGACGATCGCGAGTCCGCAGAATGGCACGTATGCCTCCGAATAGCCGCCTTCGTGGACGATCACGAGCCGCCCGCCGCAATGGCGTTGCGCGGCCTCCTTCACCGCGCGCGTCATGAACCGGTAGCTGTCGGTATGCAGTTGCATGCGCGCGAGCGGATCGACGGCGCTCGCGTCGAGGCCGCTTGCGATGACGATCAGCTCGGGCCGGAAGCGCTCCAGCGCAGGCAGCACGATTCGCTCGAACGCGTAGCGATACGCGTCGTCGCCGCTGCCGGCGAGCAGCGGCACGTTCAGGTTCGCGTCGATACCCGCGCCTTCGCCGCGATCGTCCGCGCCGCTGTAGCCGGGCGGAAAGCAGCGGTCCTGGTGCAGCGAGATCGTCAGCGTGTCCGGGTCATCGTAGTAGATCGACTGCGTGCCGTTGCCGTGATGCACGTCCCAGTCGATCACCGCGACGCGCTCGATGCCGTGTTTCGCGCGCGCGGCCTCGATGGCGATCGGAATGTTCGCCAGCATGCAGAAGCCCATCGGGCGGTCGCGCAGGCAGTGGTGGCCGGGCGGCCGCGACAGCGAGAACGCGTTGGCCGCGCGCTCGCCGACGACCGCATCGACGGCCGCGATCGCGAGGCCGGCGGACAGCGCGGCGATCTCGTAGCTGCCCTTGCCGAACGGCGCGAGATCGCCGAGGTCGCCGCCATTCGCGTCGCTGAGTGCGCGGAACGCGTCGAGATAGTGCGCCGGATGAATGCGCAGCAGGTCGGTGCTCGTCGCCGGCTCGGCGCCGCGCAGGTCGAGTTGCGCGGCCAGGCCCGATGCCTGGACGAGCGACAGGAAGCGGCGCTTCGAGTCGGGCGATTCCGCGTAGCCCGCGCTCGACGGCGGCTGGACCCAGCCGCCGACCGGGAAGAACAGCGCGTGCGTGCCGCCGGTATGCCAGAAGGTGCGTTCGTCGGTGAAGAAGGCAGTGCGATTCATGGATGCGTGACCTGTCACGGTTGGGGGGAAGCGGAGGCGCGCGCGCGGCGATCGATATGGCGCAGCGCGGCGAACGACACGATCGCGACGGCTGTCGCGGCGATGAACAACGTGCGCATCGTGCTGCCGGCGTCGAGCATCAGCCCGGCAAGCAGCGGGCCGGCGGCAAGGCCGGCGCCGATCACGAAATTGAGCGTGGCGACGAGCCGGCCCGACGTGTCGATCTGCGCGACCGTCGCGAGGATGAACGGCAGCACGAACGTCCACGCGAACTTGAACGCGAAGATCGCCGCGCTGTAGCCGCCGGTGTCATGCATCGCGGCGAGCGCGACGAGCGACGCCGCGAGCAGCGCGTAACCGGCCGCGAGCATCGCGCGTCGCGCGAGCCGGCCGCCCGCGCACGACGCGAGCGCCGCGCCGGCGATCCCCATCACGCTCGCGATCGCGAGCACGTTGCCGGTCGACTGCGGATCGAGCCCGGCGTCGGCCGCCGCGCGGCTCGCGAACGTCCACACGCTGCCGATCGCGAGATAGAACGTCAGCACCGCGCCGATGGCGAGCACGACGCAGCTTCGCGGCGTCTGCATCGCATCGCCGCGTGCGGTGCGCGCGGCTGCCGTCCGCGTACCGAGCGACGACGGAAAGCCGCGCGACAACGGCGCCGCGAGCAGGGCGAGCCCGGCGAGCGCCACGTACAGCGCGCGCAGCCCGAACGCGGCGAACACGTGCGGCAGCACGAACAGGCCGATCGCCCCCGCGATCAGCTGGCCGACGACCCACAGGCCGTACACACGGTCGCTGTTCTCGCTCGTCGCCGCGCTCGTCATGCAGAGCACCATCAGCGAACCGCCGCCGAGCGCGGTGACGGCCCGCAGCGCGAGCAGCGCGGCGAAGCCGGGCATCCACAGTGCGGTCAGCAGGTTGCCCGCGCCGAACAGCGCGATCGCGAAGGCGGCGACGCGGCGCGCGTCGACCCGGCCGAGCCACAGGTACGACGGCACGGTCGCGAGGCTGAACGCACCGAGTTCGACGAAGAAGTAGGTGCCGATCTGCGACGCCGACAAGCCGAGTTGCGTCGCGAGCTGACCGGCCACGGCCGGTGCAACGAGCAGCAGGAGCGGCGTGATGGCCGCGAACACGACGAGCGCGGCGAGCGTCGAGCGGGCGAAGGCCGGCGCACGGCCGTCGGGCGAGCATGCGGCGTCCGGGGACAGGGTTTTCATGGCGGGATCTCGTTGGGGGAAGTCAGAACAGGTGGTACATGCCGACCATCGCGCCGAACTGCGACGCGCCGGCGAGCGGCGTCGGGTCGTACTCGTAGACGGTTTGCGAGCTCTGGCCGCTGTTGCGCGCGTAGCCGAGGTTCACGTACGCGACGGTGCGTTTCGACAGCGCGTACGTGGTGCTCGCGATGAACAGCGTCGGGTGGCCGATGGCGGGCGTGTGCGAATCGGTGTGGTAGACGCCCGCGTTCAGGCCGATCCCGCTCGACGTCTGGTAGCGCGCACCGCCCCAGACGATCGTGCGCGCCGCATCGAGGTCGCCGGTCAGGCGTTCGACGCCCGCATAGACGGTGAGCGGCAGCGTGGCGAACGCATAACGCGCGGCGAGCGTACCGAGTTCGCGGCGCCGCGCGGACGCGTCGTCGGCCGCCGACACGTCGCCGTGCGCCTGATGCAGCACCGCGCTGACCGACAGCCCGTTGCTCGTGTACTGGCCGCCGAGTTCGAGCACGCGTCCGGCGCGGGTATTGCCGGCGACGCCGGACGTCGCGGCGAGCGCCTCGACGTCGACACCCGCGAACGTCGGCGACTGGTACTTCACCGAATGGTCGATGAAGTTCGCCTGCATCGGCACGAGCACGCCCTGGCCGCTGTAAGACGCGTACCAGAGCGGGTCGTAGAACAGCGTCTTGTCGAACAGCACGCTGAACTGCCGGCCGAGCGTGACGGTGCCGACGGGCCCCGCGATGCCGACGTACGCGCCGCGGAAGAACGCGTAGCCCGGTGCGGTCGCGGTGCCGTCGTTGACGTTGAGGCCCTGTTCGAGCTTGAACAGCGCGCGCCAGCCGCCGCCGAGATCCTCGTGGCCCTTGATCCCGACCTGCGAAGGCAGGATGCCGTAGTTCTGCAACTGCACGGCCGAGTGGCGTCCGTCGGCATGCGTCAGGTATTGCACGCCGGCGTCGAGCGCGCCGTACAGGGTGAGGGCCGACTGCGCCTGCGCGGCGGCACTGCACGCGGCAAGCGTCGCGGTGGCTGCGGCCGTGCGGATGAAGCGGGATTTCGTCACGTGGGGTTCTCCATGCCGTGCTGCATCGGTGTGTCGTTGGTGTGGTCGCGACGCAGTGTCCGCAGCGGGAAAACCGTCGAACAGTCGTCCAGATGAACGGTGCGGAAAACCCGCGGTGCACGGCGTCGGCGCGGAGCGAAGCCGCGCAGCGGCGTGCTGCGGAGCAGCAACGTGCCGTGCACCGTTCAAATGGATGGGGCTGGCGCCCGTTCCGGCGCCGTGGCCCGCCAAAAAAGCCGCTGGCTATAATCGGCCGGTGCCGTTGCGCACATCAGCAGCCCGATCGGGCAGGGGAGCGGAAGGTGAGGATCACGACGGATATCGGGCAGGATCTCGACGCGCTGCGCGACGTACCGGCCGCCATCGTGCTCGACGAATTCGCGTGGCCGCCGTTGCCGTCCCGGCGCGCCGATTTCGACGGCGTCACGCGCGGCGACGCGGCACAGCGCGAACTCGGCCTCATGCTGCTCGACCTGTACGCCGTGGCCGCGCAATCCGGCATCGGCGAATTCGAATGTCGGTTTTTTTCGCTGCTGCAGGCGCTCATTCCGTTCGACGCCGCGTGGACCGGCGTCGCGACCCACGCGCCGACCGGCCCCGTGATGCACAACAGCTTCCTGTACCGTTTGCCGCACGCGTTCTTCATCGACTGGAAGCGCGTGCGCGATTGCGATCCGCTCGCGCACCGCACGCTGCACGGCGCGCCTGGTCGCGCGGTGCGGCTCACGGTCGTCGAGCCCGGGCTCGATGCGCGGTTTCGCGACTGGTGCGTGAAGTACGGGCTCGCGCAGCTGATGTGCGTATCCACGCTCGATCGCCGTTTCGGCCTGACGACGTTCATGTCGATTTACCGGCAGGGGCTCAATCGTCCGTTCGGCGACGACGATGCGCGTCGCTTCGAGGAGGTGATTCCGCACCTCGCGGCCGCGCTGACGATCAATCGCGCCGCGCAGCTCACGCGCGAGCGCGCCGAGACGGCGGCGCCGGCGGCGCGCGCGCTGTGCGACAGCTTCGGGGTGCTCCACCATGCCGATCACGGTTTCGACGACGTACTGCGCACCGAGTGGCCGGCCTGGGCCGGCGCGCGGGTGCCGGAGCCGCTCGTCGCGCACCTGCGGCGCCAGTCGGGCCAGCCTTTCGTCGGCGACGCGCTGCGCATCCAGTGCGTGCCCGTCGCGGGGCTGTTCCAGATCGAAGCGCGGCCGCGCTCGCTGCTCGACCGGCTGAGCCCGCGCGAGCTCGCGGCGATCCGCTATTACGGCGCGGGGCGGTCGCACAAGGAGGTCGCGCAACAGATGGCCATTTCGCCGACCACCGTACGCCACTACCTGCGCTGCGCGTACCGCAAGCTCGGCATGCACGACAAGAGCCAGATCGCGGGCGTGCTGAGCGCCACGGGCGGCGTGGCCGACGACGCGCCCCTCGATGCCGGCGGCGTGCCGCGCTGACGCGAACGAGCGCGAGCGGGGGCGTGTGGCCCATTCCCGTGTAAATGGTTGTGCCCACAACTATTGAGCGTTATGCTCGTCAGCTCCCAGGAGACGGAATTCCATCATGAACGACACGAATTCAGGGTCGGTGCGCGCGGCGGTGGTCGGTGTCGGTGCGATCGGCGGATTGCTCGCGGCCGCGCTGTCGCGGGCCGGCATGACCGTGAGCGCATACGCGCGCGGCGCGACGCTCGACGCGCTGAACACGCACGGCGTGCGCGTGATCGACGAAGGCGGCGATGCCGCGTCGGTGCCGGTGCGGGCGAGCGACGATGCGCATGCGCTCGGCGTGCAGGACTACGTGGTGATCGCGCTGAAGGCGCAGGCGCTGCCGGCGCTGGCTGCGCGCATTGCGCCGCTGGTCGGGCCCGACACCGTGATCGTCGCGGCGATGAACGGGTTGCCGTGGTGGTTCACGCACGGGCTCGCGGGCTCGCTCGACGGCGTGCCGCTCGATGCGGTCGACCCGGCCGGCGCGGTGTCCGCCGCGTTGCCGCCCGCGCAGGCGATCGGCTGCGTCGTGCATCTGTCGTCGAGTACCGACGCGCCGGGCGTCGTGCGCCGCGGGCGCGGCAACCGGCTGATCGTCGGCGCGCCGGATCAGCGGCTCGCCGCGGCCACGGCGCGGTTTGCCGCGGCGCTTGCGGCGGGCGGTTTCGACGTCGAGTCGACGCCCGCGATCCGGGCCGAGATCTGGACGAAGCTGTGGGGCAACATGAACATGAATCCGCTGAGTGCGCTGACCGGGTCGACGGCCGAGCAGTTGCTCGACGATCCGTTCACGCAGGCACTCGCGCTGCGGATGATGGAGGAAGCGGCCGCGATCGGCGCGAAGCTCGGCCTGTCCACGGGGATGAGCGGGCCCGAGCGGATCGCGGTCACGCGCAAGCTCGGCGCGTTCAAGACGTCGATGCTGCAGGATGTCGAGGCAGGACGGTCGCTCGAGATCGGGCCGATCCTCGGCGTATTCCCGGAGCTCGGCCGCAAGCTTGGCGTGCCGACCCCGTACTGCGACGCGGTGCTCGGACTGTTGCGCCAGCGCGCGGCGAACAGCGGGCTCTAGCGCGTGCCGGGCGCCGCCAGGCGCCGCCGCACGGCAGCGGCGAAGCGCGGGACGTTCGCCGCGCCCGCCGCATGACGCAAAGCGGGCCACCCGCGTTGCCGGTCAAGCAACGTGGGCGGCCCGTCGAATTCGTCGGATCAATAGGGCTGGCGCGGCGCTCCTGATTCGGCTCAGTCGTCCCGCTCGGTGGCGTGCGCGACGACCTTGTCGAGCAGCCGTTTGAACGTCTGGCGTTCGCCGTCGGACAGGCAGGCCAGCAGGCCGTCGTTCCACTTGCGCACGATCGGCATGATCTTGCGGTGCAGCGCGCGGCCGTCGGCGGTCAGCGCGATCAGCACGATCCGGCCATCCTCCTCGCTCGCGCTGCGCTCGAGCAGGCCCTGGCGCAACAGCGCCTCGGCTGCGCGGCTTGCCTGGCTCTTGTCGAGATTGGTGTGACGCGCGAGATCCATGATCGAGAACGGACCGAACGCACCGACGGCGGCGATCACGCGCGCCTCGGGCAGCGAGATGTCGAGCTTGTGCCGGTACACCTCGCCGATCCCGCGGTCGGAGCGCTTCGTGAGCGCATGGAGGCGATAGGTCAGAAACTGATCGAGCCCGGCTTGACGGCCTTTCATGTCGAATCCTGAAGAAAAAGGGCGGGCCCGATTGTTCCTGTATCGCACGCTCGGGTCAACGGTCAGTGTGCACCGTATTTCAGGCGCGTCAATTGTTCCGCTTCGTTCGCGAGCAGATTGGCCGCGTCGCGGATCGCGACGTCGAGCGTGATCGGCCCGGGAGCCGGCGAGAAGCAGCCGGAAAAATGCTCGGACAGGCGCGGCAGCGCGGCCGGATCGACCGCGCCCGACAGCAGCGACGCGGGCACGCCGGCGGCCCGCGCGTGACGACACGCGATGAACGGCGCCTTGCCGTGCAGCGTCTGCACGTCGGAGCGGCCTTCGCCGGTGATCAGCCAGTCGGCGCCGGCGAGCGCGGCGTCGAGTCCGACCTGGCGCGCGACGACTTCGGCGCCCGCTTCGAACTGCGCGCCGAGCATGTGCAGCGCGAAACCGAGGCCGCCGGCGGCGCCCGCGCCCGGCAGGTCGCGGCCGCGGCGGTCGAGTGCGGTTTCGAGCAGGTCGGCGAAGCGGGCGAGCGCGGCGTCGAGGGTCGCAACCTGCTCGGGCGTCACACCCTTTTGCGGGCCGAACACGGCGGTCGCACCGTGCGCGCCCGTCAGCGGGTTGTCGACGTCGGACATGCCGACGAATTCCGTGTCCTTCAGGCGCGGGTCGAGTGCCGACGCGTCGATGCGCGCGATATCCGCGAGCCGCGACGGCACGGGCTCGACCGGCTGGCCGCCGGCGTCGAAGCACTGCAGGCCGAGGCCGGCGAGCAGGCCGGCGCCCGCGTCGTTGGTGCTGCTGCCGCCGAGCGCGACGAAGAAGCGGCGCACGCCGTCGTCGAGCAGCGCGCGGATCGCCTCGCCCATTCCGCGCGTGCTGCGCGCGTCGACCGGCACGCTCATGCCGACTGCGTCGGTAATGCCGACGATCTCGGCCGTCTCGACGATCGCCGTGCGCGCGTCGATCACGCCGACCGCCGCGTCGCGTGCCGCGAGCGACGCGCCGGCCACCCGCAGCGTGCGCCGCGTGCCGCCGCCCGCCAGCATCGCGTCGAGCGTGCCTTCGCCGCCGTCGGCCATCGGGCAGCAGCGCACGACCGCGTCGGGCCGCGCGCGGCGGATGCCGGTGGCGATCGCGTCCGCGACCTGTTCGGCGGAAAGCGAACCTTTGAACGAATCGGGCGCGATGACGACGACAGGCGCGGACGGGTGTTGCGGCATGGTGTCTCCGGAAGGCGTGATTGGTGTGAAGAATGGCGGGACCGTCATGGCGGGTCACGCTCCATTGGAGCTTACAGGATGGCGGGGCTGGGGAGGATACGGCGTTCGGCATAGCCGCGATCCGCTCGCATTGCGGTGCGAGGGGCTGTCTGCCCGGCGGGGATGCAGGTGCGACGTGCTGATCTGGCGGTACGAGGAAAATTGTTTGCTAGAATAGTCGATTCTTCCGGCCAAAGCCGTGCTCCGAGCCGCTTGCGCTAGCCATCCGGCGCGTGCAGGGATGGCGTGGCGCTCCGGCGCGGCGAGCGCGTGCGACGCACCGCGGCCGCAGGCAGGCACGGCAAGGAAAACCCGATTCGCTCGAATAATTTTAGGACGATTGAAGCCATGGCTAACGTTGTTGAGAACCTCGGCAAGCTTGAACGCCGCGTGACGATTTCCCTGCCGAAAGACACGGTGCAGAAGGAAATCGACGCCCGTATCCAGAAACTCGCGAAGAACGTGCGCATGCCGGGTTTCCGCCCGGGCAAGGTGCCGCTGAAGATGGTCGCGCAACAGTACGCGGGTCAGGTCGAGGCGGAAGTGCTGAGCGACAAGATCGGCCAGGAATTCTTCACGATCAGCCGCGCGGAAAACCTGCGCGTCGCCGGCCAGCCGAGCTTCGAGCCGAAGCAGGAACAGGCCGAGGACGCATACGCGTTCGACGCGACGTTCGAGGTCTACCCGGAAGTGAAGATCGGCGATCTGGCGACGGCTGAAGTCGAGCGCTCGACGACGTCGATCGGCGACGCCGAAATCGACCGCACGCTGGACATCCTGCGCAAGCAGCGCGTGCACTTCCACGCCCGCGGCGAAGCCGGCGAGCACGGCGACGGCGGCGCGGACACCGCGGCGAAGAGCGGCGACCGCGTGACGGTCGACTTCGTCGGCAAGATCGACGACGTCGCGTTCCAGGGCGGCACGGCCGAAGATTTCCCGTTCGTGCTCGGCGAAGGCCGGATGCTGCCGGAATTCGAAACGGCGGCGCTGGGCCTGAAGGTCGGCGAACAACGCACGTTCGACCTGAAGTTCCCTGAGGATTACCACGGCAAGGACGTCGCCGGCAAAACGGCACAGTTCACGGTCACGATGAAGAAGATCGAGTGGCCGCACCTGCCGGAAATCGACGCCGAATTCGCGAAGTCGCTCGGCATCGAAGACGGCGACCTCACGAAGATGCGCGCCGAGATCAAGGAAAACCTCGAGCGCGAAGCGAAGCGCCGCACGCAGTCGATCGTCAAGAACCAGGTGATGGACGCGCTGCTGAAGATCTCCGAACTCGAGGTGCCGAAGGCGCTGATCGAGCAGGACCAGCAACGCCTCGTCGAAATGGCTCGCCAGGATCTGGCGCAGCGCGGCGTGCCGAACGCGAAGGACGCGCCGATCCCGGCGGAAATGTTCGCCGAGCAGGCCGAGCGTCGCGTGAAGCTGGGCCTCGTGCTGGCCGAACTCGTGAAGGCAAACGGCCTGGAAGCGAAGCCGGAACAGATCCGCGCGGAAGTCGACGAGTTCGCGAAGAGCTACGAAGACCCGAAGGAAGTGGTCCGCTGGTATTATTCCAACCAGCAGCGCCTCGCCGAGATGGAAGCGTTCGTCGTTGAAAGCAACGTCGTCGATTTCGTGCTGGGCAAGGCGAAGGTGACGGACAAGGAAGTGAGCTTCGAGGCACTCGCGAGCGCATCGGCGCAAGCGTAAGTGCTGCTCTAGCGGCGTGCCGGCTGTCGGAGCGACGGCCCGCACGCCGTTTTTACGTCAAGCGCACGGTTGCCATTAATATGGCGATTGAGCGGGCGGCTTCCTTCCGTTCAATTTTCCATTCGAACAAGGTTCATTGAATGATCACTCGCGCTGAATTGCTGGACATGCTTGCTTCGAACGCGCCGCAGGGTTTCGAGGCGCAAGCGCTGGGGCTGGTGCCGATCGTTGTCGAAACGAGCGGCCGCGGCGAGCGTTCGTACGATATCTACTCGCGTCTCCTGAAGGAGCGCCTGGTGTTCATGGTCGGCGAAGTGAACGACCAGACCGCCAATCTCGTGGTCGCGCAATTGCTGTTCCTCGAGAGCGAGAATCCCGACAAGGACATCAGCCTCTACATCAACAGCCCGGGCGGGTCGGTGTCGGCCGGCATGGCGATCTACGACACGATGCAGTTCATCAAGCCGGACGTGTCGACGCTGTGCATGGGGCTCGCGGCCAGCATGGGCGCGTTCCTGCTCGCGTCGGGCGCGAAGGGCAAGCGCTTCGCGCTGCCGAACTCGCGCGTGATGATCCACCAGCCGCTCGGCGGCGCGCGCGGCCAGGCGTCCGACATCGAGATCCAGGCCCGCGAAATCCTCTACCTGAAGGAGCGGCTGAACCAGCTGCTCGCGCAACACACGGGTCAGGACGTCGAGCGCATCGCGCGCGACACCGACCGTGATAACTTCATGTCGAGCGAAGACGCGAAAGCGTACGGGCTGATCGATCAGGTGCTGCTGAAGCGCCCGTGACCTTAAGTGGGGTGCCGCCCCGATTCGCGCGGCGCCCCGGCGATGTTCCGCACGCGCCGAGCATCTGCGGCAAGCGCATCCGGCCGGCTCCGGTCGCGCCCTAGGCGCGGCGTCCGGAGCATTCGGCGTATCATGTCATTTACCTGTCCGGAGGCTCTACATTCATGGCGGACAAAAAAGGTTCGAACAGCGAGAAGCTGTTGTATTGCTCGTTTTGCGGGAAGAGCCAGCATGAGGTGAAAAAACTCATCGCGGGCCCGTCGGTGTTCATCTGCGATGAATGTATCGACCTCTGCAACGAGATCATTCGCGACGAGGCGGCTGCCGCCGGCGTCGAGGCCAGCCTGTCGCGGTCGGATCTGCCGAGCCCGCAGGAAATTCGCGACATCCTCGATCAGTACGTGATCGGCCAGGAGCGCGCGAAGAAGATCCTCGCCGTGGCCGTGTACAACCACTACAAGCGCCTGAAGCACCTCGACAAGAAGGACGACGTCGAGCTGTCGAAGAGCAACATCCTGCTGATCGGCCCGACGGGCTCCGGCAAGACGCTGCTCGCGCAGACGCTCGCGCGGTTGCTGAACGTGCCGTTCGTGATTGCCGACGCGACGACGCTCACCGAAGCCGGCTACGTCGGCGAGGACGTCGAGAACATCATCCAGAAGCTGTTGCAGAACTGCAACTACGAGGTCGACAAGGCCCAGCGCGGGATCGTCTACATCGACGAAATCGACAAGATCAGCCGCAAGTCGGACAACCCGTCGATCACGCGCGACGTGTCGGGCGAGGGCGTCCAGCAGGCGCTGCTGAAGCTCGTCGAGGGCACGATGGCGTCGGTGCCGCCGCAGGGCGGCCGCAAGCACCCGAACCAGGATTTCATCCAGGTCGACACGACCAACATCCTGTTCATCTGCGGCGGCGCGTTCGACGGTCTCGAAAAGGTGATCACCGATCGCACCGAGAAAACCGGCATCGGCTTCGGCGCGACGGTCAAGAGCAAGCAGGAACGCGACGCGGGCGAGGTGCTGCGTGAAACGGAACCGGAAGACCTGATCAAATTCGGTCTGATCCCCGAATTGATCGGCCGCCTGCCGGTGGTCGCGACGCTCGGCAAGCTCGATGAAGCCGCGCTGATGAAGATCCTGGTCGAGCCGAAGAATGCGCTCGTCAAGCAGTATCACAAGCTGTTCGCGATGGAGCGCGTCGAGCTGGAAATCCGGCCGGGCGCGCTGCAGGCAGTCGCCCGCAAGGCGATCCGCCGCAAGACCGGCGCGCGCGGTTTGCGTTCGATCATCGAACAGGCATTGCTCGACGTGATGTACGAGCTGCCGACGATGAAAGGGGTCAGCAAGGTCATCATCGACGAGAACGTCATCGATGGCGACGGCAAGCCCTTGCTGATCTACGAGGACACGCCGAAGGTGGCGGGTTCGAACTGACCGGCTTGCCGACGATGTTCAGCGAAAAAGGCCGTTCATGAGACCGTGGGCGGCTTTTTTTCGTTTATCTTGTGGGTAACTCTGACTCGACACGCGGTGGTTACTTTCTTACCGAATATTTCCCGCACTTGAAGGCTTGCAATTCGTTGTGGCGGCCTCAATTACCGAACAATTGATTCCACTCATGGGGAAATGAAATGTCAGGCACCCAACTTCTTCCGCCGGAACGCATCACGCTCCCGCTGCTGCCGCTGCGGGATGTCGTCGTTTTCCCGCACATGGTGATTCCGCTCTTCGTGGGCCGGCCGAAATCGATCAAGGCCCTCGAAGCAGCGATGGAAGGCGGCAAGCACATCATGCTCGTCGCCCAGAAAACCGCGGCCAAGGACGAACCGACCGAAAAGGACATGTACGAGGTCGGTTGTATCGCCAACATCCTGCAGATGCTGAAGCTGCCGGACGGCACCGTGAAGGTGCTCGTCGAGGGCCTGCAGCGCGCGAAGGCGTTGTCGATCGAAGAACAGGAGACGCAGTTCTCCTGCGACGTGATGCCGCTCGAGCCCGATCACGCGGACAGCGCCGAAACGGAAGCGCTGCGTCGCGCGATCGTGTCGCAGTTCGACCAGTACGTGAAGCTGAACAAGAAGATCCCGCCGGAGATCCTCACGTCGCTGTCGGGTATCGACGAAGCAGGCCGCCTCGCGGACATGATCGCCGAGCGCCTGCCGCTGAAGCTCGACCAGAAGCAGCACATCCTCGAAATGTTCCCGGTCATCGAGCGCCTCGAGCACCTGCTCGCGCAACTCGAAGCCGAGATCGACATCCTGCAGGTCGAAAAGCGCATCCGCGGGCGCGTGAAGCGCCAGATGGAAAAGAGCCAGCGCGAGTACTACCTGAACGAGCAGGTCAAGGCGATCCAGAAGGAACTCGGCGAAGGCGAGGAAGGGGCGGATCTCGAGGAACTCGAGAAGCGCATCAACGCCGCGCGCATGCCGAAGGAAGCGAAGAAAAAGGCCGATGCCGAGCTGAAGAAGCTGAAGCTGATGTCGCCGATGTCGGCGGAAGCGACCGTCGTGCGCAACTACATCGACACGCTGATCGGCCTGCCGTGGCGCAAGAAGAGCAAGGTCAACAACGACCTGTCGAACGCCGAGCAGGTGCTCGACGAGGATCACTTCGGCCTCGAGAAGGTGAAGGAACGGATCCTCGAGTACCTCGCGGTGCAACAGCGCGTCGACAAGGTCAAGGCGCCGATCCTGTGCCTCGTCGGGCCTCCGGGCGTCGGCAAGACCTCGCTCGGCCAGTCGATCGCCCGTGCGACGAACCGCAAGTTCGTCCGGATGGCGCTCGGCGGCGTGCGTGACGAGGCCGAGATCCGCGGTCACCGCCGGACGTACATCGGTTCGATGCCGGGCAAGATCCTGCAAAGCCTCGCGAAGGTCGGCGTGCGCAATCCGCTCTTCCTGCTCGACGAAGTCGACAAGATGGGCATGGATTTCCGCGGCGATCCGTCGTCGGCGCTGCTCGAAGTGCTCGATCCCGAACAGAACCACACGTTCGCCGACCACTACATCGAAGTCGACTTCGACCTGTCGGACGTGATGTTCGTCGCGACGTCGAACTCGCTGAACATCCCGCCGCCGCTGCTCGACCGGATGGAAGTGATTCGTCTGTCGGGCTACACGGAAGACGAGAAGGTCAGCATCGCCCAGCGTTACCTGCTGCCGAAGCAGAAGAAGAACAACGGGCTGAAGGACGGCGAGATCGAGGTCACCGAGCAGGCGATCCGCGACATCATCCGCTACTACACGCGTGAAGCCGGTGTGCGTTCGCTCGAGCGGGAAGTGTCGAAGATCTGCCGCAAGGTCGTGAAGATGCTGTTGCTGAAGAAGGCATCGGGCGCGATCAAGGTCGACGGCGAGAACCTCGACACGTTCCTCGGCGTGCGCAAGTACGACTTCGGCCTCGCGGCGAAGGAAAACCAGGTCGGTCAGGTTACCGGCCTCGCGTGGACGGAAGTCGGCGGCGATCTGCTGACGATCGAAGCCGCGGTGATGCCGGGCAAGGGCAACGTGATCCGCACGGGTTCGCTCGGCGACGTGATGAAGGAGTCGGTCGAGGCTGCGCGTTCGGTCGTGCGCTCGCGTTCGCGGCGTCTGGGCATCAAGGACGAAGCGTTCGAGAAGCAGGACATTCACATTCACGTGCCGGAAGGCGCGACGCCGAAGGACGGTCCGTCCGCAGGCGGTGCGATGACGACCGCGCTGGTGTCGGTGCTGACGGGTATCCCCGTGCGTGCCGATGTCGCGATGACGGGCGAAATCACGTTGCGTGGCGAAGTGCTGCCGATCGGCGGGCTGAAGGAAAAGCTGCTGGCCGCGCATCGCGGCGGCATCAAGCTCGTGCTGATTCCGGAAGAGAACGTGAAGGATCTCGCGGACATTCCGGACAACGTGAAGAACGCGATCGAGATCGTGCCGGTCCGCTGGATCGACAAGGTGCTGGAACTCGCGCTCGAGCGTTCGCCGACGCCGCTGCCGCCGGAAGAAGAAGCGAAGGCGGCAGCACCGGTCGGCGAGGCGGCGAAGGATGCCGGCTCGACGGAAGTCGTCAAGCACTGAGACCCTGAGCGCCGTCGTTGCTGACGGTGGCTCACGAAACCCGCGGCGTGTCCGCGGGTTTTTTTATGCGCATCGAAAACGCATGCGTCGGCGCTTAAAAAAATTAGCGTTCAGGCTTGGCAAAATGATCGGGGATGAATTAAACTTGCGGGCTCGCTGATTGTTGATGCGGAAACGCAGATCGCAGTCAGAACGAATCGGAAACGGGTGCTTAGCTCAGCTGGTAGAGCGGCGCCCTTACAAGGCGTAGGTCGGGGGTTCGAACCCCTCAGCACCCACCAGTTTCCCGATTCAGCCAGACCAAGGAGCGGTAGTTCAGTCGGTTAGAATACCGGCCTGTCACGCCGGGGGTCGCGGGTTCGAGTCCCGTCCGCTCCGCCAAACATACAACCATGCCCGCCTCGTGCGGGCATTGTTGTTTGTGCGTTCGATTCGTGTGCGGTGCGTGACTGCGGGGATGATCGCCGGCAAGGCTCGACCTTGCGATGCCCGGCGAGCGGAGTGGCAGCAAACAATACGACAGGAACCGCCGGCGCGCGGCCGCCGGAACGAAAAACCCGCGACGGCTCGAACGCGATCGCGGGTTTTTCATGGTTCTCGGCGCAGAGGTGCCGGTTTTCCGGCTCGCGCGGGGAGGCCTTACTGAACGCGTATCACCGGCGGCAGCTTGTAGGTTCCGTTCAGGAGCGGGGTGTCCGGCAGGTAGGTGCGCAGCGTCAGATTGAACGCGCCAGCGGGAGCCGGCAGCCAGTTGCTGGCGGGTACGCCCGCGGGTCGCACATGGCTGATGGTGAGCACGAGCGAGCCGTCGCTCGCGAACTGAAAGTTCGACGCCGGATAGGACAGCGCATAGATTCGATCGGGATTCGGATAAAAGAATGCCTGCGCCTGGTTCGTGCCGCCGTACAGCGTCAATGACCAGAAGGCGCGCGCCGGAGGAAGCTGTCCCGCCGGGAAGGTCATCTGATAGACGCCGTTGCCGTCGTAATTCGCCCCCGACGCGTTCGCCGCTCCCGTACTCGTGTAGTAAATCGCTTCGCTGCCGGGCAGCGCACCGAGGCCGTTCAGCGCAACGCGCGCCCGTAGCGTGTATTGGGTTCCATAGTTGCCGACATCGGCCGGACCGCCTGTCCAGCCATTCGCGTCGGTACTCGTCTGGGCGGCGGCTTGCTGCGTCCCGCCGCCCGTCAGACTCGCCAGCGCCTGTGCCGCGCCTGCGTCGATCAATGCCGCGTCGGCAGACGACGGGTTGAAGGTCTGCGTCGGGCCTATGCCTATCACGTCGAGCGCGTTCGTCAGCACGGCCGTATCCTGCGGCGTCGGCGGACTCTTTTTCAAGAGCCGGTTCACGTACTGAAAATACGATGGCCAGTTGGCATAACCGGGCGGCTTTTGCGTGTCCACGCTGTCCCACGCCGCGACACCGGTTCCGGCGGGTCGCGACACGACCAGTTGATTCTGGACGGCCCACGCCGCGGGATAATCGTTCGCATCGCTCACGTAAGTCCGCGCCAATGCCCACACCGCGTTGGTCGACGAGCGGAGCACGGTGATGCCTGCCGGGGCGGTTCCCTGCCAGTTCGGCCCCACGACCCAGAAGACTTTCGCGACGCCGTTGTCGGCGCTCGTGCCGCGAATCGCGAAGTTGTTCGTATAGGCGTCCATCAGCGCGAGCGAGAAGTAGCGGGTGCCGCTGGCGGGCGTGTCGATCTGAACAGGGCCCGCGTCCAGTTGAAGCATGGCGATGGAATACAGCGTGTCGTGATTGGGCTTCGTCACCGAGGTCGACGAAGCATCGGACAGCTGGCGATTGTGCAGAAACGTATTCGGCGCGAGGCCCTGAGCGATGTAGCTCTGTCGCGTTGCGTAGAACTGGTACAGCGGGAGCGTGAACAGCGTGGCGCTGTTTGCGGCATTTTCCGTCGCGGCGGGCGAAGCGCCCGAGCTGTCGACGCTGTCCCCGTTGCAGCCGGCCAGCAGGCCGACGGAGGCAGCGAATGCGACGAGGCGCGCGTGGTGAAGAAAACTCATCGAATGGTGCGGTATGGTCGAATGGTCGAATGGGCCGCACCCTTTCATCGTTCCGTCGATGAGCGTGGCACGGGCTGCACGGCGCGGAAAGCGTATCCGGCTTGCGATGCGGCACGAACGATCTATTTTCGATATGCAAAGTCCGACGACTCGTTAGGGCGGTATCGACCGATCGGCGTCGTGCGGTCGATCCTTGTCGTTTTTCCGGCCGTCGCATTGCTCGCGGCCAAAGACCCGGACGCGCATGCCAGGCTTGTGTCGTGTGCCCCGGTGTCCGGCGTCTTCCATTGACTGGCTCGATTCGCGGCCCCGGCCCTGCCTTGCGGTCGTCGGTGCCGATGGCGGCTGCGCCGCATCAGGCAAGCCCGCTCGGCGAACGAATGATCGTGTGCCGCGAGCCCGGGCCGCCGCGATGGGACGGCGACAATTGGGCGAGTGGCTGTCGGAGCTGCGCGAGGAGGGGGGGCCGGTGATGGCGTGCGCCCCGTGCCGAAAGGCGGGTATTTTTGCTCGTACTTCCGATGGTGCCTGCCGCGGGCGTCGCCGCTTTTCTCCCGTCCCACCCCGTATGTTGTAATATCGGGCGTTTTGTCCAATTTTCCCGTCACGCATGCTCGATTTCTTCCGTAATCACCAGCGCCTGATGATGGCGCTCCTGCTCCTGATCGTGTTGCCGGGGCTGGGTTTCGTCGGGATCCAAGGCTTCCGCGGCTTCTTCGACGATAGTGCGAACGTCGCGGCAGTCAACGGGCACAAGATCACGCGGGTCGAATTCGACGGCGCGTTCCGCCAGCAGATCGACCAGGCGCGCCAGGCACTCGGCGGGCAGTTCGACATCAAGATGTTCGATACGCCCGAGCATCGCAAGCAGGTGCTCGACGGCCTGATCCAGCAACGCGTGCTGGCCGACGAGACGCAACGTCTGCACCTGACCGCATCGGACAATGCCGTGCGCGACGCACTGATGAGCGACCCGATGATCGCGTCGCTGAAGAAGCCCGACGGCTCGATCGACGTCGAGCGCTATGCGCAGCTGCTGTCGTTCCAGGGGATGACGCCCGAGCAGTATCAGGAGCGCGTGCGCTACAGCCTCGCGCTGCAGCAGATTCCGGCCAGCATCGTGTCGAGCGCGTTCACGCCGAAGAGCCTCGCGCAACGCCTGTCCGAACTCGCCGCGCAGCAGCGCGAAGTGCAGGCGCTCGTGCTGAAGACGAGCGACTTCGCCGCGAAGGTCCAGCCGACCGACGCGCAGCTCACCGCGTACTATGACGCGCACAAGCAGAGCTTCGCGACGCCGGAGACCGCGACGATCCAGTACCTCGTCTATTCGCCGGCCGCGGCCGCCGCGAGCGCGCAGCCGACCGACGCGGACATCAAGAAGTTCTACGACGACAACCCGACGCATTTCCGCACCGAAGCGCAGGTGCGCGTGAGCCACATCTTCATCGCCGCACCGGGCAGCGCGAGCGCGGCCGACAAGGCAGCGGCCAAGGCGAAGGCCGAGCAACTGCTCGCCGACGTGAAGGCGCATCCGGACCAGTTCGCGCAGATCGCGCAGAAGAACTCGCAGGACGCGCCGTCGGCGGCGAAGGGCGGCGACCTCGGCTTCATCACGCGCGGCTCGACGGCCGGCGGCAAGGCGTTCGACGATGCCGCGTTCGCGCTCAAGCAGGGTGACGTGAGCGGCGTCGTGCAGTCGGATCTCGGCTTTCACATCCTGAAGGCGACCGAAGTGAAGCCGGCGGCCGTGAAGCCGTTCGCGGACGTGAAGGACCAGATCGCGGCCGACCTGAAGCAGCAGTACGCGTCGAAGGCGTTCACGGACAACGCGGAAGGCTTCACGTCGACCGTCTACGAAAAGGCGAAAACTTTGCAGCCGGCCGCGGACAAGTACAAGCTGACGATCCAGACGGCCACCGTCACGCCGACGCCGAATCCGCAGCTGCCGCCGACGAGCCCGCTGAACAATCCGAAGTTCCTGGCTGCCGTGTTCGCGAACGACTCGGTGAAGAACCGGAACAACACGCAGGCGATCGACGTCGGCAACAACACGCTGATCTCGGCGCGCGTGACCGACTACAAGCCGGCGGCCGTGCCCGCGCTCGACGCGATCAAGGACGTCGTGCGTCAGAAGGTCGTCGCCGAGCAGGCTGCGGAACTCGCGAAGAAGGATGGCGCGGCGAAGCTCGCCGAACTGCAGAAGTCGAAATCGGCCGACGGGTTCTCGGCTGCGCAGAAGGTGTCGCGCACGCAGTCGCAAGGCCTGACGCCGGCTGCGCTGAGCGCCGTCTACAAGGTCGATGCGAAGACGCTGCCGGCCTACGTCGGGGTCGATCTCGGCGCGGATGGCTATGCGATCTACCGCGTGAACGCGGTGATCCCCGGTTCGGCGGTCGATCCTCAGCAACTGGCGGCCGCGCAGCAGCAGATGGCGCAAGTCGATGCACAGAGCGAAGGCGAGGCCTATCTGAGCGCGCTGCGCGATCGCTCTAAGGTCAAGCTGTACGGTTCGCCGTCCAGCCAGAAGCAGGACGGCGACGACTGAGCATCGTTTCGCACGCAACAAAAAGCCCCGCTTCGAGCGGGGCTTTTCGTTTTCCGGCCGGGCGGCGGCGTCAGCCGCGCGGCTTGCCGAGCAGCGGCTTCAGCGCCGGCCACACGTTGTCGAGCAGCACGCCCTGCGCCTGCTGCGACGGATGCATCTGATCGGCCTGGAACATCTCGGGCTTGTTCTCGATACCGGCCAGCAGGAACGGCACGAGCGGCACGCCGAGATCCTTCGACAGTCGCGTATAGACGGCGTGGAACTTCTGCGTGTAGTCGGGGCCGTAGTTGGGTGGCACGTACATGCCGACCAGGACGACGCGGGCCTGTGCGCGTCGCGCGTCGGCGATGATGTCGCGCAGGTTCTGCTCGGTCGTCGCGAGCGGCACGCCGCGCAGCGCATCGTTCGAACCGAGTTCGACGACGACGATCGACGGCTTGAGCCGCTGCAGCACCGCGGGCAGCCGCGCACGGCCGCCGCTCGTGGTGTCGCCGCTGACGCTGGCGTTCGCGACGCTATAATCGATTCGCTCGGTCGTGAGCCGCTGCCGCAGCAAGGCCACCCAGCCGGTGTCGCGCGGCAGCCCGTATTCGGCCGACAGGCTGTCGCCGAGCACGGCGATCACGGGCTGGCCCGATGTCGGCGTCGTCGCGGCGTGTGCCGGTAGCGTGGTGGCAAACAGGGTGCCCAGCAGCGCGGCGAGCGCCGTGCGTCTTTTCCAGCGAAATGTCGTGTTCATGTTCAAGATTACCGATCCGATCATCGAAGTCCATGACGTATGCAAGCGGGTCGCCGATGCGACGGGCGAGCTGACGATCCTCGACGGCATCACGCTTGCGGTGCAGCCGGGCAGCAGCCTCGCGATCGTCGGCGCGTCCGGGTCGGGCAAATCGACGCTGCTCGGCCTGCTTGCGGGATTGGACAGCGCGACGAGCGGCACGGTTCGCCTGCTCGGCCGCGTGCTCGACCAGCTCGACGAGGACGAGCGCGCCGCGCTGCGCAACGGCGCGGTCGGGTTCGTGTTCCAGTCGTTCCAGCTGATGCCGCACCTGACGGCGCTCGAGAACGTGATGCTGCCGCTCGAGCTGCGGGGCGGCATCAGCGCGCGCGAGGCAGCCGACCGGGCCCGCGCGCTGCTCGTGCAGGTCGGGCTCGGCGAACGCACCGCGCATTACCCGAAGCTGTTGTCGGGCGGTGAGCAGCAACGCGTCGCACTCGCGCGCGCGTTCGTCACGCGCCCGGCGGTCCTGTTCGCCGACGAGCCGACCGGCAGTCTCGACGCGGCGACGGGCCATGCGGTCATCGACCTGATGTTCGAACTGAACCGCACGCACGGCGCCACGCTCGTGCTCGTCACGCACGATGCCGAACTCGCGCGCCGCTGCGAGACGACCGTGACGCTCGACACCGGCCGTATCGTCACACCGCATACGGCATAGCGCCACGCGTGAATCGTTCTGCCTGCCGCGCAGGGTGGGCCGCGCGGCCGCCACGGGCATGACGCCGTCGCGTCAGCGCTTCAGCGCCGCGCGGGCGCGCTCGATCAGCGCAGTGGTCGACGAGTCGTGCTTCGCCGGATCGACCGACTCGGCCGACAGGTCGGCCTCGACCACCTTGCCGAGAATCTTGCCGAGCTCGACGCCCCATTGGTCGAACGGATTGATGTCCCACACCGTTGCCTGCACGAGCACCTTGTGTTCGTAAAGCGCGATCAGCGCGCCGAGCGTGCGCGGCGTCAGCGCATCGACGAGCAGCGTCGTGGTCGGGCGGTTGCCGGGGAACGTCAGGTGCGGCGCGAGCGCCTCCTTGCCGGGCCCGGCGATCTTGCGCGCTTCGTCGAGCGTGCGGCCGAGCATCAGTGCCTCGCTCTGCGCGAAGCAGTTCGCGAGCAGCTTCGGATGATGGCTCGCGAGCGGATGCTCGGGCGTCAGCACCGCGATGAAGTCGATCGGCACGATCGTCGGCCCCTGGTGCAGCATCTGGAAGAACGCATGCTGGCCGTTGGTGCCCGGCTCGCCCCACGTGACGGCCGACGTCGGGTAATCGACGAAGGTGCCGTCCAGGCGCGCGGATTTGCCGTTGCTCTCCATTTCGAGCTGCTGCAGGTACGACGGCAGGTAGTGCAGCGCTTCCGAGTACGGCGCGACGAGATAACTCTGCGAACCGAAGAAATTCCGGTACCAGATGCCGATCAGGCCGAGCAGCACCGGCAGGTTGCGTTCCAGCGGCGCTTCGCGGAAATGGCGGTCCATGTCGTTCGCGCCGGCCAGCAGTTCGTCGAACTGCTCGGGGCCGATCGCGATCATGATCGACAGGCCGACCGCCGACCACAGCGAATAGCGACCGCCGACCCAGTCCCACATTTCGAACACGTTGTCCGCGGCGATGCCGAACTTCACGACTTCGGCCGGGTTCGCCGACACGCCGACGAAGTGCTTCGACAGCGCGTCCTCGGGGCAGCCGCGCGCGACGAACCAGTCGCGCAGCGAGCGGGCGTTCGTCATCGTCTCGAGCGTCGTGAAGGTCTTCGACACGATGATCGCGAGCGTTTCCTCGGGATCGACCTGTTCGAGCACGCGCGCGAGATCGGCGCCGTCGACGTTCGACACGAAGTGGGTCGAGATTTCCGGCGTCGCGACGTGGTGCAGCGCATGCACGACCATCTTCGGGCCGAGATCGGAACCGCCGATGCCGATGTTGATCACGTGACGGATGCGCTTGCCCGTGTAGCCCGTCCAGGTGCCGCTGCGCACGGCGCGCGCAAAGGTTGCCATCTTCGCGCGCTCGGCGCTCACCTGCGCGTGGAACGGCGCTTGCGGGTCGGTCGCGCGCAGCGCGGTATGCAGCGCGGCGCGGCCTTCGGTCGGGTTGACGATCTCGCCCGCGAACATCGCGTCGCGGCGCGCTTCGACACCTGCGTCGCGTGCGAGCTGCACGAGCAGGCGCAGGGTTTCGTCGTCGATGCGGTTCTTCGAGAAATCGGCCGCGAGACCGCCGCCCGGAATCGTGAAGCGTTCGGCGCGGGTCGGCGCACGGTCGTTTTCCGGCGCGAACCAGTCGCGCAACCGGGCGTGACGGATCTGTTCGAAGTGGGATTGAAGGGCAGTCCAGGCGGGGAGCGAATTCAGCGTCATGGCGGTTCGAGTGAAGCGTGAATCGGGAGGAATGCCGCGCCGGCTCATCGGGATCGGAAGGCCGGCGGACGAGAGGGCCCGCCGTGCGGCGGGGCAGTCAGTATAGCGGCGTTACGTGTCGGCGCGCGGCGACGGATAAAAAAGGCGATTGATCAGCGTGCGGACCATCGGCGCGAGTTCGCCCGCGGTGAGCCCGGCCGGGCCGATGCCGTTCGCGGTCAGCGTGTCGGCGGCGAGCCCGTGCAGGTAGACGCCCGCGAGCGCCGCTTCGTACGGCGCGACGCGCTGCGCGAGCAGCGCGCCGATCAGGCCGCCGAGCACGTCGCCGGTGCCGCCCGTGGCGAGCGCCGCGTTGCCGGTCGGGTTGATCGTCACGCGGCCGTCGGGTGCCGCAATCACCGTGCCCGAGCCTTTCAGCACGACGATCGCCGCATAACGCGTGGCAAGCGCCTGCGCGGCCGCGACGCGGTCCCGCTGCACGGCGGCCGTGTCGCCGCCGAGCAGCCGCGCGGCTTCGAGCGGATGCGGCGTCAGCACGCACGGATGGCCGTGCGCGCCGCGGGCGGCGACGGCGGCCGCGAGATCCGCGTGCGTCGCGACGAGGTTCAGCGCGTCTGCATCGAGCAGCGTCGCGGCGGCGTGCGCGAGCACATCGCGCACGAGGGTCGCCGCGGCCTCGCGCATACCGAGCCCGCAGCCGGCGGCGAGCGCGGTCATCGCATCGAGATCGAGGCCGTCGGCCGGGTGCAGCATCAGTTCGGGGAACGGCGGGTCGTACGGCGGCGCGCCGGCGCCAAGGAAGCCGACGTGCACCTTGCCGGCGCCGGCGAACAGCGCGGCGCGCGCGGCCAGGATCGGCGCGCCGCACATGCCGGTATCGCCGCCGAGCACCGCCAGGCTGCCGTACGTACCCTTGTGGGACGAATGCGCGCGCGCGGGCAGCGCCGCCACGAACCGCGCGGGCGCATTCAGCACGATGGCCGGCGCGGCGGGCGGCGCGACGTCGAGCGATGCGATGTCGATCGCGCCGGCGAGGTCGCGGCCGTCGCCCGTGTAGAGGCCCGGTTTCGCGCCGATGAAGGTGAGCGTGTGGGTGGCCGCGACGGCGACACCCGCGCCGACGATCCGGCCGGTATCGCTGTCGAGCCCGCTCGGCACGTCGAGGGCGAGCACCCGGCCGCCGTTGCGCGCATGCGCGGCGATCCGCGCGGCCTGCTCGGCGAATGCGCCGTCGAGCGCGCGGCCGAGACCGATGCCGAACAGCCCGTCGACGACCCACGCGTATTCGTCCAGCGAGGCGGGCGGTGTGGCCGACAGCGGCACGCCGGCCGTGCGGGCGAGGCCGAGCGCCCATTGCGCGTCGTCCGGCTTGACCGGTACCGGCATCCACGCCTGCGTCGCGACACCGAGCTGCTGGAGGTGCGCGGCGGCCACCAGCGCGTCGCCGCCGTTGTTGCCGGGGCCGACCGCGAACCAGACGGGGCGGTCGTCGCCGGCGACGCGCTCGGACAGCCAGTGCGCGGCGGCGGCGCCCGCGCGGCCCATCAGCGTGTGCGGCGGCAGCGCCGCGGCGGCGTCGGCTTCGGCCGCGCGCAGGTCGGCGACGCGCAGCAGCGCGATCGGGTCGGAATCGGGAAGCGGGCGGGTAACGGTCATCGCGGGATCGTGGCGGCTGGCAAGGATGCCGCCACGGGACGAGCCCGCGTGGCGGTCAGGGGGTGAAGCGGCCGGTGCCGAGCGCGGCGAGCGTGTCGGCGGGCCACTGCCGGGCGTCGCCGCCCAGGTAGTCGGTCACCACTTTAGCAGACCCGCACGCGAGGCCCCAGCCGGTCGGGCCATGGCCGAAGTTGACGAACACGCGCGGATGCGGGGTCGGACCCACGACGGGCAGGCCGTCCGGCGACAGCAACTGCATGCCTTGCCACGACAGCGCGGCCGAAATCCTCGCGGCGCCCGGCACCCAGTCGTGAACGGCCTGGCCGAGCAGCGCGAGCGCGGCCTCGGACAGCGGCTCGGCGAGCGGCTTCGCGGTGTCGGCGAGGCTTTGCAGCACGGCGCCGCCGCCGACGCGCAGCCGCTGGTGGGTGCGCGTGATCGAGATCCGCTTGATCGAATCGACGACGCTCAGGTGCGGTGCGTGTTCCTCGTACGCGACCGGCGCGGTGAGCGTGTGGACGCGCACCGGGTGCAGCGGCAGGCGCCAGCCGAGCCGTTCGAGCAACGGTACGCTGCCGGCGCCGGCGGCGACCACGATCGCGTCGGCGGAAATCACGTCGACCTCGCGCGCCTGGGCCGCGGTCCGGTTGCCGGACGGCGCGAGCTCGACCGCGGCGCGGCCGCTGTCGACGCGGATCGCGGCGACGTCCGCGCCGAAGCGGAACTGCACGCCGTGCTCGTCGAGCGTCTGCTTGACCAGTTTCGCGAACAGCGGGCAGTTGCCGGTGCGCTCGGTTTCGAGCAGCACGCCGCCGGCGAAGCCGGGCTCGGCCGGTACCGACGGTTCGAGCGCCGCGCATTCGGCGGCGGTGAGCGTGCGGTACGGCTGGTCGAGCGTGCGCAGCAGGTCGAGCGCGGGCTGCAGCGCATCCCAGTCGCGCGGGTCGCGCACCACGTGCAGGATGCCGGGCTTCTGCTCGAATTCGAGTTCGAGGCGCGCCTCGATGTCGGCGAGCGTGTCGCGCGATGCGTCGATCAGCGGGCGCAGCCGGGCGTACTGCGCGGCGAACGCGTCGGGCTCGCGCAGCGTGCCGAGCTGCTTGACGAAGCGGCGGACGCCGCCGTTGAGGCCCGGCTTGTAGACGATGCCGCTGTCGCGCGGCTGGCGCTGGCGCATGAAGGTCGGGCCGAACCAGACGTCGAGCGGGCTCGGCAGCAGCGCGCCGCCGTCGCCGTAGGTCGCCCCCTGCGCGACGGTCGCGTGGCGTTCGACCACGCAGACGCGATGGCCGGCCGCGCGCAGCTGGTAGGCGGTGGCGACGCCGCTGATTCCGCCGCCGATGACGATGACATCCATGGAGATTGCTTCGATGACGGGTGGCGCGCACGCTGCCCGGTGAAAATTCGCTGAGGCCCCCGGCCCGGTGAACCCGGAATGATAGCGCCAAAAGCGCCGGAACCGGCGGCGGGCGAACATGCGCCGTGCGGTCGCACCACGGCGGCCTGCCAGCGCACCCGCGCGGGCCGGCCTGGCGGGCGGCCGCGCGCGGCACGCACCCGGGGCACCGTCGCGGTGCATGCGGACGACCGATCGCCGGTCTTGGGCGCCCGACTTCCGGGTATAATTACGGCCTTCCTTTCGCCCCACGTCGCCACCTCGCGCGACTCATCGACGTCAGTCCAGCCCATGGCTCACTTCTCGTGTTTTCCCGGCGCTTCGGCCCTCTCCGATTTCCGTCAAACCCGTCTGCTCGACACGCTCAGGCAAATCGACGCCAACATCGTCGCGGTGCGCGGCCAGTTCCTGCACTTCGTCAATGCGGCCGAGCCGCTGTCGGCCGACGACAGCGCGCGCATCGACGCGCTGATGCACTACGGCGCGCCGTTCCAGCCGGCGAGCGAGAAGGGCGCCACCGAGACCTTCGTCGTGCTGCCGCGCTTCGGCACCGTCTCGCCGTGGGCGAGCAAGGCGACCGACATCGCGCAGCACTGCGGCCTCACGCACGTGCGCCGCATCGAGCGCGGCGTCGAATTCACGGTCACGCTGAAGTCGGGCCTGCTCGGCGGCAAGAAGGCGCTGTCGGACGACGCGCGCGCGGCCGTCGCGGCCGCGCTGCATGACCGGATGACCGAAAGCGTGGTCGCGGCGCGCGACGACGCGAAGCACCTGTTCGACGAACTGCCGGCCAAGCCGCTGTCGACCGTCGACGTGCTGGGTATCGGCCGCGGCGCGCTCGAGCGCGCGAACGTCGAGCTGGGCCTCGCGCTCGCCGACGACGAGATCGACTACCTGGTCGACGCGTTCCGCAAGCTCGAACGCAACCCGACCGACGTCGAGCTGATGATGTTCGCGCAGGCGAACAGCGAACACTGCCGCCACAAGATCTTCAACGCGCAGTGGACGATCGACGGCGAAGCACAGGACATGTCGCTGTTCGCGATGATCCGCAACACCGAAAAACTGAGCCCGCAGGGCACGATCGTCGCGTATTCGGACAACTCGTCGATCATGGTCGGCGCCGAAGCCGAGCGCTGGTTCCCGCGCAACGCGGGCGCGGCCGGCGAGCCGGGCGAGCGCTACGGCCGCCATACCGAGCTCACGCACACGCTGATGAAGGTCGAGACGCACAACCACCCGACGGCGATCTCGCCGTTCCCGGGCGCGGCGACCGGCGCGGGCGGCGAGATCCGCGACGAAGGCGCGACGGGCCGCGGCGCGCGTCCGAAGGCCGGCCTGACGGGCTTCACCGTGTCCAACCTCGACCTGCCGGACGCCCGCCAGCCGTGGGAAAACGCACGTGACGCGGCGCAGCCGGTCGGCGAGCGCAACCCGAACGACGCGCACGGCCCGTACGGCCGTCCGGACCGCATCGCGTCGCCGCTGCAGATCATGATCGACGGCCCGCTCGGCGGCGCCGCGTTCAACAACGAATTCGGCCGCCCGAACCTTGGCGGCTATTTCCGCGTGTACGAGCAGAACGTCGGCGGGAAGGTGCATGGTTATCACAAGCCGATCATGATCGCGGGCGGCCTCGGCAACATCGCGGATCAGCATACGCACAAGCATGACGTGCCGGCCGGCTCGCTGCTGATCCAGATCGGCGGCCCCGGCATGCGGATCGGGATGGGCGGCGGCGCGGCGAGCTCGATGGCGACCGGCGCGAACACGGCCGAGCTCGACTTCGACTCCGTGCAGCGCGGCAACCCGGAAATCGAGCGGCGCGCGCAGGAAGTGATCAACGGCTGCTGGCAGCTCGGCGCGGAAAACCCGATCCTGAGCATCCACGACGTCGGCGCGGGCGGCCTGTCCAACGCGTTCCCGGAAATCGTCGACGGCGCGGGCAAGGGCGCGCGCTTCGAACTGCGCAAGGTCGCGCTCGAGGAATCGGGCCTGTCGCCGCGCGAAATCTGGTCGAACGAAGCGCAGGAGCGCTACGTGCTGGCGATCGCGCCGGCCGACCTGCCGCGCTTCGAGGCGATCTGCGCGCGTGAGCGCTGCCCGTTCGCGGTGGTCGGCGTCGCGACCGACGAGCGCCAGCTGAAGCTGGTCGACGACGAAGCGACGGGCGCCGACGAATACCCGGTCGACATGCCGATGGAAGTGCTGCTCGGCAAGCCGCCGCGCATGCATCGCGACGTCACGCGCGTGACGACCGAGCGCGCGCCGGTCGACGTGACGGGCATCGCGCTGTCGGAAGTCGCGATCGACGTGCTGAAGCACCCGACGGTCGGCAGCAAGTCGTTCCTGATCACGATCGGCGACCGTTCGGTCGGCGGCACGTCGGTGCGCGACCAGATGGTCGGCCCGTGGCAGGTGCCGGTGGCCGACTGCGCGGTGACCGCGCTCGACTACGCGGGCTTCAAGGGCGAGGCGATGACGATGGCCGAGCGCACGCCGCTCGCGGTGATCGACGCGCCCGCGTCGGGCCGCATGGCCGTCGGCGAGGCGATCACGAACATCGCGAGCGCGCCGATCGCGTCGCTCGACAAGCTGAAGCTGTCGGCGAACTGGATGGCCGCGTGCGGCACGGCCGGCGAGGACGCCGCGCTGTTCGACACGGTCAAGGCGATCGGCATGGAGCTGTGCCCGGCACTCGGGATCGGCATCCCGGTCGGCAAGGACTCGCTGTCGATGAAGACGAAGTGGGACGAGCAGGGCGTCGCGAAGGAAGTGGTGTCGCCGGTGTCGCTGATCATCTCCGCGTTCGCGCCGGTCGAGGACGTGCGCCGTCACCTGACGCCGCAACTGCGCCGCATCGCCGACGCGGGCGACAGCGTGCTGATCGCGATCGATCTCGGCCGCGGCAAGAACCGGATGGGCGGCAGCATCTTCGCGCAGGTCACGCAGCAGGTCGGCGACACGACGCCGGACGTCGACGACGCCGAAGACCTGAAGCGCTTCTTCACCGCGATCCAGTCGCTCAATGCGCAAGACAAGCTGCTCGCGTACCACGACCGCTCGGACGGCGGCCTGTGGGCGACGGTGTGCGAAATGGCGTTCGCGGGCCACGCCGGCGTGTCGCTGAACGTCGACATGCTGACGCTCGACCCGAACCACGAATCCGACTACGGCGACGCGAAGGACTGGGCGAAGCAGACGAGCGGCCGTCGTGACGACCGCACGCTGCGCGCGCTGTTCTCGGAAGAACTCGGCGCCGTCGTGCAGGTGCGGGCGGCCGACCGCGACGCGGTGCTCGGCGCGCTGCGCGAGTTCGGCCTGTCGGCGTGCTCGCACGTGATCGGCTCGGTCAACGACCGCGACGTGATCGAGGTGTACCGCGACGCGAAGAAGATCTTCGACGCGCCGCGTGCCGAACTCCATCGCGCGTGGAGCGAAGTGAGCTGGCGCATCGCGCGCCTGCGCGACAACCCCGCCTGCGCGGACGCCGAATACGACGCGCTGCTCGATGCGGCCGATCCGGGCATCTCGCCGGTGCTGAGCTTCGATCCGGCCGACGACATCGCCGCGCCGTTCATCGCGACGGGCGCGCGGCCGCGCGTCGCGATCCTGCGCGAGCAGGGCGTGAACTCGCACCTGGAAACGGCCTACGCGTTCGACCGTGCGGGCTTCGACGCGCACGACGTGCACATGAGCGACCTGCTCGCCGGTCGCGCGACGCTCGCCGATTTCGCGGGTGCGGTCGCGTGCGGCGGCTTCTCGTACGGCGACGTGCTGGGCGCGGGCGAAGGCTGGGCGAAGACGATTCGTTTCAACGCGAACCTCGCCGACATGTTCTCGGCGTTCTTCGCGCGCCCCGACACGTTCGCCCTCGGCATCTGCAACGGCTGCCAGATGCTGTCGAGCATCGCGTCGATGATCCCGGGCGCGGAAGCGTGGCCGAAGTTCACGCGCAACAAGTCCGAGCAGTTCGAGGCGCGCTTCTCGTTCGTCGAAGTGGAGAAGTCGCCGTCGATCTTCTTCGCGGGGATGGAAGGCTCGCGGATTCCGGTCGCGGTCGCGCACGGCGAAGGTTATGCGGATTTCTCGCAGCAGGGCGACATCGATCGCGTCGCGGTTGCGATGCGATACGTCGACCACCGCGGCGAGGCGACCGAGCGTTATCCGTTCAACCCGAACGGCTCGCCGGCCGGCATCACGTCGGTCACGACGGCCGACGGCCGCTTCTCGGTGCTGATGCCGCACATGGAGCGCGTGCACCGTACGGTGACGATGAGCTGGCATCCGGAAGGCTGGGGTGAAGCGAGCCCGTGGATGCGCGTGTTCCGCAACGCACGCCGCTGGATCGGCTGATCCCGATGATGTTCGATCCGCACGCGCCGGTCGAGGTCGTCACGCTGCGCGACGCACGCGCGAGCGAGGCCGACGCGATCGGCCGCGTGATCCGCGCGGCGTTCGCGGGCGAGCCGCAGGGCGGGCAGTTCGAGCAGCGTATCGTCGATGCGCTGCGCGCGGACGGCGCGCTGAGCGTGTCGCTCGTCGCGGAGCGCGACGGGCGCGTCATCGGCCACGTCGCGTTCTCGCCGGTGGCGATCGGCGGCGCGCCGTCCGGCAGCCAGCAATGGTATGGACTCGCGCCGCTCGCGGTGCTGCCCGACTGCCAGCGGCAGAGCATCGGCGCGGGGCTCGTGCGCACGGGGCTCGACGCGCTGCGCCGGCTCGGCGCGCGCGGCTGCGTCGTGCTCGGGGAGCCGGCGTACTATGCGCGTTTCGGGTTCGAACCGCGTGACGGCATCGTGTTTCCGGGCGTGCCGCCCGAGTATTTCCTCGCATTGTCGTTCGACGAATCGGCACCGCCGCCATCGGGCGACGTGCGCTATCACGACGTGTTTTATCCCGCGTAGCGCGGGTCGCGTCCGGTACGGAAAAGGCCGCTCTGAGGAGCGGCCTTTTGCATGGCATGGTCCGGCGCATCAAAAGAAAAAGCCGCTCCGGAGAGCGGCTTTCTTTCGTTGCGCGGGCGACGCGCGCCGGCGTTACTGGATCTTCGCCTGCTGGCGCAGGCCTTCCTCGAACGCCTGCAGCTTCTGCTGCACGAGCTGCTGCGCGATCTGCGCCTTGACCTGCTCGAGCGGCGGCGGTGCGATGTCGCGGATGTCGTCGACGCGGATGATGTGCCAGCCGAACTGCGTCTTCACCGGCGTGTCGGTCATCTGGCCTTTCTGCAGCTTCTGCGCCGCTGCCGCGAATTCCGGCACGTACGCCTTCGGATCGGACCAGTCGAGATCGCCGCCGTTCTTGCCCGAACCCGGATCCTTCGAGTATTGCTTCGCGAGATCCTCGAACTTCGCGCCGGCCTTGATCTTCGCGATCAGGTCCTTCGCCTGCTGCTCGTCGCTGACGAGGATGTGGTGCAGGTGGTATTCGCGGTTGCCGCCCGCGCCCTTGACGAGGTCGTCGTAGCGCGCCTTCACTTCGGCGTCGGTCGGCTGGTTCTTCTTCAGGAAGCTCTCGATCATCGAACGCAGCACGACGGTCTGCTGCGCGACGGCGACCTGCGCCTTCACGTCCGGACGATTCGGGATGCCTTCGCGGATTGCTTCCTGCATCAGGATTTCGCGGTTCACGAGTTCCTGGCGCACGGCCTGCTGCAGTTGCGGGCCGTCGGTCTGCCCTTGCTGGACGAGCTGCGCGACCATCGCATCGGCGCGCGACTTCGGAATCGGCGTGCCGTTGACGACGGCGATGTTCTGGGCGAATGCCGGTGCCGCTGCGAAAGCAGCCGCCGCGACCCACAGGCGGGGGGATTTCAGGATCATCGGGAATTCCTAATGAGACTAGATTGAAGATTCGTTGAATTCTTCGGGCGTATAAGCCACGATCGCGAGCGCGTGAATGCCGCGCTGCATCGCATCAGCGAGCGCATCATACACCAGCCGGTGCCGCGCGACGCGTGGCTTGCCCGTGAAGGCGGCCGAGACGATCGTGACCGTGAAATGACCGCCGGCGGCCGCGCCGGCGTGGCCCGCGTGCTGCGCGCTGTCGTCGCGCACGGTGAGCGCCAGCGGCGCCAGCGACGCGGTGAGGCGCGCCTCGATCAGCGCGATGCGCTCGTCGGGCGAGGCGTGGAGAAAGGCGTCCGTCATGTCACTCGTCCTTCAGGTATTTCGTGAGCCACAGGCTCTGCAGGATGATGAACACGACCATCGCGCCCGTCGTACCGAACAGCTTGAAGTTCACCCATTGCGATTCGGTGAAGTTGTGTACCACATACAGGTTCGCGACGCCGAGCACCGCGAAGAACAGCGCCCATGCGACGTTCAGCTTGTCCCACACGGGCGTCGGCAGCGTGAGCTGCTTGCCCATCATCTTCTCGATCAGGTTCTTGCTGAACGCATAACGCGCGGCGAGCAACCCGATCGCAAACAACCAGTACAGCACAGTCGGTTTCCATTGAATGAATTTCTCGTCATGCAGGACGAGGGTGGCGCCGCCGAAGACGACGATCACGCCGAGGCTGACCCACAGCATCGTGTCGACCTTCCGGTGCCGGAAGGCGACCCATGCGACCTGGGCCAGTGTCGCGATGATCGCGACGGCGGTGGCGGTAAAGATGCCCCAGACCTTGAAGGCGACAAAAAACAGGATGATCGGAAACAGATCGAACAGGAATTTCATGGCGCTCGCAGCTGCGTGAAAGGCCGCTCGCGCGGCCTTTCACCGTTGTAGGGACCCGCCAGGCACCACCGTCGCGGATCGGGGCGGCCAGCCCGGGGCTGGCCGGCCGGCGAGAGTCGACCCCGCCGATCCGCCCGGCGCCGCTCAGTCGTTTTCGGGTCGGGACTCGAAGTTTAACGCAGCCGAATTGATGCAGTACCGCAAACCGGTCTTGTCGCGCGGGCCGTCCTCGAAGACGTGGCCCAGATGCGCGCCGCAGTGGTTGCAGCGCACCTCGACGCGCACCATCCCGTGCGAGTAGTCGACCTTCTCGTCGATCACCTCGCCGTTGAGCGGCTTGAAGTAGCTGGGCCAGCCGCAGCCGGAATGGAACTTGGAGCCGGACTCGAACAGCGGCGTGCTGCAGACGATGCATTTGTAGATGCCGGCATCCTCGGTGTCGGTGTATTCGCCGGTGAAGGCGCGCTCGGTCGCCGCGTGCTGCGTGACCTCATACTGCATCGGCGTGAGGCGGCGGCGCAGCTCGGCGTCGTCCTTCTGGTACGGGAAGGTCTTGTCGTCGGAATCGTGGGACATGTGGGGTTCTCCTGATCGGTCGGTCGATACGCGCGGGTTGCGGGCTCAGGACGAGCAGCTCACTTCGAGCGACCCGGCCCAGTCGGGCGGCAACGCCGCGTACGCTTCATGCTCCGGTTGTTCGTCGAACGGGCGGCGCAGGATCTGCGCGAGCCGCTCGACTTCCGAAAAATCCTTTTCCTTTGCGCGCCGGATCGCGACTTCGGCCAGATGGTTGCGAAGCACGTATTTCGGGTTCGCGCGGTTCATCGCGACCGCGCGCGCCGCGTCGTCGCGCGTTTCCTCGGACAGCCGCGCGCGGTAGAGGTTCGCCCACGCATCGAACGCTTCGCGGTCGATGAACAGGTCGCGCACCGGTGCGTCGCGGCTCGCGTCGTGCTTCGAGATCTGCGCGAGGCGGCGGAACGTCAGCGTGAAATCCGCGTGGCTCGCGTGCATCGTCTCGAGCAGCTTGTTGGCGAGGTCGGCGTCGTTCTCGCGTTCGAGTTCGAGGCCGAGCTTCGCGCGCATCGCGCGTTCGAGCGCGGGGCCGAAACGCTCGGGGAAGGTCGCGAGCACGGCCTGCGCATCGTCCACCGCGCGCTCGGCGCGCGCATCGTCGTCGGCGATGTCGTGCTGCAGCCCGATCAGCGGCAGCAGCGCCTGTGCGAGGCAGTAGCAGTTCCAGTGCGCGATGCGCGGCTGCATCCGGTACGCGTAGCGGCCGCCGTTGTCCGAGTGGTTGCAGATGTGATTCGCATCGAACGCGTCGACGAAGCCGAACGGGCCGTAGTCGATCGTCACGCCGAGGATCGACATGTTGTCGGTGTTCATCACGCCGTGGCAGAAGCCGACGGCCTGCCATTGCGCGACGAGCTCGGCCGTGCGCAGCGTCACGGCCTCGAGCAGCGCGAGGTACGGATCGTCTGCGTCGCGGCAGGCCGGATAGAAGCGGTCGATCACGTGATCGGCGAGCTGGCGCAGCAGGTCGGGGCGATCGTTCGAGAAGAAGTGCTCGAAGTGGCCGAAGCGCACGAAGCTCTCCGACACGCGCGTGACGACGGCCGACGTCTCGATTTCCTCGCGCACCACCGGCTGGTCGGAACCGATCACCGTCAGCGCGCGCGTGGTCGGGATGCCGAGGTGATGCATCGCTTCCGAGCACAGGAATTCGCGGATCGACGAGCGCAGCACCGCGCGGCCGTCGCCCATCCGCGAGTACGGCGTGCGGCCGCTGCCTTTCAGCTGCAGCTCGTAGCGGCGGCCGTCGGTGCCGGTGCGTTCGCCGATCGTCAGCGCGCGGCCGTCGCCGAGCTGGCCGGCCCACACGCCGAACTGGTGGCCGGAATACACCGACGCGTACGGCATCGCGTGCGCGGGCCAGTCGCGCGTCGGATTGCCGGCGAACAGCTCGGCGAAGCCGGGCTGCGCGGCGAGCGACGGCGGCAGGTCGAGCAACCGGGCGACTTCGCCGGAAAAGCCGACGACGTACGGCGCGGCGAGCGGCGCGGCCGGCAGCCGCGTATGAAACGCGTCGCCGAGCGTGACGAACGCGCCGGCGGCGGGCGCGCCGAGCGTGGCGGCGAGGTCGGGGAGAGTGTCAGCCGCATCGGCTGCGCTTCGGGAAAACGACATGTTGAGCGCCTCTGGGTAAGCCGATATTGTAAGGCGGCGCCGCGCCGCCCGCATGGCGGCGCGCGCACCGTGCGCCACGCCCGTCCGGGGCCGCTGACGGGCGCGTTGCAGGGGCTGGTCACCGATTCGCATCCTCACGGAGAACAAGACGATGGGTAAGCCGTTGCTGGGCCAGATGATGGACGTGCCGCTGCTGGTGTCCTCGCTGATTTCGCATGCCGCGCGGCACGCCGGCGACACGGAGATCGTGTCGAAGCGCGTGGAAGGCGACCTGCATCGCTATACGTACCGCGATTGCCAGCGCCGCGCGAAGCAACTGGCGCAGGCGCTTGTGCGGCTCGGCGTCGACGCCGGCGACCGCGTCGGCACGCTGGCGTGGAACGGCTACCGGCATCTGGAGGCGTACTACGGGATCGGCGGGATGGGCGCCGTCTGTCACACCATCAACCCGCGCCTGTTTCCCGAGCAGATCGCGTACATCGTCAATCACGCGGAAGACCGCTACGTCTTCTTCGACATCAATTTCGCGCCGCTCGTCGACGCCATCGCGCCGCAGTGTCCGCACGTGAAGGGCTGGGTCGCGATGACCGATGCCGCGCACCTGCCGACGGGCGCGACGCCGTACCTCTGCTACGAAACGCTCGTCGACGCCGAAGACGGCCGCTACGACTGGCCGCGCCTCGACGAGCAGCAGGCGTCGGGGCTCTGCTACACGTCGGGCACGACCGGCAACCCGAAGGGCGTGCTGTATTCGCACCGCTCGACGGTGCTGCACGCATACGGCGCCGCGCTGCCCGACGCGATGAACCTGTCCGCGATGGACGCCGTGCTGCCCGTCGTGCCGATGTTCCACGTCAACGCGTGGGGGCTGCCGTACGCGGTGCCGCTGACCGGCGGCAAGCTCGTGCTGCCCGGCAAGGATCTCGACGGCAAGTCGCTGTACGCGCTGATGGAGGCCGAGCGCGTGACGTTTTCCGCGGGCGTGCCGACCGTGTGGCTCGGGCTGCTCAACTACATGCGCGAAGCCGGCGTACGCTTCTCGACGCTGAACCGCACGGTGATCGGCGGCTCCGCGTGCCCGCCCGCGATGCTGCGCACGTTCGAGGACGAATACGGCGTGCGCGTGATCCATGCATGGGGAATGACCGAACTGTCGCCGCTCGGCACGCTCGCGAAGCTCAACTGGGCGCAGTCGCAGCGGCCGCTCGACGCGCAGCGCCGGCTGCTCGAGAAGCAGGGCCGCGTGATCTGCGGCGTCGACATGCGCATCGTCGGCGAGGACGGCCACGAGCTGCCGTGGGACGGCGTCGCGTTCGGCGAATTGCAGGTGCGCGGGCCGTGGGTGATCGATCACTACTTTCGCGGCGACGAATCGCCGCTGTCGGACGGCTGGTTCCCGACCGGCGACGTCGCGACGATCGATCCCGACGGCTTCCTGCAGATCACCGACCGCAGCAAGGACGTGATCAAGTCGGGCGGCGAATGGATCAGCTCGATCGACATCGAGAACGTCGCGGTCGCCCACCCGGGCGTGGCCGAAGCCGCGTGCATCGCATGCGCGCACCCGAAATGGACCGAGCGCCCGCTGCTCGTCGTGGTGCCGCGCGAAGGCGCGAACCTGAGCCGCGACACGCTGCTCGCGTTCTACGAAGGCAAGGTCGCGAAATGGTGGATCCCCGACGACGTCGTGTTCGTCGAATCGCTGCCGCACACCGCGACCGGCAAGCTGCAGAAGCTGAAGCTGCGCGAGACGTTCCGCGACTACGTGCTGCCCACGGCGGTGGGCGCGCCGTAAGCATCGCGCCCGGGCCGGCGACGGCCCGCGAAACGGTCGCCCGATCCGTCCCCGGATCGGCAACAAAATTCAAATTGAACGACCGTGCTTTTTCGTTGTATGCTGCCTCAGTTCATCCGGACATGCGGCTGTTCGACCGCGCACAATGAAGCGCAGCCAACCCGGCGCGCGATGCATGGAGGCAGGCAGATGGCAGTGGATTACTCGACTCGCGACGGCGTGGCCGTCATCACGCTCAACAATCCGCCGGTCAACGGGCTCGGCCTGTCGACCCGTCAGGGCGTCATGGACGCGCTCGATCGCGCCGCGCGGGATCCGTCGGTCACGGCCATCGTGCTGACCGGCGCGGGCCGCGCGTTCTCGGGCGGCGCCGACATCACCGAATTCAATACGCCGAAGGCGCTGCAGGAGCCGACGCTGCACACCGTGATCCGCGCGGTGGAAGCGAGCGCGAAGCCCGTCGTCGCGGCGCTGCACAGCGTCGTGATGGGCGGCGGCCTCGAACTCGCGCTCGGCGCGCATTACCGCGTCGCGGCGCCCGGCGCGCAGGTCGCGCTGCCCGAAGTGAAGCTCGGCCTGCTGCCGGGTGCGGGCGGCACGCAGCGCCTGCCGCGCGCGGTCGGGCTCGAGACCGCGCTGAACATGATCGTGTCGGGCGCACCGGTGCCGTCGGAGCAACTGGCGAACAGCGGGCTGTTCGACGAGATGGCCGACGGCGACCTGCTGGAGGCGGCCGTCGCGTTCGCGCGCAAGGCCGGCGCGCGGCCAGGGCCGCACCCGCGGGTGCGCGATCGCAAGATCGTCCACGACAACGCCGCGGGCTTCATTCAGTTCGCGCGCAATTCCGCGCAGGCCGCCGCGCCGAATTTCCCCGCGCCGCACAAGTGCATCGATGCGATCGAGGCGGGCGTGCTGAACGGCTTCGACCAGGGCAGCATCGCCGAGCGCGAAGGTTTCGTCGCGCTGATGATGACGCCGGAAAGCCGCGCGTTGCGCCATGCGTTCTTCGGCGAGCGTGCGGCGAGCAAGATTCCCGACGTGCCGTCCGACACGCCGCTGCGCGAGATTCGTCGCGTCGGCGTGATCGGCGCGGGCACGATGGGCGGCGGGATCGCGATGAACTTCATCAACGCGGGCCTGCCCGTCACGCTGCTCGAGACGAAGCAGGAAGCGCTCGAGCGCGGCATCGCGACGATCCGCAAGAACTACGACGCGCAGGTGAAGAAGGGCAAGCTCACGCAGGAGAAGCTCGACGCGCGCATGGCGCTGATCGCGCCGACGCTCTCTTACGACGACCTGAAGGACGCCGACCTGATCGTCGAGGCCGTGTTCGAGGAGCTCGGCGTGAAGGAGCAGGTGTTCAGGAAGCTCGACGAAGTCGCGAAGCCGGGCGCGATCCTCGCGTCGAACACGTCGACGCTCGATGTCGACAAGATCGCGGCGTTCACCAAGCGTCCGCAGGACGTGGTCGGCATGCACTTCTTCAGCCCGGCGAACGTGATGAAGCTGCTCGAGGTCGTGCGCGGCGCGCAGACCGCGAAGGATGTGCTCGCGACCGTGATGGCCGTCGCGAAGAAGATTCGCAAGACGGCGGTCGTGTCGGGTGTGTGCGACGGCTTCATCGGCAACCGGATGATCGAGCAGTACATCCGCCAGGCGCTGTTCATGCTCGAGGAAGGCGCGTTGCCCGCGCAGGTCGACCGCGCGATCGAGAAGTTCGGGTTCGCGATGGGGCCGTTCCGGATGAGCGACCTCGCCGGCAACGACATCGGCTGGGCGATCCGCAAGCGCCGCTACGTCGAGCAACCCGACCTGCAGTACTCGAAGATCGCCGACCGCCTGTGCGAACAGGGCCGCTTCGGCCAGAAGACGGGCGGCGGCTGGTACGACTACGTGCCGGGCGATCGCAAGGCGAAGCCGTCGTCGCTCGTCGACGAGATGGTCGTCGCGTATTCGAAGGAGCGCGGCGTCGAGCGGCGCAAGATCGGCGACGACGAGATCGTCGAGCGGCTGGTGTTCGCGCTCGTCAACGAAGGCGCGAAGATCCTCGAGGAGAAGATCGCGTCGAAGGCATCCGACATCGACATGGTCTACCTGACCGGCTATGGCTTCCCGCTGTGGCGCGGCGGCCCGATGCTGTATGCGGACACGGTCGGCCTCTACAACGTCGAGCGCGCGATTCGCCGCTATGCGGCGGCACCGAACGGCGACGCATGGCGGCTCGCGCCGTCGATCGCGGAACTGGCGAAGGCCGGCCGCGGGTTCAACGGCTGACGCCGCCGCATGGCGGCGCGGCCGATCCTGTCTGGAGACACGCAATGAAACGCACCGACGACGTCCTGCTCGTGATCGACGTGCAATACGACTTCATGCCGGGCGGCGCGCTCGCGGTGCCGGACGGCGATGCGGTCGTGCCGGTGATCAACGCGCTCGCGCAGCGCTTCGACCAGGTCGTGCTGACGCAGGACTGGCACCCGCGCGAGCACGTGTCGTTCGCGGCGAACCATCCGGGCCGCGAGCCGTTTTCCACGCTCGCGCTGCCGTACGGCGAGCAGGTGCTGTGGCCCGTGCATTGCGTGCAGGACACCGACGGCGCGGCGCTGCATCGCGACCTCGACATCCCGCACGCGCGGCTCGTAATCCGCAAGGGCGGCGACGCGCAGGTCGACAGCTATTCCGCGTTCGTCGAAGCCGACCGCACGACGCGCACGGGACTTGCGGGCTACTTGCGCGAACTCGGCGCGAAGCGCGTGTGGTGCTGCGGGCTCGCGACCGACTATTGCGTCGCGTGGTCGGCGCTCGATGCGCGCGCGGCCGGGTTCGACGCCGCGGTGATCAACGATGCGTGCCGTGCGATCGACCTGAACGGGTCGCTCGCGCACGCATGGCAGCAGATGCAGGCAGCGGGCGTCGCGCATGTGACGTCCGCGGGCGCGCGCCCGGCGGCGTAGCGCATTTCCCATCCGATTCAGGGCAGCACCGAAGGAGACTCGCATGACCGAAGCCGTAATCGTATCGACCGCACGCACGCCGCTGGCGAAATCCTGGCGTGGCGCATTCAACATGACGCACGGCGCGACGCTCGGCGGCCACGTGGTCGCCGCCGCGCTCGAACGCGCGAAGCTCGACCCCGCTCGCGTCGAGGACGTGATCATGGGCTGCGCGAACCCCGAAGGCGCGACCGGCGCGAACATCGCGCGCCAGATCGCACTGCGCGCGGGTTTGCCCGTGACCGTGCCGGGGATGACGGTGAACCGATTCTGCTCGTCGGGGCTGCAGACCATCGCGCTGGCCGCGCAGCGGATCATCGCGGGCGAAGGCGAGATCTATGTCGCCGGCGGCGTCGAATCGATCTCGTGCGTGCAGAACGAGATGAACCGGCACATGATCCAGGAAGGCTGGCTCGTCCAGCACAAGCCGGAAATCTACTGGAACATGCTGCAGACGGCCGAGAACGTCGCGAAGCGCTACGGCATCTCGAAGGAGCGGCAGGACGAGTATGGCGTGCAGTCGCAACTGCGCGCCGCGGCCGCGCAGGAAGCCGGGCGGTTCCGCGACGAGATCGTGCCGATCACGGTGCTCGCGGGCATCGCCGACAAGGCGACGGGCCGCCTGTTCACGAAGGAAGTGACGGTATCGGCCGACGAAGGCATTCGCCCCGACACGACGCTCGAAGGCGTGTCGAAGATCCGCTCGGCCGTGCCGGGCGGCGTGATCACCGCCGGCAACGCGAGCCAGTTCTCGGACGGCGCGTCGGCGTGTGTCGTGATGAGCGCCGATGCCGCGCAGCGCGAAGGGCTGCAGCCGCTGGGCGTGTTCCGCGGCTTCGCGGTGGCCGGCTGCGAGCCGGACGAGATGGGCATCGGCCCCGTGTTCGCGGTGCCGAAGCTGCTGAAGCAGGCCGGATTGAAGGTCGACGACATCGGCCTGTGGGAGTTGAACGAAGCATTCGCGGTACAGGTGCTGTACTGCCGCGACACGCTCGGGATTCCTGAGGATCGCCTGAACGTGAACGGCGGCGCGATCGCGGTCGGCCATCCGTACGGCGTGTCGGGCGCTCGCCTGACCGGCCACGCGCTGATCGAAGGCAAGCGGCGCGGCGTGAAGTACGTGGTCGTCACGATGTGCATCGGCGGCGGGCAGGGCGCGGCCGGTCTGTTCGAAATCCTCTGATCTTTGGCCGGTCGCGGCCGCGGTTTCGCTTCGGCGACGCCCGCGGCCGCGACATCAATCGGTGCGGCAGCGCCGCGATTCGAAACAATCGGGAAGCAAAAGGCGTGCGCCCGGCAATGCCGTTTCCCCTGACTTGTCAAACGAATTGCCCCACCTATACTTGCTCTGACATTTGCCTTTCGGCACGATGGGCAGGATCGCGCATGGCGCGATCCGTGCCGCGAAGGTTCGAACCAACGCAGCAGACCGACCGGGGACCGAATGAGTACGACCTATGCAGCCGGGGAACCGCCGCGCGTCGTCAGCGCGGCCGCGAGGCTTTACGCGAAATGCCTGCTGGTCGGATTCGCGTTGCTGCCTGCGTATCTGATCGCCTACCTGTGGTTCTTCAGCGACCCGCACGTCGGGTTCGAGAACCACGCATTCCATGAAATCGCGATTGCGGCCGCTACCCTCGAGGGTGCGTTCGTCACCTATGTGACGTGGGTGTGCTACCGGTCGTCCGGCGAGCCGCTGCTGCGCTGGCTGACGCTCGGCTTTCTCGGCTTCGCGATGATCTATGCGCTGCACGGTGCGTTCACCGGGATGGCGCACCACAATATCTGGCTGTTCCTGCTGTACGGGCCCGCGTCGCGGCTCGTGATGTCGATCCTGCTGCTGACGGGCCTGCTGTCGTATTCGCGTCCGCCCGACCGGATCGAGAGGCGCATGAGCGCGCGAACGTGGCTGCCGTGGATCGTGTTCTTCGTGATCGTCGACGTCGTCGTAGCCTACCTTGCGTATTCGCCGATCGCCGGCGCGCTCGGTACGCGCCTGTCGATGGAGGGCGGCGCGCTCGTGTTCTCGCTGCTGAACGTCTGCGTGCTGCTCGCGCGGCGGATCCGCTCGCCGCTGATGGTGATCTACGGCGTGTCGATCATGGCCTTCGCGCTGTCTTCGCTCGCATTCATTCTCGGCAAGCCGTGGAATCACATGTGGTGGCTGGCGCACGCGATTTTCGCGGGCGGCTTCTTCCTGCTCAGCTACGGCGTCGTGCAGGCGTTGCAGACGACACGCTCGTTCTCGGCGATCTACAGCCAGGAAGACCTGATGAGCCGGCTGTCGGAATCGATGGCGCGTACCGAGAGCGCGCTGCAGGAGCTGCGGCGCACGAACCAGAAGCTCGAGTACATGGCCGCGACCGATCCGATGACGGGCGCGTCGAACCGCCGGCAGTTCATCGCGCAGGTCGAGCGCGAGATGGTGCGGGCGGAACGCGACGGCACGCCGTTCTGCCTGCTCGCGCTCGATCTCGACAATTTCAAGAACATCAACGATGCCTACGGGCACCAGATCGGCGACGAAGTGCTGCGCGGCGTCGTGCGCCAGTGCCTCGAGGCGATCCGGCCGGCGGGCGGGCTTGCGCGCGTCGGTGGCGAGGAGTTCATGGCGCTGCTGCCGGACATGCCGCTCGAAGGCGCGCGGATGACGGCCGAGCGCGTGCGTTCGTCGATCGCGAGTTCGCCGTTCGGGCTGGACTTCAAGCGCGTGCAGGTGACGGTCAGCGTCGGCGTCGCGCAATATGGCGTCGACGGGAGTACGGTCGATGCGTTGCTGAGGGTGGTCGACGAGCGGCTGTATCAGGCGAAGCGGGAAGGGCGGAATCGCGTCGTGTCGCGGTGATGCATCGTCGATCGAAGCCCCGGAGGCGGCGACGCCCCGGGGCTTTTGCATGCCGGTCGGCCCGCGCGGCGCTAGCGTGACGCCAGCGCCGTCGCCTGTTTCGGCTGCGTGTCCTGCATCCGCTGCGATGCCTGCCACCAGTACTTGCCCGCGCGCTGCTGCGGATCGCGGATCGCGAGATACGTCGTACTCCACAGCTGGGCCGCGTTGGCCTCGGTCGCATCCGCGCTGCGCGTGCCGAACGCATCGGTCTGGTACGTGCCGTTTACGTAGGACCACGTCCACATCTCGGACGTCCGCATGTCGCGTCCGTTCGAGATCACCTGCCAGATCGTCTGCCGTGCCTGCGTGAGCAGCGCGCGGGTCGCGCCCGACAGATCCTGGCGCGCGAGCTGACGATCGAGCCCGGCGACCCACATCGCCTGCTGCCACGACCAGATCACCGTGCCGTGATACGCGGAGCTCGTGAATTTCGGCCACAGTGCCTGGCTCGCATACGCCGGGTTCGCGATCAGCATCCCGGCATCGGTCACGAGCCCCGTCGGGAACGGCCGCGTGACGTCGCCGACGATCCGCTGGAGCTGGTCGTCCGGCGGCGAGCCGAACAGCAGCGCGAAGCCGCCGTCGGAGTTCATCACCGGAATCGGGTTGCCTTGCTGATCGAGCGACAGCGCGTAGAACGCGAGCGGCGCGCTGGGCGCGGCCCCGGCCGGCACGCCGGCGGACGGCGCATAGGCCGACACGTCGGTGGCCGCCTGCGCGGCCGGCACGCTGACCTGGAACAGCGGCGGCGCCTGCGTCTCCCACGTGGTCGCCTCGTTCGCCGTGTTGGCGAGCGTCGCGCGCTGGCCGGCATCGAGATACGGATCGAGCAGGCCGCGCGCGAGGAATGCGTTCGCCGCGTGCAGCGCGGCCGGCACGAGCACCGCGTTCACGTCGTACGGGTAGACGCCGCCGCCGAGCCCGTCGGTACTGTCGCGCCAGTTGCCGACGATCTCGCCGGGCCGCAGGTGAATCAGGTTCGCGACCGACGGCTGTTGCGCGAACGCCTGCGCGGTCGTCGCGACGTGCAGCAGGTTGACGACCAGGCGGCTGCCGTTGGTCTGCCCGTCGCTGCCGCGCTGTGCGAGATACGCCGCCGCACGCGCCTGGCCGCGCGTATCGTCGATCAGCCACGCGGCCGCGATCGGCGCGAGCAGGTAGTCGCTGTCGATCATCTTGTAGTCGTAGGTCGGCGTCGGATCGTTCGGCTTGCCGTTCTTCTGGTTGTCGACCAGCGCGAATTCGCCGATGCCTTCCTCGTGCGCGACCTTGCCGTCGGCCGACAGGCGACTCAGCACCGACGACAGGCCGGCCTCGATCGCCGCGGGCGCGAGCACGGGCATCAGCATGCGGACCGAGATCAGCGTATCGCGGCCGAAGTACGTGTCGTACTGCCACGAGCCGGCCAGCAGCTTGTCGTTGAAGCTCAGGAATTCGAGCACGTTCTGGCTCACCGGGTCGGGGTTCACGGACGGGGCGAACAGGTCGGCGCGCGTGATCGGCGAAAGCGGCGTCTCGCCCGACAGCGCATCGATGTGCAATTTCAGCGTGTGCGAGCCGGCCGGCGCGTTCAGCACGAGCTTGCCGCCCGCTGCCGGCGCGATGCTGCCGCCGTCGCGCAGCGTGATGCGCAACGCATAGCCGGGCGCGCCGTCGATCCGGTCGCGTTGCCATTGCGCGGTGCCGCCCTGGACCGTCGGCGCGGCGAGGATCTGCTGCGGAATCGTCGCGCCGCCGTTGAAGTCGCGCAGGAAGCGCACGTTGCTGAGCACGCCCTGGCGGATCGTCAGCGTGCCGGTGTCGACCGACACGTCGGCGCCGATGCCGTACAGCGGGCGGCCGTGCGCGTCGGGTGCCGACAGCGCGGACGGCGGCGTGTCGAGGCTCCCGTTCACCGGTTGCGCGGTGTCGTCGAACCACAGCCCCGTACCGCTGTTGCCGGCGGGGAAGACCACCAGCAGGCGCGGCTTCGTCGACGAACGCACCAGCAGGTGCGCGGCAACCTTGTCCTGCCGGTAGAACGCGTTGATCTGGCCGCCGGTGTCCATGCGGAACGACAGCGCGGCGTGGTTCGACGGCGGGGTGTTCGACTGAACGTCGTCGTCGTTGCAGGCCGCGAGCAGGCCGGCGCAGACGAGCCCGAGACACAGCGACTTCGCAAGGCGATGCATGTTGATGTCCCTCCTGATGAATGGCGATTTTTTATCTGGATGTGCTAATCAACGGATCTTGGGTCCGTTTGGTCTCGTGTCGCGGTCATTCTTTTCTGGTGAATGACTGGAATTGATCGGGGTGTAGCGCCGTTTTGAAAAAGAGAAATAGGCGGTAAATAAGCGAGCGATTGGTAAAAGCAGAAAACCGCGGCAGCAGAGGGTGCGGCCTTGATGCAGCAAGGGAAAGCAATGCGGCAGGCCTTCGCACGGGTGCGTGGCGAATTGCGTGCGGCAGAAGAAAACGAAACGTAAGCCGTCGTAGGGATTCTAGATTTCCTGGAAAGCCGAAGTCAATAATGTTTTGTGATTTTGTAATTCTGAATTGAAAAGCCGACTGAAATTATTACGCGTTGGGTCGGTAAAATATGCGATTGAATGGATTTGGATAACGCGGTCCGGATATCCGATGGCGAAACGATCGGCAATGGCGTTTCATACCGGCGATTGACGCCGGAAAGCAAGGGAATCGTCTCGTTCATGCCGGCCGTGGTCGGAGCGGCGCGCGAAGCCGTGCAATTCTCGTTCCTGCCGGGAAACCGCAGTTCGCGTGTTCAGGCCGCCGGGTCCTGAGCGCCCGTCGCCGTTCATGCGGCCGGCGCCGTCGGTGTTCGATGCGGTAAAAGAGCAGATATCGTCGCCGGAACGGACGACTGCCGATTCGGTACGCGTTTTTTCGCGGTTGCGACGGCCGCGCGCTGCCCGTCCGCGACGCGGCACCTTCGATTGCCCATATTCACGTGATATCGTCGCGGAGCGTCGGAAGCCATCCACCGTTTATTCCATTGTGAGAGGCGACATGCGTCTAGCTGATTTCATCGTTCAGAACATGGAGCCGATCCTGGTGGAGTGGGAGGCATTTGCCGCCACGCTGCTGCCGGCTGCGCGGAGCATGGACGCGCATGGGCTACGCGATCACGCGCGTCAGATCCTGCAGGCGGTGGCCGAGGACATCGATACGCCGCAAACGACGGCGGAGCAACATGAAAAATCGCTTGGACGGGCGCCCGAACCGGTGAACGCGGAGAAAACGGCCGCGCAGACGCATGCCGTCCTGCGCGCCCGTCGAGGCTTCAACATCAATCAATTGACGGCCGAGTATCGGGCGCTGCGTGCCAGTGTGCTGCGCTTGTGGATCGACGCATGCCAGCCGGACGCACCTCATGTGGACGACATGATTCGCTTCAATGAGGCGATCGATCAGGCGCTCGCGGAATCCGTTGCTTTTTTTACCGAGCAGGTGGAGCTGGCCCGCAACTTGTTGCTCGGGATGCTGGGTCACGATATGCGCACGCCGCTGCAGACCATTCAGATAACAGCGTCCTATTTGGCCGCGCTCAATGCCGGAGAAGACATATCGGAGGCCGCGGCCCGGCTGATTCGCAGCGGCGGGCGCATGCACGCTCTCCTTGACGATCTCTGCGATTTCAACCGGACGCAACTCGGACTCGGTATCAACGTCGTGCGCCGCGATGCCGATCTCGTGCAAGTGCTCGCCAATGTGGTCGACGAATTGCAGACGGCTCATCCGAATCGCGAGATCAATCTCGAGGTGAACGGCGACCTGCGGGGTGACTGGGATGATCAGCGGCTCGAGCAGCTCCTGAGCAATCTGGTGAGCAACGCCGTCAAGTATGGAGCGCCCGATACACCCGTGCGGGTGACGGCGACCTCGGACGACGCAGAGGCGCATATCGAGGTCGGGAATGAGGGCCCGCTATCGATCGGCTCACGCTCGACCGGATCTTCGATCCGCTTCAGCGTGGATCCGACCGATCGGAAAACGTCGATGACGATGTCGGATTGGGGTTGGGCTTGTACATCGCCAGCGAGATCGCCAAGGCACATCAGGGTCGTATCGAGGCGCGGTCCGATTCGACGGAAACAGTTTTCTCGGTACATCTGCCGAGAGGTGCGCGAAACGAGCGTCCCGGAGCTCGTGTCGAGCGGCAGTGATGCGGAGTGGGTTTCGTGGGGGCGCGTTGTTCTGAGATTCCCGGCTATATCGAGGTTGATGATGGCAGTGAATTCATTCGAAGGCGCTCGACAAACGGGCGTATGAGAACGGCGTGGAGATTGACTGCTCGCGCCCCGGCAGGCCGGCCGGCAAATGGGTTCTTGTCGCAGAAGAACGCCAGACGCCAAATCGAAGTTTGGTGCGGGTACCATAACGAGGCGCGCCCTCGCGCCGCGCTACAGCGGACGACATCGATGGAATTCGTCCGCTAGCGTACCGACCGGGCCGATTCGGCCCACCCCGAAGAGCCGGAATTTTCCCTCCAAGACCGGGACGGAAATTGGACCAGCCTCAGTAAGCGAAACGGTGGAAAAGGGGTATCGTCCCGAGATGGTTGAAGTAATACCCCCTTTTTTCTCGGCCGGGCACGATTTCCGGCGCACGCAAGCGAACGACGGAAGGGCGTGAAGCGCCCGACTGGCAAAGGGTTATGGCAAAGTGCCGAACCAACAGAAACTGGAGCAACCGAAGTGATCAGACATATCGTCATGTGGAAGTTGCAGTGATATTGATGATGTCAAGGTGATGATTAATAAGGAATATTGTGGGGACTTCAATGCTTGGTACCCCCTCTGGTACCCCCTTTTTCGTTCCCTGGTCCATGTGAATTGGTCCGGTCGTCGACTCACAATCTCACGAGTAACTAGTATCCAGCCCCTATAATCAGCAGGCGAGGGAGGGCTAGCGATGACGGCGGACCAGTACTTATTCGGCATCTTGGCGCGAGAAAGCGTAGACACATCACTAACTTCGCCGGTTTGGTCCGCTAGGCAAGCCCTCGTGCCGATTCTGACTCAGTGGGCAGGTACTTACCTGCAGCGAGTCGATGCAAGCGGATCATTCGCCAAGGGAACAGCGAACAGGAGCGGCACTGACGTCGATCTTTTTATTTCCCTGTCGCCCGCCACGACCAATACCCTCCAGGAAATACACGACACGCTGTGCCAAGCGTTGACAAATGCCGGATATGTACCCCGTAGGCAAAATGTATCGATTGGGGTACGCGTCGGGGCGATCGATGTCGATTTAGTGCCAGGCAAGCAGCAGAATTTTTTGTCCTTGGATCATAGTCTGTACCGGCGAAAAGCGAACACTTGGACAAAGACGAATGTGCAGACTCATATCGCCCACGTGCAAAGTAACGGGCGGCAGATGGAATCGCGGATTCTCAAGCTATGGCGCACGCAGCAGGGACTCGATTTCCCATCTTTCTATCTTGAACTTGCGGTCATCGAGGCACTGCGAAAGCACAGCGGGCCCGATTTGGCTTCCCGAGTTTGGGCAACGCTCCAGTACTTGGCAGGTAATTTTTCAACGGCTCGAATTGTCGACCCGGCGAACACCAACAATGTGATATCTGACGACTTGACGGTGGCGGAGAAGCTGGCCATCAAGGCTGCGGCCGCGCAATCACTGCAACGGAAGACTTGGGGCGAGGTTGTTAAATGACGGTACCTTCTCTTTCCGACTTGCTCGATCACCTGCATGGGCAGGTCGAAGGTGAACTGACAACGGCGCGCAAGGCACTCGGCCATCCTACTGACAAAGGTGATGCAAGCGAAGCCGTATGGATTGAGCTACTCACCAAATACCTGCCTCGCCGCTACGTTGTGAGCAAGGCCCACATCGTCGACAGTAAAGGCGGCTTTAGCGATCAGATCGATGTTGTGGTTCACGATCGTCAGTACTCGCCACTAGTGTTCACGTTTAAGGAGGCTCTGTATATTCCAGCGGAGAGCGTGTACGCGGTATTCGAGGCTAAACAAGATGCAACGAGTGATACCGTCCGCTATGCACAATCAAAGGCAGCGAGCGTTCGCCGCTTGTACCGGACCAGCGTTCCTGTGCCAACCGTAGATGGCGTGCGGCCAGCGAAGGAGCCGGGCCCGATCCTTGCTGGCTTGCTGACCCTGAGCTGTCCATGGAGGCCCCCCTTGGGTGACACACTTGCGGGTTACCTTGACGCTGAGAAAGCGGATGGCGCCTTGGACCTTGGCTGCATCGCAGATGCCGGGATATTCGGGCGGATGGCCGATGGCAACTTCTCATTGCAGCCGATTTCCCGCGCTACGACTCACTTCCTGTTTGAACTAGTTGCACGGTTGCAAGAGCTTGGCACCGTGCCAATGTTGGACGTCCGCGCTTATGCGGCTCATATTCCTTGAGCTTGGCGCAGCGCACTGAGGCTTGCTGACGGGCTCGGCTACCTGATTGGATGGGCCAACTCAGATAGCCGCCTCGTGGCGCGCAATTGATGCATTTGGATGACCGCTTCGGCTCGATCACGGCCTTTGACGAGGGATTATCCAAGTAGTTTGCGACCTGACCAGATACTGGCTGAGGGATCAGGTCTCGACTCAGACATGTTATTGGGCCGCCGTGGACGTTTCGCGTGATGTGATGGAGCGAATCCATGCTTGTACTTCTGTCTCCGCCCATAGTGAGAGATTGCGAACTCGTCGTGGTTTCGGAAAACTACCTTCCTTCATCATGTCGTAGATCGTCGTCTTGCCCAAGCCGACCATGTCCAGAACGGTCGGAAGTCGCAACAGTCGTTCAGTCGTGGTGCTCAATTCAGTGTTCCTCATTATTCGGTGACCGGCTGAGTTGCACGGGCCAGTTGCATGAGCCCAGTCTCAAGCGTGATAGCAGCGGTCGCTGCCCAGGTGCGCGTATCCTGAGCCACTTTATAGCGAGCGAATGATCCGATCTCGTCGGCCATCAGATCCAGCAGCTCGATGTCGGCCGCGTGCGAGATCTCGGTGATCAACGCGCGGATCTCGAGCCGAAGAGCGTCGAGCCGCGCGAGCCAGCCTTGGCGGGTATCCGCCAAGGCTTCGTTCGTCTTGATAGGTTTGCGCCGCACGAGCGGCGCTTCGTCCTTCTGGACCGCTTTTGCGAGCGTTAGCTCGTCGCAGTCGGCCTGTGTCGAAGTACCGTTGACGCTCGCCAGTGCGATGGCCGGGCGCTTCTTCGCGTATTCCCGCTTTCGCGGCAGCGGACGTGGGGTAGAAAAGGCCGGGCGCGAGGTCAATTTGCGGCTCCTGTCGGGAACGGCCATGCGGATGCGGGATCTAGACCGGGCTTCGCTTTCCGTGCCGGGAATGCGGCATCAAGCAGCGCCTTATTCGACGAGATCCGCTGCTTGTGCCCGATGGCAGTCAACACGTCGGACAGATCGGGGCGTTCCCCCTTGGCGGTGGCGGCGGAGAATTCGGCAGTCATGTCGGGGTCAGACATGCCGATGATCTCGTTAGCCCATTCGAGAATGCGCTTAAACGATGCTTGCTCTGCCTTCGTTCGCCCGTGAACCGGCGATTTGATCGTCTCGATGAGCCGCGCTGCGCCGGAACGAATCGCTTGAACGCGCGTCCATACTGCGCGCGTCTGGTGTGATACCTTGAGCGGTTCACTCGCAAAGCTGGTGCCGGTGTTGTATTCGATCGCGTAGATCCATGCGCCGGATGCAGGCTGCGCAACGCGAATGTATGCGAGCGGCCCCTTAATTCTTCCGGTTCGCTCAGGTCCGCATACCGTATCGACAGGCTCGCAGCAGCCGTTTGCATCCGGCTCGGACACCGGCCATACCTTTGTGGTTGAGGGGCGGCCGAGTAGATCGGCGAGCGGCATCAGCGCGGTATGAACTGCTTCGATCGTCGGCTTTGCCAGTCGGCCGAAATTCTTGTCATGGAGTACAGCCTGAAGGGCCTGCAAAAGTTGCTTTGACTGCTTCTCGCTGATCTTGGCGGGGGCACTCTGGCGCGACGATGCCTGCATCGGCGCCTGCGTCTCGATCGTGGCATCTGCTGCCGTCGACGTGACGAGCGGGGCGGCGTCAGCGTCGGCGTTGCTGTCGGTATCGGTGTCGCTGTCGGCTGCTGACGGAGCTGCGGGAGCTGCGTGCTCGGGCGAAGGTGTCGGGTCCGGATGCGTATCGAGCAGGGGCGCTGCTTCGAGGTACTTCTTCGTTACCTTCGTCTTGCCGGCTTCGGCGGCTTTGGAGATCCCGGCGACGATGCGTTCGAGCGCTTTGTCGCCGCCGTGCAGGCGGATCTGCTCGATGGCCAGTGTGCCGGTACATTGGCCGTTCCGTATGAGCTGGTGCAGTTCGGCCGGTGCCCGTTCGAGCAGGCCGACGTCGCGGATCGTTTGATCGGTGACGTTCAAGCGCTTGCAGATGGCGGCAAGCGTCATGCCGTGAATGTCGCGCAGCTCTGCGACGGCAGCGGCCAGATCAAGCGGCGACGACTGCTTGCCGTTGTTGCTGAGATAGCCGTCGATCACCATTTCGGCGCGGTTGACCGTCTTGGCGTCACGAACGACGACCGGAATCTTGCCGATGTCCTTGCCTGCTTCGATTGCCTTGCCGGCCGCAAGGTAGCGGTGCTGCCCCTTGTATACGAACAGCAGATCCTTGCCCGCGACCTTCCGCGCGTAGCAATGGAGCGGTGAACCCTTGTCGTACCCGTTTTCCATCATCAGTGTGGTGAGGTGCTTCACCGTACGCGGTCTTTTAACGACGCCCCTCAGTGGTTGAGGGCAGCAGGCATTCTCCAAGGCATGAGATCGGCGTAGTCGTCGGCAGTTGCAGCGAGCGGCAACCTGGTGAACAGCCAGACCAGATAGCGATACGGCTCGATGCCGTTCGCCTTGCACGTCTCGACGAGGGAGTACAGGTTGGCACTGGCCTGCGCGCCGGCGACAGTATCGGAGAACAGCCAGCCCTTGCGGCCGACGACGAACGGCCGGATCGCGTTCTCGCACAGGTTGTTCGAGATCGGCCAGTTGCCGTTACCGACGTAGCGGACCAGCTTGGGCCACTGTCCGCTCATGTACTGCAATGCCTTGCCGAGCAGACTCGACGGCACGACGCCTGGCAGATGCTCGACCAGCATGCGCTCGATGATGGTGAGCACGCGGGCGCTGTACCGGGCACGCAGTCGCTGCCGGCGTTCAGACTTCCACTTCGCGCTGCGCGCCTCGGCCGCGAACAGCTTGCCGATCAGCACGACGAAGCGCGTCGCCAGTAGGTCCGGCGAGCGTGCCGCCTTCGGCACCGACTCCTCGGCCTTGATGAAGCCGCGGCGCACGTGTGCCCAGCATCCGAGATGCACGAGCTGGTGATCGTGGGCGATGCCGTTGTAGAGCTCGTACCCGTCAGTCATCAGCACGGTGCCAGGCTGCACGCCGGCATAGAGCTTCTGCGCATGCTGGGCGCCGCGCCCCGGCGAGTACGAGAACATCCGCACAGGCGGCCCCGAGCTGTTGACCTGCGCCCACAGGTAACTCTTCGCCTGCGGCCTTCGTCCCGGCTCCTTCAGCACCTGGAACGTTGTCTCGTCGCCGTAGATCAGGTCCGATTCGAGCAGCGCGTCGCGCATCAGATTGATCACCGGCTGCGTGGCGAGCCCCACCCGCACTACGCTGGCGGCCAGCGTGTTCGACGAGATGGCGCCGCCGAAGCGACGCAGCAGCGTGGCCTGGCGATACAGCGGCATGCCGTACTGGTACTTGCCGGTGATGATCCACGCCAGCGCGGATTCCGTGAGCAGCCCGCGAGGGATGATACGCGCCGGTGCGGGCGTGACCTTGATACCGAGATCGCAGCATGGGCACGCGTATTTGACCCGTTGGTGCTGAACGACGCACACTTGCTCGGGAATCACGTCGAGCTGTTCGCTCGTTTCCACGCCGATCTCGACGAGAGCATGGCCATCATGCGCGCAGAACCGTTCGGACTCGGGCAACTCGTGTCGCACGACCTCGCGCGGCAGGTTCGGATCGAGTGGTTTGCGCCCACGCTTGCCGCGCGTGTGAGCGGCGACCGATGTGCCGGGCATATCCTCGCGCGCGGGCGCGTCGGTAGTCGTCGCCAGCGCCTCGGCTTCGTTGAACAGACCGAGCTGGTCAGCATGGCGCGCTTCGCTCGATGCGCCGAACAGTTCGTGCTTGTAGGCCCGCAGTTTCTCCTCGGCCAGATCGCGCTGAGCCGTCACGAGTCGAAGCTCACCGCGCAGCGCATCGCGTTCGGCGCTCGCGGCAATCAGCGCCTCGTACTCCTCGGCGCTCAACATGACGGGATTGTTCGGCATGGCCGGTTAGACCATGTCGCCCTCGTCGTGTTCAGCTCATCCGCGCGTAATATCGCTGGGGATGCTTCTGGATCACGGCCAGGTCGATTCCGTCGAGCAGCCAGTGCAACTGCTCAGCGCTGAGCGTGATCGTGTCGCCTCCGTTCGGCCAGACGAAGCGGTCGGCTTCGAGTCGCTTGAGCAGCAACCAGAAGCCGTTGCCGCCCCAGCCGAGAATCTTGATGCGATCGCGTCGTCGGTTGCCGAACACGAACAGCGCCGAGGTCATCAGATTCAGGCGCATCGCCTGTTCGACCAGAATCGACAACCCGTTGATGCCCATGCGGAAGTCGACTGGATCGCGATGCAGATAAACCTTCAGCTCTTCGTCGAACCGGAACACGGCAGCCTCCCGAGCATCTGGATCACCGTGGCCAGCTCATCGACACTCGCCTCGCCGAGATCAAATTCGACACCATTGGACAAGCGCACATGTAACGAGAGCGCCATCAACGACGGGGCTGGTGGCAGTACTGGGGAAACGGCAGGCACGGTCGACGCAGTCGTGACGACAGGAACGAATGCCCGCGCTTCACTCATCGGAACCCGACGGGCAGTGCCCGGAATGTCGATCGATACGCCGTCGATCACCAGCGGGTCCGGCCTCGTTGGGGTTTGCAGCGTATGCTGCTGATGGCGCGAGATCCAGCGGCGCAACTGATTCGGATTGACGTCATGGTCCATAGCCGCCCGGGCGATCGATACCCCCGGCTTCAGGCAAAACTCGACCAGCTCCCGCACGGCATCTTCATCAAATTCCCGCCGGCCATCCCGTCGTTGGCCAACTACCAGTCTGCTTCGAAGGTCCTGTTTCTCTGTCATCATGGTCTGAGTGCATGTGTCCACGCGGACACTTAGCATCTGACCTTATGCCTACCATTGGTAGGGCGTCGTTTATTGACGGCTTACGCTTCACCCACTCGGGATCAACCGGTCGAATATTGTCGGACGGGTCGTAGTGAAGCTGGTCGTAGGGGACCATCCACAGGTCCGCTGACGTTGCGCCGGCCGCCGCGGCTGCAGCCTTGATGTTGCCGGTCGGGATCGGGGCGGTCAGGTCGAGCTGTTGCGTGCGGTCGTCCATTACGCAACCTCCTGCGGTACCGCCGTCCGCGTCTTGCCACGCTTCTTCGCTTTATCGATCGCGTTCGACGCCTCGACGCCCGCCGCACGCTTTGCGTCTCGCAGGCGCTTGATCGCGGTCGCGCAGTCGCCTTCGCTCGGGATCGAGATCTGCTTGTCGGCAATCTCGGTGCCGTCAAGGATCAAATACTCGGTATGCACGCTGTCGGCCAAGGGGCGGCGACCGACGACGTGCTTGCCGACGAGGATCGGAGTCGATGGACGGCGTGCGTTCCGGTCGTAACGCGTGATGGTGCGAAGTGAGAGGGTGTCGCGGCGCTCGACGTCGACGACGGGAAGGGTTCGGGCTTTGGTTCGCGGCATGGTGGTCTCCATGACGCCGGGGGCGTACGCCCCGGCAAGGTCGGGGCGGCTTAAACGCTGACGTGATAAGCGGTGGTCGGGGCGACGACCGGATCGTCCTGGAACACATTCACGACGACAAACAGCAGGACGGCGACGACCGTCCAGCGGAAGATCTTCGATTTTTCAAAGTTGCTTTGGCGAGCGGGTTCGGACGGCGTAATGCGGGGCGTGCTTTCCTCACGAAGCCATTCGTGGCGGTCAGTGGATTGATGGTCGAGCATTTTCATGGGCTTCTCCGAAGGCTGCGCAAGCGGCAGCGATGAAGCCGAATGTTAGGCATTCCTTTGTCATTATGCAATAGGAATGCCTAACTATTTTTCCGTGCCGTCGTGCTTTGCCCGCAAATGGGCCCGCGAGAATGCGGTGAACCTCGTTGAAAGGTGTTGTATTCTTCCGACCAAATACTGTATGTTTATACAGTGGTTAAGCGAAAATATTGCCGAGGGGAGGTTGTTGCGGGGATATGTCAACAGGGGAATTGCGCTGCAAACCGGGCGATGTGGCGATCGTCAGTCGATGCCGAAACCGGTCGCGTATCGGCATGCTGGTACGGATCATCGGCCCGCATGGCAGCGATGACTTCGATTGGGATGTTGAGATTCTGGGTGGCCCCATCAGAGGGCGCGGGATACGTTCAGGGTGCGTCGGAACGCACCGCAGAGCTGCTGTATTCGACTGGAACCTTACCCCTCTTGCGGGTCAGGAGCATTCAGATCGAGAAGGTCACCGGACTGCTGTCCGCGTAGATCTTCAAATACCTTGAGGGTTTCGAGCAGCGCGATAAATGCTGTCGACGGCAATCCAAGCTTGTCTGCTTTGGCGAGTGCGTCAACTAGCGCCTGAGCATGCGCGCCGAGCATCTCCTGTCTCTGTGGGGCGGGCGCACTGGCTCGACGCACCATCTGACCTTCGCCAGTGGCGAGCCACCACGGGTCAACGTTCAGGAATTCGGCCGCGAGCAGCAAGTTCGCGCCTTCCATCTTTTTGGTTTTTCCGCTTAACCAATCGCTGACCGAGGGCGCTCGCACTCGGCACGCTCGCGCCAGATCTGCAGCCTTTTTCTCAGGCGGCAACTTCATTGCCTGTTCCAGGCGTTCGGCTAGTGTCGTCATTAGGAAAGCCTAACTGAATGAGCATAAGGAATGCCTTGCTTTTCATGTAAGGAACGCCTAACATGGCGGCATGAATACGCTTCTGAATCGAGACCCGTACGCGTGCGCTGTGATCGATGCATTCGGTGGAACGGCCGCGACTGCCCAACTGTGCGAAGTCCGGATGCCGTCCGTATCCGAATGGCGCCGGACCGGCATTCCGCGAGCGCGTTTGCTGTTCTTGAAGCTCGCACGTCCTGACCTGTTTGCTTCTCTAGACGCACACGACAACTCGTTGTCACGCCACATTGACGCGTGACAGCCGTAGTTGCGCACCTCATGAGCTGCATCTTAGTTGCGACTCCGTGTGCGCGACAGGATGAAAGTCCCTCTCTACCAATCTCCCGCTATGACCTGCCGATACGACAGTACCGAATGGCTGGACGTCCTCTATACGTCCGTTCGCAACACGCCCGGCGGCGTCGCCGACGCGGCGAACCACCTCACGATGCGGCGCGGTAAGAACATCACACCGGAATCGCTTCGCCTTCGCCTACGTGGTGTTGGCGACAGTCGCTTGTCGATGGAAATGTTCGAGCTGCTGATCGAGTGGATGCAGGAAAAGGCAGAGGGCGAGGCGTACGCGCTCGACGCGCTGCATGCGTTGAACGCGCGCTTCGGGCTGGTTGCCGAACACGTCGACGACCATGCCGCTGACGACGTCAGCGAACCCGGCACGCTGCGTCTTGTATCGACGGCGCTGCACCTGCAGGCGCATGTTGGTCTCGTCGCTGACGACGTGACGCGTGCGCTGGCTGATCAGCCGATCGACGATCAACACGCCGAGAAGATCATCGCGACCGGCCGCAAGGGCCAGCGTCTGTTCCAGCGTTTGATTCACGCTGCTCGCAACCTCGCCGCGCGTCGACGCCGTCGTCATGGAGCGGTTTAAGCCCGGCATGGGGTGCTGTCGTCCCGACCGTGAACACGTTGGCCTCTGCTGCTCGTCCGAGCAGCAACTGGCGTGCTCTGTCACGACGCTCGCATCCCGATTCGAGTATGCCCCCGCCGAAGCGGGGCGTTTGCTGTCCGAATTGATCGCCGCGTTCCCCGATCGCCTCGCGCCGATTCTCGCGGAAGCGAGCGCGGCCGGGCGCGTGCGCCTGTTCATCGAGCGAGCTGCGCGCGTATGCGCCGCGCTCGCGACCAAGGCGGAACGTCACGCGTTCCGCGACCAGCTTACCGATCGTCTCTGCGCGCTGGACCTTGCCGCGTTCGACGATCTCATGTCGGCGGAATGGCGTCGACTGCGCGGCAAATAACCGGAGACACATGTGAACGTGAACGGGATCAGTAGCGCGTTGCGACGCAGTGCATCGCAATACAGCCGCTCGCCGAGCGGGCGGCAGTGCTATGCGGCAGGGCGAGCCGTATGGCGAAGCTTTTCTCACAAGGTCGAGCGCGACCGTCGTCTCGTCGAGCTGGAGGCGGCTCGTCGTGCGAGCTAACAGCGCGCAACTCAACGAATTGTGATCTGGCCGCGACATGCGGCCAAAGTAACTTTGATCGAGGGAATTTTTGTATGGCGACACTGGACCAGATCATTCAGCAATTGCATGCTGCGGGGCATCCCGACCTGCCTACCGGCCATCCGATCGCGGACGGCAAACATCATCGGTATGGGCCGCGCAAGAAATACTGGTATCAGCTTCGAGAGATCATTAGCAAGGGCGCGGTAATCGGCTATGGCGGTACGTTCGGCCATTTTTCCGGCGACGATCCGGGCACCGAGCGATTCGAGTGGAGCGGTGCGCCGCTGAGCGAGGAAGTGCTGGCGGAGACGCGTCGCCGGCAGGAAGCCGCCGACCGTGAGCAGGCGGAGCGTGATGCGCGTCAGGCGAAGCTCGCCGCGAACCGCGCGCGAGATCAGTGGAACCGCGCGGCAGAGCATGGCGATTCCACCTATCTTGAGCGCAAGCGCATCACGGCCGAAGGCGTGCGTTTCGACGCGGACGGCACGATCTTCGTGCCGATGTATCAGTACGGCGATGACGCTCGGCTCGTCGGTCTGCAGAAGATCACGCCGGACGGCGCGAAGCGCTTCAACAAGGGCATGGAAAAGAAGGGCGCGTCGTATCTGCTCGGCGAGGTCGGTGCTGACGACCAGATCGTGCTGGTCACCGAAGGTTACGCGACCGCGCGGTCGATCCGCATGGCGATCGACGAGGCGTTCGCAGTCAATGTCTGCTTCGACGCGGGCGGCATCCTCCCCGCCGTGCGCTACCTGCGTGCGACGTATCCGGATGTGCATGTGCTGGTCTGCGCCGACGACGACTGGAAGATCGAGCAGCGCATGCGCGACTGGCTCGCCGACGAGTTCGCCTTCCGTGGTGAGCTGATATTCGGTGCTGATCCGGTGCGGATCGAGGCGAAGAACACGTGGTACATGGTCGCCGCGTCACGCAGTCGCGACCACAATGGCGTGCCGTATGTCGAGGTGAGCTACGGAAACGACGTGATGCCGTTGCGACGTAAGCGCTTCGAGAACACGGGCCTGAAGCGCGCGTACGAGGCGGCAGCGACGGTCGCCGACGTCAGCGTCGCCTATCCGGCATTCGCCAAGCGCGGCGAGCGCAAGTTGACCGATTTCAACGACCTGCACGTCGAAGAGGGCGTCGAGGCAGTCGAAGCGCAAGTGCAGGCGGCAATCCTGCGCGTCATCGCGCCAGCGAACGAAGAGATCCGGCCGGCGACAGTTGCGGTGTCGACCGCGGACGACACGCCGACGAAATCCGCCGCGACATCCGCTGCCGCGAAACAGCCGGAATGGGATGGCCGCGAGGCAGAGAACGGCGCACACACATGGGAGCAGGATCTCGCGCGTTCGGACAAGGGCACGCTGCTGCCGACGCTCGGCAACGTGCACATGATCCTGGCGAATCACAAAGCTTGGCAGGGCGTCATCGAACAGGACGACTTCGGTGGCCGCGTGATGAAGCGCAAGGCACCGCCATTCCGGCAAGGCGTGAAGGGCGAGTGGACGGACATGGACGATCAGCGCTGCGCGCTTTGGTTGTCGCAGCGCTACGGCCTCTCAGTGCGCACCGATATCGTGATGAACGCGGTTCTGTTGGTGGCGGACGAGAAGCACTTCCATGACGTGCGCGAATACCTCGAAGGGCTCAAATGGGACGGCGTGTCGCGCGTGCGATCGATGCCGTCGACATACCTGCGTGTCGCCGACAGCGAGTATGTGCAGCTCGCGTTCATGAAATGGATGATCGCCGCCGTCGCGCGCGTGATGGAGCCGGGCTGCAAGGTCGACAACGTCCTGATCCTCGAAGGCAAGCAGGGGCACCGCAAGTCGACGGCGCTGAAAGTGCTAGCCGGCGCACCGTGGTTCACCGATACACCGATCCAGATCGGCAACAAGGACACGTACGCGGTGCTGGCCGGGAAGTGGGTGATCGAGCTGGCCGAGCTGGATTCGTTGAACAAGGCCGACTCGTCGGCGGTGAAGAGCTTCTTCGCGACGGCCGTCGACCGGTTCCGCAACTTCTACGGCAAGCGTGCGACCGACGTCCCGCGTCAGTGCGTGTTCGCAGGCTCGGTCAACTTCGACACGTACCTGAAAGACGAGTCGGGCAACCGGCGTTACTGGCCGTTGCGTGTCGGCGGGCTGGTCGACATCGACGGCATTGTGGCCGTTCGTGAGCAGCTCTGGGCGGAAGCCGTGCACCTGTATCGCTCGGGCGTCGTGTGGCACGTCGAAGAGCATGAGCGCCCGCTGTTCGAGATCGAGCAGGCGGAGCGCTACGAAGGCGACGTGTACGAGGACAAGATCGCCAAGGCCCTGGAATTCGTGTCGCGCACGACGATGGAAGAGATCCTCGCGGACATTCTGAAGCTCGACACGTCGAAGTGGACGCTGGCCGAGCAGCGCCGCATCGGCAAAGCGCTGAAGTCACTCGGGTGGGTGCGCAAGCGCGAGTCGACCGGATCGCGCGGTTGGTACTACGTGAAGGAAGAGCAAGAGCCGGAAGCGGAGCGCGAACTGGTCGCAGCGGGCGATGACGACAGTCCGCTGTGATCGCGTGGCGCGCTGTGCCTGCACGGTAAGCGCGCCACACGCCCCGTCTTGGCGCGCTGTGGACGTCCCATGTCCCAACGTCCCAAGGCGCGGTCTCGGGCGCGGGTGCGGGGGCGCGACATGCGCGACGTGAGCGGCGCATGTCGCGCATGTCGCAGGCGCGCACCCCCACAAGCCTTTTCCCCTGGGACATTGAGACATTAGGACGAGTAGGAGAGAGTCATGATCGATTTGAAAGAGCGGGTGGGCGTTGCGATGAGCGTTCGTGGTCAGTTCACCGACCCGATTGCCGATCCTAAGAGGCCAGTTCAAAAACTCCGGAGAGGGGTTGTTTACTTCCTCGGCAAGCTGTTAACCTTGGGCATCAGAACAAGGGAAGTCCAAGGATGGAAGCGCCAATCATTGACGACGAACTGTGGATACTGATCGAACCATTGCTGCCACCTGCGAAGCTTCGCGCGAAGAGCGATCCTGGTCGTCCGCGCGTGTCCGATCGTGCGGCGCTCAACGGTATCCTGTTCGTGTTCAAAACGGGAATTCGTTGGAACCACTTGCCGACTCGTCTGGGCTTTGGCTCGGGCGCCACTTGCTGGCGGCGATTGAGCGGCTGGCAAAAGGCTGGTGTATGGGACCAACTGCACGAGTTGCTGCTCGACAAGTTGCGTGCGACCGGCCAAATCGATCTGTCATACGCTGCGGTCGATTCGTCGTCCGTGCGCGCCGTTGGGGCGGGCGAAAAACTGGCCCGAACCCCACGGATCGCGCGCGACCCGGTTCCAAGCACCACATCCTCGTAGACGCCAACGGCGTTCCTCTCGTTGCGATCCTGACTGGCGCGAACACCAACGACGTCACGCAGTTGCTGCCGCTCGTTGATGCGATCCCACCCATCCGCGGCGTTCGTGGCCGACCGCTTCAGAAGCCCGGCGTCGTCTACGCCGATCGCGGCTACGATTGCACCCGACATCGTCGCGCGTTGCGCGAACGCGGTATCAAGCCGGTGATCGCCAAGCGCCGGACCGAGCATGGCAGTGGTCTGGGCAAGTATCGTTGGGTGGTCGAACGTACGCATTCCTGGCTCCACAATTTCCGTCGCCTACGCACTCGCTTTGAGCGACGTGCCTACATTCACGAAGCATTCCTGAAACTTGGCTGCTCGCTCATCTGTTGGAACATCTTCCGACGAGCTGAGCAGGGTTTTTGAACTGGCCTCTAAAGTTACTTTGGGCGCGCTCGCCTTTGCGAACGATCTCGGGAGCTTGCTGGCCCGAATCAAGGCCGGGCCGCTGCCGACGCCTGCGATGGTGCGACGTGCAACGTTGCTGTTGGCGCAGATGATCCGGACGTCGGGCCGATTCAAGCGTGCGCGCTTCACGGGCATGTCGCGCGACGAGCGCCGCGATCAACGTGCCGGGCACGCTGTCGAGCGTTCGAAGGTCGACATCATCGAGCGCTTCGCGCTGCGATTGCTGGATGAGTGGGTGAACGATCAATGTGTCGAGTGCGAAGGGCGTGGCGTCGTGCGTCGCGCGCGTGCCGTCACGACGTCAACGCACGCGTGTGATGTATGCGGGGGCAGCGGGAAGGTGTGTGTATCGGAGGAGCGTATCCCGTTCTTCGAAGGGCGTAACGGGCCGCTGGTCTTTCGGGAATACGAACCGTGCGACGACTGCGGCGGGATGGGGCGGATCGCCGCGTCGCCGGTGTCGGATGCAAAGGGCCGGCACATCTGCCCTGACTGTTCCGGTTCCGGCAAACGGCAGGTCGACGATGCTGGCCGGGCGCACGCACTTGGTGTATCGCTCGACGAGTATCGGAAGAACTGGTCGTGGCGCTTTCACGACATGCTCGCTCTGCTGGATACGGTCGATGGATCGGTGTACGACACATTGCGTCGACAATTGCGAGGATGAAACGTATTCCATTTCAAGAGCGGATCGCGTAAACTTTGCACATCCTTTACCGCGTCACTGGATAAATGAGCGACCGCATACTCGTGTCGCAACCTTCGCCCGACAGGCGTACTGAATCGCGGGAGCGCCGCGACCAACAACGATAACTGTCTGTCGGGATCTGTTGGGAGGGCGTTCGCCCTTACGAAATGAATATCGAAGCCCTGAGTGCGAAAGCCCTCAGGGCTTTTCCGTTTCTTGACCGCTACGATGGTCGCGAGTGTCGCTGTATCATCAGTGAACGACATCCACGGCGCGGACTTCTAATGGAAAGAGAACAGGCTGGCGGGACGAAAACGTCTGAAGAGCTTGCTGATGCTTCGATTCGACGTAGTTTCAAAACTGCAGAAAATAACTTGAATGCCGCGTATGCGGTATTCAAGGGGCAGGGCGAGTTGGATCAGTTCTTCTTGAATATGCTGATTCAAACTCGTATGTTCCAGTTCGAGCTTGCCATACAGATGAATGTACTCGAGGCAAATGCGCCGCAGGGATTCGCACGAGCGGTTGCCATGAAAGGGTTGATTCACTTGGTCGTGGAGTACCGCAAGCATCTTGATGCCGCGTCGATTCCAACGATGTACAAGTACACAGCCAGTCGAGGGATTCCATTCGACGAAGCGGATGTTCGGGCGCTGCGCGCTAGGTGTCGCCCGACTTTCAAGGAGATCGATAGGTGGGAGAAGATTCGGAACAAGGCGACTGGGCACTTCGACGGCGATGTTGAACTGGTCGTTCAACTCATGGAGGGCGTCGATCACGGGGTTGTGATCGAAACCGTTCAGAGCTTTCTAGTCTTCAACATGGAGTTGGTTGGAATGCTGCGGAGGTCTGGGCTTCCGGATGACCATCCGGAACGACAGCAAAGCTGAATTTTGTTCGACGAATGACGAACCCCGAGTGTAATAGCACTCGGGGTTTTTTATTGGGGCGCTGAAATGCTAATCGAGTCGACGAGCGCCGGGCCGAGCGAGGTCTGGTCGACGTGGGATGAGGATCGAAGCATGGGGCGCGTTACCGCGCGGTGCTTCATGTTTGACGACGCGATGGACCATGTCGTGTGGGCGATGGACCGAGCGGGCGACGGCGTGACCGCCGATGTCGCGATCGGTGCGGGTCTGCCTACTTTTTGAGCAGGCGGGGACCCTCTGGGCATCGCCAGACGCGGGGGCTCGCACCCGCGTCTTTTCTCTACTGGCGAGTTCCCATAGGGGGTCATATTCATGCCGACTCAGCAGCAGATCGCTGACCATCTCGACCTTGATCAGTCGGCCGTTTCGCGGTTCGTCGACAAGGTCCAGCTCGATTACCGCGTGGTGTCGATCGACGAGATCCGCGTCGCGTACATCCGGCATTTGCGTGAGGTCGCGGCCGGCCGGTCCAGCGGTACGGGCATCGATCTCGTCGCCGAACGGGCGAAGACCGAGATCGTCGATCGCGAGATCAAGCTGCTGACGCTGGCCGAGAAGAAGGGGCAGCTCGTCAATGCGGCGCAGCTCGAACAGGCGTACGGCCTGATGGTCGGCGCATTTCAAACGGAGCTGCTGTCGCTGTCCGACAAGCTGGTGCAGGAGCTGCGCACGCTGTACGGCGTCGAGGTGGACGTCGAATGGTTGAATGAGCACATATATGGATGCCTTGAGCAGCTTTCTGAATACGACCCAGACAGTCCACGCGGTGATTCGCCGGATCGCGAAGATGCTGCGTCCGCCGGAGCGGATTGGGACGACGGATTGGGCACGCAAACATCGTAGGTTGAGCGCGAAAGGATCGGCCAGCCCCGGCCGGTACAACCCGAACATCACGCCTTGGGTGTTCGGCATGCACGAAGCGCTGGACGATCCGACCGTGCAGAAGATCGTGTGCATGAAGTCGGCGCAGGTCGCGTGGACAGATGGCGTGCTGCTGAACTACATCGGCAAGCGGATCGACGTTGACCCGTGCCCGATGATCGTCATGTTCCCGAAAGAGAAGACGGCGAAGAAGTTCAACCTGGAGAAGTTCGAGCCGATGGTCGAGGTGACGCCTCGCCTGTCGGCGAAATTGCCGGTTCACGCGGCCCGCGACAAAAACAACTTGTGGGACCACAAAACGTTCGCGCGCGGTTTCCTGAAGTTCATCACGTCGAACGCACCGGACGAAGTGAAGTCGACGCCAGCCCCGGTCGTTGCGGTCGAGGAGCCGGACGACGCGAATACGAACGTTCGCGAGCAGGGCGATTCGATCACGCTGCTGGAGGAGCGGAACAAGAGCTATTCAGCCCGGCGACGCAAGATGATCTTGGGCGGCACGCCAACCATCGACGGCCTGTCGCGCATCCAGCAGGCTTACGCGGCATCGGATCAGCGCGTGTATCTGGTGCCGTGCCCTGATTGTGACGAGGAGCATGAGCTGGCGTGGGAAAACGTCACGTGGAGCGAGGGCGCCGAAGTCGTGCATGAGGTCTACGGCCGCGCACAACCGGAGACGGCTCGTTACACCTGCCCGCATTGCGGCTCTTTGTGGGACGACGCGACACGTATTCGCGCGGTGCGTCGCGGGCGATGGGTTGCGACGGCACCGTTTCACGGCGTTGCCGGCTTCCGCATCAACGAACTGGTGTCGCCGTTCCCCGGCTCGAACATGGCCGAGCTGGTCAAGAAGTGGCTGACGGCCGACAAGGCGCTGCGCGAGGGTGACGATACGAAGATGCGTTCGTTCGTGAACAACTCGCAGGGTCGGGCGTACAAGTACAAGACCGATCTGCCCGAGCTGGACGTGCTCGCGCAACGTGCGCTGCCATACGCGGAGCTGACGGTGCCGCTCGGAGGTCTGGTGTTGACGCTCGGTGTCGACGTGCAGCACGACCGGCTCGCGATCGTCCTGCGCGCATGGGGTCGCGGCGAGGAAAGCTGGCTCGTTTTGTGGGGCGAGATCTACGGCAATGTGACGGAGCAGCAGCAAGACCCTATGACCGGCGGCGTATGGGGCGCGTTGACGATGCTGCTGTCGCACGCATACCGGCATGAGAACGGCTGGCTGCTGCGTGTACGTGCAACGTCGATCGACTCGTCAGACGGCGCTACGTCGGACGCGGTATACAAGTATGTGCGCGCGGCGCAGCAGGCCGGTTACAACGTCATGGCGGTCAAGGGCAGCAGCAACGTCGACGCGGAGATCTTCAGCGTGCCGAAGGCGTCGATCGACTCGACGCGCAACAACAGCAAGGCGGCGAAGTATGGGCTGCGCCCGTATATGGTAGGCGTGAGCCGCGCGAAGGATCTGATCCTCGAAAACCGGTTGAAGCTTGACGGCAACGGGCCGGGCCGGATGCACTGGTATAGCGGTGTGCGCAGCGACTACCTGTCGCAGCTCACGGCAGAGGTCAAGGTGCCGGGGCCGCGCGGCGGTAAGCGTGTGTGGAAGAAGATTAGCCCGCGCAACGAGGCGTTGGACTGCGAAGGCTACGCGCTGCACGCGGCCCGCAGCGTGAAAGTGCACCTGATGACCGAGGCGCACTGGCAGGTCGAGCAGCATCGCGCATCGCAGGTCTCGCTGTTTGATGCGGTCCCGGTACTGGAGGCGTTGCCGTCGGCGCTGCCTGCCGAGGTGCTTCCCGATCCGCCTCTCGAAGAGGCCGTTACAGAGACTCCGCGGCCTTCGCCGCAGGTAGCAAAACCCACCGAAACCCCGCCCCCGAGCGGGGTTTCGCGCATTCAGGGGCGTCGTGTTGGTCGCTCGACGTACCTGAAGCGCCGCTAAACGAGGGAATGGCATGGCATACACAAAACAGGATCTGCAGAACATTCAGTCTGCAATCGCGAAGGGCGAGCTGGAAGTCCAGTATGCCGACCGGCGCGTGAAATATCGCTCAATCGGCGAGCTGCGCGAGGCGCGTACCGAGATCATTCGCGACCTGAACGGCGCGGCCGGGCGTTCGTCGATCGTCCGGATTCGCCATGCCGGCAAGGGGGTGCGATGAAGGGGGGCTTTCCGTCACTCGCGCGGCGCGGATTCGTGGTGCCGACGCGGCTCAAGGCGGCGGCCTACGAGTCGGCGAGCACGACGGGCGCACGGGCGAAGTCGTGGCGGACGTCGAGCGCGGGACCGAATGCGGCGGCGGTGCAGAACCTGCCGCTACTGCGCTCGCGCGCTCGTGATGCGATCCGAAACGACCCGTGGGCGAAAACGGCAATCGCGCGGCTCGTATCGAACACCATCGGGAACGGCATCCAAGCGCACCCGCAGCATCCGAACGACGCCGTGCGCAAGATGCAAAAGCAACTTTGGGAGGATAGCTGCGAGGAGATCGACGCGGACGAGCTGTTCGACATGGCGGGCGTGCAGACGCTTGCCGCACGGTCGTTTTTCAGCGACGGCGAAGTGTTGGTGTGCCGTCAATTTCGCAGACCGAGTGAAGGCTTGGCGGTCCCGATGCAGATCCGGCTTTTCGAAGGCGACCTGTTGCCGATGGAGAAGAACGAGATCGTGCCGGGCGGGGGCGAGATCATCAACGGCGTGGAGTTCGATGCGGACGGTCGACGCGTTGCGTATCACTTGCTTCGGCGTCATCCCGGCGAGTACGGGCGTGCGGGAATGACCAACATGCAGACCGTGCGCGTGCCGGCCACCGAAATCGCGCACGTTTTTCTCCCGCTTCGACCCGGTCAGGTGCGCGGCGTCCCGGAGCTGTCGACCGTGCTGCTGCGGCTCAAGTCGCTGGACAACTTCGACGACGCGGTGCTGTTTCGGCAGGAGGTCAGCAACCTCTTTGCAGGATTCGTCACGAAGCCGCCCGCCGAGCCGGGCTTGATGGGCGATCCAGTCACGGGTGCGGCGATGGAGTACGACGTCGATGGCTTTTCGCCGGTCGTATCGCTTGAACCGGGGAGCATGCAGGAGCTGGCCCCCGGCGAGGACGTCAAGTTTGCGGAGCCGCCGGGGGCTGGGACCGACTACGGCCCGTTCATGCGTCAGCAACTGATGGCCGCTGCAGCGTCGGTCGGCATGCCGTACGAGGTCATGACGGGCGATCTGCGCGACGTGAGCGACCGCGTGCTGCGTGTGATCCTGAACGAGTTCCGGCGGTCGATCGAGCAGATCCAGTGGAACGTGTTCATCCATCAGTTTTGCCGGAAGGTCTGGCGCTGGTGGGTCGACGCCTGCGCGTGGTCGGGTGCGATGCCAATGGAGGACTACTACCGACGCCGTCGCGACTATTTGCGGGTGCGGTGGGTGCCACAGGGCTGGCCGTACATCCATCCGGTGCAGGACGTTACGGCAAAGCGGATGGAGATCCGCTCCGGGCTAGCGAGCCGGACGGGTGCGGTGTTGTCGCGTGGTGATGATCCGGAGCAGGTCGACCAAGAGAACGCGGACGATCTCGCGCGTGAGCGCCGGCTCGGGATTCGATATGACACGCTCGATCCGGTCGACGGGGCGGGCGATCTTTCTAATGGGGATGGCGAATGAAAGGGAAGAAGCGGTGGTGGGACATCCGCGCGCAAGCGAATGCGGCGGGCGTGAACGAGGTCGAGATCCGGATCTATGGTGACATTGGATTCTGGGGCACCGACGCTGACCTGTTCGCGTCGAAGCTGGACGAAGTGGCGTCGACAGCGACGTCGATCGTCCTCGCGATCAACTCGATGGGCGGCGACGTGTTCGATGCCTTCGCGATCTATAACGCGGTGCGTCGGCATAGCGGCAAGGTAACCGGGCGCGTCGATGGTGTCGCCGCATCGGCTGCGTCGCTGATCCTGATGGCATGCGACACGATCGAAATGCCGTCGAACGCGAGGCTGATGATCCACAACCCGAACACGGTCGCGGCCGGGGAGGCCGAGGATCTGCGCAAGCTCGCCGATCTGCTCGACAGCACGTCCGACAGCATGTTGGCGGCCTACGTCGAGCGCAGCGGCCGAACCGCAGAGGAAGTCCGCGCGATCATGGATGCCGAGACGTGGCTCACGGCCGCGCAGGCGAAGGAGCAAGGCTTTTGCGACGCGATCATCGATCCGATCCGGATCGAGGCATATGCGGGCGCGGCACGGCTCGCCGCACGCTATGCGGCGGTGCCGGCCGAGATCCGCGCCGTGCTGGAGGACGACAGCGAGGTGACGCCGGCCCCGGAGCCTCATCGGCTGCCGACGCCCACACCCGCGCCGGGTCCGGACGTGTCGGTTCTCGCTGCTCACGTCTACAGCGCGTGCCGCGACGCGCGGATCGAGCACTGCGCGGAGGGCATCGTGCTGGCGACCGGCCTGCGGGATCGCGCGAGCGTTGACGCCGCGATCCGCAACGCGCAGGACATCGCCGGTATCTGTCTGGCCGCGAGTCTGACCGAGCTGACGGCCGGCTTTGTCTCGGACGGCCTGTCGCCCGATCAGGTGCGCGCACGGCTGTTCGAGCGCATGACGGCATCGCAGAAGCCGATCAACCATCGTGCTGCCCCGGTTGCGTCGCAAGACGCGCCCGTGGTCGCGAATGCGCCGCGTGCGGCGTCCATCTACGCGGCTCGCAAGAGCGGCAAGTAACTTTGACGTAACCCGAGGAGGGGAAAACTCATGTCGAACTGGAAGGTACAGGCCGCTCTGACGGCCGAATTTCTCGTGTCGGAGGGCAACGGCCAGATCTCGCGCGAGCACATCGTCGTCAAGGCCGGCCCGGCACTGCCGGCCGGACAGGTGCTCGGCGTGACCAGTACCGGCGAATATGCGCCGTACGACAACGCCGCGAATGACGGCTCCGAGGTCGCAGCGGCCGTGCTCTACGCGCCGCTGGCGGCGTCCGACGCGTCGCGCCCGGCGACGGGGATCGTCCGGCTCGCCGAAGTCGTGGGCGGCCTGCTCACGGGACTCGATGCAGCCGGTCGCGGGGATCTCGCCGAGCGACACGTCATCGTTCGCTGATCGAAACTCACTCCATTCGAAGCCACGCCGAGCGCGTGGCTTTTTTGTATCCATTTTCATGTCGGAGGTTTTATGGCGGATATCGCCCTGTTTCAAGACGATGCCTTCTCGCTCGCATCCCTGAGTGCTGCGATCAACGATCAGCCGTATGTTCCCGGCCGGATCGGCACGCTCGGCCTGTTCGAAGAGGACGGCATCACGACGACGACGATCCAGATCGAGCGCGACGGCGACACGCTCGCACTCGTCGCGGCTGGCGAGCGCGGTTCGCCGGCTGGCGTTGTCGTTGGCAGCAAGCGCAAGATGATCCCGTTCAATACGGTGCACCTGCCGCAGCGCGCGGTGATCAAGGCGGACGAGATCCAGAATCTGCGCGCGTTCGGTTCCGAGACCGAGCTGGAAGCGCTGCAGACCGTCGTGAATCGCCGACTCGCGAAGATGCGTCGCCAGCTCGACGCGACGCACGAATTCCATCGCATCGGCGCGATCAAGGGCGCGGTGCTCGACGCGGACGGCAAAACGGTACTGATCGATCTGCTGCAGTACTTCGGTATCGAGCAGACGGTGATCCCGTTCGAGCTGGGCAAGGCCGACACCGAGATCCGCGTGAAGTGCGTCGAGGTGCAGGACGCGATCGAAGACGCGCTGGGCGCGACGACGTACACGGGCGTGCGCGTACTCTGCGGCCGGGCGTTCTGGAACAAGCTGATCGTCGCGAAGACCGTGAAGGAAACGTACCTTGCGACCGCGATGGCGGCATCGCTGCGCGGCGACGCGCGCGACGCGTTCGACTTCGGCGGTTGCACGTTCGAGCGCTATCGCGGTCGCGTCGGCGATGTCGGCTACGTCGCGGACGACGAAGCGCACGCGATTCCCGAAGGTGTGCCGGACCTATTCATCACGCGCTTCGCGCCGGCCGACTACGTCGAAGCGGTGAACACGACGGGCATTCCGTACTACGCGAAGCAGGAACTGATGGACTTCGGCAAGGGCGTCGAGATCGAGGCGCAGTCGAATCCGATCCACCTGTGCACGCGCCCGAAAGCGCTGGTTAAGCTGAAGGCGTGACATGGCGTTCCGGGATCTGATGGCCGCCGTCGATACGGCCGTGAAGCGAGACCTGTCGGACGAGGTCAAGATCGATGGCAAGCCGCTGCAGGGCATGTTCAAAGCGCCTTGGCTCGGCCCGGATCTCGGAACGCAACGCACGCAGCTCGTTGCGCCGATCCTCGACATCACGGACGACGATGCGGCAGGCGTGCGCGAGGGCAGCATCGTCGAAGCGGGTGGCGAACGGTTCCGCGTTTTGGAGGTCCGCCCGGCTGGCACGGGCTGGACGATCCTGATTCTGAGGTGACGATGGATCTGCTGAAGGTCGAGATCGACGTACGGGGGGCGCTCGAAGCGCTCGCCGGCCTGCCGCCTGCAGCAATGCAGGCGGCATGGCGTCGGACGCTGCGCAAGACAGGCGCGTGGATTCGGAGTCAGACGGCGAAAGAGGTCAGCGGCGCGACGGGCATTCAGCAGAAGCTCCTGCGGCAGCGGATGTACTTCTTCATGCGCTCGCTCGATACGGGCAAGGTGTGGCTCGGGCTAAATCCGCTCGAAGCGCACCGGCTCGGCGCGGTGCGGCGCACGAAGAAGGGGATGCGCGCCGGCAGATCGTTGTTCGAGGGCGCGTGGCGCAAGACCAAGGCGCAGCCGGACGGCGCGATCTACCGACGTACCGGAAAGGCGCGAACGCCGTTCGAAGTGGTCACGGTCGAATGGTCGCAGACGGGCGATCCGGCATTTCGACGAGCTGCCCGCGTGTGCGAAGCGCGGCTGATGACGGTGCTGCGGCAAGAGGTCAATTACGAAATCCAGAAGGCGGCGAATCGTGCTCGATAACCTGAAACAACTCCATGACGGTATCGAGGCCGGCCTGCGTGCACGCTTGCCGGATCTCGAACGTATTCACGCGTACCCGAGGATCGGCAAGCAGATCGAAACCCCGTTCGTCGCGATCGAGCTTGCGGAGCTGGAGCCGGGGCACGACGACGGCACGGGCCGGGTGCCGCTTATCGCGCGCATGCAGGCCCGCGTGATCGTCGACCCGCTGGTGGAGGATGCCGAGGTCCAGGTGCGCGAGCTGTCCGCGCGCGTGCTGCAAACGGTGCACGGGGCGACGTGGGGACTGCCGATGACGCCGGGTAAGCAGGTCGGGTCGGCGGGCGAAGATCCGTTCCGGCCCGAACTGGATACCTATCTCGTTTGGCTCGTCGAGTGGGTGCACGAATTCGACCTGGGCGATGTGTACGAGCCGCCGACGAAGGGGCGAGCGGTGCTGTGGGGTGTCGATCCGGAGACCGGGCCGGGGCGCGAAGACCGTTACTGGAATCCGGCGGAACAGGGAGCGGGGGACGTGTGAGCGACTTCGAGCTTGGCGAAATGGATCGCCGTATGGCGTGCCTGACGCAATCCGCGGTCATCGAGGCGATCACGTACGACCCGCCGCGCGTGAAGGTGCGTGTCGGCGATTGGGTTAGCGACTGGCTCAAATGGCAGGCCGGTGCCGCAGGCAAGGTTCGGCATTGGCGTCCGCCGTCCATCGACGAGGAGGTTGCCCTGTGGGCACCGTCCGGCGATCTCGCGGGGGCGTTCGTCGCGCCCGGCTACTACACGGAGCAGCACGGCGGGTCCGGTAGATCCAGTCCGGACGAGACGGCGACCGACTTCCCGGACGGCGCATTCGAGCAGTACAACCATGCGAGCCATGAATATGTGCTGTCGGTGCCGGCCGGCGGTCGAATCGTGTTCCGCATCGGTGGCACGGAGTTCGAGCTGAAGGCGGACGGCGCGACGCTGCGCAGCGCGAAGCTGCTGGCGGACGTTCCGAACTCGACGTTCACGGGCAATACGACGACGGAGCAACTGCTGACGTTCAACGGCGGCATGCAGGGCAAGCCGGGCGATGGCGGCGGTGTTGCGATGAAGATCGCAGGTGGTGCTGAGTTCACCGACGACGTTGTCGCGGCTGGTAAATCGGTCAGCCAGCACAGTCACCGTGAACAGGGCGACGGGGAGTTGGTAAGTAAGCCAATCTAGGATGACGCTGGTAGATTTGTCAGGTGCTTGCTCGCGGCGAAGTGATGTAGCGTTTCTTCGACAGTATCTTTGCTGTGATTAGGAACAATATTCGCGAAATGGGGAGCTTGCATGAGCACGGTTGAGTCGGAACAAAAAACGGAGAAGAAGATCGGGAAACAACCCGTGCAACGACGAGAAAATTATCCATTGAAGCGGCCCGAGCGGAAATCAATGGTCGATTGGCCGTGGCCTTTGATCGTATCGATAGCCGGCTTGGTATCGCTGGGCGTTGCGTATTCACTCGGCGATGCATATTACAACGCATATCTGGGGAAATTCTGGATTGAGCCCGCTGCGTTTCCGATCGATAAGGCTCGGCATCTTGTCCTGTCGTTGTACGGTGCTCTAACCGCGGTGGCCAATGTGCAGGCTTGGATCAGCAAGCATACGGTTCAAATCCTGCAAGTCGTGGCGATAATCCTATTTGGCGTTACCGTCTGGGTCTTGATTGAAAAGGTGTTGCTTTGGGCGGTTGATCGCGCAAGCAGACGGGCTGACGGATCGACGAGATCCATCAAGCTTTGGCCGATCGTAGTTCGCTTCTTCACTATCGTGTTTTGGATATGGACGTCTGTCGGGATTGGCTCGATGCTCGGGATGTCCGTCCCCACATTTATGGCAATTCCATCCGTAATAGGCGAGTCTGCCGGCGACGGCGTCGCCACCGATAAGATGCGAGATTTTGATCGGGGATGCTGGGTGTCTGAAGCGCGATGTCAGATGGTAGTCAAAGGCGGAAAGGAAGTTGCGCGTGGCTATATCGTCGCACAATCAGCGACACATATTGCAATGTACTACGAAGGTAATACTGTGCAAATCCCACTCGATGGCTCCGAGATCAGGACAGTCGAGCGACCAAATTTCGATCAGGCTATGCCCCGTTGAGCCAGCCGGCTTGGCCAGTAATTTTGCCCCGCCCCGAGCGGGGCTTTTCATTTCTAGAGGGCGATATGGCGAAAGACACACAGCAAGGCGGGGCGGTGGCACCCGTGACATTCATCGATACCGAATTCCGCAGCCGCGTGATCGTGTTTCCGGACGGCTCGCACGTTGCCGTGCTGGCCGGCAAAACGGAAGTGACGGAGCCTGAGCATATCGCGTATCTCGAATCGCGCGGGTGCTTCAAGCGCATTCCGACGAAGGCGCAGTGATGGTCGCGCTGGTCGGTATGTGTCGCCGTACGGGCCGACTGATCGGCGGTCTGGATCATCTTGTGCAGAGCATCGCGGACATTCTCAGCACGCGCAAGGGAACCCGCCGCGAGCGACCCGATTACGGCTCGGATCTCCCCGCGATGGTTGACTTGCCCGTCACGCGCGGATGGATATCGGCTGCGCAGGCCGAGGCCGCGCGTGCGATCGGGCGGTGGGAGCCTCGTATTGCGTTGGATAGCGTGAAAGCGCTGTCTGTCGTGGACGGCAAAGTAACTTTTCGGATCGCCGGGCGGTACAGCGGCGACGATGTTGTATTCGAGGTGACGATATGACAGTGATCGATCTGTCGGCGCTTGATCCGCCGGATCTCGTCGAAACGCTCGACTTTGAGGAGCTTTACCAACGCAAGCTGGAGCACTTCAAGAGCATCTATCCGGATTGGACGGCAGCGCTCGAATCCGACCCGGTCGTGAAACTGCTGGAGCTGGCCGCGTACGAGGACGTCCGCTTTCGGGCGCGCGTGAACGATGCAGGTCGTGCGGTCCTGCTGGCGTATGCAACGGGTGCCGATCTCGAACACCTCGCGGCGCTTTGGAACCTGAAGAAAGAGATTGTCGACCCCGGCGATCCGGAAGCGCACCCGCCGATTCCGGTCACGTACGAGCGCGACGAGCGCTTGCGATTGCGCACGCAGATGGGTATCGAACGCGCGTCGACGGCCGGCCCGTCCGGCTCGTATCGATCGCTCGCGATGGACGCGTCTCCGGACGTCGCCGACGTGCGCGTCGATCATCCGGAGCCGGGCGTCGTGCGTGTCGTCGTGAAGTCGTCATCGAACGGTGGAATTGCCAGCGTCGCACTGCTCGATACGGTGCGTCGTGCTCTTTCGCCTGAAGATCGCCGACCGCTCAATGACACGCTGCTCGTCGTTGCCGCACGGCCCGTCAATTACTCGATTGTCGCCGACGTCTACATCGGGCGCGGGCCTGATCCCGGTGTGGTGCTTACGGCGCGACGGGCCGATCTCGATATCGCGGTCGCTGCGGGCGAGGGGCTTCGTGTTGGCATGCCTCGATCCGCCGTGACCGGAGCGCTGCATCCGAAGGAATCGGGTGTCGTGCGTGTTGATCTGAAGTCCCCTGCGGCCGATGTCGTATGCGCGGTCGACGAGTTCGCGCGATGCACATCGATCGTGCTCAATCCGAGGGTGAGCGATGACGACTGAAGCACTGCTGCCGACGAATCAAACGAGTCTGGAGGCGGCGCTCGCGCAGGTGATGCGGCCGACCGTCGATCCGAATGTGATCCGTACGCTTTGGGACGCCGACCACTGCTCCGCCGCATTCTTGCCGTGGCTGGCGTGGTCGCTGGCGGTCGACGGGTGGGAACTGGCGGAGTCCGACGATGCTCGGCGTGAGCTGATCAAGTCGTCGCTGGTGATCTACCGGAAGAAGGGTACGCCTTGGGCGATTCGCGAGATTGTCCGGCGTCTCGGTTTCGGCGAGGTCGACATTCAGGAGGGGCGGCAGATCAAGCGCCGGGACGGCTCGGTTAAACGCGATGGCCGTTATCTGCACGGTGGTGCGACGGCATGGGCGGAATACATCGTCAAGCTGCGGCGGCCGGTGACGCGAGATCAGGGCGAGAACCTGAAGCGGGCAATCGAGCGTTACGCGCCGGCTCGTAGCCGGCTTGCATGGCTCGACTTTTCTGAGGTTGCGATCCGACACAACGGTGTCGCGACGCGCAATGGTCAATTTACGCGAGGGGTGATCGGTACATGGCCAATCTGAAAGAAGAAAGTAGGTGGGAAGAGGGCGTCTATCAGTTCGAGACGTCGGACCCCGTACAAGGTGGCCCGGACGGCGTCGATAACGTCCCGACAAAGCAACTTGCCAATCGTACGCGTTACCTGAAAGACCGCGCGGACGCGGCCGACAAGGCCGTCGGGGGGCTCGGGAACAGCAAGCTGGACAAGTCGGGCGGTGCGTTGTCGGGGGCGCTGCTTGGAAAGCCCGGCGCAATCGCTGGCAACAATCCGAAAAACGTCGGGTATGGCTTCGATGGCGATCCCGATACTGGCATGTTCTCGCCGGCTGATGGTCATCTGCAGCTCGGCGCGAACGGTGTGCCGTACGTCGTCATGCTTGGCAACAATCTCACGCTCAACCCCGGCGGCTTCCTGTTGTTCAACTCGGGTGGGGCTGAACGCGGTCGGTTCACGCCGGCCGGTCGATTGCTGCTCGGGACGACCGACGACAACGGTCGAGACGGAATGCAGGTCGCTTACCGTGCTTCGTTTGCGAAGGGCGTCCAGATTACCGACCTCGAAGGGCCTGATGGCGGACATCTTCGGATGACGGACCCGGGCTACGGGGTGATGTTCCGCCACGACGGGATGTCCGCGTACTTTCTGCAGACGAAGAAGGGCGATCCGCTTGGCACCTGGAACACGTTCCGGCCGTTCGCATGGTCGCTTGATACCGGGTACGTCACGATCGACGGCACGGGCTTGGGGACCAAGATCGGCGGTCAGCTGTCGGTCGGCCCGGGTACGGGCGAGGGGCAGATTCGAGTCGGTGCAGCGGATGGTTACTTCTACGGAAATGCCACGTCGGTGGGCTGGTGGGGCGGTAATGCCGGGTCGTTCCAGTTCTACGCGGCTGACGGTTCTTTCCGCGTCAACGGCAAGCCGGTATGGCACTCCGGAAATCTGACGCCGTTTGATCTCAATGTCGGTGGAACCTCGAAGGGGACTCTCTCGTTTGCTCCGGGGGCGCGCATCTTCCTATCGGAGGGCACGCCGCAGAATCCGTCGCTGACGTTCGACAAGGACGGTGCGCCGGATACCGGTCTGTACCACATCGCCGATGGCGAATTCGGCGTGACGTGCAACGGATTGGTCAACGTACGATTCACGGCAAACAAAGGGACGATCTTTGACCGCGCTGTTCAGGTTCCGACGCCTGCTGCTGGTGATAGATCCGGTAACGCCGCGTCGACTGCGTTCGTCGCAGACGCAATCGCATCGGCCTCGATCGGTCAGATCATCTTTGAGGCACGTACGGCACCGCGTGCGGGATGTCTCGCGCTCAACGGTGCCGCGCTGAATCGAGCGGACTACCCGGCATTGTGGGCCTATGCGCAGGGTTCCGGTGCGCTGGTCGAAGAGAAAGACTGGAGCAACGGGAACTGGGGTTCGTTTTCAACCGGCGACGGAGCGAAGACCTTTCGCATCCCGGAGTTTCGTGGCGAGGGCATTCGCTGCGCGGACTCCGGGCGTGGTGCCGATGCGGGCCGGCGAGTCGGAACGTGGCAGGACAGCCAGAACCGCTCGCACGCGCACGGTGCTTCGGCCGAGGCAGTCGGGGATCACGCGCATAGCGCATGGACCGATTCGCAAGGCTGGCACGGACACCACGGGTGGACAGCCGGTGCGGGCGGCCACAACCACAACAACGGAATCTACAGTCGCCTGCTTCGACCGCCTTATAACGGTTCGATCACTGGCTCGGATACGGCGGGCAGCGGGGCTGAACAGGCTGTCGGCAACGGCGATTCCGCAGACATTGTCGGTGTCGGGGATCACGCCCACGAATTCAATACCGAGGGGGCTGGCACGCACGGCCACAACGTCGGCATCGGCGCGGCCGGCGCGCACTCGCACACGATCACTGTTGCGGCCGATGGCGGTGCGGAGGCACGTATGCGCAACGTCGCGGTGCTCGCGATGATCCGCGCGTTCTAATAGATGAGGTAGAGCATGCTTTGCAATCAGTACGACAACCTGACCGGGCAGTACATCGTCAGCTTTCTGGCTGACATAGATCCGATGAATTCGAGCCGCTACTTGGTGCCCGCGTTCTGCACGCTGGAACCGCTGCCCGAACGTGCGCCGCGTACCTGGCCGTTTTGGCGTAACGACAAGTGGGAAATGTTGCCGGACTTTCGCGGTGTGCGCCTCTATCGCACCGATTCCGGCTCGGCCGCCGAAATCACGGTCGCGGGTGTGACGCCTGACGATGCGGGACTGACCGAAGTCCCGCGTCCGTCCGATGCACACGTATGGCGTGATGGCGCGTGGGCAATCGACGAAGAGATCGTTGCTGGCAAGGCACGTGAGGTGGCGATGAATGACTTCTTCGCACGGCTGGAAAAGGCGCGGCAGCAGAATCTCGGCAAGGCGGATGCATGGGTGACGGGGCGCCTTTCGGATCTCGAAGCGGCGACTTTCCATGCGTGGGCCGAATATCAGCTCGCGTTGGTGCGCGTGGTCGAGTCGCCGAGCTTCCCGGCGCAGATCGCGTGGCCGGACGAACCCGATCCGGCCGCGATTCTCGCGACGGTCGAGGCCGAGCGGGCGGCGAAAGCGGCTCGCGAAGCCGAGGAGGCTGCGCAGCGTGACGCCGAAGCGAAACAGGCCGAAGCAGATCGCGCCGCAGCAGAGGCGGCAACGCCCAACCGTGACGTCGAAGCTGAACCGCTGGCCGAGCCGAGCGAGACCGCCAAAAAGTAACTTTGCCGACGCACAGCGCGTCGTTTCGTTTCAAGCCGCTCCGACGAGCGGCTTTTTTATTTCCGGAGATCCGCATGGCAGCGACTTCTTTTTTCACGGCATCACGACGACGATCGTCGACAGCGGCCCGCGTACGATTGCGGTGCCTTCGTCGTCGGTTGTCGGCATGACCGATACCTATACGCCCGGCCCCGATCTGGCGCAGCCGAACGTCCCCGTGCAACTGACGAGCTACGGCGAGGCAGTGCGTGCGTTCGGAGAGAACAGCGCGATCGCGCGGGCAGCACGCGCGATCTATGCGCAGAGCAGCGCGATTGTGATCGCGGTCGGCGTGCCGGCAGCGGCCGACGCGGCGCAGCTCACGTCGGCGATCATCGGCGGGGTGTCGGCCGGCGGCGTACGCACGGGCATGCAGGCGCTGCTCGACGCGAAGTCCCGTTTCAACGCACAACCGCGTTTGCTGATCGCACCCGGACATACGTCGAAGCAACCGGTCGCGACGGCGGCTGACTCGCTCGCCGGCAAGCTGCGCGCGGTGGCCGTGATCGACGGCCCGAATGCCGACGACGAGGCGGCAATCGCGTACGCGAAGAACTTCGGCAGCAAGCGTCTGTACATGGTCGACCCCGGCGCGAAGGCATGGGACAACGCGACGAACGGCGAAATCTCGCTACCGGCGTCGACGTACGCTGCCGGGCTGTTCTGCCAGACCGACGCGAAGATCGGTTTCTGGGCGTCGCCGTCGAACAAGGAGATCGTCGAGATCACGGGCACGGGCCGGCCGATCGAATACCTCGACGGCGACGAGACGTGCCGGGCGAACCTGCTCAACAACGCGAACATCACGACGATCATCCGCGACGGCGGGTTCCGCCTGTGGGGGAACCGCACGCTGTCGGCTGATCCGAAGTGGAAGTTCGTCACGCGTGTACGCACGCTCGACATCGTGATGGATGCCGTGCAGGCCGGCCATAAGTGGGCGGTCGATCGTGGCATCACGGCGACATATGTCAGCGACGTGACCGAAGGGCTGCAGGCGTTCATGCGCGATCTGAAGCGTCAGGGCGCAGTGATCAACTTCGAGGTCTATCCGGACCCGATGCTGAACACGGCGAGCCAGCTCGAAGACGGCAAGGTGTACTGGAACATCCGATTCACGGACGTCCGGCCGGCCGAAAACCCGATTTTCCGCTTCGAGGTCACGAACCAGTGGCTGACCGAAGTGCTGGATAACCAGATCTAAGGGGGAACGATGATTCCGGAAACTCTGCATAACTGCAACGCGTTCATCGACGGCCGCGGATACGCCGGCCGCGCAACGAGCATGACGCCGCCGAAGCTGAAGATCAAAACGGACGACTTCCGCGCGGGCGGCATGGACGGTACGACGAAGGTCGATCAGGGCATGGAAGCGATGGATGCGTCGTTCTCCATGTCGACGATGGAATACGAGGTGTTGCGCTTCTTCGGGCTGGTGGATCAAGGCGCGTTCAACGGCGTCTTTCGCGCGGTATTCATGGACCGCAACGGGAAGACGAAGAGCGTCGCCGTCTACCTGCGCGGCATGCTGTACGAAGTCGATCCCGGCGAATGGAAACCGGGTGAAAAGGTCGACGCGAAGTTCAGCGTGTCGTGCGACTACTACAAGCTGGAAGTCGCTGGGGCGATCGTGCACGAGATCGATATCTTCGCGTGCAAGCGCGTGATCAATGGCGTCGACCAGCTCGCCGAAGTGCGTAAGGGTCTCGGCATGTAAGTACCTCGGGGCCGTCATTCGACGGTCACGCAGCAAAGCTACTTTGTTCAATCAATGGCGAGCCGACGGCTCGCCATTTTTCATTTCGGGAATCGCAATGGAAAAGGTCACTGTCCAGCTCACCTATCCGATCAAACTCAATGGCGTCGAATGCGACAAATTCACGATGCGCCGGCCGAAGGTGCGCGACATGCGCAGTGCGCAGAAGCTCGCGCCGAATGATGCCGAGCAACAGGAGCTGATCCTGTTCGCCAATCTCGCCGACGTCTCGCCCGACGACCTCGAAGACATGGACATGGCCGATTACGAGCGCGTGCAGGACGCCTACTACTCCTTTCGATCCGTACGCGAAGCTGGACCGAAGGACGCTCAAGGCACTGGCGAAACGGCTGGTGCGTGAATGCGGCATGTCGGCGACATCGATCGACGAGATGACGGTCGACGACATGCTCTGGTGGTTGACGGATTGAGGGGGCCGGGATGGCGAAAGACTTAGCACTTGGCATCGTGATCGGCGGGGCCGTCTCCGCAACGTTCGGGAAAGCAATCTCCGACACGTCGTCGAAGATCGACGCGATGAAGAAGCGGGCGAACGACTCGCGGCTCTGGCAGCGCCAGATCGGCGAGACGATGCGCCTGCAGGACGAGTTCCGGCGGCTGCATTTGGCGGGCGACAGCGCGGCGGATGGCATTCGTCGCAAGCTCGACAGCAATCTGAAGTCGCTGCGAGACGCTGGCATCGAGGTCGGTCGGCTCGATCGCGCATATGCGCAGCTCGGGCGCACCGCTCGCGGAATGGATCTGAAGGTGGCCGGCCGCGAGCGATTGGCGGCCGGGCAAGAGGCCGGTCGTGGCGTGATCGGTGACGCGGTGAAGCTGACGGCGGCGGTCGCGGTGCCGGCGACGATTGCCGCGAACTATCAGGCGATCATTCGCGACATCGCGCTCAAGGCTGGCATCGCGCGCACGCAGGAAGAGGCCGCGATGGGAACGCGGATCAGGCGCGACGCCGGGGCGAACGGCATCGGCCGCAACGAGCTGGCTGACGCCGTGAACCAGATGGTTGCGGGCGGCATGGATCTCGATCGTGCGCTCAACTTCGCGCCGCTGGTTGCGAAGTTCTCGATCGGCCAGGGCGCGACGACGGTCGAGACCGCGAAGATGATCCAAGCGTTGCAGCAGAACGCGGAGATCGTCGACCCGCAGCAGATGTCGAAGGCGCTCGAAGCGATCGCGTACCTCGGCAAGGAAGGGTCGTTCGAGTCCGTCGACATGGCGCGATGGTTCCCGGTGCTGCTCGCCGAAATGAAGAAGATCGGCATCACGGGGCAGGACTCGGTGACGCAGCTCGGGGCGATGCTCCAGGTGCAGATGAAGACGGCCGGCAGCTCGGACGAGGCGGCGAACAACCTGAGAAACTGGTTTTCGAAGATCGGTTCGGGCGAGACCGAACGCAACTATGCGAAGGCCGGCGTCGACTATCAGGCGAAGATGCGCGAGGCGATCAGCAAGGGCTGGTCGACGATGGAGGCGTCATTCGTGCTCGCCCGCGCATACATCGAGCGCGTCGATCCGGCCAAGGCGAAGCAACTCGCCGCTGCGGCGAAGCAGTTCAATTCGGAAATGGACCCGGCCAAGCGTCAGGCGCAGATGGCCGCGTTCGCCGAGACGATGAAGACCGGCGACCTGTTCAACGACATGCAGGTCAAGGCGGCGCTTACCGCGTATATGCAGAACGCCGAGCTGTATTCGAACCTGAAGCGCAACGCGCAGCAGGCAAGCGGTGAGATCCAGAAGGATCTGGAGGCCCGTCGCGAGACGTCCAAGCAGATCTGGAATGAGGTCGGGCAGCGATGGGACGACGCGATGCGCAGCATTGGCGATGCGTTGAGGCCGATCACGGATCGCGTCGGCGAGGTCGCGAAGGGGGCCGGCAGCGGCATCCAGTCCGCAGCAGACAGTGCGCCGAAGGCGACCGCTGCTGTCGTCGGCATCGCTGGCACGGTGCTCGCGGTGCGCGGAGCAAAGGCACTTTGGAGCATCGGACGCGGCATGTTCGATATCGCGCGCGGCACGCTGCTGGCGCGGGGTGGTCGGGGGGCTGCGGGGCGTGCCGGTGGTGGTGCGGGTGGCGCTGTCGGTCGCGCGTTGGACGCGCTTGGCGGCGCTGGCGGTGCCGCTGGTGGCGTGCAGCGCGTGTTCGTCGTGAACATGCCCGGCGGTGGCATCGGCGGTGGCGGGTTGGGCGATCTGATGGGCGGGGGCGAGCTGGCAGAGCTGCACGCCGCGCGGCGACGATGGGCGGGCGACTCGGGAGAATTGGTCGCATCTTCAACGCGGGCCGTGCGTTGTTCGGTCGAGTCGCACCGTACGCTGGGAAGCTTGCCGTAGCCGGCACGGTGTTGAAGTTCGGTCTCGCGGCTCGCGAAGCGTACGCCGTGGCATCCAGTACCGACACGAACACGCAGAAAGCGAACCGATTCGCGGGCATCGCGGGGAGTCTTGCCGGTGGCGTGATGGGCGCAAAGCTCGGCGCGATGGTCGGTGCGATCGGCGGACCGATCGGCTCGGCAGTGCTCGGCGTTATTGGTGGTGCTGTCGGCACGTTCGCGGGCGATAAGCTGTTCAGCGCGATCTCACGCAAGGTGCTGGATCGTAAGTCGGACGAGACGCCAGCGAACGCTGCGGCGGTCGCCAAGGCGGCGAAGGCTGCCGAAAGTCCGGCGGCAGACGCTCGCTTCGGGCCGCGTATCGATCAAACGAACACGTTCGCGCCGGTCTTCAACGTGAAGATCGAAGCGAGCGATACCGACATGGCGAACAAGTTCCTCGCGCAGGTCAGTCCGCAACTGACGCGGATGATGGAGGAGCATCAACGGAAGGCGAACAGTCGGACGGCGATGTTCGACGCGCCACATATGTAAGGGAGGCGCTATGGACGTGATTCGACAGATCACGGGGGCGGCAACGCAGGCAGGGATCGCGACGGAGCGCGTGCGGCAGATGGTCCGCATATTTGATCGAAACCGTGCGGCGAGCATGGCGACGGTCGACGTGCTGCAGCGGCTCGCGACCGGCAATCTAAGCAGCGCGGCCGAGCTGCTGACCGGCGCGACGAGCGCCCTGTCGGTGGCGTCCGATCTGTTTCCGCAGGTCGGCGCGGTCATGCGCAGCTTCAACGCGACGCAGGCGTCGATCGGCTCGATTCTGAAGGCCGTCGACGGATCGAATTTCCCCCTTGTGCGGGCTGCCGCTGACAGCGTCAAGTCTGCATTGGGTGGGGCATGGAATCAGTTCAACGCTGCGGTCGGCCTGAAGGACTCGGCGGTGATGGATGTCATCAAGTCGACAGGCGTCGGCTCGATGCTGTCGGGTCTGTTCGACGGTGCGTCGTCGAGCACGCCGCACTTGATGTCGATGACGACGGATGCCGGCGACGCATTCCACTTCAATCTGTCGACGGCCGCTCACGACAAGCTGCGACGTGCGACGCGGTATCGCGTCGCGCCTCAGGAGCGCCTGAATCGTCAGGAGGCGCTGCAGCCTGTCAGCGAAGGGGGCGAGACGATCACGCTGTCGGGCGTCGTGTTCCCGTCGCTCGGGGCAGGTACGAAGCAGATCACCCGGCTGCGGGCGATTGGCGGCCGGATGAAACCCGTGCTGCTCACGACGGGGGACGGCGAAGTGCTCGGCCGCTGGCTGTTGCAGGCGATCGAGGAGGAGCAGGACGCGCTGCTCGCGGACGGTATGCCGCGCAAGCAAACATTCTCGGTGGAGTTCGGCCGCTATGGCGAAGACTTTAAGAACGTCTGACGGTGACGTGCTCGACACGCTCTGCTATCGGTACTACGGGACGTTGCAGGGCACCGTCGAGGCCGTCTACGACGCGAATCCGGGGCTGGCGAATCAACGGCAGCCGTTCCCGTCTGGTGTCGAGATCGTGATGCCGGATCTCGACGAACCGCGAGCCGAGTCGGTCCAGCTCTGGACATAGTGAGGTGCAATGGAAGCGATTTTTCAGATCGTCGCGAACGGGGCCGACGTGACCAAGGTTATTCAGGACCGCGTGCTCGAAATCCGGTCGATGGACAAACCCGGTCTAGACGCAGACGAGTGCACGATCACGCTCGACGATCGCGACGGCCGCATCGAGTTTCCGCCGAAGGGCGCGACGTTGAAGGTGTCGATCGGATGGGAGGGGCAGGGGCTGTCGATGCTCGGCGAGTATGCCGTCGACGAGGTCGGATTGCGCGGGCCGCCGGCCAGTATCGTGATCCGTGGCAAGCCCGCGAACATGCGTGCGACGTCGAAAACGCAGCGATACGGGAGCTGGTCGAACGCGAAGCTGGCCGACATCGTCGGCGACGTCGCGCGCCGTAACAAGTGGTCGGCCGCGTGTGACGTCGACGTTGTCGTGCCACGCATCGACCAGTTCGGCGAGAGCGATCTGCACTTCATCACGCGCGTGGCTCGGCAGTACGGTGCGACGGCAACGGTCAAGGCCGGCAAGCTGATCGTCCTGCCGCGCGGGGGAGGCAAGAGCGCGAGCGGCAAGCCGTTGCCGATCGTCACACTCACGCCGGCCGACCTGCTCGACTACGACATCAACTTCCCGGATCGCGCGAGCTTCGCGGCCGTTCGCACGAAGGTGCATGACCGCAAGTCCGGGAAGAAGATCGATCTGACGATCCCGAATCCAGATGCGCCGCCAGGTGCGTCCGCGGTTCATACCGAACGCCATGCGTTCGCCAGTCCAGAAGCGGCGAAGGCCGGCGCAACGTCGCGTATGGCGACGCTCAACCGGCACACGTCGACGAGCAGGCTGACAATGCGCGGCCGCGCAGATCTGTCGGCGGAAAAGACGATCGCGCTGAAAGGGTTCAAGACCGGTGTAGACGGTGAATTCCTGATCGAGTCGGTTGAACACAACTTCGCGTCGCGTGGGTGGATCACGGTCGTAACTTTGAACGGAGGGAATAAGGGGAAAGCGAAGGTCGGGCACAAGAAGAAGTCGGGCAAGAAAATCACTCTGGTGGTGCCGGCGCCGCGATAGCGCGTCACGCACCGTAGTTGCAGGCCGCTCACGGGCAACCGGAGCGGCCTTTCTTTTTATCGGGCAAGGGGAACCGATGCAAGACCACGAAAAAACGATTCTGGAGCTGATCGTCATGGGCGGATTGATCGGCATCGCGAAGGTGTTGGTTGGTAGCGAGCCGTTGTCGTTTCGGCTGGTTGTCGGCCGGGCCGTATTGGGATCGGCGACGTCGATGGTGGCCGGGCTCGCGCTGCTGCAGATCCCGGATCTGCCGCCGATTGCGCTGCTCGGTCTGGGGAGTGCGCTCGGCATTGTGGGGTCGCAGTACCTCGAAGTGCTGCTGCGCCGGAATGCAAAGCGTGTGTTTGGGGGGAAGTGACGATGGCGCGAATCAGTGTTGCCGCTGCGGGCGGAAAGAACCGGGTGGCGTTTCTCGACACGATCGCGGTGAGCGAGATCGGGGCGGCGTTGCTGGCGAAGTCGGACGACGGTTACAACGTCCTGGTCGGTGCGACGGCATCGCGCCCGCTGCTGTTTGCGAGCTATGCCGCACATCCGAATGTGCTCAATCGGCAGATCCGCGTGCCGTCGACAGCGGCGGGCCGCTACCAGATCCTCACGCGCTGGTGGCGGATCTATCAGGCGCAGATGAAGCTTCCCGACTTCGGGCCGGTGTCGCAGGATCGGTACGCGCTGCAGCAGCTGCGCGAACATGGCGCATTGCCGTTAATCGACGCTGGACGGTTTCGTGAAGCCATCGCCAAGGTGTCGAACGTATGGGCCAGTTTGCCGGGGGCCGGCTACGGTCAACATGAGAACGACATCGAGCATTTGCTGGCCGCGTATCGCGCGGCCGGCGGGGAGGTGATCGCATGACGTGGATCGATCCGCGTATCTGGCTGCTCGTCGTCGCCGGCGTCATTGCCGGCGCTGCCTGTGGCTACTTCGAGGGACATCGCGATGCCGATCAATCCGCGAAAGTCGCGGATCAGGCGCGGCAGATCGATGACCTGACGAACGAACGGAACGAATTTCGCCGCCGGTTGGCGGCACAACAGGAGATCGCAACCGATGCTGCGAAAGAACGTGATCAGGCGGCCGCTGATGCTGCTGTTGCCGGTGCTGCTGCTGACGGGCTGCGCAGGCAAGTCGCCGCACTCGTCGCCGACATCCGGCGTGCCGGCGCTGCGGCCGGAAGCCCGGCAACCGGCGACGCCCTCGATCTGCTCGCCGACGTGTTCGGCCGGGCTGACGAGCGCGCGGGAGAGCTGGCAAAGATCGCTGACGAGCGGGGCATCGCCGGCCAGCAGTGCGAGCGTAGTTACGACGCGTTGATCGGCGACACACAAGCCAATCTGCCGCAGTAACGCGGCAATCGAAGCCACGCAGCTTCGAGAGAAACAGGGCGACCGGGGGAATGTTCGCGCATTGACCCGGTCGCCTTTTCACTGCTTGTGCCAGTGAATCAGCCAAGGCCCTGCTTACCTACGTAGGCGGGCCGGATTCTACACCAAGTTTAAAAACGGCTTTCACAATGGCAAATCCCATCATTCCTTGGATTGGCGGCAAGCGCCGTCTTGCAGACCATCTCATCCCGCGTTTCCCGGCGCACGATTGCTATGTCGAAGTGTTCGCCGGTGGGGCTGCGCTTTACTTTCTGCGGCCGCCGGCCAAGGTCGAAGTCATCAACGACGTGAACGGCGAACTGATCAATCTGTATCGCGTCGTGCAGCATCACTTGGAAGAGTTCGTGCGCCAGTTCAAGTGGGCGTTGACGAGCCGGCAGGTGTTCGAGTGGATGAAGCAGACGATCCCGGAAACCCTCACCGATATCCAGCGTGCTGCGAGGTTCTACTACCTGCAGAAAAGTTGCTTTGGCGGGAAGCTGGAGGGGCAAACTTTCGGGACGCGAACCGAACATCCGCCGGGCCTGAACCTGCTGCGGCTTGAAGAAGAATTGTCGGCGGCTCACTTGCGGCTAGCGAACGCGTATATCGAGCGGCTGGATTGGGCTGCGTGCATTGATCGATACGACCGACCGCATACGCTGTTCTACTTGGACCCACCGTATTACGAGACGCAAGGATATGGCGTAGCGTTTCCGTTCGCCGAGTACGAGAAGATGGCGCAACGCCTGCGGTCGATCAAAGGGCGCGCGATCGTGAGCCTCAATGACCATCCCGACATCCGGCGCGTGTTCGAGGGCTTTCACATCGAGACCGTGCCGATTCAATATACGGTCGGCGGTGGGAGGGGCGTCGAGCGAAACGAGCTGATCATTTTCAGTTGGGATGACGCGGCTCAACCAGTGGGGTTGTTCTAAATGAGCATGCCGGTGCGACTTATTGCACCGGCATCGCATTCACACATTGGTAAAGGTTGGCACTTTCAATCGAAGCGAGCGCTGTCGATCATGCGGCGGAGCTGATCAAGTGCGAACACGTCAGGGGAGCCGCTCTTCTTCAGTTCCAGTTCGGCGGCGCAGACCAATCTTTCCATCAGGCGTAACGATCGGCGGACATGTACGACTTCCAGAACGAAGCGCTGTTCGAGCGTCAGTGCACGATGTTTTTTGAAGTTGGCCGCGCTCCACGCGTCGCGCAACTCCTCCCATGTCAGGCGTCGAAATTCAGGCAGCTTTGTTGCCTTGTCGGACCCGGGATCTGGCTCGCTGGGGGCGTCGTAAAGCTTGCATTTCATCGCTTCGCGAGCACGCCACTCGTCGGAGAATGGGGCGACGGGTGCGCGAGGATTTCCCATTCGACCTGCGCGCTTGACCTCCCTGTCGATCTTGTGCGACAGGCGCCGTAGTGGGGCCGCGTACTTCAATTCGTCGGCTTGGTCGAGGTACGCGATCATGCGCGTGGCATCGCCGGTGAGACTGCTCATCTCACTTATCGTGACTCGCAGGTGTAGCACTTCGAGGATCAGCCGGTGGACGTCGTCGTACGTGCACTCGCGCCACCATCGAGACATCGCGTCGAACTGTGGCGGATCGAATGGGGGCAGAATCATGACGCGCACGAAATACTGTATGGATATACAGTTTAACGCGGGGTAAGATGGTGCCGTCAAGTCTCAAAAATGGGGGCGGACAGTGTGCACGAATTACGTGGCACCGGGCGAAGATCCAGGCCTGAGCGAACTGAAGATTGACAGTTTTCGTGAACTGTACCGGTGGACGCCGTGGAAGCCAGAGATCTACCAAGACTACGACGCCCCGATCGTCGGGTATGTCGACGGCCAGTTCAAGCCGCTGATCGCGGGCTTCGGCTTCGTGCCGCGCACGGTCCAGAAGGAGCGGATTGAGGCGGCAAAGGCGGCCGGCAAGAAGCCGGACATCATACGTACGCTGATGAACGTGCGTGATGACAACGTGGGGAAGTCGCGGCTATTCGCTCCAACATGGCGAGCAGGGAGCCGGTGCCTCATACCGGCCAAGTATGTCGTCGAGCCATCGTATCCGGATGCCTATCAAGGCGACGATGGCAAATGGGTGCTCGGGCCATGCGTGTGGCAGCGCATTGGCTTAATCGATCGCCCGACGATGTGCGTCGCCGGCATTTGGCAAACGCTGCGTCGCCGGGACGGCACGGTAGTTAATGCGATGGCGATGCTTACCGTCAACGCTGACGGCCACCCCCTGATGTCGCACATGCACAAGCCGGCCGACGAAAAACGATCGGTCGTGATCTTGCGACCGGACGACTGGGAGGAGTGGCTCACGACGCCAAATGTCGAGGCAGCGCGCGCGATGTTGCAACTCTATCCGGCTGTAGACATGCTTGCAGAGCCAAAATAACGTGCACCACCACTCAAGTGCTGTCATACGCAGAAAGCCCACGATAAGCGGGCTGCACTCAACCGGTATGTTGGAGGCGGGGCAACATGACCAGTAGCGGCAGGAAGGTCGGCAGAAACGAGCGCTGTCCATGTGGCAGCGGCAAAAAATACAAGCGTTGCCATGGCCAAGCGCAGCCGGCGACGAGCGCCTCCACGATTGATCAGGTGATGCAGCGAGGGCGCCTGATGCTCGATCGTATCAAGGCTCAAGAAAAGCAACGCGAGCAGCAGCAGGGCTTTGGTCGGCCGTTCATTTCAATTGAACACAACGGCAAAAGGTTTGTCGCAGTGGGTAGAAAGCTGATGTACTCCGATAAATGGAAAACCGTCCACGACTTTCTCGGCCACTACCTGCCCGGTGTGTTGGGAGCAGAGTGGGGCAACGCCGAGTTGGCGAAGCCGCTTGACGAGCGCCACCCAATTGCACGGTGGTATCACTACGTTTGCCTATTGCAGCAAGCGACCATCAAAGAAGTCGGAAAAGTTCATAGTGCGCCAATGACTGGTGCGACGGAGGCTTGGTTTCAACTTGCATACGATCTCTATTCTCTTGAGCACAATGCGGAGCTGCAGAAAAAGCTCATTAACAGAATCAAGCACCCGGAGATGTTTCAAGGGGCCAGATACGAGACGTTTGTGGCGGCCACAATGATTCGCGCTGGATTTGACATTGAATTTGAGGACGAGGACGATAGGGAATCCTCTCATGTGGAATTTACCGCGACCTGTCGAAAATCAGGGGGAAAGTACTCTGTCGAGGCCAAGAGACGCAATGTCGAGGCTGGGGCCGGCTCGTTTAGGTTGGGTAGACTTCTGCAACGTGCATTGCGGAAGACAGCGAAGCATCCGCGGATTGTATTTATCGGTATCGACTTCATAGACGCTCAAGAGGAAACGAATCAGGGCGACATGCCAAAGTTACTTGCGAAAGCCCTTTCTGATCTGCGTGGATTCGAGGGGCGCAGTTGCAACGGCCAACCACTTCCCCCAGCTTATATATTCGTGACCAATCGACCGCATGATCTTGACCTTGAAGGCACCAATATCCAGTCCGCTCTACTGGCCGAGGGTTTCCAAATCCCTGATTTCAAGATGGACACAATGTACCCGGGACTAAGAGCAGCCCATCAAGGCCGCAAGGCTCACGCCGATATGCATCAACTGCTCGACTCGGTTCGGGAACACTCCGCAATCCCGGTCACTTTTGACGGAAGTGCTCCAGAACTCGCGTTCGCTGACCATCCGCCGGCTCGCCTCGCAATAGGGGATACCTACTTAATCCCTGACTCGATGGGCGTCGCGAGACCCGGAAAGCTTACGTCGGCGACGGTTGACGAAGCACAATCAATCGTATTTGGGGCCTTCCAGTTCGATACTGGAGAATCGGTCATATGTACAGCCCCTCTGTCGCCAGAGGAACTAGCTGCTTATCGACGACATCCTGATACATTTTTCGGAGTCGAGATTAAAGTTTCGCGCGGTGGCATCAAGACGCCTCTTGAGTTGTTCTATTTTTTTTTAGAAGGGTTCATAGACCTTCCGAAGGAGCGCCTCCTGGAAGTCTTGGCCCAGCATCCAGATATCAACAAGCTCAAGGATTTTTCGAGAGAGGATCTTGTTGAAATCTACGCTGAGGGATGTGCGAATGCGGTGTTGCAGCAGCAAGAGGCGAAGCCGGCGTAGCAAACGGTTATTTTTTGATATTTTGAATTTGAATTGGTCAATCTTCGACGGGTATAGGCGAAGCCAGCGTCGAGACTGGATGCCCGGCGGTATAGTAGTTGCAGTATTGATGGGATGCGCCGGAGATTGCAAGTAGAATTCTATTTAACAGGATCATTAGAGCCTTGTTGTCTCGAATAACCTCGATGAATTTATCTTCGTGGATCTTGCTTCCATGGGCTGCTCGATTTCGCTTATTCCATGCGGAAAACTCCACCACCCCTCCCTCGATTCCCAATGCGGCGAGGAAACGTGCCATTACAATACTTTGTGGCGCCGAATTTAAAGACTGGACCTTTCTAATAATCAATTCCTTTATTTCCGTGTCGTTGTCTAAGTCGGCGATGAGATTTTTGATTTGACTTGAGAGTATTCTCCATGTATCGGTATCAAGGATTGTTGTGCTAAATTTCGTATTATGCTGCTCCGCGTATTTTCGTTGGAGCGATTCAATTGCTGCACCGTAGTGGACGGCTGCAATATGTGCTGGCGCCGCCGCTGCATGCCAGTATGCCCAAAAGACATTTTGCAGATCGAATGCATCGTAGATTCCCCACAGTGCCGTCATCATGCGCTCAAGTATGCTCTTGTCAATTTCATTGTAAGAGCGATTGCTGAGCAATGTGGGCGGTGAGGTAATTAACTTGAATGCTGATCCATGCATTGTATGCGCACTTCTGGATTTGAAATGTACGGGTTGCCAAAGTGCGTCAAAATTCGTAAAGCCGAGATCGACAAGGAATTGACCAAGGCAAAACGACAAAATATCCTTAATTTTTGCCTGATCTTCATCGCTTGGATTTCCTTTGTATAGGATAAATCCGGGTGAGCGAACTTTGTCGATCGATAAATTTTGTGCCCTAACCACAAAAAAATCTAATTCCGCCAGAGAAAGATGCACGCAGCAACGGCTAAATCCTCTGGAGTCGGAAGAATCGTCTAATTTTATTTCCAGATTATCTCCTTGATATTTAAACGCTTTCTTGGTGGTGGCTTCTTTGGCAACAGAATGTGGCCATATGAAGTGATCTGGCATATTTTCGAGCCACTGAATAGTGTGCGCGACTTTCTGCTCGCTCGCAGCCGTCCATTCCACTATATGGACTTGCGACCGTTCCGTTTTAATTGCATCGGACGGGTCTGTTCCATGTGAATGAGTAAGACTGAACGGCACTACTCCGCGAGCGACAGCTGTGTCGCCTGAAAGCCCGGTGAAGTGGACTTCCTCTGTGGACCTTCGGACTGTTCCAGTCAATACCGGTTGAGCACTGCTGCGGCTACCAATTGGCGAGGTGCTTTCCAAGATCAGGTTCAGATCCTCGTCGCGCGTCGTTGTGAATTGCCTGATTGGTCCATAAAGCGGCCCGCAGTCAACGACCGTGCACGTGGACAAAAAATCGATCAGGCACTCCCATTCCCAGACATTCATCATTCGTTTCCGTCAAGAGGTGCTTCTGCACGTATCCTGGAAAATTACCGTATCCGACGAGTGATCGGCGAACCCTATTGATTGGCCGATGCGATAACAGCGATCTTCTAAGAGGCCAGTTCAAAAACCCCTGCTCAGCTCGTCGGAAGATGTTCCAACAGATGAGCGAGCAGCCAAGTTTCAGGAATGCTTCGTGAATGTAGGCACGTCGCTCAAAGCGAGTGCGTAGGCGACGGAAATTGTGGAGCCAGGAATGCGTACGTTCGACCACCCAACGATACTTGCCCAGACCACTGCCATGCTCGGTCCGGCGCTTGGCGATCACCGGCTTGATACCGCGTTCGCGCAACGCGCGACGATGTCGGGTGCAATCGTAGCCGCGATCGGCGTAGACGACGCCGGGCTTCTGAAGCGGTCGGCCACGAACGCCGCGGATGGGTGGGATCGCATCAACGAGCGGCAGCAACTGCGTGACGTCGTTGGTGTTCGCGCCAGTCAGGATCGCAACGAGAGGAACGCCGTTGGCGTCTACGAGGATGTGGTGCTTGGAACCGGGTCGCGCGCGATCCGTGGGGTTCGGGCCAGTTTTTCGCCCGCCCCAACGGCGCGCACGGACGACGAATCGACCGCAGCGTATGACAGATCGATTTGGCCGGTCGCACGCAACTTGTCGAGCAGCAACTCGTGCAGTTGGTCCCATACACCAGCCTTTTGCCAGCCGCTCAATCGCCGCCAGCAAGTGGCGCCCGAGCCAAAGCCCAGACGAGTCGGCAAGTGGTTCCAACGAATTCCCGTTTTGAACACGAACAGGATACCGTTGAGCGCCGCACGATCGGACACGCGCGGACGACCAGGATCGCTCTTCGCGCGAAGCTTCGCAGGTGGCAGCAATGGTTCGATCAGTATCCACAGTTCGTCGTCAATGATTGGCGCTTCCATCCTTGGACTTCCCTTGTTCTGATGCCCAAGGTTAACAGCTTGCCGAGGAAGTAAACAACCCCTCTCCGGAGTTTTTGAACTGGCCTCTAAAGAAAGAGCTTAAGTGGCGGCGTAAGTTGATGTGGCCTGCCGAGCCAGATAAGGCTAAGGAACCTTTCGATCATCGGTCATTGATTGTGGGCGCTTGCGATATCCCAGTCTTTGAGCGCCTCTTCCTCGACGTCGTCGAGCCAGTCCGCCCACGCTTGCATCATCTCCCGCCGCTCCGGCAAATACTTGGCATGGTTGTACGTGGAGCGAGTCCTGTCCTTGTCCTTATGCGACAACTGCATTTCAACGACTTCGTCCTTCCATCCCATTTCATGGAGGTTGGTCGACGCTGTCGCCCGAAAATCATGGCCAGTTATCGGTTCAGGGTTATCCGGAACCATGTAGTCGATCGCCCGATTGATGGTTGCGCGACTCATGTGTGGGCGCTTTCGATTGCTGTGCAGAATCGGCAGGATATACCCGCGATTCCCGTACATTTCCTGCAGCTCGCGCAGCAATTTCACCGCTTGCGTGGGAAGGGGAACGATGTGGAGGCGTCGTGATTTGATTTTTTCCGGGGGAACCTTCCATTCGGGGGTTCCCAGGTCGATTTCTTCCCACCGCGCCCGGCAAAGCTCAATCGTTCGCGGAAACAGCATCATCAGCAATCGAATCGCAATCGCGGTTCGTCTGCTCTTGTAGACGGGAAGCTGGCGAAAGAGCCTCTTCAGCTCTTCACGGCTCAACGCCCGAGCATTCTCTGTCGGTGGTTTCAGGACCGAGCCACGCAGTACCGACGCGGGATCTGTATCGGCTCGCAGCGTGATCACCGCATACTGGAACACGTTGGACACGTACTGGCGCAGTTTGATTGCAACGGAAGGGGAGCCACGCTCTTCGACCCGGCGCATCAAAGCAAGCACATCATGCGCGGTAACAGAGCGCATGGGTCGGTTCCCGATGTACGGGTATGCATCGGCTTCGAGCATGCGAAGAATCTCGCCATAGTGCCGCTCGGTCCAAGTCTTCCGCTTCTTTTCAAGCCACTCGTCGCTGACTGCGCGAAAAGTTGCTTTGCCTTCGTTGATACGTGCCGACAGCACTTCCTGTCGAGCATGTGACGGGTGCAGTCCTTTCTTGACGAATTCGCGCGCATCGTCACGCGCAGCGCGTGCAGCTTGAAGATTAACCGATGGATACTCGCCGATCGCGAAGAGATTCTCCCTCCCGGCAATTCGGTACTTGTATCGCCAGAGCTTGGAGCCGGACGGCTTCACAAGCAGATACAGTCCATTGCTGTCGGTAAGTTTGATAGGCTTGTTGCCTGCCTTCGCTTGTCGGATCTTGACGTCGGTAAGTGCCATAGTGAAAAAAGGGGGTACCGCCTCGGAATGATCGAAATGATACCCCCTTTTATACCCCCTTTTTCTCGGCTGGGCACGATTTCCGGCGAACGAGAGCGAACGGTGGAAGGGCGTGAAACACCCAACTGTCAACGGTTTCCGGCAAATTGGCGAACCATTACGAACTGGAGCGAATTAAATGATTAGGCATATTGTCATGTGGAAGTTGAAGGAATCGGCCGAAGGCGCGACGCGCGCACAGAACGCGCTGAAGCTGAAGGAAAAGCTCGAAGGCTGCCGTGACCTCGTACCAGGCACCTTGCAGATCGACGTCGGCGTGGCGACGCCGGGCCTCGACGCGACCGCGGACATCGTGCTCGTATCCGATTTCGCGGACAAGGCCGCGCTCGACGCGTACCAGGTGCACCCGGTCCACCAGGAAGTGAAGAAATTCGTCGTCGCGGTCGCCGAATCGCGCGAGTGCGTCGACTACATCGTCGACAGCGCACGATGAGCGACGCGGCAACCCCGACGGACGGCCCGTCGATCGAAAGCCCGTTCGTCGACCTGCTCGGCGTGCAGCTCGTGTCCGCGAAGGATGGGGCGAGCGAGATCGTGCTGCCGCTCGAGGAGCGGCACATGAACACGTGGAGCATCGCGCACGGCGGCGTGACGATGACGCTTTCCGACATCGCGCTCGCGATGGCGGCGCGCAGCCTGACCGACGACGGCGTCGGCGTCGTCACGGTCGAGATGAAGGTGAACTTCATGCAGCCGGGGCGCGGCGAGTTGCGCGCCTATGGGCGTGTGATGCACCGCTCGACGACGATGGCCTACTGCGAAGGCGAAGTGCGCGACAGCGACGGCAATTTCGTCGCGAAGGCGCTCGGCACGTTCAAGTACATGCGGCGGCTCGCGGTCGGTCGCGACATCAAGCGGCAGCGTTCGCGCACCGCGCCGGACGCCCAGCCCGGCCCGAGCGACGCGTAGGCGCCCGGGCGCACGGCCCGGTCTGCTGGTCGGACAGGGCCGTTGCGTTTGGCGGCACGGAAAGCCGGCACATCGCGCGTCACGCCTGCCTGATTCGGGCGTGGCATCATGCACGCTTGTCCGTTCACGGCGCCGCGCAGGCGCTGTTTTCCCGATGCCGCTGAATCCGAAGATCGCCCAGGTGCTCGACATGATCGAGCGCGCGAAACGCCCGTCCTATCACCACCAGACGCCGCAGCAGGCGCGCGCCGCGTACGAGAAGAGCGCGCCGATCCTTGATGTCGCGCCGGCGCCGATGCATGCGGTGGAGGCGTGCGTCGTGCCGACGCGCGACGGCCGCACGATCGGTGCGCGGCTGTACCTGCCGGTCGCGCCGAGCCTCGCGGAGCCGTTGCCCGCGCTCGTCTACTACCACGGCGGCGGCTTCACGGTCGGCAGCGTCGACACGCACGATGCGTTGTGCCGGATGTTCGCGCGCGATGCGCAGTGCGCGGTGCTGTCGGTCGATTACCGGCTCGCGCCCGAGCACCGGTTTCCGACCGCGGTGAACGACGCCGACGACGCGTTGCGGTGGCTCCATCGCGAAGCCGCCACGTTCGGCATCGACGCCGCACGGCTGGCGGTCGGCGGCGACAGCGCGGGCGGCACGCTTGCCACCGTCTGCGCGGTGCTCGCGCGCGATGCGGGCATCCGCCTGGCACTGCAGATGCTGATCTATCCGGGCGTGACGGGTTACCAGGACACCGCATCGCACGTACGGCTCGCGAACGGCTACCTGCTGACGCAGGACACGATCCAGTGGTTCTTCACGCAATACGTGCGTGATCCGGCGGATCGCGACGACTGGCGCTTCGCGCCGCTCGACGGCACGCGCGGCGCGCCGTCGTTCGCGGGCGTCGCGCCGGCGTGGATCGCGACGGCCGAATACGATCCGCTGAGCGACGAGGGGGCCGCGTACGCGGACAAGCTGCGCGCGGCCGGCAATGCGGTCACGCTGGTCTGCTATCCGGGGATGATTCACGAATTCTTCAAGATGGGCGGTTACGTGCCCGAGGTGCGGGCCGCGCATGGCGATGCGGTCGTGGCGCTGAAGGCCGCATTCGACGACATTTGACGGCGGGCGCCCGAAGGCGCGCGTCGCAGGGAGGCTGCGATGACGGACGGCGTGGTGGAAACGGGCGACTGGGCGGTATTGGGCGGCGACGCCGCGCGGATTCGCGACGCGGTGTTCGTGCGCGAGCAGCAGATTCCGCCGGAATGGGAACTCGACGACGACGATCCGCTGTCGCTGCATGCGGTCGCGTACCGGATCGACGCGGTAACCGGCACGCGCCGTGCGGTCGCCACGGGACGGTTGTTGCCGTCGGGTACGATCGGCCGCGTTGCGGTGCTGGCCGACATGCGCGGGCAGGGCGTCGGGTCGGCCGTGCTGAACGCGCTGCTGGAGGCCGCACGGCGGCGCGGCGAAGCCGCCGTGCGGCTGTATGCGCAGGATTCGGCGGTGGCGTTCTATGTGCGGCACGGCTTCGCGGCGGTCGGCGAACCGTTCGTCGAGGCCGGCGTGCCGCATGTCGAGATGACGCGCGCGCCGTAGCGCGAAAGGCGCGCGTTCAGCGCGGCCGTGCCGACGCCACGTCGATGTCGAACGTCAACGCGCGCTCGAACGAACCCGGCCGCACGGTACGGTGCGAACCGTCGTCGTCGCAGCGCTCCTTGATCTCCACCGTCAGCCGCACGCCTTCCTTCATTGTGACGCGCAGCGCGGTCGTGCCGCGCGTGCCGTATTCGGGCGTCTCGATGAATGCGGCCGACAGCGCACGCTCGCGCTCGATCGGGATGCCGGTGTGCGGCAGCGCGTCGTCGTCCGCGACGTGCGGATCGCGCATCAGCGCGATCAGCTCGTCGAGCGGCGGGGTCGGATCGTCGGTGAGCAGCGTGCCGAGTTCCGCGCGCTTGCGCACGACTTTCGGCCAGGGCGTATCGAGCCGCGCATTCGACAGCGCATGCACGCCGGGCGTGACCGCGACCGGCGCGGCGACCCGGCTTTCGCCTTCGGGCGCACGGTTGCAGAACCACGCGAGTTCGCGCCGCCGCCAGTCGCCGACGAGCAGGTTGAAGCCGTTGTAGACGGCCGCATGCTCGGCAAGCTGCCCGAGATACTCGAGCGGCGCGACGGGCGGGCCGCCGAGGAAATCGGACACGAGCTTGCCGCGGGTCGGTGCGCCCGCGCGGATGTCGAACGGCGCGCGGTAGTTCGTCAGCGCGGCGAACCGGCCGTCGCGCGAGACGCCGAGCCACGTGCCGCCCGCTTCGAGATCGCGGCCGGCAAGGACGCCCGGCACATCTTCCCACCACGAGAGCGGCGCGCTGGTCCGGCGAAAGAACTCGTCGCGGTTGGCGGCGAGGGTAAAGACGGGACCGGCGGCGGCATCAGGCTGCCAGTCGAAGGCAATCAGACACATCGGGTGAATCTCTCGCAGGAAACATCGGGCGCCGGCTGCGACTCGCGAGCCGGCGCCCGAATGGGTTGTCAGTGCGTCACGCTTCCGTCGGCCATGCGTACGGCAGCGCGTCGAACGCGAGCGCCGGGCCGTCGGCCGAACCGACGTGCACCGTGCCGTTGTCGAGCGCGGCGAGCTTGATCTCGACGAGCGCGTCGACGCCGCCGGCGGGCGCGGCCGCCGCGTTGACGATCATCCCGCACGGCTGGCCGGGATCGTCGCTGTGGAACAGCTCGACGCCGGCATGCACGGTATCGATGTCGCCGGCGACGTGCGCGAGCGCGGTGCGGCGCTTGATCGTGCCGCGGTACTGGCTGCGCGCGACGACTTCCTGGCCCGGGTAGCACCCTTTCCTGAAGTTAACGGCACCGATCACGTCGAAGTTGACCATCTGCGGCACGAACTGTTCGACGGCCGGCTGCGTGATGCGCGGCTCGCCCGCGCGAATGTCGAGCCAGTCCCACACGGCCGGCGACACGACCGGCAGCGTGCCGGCGAGCGCCGCGAGGCGCGCGTCGACCTCGGCGCGCGGGCCGATCCACAGATAGCGCTTGCGGCCGGCCGCGTCGGGCACGCGGATCAGCGCGCCGGCCGGGCCGTCGACCTTCACGTGCACGCCGTCCGGCAGCGCGTCGAAGATGCCCGACAGCGCGTCGCGCACGTCGCCCGCGAAGCCGGCCACCGCGAGCGTGTCACTTGCATCGGTGAGCTTCGCCTTCGCACGCAGCACGAACATCGACAGCCGCTTCTGCACGGCCGGCTGCACATCCTTCGACACGAGCAGGCGCACGTCGTGGCCGGCGCGCCAGGCGAGGAACGACCCCAGTAGGCGCCCCTTCGGCGAGCAATAGCCGGACAGCCGCGCGCTCGCGGCATCGAGGTGCTCGATGTCGTTGGTCAGCTGGCTGTGCAGGAACGTCGCGGCGTCGTCGCCGGCCACGTCGATCACGCCGAACTGCGGCAGCGGCATGCAGGCGCCCGGCGCTTCGAAATCGGCGGCGGACGGGCGGGGGAAAACGGGGAGCGAGGCAGATGCGGCCTGGGCAGCCGGTGAAGCGAACGGTGTGCTCATGGAATGAGGGAACAGTCAACCCTGACTTTGACGAAGGCGAGCAAGTATTATATGGGTCTTACCTGAGTCACGTTTCCATGTCCCTACTGAAGAAATGCGCCGCGACGATCGTGGCGCTGGCCGTCGTTGTGGCCGCTGCCGGCGCGGGCGGCGGGTATTACTGGGCGACCCGGCCGCTGCTGCTGGGCTCGGCATCGCTCGACGTCACGATCAAGCCGCGCAGCACCGTGAAGAGCGTCGCGCTGCAGCTCAAGCGCGGCGGCGTGCCGGTCGAACCGTTCGGGTTCGTCGCGATGACGCGCGTGCTCGGGCTGTCGAGCCGGCTCAAGTCCGGCAACTACGAATTCAAGACCGGCATCACGCCTTACGAGGTGCTGCAGAAGATTGCGCGCGGCGACGTGAACGAGTACGTCGCGACGGTCATCGAAGGCTGGACCTTCAAGCGGATGCGCGCGGAACTCGATGCGAACCCCGACCTGTCGCACTCGACGGCCGGCATGAGCGACGCCGAGCTGCTGCGTGCGATCGGCGCATCGGACAGCGCCGTGCAGCGCGGCAGCGGCGAGGGGCTGTTCTTCCCCGATACCTACCTGTTCGACAAGGGCACGAGCGACCTGAACATCTACCGGCGCGCGTATCACCTGATGCAGACGCGTCTCGACGAGGCGTGGGCCGCCCGCGTGCCGGGGCTGCCGTACAAGTCGCCTTACGAAGCGCTGACGATCGCATCGATCGTCGAGAAGGAAACGGGCCACGCGGCCGACCGCGCGTTCGTCGCGGCCGTGTTCGCGAACCGGCTGCGCATCGGCATGCCGCTGCAGACCGATCCGTCGGTGATCTACGGGCTCGGCGACGCGTACGACGGCCGCCTGCGCAAGCGCGACCTGCAGGCCGACACTCCTTACAATACCTACACGAGACGCGGCCTGCCGCCGACGCCGATCGCGTTGCCGGGTGTCGCCGCGCTGCAGGCGGCGATCAATCCGGCACCGACGAGCGCGCTCTATTTCGTCGCGAAGGGCGACGGCACGAGCGTGTTCTCGGACACGCTGGGCGATCACAACAAGGCCGTGGACAAGTACATACGAGGTCAATAATGGCGAGCGGTAAATTCATCACGTTCGAAGGCATCGACGGGGCGGGGAAGACCACCCACCTGCAATGGTTCTGCGAACGGCTCCAGGGCAAGCTGGCCGCGGCCGGCCGGCAGGTCGTCGTCACCCGCGAGCCGGGCGGCACGCAGCTCGGCGAGAAACTGCGCGAGATCCTGCTGAACCAGCCGATGGACCTCGAGACGGAAGCGCTGCTGATGTTCGCCGCGCGCCGCGAGCATCTCGCGCTCGTGATCGAGCCGGCGCTCGCGCGCGGCGACTGGGTCGTGTCCGACCGTTTCACCGACGCGACGTTCGCGTACCAGGGCGGCGGCCGCGGGCTGCCGCGCGACAAGCTCGAAACGCTCGAGCGCTGGGTGCAGGGCGGTTTCCAGCCCGACCTCACGGTGCTGTTCGACGTCGCGCCGCACGTCGCGAGCGAGCGCCGTGGCGCCGCGCGCATGCCCGACAAGTTCGAAAGCGAATCGGACGCGTTCTTCTCGCGTACGCGCGGCGAATATCTGCGGCGCGCGGAAGAGGCGCCGCACCGTTTCGCGATCGTCGACGCGACGCAGTCGATTCCCGAGATCCGCCAGCAGCTCGAACGCGTGCTCGCCGCGCTGTAACCCGCAAGGAACGCACCACATGATCTATCCGTGGCAGACCGACGACTGGAACCGCCTGCAGCAACTGCGCGCGCAATGGCCGCATGCGCTGCTGCTGCACGGCCAGGCCGGGATCGGCAAGCTGCAGTTCGCGCAGCATCTCGCGCAGGGCTTCCTGTGCGAATCGCCGCGGCCGAACGGCGAGCCGTGCGGCACCTGCGCGGCCTGCACGTGGTTCTCGCAGGGCAACCATCCGGACTACCGGATCGTGCTGCCCGAGGCGCTGGCCGGCGAAGCGCCGGGCGCCGCGGACGACGCGAAGCCGGCCGACGCGGACGAAGGCGGCAAGAAGACGCGTGCGCCGAGCAAGGAAATCAAGATCGAGCAGGTGCGCGCGCTGCTCGACTTCTGCGGGGTCGGCTCGCACCGCGGCGGCGCGCGCGTCGTCGTGCTGTATCCGGCCGAGGCGCTCAACGTCGCCGCGTCGAACGCGCTGCTGAAGACGCTGGAGGAGCCGCCGTCCGGCGTCGTGTTCCTGCTGGTGTCGGCGCGTATCGACCGCCTGCTGCCGACCATCATCAGCCGCTGCCGGCAGTGGCCGATGACGGTGCCGGCGCCCGACGCGGCCGAGACATGGCTTGCGGCGCAGGGCGTCGACCACGCCCGCGCGCTGCTCGCGGAAGCCGGCGGCGCGCCGCTCGCCGCGCTGGCGCTCGCGAGCGACGAGAACCGCCCGCTGCGCGACTACACGCTCGGGCAGCTCGCGGCCGGGGCCGGATGCGATCCGTTCGCGTGCGGCGAGACGCTGCAGAAGCTGCCGGTGCCGCTGGTGCTCGGCTGGCTGCAGCGTTGGTTGTACGATCTGCTCGCGCAGCGGATGGCGGGCGCGCCGCGCTACTTCCCGATGCACGCGGCGGCGCTCGCGCGTTGCGCGGAGGCGGTCGACGCGAACGCGTTCGCGCGTTTCATGAAAGCCGTGACGCGGCAGCGGACGGTCGAGAACCATCCGCTCAATGCACGGCTCGTATTCGAGGAATTGTTTCTCGGATATCGGGAAATGTTCGCGTGATCCGGCATTGCTTCCCGTGGGTTGTGAAATGGTGAACGGATCGAACGGACCACTCGGCGACGCGGCCTGTCGCCGCATGCCGGCGAGCGCGTGAGCGCGCGTCTTACGTATTCAGGAAACACGATGTTCGTCGACTCTCACTGCCACATCAATTTCAAGGGCCTGGCCGACCGCCTGCCGGCCGTTCTCGAGAACATGCGCGAGCATGACGTCACGCACGCGCTGTGCGTGTCCGTCGATTTCGAGACGCTGCCCGACGTGCTTGCGATCGCCGACGCGCACGACAACGTCTACGCGTCGGTCGGCGTGCATCCCGATCACGAGGACGCGCGCGAGCCGACGCTCGCGGAGCTCGTCGAGCTGGCCGCGCACCCGAAGGTCGTCGCGATCGGCGAAACGGGCCTCGACTACTACCGCCTCGAAGGCCGCTCGATCGCCGACATGGAATGGCAGCGCGAACGCTTTCGCACGCACATCCGCGCGGCGACCGCGACGATGAAGCCGCTGATCATCCATACGCGCGCGTCGTCGGAAGACACGCTGCGGATCATGGCCGAGGAGCGGGCCGACGTGCCCGGCGGCGTGATGCACTGCTTCACCGAGCCGTGGTCCGTCGCCGAGCAGGCGCTCGCGCAGAACTTCCATATCTCGTTGTCGGGCATCGTCACGTTCAAGAACGCGACCGACGTGCAGGACGTCGCGCGGCGCGTGCCGCTCGACCGGCTGCTGATCGAGACCGACTCGCCGTACCTCGCGCCGGTGCCGTATCGCGGCAAGCCGAATGAACCTGCGTACGTCAGCCATGTCGGACGCTTTATCGCATCCGAACGCGGGATGGCCGTCGAGGCGCTCGCCGATGCGACGACGCAGAACTTTTTCCGGCTGTTCAAGATCGCCCGCTAACGACGTGCGCGCAGCCGACACAACCCAGGGAAGGAGCCCACAACAATGACGAAGCCGACCAATCATCTGCCCAAACGCGCCCTCGTTGCCGCCGCGCTGGTCGCGAGCGGCCTGTTCGCCGCCGCCGGCGCGCATGCCGAGTCGCTCGACGCGATCGTCAAGGCCGTCAAGTTCGACGACATCGCCGACATCGGCAAGCAGCTCAAGAGCGGCAAGCTCGACCCGAACACGCTCGCGCCGAACGGCGATCCGATCCTGGTGATCGCCGCGCGCGAGAAGTCGGACAAGGTCGCGGCCGCGATCGCGACGACGCCGAACGTCGACCTCGAGAAGGAAGACAAGGCCGGCGAGAACGCGCTGATGCTCGCGTCGCTGAACGGCGACCTGGGCCTCGCGAAGCTGCTGATCGACAAGGGCGCGGAAGTCAGCAAGAAGGGCTGGGCGCCGTTGCACTACGCGGCGACCAACGGCCAGGACGCGGTCGTGAAGCTGTTGCTCGACCACGATGCCTACATCGACACGGCGTCGCCGAATGGCACGACCCCGCTGATGATGGCCGCGCGCGGCAACCATGCGTCGACGGTCACGCTGCTGCTCGACCAGGGTGCCGATCCGCAGGTCAAGAACCAGCTCGGCATCACCGCGCTCGAGTTCGCGAAGCACTACAACGCGCCGGACGCGATCGAGATCCTGAGCAAGCGGACGACGCGCATTGGTGCGGCGACGCCGGCAGATGCGCAAAAGAGTGCAAAATGACGGTTTTCGGTGCGGGACGGTGTGCCCGGCCGGCCGGATTCCGGCCGGAGCAGGGTGCCCGGCGCCGCGCCGGCCAAGGCAGCAGGCGGCCTCGGGCCGCATTGATATAAGGAACACCATGTTGCGCGCAATGTTTTGTGCCGCGGCGTTTGCCGTGCCGTTGTCGGCGGCGGCTTTCACGGGCGCGGATCTCGACCGGCTGTGCGCGAAGACGGACGTGAAGTCGCGGGCGTCGTGCGCGGCCTATATCGAAGGCGCCGCCGACGGCGTCTACAACACGATCGACGCGATCGGCGGCACCACGGGGCCGCGCGTCGGCCAGTATTTCTGCCTGCCGCCCGACATCCGGGCGCAGCAGATGACCGACGCGGTGCGCAAGTACATCGCGGAAAATCCGAAGCTGGCCGACTACAACGCGAGCACCGCCGTGTCGCTCGGTCTCGGCAAGGCGTTTCCGTGCAGGAGCGGCAACTGACCTGACGCCGTGTCCGGGCCCATGCGCTGTCCGGACGTCGCCGACGCATCCCAGGACGAGGCTGCACGCCTCATCACCCAAGGGCGCCGATGATTTCAATCGAGGAACTGCAGCGCATCGCCGATGCGCCGCTGCATGCGTGGCTCGGCACGCTGGCCGTGTCGGTCATCGTCATGCTGGTCGTCGCGGTCGTGCACCGCCTCGGCGCACGCATCGTCAAGCGCGTCGCGCAGCCGTATCCGCTGATGAGCGCGATCCTGCGCTACATCGACAAGCCGTCGCTCGTCGTGCTCACGCTGCTGGCGCTCGAGTTCGTGTGGGTCCAGGCGGACGACGGCATGTCGTTCGTGCGCGGCATGCGCACCGCGGCCGCGGTCGGCTCGATCGTGTCGCTCACGTGGCTGCTGGTGCGGCTCGCGGCCGGCGTCGGCGACGCGATCATCCGGGCCCATCCGATCGATACGGCCGACAACCTGCAGGCGCGGCGCATCCATACGCAGGCCAAGGTGCTCGTGCGGACCGTGATGGTGCTGATCGTGATCATCGGCACCGGCGCCGCGCTGATGACGTTCCCGAACGTGCGTCAGGTGGGCGCGAGCCTGCTGGCGTCGGCCGGCGTCGCGGGGCTGGTCGCCGGTATCGCCGCGCGGCCGGTGCTCGGCAACCTGATCGCCGGGCTGCAGATCGCGCTCACGCAGCCGATCCGGCTCGACGACGTGGTCGTGATCCAGGGCGAGTGGGGGCGCATCGAGGAAATCACCGGCTCGTTCGTGTCGGTGCGGCTGTGGGATCAGCGGCGCCTCGTCGTGCCGCTGCAATGGATCATCGAGAACCCGTTCACGAACTGGACGCGCAGCAGTTCGGAAATCATCGGCACGGTCTACCTGTCGGTCGACTACCGGACACCGCTCGCGCCGCTGCGCGAGGAACTCGCGCGGCTCGTCCATGCGGCGCCCGAGTGGGACGGCCGCGTGCAGGTGCTGCAGGTCACCGACGCGACCGAGCGCACGATGCAGTTGCGCGCGCTCGTCAGCGCGGCCGATGCGTCGTCGTGCTGGGATCTGCGCTGCCGCGTGCGCGAAGGGTTGATCGCATACCTGCAGGACCGCTACCCGCAATGCCTGCCGCGCAGCCGGATGGAGCTGTATCCGCACGAATCCGCGCCGGACGCGCCGAATCCCGAACGGCCGCACGCGCGGCAGCCTGCCGCCAGCACGGCGGCCAATACCGCGGCCGATCCGCAGGCCGTCGACGGCCGCTGAGCGCGGCCTGGCGCCTGTCCGCCACGGAGGATTCCCCTCTTCCCATGACCGCACTGAAGACGCTTGCCATCGCCAATTACCGCTCGCTGCGCGAGCTGATCGTGCCGCTCGCGGCGCTCAACGTCGTGACGGGGCCGAACGGCAGCGGCAAGTCGAGCGTGTACCGCGCGCTGCGGCTGCTCGCCGACACCGCGCAGGGCCGCGTGATCCCGTCGCTCGCCCGCGAGGGCGGGTTGCCGTCGACGCTGTGGGCCGGCCCCGAGCGCTTCTCGCGCGCGATGCTGGACGGCGATGCGCCGGTGACGGGCACGGTGCGCAAGGGGCCCGTGAGCCTGAAGCTCGGCTTCGCGTGCGCCGACTTCGGTTATTCGATCGATCTCGGCCTGCCGGTCGCGAGCCATTCGCAGTTCGCGCTCGATCCGGTGGTCAAGCGCGAATGCATCTGGGGCGGCGCGCTGCCGCGTCCGTCGACGCTGCTGGTCGACCGGCAGGGCGCGCAGATCCGCGCGCGCACCGCGGCGGGCGACTGGTGGACGATTCCGCAGCCGGTCGCGAGCTTCGACAGCATGATGACCGAATTCGCCGATCCGACCGGCGCGCCCGAGATGATCGCGGTACGCGAGCGGATCCGGTCGTGGCGCTTCTACGACCATTTCCGGACCGATGCGCAGGCGCCGGCGCGCCAGTCGCACATCGGCACCCACACGCCGGTGCTCGCGGACGACGGCGCCGATCTGGCCGCCGCGCTGCAGACGATCCGCGAAATCGGCGACGCGGCCGCGCTCGACGCGGCGATCGACGACGCGTTTCCCGGTGCGTCGGTCGAGATCGACAATCCGGGCGGCCGCGGCCGGTTCGACGTGCTGATGCGCCAGCCGGGGCTGCTGCGGCCGCTGGCGGCGGCCGAGCTGTCCGACGGCACGCTGCGCTACTTGCTGCTCGCGGCCGCGCTGCTGACGCCGCGCCCGCCGGCGCTGATGGTGCTGAACGAACCGGAGACGAGCCTGCATCCCGATCTGCTGCCCGCGCTTGGCCGCCTGATCGCGCAGGCCGCGCGGCGCTCGCAGGTGCTCGTCGTGTCGCACGCGGCGCGGCTGATCGCGACGCTCGAGCGCGAGGCCGGCTGCGAATCGCTGGTGCTCGACAAGCAGCTCGGCGCGACCGCGCTCGTCGATGCCGACACACGCGACCTGCCGGCCTGGAAGTGGCCGTTGCGTTGACGGGGCCGGATCGATTCGGCCGTGCGCGGTGGAGGCGGCTGCCCCGCGAACGGAATGTATCCTGTCTGTAACAACGCCCATAAAATGCAAGACGGGCGGCTCCCGGCAGCGGGATCGCGAATAATGTCGGGATAGGCGGCTGGCGCCTTGCCGGCCAGCACTGCAAGGGTCGGGCGCGCGCAATGCGCGATCGCCCGCCGGCCGGGCCGCCAGGGAAGGACACAGGAGACGTGGACCATGAGAATTGCGCAGATCGCCCCGCTGACCGAATCCGTGCCGCCGAAGCTGTACGGCGGCACCGAGCGCGTCGTGTCCTACATCACCGAGGCGCTCGTCGAGCTTGGCCACGACGTGACGCTGTTCGCGAGCGGCGACTCGACGACACGGGCCCGGCTCGAGCCCGTGTGGCCGCGCGCGCTGCGGCTCGATTCGTCGATCCGCGACCGCGTCGCCCCGCACATGCTGCTGATGGAGACGGTCGCGCGCCGCGCGAAGGATTTCGACGTGCTCCATTTCCACATGGACTACTACTCGTTCTCGGTCTTCAACCGGCAGGAAACGCCGTACGTGACGACGCTGCACGGCCGGCTCGACCTGCCCGAGCAGCAGCCGGTGTTCGACACGTTCAACACGGCGCCGGTGATCTCGATTTCGAACTCGCAGCGCCAGCCGCTGCCGCAGGCGAAATGGCTGACGACCGTCTATCACGGGCTGCCCGACACGCTGTACATGCCACAACCGGTCGAGCCGCGCTATCTCGCGTTCCTCGGCCGCATCTCGCCGGAAAAGCGCGTCGATACCGCGATCCGCATCGCGCGCCAGTGCGGGCTGCCGATCCGGATCGCCGCGAAGATCGACGCGGCCGACCAGGAGTACTTCGAGCGCGAGATCAAGCCGCTGTTCGCGCTGCCGCACGTCGAATACATCGGCGAGATCGCCGATCACCAGAAGGCCGAGTTCCTGTCGGGCGCGCATGCGCTGCTGTTTCCGATCGACTGGCCGGAGCCGTTCGGCCTGGTGATGATCGAGGCGATGTCGTGCGGCACGCCGGTGGTCGCGTTCAATCGCGGCGCGGTGCCCGAGGTGGTGGACGAGGGCGTGTCGGGGTTCATCGTCGAGGATGAAATCAGCGCGGTGGCCGCCGTGAACCGGCTGCACCTGCTGCCGCGTGCGCGCGTGCGGCAGCGCTTCGAGGACCGCTTCACGTCGCGCCGGATGGCGCAGCAGTACGTCGACGTCTACCAGTCGGTGATCCGCGCGCAGAAACGCTCGCGCTTCAAGGTGATCGACTCGACGACCTGAACGTGCCGACGCGGCACGCGGACGGATGAAAAAACGGCGATGTCCGCAAGGACATCGCCGTTTGCGCATGGCCCGCGCGCGGCGCGCACGGGCGGTGCGTCAGCGTCAGATCTTGAGCTTCGTGACCTTCGTGCCGTTGATCGACACGTCGCCCATCAGGCCCGCGTTCGTCAGCACGACGACCTGGACCGGCGCGGTGGCCGTGGTCGTGTCGACGGCGCCGTTCGCGCCCATCTTCACGAGTGCGACCGAAGCGCCGGCGCCGGCTGCCCAGCCGTCCGAGCCGCGGAATTCGTCGAGCGCTTCCTGCGTCATGAACAGGAACACGATCGCCTTCGACTGCGCACCGGCCTGCAGGCCGACGGACAGCGACGACGTGTTGTAGTAGCCGACCGTGCTGCCGCCGACGCGCAGCGCGCCGTTGCCCGACTGGCCGCCGACGATGAAGCCGGCCTGGATCACGTCGGGGAAGACCAGCACGCCGCGCGATTTCGCGACGAGTTCGCGGGAACCCTTGACCGTCGAGTACATGCGCGACAGCGTGGCGTCGACGCTCGCGTCGATCGACTGGCGCTTCGACGCGTTGGTGGCGGCGTTGTCCGGCTTGTCCGGGGTGGTGGTGCAACCGGTGAGCGCGAGGCTACCGACGATGAGCGCAGCGGCGGCTTTCAGCACAAGATTCCGTTTTTGCATCGTTCTTCTCCATCGGATGATGTTCGGAGTGAGTCTCGCTCATGGAGCGGATCACGTCGGCAGTTATAACACAGCGGATTACAGCCTCTTTTCGTCGGCACGTGAAAAAGCGTCAAATCGCGCGGGGGTGTCGCGGCGCGCCAACGGACGGACCGGCGCCTGCGCGCCGGGTGGATTCGGTGCACGGCGGCGGTCGATCGATCGACGGGAGGGCGGCGTTTGCGCCGCACATCAATGCGTGACGGGCGGGACGGGCGGCTTGATCGGCGGGCGGCGCAGCGCGCGGCGGATCAGCGCGATCACGACCCCGCATGCGAACAGGAACGCGGCCGGGACGACCCAGTAGCCGACGAACGCATGCCACAGGTAGCCGGCGAGCGTATTGCGGCGCACCACGTATTCGTCGCGGGCCGCCTGCTGGCGCGGCGCGTTGGCGGCCAGCACGTCGGCCGGGCAGCCGGCCGCGCGCGCCTCGTCAGGATCCCCGTGGCACTTCGCGGCGGCACCGGCGGCTTGCTGGGCTTCAGTGAGCTGCCAGGTGGTCAGCGCGAGCTGCAGGTCCGCCTTGTTGTAGGCCATTTCCTCGCGGATCTCGCGCACGGCGACGATCGCGACGGGCACGGCCCAGAACACGATCACGATCAGCCAGCGGCGGAACCAGCGGTGTTGTCTCCATGCCATCCAAGCCTCCGTTTGACGCGCGTGCGCGTCCGTCTCGAGGGCGGCCCGATGGCGCTTCTTGTACTTGGGTGGGCCGCGTTGCAGCCATCATAGAAGAAAACGCGGCGAATTGCCGCACCATGTGGCGGTGCCTGGGCAGCGGGCCGGAAAAGCGGGGCGGGAAGGGGAGGACGGAGGGGAACCGCGCATGTCGATGCGCGTGCAACGAAAACGAAAAATGCCGCGCCCGCCGAAGCGGTGCGCGGCATTCGATACGGGAGCGCCGGAACTCAGGCGGCCGGCTGATTGCTCAGGCAGCTCTTCATGAACGCCTTGCGGTCGTCGCCCTTCTTGCCGGTGGCTTGCGTGTTGCACGCCTTCATCTTTTCCTGCTGCGTCATCGCCTTCGCGGGCTTCGCCGACAGGCAGTCCTTCATGAACGCCTTGCGTTCGTCGCCCGTCTTGCCGGCTGCCTGGGTGTTGCAGGCCTTCATCTTGTCCTGCTGGCTGTTCGCCGCGAATGCGGGGGAAGCCAGCATGCCGCCGAGCAGCACTGCGGCTACGAGCGATTGGATTTTCATTTCGACACTCCCATGGGGTGAATTGCGTGTTATCGACGCCGTCACGAAGCACGCCGCGTTGCGGACAGGGCCGCATCGCGCCGTGCGCTCCGATTATGGCAAATCCATGTGAAAACACCACAACGGCACTTTCTATAACGTTGCGGACGCCACGGCCGTTGACCGCGCATGCGACCGGGCGATCGGGACAAACCATGACGCGCGGCCGCCCGCATCGGCCGCCGCGCCGGAACCTGCCGGATCCCGGCCGCGAGCCATTACAATCGCGGCCATGAATACTCCGAATCCCGCATCCCCTTCGTCCGCGGCGGCGCTGCCGCGCATCGCCGTGCTCGCTACCGGCGGCACGATCGCCGGCGCCGCGCCCGACGCGGCCAGCACGGCCGGCTACCAGGCCGGCGCGCTCGGCGTCAATTTCCTGGTCGACGCGGTACCGGCGCTCGCGTCGGTCGCGCGCATCGACGCCGAGCAGATCGCCAGCATCGACAGCAAGGATCTCGCGCTGCCGCTGTGGAACACGCTTGCCGCGCGGATCGACGCGCTGATGGCCGATCCGGCGATCGACGGCATCGTGATCACGCACGGCACCGACACGCTCGAGGAAACCGCGTACGCGCTGCATCTGGTCGTGACGGGCGAGAAGCCGGTCGTGCTGACGGCCGCGATGCGGCCGGCGACCGCGCTGTCGTCCGATGGCCCGCTCAACCTGCTGAACGCGGTGACGGTGGCCGGCCATCCGGCCGCGCGCGGGCAAGGCGTGCTGGTCGCGTTCAACAACCGGATCCACGCCGCGCGCGACGTCGTGAAGACGAGCACCTATGCGGTCGACGCCTTCCAGTCGCCGGAACTGGGCGCACTCGGCTGGGTGCAGGACGGCCGCGTCGAATTCGCGCGCCGTGTCACGCGTTCGCGCGACTCGCAGCTGGCGATCGCCGCGGCGTGGCCGCCCGTCGAAGTCGTCGCGAGCTATGCGGGCGTCACGCGCACGGCCGTCGACGCGCTCGTGGCTGCCGGCGTGCGCGGCCTCGTCGTCGCGGGCACCGGCAACGGGTCGATCCATGCGACGCTGCAGGCGGCGCTCGCCGATGCGGTGAAGGCCGGCGTGGCGGTGGTCCGTGCGTCGCGCGTCGGGTCGGGGCATGTGATGCGCAACGGCGCCGCGAGCGACGATGCGCTCGGTTTCGTCAGCGCGGGCTCGCTGAATCCGTTCAAGGCACGCGTGCTGCTGATGCTCGCACTCGCGAACGGCATTGTCGGTCGCGACGCGCTGCAGCGCGCATTCGACACGCTGTAACGGCGACAGGCCGGTCGGGCGGCGCGCGGCGCCCATGAAAAAGGCAGGCCATCGGCCTGCCTTTTTTGCATCAGTCCGGCAAGTTTGCTCAGGACTGCGGCGGAATCACGAGCTTCTGGCCCGGGTAGATCCGGTCCGGGCTCGACAGCATCGGCTTGTTCGCTTCGAAGATCGCCGGATACTTGTTCGCGTCGCCATACACTTCCTTGGCGATCGCCGACAGCGTGTCGCCCGGCTTCACGTCGTGATACTGCACTTCGGGATCGTCCGGCTGCAGATCGTCGTCGTTGACGCCCGCGACGCCTTGCACGTTGCCGGCCGCGACCTTGACCTTCGCCTTCGTGTCGAGGTCGGCGACGCTGCCCGACAGCGTGACGGTGCGCGATGCGCCGTCGAACGCGACGGTCAGGTTCGACGTGTCGAGCCCTTGCGAGTTGATGTAATTCTTGATCGCATCGGCCGCGGTCTGGTTTGCGGCATTCGGATCTTCCGCTGCTTGCGCATCGGCATGACCCAGCAGTTTTTCACCCGCCTCTTTGATAAACGAAAGAAGACCCATCGCTGCACTCCTTAGGTGGTTGAACAGAAAACGCGCCATGAAGTGGCGAAAAAAACACCGCGCTGGGCGCATTCACGAACGTGAACGCAAGCGCGGCGGTTTTCTCGAAAGGCGTGGCGAAAGTGTAGGCGTTCAGCGCGACGATTGCATGAAAAATCGCGCGCTCGAACGTAAAGAAATGTAATACGCGAAATCCGACAGGCGGACACCCGACGACGACGTCTGACCGACCAAGGCTTCCCCGGCGCCGCCGGGTGCCGCTGCGGACCCCACCACGCCGCTCTCAGCCCAGAGCGGCGTTTTTCGCCCCGTCCCGCACGCCGTTGGCGATGCAGGGCGGGGCGCCCCACCGTGATGCGCGCGTGTCCGCGCATCGATGCGACCGGCCGCGGCCGGTTCGCGCATGTCTGTCGCGCGCCTCCGCCATTGCAGCGGAAACGCGCGGTGCGGCAGTCGCGTTACGCGGCCGGCGTCTGGCCGATCTCGAAGTTCGACATGATCTCGAGCGCGCGTACGAGTGCCGAGTGATCCCATGCCTTGCCGCCGTGCGATGCGCACACGCTGAACAGCTGCTGCGCGCTGGCCGTATGCGGCAGCGCGAGGCCGAGCTTGCGTGCGCCGTCGAGCGCGAGGTTCAGGTCCTTCTGATGCAGCTCGATGCGGAAGCCCGGATCGAACGTGCGCTTCGTCATCCGCGCGCCGTGCACTTCGAGGATGCGCGACGCGGCGAAGCCGCCCATCAGCGCCTGGCGAACGCGCTCCGGATCGGCGCCCGAGCGCGCGGCGAACAGGAGCGCTTCGCCGACGGCCTCGATGTTCAGCGCGACGATGATCTGGTTCGCGACCTTGCAGGTCTGGCCGGCGCCGTTGTCGCCGACGAGCGTGATGTTCTTGCCCATCTTCTCGAACAGCGGCTTCGCGCGCTCGAACGCCTTCTCCGGGCCGCCGACCATGATCGTCAGCGTCGCTTCGCGGGCGCCGACCTCGCCGCCGGACACCGGTGCGTCGAGGTAGTCGCAACCGAGCGCGTTGATCTGCTTCGCGAAAGCCTGCGTGTCGAGCGGCGAAATCGAGCTCATGTCGATCACGAGCTTGCCGGCCGTCAGACCCTTCGCGACGCCGTCGTCGGCGAACAGCACGTTACGCACGTCCGGCGTATCCGGCACCATCGAGATGATGATGTCGGCGTGCTGCGCGACTTCGGTCGAGTTCGCGACGACCTTCGCGCTCGCGCGCAGATCGTCCGGGATCGGGAACGCGCCGTTCACGACGAGCTGGTGGTCGCCCTTGAGCAGGTTGCGCGCCATGTGCGCGCCCATGATGCCGAGGCCGATGAAACCGATGGTTGCCATGTGAAAGTCTCCTATTGGGGCGGATGACGGGAAGGGGCGACTCAGGCGGCGCGACGCGCCGAGCCCGGTGCGCAGCGGGCGACGCTTTGCAGCCAGCCGAGGCCTTCCGTCGTGGTGGTGCGGGGCTTGTATTCGCAGCCGACGTAGCCGGCATAACCGAGCCGGTCGAGCAGCGCGAACAGGAACGCGTAGTTGATCTCGCCCGTGCCCGGCTCGTTGCGGCCCGGGTTGTCCGCGAGCTGGACGTGGCCGATCGACGCGAGGTTGCGTTCGATCGTCGCGGCCAGTTCGCCTTCCATGCGCTGCATGTGATAGATGTCGTACTGCAGGAACAGGTTGTCCGAGCCGACCGCGCGAATCACGTCGAGGCCTTCCGACGAACGGTTCAGCGCGAAGCCCGGAATGTCGAAGCTGTTGCACGGCTCGACGAGCAGGCGAATGCCTGCGCGCTTCAGCGCGTCGGCCGCGAAGCGCAGGTTGTCGACGATCGTGACGAACGTCTTGTCGCGCGCGGTGCTTGCCGACGGAATGCCGACGAGGCAGTTCAGCTGCGGCACCTTCAGCGCCTTCGCGTACTCGATCGCACGGCCGACACCCTCCTGGAATTCGCCGACGCGATCGGGCAGGCAGGCGATGCCGCGCTCGCCCTGGTCCCAGTTGCCGGCGGGCAGGTTGTGCAGCACGAGGCGCAGGCGGTGCGTCTCGAGCCGCTCGGCGAGTTCCTCTTTCGCGTACGGGTACGGGAACAGGAATTCGACGGCGTCGAAGCCCGCGTCGGCGGCCGCCTTGAAGCGGTCGAGGAACGGCACTTCGTTGAACAGCATGGTCAGGTTTGCAGCAAACTTCGGCATGAGCTAAGCCTCTTCGGTCGGTCGGTCAAATGGTCCGGCGGTTCAGTCGAGCATCGAGATCGCGGTCGGCGCGTGCTCGGCCTTCTCGGCGAGATCCTCGAATTCGTTGATCGCGTCGATTTCGGTGCCCATCGAGATGTTCGTCACGCGCTCGAGGATCACTTCGACGACCACCGGCACGCTGAACTGTTCCGCGAGCGTTTGCGCCTGGCGCAGCGCCGGCTCGATCTCTTCCGGCTTGAACACGCGCAGCGCCTTGCAGCCGAGGCCTTCCGCGACGGCCACGTGGTCGACGCCGTAGCCGTTCAATTCCGGCGCGTTCACGTTGTCGAACGCGAGCTGCACGCAGTAGTCCATGTCGAACGCGCGCTGGGCCTGGCGGATCAGCCCGAGGTACGAGTTGTTCACGACCACGTGCACGTACGGCAGCTTGAATTGCGCGCCGGCCGCCAGCTCCTCGATCATGAACTGGAAGTCGTAGTCGCCGGACAGCGCGACGATCGGGCGGCTCGGGTCGGCGGCACGCACGCCGAGCGCGGCGGGGATCGTCCAGCCGAGCGGGCCGGCCTGGCCGCAGTTGATCCAGTTGCGCGCCTTGAACACGTGCAGGAACTGCGCGGCGGCGATCTGCGACAGGCCGATCGTGCTGACGTAGCAGGTATCGCGGCCGAACACCTTGTTCATCTCTTCGTACACGCGCTGCGGCTTGACCGGCACGTTGTCGAAGTGCGTCTTGCGCTGCAGCGTGCGCTTGCGTGCCTGGCATTCCGCGACCCATGCGCCGCGGTCCTTCAGCTTGCCGGCGGCCTGCCATTCCCGTGCGACGGCGACGAACAGCTCGAGCGCGGCCTTCGCGTCGGACACGATGCCGAGATCCGGGCCGAACACGCGGCCGATCTGCGTCGGCTCGATGTCGACGTGCACGAACTTGCGGCCCTTCGTGTAGACCTCGACGCTGCCCGTGTGGCGGTTCGCCCAGCGGTTGCCGATGCCGAGCACGAAGTCGGACGCGAGCAGCGTGGCGTTGCCGTAGCGGTGCGACGTCTGCAGGCCGACCATGCCGGCCATCAGCGGGTGGTCGTCCGGAATCGCGCCCCACGACATCAGCGTCGGGATCACCGGCACGCCGATCGTTTCGGCGAACTGGACGAGCAGGTCTTCGGCCGCCGCGTTGAGCACGCCGCCGCCCGACACGATCAGCGGCTTGTCCGCGTCGTTGAGCATCGCGAGCGCCTTCTCGATCTGCGCGCGGGTGGCCGCGGGCTTGTAGACTGGCAGCGGTTCGTACGTGTCGATGTCGAATTCGATTTCGGCGAGCTGCACGTCGATCGGCAGGTCGACCAGCACCGGGCCCGGACGGCCCGAGCGCATCAGGTGGAAGGCTTGCTGGAACACGCGCGGCACGAGCGCCGGTTCGCGCACGGTGACGGCCCATTTCGTGACGGGCTTCGCGATCGACTCGATGTCGACGGCCTGGAAGTCTTCCTTGTACAGGCGGGCACGCGGCGCCTGGCCGGTGATCGCGAGGATCGGAATCGAGTCGGCGGACGCGGAGTAGAGGCCGGTGATCATGTCGGTGCCGGCGGGGCCCGACGTGCCGATGCACACGCCGATGTTGCCGGGCGCCGCACGCGTGAAGCCTTCGGCCATGTGCGATGCGCCTTCGACGTGGCGCGCCAGCACGTGACTGATGCCGCCGGACTTGCGCATCGCGGAGTAGAACGGGTTGATCGCCGCGCCCGGCACGCCGAACGCGGTCTGGATGCCTTCCTTCTCGAGCACGAGCACTGCCGCGTCGACGGCTCTCATCTTGGCCATGAATGTCTCCTTGATATGTGGCGGATCTTGCGAATGGGTCTGTTGGGGACACTTTAGGGATGCAGGAAAGGTTTGATAAGATCCGCCCAAGTCGCTTATTTCGAAACTAAAAGTATGGAATGACGGCCTGACGGGGCTTCTCGCGGGGTCGGAACTGAGACGGAGACAGGAGATGGATCGCTTCAAGCAGATCGAGACGTTCGTACGGGTTGCCGATGCCGGCAGCCTCGCGGCGGCGGCGCTCGAGGAGGGGGTGTCGCCGGTGGTGCTCGGGCGGCGCATCGACGCGCTGGAGAAACGCCTCGGCGTGAAGCTGATGTACCGCTCGACGCGGCGGCTGGTGGTCAGCGAGGAGGGCGCCGCGTTCCTCGAGCGCTGCCGCGGGCTGCTGTCCGAATGGGACCAGGCCGAGAACGAGCTGGCCGCCGGGCGGCGCGCGGTCAGCGGGCACCTGATCGTCTCGGCGCCGGCCGCATTCGGGCGCAAGCACGTCGCGCCGCATGCGCCCGGCTTTCTGGCCGACAAGCCCGAGATGCAGCTGTCGTTCAACCTGACCGACCGCGTCGTCGATCTCGTGCGCGAAGGCTACGACCTGTCGATCCGGATCGGCGGCGCCGTCGATCCGAACTTCGTCGCGGTGAAGCTCGCGTCGAACCGGCGCGTCGTCTGCGGCACGCCCGGGTATTTCCGCCGACACGGCCGGCCGAAATCGCTCGACGACCTGCTGAAGCACAACTGCCTGGCTTTCAACCTGCAGGGCGGACAGAACCGCGGCTGGTATTTCCAGCGCCACGGCAAGATCGCGACGATGCGCGTGACCGGCAACCTCGACTGCAACGACGGCGAGCTGCTGCACCGCTGGGTGGCCGAGGGGCTCGGGCTCGGCTGGCGCTCGACCTGGGAAATCGCCGCGCAGCTGGAGACGGGCGAGCTGGAGACCGTGCTCGACGAATACGCGCTGCCCGACTACGACATCCTCGCGGTCTACCCGCAGCAGCGCTACGTGCCGGCGCGCGTGCGCTATTTCATCGACTACCTGAGGGCCGCGTATGCGCGCCCCGGCTACTGGAGCACCACGCCGTAACGAGCGGCGGGCCTCCCGGCGCTTTTTTTCGCTTCGTGCCCCCGGCGCGGGAATAAACTCGACGCAGCAACGGTATGGTCATCGAGCGCGCACGCTGCCGGTCTGTCCGGGCGCCGTGCGCGGAACGGGCGCGGCATCGGCCGCCGGGACCAGGGAGGCCATGTGGGGCAAGCCGGACAGGCGGTCGATGAACGGGCGGCGGACGACGCGGTCGCGCGCGGCGAGCGGTTTCGCACGCTCGTGCTGCCGCATCTCGACGCCGCGTACAACCTCGCGCGCTGGCTGAGCGGCAATGCCGGCGACGCGGACGACGTCGTGCAGGACGCGTGCATGCGCGCGCTGCGCTTCGTCGATTCGTGTCGCGGCGACAACGCGCGGCCATGGCTGCTGACGATCGTGCGCCACACCTGGTACACCGAGTGGCGGCGCCGCACGCATGCGCACGAGGTCGCGCTGCCCGATACGCTGGACGACACCGACGTGCCCGACGACTGGCAGCCGGCGGCGGAGGATCCGCTCGCGCAGCTGCTGCGCGGCGAGAACGTGCGGCTCGTGAATGCGGCGCTCGCGAAGCTGCCGCCCGAGTACCGCGAGGTGCTCGTGCTGCGCGAGATGGAGGACCTGAGTTACCGCGAGATCGCGGCGATCGCGGACGTGCCGGTCGGCACGGTGATGTCGCGGCTCGCGCGCGGCCGGCGCAAGCTCGCCGCGCTGCTGGGCGGCGTGCCGGCACCGGCGCCCGAAGGCAGGCCGGCCCGTACGCCGGCCGGCGGAACCGCATCGGAGGCTATCGATGGACTGTAACGAAGCGCGCGCGTTGCTGGACGCGGACGTCGACCGCGAGCTGTCGGCGCCCGATGCGTTGCGGGTCCAGCAGCATGTCGAAGGGTGCGATGCGTGCCGCCGCGAACGCGCGCGGATCGTCACGCTGGTGCAGGCCGTGCGGCAGGCCGATTACCACCGTGCGCCGGATGCGCTGCGGGCGGGCATCCTGGCCGGTCTGCCGGCCGCGGCCGACGCGCCCGTTCGCGAGCCGGCGGGCGCGGGGTTTCGGCCCGAGCCTCGATCGCAGCCGCGTCCGCGCGGTCGCGGCTGGTTTCCCTGGCTGGCGGGGCGGGGCGGGCCGACACGGCCTGCCGCGGCCGGCGCCGGGCCGCGCGTCGCCGCATGGCCGGGGCTCGGCTGGGGCGTCGCGCTGCTGGTGGCGCTCGCGGCGGCGGGCGGGATGACGCTGTCCGCGCGCCATGCCGACACCGACCGCACCGTCGACGAACTCGTCTCGAGCCACGTGCGGGCCGGCCTGTCGGCGCGCGACATCGACGTGATCTCGACCGACCGCCACACGGTCAAGCCATGGTTCAACGGCCGGCTCGACTATGCGCCGCCGGTCGAGGATCTCGCGGCGGACGGCTTCGCGCTGGTTGGCGGGCGGCTCGACTACGTCGGGCGGCGTCGCGTCGCGGTGCTCGTGTACCGCTACCGGCAGCACGTGATCGACGTCTACGTGCGGCCGGCCGGCGAAGGGCCGGCGGCCCCGTACACGACCGTGTCGCAGGGCTATGCGCTCGACCGCTGGGACGCGGCCGGGATGACGTGGTGGGCCGTGACCGACGCCGAGCCGTCGGCGCTCACGGCGTTCCGGACGGCGCTCGACGCGCGGCTGTCGGGCACGCGCGGCGAGTGATGGCGCGACGCCGGCCGCGCCCCGCCGCGCGCGCGGCCGGCGTTCGGGCCCCGATAAAAAGAGCCGACAGGCGAGCACGTGCGCCGGCCCGTCCGTTCAAGTCTTTGAAAACATGGCCGAATCCGCGCGCCGATCGTTGATTGGCCTTGCATGCGCCCCGTAATCGGGTTAGAATCTTCGGCTTCTCACTTGCCACACCGGTTCAGACGCCCGGGTGGCTTTAATCCACAAGGAGTGTGTAATGCGTCATTACGAAATCGTCTTCATCGTGCACCCGGATCAAAGCGAGCAAGTGCCCGCGATGATCGAGCGCTACAAGTCCACGATCACGTCGCACGGTGGCCAGATCCACCGTGTCGAAGACTGGGGCCGTCGCCAACTGGCCTACATGATCGAGAAACTCGCGAAGGCTCACTACGTCTGCATGAACATCGAGTGCGACCAGACGACGCTCGACGAACTCGAACACGCGTTCAAGTTCAACGACGCCGTGCTGCGTCACCTCATCGTCAAGATGAAGAAGGCCGAAACCGGCCCGTCGCCGATGATGAAGGAAGTTCAGCGCGAAGAAGCCAAGAAGGCGGCTGCAGCTCAGCCGACCGAAGCGCAGGCTTAAGTTCGTCATTCATTAAGCCATCAAGGAGCGCGCCACTCTCGTGAACAGGTTGCAATTGACGGCGAGCGTCGTCGAACGCGCACCGGTGCGATATACGCCGGCAGGTGTTCCGATCGCTAGCGCCACATTGCAGCACCGCACGGAAGTCGTCGAGGCAGGCATCCCCCGTCAGGTCGAAATGACGATCGAGGCGGTGGCGGCCGGTGAGGCGAGCGGCAGGCTGGAGAGTCGTGAAATGGGCGTCGAAACGCTGTTCACGGGCTTCCTGGCCAAGAAAAGCCGCAACGCGAGAACCTTGGTGTTTCACATCACAGCATTGCAGGACATTGGAAAGGACTGAAATCATGCCCCGCCCGACTGGTAAGAAATTCGACAAGCGTCGTCAGCAACAAAACCCGCTCTTCAAGCGCAAGAAGTTCTGCCGTTTCACGGCTGCAGGCGTCGACCAGATCGACTACAAGGACACGGAAACGCTGAAGGACTTCATCGGCGAAAACGGCAAGATCACGCCGGCTCGTCTGACGGGTACGAAGGCGCACTATCAGCGTCAGCTGGATACGGCCATCAAGCGTGCGCGTTTCCTCGCGCTGCTGCCGTACACCGATCAGCACAAGGCGTAATCAGGCGACGCAATAAGGAGAATTCGAATGCAAATCATTCTGTTGGAAAAAGTCGCCAATCTGGGTAACCTCGGCGACATCGTCAAGGTCAAGGACGGTTACGCTCGCAACTTCCTGATCCCGAACCGCAAGGCTCGCCGTGCAACGAAGGAAGCGATCGCCGAATTCGAAGTGCGCCGCGCTGAACTCGAAAAGATCGCCGCTGAAAAGCTGGCGGCATCGCAGGCAGTCGGCGAGAAGCTGAACGGCCAGTCGTTCGAAATCACGCAGAAGTCGGGCGTTGACGGCCGTCTGTTCGGCTCGGTCACGAACGGCGACGTCGCGGAACTGCTGAAGAAGGCAGGTTTCGAAGTCGAGAAGCTGCAAGTTCGCATGCCGGAAGGCCCGCTGAAGATGATCGGCGAGCACAACGTGCAGGTCGCGCTGCACACGGACGTCGTCGTCGACGTCACGATCAACGTGATCGGCGACCACGCGTAAGCGTACGCAGGCTTTCCGGGCGGCTTCCGTCGTCCGGACAAGGGCAGGCGCCCGGGCAACCGGGGCCTGCCTTTTTTATTGCCCGATCGCCTGAGCGGTAGCGCTGCAGCGATCTATTCGCGATAATCCCAACCCATGAACGCGCCGCAAGATCCTCAAATCGAATCGCTGAAAGTCCCGCCGCATTCGGTCGAAGCCGAGCAGTCGGTGCTCGGCGGCCTGTTGCTCGACAACGCGGCATGGGACCGGATTGCCGACTTCCTGTCGCAGGGCGATTTCTATCGCTACGACCACCGGATCATCTACGAGCACATCGGCCGCCTGATCGCGTCGACGCGGCCGGCCGACGTCGTGACCGTGTACGAAGCGCTGACCACGTCCGGCAAGGCCGACGACGTGGGCGGCCTCGCGTACCTGAACGCCCTCGCGCAGAACACGCCGAGCGCCGCGAACATCCGTCGTTATGCGGAAATCGTGCGCGATCGCGCGGTGTTGCGCCGGCTCGTGTCGGTTGCCGACGAAATCTCGGCCGACGCGTTCAATCCGCAAGGCAAGGAAGTCCGTCAGCTGCTCGACGAAGCCGAATCGAAGGTGTTCTCGATCGCGGAAGAGGGCGCGCGCGGCAACCAGGGCTTCCTCGAGATCGGCCCGCTGCTCACGCAGGTCGTCGAGCGGATCGACACGCTGTACCACACCGCGAATCCGAGCGACGTCACGGGCACGCCGACGGGCTTCGTCGACCTCGACCGGATGACGTCCGGGATGCACGGCGGCGAGCTGATCATCGTGGCGGGACGGCCGTCGATGGGCAAGACCGCGTTTTCGATGAACATCGGCGAATATGTCGCGGTCGAGTACGGGCTGCCGGTCGCGGTGTTCTCGATGGAAATGCCGGGCACCCAGCTCGTGATGCGTATGCTCGGCTCGATCGGCCGGCTCGACCAGCACCGGATGCGGACGGGCCGGCTGACGGACGAGGACTGGCCAAAGCTGACGCATGCGGTGCAGAAGATGAGCGAGGCGCAGCTCTTCATCGACGAGACGGGCGGCCTGAACCCGATGGAATTGCGCTCGCGCGCGCGGCGTCTTGCGCGGCAATGCGGCAAGCTCGGCCTGATCATCGTCGACTACCTGCAGCTGATGTCGGGTTCGTCGCAGGGGGAGAACCGCGCGACCGAAATCTCGGAAATTTCGCGATCGCTGAAGAGCCTCGCGAAGGAGCTCGACGTGCCGGTGATCGCGCTGTCGCAGCTGAACCGCGGCCTCGAACAGCGCCCGAACAAGCGTCCGGTGATGTCCGATCTGCGCGAATCAGGTGCAATCGAACAGGATGCGGACGTGATCCTGTTCATTTACCGCGATGAAGTCTACAATCCGGACAGCCCGGACAAAGGAACGGCCGAGATCATCATCGGCAAGCAGCGTAACGGTCCGATCGGCCCCGTTCGGCTCACGTTCCTGGGTCAATATACGAAGTTCGATAACTTTGCAGGGGCGCAGACCTTCTACGGCGAGTGACGCCGCTTGTAAAGGCCTAAATCGCCAAACGTTGTATCCAATCCCGGCGCGCGCATATGCGCGCGTCGCGTCGCAACCGAAAACGGTACAATGTCGCCCGTTTTCGTGACAGTAGTTTGACAATCTCTCAGGAATCCCATGTTCGGTCGATTCATGCCCACCGAGGGCAAGTTCTTTGAACTCTTCAACGCGCACGCGAAGCACATCGTTTCCGGTGGCCGCGAGCTCGAACTGCTGATCGACAATCTCGCCGACGCCGAGATTCACAAGCAAAACGTGCAGACCGCCGAGAAGGCCGCCGACAAGCTCACGCACGAGGCGATCGATCTGCTGCACAAGACCTTCATCACGCCGCTCGATCGCGACGAGATCCACAAGCTGATCACGACGATGGACGACATCCTCGACCTGATGGAAGACGTCGCGACGGCCGTGTCGCTGTACGACGTGCGTTCGGTCACGTCGGAGGCGAGCCAGCTCGCGCACATCGTCACGCAGTCGGCCCAGCACGTGCAACAGGCGGTCGGGCTGCTGTCCGACATGAAGCAGTCGGCACAGATCCTCAAGCAATGCGAGGAGATCGACCGCTGGGAGTCGGAGGCCGATCGCGTGCTGCGCGCGGCGATGTCGAAGCTGTTCCGCGAGGAAGACGACGTGAAGACGCTCATCAAGCTGAAGGCGATCTACGAGCTGCTCGAAGAGATCACCGACAAGTGCGAGGACGTCGCGAACATCATCGAAGGCATCGTGCTGGAAAACGCCTGAGCGGACCACGATGCATTCGATACAACTCGCCCTATGGATGGTCGCGGCGCTGGTGCTCGTCGCGCTCGTATTCGACTTCATGAACGGCTTTCACGACGCGGCGAACTCGATCGCCACCGTCGTGTCGACCGGGGTGCTGAAGCCCCAGCAGGCCGTCGTGTTCGCGGCGGCGTTCAACGTCATCGCGTACTTCATCTTCCACCTGAAAGTCGCGCAGACCGTCGGTAAAGGCACGATCGATCCCGAAATCGTCGACCACTACGTCATCTTCGGCGCGCTGGTCGGTGCGATCGGCTGGAACGTGATCACGTGGTATTACGGGATTCCGTCGAGCTCGTCGCACGCGCTGATCGGCGGCCTCGTCGGCGCGGCGCTCGCGAAGTCGGGCTGGAGCTCGTTGAACATCGACGGGCTGCTGAAGACGGTTGCGTTCATCTTCATTTCGCCGCTGCTCGGCTTCATCCTCGGTTCGCTGTTCATGCTCGGCGTGTCGTGGCTGTATTTCCGTACCGCGCCAAGCAAGGTCGACCGGCGTTTCCGCCGTCTGCAGCTGCTGTCGGCCGGCCTGTACAGCCTCGGCCACGGCGGCAACGACGCGCAGAAGACGATCGGCATCATCTGGATGCTGTTGATCGCAAGCGGCTACGCGTCGGCCGGCGCCGATGCGCCGCCTGCGTGGGTGATCGGCGCGTGTTACCTGTCGATGGGCCTCGGCACGCTGTTCGGCGGCTGGCGCATCGTGCGCACGATGGGCCAGAAGATCACGAAGCTCAAGCCGGTCGGCGGTTTCTGCGCGGAAACCGGTGGCGCGATGACGCTGTTCCTCGCGTCGTTCCTCGGCATTCCGGTGTCGACCACGCACACCATCACCGGCGCGATCGTCGGCGTCGGCGCGACCCAGAAGCTGTCGGCCGTGCGCTGGGGCGTCGCCGGCAACATCGTGTGGGCGTGGGTGCTGACGCTGCCCGCCGCCGCGCTGTTCGCGGCCGGCGGATGGTGGCTTGGCCACCAGATCTTCTGATCGCCGACACTGCCGGATCGACATCCGATGCGCCGCAAGCCGAAAGGCTGCGGCGCATTTTCTTTTGGAGCGGCGAATGGGCGACGGAACGGGCGGGGCGCCGACAGAGGTCGCCGACGGGACTTGCCGTCGACGGCCGGGCAACCGGTCAGTAACTGCCGTTCGCGAACCGCGCGATCGGATCGTCCGCGGTGCCGGTACGCGGGCTGACGGGCGCGGATTGCGTCGACGCGCGCCAGACCTGCACGGGTGCGGGCTCGATGCTGCGTGGCGATGCCGATGCGGCCGCCGGAGGCGGTTCGTCGTCGAACGCGGCAGCCTGGGCGGCGGTCAGCGCCGTCGTCGGAATCTGCGTGCCGGACTCCGCCTGGACGGCGGGCGCTGCATTGGCCGTCATCGCAGTCATGCCGCCGTTCATCGACGTTGCCTGCTGCCGGGCGGCCTGCATGCGCGGCGGAGGCGGTTCGTACGGATCGGCGGCGGGGGCCGCCGGTGCGGCGGCGGCCGTGACGACCGGCGCGGGTGCCTGCGTCACGCGTGCTTGCTGCGGCGCATAGGCAGGCTGCCGCGCCGCCGCGGTCGTCACGACCACCGGCGCGGCTGCGACCGCCGGCGGCGTGCGCGGCTCGTCGCGCTTCGCCTCGTAGGTCGGCGCATCGAACGGCGTCGGCGCCGTGCGCGGCGGCGCGACGCGGCGAATGCCGTCGAAACGTTTGGCCCAGTACGGGTTCGTCAGGTAGTCGAGCCGGACGGTGCCGCCCGTCGACGGTGCGTTGACGAAGCGCAGCTTGCCGACATAGATGCCGACGTGCGAATGCGGCCGCCCGGTCGTATTGAAGAAAATCAGGTCGCCCGGCGCGATCTCGTCGGGTTCGATCGACACGCCGCGGCCGCTCATGTCGGCGGTCGTGCGCGGCAGGTTCACGTCGGCCGCGCGGCCGATCACGTAGCGCACGAGCCCGCTGCAGTCGAAGCCGCTCGCCGGCGTGTTGCCGCCCCAGCGATACGGGATGCCGACGAGGCTCATCGCCTGGATCGAGATTTCTTCCTGGCCGACGCTGTGATCGACGAATTTCGGGAAATTGGCCGGAGCGGGGAACGCGCGCGGCGTCGTGATCTTCATGCCCGACGCGGAACGCGATGCCGACTGCGGCGGCACGCTGGAGCAGGCCGCAAGCAGGGAAACGACGGCGACGGGAACCCAGATTCGAAGCATGGCAAGGCGGGCGAGCGCGGCGCGCTCGCGAATCGTATGACAACAGACAGACCCAATGGTAGACGCCCGGACGGGGCTTAAGCAACCATTCTTGAGAATTTACTTGAAGTTTCGCGCGTAAACTGCGCTTTTGCGTGACGAAGCGTTACTTTTGTCTTCGACCCCAAATAAAAACGGCGCTCCGGAAACGGAGCGCCGTGTGGCGTCGACAGCCGGCCGATCGGCCGGCAGGCCGCGTTACAGGATGTCCGACGCGTAGTCGGCCAGCCGCGAACGTTCGCCGCGAGCGAGCGTCACGTGGCCGCTGTGGCCCCAGCCCTTGAAGCGGTCGACGACGTAGGTCAGGCCCGAGCTGCCTTCGGTCAGGTAAGGCGTGTCGATCTGCGCGATGTTGCCGAGGCACACGATCTTCGTGCCGGGGCCCGCGCGCGTGACGAGCGTCTTCATCTGCTTCGGCGTCAGGTTCTGCGCTTCGTCGATGATCAGGTACTTGTCGACGAACGTACGGCCGCGCATGAAGTTCATGCTCTTCACCTTCAGGCGCGAACGGATCAGTTCCTGCGTTGCGGCGCGGCCCCATTCGCCGGCCGCGTCGTCGGTCTTCTGCAGCACCTCGAGGTTGTCGTCGAATGCGCCCATCCACGGCTGCATCTTCTCTTCCTCGGTACCGGGCAGGAAACCGATGTCCTCGCCGACGGGCACGGTGGCGCGCGTCACGATGATCTCGTTGTAGCGCTTGTCGTCGAGCACCTGCGCGAGGCCGGCCGCGAGCGCGACGAGCGTCTTGCCGGTGCCGGCCTGGCCGAGCAGCGTGACGAAGTCGATCTCGGGGTTCATCAGCAGGTTCAGCGCGAAGTTCTGCTCGCGGTTGCGCGCGGTGATGCCCCACACGTTGTTCTTGTGGTGGCTGTAGTCGCGCAGCGTCTGCAGCAGCGCCGTCTTGCCGTTCAGTTCGCGGACGATCGCATGGAACGTCGGCTCGCCGTTCTGCGGTTCGAGATAGACGAACTCGTTGACGAGCATCGACGCGACGAGCGGGCCCGTCACGCGGTAGTACGTGGTGCCCGTCTTCGTGTCCTGCCAGCTCTCCATGCCCTTCGCATGCTTGGTCCAGAAATCCTGCGGCAGCTCGCGCACGCCGTTGTACAGGAGATCGGAGTCCTCGAGCACCTGGTCGTTGAAGTAGTCTTCCGCGGGCAGCCCGAGCGCATGCGCCTTGATCCGCATGTTGATGTCTTTCGACACCAGCACGACCTGGCGGTCGGGCCGGTCGCGCTGCAGCGCGCGCACGACACCGAGGATCTGGTTGTCGGCCTTGCCCACGGGCAAGCCTTCGACCGGCGCGATGTCGGCGAGCTTCGTCTGGAAGTACAGGCGGCCGAGCGCCTCGCGGCTGCCGAGGCGCGACAGCGGGATGCCGTCCGAGATCGGGCCGCCGTCGGCGACCAGCGCGTCGAGCGTGCGGCTGACCTGGCGTGCGTTGCGCGCGACTTCCGACATTCCCTTCTTGTGGTTGTCGAGTTCCTCGAGCGTCATCATCGGCAGATAGACGTCGTGTTCCTCGAAGCGGAAGAGGCTGCTCGGGTCGTGCATCAGCACGTTGGTGTCGAGCACGAACAGTTTCTGCAGTTCGGCCTCGGCGGGCTTGCGGCTGCGCGACTTGGTGGCGGCGCCGGCGTCGCGCGCGGGCGCGGCGGCGGGTTTGCCGGCGGCCGGCTTGTCGTTGCGCGCGACGACCGGCGCCGCGGGTGCGGCGGGGGCCGGCATCGGCTGCAGCAGCGCGGCCGTCTGCTTGGTCTTGCGGCCGCGCGCGGGTGCGGCATCAGGCGCCGAAGACGCGACGGCACGCAGCGGCGCGGCCGTGTTCGCGGCTTCGATCATCGGTTGGGCCACGCTGGCCGGACCATAGTCACCGGCTGTGGATGCGTCCCCTTCGGCGGATTTCTTCGCGGCTTTCGCGGGCCGCGCTTTCGCCTTGTATTCGTCGGGCGGCAGCAGGCTGCCGAGCTTGCTGGGGGGGGTAGGCAAAGGCATGGTGTCCCTCGGGAGGAATCGTGTCGCATGGCGTGCGCCGCTGATCGCATCCTGCGTGACGTAGACGCAGTTTGCGCGCGGTGGCGCACAGGAAATTCGTCTAGCCGGTTCGCCTAAGTGTCGATCAGCTCCTTGATGCGGTTAGGGCCGGACCGGGAAGGCCGGCGCGCAATCCATAAAAAAAGCCGCTGCCCCGTCGACAGGGACATGCGGCTCGGCTGATGTCGTGATGCGCGTCAGGTGCCGGGAAGCATCGCATCGAGCACCGGCGCAGCTACGAGAAATATGGGTCGAACGGGCATTCATTGCGGCCCAATATAACGCGCCTCAAAGCGCTTGTACAGCACTTAGCACGTCGTCCACGTGACCCGGCACCTTGATGCCGCGCCATGCCTGACGGAGCACGCCGTCGGCGTCGATCAGGAACGTCGAGCGCTCGATTCCGCGCACTTCCTTGCCATACATCTTCTTCATCTTGATGACATCGAACAGCGCGCACAGCGCTTCGTCGGCATCGGAGATCAGCGGGAACGGCAGTTCGAGCTTTGCCTTGAAGTTGTCATGCGAGCGCAGGCTGTCGCGCGACACGCCGATGACTTCCGCACCGGCTTTCTTGAACTTCGGATAGAGATCGCGGAACTGCAGCCCTTCGGTCGTGCAGCCCGGCGTGTTGTCCTTCGGATAGAAGTACAGCACGAGCTTCTTGCCTTTCAGGTCGGACAGCGAAATGTCGCCGCCCGTGGCCGGTGCGGTGAAATCGGGAACTTGACGGTCAACTTCGACAGACACGTGTTTCTCCTGTTGTTATGGAAAGGCGCCGCTGCGGCGGCGCGGTGCGGCGTCCCGGCAACGCGCGGCAGGGCGCTGCGGGCGCCGCCAGCTCGCGCGCGGACTCAGTCGGGCTGGACGATCAGTTCGCCGGAGCGGCCGGGGATTTCGCCCCACGTGACAGGGTACGATGGCAGCGTGTCGCGGTCCAGCGTCGCGTGGTAGTCGCCCATCGTCGCAAACGTGTGGCCTTGCGCGCGCCAGCCGGCGAGCAGCTGCTCGAACACGGGCGCGAGCTTCTGGCCTTCCAGTTCCGCATGCAGCGTGAACACCTGGTCGTGCGGATTGGTTTCGGTGAACTTGAGGAGGTGCGCGGCGACGTTGTGCGTGTCGACGCCGTCGATGCCGAGCACTTCGTCGAGCGTCGGCAGCGTGGTCGGCATCTGCACGTGCGACAGCGTGCGGCCGCCGACGACCGGCAGGTACGGCGAGTGGCCGCGCCCGTCGGAGGCGTAGCGCATGCCCCACGCGTCGATCTGCTCGAACGCGGCATCGTTCATCTGCCAGCCGGCCGCGCCGTGCGTGACGGGCGGCGCGCCGAAGATCTCGATGAAGCGCGCGTGACTCTTCTGCATTTCACGCGCGGTCCAGTCGCGATCGCGCGCACGGACGTTGTCCTGCCAGTACACGTGATCCCACGTGTGGATCCCGCATTCGAAGCCGGCCTCGTGGATCGCGCGCATGTCGGCGATCGCGCGGCGGCCGATGTCGGGGCCCGGCAGCAGCACGCCGTACATCAGCTGCTTCACGCCGTAGTGTTCGACCACCGACGTGCGCGACACCTTCTTCAGGAAACCCGGGCGGAACACCCGCCGCAGCGCCCAGCCGGTGTGATCGGGCCCGAGGCTGAAGAGGAAGGTCGCGCGCGCGCTGAAGCGATCGAAGATGCGCGCGAGGTTCGGCACGCCTTCGCGTGTGCCGCGCAGCGTGTCGACGTCGATCTTGAGGACGATACGAGCCAAGCGAACGTCCCGGTCAGCCTTGCTGTTCGACGAGCGCGCGCGCGTCGGCGACGTGGCCGCGATACGCCTCGAAGATGTTGCGCAGCGCGTCGTCGAACGTCGCCTGCGGCGCCCAGCCGAGCTCCTGCATCGTGTTGTCGATCTTCGGCACGCGGTTCTGCACGTCCTGGTAGCCGTTGCCGTAGTAGGCGCCGGACGTCGTTTCGACGAGCTTCACCTGCTTGGCCGAGTCGGCGTACTCGGGGAATTCCGCGGCCAGTTCGAGCATCTTGTGCGCGAGTTCGCGAACCGAGAAGTTGTTCTTCGGATTCCCGATGTTGTAGATCTTGCCCGACGCGACGCCGTCCTTGTTCTCGATGATCTTCATCAGCGCGCTGATGCCGTCGCCGATGTCGGTGAACGCGCGCTTCTGCGAGCCGCCGTCGACGAGGCTGATGTTCTCGCCGCGCACGATGTGGCCGAGGAACTGCGTGACCACGCGCGAGCTGCCTTCCTTCGGCGTGTAGATCGAGTCGAGGCCCGGGCCGATCCAGTTGAACGGGCGGAACAGCGTGAAGTTCAGGCCTTCCATCCCGTAACCCCAGATCACGCGGTCCATCAGCTGCTTCGAGCATGCGTAGATCCAGCGCGGCTTGTTGATCGGGCCGTAGGTGAGTGCCGACGCGTCCGGATCGAACTGCTCGTCCGAGCACATGCCGTAGACCTCGGAGGTCGACGGGAACACGAGGTGCTTGCCGTACTTGACGGCCGAACGCACGATCGGCAGGTTCGCCTCGAAGTCGAGCTCGAATACGCGCAGCGGCTGCTGGACGTAGGTGGCCGGCGTCGCGATCGCGACGAGCGGCAGGATCACGTCGCACTTCTTCACGTGATACTCGACCCACTCCTTGTTGATCGTGATGTCGCCTTCGAAGAAATGCATCCGCTCGTGGTTGACGAGGTCGCCCAGCCGATCGGTCTGCATGTCCATGCCGAACACTTCCCAATCGGTGGTTTCAAGAATGCGCTTCGACAGGTGATGGCCGATGAAGCCGTTCACACCCAGGATCAGGACTTTTTTTGCTTTCATGAATGACGGGAAGAATGAATGAACTGCGCGAATTCCGCGGGCGTCACGACGGTTTCGCTGCCGTCGCGCTGCTGCCACAGCTCGAGAATGGACAAGGCGCGGCTGTCGCCGCAGACGCCGAATAGCGCATTATCGCTTACGTGCAGGCCGGGCGGCAAATCCGCCGCGGCGGCCGCTGCCGCGCTGCCGGGCGCCGCGAGGCGCGCGCGCGCGATCACGAAACGCGTGCCGTCGACGTCCGTGAACGCGCCCGGATACGGGGGCGCGACCGCGCGCACCAGGTTGTAGACCTGCGCGGCCGGTTTCGACCAGTCGACGCGGCCGTCCTCGGGCTTGCGCCCGCCGTAGTAGCTGCCGCTCGACAGGTCGTTCGGCAGGTGCGCCGCCTCGCCGGCGAGCAGCGCGGGCAGCACGCGCCAGAGCGTCTGTTCGGCGGCCACCGTGACCTTGTCGAACACCTGCGCGGCCGTGTCGTCCGGCAGGATCGGCACCGCGGTCTGGCCGATGATCGCGCCCGCGTCGGGCTTCGCGGCCATCTCGTGCAGCGTCGCGCCGGTTTCGGTCTCGCCGTTCAGCACGGCCCAGTTGGTCGGTACCCGACCCCGGTATTTCGGCAGCAGCGAACCGTGCATGTTGTACGCGCCGCGCGGCGCGATCGCGAGCAGGTCCACCGGCAGCATGTGCCGGTAGTAGAACGAGAAGATGAAGTCGGGCCGCGCGTCGGATACCGCGCGGCGCAGCGCCGGATCGGCGGGATCGGCCGGCGTGACGACCGGGATGCCGTGCTCGGCCGCGACGGACGCGACACTGCCGAACCAGATGTTCTCGTTCGGGTTGTCCTCGTGCGTGACGACGAGCGCGACGTCGACGCCGCGCGCGAGCAGCACCTGCAGGCAGCGCACGCCGACGTTGTGATACGCGAAGACGACCGCGCGCGGCTTCATTGCCCGGCTCCCGTGCGGTTCGCGTCGGCCGGCACCGGCGGCACGCCGTCGTGCTGCTCGAGCACGGCCTGGATCAGGTAGCGCGGCCGTGCGCGCACCTGCTGGTAGATGCGGCCGACGTACTCGCCGAGCAGGCCGAGCGCGAAGATGATCACGCCGAGCAGGAAGAACGTAATGGCGAACAGCGTGAACACGCCTTGCACTTCCGCGCCGACGATGAAGCGGCGCACGAGCAGCAGCACGAACAGCGCGGCGGAGCCGAGCGACAGGATCACGCCGATGAACGACAGCCACTGCAGCGGCACGACCGAGAAGCCGGTCACGAGGTCGAAGTTCAGCCGGATCAGGCTGTACAGCGAATACTTCGATTCGCCTGCGAAGCGTTCCTCGTGCGCGACCTCGATTTCGGTCGGCTTTTGCGCGAACGTGTACGCGAGCGCGGGGATGAACGTGTTGACTTCGCCGCACACGTTGATCGTGTCGATGATGCGGCGGCTGTACGCGCGCAGCATGCAGCCCTGGTCGGTCATCTTGATGCGCGTGATGCGCTCGCGCAGCCGGTTCATCATCTGCGACGCCTTGCGCCGCCACAGGCTGTCCTGGCGCTGCTTGCGGATCGAGCCGACGTAGTCGTAGCCCTCGCGCATCTTCGCGATCAGCTTGCCGATTTCCTCGGGCGGGTTCTGCAGGTCGGCGTCGAGCGTGATGACGATCTCGCCGCGCGACTGCGCGAAGCCCGCGAGGATGGCCATGTGCTGACCGTAGTTGCCGTTGAGCAGCACGACGCGCGTCGTGTCGGGCCGTACGTGGAACTGATCGGCGAGCATCGCGGCCGAGCGGTCGCGGCTGCCGTCGTTGATCAGGATTACTTCATACGACGTGTCGAGTGCGTCGAGCGCCGGATACAGCCGCGCGAACAGCGCGGCGAGGCCGTCTTCCTCGTTGTATACGGGGATGATGACCGAGACTTCGGGCCGACCGGCGTCCAGGTGCCCGGCGACCGGATGGCCGGCCCCCGGATGGCCGGCCCCCGGATGCCCGGCGCGTGCTTCAAGGTGACTCATGTACGCTTATTTTCCGTATTGTTCACAAATCTGGTTGATGGCGTCGACCACGCGACGCACGTCGCCTTCCGTCATCTGCGTGAACAGCGGCAGCGTGACGGTCGACGCGCCGTACCGTTCGGCGTGGGGGAACATGCCCTCCTTGAAGCCGCGCGCACGGTACAGCGTGAAAAGATGGATCGCCGGGTAGTGGATGCCCGTGCCGATGCCGCGTTCCTTCAGCTGCGCCATGAATTCGGCGCGCGTGATCGTCAGCCGCTCGAGCGGCAGCGTGATCAGGAACATGTGCCAGTTGCTGTTCGCGAAGTCGGCAACCGGCAGGCCGACGCCGAGCTTCACGGCCGCGCCGCCGTCGAACGCGGCGAAATACGCGCGGGCGAGCGCGCGGCGCTGCGCGGTGAAGCGTTCGATGTGCGGCAGCTGGCCGAGACCGACGCGGGCGGCGACGTCGGTCAGGTTGTACTTGCCGCCGAGCACGTCGCAGTCCATCCCGTCGAAGCCGGTGCGCGTGATGCCCTGCAGCCGGTACTTCTGCGCGAGTGTCGCTTCGTCCTCGTTGTTCAGCACCAGCGCACCGCCTTCGATCGTCGTCAGGTTCTTGTTCGCGTGGAAGCTGAACGACACGATGTCGCCGATCGCGCCGATGCGCTTGCCGTTCCACGTCGAGCCGAACGCCTGCGCGGCGTCCTCGATCACGCGCAGCTTGTGCGCGCGCGCGATCGCGTACAGGCGGTCCATGTCGACCGGCAGGCCGGACAGGAACACGGGGATGATCGCCTTCGTGCGCGGCGTGATCGCCTGCTCGAGCTTGTCGAGGTCGATGTTGCGCGTGACGGGATCGATGTCGGCGAACACGGGCGTCGCGCCCGTTTCGATGATTACGTTGCTGGTCGAGACCCACGACGCCGGCGTCGTGATCACCTCGTCGCCGGCACCGACGCCCGCGATGCGCAGGCCGATCTCGAGCGTGCAGGTGCCCGAATTGAACGCGCGGACCGGCCGCCCGCCGCAGTAGTCGGACAGCGCGGCCTCGAATTTCTGGCATTGCGGGCCGGTGGTGATCCAGCCCGAGCGCAGCACGTCGACGACGCCCTGGATGGTTTCCTCGTCGATTTCCGGTCGGGTGAACGGCAGAAACGGAGCGGTAGTCTGGCTCATGAACGCGTTGGCCTGTAATGGCGTGTAATAAAAGGGTCGGGCGATCCGCCCGAAACCGGCATTAAACACCGGTTGGCGGATTCGCACCGTGATTTTTTGTAGGCGGACACTTAACGCCGCGGGGCATGCTCAGCTGCGCGCGAGCACGAGCACGCCGATCAGGATGATGCCGATCCCGACGAGCCGCTGGACCGACAGCACCTCGCCGAACAGGTACCACGCCGCGAACGCGTTGACCACGTAGCCGAGCGACAGCATCGGGTACGCGATCGACACGTCGACCCGCGACAGCCCGAGAATCCAGACCACGACGCTCAGCACGTAGCAGCCGAGGCCGCCGATGATCGGCAGCTGGGTCGCGATCTTCAGGCCGACCGGGAGGATGTTCGCACGGCTGAATTCGAAGTGCCCGACGGCGTTGACGCCGGCTTTCAGCAGCAGTTGCGCACAGGCGTTGAGCATCACGCCGGTGATGATGCAGACGAACGAAACGGGATTCATGCGAGGGGCGTCCTTACGATTGCGGTTTCTCGACGATCACGCGGCGGTTGTCGCGCGCGATCACGCGCATCGGCACGCCTTGCCTGACCAGCGCGTCGTACTGGCCGGGCGGCATGATCGCGAGCGCATGGGTTTCCTGCTTCCAGCGCGCGATCCATTCGTCGACCGTCGGAATCCACTTGTTCGGCTCCATCGAGATCCCGAACGCGAGCTCGTCCTGGCGCTGGACCATGATCGTCGTGTGGCCCATGTAGAACGGGAACGTATGGTCGAGCATCTCGATCGAGTAGAACGGCGTGTCGGGCGGCAGCTTCGCCAGTTCGGCGCGCACGGCCGGCGCGAGCAGCGCGCCCGAGCTGTAGCGGCCGAACTCGTCGTGCCCGGTGCCGCCGATCGTGCCGAACGCGAGCCATGCGGCGCCGAACGCGGCGAGCGCGGCGGCCGCGCCCGTCCGGCGGTTCAGCCACGCGGCCGCGAGCGTCAGCGCGGCCGAGACCGCGAGGCCCGCGTACAGCCACATCTGGAACGCGCGGTACAGCGCGTTCGGCGTGCGGGCATCGCCCTGGTACGCGAGGAAGATGATCCCGAACGCCGCGGCGACGAAGAACACGAGGTAGCCGAGCAGGTGGCGGCGGAACCGGTCGGCCGTCATCAGCGGCAGGTACGCGCCGATGATCAGCGCGAGCGCCGGCGCGACCGGCAGCACGTACGAGATCAGCTTCGAATGCGACGTGCTGAAGAACAGGAAGATGAAGGCGCTCCAGATCAGCAGCACCAGCATCGGCGAGAAGCCGTTCGGCTGGCGCGGCATCCGCAGCGCATGGCGGATGCTCTGCCACGCGACCGACAGCCACGGCAGGAAGCCGACCAGCAGCACCGGCACGAAGTAGTACAGCGGGCCCGGGCGGTTCTGTTCCGGGGTCAGGTACCGGCGGAACTGCTGGACGATGAAGAAGAAGTTGAAGAACTCGGGGTTGCGCTGCTGCACCAGCACGAACCACGGCGTGACGATCGCGAAGAAGATCACGAGGCCGCTGACCAGGTACAGGCGCTTCCACAGCGCCCAGTCGCGCGCGATCAGCGTATAGAGCACGAGCACGGCGCCGGGCAGGATCAGGCCGACGAGGCCCTTGGACAGCACCGCGAGCGCCATCGCGGCCCAGCATGCCCACATCCAGCCGCGCACCGCGGCCGGGCGCAGCCCGGGCCGCTGCGCGAGCAGCAGCGAGCAGAGCGACAGCGCCATCCAGAACGCGAGCCCCATGTCGAGCGCGTTGAAGTGGCCCATCAGGTTCCAGTACGGCGAGCTCGCGAGCACGACGGCCGCGAGGAAGCCCGACAGCGGGTTGAACAGGCGCGCGCCGGTGTAGCCGACGAGCAGCACGCCGGCGAAGCTCGCGACGGCCGTGTAGAGGCGCGCCTGCCATTCGCCGATGCCGAACCACGCGAAGGTCAGCGCATTCAGCCAGGTCTGCAGCGGCGGCTTCTCGAAGTACTTGTAGCCGTTGTAGCGCGGCGTGATCCAGTCGCCGGTGACGAACATCTCGCGCGCCATTTCCGCGTAGCGGCCTTCGTCGCTCGGGATCAGGTGGCGCAGCCCGAGCGGCGCGAACCAGACGATCGCGAGCGCGACGATCAGGAGGACGAGCGTGATGCGGTTGAGCGGTAGCCTCGAGGGCGTATCGTTCATGGATTTTCAGCCTGTTGGTTGGGGTGACGGGCCGCCGGCGGGTTGTGCCGGCGGCGGGCGGCCTGGCCGGACCGATCGGGGGATCGACCCGTTGCGCCGGCCCGAGTTTTACCGCATCGGGGATTAACGTTCAATTAAGAGCGCGGCGGCGACTTTGCGGCCCTCGGCCATCAGGATGTTGTAGGTGCGGCAGGCCGCCTGGAAATCCATCGTCTCGACGCCGATCCGCTTCGCCGTGAGCGCCGCGACGAGCCGCGGGTGCGGGAAGCGCAGCCGCGCGCCGCTGCCGAAGATCACGAGCTCGGGCGTCGGGTCGAGCAGCATCGCGAAATGCTCGGGCGCGAGCGCGTCGAACGACGACACCGGCCATGCCTGGACCGGCGCGCCGGGCAGCACGATGACGCTCGTTTCATGGCGTTCGAGATTGACGTCGACGTAATCGGGGCCGTAGCCGGTGACGGTATTGAGCGCGCCGCTCGTGTCCTGGTGCAGTTTCAAATCGGTATTCCGCGGTTCCGTAAGGGCATGTATCGCAAGGGCCGCAGGGGCCCGGATGGCCGGTTTCGCGCGCCTGGCCACATGGGGACGCCTGACGGCGCGGGCCCGGCGCGGCTATGGTGCATTGCGAAAGTCGGCCAAAATCCGCTAAATTATAACTTTTTGGCCGCCCCCGGGCGCCACTTGCGTCGTGCGTCGCCACAAGCCGCGTCCGACCGCCCGCTTTTTCCCAGTCTAGACAGCGCGCACAGACCGGCCGCTTTCCAGTTTTGATCCCGTCCCCCCGGCCGCAAGGCCAACCCAGGAACCGTGTCGTCGTGAAACCGATTCAGAAGTCGAACAAGCTGCTCAACGTCTGCTACGACATCCGTGGCCCGGTGCTCGAGCACGCGAAGCGCCTCGAGGAAGAAGGCCACCGCATCATCAAGCTGAACATCGGCAACCTCGCGCCGTTCGGTTTCGACGCGCCGGACGAGATCATCCAGGACATGATCCGCAACCTGCCGTCGTCGTCGGGTTATTCCGATTCGAAGGGCGTGTTCTCGGCGCGCAAGGCCGTGATGCACTACACGCAGGAAAAGGGCGTCGTGGGCGTCGGCCTCGACGACATCTACATCGGCAACGGCGCGTCCGAGCTGATCGTGATGGCGACCCAGGCGCTGCTGAACGACGGCGACGAAGTGCTGCTGCCCGCGCCCGACTACCCGCTGTGGACGGCCGCGGTGAGCCTGTCGGGCGGCACGCCGGTGCACTACGTGTGCGACGAGCAGAACGCGTGGATGCCCGATCTCGACGACATCCGCAGCAAGATCACGCCGAACACGAAGGCGATCGTCGTGATCAACCCGAACAACCCGACGGGCGCGCTTTACTCCGACGAATTGCTGCTCGAGCTGCTCGAGATCGCGCGCCAGCACGGGCTGATCGTGTTCGCCGACGAGGTCTACGACAAGATCGTCTACGACGGCCTCGAGCACACCGCGATGGGTTCGCTGTCGGAGGACGTGATCACCGTCACGTTCAACAGCCTGTCGAAGAGCTATCGCTCGTGCGGCTACCGCGCGGGCTGGATGGCCGTGTCGGGCCTCGGCGGCGACAACCGCCGGCGCGCGAAGGATTACCTCGAGGGGCTGGGTATCCTGTCGTCGATGCGCCTGTGCGCGAACGTGCCCGGGCAGTTCGCGATCCAGACGGCGCTCGGCGGCTACCAGAGCATCAACGAACTCATCGTGCCGAGCGGGCGCCTGTACAAGCAGCGCGAGCTCGCGTACGACATGCTGACGTCGATCCCGGGCGTGACCTGCGTGAAGCCGCAGGCCGCGCTGTACATGTTCCCGCGCCTCGACCCGAAGCTCTACCCGATCCAGAACGACCAGCAGTTCATTCTCGACCTGTTGCTCGAGGAGCGTGTGCTGCTGGTGCAGGGCACGGGTTTCAACTGGGCGACGCCGGACCACTTCCGCGTGGTCTTCCTGCCGAACCTCGACGACCTGACCGATTCGATCAACCGGATCGCACGCTTCCTCGACGGCTACCGCAAGCGCCACTCGGCCTGAGCGGGCAGGGTCACGCGGAATTCACTACTTCTTACTCATCGATCACACGCAGCATGGAACCGATCAAAGTTGGCCTGTTGGGCTTCGGCACGGTGGGCAGCGGCACCTTCACGGTGCTGCGCCGCAACCAGGAAGAAATCAAGCGACGCGCGGGGCGCGGCATCGAGGTCGCGCGCATTGCCGTGCGTAATCCGGCCAAGGCGCGGGCCGTGCTCGGCGGGGATGCCGCCGCCGCGCAGATCACCGACGATTTCAATTCGGTCGTCGACGATCCGTCGATCGCGATCATCGCCGAGATGATCGGCGGCACGGGCATCGCGCGCGAGCTCGTGCTGCGCGCGATCGCGAACGGCAAGCACGTCGTGACGGCGAACAAGGCGCTGCTCGCGGTGCACGGCACCGAGATCTTCGAGGCCGCGCGCGAAAAGGGCGTGATGGTGGCGTTCGAGGCGGCCGTCGCCGGCGGCATCCCGATCATCAAGGCGCTGCGCGAGGGCCTGACCGCGAACCGCATCCAGTACATCGCGGGCATCATCAACGGCACGACCAACTACATCCTGTCGGAAATGCGCGACCGCGGGCTCGATTTCGCGACCGCGCTGAAGGCCGCGCAGGAGCTCGGCTACGCGGAAGCCGACCCGACCTTCGACATCGAAGGCGTCGACGCCGCGCACAAGGCGACGATCATGAGCGCGATCGCGTTCGGCGTGCCGGTGCAGTTCGACCGCGCTTACGTCGAGGGCATCAGCAAGCTCGACGCGACCGACATCCGCTACGCGGAAGAGCTCGGCTACCGGATCAAGCTGCTCGGCATCACGCGTCGCGCCGAGAACGGCATCGAGCTGCGCGTGCACCCGACGCTGATCCCGGAGAAGCGCCTGCTCGCGAACGTCGAGGGCGCGATGAATGCGGTCGTCGTGCACGGCGATGCGGTGGGCACGACGCTGTACTACGGCAAGGGCGCGGGCGCGGAGCCGACCGCGTCGGCGGTGGTCGCGGATCTCGTCGACGTCACGCGCCTGCATACGGCCGACCCCGAGCATCGCGTGCCGCATCTCGCGTTCCAGCCGGACAGCCTGTCGAACACGCCGATCCTGCCGATCGAGGAAGTGACGAGCGGCTACTACCTGCGCCTGCGCGTCGCCGATCAAACCGGCGTGCTGGCCGACATCACGCGCATCCTCGCCGCGTCGGGCATCTCGATCGACGCGCTGCTGCAGAAGGAGTCGGAGCAGGTCGACGACGCGAAGGGCGAAACCGACATCATCCTGATCACGCACGAAACGGTCGAGAAGAACGTCAATGCGGCGATCGCGCAGATCGAGCGCCTCGCGACGGTCGTGTCGAAGGTGACGAAGCTGCGCATGGAAGCGCTGAACTGAGGACGGAAAGCGACATGAACTACATCTCCACGCGCGGCGCCGGCATCGGCGAGCGCCATACGTTCTCCGACATCCTGCTCGGCGGTCTCGCGAAGGACGGCGGGCTCTACCTGCCGGCCGAGTATCCGCGGGTGTCCGCCGACGAGCTCGCGCGCTGGCGCACGCTGTCGTACGCGGATCTCGCGTTCGAGATCCTGTCGAAGTTCTGCGACGACGTCCCGGCCGACGACCTGCGCGCGATCACACGCCGCACGTACACGGCCGACGTGTACCGCAACACGCGCCACGGCGAGAACGCGTCCGACATCACGCCGCTGAAGACGCTCGGCACCGAGCATGGCGCGGCGCTGTCGCTGCTCGAGCTGTCGAACGGCCCGACGCTGGCGTTCAAGGACATGGCGATGCAGTTGCTCGGCAACCTGTTCGAGTACACGCTCGCGAAGCACGGCGAAGCGCTGAACATCCTCGGCGCGACGTCGGGCGACACGGGCAGCGCGGCCGAATACGCGATGCGCGGCAAGGCCGGCGTGCGCGTGTTCATGCTGTCGCCGCACAAGAAGATGAGCGCGTTCCAGACGGCCCAGATGTTCAGCCTGCAGGACCCGAACATCTTCAACCTCGCAGTGGAAGGCGTGTTCGACGACTGCCAGGACATCGTGAAGGCCGTGTCGAACGATCACGCGTTCAAGGCGCAGCAGAAGATCGGCACGGTCAACTCGATCAACTGGGCGCGCGTCGTCGCGCAGGTCGTGTACTACTTCAAGGGCTACTTCGCGGCGACGCAGTCCAACGACGAGCGCGTGTCGTTCACGGTGCCGTCGGGCAACTTCGGCAACGTCTGCGCGGGCCACATCGCGCGGATGATGGGGCTGCCGATCGCGAAGCTCGTGGTCGCGACCAACGAGAACGACGTGCTCGACGAGTTCTTCCGCACGGGCGCGTATCGCGTGCGCAGCGCCGAGAATACGTATCACACGAGCAGCCCGAGCATGGACATCTCGAAGGCGTCGAATTTCGAGCGTTTCGTGTTCGACCTGCTCGGCCGCGATCCGGCGCGCGTGATGCAGCTGTTCCGCGACGTCGAGGAGAAGGGCGGTTTCGATCTCGCGGCGAGCGGCGATTTCGCGCGCGTCGCCGAGTTCGGCTTCGTGTCGGGCCGCAGCAGCCACGCCGACCGGATCGCGACGATTCGCGACGTGTTCTCGCGTTACGACACGATGATCGACACGCACACGGCCGACGGCGTGAAGGTCGCACGCGAGCACCTGGATGCCGGCGTGCCGATGGTCGTGCTCGAGACGGCGCAGCCGATCAAGTTCGGCGAGACGATCCGCGAGGCGCTCGATCGCGAAGCCGAGCGGCCGGCCGCGTTCGACGGGCTCGAGGCGCTGCCGCAGCGCTTCGAGGTCGTGAAGGCCGATGCCCGGCAGGTGAAGGACTTCATCGTCGCCCATACGGGTGCATGACGCACGGCCGGGCCCGCGGGCCCGGCTGCGCGGGACGGCCGGAACGCCGATTCGTCGAACGGATCGGGGTTCCGGCCGTTTCGTTTGGCGCCCGGGCATGGCCTGTCGCGCGAAACAAGTGCCAGACCCGCGCGTTCGCGCCGATCACAGTTTTCGCATGTCCGCCATATCGCGCGCCGGTGCGACGGCGTCGCTACAATGACGTATTGACTCCAACGATCCCCGATTCCATCGATGTCGAACCCGAATCCCGCGGCGCCGCGCGCGCCGATGCTGTCGACCGCCGAGGCGCTCGCCGCGCTGCTCGATGCCGCGAAGCCGCTGCCCGGCGCGGAGACCGTCGCCACGCTCGATGCGCTCGGCCGCGTGCTGGCCGCCGACGTGAGCTCGCCGCTCGACGTGCCGCCGATGCATACGAGCGCGATGGACGGCTATGCGGTGCGCGTCGCCGACCTGCTGCACGGCGATCGGCGGTTGCCGGTGTCGCAGCGCATTCCGGCCGGCCATCCGGCTGGGCCGCTCGCGGCCGGCACGGCCGCGCGGATCTTCACCGGCGCAACGGTGCCGCCCGGCGCCGACGCGGTCGTGATGCAGGAGCAGGCATCGGCCGACGGCGACGCGGTCGAGATCCTGCACACGCCGAAGGCCGGTGAATGGATCACCGCGCAGGGCGCGGACATCCGCCAGGGTTCGGTGATCCTGCCGGCCGGCACGCGGCTCACGCCGCAGGCGCTCGGTCTGGCCGCATCGGTCGGCTGCGCGCAGCTGTCGGTCGCACGGCGGATTCGCGTCGCCGTGTTCTTCACCGGCGACGAACTGACGATGCCGGGCGAGCCGCTGAAGCCCGGCGCGATCTACAACTCGAACCGCTTCACGCTGCGCGGGTTGCTGGAGCGGCTCGGCTGCCACGTGACCGACTACGGGATCGTGCCCGATTCGCTCGCCGCGACGCGCGACACGCTGCGCGAGGCCGCGCGCGATCACGACGTGATCCTGACGAGCGGCGGCGTATCGGTCGGCGACGAGGATCACGTGAAGCCCGCCGTCGAGGCCGAAGGGCGGCTCGCGCTGTGGCAGATCGCGATGAAGCCCGGCAAGCCGCTCGCGTACGGCGCGGTGCGCCGCGGCGACGAGCGTGCGGACGCGCACTTCATCGGCTTGCCCGGCAACCCCGTGTCGAGCTTCGTCACGTTCCTGCTGTTCGTGCGGCCGTTCCTGCTGCGCCTGTCCGGCGTGCGTGACGTCGCGCCGCGCGCACTGTCGCTGCGTGCGGACTTTTCGCAAGGCAAGGGCGACCGGCGCAACGAATTCCTGCGTGCGCGCGTCAACGCGGCCGGCGGGCTCGACCTGTTTCCGAACCAGAGCTCGGCGGTGCTGACGTCGACGGTCTGGGGCGACGGCCTGATCGACAACCCGCCGCAGCACGTGATCAGCGCCGGCGAGACCGTCCGTTTCATTCCGTTTTCCGAACTGCTGTCGTAACGCGACGGCTTCCCGAACCATGAAGATTCAGCTGAAATTTTTTGCAAGCGTGCGCGAGGCACTGGGTGTCGCCGACGAAGCGGCAACCGTGCCGGACAGCGTGACGACCGTCGGCGACGTGCGCGCCTGGTTGCGCGTGCGCGGCGGCGTATGGGCCGAGACGCTCGCCGAGGGGCGCGCGCTGCGCATGGCCTGCAACCACGAGATGACCGATCCCGACACGCGGCTCACCGAAGGCTGCGAGGTCGCGTTCTTTCCGCCGGTGACGGGCGGCTGAGGGGCGCGCGATGGCAACGGTACGAGTCCAGGCCGACGATTTCGATCTGAATGCCGAAGTCGCGGCATTGCGCGCGCGCAACCCGAAGATCGGCGCCGTCGCGTGTTTCGTCGGCACGGTGCGCGACCTGAACGAAGGCGATTCGGTTGCCGCGATGGAGCTCGAGCACTATCCGGGGATGACCGAGAAGGCGCTCGAGAAGATTGCCGCCGAGGCCGGCCGGCGCTGGCCGGGCATCGACGTCGCGATCGTGCATCGCGTCGGCAGGCTGCTGCCGCTCGACCAGATCGTGATGGTCGCGACGGTCGCGTCGCACCGCGGCGATGCATTCGCGTCGTGCGAATTCGTGATGGACTATCTGAAGACCGAGGCGCCGTTCTGGAAGAAGGAAACGACGCCGGACGGCGAGCGCTGGGTCGATGCGCGCAGCACCGACGATGCCGCGCTCGCGCGCTGGGGCGTCGAGTCGGGCAATACGCCGCGCTAGGCGGTGCGTCGATCTGCCGCGGGTGGTGCGCCCGGCGTCACGGGCCGCGCGTCACGCGTCCGGGTCGGCGCTGCGTCCGACGATCTTCGTCGGAAACGGTTCGCCGCGGGCACGCGACGGCAGCGCGTGCGGATCGTCGCCCGCGTCGCGGCGGCGCGGCGCGATCGCATCGAGCAGCGCCTGCTGCTCGGGCGGAATCCGATAATCCCAGCCGAATCGGCTCAACTGCAGGCTCTGGGCGATCCGCAGCGCGGGCGCCATGAAGCGGATCGCCGCGGGCGGCGCGTAGCGCGCCTCGACGGTCCTCAGGAACAGCGCCAGCCAGCGGCTGAAATGGGCCGGCTCGATCCCGTCGAGCGGCTGGTGCGCCTGCTGCACGTTGCCGCGATAGCCTTTGGTGCCGAGTACGAGGCTCGACCAGAACGTGACCATCTTCGGCAGGTGGTCGTCCCAGCGGCCGGCCAGCTTCGCGTCGAACACGGGTCCGAGCAGCGGGTCGGCGCGCACGCGGTCGTAGAACGCGTAGACGAGCGCGCGGATGTTGTCTTCGGTCGGCTCGGTGTCGCGAGGGCGGGCCGGTGCGGTTTCGGGCGAGGCGGGCAGGGCATTCATGGCAAAAAGGGGCCGGTAGATCGGAGTGCTGACGGGCAGTGGCGGGAGGGCAGGCAGGACGCCGGTCGGATTTTGTCGCAAAATAGCGTCCAATACCCGCTGAAAAACGCGCAAGTGTCATGCATCTTATTGCGCGCACGCGATCCCGGCAACCCGGGGTCGCGGAACGGGACCGTCAGCCGGCCCCCGCACGCCCCGCGATCGGCCCGGCCCGCGTCATCGGGGCACGATCGATCATTTCCGTATCCGTCCATGAGACTCACTGACTACACCGACTATTCGCTGCGCGTGATGCTGTACCTTGCCGTGCGCGGCGAGGGGCTCGCGACGATCCAGGAGATCTCGGATGCCTACGGCATCTCGAAGAACCATCTGATGAAAGTCGTGCAGCAGCTCGGCGAGCTGGGATGGGTCGACACGGTTCGCGGCCGCAACGGCGGGCTGCGGCTCTTCCCGGCATCGCTCGAGTTGACGGTCGGCCAGGTCGTGCGCGCGACCGAGAGCGACTTCGCGCTGGTCGGCTGTTTCGCGACCGACGGCGGCGAATCGCGCGGCTGCGTGATCGAGCCGCGGTGCCGCCTGAAAGGCGTGCTGGCGGCCGCGCGCGATGCGTTCTTCGCCGAGCTCGACCGTCACCGGCTCGGCGAGCTGGCCGAGCCCGCGTCGCCGCTCGCGGCGCTGCTCGGCATCCGTCCGGTCGTGCCCGTGCGTGCCGAATCGTCGCCGGACGACCCATCGGCGACCGCCGAGCCGCCGTCGGCGGCCGGCTGACGCGCGCGCGCCGCGTCCCGCGATCCGAACGCGGCCCGTCCCGGGGCCGCTTCCGGCCTATCCAGCAATTTTTGCGCTGAATCAACCCGAATTTGGCTTGAAAGCCGCATAACCATCCTTATCTTGGTGTTAATCGAAAATTGGAGGTCTCGACTAAATGAGAATCGACAAGCTCACCACCAAGTTCCAGGAAGCACTCGCGGACGCGCAAAGCCTCGCGGCAGGCCGCGACAATCAATACATCGAACCCGTTCACGTCCTCGCGGCGCTGGTCGCGCAGCAGGACGGGTCCGCCCGCTCGCTGATGTCGCGCGCGGGTGTTCACGTGCAGGCGTTGCAAGGCGCGCTGAACGAAGCCATTTCGCGCTTGCCGCAAGTGACGGGCACGGGCGGCGACATCCAGATCGGCCGTGAACTGGCCGGGCTGCTGAACCAGGCCGACAAGGAAGCGCAGAAGCTCAACGACACGTTCATCGCGAGTGAAATGTTCCTGCTCGCCGCGTCCGACGACAAGGGCGAAGCCGGCAAGCTCGCGCGCCAGCACGGCCTCACGCGCAAGGCGCTCGAAGCCGCGATCGCCGCGGTGCGCGGCGGCTCGCAGGTGCATAGCCAGGATGCGGAAAGCCAGCGCGAGGCGCTGAAGAAGTACACGGTCGACCTGACCGAGCGGGCCCGTGCGGGCAAGCTCGATCCGGTGATCGGCCGCGACGACGAAATCCGCCGCTCGATCCAGATCCTGCAGCGCCGCACCAAGAACAACCCGGTGCTGATCGGCGAGCCGGGCGTCGGCAAGACCGCGATCGTCGAAGGGCTCGCGCAACGGATCGTCAACGGCGAAGTGCCGGAGACGCTGAAGGGCAAGCGCGTGCTGTCGCTCGACATGGCGGCGCTGCTCGCCGGCGCGAAGTATCGCGGTGAATTCGAGGAGCGCCTGAAGGCCGTGCTCAACGACATCGCGAAGGACGAAGGCCGGACGATCGTCTTCATCGACGAAATCCACACGATGGTCGGTGCGGGCAAGGCCGAAGGCGCGATGGATGCGGGCAACATGCTGAAGCCGGCGCTGTCGCGCGGCGAGCTGCACTGCATCGGCGCGACCACGCTCGACGAATACCGCAAGTACATCGAGAAGGATGCCGCGCTCGAACGCCGCTTCCAGAAGGTGCTCGTCGACGAGCCGAGCGTCGAGGCGACGATCGCGATCCTGCGCGGGCTGCAGGAGAAGTACGAACTGCACCACGGCGTTGACATCACCGACCCGGCGATCGTCGCCGCGGCCGAGCTGTCGCACCGCTACATCACCGACCGCTTCCTGCCCGACAAGGCGATCGACCTGATCGACGAAGCCGCTTCGAAGATCAAGATGGAAATCGATTCGAAGCCCGAAGAGATGGACAAGCTCGACCGCCGGCTGATCCAGCTGAAGATCGAGCGCGAGGCCGTGAAGAAGGAGCAGGACGAAGCGTCGCAGAAGCGCCTGCAGCTGATCGAGGAAGAGATCGAGCGCCTCGGCCGCGAGTACGCGGACCTGGAAGAGATCTGGACCGCCGAGAAGGCCGCGGTGCAGGGCAGCGCACAGCTCAAGGAAGAGATCGAGAAGGTGCGCGCGGACATCGCGAGGCTGCAGCGTAACGGCAAGCTGGAGAAGGTCGCCGAGTTGCAGTACGGCAAGCTGCCGCAGCTCGAGGCGCAGCTGAAGCAGGTCACGCAGGCCGAAGAGCAGGAGCAGCACAACCCGACGCGTCCGCGCCTGTTGCGCACGCAGGTCGGCGCCGAGGAAATCGCGGAAGTCGTGTCGCGCTCGACCGGGATCCCCGTGTCGCGGATGATGCAGGGCGAACGCGAGAAGCTGCTGCACATCGAGGAAAAGCTGCACGAGCGCGTGGTCGGGCAGGACGAGGCGATCAGTGCGGTGGCCGATGCGATCCGTCGTTCGCGCGCGGGTCTCGCCGATCCGAACCGTCCGTACGGCTCGTTCCTGTTCCTCGGCCCGACGGGCGTCGGCAAGACCGAGCTGTGCAAGGCGCTGGCGTCGTTCCTGTTCGATTCGGAAGAGCACCTGATCCGCATCGACATGAGCGAGTTCATGGAGAAGCACAGCGTCGCCCGGCTGATCGGCGCGCCGCCGGGTTATGTCGGCTACGAGGAAGGCGGTTACCTGACGGAAGCCGTGCGTCGCAAGCCGTACAGCGTGATCCTGCTCGACGAGATCGAGAAGGCGCACCCGGACGTGTTCAACGTGCTGCTGCAGGTGCTCGACGACGGCCGCATGACGGACGGGCAGGGGCGGACGGTCGACTTCAAGAACACGGTGATCGTGATGACGTCGAACCTCGGCTCGCAGGTGATCCAGGCGATGACGGGCGCGCCGCAGGAAGAGATCAAGGACGCGGTGTGGCTCGAGGTGAAGCAGCATTTCCGCCCCGAGTTCCTGAACCGGATCGACGACGTCGTCGTGTTCCATGCGCTCGACCGCAGCAACATCGAGTCGATCGCGAAGATCCAGCTCGCCCGCCTGCACGACCGGCTCGCGAAGCTCGACATGGCGCTCGACGTGTCGCCGGCGGCGCTCGAACAGATCGGCAAGGTCGGCTACGATCCGCTGTTCGGCGCGCGGCCGCTGAAGCGCGCGATCCAGCAGGAGATCGAGAACCCGGTCGCGAAGCTGATCCTCGCGGGCCGTTTCGGTCCGAAGGACGTGATTCCGGTCGACGTCAACGACGGCAAGTTCGTGTTCGACCGCGTCGTTCACTGATCGCCTGCCATCGGTTGCCCGCCCGGTTCGCGCCGGGCGCGCAAAAACAAACACCCCGCCTCGGCGGGGTGTTTGCTTATGGGGCGGCCGAACGGGCCGCCGCGCGGGCCGGGACGCTCAGCCCTGCTTGTTGCCGCCGAACATGCCGGCGAGCTGCGTGAGCGTGCCGAGCACGTTCGACGTGTCGACCTGGCCGCCGGCCGGCACTTCGCCGTTCGGCGTCGCGCCGTTGACCACGTGCGGCAGCACCTGCGCGAGGATCGACGAGGCCTGCGACGGGTCGATGCCGACCTTGCTCGCGAGCGAGCCGACGACGTCGGAGCCCAGCACGTTCTGCAGCGTGTCGGCCGAGATCGGCTGGTTTTCGCCGTTGCCGACCCACGAACCGATGATGTCGCCGGCGCCACCGGCCTTGAATTTCTCGATCAGGCCGTTCAGGCCGCCCGGCTGGTTGTTGATGAATTCGAGCGCGGTGGTGATCAGCGCGCTTTGCGAGTTGCCGCCGGCCTGGCCGCCGATCAGACCGCCAACGATGTCGAGGAGACCCATGGTTCTTCACCTTCACTGAAAAGGGCGCCGTGACGACGGCGCCCGTTGAACGAATGCCGCGCGCACGCCGTCGCGCGCGCGGCGCACATCAGGCGCCCGACGCCGCGGCGGCGGAGGCTGCCTTGTCCTTCTTGCTCTTCTTCTTCGAACCCTTCGTCGCCTTCGTGGACGACGCGGCGGCCGGTGCGCTCGCACCCGCGTCGGCGGATGCCGCCGCCGCTGCCGCTGCCTTTTCCTTCTTCGATGCGCGCTTCGCCTTGGCCGGCTTCGCCGCCGCATCCGGTGCGCTGGCCGCCGGGGCCGGCGTCGCAGCCGTCGTGCCGGCCGTCGCGGTCGTGGACGTCGATGCGGTGCCTGCCGAGGTCGTGGCCGGCGTGGTGGCCGGTGCCGTTGCGGCCGGCTTCGACAGCTTGACGCCCTTCGGCGGCGTCGACGAGCCGCCGATCGTCAGGCCGTTTTCCTCCAGATGCCCGACCGACTTCGTGCCGAGACCCTTCACGCGGTTCGCGAGATCGTCGGCGTCCTTGAACGGGCCGTTCTTGGTGCGTTCGTCGATGATCGCCTTCGACTTCACGGGCCCGAGACCCTTCACGGATTCGAGCGCGGCCTGGTCGGCCGTGTTGACTTCGACGGCCGCGGCAAGGCCGGCGGCAAGCGACAGCGACAGCGCGACGAACAGCATCAGCAGCTTTTTCAGCATGGCAAAGGCTCCCTGGTTCTGACGGATGAATGGCTGTTGCAACGGACGGCGGGGCGCGAGGTGGCCGGGCGTCGCCGTTAAGCATAGGACAAATGCGTGCCCTTTTTAAGACAGGCTGACTGAATCTTGCTGAAGGCTTGCGGTGCTGTAAAGGCCGAAACCCGCGCCGGGCGCCGCTTTTGACCATTGTTTACGGTGTCGCCGGGGGCGAGCGGATCGTCGTCGCGCTGGCCGTGCGATCACGCTTGACTTAGAGTGAACTCTAACTCCTAACCTTGTTCCTGCCATGTCGAAAACCGTATCCCCATCCTCCTCCGCCGGTCCGCTGACGATCGGGCAAGTCGCCGAACTGACGGGCGTGTCGACGCACACGTTGCGGTACTACGAGCAGGCCGGGCTGCTGCGCGCGATTTCGCGCACGGCGGCCGGGCACCGGCTCTATGCGCCGGCCGACCTTGCCGGGCTGGCCTTCGTGATGCGCCTGAAGGCGACCGGCATGCCGATCGCGCAGATCCAGGCGTTCGCGGTGCTGCGCGAGCAGGGCGAGTCGACGTTCGGCGCGCGGCGCGACTTGCTGGTCGCACATCGCGACGCGGTGCGCGCGCATATCGCGGAGCTGCAGGCGAACCTCGATGCGATCGGCGACAAGATCGCGTACTACGAGGCGCAGGAACGGGAAACGGAACGACGGGTGAAACCTTCTCTCTCTTTATCGGAACAGGACGGACACGATGGAACGACTCGTTGAGGATCGCTACACGCGCGGCTGGAACAAACTGAAGGAAATCGACGGCGAAGCGGGCGAACGCGTGATCGCGGCGCTGGCGCCGATCGCGCCGGACTTCGCGCGGCTCCTGGTCGAATTCAGCTTCGGCGACATCTACAGCCGGCCGCAGCTCGACCTGAAAGCACGCGAAATCGCGACGATCGCGGCGCTGGCCGCGCTCGGCAACGCGCAGCCGCAGTTGAAGGTGCATATCGAGGCCGCGCTGAACGTCGGCTGCACGCGCGACGAGATCGTCGAGGTGTTCATGCAGATGGCCGTGTATGCGGGGATGCCGGCCGCGCTGAACGCGTTGTTTGCCGCGCACGAGGTGTTCAAGCGGCGCGACGAAACGGCCGGCGTGACGGACGATGCGAACGAAGCGGCCGGGCAGCCCGCATGACGGAGCGTGCGCCCGCGCGTCACGCGCGGTGCGGTGCGACGATCCGGTACTTCGCGATGCGCCGGTACAGCGTCGCGCGCGACATGCCGAGCGCCTGCGCGGCCGCGTCGGGCCGCCAGCGATGCGCGGTGAGCGCGGCGACGATGCGGCCGCGTTCGTCGTCGGGCAGCGCGCCCGGCGGAGCACCGCCGAGTTGAGCGGCGAGCTCGGCCGGCAGGTCGCGCCGCGTCACGCGCGCGGCGTCGCACACCGCGCACGCGTAGCGCAGGACGTTGCGCAGTTGCCGCACGTTGCCGGGCCACGCGTATGCGGCGAGGTGTTCGGCGAGCGTCGGATCGAGCGTGAGCACGTGGCCGGTCGCCTGCGCTTCCTCGGCGAACACGGCGGCAATCACGTCGCGCACGTCCGTGCGTGCGCGCAGCGGCGGCAGTTCGAACGTCGCGCCGCTCAGGCGGTAGTACAGGTCTTCGCGGAAGGTCCCGTCGGCCACCATCCGCGCGAGATCGCGGTGCGTCGCGCAGATCACGTCGAGATCGACGCGCACGGGCGTATCGCTGCCGAGCGGCACGACCTCGCCGTCGGCGAGGACGCGCAGCAGGCGCGTCTGCAGCGCGAGCGGCATGTCGCCGATTTCATCGAGAAACAGCGTGCCGCCGTCGGCGAGCGCGATCTTGCCGCGCGCGCCGTGCTTGCGTGCGCCGGTGAACGCACCGGCCGCATAACCGAACAGTTCGCTCTCGATCAGCGCGTCGGGCAGCGCGCCGCAGTTGACGGCGACGAACGGCCGCGCGCGCCGTGCGCCGGCGTCGTGGATCGCGCGGGCGAACACCTCCTTGCCCGCACCGGTTTCGCCGAGCACGAGAATCGGCAGCCGTTTGCTCGCGACCCGCAGCGCGAGTTCGGCCTGTTGCGCGATATGCGCATCGCTGCTGTGCAGGAACGGCGTCAGCGCGCCGACGTTGCGCGGCGCGGTGCCCGCGCGGCGCGATACGGTGCCGGGCTCGCGGCCCGCGCGTCGTAGCGGCGCCCGCAACCGCGCATAGAGCGGTGCGCCGGTGGCGCGCAGCCGCAGCGCGACGATCGTATCGAGCCGCGCGGCATCGCGCAGCGGCATCTCGGTCGCATCGAAGATCTCGTCGATATGGCGCGGCTCGCGCAGCGCCGGCAGCGCGTCGCGTGCCTGCCGGTTCGCGGCGACGATGTTGCCGCATTCGTCGAACGCGATCATCCATTCCGGTTGCGCCTCGACGTAGTGACGGTTCGGATGCCCGAACAGGATCCAGTGCTGCGCGGTGCTGTGCACGAAGTAGCCGTCCTCGATCAGCGCCGCGCTTTGCCGCACGAGCTGGTAGACGAGGCGCTGGCTGTCGCGGCCGTCGGGCGAATGCACGGCCGACGCGTCGAGCACGCCGATCAGTTCGCCGCCCGGCGAGAAGATCGGCGCGGCGCTGCAGGTGAGCGTCGTGAACGCCGCGCGAAAGTGATCGGTCTTGTGCACGGTGATCGGCGCGAGATCGGTCAGCACGCTCGCGACGCCGCAGGTGCCTTCCTCGCTTTCCGACCAGCACGAGCCGATGTGCAGCCCCGCATGGCGGAAGTCGTTGCGGCGCTCGCGGTCGATCCGGTAGTCGATCGTCACGCCGTGCGCGTCGGTCAGCATCACGCAGTAGTCGGCGACGCGGATCATGTCGTGCAGCCGCGTCAGGCATTGGCCCGACGCGCGCAGGAACGCCTCTTCCTTGTCGCGCACTTCGCGCAGCTCGGCCGCGGTCAGCACACGCGGGCCGATCGACGAAGCGGGGTCGAGACGGTAGCGCTCCAGCGACCGTTGCCACGACGATACGAGGCGCGCGGAGTCGGCCGGCGCGGGCAGGCGTCCGGCGAGCGCGCCGAGCACGCGGTCGGCGTGCTGGGCCTGGGGAACGGCGTAGGGCATGGTCGGCTCCGGTTCCGTACGGCGGGGAATGCGATGTTCTTGTAGCACATCCCGTTCGGCGGATCACATTGCATCGCAGCACGCGGCCGGCGTGAGACGTTCGTCTCACCGGTCGCTCGCCGTGTCTCGCGCGCGTGAGACATCCGCATGCACGGCGCACGGTGGCCGTCCGGCCGGCCGACGCCCGCGTCGAGCCGCGCGCGTGCGGGGTTTGCGGGCAGGGCGGCGCGCAAGCGCAGAGGCCGGGGCGATCGTTTCGTCGCATCGGCTGCGTGAGACGCACGGGCGGATTCGCCAGGTGCCGTGTCGTCACGGTCACGAAGCGCGAACGCGTGCCTGCCTGTCGCGCCAGTGTGCACGCGGGTTCCGCGGTCGTCGCAGCGACGATGGCACGCCGCTTGCAGAGATCACGGGCAAGCCGATGCGGTCGCGTCGGCGACGACGATCCGCCGCCCGTCGATGGCAGCGGACGACACAGACCGGGCCGGCATGGCCGGTCCACTGGATGGAGACGAACCCGTGACGACGCCCGTTACCGTCGGCGTGATCGCGAACCCCGCATCGGGGCGCGACATCCGCCGCCTCACGACGCATGCATCCGTGTTTCCGACGGCCGAGAAGGCGAACATGATCGTGCGCCTGCTGGCCGGCCTCGGTGCGATGGGCGTCGAGCGCGTGCTGACGTTGCGCGACCGCACGGGCATCGCGACGCTGCTACTGCGCGCGATCGACACGCATCGCGCGGTCGCGCCGCACGAACGCTGGCCCGAGGTCGAGTTCGTCGACCTGCCGATCACCGATACCGTCGCCGACACGCAGGCCGGCGCCGCGTACCTGCACCGGATGGAAGTCGCGCTGATCGTCGTGCTCGGTGGCGACGGTACCCATCGCGCGGTGGCCGCGCATTGCGGCGCGACGCCGCTCGTCGCGCTGTCCACCGGCACCAACAATGCGTTTCCCGAACATCGCGAGGCGACCGTCGCCGGCGTCGCGGCAGGGCTCGCCGCGACCGGCGCCGTGCCCGCCGAGGTCGCGTTCGTGCGCAACAAGCGGCTCGTCGTGCGCTGTGCGGCGGGCGCGCAGCCGGGGCGCGAGGAGATCGCGCTCGTCGACGTGTGCGCCGCGCGGCAGCGCTTCATCGGCGCACGTGCGATCTCCGGGTCCGACGACCTCGACGCGCTCTACCTGACCTTCGCGGAACCGGACGGCATCGGGCTGTCCGCGCTCGGCGGCGCGTGGGCGCCGCTCGAACGCAGCGCGCCGCACGGGCTTGCGATGCGCTTCGCGGAAGCCGGCAACGCAGCCGGCACGCCGCTCGTCGCACCGATCGCGCCGGGGCGCGTCGATCGCGTCGTGATGCGCAGTTGCGAGCGGCTCGAGCCGGACACGTGGCAGGCGATTCCGTTCGAACGCGGCACGCTCGCGTTCGACGGCGAGCGCGAGATCGAGGTCGCGCGCGGCGAGCGCTACGAAATCTCGCTCGACTGGCGCGGACCGCTGACGGTCGACGTCGGCCGCACGCTGCGCTACGCGTCGTCGCGGCAATTGCTGCGCAGCGCCGGCGCGTGGCGCGACTGAGCATCCGGTTTGATGCAAGACGCTTCGCCATCCAGCACGATTTTCAAGGAGACATCGTCATGACAACCGTTCTCGAAGGACAGGTCGCCATCGTCACCGGCGGCGCGCGCGGCATCGGCCGCGGCATCGCGCTGACGCTTGCCGGCGCGGGCGCCGACATCCTGCTGGCCGACCTGCTCGACGACGCGCTCGACGCCACCGCGCGCGAGGTGCGTGCGCTCGGCCGCCGGGCGGCGGTCGCGAAGGTCGACGTCACGCAGGCCGCGCAGGTCGACGCGATGGTCGCGCAGGCGCTCGCCGAACTCGGCGGGCTCGACATCCTCGTGAACTGCGCGGGCGTGATCAGCATTCATCCGGTCGCCGAACTGACCGAGCGCGACTGGGATGTCGTGATGGACGTGAACGCGAAGGGCACGTTCCTCGGTTGCCGCGCGGCGCTCGCGCACCTGAAGGCGCAGGGTCGCGGCCGGATCATCAACGTCGCGTCGATCGCGGGCAAGGAGGGTTTTCCGAATCTCGCGCACTACAGCGCATCGAAATTCGCGGTCGTCGGCTTCACCAACGCGCTCGCGAAGGAACTCGCGCGCGACGGCGTGACCGTCAACGCGATCTGCCCCGGCATCGTCCGGACCGACATGTGGGACCGGTTGTCCGAAGCATGGAAGACCGACGGCGAAACGGTCGAGCAATCGTGGCAGCGGCACCAGTTGACGCTGATCCCGCAGGGCCGCGCGCAGACGCCGGAGGACATGGGCCGGCTCGCGCTGTTCTTCGCGACGATGGACAACGTGACGGGCCAGGCCGTGAACGTCGACGGCGGTTTCACGTTCCATTGACGGCCGCCGGCCGTGCAATCCGCCGCCGCGGCACGGACGCGGCGGCATTCGCAGTCAAACCTACCAGGAGACACACATGACCGCTTCGACCCAGCTCAGCAGGGACACGCTGCTGGACGCCTACCGGCTGATGCGCACGATCCGCGAATTCGAGGAGCGCCTGCACGTCGAATTCGCGACCGGGGAGATTCCCGGCTTCGTTCACCTGTACGCGGGCGAGGAGGCGTCCGCGGTCGGCACGATGCTGCATCTCGGCCTCGCCGATTACGTTGCCACCACGCACCGCGGTCACGGCCATTGCATCGCGAAGGGCGTCGACGTGCACGGGATGATGGCCGAGATCTACGGCAAGAAGACGGGCGTCTGCCACGGCAAGGGCGGCTCGATGCACATCGCCGACCTGTCGATGGGGATGCTCGGCGCGAACGGGATCGTCGGCGCGGGCGGCCCGCTCGTGTGCGGCGCGGCGCTCGCGGCGAAGCACAAGAAGACGGGCGGTGTCGGCGTGTGCTTCTTCGGCGACGGCGCGTCGAACCAGGGCGTGATCTTCGAATCGATGAACCTGGCGTCGGTGTGGCGCCTGCCCGCGATCTTCGTCGCCGAAAACAACGGCTACGCGGAAGCGACGTCGTCGAGCTGGTCGGTCGCGACCGACAACATCGCCGACCGCGCGAACGGGTTCGGGATGCCGGGCGTGATCGTCGACGGCTTCGACTTCTTCGCGGTGCACGAAGCGCTCGGCGAAGCCGTCGAGCGCGCGCGCAACGGCGGCGGCCCGACGCTGGTCGAGGTGAAGTTCACGCGCTATTTCGGCCATTTCGAAGGCGATGCGCAAACCTACCGCGCGCCGGGCGAGGTACAGAAGCTGCGCGACGAGAAGGACTGCCTGAAGCATTTCGAGACGCGTGTCGTGCGTGCCGAAGCGCTGACGACGGCCGACCTGCGCGCGGTCGACGCGCAGGTCAAGGCGCTGATCGACGACGCGGTCGCGCAGGCGAAGGCCGCGCCGGTGCCGGATGCCGCCGACCTGCTGGCCGACGTCTACGTGTCGTATCCGTGAGCGCGGCCTGACATCGCGGCCGGCACGGCAAACCGAACATTCCAGGAGACAGACATGGCAAGGAAGATCACTTATTCGCAGGCGATCAACGAAGCGCTCGCGCAGGAAATGGCGCGCGACGACAGCGTGATCGTGATGGGCGAGGACAACGCGGGCGGCGCGGGCGCGCCGGGCGAGGACGATGCATGGGGCGGCGTCCTCGGCGTGACGAAAGGGCTGTTCCACAAGTTTCCGGGCCGCGTGCTCGATACGCCGCTGTCGGAGGGCGGCTACATCGGCGCGGCGGTCGGCGCGGCCGCATGCGGGATGCGGCCCGTCGCGGAACTGATGTTCATCGATTTCATGGGCGTGTGCTTCGACCAGATCTTCAACCAGGCCGCGAAATTCCGCTACATGTTCGGCGGCAAGGCCGTGACGCCGGTCGTGATTCGCGCGATGTACGGCGCCGGGTTGCGCGCGGCCGCCCAGCACTCGCAGATGCTGACGTCGCTGTTCACGCACATTCCCGGGCTGAAGGTCGTGTGCCCGTCGACGCCGTACGACGCCAAGGGGCTGCTGATCCAGGCGATCCGCGACAACGATCCCGTGATCTTCCTCGAACACAAGCTGCTCTATACGCGCGAAGGCGACGTGCCGGAGGAGTCCTATGCGATTCCGTTCGGCGAGGCGAACGTGGTTCGCGACGGTGACGACGTGACGATCGTCACGTACGGCCGGATGGTGCATCTCGCGATGGACGCGGCCGCGAAGCTCGCGAAGGACGGCATCCAGTGCGACGTGATCGACCTGCGCACGACGTCGCCGCTCGACGAGGAGACGATTCTCGAAAGCGCCGAACGCACGGGGCGCGTGGTGGTCGTCGACGAAGCGAATCCGCGCTGCTCGATCGCGACCGACATCGCCGCGCTCGTCGCGCAGCGCGCGTTCCATTCGCTGAAGGCGCCGATCGGGCTCGTCACCGCGCCGCATACGCCGGCGCCGTTCGCGAGCGTGCTGGAAGACCTGTACATCCCGTCCGCCGATGCGATTGGGCAGGCGGTCCTGAAGACGAGGAGCTGACACGATGTCGATTCACATGATCACGATGCCCAAGTGGGGGCTGTCGATGGAGCAGGGGCAGGTCAACGGCTGGCTGAAGGCGATCGGCGAACGCGTGACGAAGGGCGATGAGCTGCTCGACGTCGAGACCGACAAGATCTCGTCGGGCGTCGAGTGCGCGTTCGACGGCACGCTGCGCCGGCAGGTCGCGCAGGAAGGCGAGACGCTGCCGGTCGGCGCGCTGCTCGGCGTCGTCGCGGCCGCCGAGGCGAGCGATGCCGACATCGATGCGGCGATCGCCGACTTCCAGCGCGATTTCGTGCCGAGCGCCGCCACCGACGAGGCTGCCGGCCCGCAGCCCGAGAAGGCGCAGATCGGCGGCCGCACGGTGCGCTTCCTGAAGCTCGGCGACGGGGCAGGCACGCCTGCCGTGCTGATCCACGGTTTCGGCGGCGACCTGAACAACTGGCTGTTCAATCACGCGGATCTCGCCGCGCACCGGCCGGTGTGGGCGCTCGACCTGCCCGGTCACGGCGAGTCGGGCAAGGCGCTCGATACGGGCAGCCTCGACGAACTCGCCGATGCGGTGCTCGCGCTGCTCGATGCGCAGCACATCGAGCACGCGCACCTGATCGGCCATTCGATGGGCGGCGCGGTCGCGATGGCGGCGGCCGAGCGCGCGCCGCAACGGGTCGCGTCGCTGACGCTGATCGCGAGCGCGGGGCTCGGCACCGACATCAACCGTGCCTACATCGACGGCTTCGTCGCCGGCAACAGCCGCAACACGCTGAAGCCGCACCTCGGCGCGCTGTTCGCCGACCACGCGCTGGTGACGCGGCAGCTCGTCGAGGATCTCGTCAAGTACAAGCGGCTCGAAGGCGTGCAGGCCGCACTGGAGAAGATCGCGAACGCCGCGTTCGACGGCGCCGCCCAGCGGCGCGTGTTCCGCGACCGGCTCGCGACGCTTGCGCCGCGCACGCTCGTGATCTGGGGCGAGCGCGACCAGGTGATTCCCGCCCAGCATGCGCGGGGCCTGCCTGACGGCGTGCGTGCCGAGGTGATCGCCGGCAGCGGGCACATGGTGCAGATGGAGGCGGCCGCCGACGTGAACCGCCTGATCGTCGCGTTTCTCGGAGCGTGACGATGGCTGCCGCGCCCGAACGATCCAGCCTCACGGCGCTCGGCCAGCCGGGCGCGCGCAGCCGCGACAAGCTCGCGCGCATTCCGGTGCGCGTCGAGCCCGCGGCCGGCGCGGCGCTGCCGAAACCGCCGTGGCTGCGCGCGCGGCCGATGATGAGCGCGGCGGTGGCCGACATGGCCGCCGTGCTGCGCGAGCATCGGCTGCATTCCGTCTGCGAGGAGGCGATGTGTCCGAACATCGGTGAATGCTTCGCGCAGCGCGCCGCGACCTTCATGATCATGGGCGGCCTGTGCACGCGGCGCTGCCCGTTCTGCGATGTCGCGCACGGCCGTCCCGAGCCGCTCGATCCCGACGAGCCGGCACGGCTGGCCGCCGCGGCCGCCGCGCTCGGGCTGCGCTACGTCGTGATCACGTCGGTCGATCGCGACGACCTGCGCGACGGCGGCGCCGCGCATTTCGCCGCGTGCATCGCGGCGGTGCGCGCGAGCGTGCCCGGCATCGGTGTCGAGGTATTGACGCCGGACTTCCGCGGCCGCGTGGCGCGTGCGCTCGATGCGCTGTCGACGGCCTGGCCGGACGTGTTCAACCACAACGTCGAGACGGTGCCGTCGCACTATCGCGCGGCGCGGCCGGGCGCCGACTATCGCGGTTCGCTCGACCTGCTCTTGCAGGCCAAGCGCGCGCGGCCGGGGCTGGTGACGAAGTCGGGATTGATGCTCGGGCTCGGCGAGCGTGACGACGAAGTGCGCGACACGCTGCGCGACCTGCGCGCGCATGACGTCGACGTGCTGACGCTCGGCCAGTATCTCGCGCCGTCGGCGCACCATCTGCCGGTGCGGCGTTACGTGAGCCCGGAGGCGTTCGCCGCGTGGCGCGGCGAGGCGCTCGCACTCGGTTTCAGGGAAGTCGTCGCCGGCCCGCTCGTGCGGTCGTCATATCACGCGGCCGACGTGCTGGAGGACGCGTAGCGGGCCGTGCGTCAGGCGGCGGAGGCGGCGGAGGCGGCGGAGGCGTGCGCACGACTCACGCGGCGCAGGTACAGCGCGAGCCCGGCGCCCGCGAGCATCAGGCTGACGGTGTTCGCGAACCAGAAGCCGCGCGCGCCTGTCAGCCATGCGGGAGCGATGCCGCCGACGTCGAAGCCGAGCACGTAGCCGCCGCTCAGGCCGATGCCCCACAGCGCGACCGCATAGATCACGGTCGGCACGACGGCGACCTTGTACGCGCGCAGCACGAACGCCGACGTGACCTGCAGCGCATCGAAGCAGTGGTAGCACGCGACGATCGCGACGAGCGGCATCGCGGCCGCGGCGACGGCCGGGTTCGGCGTATAGCCGCCGATGATCAGCGGGCGCAGCGTGAACACGAGCACGCCGTAGGCGGCCGCCACGCCGCACGCGAACATCACGCTGTGCCGGCCGAGCAGCCGCGCTTCTTCCGGGCGCCCGGCGCCGAGCGCGCGCGCGACCAGTGTCGACGCCGCCACGCCGATCGACAGCGGCGTCATGTACAGCACCGCGCCGATGTTGCCGGCGATCTGGTGGCCGGCGAGCGTCGTCGTGCCGAACTGCGCGATGAACAGCGCCATGCAGGTGTACGACGTGACCTCGATCAGGTACGACAGGCCCATCGGCACGCCGAGCTTGAGGATGGCCTTCTGGCGTGCCCAGACGGGCCAGCAGAAGCGCGAGAAGATCGCGAGCGGCGCGAACACGTCGAGCTTCGCGAGCAGCGTGTAGCCGATCAGCGCGAGCGCCCAGTTGATCAGCGTGCTGGCGAGCCCGCAGCCCGGGCCGCCCAGGGCCGGCACGCCGAACCCGCCGAAGATGAACCACACGTTGAGCGGAAACTTGAGCAGCAGCGCGCCGATCTGCAGGATCATCGCGAGCCGCGGCTTGCCGGCCGCGTTGGTCAGCGCGTTGTAGATGCGAAAGACGAGGCTGGCGGGCAGCCCGTACGACAGGATGCGCAGGTAGTCGACGGTGCGCTCGTGCAGCGCGGCAGGCGCATGCGCGATGCGCAGCAGCGGCTCGGGAAAATGCAGCAGCAGGAAGCCGGGAATCGCGAGCAGCAGCGCGAGCCACAGCGCCTGGCGTACTTCCTCGCCGATTTCGGTATAGCGCCGCGCGCCGTACAACTGCCCGGTGATCGGCTGCAGCGCGGACAGGATGCCCGTCAGGCCGATATAGATCGACACGTAGATCGACGACCCGAGCCCGAGCGCGGCGAGATCGACGGCCGAGTAGCGGCCGACCATCGCGGTGTCGATCACGCCGAACGCGATGATCGCGAGCTGGCCGACGAGCACCGGCCACGCGAGACCGACGATCCGGCGGATGTCGCCGAACATCGTCAATCGGCCGCCTGGCGGCGCGCCGGACGCCGCTTGACGGGCGTCTTCGGCCGCTCGATGCGCTCGTACAAGCGGAAGCGCTCATCGCGGTCGGCGACGCGGCGGCCTTCCCACACGAGGCGCCACACATACTGCGACATCGCGCTCGGCTCGCCGAAGTCCGAACGATCCTGGCGCAGGATCACGTCGCAGTCGCCGGAGAAGTCGAAGTGCATGTTGCCGAAATACGCGAAGGTCGCGATCTGCGCATCGCCGAGCCGCACGGGCGAGATGCACTCGTAGTCGGACGGCAGGTGCACGGCGATCTGTTGCGCGACATCGCGATAGGTCCGGCCGTAGTTGACGATCGGCAGCCACAGCGTCATCAGCAGCACCCACATCAGCGTGGTGCCGGCGCCCGACAGCACGACGCTGCGCCACAGCACCTTCGGCTGTCGCGAGATGCGCCAGCGCGCGAGGAAGCACCAGCACACCGTGACGATCACCGCGCAGATGAACGACAGGATCTTGAAATGCGGTTCGTAGCCGGGCACGAGCCGCGCGAGGTTGCGTGCGAGCGGATGCGGGAAGCCCGTGAGCGAGGCGAGCCATACGAGCCATACGAAGGTGCCGAGGATCGTGAAGCTCAGCACCGCGAACCAGTCGATCGCATTGATCGCGCCGCGCTTGAGGGTCGGCAGCGCGAACGTGGCGAGCACCGCGAGCGGCGGCAGCAGCAGCATGTACATGCGGTTCGACTGCTGGCTCTGCAGGATCACGAGCGCGACGAGCGGCACGGCAACCGACAGCGGAATCGCGATGTGCGCGCGGCGGCGCATGCCGGCCCAGCTCCACCAGGCCCAGATCGCGAGCGGCCACGCCGGCCACGTGAACAGCGGCAGGTTCTTCGCCGCATAGCCGAGCACGGCGGTCGGCGGCCCCGAGAAGCGCATCAGGCTGCCGTGGATCCACTGGTTGAAGAACCAGGCGGCGTCGTCGGGCGCCGCGACGAAGGCGGCGAGCGGCCACAGCGCGAAGATCGCGGCCGCGAGCGGCACGCCGACCAGCGGCAGGCGCAGGTTGCGCATCTCGGGCGTGACGAGCCACAGCGCGGCCGTGCCGGCGAGCAGCGCGGCGACCAGCACGGGGTTGCCCGACAGCGCGACGAGGCCGATCGCGACGCCCCACCACAGCGCGCCCTGCAGCGGCTTGTCGATGCCGCGCACGATTCCGTACACGAGCATCGCGATCCACGCGAACTGCGCGAGCTGCGGCGTCGTTTCATGGCCGCGTTCCGCGAGGCCGAAGCACGCGACGAGCACCAGCAGCGCGCCGTCGGCGAGCGTGCGGCCGTAGTCGCGCGGCTCGGGTTCGCCGCCGAATGCGTATTTGAACGGCTGTACCTCGGCGCGCCGGCCGAGCAGGTAGGCCGCGTACCAGACGAAGGCGCACGCGACGCAGAACAGCACGCCGGTGTCGACGCGCGACGCGTTGCTGGCATCGACCCACGGGCCGAGGCCGCGGATCGACAGCGCGCCGAGCCAGTAGCCGAGCGGTCCGTCGGTCGTGATGAACTTGCCGACCAGGTTCGGCAGCAGCCAGTCGTGCCAGCTGCCCTTGGCCATCGTCCACATCACGCCGAAGCCCGCCGCGTCCTCGTTTTTCCACGGGTCGCGGCCGAACAGGCCGAACGCCGCGTAGACGAGGCAGAGCGTGAGCAGCAGCCAGCGCGGGAGCGCGCGCGTGGCGGAGGCGGTGAGACGGACGACAGGCTTCATGCAGATGAGCGTTTTGTTATGGGCGGGCGCCTGGCGCGGTTGCGCGCGGGCGAGCCGGTTTCGAGCATCCGGCATTGTAGACGCGCCGGCCGCGCCGCGTCAGGTCGATGCCCGGACGCTTCCGGGCGAGCAGAGACGAAAAAGGGCAGCCTGGGCTGCCCTTTTGTGCGATGCCGATGCGAAGCTTACTTCGCGATCTTGCCGCTGGCGCGTGCGCCGAACTTGTTCTTGAACTTCTCGACACGGCCTGCCGTGTCCATGATCTTTTGCTGACCCGTGTAGAACGAGTGCGATTCCGACGACACTTCGATCTTGGCGAGCGGGTAGGTCTTGCCTTCGTGGTCGATGGTTTCACGCGTCTGGATCGTCGAGCGCGTGATGAACTTGAAGCCGTTCGACATGTCTTGGAAGACGACTTCGCGGTAGTCCGGGTGAATGCCAGGTTTCATGATTTTCCTTGGTGAGAGCGGTAGCCAACCCGCCGCTTGCCGTGCCTTGCCGCCCAAACTGGCGCGATTCGGTTGACGTCAAGCCCGGCGCGAGCCACTTGCCTAAGGTCGAAAAACGGCGATTATGCCAGAAAATCAGATGGTTGACGAATAATTTTCACGGTGCGTCGAGTGCGCCGGTGCCGGCCGGATCCTGCCGGTAGTAACGCGCGAGCACCCGGTACAGCTCCGGAAATTCGGACTCGAACGCTTTCGGCCGCACGAACAGCGCCTCGCTGCACACCGCGAAGAACTCCGACGGGTGGTCGGCCGCATACGGATCGATCAGCGAGTCCCGCTCGAAGCGCGCCCATGCACGGTCCGGCACCGCGTCGACGCGTGCGCAGAACTGGTCGTACGCGTGTTCGAACACGTCGGACCAGGCCTGCGCGTCGAGGTGCGGCGCGTGCCAGCGGCGAAATAGGGGCGGATAACCGTCGGCCGCGCCGTTGACCATGTCGATCTTGTGCGCGAATTCGTGGATCACGACGTTGTACGCGTCCCGGCCGTCCGTCATCTGCGCGTCTTCCCACGACAGGATCACCGGCCCGCCTTCCCAGGCCTCGCCGCTCGCGTCCTGCTCGACCTCGTGGACGACGCCGTCCTCGTCCTGCACGGTCTTGCGGATCACGAATTCGCCCGGATACACGACGACGCCGACCCAGCCGTCGTACAGCGACAGGTCGAGATTCAGCACGGGCAGGCAGGCCTGCGCGGCGATCGCGACGATCATCTCGTCGGTCAGCGCCAGCCCGTGCGCGGTCGAGAACGATTTCTTCGCGATGAACAGGCTCGTCAGCTCGCGCAGCCGGCCGAGCGCGTCGGGCGCCAGCGCCGCGAGGAACGGCAGGCGCTCGACGGTGTCCTGCCACAGCGTGTCGGAGATCGGGTGGCTGCGCAGCGCACGGTCGCGGCGGCGGTCGTCGAACCAGCGGGTCAGTTTTGAAAGCATGGAGACGGCTGACGATAATCCAAAGCCTGTCTTTTAACTCAATCGATCTCTTTTTGCCATGCCGCGAAGACGCCGCCGACCAGCGCGACGCCCGCCAGGAAGTAAAACCCGTCGAGCGATGCGAGGAGCGATGCCTGTTGCGCGACCATTCGCGCGATCGACGCGATCGCGAGGGCGTGCGCCTCGTTCAGCGCGTGGCCGGCGGCGGCGTAGCTGTGCGTCAGCGCGTCGGTGGTCTGCTGGAACAGCGGGTCGAACACGTTCGCACGCTCGACGAGCCGCGTCTGGTGCACGGCGACGCGGTGCTGCTCGACGATGATCACCGACGACGTCGCGAACGAGATCGTCAGTTGCCGCACGATGTTCTTCAGCCGGTAGCCGTGCGTGTATTCGTCGATCGCGAAGATCCGGAACGTCAGGTTCGCGACCGGCAGCACGATGAAGAGCAGCAGCAGCCCGCGCAGCAGCAGCGGGACGATCAGCGCGGCCTCGCCGACCTGCGGCGTCATGCGCGTCATCCATAGCGCGGCCGCGACGGCGATCGCGAACCCCGGCACGACGAACCACTTCTTGTGCGCGACGAGTTTCGCGTAGCGCAGGTACGCGAACAGCGCGGTGGCCGAAATCAGCGACATCGTGCCCACCAGGCGGCCGGCGTTCTCGACCGGATAGCCGAGCCCGCCTTCGAGAAAGCGCGACGTCAGGTAACTGAACCCCGTCGTCTCGTAGTAATAGAACATGTAGAGCAGCAGCCCGACCTGGAAGGTCCGCTCGCGAAACGCATGCAGCCGCACGAGCGGCGTCGGGTGGTTCCACTGGTGATACGCGAACCACGCGAGCGCGCCGACTCCCGCGATCGTCAGCAGGATCAGCATCGGTGAACCGCTGTAGAGCTGGTAGTGCACCTGCTGCAGCACGATCTGCAGCGCGCCCTGCGCGAGCGCGAATACGACGTACGGCCAGAAGTGTCCCGAGCCGCGTTCGTCGTCGGGCGTGCGGCCCGAGTCGGGCAGCGTGAGCAGCGCGAGGATCGCGAAGGCGATGCCGGCCGGTGCCGTGCACGCGAACAGTGCACGCCAGGTCGAATGCGCGACGAGCAGTCCGCCGACGATCGGCGCGAGCGCGCTGCCGAGCAGGATCATGATCAGGAACGCCCGCGTCGCGGGCGGCCGTTCCTGCGGCTTGAAGCTGATCTGGATCAGGATCCGGCAGGCGCCCATCATCGGGCCGATGAAATACCCCTGGAAACCGCGCGCGAACGCGAGTTGCAGCGATGTGTCGGCGAGCGCCGACGCGATCGCGCCGCACGAGAACATCAGCATGCAGCCGGCGACGTAGCGGCGATGGCCGAGCCGGTCGACCCACCATTGCTGCTGCAGGATGCCGAGCACGGCCGTGACCGCGTACGCGCTCGACGACCAGACGAGTTCGTCGGGCGATGCGTTGATGCCGCCCGCGATGTAGCTCGCGAAGAACGAGAAGACCGCGTTGTCGAAATAGTCGATGCCGGTGACGAGCGCGAGCGCCCACGGAAACAGGTCCGTGCGCAGGTTGGCGCGGCTCCACAGCGGCGCTCGGCCGGGCACCGCGTTCATTCGCGATCCTTGCGGGGGCGTCGCGTGCCGGCTTCGGCCCGCCGCTGCGCGATGAGTGCGTCGGGGTTTTCGCCGGCGAGGCGCCGTTCGACGTAGTCGATGTCGTGCTGCAGTTCCTTGCGCAGTGCGACGGCTTCCTTCAGTTCGCGCTGGACGGCCGCGATCCGCCGGTCGAGCGTGTCGATCTGTTCGGCGAGGCCCGTGCGGATGTCGCGCAGCGACGCGTCCGAATAGCGGCGCCGGCCGTCCCCCGTTTCTTCCAGCGGGCGCTTCAGCATTTCAGTGATGCCGTGCAGCGAGAAGCCGAGCGCGCGCAGCCGCAGGATGCGCGCGAAACGCTCGAGATCGGCTTCGTCGTAGAGGCGGTAGCGGCCTTCGCTGCGCGACGGCGTGACGAGCCCGCGCTCTTCGTAATATTTCAGCGTGCGCGGCGTGACGCCGAGCCGCGAAGCGGCGTCGCTCACGGTCAGCAGTGCGGGGGAGGTGTCGTTCGGCATCGGGCGTCGGAGGGGCGGGGCGATGACGCGATTATAGATCGACCTGTACGTTTACGTTCATGTTGGGGCGAAAAAACGGCCGCCGGGCTGGATGCGCGGGCGGCCGTTTTGCGAGGCGAGGGCGATCAGCCGCCGCGACGCATCAGGTCGAAGAACTCGGAGTTGCTCTTCGTCTGGCGGATCTTGTCGAGCAGGAATTCCATTGCCTCGACTTCGTCCATGTCGTGGATGAACTTGCGCAGCACCCAGATCTTTTGAAGGATCTCGGGCTTGATCAGCATTTCTTCGCGACGCGTGCCCGACTTGTTCAGGTTGATCGACGGGTAGACGCGCTTTTCCGCGAGACGCCGCTCGAGGTGCACTTCCATGTTGCCGGTGCCCTTGAACTCTTCGTAGATCACGTCGTCCATGCGGCTGCCGGTTTCGATCAGCGCGGTGCCGATGATCGTCAGCGAACCGCCTTCCTCGATGTTGCGCGCCGCGCCGAAGAAGCGCTTCGGACGCTGCAGTGCGTTCGCGTCGACACCGCCCGTCAGCACCTTGCCCGACGCCGGGATCACGGTGTTGTACGCGCGGGCGAGACGCGTGATCGAGTCGAGCAGGATCACGACGTCGTGCTTCATTTCGACGAGGCGCTTGGCCTTCTCGATTACCATTTCGGCGACCTGGACGTGGCGCGTGGCCGGTTCGTCGAACGTCGAGGCAATCACCTCGCCGGCGACCGAGCGCTGCATTTCGGTCACTTCTTCAGGGCGTTCGTCGATCAGCAGCACGAACAGGATCACGTCCGGGTGGTTCTGCTTGATCGCGTGCGCGATGTGCTGGAGCATCACGGTCTTGCCCGACTTCGGCGACGCGACGAGCAGGCCGCGCTGGCCCTTGCCGATCGGCGCGATCATGTCGATGATGCGGCCCGTGACGTTTTCTTCGCCGCGCATTTCGCGCTCGAGCGACAGCGGCTTGTTCGGGTGCAGCGGCGTGAGGTTCTCGAACATGATCTTGTGTTTCGAGGCCTCGGGCGGCTGCCCGTTGACTTTGTCGACCTTCACCAGCGCGAAGTAGCGCTCGCCGTCCTTCGGCGTGCGGACTTCACCTTCGATGGTGTCGCCGGTGTGCAGGTTGAAGCGGCGGATCTGCGACGGGCTGATGTAGATGTCGTCGGTGCTGGCGAGATACGACATTTCCGGCGAGCGCAGGAAACCGAAGCCGTCCGGCAGCACTTCGAGCGTACCGTCGCCGAAGATTGTCTCTCCCGTCTTGGCGCGCTTTTTAAGAATGGCAAACATCAACTCCTGCTTGCGCAGGCGGTTCGCGTTTTCGATCTCCAGGCCATTGGCCATTTCGATCAGTTCGGAGACGTGCAGAGACTTGAGCTCGGATAAATGCATACGGAGAACCCGCCAGGGAGGAGAAGCGACGAAAGAAATAAGGGAGGAGGGCGAGCGGAAGCGCTCAGAGACTTAAATGCGTCTTGTCGACGTTTTTTAATTCTAGCATAGGCCGATTCGCGCTTGAGCGAGCGATCGGCGGCTTGGCGACGGACGTGTTGCCGGCTGACAACACGTCCGTGAGCCTGCCCGTATTACAGGTGGCTGTCCAGGAATGCGGTGAGCTGCGACTTCGACAGCGCGCCGACCTTCTGCGCGGCGGCCGCGCCGTTCTTGAACAGGATCAGCGTCGGGATGCCGCGCACGCCGAACTTCGCGGGCGTCGCCTGGTTGTCGTCGACGTTGATTTTCGCGATCTGCAGCTTGTCGCCGTAGTCCTTCGCGACTTCGTCGAGGATCGGGGCGATCATCTTGCACGGGCCGCACCATTCGGCCCAGAAATCGACGAGCACGGGCTTGTCGGACTTGACGACGTCCTGTTCGAACGATGCGTCGCTGATGTGTTTGATCTGTTCGCTCATTGGGTCAATACCTCTTACGGTTCGGGGACTGCCTGCTTGCGCGTTGCGGCGTACCGGCCGCCGTAGGCTGCCGGCCGCTGCGGCAGGTCACTCCGCTCCCCGGAAAGGAGAGGCGTGGGCGCTGCATGCCGCGGCTCGCGGGTCGTTCGGGCGTCATATTAGCCTAAATTGCTATCTGCTGCGGGCGGCGATAGTAGCCGCTACGCGAGTAGGGGTACGACGCGGCGTTCGACCGTTGTGCCACGCAGGTGGAGGCTGGCCGGCGGATTACAAGGGGCGGGTGCGCATGTGCGTCGTGCGAACGGATGGCGCGCCGGTTTGCCCGGCGATATTTGCATTGAGGCGAACAAACGGTCGCATTTGTCCGGGAGCGGTGATAGAATATGCCGTGACGGGCCTCCTCGCATGGTGGGGCGGTGAACCTGGTCAGGTCGGGAACGAAGCAGCCACAATCGTTTTCCGCCAGTGCCGAGGGTTGGGCTCGTCACCTTCCTTCTCGCCCCGTTCGCCGGGCGTTTTTTATTTCCGCGTCACACTCCGTTCGACCCGTACCTTGCCCGTTCTCCGCACCGTTTCGCGTGTCGGCGCGACGCAGCGTTACTGATACAATTTCCCGATGACCTATCAAGTTCTCGCACGCAAGTGGCGTCCGAAGGATTTCGCTTCGCTCGTCGGCCAGGAGCACGTCGTCAGGGCGCTCACGCACGCGCTCGACGGCGGGCGTCTCCATCACGCCTATCTGTTTACCGGAACCCGCGGTGTCGGCAAGACGACGCTGTCGCGGATCTTCGCCAAGGCGCTCAACTGTGAAACCGGCGTCACGTCGCAGCCGTGCGGCGTGTGCCGCGCCTGTCGCGAGATCGACGAGGGCCGTTTCGTCGACTACGTCGAAATGGATGCCGCGAGCAACCGCGGCGTCGACGAGATGGCCGCGCTGCTCGAGCGCGCGGTGTACGCGCCCGTCGATGCGCGCTTCAAGGTCTACATGATCGACGAAGTGCACATGCTGACGAACCACGCGTTCAACGCGATGCTGAAGACGCTCGAAGAGCCGCCGCCGCACGTCAAGTTCATCCTGGCGACGACCGATCCGCAGAAGATTCCCGTCACCGTGCTGTCGCGCTGCCTGCAGTTCAACCTCAAGCAGATGCCGGCCGGGCACATCGTGTCGCATCTCGAGCGGATCCTCGGCGAAGAGCGCATCACGTTCGAGCCGCAGGCGCTGCGCCTGCTCGCGCGTGCGGCGCAGGGCAGCATGCGCGATGCGCTGTCGCTCACCGACCAGGCGATCGCCTATTCGGCGAACGAAGTGACCGAGTCGGCCGTGTCGGGCATGCTCGGCGCGCTCGACCAGACTTACATGGTGCGCCTGCTCGACGCGCTCGCGGCCGGCAGCGGCCCCGAAATCCTGACGATCGCCGACGAAATGTCGCTGCGCAGCCTGTCGTTCTCGACCGCGCTGCAGGATCTCGCGAGCCTGCTGCACCGGATCGCGTGGGCGCAGTTTGCGCCGGGATCGGTACTCGACGAATGGCCGGAAGCGGCCGACCTGCGCCGCTTCGCGGAGGCGTTGAGCCCCGAGCAGGTTCAGCTGTTCTATCAGATCGCGACGGTCGGTCGCGCGGAGCTCGGTCTCGCGCCGGACGAATATGCCGGTTTCACGATGACGCTGCTGCGGATGCTCGCGTTCGAGCCGGCTGTTGCCGCCGGCGGTGCGCCGGGCGGCCAGCCGTCCGTGCCGCGTGCCGTGCCGGCTCCGCGCGCTGCCGCGGCATCGGCCGCTGCGGCGAAGCCGGTGTCGGCTGCGCCCGCCGAGGCGGCGCGTCCGCCGGCTGCGGCGGCTGCGCCGATCGTACCCGCCGCGCGTCCGGCGCCGGCTCGATCCGGCGAAGAAGCCAGCCCGCCGGCGGCGAAGCCGGTTGCCGTTCAGGCGCAGGCGCCTGCGCCGGTCGACGCACCTGTCGTCGAAACGCAGCCGGCTGGAACGGATGCCGCGCAGCAAGCGGCGCCGGCCAGCGACGTGCCGCCACCCGCCCGCAACGAACCCGAGCCGCCCGCGGCCGGCGTCGCCGCGGTTGCATCGCGAATCGAGGAGCCGGCCGCACCGGCCGCGCCGGCACCGCGCGCTGCGTCGCCGGAACCGGCTGCCCGTCCGGCCGCGCGCGCAGGCGGTGCCGCCGCCGCGCTCGACGTGCTGCGCAATGCAGGAATGCGCGTGTCGTCCGATCGCGGGCGTGCGGGCGCCGCGCCGAAGCCGGCCGCCCAGCCGGTCGTCGAAAAGCCGGCCGCGCCGCGTCCCGCCGTGCAGGTGCCGACGCCGCGTGCTGCCGCCCGTGCGCCGCAGGCTGCCGATGCGCGCCCGACGTCGCCGCCGTGGGAGGACATCCCGCCCGACGACTACGTGCCGCTCAGCGCCGACGAGATGTTCGGCGGCCCTGACGACGGCTTCGTGCCGGTGTTCGACAGCGGCCCCGACGATGTGCGCGTGATGCCGAAGCCGGCGGAAGCGCGTCCGTCCGTGCCGGTCGACACGCGCCCGTTGCCGCCCGCGATCGCGCTGGATCCGGTCGGTTTCGACGGCGAATGGCCGGCGCTGGCCGCGCGCCTGCCGCTGAAGGGCGTCGCGTACCAGCTCGCGTTCAACAGCGAACTGACGGCCGTCGATGCGACCACCCTGAAACTTTCGGTGCCGGTGCCGCAGTACGCGGATGCCGCGCAGGTGGCGAAGCTGAAGGCGGCGCTGGCCGATGCGCTCGGCAAGCCGGTCGAGGTAGCCGTCGAGGTCGGGCCCGCGCGGCGCACCGCGGCGGCGCTCGACGCGGCCGCGCGCGCGGCACGCCAGCGCGAGGCCGAGCAGGAGATTCACGGCGATCCGTTCGTCCAGCAGCTCGTGCGCGACTTCGGTGCGCGCATCGTCGACGGCTCGATCCGTCCGCTCGCCGATTCGGCGCCGGACGGCGTGCCGCCGACGCTGCATTGAACTGACCGCCCCGCGACAGGCATAATCACGCCCCGCACACATTGGCCGGCACGCGCCGCGTGCCGGTTTTCACACGATCAAGAAGGAGTATTCCCATGTTGAAAGGCAACCTCGCCGGACTGATGAAGCAAGCGCAGCAAATGCAGGAAAACATGAAGAAGATGCAGGAGCAGCTTGCGCTGATCGAAGTCGAAGGGCAGTCGGGCGCCGGCCTCGTCAAGGTGACGATGACGTGCCGCAACGAAGTGCGTCGCGTCGCGATCGACCCGAGCCTGCTCGCGGACGACAAGGACATGCTCGAGGATCTCGTCGCCGCGGCGTTCAACGACGCGGTGCGCAAGGCCGAAGCGACGTCGCAGGAAAAGATGAGCGGCATGACGTCGGGCCTGCCGCTGCCCCCGGGCTTCAAGCTGCCGTTCTGAGCGCGGCGTCCGTGCCACCGTTTGCCGCCGTATGAAACAGCCGTCCGCCCTGTCCGCTCTCGTCGAAGCGTTGCGCGTGCTGCCCGGTGTCGGGCCGAAATCCGCGCAGCGCATGGCGGTCCACCTGATGCAGCACGACCGCGAGGGCGCGGAGCGGCTCGGCCGGTCGCTGCTGTTCGCGACCGAGCACCTGCAGCACTGCGAGAAGTGCAACACGTTCACCGAAGCGCAGATCTGCGAGGTCTGCAGCGACGAGGAGCGTGATCCGACGCTGCTGTGCGTCGTCGAGACGCCTGCCGATCAAATCATGCTCGAGCAGACGATGACGTACCGCGGGCTGTATTTCGTGTTGATGGGGCGACTGAGCCCGCTCGACGGGATCGGCCCGAAGGAAATCCATTTCGACCGCCTCGTGCGGCGCGCGTCCGACGGTGTCGTCAAGGAGGTCGTCCTCGCGACCAACTTCACGAACGAGGGCGAAGCCACCGCCCATTACCTCGGCCAGACGCTGAAGGCGCGCGGCCTCGCGGTCACGCGTCTCGCGCGAGGCGTGCCGGTCGGCGGCGAGCTCGAATACGTCGACGCGGGCACCATCGCCCGTGCGATGCTCGATCGCCGCACGATGTAAGCCGGGCGCCGCCGGCAGGCGGCGCCGTTCCTCATGCCAGGGAGACACATGAGCACCACCCAGGGCCCGCTCGCGGGCGTCAAAGTGCTCGAATTCGGAACGCTGATCGCGGGGCCGTTCGCGTCGCGGCTGTTCGCCGAATTCGGCGCGGAAGTGATCAAGATCGAGGATCCGAACGGCGGCGACCCGCTGCGCAAGTGGCGCAAGCTCCACCCGGAGCAGGGCGGCACGTCGCTGTGGTGGTCCGTCCAGGCGCGCAACAAGAAATCGGTCACGCTCAACCTGAAAGCCGACGCCGGCAAGGCGATCGCGCGTCAGCTCGCGAGCGAGGCCGACATCGTGATCGAAAACTTCCGTCCGGGCCTGCTCGAGAAGCTCGGGCTCGGCTACGACGTGCTGTCGGCCGACAACCCGGGCCTCGTGATGGTGCGCCTGTCCGGCTACGGTCAGACGGGCCCGTACCGCGACCGGCCCGGCTTCGGCGCGATCGCCGAATCGATGGGCGGGCTGCGTCACATCACCGGTTATCCCGATCTGCCGCCGCCGCGCATCGGCATCTCGATCGGCGATTCGATCGCCGCGCTGCACGGCGTGATCGGCGCGCTGATGGCGCTCCATCACCGCAAGGTCAACGGCGGCGCGGGGCAGGTGGTCGACGTTGCACTATACGAGGCCGTCTTCAACATGATGGAAAGCGTGGTGCCCGAATACGGCGTGTACGGGATGGTGCGCGAGCGCACCGGCGCGTCGCTGCCGGGCATCGTGCCGTCGAACACCTATGCGTGCCGCGACGGCAGCATCGTGATCGGCGGCAACAGCGACCCGATCTTCAAGCGGCTGATGAAGGCCATCGAACGCGACGACCTCGCCGACGATCCCGCGCTTGCGCAAAACGACGGGCGCGTGCCGCGTACGCAGGAGATCGACGACGCGATCGCCGCGTGGCTCGCGCCGCGCACGATCGACGAGGCGCTCGTCGTGCTCAACGCGGCCGACGTGCCGGCCGGGCGCATCTACAGCGCCGCCGACATGTTCACCGATCCGCAGTTCGTCGCGCGGCAGATGATCCAGCGTTTCAAGCTGGCCGACGGTACCGACATTCCGCTGCCGAACATCACGCCGAAGCTGTCGGATACGCCGGGTGAAACGCGCTGGCTCGGGCCGGAACTCGGCGAGCATACGGACGAGGTGCTGCGCGGCCTCGGCTACGACGCGCAGGCGATCGCCGCGCTGCGCGAAGCGGGCGCGATCTAGGGGAAGCGCCCGCGGACCTGTCGCGTCGCGCCAGATCCGCGACGGGACGGCTTTCGAGAAGGAAAAACCGGGGCAGCCACGCGTTTTCCCGGGCATGCGGAAGGCCGCCGCGCAATGCGGCGGCGCACCGTGCGCGCATGCGTGCCCCGTCCGTCCGCGCTCGCCGGACTGTCGCTCTCGCGCCATCTTTCCTCGGTTACAATCGCCGGATGCGAATCCTACTCAGCAACGACGACGGCTATCTTGCCCCCGGTCTCGCCGCGCTCAGCGAAGCGCTGCAGCCGCTGGGCGAGCTCACGGTAATCGCGCCCGAGCAGAACTGCAGCGGCGCGTCGAATTCCCTCACGTTGTCGCGGCCGCTGTCGGTGCAGCGTGCGGCGGGTACGGGTTTCTTCTACGTGAACGGCACGCCGACCGATTCGGTGCACGTCGCGTTGACGGGGATGGCCGGCGCGAGGCCGGATCTCGTCGTTTCCGGAATCAACAACGGCCAGAACATGGGCGAAGACACGCTCTATTCAGGGACAGTTGCGGCCGCCACCGAAGGCATCATGTTCGGCGTGCCGGCCATCGCCTTCTCGCTGGCCGACAAGGGTTGGGCCCATCTGGCGGACGCCGCGCGCGTCGCCGCGGAAATCGTCGAGCACTACCTCGCGCATCCGCTGCCGGGCAACCCGCTGCTGAACGTCAATATTCCGAACCTGCCGTACGACGCGCTGAAGGGCTGGCAGGTCACGCGCCTGGGCAAGCGTCATCCGTCGCAGCCGGTGATTCGCCAGACCGACCCGCGCGGCGAGCCGGTCTACTGGATCGGCGCGGCGGGCGCGGCGCTGGACGCGAGCGACGGCACCGATTTCCACGCCGTCGCAAACGGTTTCGTGTCGATCACGCCGCTGCAGCTCGACCTCACGCATACGCAGATGCTGCCCGCGACGCGCGAATGGGCGCGCGCCGGAGGGCGGGCTTCATGAGCGGCGAGCGCGCGAAGCGGTTTCCGCTCGCGCTCGAAGATCTCAAGCGAGCGCCACGCAAATCGGAAGGTCGGACCGGTGAACGCCATGCGGCGGGCGCGGTGTCGAAGGCGGCCGACAAGCCCGCTGCCGTGCTGAAACCGGTTGCGGTAAAGCCCGCTGCCGGGCGGTCGGCGTTGCCCGGTTCCGTCGCCGCGAAGCCCGCGACCGCGCCGAAGCCGACCGCGCCGAAGCCCGCGATGCCGAAACCGGCTGCGCCGAGCGTCGCGCCGGCCGGCGCGTTCGCGCTCACGTCGGAACGGGTGCGCGAGCGGATGGTCGAACGACTGCGCGCGAACGGTGTGACCGACGCGCGCGTGCTGGACGCGATGGCCGCGGTGCCGCGCCACATGTTCGTGGATCCGGGGCTCGCGACGCAGGCCTACGAGGATTCGGCGTTGCCGATCGGCCACCAGCAAACCATTTCCAAGCCGTCGGTCGTCGCGCGCATGATCGAGCTCGCGATGGCCGGCCGCACACTCGAGCGCGTCCTCGAGATCGGCACGGGATGCGGCTATCAGGCCGCCGTGCTGAGCCACGTGGCACGCGACGTGTATTCGATTGAACGCATCAAGCCGCTCTACGAGCGCGCCAAGCTGAACCTGCGGCCGCTGCGCGTGCCGAACATCCGTCTGCACTACGGCGACGGGCGTGTCGGCCTGCCGTCCGCGGCCCCGTTCGACGCGATCGTGATCGCGGCGGCGGGGCTCGACGTGCCGCAAGCGCTGCTCGAGCAGCTCGCGATCGGCGGGCGGCTCGTCGCGCCGGTCGGCGCGCAGAGCGGGCAGCACCAGGTGCTCACGCTCGTCGAGCGCGTCGCGCACGCGCAATGGCGAGAGTCCCGGCTTGATCGCGTTTTCTTTGTCCCTTTAAAATCCGGAGTGATTTGAAACCGATGAGTATGTTGCGCGCGATGCAAAACAACCGATCCAGGGAACCGCTCACGCTCGCCCAGCGCGCGATCTGTGTGGCTGCGCTCTCCACGCTACTGGCCGCCTGTGCGACGCGGCTCGACAACGCGCCTGTCGTCGATCGCTCCGGCTCGCTCGGCACGACCGGCGCCGCGCAGCCCGCGGTGCCGCTCGGCCCGCCGCCGCCGGGCTTCTACCGCGTGAAACCGGGCGACACGCTGTACCGGATTGCGCTCGAGAACGGGCAGAACTATCGCGACATCGCGTCGTGGAACAACCTGGCGAACCCGAACCAGATCGAAGTCGACCAGTTGCTGCGCGTGGCGCCGCCGGGCGGTGCCGCCGTTGCGGGCGCACCGGCCACCGCGCCGATCGCGGGTGCGGCCGTGGCGACCGCGCCGCTGAGCAGCGGTCCGGCCACGCCGGCCGCCGGCACGTCGTCCACGCTCGCGACGCCGCCGGCCGCGGCGACCGGATCCAGCGATACGGCGGCGGCCCCGAGCGGCCCCGTGACGTTCGCGTGGCCCGCGCGCGGCCCCGTGCTGAACGGGTTCGACGACGCGAAGAACAAGGGTGTCAATATCGGCGGGTCCGCCGGCGAGGCCGTGAAGGCGGCAGCGGACGGCCGCGTCGTTTACTCCGGCAATGGCCTGCGTGGTTACGGCAACCTCATTATCATCAAACACGATGCAACTTACCTCACGGCGTATGCACACAATCGCGCTTTGATGGTAAAAGAGGGGGACGCGGTAACGAAGGGGCAGAAGATCGCCGAGATGGGTAACAGCGACGCCGACCGCGTGATGCTGCATTTCGAGGTTCGCCGGCAGGGTAAGCCTGTCGATCCGCTGAAGTATTTGCCGCCTCAATAACCGAGACGACCATGCCGAAATCGAAGCGCCACGAGCCGCAAGCCGAATCTGAGAAGATCAGTCGTGCCACGCAAGCATCGGTGGGGCGAGCTGGTGCTTCGACGGACGACGAGGACGATATCGCGGACAACGAGCGCGATATCGAGGCACGCGACGCCGAGGTGGACGGCGGCGACGACGAGCGCGAAGGCCGCCCGGAAGCATCGCCCGATGTCGACGATTTCCGCACGCTGCTGCAGGCCGAGCTCACGGCCGACACGATCCAGCATTACCTGAACCGAATCAGCGTGAAGCCGCTGCTGACCGTCGAGGAAGAGCAGCGCTATTCCCGCCTGGCGAAGGCCGGCGAATTCGAGGCGCGGCAGGTGATGATCGAGCGCAACCTGCGTCTCGTCGTCAGTATCGCGAAGGGGTATCTGAACCGCGGCGTCCCGCTGCTCGACCTGATCGAGGAAGGCAACCTCGGCCTCATGCACGCGATCGAGAAGTTCGACCCGACGCGCGGGTTCCGTTTCTCGACCTATGCGACGTGGTGGATCCGGCAGAGCATCGAACGGGCGATCATGAACCAGGCCCGCACGGTGCGCCTGCCCGTGCACGTGATCCGCGAGCTGAACCAGGTGCTGCGCGCGAAGCGCCACCTCGAAAAGAATTCGATGTCGACGGGCGAGGCGGCCGAGCGCCGCGAAGCCAGCATCGACGACATCGCCTATCTCACCGGCAAGACCGCCGAGGAAGTCACCGACATCCTCGCGCTCAACGAGCATACGGCGTCGCTCGACGCGCCGCTCGACCTCGATCCCGCGAGCAGCCTGCTCGACCTGTTGCCCGACGACCAGAGCCAGTCGCCCGATGCCGAGGTGCAGCACCGCGAGCTCGAGACGCTGACGCGCGCATGGCTGTCGCGTCTGTCGGACAAGCATCGGCACGTGATCGAACGCCGCTTCGGCCTGAACCACATCGAACCGGCGACGCTCGAGGAGCTCGCCGACGAGATGGGGCTGACGCGCGAGCGCGTGCGGCAGATCCAGCAGGAAGCGCTGGTGCGCCTCAAGCGGTTCTTTGCCTCCAACGGCGTGCGTAAGGACGCCGTTCTGTAACCGATGACTCCGATTCTTGTGTTTGACATCGAGACGATTCCCGATGTCGACGGCATTCGCCGTCTGGAAGACCTCCCTGCAACGCTCGACGATGCCGCGGTGGCCGAACATGCATTCGCCGCGCGCCGCGAGAAGACCGGCAGCGATTTCCTGCCGCATCACCTGCAGCGGATCGCCGCGATCTCGTGCGTGTTCCGCGACAACAACGGTTTTCGCGTGCGCTCGCTCGGCACGCCGCAGGACAATGAAGCGACGCTGATCCAGTCGTTCTACCGCGTGATCGAGAAATACACGCCGCAGCTCGTGTCGTGGAACGGCGGTGGCTTCGACCTGCCGGTGCTCCATTATCGCGCGCTCGTGCACGGTATCCCCGCGACCCGCTACTGGGATCTCGGCGAGGACGACCGCGAATTCAAGTGGAACAACTACATCTCGCGCTATCACACGCGGCATACCGACCTGATGGACGTGCTCGCGATGTATCAGGCGCGCGCGAACGCGCCGCTCGACGCGCTGGCGAAGCTGTGCGGCTTTCCGGGCAAGCTCGGGATGGACGGCAGCCAGGTGTGGCCGGCGTTCCGCGATGGCCGGATCGACGAAATCCGCAACTATTGCGAAACCGACGTCGTCAACACCTATCTGCTGTACTGCCGGTTCCAGTTGATGCGCGGCGGCCTGACACCGAGCGAGTATGCGGACGAGATCCTGATCGTGAAGAATGCGCTCGCGCTCGAGCCGGCGCCGCACTGGGTCGAGTACCTGGCCGGCTTCGACGCGTAGCGCGGGCGGCCGGCGCCGCAATCGGCGCGGTCAGGCCAGCTCGAGCAGCACGGGCTGATGGTCGGACGCGCGCACGTCGCCTTCGATCTCGCAATACACGACGCGCGGCAGCAGCGTCTCGGTCACGAATACGAAGTCGCACGCGAGCGGCCCTTCCGGCCATTGCGCCGTATCGTGGACGCCGGCCGTCGGTGGCGGCGCGCGGCCCGGGTGTCGCGCGACCCAAGCGTCGACGAAGCGCGGCGCGTCCGCGATCGGGGCCAGGAAGCGCCGGTACGCGTCGCTGTCGAATGCGCTGTTGAAGTCGCCGCAGACGATCGCATCGCACGGCTGGCCGGTCGCGCTGAACGGTCCCTCGGCAGTCTCGGCCGGCGCCGGGTGTTTCGCGTGCGCGCAGGCCTCGCGATGCCGGCCGCGCAACGCATCGACCTGTGCGAGCCGCTGGCGCGCCGAATAATATTCCAGATGGGTCGTCACCACGCGCAGCGCGCCGAAGGGCGCCTGCAGTTCGACGTCGAGCGCGACGCGCGGCATCGACGGCGCGCCGGCGTCGGCCGGCCACGGCAGCCACTGGCGCAGCACGCGCCCGACCGGCAGCCGCGTCGCGATCGCATTGCCGAACTGGCGGCGCGATGCGCCCGGTTCGATTGCCGGCAGGTCGGCGCCGATCGCTTCGATGATCGTGTAGCCGGGCAGCCGCGCCGCCAGTTCGGCGAACTGGTCGGGGCCCGGCTGCCCGGGCAGTGCGCCGAAGCCGCGCGTGACCTCCTGCAGGCACAGCACGTCGAAATCGCCGAGCCGCCGGATCGTCGAGACGGTGCGGGAAAGGTCGACGACGCCGTCCGCGTCCCGACCCCATTGGATGTTCCAGTCGATCAGTCGCATGGTCGAATCTCCTGCCGGTTGGGCGTCGGGCGTCAGGGCCGCGCCCTCGCGCGTTCCAGTGTCTTGCGCGCCGGTGGGCCGTGGGCTGTCAGCCGGCTGCGCGAGTTTCGGCGCCATGCAGGGCCGTCCCTGATCGAGTATCGACGGTCGCGCCATCCAAAGCGGGCGGTACGGGCCTTCGTCGTCTACAATCTCGCCTTCTTCAACGTTTGTCAGGAAAAGCTGGTGTCCGAAGCCGTCCCCACTTCTGCGCGCAAATCGAAAAATGCGCCCGTCGCGCCCGGGCCCGCCCCGGTTCTCGAGATCGAATCGCTCGACATGGAAGCGCGCGGTGTCGGCCGCACGATCACCGAGGACGGCGAGCCGGGCAAGGTCATCTTCGTCGAGGGCGCGTTGCCGGGCGAACGCGTGACCTATTCGAGCTACCGCCGCAAGCCGAGCTACGAGCAGGCGACGGTTGTCGATATTCTGCGCCCGAGCGTGATGCGCACGCAGCCGAAATGCAAGTTCTTCGGTACCTGCGGCGGCTGCTCGATGCAGCATCTCGACATGCGTGCGCAGGTGGCGGTCAAGCAGCGCGTGCTCGAGGACAACCTGTGGCACCTGGCGAAGCTGCGCGCGGAAACGATGTTCGCGCCGATCCACGGCCCGTCGTGGGGCTATCGCTATCGTGCGCGGCTGACCGTGCGCAACGTGGCGAAGAAGGGCGGCGTGCTGGTCGGGTTCCACGAGAAGAAGAGCAGCTACGTTGCCGACATGACGAGCTGCGAAGTGCTGCCGCCGCACGTGTCGGCGATGCTGGTGCCGCTGCGCCGGCTCGTCGAGGGGCTGTCGATCCGCGATCGGATGCCGCAGATCGAGCTGGCGGTCGGTTCGCAAGTCACGGCGCTCGTGCTGCGTGTGCTGGAGCCGATCAATGCGGACGATGAAGCGCTGCTGCGCGCGTTCGCGGACGAGCACAAGGTGCAGTTCTGGCTGCAGCCGAAGGGCCCGGACACGGTGACGCCGTTCTATCCGCTCGACGTGCCGCTCGACTACACGCTGCCGGAGTTCGGCATCCGCATGCCGTTCAAGCCGACCGACTTCACGCAGGTCAATCATCAGATCAACCGTGTGCTGGTGGGGCGTGCGCTGCGCCTGCTGGCGCCGTCGCGCGAAGACCGCGTGCTCGACCTGTTCTGCGGCATCGGCAACTTCACGCTGCCGCTCGCGCGGCTGTCGCGCGAAGTGATGGGCATCGAGGGCAGCGACACGCTGACGACGCGCGCGCTCGCGAATGCACGCGAAAACGGTGTCGACGGCCACACGACGTTCGCGTGCCGGAACCTGTTCGAGGTGACGGGCGACGACCTCCGCGCGCTTGGCGCCTTCGACAAGTTCCTGATCGACCCGCCGCGCGAAGGCGCGCTCGCGGTGTCGAAGGCGCTGGCCGAGATCGCGCAGAGCGGCGCAGGCCCGCTGCCGAAGCGCATCGTCTACGTGTCGTGCAACCCGTCGACGCTTGCACGCGACGCGGGCCTGCTCGTGCACGAGGCCGGTTACCGGCTGAAGGGCGCCGGTGTCGTCAACATGTTCCCGAATACGTCGCACGTCGAATCGATCGCGCTGTTCGAGCGCGACTGAGCCGGGCGGCGGACGTAAAAAAACCGGCCCGAAGGCCGGTTTTTTCATGGAGCCCCGCGAACGTCAGTTGCGGTTGCCGCCGAAGATGCCGAGCAGGGCGAGCAGGTTCGTGAACACGTTGTACAGGTCGAGGTAGATCGCGAGCGTGGCCGAGATGTAGTTCGTCTCGCCGCCGTTCACGACGCGCTGGACGTCGAACAGCATGTATGCGGAGAAGATCGCGATCGCGAGCACCGACACGGTGAGCATCAGCGCCGGCAGTTGCAGGAAGATGTTCGCGACCGACGCGAGCAGGATCACGATCACGCCCATGAACAGCCACTTGCCGAGGCCCGAGAAATCGCGCTTGCTGACGGTGGCGATCGTCGCCATCGCGGCGAAGATGATGCCGGTGCCGCCGAACGCGAGCATGATCAGCGACGGGCCGTTCGAGAAGCCGAGGATGAAGCTCAGCAGCCGCGACAGCATCAGGCCCATGAAGAACGTGAAGCCGAGCAGCACGAACACGCCGGCCGCGCTGTTTTTCGTCCGCTCGATCGCGAACATGAAGCCGAACGCGATCGCGAAGAACGCGAGCAGGCTCATCATCGGGCTCGTGGCGGCGAACAGCGAGAAGCCCGTCGCGACGCCGACCCAGGCGCCCAGCACGGTCGGCACCATCGACAGCGCGAGCAGCCAGTACGTGTTCCGCAGCACGCGGTTGCGCACCTCGGCGGTGCTGACGGAACCGCCGCGGCCGAAATTGTACGGATAGTCGTTCATGGTTTCTCCTAACATTGAACGCGTGAGCGTCCGGGGCCGGTTCGGCGCACGCGGTGTGCGGCGCAGCAAACCGGAGCAGCTATGGCTAAGATACGTTCCGTGCCGGGAGGTTTCAATGGCCGTGCGGCAGAAAACATATGGATTCGGAACCTTTCGCGTGTGTAAGGGTTCAATCGCAATGATACACGGGATCGTGCTACAATAGCGGATTCATTTGAACCTGTAACTTCTTAATTTTTTGGAGTTTTTATGGCAATCGAGCGCACCCTGTCGATCATCAAGCCGGATGCGGTGGCAAAGAACGTGATCGGCCAGATCTACAGCCGTTTCGAAGGCGCCGGCCTGAAGATCGTCGCATCGCGCATGGCACACCTGTCGCGTGCTGACGCAGAGAAGTTCTACGCGGTTCACGCAGCGCGTCCGTTCTTCAAGGACCTCGTCGATTTCATGATCTCGGGCCCGGTGATGATCCAGGTTCTGGAAGGCGAAGGCGCGATCCTGAAGAACCGCGACCTGATGGGCGCGACGGATCCGAAGAAGGCGGAAAAGGGCACGATCCGCGCCGATTTCGCCGACAGCATCGACGCGAACGCCGTTCACGGCTCGGACGCTGCGGAAACGGCAGCGGTCGAAATCGCGTTCTTCTTCCCGGAAATGAACGTTTACTCGCGTTAAGCCCTGGCTGACAGCAAGTAGGCAGGATTCAGCGTACGCGGCAAGGCAGCACATCATGACGAGCGAAACTTCCGTCAATCTTCTCGACTTCGATGCCGAGGGTCTTGTCGCGTACTGCGGCAGCCTGGGCGAGAAGCCGTTCCGCGCCAAGCAGTTGCAGCGCTGGATCCACCAGTACAACGCCGGCGATTTCGACGGCATGACCGATCTCGCGAAGTCCCTGAGAGAAAAGCTCAAGGGTCGCGCGTCGATCGTGATGCCCGAGATCGCCAGCGATCACGTTTCCACCGACGGCACGCGCAAGTGGCTGATCGACGTCGGAAACGGCAATGCGGTCGAAACCGTGTTCATCCCGGAAGAGACGCGCGGCACGCTGTGCGTGTCGTCGCAGGCCGGATGCGCGGTCAACTGCCGCTTCTGTTCGACGGGCAAGCAGGGCTTTCCCGCAACCTGTCGACAGCCGAAATCATCGGCCAGCTCCGCATGGCCGAATTTGCATTGCGAGCGTCGCTGGGCCGCGCGCCTGGCCCGAACGGCAAGGCCGAACGGGTCGTCACCAACGTGGTGATGATGGGCATGGGCGAGCCGCTCCTGAATTACAGCGCGGTCGTGCCCGCGATGCGGCTGATGCTCGACGACAACGCGTACGGCCTGTCGCGCCGCCGCGTGACGCTGTCCACGTCCGGCGTGGTGCCGATGATGGATCGCCTCGGCGCCGAGTTGCCGGTCGCGCTGGCCGTTTCGCTGCACGCGCCGAACGATGCGCTGCGCGACGAGCTGGTGCCGCTCAACAAGAAGTATCCGCTTCGCGAGCTGATGGCTGCATGCCAGCGCTATCTGAAAGTCGCGCCGCGTGACTTCATTACATTCGAATACTGCATGCTGGACGGCGTCAACGACACCGAAGCGCATGCGCGCGAACTGCTGGCCGTCACGCGCGACGTGCCGTGCAAGTTCAATCTGATCCCGTTCAATCCGTTTCCGGAATCGGGCCTCATCCGCTCGAAGCCGGAGCAGATCAAGCGCTTCGCGCAGGTCCTCATCGACGCGGGTGTCGTCACGACCGTTCGCAAGACGCGCGGCGACGACATCGATGCCGCGTGCGGCCAGCTGGCCGGCGCGGTGAAGGACCGCACGCGCCTGGCGGAGCGAACGGGTGCAGCAGGAAAAATCATCGAAGTTCGGGCAGTTTGACGGGGGCACCTGGCCGGGGACGCCCGAACCCTTTGGCGGTGCAACACGCGAATAGCGATCGGTCGCGGCGCCTCGGCGCCGCGCATGGTATGGACAGTTGCGGGTGTCGGCCGGCAGGGCCGGCGGCGCCCGCCAGTGAAGAAGAATCGACGCGAGGACAAGGATGAGTGAGCCGCAGCCGACTAACGGCGCAGAGACGAATGCCGCGAAACCGGCACCGGCGGGACTGGAATCGCTGGCGGCGGTCGGCAGCCGGCTGGCGCAGCTTCGGGAGACGAAGGGCTGGTCGGTCGACGACGTATCGGCGCGACTCAAGGTCGCACCGCAGAAGCTCCGGGCGCTCGAGGCCGGCGACATCAGCCATCTGCCCGGTGTGACGTTCGCGCTCGGTGTCGTGCGCAGCTACGCGAAGATGCTCGGCGTCGATCCGGAGCCGTTCGCGCAGGCGTTGCGCCGTGAGCGCGGGGTGCCGGAAGTCGACCTGTCGATGCCCGCGTCGTCGGGGACGGATCTGCCGCGCGGCCGCGTGTCGATTCCGCTGGGCGGCTCGTCGCGTCATCATCCGTGGCTGTGGGGAACGGCGATCGTCGTCGTCGCGGTGGTCGCCGTACTGATGTGGCACACTGGCGGCGATTCGTCGGGCCTGCTCGCGCGCCTGAAGGGCAATGACGCGGAGCATGCGTCGGCGGCGAGCGCCTCGGCTGCGTCGCCGGCGGCTGCCGAAGAGGCGGCCGCGAGCGGCGCGTCGACCGTCTCCGCCAACGACGTTCCGGCCCCGGCGGCGGCATCCGCGGCGCCGGCGCAGGCAGTGGCATCCGCTGTCCCGGCGCCCGTGGCGACGGCCGCGGCATCGCAGCCGGCCGTGGCGGCGGCGGCGAGCGCCGCCGTGCCGGTCCAGCCGGCGAGCGTCGCGGTCGCGGCAGGCCAGTCGATGATCGAACTGAAGGTCAAGCAGGATTGCTGGTTCAGCGTGCGCGACAAGAACGGCAAGGAGCTGTTCTCGGCGCTGGTGCGGGCCGGCGAGACGAAGCAGGTCGCCGGCGACGGGCCGTTCAAGGTCACGATCGGCAACAAGGCGGGCCTCGACGCAGTCGCGTTCGACGGAAAACCTGTCGATCCGGCAAAATATTCGGCAGCGCGGGGTAATGTGGCACGGTTCACGTTGCCCTGACGTCAAGCGCCGTGGCGAAGGCCTGTCGTCGATCTCGGCAGGCCGTGAGGGCACGGCGCTTTTTCAATTCATGCGCCGTGTCGCGGCGCATTCCGCGTAAATGGATCTATCGATGCAATCCGAAGCTCAATCCCCACGCAGCAGTCAGATTTGTTCAACCGAGCCGGTGTTCGGCGGGCATCAGCCGCGCCGCGTATCGCATGCGGTGGATGTCCGCTGGGGCGGGCAGCTCGTGACGATCGGCGGCGACGCGCCGGTGCGCGTGCAGTCGATGACGAATACCGACACGGCCGACGCGATCGGCACGGCGATCCAGATCAAGGAACTCGCGAACGCGGGCTCCGAACTGGTGCGCATCACGGTCAACACGCCCGAGGCCGCGGCCGCCGTGCCGGCGATCCGCGAGCAGCTCGACCGGATGGGCGTGACCGTGCCGCTCGTCGGCGATTTCCACTACAACGGCCACCTGCTGCTGCGCGACTACCCGGGCTGCGCGGAGGCGCTGTCGAAGTACCGGATCAACCCCGGCAACGTCGGCCAGGGCGCGAAGCGCGATACGCAGTTCGCACAGATGATCGAGGCCGCGGCCAAGTACGACAAGCCGGTGCGGATCGGCGTGAACTGGGGCAGCCTCGACCAGGATCTGCTCGCGCGCATGATGGACGAGAACGGCGCGCGTTCGCAGCCGTGGGACGCGCAGAGCGTGATGTACGAGGCACTGATCCAGTCGGCGATCGGCTCGGCCGAACGGGCGGTCGAACTCGGCCTCGGCCGCGACCGCATCGTGCTGTCGTGCAAGGTCAGCGGCGTGCAGGACCTGATCGCCGTGTACCGCGAGCTCGGCCGCCGCTGCGGCTTTGCGCTGCACCTCGGGCTGACCGAGGCCGGCATGGGCTCGAAGGGCATCGTCGCGTCGACGGCCGCGCTCGGCGTGCTGCTCCAGGAAGGGATCGGCGACACGATCCGCATCTCGCTGACGCCGGAGCCGGGCGCGTCGCGCACGGGTGAAGTGATCGTCGGCCAGGAAATCCTGCAGACGATGGGTCTGCGCTCGTTCGCGCCGATGGTGATCGCGTGCCCGGGCTGCGGCCGCACGACGAGCACGCTGTTCCAGGAACTCGCGATGCAGATCCAGACCTACCTGCGCGAGCAGATGCCGGTCTGGCGCAAGGCGTATCCGGGCGTCGAGAAGATGAACGTCGCGGTGATGGGCTGCATCGTCAACGGTCCGGGCGAATCGAAGCACGCGAACATCGGCATCAGCCTGCCGGGTTCGGGCGAGAACCCGGCCGCGCCCGTCTTCATCGACGGCGAGAAGGTCAAGACGCTGCGCGGCGAGCGGATCGCCGAGGAATTCCAGCAGATCGTCAGCGACTACGTCGCACGCAATTACGGCCGCACCGAGGCCCTGAACTAATTCGTCCACACACACGAACGATGACTGAACAGAAACGCAAGATCGAGAAGCTCACCGGCGTCAAGGGCATGAACGACATCCTTCCGCAGGATGCCGGCCTGTGGGAATTCTTCGAAGCAACCGTGAAATCGCTGCTGCGCGCATACGGCTACCAGAACATCCGCACGCCGATCGTCGAACACACGCAGCTCTTCACGCGCGGCATCGGCGAAGTCACCGACATCGTCGAGAAGGAGATGTACAGCTTCACCGACGCGCTGAACGGCGAGAACCTGACGCTGCGCCCGGAAAACACCGCGGCCGTCGTGCGCGCGTCGATCGAGCACAACATGCTGTACGACGGCCCGAAGCGCCTGTGGTACATCGGCCCGATGTTCCGTCACGAGCGTCCGCAGCGCGGCCGCTACCGCCAGTTCCATCAGGTCGGCGTCGAGGCGCTCGGCTTCGCGGGTCCCGATGCGGATGCCGAGATCATCATGATGTGCCAGCGCCTGTGGGACGACCTCGGCCTGACCGGCATCAAGCTCGAGATCAACTCGCTCGGCCTGGCCGAAGAGCGCGCCGCGCACCGCGTCGAACTGATCAAGTACCTCGAACGGTTCGCCGACGTGCTCGACGAGGACGCGAAGCGCCGTCTGTATACGAACCCGCTGCGCGTGCTCGACACGAAGAATCCCGCGCTGCAGGAGATCGCGCAGAACGCGCCGAAGCTGATCGACTTCCTTGGCGAGGCATCGCGCGCGCACTTCGAAGGACTGCAGCGCCTGCTGCTCGCGAACAACATTCCGTTCAAGATCAACCCGCGTCTCGTGCGCGGCCTCGATTACTACAACCTGACCGTGTTCGAGTGGGTGACCGACAAGCTCGGCGCGCAGGGCACGGTCGCGGCCGGCGGCCGCTACGATCCGCTGATCGAGCAGCTCGGCGGCAAGCCGACCGCCGCGTGCGGCTGGGCGATGGGCATCGAGCGGATTCTCGAGCTGCTGAAGGAAGAGGATCTCGCGCCCGAGCAGGAAGGCGTCGACGTGTACGTCGTGCACCAGGGCGAGACCGCGCGCGAACAGGCGTTCATCGCGGCCGAGCGCCTGCGCGATACGGGCCTCGACGTGATCTTCCACTGCAGCGCCGACGGCGCGACGGCAAGCTTCAAGTCGCAGATGAAGCGGGCCGACGCGAGCGGCGCCGCGTTCGCGGTGATCTTCGGCGAAGAAGAAGTCGCGAACGGCACGGTGGGCGTGAAAGCGCTGCGCGGTGCGGGCGCGGACGGGGAAAAGAACGTTCAGCAGACCGTACCGGTCGAAAGCTTGACCGAATTCCTAATCAATGCGATGGTTGCATCCGCCGAAGACGGCGACGACTGATCGCGCTGGCGTTCGCTCGACAAGAAAGGCCTGAACAGGAAGGAATCGCTCGCCGATGAGTTATCACGACGAACAAGAATCGATTGAAAGTCTCAAGGCGTGGTGGGCCCGCTGGGGCAACCTCACCACGTGGATCGTGCTCGCGGCGCTCGTCGTCGCGGCCGGTTTCAACGGCTGGAACTACTGGCAGCGCCGTCAGGCTGCCGAGGCGTCCGGGCTGTACGAGCAGGTCCAGAAGGCCGCCGCCGCGAACGACAAGGCGACGATGGCCCGCGCGGCCGCCGACATGGAAGACAAGTTCGGCAGCACGCCGTATGCACAGATGACGGCGCTCACGGCCGCGAAGACGCTGTATGCGGCCGGCGACGCGGCGGGCGCGAAGGCGCAGCTGCAATGGGCGGTCGATCACGCCAAGGACGACGAGTACAAGCAGATCGCGAAGCTGCGCCTCGCGTCGCTGCTGCTCGACGAAAAGGCGTACGACGCGGGCCTCACGCTGCTGTCGGGCACGCCGGTCGAAGCGTTCAAGGGCCTCGTGGCCGATCGCCGCGGCGATCTGCTGGCCGCGCAAGGCAAGACCGACGAGGCGCGCGCCGCTTACAAGCTCGCGCTCGACGGCCTGTCGAAGGACGACCAGTCTGCGCGCCAGCTCGTGCAGTTCAAGCTGGACGCGCTCGGCGGCTGAATCGCGGTCCCCTCAACCTCTTAACTTCTGCTTCGCTAACCGATGAATTTGCTGAAACGTTACGCTGTGCCCGTCGCCTGCGCGGCGGCTGTCCTCGCATTGGCGGCCTGCTCGTCGTCGAAGGACGCGCGCCGCGTGCCGACGCCGCTGACCGAGTTCAAGCCCGTCATGGACGTGCAACAGGTCTGGAAGGCAAGCGTCGGCAAGGGCGGGCGCTACCTGTTCTCGCCGGTGGCCGTGGGCGACGCCGTTTATGCGGCGGGCGAAAACGGTTCGGTCGAGAAGATCGATGCGAAGACGGGCCAGACCGTCTGGCGCGCGAAGGTCGGCTCGGACCTGTCGGCCGGGGTCGGCAGCGACGGCAACCTGACCGCGGTCGGCGCGCTGAAGGGCGGCGTGTTCGTGCTGGGTCCGGACGGCAAGCAACTGTGGAAGACCAGCGTGCAGGGCGAGATCTTCTCGCCGCCGCTCGTCGGCAACGGCCTCGTGATCGTCCGCACGATCGACGGCCAGGTGATCGCGTTCAACGCGCAGACGGGCGAGCAGAAGTGGAACTACCGCAACCGCGCGGTGCCGCTGAACCTGCGCGTGTCGGCCGGCATGACGTTCGCGGGCGACGCGGCGGTGCTGGCGGGCTTCCCGGGCGGCGGTCTCGTCGCGATCAACCTGCAGACGGGCGAGCCGTTCTGGCAGACCCCGGTGTCGTTCCCGAAGGGCGTGACCGAGGTCGAGCGCATCAACGACGTCAGCGGCCCGCCGACGCTCGTCGGCGCGGAAGCCTGCGCGGTGACGTTCCAGGGGCAGCTCGGCTGCTTCGACGCGAACTCGGGCCGCCCGCTGTGGGAAAAGCCGTTCTCGAGCCGCAGCGGTCTGGCGCAGGACGATTCGGTGGTCGCCGGCGGCGACGACTGGTCGGTCGTGACGGCGTACGACGCGGCGTCCGGCAACCAGCTGTGGCGCAACGACAAGCTGAAGAGCCGTGACGTCGGCGTGCCGTACCTGCTCGGGCACGCGGTCGTGATGGGCGACTACAAGGGCTTCGTGCACTTCCTGTCGCGCGAAGACGGCAGCTTCATCGCGCGGATGAAGACCGACGGCAGCGCGATTACGGCGGCGCCGGTCCTCGCGGGCAATACGCTCGTCGTGCAGACGAAGGACGGCGGCCTGTACGGATTCCGTCCGCGCTGATAAGCAGGAAACACGTGTGGCCGCGGCGCGGCGGGCTTGTCCCGCGCGCCCCGGCCGTGCAGCATGAAGGCGGCCGGTGCTCCCGGCCGCTCGGTATTTGAAAGGCAGTTCGAGACGAAAGACGACGGCGCGCAACGCGCGCCCGGCGCGCGCATCCGGCGCGGCGCGAATTCGTGATATTTTCATTCAGCGCAGCCGCCCGCAGCAGCGGGCCTCCCGCTGCTGCGCATCACCGTAGAAAACACAGATGAAACCGGTCATTGCCCTCGTTGGGCGCCCCAATGTGGGGAAATCCACGCTGTTCAACCGGCTCACGCGCTCGCGCGATGCGCTGGTCGCCGACCTGCCTGGCCTGACGCGCGATCGCCATTACGGCGAAGGGCGCGTCGGCGAACGGCCGTACCTGGTCGTCGATACGGGCGGCTTCGAACCCGTCGCGAAGGACGGCATCCTGCACGAGATGGCGCGCCAGACGCGGCAGGCCGTCGAGGAAGCCGACATCGTCGTGTTCATCGTCGACGGCCGCAACGGGCTGGCGCCGCAGGACAAGTCGATCGCCGACTACCTGCGCAAGACCGGCCGGCCGATCTTCCTCGTCGTCAACAAGGCCGAGGGGATGCGGTACACGGCGGTCGCGGCCGACTTCTACGAGCTCGGGCTCGGCGACCCGCGCGCGATCTCGGCCGCGCACGGCGACGGCGTGACCGACATGATCAACGAGGCGCTGGCGGTGGCTTACGCCGACCGTCCGGAGGAAGAGGACGAGAACGACCCGTCGCGCGGCATCAAGATCGCGATCGTCGGCCGTCCGAACGTCGGCAAGTCGACGCTCGTGAACGCGCTGATCGGCGAGGATCGCGTGATCGCGTTCGACATGCCGGGCACGACGCGCGATTCGATCTACGTCGACTTCGAGCGCAACGGCAAGAAATACACGCTGATCGACACGGCCGGCCTGCGCCGCCGCGGCAAGGTGTTCGAGGCGATCGAGAAGTTCTCGGTCGTGAAGACGCTGCAGTCGATCTCCGACGCGAACGTCGTCATTCTTCTGCTGGATGCGCAGCAGGACATTTCCGACCAGGACGCGCACATCGCCGGCTTCGTCGTCGAGCAGGGCCGTGCGCTCGTGATCGGCGTCAACAAGTGGGACGGCCTCGACGAGCACGCGCGCGACCGCGCGAAAGCGGATTTGACCCGCAAGCTGAAATTCCTCGATTTCGCGAAATCGCACTTCATTTCGGCCGCGAAGAAGACGGGCATCGGCGCGCTGATGCGCTCGGTCGACGACGCGTACGCGGCGGCGATGGCGAAGCTGCCGACGCCGAAGCTCACGCGCGCGCTGATCGAGGCCGTCGAATTCCAGCAGCCGCGCCGTCGCGGCCCGGTGCGTCCGAAGCTGCGCTACGCGCACCAGGGCGGCCAGAATCCGCCGCTGATCGTCATCCACGGCAACGCGCTCGACGCGGTCACGGAAACCTACAAGCGCTACCTCGAAAACCGGTTCCGCGAAACTTTCTCGCTGACCGGGACTCCATTGCGCATAGAGTTCCGTTCGTCGAACAACCCGTACGCGGACAAGGGCTGACGCACGCCTGTCATGCGTCCCGCAAGGGTAGGCCGTAAGGCCTGCGCGGCGGGCGGGGCAGGCAAAATCAGCTATAGTGTAGCGATTGGCGCCGGATCTCTTTTTCTTTCCCGCCAATCCAGATCAACCTGCAAAAAAAGATGGAGTACGCCATGAGCAACAAAGGGCAATTGTTACAAGACCCGTTTTTGAACGCACTGCGCAAAGAGCACGTTCCCGTTTCGATTTACCTCGTCAACGGCATCAAGCTGCAAGGGAACATTGAATCGTTCGACCAGTACGTCGTGTTGCTCCGTAATACGGTGACCCAGATGGTCTACAAGCACGCCATCTCGACGGTCGTGCCGGCGCGCCCGGTGAATTTCCACCCGGACGCGGAAGCCTCGTCCTAACCTATCGCAGCGGCCGGCATCCGGTCGCCGCGAGCGACCGATGCCAGCCGCCTTATCTTGACACCCGATAATTTGATCAACGCAGCGCTCGTCGGCATCGATTTCGGCAAGACCGATTTCGAAGCCAGTCTCGAAGAACTCAGTCTTCTCGCCTCCAGCGCGGGGGCCCGTCCCGCCGTCACCCTCACGGGTCGTCGCTCCAGTCCCGATGCCAAGATGTTCATCGGCAGCGGCAAAGCCGAAGAACTGCGGCTTGCCTGCGACGCGCACAACGTCGAAATCGTCATCTTCAATCACGCCCTGGCGCCGGCCCAGCAACGCAATCTGGAGCAGGCACTTAACAGACGTGTGGTCGACCGCACCAGCCTCATCCTCGACATCTTCGCGCAGCGTGCCCGCAGCCATGAAGGCAAGCTGCAGGTCGAACTCGCGCAGCTTCAATACCTGTCGACGCGGCTCATTCGCGCGTGGACCCACCTTGAACGCCAGAAGGGCGGTATCGGCCTGCGCGGCCCCGGCGAAACGCAGCTCGAAACCGACCGCCGGCTGATCGGCGAGCGCATCAAGATGCTGAAGTCGCGGCTCGACCGGCTGCGCCGTCAGCACAGCACTCAGCGTCGGCAGCGCGCGCGCAGCGGCACGATGTCGGTATCGCTCGTCGGCTATACGAACGCGGGCAAGTCGACGCTGTTCAATGCGCTGACGAAAGCGCAGGCGTACGCGGCCGACCAGCTGTTCGCCACGCTCGACACGACGTCGCGGCGGGTGTACCTCGGCGACGAGGTCGGCCAGATCGTCGTGTCCGATACGGTCGGGTTCATCCGCGAGCTGCCTCACCAGCTCGTCGCGGCATTCCGCGCGACCCTCGAGGAAACGATCCACGCGGATCTGCTGCTGCACGTGGTCGATGCATCGAGCGCGGTCAGGCTCGAACAGATCGAGCAGGTCAACGGCGTGCTGCACGAGATTGGCGCGGACACGATCCGGCAGGTGCTGGTGTTCAACAAGATCGACGCGGTGCCTGAGCTGGCGGCCCGCGGCGACGCGGTCGAGCGGGACGAATATGGTAATATTTCGCGCGTCTTTTTGAGCGCGCGCACCGGTCAGGGTCTTGATACGTTGCGTGCCGCCATCGCCGAAATCGCCTCCGCGGAACACCTTTCCAGCGCGACGTTACCCAGCGGCGCGCTCGACGGCGCACCCGCTGAACCACACGAAGACCACACGATTTCCGAACACGGGCGCTAACCGGCCTCGGCCGGTTCGCCGGCGTCTTATCTGGTGAACAAACTCTGGTGAACGAATACAACGAGCGGATTACCTGGCGGCGGATGCGTGCCTTGCTGTCGATCAACGATCCCCGCTGGGGACGCGGCGAAGGCAATGGCAAGGACGGATCCCGTCCGCGTTCGAATGAATCGAAGCGTCCGCAAGGCGGCGACGGCGATGGTCCGCCCGATCTCGACGAGATGTGGCGCAACTTCAACCGGCGCCTGAGCGGCCTGTTCGGCGGCAAGGGCGGCAACGGCCTGCGTCCCGACAACGGCCGGGCCGCGCGAGTCGGCGTCGGCATCGTGATCGGCGTGCTGGTCGCGGTTTACGCGGGCAGCGGGCTGTTCGTCGTGCAGGACGGCCAGACGGGCGTCGTGCTGCAGCTCGGCAAGCTGTCGGGCACGGTCGGCCAGGGCGTGCACTGGCGCCCGCCGTATCCGTTCGCGTCCCACGAGATCGTCGATACGTCGCAGGTCCGCTCGATCGAGATCGGCCGCAACAACGTCGTGCGTCTGGCGAACGTGAAGGAAGCGGCGATGCTGACGCGCGATGCCGACATCGTCGACGTGCGTTTCATCGTTCAGTACCGGATCCGTTCCGCCACCGATTACCTGTTCCGCAGCGTCGACCCCGAGCGCAGCGTCTCGCAGGCCGCGCAGGCCGCGGTGCGCGCGATCGTCGGCACGCGCAGCGCGGCCGACATGCTGAACCAGGACCGCGACGCGCTGCGCGAGCAACTGTCCACCGCGATCCAGCGCGATCTCGACCGCTACCAGTCGGGGCTCGAGGTGACGGCCGTCACGATGCAGAGCGTCGCGGCGCCCGAGCAGACGCAGGCCGCCTACGCCGAAGTCGCGAAGGCACGCGACGAGCGCGAGGCCGCGAAGCGCGCCGCGCAGGCGTATGCAAGCGACCTGCTGCCGAAGGCGCAGGGCGACGCCGCGAAGCTCGTCGACGAAGCGAAGGCGTATGCCGATCGCGTGGTCACGCAAGCCGAGGGCGATGCCGACCGCTTCAAGCAGGTCTACGCGCAGTACTCGAAGGCGCCCGCGGTGATCCGCGAGCGGATGTACCTCGAGACGATGCAGGAAATCTATTCGAACGCGACGAAGGTGTTCGTCGGCAACAAGGGCGGCAACAGCGTCGTCTACCTGCCGCTCGACAAGCTCGTCGAGCAGGGGCGGCAGAACGCCGCGGCGTCGACCGGCGCATCCGCGCCCGATGCGGCGTCGGCACCGGCAGCCGTTGCGCCGGCCGCCGCCGCCGTACCCGCGAGCGCCGCACCGGCGGCCGCGGCGTCGGGCGTCGACGTGCTGCGATCGCGCGAAGTGTTTCGCAGCCGGTCGCGCGAAGACGATACGAAGTAACGGGGAGCGCAGAACATGAACCGAATCATTGCGCTCGTCGTCGCGATCGTGATCGTTGCCTTCGCGGCGTCCTCGACGGTCCTGACCGTCGATCCGCGTCATGCGGCCGTGCTGTCGGGTCGTGACGGCGCGCAGCCCGAACTCGCGGGCCCGGGCCTCCACTTCAAGCTGCCGCCGCCGTTGCAGACGGCCACGCTGATCGACACGCGCCTGCAATCGCTCGAGTCGTCCGATCCGCTGCAGCTCGCCACCCAGGACAAGCACGACCTGCTCGTCGCGTATGCGGTGAAGTACCGGATCAGCGATCCGCTGAAGTATTTCACGGCGACCGGCGGCGATCCGGCCGCGGCTGCCGACCGCCTGGCCGGCGCGCTGAAGGGTGCGCTCGGCGACGCGTTCGGCCAGCGCGCGCTCGACGACGCCCTCGGCGGCCAGCGCGCGATCGCCGATGCGGCCCGCGATGCGGTCAAGGCGAAGGCGTCGGGCTTCGGCGTCGACGTCGTCGACGTCCAGCTGACGCGCGTCGACCTGCCGGCTGCACAGACGGATGCCGTTTATCAACGGATGATCGGCACGCTGCGCGATCAGGCGGCGCAGGTGCGTGCGGAAGGCGCGGCCGACGTCGAGCGGATCAAGGCCGATGCCGAACGTGAGCAGCAGGCCGTGCTCGCGAACGCATACAAGTCCGCGCAGACGATCAAGGGCGAGGGCGACGCGAAGGCCGCGACGATTGCCGCCGATGCGTTCGGCCGCGATCCGCAGTTCTATCAGTTCTACGCGAGCCTGCAGGCCTACCGGAATACGTTCAAGCGCAACGACATCATCGTCGTCGATCCCGACAGCGAGTTCTTCCGCTTCATGCGCAGCCCGACGGGCGGCGCCGCACCGGCGGCGCCTGCTCCCCGCAAACATTGACTTTGAGGCGCCGCGTCGAGCGGCGCCGTCGCTCGCATGGACCTGGCTGGCTCGTTGTTGCTCGCAGTAGCGCTGATGCTGATCATCGAGGGGGCGTTCCCCTTCGTGTTTCCCGTCGCCTGGCGCGACACGTTTCGTAGAATAGCTGAGCGGCCGCCGCATCATATCCGGATCGGCGGCCTGATCGTGATGGCGCTCGGGCTCGTGCTGCTGCTGCTCGCCACGTGATCCGGACGGCGCATCCGCCGTCCGTCCCGCCCGATTCCGAAGTTCCGATTCAACTCGCGGCGCGCGTGGCGCGCGCCGTTTCCCGTCGTAGGACCGTACCGATGTCGACCTGGTTACTTCCCGAGAATATCGCCGACGTACTGCCGTCGGAAGCGCGCAAGATCGAGGAGCTGCGCCGCAGGCTGCTCGACCGCTTCCGTTCGTACGGCTACGAAATGGTGATGCCGCCGTTGCTCGAGTATCTCGAGTCGCTGCTGACGAGCGGCGGCAGCGACCTGCGCCTGCGCACCTTCAAGCTGGTCGACCAGCTGTCGGGCCGCACGCTCGGCCTGCGCGCCGACATCACGCCGCAGGTCGCGCGGATCGACGCGCATCTGTTGAACCGCCAGGGCGTGACGCGCCTGTGCTACGCCGGCCACGTGATGCATACGCGCCCGCGCGGCCTGCACGCGACGCGCGAGCAGATCCAGATCGGTGCCGAAATCTACGGGCATGCCGGGCTGGAAGCCGACCTCGAGATCCAGCAGCTGATGCTCGACGCGCTGCATCTCGCGGGCCTGTCGCGCATCCGTCTCGACCTCGGCCATGCGGGCGTGCTCGCGGCGCTGCTGGCGCGCGACGCGCAGGCCGCCGAGCGCGGCGAGTCGCTGTACGACGCGCTGTCGGGCAAGGACGTGCCGCTCCTGAACGAACTCACCGACGATCTCGGCGCCGATACGCGCGCCGCGCTGCGCGCGCTGCCGAGCCTTTACGGCGATGCGGGCGTGCTCGCCGAGGCGCGCACACGCTTGCCGGTGCTGCCGGAAATCACGCGGGCGCTCGACGATCTGGCACAGCTCGCGTCGCAGGCGAAGGGCGCGGAAGTGGCGATCGACCTCGCCGACCTGCGGGGTTATGCATACCACAGCGGCGCGATGTTCAGCGCGTACATCGACGGCGTGCCGAACGCGATCGCGCGCGGCGGCCGGTACGACCACGTCGGCCAGGCGTACGGCCGTGCGCGCCCGGCAACGGGCTTCTCGCTCGACCTGCGCGAGCTCGCGCGGATCTCGCCGGTCGAGGCGCGCGGCACCGCGATTCTCGCGCCGTGGGCGCAGGACGACGCACTGGGCGCGGCCGTCGCCGCGCTGCGCGATGCGGGCGAGGTCGTGATCCAGGCACTCCCCGGCCACGACCACGTGCTCGACGAATTCGCATGCGATCGTTCGCTCGTCGAGCGTGACGGCGCATGGGTGGTCGAACCCCGATAAACAGGCGTTCGCGGGCCGTGCTTCGACGTGCATATCGTTGAAGCGAAACGGAAAAATTCGGAATCGCCCGCGAACATAGGTAGAATACGTTTTTAACCAGCTAACGAATCAACATGTCTGCCAGCGCAGTGAACGTGACTCCCGGGCGCAATGTCGTCGTCGTGGGAACGCAATGGGGTGATGAAGGCAAGGGCAAGATCGTCGACTGGCTGACGGACCACGCTCAGGGCGTCGTGCGTTTCCAGGGCGGTCACAACGCCGGCCACACCCTCATCATCGGCGGCAAGAAAACGATCTTGCGCCTCATTCCGTCGGGCATCATGCGTGAAGGCGTCGCCTGCTACATCGGCAACGGCGTCGTCCTGTCCCCCGAAGCACTGTTCAAGGAAATCGGCGAGCTCGAAGAAGCCGGCGTGAACGTGCGCGACCGTCTGTTCATCTCCGAAGCCACGACGCTGATCCTGCCGTACCACATCGCGATCGACCAGGCGCGCGAAGCGCGCAAGGGCGCGGGCAAGATCGGCACGACCGGCCGCGGCATCGGCCCGGCGTACGAAGACAAGGTCGGCCGTCGCGCGCTGCGCGTGCAGGACCTGTTCGACGCGAAGACCTTCGCCGACCGCCTGCGCGAAAACCTCGATTTCCACAATTTCGTGCTGACCCAGTATCTGGGCGGCGCGGCCGTCGATTTCCAGGCCACGCTCGACACGATGCTCGGCTATGCCGACCGCCTGAAGCCGATGGTGGCCGACGTGTCGCGCCGCCTGTACGACGCGAACAACGCGGGCCAGAACCTGCTGTTCGAAGGCGCGCAGGGCACGCTGCTCGACATCGACCACGGCACCTATCCGTTCGTCACGTCGAGCAACTGCGTCGCGGGTGCGGCGTCGGCCGGCGCGGGCGTCGGTCCGCAGAAGCTCAACTACATCCTCGGCATCACGAAGGCGTATTGCACGCGCGTCGGTTCGGGCCCGTTCCCGAGCGAACTGTACGATGCGGACAATCCGCAGCGCCAGGACCAGGTCGGCGTCACGCTCGCGAACGTCGGCAAGGAATTCGGTTCGGTCACCGGCCGTCCGCGCCGCACGGGCTGGCTCGACGCAGCCGCGCTGCGCCGCTCGATCCAGATCAACGGCGTGTCGGGCCTGTGCATGACGAAGCTCGACGTGCTCGACGGCCTCGACGAAGTCAAGCTGTGCGTCGGCTACAAGATCGACGGCAAGGACGTGGACATCCTGCCGCGCGGCGCCGCCGACGTGGCGCGTTGCGAACCCGTATACGAAACGTTCCCCGGCTGGAAGGAAAGCACGGTCGGCATCAAGACGTGGGATGCGCTGCCGGTGAACGCGCAGGCATACCTGTCCCGTGTCCAGGACGTGGCCGGCGTGCCGGTCGACATGGTGTCGACGGGCCCGGACCGCGACGAAACGATCCTGCTCCGCCATCCGTTCAAGGTGTAATTCCAAGATGACGCAGCAAATCACGATGACGGCGGCAGACTTGATGACCGATCCGCGCAACGACGACAAGAACCTGTGGGTAGGCTGGGACGAGTATCACCGTCTGATCGAGTTGCTCGCGCTCCAGGTGCACGCGTCGGGCTGGAAGTTCGACCAGATCCTGTGCCTCGCGCGCGGCGGCCTGCGCGTCGGCGACCAGCTGTCGCGCATCTACGACGTGCCGCTCGCGATCCTCGCGACGAGTTCGTACCGCGAAGCGGCCGGCACCGAGCAGGGTGAGCTCGACATCGCGCAGTACATCACGATGACGCGCGGCAACCTCGCGGGCAACGTGCTGCTGGTCGACGATCTCGTCGATTCGGGCGTCACGCTCGCGCGCGTGCAGGAGCACCTGAAGGAGCGTTACCCGTCCGTGACGGCGGTTCGCTCGGCCGTCCTCTGGTACAAGGGTTGCTCGAAGGTCAAGCCCGACTATCACACGCAGTTTCTGCCGACGAATCCGTGGATTCATCAGCCGTTCGAGGAGTGGGACACGGTGCGTCCGCACAACCTCGAGGCGTGGATCAAGCGCGGTCGCGCGCAGCGCGACGGTTCGGGCGCGTAAGCGCCCGGCCGATCGAAGGAAAGCCTGGTACGGCGCCGCTTGCGGCGCCGTTTTTCATTGCGCGGCGGGGCGTCGGGCGGGGCGTTTCACGAATCCGATAGTAGGCAGACGGCGCTGCCCCGGCTATGATGGCAGCCCTGCCACAGCTCGCGCCGGATTGCATGCGCAGCGTGGATCACGTGGTTCCAAGGCAACAGAGCAGGGCGGCGTTTCACGGGGGCGCGAGTAGAATAGCGCTCGTTTTGTCCGACCCGGACCCGATTATTACGCTTCATATGAACGACACGATCCACGCGACCGACGCCGCACACGCGCCGCATTCGACGCAACAACACTCGATGCGGGCGCTAGCGATAGCAGCCATCGGCGTCGTGTTCGGCGACATCGGCACCAGCCCGCTGTATTCGCTGAAGGAGGCGTTCAGCCCCGCACACGGCATTCCGCTCACCGAAGGATCGATTCTCGGCGTGATCTCGCTGCTGTTCTGGGCAATCATCCTGGTGGTCGGCGTCAAGTACCTGCTGTTCGTGATGCGGGCCGACAACAACGGCGAAGGCGGCGTGCTGGCGCTGATGGCGCTGTCGCTGCGGCCGCTCGACTCGAAGACCCGCGTCGCGGGCGCGCTGATGGCGCTCGGGATCTTCGGCGCGTGCATGTTCTACGGCGACGCGGTGATCACGCCGGCGATCTCGGTGATGTCGGCGGTCGAAGGTCTCGAAATCGCGACGCCGCACCTGTCCCACCTCGTGTTGCCGATCACGATCGTGATCCTGATCGCGCTGTTCTGGATCCAGCGTCACGGCACCGCACTGGTCGGCAAGCTGTTCGGCCCGATCATGGTGCTGTGGTTCGTCGTGATCGCGGCGCTCGGCGTGTACCACATCGTGCGCGTGCCGGGCATCATCGCGGCCGTCAACCCGTATTACGCGGCGTCGTTCATGGCCGACCACCTGCTGCAGGCCTACGTCGTGCTCGGCTCGGTCGTGCTGGTGCTGACCGGCGCGGAAGCGCTCTACGCGGACATGGGCCACTTCGGGGCGAAGCCGATCCGGATCGCCGCGTACGGGCTCGTGATGCCGTCGCTCGTGCTGAACTACTTCGGCCAGGGCGCGCTGCTGATCCAGAATCCGAAAGCGATCGAAAACCCGTTCTTCCTGCTGGCGCCCGAATGGGGGCTGCTGCCGCTCGTCGTGCTGTCGACGGTCGCGACCGTGATCGCGTCGCAGGCCGTGATCTCGGGCGCCTATTCGCTGACGTCGCAGGCGATCCAGCTCGGCTACGTGCCGCGCATGAAGGTGCTGCACACGTCCGAGCTCGCGATCGGCCAGATCTACGTGCCGGTCGTGAACTGGCTGCTGCTGTTCGTGATCCTCTGCATCGTGGTCGGTTTCAAGAGCTCCGACAATCTCGCGGCCGCGTACGGCATCGCGGTGACGGCGACGATGGTGATCACCACGGTGCTCGCGTGCGTCGTGATGGTGAAGGTGTGGAACTGGAACCGGTTGCTGGTCGGCGCGATCATCACCGTGTTCCTCGCGATCGACCTCGGCTTCTTCGGCGCGAACCTGCTGAAGGTCGCGCAGGGCGGCTGGCTGCCGCTCGGCATCGGCGCGCTGCTGTTCTTCCTGCTGATGACCTGGTACAAGGGGCGTCACATCGTCAAGGAACGCACGGCGGCCGACGGTATTCCGCTCGAGCCGTTCCTGCAGGGCTTGCTCGCGCATCCGCCGCATCGCGTATCGGGCACCGCGATCTACCTGACCGGCAACGACAAGCTCGTGCCTGTCAGCCTGCTGCACAACCTGAAGCACAACAAGGTGCTGCACGAGCGGACCATTTTCCTGACGTTCGTCACGCGTGACTTTCCCTATGTGCGCGACGACAAGCGCCAGACCTCGCGCGATGCGGGCGGCGGGCTGTACATCGTCAAGGCCGAGTACGGCTTCAACGAGACGCCGGACGTGAAGGCCGTTCTCGAGGAATTCGGCCGCGCGCACGACATGACGTTCGAGCTGATGGACACGTCGTTCTTCCTCGCACGCGAAACGGTCGTGCCGACCCACCTGCCCGGGATGTCGATCTGGCGCGAGCGCGTGTTCGCGTGGATGCACCAGAACGCCGCGAAGCCGACCGACTTCTTCTCGATTCCGGCGAACCGCGTCGTCGAGCTCGGCACGAAGATCGAGATCTGACCGGACGCGGCGCGCGGGCCGTTCAGCCGCGCGCCACGGCTGCCGGCGCATAAAAAAGCCCGCCTTTCGGCGGGCTTTTTTCTGGCGGCGGCTTTCGCGTGTTCAGCGCTTCAGCTTCGCGAATGCCGCGGCCATCGCGCCGGCCGGTTCCGGCTCGCGCGAGCGCTGCGGGCGAGCCGCGCCGCGCGCCGCGTTGCCGCGATCCTGGCCGCCGCGCGACGACATGCCGGGTGCTGCCGCGTCGTCGTCGAGGCGCATCGTCAGCGCAATGCGCTGGCGCTTCACGTCGACGTCGAGCACCTTCACCTTGACGACCTGGCCGGCCTTCACGACTTCGTGCGGGTCCTTGATGAACTTCGTCGACATCGCGGACACATGGACGAGGCCGTCCTGATGGACGCCGATATCCACGAACGCACCGAACGCGGCGACGTTCGTCACGACGCCTTCGAGCGTCATGCCTGGCACGAGGTCCGACACCTTCTCGACACCTTCGCGGAACGTCGCCGTCTTGAATTCCGGCCGCGGATCGCGGCCCGGTTTCTCCAGTTCGGACAGGATGTCGCGCACGGTCGGCAGGCCGAAACGTTCGTCAACGAATTCCGTCGGGGACAGGCCCGACAGCGCTTCGCGGTTGCCGAGCACGTCGTCGATGCGCTTGTTGATCTTCGCGAGCATCCGTTCGACGACCGGATAGGCTTCGGGGTGCACCGACGAGCGGTCGAGCGGGTTCTCGCCGCCGTTGATGCGCAGGAAGCCGGCGGCCTGCTCGAAGGTCTTGTCGCCGAGGCGCGGCACCTTGCGCAGGTGCTCGCGCGACGGGAACGGGCCGTTCGCATCGCGGTAGTCGACGATGTTGCGGGCGAGCGTCGCGTTCAGGCCCGACACGCGCGCCAGCAGCGGGACCGATGCGGTGTTCGCGTCGACGCCGACCGCGTTCACGCAATCCTCGACGACCGCGTCGAGCGAACGCGCGAGTTCGCGCTGGTTCACGTCGTGCTGGTACTGGCCGACGCCGATCGCCTTCGGCTCGATCTTCACGAGCTCGGCGAGCGGGTCCTGCAGGCGGCGTGCGATCGACACGGCGCCGCGCAGCGATACGTCGAGCTCCGGGAATTCCTTCGCGGCGAGCTCGGACGCCGAGTAGACCGACGCGCCGGCTTCGGACACGACGATCTTCTGCAGGCGCAGCTCCGGGTGTTTCGCGATCAGTTCGCTCGCGAGCTTGTCGGTTTCGCGCGACGCGGTGCCGTTGCCGATGCTGATGAGTTCGGCCTGCGTCTGCGCGGCGATGCGGGCGAGTTTCGCGATCGAGCCGTCCCAGTCGCGGCGCGGCTCGTGCGGGTAGATCGTGTCGGTCGCGAGCACCTTGCCGGTGCGGTCGACGACCGCGACCTTTACGCCCGTGCGCAGGCCGGGGTCGAGACCGATCACGGCCTTCGGGCCGGCCGGCGCGGCCAGCAGCAGGTCGTTCAGGTTGCGCGCGAACACGCGGATCGCCTCGGTTTCGGCCGTTTCGCGCAGTTGCGTGAGCAGTTCGTTCTCGATATGCGGCTGCACCTTCACGCGCCAGCACCAGCGGCAGACGTCGGACAGCCATTTGTCGGCCGGGCGGTTCTGGTTCGCGATGCCGAAATGGCGCGCGATCATCGCCTCGCCGGGATGCGGCACCTGCGCGTCGAGCTCTTCGCCGAGGCCGAGCTTGACCGTCAGGACGCCCGCGTTGCGGCCGCGGAACAGCGCGAGGGCGCGGTGCGACGGCACGGTCTTGATCGTTTCCGCGTAGTCGTAATAGTCGCGGAATTTCTCGCCTTCCTCGTTTTCCTTGCCCTCGACGACCGCCGACGACACGACGCCCTGGTTGTGCAGGTAGTCGCGCAGCTTGCCGAGCAGCTCGGCCGTTTCGCCGAACTGTTCGGACAGGATGTCGCGCGCGCCGTCGAGCGCGGCCTTCACGTCGGCGACACCCTTGTCGGCGTCGACATACGCGGCCGCCTCGGCCTGCGGGTCGAGCAGCGGGTTCGCGAGCAGGGCCTGCGCGAGCGGCTCGAGGCCGGCTTCGCGGGCGATCTGCGCACGCGTGCGGCGTTTCGGCTTGTACGGCAGATAAAGGTCTTCGAGCACCTGCTTGCTGTCGGCCGCGTCGATCGCGGCGCGCAGTTCGTCCGTCAGCTTGCCCTGTTCGTCGATGCTCGACAGGATCGCCGCGCGGCGATCCTCGAGTTCGCGCAGATACAGGAGACGTTCCTCAAGCTGGCGCAGCTGCGTGTCGTCCAGGTTGCCGGTCACTTCCTTGCGGTACCGGGCAATGAACGGAACGGTCGAGCCTTCGTCGAGGAGTTGCACGGCCGCCGCGACCTGGCGCGGCTGGACGGACAGTTCGGTGGCGATGCGCTGTACGATCTTGAGTGCTACGGTTTCCGTCATGTCGTGGATGATCTGCCTGCTGAAATCGCGGCGCGGGCCGGCAGGCCCGACGCGGCGGGCTGCATGGCGGGCCCGACGGGCCTGATGCCGCGGGTGAGTGAAGCGGGGCATTTTGCCATAAATGGCGGAGCGTCCAGCCGGGGGTGATAGAATTTGACACATGTCCCGCAGCTTTCCTACGACGTTGCCAACTTCCCGAATTTCTCTCGTCGCGCTCGGCGCAGCGCTCGCCGCGGCTTTGTCCGCCGGGCCTTCCGGCGCGTTCGCGCAAGCCTCGGGCGCAACCGCGCCGGACGCCGTCGCGGCCGCGCCCGTTGCGGCCTCCGCCGCACCGGATTTCGACGCCCGTCAAAAAGTGCTCAATCAACGCACCGCGGAAAACGATTATCGTTATGCGGTGGCCGAGCATAATTGCTACAGCACCTTTTTCGTCAATCACTGTCTCGGCAAGGCGCGCGACCAGATGCGCGACGAGCGCGCGAGCATCCGTCAGGAGCAACTCGCGCTCAACGACGAGCAGCGCGCGGTGCGCGCGCAGCAGCGCGACCAGCAGCAGGCACTGAAGCAGGCGCAGAACGCGGCGGAAGCGCCGCAGCGGGCGGCGAACGATGCGGCGAACGCGGCTGCGTTCCGCGACAAGCAGGAGCAGAATGCACTGAAGCAGGCGCAGCGCGGCGCGGAAGGGCCGCAGCGCGCGGCGAGCAAGCAGGCATACGACCAGAAGCAGGGCGACTTCCAGCGCAAGCTCGACCAGGCGCACCAGCAGGCGGCGCAGAAGGCGCAGGAGCGGGCGGACAACGCCGCGCGCTACGAGCAGAAGCAGAAGGAAGCCGCGCAGCACAAGGCCGATGTCGAGCGACGTCAGCAGGAAGCGGCCGAGAAGGCCAAGCAGCAACAGCAGGGGCAGTAACGTGTTGGATTGATCGGGATCAGTCTCGGGCGCGTCGGCATGCCAGCCGCCGCGCTGCTTCGATGAGGAGGCAACTATGCAAAACCGTCACACGGAACAGCAGCAGGAATTGCACAACCGTTTGGCTGCATTGCAGGAGCAGCACCAGCAGCTCGCTCGGGAGATCGAGCTGAAGGAAGGGCACTCCGACATCGACGACATCACGCTGCACCGGCTGAAGAAGGAAAAGCTGGCAGCCAAGGACAAAATCATTCTGCTGCAATCGCAGCTCGAACCGGATAAGCGCGCCTGAGCGCGGCCTGGCAAGCGCCGGCGCCGCCCGGGCGCTGGACACAGGAACGCTTGCCTTGAATTCACCGCTTGAAGCCACCCCCGATGCCCGGCGTGACGCGACGTCCGCCGGGCGCGCTCGTGCGCCCGAAGGCACCTTCGAGCTGAGCCGCAAGCGCGTCGACGAACTCGACACGATTTTCGGCGAGGGCGGGTTGCTGGCGCGCGCGCTCGACGGCTACCGGCCGCGTACCTCGCAGATCGAGATGGCGCGCGCGGTCGCGTCGGCGATGGAAGCGTCCGCGCGCCGGATGCCCGAGCCCGAGATCTTCGAAACACGCAAGCGGCCGGCGCGCCGCCTCGGCGACGGCGACAAGGCAGCCGAGCCGGGCGCGGACGGCGCCGCATCAGCCGAATCCGACACCGATGCGGCCGACAACACGCTGATCGTCGAAGCCGGTACGGGTACCGGCAAGACCTACGCGTATCTCGTGCCCGCGATGCTGTGGGGCGGCAAGGTGATCGTGTCGACCGGCACGAAACACCTGCAGGACCAGCTGTTCCAGCGCGACATCCCGACCGTGCGCAACGCGCTCGCGGTGCCGGTGTCGGTGGCGATGCTCAAGGGGCGCGCCAACTACCTGTGCCATTACTACCTGCAACGCACGGCCGACAACGGCCGCCTGCCGTCGCGGCAGGACACCGCGTATCTGCAGGAGATCGTCCGCTTCGCGAAGATCACGAAGAGCGGCGACAAGGCCGAGCTCGCGAGCGTGCCGGAAACGGCGCCCGTGTGGTCGATGGTCACGTCGACGCGCGACAACTGCCTCGGCCAGGAGTGCCCGCATTACAAGGAATGCTTCGTGATGCAGGCGCGGCGCGAGGCGCAGCAGGCCGACGTGGTGGTCGTCAACCATCACCTGTTCTTCGCGGACATCATGCTGCGCGACACCGGGATGGCCGAATTGCTGCCGAACGCGAACACGGTCATCTTCGACGAAGCGCACCAGTTGCCGGAGACGGCGACGCTGTTCTTCGGCGAGACGCTGTCGACCACGCAGATCCTCGAACTCGCCCGCGACACGGTGGCCGAGGGCCTGGGCCACGCGCGCGACGCGGTCGAGTGGGTGAAGCTCGGCGGCGATCTCGAACGTGCGGCGCGCGACTTGCGCCTTGCGTTCGCGAACGACCAGATCGTGCGCATGTCGCTGGCGCAGCTCGGCGACGATCATCCGATGTTCGGCGCGCTCGACGCGCTCGACGTGGCGCTCGACGCGCTCGCGTCGGCGCTCGCGAGCCAGGCCGAGCGGGCGGAGTCGCTCGGCGCGTGCCTGCGGCGCGCGCGCGAGCTGCAGGATCTGCTGGCCGGCTGGGTTGCGCCCGGCGCGGCGGAGGCGGCCGCGCAGGCCGACGCGGCCGCGGCCGGCGACAAGGCGACCTCCGACGGCGATCCGAACGAGAAGGTGCGCTGGGTCGAGGTGTTCGCGCATACCGTGCAACTGCACGAAACGCCGCTGTCGGTCGCGCCGATCTTCGCGAAGCAGCGTGCAGGTGTCCCGCGGGCATGGGTGTTCACGTCGGCCACGCTGTCGGTGCGCGGCGATTTCACGCACTACGCGGCGCAGATGGGCCTCAGCTCGCGCCGTTCGATGACGCTCGCGAGCCCGTTCGACTACCAGTCGCAAGGGCTGCTGTACGTGCCGCGCAACCTGCCTCAGCCGTCTTCGCCGGCGTTTACCGATGCCGTCTTCGATGCCGCGCTGCCGGCGATCGAGGCGTCCGGCGGCGGCGTGTTCATGCTGTGCACGACGCTGCGCGCGGTCGACCGGATCGCGTCGAAGTTGCGCGATGTCATCGAATCGCGCGGCTGGAACACGCCGCTGCTCGTGCAGGGCGATGCGAGCCGCACCGAGCTGCTCGACCGTTTCCGCGCATACGGCAATGCGATCCTGGTCGGCAGCCAGAGTTTCTGGGAGGGCGTCGACGTGCGCGGCGACGCGCTGTCGCTCGTCGTGATCGACAAGCTGCCGTTCGCCCCGCCGGACGATCCGGTGCTGGCCGCGCGTCTCGATGCCCTGACGAAGAAGGGCCTGAGCCCGTTCGCCGTGCATCAGCTGCCGCAGGCCGTGATCACGCTGAAGCAGGGCGCAGGCCGGCTGATTCGCGCGGAGACGGATCGCGGCGTGCTGATGATCTGCGACACGCGGCTCGTCGACAAGCCCTACGGGCGCCGGATCTGGCAGAGCCTGCCGCCGTTCAAGCGCACGCGCGAGATCGCGGTCGTGCAGGATTTCTTCGACGAGCATCGCTCGGACAAACGCATGTGACGATCCGCGCGGCCGGCGCCGCGCGATCGCCCCCGCGGCGCCGGATTGCGGCGCCAATAAAAAACCCGGCTCGATGGCCGGGTTTTTTGTTCGTGCAACGGGCGTTGCGCCGCGCGGTTCGTCAGAACTGCCACCACGACTTCTTCGCGCCGGGGCGCGAATGGCCCGTGACGTACGGGCTGTCGGGGAACGTGCCCGCGAGCACGCGCTTCGTGTCCTCGGCGAGCTGCGGCTGGTTCAGCTTGTTGTACGACAGGATCATGATGTGCAGCGCATCTTCGATCGCCGGCGCACCCTTGTAATCCTTGATCGCGAGCTGGGCGCGGTTGATTGCCGCCACGTAGGCGCCACGACGGTAGTAGTAGTCGGCCGCGTGCACTTCGTGCGACGCGAGCGCGTTGACGATGTAGCGCATCCGTGCCGCTGCATCGGGCGCGTACTTGCTCTTCGGGAAGCGGTCGACGACGACCTTGAACGCATCGTACGACTCGCGCAGCGCCTGCGGATCGCGTTCGCTCATGTCCTGGCCGGAGAAGCGCCCGAACAGGCCGAGATCGTCGTTGAAGTGGATCATCCCCTTCAGGTAGTACGCGTACGGGATATCCGGATGATCGGGGTGGAGCTGGATGAAGCGGTCGACGGCCTGGTCGGCGGCGGCCGCTTCGTTGTCCTTCCAGTTGCAGTATGCAACGTTGATCTGTGCCTGCTGCGCGAAATGACCGAACGGATCGCGGCCTTGCAGCGATTCGAAATATTTCGCGCACTTGCCCCAGTCGCCGCCGGACAGTGCGTCCTGGGCCTCTGAGTATAATTTGTTATTCGACCAGGTAGCCGTCTCGTCCTGCTTCTGCGGCAAGCCGTGGCAGCCGGCGATGAGGGCCGCGGCCGCTACCGCCGCAGCCCGGGCGGCGGCGGTTCTGGCCGTGCGTTTGGTCGAATTCATCATGCTCGCATGTCCTAGCTTCAAGTCTCGGTGACCCAGTCTAAATGACCCGTTCAAGTTCGCAGAATGCCCAGCCGGGCACACCAAATCGCGAAGATTATAGCCCAAGCGATCGGCCCGCCGACGCTGCGTCGGGGGATTCCCTCGATGACGATCTGGCCGGCGACGTCATGCAGCCGCCCGTCGTACCGTCCGCGGCGGTCGACGAGGCGCCGCGCGTCGTCGAAGTGCCGCTGTCGCTCGCGGGCGAGCGCCTCGACAAGGCGCTTGCCCAGCTGTTCCCCGAATTCTCCCGCAGCCGCCTGCAGAGCTGGATCGAGGCGCAGCGCGTGCTCGTCGACGGCGCGCCGGCGAAGATCCGCCAGCCGGTGCCGCTCGGTGCCAAGATCGCGCTCGTGCCCGACCTGCTGCCCGAGCAGCTCGCGTTCACGCCGGAGCCGGTGCCGCTCGACGTGATCTACGAGGACGACGCGCTCGTCGTGATCAACAAGCCGGCCGGCCTCGTCGTGCATCCGGCCGCCGGCAACTGGAGCGGCACGATGCTCAACGGGCTGCTGCATCGCTACGGCGACGCGGCGGCCGGCCTGCCGCGCGCGGGAATCGTCCACCGGCTCGACAAGGAAACCTCCGGCCTGATGGTGGTGGCGCGCACGCTGGCCGCGCAGACGGACCTCGTGCGGCAGTTGCAGGCCCGCACGGTGAAGCGCCGCTACTTCGCGCTCGTGTGGGGCACGATGCCCGAGGAAGGCACGATCGACGCGCCGATCGGCCGCGATCCGCGCGAGCGCACGCGCATGGCCGTCGTCACCGGCGCGTCGGGCAAGCCGGCCCGCACGCATTTCCGTACGGTTGACACATGTCTGTGGCAACGTCAGCCGGTGTCGGCGATCCAGTGCGATCTCGAAACCGGCCGCACGCACCAGATCCGCGTGCACTGCGCGCACATCGGGCACCCGCTGCTCGGCGATCCCGTCTACGGGCGCGCGCGCGGCAAGCGTTCGGTCACGCCGCTGCCGGACGGCTTCGCGCGACAGGCGCTGCATGCGTGGCGGCTCGGCCTCGTGCATCCGGTCACGGGCAAGGCGATGCAATGGCGCTGTCCGCTGCCGGACGACCTGAACACGCTCGTCGCGGCGCTCGGTTTCGGGCAGGGCGATGAGGAATTCGACGACGACGATGGTGTCTACGACGATGACGATTTCGGCGGCGAGTATCACGATGACGAGCCGTACCTGGAAGACGACGAGGAGGCGTGAGTGCCGATGACGAACCTGGCGCCGTTGACGTGGCAGGACTGCGTGCAGCCCGACTGGCAGGTGTCGCCGCGCGTGCGCGCGCTGATCACGACGCGCGACGGCGGTGTGAGCGAAGGCCCTTACGGGCGCTGGCAGGAGGGAGAGGCGCGGCCGGGCGGGATGAATCTCGGCCTGCATACCGGTGACGATCCGGCCCGTGTCGCCGCGAATCGCGCGCGTTTGCTCGCCCTCGCGGGCCAGTCGAGCGCCGCGTGGCTCGAGCAGGTTCACGGTGCGGACATCGTCCGCGCCGACGAGGTGATCGCGGCGGCGCCTGCGGCTGCTGCGCCGGTGCGGGCCGACGCGAGCGTCACGGACCGGGCCGGCGCCGTCTGCGTCGTGATGGTCGCGGATTGCCTGCCCGTGCTGTTGTGCGATGCGCAAGGCCGCGCGGTCGGCGCCGCGCACGCGGGCTGGCGCGGGCTCGCGGCCGGCATCGTCGAGCAGACCGCGGCTCGCGTCGCGGCGCTTGCCGGCGGCGCGACGGACACGCTGCATGCGTACCTGGGGCCGGCGATCGGCCCGCAGGCGTTCGAGGTCGGCGCGGACGTGCGCGACGCGTTTCTCGACACGGCTCTGCAGTCGGAGCATGATGAAACCGGGCTCGCGTTCGTCGCGATCGAGGGCGCGCCCGGCAAGTTTCTCGCCGATCTGTACGCGCTCGCGCGCTTGCGTCTCGCCCGTGCGGGCGTCGCGCACGTGAGCGGCGGGGCGGCTTGCACGGTCGCCGAACAGGCACGCTTCTATTCGTACCGCCGCGATCGCGTGACGGGCCGCATGGCAGCGGCGATCTGGCTGGCCGATTGACGGCATGCGCATGCGTGCGGGATTTGCCGCGTCGCGAAATCGGGTTATCTCGATATTTAGACGGCACTGCGGCATCGCATGCGCAACTGAATGGAAAATCCCGAAGTCAAGCCGGACAAAATGGTTTATGTTTCGCCGGAACCCTTGTCCCGCCTGTTGCACGCGGATTATCTCCGTGCAGAAATGTTCAGTGGTTTGACTTGGCGCTTCACATGGGGAAAACGATAATGATAAAAATACCGCACTGCGGCAGAATCTGGAGACGCCTCTCCAGAGCATGACGGCCCGGCTCGCAGCCGGCACGCCGCGCGCGAGCAGGATTTCACGATTGACGCTCACGAATCACCGGTAAGGCAGGTAATGACAGCATCGAAAAATTCGTCGACGTCCGCTCAGGCGGGCACTTCCGCAGGCGGCACCGGTTTTGATCCGGCCGCCCAGCCGATGCAGCAGATGTTCGAGTCGTGGCTGAACGCGTGGCGCGGTTTTGCAGATCCGGCGCGCGCCGCGACTGCATCGGCCACCGTCAATCCGTTCGCGACTTTCCAGTTTCCGGCTTCGTTTCCGTTCCAGATGCCGTCGATGCCCGATCTCGGTGGCCTCGCGGGTCTTGGCGGCATGGCGTCGCCGTTCGCGGGGCTGAAGCTGCCGGTTGCCGCGATTCCGCCGGAACGGCTCCAGGCGCTGCAGGCCGACTACGCACGCGATTGCATGACGCTGATGCAGCAGGCTGCCGCCGCGAAGCTCGAGGCCCCCGAACTGAAGGATCGCCGCTTCAGCGGCGACGCGTGGAAGTCGTCGCCCGCGCATGCGTTCGCGGCTGCGTGGTATCTGCTCAACGCGCGTTACCTGCAGGAACTCGCCGACTCGCTTCAGACCGATCCGAAGACGCGCGAGCGCATCCGCTTCACGGTCCAGCAATGGACGGCCGCCGCCGCGCCGAGCAACTTCCTCGCACTCAATCCCGACGCGCAGAAATCGATTCTCGACACGCAGGGCGAGAGCCTGCGGCAGGGGATGATGAACCTGCTCGGCGACCTGCAGCGCGGCAAGATTTCGCAGACCGACGAATCGCAGTTCGTGGTCGGCAAGAACCTCGGGTGTACTGAAGGTGCGGTCGTCTACGAGAACGACCTGATCCAGTTGATTCAGTACACGCCGAAGACGGACAAGGTGTTCGAGCGGCCGCTGCTGATCGTCCCGCCGTGCATCAACAAGTTCTACATCCTCGACCTGCAGCCCGAGAATTCGCTCGTCGCGCATGCGCTGTCGAACGGTCATCAGGTGTTCCTGGTGTCGTGGCGCAATGCGGACGCATCGGTCGCGCACAAGACGTGGGACGACTACATGAACGAAGGGCTGCTCGCGGCGATCGACGCCGTGCAGCAGGTCAGCGGCCGCGAGCAGATCAACACGCTCGGCTTCTGCGTCGGCGGCACGATGCTCGCGACCGCGCTCGCGGTGCTTGCCGCGCGTGGCGAACATCCGGCCGCTTCGATGACGCTGCTCACCGCGATGCTCGACTTCAGCGATACCGGCATCCTCGACGTGTTCGTCGACGAGGCGCACGTGCAGATGCGCGAGCAGACCATCGGTGGCAAGAACGGCACGCAACCGGGGCTGATGCGCGGCGTCGAGTTCGCGAACACGTTCTCGTTCCTGCGTCCGAACGACCTCGTGTGGAACTACGTCGTCGACAACTACCTGAAGGGCCGCACGCCCGCGCCGTTCGACCTGCTGTACTGGAACAGCGATTCGACCAGCCTGCCGGGCCCGATGTACGCGTGGTACCTGCGCAATACCTATCTCGAGAACAAGCTGCGCGAGCCGGGCGCGCTGACCGTATGCGGCGAATCCGTCGACCTGTCGCTGATCGACGTGCCGACCTTCATCTACGGTTCGCGCGAGGATCACATCGTGCCGTGGCAGACGGCCTACGCGTCGACGTCGATCCTGTCGGGCCCGTTGAAATTCGTGCTCGGCGCGTCGGGGCATATCGCGGGCGTGATCAATCCGCCGGCGAAGAAGAAACGCAGCTACTGGGTCAACGACGACCTGCCCGAATCCGCGGACGACTGGTTCGCCGGTGCGGCCGAGCAGCCGGGCAGCTGGTGGCCGACGTGGGTCGAATGGCTCGATGCGTACGGCGGCCGCAAGGTGGCGCCGCCGGCCGAGGCGGGTTCCGCGCAGTTTCCGGTGATCGAGCCGGCACCCGGGCGCTACGTATTGCAGCGCGATTGACGAAAACCGGACAGCGGCGCACGCTGTCCGGAGCACCGCAGTTTTTTTAACAGGGCCGGTAACGATGCGCCGTGTCGTGCGGGCCTGGAGGAAAGGGAAATGACGGACGTAGTGATCGTATCGGCCGCGCGAACCGCGGTCGGCAAATTCGGCGGCTCGCTTGCGAAGATTGCAGCGCCGGAACTGGGCGCGACGGTGATCCGCGCGGTGCTGGAGCGTGCTGGCGTGAAGCCCGATCAGGTCAGCGAAGTGATCATGGGCCAGGTGCTGACGGCCGGATCGGGGCAGAACCCGGCGCGGCAGTCGCTGATCAAGGCCGGGCTGCCGAACGCGGTGCCGGGGATGACGATCAACAAGGTGTGCGGCTCGGGCCTGAAGGCCGTGATGCTGGCGGCGAACGCGATCGTCGCGGGCGACGCGGACATCGTGATCGCGGGCGGCCAGGAGAACATGAGCGCGTCGCCGCACGTGCTGCCGGGCTCGCGCGACGGGTTCCGGATGGGCGACGCGAAGCTGGTCGACACGATGATCGTCGACGGCCTGTGGGACGTGTACAACCAGTACCACATGGGCATCACGGCGGAGAACGTCGCGAAGGAATACGGGATCACGCGCGAGGAGCAGGACGCGTTCGCGGCGCTGTCGCAGAACAAGGCGGAAGCCGCGCAGAAGGCCGGCCGTTTCGACGATGAAATCGTGCCGGTGTCGATTCCGCAACGCAAGGGCGAGCCGCTGCAGTTCGCCACCGACGAATTCGTGCGTCACGGCGTGACGGCGGAATCGCTGGCCGGTCTGAAGCCGGCGTTCTCGAAGGACGGCTCGGTGACGGCGGCGAACGCGTCGGGGCTGAACGACGGGGCGGCGGCGGTGCTGGTGATGTCGGCGCAGAAGGCGGCGGCGCTCGGCCTGACGCCGCTGGCGCGGATCAAGGCGTACGCGAACGCGGGCGTGGATCCGAGCGTGATGGGCATGGGCCCGGTGCCGGCGTCGCGCCGGTGCCTGGAGCGCGCGGGCTGGACGCCGGGCGACCTGGACCTGATGGAAATCAACGAGGCGTTCGCGGCGCAGGCGCTGGCGGTGCACAAGCAGATGGGCTGGGACACGTCGAAGGTGAACGTGAACGGCGGGGCGATCGCGATCGGCCATCCGATCGGCGCGTCGGGCTGCCGGATCCTGGTGACGCTGCTGCACGAGATGGCCAAGCGCGACGCGAAGCGCGGGCTGGCGTCGCTGTGCATCGGCGGCGGGATGGGTGTCGCGCTCGCGGTCGAGCGCCCGTAACCGGCTGTTCGTCACCGTCGAACCGAATCCGGGCGCCGGCCGATTGCGGCTTCGGCCGGCGCCACGTGAAGTCAGAGGGAGCCTCGATAGCTCTCGAAACCAAAAAATGGAGTGAGATTCATGTCTCAGCGAATTGCGTACGTAACGGGCGGGATGGGCGGCATCGGCACCAGCATCTGCCAGCGTCTGTCGAAGGACGGCTTCAAGGTCGTCGCGGGTTGCGGCCCGAACTCGCCGCGCCGCGTGAAGTGGCTCGAGGACCAGAAGGCGCTCGGCTACGACTTCATCGCGTCGGAAGGCAACGTCGGCGACTGGGACTCGACCAAGGAAGCATTCGACAAGGTCAAGGCCGAAGTCGGCGAGATCGACGTGCTGGTCAACAACGCGGGCATCACGCGCGACGTCGTGTTCCGCAAGATGACGCATGAAGACTGGACGGCCGTGATCGACACCAACCTGACGAGCCTCTTCAACGTGACGAAGCAGGTGATCGACGGGATGGTCGAGCGTGGCTGGGGCCGCATCATCAACATTTCGTCGGTGAACGGCCAGAAGGGGCAGTTCGGCCAGACCAACTACTCGACCGCGAAGGCCGGCATTCACGGCTTCACGATGTCGCTCGCGCAGGAAGTCGCGACGAAGGGCGTGACGGTCAACACCGTGTCGCCGGGCTACATCGGCACCGACATGGTGAAGGCGATCCGTCCCGACGTGCTCGAGAAGATCGTCGCGACGATCCCGGTGCGGCGTCTGGGCGGCCCGGAGGAAATCGGCTCGATCGTCGCGTGGCTCGCGTCGAACGATTCCGGCTTCGCGACGGGCGCCGACTTCTCGCTGAACGGCGGCCTGCACATGGGCTGACGCCCGGGCTGCGCGGGCCGGGTGGCCGCGCAGCCGGGTGGGTTCCGAAGGCCCCCGCCTCCCGGATTCGGGCGGCGGGGATTCGTCACTTGCGCTTGCGCTACGCTGCACTGAAAGGCGTTACATGACTACTACAAAGAAGACTGCCGAACGGCTCATCAAGAAGTACCCGAACCGCCGGCTCTACGATACCGAGACAAGCACGTACATTACGCTCACGGACGTCAAGCAGCTCGTGCTGGAGCAGGAGGACTTCAAGGTCGTCGATGCGAAATCCAACGAAGACCTGACGCGCAGCATCCTCCTGCAGATCATCCTCGAAGAGGAAAGCGGCGGCGTGCCGATGTTCTCGTCGTCGATGCTGTCGCAAATCATCCGTTTCTACGGCCATGCGATGCAGGGCATGATGGGCACGTACCTGGAAAAGAACATCCAGGCGTTCATCGACATCCAGAACAAGCTCGCGGATCAGTCGAAGAACCTGTACGACACCAACGCGATGAATCCGGAAGTCTGGTCGCAGTTCATGAACATGCAGGCGCCGATGATGCAGGGGATGATGACCAGCTACATCGAGCAGTCGAAGAACATGTTCGTGCAGATGCAGGAGCAGATGCAGAACCAGGCGAAGTCGATGTTCAGCACGTTCCCGTTCAAGCAGCCGGGTGCGTCGGAGCCGGAAAAGAAGTAATTAATCGTGGCGCGGCACGCCGGCCGCGGCGGCGCGAGCCGTCGGGCGACGGGGCCGCGAAGCAGCGCGCGCAGCGCAGCCGATCGTGTGTTCGGGCATGACGATGCGCGGCCGCTGCCTGCCGTGAGATGCCGCCGACGGTCGTTCATGATCGTCGGCACCGATGCGCGTGCCGGGCAACGGCGTGCATGACCGTCGTCCAGTCGATCGAGATCCCGTCATCAACGAATGAAAGCCGGGGTGCGCTGCGCCGGAGCGCGTGCGTTCGCACCGCGGCGCGGGGTGTGTGCCTGTCGCACCCGAAGCGGCGCTGCACGGTGACGCGCGGTACCGGTTCCGGTTGCGACGATACAGGCGATGCCGCGTCGACCCGGCGCGACCAAGAACAACAAACCGATTGAGAGAGCGCATGCGAGGGATTCGAATGGCATCGGCCGGCAGGCTCGCCGGTCTTGCTTCGATGTTCATGTGTGGCATGGGCCTGGCCTTGCCGGCCCTGGCGATCGATTGCGCGAAGGCCGTGCAACCGGTCGAGAAGCGCATCTGCGCGAGCCCCGCGCTGCGGACAGCCGACGCGAGGATGAATACGGCCTATGCGGGCGCGCTGAAGGCCGCGCCGGACGCCGCGATCCGCGACATGCTCGTGCGCAGCCAGCGGCGCTGGATCGGCGCTCGCAACAACCGACTCGACGCCGATTACGATGGCCATCCGATGGCGGTCGACGAAGTGCGCAAGGCCATCGATCGGCGCACGGCGATGCTGGCCGATCGGTCGGCCAAAGGGCTGATCGCGCGGGCGCTGGCCGAGCGGCAGTGGCTCGCGAAATATACGGGCGGCCCGTTGACCGGTTTCGATGGCAACTGCGATTTCATTCCGGACGACGCGAGCGGCACGCACGTGTCCTACGCGTGCTTCGGCGCGGTCCACGTGCAGCATCGTGCGCGGATCTGCAGCCAGAGCGAGGACTGGGCGACCGGCGCGGTCTATCAATACCGCTCGGTGAGTGCGACCGTCGGCGGGAAGGTGCATCCGGTGGCGTTCTGCGAGGCGCAGGCGCATGCGCAATCGTGCGATGGCGGCGGCGCGCAGTCAGGATGGGTACGGGCCGGTGCGTCCGGCGTGGATGGCCGCGCGCCTGCGCCGGCCGCGGGCATGCCGCAACTGGATGCGGAAATGTGGCCGATCGGCGACGGCGACGATGCAGTGTGGTTCGAGCGGTGTCTGACTGCGCCGGTGTTTCCGGATGCGCGGTGACGCGCAACGCTTCATGTTCCTGCACGGCCCGCGATCGCGGGCCGGGTCGTTTTTCGTCGGCAGGGGTTTCGTGCGCAGCCGATGTCGATCGATCATCGACTGCGATGTCGCGCACGCGTGCGCTGCGTGGTCATCGGTTCGGGCCGATGGCATGCGTTGCAGCGGTGCTCAGTGCGCGGGACCGAAGTCCTGATCGTCGTCCGGCGGAGGAAGGTCGAGCACGAGCTTGACGGCGCAGTAGTTCGCCTTGAGCGAAAACACGCGGCCGATCACGAGGAACGTCTGTCGCGAATGCTCGAGCTCGACGAAGTCGCCCGGTTGCGGCACATGCGCGCCCTGGTCGTAGGAGAAACTGGTGCTGGTTTGCTCGCCGACGGCTTCCGCTGCGTGTTCGGTGAATTCGATCGTGATGTGGGTGGTCATGCGAGCCCCGTCATGGGTGGTGTGAAGCGGTTGGAGGTTCCGATTCTCGCATAACGGCGCCTCGCGTCCGGGGCGATTGTCGTGCGCCGGGCTCCGGCGCACTCGAGTCCGCACGCGTCGAGGATGTTCCACGAGCGTTGCAGCGAACCTCCCGTTGGAGAGCCGTAGCAGTGCGATGGCGGCGGCCCGGCCGAAGCCGGGCGCGGCGCGGAACGAAGCGAGGTTGCGGTTATTTCTCCGCAAACGTGCCCGCTTCCACCAACGTCATCTTGCCGGGGTCCAGGTACGCGCGGATGGCGGTGTTGACCTGCTCGACGGTCAACGCGCGCACGCGCTCGGGATAGGTGTCCAGGTCGCTCAGCGGGCGGTCCTGGAGCACCGTCTGGGCGATCATGGCGGCCATCTGCCCGGTCGTTTCCATGGCGACTTGATGGCGGCCGATCATGCCGTCCTTGCGGGCATCCAGTTCCGCCTGCGTCACGCCCTGTTTCCACCAGGTGTCCAGAATGCGGCGCGTGCTGGCGACGCCCTTGTCCAGCAGAGGCGGGGCGAAACTGCTGGTGATGACGAATCCGCCGTCCATCAGCGAGAGCCCGGACAGGCCGGCACGGATGCCGTAGGTCAGGCCCTCCTGATCGCGCACCCCTGCCATCAGCCGGCCGGTGAAGCCGTTGCCCAGGATGTTGACGGCCGCGCTGAGCGGCAGGTAGTCGGCATCGTTGGCGCGCAGGTCGATGGCCTGACCCAGCATCACGCTGATGGATTCCTTGTCCCCCATGGCGATGCGCTGTATGTCGGGCTGACTTGCCTTGCGCGGCGGCCCCCGCCGCACGAGCGCCTGGCCGCCGCTCCAGCCCGCGAACGCTTCGGTCACGAGGGACTGCAGGCGGCGAGGGTCCGCGCCGCCGACCACGACCAGCGTCATGTGTGCAGGCCCGTAATAGGCTTGATGAAAGGTCTTGATGTCGTCCAGTGTGGCGGCGGCGATGGCCTCGAGCATCCGCTCGCGCGGCACCGGGGCGTTGAGGTGCGCGGCGGGGTAGATCGACTGGTTCAGCGCCTCGCTGGCCCGGACCGACGGGTTTTCCGCGGCGTTGCGGACCGCGGCCTCCAGCCGCGTCTTGGCCTTGGCCAGTTCCTCCGGCTTGAAGGCCGGCCGGCGCAACTGCTCGGCCATCAGGTCGATCAGCGTCGGCAAATCCTTGGTCAGGCTTTGGCCGTAGATGCCGACATAGCCTCCGTCGGTCCGGAACGACAACTGGGCGCCCAGGCTCTCCAGCAGCGCGGAGATCGCCACCTTGTCGCGACGGGTGCTGCCCTCCTGCAGCAACATGCCCGTCAGCAACGGCACGGCGGGATTGGCTGCCTTGCTGGCCGTATCGGCATCGCCCAGCGGCATCACCCCGGCAATGGACACCATTTCCCGCGGCGACATCGAATAGGTCAGCAGCGCGATGCTGCCGGCCTGGGTGCGCACGACGCGATCGGCGATGCCCGCCTGAGCGGCAACAGGCAGCCACAGCACGGCGAACCACACGAACCACGTCCGCAGATGATTGAAACGAGCCTGCTTCATGACGATTTCTCCGGGACGAACCAGCCGGTGGTGCTCTGGTTTTCAACGAGGTACTTTCGGGCGACGCGCTGCACATCGGCGGGCGTCACCTTCTCCAGTTCTTCGAGCTCGGTGACGAACCGTGTCCAGTCGCCCAGCGAGACCGCCCGGCCCAATCGGGCGGACGTCAAGCCGACGCCGTCACGCTGGTAGATCTGATCGGCCCGGTAAGGGCCCAGCACCCGCTGGATATCGTCGCGCGTGACGCCCTCGGTCTTGACGCGCTCCAGTTCGGTCCAGACGACTTTCTCGGCCTGCTCGTGTTTCGCGTCGGGCGGCAGGCTGACCGTCACCACGAACGGGCCGGGATCGCGCAGCGCATGGAAGCTGGCGCCGGCATGCGTGGCAACCGCGGTGTCGATCAGTGCGCGATACAGCCGGCTGCTCTTGCCCTGGCTCAATACCAGGCCCAGGACGGTCAGGGCCGCCGCATCGGGGTCGAGCGCGCGCGGCGCCTTGAAGGCGATGATCAGATTGCCTGTCGCGCCGGCGCGTTTGAGCACCAGCCGTCGCTGCCCCTGCTGCGGAGGTTCCTCGGTCGTGACCACCGGGATGGGCTGGGGCGCGCGCGGGATGCCGCCGTAATACTGCTTGATCCAGCCCAATGCCTGGTCCGGCCGGAAATTGCCGACCACGATGACGACCGCGTTGTCCGGCCAGTAGAAGGTGTCGTAGAAGCGGCGCAGCTTGTCCACGCTCGCATGTTCGATGTCGCTGCGCCAGCCGATGGTGGGATGGTGGTAGGGGTGCGCCTGGTAAGCCGTGGCCATGACCTGCTGGAACAACGCGGTGACAGGGCTGTTCTCGCCCCGCTCGTACTCGTTGCGTACCACCGTCATCTCGCTGGCCAGATCTTCCGGACGCAGCAGGAGGTTGCGCATGCGGTCGGCCTCGATGGCGATATAGCCTTCCAGCGCGTCGCGCCCGAGCGTGCCGAAGTAGTTGGTGCGATCCATCGAGGTGGTTGCGTTGAAGGTCGCGCCCACCCGCTCCATGTAGCTGTTCAGCGAATTGCCGAGCGCCTTGTTGTAATGCTGGCTGCCCTTGAACATCAGGTGCTCGAGCAGGTGGGTGTCGCCGGTCGTGCCGGCGGCCTCGTTGCGTGAACCCACCTGGTACAGCACCTGGAAACTGACCACCGTCGCAGCGGGATCGGGCAGGGCCAGCACGGTGAGGCCGTTGGCATCCAGGCGGTATTCGTCGATGCCGCCCAGGGAGCGCACGTGGGTAAAGCCCGCGACCTCGACGGGTTGGGCCATCGCGGTGCCTGCAATCAACAGGCACAACGAGAGCCCGGCGCATATCAAACGGCGTACTGACATGAAACGTCCTTTCGTGTGGGCGGGATGAACGCGGAAGATCGGGCGCCGGCTCGACGGTCGGTCGACCTGACCTGCGTCGAGCGCGGCGAACGTGAAGTTTTTCATATTTTCCGATGCGCGTTGAGCGATGGTGCGTGGCGGGGACATCGCCGCCGGGATGCACCCGTTGAACGTGCAGGTCACCTGAACGCGATTGTCGGGCCCGGACGTCTTCGATGGCGCATCGCGCCGAGGTCTGCCGGCGAGCAACGGTGGGCAGGCGATTGTTTCAGAGTGAAAAGGGACGCATCAAGCCGCCTCGCATGACAGGCCGTTGACGCGTCGTGCCGCCGATTTGACGGTCGACGCCGTCGCCGACCGCCTGTTTTGCCTCGCCACCCCTAAATCGCTGTAAACTCACGCTTTTGCTGCCACGCCCCCACATTCCAGATGTCCCAATCCCCCAAAGTAGGGTTCGTATCCCTCGGGTGCCCCAAGGCGCTCGTCGACTCCGAACAGATCATCACGCAATTGCGCGCCGAAGGTTATGAAATCTCCGGCACCTACGACGGCGCCGACCTCGTCGTCGTGAACACCTGCGGCTTCATCGACGAAGCCGTGCAGGAAAGCCTCGACGCGATCGGCGAAGCGCTGACCGAGAACGGCAAGGTGATCGTCACCGGCTGCCTCGGCGCGAAGTCGAGCGCGAGCGGCTCGAACCTGATCGAGGAAGTCCATCCGAAGGTGCTCGCCGTCACCGGCCCGCACGCGGTGGGCGAAGTGATGCAGGCCGTGCATTCGCACCTGCCGAAGCCGCACGACCCGTTCACCGATCTCGTGCCCGCCGCCGGCATCAAGCTCACGCCGCGTCACTACGCATACCTGAAGATTTCCGAAGGCTGCAACCACCGCTGCACGTTCTGCATCATCCCGTCGATGCGCGGCGACCTCGTGTCGCGTCCGGTCGCCGAAGTGATGCTGGAAGCCGAGAACCTGTTCAAGTCGGGCGTGAAGGAACTGCTCGTGATCTCGCAGGACACGAGCGCCTACGGCGTCGACGTGAAGTACCGCACGGGCTTCTGGAACGGCAAGCCGATCAAGACGCGCATGACCGACCTGGTCGCCGCGCTCGGCGAACTCGCCGCACAGTACGGCGCGTGGGTGCGCCTGCACTACGTGTACCCGTATCCGAGCGTCGACGAAGTGATTCCGCTGATGGCCGAAGGTCCGTTCAAGGGCCACGTGCTGCCGTACCTCGACGTGCCGTTCCAGCACGCGCACCCCGAGGTGCTGAAGCGCATGAAGCGCCCGGCGAACGCCGAGAAGGTGCTCGAGCGCGTGCAGAAGTGGCGCGAGATCTGCCCGGACCTGACGATCCGCAGCACGTTCATCGCGGGCTTCCCCGGCGAGACGGAAGAGCAGTTCGAAACGCTGCTGGACTTCATCCGCGAGGCGGAACTCGACCGCGTCGGCTGTTTCGCGTATTCGCCGGTCGAAGGCGCGACCGCGAACGAACTCGACGGCGCGCTGCCGGACGACGTCCGCGAGGCACGCCGCGCGCGCTTCATGGAAGTCGCCGAGGAAGTGTCGGCGAATCGCATCCAGCGCAAGGTCGGCAAGACGCTCAAGGTGCTGATCGACGAAGTCAGCGAGGAAGGCGGCATCGGCCGCACCGCGGCCGACGCGCCGGAGATCGACGGCGTCGTCTATGTCGAACCGGCGGCGAAGGCATCGAAGCGCTACAAGGTCGGCGATTTCGTGTCCGTGAAGATCACGGGCGCGGACGGTCACGATCTGTGGGGCGAGGTGTAAGCGATGGCCGCCGCCTTTCCGGAGATCCTCGCGCTCGGTGAGGCGATGATCGAATTCAACCAGTCGCAGCCGGGCCGTCCCGAATTCCTGCAGGGCTTCGGCGGCGACACGTCGAACTTCTGCATCGCGGCGGCGCGCCAGGGCGCGTCGACGGGCTTCGTGTCGGCGATCGGCGACGATCCGTTCGGCCGGCTGCTGGCCGGCATGTGGCGGGCGGAACAGGTCGACACGACGTACGTGCGGATCGACCGCACGGCACCGACCGGCGTGTATTTCGTCACGCATGGCGCGGACGGTCACCAGTTCGACTATCTGCGCGCGGGTTCCGCGGCGAGCCGTTATGCGGCGGCCGACCTGCCGCTCGACGCGCTCGCGGCCGCGAAGGCCGTGCACCTGTCGGGCATCAGCCTGGCGATCAGCACGGCCGCGTGCGACGCGGCGTTCGCGGCGATCGACCATGCGCGCCGCCACGGCGCGAAGGTCAGCTTCGACACGAACCTGCGCCTGAAGCTGTGGCCGCTGCCGCGGGCCCGCGCGGTGATGCGCGAGGCGCTGCGCCAGACGGACATCTGCCTGCCGAGCTGGGACGACGTCACCGCACTGACGGGCGCGAACGATCGCGATGCGATCGTCGACGCGATGCTCGAACACGGGCCGCAGGTCGTCGCGCTGAAACTCGGCAAGGAAGGCGCGTATGTCGCGACGCCGAGCGAGCGGCGCGTCGTGCCGGGCTTCACCGTCGAGGCCGTCGATGCGACGGGCGCGGGCGATTGTTTCGGCGGCGCCTTCGTCGCGCGGATCGTCGCGGGCGACGATCCGTTCGCGGCCGCACGTTACGCGAACGCGGCGGCGGCGCTGTCGACGACGGGCTACGGCGCGGTCGCGCCGATTCCGCACCGCGATGCGGTCGCGCGCCTGATGCAGGGCTGACGCGAAATACGCGCGCCGGCCGTGGTTTCGTACGACGGGCGGCGCGTCGCCGCGATTTTCGAGCGAATCTGAAGCAAGGAGTAACACAAGGTGGGTCGATATTCGGAATGGCAACGGGTGCTTGTCGTCGCAGGCGCGCTGGCCGCGGGCCTCGCGATGCCGCGCGTGGTCGCGGCGCAGGCCGTCGCGCCGGGCGTGCAGCAGGATGAACCGGCACCGGCGCGGCCGCTGAAGCCGAATCCCGAGTTTGCCCGCCTGCCGCGCTACGAAGGCACGCTCGGCGACCGGCCGATCGTCGTGCATCTCGGCCCGAAGACGGACGAGGAGGGCGTGCACGGCGAGTACCAGTTCGCCGATACCGGCGAGGTCGTGCTGCTGGCGGGCGATCGCGACGGCGACACACTCGAGATCGAGGAGTCGAACGACGGCACGAACATCACCGGCGTGTGGATCGGCCGCTTCGACGCGACGGGCGACCTGAAGGCCGACCGGATGAACTCGGACGAGTCGGACCCGCAGCCGGTCGTGCTGCATCTCGCACCGGGCAAGCGCGCGGCGCTGCAGGTGCGCGACGGCCGCGTGCGGGAAATCGAGACGGTGGGCGGCGTCGTGAACCTGCGCACCGACGACTGAGCGCGCGCTGGCTCGGCGGGCGCGGCGCGCATTGTACCGGGCCAAGCGCGCCGATTTTGGCTAATCTAGCGGCATATTCCGCAACCGAACGGCCTCGTGCCCGGCTTCCCGACATGACTGCATCCACCCCCAAGCGCGCGCTGCAAACCCGCATCGTTCAACCCGACGACGTCATTCCGGAAGGCTTCCGGTCGTTCGTGCCGCCGGTCGCGCGCGCGTCGACGGTCGTGTTCCCCGATCTCGCGACGATGCGCGCGCTCGTCTGGCACAACGACAACCAGTGGCGCTACGGGCTGCATGCCACGCCGACGTCGCTCGCGCTCGCGCAGCGGCTCGCCGAGATCGAGGGCGGCGCGCATGCGCTGCTGCAGCCGTCGGGGCTCGCGGCGATCATGAACGTCTACTTCGGGATCGTGAAAGCGGGCGACGACGTGCTGGTTCCGCACAACGTGTACGGCCCGAACGCCGATTTCGGCAACTGGCTCGCGAAGGATTTCGGCATCACCGCGCGCTTCTACGATCCGCTGATCGGCGCCGGCATCGCCGACCTGATCCAGCCGAACACGCGGCTGATCTGGATCGAGGCACCCGGCTCGGTAACGATGGAAGTGCCCGACGTGCAGGCGATCACCGCGGCCGCGAAGGCGCGCGGCATCGTCACCGCGATCGACAACACCTTCTCGGCCGGGCTCGCGTTCAAGCCGTTCGAGCACGGCGTCGACATTTCGGTGCAGGCGCTGACCAAGTACCAGTCGGGCGGCAGCGACGTGTTGATGGGCGCGACGATCACCGCGGACGCGGCGTTGCACGCGCAACTGAAGCTCGCGCGGATGCGCTGCGGGATCGGCGTGTCGGTCGACGATTGTTCGCTCGTGCTGCGCAGCCTGCCGAGCATGCAGGTGCGCTTCGATGCGCACAGCAAGAGCGCGCTCGCGCTCGCGCAATGGCTGAAGGCGCGTCCGGAGATCGCGGTGGTGCTGCATCCGCAGATCGCCGACTGCCCGGGGCACGCGTCGTTCGTGCGCGATTTCACGGGCGCGGGCGGGCTGTTCTCGGTGGTGTTCGACGAACGCTACAGCGCGGAGCAGATCGATCGCTTCGTCGAGTCGCTCGACCTGTTCGCGATCGGCTGGAGCTGGGGCGGCGCATGCAGCCTCGCGATGCCTTACGACGTCGCGTCGATGCGCCCGGACTGGCCGCATCGCGGCACGCTGGTGCGTTTCTACGTCGGTCTGGAGGACGAAGCCGACTTGCGCGCGGACATCGAGCGCGCGCTGCAGGACGTACTCGGCTGATCGCCGGTCCGACGACCCGCGGAAAAACGAAACGCCGGCGCGATGCACGATCGCGCCGGCGTTTTTCATGGGGGGTGCGGCGCGATCAGAACAGCCGCAGCAGCCCGTCGAGGCCGACATGGTCGAACGCGACCGTCGCCGCGTCGCGCACGACCGGCTTCGCGTGAAACGCGACCGAGAGCCCCGCTTCGGCCATCATCTTCAGGTCGTTCGACCCGTCGCCCATCGCGATCGCGCGGCTCGGCTCGAGGCCGAGCGACGCGCACGTGTCGCGCAGCAGGCGCGCCTTCACGTCGGCGTTGACGATCTCGCCGAGCACCTTGCCGGTCAGCTTGCCGTCGACGATCTCGAGCGTGTTCGCGTACGCGTAGTCGAGGCCGAGACGTGCCTTCAGCCGCTCGGTGAAGAACGTGAAGCCGCCCGACACGAGCAGCGTCTTCATGCCGGCGGCCTTCACGCCGGCCAGCATCGTCTCGGCGCCCGGCGACAGTTGCAGCCGTTCCTCGTACACGCGTTCGAGCGCCCGCGCGTCGAGCCCGGCCAGCAGCGCGACGCGGCGCGTGAGGCTTTCGTTGAAGTCCCGGATCTCGCCGCGCATCGACGCTTCGGTGATCTCGGCGACCTGCGTCTTCAGCCCGCAGAAATCGGCGATCTCGTCGATGCATTCGATCGTGATCAGCGTCGAGTCCATGTCCATCACGGCGAGCCCGAAGTCGCCGAGCGTGCGGCCGGCCTCGACGAACCCGAAATCGAGCGCGTGCGTGCCGCAATACGCGTCGATGTCGAGGCGCTGCGCCGGGTTCGCGTTTTCGATGCGCAGCGCGTGATCGTCGGTCTGCACGATGCGGGTGCCGCGCGACAGCGCGAGCAGCGGTTTGTGATGGGTGTCCGACAGCGGCGCAAGACTCTGGATGACGAGATTGTGGGTCATGACGAGTGGTTGGAAAGCAAATGAAATGCGTGTGCGGCCAACGGGCGGCCGCCTGCCGATGCGGGCCCCGTCCGGCGTCGGGCCCTTGCGTGGCGAACGCGCCATTGTAGCCGGTTGGCGGGGGCGGGGCGGACGCGGCCGTTTCGGTTCCGGGGGCCGGAATCGAAGCGGCAACGCCGCGGCACGCGCGCGGACATCGATGCCTATCGCCCGTCCGCTCGATCCCAGTACGGCGGATCGCCGAAATGCTCGGCGAGGAACGCGATAAACGCGAGCGTTTTCAACGGCACGTGCGCGCGGCTCGGATAGACGGCCCAGATCGCCACCTCGTCCGCGAACGGATAGTCGTCGAGCACCGTGACGAGCGTGCCGCTCGCGAGCAGCGGGCCGACGTCCCAGGTCGACTTGATCGCGATTCCGAAGCCGTCGACGAGCGCTTCGCGGATCGCCTCGCCGTTGCTCGCGACGAGCCGGCCGGCGACCCGCACGGTCAGCGGGCCTTGCGGTGTCGCGAACGACCAGTCGCGCTGGTCGCCGAGGATCACGCATTCGTGCTGCGTCAGGTCGGCCGGATGGCGCGGCGTGCCGCGCTCGGCGAGATACGCGGGCGAGCAGCACAGCACGCGGCGGTTGGTAGCGAGCTTGCGCGCGACGAGCGTCGAGTCCTTCAGCGCGCCGAGGCGGATCGCGACGTCGTAGCCGTCGTCGACGAGATCGACGATCTCGTCGGACAGCCGCAGGTCGAGCGATACCGACGGATAGCGGCGCAGGAACGCGGGAATCACCGGCGCGACGTGCTGGCGGCCGAACGACGACGACATCGACACCTTCAGCCGCCCGTACGGCTCGCTGCGGCCATGGCCGACCGAGGCGCGCGCGGCGTCGGCGGCCGACAGCAGCGCGTCGGCGCGCGCCATGAAGATTTCGCCGTCCTGCGTGAGGCTGATGCGGCGCGTGGTGCGGTGCAGCAACCGTGCGCCGAGCTGGCGTTCGAGCTGCGCGATGCGCGCGCTGGCAACGGCGGCCGACACGCCGAACTCGCGGCCGGCCGCCGTGACGTTCGCGAGCAGCGCCGCGCGCACGAACAGCGCGACGTCGAGCAGGTCGAGCGGCTTGTCGGGTGCCGGAATCGGATCGGACGCCATTATTCTGAAATTCCTGAAAATGTTTCAGGAAATATAGCGGTTTTCTCGAAGGATCGGGTTGCCTACGATGATGTTCATGGGGCCGCGCCGCGGCCCGCCCGGATTCCATGAAAGGAGTATCGAGATGAAAGCCGTTGGACTGACCCGCTATCTGCCGATCGACGACCCGCAAGCCTTGCTTGACGTGGAACTGCCGCAGCCCGTGCCGGGCCCGCGTGACCTGCTCGTGAAGGTCGAGGCGATTTCCGTGAACCCGGTGGACACCAAGGTGCGCGCGCCGAAGCCGCAGGTCGAGGAGACGCCGCGCGTGCTCGGCTGGGATGCGGCCGGCACGGTCGTCGCGGTCGGCGCCGACGTCACGCTGTTTCGCCCCGGCGACGAGGTGTTCTACGCGGGCAGCATCACGCGGCCCGGCGCGAACAGCGAATTCCATACGGTCGACGAACGGATCGCCGCGCTGAAGCCGCGCACGCTCGACTTCGCTGCGTCGGCCGCGCTGCCGCTGACCGCGTTGACCGCGTGGGAAGCGCTGTTCGACCGGCTGCGCGTGTCGCCGCAGGGCGCGGACGCCGGCAAGTCGGTGCTGATCATCGGCGGCGCGGGCGGCGTGGGGTCGATCGCGATCCAGCTCGCGAAGACGCTCGGCAAGCTGCACGTGATCGCGACCGCGTCGCGGCCGGCGTCGGCCGACTGGGTGCGCGCGCTCGGCGCCGACGCGGTGGTCGACCATTTCGGCGACCTGCCGGCGCAGTTGCGCGAGGCCGGCCATCCGAACGTCGACTACGTGCTGATCTTCAACGACACGGATCGTCATTTCCCTGCCGCCGCGGAAGTCATCCGGCCGCAGGGCGGCATTTGCACGATCGTCGAGAACGACAAGCCGGTGCCGGTCGAACTGCTGAAGGCGAAGAGCGCCGCGTTTCACTGGGAGTTCATGTTCACGCGCGCGATGTTCGAGACGCCGGACATGATCGAGCAGCACCGGATCCTCGGCGAAGTCGCGCGGCTCGTCGACGGCGGCACGCTGCGCACGACGCTCGGCGAACAGCTCGGCACGATCAACGCGGCGAACGTGCGGCGCGCGCACCAGTTGCTCGAGGGCGGCCGCGCGATCGGCAAGCTCGTGCTGAGCGGTTTCTGATTCCGTCGCGCGCATAAGGTTGCGGCGCCGCGAACGCAAGCGGGGTAACACCCGATGCGTTTGCGGCGCATTGCATCGAGCTTGGCGGTAGACTGGCAGCGCATCATGCATCGAAAACCGCGCGGCACGCGCGTGCCGCCGCATTACAAGGAGGTCAGCATGAGCCAACGCAGCTTGTCAGTCGCCGCATCGTGGTCGGTCGTGTTCGCGGCGGCGTGCGTCAGCGCGAGCGTATTCGCGGCGCCGCCGGTCAAGGGCAGCCTGAAGGGCGGCGGTACCGGACAGCTCGAATACACCGTCAAGGTCGATTCGAAGACCTTCGGCAATACGCAGGAGACGCGCAAGATCCGCTCGGGCGAGACGGACGATTTCAACTGGAAGTCGGTGCCGCCGAGCGGGGCGGTCGCGATGCCGGACGGCTGCCCGAACGCCGACACCCTGCCGCGCGACGCGAACGGCGCGATGGTGCGCCAGACCCAGGTACGGCTCGCGCCGTCGGTCGACGCGAAGGGCGTCGCCAACGTGCAGCTGAGCTTCCAGGCGGCCGCGCCGAAGGGCACGCGCAGCGTGACGGCCGGCGGCAAGTCGCTGCAATGCCCGGACGTCGTGTCGGTCAGCCAGGTGAAGTGGGTGTCGATTCCGACCAACGGCGGATCGAAATCCGTGACGATGAGCGACGGCACCAAGGTGACGGTGTCGATCAAGCGCTGAACGGCGCGCGCGGGCCGGCGTTTCGCCCGGTGCGCGCGCAACGGATTCGACGGGTGGCGTGGGCGGGGCGGCGCATGAGCGCTGCGTGCAGGCGTCGCGATGTTTTCCCGTCATCTTCTTCGCGGGACGGTGCCGCTGCCGTGCGGCGGCCGTGCGTGACGTCATGCAGCTGTCGCGTGACGTTCACCCGCTTCCTTTCCTCCCCGTAACGATTCCGATGAAACCTCGAATGCGCGTGCTGCTGTCTGCCATTGCGTTCGTCGCCGTGCATGCGCACGCGGCCGACGACTGCAGTTTCGTGAAGAAGGTCGGGCTGCCGTCGCGGCAGCAGGTAGCCGTCGTGTCGAGCGGCGCACTCGAACCGTGCTCGACCGGCAGCTACGCGGTACGCGTGTACTCGACCGCGCACGCCGCCCCGGGCTTCGATACCGACGATTACGTGACGGGCACGCTGCATGCGCGCGACGGTACGGTCACCGATGCGTTCACGGCCGACCTCGGCGCACGCGCGCCGCAGGCGCTCGTCGTGACGACGCGTTCGGCCGGCAGCGGCGGTTATGTCGGCGCGCAGGCTTATGTGACGACGCCGCGCGCGGTGCGGCTCGTCGCGTCGGTCGACGGGCTCGCACCCGAGGCGGACGTCGCGGCCGCGTTGCGGCAGGCGATCGGCAAGCGCCGCGTCGCGCGCTGACCGTCCGGCGCGCGAACGCACCGCGCGGTACCCGGGCCGGTCAGGGCGCGCGCTCTTCGAGCCGCGACGCGAGAAAGCGGTGATCGGCCGAGAACAGCCGTCGATAGGTCATCAGTACCGCGCCGACGGTGCCGAGCGCGGACGCGGCGGCGATCAGGAACATGATCACGATCTGGTAGCGCACGGCCTGCAGCGGCGACTGGCCGGCCAGCACCTGGCCCGTCATCATCCCCGGCAGGCTGACGACGCCGACGACGGCCATCTGGTTCAGCGTCGGCAGCATGCCCGCGCGTACGGCCTGGCGCGCGGCATCCTGCGCGGCTTCCCAGCGCGTCGCGCCGAGCGCGAGTGCGGTCTCGACCCGATCGCGCCGCGCGGTGAGTTCTTCCATCATCCGCTCGACGCCGAGCGACACGCCCGTGAGCGTATTGCCGAGAATCATCCCCAGGATCGGAATCGCGTATTGCGGCGCATACCATGGATGAATGCGGATCACGACGAACAACCCGACCGCCGCGACGAACCAGCTGCTGAACCAGATCGACGCAATGCTGTCGATGCGCTGGCCGCGATATGTGCGCTTGCCGCGGCCGGCGCCGGCGAAACCGGCGATCAGCGTCATCAGCGCGGTGAGCGGCAGCACGACGTACCAGTGCGGATGGCCGAACACCCAGCCGAGCACGTAGCCGATCGCGAGCAGCTGCACGACGGTGCGCACCGCCGCGAGCGCGAGCTTGCGGCCGAGGCCGAGCGACAAGGCCGCCGAAATCGCGCCGTTGACGGCGACGAGCGCGGCGGCGATGCCGACGTCGACGAGGCTCAGGTCCTGCAGGGCCGGGCTCATTGCGCCGCCTCCGCCGGGTTCGCGACATGCATGACGCCTGCCTGCATCACGAGCCGCATCGTGCCGATCCGGGCGGCCTGGGCCGGATCGTGCGAGATCCACATGTAGGCGCGCGTGTCGGGTGCCGCGTCGAACCACGCGCCGACCAGCGCCTCGATCGCGCGCGCCGAGTCGGGATCGAGTGCGGACGTCGGCTCGTCGAGCAGCAGCACGTCGGGGTCGAGCTGCAGCACGCGCAGCAGCGCGGCGATCTGCGCTTCGCCGCCGGACAGGTCGCTCGCGCGCTTGTCGAGAAAGTCGGGACCGCGGCCGGCCTGCGCGGCGAGCGCTTCGGCACGTGCGCGATCGAATGCGACGTCGCGATAGATCGCGAGCGAATACGGATAGCGCAATTGCGATTCGACGGTGCCGTCCATTTGCGCGGGGCGCTGGCGCACGTACGCGACGCTGCGCCGGTAGCGCGGAATCGCGCCGCGCCGGATCCGGCGGCCGCGCCACAGGATCTGCCCGCCGTCGAGCGGATCGAGCAGCGCGAGCGCGCGCAGCAGCACGCTCTTGCCGGAGCCGGACGGTCCCGTGATAGCAATTCGCGATCCCGCGGCGAGGCTGAAATCGGTCGGCGCCAGCAGCGTCTTGCCGCTGCTGGCGTCGCGCCGCGCGATGTGCCGCGCATCGATGAGACCGGTGGGGGCTGTCATGTCACAAATGAAAAAAAGCGTTAATGGCGCCGAAGAGGCGGTATCGCGTGCGTCATAATACCGATTGAAAAGCCGCGGGTGTCGTGCGCCGTTCGTTCACGCAAGCGGTCCGGCATGGCGCGGCAACACTTCAGAACAACAACGGAACCGCCATGACGCTAACCCGAGCCATCGGCAAATCGGCTGCATGGGTCGTCGGTATCGTCGCGGTGCTCATCGCGGCGGCCGGCGTCTTTCTCTTCACGTTCGACTGGAACCGCGCGAAACCGTGGGTCAACGAACAGGTGAGCGCCGCACTCGGCCGCCCGTTCGCGATCAACGGCGATCTCAAGGTCGGCTGGCGTCGCCCCGACGGCGAGACCGGCTGGCGCGCATGGGTGCCCTGGCCGAGCTTTTCGGCCACGCAGCTCGAGATCGGCAACCCCGACTGGGCGAAGTCGCCCAAGTTCGTCACGCTCGATGCCGCGCACTTCGATCTCGCGATCCTGCCGCTGCTCGCGCATGAAATCGTCATTCCGTCGATCGACGTCGTGAATCCGGCTGTCGACCTCGAGCGGCTTGCCGACGGCCGCAACACGTGGACCTTCCAGTTCAAGCAATCGTCGCAGCCGTCGCCGTGGAAGGTGCGGCTCGACAGCTTCGGCTTCGCGAAGGGCACCGTCACGTATCGCGATGCGATCACGAAGGCCGACCTGACCGTCGCGATCGATACGCTCGGCCAGCCGATCCCGCTCGGCGACGTGCTCAAGGAGCAGGAGCAGACGTCGCGCGCGGCGTCCGCGCAGCGTGTCGGCAAGCATGGCGCCGCGCAGTTGAGCGCGAAGGCCAATGCGGAAGCCGCATCGAGCGCTTCCGGCGCGCAGGCGGCGAGTGCGGCATCGGCGACGGGCGCGTCGGCTGCGGCTTCCGTCGCTTCGGCGGCGTCCGGTTCGTCCGCTTCTTCTGCTTCTTCCGCATCGACGGTTGCCGTGGCATCCGGCGCCGCGGCGCCCGCGAAGCCGTCCGGCCCGACCTATGCGTTCGGGCTGAAGGTCGACGGCCGCTACAAGAACGTGCCGATCAACGGGACCGGCAAGCTCGGCGGCGTGCTCGCGATCCAGGACGCATCGCGGCCGTTCCCGCTGCAGGCCGACGTGAAGGCCGGCGATACGCGGCTCGCGATCGTCGGTACGCTGACCGATCCGATGCATCTCGCGGCGATCGACCTGCGGCTGTGGCTGCAGGGCACGTCGATGTCGCACCTTTACCCGCTCACCGGCATCACGCTGCCCGATACGCCGCCTTACGCGACCGAAGGGCGGTTGATCGGCAACTTCAAGCGGCACGCGAGCACGTTCCGCTACGAGAACTTCAACGGCCGCGTCGGCGGCAGCGATCTCGGCGGCACGCTCACGTATGCGCAGCGCGAGCCGCGACCGAAGCTGTCGGGCGAACTCGTGTCGAACCTGCTGCAGTTCTCCGATCTCGCGCCGGTGATCGGTGCCGATACGGCCGCGAGCAAGGCCAAGCGCGGCGACACGACGCATCAGCCGCCGGGCCGCGTGCTGCCGGTCGAGACGTTCCGGACCGACCGCTGGCGGGCGCTCGACGCGGACGTCAAGTTCACGGGCCGCAAGCTGGTCAAGAGTTCGAACCTGCCGATCACGAACCTGTATACGCACATCCTGATGCAGGACGGCGTGCTGTCGCTCGAGCCGCTGCAGTTCGGCGTCGCGGGCGGCACGCTCGCGACGACCGCGCATCTCGACGGCAGCGGCACGCCGCTGAAGGGCCGTTTCACGGTGGCCGCGCGGCACCTGAAGCTCAAGCAACTGTTCCCGACGCAGAAGGTCATGCAGTCGGCGCTCGGCGAAATCAACGGCGACGCGTCGCTGTCGGCGACCGGCAACTCGCCGGCAGCGCTCGCCGCGACGTCGAACGGCGAAGTGAAGGCGCTCGTGACGGACGGCCGCATCAGTCGCCTGCTGATGGAAGCGGCGGGGCTGAACGTGGCCAACGTCGTCTACGAGAAGCTGTTCGGCAACAACGACGTGAAGATCAACTGCGCGGCGATCGATTTCGTCGCGACCAACGGCATGCTCGACCCGAAAGTGTTCGCGCTCGATACCGACGATGCGCTGATCAACGTCGACGGCCCGATCAGCCTGCGCGACGAATCGCTCGACCTGAAGATCCACCCGCATACGAAGGGGTTCCGGATCTTCTCGCTGCGCTCGCCGCTGTATGCGAAGGGGACGTTCAAGGACCCGAAGGTCGGCGTCGATGCGACCGCGCTCGCGCTGCGCGCCGGCGCGATGGTCGGGCTCGGGCTGATCAACCCGTTCGCGGCGCTGATCCCGCTGATCGCGCCGAGCAACAACCGCGACGTGCCGTGCTCCGAGCTGTTCGGGCAGATGAAGGCGAAGGCCGCGCAGAAGGCGGCCGCGAAGGCCGGCAAGTGACGCGCGTCAACGGCCCGCGCGCACCCACAGCAGCACGGCGTCCACTTCGCGGCCGTCGATCCGCACCGGCGCGGCGGTGCCGAGCTGAAGGCGGTCGCCGTCGAGCATGACGGCGCGCTGCTGGACGTTGCCGAGCCAGTTCGGGAACAGGCTGACGTCCATTTCATGGGTCAGCGTGCCGTCGTCGGTCACTTGAAAGGGGCCGGAATAGGCGATGTAGCCGCGGGCGGCGGCCGCGTACTCGGCGTCGGTGCCGTGGTGCAGGTCGCCGTTCGCGTAGGGCGGCCGGCCGGTAGCCATCAGTTGGGCGGACATGTAGCCGTCCGGCGTATAGAGAATCCAGCCGCGCGCGTCGCGGCCGAGCGGATAGGCGGTCGCGCTACCGTCGCGCGGGCGGACTTCGTAGGACACGAGGCGCCATGCGCCGACGAGTTGTTCGCGAAGCTGGCTGGCAAGCATGCTGGATTCCGGTCGGGCGGCGTTGGGGCGCGTGCCGCCGTGTTGGCGGGCCGCCGGGCGGAGGGCCAGATGGCCTCGAATGCGCTGCCCGGGCAGTATGGTCGGCAGTTTCTCCGACTCCTGCTAAAATACACGGTTTTCCGTCGATTTCTCTCTTAACGGGACCTGCCGTGCTTTCTACTGCCAACATCACGATGCAATTCGGGCCAAAGCCCCTGTTCGAGAATATCTCGGTCAAATTCGGCGAGGGCAACCGCTATGGTCTGATCGGCGCGAACGGCTGTGGCAAGTCGACGTTCATGAAGATCCTCGGTGGCGACCTCGAGCCGAGCGCCGGCAACGTCGCGCTGGAGCCGAACGTCCGCCTGGGCAAGCTGCGCCAGGACCAGTTCGCGTACGAAGACGTGCGCGTGCTCGACGTCGTGATGATGGGCCACACCGAAATGTGGGCCGCCATGACCGAGCGTGACGCGATCTACGCGAACCCGGAAGCCACCGACGACGACTACATGCACGCGGCCGAACTCGAAGGCAAGTTCGCCGAATACGGCGGTTACGACGCCGAGGCGCGCGCGGGTGCGCTGCTGCTGGGCATCGGCATCGAGGAGAAATTCCACAACGGCACGATGGCCGACGTCGCGCCGGGCTGGAAGCTGCGCGTGCTGCTCGCGCAGGCGCTGTTCTCGAAGCCGGACGTGCTGCTGCTCGACGAACCGACCAACAACCTCGACATCAACTCGATCCGTTGGCTCGAGCACACGCTCAACGAGTACAACTCGACGATGATCATCATCTCGCACGATCGTCACTTCCTGAACTCGGTGTGCACGCACATGGCCGACATGGACTTCGGCACGCTGAAGGTCTGGCCGGGTAATTACGACGACTACATGCTCGCATCGGCACAGGCGCGCGAGCGCCAGGCCGCCGCGAACGCACGTGCGAAGGAGCGCGTGGCCGAACTGCAGGACTTCGTGCGCCGCTTCTCGGCGAACAAGTCGAAGGCCCGCCAGGCAACGAGCCGTGCGAAGCAGATCGACAAGATCAAGATCGAGGAATTCAAGCCGTCGTCGCGCCAGAACCCGTTCATCCGCTTCGAGTTCGAGAAGAAGCTGCACAACGTCGCGGTGGTCGCGGAAGACATCACGAAGAAGTACGAGCGCACGATCTTCCAGAACTTCAACCTGTCGGTGCAGCCGGGCGAACGCATCGCGATCATCGGCGAGAACGGCGCGGGCAAGACGACGCTGCTGCGCTCGCTGCTCGGCGCGCTCGAACTCGATCACGGCACGGTGAAGTGGTCCGAGAACGCGAATGTCGGCTACATGCCGCAGGACACGTACGAGGAATTCCCGAACGACATCACGCTGATGGACTGGATCGACCAGTACCGCAAGGACGGCGACGACGAAACGATGGTGCGCGGCACGCTGGGCCGCCTGCTGTTCTCGTCGGACGACATCAAGAAGTCGGTGAAGGTGCTGTCGGGCGGCGAGAAGGGCCGCATGATCTGGGGCAAGCTGATGCTCGGCCGCCACAACGTGCTGCTGATGGACGAGCCGACCAACCACATGGACATGGAGTCGATCGAGTCGCTGCAGATCGCGCTCGAGCAGTTCGAAGGCACGCTGATCTTCGTGTCGCACGACCGCGAGTTCGTGAGCGGGCTGGCGAACCGGATCATCGAAGTGCGTACGGATGGCACGCTGTTCGACTTCGGCGGGAATTACGAGGAATTCCTGACGAGTCAGGGGCAGGAGTAATTCTGCCGGGTTGTCCCAAGACCACCTTTCATGCGTCCCAATTGTCCCACGGAATTGTCCCGTTGGGACAATGCGTGACCAGGTTGGTGCAGCCAGCGGCATGCTTCTTAGGTGCCACTGGCTGCTTCCAGTGCGCGAGGTGTAGAGTTCCCAGTCACAGGTTGATATTGCGGCTTATATGCTGCTCTTGACGGCACGGAACGATCCTATTTTTTGCATCCCAGCCCTGATGATCGAAAAGCGCGATATCTTTGTTAAATAGAGAAGGGTGATCTTTTGGCTTAGAAAAAATAATAGAATAAAAAAGCCGATGACAAAGGGGATGCCCGCACTTAAGTGATTAATTTTTACGGCGATGTAATTTGATGCAATCGTCGATCCCAGGCTTATCTCTAGTACGAGTCGATATCGTTGTATGCTGCGCTTTGCGTTTTTTTCGTGCTGATATAGTTCGGCGATTTGACTTTTAAATGATCTGGTTAGCTTGCTTGGTCTGATGCTTTTGAGTTTGACGAGCTCTGCTATCGCGGACTCACAGCGTGGGATGTGTATCAACTTGATTGTGGAAAACGTGAGGAAATTGCTTATCTTCGGGATTAGGTAAGCTGTTATTCCTATTGTCAGCAACAGCTCCCATAGTGGCATCGTTGTGACGTGTTCGATAAAAGACGTCGAAATCGTCTTTAGTGATGCATTGTCTACGATTTTTGAGTTGATACTCCAATTGCCGCTAGAAATGACGGATAACGCCGTGGCTGTAAAGATGATCCGCCAAGGCGTTATATACGGAATGACGGACTTAAATGTCGCGTCGATCAGCTTGTCTGATATCTCGCTCATTTTAGGGGAAGGCTAGAAACACTATATCTCCGCGCTGCTCATCAAATGCTCCAAATGTCGTAACAGGGCAGGCCCAAAAGCTAAACTCTTCCTTCTTGAGATTGAAGTTATTTAGTTCGGTCGCATCATTTTCGGAGAAGATGAGGAGTGTCATTTCTTCCTGGGTGGTGGAGCTGACAAATTGCCCTTGGTACTTAAATTTCCCCGATCTTTTTCGCCAAGTCCCGTAAGAGTTCCCGTATAAAGGGTCTCGGGGCCTAATCGTTTTGAGCTGACCAGGCGGTTGAATTGTTTGCTTATTCTTTTGTCGAATTCGTAATTGGTTCGACCTTGCCTTGTTTCTACTTGGAAACTGATTGACTCTGCTTCAGTTATCGAGCTTGATCGCAGGGGTGATATTAGGTTATTGATTTCTTGGAGTACTGCTGATTTAAGATACTCAGCTTCGCGCGCGGCTTGATTGGCTATAAGGTCGGCTTGGCTATTACCGTCCGGTTGCTTTCTTCGCGCGCGGTCAACGGCAGCTGGGACTTGTTGGTGAAGTGGCTGGACTACCACGGCAATTTCATGAGCGGCAGCTTGATATTGATCGAAAATGAGCTCATTGAATTTCGCGCCAAGCCAATTATAGGCCTCGTTGACGAGAGGGATGCGAATGCTGCCATGTTCGAACTGTTGAACTATAAGGTCGGCTTCGGCATACTCGATGCTTTTAAGGCCTGCATATTTTCGAAGAACCCCTCTCTTGTCGAATATGACCATCTTGTCTACTGCTCTCTGGACATGCATTAGAGAGTGCGATAGGGTTCTGGCACTTACTTGATTGCCTGGCGCAAGTCTACCCGTCAATCGGAGTTCAAAGTGATCTGGCATGGTCTTGAGGTTCTTTTTATATTCTGAGTTTTGCTACTGGCTGTTTGGTGCGGTGCATCCGGAATGTTTTTCGGGAATTTCTCAGAGGATATCTCATTAAGCCGGAATGTGGAATTCCCCCCGGTACCCCCTCCGTTCCCACACACGCACCATCACGCGCAGCCCCTCTGACGCGCATCAGGTAATCCGCGCGATACCCTGATGCGCGCGCGCGTATCTCATTAGGCTGGTGCCTCTTCGTCGTCGCTATCGATGTCAGGCATGGCCTCTTCAGGGATGCGCCCCTTCTCCTTGAGCACGGACAAGACTGTCTCCCGATCATCGTATAGGTCATGCAACAGCCGCGCCGCGTACTCTCTGGCAGTATTCACTTCACTTATAGAGACCACGCGCCAAGGCTCGTGCAGGACATAGTTCCCCAGGGTCCGAATTTCCTCATGCGCGCGCCTCTTACGCGCAGCGGTAATCACACCATCGGCCGCAGCTAGGTCTATTTGCTGGTCTAGCGGGGTGCCTTTCTTGATCTTGTATCCGCTGGCTCGAAGGGCTTTGTCTAGGACCGAGCGAAACATAGCTGCTGCGGCCCGGTAGCACCCCGCGTTCGCACAGGATTCGCCCTCGCGGAACTCTCGCACAATCCCCTCAGGGACATCTTTGGGCAGTGACATCTGCGCTTCATTGGCTTCTGGATAAAAATCCAGCAACTGCATACCCGGCTCGCTCCGATGAGATAGGAATGTGGCCAACGCCCCAGAGCCGCAATTGGCGCATCTAACCAGTCGGTACACTTGGGAGCTCCAGTCATCGACGGGCCGGAAGATTTGCCCGTACTCGCCCATGCGGTCATCCCCGACCAAATACGACGACAAGGCCCCATCACATACGGGGCAGTGTGCGATGAGCTGTCCATTCTCTTTTATCGTTGCCATGTTTTAACCGGTATCTGTTGGTCTTACTCCCATTGTGCAAGAAGGGTCAGCAACAGCGCCATATGTCATGTTTGAGTACACTCCAAACGCACGTCGCCATTCCCCATTCCGACCCGGAGCCCGTTTCTCGATGCAGGACCATCCTCTCCCGCTCGACCTGTCCGACCTTGCGCCAAGCCTGTACGCGCAGGGCACCGAGGAAAGCATCCTGTCGCGGCTGATGGAGCGGATCGCCCCGACCAACCGCTTCTGCGTCGATATCGGCGCGAGCGACGGCCTGCGTAACAGCAACACCGCGCGGCTGCTGCGTGAGGAGGATTGGGCCGGCGTACTGGTGGAAGGCAGCGCATACCGGTTCGGCAAGCTTGCCGCTCACTACGCGGGTGCAGAGCGCGTCCGGCTGCATCACGACCGCGTCCAGCCCGACACGGTCGACCACCTGCTCGCCAATGCGGACACGCCTGAGGACTTCGACCTGCTATCGATCGACATCGACGGCAACGACTACTGGGTCTGGCGTGGGCTGCAAGCGTTCAAGCCGCGCATCGTCGTGATCGAGTACAACCCGTACTACACGCCGCCCGAGCGCTGGGTCATGTGCTTCAACCCGGATCACGAATGGGACGGCTCGACCTATTACGGCGCAAGCCTCGAATCGCTCGTTCATCTCGGCAGGCAAAAGGGCTATGAACTCGTCTGCTGCGACGACATGGGCAACAACGCGTTCTTCGTGCGGCAGGACCTGTATCCGCTGCTGGGCATCGCGAACAACGATCCTTCGGTGCTGTTCCGGCCGGCGATGTACAAGCTGCGCTACGTCGGGCACAACACGTTCCTGACCGGTCATCCGTATCGGCACGGGCCGGCCGAGCATATCTGAATGGGGCCGCTCGCCGCCACCTTCGACGAGATTCGAGAGGCCTACGCGCTCGGCCGCGGTCCCGCGCCGCGCCGGGTCAGTGAACGCGTGTGGCATCTGCCGGCCGACGGCGGCGATATGGCCGTCAAGCTTTACGCGTCCGAGCACCATGCACGCGCGGCAAAGGAGGCTGCCATCCTCGCGCACCTCGAAACTCACGGCGATACCCGGTTCCATGTACAGACGCTGAAGCGCACGACGGACGGCGATCCGCTGTGGACGGGGCAACACTCGCACGCGATGCTGACGCGCTGGGAGGCCGGGCAGTTCAGGACCTACGACACGTTTTTACCGGCCGAATGGGATGCGCTCGGCGCGAGTCTGGCTGCGTTGCACCTGGGCCTCGAACGGCTTCATCTGCCATCACTTGATACGATTCGCGCGCGCTTGGCTGCAATCGACGCGGATGCGGTGCGCCGCAGCCTGCTGGATGCATTGAATCGCTCGCGCTCGAACGACAACGCCGCGAACTTGCGCCGTTACGTCGATCTCGCGCTGCGCATGCTCGATCGCTACTATCCCGGCAGCCTCGACGCGTTTCCCGCCGACGACCCGCAGTACCCGATCCACAACGACTACAACCAGTTCAACTATCTGTTCACGGGCCGGCTGCCGCCGCTGATCCTCGACTGGGAAGCGTCGATCGGCGCGCCGCGCGAATACGAACTGGTACGCTGCCTGAATCATCTGCCGCTGGAAGCGCCGCAACGGGCGGAAGCGTTCGTGCGTGCCTACCAGCGGGTGCGGCCGGTGAATCCGGCGCGTATCGCCTGGGCGGTCGATGCGGCGTGTCTGCAGCACGCACTCAAGCTGTGGGTCGTGCAAGGCTGGCTGGACGATCCGTCGCGCTTCGCGTCGCACCTGAGCGGCGCGGTGACGATGGCATCCGCGATGGTGGACGCACGCGGCCATCTGGTCGATTTCTTTTCCCGTTGCGTGGAAGCAGGAAACTGACGTGAGTGTGAATCCGAACGAGATCCCGAATCCGCCGCCGTCCGGCGAGCGCCAGCATGTGTTTCCGCCGCCGCTGGATCGCGATTACCGGGTCGAAAACGGCCGCATCCGGACGCGTTCGCTGGAAGCGCATATCGTCGATCACTGCAACCTGACCTGCGCGGAATGCTGCTCGCTGTCGCCGCTCCTGCCGGCGTGGCACGCGAGCCCCGATTCGATCGAGGCCGATCTGCGCATGGCCGCGAAGGTACTGAGCCCGCGCATGTTCAAGCTGGTCGGCGGCGAGCCGCTGCTGCATCCGGCGCTCGTCGAAATCGTCGAACGCGTGCGCGGCACGGGTATCGCGCCCGTGATCTCGGTCACGACCAACGGTCTGAAACTCGGCGAGATGCCGGACGCGTTCTGGCAAGCGGTCGATGCGCTGACGATCTCGCGCTATCCGAAGCCGGCGCTTTCGCCCGAATTGATCGTGCACGTCGAACGCCAGGCCGCGCGTTTCGGCGTACGCCTGAACTGGAAGGTGCAGGACGTGTTCACGACGATGAATCGCGCCCAGCCCGGCACGGACCGCGACGAAGCGCAGCGTCTCTATCACGATTGCTGGATTCGCGAGCGCTGCCATATGATTCGCGACGGCATGTTCTACACGTGCACGCGTCCCGCGCATTTCCATACGCTCTATCGCGGCGAGAAGGATTTTCAGGCGGACGGCCTGCCGTTGCGCGACGATGCGGACATGCTCGGCGCAATGCTCGTCTATCTGCAGCGCGACGCGCCGCTCGAAGCGTGCCTGCATTGCCAGGGCGGCAGCGCGCCGGTGGCGCCGCATCGCATTCTGAAACGCGTTGAAGTGGACCTCCTGAAGGCTCGTTATCCATGATCGTCGGCACGCGCGACCCGTTCGGGTTCGATCGTCTTCACTACCATCCGCGCAGCGGCGTGTCGGCATCCGGCATCCGCGCCGTCCTGCACGCGTCGGCGCAGCCGGCCGGTGCGCCGGACACGGCCGCGATCGCGGGTTACCTGAGCGGCGAGCGGCTCGTCGGCCGCACCGTGCTGCGCGACGTGCTCGCGGTGCCGCCGGGGCATGCGCTGATCCGTTCGCCGCAAGGATTGACGGTGCAGCCGTCGCCCGAGCGGCCGCGGCATGCCGATCTGGACACCGTGCTGCGCGCGTCGCTGCAACGCGCGCTCGACAGCGGCAAGCGCGTTGCACTGGCGCTGAGCGGCGGCCTCGATTCGGCGCTGCTGCTCGCGTTGTTGCGCGAACTCGGCGCGCTGCCGCACGTGACGGCCTACGTGCTCGCGACCGAGATGCCCGACTATTGCGAGCTCGACGCGGCACTTGAACTCGCGACGCAGATGCAGGCGAACGTGAAGATCGTGCGGGCGAATGAAGCCGATTTCGTCGCGGCGCTGCCGAGAACGACCCATGCGGTCGAGGAACCGATGTTCAATCTGCATCCGGTCGCGAAGCGGTTGCTGGCCGAGGCCATGGCGGCGGACGGCATCGAGGTTGCAATTACCGGCGACGGCGCGGATCAGGTGTTGCGCCGCGACCGGTCGGCCAATTACCTGCCGCTGTGCCACGCGTTGTTCGACGCGGCGGCGGTCGACCTGCATCCGCCGTTCGTCGATGCGGAGGTCGTCGCGCATCTGACGAGCATCGCGCCGGACCCGAACAAGCAATGCCTGCGCGATCTCGGTGCGCGCCTGAACCTGCCGGACCGTCTGGTGTACGGCCCCAAGCGCGGACGACTCGCGCCGGCGATGGACCTCGGCGCGCTGCTCGATCGCGAGCGCACGCATGCGCTGGCCGGTACGCTCGGCCTTGCCGCGCCCGCGCTGCGGGCCGATACCGAGCGCGTGCTGTGGGCGACGCTGACCCTGATCCTCGATCATCTCGAGCACCTTCATCTCGATGCCGCGCATCGTCCAACCTGAACCGCTCATGACACGCATCCTGTTCTGCGTCGTGCCCGAGAAGGGCCACGTCAATCCGTGCATCGGCCCGGCCCAGCATCTGCGCGCGGCCGGCTGCGACGTCGCGTTCTACGCGCCGGCCGATATCAGCGAACAGCTCGACGGCGCCGGCGACTTCGCGTTCCTCGGGCCGCGCGAGACGCCCGAGCGCCACGACCTGTCGCGCGGCGCGAGCTTCGCCGCGAACATTCGCGACGCCGACTGGCTGCGGCACTGGATCCGCACGCTGCTGATCGACCTGGCGCCGTCGCAGGTGGACGGCATCCGTGCGGTGCTGCGCGACTGGCGGCCCGATGTGGTCGTGATCGATCCGCTGCTTTACGCGGCAGCGATCGCCGCCGAGCTGGAAGGGCTGCCGTGGGTGTCGATGTCGAATTCGCTGAATCCGGTGCTGCCGGACGATCTCGATTCGGAACTGCTGCGCACGGTGCGATGGCTCGCGCCGGAACGTGCCGGGCTGTTTGCGCGCTACGGGCTCGATGCGCGTTTTCGCGGGTGCGATGTCCTGTCGCCGCACCTGACGCTCGCGTTCACGACCGACGCGCTGGTCGGTGCGCCGCCGCCGGGTGTCGAGCTGGTCGGCCCCGCGATGCCGTCGGGGCCGCGCGGCGACGAGACGGCGTTTCCGTGGGCGCGTATCGACGCCGGTCGCCCGCTCGTCTACATGTCGCTCGGCAGCCAGCTTTACTACCATCCGGACCTGTTCTCGAAGGTGATCGACGCGACGCGCGCGACGTCGGCGCAACTGGTGCTGTCGGTAGGCGAACTGGTCGATTCGGATCTGCTGCCGGCCGGTGACGAGCGCGTGATCGCGGTGCGCTATGCGCCGCAGCTGGCGCTGCTGCGGCGCACGCATGTGTTCGTCAGCCATGGCGGCGCCAATTCGGTGATGGAATCGCTCGCGTGCGGTGTGCCGATGCTGCTGTCGCCGTTCTGCAACGACCAGTTTCATTCGGCGCACTTCGTCGAGCGGGCCGGCGCGGCGTGCGTGCTCGATCTGCAGCGTGCCGGCGTCGCGGAGATTGCCGCTGCGCTCGAGCGCCTGTTGCGTCCGGGCCCGCTGCGCGAGCATGCGGCACGGATTCGCGACAGCTACGCCGCGTGCGACGGCTCCGCGCAAGCCGCTCGCCTGATCAGCGCACTCGCTTCAGGAAACCGCCTGGCGACAGCGTCATGAGCACGCGGTCCTCGATGTCGTGGTCGGCCTCGAAACGGTCGTCGCGGGCGAGAAATTCACGCGCGGCCGTGGCCGGGTTGTTGCCGCGGCCGTACGGCTTGCCGTCGAACATCGATGCGGGCAGATACTCCATGATGGTATCCATCACGATCGCATAGCTGCCGGGCGTCACGAGCGGCGCATAGCATTCGAGTTCGCGCAGCACGTGCGCATGGGTATGCGTGAGATCGAGGATCGCCATCACGCGCGCGCCGTCGCGGAGCTGCGCGTGCACCGCCGCGAGCGTGTCGGCCGCGCACGATTCGCCTTCGATCAGCACCATGCGATGGGCCAGCCGGTGCGATTGCAGGCGTTGCCTGACCTCGTCGCGCAGCCGCGGTTCGACCGCGACGACGCGGCCGTGCCCGCCGGCCAGTTCCAGCATCGACGCGGAGAACACGACACCGCCGCCCGCCGCGATGCCGGTCTGCACGATACAGTCGGGGCGTTCGCGCCAGATCAGTTCCTGGAGCGCAAGCATGTCGCCGGGCAGATGGAAGAAGCGCTCGCCGAGCCAGCGCGTCTGGAACAGATGGTCGAATTCGGCGGCGCGCGTCAGCCATTCGATATTGAGGTCCCGCATGCGGGCCGAAGGACGCTCTGACATGGTCAATGCAACGAGTAGGAGTGACGTGAAAACGCTGGAACCGTGGCTGCGCCGGTACTGGAACATCGTGCCGGCCCGCGTGCAGGCGATGGCATCGGGCCATACTAACAAAACGTATCTCGTCGAGTATGACGCGGGGCGCGCGGTGCTGCGCGTGTCGTGGCCCGGCAAGCCGGCCGAGCAGGTGCGTCGCGAGGCGTCGATACTCGGTCATCTCGGCGAGACGCGTACGGTGCCGGCATTACCCGCGCTGCCGCGGCTGAGGCCGACCGTCGATGCGCAATCCGGCGTGCTCATCGACGATGGAAGCTGGCTGCACCTGTTCGAACCTGTCGACGGCGATCCCGGCCTGCCGCATGACGCGCAAGCGGGGGCGATCGATGCGATGCGCGCGCTCGCGCATCTGCATGCGGCACTGGTCGCGATACCCGTGAGCGAATCGGCGCCGCTGGCGTGGTTGTCGGCCCGTCATGCGCGCGTGTCGGCGCGCGCGATGCCGTCGCTGCCGGCCGGTTTGAGCGGCGATTACGATGCGGTGATCCGGCGGATCGGCGCGCATCTCGACGCTGCCGCGCACTGGCTGGCGGGGCCGGTGCATTGGCTGCACGGCGACTATCACGCGGGCAACCTGCTGTATGTCGGCCACACGGTGAACGGCGTGCTGGATTTCGACGATGCCGGGCAGGGCGCGCAGTGGCTCGAGGCGGCCTTCGCACTGTTCGCGCTGTCGCGCGACGCGGGCAGGGACGATCGTTTCGTGTTCGATGCGCAGCGCTGGGAGGCCGGCTTGCACGCCTACGCGGCGACGCGGCGCGACGGTGTACCGGGCTGGATGCGTGCCGAGCGCGATGCGTTGATGACGCTGTTCTGCGTGGACCAGACGCTGATCCATCTGGAGGCGGCACAGCGCGGCTTGTGGATGCCGGGGCCCGGCATCGGCTTTCTCGGCGGCTGGCGGCAGTTGCTGGACAGTGCAGCGCCGGGAAACTGACCGGCCGTTGCTTCAGCTTCGCCGATTCAGGAACAGGCGGACGGCTTCGACCGTGTTGGGCCGCGCGTCGCCATGTCGCGAGCCGTCGTGCATGCAGAACAGCACGTCGCGACGCTGCGTCGCGCGGGCGTCGGCATGCGCGCACATCGCGTCGAACAGCGCCTGCGGCGACGGCGCCGGCCGCTGCCAGTCGTCCAGTATCGCGGTCCAGCCCGTGTGTTCGCGCCGCAGGCGCGCCAGCACGCCGGCGCGATCGTCCCGCGGCATCAGCCCGTACGGCAGACGCAACGGGATCGCGTCCGGCGCGGCAATACCGGCCCGGCAATAGGCGTCGCGGATCAGTGCGTCGGTCGCCTCGATCTCGCCGATCAGCGCGTCGTCCGCCAGCGCGCCCGGTCTGGCATGCGAATGGGTGTGATTGCCGAGGCGATGGCCTTCGCGCGCCATTCTCGCGGCGACGTCGAGTGCGCCCGCCAGATGTTTACCGAGCAGGAAGAAGGTCGCCTGGCACGAGGCGTCGCGCAGGACGTCGAGCAGCGAAGGGGTCGACGGACCGGGGCCGTCGTCGAAGCTGAGGTGAATGGACATCGCGGGCGGGCGTGCCGTCTAGGGTGTACCGGACGAACGATAGCGCAATTCGCGCCGGCTACTGAATCGGCTCGACGTGCAGCGGACAGGTGCCGACCGGACGCAAGCGCTTGCCGGTCCACGTATAGAAGAACCGGGCGGCCTTCGCGTGGTTGTCGTCGCAATCGCCGTTGAAGCAGCCGGCGACGATCAGCAGCGTACTGCCGGCACGGAAGTCGACGCGCTCGTCGTCGTTGCCCATCACGCCCGAAATGGCGGTGACGCCCGGCATCGTGTATGTCGCGCCCGTGTACTTGTCGACGATCGCGAAATTCCGGCAATCCGTGCCGCAACCCCAGATCGCGACGCGATAGTGACCGGCAAAATTGGCCGGTTGCGTGAATGCGTCGCGGATCACGGTGCGGTACAGGCGTGCTTCCTTGCCGGCCAAGCGGGGCGATGCGGCCGGCTGGCGCGGCGCGCGCGCGGCCGGTGCCGGATAGCGGTCGAACGACGGTGACGGGCATGCCGCCGCGGGCGCCGCACGGGCAGTGCCTGAACCGGTGATCAGCGCAGCCGCTGTGCCGGTGATCAGCAGCATTCGATGGGCGAGCGCCACGCGAGCATCCTTCAGGTTCGAGGTTGAAGGCCGGCCGGCGGCGACGATTCCATGACGCTTCATGCGCGCCGGCGAGACGGAATGCGATCGTCGGTACGCGCCTTCGGCCGCATGTCGAGCTTGCAGTGCCGGCCGGCACGCCGTCAAGCATTGTCAAATCGCCGCGATATCACGATGCCTGACGTTTCGGACCCGGCATGAAGGCTGTCATGCAGGGGGGGATTGAGTATGCTTGGCTTCGATTCGCGGTACTCACGCCGTGACAACCGGGAGGCTTCACATGAATGCACGTCTATACCGCGCGACCATTGCCGGCGCGCTGATCGGTTTGCTCGCGCCGTTTTCGGTGGCCCATGCGCAGCTGGGCGATGTCCTGAAACAGGTCGGCGGCGGCGATTCGGGCGGCAGCGCGGGTGGTGCGCTCGGCAACCTCGGCGGCCTCGGCGGCGCGCTGACGGGCGGCGGCGGGGCGTCGCTGACGCCGGGCAGCACCGGCAACGTCGCGGGCCTGCTGCAGTTCTGCATCCAGAACAACTATCTCGGCGGCGCGTCCGGCAGTGGCGCGTCGTCGGTGAAGGACGCGCTGCTGAGCAAGCTCGGCGGCAATGCGTCGTCGGACAGCGGTTATACGAGCGGCGCGAGCGGGATCCTCGACGCCGGTAACGGCGGCAAGCTCGACCTGAGCGGCGGCGGCCTGAAACAGCAGGTGACCAGGCAGATCTGCGACAAGGTACTGACGCAGGCGAAATCGCTGCTGTAAGCACCACAGCGGCACGCACGGCGCGTGCCGGCATCGAAGGGGGCGGTGCTCGTGCACCGTTCACCGTCAGCCATTCAGGCCGTTACTTCCGCAGCGGCGACAAGACCGTCGCGCCGGGCGACGCCGCGGCCCGCGCGCACCGCGGCTCAGTCGGCCAGCCGCTTGTCCGCGAGGGCTTTGCAGCAGTCTTCGTACACCCATTGCACGAGTTTCGCGCGGTAATCGAGATCGTCGGTGTCGACGATTTCCTCGACCGCGTCGCGCGCCCACGACGCGTCGACGAACCCCGCATGCCGCTTCGCGATGTCCTGCGCGAGCGCCGCGAGCTTCGCGACCGCGAGCCAGTCGGCCTGACGGTGATGGCGGTCGAGCCAGCGGTGCGCGGCCTGGACCTGGAACGTGGCGTCCGGCCACGATTCGTTGAGGTAAAACGCGCCGAGGTTGCCGCAGGTGAGCCAGCAGAGCAGCTCAAGGCGGTCTTGCGAGCCGAGGGTATGGGATGCGTCGGTCATGGCAGCGCTCACGAAATGCGTCGATTCCGGGCGGCGCCGGATGCAATGAGCCGGTGCCGATATTAAAAACATAGCACGATGCGGGCCTGCCCGCGCACCCGGGCCGATGCTGATGTGGCTGCGGTCGCGCACACGCCGCCGGCGGCATGCGCGGCCGGCGAGCGCCACGCGGCGCGACGGCTCCCCGATTCTTTCGAATGGCTGTCAATCGTCATGCCGGCCGACCGAAACGCTCGCTAGAATGTCGGCTTTCCCGCGACGCATGGGACCGGAGCAAGCGCTGAAGCGCCAACTCGGGTCGACCGCACAAGGGCATGGGACCAGAGTAAGCGCTAAAGCGCCAACTCTGGTCGACCGCACAAGGGCATGGGACCAGAGTAAGCGCTAAAGCGCCAACTCTGGTCGACCGCACAAGGGCATGGGACCAGAGTAGGCGCTAAAGCGCCAACTCTGGTCGACCGCACAAGGGCATGGGACCAGAGTAGGCGCTAAAGCGCCAACTCTGGTCGACAGGAGACGGAAGCGATGAAAATCTACGACCAGTTCTATATCGACGGCGCATGGCGCAAACCGGCCGGAACCGGCACGATCGACGTGATCGACTCGGCCACCGAGGCCGTGATCGGCCGGATTCCCGAAGGCGTCGCATCCGACGCGCAGGACGCGATCCGCGCGGCGCGCGCGGCCTTCGACGGATGGGCGGCCACGCCGGCCGCGACACGCGCGGGCTACCTGCGCAAGATCGTCGAGCATCTGCAGGCGCGCAGCGAGGAACTCGCGCAATCGATCACCGGCGAAGTCGGGATGCCGATCAAGCTGTCGCGCGCGATCCAGGTCGGCGGCCCGATCTACAACTGGAAGGCGTACGCGAAGCTCGCCGAGTCGTTCGAATTCGAGGCGCAGGTCGGCAACTCGCTCGTGGTGCGCGAGCCGGTCGGCGTCGTCGCGGCGATCACGCCGTGGAACTACCCGCTGAACCAGGTCACGCTGAAGGTCGCGCCGGCGCTCGCGGCCGGCTGCACGGTCGTCCTGAAGCCGTCCGAAGTCGCACCGCTCAACGCGTTCATGCTCGCCGAAGCGATTCACGAAGCCGGGCTGCCGGCCGGCGTGTTCAACCTCGTGTGCGGTTATGGACCGGTCGTCGGCGAGGTGCTGGCCACCGATCCGGACGTCGACATGGTGTCGTTTACGGGCTCGACGCGCGCGGGCAAGCGCGTGGCCGAGCTGGCGGCCGCGGGCGTCAAGCGCGTCGCGCTGGAGCTGGGCGGCAAGTCGGCATCGGTGATTCTCGACGACGCCGATTTCGCGACGGCCGTGAAGGGTACGGTGAACGCGTGCTACCTGAACGCGGGACAGACCTGCTCGGCGCACACGCGCATGCTGGTGCCGGAAGCGCGCTACGACGAAGCGCGCGCGCTGGCGAAGGCCGCGGCCGAAGCGTACGTCGCGGGCGACCCGCGGCAGGATGCGACGCGCCTCGGCGCGCTGGCGTCGGCCGTGCAGCAGCAGCGCGTGCAGGCGTACATCCAGCGCGGCATCGACGAAGGCGCGGAACTCGTGACGGGCGGCACGGGCCTGCCGGACGGCCTCGCGAAGGGCTTCTTCGTGAAGCCGACGGTGTTCGGCCGCGTCGATCCGAAATCGACGATCGCGCAGGAAGAGATCTTCGGGCCGGTGCTGTCGATCATCACGTATCGCGATGAAGAGGAAGCCGTGCGCATCGCGAACGATTCGCCGTACGGGCTCGGCGGCGCGGTGTGGGCCGGCAGCGACGAACGCGCGATGCGCGTTGCGCGCCGCCTCCGTACGGGGCAGGTCGACATCAACGGCGGCATGTGGAACGCCGCCGCGCCGTTCGGCGGCTACAAGCAGTCGGGGCACGGCCGCGAGAACGGCGTGTACGGGCTCGAGGAGTATCTCGAGTACAAGTCGATGCAGCTGAAGCCGGCGAAGCCTGCCTGAGCGCCGCGCGCCGCATGGAACGGAAACGGCACGCTCGCGTGCCGTTTTTTTATTGACGGCCGTCAAGGTGCGCGTCGGTGGATCGTCGATCATCGCGGTTCCGATGTTCCGACGAGGTTTCAGATGACCGTACGCAGTTCCTTTCCGCCGCTGACGATTCGCGGCCGCACCTTGTTGCCCGTCGTGCAGGGCGGCATGGGCGTCGGCATCTCCGCACACCGGCTGGCCGGCAGCGTCGCGCGCGAAGGCGCGGTCGGCACGATCGCGAGCATCGACCTGCGCCACCATCATGCGGACCTGCTCGCACGCTGCCGCGCGCAACCCGATCGCGCGACGCTCGAGGCCGCGAACCGCGAGGCGCTCGCGCGCGAGATCCGTCTCGCTAAGACGTACAGCGAAGGGCGCGGGATGATCGCGGTCAACGTGATGAAGGCGGTGAGCGCGCACGCGGACTACGTGCGCGTCGCGTGCGACGAGGGCGCGGACGCGATCGTGATGGGCGCGGGCCTGCCGCTCGACCTGCCCGATCTCACGCAAGGGCACGACATCGCGCTGATCCCGATCCTGTCGGACAGCCGCGGGATCGCGCTGGTGCTGAAGAAGTGGATGAAGAAGGGACGCCTGCCCGATGCGATCGTGATCGAGCATCCGGCGCACGCGGGCGGCCACCTCGGCGTCACGCAGATCGACGACATGCACGACGCGCGTTTCAATTTCGCGCGGGTGCTCGACGAGACCGCGCAGGTGATGGCGTCGCTCGGTCTCGAACGCGAAACGATTCCGCTGATCGTGGCGGGCGGCGTAAACAGTCACGACACGGTGCGCGCGGCGTTCGCGGCCGGCGCGAATGGTGTGCAGGTCGGAACGCCGTTCGCGGTGACGGAAGAAGGGGATGCGCATCCGCACTTCAAGCGCGTGCTTGCCGATGCGACGCCCGACGACATCGTCGAATTCGTCAGCGTGACGGGGCTGCCCGCCCGCGCGGTGAAGACGCCGTGGCTCGATCGTTACCTGCGCAACGAGACGCGCATTCGCAACAAGCTCGGCGCGTTCAAGCAGCGTTGCCCGACCGCGCTCGAATGCCTGAGCGTATGCGGGCTGCGCGACGGCATCGAGAAATTCGGCCACTTCTGCATCGACACGCGGCTTGCGGCCGCGCTGCGCGGCGACGTCGCGAACGGGCTGTTCTTCCGCGGCCGCGAAGCGTTGCCGTTCGGCCGCGCGATCCGCAGCGTGCGCGATCTGCTCGACCTGCTGCTGACGGGCAGTGCGACCGAGCCTGCGGCAAACCGTCCCACGTTTACGCTGGCTTGACCAATATCAAGATGACGAAAAGACCCTACATGGAGAATGGAAACCATTCTTTGGGGGTCCGTACCATGCATAAAACGATTCGAACTTGTGTCACCGCAGCCGCCGTCGCGGCCACCTTCGTCGCGATGCCGTCGCTGTCGCACGCGGCATCGCCGGGTGACGGCATCAACCAGGGTGACGTACTGGTCCGGCTTCGCGCGATCAGCATCCAGCCGAACGAGCGCGCGAGCGATACGCTCGGCGCGATCAACACGGGCGTGAACAACGCGATCGTGCCGGAGCTCGACTTCACGTACATGATCCGCGACTACCTCGGCGTCGAGCTGATCCTCGGCACGTCGCGGCACCAGATGACGTCGAGCCTGGGCAATCTCGGCGGCGTGGGCGTGCTGCCGCCGACGCTGCTGCTGCAGTATCACTTCAACCACGCGGGCAAGGTACGGCCGTACGTCGGCGCCGGGTTGAACTACACGTACTTCTACAACAACGGGCTCAACGTCGGCGGGGAGGGCGTGTCGATCAACAAGAGCAGCTTCGGCCCCGCACTGCAGTTCGGCGTGGACGTGCAACTGACGAAGAAGGTGTTCATGAACGTCGACGTGAAGAAGATCTGGATGAGCACCGATGCGACGCTGGGCGACAAGGGCATCGGCACGCTGCACATCGATCCGCTGATCGTCGGCGTGGGCGTCGGGATGAAGTTCTGACGCGGCAGGAAAAGAACAGAGTTGGGGTTGGCGGCATGGCGGTCGGCATGCCGCTCTTTTTTGTGCGGCGGATTTACAGCTTGTCGTACTGGAAGCGCATCGCGGTGCCTTCGCGCGTGATGCGCTCCCACACCGCGCGCTTTTCGTCGTCGCTCAGGAACACCCAGTTCGACACTTCGGCGGCCGTGCGGCCGCAACCCTTGCAGACTTCGTCGAAGAGGGTCGAGCACACGCCGATGCAGGGGCTGTCGGGCAGGTCGTGGAGATTGGAGGCCATCGGAAGGGTTCGCGCGGTTGAATCGTGAACCGCCATTTTAATGCATCGCGGCCGCCGGGTCGGCCGGCGCCGGCCGGCATGCGATCCCGGTGCGCCGGCGCGACCGTCCGGCCGCGCGCCCGGTATGCGACCGCGGTTTCGCCCCTGACCGTTTTTCCCGGTGGACAGATGCCGATTACCCGATAGAATTCCCCCGGAACGCCCCGCCGCGCGGGCAGCCTGGCTGGCCGGCGGCGGGAATCTGTTCCGTTTGCGCGACACCGGCATGTTTTTTTTGTGACGGCGCGCGAATGATGGTAGTTTTCGGGGTTTTCGAGGGGTGGCGCGCCAGAATGCGCCGCCATGACGAGGCAGACGACAGCCGGGCAACGTGTCCGGCCGGAGGGAGAACGGGATGAAAGCAAAGGTAGTGGGCCGGTTCGCAGCGCTCGCGCTGTGCGTGGGGGCGTCGGCGGCAGCGGCGAAGGATACGCAGCTCAATGTCTATAACTGGTCGGACTACATTGCGAAGGACACGATCCCGAACTTCGAGAAGCAGACGGGTGTCAAGGTCCGCTACGACAACTACGACAGCGACGACACGCTGCAGGCGAAGCTGCTGACCGGCAGCTCGGGCTACGACATCGTCGTGCCGACCAGCAACTACGCGGGCAAGCAGATCGCCGCCGGCATCTTCGCGCCGCTCGACAAGTCGAAGCTGCCGAACCTCAAGTACCTCGATCCGCAACTGATGGCGCTCGTTGCCGGCGCGGACCCGGGCAACAAGTACTCGGTGCCCTGGGCGTACGGCACGACCGGTCTCGCGTACAACCTGACGAAGGCGCAGCAGGCGCTCGGCAAGGTGCCGCTCGACAACTGGGACATCCTGTTCAAGCCGGAAAACCTCTCGAAGCTGAAGACCTGCGGCGTGTCGGTGCTCGACGCGCCCGACCAGATGTTCGCGGCGACGCTGCACTACATCGGCAAGGATCCGATGAGCACGAACCCGGCCGACTACAAGGCCGCGATGGAAGTGCTGAAGAAGATCCGCCCGTACATCACGCAATTCAACTCGTCGGGCTACATCAACGACCTGGTCGGCGGCGACATCTGCTTCGCGTTCGGCTGGTCGGGCGATGTCGTGATCGCGAAGCATCGCGCGATCGAGGCGAAGAAGCCGTACAAGGTCGAGTACTACATTCCGAAGGGCGGCGCGCCGGTGTGGTTCGACGTGATGGCGATCCCGAAGGACGCGAAGAACAAGGAAGCGGCCCTCGCGTGGATCAACTACATCGAGGACCCGAAGGTACACGCGGCGATCACGAACGCGGTGTACTACCCGAGCGCCAACGCCGAGGCCCGCAAGTACGTGCGGCCCGACGTCGCGAACGACCCGGCCGTCTACCCGCCGGCCGACGTCGTGAAGACGCTGTTCCTGCTCAAGCCGCTGCCGCCTGAAATCCAGCGTCTGCAGACGCGTTTGTGGACCGAGCTGAAGTCGGGCCGCTGACGCGAGCCGAAGTGAACCCGCAGTCATGAAGCCCCTGGTGCCCCCGGGGGCTTTGTTCGTCTAACGCAGGAGAGAAGCAGCACATCATGAATAGCCAGTCGGGTGCGCCGGTCGCGGGCGCGCCGTTCTCCGTTTCCTCCTCCGGCGCCGATGCGCGCGCCGAGAACTTTGTCCAGATCGTCGACGTCGTCAAGAAATTCGGCGACACCGAGGCCGTGCGCAGCGTCAACCTGACCGTGCGCCAGGGCGAGCTGTTCGCGCTGCTCGGCAGCTCGGGCTGCGGCAAGTCGACGTTGCTGCGGATGCTCGCGGGCCTCGAGACGGTCACGTCGGGCAAGATCCTGATCGACGGCGAGGACCTCGCGCAGATGCCGCCGTACAAGCGGCCCGTGAACATGATGTTCCAGTCGTATGCGCTGTTCCCGCACATGTCGGTCGAGTCGAACGTCGCGTTCGGACTGAAGCAGGAAGGCACGCCGAAGGCCGAGCTGAAGGAACGCGTCGCGTCCGCGCTCGAACTCGTGCAGATGAGCAAGTACGCGAAGCGCAAGCCGCACCAGCTGTCCGGCGGCCAGCAGCAGCGCGTCGCGCTGGCCCGGTCGCTGGTCAAGCGCCCGAAGCTGCTGCTGCTCGACGAGCCGATGTCCGCGCTCGACAAGCAGATCCGCCAGCGCACGCAGATCGAGCTCGTCAACATCCTGAACAAGGTCGGCGTCACCTGCATCATGGTCACGCACGACCAGGAAGAAGCGATGACGATGGCGAACCGCCTCGCGGTGATGAGCGAAGGCCAGATCGTGCAGATCGGCTCGCCGAACGAAGTCTACGAATACCCGAACAGCCGCTTCTCGGCCGAATTCATCGGCTCGACGAACTTGTTCGACGGCGTGACCGTCGAGGACGAACCCGACCACGTGTACATCGAATCGCCGGAGCTGCCGAGCCGGCTATACGTGAGCCACGGGATCTCGGGCCCGCTCGGGATGCCGGTCACGGTGTCGGTGCGCCCCGAGCGGATCGCGCTCACGCGCAAGCCGCCCGAAGGCGCGTTCAACTGGGCGCGCGGCCGCATCAGCAACGTCGCGTACATGGGCGGCTATTCGCTGTATCACGTGAAGCTCGACGCGGGCAAGACGGTGATCGCGAACGTGTCGAGCCTCGCGATTTCCGAGCTCGACACACCGGCGCTCGGCGACGAGATCTACGTGCGCTGGAGCGCGACGGCCGGCGTGGTGCTGACGTCATGAACGCGTTCAAGTCCCTGCTCGAGTGGCCGGTGCGGCGCTTCAACCTGACGGGCGCGTCGGCGGTCGTCGCCGGGCCGTTCACGTGGCTTGTGCTGTTCTTCCTGGTGCCGTTCGTGCTGGTCGTCAAGATCAGCTTCGCGGAGCTGCAGCTCGGCATCCCGCCGTACACGGAACTCGCGTCGTATACCGACGGCGTCGTGCACATCGCGCTGAACCTGTCGCACTACGCGTTCCTGTTCACGGACAGCCTGTATTTCGCGACCTACGTGAACTCGGTGTGGGTGGCCGCGATCACGACGCTGCTGTGCCTGCTGGTCGGCTATCCGATGGCGTACTACATCGCGCGCTCGAATCCGGCGACCCGCAACCTGCTGATGATGGGCGTGATGCTGCCGTTCTGGACGTCGTTCCTGATTCGCGTGTACGCGTGGATCGGCATCCTGAAGAACAACGGGCTGCTGAACAACTTCCTGATGTGGATCGGCCTCACGCACACGCCGATCGAGCTGTACCGCACGAACTACGCGGTGTACATCGGGATGGTGTACTCGTACCTGCCGTTCCTCGTGATGCCGCTCTACGCGCACCTCGTGAAGATGGACCTGCGCCTGCTCGAGGCCGCGTACGACCTCGGCGCGAAGCCGTGGAAGGCGTTCGTGCAGATCACGCTGCCGCTGTCGAAGAACGGGATCATCGCGGGCTGCCTGCTGGTGTTCATCCCGGCGGTCGGCGAGTACGTGATTCCGGAGCTGCTCGGCGGCGCGAACACGCTGATGATCGGCCGCGTGATGTGGAACGAGTTCTTCAACAACGCGGACTGGCCGATGGCGTCGGCGGTGACCTGCGCGATGGTGCTGCTGCTGCTCGTGCCGATGGCGATGTTCCAGCACTTCCAGGCGAAGGAACAGGGAGGCCGTCGATGAAGCCGAACCGTTATTTGCAGTTCGCGGCGCTGTTTGCCGGCTTCGCGTTCCTGTACATCCCGATCCTCAGCCTGATCGTCTATTCGTTCAACGAGTCGAAGCTCGTCACCGTGTGGTCGGGCTTCTCGTTTCGCTGGTATGCGGCGCTCGTGCAGGACGACGAGCTGCTGACGGCCGCGTGGCTGTCTCTGAAGATCGGCGTGCTGACCGCGTTCGCGTCGGTGTTCATCGGCACGTGGGCCGGCTTCGTGCTCGCGCGGATGGGGCGCTTTCGCGGCTTCGCGCTGTTCAGCGGGATGATCAACGCGCCGCTCGTGATCCCCGAAGTCATTCAGGGGATCTCGCTGCTGCTGCTGTTCATCGAACTGGCGAAGTGGATCGGCTGGCCGGCCGAGCGCGGCGTGTTCACGATCTGGCTCGGCCACGTGATGCTGTGCATCTCGTACGTCGCGATCATCGTGCAGTCGCGCGTGCGCGAGCTGAACCCGTCGCTGGAAGAGGCCGCGCTCGATCTCGGCGCGACGCCGCTGAAGGTGTTCTTCACGATCACGTTGCCGCTGATCTCGCAGGCGCTGATCGCGGGCTGGCTGCTGTCGTTCACGCTGTCGATCGACGACCTCGTGCTGTCGGCGTTCCTGTCGGGCCCCGGCTCGACGACGCTGCCGCTCGTCGTGTTCTCGCGCGTGCGTCTCGGCCTGAATCCGGAGATGAACGCGCTCGCGACGCTGTTCATCGTCGCGGTGACGGCCGGTGTCGTGATCGCGAACTTCGTGATGCTGCGTCAGGAACGCAAGCGGATGGCGGGTTACGCGGGCTGACGGACAGGCCGCGGCCGCGATGAAAAACGCCCGGTGCCGACGACGAGTCGGGCCGGGCGTTTCGTTTGGCGGCGCGTGCGCGGCACCGCCGGTGGCTCATGCGCCGAACGCGGCTTTCGCCAGCAACCCGAGCGCAACGCACACGAGCACGGCCGCGAAGCCGGCCTGCACGTGCCGCGCGGCGAGGCGGCGCGACGCGCCGCGGCCGGCGGCCATGCCGAACGCGGTTGCGACGGTGAACCACAGCGTCACGTCGAGCGGCGCACGCGTGCCCGACACGAGCGTCGCGAGCACGCCGCCCGTGCCGACCAGCGCGATCACCATCAGCGACGTCGCGACCACGCCGTGCATCGATACATTCGTGAACTTGCGCAGCATCGGTACGATCACGAAGCCGCCGCCGACGCCGAGCAACCCCGTCATCAGTCCCGTCATCGCGCCGGTCGACGCCAGCGCCACGACGACCGGCCAGGACCACACCAGCCGGCCCGTATCGGGATTCACGCGGCCGACGCACAGCGGCGACGCGTCGGCGTCGCCGGCCGCCTGCCGCAGCGCCTGCCGCAACAGGCGGCCGGCGACGACCAGCATCGTCAGTGCGAACAGCGTGAGCAGCAGGCGCTGCGGCAACATGTGCGCGAGCCGTACGCCGAGCGTGGTCAGCGGCACGCCGGCCACGGCCATCAGCAGCGCCGCGCGATAGCGCACGAGCCCGCGGCGGAAGCCTTCGAGCGCACCGAGCGCGGCACTGCCTGCTACCGCGACGAGCGCGACGGGCGTGGCCTGCTGCATCGGCCAGCTCATTCCGACGACGAGCGCGGGCACCGCGAGAATGCCGCCGCCGGCGCCGGTCAGCCCGAGCACGGCGCCGACGAAGCTGCCCAGTACGAGGGAAATCAGCATGACGTCATCGCGCTCCGGTCAACGTGCGACGGCGGGCTTCGCGAGCCATTCGCGGCCCTTGAGCATCGCCTTCCAGTAGAGCGGCGGCAGCACGCGCTCCTTGAGCAGCCACGCGAGCCGCGACGGGCGCTTGCCGTCGATCAGCCATGCGGGGAAAGTGGGCGCGACCTTGCCGCCGTACAGGAATTCGGCGAGCACGATCTTGCCGCGCTCGACGGTGAGCGGGCATGAGCCGTAGCCGTCGTACGCGGCATCGCCGTGCGCGCGGCCGAGCGACGCGAGCAGGTTGTGCGCGACGACGGGCGCCTGCTTGCGGGCGGCGGCGGCCGTTTTCGCATTGGTCGTGTTGGTGACGTCGCCGAGCGCGTAGACGTCCGGAAACTGCCGGTGCCGCAGCGTCGCCGGATCGACGTCAATCCAGCCGGCCGCGTCGGCGAGCGGGCTCGACCGCACGAAGTCGGGCGCCTTTTGCGGCGGCACGACGTGGATCATGTCGAACCCGCGCACGACGGTTTCCTTGCCGCCGTCCGGCAGCGTGCGCGCGAACGTCGCCTGGCGTGCCGGGCCGTCGATCGCGACGAGGTTGTGGCCGAACGACAGCGCGATGTCGTAGCTTTTCACGTATTCCATCAGCGCCGGTACGTAGTCGGCGACGCCGAACAGCGCCGCGCCCGCGTTCAGGAATTCGACGTTCGCGGCGTCGAGCCGGCCCGCGCGCCGCCAGTGGTCGCACGACAGGTACATCGCCTTCTGCGGCGCGCCCGCGCACTTGATCGGCATCGGCGGTTGCGTGAACAGCGCATGGCCGCCGCGGAACGCGCGCACGAGTTCCCACGTGTACGGCGCGAGATCGTAGCGGTAGTTCGACGTGACGCCGTTGCGGCCGAGCGTGTCGGCGAGGCCGTCGATCGCGTGCCAGTCGAGCTTGAGTCCCGGGCACACGACGAGCTTGCGGTAGCCGATGCGGCGGCAGCCGTCGAGCACGACCGTGTGCGCGTCGGGCTCGAAGCCCGCGACGGCGGCCTGGATCCGGTGCACGCCGCGCGGCAGCACGTCGGTCATCCGGCGTGCGGTGGTTTCCGGCTGGAACACGCCCGCGCCGACCATCGTCCAGCCCGGCTGGTAGTAGTGGACGTCGGCCGGATCGATCACCGCGATGTCGAGCGATGCGTCGCGCGCGAGCAGGCTCGACGCGACCGCGATGCCGGCCGCGCCCGCGCCGACGATCACGATGTCGTGCCGTGCGCCGACGACGGGTGGCGCGGCTTGCCGCCCGCCCGGTGCGATGCGCGACGCGATTCCGCTCAGGTCGTAGCCGGCCGCGCCGGCCGTCGCGATGATGTCGTTCAGCGGCCGCAGACCCGCCTGCGACAGCGCCCACAGCGTGGCCGAACGCGTGCCGCTGCGGCAGTAGGCGAGCACCGGGCCGTCGAGCGACGCGAGCAGCGCGCCGAACTGCGCGGCCTGGTCGTCGGTGACCTTGCCGGTATCGACCGGCAGGTAAAGCACGTCGATGCCGAGCGGCGCGGCCGCCGCGCGGATTTCGGTGACGGTCGGCTGGTCGGCGCCTTCGCCGTCCGGCCGGTTGCAGACGATCGCGCGGATACCGGCCGCGTGAAGCGCGGGCAGGTCGGCCGCGGTGATTTGCGGCGAGACCGACAGCGTGTCGGTCAGCTTGCGGATGGAGGTCATGTCGGGGTCTCGGTTGGGGCAGCGCGTGCGGCTCAGATCGCGTCGAGCGGGATCTTCAGGTAGCGCACGCCATTGTTCTCGGGCTCGGGCAGGTGGCCGGCACGCATGTTGACCTGCACGGACGGCAGCATCAGCACGGGCATGTCGAGCGTCGCGTCGCGTGCGGTGCGCATCGCGACGAAATCGTCCTCGGTCACGCCGTCCTTCACGTGCACGTTCGCGCGGCGCTGCTCGGCCACCGTCGTCACGAACTGCACGTCGCGGCCGCCCGGCTGGTAGTCGTGGCACAGGTGCAGGCGCGTGTCGGGCGGCAGCGCGAGCACGCGCGCGATCGAGCGGTACAGCGTGCGTGCGTCGCCGCCGGGGAAGTCGCAGCGGGCCGTGCCGTAGTCGGGCATGAACAGCGTGTCGCCGACGAATGCCGCGCGCTGCGTCGCGTCGTCGACGCAGTAGGTCATGCACGCGGGCGTGTGGCCCGGCGTGTGCAGCGCGCGGATCGTCAGCGCGCCGAGCGCGAGCGTGTCGCCGTCGTCGACGAGCCGGTCGAACTGGCGGCCGTCTTCCGCGAAGCCGGGGCCGGCGTTGAACAGCGTGCCGAACACGTGCTGCACGCGGCGCACGTGCGAACCGATCGCGATCCGGCCGCCGACCCGCGCTTTCAGGTACGGCGCGGCCGACAGGTGGTCGGCGTGCACGTGCGTTTCCAGCAGCCACTCGACGGTTGCGCCGAGTTCGGCGACGCGGGCGATCAGCCGGTCGGCGCTGGCCGTGCGCGTGCGGCCGGATGTCGGATCGTAGTCGAGCACGCTGTCGATCAGCGCGCACGCGCGGCTGTCGGTATCGAGCAGGAGATAGCTGACGGTGTGGGTCGCCGGGTCGAAAAAGCCTTCGACCGACAGGGCGGGGGCGTTGCTCACGGGGTGTCCTCGATCGGGTTCTGCATCTGCAATCGCGATCTTTACTTCAAGAAGCGTGCCAGCCAGCGGTGCGGCATCGGCCGATCAGGCAGGGGCTTGATTCGGCTCGGGTTTTCGGTGCGTCGGCGGCCTCGTGATGGTGGCAGCGACACCCGGTGGCGGACGAAGACTGCCACAACTGGCAGTGTCGTGGCAGAATTGGCAGTCCGCCTGGCAGTCCGCCCGGGCGCCTCTTCACCGAGCGAGCCTCCGCATGCATCCGCACGACACCATTCCGATCGTTCCCGCGCCGCGTCGCGACGCGCTGCCGGACGTGCGCGCGCTCGTCGCTTATCTCGAGCAGGACCCGCAGCCGATGATCGTGGTCGATCCCGACTACCGCATCCTCGCGGCGAACGAGGCGTACCGGCGCCAGTTCGGTGTAGCCGGCGTCGAGCACGTGGGCCGGCACTGTTTCCAGGTTTCGCATCACTACGACGTGCCGTGCGACCAGGCCGGCGAGCATTGCCCGATGAAGCAGGCGCTCGAGTCGCGCGGGCTGAACCGCGTGCTGCACATCCATCACACGCCGCGCGGCCCCGAGCATGTCGACGTCGAGCTGCGGCCGATCTTCGATGCGGACGGCAACGTGATCGCCTATGTCGAGCGGCTGACGACGGTGCGCAGCGCATCCGCGCAACCGAGCGCGGAGGGGCTCGTCGGCGGCTCCGACGCCTTCAATGCGGCGCTCGGCGCGCTGCAGCGCGTCGCGCCGTCGACGCTGCCGGTGCTGCTGCTCGGCGAATCGGGCACCGGCAAGGAACTGTTCGCCCGCGCCTTGCACGAGGCGAGCGATCGCGCGATGGGGCCGTTCGTCGTCGTCGATTGCTCGGGGATCGCCGAGACGCTGTTCGAGAGCGAACTGTTTGGTTACGAGAAAGGCGCGTTTACGGGCGCGAACCAGCGCAAGCCGGGCCTCGTCGAAACCGCGCAGGGCGGCACGCTGTTTCTCGACGAGATCGGCGACGTGCCGCTGCCGATGCAGGTGAAGCTGCTGCGGCTGATCGAGTCGGGCACGTTCCGGCGCGTCGGCGGCGTCGAGGCGCTGCGCGCCGATTTCCGGCTCGTCGCGGCCACGCACAAGCCGCTGCGCGAGATGATCGACGACGGCCGGTTCCGGCAGGATCTCTACTACCGGATCAACGCGTTTCCGATTCCGCTGCCGGCGTTGCGCGAACGGCAGGGCGACGTCGCGCTGCTGGCCGAGTCGATCCTGCGACGGATCGCGAATGCGCGCGGCAAGGCGGGCGACGCGAATGCGCGGCCGTACAGGCTGACCGAACACGCACGCGCGTGCCTCGACGCGTATGCGTGGCCCGGCAACATCCGCGAGTTGCGCAACGTGCTCGAACGCGCGTGCCTGTTCGCGGACGACGGGACGATCCGGGTCGAGCATCTGCCGGCCGAACTGGTCGCGGCAGCGGCGGCGCAAGATCCCGCGGCGGACGCGCGCGACGTGCCGGACGCGGAACTCGTGCGTATCGCGCGTACGTTCGACGGCACGCGCAAGGCGCTTGCCGAGCGGCTCGGGATGAGCGAGCGGACGCTGTACCGGCGGATGAAGGCGCTCGGCGTAGGTTCGCGCGAGCGTTGAACGCGCATGTCGCGCGCGGCTGGCAACGGTACGCGGGTTTGCCGATAATGACGTATTCCCGTTCCGCCTCTTCGCCGATGAACCGACGCTTCCTTTCGCCTTGCCTGTTTCTTGCGGCCGCCGTCTCGTGCAACCCGGCCCAGGCCGCCGACTATACGTGGACCGATGCGGCCGGCGCGCACGCGGTGACGCTGGCCAGGACCGAGTCCGGCGACGATGTCGAGCTGAAGGTGGCGGCGACGCTCGACGGCCGTCCTGACTGGACGGTGCGCGACTACGTGAAGGCCTGTCCGGTCGACGTGATCCTCGACGTCGTACCGAAGTCGATCGAAATGCGTGACCTGCTCGGCAACGGCCGCAAGCCGTTCCTGTTCGCGTACAAGATCGGCTGCCGCGGCGACGTCAGTGCCGATCAGGTCAAGTATTTCCTGGTGGACGCCGGCACGAAATACGTGCTGCGCGGCGAGGAAACCGTGACGGTCAACGGCAAGTTCGTCGACGGCGGCGCGGCGCCCGTGCCGAACGCGGACCTGAAGGCGCAGCCCGTGCTTCTGCGTTACATGACGAAGCGCTGGCGCGGGATCAGCGCACGCAACGACTAGACCGGCGGCCGATGCGTGCAGGGTGAGCGGGCGGCACACCGCGGCCCGTCCGCCGCCCGCCTCGTCATGCGCTCAGCGCACGGGCGCCAGTTGCGCCATCGCTTCGCGCACGAAACCGAGCAGCGTCTCGTCGGTCCACGAATCCTTCGTCAGCGCTGGCTCGTTCATCAGCGCCGCGCGGAATTTCGCGTGCGTGGCCGGATCGTGCCCAGCGTAGCTGCGGAACAGTTCGAGCCAGCGCTGCGCGAGCGCGCGGCCTTGCGGCGAATCGGGCCGCGTGCCCGCGTCGATCGCGTCGCGCACGTCGGCCATCAGTTGCGGCCATTCCATCGCACGTTCGGCGTAGTGCGCGCGCATGAAGCGGATCTCGTCCGGCGCGAGGTACTTCTCGAAGAGCCGCATCTTCGTTTCCGACGATGCGCGCAGCACGTAGTCGCGCAGCGCGGTCGAAATGCCGATCTTCGACTGCATCGCCGGTTCGTGCTCGTGCATCCGGTTGAGCTTCGCGAGCAACCGCGGATCGTTGTTCGTGTCGCGCACGAGCAGCGCCATCCAGCGTGCGGCGAGCGCACGCACGCGCTCGTCCTCGGCGGGCACGCCCGCGTCGTACAGCGCACGGACCTCGTCGACGAGCGCGATCCATTCCGCGTCGCCCGTCTGGCTCTTCCGGTACATCGGCATGCGCGCGAGTTCTTCCTCGGAGAAATATTTGTCGTACACGGTCATCAACTCCAGTGTGGTGAGCCAATCGGCCAGTTCCGGCTCCGTGCCCGCCGCGAGCTGCGCATGCAGGTTCACGAGCCGCTCGCGCAGCTGCGCGGTCTGCGCCAGCTGACGGTCGAGCAGCGCGATCTGCTTCGCGACGAGCTCGACGAGCGGGGTGCCGGGCTGGTTCAGGTGATCGCCGATTTCGGCGAGCGACAGGCCGAAGCGACGCAGCGCCTGGATCTGGTGGAGCCGGGCGATGTCGTGGCGGTCGTACAGCCGGTAGCCGTTGTCGGCGCGCGCCGAAGGCGTCAGCAAACCGATTGCGTGATAGTGATGAAGCGTGCGGACGGTCAGCCCGCTGCGTTTCGCCAGTTCTCCCACTTTCAGCCGCATTCGTTCCTCCGTTCGGTGCGCACACTGGAGTCTCGAACGTTACGCTACGTGAGGGTCAAGCGGAAGATCGGCATTCGGCGGCCGGACGCGTGCGGGGTCGCCGCACGCGGCCGGCCGAAGGGGCCGGTCATGGCGTCGAAGGGGCGGTGTCGGGCGCGGCGGCGTGGGCCTGCTGGCCGGTTGCGGCATCGCCGGCCGTGCTGCCGGTCTTGGCGGATGTGTCGCCGTTGCCGGCCGGCGGCGTGCCCATCGCCTGGTACAGCCGCGCGGTATCCGCGAACCGCGCGCCGGTCGCGCGGATCTCGTCGAGCCGCGCGTTGCGGTACTGCAGCTCGCTCGCGCGCGCGGCCGACGGCGGCAGCGCGCCGAGCCGCACGCGGGCCGCCGCGTCGTCGTATGCGCCGCGCGCTGAAAGGGCGGCACGCGACGACGCATCGAGCGCTTCCGCATCGTGTTCGAGCGCCGCCAGTGAATCGGCGACGTTCTGGAACGCGCCGAGCACGGCCTGCTTGTACTGGTCGACCGCGGCCTCGTAGGTCGCCTTCGCCGCACGGCGCTGCGCGAGCAGCGCGCCGCCGTGGAAGATCGGCTGGCTCAGCGACGCGCCGACGTTCCAGATCGCGCCGGCGCCCGACAGCATCGTCGGCCAGCTGAAGCCGCCTCGTCCCATCGCGGCCGACAGCGACAGCTGCGGGAACATCTGCGCGGTCGCTAGGCCCACTTCGGCCGCGGCTGCCTTCAGCCCCGCATCGGCCGCCTGGATGTCCGGGCGGCTTTTCAGCAGGTCCGACGGCACGACGACGGGCACCTGCTCGGGCAGATGCAGATCGGCGAGCGCGAGATCGGCTGGCGGCCGGTCGGGCGTGCGGCCGACCAGCACCGCGAGCGCATGCCGCGCCGAGTCGCGCTGCTGGCGCAGCGCGGGCAGGCTCGCCGCGAACGTGTCGGCGCTTTGCCGCGCGTTCAGCGCGTCGCTGCGCGACGCCGAGCCGAGCGCATAGCGGCGTTCGGCGTCGTGCGCCTGGTCGTTCGCGAGCGCGACGAGCCGCTCGGTCGTGCCGATCTGCGCGTTGAGCACCGACACGGTGATCGACGCGGTGACGATGTTCGCGGCCAGCGCGCGCCGCGCGGATTCGAGCTGGAACGCGCTGACGTCGACGCGTTTCGCGAGCGCGCGGTTCGCGAAGCGCGACACGCCGAACAGGTCGATCGTATAGCTGGCCTGCAGTTGCCCGACGAACGTGTCGTACAGCAGCGTCGGCGCGCCGAGCGCGGGAATCGGCACGCCGAGCGCGCGCTGGCGTGTCGCCTGGGCGCCTGCGTCGATCGACGGCAGCATCGAGCTGCCGATCTGCCCGCGCAGCTGTTCGCGCGCGGCGTCCAGCGAATGCGACGCCGCGCCGAGCGTCGGGCTGTTGCGCAGCCCTTCGTCGACGAGCGCGTTCAGCGCGTCGGAGCGGTACTGCTTCCACCAGTCGGGCACCGGCTGGGCGCCGACTTCGAACTGTTGTGCGACGCCTTGCGCGGATACGGTCTGCTGTACTTGCGGCACGGTGCCGTAGTGCGCGGGCGACGGCATCGCGGGCGGCTCGCCGCTCGGCGCGAACCACGCGCAGCCCGCGAGCGGGCCGGCGAGGCTCGCCACCGCGAGCGCCCGCACGGCTTTCGTTTTCAGGTTCATCGATTCATCCATGGTCAGGCTCCCGACGGCGCGGCCGATGCGCTGCCGCCTGGCGGCGGGCCGTCCTGCGGGTCGCGTTCGTCGCGCTTCACGCGGAACCACGTCGCGTACAGCGCGGGCAGGTAGAACAGCGTCAGCACGGTCGCGCTCGTGATGCCGCCCATCAGCGCGGTCGCCATCGGCCCGAAGAAGTTCGAGCGCAGCAGCGGGATCAGCGCGAGCACGGCGGCCGCGGCCGTCAGCGTGATCGGGCGGAACCGCCGCACGGTCGCGCCGATGATCGCGTCGATGCGGCCGTGGCCCACCGCGATGTCCTGCTCGATCTGGTCGACGAGGATCACCGAGTTGCGCATGATGATCCCGAACATCGCGATCACGCCGAGCATCGCGACGAAGCCGAACGGCTGGCCGAACAGCAGCAGCGTCGCGACCACGCCGATCAGCCCGAGCGGCGCGGTCAGCACCACCATCAGCACGCGCGAGAAGCTCTGCAGCTGGATCATCAGCAGCGTGAACACCGCGATCGCCATCAGCGGCATCTGCGCGTTGATCGACGCCTGCGCCTTCGCGCTTTCCTCGACCGAGCCGCCGATGTTGATCTGATAGCCGACCGGCAACTGCGCGCGCAGCGCGTTCAGCTTCGCGTCGACCGCATGCGTGACGTCGATGCCCTGGGCACCGGCGCGCACGTCCGACTGCACGGTGAGGGTCGGCTGGCGGTCGCGTTCCCACACGACGCCGTATTCGAGCGTCGGCGTGAAGCGGCCGAGCGAGCCGAGCGGCACGGGGCCGTTCGGTGTCGGCAGCGCGAGGCCCGCGAGCTTCGCCGGATCGACGCGATCGGCCTTCGGCGCGCGCAGGTCGACCGCGATCAGCTTGTCGCGCTCGCGATACTGCGTGACGGTCGTGCCGGACAGCGTCATCGCGAGGAAGCTCGACACGTCCTGCGACGTGACGTTCAGCTCGCGCGCCTTCTTCTGGTCGATCTCGAAGCGCACCGAGCGCTCGGCCGGCTCGTCCCAGTCGAACTGCACGTTGACCGTGCGCGCGTCGCCGCGCATCGTCGCCGCGACCTTCTCGGCGATCGAGCGCACCGTCGCGATGCTGTCGCCGCTCACGCGGAACTGCACCGGATAGCCGACCGGCGGGCCGTTCTCGAGCCGCGACAGGCGCCAGCGCACGGCCGGGAAGCGGTCGCGCAGCGTGGTTTCGAGCCAGGTCGCGAGTTTTTCGCGATCCTCGACCGATTTCGCGGTGATCACGAACTGCGCGAAGTTCGGCAGTTGCAGCTGCTGGTCGAGCGGCAGGTAGAAACGCGGCGCGCCGCTGCCGACGAAGTTCACCGAATGGTCGATCTCGGGGCGCTTGTCGATCGCCTTCTCGAGGCGTTCGGTTTCGCGCAGCGTCGCCGCGAACGACGCGCCTTCGGGCAACCGCAGGTCGACCAGCAGCTCGGGCCGGTCGGAGCTCGGGAAGAACTGCTGCGGCACCAGCGAGAAGCCCATCAGCGACACGACGAACAGCGCGCCGGTGATCAGCAGCACGACGAAGCGCCGTTCGATGCACCACGCGATCCAGCCGCGCAGCCGGCGGTAGAAGCGCGTGTCGTAGATGTCGTGTTCGTGATCGTCGGGCAGGTGCGCCTCGTGCGCCTGGCGCTTGCGCTCGGGCAGCAGGTGGTAACCGAGCAGCGGGATCAGCACGACGGCGGCGAACCACGACGCGATCAGCGCGATCGCGGACACCTCGAAGATCGAGCGCGTGTATTCGCCGGTGCTCGATTTCGCGAGCGCGATCGGCAGGAAGCCCGACACGGTCACGAGCGTGCCCGTCAGCATCGGGAACGCGGTGCTCGTGTACGCGAACGCGGCGGCGCGTGCGCGGCTGTAGCCCTGTTCGAGCTTCACGGCCATCATTTCGACCGCGATGATCGCGTCGTCGACGAGCAGCCCAAGCGCGAGCACGAGCGTGCCGAGCGACACCTTGTGCAGCCCGATGTCGAACAGGTACATGAAGAGGGCGGTGACCGCGAGCACGACCGGAATCGAGATCACGACGACCATCCCGGTGCGCAGGCCGAGCGACACGAGACTCACGACCAGCACGATCGCGACGGCTTCGGCGACGGCTTCGAGGAAGTCGTCGACCGAATGCGACACCGCGTGCGGCATGCTCGACACTTCGGTCAGCTTCAGGCCGGCCGGCAGTTGCGCCTGCAGGTCCTTCGATTCCGCGTCGAGCGCCTTGCCGAGCCGGATCACGTCGCCGCCCGGCTGCATCGTCACGCCGATGCCGAGCACGGCCTTGCCGTTCGCGCGCATCTGCGTGACGGCCGGGTCGTCGTAGCCGCGCTTCACCGTCGCGAGATCGCCGAGCCGGAACGTGCGGCCGTTGATGCGGATCACCGTATCGGCGATCGCGTCGACGTTGTCGAACTGGCCGCTCGGCCGCACGAACACGCGATCGTCGGCGGTGGTCAGCACGCCGGTCGACGAGATGTCGTTCTGCGCGTTGATGGCCTGCCCGAGCTGCTGCGGCGAGATGCCGAGGCGCGTGAGCTGCGCGTTGTTCACCTCGATGAAGATCCGCTGGTCGGGATCGCCGAAATAGTCGACCTTGCCGACGCCCGGCACGCGCAGCAGCACGGTGCGCAGCTGATCCGCATAGTCGTGCAGTTGCGCGGGCGTGAAGCCGTCGCCCTCGAGCGTCCAGATGTTGGTGTAGACGTCGCCGAACTCGTCGTTGAAGAACGGGCCCTGCACGCCGGGCGGCAGCGTATAGCCGATGTCGCCCACTTTCTTGCGGATCTGGTACCAGGTCTCGGGCACGTCCTTTACGGGCGCCGAATCCTTCATCGTGAAGAAGATCAGCGATTCGCCGGGGCGCGAATAGCTGCGCAGGAAGTCGATGGCCGGCGTCTCCTGCAGCTTGCGGCCGATCCGGTCGGTCACCTGTTCCTGCACCTGCCGCGCACTCGCGCCGGGCCAGAACGTGCGGATCACCATCACGCGGAACGTGAACGGCGGGTCTTCGGATTGCGCGAGGCGCGTGTAGGCGAGGATGCCCGCGAGCGTCGCGAGCGCGATCAGGTAGACGACGAGCGCCTGGTGGCGCAGTGCCCACGCCGACAGGTTGAAGCGGCCTTCTTCGTGCGGGGTGCTCACGATGCGAAGTCCTCCGGATGCAGCGGGGCGACCGGGCGCACCTTCTCGCCCGCGCTGACCGTATGCACGCCCTGCAGCACGACGCGCTCGCCCGGCTGCAGCCCGTGCGATACCGTCACCGTGCGCTCGTTGAAGCGCGCGACGTCGACGCGGCGCAATTCGAGCGTGTCGTCCTTCGCGCGCACGACCCAGACGGCCGGCTGCGCGCCGTCGTGGAACAGCGCGGTCGCGGGCAGCGTGACCGGCTGCGCGTCGCCGGCGGCCGGCGCGCCGTCGAGTGCGACGTTCGCGGTCATGCCGAGCCGGATCGCCGGGTCGGGTGCGGCGAGCGTGAGCCTTACGCGATAGGTGCGGCTTTGCGGATCGGCGGCCGGCGCGATTTCGCGCACCTTCGCGGCGAACTGGCGCCCCGGCAGCGACGGCAGCGTGACGGTCGCCGCATGGCCGGGCGCGAGCGACGCGAGCGCGGCCTCGGGCACGTCGCTGACGACGTCGACGTCGCCCGACCACGCGAGCTGGTAGACGGGCTGGCCGGCCGACACGTTCTGGCCGGTATCGGCCTGTTCGGCGGTGATGTAGCCCGCATGATCGGCGACGAGCGTCGCATACCGAAGCTGGTTCTTCGCGAGCGCGAGCTGCTGCTGCGCCTGGTCGCGCTGCGCGAGCGCCGACGTGTAGCTGTTCTGGGTCTGTTCGAGCTGCGCGGTCGCGATCAGGTGTTCCTGCGCCTGCGCGCGATCGCGGTCGAGCTGCTGCTTCGCGAACGCGAGGCTGTGCGTCGCGGCGTCGAGTTGCGCCTGTGCGCTCGCGGCGTTTTTCTCGACATCGGACGGATCGAGCAGCGCGACGACCTGGCCGACCTTGACCGTGTCGCCGAGGCGCACCTTGCGCTCGATGATCTTGCCGGCGATGCGGAACGACAGCGGGGTCGCGTAGCGCGGCTGGATGTCGCCGGGCAGCGAGCGGGCCGCCGCCGCGGTGTCGGCCCGCGCGGGCAGCGCGACGACGGGGCGCGGGGCCGGCGGTGCGGATTCTTTCGGATGACAGGCGGCAAGGACAAGCGCGGCGCCGATCAGCAGCGTGGCGCGGGAACCGGAGCGATTCACGAAACCCCCAGGTGAGGTAGAGCGGAACGAAGCCGGCAAGCGCGCGGGCGCTTGCCCCAAACGGCGCCGGCACGGGCGCGCGGACAGTACTTTCGAAAACTGTGGCGAATTCTAATACACACCTGTATCTGAATGCAAAGATGAATCTGAAAGGGGAATGGTGCTAGACTGCGCGCCATGAAACCACAGCGCTTAACTCGCGAGCAGAGCAGGGACCAGACGCGCGAACGTCTGCTGAAAGCCGCGCATCGCATTTTTCTGAAGAAAGGTTATGTGGCCGCGAGCGTCGAGGACGTCGCGGCGGCGGCCGGCTATACGCGCGGCGCGTTCTATTCGAACTTCCGCAGCAAGTCCGACCTGCTGCTGGAATTGCTGGAGCGCAACCACGCGGAGGTACGGGCCGATTTCGAGGCGATTTTCGAAGGCGGCGGATCGCGCGAGCAGATGGAATCGATGTCGCTCGCGTATTACCGCACGCTGTTTCGCGACGACGAGTATTCGCTGCTGTGGGGCGAGGCGAAGCTGCAGGCCGCGCGCGACGCGAAGTTCCGCGTGCGCTTCAACCAGTTCCTGCACGGCAAGCGCGTGCAGATGGCCGAGTTCATCGAGCGCTTCGCCGAACGGTCCGGCACGCCGCTGCTGCTGCCGGCGGACACGCTCGCGTTCGGGTTGATGTGCCTGTGCGACGGCGTGCAGTCGTACTACACGGCCGATCCGCAGCACGTGTCGGCCGACGTGGCCGAATCGGTGCTGGCGGGGTTCTTCGCGCGGGTCGTGCTGGGGCGCACGCCGGACTGACCGACGCGGTTGGGCCGGCTGCGCGCGTCAGCGCTCGCCGGTCATCCGGCGGTAGGCGTCGAGCAGCGAGGTCTTGTAGACGACCCCCGCGAGCGTCGGTTCGGCTTCGCTTTCGATGACCGGCAGCCGTTCGCCCTGGAACGCCATGAAGCGTTCGAGCGCGGTCGCGAGCGGCATGTCGGGCGTGAGCAGCGGAAACGGCGTGTGCGCGTAGTGCGCGGCCGTCTTGTCGGCCGTGTCGCGCTTGTCGAGCAGGTCCGACGTGATGTCCTTCAGCGCGACCGCGCCGCGAAAGCGTCCCGCCTCGTCGGTCACGTACAGGTACTTCACCGGGTATTCGAGAAACACGCGCGTCATGTCGGCGACGCTCGCGGTGAGCGGCACGACCGTCTGCGCGGGCTGGATCAGCTCGCGCATCTGCGTGGTGCGCAGCCGCTGCCGCTCCTGTGCATCCTGGTAGTGGTGCTGCGTGATCTCGTACATCGACGTCGTGCCCGTCGCGCGCGCGACGAAGTACGCGAACACGCACGACACCAGCAGCGGCAGCACGACCTGGTAGCTCAGCGTCATCTCGAAGATCATCAGGATCGCCATCAGCGGCGCCTGCGTGGCGCCCGCCATGAACGCCCCCATCCCGACGATCGCATACGCGAAATAGGCCGACGTATGGCCGGGCCACAGCGCGTCCATCGCGAGCCCGAACAGCGAGCCGAATACCGCGCCGACGAACAGCGTCGGCGTGAACACGCCGCCGATCGCGCCCGAGCCGGCCGTCGCGGCCGTCGCGATCACCTTGAACACGAGCACCGCGACGAGCGCCTGCCATGTCCACGGCGCATGGAGGATGTGGTTCACGACGCTGTAGCCGTTGCCCCAGACGTCCGGAATCCACACCGAGATCACGCCGACGACGAGGCCGCCGAGCGCGAGCCGCACGGGCAGCGGCACGGGCAGCCGCTTGAACTGGTGCTTCGACGCGTCGAGCAGGTGCAGGAACTGCGGCGCGAGCACGCCGCACAGCGCGCCGAGCACGACGAACGGCAGGACCTCGGGGCCCGTGACGGCCGGAAACACCGGCATCTCGTACGGCGGCCGGTAACCGGCGAATTCGCGCATCACGATGTTCGCGACGACCGACGCGACCACCATCGGTCCGAAGCTCTCCATCGCGATCGTGCCGAGCACGATTTCCGACACGAAAAACGCGCCCGCGATCGGCGCGTTGTAGGCGGACGTGATGCCGGCGGCGGCCCCGCAGGCGACCAGCAGGCGCAGGCGCGGCGGGTCGAAGTGCGCGAAGCGGCCGACGAGCGACGCGGCGAGCGCCGCGAGCTGCACCATCGGGCCCTCGCGGCCGATCGAGCCGCCGGTGCCGATCGTCAGCAGCGACGACACGCTGCGCCACAGGCTCTGCCGTACCGGCACGACGCCGTTGCCGAGCGCGACGGATTCCATGTAGTCAGTCTTGGCGGCTTGCCTGTCGCCGTGCGTCGCGAGCAGCAGCACGCAGCCGGCGAGGAAGCCGCCCGCCGCCGGCATCCAGAACCGGACGTACCACGGCAGGCTCTTGGCCATCAGCACGAAGCTGCCGCTGTGCCCCGAGATCAGGCGCTGCATCAGGTCGATGCCTTCGCGGAACGCCATCGTGGCGAAGGCGCCGCCGACGCCGACGATGGCCGACCAGATCAGCATCGTGTGGGCGTCCGACAGGCGGAACAGCTTTTGGGCGCGAGTACGCAGCTTCAGCAGGAACGAGAGCACGGCTGAAAGAGGGCGATGGAAAACGACGCGAAGCATAGCACCGCGCCGCGCCGGCGGGACGGTCCCGTCGGGCGCGGCGCGCGAAGTGTCACGGGCGGGCAATTCAGCCAAGCCAGTGCTGCACGGCCCAGGTGATCCCGTAGCCGCCGACGAGCAGCCACACGTACAGGATCAGGCCGGTCATCAGCGCACGCGGGCCGGCGGCGCGGATCTGCGCGACGCGGGTCTCGATGCCGAGCGCGGTCATCGCCATCGTCAGCGCGAAGGTGTCGAGCACGTTCAGCGTATGCGTGACGTCGGTCGGCAGCACGTTCAGCGAATTGACGATCACGAAGCCGAGGAAGCCGAGCGCGAACCAGGGTACCGCCACCTTGCGCTTGCCGTGCGCGCCGCCGGCCGTTGCCCGCGCCGAGCGGGCGAGCCACCAGCCGAGCACCAGCAGCACGGGGACCAGCAGCATCACGCGCGTCATCTTCACGATCGTCGCGACGTGTGCGACCTGCGGGCTGATGTCGCTGGCCGCCCCGACGACCTGCGCGACTTCGTGGATCGTGCCGCCGAAGAACAGGCCGAGGCCGGCCGGATCGAGGTTCAGCAGTCCGGCGTGATACGCGACCGGGTACAGGAACATCGACAGCGTGCCGAACAGCACGACGCTGCCCACGGCCATCGCGCTCTGGTGCGGCTTCGACTGCAGCGTCGATTCGAACGCGAGCACGGCGGCCGCGCCGCAGATCGCGCTGCCGGCGGCGGTCAGCAGCGCGGCGTCGCGGTCGAGCTTCATCAGCTTCATGCCGGCCCAGGTGCCGATCGCGAGCGTGCTGACGACGACCAGCACCGATACCGCGAGGCCCGGCAGGCCGACCTGCGCGATTTCCTGCAGGCTCACGCGCAACCCGAAGAACGCGACCGCGATGCGCAGCAGCTTGCGCGCGGAGAAGTTCACGCCGGCGGCCCAGCTGGCCGGCATGCCGTCGCGCAGCGCATTGCCGTACAGCGCGCCGGCGACGATGCCGACGATCAGCGGCGACAGGCCGAGCCCCGCGATCGCGGGAAGCTCGGACAGGCTCGTGACGGCGGCGGCGAACAGCACGACGAACAGCACGCCGTTCAACTGGCCGCGCATCGACGGCGCGGCATGGCTGAGAGGGGGAGTCGGAGCAGTGGACATGAGAGCACCGTGACGGAGCGTGTGGCGATGCAGTAATCCTAATTTTGTTATATCGATATGAAAAATTGTGATTTGTGACGTAAACTATCCGGAAATCCGATAATTCGTCCCCATGACCCCGGATCAACTGATAACGTTCGCCGCCGTCGCCGAACACCTGAACATCAGCCGCGCCGCCGTGGCGCTGCATCTGTCGCAGCCGGCCGTGTCGGGCCAGTTGCGGCTGCTGCAGGACGAATTCGGCGAGCCGCTGTACCAGCGCGACGGCCGTGGCATTCGCCTCACGCCGGTCGGCGAGCAGCTCGCGCAGTACGCGAAGGCGCAGCGCGACACGTTCGCGCAGGCGCGTGCGTTTCGCGACGCGGTGCGCGGGCTCGAGGCCGGCACGCTGCGCATCGGCGCGAGCACGACGCCCGCGAGCTACCTGCTGCCGTACCTGATCGCGGCGTTCCAGCCGCTTGCGCCGCGCGTGACCATCCAGACGATGAGCGGCAATACGGCCGACGTCGTGGCCGCGCTGCCGTCGCTCGACATCGCGCTGATCGAGGGGCCGCCCGGCGAGGCGCTGCCGCCCGGTACGGCCGTCCATGCGTGGCACGAGGACGAGATCGTCGCGATCGTGCCGGCCGGCCATCCGCTGGCCGCATCACGCTACGACGCGGGGGTGACGCTCGATGCGCTCGCCGCGCACCCGCTCGTGTTGCGCGAGGAAGGGTCGGCCGTGCGGCAACTCGTCGAGCGCGCGTTCGCGCACGGCGGCGCGCCGATGCGCGTCGCGTTCGAGATCGCCGGGGTCGAGGCCGTGAAGGAGGCCGTGCGCGCGGGGATGGGCGTCGGCTTCGTGTCCGCGATGTCGCTGCGTCACCCGGATGCGGCGCTCGTGCTGCGCTCGCTCGCGCCGGCGCCGCTCACCCGGCATTTCTCCATTCTCGTGCCGCACGGCGGCGCGCCGTCGCGCGTGGCCGCGCAATTCCTCGACATGAGCCTCGCGCAGGACCTCGCCTGAGGCGCCGAAACCGCTTGCCGGGCCCGCGCGGGAACACGCGTTGCGCGCCGGCGGGCAGGCGTTTGCGTCCCGTCCGGCCTTAGGGATTTCCTCTATGGCGTGGCTCCGGCGCGAGGCGCACCATCCGTCTCAAGCAAATGGAACCGGTTCCATTCCGGTAAAAAAGGGCAAAATGGCAGACATCGTGATCGTGGCGAGCGCATTCGGGATGGACCGGGTGCGCCAGGAGGGCCACAGTGCATTCATCGCGACCGTCGCGGCATCCGGCGCGACCGGCTTCGAGGTGCGGCGCGAACTGTTCGCGTCGGACGACGATACGACGCCCGGCGCGCTGACCGCGCTCGGCGCGCAGATCGCCGGCCACGGGCTGTGGTCGGTGTACTCGACGCCGGCCACGCTGTACACGGAAACGGGTGCGCTCGACGCCGATGCGTTGCACGACGCGCTCGCGGAAGCCGACGCGCTCGGCGCGCGCTTCGTGAAATTCCAGCTCGGCGGTTTCGCCGGCGACGCGCACGCGGCCGACATCGTCGCGCTGTCGCGCGGCGCCAAGGCGCGTGTGGTGGTCGAGAACGGCCAGCTTCCGGTCGGCGGGGCGCTCATGCAGTTCCGCGGGCTGTTCGACGCGCTGGCCGCGGCTGGCGTGCGCGATGCGCTCGGGATGACGTTCGACATCGGCAACTGGCAGTGGCCGGGCGAAGCGCCGCTCGATTGCGCGCAGGTGCTCGCGCCGCATGTCGAATACATTCACTGCAAGGCCGTCGAAGGCGAGGGCGCGCGCCGTTTCGCGGTCGCGCCGGCACCGGATGACGCGCTCGTGACCGGCGTGCTCGCGGCGCTGCCGCCGCACGCGCCGCGCGGCATCGAGTTTCCGTTCGACGCGGCCGATCCGGCGGGCGATGCATGTCGCCGGGTCGCATGGCTCGCGGCCGCGTGACCGCACCAGCATCCCGAGGAGTTCATTCATGAAAGCAGCACTCGATGTCGTGACCTACGGCGAAGCGATGGCGATGTTCGTCGCGGCCGAGCCCGGCCATCTCGCGCAGGCGGGGCAATTCACGAAGCGGATCGCGGGCGCCGACCTGAACGTCGCGATCGGCCTGTCGCGGCTCGGTTTCCGGGTCGGCTGGATGAGCCGCGTGGGTCGCGATTCGTTCGGCGGCTACGTGCTCGACACGCTGGCGCGCGAAGGCATCGACGCGTCGTGCGTGACGGTCGATCCGCGTTACCCGACCGGTTTCCAGCTGAAGTCGCGCAACGACGACGGCAGCGATCCGACCGTCGAATATTTCCGCAAGGGCTCGGCCGCGAGCCATCTGTCGTGCGACGACTACGTGGCCGACTACGTGCTCGGCGCGCGCCACCTGCACCTGACGGGCGTCGCGCCGGCGATCTCCGCGACCTCGTGCGAGCTGGCGTTCCAGCTGGCGCGCGAAATGCGCGCGGCCGGCAAGACGATCTCGTTCGACCCGAACCTGCGCCCGACGCTGTGGCCGTCCGCCGACGTGATGGCGAAAACGCTGAATGCGCTCGCGACGCTCGCCGACTGGGTGCTGCCGGGCCTCGCCGAAGGGCAGCAGCTCACGGGGCACGACACGCCGGCCGACATCGCGGGCTTCTATCTCGCGCAGGGTGCGCGCGGCGTCGTGATCAAGCTCGGCGCCGAAGGCGCGTATTTCCGCACGGCCGATGGCCGCGAGGGCACGGTCGTGGGCGAGCGCGTCGAACGGGTGGTCGACACGGTCGGCGCCGGCGACGGTTTCGCGGTCGGCGTGGTCAGCGCGTTGCTGGAAGGCCGCAGCGTCGAGCAGGCCGTCGCGCGCGGCAACCGGATCGGCGCGCTCGCCATCCAGGTGATCGGCGATTCGGAAGGGTTGCCGACGCGTGAAGCCCTCGACCGGCTCGAAAATGTCAGCAATCGCACCGATCGCTTAGAGGAAACCGTCACCGCGCAATGAGAGGCCGGACACGGCACAATCCGCGGATCCATTTCGTGTGCGACGCACACGCAGTTTTGTTCCAGGCCGACGGGTGCCCAGGCACCCAGTCCGGTCGACATACGGAGACACGCTCATGGCAGCCAATCTTGCAACCCGACGCTGGTGGACGATCATGCCGATCGTGTTCATCACGTACAGCCTCGCTTACCTCGACCGCGCGAACTACGGGTTCGCGGCGGCGGCCGGCATCAACCAGGACCTCGGGGTCAGCAAGGGCCTGTCGTCGCTGATCGGCGCGCTGTTCTTCCTCGGCTACTTCTTCTTCCAGATCCCCGGCGCGATCTATGCGGAGCGCCGCAGCGTGAAGAAGCTCGTGTTCGTCAGCCTGATCCTGTGGGGCGCCTGCGCGGCGCTCACGGGCGTGGTCAGCAACATCCCGTCGCTGATGGCGATCCGCTTCGTGCTCGGTGTCGTCGAAGCGGCCGTGATGCCGGCGATGCTGATCTACATCAGCAACTGGTTCACGAAGAACGAGCGCTCGCGCGCGAACACGTTCCTGATCCTCGGCAACCCGGTCACGGTGCTGTGGATGTCGATCGTGTCGGGTTATCTCGTGCATGAATTCGGCTGGCGCCACATGTTCATCGCCGAAGGCGTGCCGGCCGTCATCTGGGCCGTGTGCTGGTGGTTCCTCGTGCAGGACAAGCCGGCCGATTCGCCGTGGCTCTCGGCACAGGAAAAGCGTGACCTCGACGCCGCGCTCGCGGCCGAGCAGGCGGCGATCAAGCCCGTGCGCAACTACGGCGAGGCATTCCGCTCGCCGGCCGTGATCAAGCTGTGCGCGCAGTATTTCTGCTGGAGCATCGGCGTGTACGGCTTCGTGCTGTGGCTGCCGTCGATCGTCAAGAACGGTTCCGAGCTCGGGATGGTCGCGACCGGCTGGCTGTCCGCGCTGCCGTATCTGGCGGCGACGATCGCGATGCTCGCCGCCTCGTGGGCCTCCGACAAGGTCGGCTCGCGCCGCGGCTTCGTGTGGCCGTTCCTGCTGATCGGCGCGGCCGCGTTCGCTGCGTCGTACGCGCTCGGCTCGTCGCATTTCTGGATCTCGTATGCGCTCCTGGTCGTCGCGGGCGCGGCGATGTATGCGCCGTACGGCCCGTTCTTCGCGATCGTGCCGGAACTGCTGCCGAAGAACGTCGCCGGCGGCGCGATGGCGCTGATCAACAGCATGGGCGCGCTCGGCTCGTTCGTCGGCTCGTACTTCGTCGGCTACCTGAACGGTGCGACCGGGTCGCCCGTCGCATCGTATGCGTTCATGAGCGCCGCGCTCGTCGCCGCGGTGATCCTCACGCTGTCCGTCAAACCCCAGGCGCGCGATGCGCATCCGCTCGCCGCGCCGCTGCAAGGAAAATGAAACATGAAGCCCCGTATCGTCGCGTACAAGCCGCTGCCCGATGACGTCCTCGCGTACCTGCGCGAGCATGCGGACGTCGTGCAGGCCGATGGCGCCGATGCGCTTGCCGCCGCACTCGGCGACGCGGACGGCGCGATCGGCGCGAGCCTGAAGGTCACGCCGCAGATGCTCGATCGCGCCCCGCGGCTGAAGGCGTGGTCGACGATCTCGGTCGGCTACGACAACTTCGACGTCGCCGATCTCACGCGCCGCGGCATCGTGCTCGCGCATACGCCCGACGTGCTGACCGAGTCGACCGCCGATACGGTGTTCTCGCTGATCCTGGCGTCCGCGCGGCGCGTGGTCGAACTGGCCGAGTGGGTCAAGGCCGGCCACTGGCATCGCAGCATCGGCCCCGACCTGTACGGGACCGACGTGCAGGGCAAGACGCTCGGCATCGTCGGGCTCGGCCGGATCGGCGGCGCGGTCGCGCGCCGCGCGGCGCTCGGCTTCCGGATGCAGGTGCTGTACGCGAACCGCTCCGCGCATGCGGAAGCCGAGACGCAGTACGGCGCACGGCGCGTGACGCTCGACGCGTTGCTCGCCCAGTCGGATTTCGTGTGCGTGCAGGTGCCGCTGTCGCCGGAGACGCGCCACCTGATCGGCGCACCCGAATTCGCGAAGATGAAGCGCGGCGCGATCCTGATCAACGCGTCGCGCGGGCCCGTCGTCGACGAGGCCGCGCTGATCGACGCGCTGCGCGCGGGCACGATCCGCGGGGCGGGGCTCGACGTGTTCGAGCAGGAGCCGCTGCCGGCGGATTCGCCGCTGCTGCGGATGAAGAACGTCGTCGCGCTGCCGCATATCGGCTCGGCGACGCACGAGACGCGCCACGCGATGGCGCGCTGCGCTGCGGAAAACCTGGTCGGCGCGCTGGCCGGCACGCTGCGCACGAATCTCGTCAATCCGGACGCGCTCGCGCACGCCTGAGCCGCCGCCGGCACCCGGCCGGGACGGCGCGGGCACGGTTAGAGTCGAGGGTCTTGGTGCGGGCGGGCCGGCTGCGTTATGATCGCCCGCTCTCGTTGCATCGACGCGCCGGCTACACTGCCGGTGGCGTCGCGCGGCGGGGATCCGCGCCAGGTCCGGGCGGCCGATTGCCGATGCACGCGACTGGCGGGCGCTGGTCGACCGCGAAACACGGGGCCGGCGCAGGCGCAGAAGCGCTCAGACAGGGGAGTCCGCCGGGTGGCTTACGTTTCCAACAACAAAGATCCGTCTGCTCACGAAGCGGCGCGGATCGTACGTCGCGAGGCACGACAGTGACCGATTCGCAACCTTCCACGACGCGTCCGGCGACGATCAGCGACGTCGCGCGCGAGGCCGGCACGGGCAAGACCAGCGTGTCGCGCTACCTGAACGGCGAAACCCACGTGCTGTCCGTCGATCTGCGCCAGCGGATCGAGTCGGCGATCGCGCGGCTCAACTACCGGCCGAACCAGATGGCGCGCGGGCTCAAGCGCGGCCGCAACCGGCTGCTCGGCATGCTCGCGGCCGACCTGACCAATCCCTACACCGTCGAAGTGCTGCAGGGCGTCGAGGCCGCGTGCCATGCGCTCGGCTACATGCCGCTCATCTGTCACGCGGCGAACGAGGTCGAGATGGAGCGGCGCTTCCTGCAGCTGCTCACGACCTACCGGGTCGAAGGGCTGATCGTCAACGCGCTCGGCGCGGAGGAGGACGTGCTGCGCCCGTTGCGCGGCGCGGGGATCCCGGCCGTGCTCGTCGACCGGACGGTCGAGGGCTTCGAGGCCGACCTGATCGGCCTCGACAACGCCGACGCGATCGAGATGGCGCTCGCGCACCTGGTCGAACACGGCTTCGACGCGATCCATTTCGTCGTGCAGCCGTTCGAGCGCGTCAGCTCGCGGCGCGTGCGCGAGGCGGCATTCCGCGCGGCGCTCGACGCGCGCGGGCTGCCGGTGCCGCCGACGGTCGTGCTCGACCTGAACGCGCCCGACGCGGCCGCCGCGGCGCTGGCCGACATCGACACCCGCATCGACGCCGCCGCGCGGCGCGGCGTGCGTGCGGCGCTGTTCGCCGCGAACGCGCCGGTCGCGCTCGCGATCGCGCGCCACCTGCGTGCGCGTTTCGGCGCCGCGTGGCAGCAGAAGGCGGCGCTGCTGTCGATCGACGATCCGGAATGGGCCGAGCTGATCGGCATCACGACGATTCGTCAGCCGACCTACGAAATCGGCTACAAGGCCGTCGAATTCGTGCACGAGCGGATCGACGGCGCGGCGGGCGACGTACGCGTCGCGATGCTGCCCGGCGAGCTGTGTGCGCGCGCGTCGACCACAAGCTGAGTATCATGCGGGGCACGCAGCGCGTCAGGTGCGCTGCCCCGAACAAGGAAATACATGACTGTCGCTCCCGTCACGCTGGCGCTGCTGATCGCCGCCACGTTGATCATCGCGCTGCTGCCGCTCGTCCTCTTCCGCATCCTGCGCAAGCCGCTTGCGCTCAATCGCCGCGACACGATCGTCGGCGTCGCCGTCTTCACGCTGTTTGCGATGATCGCCGAGCGCGCGTTTCACGGGCTCGTGCTGAGCCGCACGCCGGAGGACGGCTGGCTGACGCAGCCGCTCGCGTTCGTCGCGTACAGCGCGCTCGCGACGGCCGTATTCGAGGAAGCCGGCCGCTATCTCGGGATGCGTTTCCTGAACCGCCGCTACGGCGAGTCGGCCGGCGACGGCCGCGGGATCGGCTACGGGATCGGTCATGCCGGCGCCGAAGCATGGTTCGTCGGCGTGCTCGTGTGGGGCCAGTGGTCGTATCTCGCGTGGCTCGCGAGCCGCGGCCAGCTCGAGACGCAGTTGTCCGACCTGCCGGTCGACACCGTGGTGCGGCTGCACATGATGCTCGCGACGCTGTCGGCGCAGTCGATCCTGTTGTTGCTGCTCGAACGCTGCGCGGCGTTCGCGGTGCAGCTCGCGCTGTCGGTGCTGGTCTGGCGCGGCGTGCGCGCCGGCCGCGCGGGCGTGTTGCCGCTCGCGATCGTGCTGCATGCGCTCGCGGCCGTGCCGACGCTGCTGTACCAGGTGCGCGTGCTGCCGGCCGCGTGGGTCGAGGCCGCGTATTTCGTGCTGGGCGCGGTCCTGGTCGCCGTGCTGGTGAAGACGTGCCGGCCGCCGCGAACGGCAGCCTGACGGGGGAGCGTAATGGATGACTATCTGATCGAATGCCAGAGCGCGGAATTCGACGCGCTCGCGCGCGTGATCTGCGATCTCTTTCCGGAGCAGACGCGCTTTGCCGAAAGCAGCGATGCGCGCGGGCGCTTCCTGTCCGTGCACTGGCTCGCGATGCGTTTCGGCGCGACGCCGAAGCGGATGACGCTCGATATCCGCATCGTGCCGGCGGCGTTCGCGCGCTATCTTGCGCTCAAGCCGATGCAGCGTGCGCGCAGCCATGCGGTGCTGCATGCGTACACGGAAGCGATGCTCGGCTCGCTCGAGGAGCGGCATGCGGCCGGCGAGGCCGTCGAGCGCAACGCGGAACTCGAGCTCGACGAGGACTTTGCGTGAGCGGGTGCGCCGGCATCGTGCCGGCGCGGCGGGTTACGCGTCGCGGTAGACCTGCGCGAAGCGCTGCGCCTGCACGACGCCGTAGTCGCCGGGCGCGTATTGCATGACCCAGTCGCCGGCGACGCCGCGCAGCGTGTCGCCGTTTTCCGAGCGGGCGATCGTGAACGGCTCGTCCATCCGGCGGGCGAGCACGACGGCCGGCCGGTTCCGGTAGGTGCCCGGCGTGCCATGCGCGAGTGCCGGATCGGCGGGCAGGTATTTGGCGTCGAAGCGTGCGCGCGACACGACCCAGCGATCGCCGGTCGAGCCGGTGATCAGCGCGTCGCCCGCGACGTAGCGGTTCGGACCTTCGAGGCTCATCAGTTCGCCGTCGGCATCCGCGAAAGCCACGGCGACGGTTTCGTCCTTGACGACGCGACGGGCCTGCGGATCGGTACGCAGATCGAGGTGCTTGAGTTCGAGCATGGCGGGAAGGTACGGGAAAGCTGGAAAAGCCGGGAGCTTATCCCGAATTCGGCGCGCCGTGTGGCGCGCCGATCGCCGGCGGAGGCGCGGCGTCGTCCGCCCGGGCGGGGCAGCACGGCGCCGGCGGGGAGGGCGTCAGGGTTGCGCGGGTGCGCTGGCGGCCGGCGCGGCTGCCGCCTTGCCTTCCTTGCCCTTCGCCTTGCCCTTGCCGCGATGCTCGCCGCCGTGGTGCAGCCAGCTGCGGAACGTCGTGTCGGCCAGTGCCTTCTGCTCGGCCGGGAAGCTCTCGTAGAGCGGCGCGAAGGCGTCGGCGAGCTTCTTCGCACCGTCGGCGTTCGCCTGCGACAGTTCCGCATACTGCTTCATGTCGTCGAGTGCGGAGACGTCGTGCTTGGCCATCCGTTCGCTGTAGAGGCGGCCCATCGTTGCGCCGTTGTCGCGCATCGTGTCGGCGAACGTCTTCCACTGCGGTTCCTGCGCCGACGTGATCTTCAACTGGTCGTGCAGGTACTTGATGCGCTGCTCGATGCGCGCTTCGTGACGTGCCGCGCGCTGCTCGGCGCTCGGGGCCGACGCCGCGGCCGTCGTGGCCGGGGCCTGCGCGGGCGCTTGCGGCTGTGCCGGGGTTTGCGCGAACGCGCTGGCTGCAACGGCGAGCGTAGCGAGGGTGAGCGAGATTTTCTTCATGATTGGCTCTCCGGGGTGGTGTCGTGCGAGCGGGCGCGGCGGTCACTGCCGCAAGCGCGCTTCTCGCGTCGCCGTTATTAGTAGCACGTTGCGTGCGGCGCGGCAGTGAATGCGACACTTGCTTACATCCGATACGAATCGAAATTGAAAGGCCCGGATTCGGGCGATGCCGGTTGGGCACGCGGGCGTTCGGCGCTATCATCGCGTCACCTTCCACTCAGCCGGCGCGTTGCGTGCCGGCCCAGCCTCATGCGTCCACCCCGCCTCGACCAACTCGACGATCTCGACCGGCAACTCGTCGCGCTGCTGCAAGCCGATGCGCGCGCCAGCGTCGCGGATCTCGCGCGCCAGCTCGACGTCGCGCGCACGACGGTCGTCGCACGCATCGCGCGGCTCGAACGCACCAACGTGATTGCCGGGTACAGCGTGCGGCTCGGGCAGGACGTGCTCGACGCGAGCATTTATGCGTACGTCGGCATCATCCTCACGCCGAAGTTCGGCAAGGACGTATTGCGCAAGCTCGACCGGATGCCCGAAGTGCAGCTGCTGTGCGCGGTGAGCGGCGAGTACGACTACGTCGCGTGGTTGCGCGCCGATTCGCCCGAACGGCTCAACGACCTGCTCGACCAGATCGGGACGCTCGAAGGCGTCGAGCGCACGACGACGTCGATCATCCTGTCGCGCAAGATCGATCGCGGGACGATCGGCGGCTGACCTGCCGCACGCGGTGCCGTGCACGACCGTGCCAGCGCGTGCATTGCGCGGGTTTGCGCGGCGTCGCGGGGTTTCGCTTGCCGCCCGCCCGCGGCCATATTCGTCCCGACCGTCGGCGCATTGCCTGATGGGCAGGGGTGCCGGCCGTCGCATGTCTGCGCATCCGGCGCGTCTCTTCCTTCCGAACGCCTTCGTGTCGCCTGCTTCGACCGGCGTGCCGCTCCTGACGCGCGCGGTTCGTGCGTCGGCGCCATGCCATTCCTCGTCTTCGCCTTCGTCCTTCGTTCTTGCGCGTGAAGCCTGCAACGGCCTGCCTGCAGGCGCGCTTATACGCGATTTTTAGATGAATCGGACGTTTCGACGAAATGTATCGTCATAACGTCGAAATTATCGGTCGTTTCGCATCATTCTTCGTCTTGGAACTGATTTTGCGCGTCCCTAAACTGTGTTCATGGCTCGACGCCGTTCACAACATCAACCCATCATCAGGAGATAAGCGCATGAAAATCGCCATCGTCGGCGCAGGTCTGATCGGCCACACCATTGCTCACATGCTGCGTGAAACGGGCGACTACGAAGTCGTCGCGTTCGACCGCGACGCGGATGCGCTCGCGAAGCTGTCGCGCGAAGGCATCGCGACGCAACGCGTCGATTCCGCCGATGCGAATGCGATTCGCGAAGCAGTGAAGGGCTTCGATGCGCTCGTCAATGCGCTGCCTTACTACCTCGCGGTGAACGTTGCCGCCGCCGCGAAGGCTGCCGGCGTCCATTACTTCGACCTGACCGAAGACGTGCGCGCCACCCACGCGATCCGCGAACTGGCCGACGGCTCCGACCGTGCGTTCATGCCGCAGTGCGGCCTCGCGCCGGGCTTCATCGGCATCGCCGCGCACGAACTCGTGAACGGCTTCAGCGAAGTGCGCGACGTGAAGATGCGCGTCGGCGCGCTGCCCGAGTATCCGACCAACGCGCTGAAGTACAACCTGACGTGGAGCGTCGACGGCCTGATCAACGAATACTGCCAGCCGTGCGAAGCGATCCGCGACGGCCGCAAGCAGTGGGTGCAGCCGCTCGAAGGCCTCGAGCACTTCTCGCTGGACGGCACCGAATACGAAGCGTTCAACACGTCGGGCGGCCTCGGCACGCTGTGCGAGACGCTGTCGGGCAAGGTCGAGACGCTCGACTACAAGTCGGTGCGCTATCCGGGCCACCGCGAGCTCGTCCAGTTCCTGCTGGAAGACCTGCGCCTGTCGACCGACCGCGACACGCTGAAGTCGATCATGCGCCGTGCGGTGCCGTCGACGAAGCAGGACGTCGTGCTCGTGTTCGTCACGGTGACGGGCGTGAAGGACGGCCAGCTCGTGCAGGACGTGTTCACGCGCAAGATCTTCGCGAAGGACGTGTGCGGGATGCACATGAGCGCGATCCAGATCACGACGGCCGGCGCGATGTGCGCGGTGCTGGATCTGTTCCGCGAAAAGAAGCTGCCGCAGAGCGGTTTCATCCCGCAGGAAAAGGTGTCGCTGAAGGCGTTCCTGTCGAACCGCTTCGGCAAGCTGTACGACGGCGGCACGATGGAGCGCGTGCACGCGCTCGCCTGACCCTCCGCCAGCCTCGGGCACGAGGGCCGTACGACGCCGGGAGCGCAGCAGCGCTTCCGGCGTTGTCGTTTGTGACGCGCAAGGCGGGAACGGTGCGGTGCGCTCAGGCCGGCAGCGGCGGGACGATCGTCGCAGGTTGCGGCGGCGGCACGATGCGGTACAGCAGCGCGTCGACGTCCGCGTCGGACGGTGCGGTGTTGTCGAACATCACGATGCCGTCGCATTCCTGGCCGGTCGGCACGAAGCGGCGCTGCCGGTATTCGTCCCAGTGCGCGAGCTTGTAGGCATCGTTCGGATTGCCGCGTGCGACGATCCGTGCGTGTGCAACGTCTTCCGACGTGTGGACCCAGACGACCGTCAGCGTGACGTCGGGCGCGATGCCGAGCCACGCGCGATCGAGGATGCGCCGGTCGCGCACTTCGCGCGACAGCGGGCCGACGACGATCGCGCTGATGCCGAGCGCGAGATTGTCGCGGGCCGTATCGAGCAGGCCGTGATATTCGGGATCGCGCAGGTGTTTCAGGTAGAGCGGGCTGTCGCGATCGTTCGGATCTTCCGTGAGCGCGCCCATCGCGGCCGAGCTGTAGCGGCCGTACAGCGTGTCCTTGTCGAGCAGGCAGAACGCCTCGCCGGTGGCGCGCATCAGCGGCCCGATGAGCCGCTTCGCGAGCGTGGTCTTGCCGGTGCCGGCGTGACCGCAGAAGAACACCAGGTGCGTCACGAAGCCTGGCTCCCCGGCCGCGTGCCCGACGCGTCGTTGCGCCTGTCGCCGCGCGAGAAGACTTCCGCTTCCAGCCACATCGCGTTGATGATGCCGAAGCCGAGCGCCACGCCGATGCCGAGTATCCACGAGAAATACCACATAGGTCTGCCTCCTTGACGGTTGGGCCGCACGGGCGTTGTGCGTTGCGCAACGCAGGTGCCGCGGGCCGGTCGAAGTACCCCGATGCGCGTGCTGCGGCGCACGCAGCCCGATCATGACCAATATCGGCGTGCCGTGCAAGCCGGGCCGTCCGCGCAGCAAACCGGTAAACTGATGCACAAACCGCAACATGACGGACGACATGCTGATCAACTGCGCTGCATACCAGGATGGCCGCAAGCTGGCCGACATCGATATCGACGCCATCAGCGACTACGTGTCGAAGCCCGAGTGCTTCGTGTGGGTCGCGCTGAAGGATCCGACGCCGGAGGAAATCGACCTGATGGGCGAGGAGTTCGGGCTGCACGAGCTCGCGCTCGAGGACGCCCGCAAGGGGCACCAGCGGCCGAAGATCGAGGAGTACGGCGATTCGCTGTTCGCCGTGCTGCATACGGTCGAGCTCGACGAGGACGACGAATTCAAGGTCGGCGAACTGAACGTGTTCGTCGGCCCGAACTACGTGCTGTCGATCCGCAACCATACCGAGCATGATTTCCGCGACGTGCGCAAGCGCTGCGAGCGGGAGCCGCATCTGCTGCGGGAGGGCTCGGCGTTCGTGTTCTACGCGTTGATGGACCAGGTGGTAGACCGCTACTTTCCGATCCTCGAAACGCTCGGTGCGGAGCTCGAGGAACTGGAGGACCGCATCTTCGCGAAAGCGACGCCCGCGTCGTCGCGCGCGATCATCGAGGATCTCTATTCGCTGAAACGCCGGCTCGTGATGCTGTACCAGCACACGGCGCCGCTGATGGAGCCGCTCGCCAAGCTCACCGGCGGGCGCGTGCCGCAGGTGTGCAGCGGGATGGCCGCTTATTTCCGCGACGTGTACGACCATCTGCAGCGGATCGTGAAGACGATCGAAGGACGCCGGGAGATGGTCGTCACGGCGATCCAGGTCAACCTCGGGATGATTTCGCTCGCCGAGAACGAAGTGACAAAGCGGCTCGGCTCGTTCGCCGCGCTGTTCGCGATACCGACGATGATCGCCGGCATCTACGGGATGAATTTCGCGAACATGCCCGAGTTGCACCTGAAATACGGCTTCTACGGCTGCATCGCGGTGATGGTCGTCGCCGATCTCGCGCTGTGGTGGCGTTTCAAGCGGGCAGGGTGGCTGTAGCCGGCTCAGGCCTGGCGTGGCGCGTGCTTGCCGACCACGACGCGCCACGGCCGCACGCGCCACGATTTCACGAGGCCGTTCTGCACGTACGGATCGGCGCGCGCGAACGATTCGGCCGCTTCCGGCGAATCGCCTTCGAACACGAGCACGGCCTGATCGGCCGGGTCCGCCAGCGCACCGGCGAGCATCAGTTCGCCGCGCTCGGTCGCGGCCTGCGCGAGCGCGAGATGCTGCGCGCGGAAGGGTTCGCGCCGCGACAGGTAATCGTCGACGAGTTCGTAGATCAACTGGTAATGCATGATCGCTCCCGGAGTCGGTGGGTGCCGCCGGATCGCGGGCCGGCCGGCTCAGTATAGGGCACCGTACGGCCTTTGGCAGTGCGCTTTGCGCGGCGCGGCGCACGGTTGTCAGGGTGTCGGACGGATCGAAATGCGTGACCGGCTTTCGTCGACATTTTGGAATAAACGCAACTAACGGTCTGGTTTTCAAAGCGCCCAGATAGTGAAGGGCGCGTTCGCACCACATCACTGGTGCCTGGAATCGTCTATAGGAAAAGAGGGGCGGTCACGTCCATTCCGGGCGGGGATTCCACGTGCCTGCGGCGGCTTCCGGGGCCGGCGAAAAGGGATCGGAACCGTGCGCGGGGCCGTCCGGGCGGGCGCTGCGCGCGGGCGTTTCCATTGGCCGGAATGCGACCTATGCTGAACGAATCCGGAGCGAACTCCGTTCGCCCGATTCGCCCAGACGAGGTGAGCCATGCCTGTATCAGCCACCCTGCAGGATTGCCTGCGCCAGAAGTCATCGCGGTACGAAGTCGTGTACCACCCCTATAGCCATACGAGCATGGAGACGGCCGCCGCCGCGCATATCCCCGGCGACCGCCTCGCGAAAACCGTGCTCCTCGAGGACGACGAGGGCTACGTCGCCGCGGTCTTGCCGACCACGCACGCGGTGCGCCTGTCGGATCTCTGGGTGAAGACGGGACGCCATCTCGTGCTTGCCCGGGAGGTCGAATTGCGCGAACTGTTCAAGGACTGCGACATGGGCGCGCTGCCGCCGGTATGCATGGCGTACGGGATGAAGACGTTCCTCGAGGAACGTCTCGCGCAGCAGCCGGAAGTCTATTTCGAGGCCGGCGACCACGAAGCGCTGATCCACATGATGCAGGATGAATTCCTGACGCTGATGGAGACGGCCGAGCGTGCGCATTTCTCGCACAAGATGCAAGGGATGATGCTGTCCTGAGGGAGCCTCGAATGCGGTGATGCGCAGGGCCGGTGCGCAGGCATGCGCCCCGGCGGGGAGGGGGTGTACCTGCTTGATTGCGATGTTCCAGTCAGTTAATTCGACATACGAAGCTATTTCACGATAGCTGAATTAAATTCAATTCGACCTTTGTTGTGTCGGATTCCTGTTTATTCCAGCAAGGTTGACTCGTCCCGTCGACGTGTCACGGCATGCGATACCGGCGTGCTTCGATGCGGGCGCCCCGAAGCGCCGGTCGACCGCCTCCCATATTGACGCGTGACGGGGTACGTTCGGCTCGTTGCCCCCAAGGGTGAGGTCATTTCCCGTGCCGCACGGGAAATACACGAAAATCCATGTCGGACGGGTTCGATATACGGATTGGAATATATCCATACAAATCAATTACCAATTCAATAATAAAGACTTGATTTGTGCTTACCGGAATATTATTTGAATAAGCCCTCCAAACTTTGTATTTGGGCATCAAATAAAGTTTGACGGCAAAATTTTTTCCTTGCTATCGTCTGCACCCAAGTGAACGGCGCCATTGACATCACCGCGTAACGAACGGCGAATCGTCATACGAATTGCGAGGGGCGCCAGCTCAGCTGACAATTGCCTGACCGCGCAGGTGGGTGTTTTTCCGGTATAAATCCGGGCCGCATCGGCGCAACGATTTCGTGAAAAAAGAATGAATTTGAATTCGAATGTGATTCTTTCAATTCGGATTGCTAATTGAATTTGAAATGAAATGTTCGGGGTGATGCGGTGGCGCTGCCGACCTGGCTGCGCTGCCGGCCGCAACCCGAAACTGGGCGAATCGCTTGGGGGATGGATGGTGGGCATGAAAGTCGAAGAACATCTGGCTACTTCGAACAGCGGGCTGGCCACGCTGGGGCGTCCGAGAGAGTTCGGCAAGAAGCAGCAGAACCCGGTGCGCCGGTTCGGCGGCATCGGGATCGTCCTGGTACTGCATGCAGTGCTGATCTACGCGCTGCTCAACGGCCTCGCGACCAAAGTCGTGCAGGTGATCCAGCATCCGATCGAGACCCGCATCATCGAGCCGGTCAAACCGCCGCCGCCACCGCCGATGCCGGTGGTCAAGCTCCCGCCGCCGAAATTCGCACCGCCGCCGCCGCCGTTCGTGCCGCCGCCGGAAGTCCAGGTGCAGGCGCCGCCGCAGGCGACGATCACGCACCAGGCGGCCCCGGTGCCGTCCGCGCCGGCCGTGCAGGCGCCGGTGGTGGCGCCGCCGGCACCGGCCAAGCCGGTCAGCCATGACGTCGGGGTCGTCTGCCCGAATTCGGACGCGCTGCGTGCGTCGATCCAGTATCCGAAGGAAGCGCAGGAAAACAACATCACCGGTGACGTGACGATCGAGTTCGTCGTGGATGCGGAAGGGAACATCACGAACGAGCGCGTCGCGCAGTCCGCGGATCCGATCCTCGATCGAGCCGCGTACAACACCGTGAAACGGTTCAAATGCGTCGCACAGGGCCAGTCGGTGCGGGTCCAGGTGCCGTTCTCGTTCAATCTGAATTGATGCAGTGGGCGGCCCGGCACGCGCCGGGTCGGGGAAAACCGTCTCGAACTTATGTAATAAGTTTACCGAAAGAACTGGAGTGGGGTATGACGAAGCGTTCACTGGCCGCGCTGGCGGCAAGCATGTTGATGTCCGTCGCCGTGGTCGACGGGTTCGTTGCGCCGCAGCTCGCCCATGCGCAGGCCAGCGGGGCGGCCGATGCATCGGCGCAGGCCGCGGCGCCGTCGGCCGCGCCGGCCACGGTCCCGGCCGCCGCCGAGCCGGCTCCGCCGCCCGCGCCGGCCACGACGGTGGCGGTCGACAATCCGTACGGGCTCGGCGCGCTGTGGAAGAACGGCGATTTCGTCGCGCGTTTCGTGCTGATCCTGCTGGTGATCATGTCGATGGGAAGCTGGTACATCATGGTCACGAAGTTCCTGGAGCAGTTGCGCGCGAATCGCCGCGCGAAACTGGCCGACGCGCAGCTCTGGACCGCGCCGTCGCTGGCCGAGGGCGCCAGGATGCTCGACGAGGCGTCGCCGTTCCGGTTCATCGCCGAAACCGCGATCGAAGCCGGCGAGCATCACGAAGACGCGCTGCTCGAAGCGGTCGACCGCAACACGTGGATCGACGTATCGGTCGAGCGCTCGATCACGAACGTATCGAACCGGATGCAGGACGGCCTCGCGTTCCTGGCCACGGTGGGGTCGACCGCGCCGTTCGTCGGGCTGTTCGGCACCGTCTGGGGAATCTATCACGCGCTGACGGCGATCGGCATCGCGGGCCAGGCCTCGATCGACAAGGTCGCGGGCCCGGTGGGCGAGGCGCTCATCATGACCGCGATCGGCCTCGCCGTCGCGGTGCCGGCGGTGCTCGGCTACAACTTCCTGGTCCGGCGCAACAAGTCGGTGATGGAGCGGGTCCGCAACTTCGGCGCGCAACTGCACACGGTGCTGCTGGCCGGCAACCGGCGCCCGGTGCGGGCGGCGGCGCCGGCGGCGTCGCTCGCGAACTGACCGGCTGACGGAGGCGCGCGATGGCCATGAACGTCGGGCAGGACGATAGCGACGAGGTGATCGCCAACATCAACACGACGCCGCTCGTCGACGTGATGCTGGTGTTGTTGATCATCTTCCTGATCACGATTCCGGTCGTGACGCACACGATCCAGCTTCAGCTGCCGAAGGAGACGGTGCAGCCGCTGCAGACGACGCCGAAAAGCATCGAGATCGCGGTGAATCGCGACGGCGATTTCTTCTGGGGCGAGCAACTGGTGGACGCGCCGACGCTGCTCGCGAAGCTCAAGGGCGTGTCGCAACAACAGCCGCAGCCGAGCGTCCACGTGCGGGGCGACCAGAACACGCGCTACGAGTTCATCGGGCGAGTGGTCACGATGTGCGAGCGCGCGGGGATCGCGAAGCTGTCTTTCATTACGGAGCCGCCGGCGCGCGGCGGTTAGGCGCCAACGCGGATCCACAGGAGTCGACGATGGGGATGAACGTGCCTTCGGGCGGGAGCAATGCGGAACCGGACGTGATGGTGGACATCAACACCACGCCGCTGATCGACGTGATGCTGGTGCTGCTGATCATGCTGATCATCACGATTCCGATCCAGATGCATTCGGTGAAGATGGACCTGCCGGTCGGCAACCCGCCGCCACCGGCCGCGCCGCCGGAAGTCGTGCAGATCGATATCGACTTCGACGGCACGACGACGTGGAACGGCGCGCCGGTGCCGGACCGTTCGGCGCTCGAGGCGAAACTGTCGCAGGTCGCAGCGGAACCCGTGCAGGCGGAGATCCACCTGCGCCCGAACAAGCTGGTGCCGTACAAGGACGTGGCGGCCGTGCTGGCGTCCGCGCAGCGCGTGGGCGCGACCAAGATCGGCCTGATCGGCAACGAACAGTTCATGCAATGACGAAACGGACGAGCCGATGAACCAGCGACGATGAAAACGGATGGTGGCGGTGACGGCGCTCGGCGCGGCCTGCATGCTCGGCCGGCCGGCGCTGCCGGCGGACGCGCTGCGGCCGGACGTGGCGAAACCGCTCGCGGCGGCGCAGGAGTTGTACCGCGCGCACAAGTATCGCGACGCGCTCGGCAAGATCGCCCAGGCGGCGGCCGTGCCCAACCGGACGCCGTACGAAACGTACATGGTGGAGGAGATGCGCGGCGCGGCGGCGATGGCGGCTGGCGACACGGGCACGGCCGCGCAGGCGTACCAGTCGGTGCTGAACTCGGGGCGGCTGTCGGGCGAGGACGAGCAGCGCACCACGGCCGCGCTGGCCGGCATCTACTTCCAGCAAAAGAACTACCCGCTGGCGATCCGGACCGCACAGCGCTACCTGAAGGCCGGCGGCACGGATCCCGAAATGCGCACGCTGCTCACGCAGTCGTACTACCTGTCGAACGATTGCGCGCCGGTCGTGAGCCAGTTGAAGGCGAGCACCGACACGCAGGCGAACGGCGGGCACGCGCCGGACGAAGGGCAGTTGCAGATGCTCGCGACGTGCGCGCAGAAAGTGAAGGACGGCAACGCGTATCGTGGGGCACTCGGGCTGCTGGTCGCCTACCATCCGAGTCCCGCGTACTGGGACGAAATGATCGCGGCCATTCGCGGCACGCCCGGGTATCTGTCGTCGCTCGACCTCGACATCTACCGGTTGCGCCGTGCGACGGGCTCGCTTGCGACGGCCGACGCGTACATGGAGATGACCCAACTCGCGCTGGTTGCGGGGTCTCCCGCCGAAGGCAAGCAGGTGATCGACCAGGGGTTCGCGACCGGCGTACTCGGCAAGGACGCGCAGGCGGATCGCGAGAAACGGCTGCAGGCGCTTGCCGCGAAGCGCGCGCAACCGGGCGGGGACGCCGCGACGCCGGTGACGCCGCTCGACACGGGCATGAATCTCGTCTTTGCGGGCCGGGCGCAGCAGGGTTTACCGATGATGGAGCAGGCGATCGCCAAGGGCGGCCTCGAGCATCCCGACGCGGCGCGACTGCGGCTCGGCGAGGCGTACTACGTGGCCGGCCAGAAGGCGCGTGCGGTGCAGGTGCTGCGCACGGTCAAGGGAACCGACGGTTCCGGTGACCTGGCCAGGCTGTGGACGGCGGTGGCTTCCCGGTAACGCAACGAAAGGGCGCCGGCACACGACGCGGGCGCAGTCAGTCGGCAAGCGGCGTGCCGCCGCGAGCGTTCCGATGCATGGCGGTCAGGTTCAACGACGAAAAGGGGCAACCTTGTTAGTTAGTAAACCGAATGAAATGAGCGAGACGCGTGCGCGCGGGCCGCGACGGTGCCGCGCCGCGCCGCGCACGGCCCGCCCGCGGCTGCCGTGCACGGGCCGGTATCGCGCCGGGCCGTGCGCATCGTGGCTTCGGTCAACGATCGCCGACATCAAACCGATTTCGACTGCGAGGCTCCGTCCTTCCATGGTTGTGCCCCCTGATGAGTCGGTGCTCGTCGCCGTGTCGCTCGGCAACAAGATCCGGGCGCTGCGCCAGCGCCTGAAACTCACGCTCGACGAAACGGCCGGCATCGCCGGTATCTCGAAGCCGTTCCTGTCGCAGGTCGAGCGCGGGCGGGCCACGCCGTCGATCACATCGCTGGTCCGGATCGCGAAAGCGCTGGGCGTGACGATTCAGTACTTCATCGATACGCCGACGGAAGCGCGTTCGGTGTGTCGCGGCAACGCGCTGCGGTATTTCCAGTTCGCGAACTCGGCGAGCCTGTTCGCGCGGCTGACGAATCCGGCCGACGACCGCAAGCTCGACGCGATCCTCGTCAGGATGCCGGCGGGGCAGCAGCCGTCCGAGATGACCACGCATGCGGGCGAGGAGTTCGTCTATGTGATGCGCGGGCAGGTCGCGCTGACCCTCGAGGACTGCACGTTCACGCTGAACGAGGGCGATACCGCGCATTACGAGTCGACGATGCCGCATGCGTGGCACAACACGGCCGACGAGGAAGCCGTGATCGTCTGGGTCGGCACGCCGAGGCTGTTCTAGCGGCGCCGGCCACGCTTCGGGCCGCGACGAAGGAGAAGTACCCGATCGAAGGAGGGGCGCGCGTCACGATGCGCCATCCGTCGAACCGGGAGGAAGCAGGCGGTGCGCTCAAGGTAGGTAATTAGTATGACGAATCAAAATAAAAAACGGTCGTGCTGAATGGTGCGGGTGCCCCGAGGCCGATCCGTTCGAGTCATGGCAGTCGAAACAGTGGCAATCGCGGGTTCCGGTACACGGGCACCCAGGACGCGCAAGGAATTCACAAGGTTCCGGCGCACGGCAGGTGGGGTCTTACTACGAGCGAGAGGAAACAAGATGAAGCAGAGAGTGTTGGCGTTGGCCATCAAGAGGATAGTCTGGGCGGAACTCGCGTTGACGGCCGCACTGGCGCCGTCGGCGTTCGCCCAGAGCCAGCCGGCGCCGGGCGCCGTCGCCATCGCGGATGCGGTCGCGAACGGCGCACCCGTGACCGTCGCGCAGGCGGGCGGCACCGCCGGTACCGCCGCTGCGGGGGCCGCGGCCCCCGATGTGACGTCCGGTGCGGCAGCCGAGGCAACGCCTGCGGCACCCGCCGAGAACGGGCAGGGCAAGGTCGCGCAGATCAAGCGGTTCGAGGTGACCGGCTCGCTGATCCGGCAATCCGACAAGACGGGCTTCCAGCAGGTGCAGACGATCACGCCGAAGGAAATCCAGGCCAGCGGCGCGGTGACGGTGACCGACTTCCTGCGCAATGCGACGGCCAACTCGGCGAACAGCTGGGGCGAAGGGCAATCGGGCAACTTCGCGGCCGGCGCGGCCGGCATCGCGCTGCGCGGCCTGTCGGAGAAATACACGCTCGTGCTGGTCGACGGCCAGCGCGTGGCGCCGTATGCGTTCTTCTCGAACAGCGTCGATTCGTTCTTCGACCTCAACACGTTGCCGCTCAACGACATCGAGCGCATCGAAATCGTGAAGACGGGCGCGGTGTCGCAATACGGGTCGGACGCGATCGGCGGCGTCGTCAACATCATCACGAAGCACAATTTCCGCGGGCTGCAACTCGACGGCAGCATCGGCAGCGCGATCAATGCCGGCAACGGCGACGGCACGACGAAATTCGGCGTGCTCGGCGGCTTCGGCGACCTGAACGCCGACCGCTTCAACGTGACGGCGGCACTCAGCTATTACAAGTCGAACGGCTTCACGCTGGCCGATCGCGATTCGACGCGCAACCAGGACTTCACGGGCAAGCCGGGCGGTTTTTCGCTGCTCGCGCCGTCCTACTGGAACATGCCCGACGGCAGTGCGCAGGCGCTGAACGGCTGCCCGTCCGGCGGGGCGGTTCGCCCGGCCGCGCCGAACTCGCTGTCGGCCGGCCTGCCGGGCACGATCTGCGCGTTCAACACGGCGGAAAGCACGTCGATCCTGCCGATGACCGAACGCCTGAACGCGAAGCTGCACGGCGACTTCAAGATCAACGACACGACGACGGCGTTCGCGGACTTCCTGGAAAGCTACAACACGACCACGACCAATGACGGCCTGTGGAACAACGTGATCGGCAACCCGCAGAACCCGGCGCTCGTCTGGAATCCGCAGACGCAGTTGCTGTCGCCGTTCAACACGGTCGTGCCGGTGACCAACCCGTACAACACGACGGGCGCGGCGACGCCGTTGACCTACGCGTTCCCGAACACGGTCGCGCAGAAGACCTGGGCGAACTACTGGCGCGCGGCGGCCGGCATCAAGGGTTCCTTTACGCTGCCGTACGGCGACTGGGACTGGGCGACGTCGGTCAGCCATTCGCAGAGCACGGTGTCGAACGTGTTCACGAACCAGCTGAACGTCAACGCGCTGAACAACATCTACCAGAACGGCACGCTGAACTTCGCGAACCCGGCCGCGACGCCGAACGCGTTCAACGGGCTGTACCAGGAAGCGAACAACCTCGGCATCTCGAAGCTCGACACGATCGATGCGACGCTGTCGACGCCGAACCTGTTCCATCTGCCGACCGGTGACGTCGGCATCGGTTTCGGCGCACAGTTCACGCACCAGAGCGAAACGCTGACGCCGGGCTCGGAGTACCTGTCCGGCGCGGTGATCTCGCCGGACCTGGAGACGGTGAACGGTGCGCGCAACGTCGCGGCCGTCTATTACCAGATCAACGTGCCGATCCTGGAGAATCTGACGTTCAGCCAGGCGGGCCGCTACGACCACTACACGGACGTGGGCGGCGCCTTCTCGCCGCGCTTTGCGTTGCGCTACCAGCCGATCAAGGCGCTGACGCTGTATACGTCGTACAACCGCGGGTTCCGTGCGCCGACCTTCGTCGAGGACAGCAAGTCGCAGACGCTCGGCATCCAGGTCGATCCGGCCACCGGGCAGAACTACACGTCGATCACGGTCGGCAACCCGAACCTCGCGCCGGAGCGCACGCGCAACTTCAACATCGGCTTCCAGGTCTCGCCGGCCCGCTACACGGACATCGGCTTCGACTGGTACAAGATCCGCATCGACAACGTGATCGGCCAGGGCAAGCCGTCGCAGGTCGTGACCGACCCGACGACCGGCCAGCTGCTGTACAAGGTCATTCCGTACCAGAACCTCGGCTACCTCGACACGAACGGCTTCGAAGGCACGTTCCGCCAGGGGCTGCCGCTCAAGGGCTGGGGCATGCTCACGCTGTCGGGCGACTGGGCGTACATCAACAGCTACAAGATCGGCTTCCCGGGCGGCGCACCGGTGAACGGCGCGGGCAACAACTTCACGATCACGCAGCCGTTCGGCGGCAGCTTCCCGCGCTGGCGCGGCAACACGACGCTGGACTGGAACTATCGCAAGTTCGATGCGGCGCTGACGTGGCAGTTCACGGGCCCGTACGCGCAGAACCTGATGGCGGAGCCGCCGAAAGTCGGTTCGTACAGCCAGTTCAACCTGATGCTGACGTACACGGGCTTCAAGAACTGGACGATCTACGGCGGCATCGACAACATCTTCAACCGCACGCCGCCGTACGATCCGATCTTCGCGAACGGCACGCTGAGCCAGAGCGGGTACGACACGTCGGTGTACTCGTACATCGGCCGGTTCGCGCAGGTCGGCGCGACGTACAAGTTCTGATGGAGGCGGCGATGGATTGACAGGCTTGGACGGGCCGCTCCACGTCCACACCTCCCCTTTGTTTGGAGCGGCCCTTTTTCGCCTGGCGCCACGCGGGCCCGCAATCGCGGCACGCGACGGCGCGGCGTTTCGATCTTGCACCATGAACCACCAGCGGGACGCGGCCGGCACGCGGCGTCCGGCACAGGCATCGACCGTGCGAAGGCTTCGCGCCCGCACGCTTCCGGACAGACTGACCATGAGACTGTTGAAATGGCGAGGGGCACGCGTGTCGCACCGCACGCGTCCGATGCGCGCGCAGGCGCGAATGCGTCGCGGCGTGCGTGCCGCGTTGTTTGCCTGCGCGGTGCTGCTCGTGTCGAGCGGTGCGCTGCCGCGGGACGCGCTCGCGGTGCCGGCGATCTCGCAATACGATCAGCCGAAATATCCGCCGGACTTCACGCATTTCGACTACGCGGATGTAAACGCGCCCGACACCGGCACGCTCGATTTCGAAAACTACGACGAAGCGCAGAGCTACGACTCGCTGAACCCGTTCCTCGTGCGCGGTTCGCCCGCACCCGACATCAAGAACCTGATGTTCGACACGCTGATGCAGCGCAGCTGGGACGAACTCGCGTCCGAATACGCGCTGATCGCCGACGACGTCGAGGTTGCGCCGGACCGGCTGTCGGCGACGTTCCACCTCAACCCGGCCGCGCGATTCTCGAACGGCGACGCGATCACCGCGGCCGACGTCAAGTACTCGTTCGACACGCTGACGAGCCCGCAGGCGTCGCCGCTCTACAACGCGCAGTTCTCGATCATCAAGCGCGCGGTGGTGGTCGACGGCCACACGATCCGCTTCGAGTTCAAGCATGCGGAGCGCGACGCGGCGCTGATCGCGGGCGACCTGCCGGTGTTCTCGCCGAAATGGGGGCAACGCGCGGACGGCACGCGGCCGCCGTTCGACCAGATCGCGAACGTGCCGCCGATCGCAAGCGGCGCGTACCTGATCGAGCAGCGCAGGAACGACAAGCAGATCCGCTACGTGCGCAACCCGCGCTACTGGGCGGCGAACCTGCCGTCGCGGCGCGGGATGTTCCGCTTCGCCCACGTGACGTTCAAGCTTTACCTGGACCAGTACACGTCGCTCGAAGCGTTCAAGGCCGGCGACATCGATGCGCGGATGGAGTACAGCTCGACGCAGTGGGCACGCAAGTACGTCGGCAAGAATTTCCGTAACGGGATGCTGAGGAAGGGCGAGTTCCCGGACGGCCCCGCGCAGATGCAGGGCTTCCTGATGAACCTGCGCAAGCCGATGTTCCAGGACGTGCGCGTGCGGCATGCGCTCGCGCTGGCGTTCGACTTCGACTGGATGAGCCGGATGATGTTCTACGGACAGTATCGCCGTACCAACAGCTTCTGGGAGGCGAGCCCGTTCGCGGCGTCCGGCATGCCGAGCGCGAAGGAACTCGCGCTGCTCGAGCCGTACCGGTCGACGTTGCCGCCGGCCGTATTCGGCCCGATGATCGCGCAGCCGTCGACGCTGCCGCCCGGCTCGCTGCGCGCGAACCTGAAGCAGGCGCGCGACCTGCTCGAGCAGGCCGGCTGGCACTACCGGGACGGCGCGCTGCGGGATGCGAACGGCACGCCGATGACGATCGAGATCATCGACGACCAGCCCGGCATGGACCGCCTGATCCTGCCGTACACGCAGGCGCTCGCGACGCTCGGCATCCACGCGTACCTGCGCGAGATCGACAGCGCCGTCTACCTGAAGCGGCTCGACAATTTCGAGTACGACATGACGACGTACATCTACCTGCCCGTGACGATCCCGGGCGCGGAGCTGACGCGCCGGTTCGGCAGCGCGGCCGCGTCGCAGCCGGGCTCCGAGAACTATCCGGGCGTGAAGTCGAAGGCCGTCGATGCGCTGATCCGCGCGGCGCTCGCGGCCGACACGCTCGACGATCTCGAGACGGCCACGCATGCGCTCGACCGCGTGCTGATCAACCTGTACGTGCTGATCCCGCAGTACTACCTGCCGAACGCGCGGATCGGGTACAAGGCGACGCTCGGTCATCCGGCGGTCGTGCCGAACTCCTATCAATACGAGGACTGGATCATCGACTACTGGTACGTGAAGAAGCCGGCGGCACAACCCGCACCGGCGGCCTGACGGGGAACGACGATGCTGGCATACATATTCAGGCGGCTGCTGCTGATGATTCCGACGCTGGTCGGCGTCGTGACGATCACGTTCGCGGTCACGCAGTTCGTGCCGGGCGGCCCGGTCGAGCAGGTGCTCGCGCAGTTGCGGCACGGCAGCGCACGCGGGGGCGAGGCGGGCGGAGGCGGGGGCGGCTATCACGGCAGCCAGGGCGTCGACCCGCAGCAGATCGCGCAAATCCGAAAACAGTTCGGCTTCGACAGGCCGCCGCTCGAACGCTACCTGCTGATGCTCAAAAGCTATGCGACGTTCGACCTCGGCCAGTCCTACTTCGCGCACCGCAGCGTGTGGGCGGTGATCCGCTCGAAGCTGCCGGTCTCGATCACGCTCGGGCTATGGACGGTGATCCTCACGTATCTCGTGTCGGTGCCGCTCGGCATCGCGAAGGCGGTGCGCAACGGCTCGCGGTTCGACACCGTGACGAGCGTGCTGGTGCTGACCGGCTACGCGGTGCCGGGTTTCGTGCTCGGCGTGCTGCTGCTGATGCTGTTCGGCGGCGGCACGTTCTGGCAGGTGTTCCCGATGCGCGGGCTCACGTCGGACAACTTCGACGACCTGACGCTGATCGGCAAGACGCTCGACTACCTGTGGCACATCGTGATGCCCGTCACGGCGGCCGTGATCGGCAATTTCGCGATCGTCACGATCCTGACGAAGAACACGTTCCTCGAGGAAATCGGCCGGCAGTACGTGCTGACCGCGCGGGCGAAGGGGGCGCCGGAGCGCGACGTGCTGTGGAAGCACGTGCTGCGCAACGCGGCGATCCCGCTGCTCACCGGGCTGCCCGCGGCCTTCGTCGGCGCGTTCCTGAACGGCAACCTGCTGATCGAGACGTTGTTCTCGCTCGACGGAATGGGGCAGCTGTCGTACGACGCGGTGATCCGTCGCGACTATCCGGTCGTGCTCGGCTCGCTGTTCCTGTTCACCCTGATCGGTCTGCTGACCAAGCTTATCGCGGATATCTGCTATGTCCTCGTCGACCCCCGTATCCAGTTCAGCCGCCTGGACCACTGATCCCGCGTGCGCGCCGTCGCCTTCGCCGTGGCGGCGTACCTGGCAGCGCTTTCGCGCGCAGCCGCTCGGCCATGCGAGCCTCGTGATCTTCGTCGTGCTGTTCGCGCTCAGCCTGTGTGCCGATGGCCTGTCGAACGACCGGCCGCTGCTCGTGCGCTACGACGGGCACTATTATTTCCCGATCGTGAAGGACTACCCGGAGACCGAGTTCGGCGGCGACTTTCCCGCGAAGACGAACTACCTCGATCCGTACATCCGCGCGAAGCTCGAGTCGCACGGCAATTTCGCGATCTATCCGCCGAATCGCTATCGCTACGACACGATCGACTACTTCGCGTCGCGGCCGTATCCGGCGCCGCCATCGGCGAGCAACTGGCTCGGCACCGACCAGTTCGGGCGCGACGTGCTCGCGCGGCTCCTGTACGGCTTTCGGCTGTCGGTGCTGATGGCGTTCGCGCTCACCGTGTCGGGCGTGCTGGTCGGCGTGCTGACGGGGGCGCTGCAGGGCTTCTACGGCGGCCGCACCGACCTGATCGGCCAGCGCCTGATCGAGATCTGGAGCGCGCTGCCGGACCTCTACCTGCTGATCATCTTCGCATCGATCTTCACGCCGTCGCTGTGGCTGCTGTTCATCCTGCTGTCGATGTTCGGCTGGCTCGTGCTGTCCGACTACGTACGCGCCGAATTCCTGCGCAACCGCATGCTCGATTACGTGAAAGCGGCCCGCACGATGGGGCTGACGAACGCGCAGATCATGTGGCGTCACGTGCTGCCGAACAGCCTCACGCCGGTGATCACGTTCTTGCCGTTCCGGATGAGCGCCGCGATCCTGTCGCTGACGAGCCTCGACTTCCTCGGTCTCGGCGTACAGCCGCCGACGCCGAGCCTCGGCGAGCTGCTTCAGGAGGGCAAGAACAACCTCGATGCGTGGTGGATCTCGATCTCCGCATTCGCCGCGCTGGTGGTGACGCTGCTGCTGCTCACGTTCATGGGCGACGCGTTGCGCAACGCGCTCGACACGCGCGCGCGCGGCTCGGCGTTCGGCGGAGGGCGATGATGGCGAACGCGTTGCTGCAGATCGACGGGTTTTCGGCGCGCTTCGGCGCGAAGCCCGCGGTGCGGGACCTGAGCCTGTCGATCGGCCGCGGCGAGCGTGTCGCGCTCGTCGGCGAATCGGGGTCGGGCAAGAGCGTGACGGCGCTGTCGATCCTGCGGCTCGCGCAACAGGCGGCGCTGTCGGGACGGATCCTGTTCGACGGCGAGGACCTGCTCGCGAAGACCGAACAGCAGATGCGCGGGATTCGCGGCGCCGACATCGCGATGGTGTTCCAGGAGCCGATGACCGCGCTGAATCCGCTGTATACGATCGGCAAGCAGATCGCCGAGAGCCTGCGGCTGCACGAGGGGCTGCGGCCCGGCGACGCACGCGAACGCGGGATCGCGCTGCTGCGGCGCACCGGGATTCCGGAGCCGGAGCGGCGCATCGACAGTTTTCCGCATCAGCTGTCGGGCGGGCAGCGCCAGCGGGCGATGATCGCGATGGCGCTGGCCTGCCGGCCGCGGCTGCTGCTGGCGGACGAACCGACGACGGCGCTCGACGTGACGGTGCGCCAGCAGATCGTCGATCTGCTGCTCGAACTGCAGGAGCAGGAAGCCGCTGCGCGCGGCATGGCCGTGCTGCTGATCACGCACGACCTGAACCTGGTGCGGCGCTTCGCGCAGCGCGTGGCCGTGATGGAGCAGGGCGTGCTGGTGGAGACGAACACGACCGATGCGCTGTTCGCCGCGCCGCAGCATGCGTACACGCGCCGGCTGCTCGACAGCGCGCCGCAGCGGGCCGTCGAGCCCGTCGCGGCCGCGGCGCGGACGATCCTCGACGTGCGCGATCTCGCGGTCGACTACCGCATCGCGGTGAAAGGCTGGCGCGGGGCGCTCGGCAAGACGACGTTCCGCGCGGTGCACGACGTGACACTGTCGCTGAAGCGTGGCGAAACGCTCGGGATTGTCGGCGAGTCCGGCTCGGGGAAATCGACGCTCGCGGCGACGGTGCTCGGTCTGCAGCGGCCGGCGGCCGGCGCGATCGAAATCGACGGCCTGCCGCTCGACACGCTGCGGACCACGGGCGGCAGGCGCGCGCTGTACGGCAGGATGCAGGTGGTGTTCCAGGATCCGTTCGGCTCGCTGTCGCCGCGGATGACGGTCGAGCAGATCGTCGGCGAAGGGCTCGCGGTGCACCGGCCGCAGGTGGCCGGGGACGCGCGGCGCGCGCGGATCGTCGCGCTGCTGCAGGAAGTCGGCCTGCCGGCCGAGTCGATGCTGCGCTATCCGCACGAATTCTCCGGCGGCCAGCGGCAGCGGATCGCGATCGCGCGCGCACTGGCGGTCGAGCCGGAACTGCTGGTGCTGGACGAGCCGACCAGCGCGCTCGACGTGTCGATCCAGAAGCAGGTGCTGAATCTGCTGACGAATCTGCAAAAGAAGTACAAACTGAGCTACCTGTTCATTACGCACGATCTCGCGGTCATGCGTGCGATGGCCCACCGGGTCGTCGTGATGAAGGCGGGGCGCGTGGTCGAGGAGGGCGATACGCTCGACGTGCTGCAGGCGCCGTCCCATCCGTATACGCGCGCGCTGCTGGCGTCGTCGATGCTGGCGCCGGTGCGCGGCTCCCGAGAGAGAACCGATGATTGACGTGTACCGGGCGCAGCGCGCCCAGGCCGCCCGCGTGCCGGGCGGCCGAACGCCGGCGGTGCGCTGACGCATGTCGATGCCGTCGTTCTTCATCGATCGTCCGGTGTTTGCGTGGATCGTCGCGCTCGCGGTCGTCGTCGCGGGCGTGCTGGCGATTCCGCAACTGCCGATCGCGCAATATCCGCGCCTTGCGCCGCCGCGCGTCGTGATCACCGCCGCGTATCCAGGCGCGTCGACCGAGACGGTCGACGGCGACGTCGGCAGCATCATCGAGGAAAGCCTCGACGGGGCCGACGGGCTCCTGTACTACGAGACGAGCAGCGACGGTCACGGCAACCTCGAGATCGACGTGACGTTTTCGCCGGGCACCGATCCCGACATCGCGCTGGTCGACGTGAACAACCGGCTGAAGCAGGTCGAGTCGCGGTTGCCGCAGCAGGTCGTCCAGCAGGGGATCGGCGTGTTCAAGGCGGCGAACACGTTCCTGATGCTCGTCACGCTGACGTCGACCGACGGCATGCGCGATTCCGCGCAGCTCGGCGATTACCTGAACCGCTACGTGCTGCGCGAACTGAAGCGCGCACCGGGCGTCGGCGCGGCGGAGCTGTGGGACGCCGACGAGGCGCTGCGGGTCTGGCTCGATCCGCACAAGCTGCGCGAATACGGCCTCGGCGCCGACGACGTGATCGCGGCGATCGGCGCGCAGAACGCGACGGTGACGGCCGGCGCGATCGGCGACGCGCCGTTTCCGGGTGGCCAGCAGCTCACCGCGCAGATCGTCGTCAAGGGGCAGCTCGCGTCGCCGGACGAGTTCGGCCGGATCGTGCTGAAGTCGAAGACGGACGGTTCGGCGGTGCGCGTCGCCGACGTCGCGGGCGTCGAGATCGGCCGCGACGACTACTCGTTCTATTCGCGGCTGAACGGCCGGCCGGCCGCGACGGTCGGCATCCAGCTCGGCCCGCGCGGCAACGCGCTCGAAACGTCGAATGCGATTCGTGCGCGGCTCGCCGAGCTGTCGAGGACGTTGCCGCCGGGCGTCGCGATCGAGATCCCGTTCGACGGCGCGCATTTCGTGACGATCGCGATCCGCGAGGTCGTGCTGACGCTGCTCGAGGCGGTCGTGCTGGTGTTCTGCGTGATGTGGCTGTTCCTGCGCGACCTGCGCTACACGCTGGTGCCGACCGTCGTGATTCCGGTCACGCTGATGGGCGCGTTCGTCGCCATGTGGGCGTTCGGGCTGTCGATCAACGTGTTCACGATGTTCGGTCTCGTGCTGGCGATCGGCATCCTCGTCGATGACGCGATCGTCGTCGTCGAGAGCGTGCACCGCGTGATGGAGGAGGGCGTGTCGCCGCGCGATGCAACGCGGCGCGCCATGAAGCGGATCGGCGGGGCGATCGTCGGCGTGACGGCGGTGCTGACCGCCGTGTTCGTGCCGATGGCGTTCTTTTCCGGGACCGTCGGCGGTATCTACCGGCAGTTCGCGGTGGCGATGATCGCGTCGATGCTGGTGTCGTCGTTCATGGCGCTGTCGCTCACGCCCGCGCTGTGCGCGAACCTGCTGAAGCCGGTCGCGCGGCACGACGGCAGGGCCGCCGATGCGCGGCGCCGCGGCATCGGCGCACGGCTGGCCGACCGGTTCGGGGCGGGTTTCGCGCGCGTCGAGGCCGGGTATCGCCGCGTCGCCGTGCTCGCGGTGCGGCGCACCGGCGTCGTCGTCGCGGTCTACGCGGCGCTCGTGATCGCGTGCGCGCTGCTGTACTGGATGATGCCGGGCGGTTTCCTGCCGACCGAGGATCAGGGGCAGCTGCAGGTGATGATCCAGTTGCCGGCCGGCGCGACGCAGGCGCGCACGCTCGGGGTCGTCGAGCGTGTCGAGGCGATCTTGCGCGCGGAGCCGGCGATCGCGAACGTGACGAGCGTGGTCGGCTGGAGTTTCGCGGGCAGCGGGCAGAACGTCGGGATGGCGTTCGTCGAGTTGAAGGACTGGGCACGGCGCGACGTCGACGCGATGACGTTGCGCGACCGGCTCAACGGGCGTTTCGGCGAGATTCTCGACGGCGACGTCGAGGCGTCGCTGCCGCCTTCGGTGCGCGGCATCGGGCATGCCGACGGTTTCACGTTCCGGCTCGAGGATCGCGGCGGGGTCGGGCTCGATGCGTTGAAGGCGGCTCGCGAGCAACTGTCCGAACACGCGAAGGCGGATCCGCTGCTGGCTGCCGTGCATTTCGAAGACCTGCCGGACGCGCCGCGCATCGAGCTCGACGTCGATCGCGCGAAGGCGTATGCGCTCGGCGTGCCGTTCGAGCGGATCGCGGGGCTCCTGGGCGGCACGTTCGGCTCGAACTACATCAACGATTTTCCGGCGTCGGGCCGGATGCGCCGGGTGATCATCGAGGCCGAGCCGGGCGCCCGCGCGACCGACACGCAACTGATGGCGCTGACCGTGCCGAACCGCACCGGCGACATGGTGCCGCTGTCGGCGATCGCCGCGCCGCACTGGACGATCGGCCCGGTGATGCTGAACCGTTACAACGGCTATCCGTCGCTCGACATCAGCGGCCGGGCGGCGGCCGGCACGAGTTCGGGCGCGGCGATGGCGGAGATGGAGCGGCTCGCCGGCGCGCTGCCGGCCGGAATCGGCTTCGACTGGGTCGATGCGGCGCGCGAGGAGCGGGCCGCCGCGCGGCAGACGCCGCTGCTCGTCGGGCTGTCGGTGCTCGCGGTCTTCATGGCGCTCGCCGCGCTGTACGAAAGCTGGACGATTCCGCTGTCCGTGCTGACGATCGTGCCGCTCGGCGTGATCGGCGCGATCGTGGCGGCGCTCGCGCGCGGCATGCCGAACGACGTGTATTTCAAGGTCGGCATGATCACGGTGGTTGGCCTGGCGGCGAAGAACGCGATCCTGATCGTGCAGTACGCACGTGACCTGGCCGCGCGCGGCGTGCCGCTGCGGCAGGCGGTGATCGACGCGGCCGCCGCGCGGTTCAGGCCGATCGTGATGACGTCGATGGCATTCCTGCTCGGCGTCGTGCCGCTCGTGCTGGCGACGGGCGCGGGCGCCGAAAGCCGGCGGTCGATCGGTACGGGCGCGTTTGGAGGCGTGTTGGCGGCGACGCTGTTCGGGCTCGTGTTTGCGCCGGTCGCGTTTCGTCTGGTGGCGTCCGCCGGCCAGCGCGGCCGGCAGGCTGTCGGGACGCCGCGCGACGCGCGGCGGGCGGAAACGATCGGGGATCTGGAGGTGGATTGAGGATGGGAAGCGGGTCGTTTTCGGTCGGGTCAGCGGTCGGATGGTGCCAATCCAGACGGAAATATCGCATTTGACATAATCATAATTATCGACAGTTTGGATTGTAGTGGCTAGATTGAAATGTCCGCTTTCGTGCCGCGTAAGCTGTCCGGCCGCCGGGTGTCCGGCGCCGGAGGCTGCGATGGCTGCAACGGAGCGGATCACGATGACGATGCGCGAGCTGGACCGATTCAAGGTCATTCAGGACGTGGCGGATGGCAAGCTCAAGCCGTGGCGTGCAGCGGAACGGCCGGAATTGACGACCCGGCAGATTCGCCGGCTGGTCGCCCGGCTATGAGAACACGGGCCTCGTGATCGATCGCGATCACACGCGGTTTTTTTGCTCGGCACGACGAGCAAAGTACGACGACCGCGAGATGGCCTTGTGCAGCAGCGCCTGCGCTTCGAAACGTTCCCCGTGAAGGAGGCGCCGAGTGCAACGGAAAACGAGACCCCCGATCCGCGCGCGCTTCGGCGTGCTGACCGGCAAGAACGGCCGCGGTGCGTCGACGACGCACGAAGTCGAAGTGGCGATGTTGTCGTTGAGCAGGTTCTCGTCGTGCGCGATCGGCGAGAAATTGCCGATCTCGTTCGAGACCGTGCGTGCGCATAAAAAGCATCGCTACGCAAAGCTCGGTGTCGGGTCGCAATCCGCGCTCCTTGCGTTGTTCGACGATCCGGCAAGAGCGGGTGAATCCGCATGATTCACCGCGTGTCGTGGCGCCCCGGAAGCCTGCAAGCGCCCTCCTTCAAGCTCCCCAACGGGTATCCAGGTCGAGCCGCAGATCAGTCACGAATGCGCGCCCCGGCTGGCGTGACAGCGTGAAGCCGACGGAACGCGCAAGGCGTCTCATCGCACTGTTCTCGGTCAGCATCGTGCCGACCATCTGCCGCATGCCCGAGCGCCGCGCCAGATCGATCAGGCTCGACAGCAGCACACGGCCGAGCCCTTGCCGCTGCCATACGTCGTCGATCACGATCGCGCATTCGACGACCTCGGTTGCTTCGTCGTCCGTCGCATAACGCGCAACGCCGATCAACCGCTCGCGGCCGCCGGCGCGGATCGTCGCAATCACCGCGCCTTCCCGCCGGCGATCGATGCGGGTCCATCGGATCAACTCGTCTTCGGTCGGCTTGCGCGCGGACATCAACCGCATGTAGCGGCTGCGGCTCGACAGACGGTCGACCAGCTCGCGTTCGATGTCGAGATCGCCGGGCTCGATCGCGCGCAGGAGGATCGGCGTTCCGTCCTTCGCGCCCCAGATGCGCCGAATGCCGAGCACCGGCGCGTCCTGCCCGGCCGTGACGCAGGCCGCCCGTTCGGGCGCCATCGTATCCATCATGCCCTCCGCCTTTTCCCGCGGGTCGGGCGTGTCGCGACCGGATCGCCGCGTACCCTGCCCTGACCTTGTGCATCGATTATCGGAACGGCCGCCCGCCCGATCGATGCCTGGCGGAAGACTTCACAGTTGGCCGCGCGGAAACAATGGGCCGGCAACGCGAAACCGGTTCGCCATGTGCCGGGTGTCATCGCCGTCACTGGCGCGGCAACTACCACTACTGCCAGTACCTCCGCTGTCCGTGCCCCCTTAACCTTGTCGGCATCGCTGGCGCGCCGTCGCAGGCCGCGCCGCTTCGACCGGAGACACGACAGATGCCATTTGACTGGACGCAGGAACAGCACGCGACGCTGGCGCGCTTTCGCGACATCGGCGCGGAGATCGCCGCGGCCGCGGCGCACGACGGCCGCGCGCCCGCCGGATTCGACGAAGCCGGCTGGGCGCGGCTCGGGCACGAGGGACTGTGGGACATGATCGTGCCGGAGACATACGGCGGCGACGGTCACGGCTGGTGGCATTTTTCCGCGGCGCTCGAAGGGCTTGCATCGTCGATCCGCCGCCCGGCGCTGCTGCTGTCGGTGATCGCGCAGGCCGGCATGGTGCGCGCACTCGAGCGATACGGCACGGCGACGCAGCAGGACCGCTATTTCGGCGCGATCCTGCGCGGCGAACTGAGTGCGACCGCGATCGCCGAACCGGGCACCGGCACCGACGTGCGCAGCATCGCGACGACGCTCGCCGAGCACGGCGACGGCTACCGCCTGACCGGCAGCAAATTCAATATCGCGCACGCGCCGCTCGCGCGTTTCATCCTCGTCGTCACGCGCATCGAAACGCCGGGCCGGCGCAACACCGCGCTCGTGATCGTCGATCGCGACCAGCCGGGCATGACGGTGGCCGCGCCCGACCGCAAGCTCGGCCTCGACGACCTGCCCACCGGCGCGCTGCATTTCGACGATTGCCCGATCACGCGCGGCCAGCTGCTCGGCGAACCGGGCGCGGGGCTCGGCAACCTGATCGACATCATCTCGCTCGGCCGGCTCTACTACGGCCTCGTCGCCGCCCAGGTGACGGCGCCGTACCTGCGCGATGCGATCGGCTACTGCCGCGAACGACGCAGCTTCGACAGCACGATCGATGCACACCAGTACGTGCAGCGCCGCCTCGTCGACCTGCAGATCGGCATCGAGCGCGGCACGTGGCTCGCGCGCGGCGCACTCGCGCAGTTGCTGACGGATCACCCGCAGGCGCTGATGACCTGCTCGATCGCGAAGCTGGTCGGCGCGCAGGATCTCGTCGACAGCGCGCTCGGCCTCGTGCGGCTGTACGGCAGCCTCGGCTACCAGGCCGGGCCGGTGGCCGCGTTCGCGTCGGACGCGCTGGGCTTCATGAGCGTCGGCGGTACCGAGGAAATGCATCGCAAGAACATCTTCAACCAGATGATGCGCGCCGGCTGACGGCCCGCGCCATCGCCCCGCGTACCACGCGACCTACAGGAAACCACGCATGACACCGACGAACCGACGCCCTTCCCGCCTGCGCCGCTCCTGGCTCTTTCTCGCCGGCGCCGATCACGATGCGCTCGTTGACGGCACCGCGAGCGGTGCGGACGTGCTGATCCAGGAACTCGAAACCTTCACGCCGCCCGACCGGCGCCCGGCCGCGCGCGAACTGAGCGAGCGCGTGCTCGCGGGCTGGCGCGATGCCGGCGCGCTGGCGTCCGTGCGCGTGAACCCGCTCGACGCGGGCGGCATCGACGACCTGCGCGCCGCGATGCGCGGCCGTCCGGACATCGTGATGATGTCGTACGTCGCGACGCCCGAGCAGGTCGTCGCGCTCGACGACGCCGTCACGCGCTTTGAACGCGAATACGACATCGCACCCGGTTCGACCGAGCTGGTGCCGAACGTCGAGACGACGCTCGGCCTCGTGAACACGATGGCGATCGCGCGGTCGAGCCCGCGCGTGTCGGCGGTGCTCGTCGCGACCGAGGACATGGTGGCCGACATGGGGGCCGAGCGCACGCGTGCGGGCCGCGAGCTCGACTACGTGCGCTCGCGTTTTCGCGTCGAATGCGCGGCCGTCGGCGTCACCGCGATCGATTGTCCGTACAGCTATGCCGACAACGAAGGCGCGGAACTCGACATGCGCGTGTCGCGCGGCCTCGGGTACCAGGCGAAAGCGATCGTCAACGCGCAGTTCGTGCCGGTCGTCAATCGCGTGCTGACGCCGACGGCCGACGAAGTCGCCCTCGCCCGCCGCGTGATCGACGCGTTCGACACCGCGCGGCGCGCGTCCGGCGGCCGGCGCGTGGCGGCCGCCGTCGTCGACGGTTTCCTCGCGGAAGTCCCCGACTATCTCGCCGCGCATCGGCTGATCGCCCGCGCGACGCAATTCGGCATCGCATGAGTGTCGCCATGGATACGATCGCAACGCGCCTGAAGGCGCTGAAAACCCTCGCGCATGCCGCGCCGCACGTACCGCCCGAAAACTGGGCGGACACGCCGCACGCGCAGTTCGAACGCTGGCTCGACGAAGCCGTGACCGCCGGCGCACTGGAGCCGCAGGTGATGACGCTGTCGACGGCCCACCCGGACGGACGACCCGATGCACGCTCCGTCGTGCTGCTCAACGTCGACGCGCGCGGCTGGCATTTCGCGGCGAATGCGCGCAGCCCCAAGGGGCGCCAGCTCGCGAACCGGCCGTACGCGGCGATGACGTTCTACTGGCCCGCGATCGCGAGCCAGATCCGGCTGAGCGGCCCGGTCGAGCGGCTGCCGGCCGCCGAAGGCCGCGCCGATTTCGCGGGCCGCCCCGAACGATCGCGCGCGAGCATCCTGGCCGGACGGCAAAGCGAACGGCTCGACGATCCGGCCGACCTGACGCGCGCGATCGACGCGCAGCTCGAGCGGCTGGCCGCCGATCCGGCGCTCGTGTCGGACGACTGGCACCTGTACACGCTGGCGCCCGACGAAGCCGAATTCTGGCGGGCCGACAGTGCGCGCCGCTTCGCGCGGCAGGCTTACCGGCGTGCCGGCCAGCATTGGGAGCGGTGCGCGCTATGGCCGTGAAGTCCGTCGAACCGCCGTCGCCGCCGCGCGACGGCCCGCATGACCGCCTGCAAGACGACACGCGGCTCGTGCACGCGGGCCGCGACAGCGCCGCATGGCACGGTTTCGTCAACCCGCCCGTCTACCATGCGTCGACCGTGCTCAGCCCGACGGTGTCGGATCTGCTGAACCGCACGCAGCCGTATATCTACGGCCGCCGCGGCACGCCGACGACGGATGCGCTCGAACGCGCGGTGACGAGCCTCGAAGGCGGCGCCGGTACGGTGCTGTGCCCGTCGGGCCTGTCCGCGTGCACGCTCGCGCTGCTGTCGTGCCTGAAGCCCGGCGATCACCTGCTGATGACCGCATCGGTCTACGGCCCGGTGCGTCATGCGTGCGAAGGCGTACTCGCGCGACTCGGCGTCGAGACGACGTGGTACGACGGCAGCACGCCGGTCGCGGCCGCGTTCCGGTCGAACACGCGTGCGCTGTACGTCGAGGTGCCCGGCTCCTACACGTTCGACATGCACGACGTCCCCGCACTCGTGCGGCTCGCCCATGCGCACGGCGCACGGGTCATCGCGGACAACAGCTGGGCCACGCCGCTCTTCTTGCAGCCGCATGCGCTCGGTATCGACCTGTCGATCCAGGCGGGCACCAAATATCTGGTCGGGCACTCGGACGCCATGCTCGGCACGGTGTCGGCCAACGAACGCGCATGGCCGGCGTTGAAGCAACTGCATGGCGATCTCGGCCTGTGCGCCGGCCCCGACGACGTGTATCTCGCGCTGCGCGGACTGCGCACGCTCGGCGTGCGGCTGCGGCAGCATCAGCGCAACGCGCTCGCGGTCGCGACCTGGCTCTCGACGCGCGCCGAGGTGCAGCGCGTGCTGTATCCGGCGCTGCCCGGCGACGACGGGCACGCACTGTGGCGACGCGATTTCCGTGGCGCGTCCGGGTTGTTCTCGGTCGTGCTGCAACCGGCGCCGCCGCACGCGATCGACGCGTTTCTCGACCACCTGGCGCTGTTCGGGCTCGGCTATTCGTGGGGCGGCTACGAGAGCCTCGCGCTCCCGTTCGAACTGGACGCGCACGGCCTCGCGCAACGCTGGCCGCTCGGCAGCCGCGGCGTGCGCCTGCACATCGGACTCGAGGATCCGGACGACCTGATCGCGGATCTTGCCGCCGGTCTCGACCGCTATGCGGCATGCGCGCGATCCGCTGCCCGCGAGGATGCCGCGCGATGCTGACCGTCTGGGGGCGCCGCACGTCGTTCAACGTGCAGAAGGTGCTGTGGCTCATCGGCGAGCTGGGCCTGCCGTATCGGCATATCGCGGCCGGCGGCGAACACGGCACGCTGCAGACGCCCGCGTTCGCGGCGCTGAATCCGACCTGCCGGATCCCGGTGATCGACTGGGACGGCGACGTCGTGTGGGAGTCGCACACGATCCTGCGCTATCTCGCCGCGCGCGTGCCGAACAATCCGTTCTGGTGCCGCGACACGTACGCGCGTTCGCGCGCGGAGCGCTGGATGGACTGGTCGCAGACCGCGCTCGAACCCGACGTGATGACCGGGCTGTTCTGGGCACTCGTGCGAACGCCGCCGGAGCGGCGCGACGACGCGATCGTGCTCGACAAGGCCGCGCGCAGCGCGACGCATTACCGGCTGCTCGACCGGCTGCTGTCGACCCAGCCGTTTCTCGGCGGTGCGACGCCGGGCCTGGCCGACATTCCGGCCGGCGCGACGCTGTTCCGCTACTTCTCGCTCGACGTCGAGCGGCCGCCGTTGCCGCACGTCGAGGCCTGGTACGCCCGCCTGTGCCGACGGCCTGCCTACCGCGAACAGGTGATGGTGTCGTTCGACGCGCTGCGCGGCCAGCCGGGCTGACCTTCTATCCGACCACACGACATGACGCACTCCGCACTTCGTCCGATCCTGATCGTACTGCATCGCGAACAGTCGAGCCCCGGCCGGATCGGGCGGCTGCTGGCCGCGCGCGGCCATCCGCTCGACATCCGCCGCCCGCCGCTCGGCGACCCGCTGCCGGCGACGCTTGCCGGGCATGCGGGCGCCGTGGTGTTCGGCGGCCCGATGAGCGCCAACGACGGCGATCGCTGGATCCGCGACGAGATCGACTGGATCGGCGTGCCGCTGCGCGAGTCGGCACCGTTTCTCGGCGTTTGCCTCGGCGCGCAGATGATGATCCGTCATCTGGGCGGCCGCGTGACGGCGCACCGCGACGGGCGCGCGGAAATCGGCTACTGGCCGATCGCCGCGACGCACGCCGGCCGGCGACTCGGTTCATGGCCGTCGCACGTGTACCAGTGGCATCGCGAGGGTTTCGAGCGCGTTGCCGGGCTCGATATCCTCGCGACCGGCGAGCACTTCGAGAACGAGGCCGTGCGCTACGGGCCGCACGCGTACGGCGTCCAGTTCCATCCGGAAGTCAGCTTTCCGATGATGCGGCGCTGGAGCACCGCCGCCGCGCACAAGCTGGCGGCGCCCGGCGCGCAGGATCTCGCGACGCAGGCGAGCGAAGGCCGGCGGCACGACCGCGCGACGGCTGCGTGGCTCAGCGCGTTTCTCGACCGCTGGCTCGACGATGCGCCGGCATCAGGTCGGCACCGTCACGTCGGAGATACTGATCAGCCCCCACTCGACCGCGCGCAGCACGGCTTCATGCCGACGTGACACGTTGAACTTGCGGCGGATGTTCATGAAGTGGAAATTGATGCACGACTCGGTCACGTTCAGGATGTGGCCGATTTCCCACGACGTCTTGCCGGCCGCATGCCAGCGCAGGCACTCGACTTCCCGCCGGCTCAGCCGCGGCACGCTGTCGGGCGGTGCGTGGCACGGCGTGCCGGCGATCGCTTCGCACGCGACGTCGCGCAGCAGCGTCAGCGCCGCCAGGTGACGGTCGCAGCGCTCGCGCGTGGCGGCAAGATCGTCCGCGCTCGCGCACGACAGCATGCCGACCTCCCCTTTCGCGCCGCGCACGGGCAGCACGACGCCGCTGCGCATGCCGTACGCGGCCGCCGCTTCGTAGCACGGCCGCTGCCCGGGCTGCGCGAACAGCGCGTCGTCCCATACGAGCGGCAGTGCCGAACGGAAGCAATGACGCAGCATCGGGTCGACGCGGTCGAACTGGCGCTGCCGGTACAGCGCCGTCCAGCCCGGCACGCCGCTGCTCCACTTGCGCGCGAGATCGAACGACGCGCCGGTAAACGGCAACACGATCAGCACGACCTTGTCGAATCCCATTCCGGCGGCCGCGTCGGTCATCCGCTGCCATGACGCGTCCGTGTCGCCGGGTACCAACCATTTCAGACAATCCAGTCCTTTCATACAAGCCACCCCGTTTATTAGTTGGAATCTGCAGTCAGGCGGACTTGCGCAACCGGTTCGAGGCGTTGCGCGCGAACGGGCCGCGCTAGAGCGCCTCGGTCAGACGTCGCCGACCCGCGTGCTTCGCATCGTCGAGCGAAGCCGTCACGTCGAACGGAATCCCGAACGCCTTTTCGATGCCGGACGCGTTCGCGATGGCCGCTTCGCGCTCGGTCGGGTCCGGTTCGACCGACACGAGCGCGCGGCAGACCGCGGCAAGCGCGGCACGGTTCTGCTTGAGCCACATGCCGCGTTCCTTGCGGTCGTCGTGCGGCTCGTCCGGGCGGGCCGGCGGAAAGATCATGACAAACGGCTCGCCGTGCCGCATCAGCGCGTGCATGTCGTCGAGCCAGCGCTGCGCGTAGCCGCCGGATGCGATCGCGTCGTTGCGCACAACGACGAGCGGAAATTCCGTGACGTCGAACACGGCGAGCGTCGCCAGTTCGGGCGGCGTGTTTCCAGCGTGAGAGGTAGGCATCGGGTCAATCTCCATCGAATTGAACAGCATGGGTCGGAACGGGCCGCGCAGCGCCCGCTTCATCGTTTCGCGGCCGCGCCGGGGCCGAACGGCGGGCGGGCGAGCCACACCACCGCGATCACGGCGAGATACACGCAGCCGAGCGCGAACGACACGTCGTTGAACGAAATCTGGTACGCCTGCGCGTCGACCAGGTTGCCGAGCAGCGTCGCCGCGCGTTGTGGATCGCCGCCGCCGAGCCGTGCGACTTCGGCACGCACGGCCGGATCGAAACCGCTCAGGTGTTCGCTGAGCTGCGCGTGATGCAGGATGGCGCGCCGGTCCCACAGGAACGACGTGATCGACACCGCGAAGCTCGCGCCGAGCGTGCGCAGGAACGTCGACAGGCCGGAGCCCGCGGCGATTTCGTCCGGCTTCAGGTCGGACAGCAGGATGCTGTTGATCGGCATGATGAACAGCGCGAGGCCGAGGCCCTGCAGCAGCTGGATCAGCGCGATGTGCGTGAAGTCGATGTCGGGCACGAAGCCCGCGCGCAGGAACGACGACGTGCCGAGGATCGCGAACGCGCAGCACACGAGCACGCGCATGTTGAAGCGCGGCGCGTACTTGCCCATGAACGGCGTCATCAGCACGGGGATCACGCCCATCGGCGCGACCGCCAGCCCGGCCCAGAACGCCGTGTAGCCGAGCGTGCGCTGCAGCCACTGCGGCACGATCACGTTGACCGCGAAGAAGGCCGAGTACGCGAGCACGAGCGTCAGCGTGCCGGCCGCGAAGTTGCGATGCGCGAACAACCGCAGGTTCACGATCGGATTCGGTTCGTTGAGCTCCCAGATCAGGAACAGCGCGATCCCGAACGCGGCGACCACCGACATCACGACGATGAACGTCGAGTTGAACCAGTCGGCCTCGTTGCCCTTGTCGAGCACGATCTGCAGCGCGCCGACGCCGACGATGAGCGCGGCCAGCCCGACGTAGTCGACGCGCGCGGCGACCGTCGTCTCGACGCGCGCCCGCATCTGCGCGAACACGCACATCGCGGCGAACACACCGATCGGCAGATTGATCAGGAACGCCCAGCGCCACGAGTAATGTTCCGTCACCCAGCCGCCGAACACGGGGCCCGCGATCGGCGCGACGACGGTGACCATCGCGATCATCGACAGCGCGAAGCCGCGCCGCTGCGGCGGGTAGATCGACAACATCAGCGCTTGCGTGGTCGGAATCATCGGCCCGGCCACGAGGCCCTGCAGCGCGCGGAACGCGACGAGCTGCGGCAGATTCTGCGCGAGGCCGCACAGGAGCGATGCGAACGTAAACGCCAGCGTCGCCCATACGAACAGCCTCACCTGGCCGACGCGCTTGACGAGAAACCCGGTCAGCGGCAGCGCGATCGCATTGCTGACCGAGAACGTCGTGACGACCCAGGCGCTCTGCGTCGTGCTCACGCCGAAGTTGCCGGCGATGGTCGGCAGCGACACGTTCGCGACGGTGCCGTCGAGCACCTGCATGAAGACCGCGAGCGCGAGGCCGAACGTCGTCAGCGCGACGCTCGACGGACGAAAACCGGCATCGGCGGCCGGCATCGGGCCGCTCATTGCGCACGCTCCGTGCGTACCGCCGCCGGCAGGTTCGCGTGCACGACGTCGGCGATCAGGCTGTCGGCGCGCGCGAGTTCGTCGCGGTACACGTCGGTGCGGAACACCGGCGAACGCTGCTCGCGGCGCGACAGCATCGCGCCGCTGCGGTCGTGCTGGTCGACGCGCGCGTGCATCGACAGGCCGATGCGCAACGGATGCGCGTCGAGCTGCGCCGGATCCGTCAGTTCGATGCGCACCGGCAGCCGCTGGACGATCTTGATCCAGTTGCCGGTCGCGTTCTGCGCGGGCAGCAGCGAGAATGCGCTGCCGGTGCCGACGCCGAGGCTCTGCACGCGGCCCGTGTAGCGCACCGCGTCGCCGTACAGGTCGGCCGTCAGCTCGACCGGTTGCCCGATCCGCATGTGTTCGAGCTGCTTCTCGGTGAAGTTCGCGTCGACCCACAGCTCGCGCAGCGGCACGACCGCAAGCAACGGCACGCCGGGCGACACGCGCTGCCCGACCTGTACCGTGCGTTTCGCGACATAGCCGGTGACGGGCGCGACGATATCGGTGCGCGCGCGGGCGAGATACGCGGCGCGCAGCCGCGAGGCCGCGGCCTGGACATCGGGATGCGACGCGACCGCGGTATCGTCGACGAGCGCCTTGCTCGTCTGGTGCTGTTCGCTCAACGTGGCGAGCGCGCTTTGCGCGGCGGCATATGCGCTTTGCGCGGACGTCAGCGTGTCGAGCGCGTGCGCAAGCTCCTCGCGCGAGATCGCGCCGGAGCGGCCGAGGTCCTCGCGGCGCCGGTAATCGGCCTTCGCCTTGTCGAGCGCGGTACGTCGCGCGTCGAGGTCGGCGCGTGCGCCGTCGATGCTGTTCGCGAGCCCGCGTTCATTGCTGTACAGGCCGCGCACCTTGCGGACCGTGGCCGCGAGATCGGCCTGCGCAGCCGCGAGCGCGATCTGCGCGTCGCTCGCGTCGAGACGGACGAGCGGCGTGCCGGCGCGCACGAGGTTGCCGTCGTCCGCGTCGATCGACACGACGGTGCCCGTTACCTGCGGCGTCAGCTCGACGACGTTGCCTTGCGCGTAGGCGTTGTCGGTGGCTTCGTACCAGCGGCCGACGAGCGCGTACCAGATGCCCCAGCCGACGATGCCGAACGCGAACACCCCGACGAGCGCGCGCACGAGGTGCTTGCGTCGCGCGGGCGGCGGCGTCGCCGGTGCGGCGCCGCCCGGCGACGGTTGCGCGCGGGCGTCCGGTGCGCCCGGCGCGCGCGGCGCACCGGTGTGGTCGGCCGCGGGTTGCTGGCGGGCACTGGCGGAATCGGCGACTGCCGGTCGCGCGGGAGTCTGCAAGGTGTTGTCGCTGCTCATGGTTCGATGTCAAGGACGGTGGGAAGGAGTGGCGGCGAGCGCGACGTCGTCCGGCTCGGCGCGAAAGCCGCCGCCGAGCGCCGCGACGAGCTGCAGCGACTGGTCCGCGCGCTGGGCGCGCAGCGCGGCGACCTCGCGGCTCGCGATCAGCAGCTGCTGGCGCACGACGAGCGCATCGAGATAGCTGCCGACGCCGGCCCGGTAGCGCGCGTCCGCGAGCCGCCATGCATCGGCGGCGGAGTCGAACGCACGTTGCTGCGCATCGGCCTGCTGGGCGAGTGAACGCAGCCGGTGCAGATCGTCCGCCACCTCGCCGATCGCGCCGATCAGCGTTTTGTTGTAGCCGGCGACCGCGAGGTCGTATTGCGCGTCGCGCTTGCGCAGCACACCGCGCCGTTCGCCGCCGTCGAAGATCGGCAGGCTCACGGCCGGGTTGACGTTGTAGGTGCGCGAGGCGGCCTGGAACAGCGATGCGCCGCCGCGCGTCGCGAGCCCGATCAGCGCGGTGAGACTGACGTCGGGCAGGAAATCCGCGCGGGCGGCCGCGACGTTGCGGCTCGCGGCCTCCACGCGCCAGCGCGCGGCGACGAGGTCGGCGCGCCGGCCGAGCAGCGCGGCCGGCAGGTCGGCCGGCACCGCGAGCGCGGCGGTCGGCAGCGGCGCGGGCCGCGCGAGCGCGAGGCCGCGATCGGGGCCGGCGCCGAGCAGGATCGCGAGCGCGATGCGCGCGCTGTCGATCGCCTGCGCCGCGCGGGCCTGCTCGCGCGTCGCCGCCGCGACTTCGCTTTCCGCCTGGCGCTGCTGCGCGACGTTGTCGATGCCTTTCGTGACGCGCTGGCGCGTCAGCGACAGCGCTTCGTCGGCGCGGTCGAATTCGGCCTGCGCGAGATCCTGCTGATCGAACGCATAGGCAAGATTCACGTAGGCGCGCGCGACGTTGACGGACAGCAGCACGCGCGCGGCCTGCGCATCGATCCGCGCCGCACGCGCTTCGCCGAGCGCGGCTTCCCACGTCGCCCGGCGGCCGCCCCACAGATCGAGATCCCAGCTCAGGCCGAGATTGATCTCGCGTGTGTGGCTGAAGACACCGCCGCCCTGGTCCGTCGAAAACTGCGTGCCGGACGTGCGTTCGCCCTTCGCGCTCGCGCGGCCGACGAGGTGCGGCAGTCGCGCGGCCTGCGCTTCGATCACCAGCGCCTGCGCCTCGCGCGCACGCGCATCGGCGGTCGCGAGATCGGGATTGCCGGCCAGCGCTTCGTCGATCAATGCATCCAGCTGCGCATCGTGCAACGCAAGCCACCAGTCGGCGGCCGGCCAGTCGGCGATCGGCGCATGCGCGAGGCTGCGCGACGCGGCGAGCGTATCGGCGCCGCGCAGCGTGCCGGCGGGCGCGAGCCCGTCGCGGCTCGCGCAGGCGCCGAGCAGGGCGAGCGCCACGGCAACGGCCGTTCGCGACAGGACGCGCAGCGCGACGGCATCGCGTGGCGAGGGAGCAAGTGCTGCATGCATCGCATTCCTCTGCTTCGATTGGGTTTGAACACGACACGCATTGTTGGACGCTCCCGGGCAAAGCTGATAATGTTGTTTAGACAAAAAATAATGAATTCCGGCCATGCCCATCCGAGAAGCTTCTCCCTCCCCTGCCATGCCACGCGCCGACGCCGATCCGAGCGAACGCGCGGACGGCCCGTCGCTGATCGCCGTCTGGGGCGAGGACGACGGCAGCAACGCGTATCAGCTCGGCACGCGCGAGGTCGACTGGCACAGCCATCTGCGCGGCCAGGTGTTCTGCGTGGAAAGCGGTTTCGCGCACGTGCGCACGCCGCACGGTTCGTGGCTGCTGCCGCCGCATCGCGCGGGCTGGATTCCGCCGGGCGAGCAGCACAAGGTCAGCATCAGCGGTGCGTTGAGCGGCTGGAGCGTCGTGATCGCGCCGGCCGCGAGCCGCCGGATGCCGGATCAACCGTGCGTGATCGCGATCACCGACCTGATGCGCGCGCTCGTGCGGCGCGCGGTGTCGTGGGCCGACCAGGACCGGCTCGACATCGAACAGGCGCGCATCAGCGTCGTGCTGCTCGACGAGATGCGGCGCGCGCCGCACGAACCGCTGCACTTGCCGATGCCGCACGACCGGCGGTTGCTGCGCATCGCGAACGCGATCCTCGGGCAGCCGCACGACAGCCGCACGCTCGACGCGTGGGCCGAATGGGCCGGGTTGTCCGCCCGGACGCTGAGCCGGCTGTTCGTCGCGGAAACCGGCACGAGCTTCGCGCAGTGGCGGCAGCAGGCGCGGCTCACGCACGCGCTCGAACGGCTGGCGAACGGCGACAGCGTCGCCAACATCGCCGACGCGCTCGGCTATGCGACGCCGAGCAATTTCATCGCGATGTTCCGCCGCGCGTTCGGCGATTCGCCCGCGCACTACTTCGCGAAGCGCAAGCAGCCGTAACGCGGCGCGGAATCGCACGACGCCCTATCACCCCTGCCAGTACTGCGCGCACGGCGACGTCGCTATAGTCGCCGTGCGACCGGCCGGTCGGTCGCTCAATGTGACCTGTGGAGGATGTCGATGTCGAATGCAGTCGGATCGGACAACACGCCGATCGTCTCCGAGCAGCAGCTCGCCGATCATCTGGCCGCCGGCTGCAAGCCGGCCGCGCGGTTCCGGATCGGCACCGAGCACGAGAAGTTCGTCGTGGCCCGCGCGACGCACGCGGCCGCGCGTTACGAGGGATCGTCCGGCATTGCCGCGGTGCTCGAGCGGCTGCGCGGCGACGGAACGCCGATCGTCGATGCCGGCCAGGTCGTCGGCGTGATCCAGCGCGACGGCGCGGCGATCTCGCTCGAGCCGGCCGGCCAGCTCGAACTGTCGGGCGCGCCGCTCGATACGCTGCACGACACGCACGCCGAACTGCATGCGCACCTCGCCGCGGCCCGCGCGGCATGCGATCCGCTCGGCCTGCGCTGCGTGCCGCTCGGTTTTCACCCTCACCTGTCGCGCGAAGCGCTGCCGTGGATGCCGAAGCAGCGCTACGGGATCATGCGGCGCTACATGCCGCGCGTCGGCACGCGCGGGCTCGACATGATGCAGCGCACCTGCACCGTGCAGGTCAACCTCGATTTCGCGTCGGAAAGCGACATGGCGCGCAAGATGCGCGTGTCGCTCGCGCTGCAGCCGGTCGCGACCGCGCTGTTCGCGAATTCGCCGTTTCGCGACGGCCGCCCGTCGGGCCTGCTGTCGACGCGTGCGCACACGTGGCTCGACACCGACGAGGATCGCTGCGGCGCGCCGGCCCTGTTCCTGTCGCGCAGCTTCGGCTTCGAGCGCTACGTGAGCTGGCTGCTCGACAACGTGCCGATGTATTTCGTGCGGCGCGGCGATCGTTATGCGGAGGCGACCGGGCACACGTTCCGCGACTTCATGCGGCGGCGCATTCCGCATCTCGAAGGCGAGACGCCGACACTGGGGGATTTCGCGGACCACCTGACGACGGTGTTTACCGAGGTCCGGCTCAAGCGCTATCTCGAGATGCGCGGCGCCGATGCCGGCTCGCCCGACATGATGGTCGCGTTGTCCGCGTTCTGGACCGGCCTGCTGTACGATCCGGCCGCGCTGTCGGAGGCCGAGACGCTGGCGGCCGGGATCGACCGCGGCACGCTGCTCACGCTGCGTCGCGACGTGCCGCGTACCGGGCTCGACACGCGCGTCGACGGTCGTTCATTGCGCGCGCTGGCGGCCGACGCGCTTGCGATCGCGCATCGCGGCCTGCGTGCGCGGGCGCGCCGGGACGCGGCCGGCCACGACGAATCGAGGTATCTCGCCCCGCTCGACGCGATCGTCGCCGGCGCGCCGACCCAGGCCGAGCACTGGCTGGCCCGCTATCGCGACGCATGGGCCGGCGACGCGACGCGGATTCATGACGAAGCCGCCGTCTGAGCGCAGCGCGCCGGGCCGCTCACGCGCAGCACGCGAGCAGCGGCTCGTGTGCGAACTCGACGCCGGGCGGCAGCGCATGGCCGCGTCGCCGCGTACGCACGGCGTGAGCGAGCGTCTCGAAGAGCCGCGCGGTATCGGCGAACGACAGGCACGCGTCGGTGATGCTCTGCCCGTAGCGCAGCGGCACGCCGGGCACGAGGTCCTGCCGCCCTTCGATCAGGTTCGACTCGATCAGCACGCCGACGATGCGCGTATCGCCGGCCGCCACCTGCGCGGCGACTTCCGCGCCGACACCGAGCTGGTTGCGGTATTGGCGGCGGCTGTTGCCGTGACTGACGTCGATCATCACGCGCGGCGCGACCTGCGCGCCGGTCATGCGCTCGCATGCCGCATTCACGGCGGCCGCGTCGAAATTCGGCTCGCGCCCGCCGCGCAGCACGACGTGCGTGTGCGGATTGCCGGGCGACGCAGCCGCGCATAACCGGCCATCCGCATCGATCGACAGGAACCGGTGCGGATGCGCCGCCGCGCGCATCGCATCGACGGCCACCTGGACGTTGCCGTCGGTGCCGTTCTTGAAGCCGATCGGGATCGGCAGCGACGATGCCAGCTCGCGATGCACCTGCGACTCCACGGTGCGCGCGCCGATCGCGCCCCACGCAACCAGATCCGCGAGGTAGCGCGGCGACAGCGGATCGAGAAACTCGGTCGCGGCCGGCATCTCCGCACCGTTGATGTCGCACAGCAGCGCGCGGGCCGCCTGCAGCCCGGCATCGATCCGGTCGCTGCCGTCCAGCAGCGGATCGTTGATCAGCCCTTTCCAGCCGATGGTCGTGCGCGGCTTCTCGAAGTACACGCGCATCACGATTTCCAGCTCGTCGGCGAAGCGCGCGCGTTGCAGCGCGAGCCGTGCCGCGTAGTCGCGCGCGGCGGCCGGATCGTGCACGGAGCACGGACCGGCGATGACCACGAGCCGGTCGTCCGTGCCGTCGAGCACGTCGACGATCGCACGGCGGGTCGTATGAACGGTGCGCGACGCGCGCAAGGCCGGCGGCAGCGCGCCGGCCAGATCCGCAGGGGACGGCAAGCGCAGCACGGCGTCGCGGTTTGTCGTCCAGGCGTTTGCATGCATGGGGACTGCCCTCCTGTCGATAATGAACGGGACTTTTTACTACAGCGCGACTGTATTGAATGGTGCTTTTGGTGCGCAACTAACACATTTATCAGTTTCTAATTCATAACCTTATGAATGAGGGAAATAAGCGTCGAATTCGATAATTCCGGCATCTTTCGTGCCGGGTTGCAGGAGGCGAAGGCGGTCGGTCATTCGATTTTCATTTGGAAATCAGGGGAGCGATCCGGTTGAAGGGAAGTCTTGATTTTACGGGGCTCCACGCGGGGTTGCTATTCGTTCTGATAGTGGCGGCCCGATAGTCGTTCGATTAATTTTCGGATGCCCGACAGGCCACTCGGGCAAGAAAATATAAATCAACCCAGTCATTGCGGAGAATCACCATGGCGAAGCGACATTACGAAACGCCCATTCACGTCAAGTATCGCGATACGGATTCGATGGGGCATGTGAGCAGTCCCGTCTATTACGACTATCTGCAGCATTCGTACCTCTGCTACATGTTCGACCTGCTCGGCCTGCCGCGCAGCGAGAAGCTGCCGCACATCATGGTGAAGACGCAATGCGAGTACCTCGCACCGGCGCAATTCGGCGACAACCTGACGATCCGCTCGAGCATCGTGCGCTTCGGCAGCAAGAGCTTCGATCTCGAACACCTGATGGAGCGCGACGACCAGACCATCGTCGCGCGCGGCGTGTCGACGCACGTGATGTTCGATTACGCGAACAACACGACGCTGGCCGTGCCCGACGAATTCAAGACGCGCGTGCTCGAATTCCAGGGTTCGCTGTGAGCCGCGCTCACGCGGTCGGGAGCGACACGTGAACTGCCCGGTGGCGCGCGCCCGGCGCCGGATCGGCGCGATCGTCGAGCGGCGTGACGATCGTGCGATCGTGATCGTCCGTCAGGCGGCGCAGGCGCTGCTCGAGCCGGCTGCGCTCGAGCGGCACCGTGTGCTCGCGTACCGCCACGAGGACGAGCTGGAGGTGCTGCTGCAGCCGTGCGGCGGCGCGCACGACGGCGTGCGGCCGCTGCTCGGCCGGTTGCGGGACGCCGGCGTGGCCGTCGCGCTCGATGCGGCGACGCTCGCGCACGATGCGTCGCTGCTCGAATTCGCGAGCTGGGTCACACGGTGTACAACGCCGGACGGCCCGGCGGCGGCACGTGACGACACGGTCGTGCCTGGCGGTGCGCTGCTCTACGGGCTGGTCGTGCGATGGCGCGACCGGCACGGGCGGTGGCGGCGGCCGGCGGGCGACGGGGGGCCGGACCGCACGCCGCGGACCATTGCGGCGGAGGCGGCTGAGCACCTCGCAGCGGGCAATCCCGACGAACAGGTGCTCGGCGCGCTGCTGGACGCCGACGACGCGTCGACCGGCGCGGCGCTCGATACGCTGTCGGACGCGGTGCGCACGCGGCGGATCTGCCTGGCGACGCGGGCCGGCTGGCCGCTCGCCCGGCGGCTATGAGCGCCGTCGTCGTGACGGCCGGTGCGCGTGCGCTGCCCGCGCGCGCGTTCCTGGTCGGCATGATGGGCGCGGGCAAGTCGACGCTCGGCCGTGCACTGGCGGCATCGCTCGGCTGGGCGTTCGCCGACAGCGACGACGAGATCGAGCGGCGCACGGGCCGCTCGGTCGCCGCGCTGTTCGACAGCGTCGGCGAACGCGGTTTCCGGCTGCTCGAAACGCATATCGTCGACGAACTGACGCAGCGCGCGAACGTGATCGTGGCGACCGGCGGGGGCGCGATCCTGAATCCGCGCACCCGCGCGCGCCTGAACGAACGCGGCTGCGTGGTCTACCTGCATGCGGATCCCGATGCGTTGTGGCGCCGGACCCGCGACGACACGCGGCGGCCGCTGCTGCAGGTGGCCGAACCGCGGCAAACGCTCGCCGCGCAATACCGGATGCGCGACCCGCTGTATCGCGAATGCGCGCATGCGCTGGTCGACACGACCGCTCACGGTGTCGCGCGGGCGACGGCGGACGTGCTGACGGTGCTGCTGGCGCGGCTGGACGCGCCGGATTGACGGCGCGTGTTCGCTGCCCTGCCCTGCGAGGCGACCCCCTGTTCGATGTCGGAAGCGTTTTTGAAGTGACGAGTTTGGATATTCAATCGTGGTGTTGTGATAAGAAAAGTTATCCGGATAGGTCGATCGTTTTATCCAACTGCGGGTTTCGAGGCAGGCAGATCGGCGCGTTTCCGATGCCGGCGCGGCAAGCAGCCTTCCCTGCGACACGCGCGTTCGGCGTTCTCCCCGCGCCAGTTGCCGGCCGATGCGGCCGTCATCCTCGTCGCGATCGCCGCAACGTGATGGAACGGCCGCCCTGCGGGGCGGTCATCCCGTCTCCCGGGCGTTTTCGTGTGCCCTGCCCGGAATCCGGCACGTTTGCCGATCTGCTCGATATCAGGGCGCGATCGTCGGAAAGCCTTGTCCGGAAAGGCGCGACACGTGCCAGATACATTGAAATACAAAATATCGCATGCGATTTAATCGAATACGCTTGACTAGGGAAATCATCTCGACCAAACTGCATCGCATGCGATCGAATCGCATCTGAAACAAACCCCACTGACGGAGCCAATGATGAGCAAGATCGAAACAGTGCTGTACACGGGCAAGACGCATACGACTTCCGGCGGCCGCGACGGCGCGGCGCGCAGTTCCGACGGTCGCCTCGACATCCAGCTGTCGTCGCCGGGCAGCGCCGGCACCGGCACCAACCCGGAACAGCTGTTCGCCGCCGGCTGGTCGGCCTGTTTCATCGGCGCGATGCAGCTTGCGGCGCGTGCCGCGAAGGTGACGCTGCCGGCCGATCTCGCGGTCGACGCCGAAGTGGATCTCGGCACCGGCGGCAACGCGTATTTCCTGCAGGCCCGGCTGAACGTGAGCGTGCCGGGGCTCGATCGCGACGTCGCGCAACGGATCGTCGACGCCGCGCACCAGACCTGCCCGTACTCGAAGGCGACGCGCGGCAACATCGACGTCGACATCCGCATCGCCTGAACGTCGTATTGGGCGGCCGAACGCCGCCCGCCCGAATTTCCGATTTCTTTTCTATCGAGGTGAATGATGAAAGTCCAATTGATCGCTGCCCTGCTCGTCGCTGTTTCGGCCACCGTTGCCGCCCCGGCGTTCGCCAACGAAACCGCCGTGACGCGTGCACAGGTACGCGCCGAGCTTGCCCAGCTTCAACAGGCCGGCTATCCGCTGAACCGTGCGTCCGACGCGACCTATCCGAACGATCTGCAGGCCGCGCTCACGCAGATCCATGCCGACGATGCCGTCGTTGCCCACGTGCCGGCGTCCGGCTACGGCAGCAACGGCGACGCCGCGACGCAATCCGGCCGCCGGCCCGCGCTCAGCGTGGCCGCGCGCTCGGTGTACTTCGGTCATTGAGCGGCGCGCCGGTGTGCGAACCCTGAATCCTTTCCCGTTTCCAGATTGTCGAGGTGAATGATGAAAACCCAATTGATCGCTGCGCTGCTCGTCGCCGTTTCCGCTTCCGCCGCCGCCCCGGCGTTCGCCGACCAGGCCGCCGTGTCCCGCGCGCAGGTGCGCGCCGAACTCGTCCAGCTCGAACAGGCCGGTTACCGTCCCGGCCGGGCGAACGATCCGCATTACCCGGACGACCTGCAGGCCGCATTGACGCGCGTTCACGCGAACGACGCCGTGGCGGCCGACACGTCCGCGTCGTCGGGTTATGGCCCCGACGCTGCCGCCGCGACGCAGTCGGGCAGCCGGCCCGCGACGCGCATCGCCGAACGTTCGATCTACTTCGGTCACTGAATGAAACCGCGAACGGCGCCGATGGCCGGCGTACGGTACGCAACCCCTGAATGCCTGTTTCCCTGTCGAGGTAAATGATGAAGACCCAACTGATCGCAGCCCTTCTCGTCGCCGTGTCGGCCTCCGCCGCCGCGCCGGCGTTCGCCAGCGAAAGCACCGTCACGCGCGCGCAGGTGCGTGCGGAACTGGTCGCGCTGCAAACGGCCGGCTACCTGCCGAACCGCCCCAACGACCCGAACTATCCGGACAATATCCAGGCGGCGCTGAACCGGATTCACGACAATGGCGCCGATGCGGCCGACACGCAGGCAGCCGGATACGGCAGCGACGCGAGCGGCGCGGCGCAGTCGGGCAGCCGCGACGGGGTTCGCATGGCCGGGCGCTCGGTTTATTTCGGCCATTGAGCGCGGCACGACGAAAACGGTCGCCCTCTATCGCCTTATAAATCGCATGCGATTTTATCATGGGGAAGCCGGTGTCTGGATCGACGCTGCTACCTGCCCCGCGCATCCGGTCTATGCTGTGCGTCCCCCATCTTCATTCGAGGAGCAGCCGATGCCGGATGCCACGACCGGAAACGCGACAGGCGATACACACGTGCTCGATCGGGTCGCCTGGAACGCACTGACGGGCAAGCAGCGCCACCTGGCGCTCGGCAATGACCGCGCGTGGCGGTTTCCGTCGGCCATTGCGCCATTCGCCGCGATCGCCGACACGAGCGCGGCTTCGTTCGACGCGCTGCGCGAACTGGTCGCCGCGCACGGGCCAGCGGCCCTCGTCACGCCGGACGAAATCGAGCCGCCGGCGGGATGGGCGGTCGTCCGGCGCGCGACACTGCTGCAAATGGTCTGGCAAGGCGCGCCCGATCCGGCCGACGAATCGGAGCATGTGACGCTCGGCGAAGCCGATGTGCCGGACATGCTCGCGCTGACCACGGCGGCGCAGCCGGGCCCGTTCGGCCCGCGCACGGTCGAGCTTGGCCGCTACATCGGCGTGCGCAGCGCAGGCCGGCTCGCCGCGATGGCTGGCGAGCGGATGCGGGTCGACGGGTATACGGAGATCAGCGCCGTGTGCGTGGATGCCGCGTTTCGGCGGCAAGGCCTTGCGGCGCGCCTGATCCGGTCGTTGATCGCGTCGATCGGTGCGCGCGCGGAAACGCCTTTCCTGCACGTCCTCACAACGAACCAGGTGGCGATCGAGCGCTATGTCGCGCTCGGTTTCGTCGTGCGCCGCGAGATGCGCCTGCTGGTGCTGGGCGACGCGCACGCATGACGACGCGGCCGGCGCGATGCACGCGCCGGCCGCCGGCGGTTCATCGGCTCATGCTTCTTCGGTCGAACGGATCAGGTTGCCGCGCAGCGTGACGATCGCCTTCTGCACCTTCGCGAATTCGTCCGGCTTCAATCCGGTGGCTTCGACCAGATTCATGTCGAGCCCCTTCTCGCGCACGCGGCGGCCGCTTTTCGTCAGGCTGACGAGCACCTGGCGTTCGTCGGACGGGTCGCGGTGCCGCTCCAGGTAGCCCATCGCTTCGAGCTTCTTCAGGATCGGCGTCAGCGTATTGGATTCGAGGAACAGCTTCTCGCCGAGCTGGCCGACGGTCTGGTTGTCCTGCTCCCACAGTGCGATGATCGTGATGTATTGCGTATACGTGAGGCCGAGCTCGTCGAGGATCGGCTTGTAGGCCTTGCCGAACGCGAGATTCGCCGAGTAGATCGCAAAGCAAAGGAACTCGGACAGCTTCGGCGTGGCGGGCGATGAGGCTTCGGTCGGTTTCATGGGCTTCCTCCAGCGACGTGAACGGTCGCAGACAACCGCATTATATATCGCATGCGATCTTATCGGAAGAATGATAATCGGTCTCGATGAACCGGTGCGGCCTCAGCCGTGCCCGCGGCGCTTGCCGGTCTGCTGACGGCTGACCGACAGCAGCGAGCATTGCACCGGATGCGCGATTTCAGTCGCGAGCCCGCCTGCGGCAAACAGCAGGATCATCAGCCAGCGTTTCATGCGTCCTCCACGACCGACAGGCTTGCCCCGTTGGCGACCGTCGCGTCGAGCGCATACGGATCGATGCCGTCGAGGCAGCCGAGATTGACGCGCCAGCATGCCGGGTCCTTGCGCGTCTGATGGAACGGATAGACGCCGCACCGGCTGCAGAAATAGTGACGGGCCGTGCGCGTGTTGAAGCGGTAGCACGTCAGCACGTCCTCGCCTTCGACGATGGTCAGACAGGCGGCGGCGAACATCGGGCTCATCAGCGCGCCGCGGCGGCGGCACAGGCTGCAGTTGCAGCGAACGGCCGGCGTAATGGCCGCCCTGACTTCGAATTTGACGGCCCCGCAATGGCAGGATCCCTTGAACCACGTTGCAGACATGATGGACTCCGGAAGCGGTCATGCCTGCTTTATAGCGAAGCCGCGCGGGGCCGTTGTATCGCTCTGTATCTGCAGTTCGTGCCGATACAAAGCCTTGCAAATCCGTGGTGCGCGCGATCAGTCCAGCGCGTGCCGAAGCTGCTCGATCGCCGCCCGCGCTTCGCTTTCGAGTGCGGCGAACAACTCGGCGGCCGGCAGCGTGCGCACGAGCGGCGCCGCCTGCCCGGCCCACTGCGCGCCGTAGCCGAATTCGCCCTTCGCCTTCGCGGCCGCATGCAACGCCTTGCCCGCGTCGTAGGCGATCGGATACGCGGGCGTGGCCGGCGCGTGCGGATCGTCGCCGAGCGCGGTCAGCCGGTTCGCGATGCCGCGTGCGGCCCGGCCCGAGATCGCGGCCGTCAACGTCGTGCGGCGCGCCGCGTCGCCGAGGATCGCGCGGCGATAGCCGTCGTCGATCGACGTCTCCGGGCACGCGACGAACGCGGTGCCGAGCTGCGCGGCCTGCGCGCCGAGCGCGAGCGCGGCGGCAATGCCTGCGCCGTCCATGATGCCGCCGGCGGCGATCACGGGCAGCGCGCATTCGCGCACGATCAGGCGGGTCAGCGCGAACGTGCCGAGGCGATCGTCATGCGCGGTCGAATCGAACACGCCGCGATGCCCGCCGGCTTCGATGCCCTGCGCGACGATCGCATCGATGCCGGCGGCGGCAATCTGCCGTGCCTCGTCGAGATGCGTCGCGGTCGCGAACAGCGTGATGCCCGCGCGTTTCAGCGCGGCGATCACGTTCGCTGGCGGCAGCCCGAAATGGAAGCTGACGACGGCCGGTTTCTCCTCGACGAGCATCGCCTGCATCGCATCGTCCGCGACGAAGCTCGTATAGATCTCCGACAGCGACGCGGGCGGCGTCGCGCCGTATTCGCGGAACGCCGGCGCGAGCCAGTCGAGCCACGCGCGTTCGACGGCTGCGTCCGCGCGGGCCGGGGCATGGCAGAACACGTTGATGTTGAATGGGCGGTCGGTCAGCGCGCGTGTCTCGCGGATCATCTTGCGTGCGCCGTCGGCATGCGTCGCGCCGACACCGAGCGAGCCGAGCCCGCCGGCGTTCGACACGGCGGCGGCCAGCGCCGGCGTGCTGACGCCGGCCATCGGCGCCTGGACGATCGGTGCGCGGATACCGAGCGTGCGCAACAGCGCCCGGTTGTCGGTCGGTTGATTCATGTCGCTTGTCTCCCCATAGCCGTGATCGAAAGGCGCCGGTCGCCTGCGCGCCGACGCGCGTGAGTCCGGTTCGGCCCGGCGCGTGCAAGTCGTGCTTCGCGCGCACCGGTCACGAGAAAAAGGTGGGCGCCCGTGCGGTGTTGCCTGTGTCCGGATGCGGTACCGGCAACGCTATCCATCCTACGCCAGACGTCGGCCCGCGGGCCGGCGGCTAGCGGCCGCGTGCCCAGTGCGCGAGCCCGGCGCAAGCGGCCAGCAGCGCGCCTGTCACGAAGAACACCGAATGCAGGCCGAATGCGACGCCGATCTGCCCGCCGATCACGGGGCCGATCACCTGCCCGCTGAACTGTGCGGACTGCAGGTAGCCGAGCATCTGCCCCGTCGAGCGCTCGTCGACCGATTGCCGCACGAGCTTGCCGATCGACGGCAGCAGCCCCGCGAGCGTCATGCCCATCAGTCCGCGCAGCGCGGCAAGTTGCCACCAGTGCGTGACGAACGCTTGCGGCACCATCGCGAGCGCGGTCAGCAGCAGGCAGCCGACGATCACGTTCCAGCTGCCGATCCGGTCGGCGAGCGCGCCGAGCCGCGCGGCGGTCAGCATGCTGCCGAGCGCCGAACACGCCATGACGACGCCGGCGACCCGCGCGAGAGAGGCGCCGGCGACGCCGAGTCCGCCGATATAGACCGTGATGATCGGCTCGATCGACATGTTCGCGAGCAGCACCATCATCGCCGTCACCAGCAAGGCGGCGACCGCTGCGCGATTCGTCCGGTGCGTCGTGCCGGTGGCCGTGCCGGCGCTGCGGGCTTGCGCGTCGGTGCCCGCGTGGAAGTCCTCCTTCACGACGAAGATCGTCAGCAGCGCGGCGACGGCGATCATCGCGCCGCCGGCGAAGAAGGTGCCGCGAATGCCGACCCAGCCGGGCAGCAATCCGCCGACGAGCGGGCCGACCAGATTGCCCGCGAGCGCGCCGGTCGACAGCATGCCGAGCGCCCAGCCCGCGCGTTCGCGCGGCGCCTGCGTGCCGACCATCACGGTCGACGCCGACGCGTAGCCGCCGACGAGCCCTGCGATCAACCGCAGTGCGACCAGTTCGACCACGTTGTGCGCGACGCCGATCAGCGACATCACGATCGCCATTCCGATCGCCGCGCGCACGAGCATCGGCTTGCGGCCGAAGCGGTCCGCGAGGCGGCCCCACAGCGGCGCGGTGACGGCCGTGCCGAGAAACGTCGCACCGAACGCGACGCCCGACCACTGGATGACGGCCGACTGCGCGTCGACGCCGAGCTGCCGCACGTACAGCGGCAAGAACGGCAGCAGCATGCTCAGGCTGACGAGCGTCGTGAACGACCCGAACACGCAGACGGCGAGATTGCGCCGCCAGTAGCGCAGGTTGCGTTCGGCATAACTGACGGCCGGACGCTCGGCGCGCGCGGCGGCCGGTGCGTGGACGGTCGTGCTCATCGCGCCCTCGCCGCAGGCGTCGCGCCCGCCGTGCCGGGCGACGCGTGGACTGCGCGCCCGCGCGGTTGATCCGGAAGTGCCCGATGCATGTCGACCTCCATTCGCTGGACGGACGCCAGGCGCGTCCGTCGGTCGAGGAAAGTCTAGATTGAGTCGAATGCCGGGAGAATCGCCGTCGTGCGAAAGTCATTCTTCCGCATGGCGGTTCAATCGCCGTCGGTGATGGCCGCCAGCCGCGAGAAATGCTCCCGCAGGCGCGGCGCCGCGAAATCGACGAACGCACGTACCTTGGGGACCGACAGCCGCCCGTACGGCGTCACGAGATGGATGGGTAGCGGCGCATGCTCGCTGTCGCGCAGCACGATTCGCAGCGTGCCGTCGCGTACCTGTTCGGCGACGTGATACGAAAAGAGCCGCGTGACGCCATGGCCGGCGACGGCCGACGCGACCGCGCCGCGGATCGTGTTGATGATGAAGCGCGGCGCGAACTGGACGACCTGCGGCAGTGCCGACGGCGCCGCCGGCGGGAAGCTCCACGAGTCGAGCCCGAAGTGCGTCATCGAGATGATCCGGTGCCGCGCGAGATCGGCCGGTGCGTCGATGGCCGGATGCTTCGCGAGGTAAGCGGGGGATGCAACGACGACCCGCCGCACGGAGCCGACCGGAATCGCGACGAGCGTCGAATCGGACAGGTGCGCGATGCGCAGCGCGACGTCCATCCCTTCGTCGACAAGGCTGACGGGACGGTCGAGCAGTTGCAGGCGGATCGACACGGCCGGATGGCGTTCGATGAATGCATCGAGCAGCGCACGCAGCACGTCCTCGCCGGCGGCGACCGGCGCGGTGACCGTCAGCATGCCGCGCGGCGCGGCGCGTTCGTCGGCAACCAGCATGTCGGCCTCTTCCAGATCCGACAGGATGCGGCGGCACGCGGCCGCGTAGCGTTCGCCGGCCTCGCTCAGTCGGATCGTCCGGGTGGTGCGGTACAGCAGCGCGGTGCCGGTGTGTTCCTCGAGAAACGCGATCGCGCGGCTGACTGCCGCCGGCGACCGGCCAAGCCGTCGGCCCGCGCCCGCGAGGCTGCCCTCGTCCAGCGTGGCGACGAACACCTTCATCGCATCGATTCGATCCATGGCGTGTGTGCAGGGCGCGGGCGGTCGTGTAATGGGCGGCGGGCAAGCGAGCGTGCAGTCTACCGCACGCGGGCAAGCCGTCCGGCCGCGGGGATGCCGTATCGCTGATTTGGCCCTGCAATGCGCGAGCGAAGAAACCGCACGGACGGCCGTCAGGGCACCGCGTTCCTCGAACGCCGGGCCCGACATTCAAGCAGTTGCGCTGAATGACCCACGACACAACTACGGCACCTATGAAAAGAAGAAGATTTCTCGCACTGCCCGCGGCGGCGGCGGCCTGCCTGCTGGGCCTCGCGTTGTTCTCGATCGCGCTGACGGCATTCATCGTCATCGCGAGTTGAGAAATGACGTACGTCGCCGGTGTGCCGCGGAGACATGCGGCACACCGGCGCGCGCCGGGTCCGTCGTGTTCTTCAGAAGCCTGATTCTCGCAGCCATGCGCGGCGCGGTCTGACGGCCGAAGCCTCATGGTTTTCCCGGTCCGCTCGACTGCGCGGGCACACCGTTGCCGGCGCGGCATCACGTGCCGCGCAAGCCGCAGCGGCCCGCTGCGCGAATCCGGGCCGCCGCACGCGCCCCACCCTTTCTGCCCGGGAAAGGATGCTTGAAGCATCCGCAATTATCACGCGCCGCCGATATGCCCACCATGTGTCGGACGATCGGCGCAGCGCGCATGTCCGGCCCTTTGAGGGCCTTGCGATGCCTGCCGCCGCGTCGTGCGGCCGGGCGCGTCACGCCGGCTGCGAACGGCCGGGCCGCGCGCCACGGCATATCGACAATCAGGAGACACGATGAACAGCCCATCCCTCGATCTCGGCGGCCCCGCGTCCGCCCGACTGCCGGCCGCTTCCTCCGGCGTCGGCGCCGATGCGGCGGCCCTTGCCGCCCGTCGCGTCACGCTCGGCGATTTCATGGACGACCTGCCGGTCGGCGCATTGCACCGGTTCGTCGTCTGGGTGATCGGCATCGGGCTGTTCTTCGACATGTACGAGATCTTCCTCGTCAGCACGATCGGCTCCGCGCTGCAGAACGAATACGGGCTGAGCCGGCAAAGCGCCGATTTCAAGCTGCTGCTGGCGTCGGCCTTCATCGGCATGTTCGTCGGCGCGATGTGCCTGGGCAGCCTCGCCGACCGCATCGGCCGGCGCAAGGCGTTCCTGCTGACGCTCGCGTGGTACAGCGCGTTTTCGCTGGTCGGCGCATTTTCGTTGAACGCCGACATGCTCGTCGCATGCCGGTTCCTGACGGGCATCGGCGTCGGCGCGATCTATCCGGTCGCCGACAGCTTCCTGTCCGAGATCCTGCCGAAGGAAAAACGCGGGCGGCTCGCCGCGTGGGCCTATACGACTTCCTACGTCGCGGTGCCGCTCGTCGGCTTCCTCGCGCTGTGGCTGAACCCGCTGCATGTGGCCGGTGTGGCCGGCTGGCGCATCATCCTCGCGATCGGCAGTCTCGGCGCCGTGTACGTGCTGCTCGTCCAGCACCGCTTGCCCGAGAGCCCGCGCTGGCTGCTCGCGCAGGGCCGCACCGCCGACGCGCACGCGGCGTTGCGGCGTTTCGCGGACGGCGCCGGCGTGCGCGTGCCCGAGCAGTTCGCGGAGCCGGTCGAGCCGCAGCGGCCGCTCGGCCTCCGCGAGCGCATCGCGCTGCTGCGTCGTGAGCCCTACGGCGCGCGCTACCTGATGCTCGCGATCTTTCACCTGTTCCAGGGCTTCGGCTACTACGGGTTCGGTACGCTGGCCGGCACGGTCGTGAAGAGCCGCGGTTTCGACGTGACGGACAGCACGCTGTTCATCGCGCTGTCGTTCATCGGCTACCCGATCGGTTCGCTACTGTCGATTCCGCTGCTGAACTGGATCGAGCGCCGCACGCTCGTGATCGTGTCGATCCTGTCGATCGCGGTATTCGGGCTGTGCTTCGCGTATTCCGGCCATACCGTGCTGATCGTCGGCTTCGGGTTCCTGACGACCTGCGCGTCGAACGTGTTCAGCAATGCGTATCACGTGTACCAGGCGGAAATCTTCCCGGCACGCGTGCGCTCGACGGCGATCGGCAGTACCTATGCGCTGTCGCGCATCGTCAGCGGCGTCTTGCCGTTCGTGCTGCTGCCGGTGCTCGGCAACTACGGCGCGGGTGCGATGTTCGGTGTGATTTCGGTCGCGCTCGGTATCGTGGCGGTGACGCTGCGCGTGCTTGGGCCGCTGACCACGCGGCGCAGCCAGGACGAGATCAATCCGGTGTAACGCGGTGACGGGGCCGGGGTACGCAGGCGCGCGCCCCGTGTTTCGTCGTGCCGGCGCATTTACCGCGCCGACATGAAATCGAATAGTTTCGCGATATCGGTGGTCAACACGCTGCCCGCCTTTACGCCGACCCACAGCGTGCGCGTCGCCCACGCGTCGTCGAGCTTCACGACACCGAGCCGGGCCGCGCGTTCGCCCGTCACCGCCTCGCGCGGCAGTACGCCGATACCGAGCCCGGCCTCGATCATTCGGCTCACGCCGTCGAAATTCGATACCTGGATCCGCAGCTTCAGCGAGCGCTCGGCCGCGAACGCGGCGTCGGTCATGCGCGCGAGCAGCGAACTGCCGTCGCTCAGGCCGACGTAGTCCTCGTCGAGCGTCTCCGCGAAGCGGATGCTGTCGCGCGTGGCGAACCGGTGCGTGCGCGGCACGAGCAGCACCAGCTCGTCGTGCCGGTACAGCCGCCGGTCGATGCCGGGCGCCGGCACGTTGTCGGCGAACACGCCGAGATCGGCCTTGCCGGAGGCAAGCGCGTCGACGATCTCGTGGCTCAGCCGCTCCTCTAGACTCACCTTGATACCCGGGTTGTCGGTGAGGAACGCAGCGAGATCGGCGGGCAGGAACTGGACGATCGCGGACGTGTTGGTCCACACGTGGATGTGGCCGCGCACGCCGGTGGCGTAGTCGCTCATCTCGTGCGCCATCCGGTTGACCTGCTCGATCACCTTCGCTGCATGGTCGAGCAGCGCACGGCCCGCGGGCGTCAGCTCGACGCCCCGCGCATGCCGGACGAACAGCGCGCTGCCGGTCACGCTTTCGAGTTCGGCGATGCGCTTGCTGACCGCGGACAGCGTGAGCTGGCCATGCTCGGCCGCCTTCGTCAGGCTGCCGTGCTCGGCGACGAGCGCGAACACGCGCAGCGACTGCAGATCGAAATGAAGCGGGTTCACCATGTCGTGGGTCCTGGGAAAACCGTGCGGCGCACACGTTGCCGCGACGGCCTGACGCCGATCATACGCCGGCCGTGCGCGTGTGAAGCACTGCGGCTAGCGCGGCGTGATCGACCGCAGCGCGGCGAGCATCGCCCCGTCCGGCCGCGCGAGATCGTCGAGCACCGCGAAGTGCTGCATGCCGGGCAGCCAGACGCGCGCGATCCGTTCGCCGGCCGCTTCGCATGCCGTCGCGTATTCGTCCGCCTGCCGGATGAGTTCGGGCAGTTCGGCGTCGCCGACCGCAACGACGGTCGGCGCGCCGGGCCCGACATGATGCAGCGGACTGTACGCGTCGACTTCGTGCGCGGTGAGCTGCAGCTTGTCGTTCAGGCAGCACAGCGAAATCGGTTCGAGATCGACGAGCGGGCTGATCGCGAGCGCCGACACGACGGCCGGATGCGCGCGATGCATGGCCGTCAGGTGGCCGCCCGCCGAGTGGCCGCTCAGGTGGATCGGGCGTCGCGCGGTGCCGAGGCGGTCGGGGTCGGTGGCGAGATGATCGAGCAGCATGCCGATTTCGGCGACGATGCCGGTCATCGTCGCGACCGGCGCGAGCGTATATTCGGCCAGGATGACGTCGAAGCCGCAGGCGAGCGGCCCGCTCGCCGCATACGCGAAATCCGCTTTCGTGCAGTGCTGCCAGTAGCCGCCGTGAATGAACACGAACAGCGGCGCACCGGCCTGCCCGCACGACAACCAGTCGAAGCGTTGCGCGGGCTGCGCGCCGTAACGCAGGTCGCGGCGGCCGGGCGTCGCGTCGTACAACGCGGCGCTGCGCGCCTGGCACGACGCGAGCAGCGCCGGGAAATCGGGAACGGCTTTCGTGTTCAGGTACGCGGCATCGAGCGCCGCGCGGTCCATGCCGCGATAGAGGATCGTCATTCGGGGAGCGCCTGGATCGGGTTGCGGATGCGCGGGAAGCAGGTTCGCCGTGCGCGTTGAGCAGGCGACGGCCGGGCCGACGCCGTTGCGCCATTATCCGCGGCGCGGCCGCGTCCGGCTATCCGGAATCGGCGGGCGCGGCGCCCGCCTGTCCGCTTTCGGCGAAGGACTGCGAACGCCGCGTGCTCGCGGGCGACCGGCTGCTTCGGCTCAGATCGGCTCGGCGATCTCGATCAGGTTCAGGTCGGGATCGCGCACGTAGACCGAGCGGATCTTCCGCGTGGCGCCCGTGCGCTCGACGGGCCCTTCGACGATCGGCCATGCGACGCGCCGCAGGTGCGCGATCACGTCGTCGAGCGGCACCGATGCGATGAAGCACAGGTCGAGCGCGCCGGGCACCGGCACGTGCGCCTTCGGCTCGAACTCCGCGCCGCGCACGTGCAGGTTGATCTTCTGGTTGCCGAAGCGGAACGCGAGCCGGCCGGCGCCGAACGTTTCGAGCTGCATCTGCAGCACTTCGGTGTAGAAATGCCGGGTCTTGTCCGGATCGACGCAGGTCAGCACGAGATGGTCGAGGTGGTCAATCAGCGCCATGGAATTCGCTCCGGTTGTCGTTCATGAGAAAGCGCGTTGCGCGGGCATCTCGCCGGCGTCGGCGCGCGGCGGCGGATGCAGGTCCGAGCGGCGGCCGGCCTTCAGGATCTGGCTCGGCACATCGTGCCCGATCAGCACGGGCAGCCGCGCCGACGCGGCCAGCACGGCCGCGAGGTCGACGCCCGTATCGTAGCCGTCGAGTTCGAGCATGTGCACGAGTTCCTCGGTGCATGCGTTGCCGGTCGCACCCGGCGCATACGGGCAGCCGCCGAGCCCGCCGAGCGATGCGTCGAAGCGGTCGATGCCGGCGTCGAGCGCCGCGAGCGTATTGGCGAGCGCCATCCCGCGCGTATTGTGGAAATGCAGCGTGAGCGGCAGCGCGCGGAAGCGTTCGCGTGCGCGTTCGGACAACGCGCGCACCTGCGACGGAAATGCCATGCCCGTCGTGTCGCACAGCGTGAAGCCGTGCACGCCGAGATCCGCGAAGCGCTGCATCCACGCGAGCACCGTTTCGGCCGGCACGTCGCCTTCCATCGGGCACCCCATCGCGGTCGACAGCGACACGTTGATCGCGACCCGCGCGCCGCGTACCGCGTCGATCACGCCGCGCAGCTGCGCGAACGACTGCTCGCGCGTCATCCGCAGGTTCGCGCGGTTGTGGCTTTCGCTCATCGACATCACGAGGTTCACTTCGTCGACGCCGCACGACAGCGCGCGCTCGGCGCCGCGCACGTTCGGCACGAGCACCGTGTAGACGACGCCCGGTGCGCGCACGATGCCGTGCATCACCGCCTCCGCGTCGCGCAGCGCGGGGATCGCCCTCGGCGACGTGAACGACGTGACCTCGATCTTCGCGTAGCCGCATGCGCTCAGCGCGTCGACGAGCGCGATCTTGTCGTCGGTGTCGACGAAGGCCGCTTCGTTCTGGAAACCGTCGCGCGTCGCGACTTCGTGGATATGGAGCCGTTTGCGTTGCCCGCTCATGTCGTCTTCTCCCGGGCCCGGTTCAGATCACGCCGCGCGTGCGCCAGTCGTCGCGCGTCGCGGCATCGATGCCGAGCGATTCGAGCACCGCGTCGGTATCGGCGCCGAGCGCGGGCGCCGGACGCTCGATGCGCCCGGGCGTGACGTCGAGTTTCGGCACGATGCCCGGCACGAGCACGGGCGTGCCGTCGGGCAGCGCGGCGTCGACGATCATGTCGCGTGCGCGGTAATGCGGGTCGGCCGCGATGTCGGCCACGTCGTAGATGCGCCCGGACGGGATGCGCGCCTCGTTCAGCGCCGCCAGCACGTCGTCGAGATCGTGGCGCGCGCTCCACGCGCCGATCGCCGCGTCGATGCGCTCGACCTGCGCGACGCGCCCGTCGTTGTGCGCGAGCGCGGGATCGTGGCCGAGGTCGGGCCGGCCGATCAGGTCCATCAGGCGCCGGAAGATGCTGTCGCCGTTGCCGGCGATCAGCGCGTACTTGCCGTCGCGGCAGCGGTACGCGTTGGTCGGCGCGATGCCGGGCAGGCTGCTGCCGGCCGGCTCGCGCACCGCGCCGAACGCCGCGTATTCGGGCAGCAGGCTTTCCATCAGGTTGAACACCGATTCGTACAGCGCGACGTCGACGACCTGCCCCTTGCCGCCCTGCTGCTCGCGATGCCGCAGCGCGAGCAGCACGCCGATCACGCCGTGCAGCGCCGACAGCGAATCGCCGAGCGAGATGCCGACGCGCACCGGCGTGCGGCCCGGCTCGCCGGTCAGGTGCCGCAGGCCGCCCATCGCCTCGGCGATCACGCCGAAGCCCGGCCGGTCGCGATACGGGCCCGTCTGCCCGAAGCCCGACACGCGCAGCATCACGAGCCCCGGATTGATCGCGGACAGCACGTCCCAGCCGAGCCCCCAGCCTTCGAGCGTGCCGGGCCGGAAATTCTCGATCAGCACGTCGGCCTCGGCGGCGAGGCGGCGCACGACGTCCTGCCCTTCAGGCGTGCGCAGGTCGAGCGTGAGCGACGTCTTGTTGCGCGACTGCACGGCCCACCATACCGACGTGCCGTCGTGCAGCAGCCGCCACTTGCGCAGCGGATCGCCGAGGCCGGGCGGTTCGACCTTGATCACGTCCGCGCCGAATTCGGCAAGCATCCGGCCCGCGAACGGCCCGGCGATCAGTTGGCCGAGTTCCAGCACGCGAATGCCGTCGAGCGGTCGTGTCATGGTTGTCTCCGTTCAGATCGTGGAATCGATGACGGCGATCATGACGGCGTTCGCGCACCGCGAAAATCGATCGATGCTCAACCAGGCTTTCCGAAACGGAAAGGCGCGCGGCAGCACGAGCGTCGCGCCGGCCACCGTGCGGTGCGCCGGCCTTTCCGTCCGGGAAAGCGCGCTCGCGCAACGGTCAAACGACGGCGCGCGCGCCGGCGGCAGAATCGAAGCCGTTCCGCGCCACCGGGCGCCCGTCAGCGAGACCCGCCATGTTTTCCGTTTCCGCTCCCGCGAAGATCGTATTTCTCGACCGTGCGACGCTGTCGCCGCAGACCGTGCTGAAGCCGTTCCCGTTTCCGCACGTGATGCGAACGTTCGACCGGACGGCCGCACACGACGTGGCCGCGCGCATCGACGACGCGGACATCGTCGTGATCAACAAGGTGCGGCTCGACGCGGCGGCGCTCGCCGACGCGCGGAAACTGCGGATGATCGCGATTGCCGCCACCGGCACGGACCTCGTCGATCTCGCTGCGTGCGCGGCACGCGGCATCGTCGTGAGCAACATTCGCGGTTATGCGGTCCGCACGGTGCCGGAGCATACGTTCGCGCTGATCTTCGCGCTGCGACGCAGCCTCCTGGCGTATCGCGACGCGGTGCGCGCGGGGCGCTGGCTCGACAGCGGGCAGTTCTGCTTCTTCGATCACCCGATCCGCGACCTGGCGGGCGCGACGCTCGGGATCGTCGGCGACGGGGTGCTCGGCCGCGCGGTGGCCGGGATCGCCCGTGCGCTCGACATGCGCGTACTGTTCGCGGCGCACGGCGATACCGCGGATGGTGACCATGTGCCGCTCGACACGCTGCTGCGCGACAGCGACGTGATCACGCTGCACTGCCCGCTCACACCGGCGACGCGCCACCTGATCGATGCGCAAGCATTCGCGCGGATGGCGCGCCGGCCGCTGCTGATCAACACGGCGCGCGGCGGCCTCGTGGACGAACGCGCGCTCGTCGACGCGTTGCAGTCGGGGCGGATCGCGGGTGCGGGATTCGATGTGGTGACACAGGAGCCGCTGCCGGCCGCGCATCCGTTCCACGCGATCCTGTCGCATCCGGCGTTCATCCTGACGCCGCACGTCGCGTGGGCGAGCGACGAGGCGATGCAGGCGCTCGCCGACCAGCTGGTCGACAACGTGGCCGCGTTCGCCGGCGGCGCGCCGCGGCATGTCGTGTGAGGCGGGCAGAAACGGAACGGCCCCGCTCGATTGCTCGAAGCGGGGCCGGCTGGATTCGGGGCTGCTTACGCCAGCGACTCGGCTCGTGGCGGGTTCGTGCATCCGCCCTGTCTTGCGGCCGGTTTCCGGATACCCGATGAGCGCGGCTTCAAGGGATTCAGATCGACGACGATGCAGGGCAAGCCCGCAAAACCGCTCAGTACGCGGACATCTCGACGCAAGGATCGACCTTGGACGGCGAGCAGATCACCGAGTACTTCGCGCTCTCGCGCATCAGCGCTTCGCCTTCGTGCAGCGCGATCTTGATCTCGGGGTGACGCTCGTACGCGAGGAATGCCGAGCACACCACGGCGGACATCACGACGAGGGAAAACACAAATTTTTCAAGGGTTTGGAAGCGTTCAGGCATGGTCCGACCTTTCTCTTAGGCCGCCATTATATCTCGAAATAAGGGTTTTCCCTATAAGCCGGCCCGCATACCGAGGATGCCTTCGATCGGAATCGGGCCAGTGTTCGCGCCCTTTTTGGGGAGGGGGAGCAGCGAGACCGCGAGGCCGATCAGGACGCGGCCGCGTACCGGCAGAAGGCGCCGAAGGCGTGCCGCCGGCCCATCACTGCGGCGCCGACGCGCCGCTTGCCGCATTGCCGGGCCACGCGTTGCCGATATGGTCGATCAGCGATTTCGCGGTGCCCGTCACGAGCGCCGCATCGACGCCCGACGTCTGCCACGAGCCGTCGGCGGCCTTCACGAAGGTCAGGTTCGCGCGCGACGGCGAGTAGTCGGCATTGCGCCACGTGACGACGACGTCGCACGCGTACGTACGATCGCCGAGCTTCTTGCAGTCGCCGTCGGGTTTGGCCGATACGACATCGGCCGAGACAGGCAGCGGCTGGCCGAACAGCGCGTTCAGGCCGCCGTGGTTTTCCGCTTCGAGCGCGCGGCGCACGGCCGCGTCGACGTCGCTCGATCCGGGACCGTCGTGGAGCAGGTTGCAGGCGGCCAGCAGCGTCGTTGCACCGGCGAGTGTCAGCAGCGTTTGAAACTTCATGGAGATCCGTCGATCGAGTGGAACGCCGCGTAGTCTGCAACGTCCGCGTGCCGGGCGCGGTATCCATTTGTAACCAATTGCACGGATGCCGCGGGCGACCGCTTGCCCCTCGTCTACTGACGCTCCTGCTTCACGCGGCTGACCAGTTGCGTCGGGCTCACGGACTGCAGCGCGATCACGACCCAGACGAGCGTGATGGCCATGTAGATCATCGCCATCGCGTCGATCGACTGCGGCGCGCGCACGCCAGTCGAGAACACCGCGTAATACAGCGCGACGACGAGCGTCTGCGTGCTCGGCCCCGCGGTGAAGAACGTCAGCTCGAACATCCCGATCGTGCGCACCAGCACGAGCAGCCCGGCCGCAAGCATGCCGGGCACTAGCAGCGGCAGCAGCACGTAGCGGAAATAGCGCCACGTGTTCGCGCCGAAGATGCGCGCGGCGGCTTCGAGGTTCGGATCGATCTGCTCGATGAACGGCGTCATCACGAGGATCACGAACGGCAGCGCCGGCACGAGGTTCGCGAGGATCACGCCCGGCAGCGTGCCCGCGAGCCCGATCTTGTACATCACGGTCGCCATCGGGATCCCGTACGTGACGGGCGGCACCATCAGCGGCAGCAGGAACACCAGCAGCGCGAAGCGCTTGCCGCGAAACCGCACGCGTGCGAGCGCATACGCGGCCGGCACGCCGAGCGCGATCGACAGCAGCACGACCGCGCCGACGACTTCGACGGTCACCCACAGCACGCTCGCGAGCTGGAAGTCCGCCCAGGCCTTCGCGTACCAGTGCAGCGTGAAGCCTTGCGGCAGCGGCGTGCCGAACCAGCGCGTCGCGACCGAGTTCACCGCGACGGTCGCGATCAGCAGCAGCACGTTCAGCAGGAAGAACGCCATCAGCCCCCAGACGAGCGCCTTCCAGGCGCGGCCGGCGAGGTTGCCTTTCATCCGGTGCGGTTTCCTTGCGTCGACGGGCCGTGCATCCGGCGCGTCGTGCTTCGGCGGCCATGCGCGCGCGGCATGATTGTCGGTTGCCATCAGCCCTTGCCTCCCGTCACCGCGCCCGTATAGAAGAAGCGGCGCGCGCCGAGCATCGACGCGACCACCAGCAGCTGGACGAAACCCATCACGATGGCGACCGCCGACGCGAGCGAATAGTCGTAGCTCTCGAACGCAGCCTCGGCGGCCGCGATCGAGATCACGCGCGTCGGCCCGGCCGGCGCGCCGAGCAGCACGGCCGACGGAAATACCGAGAACGCCTGCACGAACGACAGGCACGCGGCCATCGTGAGCCCCGGCACGAGCAGCGGCAGGTAGATCTGCCGGAACTGCTGCCACGGGTTCGCGCCGAGCGTGGCCGCGGCGCGCGCGAGCGTCGGGTCGATGCCGCTGATGTACGACAGCATCAGCAGGAACGCGAACGGAAAGCCCGACACGATCAGCGACAGCAGCACGCCCCAGTAGTTGTGCGTCAGGCGCACCTCGTCGGTGTACAGGTGCAGCCCCTGCAGCGCCTGCGGGAACCAGCCGTTCGGCCCGAAATACGTGAGCATCCCGTCGGCGACGAGCACCGTGCCGAGCGTAACGGGAATCACGAGCAGCGTCGTGACGAGCTTCTGGTACGGCGAGTGGCGGCGCAGCGCGAACGCGACGGGTACCGCGATGCCGACGTTGAGCAGCGTCGCCGGCACCGCGAGCTTTAGCGTGACGAGCACGGTCGGCCACATCGCGGTGTCGGTGAAGAACTGCACGTAGTTCGCGAGCGCGCCGCCGCCGTTCATCGGCTGGAACGACAGCACGAGGCCGTACGCGAACGGATAGACGAACAGCGCGGCGATGAACGCGAGCGCGGGCGTGACGAGCCACGCCTTCGCGTCGCGCGGCGCGCCGGACGCGAGCGTGCTCATGCCCGCTCCGCCGCGTAGACGAGCGTCCGGGCAGGCGCGACGCGCAGCCGCAACCGCTCGCCTTGCGCGAAATCGCCGGCGACGCGTGCCCAGATCGCGCCGAACGGCGTGATCGCACGGAGCAGCGAGTCGCGGCCGCCGTATTCGACCGTTTCGACGGTCGCGTCGAACGCGTTGTGGCTGCCTTCGTCCGCGCGCTCGATGTCGTCGGGGCGCAGCGCGACCACGACGTCCTTCGTATCGAAGCCGGCCATCGGGACGCCCGTGAGGCTGACGCCGCCGGCCGCGACCCGGACGTCGTCGCCGGCCATCCCCTCGAGCGTGAACGGCAGCACGTTGCGGTAGCCCATGAAGCGCGCGACGTGCAGGTTGCGCGGGCGCGTGTAGACGTCCTTCGGCGACGCGACCTGCTGCACGACGCCCTCCTTCATCACGACGATGCGGTCGGCCATCGACAGCGCTTCGTCCTGGTCGTGCGTCACATAGATCGTCGCGCGCTCGAGCTGCGTGTGGATGCGGCGGATCTCGGCGCGCATCTCGATGCGCAGTTTCGTGTCGAGGTTCGACAGCGGTTCGTCCATCAGCACGAGCGGCGGCTCGATCACGATCGCGCGCGCGATCGCGACGCGCTGCTGCTGGCCGCCCGACAGCTGCCCGGGCAGCTTGCCCTCATGGCCGACGAGCTGCACGAGTTCGAGCGCCTGCTGCGCGCGCCGCCGCGTTTCCTGCTTCGGCACGCCGCGCATCTTGAGGCCGAAGCCGACGTTCTCGAGCACCGACATGTGCGGAAACAGCGCGTAGTTCTGGAACACCATCCCGAAGCCGCGGCGCTCGGGCGGCAGCACGTCGATGCGCGTGTCGTCGAGCCAGATGCCGCCGCGCGTCAGCGGCTGCAGCCCCGCGATGCAGTTCAGCGCGGTCGACTTGCCGCAGCCCGACGGGCCGAGCAGCGCGATGAACTCGCCGCGCCGGATCTCGAGATCGAGGCCGTTCAGCGCTGCGACCTGCGCCCCTTGCGCATTGGTGAAACTGCGGCACACGCCGTCGAGCCGCAACCGTTCGAAACTGTGGTTCATTGCACGGAACTCCCTCGACGCGGGCGCCGCGGCGCCCGCCGGTTCAGGCGTCACTTCGATTTCTGCGAACCGATCTCGCGATCCCACTTCTGGAACGCGGCGACCATCGCCTGTGCGCTGAGCGGCTGCACGTGCGGGCGATCGGCGAGCAGCTTCGCGTACTCGGGGCGGCCGAACTTGCGGACCACGTCCTGGCTGTGCGCGGGCGCCATCTCGAGCGTCACGCCCTTCACCGCCGGGCCCGGATAGAAATAGCCGTCGTCGTAGGTCATCGCCTGCTGCGCCGGTTCGAGCAGGAAGTTCATCAGCTTGAACAGCACGTCGAGCTTGTCCTTCGGCACGCCCTTCGGAATCACCATGAAATGCGCGTCGTTGACCCACGTCATGTCGTCGAATGCCTGGATCCGGAACTCGGTCGGCACGATGCCGAGCGCGCGCGGGTTGATGTCCCAGCCCGTGACGGTCACGGTCATGTCGCGCGTGCCTTCGCCGAGCTCCTTCATCACCGCCGACGTGCCGCCCGGGTAGTACGGCACGCAGTCGTTCAGCGCCTTCAGGAACGCCCAGGTCTTGTCCCATCCGTTGATCGGGTCCTGCGGATTCTTGTCGCCGAGCACGTACGGCAGCCCCATCAGGAACGTGCGGCCCGGGCCGGAGTTCGCCGGACGCGCATAGATCAGCTTGTTCGGGTGCGCCTTGCACCAGGCGAGCAACTGATCGGGCGTCTTCGGCGGGTTGCCGACCTTCGCCGGGTTGTATTCGAGCAGCGGGCCGGCCGGCATGTAGGTGACTTCGAGGCCGAAGCCCTGCGCGAGATCCTGCATCTTGCGCGGGCCGGGCGCGTATCTGTCGAGCACGCCGGGGAACGCGGCTGCATTATCGGGAAGGAGCTTGAGCCACAGGTTCTGTTCGATGCCGGCGGCCAGCGCGTCGGTGCCCGTCAGCACGAGATCGATGTCGGCGCGTCCCGCTGCCTGCATCGCCTTGATCTTGCCCGGCAGCTGCGGCGCAGGCGCATTCGTGAACGTGACATTTGACACGAGGGTCGGGTTCTTGTCCCGGAACGCCTCGATGGCCTTCTGCGTGAGCTGGAGGTTGCCCGCGACGTCGACGATGTTCAGCGACACGGGCGCCGCAACGGCCGCCGCGGCCGACAGCGTGAAACCCAGTGCGAGTGCGATCCGGCGGACACGGCGAGCGATCGTGGTGGTGTTCATGTCTCCTCACTTCGGTCGGTGGATGGGACCTTTCTTTTCAGGAAATCATGACGGCGTTATACGATGTCGGTCAACAAAAAACCGTGGCGCGCGGGACGGGACTTTCCCTGACAAAAACCTTCCGCCGAGATACGATCCGGTTGGCACAGACTATTTCGAGGGGCGCCATGCCGCGGGACGCGATACGTGTTAGGACATCATATGTCGCTGGGCGGCTCGACTCACGCTGGATGACCGCCAAGGGCCTGCCAAGTGAATGATCCGGTAGAGAACGCTTTCAGCGCGGCAGCGGCAATTCCCGGACTGCACTGAAATATTCGGCCCGTTCCTCGCTCGTGACGCTCGCATCGGCCATGTCGACCATGAGGTCTTGAAGGTTGGTGACGCGCGGAATCGAGATGCCCTGCCCCACCATGTACGTCGACGCGCAGGCGAGGCCGGTGCGCGTGTTTGCGTCATCGAACGCTAACGGCTGCCTGCGCGGGGCCGGCGATGCCTGCATCGATTCCAGGGATCGGCTACAGTGGGCGTTTTCGGCGCGCCCCGGCCCGCCGCCGCGTGTGGTCCATCGGTGCACGCGGCAGTACGGACGGAGCGCGGAACATTCCCTTCGACGAGCGAACCTTCATGCCCGATCTGTCCGCCTTCCCGATCACGCAAAAGTGGCCGGCCCAGCATCCCGACCGTCTCCAGCTCTACTCGCTGCCGACGCCGAACGGCGTCAAGGTGTCGATCATGCTCGAGGAAACCGGCCTGCCGTACGAGCCGCACCTCGTGCGCTTCGACACGAACGACCAGTTTTCGCCCGAATTCCTGTCGCTGAACCCGAACAACAAGATCCCGGCGATCATCGACCCGAACGGCCCCGACGGCAAGCCGCTGCCGCTGTTCGAATCGGGCGCGATCCTGATCTATCTCGCGGACAAGACCGGCCAGTTGATCCCGAAGGATCTCGCCGGCCGTTACGAGACGATCCAGTGGGTGATGTTCCAGATGGGCGGCATCGGGCCGATGTTCGGCCAGCTCGGCTTCTTCCACAAGTTCGCCGGCCGCGACTACGAGGACAAGCGCCCGCGCGATCGCTACGTCGCCGAGTCGAAACGCCTGCTCGCCGTGCTCGACGCGCATCTCGCGAACCGCCAGTGGGTGATGGGCGACACCTACACGATCGCCGACATCGCGATCTTCCCTTGGGTGCGCAATCTCGTCGGCTTCTACGAAGCGGGCGACCTGGTCGGCTTCAGCGAATTCCGGCACGTGGCGCGCGCGCTCGACGCGTTCGTAGCCCGTCCGGCCGTCGCACGCGGGCTCAATATCCCGGCACGCGGCTGAATCTGGGCGGCCCTGTGTCGCTCAAGCCCGCCGCATTGCGCGGCGGGCTTTTTTGTTCTTCGTGGAGTTCCGGGGGGACGTCGGGGAGGAATGTCGGCGTTCGGCCAGTATCGGACGATCGCAGGAGGCCACCCCGGTCATTCGGGTGTCAGCGGCGTACTCAAAAGCGGCCATCCGCAAGCGAGGAAGGCGTACCGTTTCGACGCCTCGAAAGAGCAGCCACGCGGGCGCATTTCTTGTCGTCAGGACCGCCGTCGCTTCGTTAGTTCGCTAAGTAGATCCATCGGATCGGGTGGATTTGTCTTGGCGAAAAACTCCGTACCAACAAGGATTGGCTGGTATTGCAACTTAAATCTCGCGAGCATCTCTGCAGCCCTTCCAATGAATATCGTGTCATTGAAGTGCTCCGGTGCGTTGTAATGCTTGACCAACCGTGGAGGAAGTGCGGCATCGACAATGGTATCGCCACCCAGCGAAACCCATGCGTGGACTCTTTGCGCCCCGTAATGAGGCACCGTGGCACGCACCTCAGCTTGCAAGCTTTCCAAGGTGGTTTCAAATTCGTCCGTGCCATTGATGATGACATTGCCGAGCACAATGTCCGCAGGAATACCCGCGTTATTCAGTTGGGCGAAAATATTTGTCGACAAAGTTTGACAGGAGTTGCCCCAGTAGCCGGGAATAATCATGTCAAAGAAACCTGAGAGGTAATTTACCAACTCAGAGGTGCAGCGCAAGGTATCGTCTGCAATGTTCGCAGCGGCAGAAATTAGCGGCGGCCGGGTGAAACCTAGGATTTTAGCCTGTGCAATGGCGTCAGATAGTTGTTCGCGGTATGACGCTGAGTAATCGTTAAGGCTACGTTTTGTCGTTTGCAAAGGTACTCCCTTTTTTGTCTAGTATATCCATCAATGCAACTGCAGCACCCGTGCCCGAGTTTACCCGTGGGCTGGACACGATCGCACGATGTTCGCCAACTGGCCTGTTTCCGGCGGCTGCCGGCCAGGAGGAGACCTTGGTCTGGCTTCGTCGCCAGACATTGAGACGGCTGTTCCACCCAGCAACTCGTCATTCCATAGCCGAGAGCCGGTGTCGCTCGTCGGCCAAAGCTGATGCTGGTCGATTATTAGGTCAGCGGCGGGTATGCGTCACCGAACGGAGGGTAACGCGTTCGCATTGCCACTACAAAGCACACGCAAAAAGCCGGAGACTAATACGGTTCGCAGGTCCACTCATATCTTGGGGAGCCGGCCCTGGTCTCGAAGCCTTAAAATGCACTGACGCGCGAGAGTATTTGTGATTTTCAGTTTTTTTCCGATATGCGAGTTAAGGTCCTTTGGCCACTCCTGCAGTGCCCCCGGCGGCACTAGTTCCAGAACTTTCAACAGCAGCGCTGGTGTCTCGTTGCGTTCCGCCCAATGGCCTAGATCGGAAGCCACGAGGTTCATCTTTTTGCAGATTCCAACATGTACACCCGAATCCACCTTGACAACGCACGATTCGATCCGTTTTATAATTTTTCGGAGCTTTTTCTTGACCAGTAGAGTGCCGCTATCATTCGGCGCTCGCATGGGTTTCAACCAAGTATATATACATTTGAGGAATTTTAGGAAAAGTAAAAGGATCGCACTTCGGATACTTTCAAAGACCATCGAAGCATAGGAACTCGACTTCTTTCGATGATATACCACCATGATGTTCATCAAATCTGAGAGCCGCTGGGCAAGATTAAGTGAGCAATCGCTTACCGCAACATCATCGATAGCGAGTTTATAGATTAATACGCATGTCTCCTGGACGTTCGCTAGTTCCCGGTATAACGCCTTCAATGCACTTTCATTGCCAAATTCTACTAGACTGTAGTGGTCAACCAACCCCGGACACTGCGTTAAGTTTTTCTTCCGCAACAGCCGGCGCCAGTCCGTCATTGAACTGATGCGGCCGTATCCAGTTGTACCGATGCATCAGGTAGTGGCTGATATCCCGGTGTGCTTCCTGCGCCGACATGTAACCCACTGACGGCAGCCATTCTGTCTTGAAGCTGCGGAACAGCCTCTCCATCGGAGAATTGTCCCAACAGTTTCCGCGACGGCTCATGCTCTGCTGTATCCGATAGCGCCACAGGCGCTGACGGAATTTCCGACTCGCATACTGACCGCCCTGATCCGAGTGGAATAGCAACCCTTGTGGCCGACCACGCTGCTCATAGGCCATGTCCAGCGCCTGCACGACCAGATCGGCATCCGGGCGTGTCGAGAACGCCCAGCCGACGACTCGGCGCGTGAACAAATCAAGTACGGCGGCCAGGTAATGCCAACGGCCTTGCGCCCAGACATACGTGATGTCGCCACACCAGACCTGATTCGGCGCATCAACCTCGAACTGACGGTTGAGATGGTTCGGAATATCGATCCGCTCGACCGTAGCTTGCTTGTACGCATGGCTGCCGGGCTGCTTGCAGATCAACCCCAGCTCTTCCATCAAGCGACTTACCTTGAAGCGGCCAATCGCCGTGCCTTCCTCGCGCATCATGCCCATGATGCTGCGGCTGCCAGCAGAGCTTCGACTCTCGACGAACAGTTCGTGCACCCGGTGGCGCAACGCCATACGCTCGGCATCTACGCGCTGGGCACGCTCCCGGTACGCATACAGACAGGACCGCGATACGTCGAATACCGCGCACATCAGTTCGACTGATTCGCCTGCGCAGATCTGATCAATTACTTCGTACGTTCTATGCCTTCCGACATCAAGAGCGCGGTAGCCTTTTTTAAAATGGCCTTCTCACGCTCGAGGCGTTCGATACGCGCCTCGAGTTCCTGAATGCGTTGCTGATCCGGCGTGATTGCCTTGCCCTGCGGCGTGACACCCTGACGCTCCATTTGAAGCTGGTGCACCCAGCGGCGCAGTACCGTCTCGCCGACGCCGACCGAGCGACTCGCCTCCATATGGCTATAGCCCTGGTCGAGCACCAGACACGCGGCTTGCTGTTTGAACTCCGGGGAAAACGTACGACGTCGCTTGGTCATTAGACACCTCTTCATGGCGAGCATTCTCGCCTAAATCAGTGTCCGGGTTCATTAGACCACTACAGACGTGCCTGGTTTGCATTAAATATCGCGTAGCTGAAAGTTGCCTCTATCGAGTTTTCAAGGGACTGAAGTGTATCGCGCAATCGACTGGCGGCCCTCCTGCCCGGCGCTAAGCGTTCAAGACTGGTGCGCAGCTCGTTGATTTGCGCCGTAAAACCTTCTAGTCGTCTTTGAGCGTCGCTTGTGTAAAGAAGAAGCAACGTCGATTGTTGGCGCTCTGAAGCGAACTTTCCGATTAGCAGCACGGTCATTATCAAACCCGATATGACAATCAGTGCCGCCGCTAGCCTTCCCATACCAATCGGCGAAAGATCGCCGTATCCGAGCGTCGTGAACGTGACAATGCAGAAGTAGAGCGCCTCGAGGAAGTCGGGGGACACAGCCTGACCATTGCTTGCCAGTCCGTTGCCTTTGGGTATCCAAAGATAGTACAACGATCCCAACAGTAAGATGCCCCCTGCGACAAGCAAAAGGTCTACATATGCTGCCCTTTCAACGACCCGGCCCAGTCTCGACGTTAAAACACCTTTGTCGTGCGGTTCGGGCAGTCCCTTCATGATACTAGCTGGCGGGGTCGTTTCTTTTTGTGGCATCGATTTCGTCCTGGTGAGTGAGAGAGAGCAAACGGCGGTTCTGTCCGAAGACGTGCCTAACATCCCAATTATCCGAACATCCGCAGTCATCTCCAGACGGTCATGGGTGGCCATCGGTCGATCAATAACCTAGCCATTTGAACGACTGCTTCATTCCGGCAGAGGTCTTCGCCACGGATGCTATCGAACGAAGGGAAGACTGCATGATACATTCGCCGCACAAGCAAAAAACGCGGGGGTCACGATGCATTATGCATGCTCTTCCGACTGGAAGCTTTTGCTGGAATACTTGAAGGTATTGCTTGCATGGCCTGTAGTTGTGGGCGTCGGCGCGACAATCGGAACGCTTTGGTTTCGAACAGAGTTGCGAGCGCTGATCAACCGCATTGCCAGCCTCGAATTTCCGGGCGGGAAACTAACGACACAACAGGCAAAGCTTGAGGAAGAAGCAGCTTCGAAAGACACTGTTGAATCGATTCCAGTGGCCGGCGATGAACCTTCGGTGTTGAAAGAAATTCATCTTTCTGTTGTTGATCAGGAGAAGCTAAGGGCTGTGATGCTTGCCGAACGTGTCGCAGCAAGGATGTGGGAATATCACTTCTTGAATTATTTTTTTGCTCCAGCTACCCAACATGTTCTTGAGTGGCTAGTCGGTTTGGGCACTACCACAGACGACGCGTACCAAGCGTATTGGATTCATCGTATCCCGCAAGGAATCGAACGTCAGGCGATCATTGATGCACTTCAAAAACACCTATGCATTCAAATTGTTGGGCCATCGATTCAGGTCACCGATAAGGGACGAGAATACGCCGGGTGGTCAGAGCGCAAAATTCTAAGCATAGTTCAGCGCACGCCCGAGCTAAGTTGACCGGCCTGTGCAGATCAAGGCCACCCAAAAGTGCGTCTGCTGTACTTCGGAACGCGACGGTGCAGATCGAATGCGGTGACTGACCGCGACGGGTCGGCAGTGGGAGTTCGGCGGCCGGTGCCAGCGCGGGCGACTGGCCACCAACTTCGAGCTTCCGGATTCGGCCAGAAGGCGACGTTGACCAGCTCGACAACGGCGTTCCGCGGGTGACCGGTTCGCACCACTTACCGACCGCTCGAGTATCCTGTGACGACTGGCAACTAAATTAACAAGTATCGACCCTGAACTCGCCCGTCAAGACCGAGGGGCCGCCAAACCATCGCATCTGGTCGACCTTGTCATTACTGCATTGATCCTTCGCGGCAGCGGTGGCAAGACGTTGCGCCATCGCCGTATGTGACAAATGCGAGCCGAAAGAAAGGCTAGGGCAGGGACGGTATGCGAGAGTAATACCGATCGCTGGCATCGAGCAACCAAATTTCATCAAATCGATGTTCGGGCAGGTTGTCCCGAACGCCTTGCACTAGCTGGTTCCATTCGTGAGGCGTGAACACACCGGTCAACGTGACTTGCACGATCAAGGTCACATTGTCCGGGTAGGGTTTAGCCACTTTGGCCTTAATCGCATCGACCACGATCACGATCTGCTTCGCGATGGCTTCGTTGTTGCCGTACGCGTATGCTTCTGACCTTACAACGCGATTGCCTTGATGTGCTTTACCTTCTACGCTGATTCCGTCTGGTGCGAACGAGTGACCTTGCGTGTCAAGTAGCTCACGTAACAGGTAGTCCTGTTTATGGACTGCCTGCGTAACTTCAAGCATCCCCTCCGCTCGTCGTTCGCCCCACTGAACCGCTAAGCCCGACCTTCTAATAGTGGCCTCTCCTAGTTGGTTTCCGCTACTCCAGCATAGCGATATGTTGACACCTCGCGTGTAGTTGAGCTGCACGTAACGCGCCAGCGGTACCAATTCTTCAATCAATCTTTTTTCAAATTTTGTCGGCCGCATGCGTAAGCGCGTCTGGAAATCAGGTTCCATGGAGAGCGCGTTGAACATCGCGTACACCCGGGAGCAGAAGCACAGTCCGTCCAGCATCACCCCGTCTACGGACGCAAAACTAAGGATATCGGCCATGTCAGTGTGTCTCGCGGTTGGTCGCGTTGCCGAAGCTCATGCAGTTTGTATTCACAGGCCAATTCGTTGCGTTGATACCCGTTTTATTCGGATCACTTCACTATTGGTGTGCTTGACCTGGATTAAAGCCAGTCTCGTTGGTCGGCCATAATATCCTCCCGATTTGCATCGGCTTCGTACATTTCGGCTATTCGCTCCAAGCATGCCGCAGTTCGTGGCCAATCAAAACGAAGTTCGCCTGCATCCCGCCGATATCGGTGTGCGAGACCGCGCTCCTGATCGCCCCCATCGTGCGGCATTCGCACTGTTACGCCACGCCGGTTATACACGCCGAGTTCCAAGCCTCGTTCCAACTCCTTGCTCCGGACAAGTTCGATAGCTGCACGCGCGGGCTCGGGGGGCCATGGGTCGTCGGCTTTACGCTTTGCCGCCGACAGGATCTCACCGATCTTCTGATCCCCGATGGTTGTGCGTCCGGCTTCGGAGAGAAGTTTGCGCGCCTGCTTTATCCAAAGCTCAAGCGACTCCCCGTCGATTTCTCCCTGATCATCTGCGCCAGGTACATGCGACCATGCATCGAGCACGTTATATGCGTGACTCGCCAAGTCCTGCGCTTTTGCCGGATCGACAGAATCCGTCTCGACAATGCCACTTCCTTCTTCCGGAAGGAAAATCAACTTGATCAGGTAGACGAAAAATTCTGGATCTCGGGCCAGGGCACGGTGAAGAGTTCGTGTGGAGCGCCGGGAGTAACGCAGGGAATCGAAATAGATAAATTCCAGGCTGGCGATTTCTTGCTCGCTTACGCTTGGATCGGAATCGAGATGGTCGAGGATCACTCCAACGTTATGGCTGAGCATCGTTGCAGCGTTTCCTTCAAGCGGCTGAGCGAGTTTTGTTGCCGCGCGTAATGCTGCGACGAGCAAGTGCCCAGCGGGCTTTGTCTCAATATGGTGGGATAGCCAACTAATGGCGTCAACAGCACGGCCCCATTCCAGCAATCGTTCGACAACGTCACCAGCCTCTGCATCTCGAGGAATCCAGTACACAGGCAATGAACGCCAATAGGTCTCACTCAATGTTAGACCACGATGGTCTATCTCTTCCCATGTAGATCTTTCTACGGGAAGTCCTCGAACGATTCGGACCTCGGCTTCCGGCCCCCAGCCCTCAGCTATGGCCTGCTGCCACAAACGCCGGGTCCAGGAAGCTCCATCCGTGCCGGCTTGCGTCATTAGCCCCCGGAAGATACCCAGGCCGACATCTGCTTCTGCAGGTTCAGCAGCGGAAATACCTCTCTTCATCAACGCATGCTTGAGTTCACTTTGTACATCAGCGTTTGCAATCCCGATGCCGAGAGCATGTCGCATCGTAACTGTCGACGCGAAAGCGAATAGATCCTCCTCGGGCAACTCAGCCAATAACTGGCTTGCCGCCTCGACCTGCTTTTTTGCCAAGTCGGCTTGCTCGAGATTCCAGTCGACATTCGGTCCCAACGTCGCCGCGCCGGGGCGGAAAAGCCATCGGACGCGCTCCTGCGTGCCGGCTGGTTGTAGCGTCTCGAAAACGGCATCCAGCGGCTTCAGATCATCTTCACGCATTGCCCATTGCGCGTCCGAAAAAACGCGGTGTTGAGACAGTAAGGACCGTAGCTGGTCGCGCATTGCCTCAATCTCTTTGGGATCGTCAAGTCCGCGGGCCATGATGGTCAATTGTTCGGTCGCCTGTTTGCGCCACTCGGAATCAAAATTCGGCCATCGATCCAGCAGTTGAATCCACCGCCCCAAATCATTTCCGACGTTCAGCAGCAGACGCTGGCCGATATTACGGCTTGCTTCACCGAGCGCTTGCACGGTAATTTCCTCGCGTCTATCCGGTGTGAAATCGCGCCATTTGGGCTTCGCAGAAGGCTCCGTCACGTCATGAAAACTGGGTGCCAGCTTCAGCAAGAGTGACCATCCGACTGCCGGATGCTGCCGCGTGATTGTGTCGATTACTTTGAGTCGCTCGGCGGGAGTCGCGTACGTCTGCGGAGACCAACTGACAAAAATGCGTCGGAGAGAAACAAAAGGCCTGTTGCTCCACTTTCCTCCCGGATCAATTTCATGGAGGCGTGCGAGCAGCAGCGCGGATTTTGCGAGGTAATCCGGACTTCGAGCCAGTATCTCCAATGCCCATAGCAAGTTCGACAAGTATTCCGTGGGATGTAACATCCCTTCATCGCTACGGAACAGAGACATGATCGGTGGGTCATTCCCATCGAGGCCTGCTTCTATGGCATCCAGGAACGCGCTAGGTGCGGCTTCGGCCAGATTCATGAAGTCGCCGGAAAGTGACCACCATAGGGACGGCCCGGCATTATCGAAGAGCTTGCGAACTGCGCGGTCGACACGTCCCCGGAGATCGGAAGCGAGGACAACTCCCTCTTGAAGAACGGCGATCGCGATCATTGCCTCCGTCAGACCACTGCGGGCCGCTGCAGATGGTTGTTCCTCGAATTCGCCATCCGCCTCATAATAGATACTCTTCGGGCGCGTCGCGAAGCGTGGATTGACCGCGCCAAGTACCTTATGAAAGGTCTGTTCAAAACGGTCTAGCTGGGTCGGCGTAACCCGGTTGCCGATCTGCATCCAGAGATCGCGGAGTGAAACGACTTTCCAGAGTTCTCCCGAGCGAACCAGCGGGCCGCCAGCCGAAGTCGCTAACGGTATAAGCACTTCCTCGATTTGCTCGTACGGGTGGTCAGCCAGTTCACTGAGCACCTTCTGATCTTGTGCTGATGTTCCCACCCATGCCCCGGCGAACATGGCCGCGATCAGTGCCGGGTCAGCCTTTTTTGCCCATTCAAGCTGTTGGTGCGGGGCTGCGGGTTTCAACCTCCGCAGCACAGTAATACTTCGCCCCGCTGCATGTGCATACGCGTAGGCGTCTTCCTCTTCTATGCCGGCTTGGACAAGTGCCAGTTTGAGATCGAATTTCCATGGCCTACGGAGCCGTCTCATGCCGCTTGAATGGTTGCTTGTGCTGGAGCCATATGCGGCGAAAACGTGATGTCGCTCGTCTACCAGTCGTTGCGCAAGCCCGGGTTCCGGGTCGGAGAGGACAATAATCAGCGGCGTCCCGAGCCCGACAAGTTGCCTCGCTGCGTCACTGTTTTCAGCGACAACACAGCGGCTCCAATGCCACAACCTATAGTGCTCAGGCAGCGGACTGATTGCAGCATACAGGAAAGCCATTGCCTCTTCTGGATCGTCTGCCTGCAGCGAAAGAAGCTGCGGCTGTTCTCGTAGCCACCTAAGTACCGCTATCTGATCTTCATCACGTCCCGTAAGAAGCACATCCGTGGTGATGGTTATCGTGCTCGCCCCTATCCATTCGGACCAAACTTCTTCCAAGGTCCGCAGTCCTTGGGGGCGACGACCTATCTTGATCGATAGCCATTGTGCTACCGCTGGACACATTTCGAGCCAATGCACAAGATCGTCGCCATCGATTAACGCAACATCTCGCCAAACGCCGCGTGCCTTTTGTTTCGCGATCCAATCATCCCTTTTGGGAAATCGTTGAGGCGTTACGAAGACAAAGGTCGTTAGCGAAGGATCTTGCCCGAGCGGCTCCTCCGTGCGCTTCTCAAAGTCGTCGTCCGCTTTCTTGCTAATCCTCGTGCGTTGCGTCCCGATTTCCCATACTGAATTTCCAGTTGGGACATAGGCTGCCCCGATATCGGTTATGCATTGTCCGTCCCATCCACCGTGCTGGACGCTTTCGTCCGACGGGAAACGGACGTCTGCCGCTGGCCCTACCGTCGCAAAAATCAAGCGGCGAAGCAACTCCGGCATAGCGCCCTGCGCGTCCCTTCGCTCTCCCCACTGGGAGAGGTCCGTTGCATTCACCCAGCGCATCAATCCGCCTGGGCTAGCAGTTCGAGGGGAGGTCGGGAGTCTGCTCTTTTCAACAACGCCGCCGGCAACAAATTGAAGCCCTTCAGCTTCGAGGGCGTTTCGGATGGCCTCGGCGTTATTGGCCATCGGCGTACGAACCCCACGCTCGAAGTCTGCGATTGTCGACGTGGCGACGCGGGCCTTTCTGGCTAACTCCTGCTGAGACCAGGTCAAAAGTGCCCGAGCAGCTTTCACCTGCTCCGGAACAAGTTCGTCGCCCAAGCTCAACCTCATATTTAAAATGTGAGATCAATGTAGGACGCTGATGCTGTTCAGTCAAGCGCATGTGTGTTGGCAGACGACATTGATCTGAGGCCCGAGCAGCGAACTCGGCTTTCAATGGGAAGGCATCGACCTCGATCGCTCGTTGCTAGCGAAGTGAGTCGGCTACTGCGCGAAGTTGCCGTAGCCCGTCGTCAAGGCAATGCGCAGACACGTAATGACGGCCAAGAAGCTGCGCCCCGGTGCGTGTGCTCGCGCCGGGCAATGGCGATACAAAGACCGGGCGCCTTTAGGTAAATGTGGGCGGCGATCGCGCTTCTGCGAATTCGACTGCAACGCTAAAGCGTAGCTGCGAATTCGCCGTTATCCAGTCGAGATTGAGTTGGTCCCTACAGAGCGTGAAGCGAACGTCAACCAGCTTGGACGCCGTTGTGCGTCTAGATCGAACAAACAAATGCAATGAACCTTCTTTACATCGTTGAACCGCAGGATGTTCCGCCGTATCGCCCCAACTTTACGATGCCTGGATCCAAGTTCGATCCGGGAGTCGAAGTAAACCCCGGCGATTCTCGTGGCGCAACTGCCGCCGGATTGGGTGCCGCTGCCGCAGCAGGGGCAGCAGCAGGCGCCGTCAAAATCGTCGCCAGTGCGTTGGGTGGTCCTCTGCTTGGGCTTCCAGCGTCGCTGCTTATATCTGCAGCGGCATCCAGCCCTGCAGTCGCTCGTATTTTCACAAAAGACAAAGAGCAGTTGCCTAAGGAATTAGATAGTCAAGAGCAAGAGGCGATCGGAGCATTCATGCGCAGGCACGCATATTCCATTCAGATGGCAAAGGACGCTGGCTTCAAATTTCCGCCGGGCCACCCTCAAGTCGGGCAAGTCTACAAGCAGCATCCGCTAGCCGACGTTCCAGCCGCAGGAAAAGCTGACGTCTATATCCCTTCCGACAAGTATGATGAGCTATTACTCCAGGAAAGAGAAGCTGAACTCTTGAAGCTACTGGTGCATCTCGGGGCGACTAAGGTCGTCATCTCAAAGAAGCACAACGCCTCATCATCTCGAAAGATGGATGGCTCTGTCACTGGCGGGTCGAAAAATATCGGGGAGGCCGAAATTGGTGCTTCCCTCGCTGCCAGAACCGATACCATCGACCTCGACACTCGAGAATTTGAATTGGACGGACGCGAGTGGAAAGAAGGCGATAAGTTAGACGTGACCCGTTTCGCATGGGTACATTTCGAGCCATCTTGGAACGCGCTCATTGATGCACGCGAAATTGGCGGCTGCACAAGGGCTGCTTTGGAAGTGCGCGAAAACACCGCATTTTCTTCAGACCGCGGTCTAGCAATTAAGGTTAAGTCAAAGCTTTATGGCGCAGCTGTATCCGCCAATTCGGCCACCGAAATGGAGGAAGAGAAAGCGTTTCTCGTCAAAGCAGAGTTCGGAAAGATAAAGCGTAGCTCCACCTCTTGATCGAATTACGGAACAGCTTACTCAGCCGTAGCGCGTTGTCAAAAGGAAAATATTTTGTTCATCATGCATCGCATGACTAATGCCCGCGTAGCTAGGGTCGCATGCCGCAGTGGAGCGCTACTGTCTACTAAGACGCGCGGCAGCGCGCGCGTCCTTGCCACGGCAGGCCCGCTCACCTCTCACCGCAGATTCGCGAGCGTCCGCTGTTCAGCCAGCTGCGGTCGGCCAAGGCGAATAAGTTCGTCGACCGCTTCGGGTCGGCAAGCGACGTCCACGATGCCTTTGTCACCCGCACCGGGCGCCCGCCTCAAGCCTCTGGCGCCGCACCTTCGAGACCGGCCAGCAGCTTTCCCAGCAGCTGCGACAACTGCGCCTGCTCCGCCTCCGACAGCGCGGCCAGCAGCGCGCGCTGGTTCTCGATGTGCGCAACGACCGCATCGTCGATCAGCGCGCGACCCGTATCCGTCAGTGCGACGAGCGTGCCGCGCCCGTCGGCCGGGTTCGGCCGCCGCTCGACCCAGCCGGCCTTCTGCAGCCGGTCGATGCGTGCGGTCATGCCGCCCGACGACATCATCAGCGCGTCGTACAACGCGGTCGGCGTCAGCGCGAACGGCGCGCCGCTACGCCGTAGCGTCGCGAGCACGTCGAATTCGCCCGGCTGCATCCCGTAGCGCGCAAACAGCGGATTGAGACGGTCGCGCGCGATCACGAGCGCGGCTTCCTGCAGCCGCCCCATCACGACCATCGACGACGCGTCCAGATCCGGACGCTCGGCGCGCCATTGCGCGAGCGCATGCGCGGCTCGATCCATTAACCCTCCTCGGCTCACCAGTTATCTTGACGTCGAGATAAATCGGCGTTTATCTTGATGTCGAGATACTTTACCTGAAAAACGCGCGGCGTCTCGACGGCAGCCGCGCACCGATATCGAGGGCCTCGTCGATGAATCGCTTCACTTCCCCGGGATGGCGGCTGGCCGTCATCGTGCTGGTCGGGCTGAACCTGCGTCCCGCGCTCGCCGCGGTCGGCCCGCTGCTCGACATGATCCAGCGCACGACCGGTATCGGCGACGGCGCGGCCAGCCTGCTGACGACGATTCCGATCCTGCTGATGGGGCTCGGCGCACTGGGCGCGCGGCGCCTGCAGCGCGTTACCGGCATCGCGGGCGGTGTTTGGCTCGGCGTCGCGCTGATCGGGCTGGCCTGCGCATCGCGCATCGGCGCGCGGCACGCGTGGCTGCTGCTCGCGAGCGCCTGCTGCGCGGGCGTCGGGATCGCGATGGTGCAGGCGCTGCTGCCCGGTTTCGTGAAGGCGCATTTCGCGACGCGCATCGGCGGCGCGATGGGCGTCTATTCGACGTCGATCATGGGCGGCGCGGTGCTGGCGAGCGTGGTCGCGCCGTTCGCCGCGGCGGGCTGGGGCTGGCTCGCCGCGCTGGCCGGCTGGGCGCTGCCGGCCGCGGTGGCCGCGCTCGCATGGCCGCTCGCCAGCCGCGGCGGCGGCGGCTTCGCCGCCGGGCCGGTCTCGACGTCGAATGCACGACCGTCGCGTTCGGCGCGTGCGTGGCGGCTCGCGCTGTTCTTCGGGATCGCGACGGGCGCCTACACGCTCGTGCTCGCTTGGCTGCCGCCGTATTACATGCGGCTCGGCTGGTCGCCGACGGCGGCCGGCAGCCTGCTCGGCGGCGTGACGCTCGCGGAAGTTATCGCGGGGCTGACGATCTCGGCAACGATCGACCGCCTGCCCGATCGCCGGCCCGCGCTGCATGCGGCGATCGCGTCGCTGTTCGCGGGGTTGCTGGCGATGCTGGCCGCACCCGACGCGTTCGCGCTGCCGGCCGCGCTGCTGCTCGGCGCGGGGATCGGCGCGCTGTTTCCGCTGTCGCTGATCGTCACGGTCGACCATGCGGCAACGCCGGCCGACGCTGCATCGCTGACAGGGTTCGTGCAGGGTGTCGGCTATCTGGTCGCCGGGTTGTTCCCGTTCGCGGCCGGGCTCGTACGCCAGCATCTCGCGGACCTGACGCCCGCGTGGATCGCGATGGCGTGCCTGTGTGTCGCGCTGTTCGCGCTGGCGGCCGGGTTTGCGCCGCGGCTGGCGCGGCAGACGGCGCGGGCCTGAGCGGCCCGTCCGCCGGGCCGGCGTGATCAGCCCGCGCTCGCGTACAGCGTCGAATCCGCGAACCCGTCGGCATCGAGCACGCGCCCGATCAGGATCAATGCGGTGCGCTCGATCTGCGTGCCGCGCACCTTGTCGACGATGTCCGCCAGCGTGCCGGTCACGCGCTCCTCGTCGGGCCAGCTCGCGCGATAGATCACCGCGACCGGGCAATCCGCGCCGTAGTGCGGCAGCACTTCGTCGACGATGCGCGCGAGATGGCGCACGCCGAGATGGATCGCGAGCGTCGCGCGGTGCGCGGCGAGCGAACCGAGCGCCTCGCCTTCCGGCATCGTGGTCTTGCCCGCGAAGCGCGTGAGGATCACCGTCTGCGCGACGCCGGGCAACGTCAGCTCGACGCCGAGCGTCGCCGCGCACGCGGCCGTCGCCGTCACGCCCGGCACGATTTCGTACGGAATCCCGAGCGCCTTCAGCCGGCGGATCTGCTCGCCGATCGCGCCGTACAGCGACGGGTCGCCCGAATGCACGCGTGCGACGTCCCGCCCTTGCGCATGCGCGTCCGCGAGCAGCGCGACGATCGCGTCGAGGTCGAGATCGGCCGTGTTGACGACCTGCTCCGCGCGATGACCGTCGAGCACGGCCGCGGGCACCAGCGAGCCCGCATACAGGATCACCGGGCACGTACGCACGAGGCGCTGGCCCTTCACCGTGATCAGCCCGGGGTCGCCGGGCCCCGCGCCGATGAAATACACCGTCATCGAAAATTCTCCGTCAATACGTTGGATGATTCGCTGCGCGGCGTCAAACGCGCGCGGCCGGATCGAGTGCGTCGAGCAGCGCCGCGACCGAATCGAACGCCCGGTCGGCATCGGGCAGCGACGGCCGGCGCAGCATCACGACCGGCACCCTGCGTTCGCGCGCGACATCGAGCTTGGCCTCGGTGGCCGCACCGCCGCTGTTCTTGCTGACGACGACGTCGATGCCCGTCAGCGCGAACAGCGCACGTTCGCCGTCGAGCGTGAACGGCCCGCGCGCGGCGATGACCTGCGCATGCGCATTGCCGGGATGCGCGTCGAGGCAGCGCACGAGCCAGAACTGGTGCGGCGGGATCGTATCGAGGTGCGCGAGCGGTTCGCGGCCGAGCGTGAACAGCGGCCGCCTGAACGGCGCGAGCGCGGCCTCGATGCCGGCCCAGTCGTCGACCATCCGCCAGTCGTCGCCCGGTTGCGGCGTCCAGGGCGCGCGGCGCAGCGCCCATAGCGGTACGCCCGCGTCGCGCGTCGCGGCAGCGGCGTTCGTACTGATTTGCGCGGCATACGGATGCGTGGCGTCGATCACGAGGCCGATTCCGGCGTCGCGAAGATACGCGGCCAGCCCGGCGGCCCCGCCGAAGCCGCCGACGCGCACGTCGCAGCGCAGGTCGTCCGGCACCTTGCCGAGACCAGCCAGGCTGTAGACGTGATGCGGGCCGAGCGCGCGTGCGATCTTCAGCGCGTCGCCGGTGCCGCCGAGCAGCAGGATGCGCATGCTCATCGCGCTTCCCCGACGAAGCGGCCCTGCCGGTCGATCGCGAACATCTCGACGGCGACCGACGGCGGCACGATGTCGCGTGCGACCCGCAGCGCCTGCGCGCAAACGAGATCGCCGAGCGGCACGCCGTCGGCCAGGGCGAGCTTCAGCGCTTCCTGGCTCGTGTTCGCGGCGCGCATCGCGGCCTGCAGCGCCTCGCTCGCGCCGGCTTCAGCCGCCCATTGCGCGAGCAGCGGCAGGTCGATGCTCGAATGGCGGCTGTGCAGGTCGAGATGGCCCGCCGCGAGCTTGCTGAGCTTGCCGAATCCGCCGCACATCGACAACCGCGCGACCGGTGCGCGGCGCAGGTGCTTGAGCACCGCGCCCGCGAAATCGCCCATCTCGATCAGCGCCATGTCGGGCAGGCCGTAGTGCGCGCGCATCGCGTCCTCGCTCGCGTTGCCCGTGCACGCGGCGATATGCGCGATGCCGTTGGCGCGCGCGACATCGATCCCCTGGTGGATCGATGCGATATAGGCCGAACACGAGAACGGCCGCACGATGCCCGTCGTGCCGAGGATCGACAGCCCGCCGACGATGCCGAGGCGCGGGTTCATCGTCTTCAGCGCGAGCGCCTCGCCGCCTTCGACGCCGATCGTCACGTCGAAGCCGCCTGCGTAGCCGTGCTCGGCTGCGAGGGCCTCCAGATGCGTCGTCATCATCTGGCGCGGCACCGGGTTGATCGCCGGTTCGCCGACCGGCAGCGTCAGCCCCGCGCGCGTGACCGTGCCGACGCCCGGCCCCGCGTGAAAGCGCACGCCGGGCGCGGCCGCGAGCGCGACACGCGCGAAGATCAGCGCGCCGTGCGTGACGTCCGGATCGTCGCCGGCATCCTTGATCGTGCCGGCTTCCGCGCCTTCGGCCGTGAGGCGGCAGAACTCGAGCCGCATCATCACGCGCTGCCCTTTCGGCAGCACGATCTCGACCGCGTCGTCCGCCCGGCCCGCGAGCAGCAGCCGCGCGGCCGCGAGCGACGTCGCGGTCGCGCAGCTGCCGGTCGTGTAGCCGAACCGCAGCGGCGCGGGCTGTTCGGGGGTTTCGTCGCGCATCACGCGTCCGTTGCGTTCGCCGGGTTCGATGCGCCGGCTATGTCGATCGCATCGGCCGTCTCGACCCTGTCGGCCGCGTCGGGCTTGCGCACGTCGTACAGCGTGACGGGCAGCGGCTGGCGCCACGTGTCGAAGCGGCCGAGCGGTTCCGCATGCGCGAGCGACACGCGCGTGAGCGTGCCGCCGTGCGCGTCGCGCCACGCGGCGAGCGCCATCTCGCCCTGCAGCGTGACCGCATTCGCGACGAGCCGGCCGCCGGGTTTCAGCGCGGCCCAGCACGCGTCGAGCACGCCGGGCGCCGTCGCACCGCCGCCGATGAAGATCGCGTCGGGCGTGGCGAGTCCTGCCAGCGCGTCGGGCGCGCGGCCCGCGACGAGCTGCAGGCCCGGCACGCCGAGTGCGTCGCGGTTGTGTTCGATGAAGCGCTGCCGTTCCGCATGCGCCTCGACCGCGATCGCCTGGCAGGATGGATGCGCACGCATCCATTCGATGCCGATCGAGCCACTGCCCGCGCCGACGTCCCACAGCAGCTCGCCGGGTGCGGGCGCGAGGCGCCCGAGCGTCATCGCGCGCAAGTCGCGCTTGGTGAGCTGGCCGTCGTGGCGGTATGCATCGTCGGGCAGGCCCGGCGTGAGCGCGCGGCGCGGCGCGTCGGGGCCGGCCCGGCAGTCGAGCGCGACGAGATTGAGCGCGGCCGTTTCGGTGACTTTCCAGTCCTGCGCGAGGCCGTCGACGCGCCGTTCGAGCGGGCCGCCCAGATGTTCGAACACGCTGATGCGCGTCGGCCCGAAGCCGCGTGCGGCGAGTTCGGCCGCGACGGCGGCCGGCGTGCGGCCGTCGGCGCTCAGCACGAACAGGCGCCGGCCCGGCAGCAGATGACGCGCGAGCGTCGCGAGCGGACGGCCGACGAGCGACACCGCGCCGACGTCCTGCAGCGCCCAGCCGAGGCGTGCGGCCGCGAGGGACAGCGACGACGGCGCGGGCAGCACGCGCCATTCGTCGGGAGAAAGCTGGCGCGCGAGCGTCGCGCCGACGCCGAACAGCATCGGGTCACCGCTCGCGAGCAGGCAGACGGGCGAGCCGCGCCGCGCGAGCACGCCCGCGAGATCGAACGGCGACGGCCACGCTTCGCGCGCGGCCGGCAACCGCGCGGGCAGCATGTCGAGATGCCGCTTCGCGCCGACCACGCGCGTCGCGCCGAGCAGCGCGCGTCGCGCATTGCGCCCGAGCCCCGCGTAACCGTCGTCGCCGATGCCCACTACCGTCAGCCACGCCGTCATGCACCCTTCCCCATCGTTCGATTTCATCCAGTGTGTTGCGATGCGCGGCCGTTGCGCCGCCGCGCGTCGATCCGGCGATTGCCGTCGGCGCCGACTGCCCGGCGCGGGACGCGCCAGCGGTGTCGGCCAGGCCCGCGCGATCCGCATGGCGAACAGCTGGCCCCGCCCAGTTTCATCGTCGCGGACACCGGCGTGTCGCCGATCCAGTGCCGAGCCGCCAATCGTACCATCCGCGCTGCCGCGCGCAGGTCGTCGCAGCCATGCTGCGACACGGTTGCGACGCACATGGCCGATGTCGGGCCGGTGCCGAAATCGGGTATCCTACGGCCGTTCGTTCGCCGGTGCCCTTCGGGGCCGAAGAGGGAACACAGGGCGCGCCGCGCGCCGCTGTGGCTGCCCCCGCAACTGTAGACAGCGAGCCGATCTCCCCCTCATGCCACTGGTTTCACCGGGAAGGCCGGGAGCCGGCGCCGACCTGTCAGCCAGGAGACCTGCCGGCCAGAAAGTGCGTGCGTGCCAGTCGGCGTCGGGCGGGGTGTACCGATGCGTTGGCCGCGGCGCGACACTGTCCCGGTATCCCGTTGAGTTCCGCCCCCGATTCGATTCCTGCGTCGCCCGTCGTGCGCCCGTCGGCCTGCCCGGGGCTCGTGCGCGTGGTCGCGGCCGCCGATGGCGGGCTGTGCCGGGTCAAGCTGCCGGGCGGCCGGCTCGATGCGCGCCAGGCGCGTGCGATTGCCGCCGCCGCCCGCGCGTACGGCTCCGGCGCGATCGACGCGACCAATCGCGCGAATCTCCAGCTGCGCGGCATTCGCGACAGCGCCGCCGATGCGCTGACGCGCGCATTGCTCGAGGCGGGGCTCGGCCCGCGCGTCGACGCAGCCGCAGGCGCGGTCGACGAGACGGCCGCGCTCGCCGCGAGCGACGACGTCCGCAACCTCCTGCTCAGCCCGCTCGCCGGGCACGATCCCGCCGCGCTCGTCGACAGCCGCGCGCTCGCGATGCCGCTGCTCGACATGCTGGCCGGCGAGCCGCGCCGCGGCGAGCTGTCGCCGAAATTCTCGATCCAGCTCGACGGCGGCGAAGCGGTTGCGGCGCTCGATCATCCGCACGACATCTGGCTGGCCGCCTGGCGCCGCGCGGACGGCGCGGTACGCCTCGCGGCCGGGCTGGCCGGCTGCCCGCCGGTCGCGCAGGACGACCGGCCCGCATCGGTCGACGTGTCGCCCGATCAGGCCGTCGCACTGGTTCGCGCATTGCTGCTCGCGTTCCTCGATCTCGCACCGGCCGAGGTCACGCGGATGCGTGGGGTGCTCGCGACCGCCGGTGAATGCGCGTTGCTCGCACGCGCGCAGCACTACCTGCCCTTCCCGCTCACGGCTGATTCCGCGCTCGCCGGCTGGCGGCGCACGCGCACCGACCCGGCGCTGCGTTTCGGCATGCGCGCGTCGCGCGATGCGGCATGCTGCAGCGTCGGCGCGCAATGCGTGCTCGGGCGGCTCGACGCGACACAACTGGAACGGCTCGCCGCGCTGGCCGAAGCCGACGGCGACGGCACGTTGTCGATGACGCCGTGGCAAGGCGTGTTTCTCCACGGCGTGCCGAACGAACGCGCCCCGGCCACGTTGGCGGCACTGGCGTCGCTCGGCCTCGTCTGCGCATCGTCCGACCCGCTGGCGACCCTCGTCGCCTGCACCGGCAGCACGGGCTGCGCGAAAGCGCGGGCCGACACGAAACACGACGCGCTCGCCCTCGCCGCGCGCATCGGCCATCCGGTCGACGTGCACCTGACCGGCTGCGAGCGCCACTGCGCGCTGCCGCATCCCGCGGCGCACACGCTCGTCGCGGTGGCGCCCGCGCACTACGACCTTTACCGGCGCGACGCGGCCGCGGGCCTTGGCGCCCCGCTCGCGCGCCATCTGACGATTGACCAGGCCGCGGCCCGTTTGACGGACGCGCGGCACAGCCAGGACACCACCGATGCTTGACTACATTCGCGACGGGCAGGAAATCTACCGCCAGTCGTTCGCGACGATCCGCGCCGAGGCCGACCTGTCGCGCGTTCCGCCCGACCTCGAGAAACTCGCGGTGCGCGTGATCCATGCGTGCGGGATGGTCGACGTCGTCTACGACCTGCGCTTTTCGGCTGGCGCCGGCACGGCCGGCCGCACCGCGCTCGCGGCCGGCGCGCCGATCCTGTGCGACGCGAGAATGGTCGCCGAAGGCATCACGCGCGCGCGGCTGCCGGCCGACAACCGCGTGATCTGCACGCTCGGCGAGCCGGAGGTGCCCGATCTCGCGCGCCATCTCGGCAACACGCGCTCGGCGGCGGCGCTCGAACTGTGGCGTCCGCATCTCGCGGGCAGCGTCGTCGTGATCGGCAATGCGCCGACCGCGCTGTTCCACCTGCTCGACATGATCGACGCCGGCGCGCCGCGTCCCGCGTTGATCCTCGGTTTTCCGGTCGGTTTCATCGGCGCGGCCGAATCGAAGGCGATGCTCGATGCCGACAGCCGCGGCGTGCCGTACGTCGCGCTGCTCGGCCGGCGCGGCGGCAGCGCGATGGCCGCCGCCGCGGTCAACGCACTGGCGACGGAGGTCGAATGACGACCATGCGCGGCCGGCTGTTCGGGGTCGGTGTCGGCCCCGGCGATCCCGAACTGATGACGATCAAGGCGCTGCGCGTGCTGCAGGCGGCGCCCGTGGTCGCGTATTTCGTCGCGAAGGGCAAGAAGGGCAATGCGTACGGCATCGTCGAAGCCCACCTGCTCGACGGGCAGACGCAACTGCCGCTCGTCTATCCGGTGACGACCGAAGTGCTGCCGCCGCCGCTCTGCTACGAGACCGTGATCGCCGACTTCTACGACACGGCCGCCGAGATCGTCGCCGCCCATCTCGACGCGGGACGCGACGTCGCGGTGATCTGCGAAGGCGACCCGTTCTTCTACGGCTCGTACATGTACCTGCACGACCGCCTCGCGCCGCGCTACGACACCGAGGTGATCCCGGGCGTCTGCGCGATGCTCGGCGGCACGGCCGTGCTCGGCCAGCCGCTCGTCTATCGCAACCAGAGCCTGTCGGTGCTGTCCGGCGTGCTGCCCGAGCATGAACTGCGCGAGCGGCTCGCGCGCGCCGACGCGGCCGTCGTGATGAAGCTCGGTCGCAATTTCGACAAGGTGCGGCGCGTGCTCGACGAACTCGGGCTCGCGAAGCGCGCGCTGTACGTCGAGCGCGCGACGATGGCGAACCAGCGCATCGTGCCGCTCGACGCAGTCGATCCGATGGCGTCGCCGTATTTCTCGCTGCTCGTCGTGCCGGGGGAAAAATGGCAAGGATGACGACCCCGCCCGCGATCGTGATACTCGGTGCCGGCGCGCTCGACACCGCGCGACGCATCCAGGCGCGCTATCCGGGCGCTAGCGTGCATGGCCTCGCGTCGCGCGTCGATGCCGACGTGCGGTTCGACGAACTCGGTGCGCACCTGCGCGAACTCTACGCACGCGGCCTGCCGATCGTCGCGCTGTGCGCGGCCGGCATCGTGATCCGCTGCCTCGCCCCCGCGCTCGCGGACAAGGGCGTCGAGCCGCCCGTGCTCGCGGTTGCGGAAGACGGTTCGGCCGTCGTACCGCTGCTCGGCGGGCTGACGGGCGTCAACGTGATCGCGCGCGAAATCGCCGCATGCGTGGGCGTCGCGCCGGCGATCACGACCAGCGGCGAACTGCGTTTCGGCGCATGCGTGCTCAATCCGCCCGACGGGTATGCGCTGGCCGATCTCGCGCAGGGCAAGCGCTTCGTTTCCGACCTGCTCGCGGGCGCATCGACGCGTGTCGACGGCGCGGCGGCGTGGCTCGACGATGTCGCGCTGCCGCGCGACGACGCGGCCGCGCATGCGATCCGCGTGACGCCCGACGCATGGCGCGGCACGCACGACGAACTCGTGATCCATCCTCGCAGCGTGGTGGTCGGCATCGCAGGCGATGCCATGCACGCGCACGAGGCGCTCGCCACACGCATCGCCGCCATGCTCGACGCACAAGGTCTCGCGCGGCTGGCACTCGCGGCCCTCGTCGCGCCGGCGTCGTCGATCGGCGAACCCGCGCTGGAGGAAGCCGCGCGGGCACTCGACGTGCCGCTGCGTTTCGCCGATGCCGACGGCAGCGCGCCCGCCGATGCAGCCGCGCTGCTCGGCCACACGTTGCGTGTCGCGCATACGCTGCGTCCGGTATCGAACGGTCTCGCGTGCGCGGTCGCGTCGCATCCGGTCGATCCCGCCACGCTCGGCCGCGCGCGCGGCCGCCTGACGGTGCTCGGCCTTGGCCCGGGCGGCACCGCGTGGCTCACGCCGGCCGCTCGCGCCGCGCTCGCCGAAGCGACCGACATCCTCGGCTACACGACCTACGTGAACATGGCCGGCCCGTTCCGCGGCGACCAGCGCGTGCACGGCACCGACAATCGCGAGGAAATGCAGCGCGCGCGCCATGCGTTCGAACTCGCGGCCGAAGGCCGGCGCGTCGCGGTCGTGTCGTCGGGCGACCCCGGCGTGTTCGCGATGGCCGCGGCCGTGCTCGAAGCGCTCGACGACACGCGCGACCCGCAATGGGCCGCGGTCGACCTGCGCGTGGAGCCCGGCATCTCGGCGTCGCTCGCGACGGCCGCGCAGGCCGGCGCGCCGCTCGGTCACGACTTCTGCGCGATTTCGCTGTCGGACAACCTGAAGCCGTGGGACGTGATCGAGACGCGCCTGCGGCATGCGGCGCAAGCCGACCTCGTGATGGCGTTCTACAACCCGATCTCGCGTGCGCGGCCGTGGCAGCTCGACCGCGCGCTCGACCTCGTGCGTGCGCATCGCGCGGCCGATACGGTGGTCGTACTCGGCCGCGACATCGGCCGGCCGGGCGCGACGCTCGCGACGACGACGCTCGGCGCGCTGCGCAGCGACCAGGTCGACATGCGGACGATGGTGATCGTCGGCTCGTCGACGACGCGGCGCTTCGCGATCGGCAACGCGCGCGAATGGGTCTATACGCCGCGCTGGTATCGCTGATCGCGGTTACCGCGGCAGCGTGACGGTGCGCGCGTCGGCATGCGTAAGGCCGGATGCGCCGCCGGTACGCCAGAACCGGTACACGAGCACGCCGACCGCGGCCTGCGCGACGACTACGAACGCGACGCAGCCGGCCCAGCCCCAGCGATGCCAGCCGGGCACCGGCAGGATCGAGCCGAGACTGCCGCCGAAGTAATAGCAGGACAGGTAGATGCCGATCGCCGTCGAGCGTGCGCTCGACGCCGCCTGCGAAATGAACGTGTTCGCCGACGCCTGCTCGACGAATACGGCGGTCGAGCTGAGCGCGAGGCCGGCCAGGATCACCGGCACGCTGTCCGACAACGTCAGCAACGCTCCGCCGATCGCGAGCGCGGCCGCGGCGAGCCCCGGCGCGCGCGGGCCGCGATGCCGCGCGAGGCGCCCGGCCAGCGGCGTCACGACCACCGCGACCAGGAACACCGCATAAATTGCGCCGATCTCGACCGTGTCGAAGCCGAACGGTGCGCGCGTGAGCCGCAGGCCGATGAACGTGAACGTCGCGACCTGCGACGCGAGCACGCATGCGCCGATCGCGAATGACGCGAGCAGCGGGCCGCGCATGACGAGCCGCGACGACGGCCCCGCCTCCGCATCGTTGCCGGACGCCTGCCGCGCAACCGCACCGGATGCCGGCAGGCTCGCGTAGATCGCGACGCCCGTGACGAGACACAGCGCCGCGACGACATCGAGCGCATGCCGCCAGCCCCACATCGACGTCAGCAGGTTCGTGACGAAGCGGCCGGCGAACCCGCCGAGCGTCGTGCCGGCGACGAACAACGCACCGATCTCGGCCGACGTGCCGCGATCGAAGCGCTCTCCGATATAGGCGATCGACAGCGCGAAGATGAACGGCATGACCAGCCCGGCCGCAAAGCGCGCGCCGAGAAACGACGCGAAACCCGCCGCATGTGCGGACCACACGACCGGCAGCGCGACGGCCACCGCCGCCAGCGAGATCGCGATGCGACGCTCGATGCGCGCGGCCAGCACGCCGACGAACGGCGCGATAATGGCGACGGCCGTCGTGGTCGCGCTGACGCCCTGCCCCGCGCGTTCCGCGCTGACGCCGAACGTCGCCGCGAGTGCGTGCAGGATGCCCTGCGTCGAATAGAGATTGAGAAACGCGGCGAAACCGCAGAGAAAGAATGCGATGTGTGTGGTCCTGTCGTTCATCGGAAATGCCTCGTCATCGATGCCGCCAGTCTGACGAGCGCGCCACGCGTGCGCCAATACCGTTTTCACCGCCATTGATACCGGAACGACAACAATGCTCGACCTGCGCCGCCTCCGCTATTTCGTGGTCGTCGCCGACGAACTGCACTTCGGCCGCGCGGCATTGCGCCTGCGCGTCGCGCAGCCGCCACTGACGCGCCATATCGCCGCGCTGGAAAGCGAGCTCGGCGTGCGGCTGTTCGAGCGTTCGACGCGCGCGGTGCGGCTCACGCCGCAAGGCGAACTGTTCCTCGAGCATGCACGCCACGTCGTCAGCGCGGCCGCCGAAGCCGAGGCGAGCGCGCGCAAGATCGCGCAGGGCATCGCCGGGCGCATCGTGATCGGCTACGCGAGCGCGATTCCGATGTCGGACACGTTCCCTGACGTGATCCGCGCCGCGAGCCGCACGATGCCCGACGTCGAACTCGCGTTCCGTGAAGCGGCGACCGCCAGCCAGCGCCGGCAGATCGCCGACGGCGCGATGGACGTCGGCTTCGGCTGGGCGTGGGACGGCGCGCCCGGCGTGCCGGTCGCGTCGATCGTCGTGTCGCGCGAGCCGCTCGTCGCGGCCGTGCCGGCCGGCCATCCGCTCGCGGGCCGTGCGCGCCTCGACGTTGCGGAACTGGCCGACGCCACCTTTGTCACCTTTCCGCCCGGTTACGGTTCGGCGTTGACCGCCGCGCTGGACGACCTGTGCGCGCGTGCCGGATTCTCGCCGCGGATCGGCGCGACCGCCGCGCAAATCACGACGCTCGTGTCGCTGGTCGCCGCCGAACGGGGGATCGCGATCGTGCCGGCCTTCACGGCAACGCTGCAACGCGCCGGTGTCGTCTACGTGCCGCTCGCCGGCGCGCGCGCGGTCGAGCAGATCGTGTCGTGGAACGCGCCGTTTTCGTCGGCGTGCGTCGAGCGCTTCGTTGCGCTGGCTCGTTCGCTGGCGCAGCCGGCATCGACGTAAGCGGCACGTATCGCGCCGCGGGCACCGATCGGGAAAATCGCCCGCCCCGCGTTGCACGACCGTGTCGAATCGGCAAGATCGTTACGTATCGGGAATCAAATAACAAAAAGAACACCTAACCATTCACTATTCGACGCGAATCCTCCAAGATGAGCACGCTGCCGGCCGGGCATGCCCGGTCGCCCGGCCGGCAGCGATACGCAGGCCAGCGTATCCCTCTTCCACTTGGAGAACACAATGAACAACAATCTGTTGCCGCGTTTCATCCCGCGTGCACTTGCCGCGGGTTGTCTGCTTGCCGTGGCGAGCGTGTCCCAGGGTGCCGGCGTCTATGCGCCCTTCGTCGACGTGACGCTCTATCCGACGCCGCTCGTCGATCAGATCGGCGTCCGGCAAGGCATCCAGCAATTCACGCTCGCGTTCGTGGTCGCGGGCAACGGCTGCGTGCCGTCGTGGGGCGGCGTGCAGCCGATCGGCAACGGCGCGAGCGGCGGCCTCCTGACCGCGCTGTCGACGTCGATCGCGAGCTACCGCGCGAAAGGCGGCGAAGTCGCCGTCTCGTTCGGCGGTGCGAACGGCACGCCGCTGATGCAGGCGTGCTCGACGGTCCCCGCGCTGAAGGCGGCCTACCAGACCGTGATCGACACGTACGGCCTCACGCATATCGATTTCGACATCGAAGGCGCGTCGCAGCAGGACACGGCCGCGGCCGCGCGCAACTTCCAGGCCGTCGCGCAACTGCAGTCCGACTACGCGGCGAAGGGCAAACCGCTGCACGTCACGCTGACGCTGCCGACGATGCCGACCGGACTCACGCAGGACGGCCTGAACGTCGTCAACGCGGCGCTCGCGAATCGGGCCGCGTTTGATGCGGTCAACGTGATGGCGATGGATTACGGCCCCGCGAACATCGACATGGGCGCCGCCGCGATCAGCGCCGCGCAGGCGCTGTACGCGCAGCTCGACACGGCGTTCAAGTCGGCCGGCCAACCAAAAACCCATGCGCAGCTCTGGCAGATGGTCGGCGTCACGCCGATGATCGGCGTGAACGACGTGCAGGGTGAAACCTTCACGCTCGCGAATGCGCAAAGCGTGGTGAACGCGGCGATCGGCAACGGCTACGGTTTCTTCGGCAACTGGTCGGTCGGCCGCGATCAGGCGTGCCCGTCCGGCGGCACGTACGCGTCGCCGACCTGCTCGGGCGTCGCGCAGCAGCCGTACGCGTTCGCGACGATCTTCAGGCAGATCGACGGCAAGTGGGGCGCGGGCGTCACGCAGGATCCGAACTACGGCGGCGGCTCGGACGGCGGCACGCCGCAGCCCGGCGCGCCCTGGGCGGCCGGCCAGGTCTATACGGCCGGCGCGACGGTCACCTACCAGGGCACGACGTACCAGGCGCAGTGGTGGACCCAGGGCGACGTGCCCGGCCAGGCGGCCGTATGGAAGCCGGTCGGCGGCGGCTCGCCGGTGTGGTCGGCGACGACCGCCTACCCGGGCGGCACCTGCGTGATGTACCAGGGCGCGAAGTACTGCGCGAAATGGTGGACACAGGGCGACAACCCGAGTGCGGGCGGCGTGTGGGTGAAGTCGTGATGAAGTCGTGATGCCGCGACGCGCGGCGGGCCGTTTCCGGCGCAGCAGGATCGTGCGCCGGCGGGCGGCCCTACCCGCGCGCGTGCTCGGCCAGCAGCCGCGCCTTCGCGTCGACGAGCAGCGCCGCGTGCGCGTCGCGCTGCTGGCGGATCCGTTCGGTCGGCCCGACGACCGACAGCCCGTACCAGTCGCCGTCGAGCGTCAGCGCGACCGCGATCGCCGACAGCTCGGGCGCGCTCTCGCCGAAGTTCTCAGCCCAGCCGAGTTCGCGAAACCGCGCGGTCTGCGCGACGAGCGCCGGCAGGTCGGCCACCGTCGCGTCGGTAAAACGTTCGAACGGCAGTTGCATGCCGAGCGCCTGCTGCGCGTCGCCGGCGAGTTCCGCGAAGATCGCCTTGCCGATCGAGTTCGCATGCAGCGGGCGCAGCTCGCCCGGCTGGCGCGTATAGCGGATCGCCTGCTCCGACTCGACGACGTCGAGATACGTGACCGACACGCCCTGGATCTTGCCGAGCACGGCTGTCTCGCGGCTCGCGTCGCGCAGCGCGACGAGGTGCGGGTGCACGATGTCGACGACGGGATCGGTCGCGTCGATCGCGGCGGCGATCGTCTGCAGGCGCCGCGTCGGGTAGTAGCCGCCGCGCTTGCGCACTTCGTACAGATAGCCGCGGCTCACGAGCGTGCGCGCCAGCGCGAGGCAGCTCGACGGCGGCACATCGAGCAGGCGCGCGAGTTCGGCGAGCGGCAGTGGCCGCCGTTCGGCGGCGAACAGCTCGAACAGGTCGAGCGTGCGGGCAACGAGTTTGACGTCCATGACGAGCGCTTGAATCGAAACGGGAAACCGCGCGCCGGGCGAGCCGCCGCGCGTCAGTACGACTTCGGCAGCCCGAGCACCTTCTCCGCGATGTAACACAGGATCAGTTGCGGACTCACGGGCGCGAGCCTCGGAATCATACACTCGCGCAGGTAGCGCTCGACATGGTATTCCTTCGCGTAACCCATCCCGCCGAGCGTCGCGACCGCCGTCTGGCACGCCTGGAACGCCGCTTCCGCGCCGAGGTATTTCGCCGCGTTCGCCTCCGCGCCGCACGACTGCCCCGCGTCGTAGCGCGCCGCGGCCTTCATCACCATCAGCCACGCGGCCTCGAGCTGCATCCACGCCTGCGCGAGCGGATGCTGGATCGACTGGTTCTGCCCGATCGGCCGACCGAACACGACGCGCTCGCACGCATACTGCGTCGCGCGGCGCAGCGCGGCCTGCCCGAGCCCGATCGCCTCCGCCGCGATCAGGATCCGTTCGGGATTCAGCCCGTGCAGCAGGTAGCGGAAGCCGTCGCCTTCGTTGCCGATCAGGTCGTCGCGCGACACGCGCAGGTTGTCGATGAACAGCATGTTCGAATCGACGGCCTTGCGGCCCATCTTCTCGATCTCGCGTACCTCGACATGCGAACGGTCGAGGTCGGTGTAGAACAGGCTCAGCCCGTCGGTCGGCTTCGCGACCTGGTCGAGCGGCGTCGTGCGCGCGATGATCAGCATCTTGTTCGCGACCTGCGCGGTCGAGATCCAGATCTTGCGCCCGCTGAGCACGTAGTGGTCGCCGTCGCGGCGCGCCTGCGTGCTCAGGTGCGTGGTGTCGAGGCCCGCGTCGGGCTCCGTCACCGCGAAGCACGCCTTGTCGCGCCCGGCGATCAGTGGCGGCAGGAAGCGCGCCTTCTGCGCGTCGTTGCCGAACACCTGCACGGGATTCAGCCCGAAGATGTTCATGTGCACGGCCGACGCGCCGGACAGGCCGGCGCCCGATGCGCTGATCGTGCGCATCATCAGCGCGGCCTCGGTCATCCCGAGACCGGCGCCGCCGTGGGCCGGGTCCATCGCGATGCCGAGCCAGCCGGCTTCGGCGAGCGCCGCGTGAAAGTCGGCCGGAAAGCCGCCCGCGCGATCGCGTTCGAGCCAGTAGTCGTCGCCGAAGCGCTCGCAGATTTTCTCGATCGCGCTTTCGATCGCGCGCTGGTCGTCGGTCAGGTCGAACTGCATGGACTGCTCTCCCGGGAAACGTGAACGGCCCGGCCGTTCATAGCGGAAACACGCCCGTCGCGACTGCGGCGAACACCATCAGCACGGTGGCGGCGAACAGGAACGGAATCGTGAATTTCTGGTGCTCGGCGAGCTCGACGCCGGTCAGGCCGACGATCAGGAACGTCGCGGGCGTCAGCGGGCTCACCGGAAAGCCGGTCGTCATCTGGCCGAGCAGCGCGGCCTGCGCCATCTGGATCGGCGGCACGCCGAGCAGCTTGCCGCTCTCCGCGAGCACCGGCAGCACGCCGAAGTAGAACGAATCGGGATCGAACAACAGGCTGAGCGGCATCGACAGCAGCCCGAGTACGAACGGCATGTGGCGCGCATGCTCGACCGGCACGTGCGCGACGACGACCTCGGCCATCGCCTTCAGCATGCCGGTGCCGGACATGATGCCGGTGAATGCGCCGGCCGCGAGCAGCACGCTCGCCATCATCAGCGCGGCCTTCGCGTGCGCGTCGATCCGCTCGCGCTGCGCCTGCACGTCCGGGTAGTTGATCACGAGCGCGGCGACCGTGCCGAGCATGAACAACACCATCGGGTCGACGATGCCCGACACCAGCGTGACGAGCACGACGAGCGTCAGTACGACGTTGATCCCGAAGCGGCCCGGCCGGCGCAACGCGCGTTCGGCGTCGGTCAGCTCGCGCGGCGCGATCGCCAGCGACGCGGCGCCGGCGCGGTCGAGCCCGAGCCGTTTCGCCTCGCGCACGCCGAGCACGTAAGCGGTGCCGAACACGAACGCGAGCCCGACGATCTGCACCGGAATCATTGGCGTGAAGATCGCCGAGCCGGGGATGTGCAGCGCCGCCGAGGCGCGCAGCATCGGCCCGACCCACGGCAGGAAATTGACGCCGGCCGCCATCGACGCGACGCACGCGAGAATCCGCCGGTCCATCCCGAGGCGCGTGTAGAGCGGCATCATCGCCGGCAGCGTGACGAGAAACGTGACGGCGCCCGAGCCGTCGAGGTGGATCAGCAGCGCGAGCAGCGCCGAGCCCATCACGATGCGCGGCGGATGGCAGCCGATCAAGCGCAGTACGCCGGCGATGATCGGGTCGAGCATCCCCGCATCGGTGAGGATTCCGAAAAATAGAATCGCAAAAACGAACATCCCGGCGATCGGGCCGATGTTCTGTACGCCGTGCACGACGAACTTGCCGGTCGTCAATCCGAAGCCGGCCGCGAGCGACGCGGCCACCGGCACGACGATCAGCGCGACAAGCGGCGACAGCCGCTTCGTGATGATCAGGCCGAACAGCGCGACGATGGCGATCGCGCCGATCCATGCAAGCATGATGCGTCTCCTCTTCAGCCGGTACGGCGTCTTCCGTGCGCAAGCCGGCGTGATGTCCGAATGAGGGTGTGCCGGCCCGCGCGGCCGGCGGCCGCGATGCCGGTCAGTCCCTGCGGTCGTCGTGGTGGCCGTCGCGGTCCGCAAACACCTGCGCCGCGTGCTCGTTCAGCGCGGGCGGCGGTCGACGGTACGTCGCCGGCGTACGGCCGAGCTTGATCGGCGAGGCGATGCCGCGATGCCGGCCCAGCGTCACCTTCATCTCCCGATGCGCGACATGCGGATGATCGAGCGCCGCATCGAGTCCGAGCACCGGCGCGCACGGCACGCCGCGGCGCATCAGCTGCTCGGCGAGCGCCGCGCCGTCATGTCCGGCCAGCGCCGTTTCGAGCAGCGCACGCAGTGCGGCGCGGTGCGCGCTGCGCGCGCGGTTGTCCGCGAAACGCGGATCGTCGAGCCAGCCGCGCGTGCCGAGCACGTCGCACAACGCGGCGAACTGCCCGTTGTTGCCGACCGCCAGGAAAATGTCGACGCTCGCCGTCGGAAAGCTGTCGTACGGCGTGATGTTCGGATGCGCGTTGCCGGTACGTACGGGTGCGTTGCCCGAATGAAAGAAGTTCGGCGTATGCGGATGCAGGATCGACAGCGCGCAGTCGAACAGCGTCGATTCGACGAACTGGCCGCGGCCGCTCGCATCGCGCTCGCGCAGCGCCATCAGCACGCCGAGCGCCGCGTTCAGACCCGTGACGAGATCGACGATCGGCACGCCGACGCGCAGCGGTGCGCCGCCCGCCTCGCCATTGACGCTCATCAGCCCCGCGAGCGCCTGGACGGCCGCGTCGTAGCCGGGCAGCCCGCCCAGCGGCCCGTCCGCGCCGAACCCCGACACGCGGCAATGGACGAGGCGCGGAAACCGCGCATGCAGCGCGTCGAAGCCGAGCCCCCAGCGCTCCATCGTGCCGATCTTGAAGTTCTCGACGATGGCGTCCGCGTGTTCGAGCAGGCCCAGCAGCCGCTCGCGGTCGGCCGGCTGCGTCAGGTCGAGCGCAACGCCGAGCTTGTTGCGGTTCACGCCGAGGAAATACGATGCGGTGTCGCCGTCGAACGGCGGCCCCCAAGTACGTGTCTCGTCGCCAGACGGCGGCTCGACCTTGATCACCTCCGCGCCATGGTCGGCGAGGATCTGCGTCGCGTACGGGCCGCCCAGCACCCGCGACAGGTCGATGATGCGCAATCCCGCCAGCGCGCCCTGCTGCTCGTGTTCCGCCATGCGTCCCGCTCCTGGTTCCGGTTGATCGGACTGTCGGCACCGGCGGGCCAATGCCTGCGGCGCGCCCGTCGGACTCGACAAATAATTCTTGTGCGTGAATTTATATTCACACTCAGGAATTTCATTGTCAAGCCCGGATACACCCGGCGTGCCGCGCGGATAACGTGGTCGAGCGCAAGTGGGGACGACACCGAATGCGGGCCGGTTGCGAGGCCGGCCCGCCCTTCGTTAAGCTGGCGGAAACGTTCATCCCGAAAATAGTCAGGCGAAGCATTCATGAAACGGATATGGCTGGCGGCCTTCATGCTGGCGTCGACGCTCGGCGCCGCGCGCGCGCAAACCCAAACTTTCCATTTCGGCGAAGGACAGACGCGCATGCCCGCCGCGGCACCGCAGGCCGCCGCGCCCACGGCCCGGCACGCGCCGTCGCCGCATCACCGGCGCGCCGTTCACAAACGTCGCCACTCGCGCCACGCGAAGCCGACGCGCAACGGCATCTATACGCACGCGTAACGCGGCGCCCGGCGCCATGCACGGAACTGTCACGAACGGGGGGTAACGTCCACGCGGCAGCTTGTACGCCGTCGCGCCCCGTTGCCGGACAACCCGCCGCCGCCGCGCACTTCCCCACGATTCAGTACCTGCTTTGCCGAACATGAGCACCCGGCCGGATACCCTCGCCGTCACCAAGGAACGCGCCACCATCGTGTGCCGTCAGCGCGGCAGCGTGCTGCTGGTCGCCCGCACGGCATCGCGCTGGTCGCTGCCGGGCGGCACGATCCGGCGCGGCGAGACGCCGCTCGAAGCCGCGCGGCGGGAGCTTGCCGAGGAAACGCGGCTGGAAGGGCTCGCGCTCGACTACGCGGTGCAGTTCGGCGGGCTGACGAAGCTCCATCACGTGTTCGTGGCCGAGGTGCCGGCGCACCTGACGCCGCGCGCGAGCAACGAGATCGCCCGCTGCAAGTGGTTCGCCGCCGACCGGCTCGACACGCTCCATGCAAGCGTGCCGACGCGCAAGATCATCGAGCTGCTGCGTCTCGACTGTTTTTCGGCGATCGTCAACGGCCCGCTTCGTTGAGGGCCGTGCTGCGCACGCCGGTCACGCGCGCAGGAACGGCCCGGCCTTGCGCTCGAGCAGCGCGACGAGTTCGGGCTGCATGAAAGCGTAGCGGTCGGGAATCTCGAGGCAGACGATCTGCTTGCCCTTCAGATGCGCACCGAACAGCGTGGACAGCCTTGCCTTGTGCGCGCGCTCCATCACGAACACGATGTCGGCCCAGTCGAGCTGCTCGGCGGACAGGCGGGTGTCGGCATCGGGCGCGAGGCCCGCGGAGTCGGTTTCGATGCCCGGCCATGCGGCGAACATCGTTTCGGCCGTCGGGCTGCGCAGCCGGTTGCGGCTGCAGATGAACAGTGCCCGTGTCATGTCGCTTCGCGCTTCGCCGCGGGCGGCCCGCTTACCCTTGCGGAATGGTGTCCGGCCGCACGTATGCGAGCATGTGCGGCACGTAGTCGGCCTTGCCGAGATCGACACCGTGATGACGCAGGATCGCGTACGCGGCGATCGCGTGGAAGTAGAACTGCGGCAGCGCCCAGTCGCGCGCGTATTGTTCGCCCGTCATGTCGAACGCGATCCCGTTCGGCAGTTCGAGCGCGATCGGCCGCGCGGCGCCCCCATCGAGCGCATCTGGCGCGAGTTCGCCGAGAAATGCGAGCGTGCCGGCGATGATCGACTGCGCGTCGCCCGGCGAACCCGGCTGCGCATCCGCGTTCCATCCCGCTTCACGCAACGACAGCAACGCAGCCGGCAACGCTTCGCCGCGCAGCCGGTAGACGGGTTCCATCGCCTGGAAACACGAGAAGCGCACCTGGGCGGCGAGCGGGTACATGTCGGGCGCGAGCTTCAACGTCGTCACCGCGTCGGGTTCGATCCCCGCGGCCTGCCGGTGCGCGACGGCCTTGTCGAGCCATGCGGACTGCGCGCGCAGCATCTGGGTGAAGGTCGGAACGAGAAGTTGGGTCGGTGACACGCGTGCGCTCCTGTATTGTGGTTTGCGTCACGATAGCAGCGTCGGCGCAACCCTGCATCCTGGACAGGCGCGATGCGCGCGCACCGCTGCGCATCGGCGGACGATTCATACACCACGTGTGCGCGCTTCGGTTCCATCTGCGCATACGCGGCAACGCGTGCCTGTCGACATGCAGCCTTACGGCTTGCCCTGCCGCGCCAGGAACCGGTCGAGCTGCGACGCAAACGCCTTGCCGTCGCGCGCGCTGAACGGCGCCGGCCCGCCCGTGTCGATGCCCGCGCTGCGCAACTGGTCCATCATCGCGCGCGTCGACAGGCGCTCCTCGATGTTCTCGCGGCTGAACCAGTTGCCGCGCGGGTCGAGCGCATGCGCGCCCTTGTCGAGGACGGCCGCGGCCAGCGGGATGTCGGCCGTGATCACGAGGTCGCCGGCTTCCGCCAGCTCGACGATGCGCGCATCGGCCACGTCGAAGCCGGCCGGCACCTGGACGGCCTTGATGAACGGCGACGGCGGTGTGCGCAGGAACTGGTTCGCGACCAGCGTCACGCTGATTTCGGCACGACGCGCGGCGCGAAACAGCATGTCCTTGATGACGGCGGGACACGCGTCGGCATCGACCAGTACTTGCATGGCGGGGTTTTCCGGTAAGCATGAGCAGAAGCGGCGATCATAGCGCACCGCCGGCCGGCCCTCGGCGCGCGAGATCCGTGCGAAGCGCGTCGGCCGTCAGCCACTGCGCGCCCCAGGCGGCGGCGAGCCGCGCGCCCTGCCCGATCCGCACGGCCGCATCGTCGAAGTCGACGAACACGACGTGGTCGGCCGACGCGGGTTTCGGCGGCGTTTCGCGCGTGCGTCCGTCGGACAGCACCCACAGCCAGCGCTGCTTGCCGGGCTCGCGCCGTGCGTCTCGCGCGAGCAACTGCGCGGCCGCGGCGATGCCGTCCGCGAGCGGCGTGCCGCCGCCGCCGTCGACCGGTTCGAGCCAGCGTGCGTTCCACCAGCGCGGGACGGCCGGGCCGAAACGCCGGGCGGCGCCTTGACCGCCGAAGCAGATCAGCGCGGTTTCGACCCGATCGCGCGCGGCCCGATCGAAATACGCGACGATCAGGCCCTTCGCGAGCGCGAGCCGGTCGTTCGACAGCATCGACGCCGAACAGTCGAGCACGAAGCAATGCAGTGCATGCGGCGTCCCTGCGCGTTTCCGGAACCGCACATGTTCGTGAAGCAGCGGGCCGCCGCGTTTCGCGGCGAGCGTCGCCGGCCACGCAACGGTCGTGCCCGCGCGGGCCGTGCCCGGTACGTGCGCGGCTGCGCCTGACTGCCATCGAGGACCGCGAACGGCGTTCGCGGCGGCGCGGGCTCGATGGCTCAGCGTTTTTTAGCGGCAGCGGCACCACGCCTTTCACTTCGCGCAGGCCGGCCGGCTCGGGCGGCAGATAACCCCAGTCGCTCTGCGCGGCGGATGCCTCGCCTCGCGTCTCGTCCTGCCGGTTGTCGTCCCGCTGGCGCGCATCCGGCGGGGAACGTTCGTCGTGTTCGCCGCCGTGTTGCGACGACCCGTGCGACGGCGGCGTATCCGCATGGCGCCGGTGCCGCAGCACCGCTTGCGCCACACGCTCGACATGCGACACCGTCACCGCGTCGGCCTGCTCCAGCGCAGCCAGCGCGCGCGCGGCGCGCAGCATCACGAGGTCGGCGCGCAACCCGTCGACGGCCGCGTCGATGCACAGCGCGCTGACGCGCGCATGGACTGCATCGTCGAAATCGAGCGTCGCCAGCCGCGCGCGCGCCGCATGGATTCGGTCGCCGAGTTCACGCTGGACGGGCGCATGACGTGCACGAAATGCGTCCGGGTCGAGATCGAACGCGAGTCGCGCCTTCACGATCCGTTCGCGCTGCGCGGCGTCGAAACAGTTCTCCAGTTCGACCATCAACCCGAAGCGGTCGAGCAGTTGCGGGCGCAGTTCCCCCTCCTCCGGATTCATCGTGCCGACCAGCACGAAGCGCGCGTCGTGCGCGTGCGACACGCCGTCGCGCTCCACGATGTTCACGCCGCTCGCGGCGACGTCCAGCAACGTATCGACGAGCCCGTCGGCGAGCAGGTTCACTTCGTCGACATACAGCACGCCGAGGTGCGCGCGTGCGAGCAGGCCCGGCCGGAAGCGCACGCCGTTTCCGGCCAGCGCATGCGCGAGATCGAGCGTGCCCGTCACCTGCTCGTCGCTCGCCGACAGCGGCAGCGTGACGAACTGCCCTTCCGGCAGCAGTTCCGCGAGGCCGCGTGCGGCGGTCGATTTCGCGGTGCCGCGCGGGCCGCTCACGAGCACGCCGCCGAGCGACGGGTCGATCGCGGCGAGCAGCAGCGCCTGCTGCAGCGCGTCCTGCGCGACGAGCGCCGCAAACGGAAAGACCGCGCGGGCGCGGTGCGTCGTCGGATCGGTCATCGCCGCCCCCCTTCCTGAAGTTGTTCGCTCGCGAGCCAGACCGCTTCGATCCGCTCGCGATAGTCGCCCGGCTGCTGCCACAGGCCGCGCTGCATCGCCTCGACGAAGCGTTCGCAGATGCCGTGCAGCGCCTTCGGGTTGTGCCGTTCGAGAAATGCACGGGTGGCGTCGTCGAACAGGTACGCGTCGGCGACGAGCGCGTACTGGTGGTCGGACAGCACGCGCGCGGTCGCGTCATAACCGTACAGGTAGTCGACGGTCGCGGCCATCTCGGCCGCGCCCTTGTAGCCGTGACGCTTCACGCCGTCGAGCCATTTTGGGTTGACGACGCGCGAGCGGATCACGCGCGCGATTTCCTCGCGCAGCGTGCGCATCGTCGGCGCGACCGGGTTCGCATGGTCGCCGTGGTAGATGCTCGGCTGCTGCCCGGACAAGTGCCGCACGGCCGCCGTCATCCCGCCCTGGAACTGGTAGTAGTCGTTCGAATCGAGGATGTCGTGCTCGCGGCTGTCCTGGTTCTGCACGACGACGTCGATCGTCGCGAGCCGCTCGCCGAAGACGTCGGCCGCCGCGTCGCCGGCACTGTTCTGCGCATACGCGTGGCCGCCCCACTGGCGATACGCATCGGCGAGATCGGCGTCGGTCTGCCAGCGGCGCTGGTCGATCAGGTCCTGCAGGCCCGCGCCGTAGCTGCCCGGCCGTGCGCCGAACACGCGCCAGCCGGCGCGGCGCCGCGCTTCGTCGGGCGTCACCCCTTGCGCGATCCATTTCGCGCGCTCGCGCTCGACGCGCGCGCGGATCGGGTTCAGTTCCTCGGGCTCGTCGAGCGCGGCGACGGCCTGCACGGCCGCGTCGAACAGGTGCATCAGGTTCGGGAACGCGTCGCGGAAGAAGCCGGACACGCGCAGCGTCACGTCGATGCGCGGCCGGTCGAAGATCTCGATCGGCAGGATCTCGAAGTCGGTCACGCGATGGCTGCCGTGCGCCCATTTCGGCCGGACGCCGAGCAGCGCGAATGCCTGCGCGATGTCGTCGCCGCCCGTGCGCATCGTCGCCGTGCCCCATACCGACAGGCCGATCGCGCGCGGATAGTCGCCGTGATCCTGCAGATGGCGCTCGATCAGTTGCTGCGCGGATTTCAGGCCGAGCGACCACGCGGCCTGCGTCGGCACCGCGCGCGTGTCGACCGAGTAGAAGTTGCGGCCGGTGGGCAGCACGTCGGGGCGGCCGCGCGACGGCGAACCGCTCGGCCCCGGCGGCACGAAACGGCCGTCGAGCCCGCGCAGCAGCTGGCGCATTTCCTCGCCGCCGCACGCGTCGAGCGCGGGCAGCAGCGTCGCGCGAACGCGCCCGAGCACCGCGAGCGTGTGGGGCCATTCGCCGGGCGGCGTCGCGTCGGCACCCGTGTTTCCGCCGTCGGCCGCGCACAGCTCGTCCAGCCATTGTTGCGCGAGCCATTCGAGGCGCTCGCGCGTATCGCCCGCGTGGCGCCACGGCGATGCGTCGAGCGCCTGCAGGATCGCCGGGCGCGGGCCGACCCACGGCGCGGCCCAGTCCGCCGACAGCGGATCGAAGTCGTCGCCGAGCGCGAGATCGCGCGCCAGCGCGCCGATCAGCCCCGCCCGCGCGCCCTTGCCATCGCCGACCGGAAAACGCGCGAGCGCGAGCAGCGTGTCGCGGCGCTGGCGAGCGGCCGGCGATGCGCCGAACACGTGCAGCCCGTCGCGAATCTGCGCTTCCTTCAGTTCGCACAGCCACGCGTCGACGCGCGTGAGCAGCGCATCCTCGTCGCCCGCATCGCGCGGCGGCGACACGCTCAGCTCGTCGTGCAGGCGATGCTCGGCGATCGTCGCGAGGATCGTCTTGCGCAGCAGCTTCGCGCGCCGCGCGTCGACCATCAGCGCTTCGTAGTATTCGTCGACCTGCCGCTCGAGATCCTGCAGCGGCCCGTAGTTTTCCGCGCGCGTGAGCGGCGGCATCAAGTGATCGATAATCACGGCCTGCGCGCGGCGCTTCGCCTGGCTGCCCTCGCCCGGATCGTTGACGATGAACGGATAGAGATGCGGCAACGGCCCGAGCGTCAGGTCGGGCCAGCACGCGTCGGACAGCGCGACGCTCTTGCCCGGCAGCCATTCGAGGTTGCCGTGCTTGCCGAGGTGGATGACCGCGTCGATGCGATACGCATCGCGCAGCCAGAAATAGAACGCGAGATACGCGTGCGGCGGCACGAGATCCGCATCGTGATAGCTCGCGTAGTCGTTCTCGCCGCGCGAACGCGACGGCTGGATGCCGACGAACACGTTGCCGGCGCGCCAGCCGGCGATCGTGAAACGTCCATGGCGCAGCGTCGGGTCGGCTTCGGGCGGCCCCCAGCGCTGGTTCAGCGCGTCGCGCACGGCGGCCGGCAGCCGCGCGAAGCGCGCGATGTAGTCGGCCAGCGGGAAGCTCTGGAACGCGGGTCGCAATGCATGCACGGCCGCGTCGTTGGTCACGCCTTCGGTGAGGCGCGCGATCAGCGCGTCTCCATCGGGCGGCAGGTCGGCCAGCGTGTAGCCCGCGTCGCGCAGCGCCGCGAGCACGCGCAGCGCGGATGCCGGCGTGTCGAGCCCCACGCCGTTGCCGATCCGCCCTTCGCTTTGCGGATAGTTCGCGAGAATCAGCGCAATGCGCTTGTCGGCGTTGTCGAGCGTGCGCAGCCGGCACCAGCCGCGCGCGAGCGCCGCGACGAACGCGATCCGCTCGGCGTCCGGCTGATAGCGCACGACGTCGACCTCGGTATGCGGGCAGCGATACGCGAGCCCCTTGAAGCTCACCGCACGCGTGACGATGCGCCCGTCGACTTCGGGCAGCGCGATATGCATCGCGATGTCGCGCGCATGCAGGCCCTGGTTGTCGGCCACCCATGCGTCGCGGTTGCCGCCGGACAGGATCACCTGCAGCACCGGTGCGTCGCCGGCGAGCACGTCGTGTTCGGGGCTGTCGATCGCGCCGGCCGCGAACGCGGTCGTGTTCAATACGAGCGCGACGCCGTGCGTGTCGCAAAGTTGCGTGATGACTTCGCGGCTCACTGCATCCTTCAGCGACGTCACCGCGATCGGCAACGGATTCAGCCCCTCGGCGATCAGTGCGTCGGCCAGCGCGTCGAACACGGCCGTGTTCGCGGCCTGCCAGTGCGCGCGATAGAACAGGATCGCGACGACGGGCGCGCCGGGCGTCCAGCGCGGCCGCCAGTCGTCGACGCTCGCGCGGTCGCGCGCCGGGTGATACAGCGCGGCGGCCGGCAGCGGGCGCGGCGGCTCGGGTTCGGCGCCGAAACCGAGCGTATGGAACGCGATGCTGCGCAGCAGCGCGTCGGCATTGTGCACGCCGCCCTCGCGCAGATAGCGCCACCACAGCCGGCACAGCGCCGGCGTGACGGTGCTCTTCGCGACGAGGTTCGGATCTTCCTGCAGGTCGCCCGAGAACATCGCGAGCTGCTGCCCGCGCTTCGACGCGAGCGACACGGCCTGCTCGATCCCGTACGGCCAGTACGCTTCGCCGCCGAGATGATCGATCACGACCGTCTTCGCATGACGCAGCACGTCGTCGACGTAGAAATCGACGGACGCCGGCTGCCGCAGGAACGTGACGTTCGCGAGCCGCACGCTCGGGAACCCGGCCGGCAACCGCGGCACGACGCTCGCGAGCAGCGACAGCGTCGTGTCGGCCGAACTCAGGATCACGATGTCGGCCGGCTGCTGGTCGATCCGGACGACGCCCTGCGTATCGTCGACGAAGCCGCCCGGCGTGGTGCGCAGCAGATGCATCGTGCGTTACGCCTGTTGCGGCTCGGCCGCGCACGCGGCGTCGAACGCGCGTTGCAGCGCGGCCGCGTCGAGATCCTCGCCGATCAGCACGAAGCGGCTCGCGCGCGTTTCGCCGTCCCGCCAGCGTCGGTCGAAATAGCTGTCGAAGCGGCGGCCGACGCCCTGGATCACGAGCCGCATCGGCGCGCCGGGCAGCGCGGCGAAACCTTTCGCGCGGTAGATCGTGTGCGCTTCGACCACGCGCTGCAGCGCGGCGATCGTCGCCTCGCGCGTGCCGGCGTCGCCGGACACGACCACCGAGTCGAAATCGTCGTGATGGTGATCGTGATCGCCGTCGTCGGCCGAGCCGTGATGATCGTGACGCAGGTGGATCGTTTTTTCCGATGCCGATTCGAGGCCGAGCAGCATCGCGAGATCGAGCTCGCCGCGCGTCGCGCGCACGATCTTCACCTGCGGCGGGATCTCGTCGCGGATCGCGGTTTCGATCCGGGCGAATTCCGCGTCGCCGACCAGATCGGCCTTGTTCACGATCACCAGATCGGCCGACGACAGCTGATCGGCGAACAGTTCGTGCAGCGGCGATTCGTGGTCGAGGTTCGGATCGGCGCGGCGCTGCGCGTCGACGGCCTGCGGGTTTTCCGCGAACTGGCCGCTCGCGGCCGCCGGCGCGTCGACCACGGTCACGACCGCGTCGACCGTGAAGCTGTTGCGGATCGTCGGCCAGTTGAACGCCTGCACGAGCGGCTTCGGCAGCGCGAGGCCCGATGTCTCGATCAGCACGTGGTCGATGTCCGCGCGCCGTTCGACGAGCGCCTCCATCACCGGGTAGAACTCTTCCTGCACGGTGCAGCACAGGCAGCCGTTCGCGAGTTCGTACAGCTGGCCCGACGCTTCGCCCTGCGCGCCGTCGGCGTCCTCGCAGCCGATGCCGCAGCCCTTGAGGATCTCGCCGTCGATGCCGAGCTCGCCGAATTCGTTGACGATCACCGCGATGCGGCGGCCCGCGGCGTGCTGCAGGATGTGGCGCATCAGCGTCGTCTTGCCGCTGCCGAGAAAGCCCGTGACGATCGTGACGGGAAGCTTGCGTAGGGTCATGGTAGGTCCGGTGTCGAAGAGGGAATCAGGACGGGATCGTCGCGTTGGCGGCGGCGAGGCCATTCATCGGGCGACGCGCAGGCAGACCGCCGCGCGATCCGCGCGAACAACCGCGCGACGGGCGGAACAACGAATCGGACATGGTGCTTCCTTGCGAACGGTCGACATCGTGAATGCCAACACGGCTGCCGCCGGCCCTGCCCGCGCCGCCTGCCGTTCGCCGTCCCGGCCCGGCGCGTTCGCGCGGGGGGCAGATCGGCGGAGGAAGCGGAACACCCCGGGCGTCGGGCCTGCTGCGGCCGTGGACGATGCGCCGCCTCCCCGCGGCGCTGAACCCCAACGTTTAGGCCGGTATCCGGGCTGGCGAACACGCCGCTTCGCCTTCCCGGATGCGCGCGGCATCCAGTGGCGGTCGTCCGCCTGCACGCGGCAGGCGGCGAAGCGGCGCTGCATCGCGCTCGCGCGCGACACGTTCGCTTACCGTTGCGGGGGCAGCACAGGTTGGCTCGACTGCGGTGCAGGCAGGCTCCCTGTTTCCCGTTTAACTGCGCGCGCCGGAGCGGCACGCGCGAGCACCAAAACGCGTGCGAGTGTAGGCGGCGGGGCCGGGAGCGTCAAGGCGGCACGGGGCGCCGGACTGCGTTGCGCACCGCCGGCGCACCGTGCCGGAGGCCGGCCGTGGCCGGTTCGCGCGGGCGAACCGCTGTGCTATCGTATGCGCCGCGTTCGGTGCTCGCATGCGCATTCCGCGCATGCAGTTAAACGGGAAACAGGAGGCGGACGACCGCCCGGCCTGTGCTGTCCCCGCAACGGTACGCCGCCCGCGCGCCGCGCTCCCCGCGCACGCGCCCAGGCCGCCCGCGATGCCACTGCCCTTCACCGGGCGGGAAGGCTGCGGCCTGGCAAGCGGCCAGCCCGGATACCGGCCGACGCAAGGGGCGAGCCCGATGCTCGCCGAACGCCCGATCCGCGGGGGACGGATGGGGTGCGCATTCCGCCCGCGTCCGCGCGGGCTTCGTCCGATCCGTCATGCACTGCCTGCCCGCCGGCCGCCGATGTGCCGCCCGCCTGTTCCTTTCCACTGTTTCGACACGGTGCGTGCCGTGCCGCGTGCGATGAGCCGCGCGTGGCTCATCGGCGCCGGCCCCGGCGACGCCGACCTGCTGACGCTCAAGGCCGTGCGTGCGATCGGCGCGGCCGACGTGCTGCTCGTCGACGATCTCGTGAATCCCGACGTGCTGCGCCATGCACGCGCCGACGCGCAGGTCGAGCACGTCGGCAAGCGCGGCGGCCATGCGTCGACGCCGCAGGAAGCGATCGTCGCCGCGATGCTCGCGCACTTGCGGGCGGGCCGCAGCGTCGCGCGGCTCAAGGGCGGCGATCCGTTCGTGTTCGGCCGCGGCGGCGAGGAACTGGCCGCGCTGGGCGCGGCGGGTTTTGCGGTCGAGATCGTGAACGGCATCACCGCAGGCATTGCCGCGCCGGCCGCGCTCGGCATCCCGGTCACGCAGCGCGGCGCCGCGCAGGGCGTGATCTTCGTCACGGGCCACGGCGCGGGCGCCGACGAGCCCGACTGGCACGCGCTGGCGGCCACGCGCATGACGATCGTGATCTACATGGGCATTCGCCGGCTCGACGCGATCACCGCCGCGCTGCACGGCGGCGGCCTGCCCGGCGATACGCCGTGCGCGGCGATCGAGCATGCGACCCGCCCCGAGCAGCGGCAGGTCCTCGCGACGCTCGACACGCTCGTCGAACGCGTCGGCGCAACCGGCATCGGTTCACCGGCCATCGTCGTGATCGGCCGCGTCGCGGCGCTTGCCGACGATCCGGCCGTGCGTGCGGCGCTCGGCGGCCGCGCATGATGCGCGTCGCGCTCGGCATCGGTTTTCGCGCGGGCGTCACGGCCGCGCAGCTCGATGCCGCGATACGGGCGGCGCTGGCGCGTTACCCGGCCGCCGAACCGGCGCTCGTCGCGACGCTCGCCGACAAGGCGTGTGCGCGGGCGCTGCGCGTGCTGTGCGCGCGCCGCGGCTGGCCGCTCGTCGCGTTCGACGCGGCGCAGCTGGCGAGCCGTCCCGAACTGGCCGCGAGCGGCCCGTCGGACGCCGCGCTGGCGCGCTTCGGGGTGGCGGGCGTGGCCGAACCCTGCGCGCAGCTCGCGGCGCCGCATGGCCGGCTGCTGGGCCCCAAATCCATCCGGGACGGCGTGACGGTTGCCCTCGCCGGCCCGCTCTGAACCCTTTGTTTCGCTTTCGACAGGACGATTTCCGATGAAGACCGATGCCGAATCCCATCAGCGGATGACCGAACGCCGCCGCGCCGGCCACGAGAAGAAGCAGGCCGCCGCCACCCTGGAAAAGGGCCTGCTGATCGTCAATACCGGCAACGGCAAGGGCAAGAGCACGGCCGCGTTCGGCATGGCCGTGCGCGTGCTCGGCCACGGCATGCGGCTCGGTGTCGTGCAGTTCATCAAGGGCGCGCTGCATACGTCCGAGCGCGACTTTCTCGGCGCGGTCGCGGAGTGCGATTTCGTGACGATGGGCGACGGCTATACGTGGAACACGCAGAACCGCGACGCCGATATCGCGACCGCGCGCAAGGGCTGGGACGAGGCGCGCCGGATGATCGAGAGCGGCGACTACCGGATGGTGATCCTCGACGAGCTGAACACCGTGCTGAAGTATGAATACCTGCCGCTCGACGAAGTGCTCGCGACGCTCGCCGCACGTCCCGCTTCGGTGCACGTCGTCGTGACGGGGCGGCACGCGCCCGATGCGCTGATCGACGCGGCCGATCTCGTCACCGAAATGCGGCTCGTCAAGCACCCGTACAAGGAGCAAGGCGTGAAGGCGCAGCGCGGCGTGGAGTTCTGAGCGTGCCGGCCTGCCCCGCGCTGTTCGTCAGCGCACCCGCATCGGGCCAGGGCAAGACGTCGGTGACGGCCGGTCTTGCACGGCTGCACCGCCGGCTGGGCCGCCGCGTGCGCGTGTTCAAGACCGGGCCCGACTTTCTCGATCCGATGCTGCTCGAGCGCGCGAGCGGCGCGCCCGTGCATGCGCTCGATCTCGGGATGGTCGGCGAAACCGGCTGCCGCGCGCTGCTCGCCGATGCCGCGCGCGACGCGGATCTGATCCTGATCGAAGGCGTGATGGGGCTGTTCGACGGCACGCCGAGCAGCGCCGATCTCGCGGCCGCGTTCGGCGTCCCGGTCGTCGCGGTGATTTCGGCGAAGGCGATGGCGCAGACATTCGCGGCGATCGCGTTCGGGCTCGCCCGGTTCAGGCCGACACTGCCGTTTCACGGCGTGCTGGCAAACCGCGTCGGCTCCGCGCGGCATGCGGAACTGCTGCAACAGGCGCTGCCCGGCGACCTCCGCTGGCTCGGACACGTGCCGGCCGATGCGGGCATCACGCTGCCGGAGCGGCATCTCGGCCTGCATCAACCGGCCGACATCGACGATCTCGATGCGCGGCTCGAGCGCGCGGCCGACGTGCTCGCGCGGACGGCGCTCGCCGAATTGCCGCCGGCCGTCGCGTTCGCGGCACCGGACGCCGCGGCGCCGCTGCCGCGCGTGCTTGCGGGCAAGCGGATCGCCGTCGCACGCGATGCGGCGTTCTCGTTCATCTATCCGGCGAACCTCGCGCTGCTGGATGCGCTCGGTGCGGCGGTGCGGTTCTTCTCGCCACTCGCCGACGAACCGGTGCCCGACGATTGCGACGCGCTGTTCCTGCCGGGCGGTTATCCGGAACTGCATGCGGCGACGCTCGCGGCGAATGCCGGGACCGCGCGGACGATTCGCACGCACGCGGCGGCCGGCCGGCCGATCGTCGCGGAATGCGGAGGGATGGTGTACCTGTGCGAATCGCTGACCGACGTGGACGGCGTGACGACGCCGATGCTGGGCGTGTTGCCGGGTCATGCGACGATGCAGCGCCGGTTCGCGGCGCTCGGCATGCAGCAACTCGAGACGCGCAACGGGCCGATGCGCGGCCATACGTTCCACTATTCGCGGTTCGCGACGCCGCTGGTGCCGGTCGCGAGCGCCGCGCGCCCCGACGGCGCGCCGGGCAGCGGCGAAGCCGTCTACCGCAGCGGCGCGATCGTCGCGACGTACATGCACATGTATTGGCCGTCGAATCCGGAGATGGCGGCGGCCCTGTTCGGCGGCACGGCATTCTGACGGAACAGCCTGCGTGCGTGCCGCGACGTCAGGGCTTTTCGCGCCCCGGCGCCTCCGAGCGCGACGTCCGGATCACGGTGCCGTCGGGCGAGAAATGCGCGTTGAACATCGCATCGCCCGATACGCCGCCCTCGGCCCAGTGCCAGCTCCACACCTCTTCATGGCTCAACGCGTATTGCGCGACTTCGGTCGGTTTGCCGAGCAGTTGCCGCACGTCGTCCTTCGACATGCCGGGCACGACCTTCGCGATGTTGGCCGCGGTCAGCGCCTGCGTGATCGACACGAGCCGGCCGTCCGGCCCGAAATCGAGCATGTAGGTACGCGTGCCGTACGGGCCGCGCGGATACTCGAAGCGCTGCGAGCCATCGTCGCCCTGCCTGACCATCTCGGGCTTGCCCGCCTGGCGGAGCACGTCCTCGGTCGTCGAGACACCCGGCTGCAGTTTGCCGAACGCGAGCGGGTCGGGCTTGATCGAATTCACCGCGTCCGCCACCTTCTGGTCGTCACACCCGGCCGCCAGAACGCCCACCGCACAGGCCGTCAGCACGGTCAGAAGCTGTTTTCGCATGTCATTCACACCTGTATTCATCGAGCCGATCCGGCGTCGCGCGCAGCGTAGCACGCGACCTGTCCCGCCGATGTCAAGGAGCGTCAAATCCGAGCACATCCGTCGCGGCCGGAAAAGCTCATGCGAGCCCGGCAACGACGACGTTCGCGAAACCGCGTCACACCAGAAACGCCTCGGCCAGCTTGACCCAGTACGACGCGCCGGTCGGCAGCGCCGCGTCGTTGAAGTCGTAGCCCGGGTTGTGCACCATGCAGCCGCCCTCCCCGTCGCCGTTGCCGATGATCAGGTAGCAGCCCGGCCGCTTTTCGAGCAGGAACGCGAAATCCTCGCTGCCGGTGAGCGGCACCATCCCGTCGATCAGGTTTGCATCGCCGACCCACTCGCGCGCCACGCCCCGCGCGAACGCCGTCATTTCCGCGTCGTTGACGAGCACCGGGTAGCGGCGCTGGTAGTCGATCGTCGCGGTCGCGCCGAACACGGCGGCCTGCGCGTGGACGACTTCCTTGATGCGCGTTTCGAGCAGGTCGCGCACGTCGGGCTTCAGCGCGCGCACCGACAGGCGCATCTGCGCGCGATCGGGAATCACGTTCGGCGCGTCGCCCGCGTGGATCGCGCCGACCGTGACGATCGCCATGTCGAGCGGCGATACGTTGCGCGACACGATCGTCTGCAGCGCCAGCACGATCTGCGCGCACACGACGACGGGATCGATCGCCTTGTGCGGCACCGCGCCGTGGCCGCCGCGGCCCTGCACGTCGATGACGACGGTATCCGACGACGCCATGAACGGCCCCGGCAGGAAACCGAATTGGCCGGTGGGGAAGCCCGGCATGTTGTGCATCGCGAAGATCGCATCGCACGGGAACTGCTCGAACAGCCCTTCGTCGAGCATCATCTTCGCGCCGCCGAGCCCTTCCTCGGCCGGCTGGAAAATCAGGTTCAGCGTGCCCGAGAAACGGCGCTCGCGGGCGAGATGCTTCGCGGCCGCGAGCAGCATCGCCGTGTGGCCGTCGTGGCCGCACGCATGCATCTTGCCGGCGATCGTGCTCTGGTACGGCAGCCCGGTCGCCTCGTGGATCGGCAGCGCGTCCATGTCGGCACGCAGGCCGAGGCGCCGCGCGCCATCGCCCACCTTCAACTGCCCGACGACGCCGGTTCCGCCGAGCCCGCGATGCACCGTATAACCCCACGACTGCAACTGCTCCGCGACGAGGTCGCTCGTCGCGAATTCCTCGAAACCCAGTTCGGGGTGGGCATGAATGCGGTGCCGGATCTGGATCATTTCGTCGGCCAGGCCTGCGGGGATCACGCTGTGCGTCACGGTGTCGTCTCCTGAAGTACGGTGCGGAACATGCAGGCAACGATAGTCGATTCGACGGCAACCGGACAGACGGAAAGTCGTCGCGGTGGCAACCTGGAGTTGCCGGATGCGGGCACGACTCGCGCCGCAGGGGCCCGACCATCTGGACGACTGCCCGGCGTGCCGTCGACACGCAAAACTGCGCGCTTCACATCGATGGTTCGTATGAGAGGAAAGCGTGGCCGCTCATGTAGAGAAAATAGTGGCTTTACATCAAAGGCTTGCGAAATCCTGTTCACTTTTTGACGCTTGTACGTTTTTTGTGTGCGCTGATGCAAAAGTGAACAAGCGATCCTTCCTGATGCGCGAGAACACCACGCTCCCGAGGTCGAAACAGCACCTTCTCGACGAAGCCTGCCCTGCGTTCGGCCGCGCAACCCGGCGCTTCGATGCGCGGCCCGTGCGCGTGCCGACGCCGCGCGCCCGCGCCGTCACGGCAAGCGGAAAGTGTCAAAGAACGTATCGCGCTCGATCACCGTGAGCGCCGCGCGCTTGTGCGGGAAATCGAATTCCTTCAGCGTGTAGAACCCGAGCCGGTGCATGTACGCGATGTGCCGCACGTGATCGACGCGCGGCTCGCCGACGAGCCGCTGCGTGCGCGGTTCGTCGACGAACATGTAGTGCAGCACCCCGCTCCACCACGCATGCAGCTTGCCGGCGCTCTGGAAGCGCGAGTCGCCGATCAGCAGGTGCAAGCCGCGGTCGTAGTCGTGCGCGTCGTAGAACGGCGCGAGGCGGTCCTCCTTCGCCCAGTAGAACTCGAAATAGCCGAACGGCGTATCGTCGAAATAACCGATCATCGGGTGCATGTGCGGATCGGCGAGCCGCTCGGCAAGGTAGGCCGCGTGCTCGTCGCGCGTGCCGCGCTGGTCCCAGAAATGCGCGACCCGATCGAGGTTCATCCAGCCGCTGAACAGGTCCGCATGCGCGTCGACGTCGACGGTGCGCAGGCTGAAGGTCATCCCGACCTGCGGCATGTAGCGCGCATAGATCTCGCCGGCCGGCGACGGCGGGCGCACCGGATGCCGGTGGCCGTTCGTGATCGCGTAGCGCAGCGGCATCCCGCCCGACGCGGGCGCCTTCAGCCACGGCCGCGGGTTCTGCCAGAACGTCGTGCGCGACACGGTGAGCCGCAGCGTGTCGCCCACAACCTGCGCGCCGTCGATTACGCCCTCGCGCACCGCGCGCGCGACGTACGACTCGACGGCTGCCGCCTCCGCGCCGGCGAGCGGCACCGAGATCGTCGCGATGTCGTACCGCGTGTCGGTGTTGAACAGCGCGACGAACGCCGCGAGCAGCTCGTCCGGCGCACCGTCGGGCCGCCAGGCGTCGAGCGTGTGCTCGACGACCACCACGGCCTGCCCCTGCGCGGCGCCGTCGAGCGCGGCAGCCACCTCGCCTGCGACGGCGTCGGCGGCACCGGCCGGTTTCGTCAGCGTGTCTTCCATCACAGTACTCCCGCGTCGTGGCGGTCGGCGAGGACATGCAGCCCCCGCTCGAGCGCCGGGAACAGGCTGCGCTGGAAGTTGTTCCAGCGCAGTTCGAGAATCGTGTCGTCCGGCGCGATCGGCGTGTCGAGCACGTCGCAGATCACCTCGCCGGAATCGATGCCGTTGTCGACGTAGTGAAACGACGCGCCCGTCATCGTCACGGGCTCGACGGACGACGTCGTGCCGCTCGCCCAGTCGACCCGTTCGCCGCGCGCGCCGTGCAGCGCATCGAGCGTCGCCCACGCGCCGCGCCGCTGGTACGGCGAATCGTCGGCCGTGATGCCGGGGTGGATGTTCGCGATGCGCCGGTGAAAGCGCGCGCCCGGCCGCACGAGCTCGTCGAGAATCACGAGCAGCCCGTCGAGCACGACGACGTCGGCGTCGAGTTCGAGCAGGCGCTCGAGCAGGCGGCGCTCGAACGCCTGTTTGCCGGCCACGCGCTCGCTCGCGTCGCGCGGCAGCCGCCGGTACGTCGACGGAATCGCGCTGAACAGCGCGTCGACCGGCGTGCCCTGCACCGTCAACCCCTCCGGCAGGATCCACGGGCGGCCCGGCGTGCGCGCGAAGCCGTAGTCGGCCACTTTCGCGCGGTCGGCCGGCGAGCCTTCGTCGTCGTCGACGATCACGCCCTTGAGCGTGTAGCGCTCGCCGAGCGGCGAATCGTTCAGGCGTTCGACGAGGAATTCGAGCGGCGCCTTCATGTAGCGCGTGCCGCCCCGATAAGCGACCGGCTGGCCGGCGCGATCGGCCGCGCCGTTGCGCAGCGACTGGATGTAGACGAGATTTTTTTTCGGCATGGATGCGTCGAGGAAAAGCGGACGAAGGCGCCGCGGCCCGCCCGCGCCGGCCGCGAAGGCCGGCCGGCGGGCCGCGGCGCGCAACGTCACCAGTTGTATTTCGCGGTCGCGATCACCGTGCGGTCGGTTCCGAACACGCAGACGTTGTACGACTGGCAACCGCTGATGTAATGGCGGTTGAACAGGTTCGTCCCGTTCACGGCGAAGCGCCAGTTACGCACGTCGTAATGCAGCCCCGCGTCGAACAGCGTGACGCTCGACACCGTCAGCGAGTTGTCCGCCGCACCGGCCGACGCGCTCTGGTAGCGGATGCCGCCGCCGAGGCCGAAGCCCGCGAGCGGCCCCGTGTGCCACGTCCAGTCGGTCCACAGCGACGCCATCTGGCGCGGCCGCGGAATGTCGACCGGCCAGTTGTTCAGCGACACGTCGTTGGCCTGCACGTTCTTCACGTCCTGGTAGACGTATGACGCGATCACCGACAGATTCGACGTGACCTTGCCGGTCGCGCTCAGCTCGATCCCGCGCGAACGCACTTCGCCCGTCTGTACCGACTTCGTGCCGGTCGGGTCCTGGCTCGGCAACGCCGACGTGAGCACGTTGGTCTGGTTGATCTGGTAGATCGCCGCGTTCAGCATCAGGTTCTTGCCGGGCGGTTGCCAGCGCAGGCCGGCCTCGATCTGCTTGCCGCGCGTCGGCTGCGGCAGCCCGCCGCCGAGCAGGTTCACGCCGATCAGCGGGTTGAACGACGTCGCGTAGCTGACGTACGGCGACAGCCCGTAATCGCCCTGGTACGTGAGGCCGACGCGGCCGGTAAACGCCGTGACGTCCGCCTTCGTCGACGTGCCGCCCGCGCGGTCGTCCATCCGCATGTTGACCCAGTCCTCGCGGCCGCCGAGCGTCAGCGTCCAGCGGTTCCACTTGATCTGGTCCTGCGCGTACAGGCCGAACGTGTTCATCGTCGTGTACGTGTTCGTACGGAACGTGGTGTCCGGATTCGAGAACACCGACAGCGTGACCGGCGTGTAGACCGGGTTGTAGATGTTCAGCGGCGACGCGGCGGCGAGCCATTCGCTGTCGGTCGCGGTCTGGCGGTTGTACTGGAAGCCGAGCAGCAGCGTGTGCTGGAGCGGGCCCGTTGCAAACCGGCCTTCCAGGTTGTTGTCGATGTCGAAGCGGCTGTAGTTCATCTGGAACACGCCGGCCCAGCGCGACACGTCGGTCGTGCTGCCGTCGACGAAGCCGTTGCCGAACACCGAGCCGTTGTCGAGCGACAGGTGCATCAGCCGCGTGTTCTGGCGGAACGTCCACGCCGGCGTCAGGTTTCGTTCGAACTGGTAGCCGACCGACCACTGCTTCTTGCGGTAGTAGTTGAAGTTCGGGTCGCCTTCGTAGACGTCCTTGTTGATTTGCCCGCTCGGGTTCGGCAGCACCGTGCCCACCGCCGGGACGAAGTTCGACGAGATGTCGCCCCAGTCCTGCAGGTACGTCGCGGACAGCGTCAGCGACGTATCCGCGTCCGGGCGCCAGCGAAACGACGGCGCGAGCGCGACGCGCTGGTCGTTGTTCGGACCGGTCAGCGCGTTGCCGTCGCGTGCGACGCCGACGAACCGGTACGCGTACTTGCCGTCCGGGTCGAGCTTGTCGCCGACGTCGATCATGAACTGCTTGCGCGCGTAGTTGCCGATTTGCACCCCGGCCTCGCGCACGCGCTCGCCGTCGGCGAGCTTGGTCTGCACGTCGATGATCGCGCCCGGGTCGCCCGCGCCGTACAGCACCGAGGTCGGCCCGCGCAGCACGCTGATGCTGTCGATCATGTACGGATCGACACGCCAGCTGGCGAGGTTGATTGTGTTCGGCACCTGCAGGCCGTTCACGTAGGCCGTCGGCGTAAAGCCGCGCAGCGCCGCATACCAGTCCGAACGGTTGTCCGAACCGTACGACGAGAAGCCCGGCACGTAGCGCAGCGCCGCGTTCACGTCGGTCGCGCCGGTCATCTCGATCTGCTGCGCGGTGACGACGTTGATCGTCTGCGGGATCTCGTTGATCGGCGTGTCGGTCTTGGTACCGGACCGGCTGCGCTTCGCGACGAGCCCGACCGTGCCGTCGCCGGCCGAGGCCGCGTTGACGGTGATCGCCGGCAGCGTGCCGTTCTGCGCGCTGGTCGACGAACCGGCCGCCGCGCCGTTCTGTGCACTGCTGGCCGACGCCGCGACGCCCGCGTTCACGGCCGGCGCCGTCTGGGCGTATGCGTGCCCTGCCGCCGCCGTACCGAACGCCACGCTCGCCGCGGCTGCGATCGCACGCAAACGCGTGCCTGTTGCCCACTCCATCTTTCTCTGCTCCACTTTTTTCATGCGGTCTCCGACCGCGCCTTTGTCAAAGAGCGAAAGCCATCCGGCCCGCGCTCACCCCGTTTTCCGGTCGTTTTTCGTGCATTGCCCGGGCCGCGCCTTCGTCATGGCCGGGCGCGATCCCGTCTTCGAGCGACGCGCAGATTTCGTCCGCGCGGCGCGCCAGTACCGACAGCAGCGTGTCGGACAATCCGTGGCTGTCTTCGCAGCAGCCTTGCAGGTAGATGCGCGGCGCGAAGTCCGCGGGCGTCGCGAGCAGGTAATCGCGCGTGACGTCGCCGCGCGTGAGCGCATCGCCGAGGTGCGGCGCCAGCCCTTCGAGCAAGGCCGAGTGCGTGTCGCGGCGGTAGCCGGTCGCGAGCACCAGCGCGTCGAAGCGCTCGACGCGGGTGGCGCCGCTCAACCGGTCGCGCAGCGTCAGCTCGATGCGGCCGTCGGCCGTGCGCACCGCGGCCTCGATCGCGCTGTTCGCAAGCAATGCATGGCGCGGCGTGCCGTCGATGCGCTGCAGGTACAGCATTTCGTAGATCTGCTCGATCAGCGGCCGGTCGACCACCGCGTAGTTGGTGTCGCGGTAGCGCTCGAGCAATGCGCGGCGCGCGTCGTGCGGCTGCGCATAGACGACGTCGGTGAACTCGGGACTGAAGATCTCGTTGACGAACGGGCTGTCGTCGGCCGGCTTCAGCGCGCCGGCACGCATCACGAGGCTCGCGTCGACATGCGGGAAGCGGCGCGCGAGGTCGATGAACACCTCGGCCGCGCTCTGCCCCGCGCCGATCACCGCGACGCGGCGGCGCTCGCCGTCGGGCGATGCGACGAGTCGGTCGATGTCGGTCAGGTACGACGACGAATGGATCACGCGGTCGCGGCCGAGCGCGGCGAACGCGTCCGGAATCGCGGGCGTGCCGCCGACGCCGACCGACAGCGCGCGCGTGACGCGCTGGCGCTCGTGGCCCGCCGCGTCGCGCGACAGCACGCGCAGCGCGTCGATCTTCGCGCCGTCGCCACGTACCGGCTCGATCGCCAGCACGGTCTCGCTGTAGTGCACGCGGTCGTCGAATGCGTCGGCGACCCAGCTCAGGTAGTCGTGGAATTCGACGCGGGTCGGATAGAAGTTCTTCAGGTTGACGAATTCGTTCAGCCGGCCGCGCTCGAACAGGTAGTTGATGAACGTGTAGCGGCTTTTCGGATCGCGCATCGTGACGAGATCCTTCAGAAACGAAATCTGCATCCGGCAGTCGTCGAGCAGCATCCCGCGATGCCAGCCGAATTCCGGCTGGCGCTCGACGAAGCAATGGGCGAACGTGCGCGCGCCGCTGCGCTCCGCGAGGCGCACGGCCAGCGCCAGATTCGACGGCCCGAAGCCGACGCCGATCAGGTCGAATACGGTTTCTCTCTGCATGTCTCAGCTCCCTTGTCGGTGAATCCGGCCCGTCAGACGTGACGGCCGGAGAAGAACGTCTCGCGCAGCGTGCGCATCCACAGCGGCTGCGCGTCGGCCAGCGCGAGACGGCGCTGCCGCGCGAAGCCATGCCGCGCGAGATGGTCGGCAACCCGCGCGTGGCCGGCCGGAACGGCACAGCCGACCGCTTCGGTACGCGGGTCGTCGAGAAACAGGTAATGCACGACGGACGGCAACCAGCCGGCCACGCAATGCGGGCCGCGCCAGCGCGACTCGCCGACCAGCATCCGCAGCCCGCGGTCGTAGTCGCGCGCCGCGACGTGCGGCGCGAGCGCGTCCTCCTTCAGCCAGAACGCTTCGAAATACGCGAACGGCTCGCCGTCGAAACAGCCGACGAGCGGCGTCACGTGCGGATCGGCGTCGAGGGCGGCGCCTCGCGCGCCGTCCGTGCCGCGCGGCGCGGGGTGCGCACCCGGCCAGCCGTCGCGCACGCGCGGTTCGTCGAACCAGCGCGCGAGCCGTTCGGTGTCCTCCGCCGGCTGCCAGCCGCGCAGCGTGAAGCGCACGCCGAGCGCCGGCAGGTCGCGCGCGTAGACGTCGCCGCGCGGCGCGGGCGGCCGGCGCGGGTGGCGCCGGCCGTCGGTGAGCATCGGCAGCGTCGCGCACGGCAGATGCGGGCCGACGAGCCACAGGTCGGCCTGTTGCGCCCAGCCGTCACGCACGCAGCGGCCGCCGTCGGCGAGCACGCCGCTCGCGCGCAGCGCATCGAGCGCGACCGCCGGCCATGCGGCCGGGTCGAGCCGGATCGCCGCATGGCGCGCGCTGTCCGAAAACGCCGCGGCCAGCGCCGCCAGCAGCGCGCGCCGCTGGTCGGCCGGCGCCGCGCGATGGTTGTATGCGACGAGGCGCAGCGCACCGTCGTCGCCGAGTTGCGCGCGCAGCAGCTGCGCGCCGATGCCGTCGCCCTGCGCGACACGGATCTCCGTGCCGTCGCGCAGCGCGAACAGGCCGTCCGCGAATGCGAGGCGGTACGTATCGAGCATCGTGAATCCGTCCGGACGCACTTCAGCCAGCATGGCGCGCCTCCTGTGCTGTTTCCGCACGCGCATCCAGCCGTGCACCGAGGGCTGCGAGCGTCGGCGACGCGAACACGTCGGCGACCGTCAGCGCGTGACCGGCACGGCCGGCCGCGTCGACGAAGCGCACGACGTCGAACGACGTCGCGCCGGCTTCGAACAGGTCCGCATCGGGCTCGGGTGCGGCGGTCGCGAACGTGTCGGACCACAAGGCCGCCAGCACCGCCGCCGCATGCGACGACGGCGCGTGGCCCCGTGCTGCCGCGTGTGCATGCGCGCCGAACGCGGCGTCGCGTGCGTCCGGCACGCCGAGCGCCGCTTCCGACGCACCGGCGAAGCGGGCAACTTCATCGTGATAGACATCGACGAGCGCATCGACGAAACCGCGGTCGAGCAGTTCGTCCGCATACGAGAACGCAGCGCTGACGCGCCCGTCCGGATGCTCGACGACGTCCAGCTCCAGCGTGAACACGACGCGATGGCGCACATCGTCGAATTCGGCGAGCGACAGACCGGCCCAGTCGCGCGCGGCCGCGCCGGTCGGACGCAGGTAGTTGAACATCACCTGGAACAGCGGATTGGCCTGCGCGGCACGCGGTGCGCGCAGCGCGGCGACGACGTCGGCAAACGGCACGTCGGCATGCGCATACGCGGCGAGCGCCGTATCGCGCACCTGCGCGAGCACGTCCGCGCGGCGGTCTGCCGGGTCGATCCGCGTGCGCACGACGACCGAGTTGATGAAGAGACCGAGCGCGTCGCGGGCCGCATCGCCGGTGAGCGCGCGCGTCGACGCCAGCACGCCGACCGGCTGGTCGGCCGCGCCCGTCACGCGGAACAGCGCGGTATTGAGCGCCGCGTGCAGCAGCATCGGCAACGTGGCGTGCGCGGCCGATGCGGCGTCGCGTGCGGCGCGGATCAGGTGCGCATCGAATTCGAATGCGAGACGGGCCGCTCGCCATTGCGGATAGGCCGGCGCGTCCGCACGCTGCGGCAGCACGCGCGACGGCAGATCGGCCAGCGCATCCTGCCAATACGCGACGCGGGCAGGATGGCACGGCGCGGGCAGCACGAGCGGCGCGGCCGGCTGGATCGCGTCCAGCGCCGGCCGCGCGTCGCCGTGCACCCGAGCGACATAACGCGTGCGCACCGCATCGAGCCACAGCTCGATCGATTCGCCATCCGACACGATGTGATGGATCGTCACCGACAGCACGTGGTCGTCCGTGTCGAGCCGCAGCACGCGGGCACGCCACAGCGGCGCATCGGCCGCAAGGTCGAACGGCGCGAGGGCATCCTCGTCGGTCAGTGCGGCGGCTCGGGCAAGCGCATCGGCCTGGGCCGACAGGTCGATCACGGGCAGTTCGACGTCAACATCCGCGTCGATCCGCTGGCCCGGCAGCGCGCCGTTGCGCGCCACGAGCCGCGCGCGCAATGCCGGATGAACGGCCGCGGCATCCGCGAACGCCGCGCGCAGCGCATCGACGTCGAGCGGGCCGCGCACGCGCAGCGCAACAGGAATGTTGTACGCGGCACTGTCCGGCTGCGCGCGCCACAGGAACCACAGGCCGAGCTGCGCGGGCGACAGCGGCCACACGCCATGCGCGTCGGGCTTGGCCACCGCGACGCCCGGCGCGGCGGCGCCGGCATGCGCGGCGCGCGGTGCATCGGCCACCTGCCGCGCGTACTGTGCGAGCACGGGCGCCTCGAACAGCGCGCGTACCGGCACGTCGCGGCCGAGCCGTTCCGCCACGCGTGTCGCGACCCGCACGGCCGCGAGCGAATGGCCGCCGAGATCGAAGAAGTGATCGCCGCGGCCGACGCGCTCGAGATTCAGCACGTCGCACCAGATCGCCGCGAGCGCGGTTTCGTCGCCGTCGCGCGGCGCCTCGTACGCGCGTTCGACGCGCACCGGCGCCGGCAGCCGCGCACGGTCGACCTTGCTGTTCGCGTTGCGCGGCAGCGCGTCGAGCACGATCAGTTGCGCGGGCACCATGTAATCGGGCAGCGTGCGGCGCAGGTGCGCATCGAGCGTCGCGGCTTCGACCGGCTGCGCGGCGGCCCGCGCATCGGCGGTCAGCTCGACATACGCGACGAGCTGCGCGAGCGCACCCTGCCCGTGCACGACCGCGCACGCTTCGCGCACCGCATCGTGCGCGGCCAGCTGCGCCTCGATTTCGCCGAGTTCGATGCGCAGCCCGCGCAGCTTCACCTGGTGGTCGACGCGGCCGATGAAGTCGAATACGCCGTCCGCGCGGCGGCGCACGAGGTCGCCGGTGCGGTACAGCCGCGCGCCCGCCGCGCCGTACGGGTCGGGCACGAAGCGCTCCGCCGTCAGTGCCGGACGGTCGAGATAGCCGCGCGCGACGCCGATCCCCTCGCCACCCAGATACAGTTCGCCGATCACGCCGACCGGCAGCGGATGCAGCCGCGCGTCGAGCACATGCGCGGTGCGCGCGCCGACCAGCGTGCCGATCGGCAGGTACGCGGCGTCGCCGAGCTTCGCCAGATCGTCGCCGGGCCGGAACATCCACAGCGTCGGCGTGATGACCGTCTCGGTCGGGCCGTAGCCGTTGACCACGCGCACGTTCGGCAGCGCACGGCGCAGCATCGCGAACGCTTCGCGCGACGTCGCCTCGCCGCCGACGGTCAGCGAACGCAGCGTCGGCGGCGCACCGTGCTGGAGCGCCCATTCGGCGAGTTGCGCGGCGCAGCCCGGCGGCACATAGGTCATCGTCACGCCGTCGCGCACCATCATCGCGCAGGTCTGCGCGGGCGGCCACAGAACGTCGGCCGTCACCGACACGGCGGCGCCCGACATGTATTGCGAAAACCAGCCTTCATGCGCGCCGTCGAAGTTGACCGACTGGAACAGCAGGAACACGTCGTGCTCGCCCGCGCCGTAGCGCTCGGCGATCGCCGCGCAATGCAGCGCGAACGATGCATGGTCGACGATCACGCCCTTCGGCTTGCCGGTCGAGCCCGACGTGTAGATCGCATAGGCCGCGTGGCCCGGCAGCACGTCCGGCAGCACGACGTGCCCGGCCTCGTCGAGCGCATCGATCGCATCGGCGCGCCAGACGCGCAGCGCCGGCAGTTCGGGCAGCGACGCGGCGCTCGCGCCGTCGGTCAGCACGTGCGCGATGTTCGCGTCGCCGACGATCTGCGCGAGCCGTTCGCGCGGATGCGCGGGATCGAGCGGCACGAACGCGGCGCCCGACTTCAGCACCGCGATCAGCGCGACGAGCAGGTCGACCGAGCGCTGCAGCGCGACGCCGACGCGCATCTCGGGCCGGACGCCGGCCGCGACCAGATGGCGGGCGAGGCGCGCCGCGCGTGCATCGACTTCGCCGCGCGTTAGCGCGCGGTCGATATCGGCGACACCGCGCGCGTGCGGCCGCGCTTGCGCATGCGCGGCGATACGCGCATGCACGGGCACGAACGGTTCGGCATCGGTCGCGCCGGCCGGCGCGTTCCATGCAAAGAGCTGGGCACGCTCGTCGGCGGGCAGCCAGTCGAGATCGCCGACCGGCCTGTCGGGGCGTGCGAGCGCATCGGTCAGCAACGTGACGAATCGCGCGGCCAGCCGCGCGATCGCGTCCGCGTCGAACAGGTCGAGCGCGTAGATGAAAGCGGCGTCGAACGTGCCGTCGGGCGTCGCCTCGACGGACAGCGTCAGGTCGAATTTCGCGGACGGCGTGCCGGACGGCAGCAACGCGGCCGACGCCGCGCCGAGCGCCGGCAGCGCGCGCCGCTCGCCATACGCGGCCATGACCTGGAACAGCGGATGATGGCTCGCGCTGCGCGGCACGCCGAGCGCGTCGACCACCTGCTCGAACGGCACGTCCTGGTGCATCTGCGCGTCGACGAGCGCGCGCTGCGTGCGTGCGACCAGCGACGAGAAATCGCCGTGCGCGGGCACGTCGACGTCGATCGCCAGCGTGTTGACGAAGAAGCCGATCAGGCCGGCGACTTCCGCGCGTTCGCGGTTCGCGGCCGGCACGCCGACGCAGATCCGCGCGTCGCCGGTCGCGCGTGCGAGCAGTGCATCGAGCGCGGCCAGCAGCACGGCGAACGGCGTCGCGCCCGATGCGGCCGCAAACGCGCGCAGTTGCGCGCCGACGCGCGCGTCGAGCGAAAACACATGACGCGCGCCGCGTGCGCTGCGGCGCGCCGGCCGCGCGGCCGCGCCCGGCAGCGTCAGCACGCCGCGCTGCGGGTCGAGGCGATCGCGCCAGAACGCGAGCTGACGGTCGCGCTCGCCGGCATCGAGCCAGCGGCGCTGCCACAGCGCGTAGTCGGCGTACTGGATCGGCAGCGGCGCGAGCGGCACCGGCCGGTCGGACGCATACGCACGATAGAACGCCGCGAGTTCGTCGAGCATCACGCCGGACGACCAGCCGTCCGACACGATGTGATGGACCGTCAGCGCGAGCCAGTGATGCGTCGCGTCGAAGCGCACCAGGTGCGCGCGCACGAGCGGCGCCGTGCCGAGATCGAACGGCTCGGCTTCGTCGGCCGTCGCGACGGCCTCCGCGCGCGCCGCGCGCTGCGCGGCCGGCAACGCTTCCAGGTCGGTCTCGCGCCACGGGCAGCGCAGCGGCGCGTGGATCGTTTGCGCGACACCGTCCTGCGCTTCGTCGAAGGTCGTGCGCAGCGCTTCATGACGTGCGATCAGCGCATCGCACGCGAGACGCAGCGCATGCACGTCGAGCGGGCCCGTCAGCGCGAGGCGCTCGGTGATGTGATACGCGTCGGGCGCGTCGATCAGCCGCGCGTGCAACCACAGCCGCGTCTGTGCAAACGAAGCCGGCACGCGCTCGCTGCGCGGCGCGCGCGGCGGAATCGGCAGCACGCGGAAGTCGATGCCGGCCGCGCCGAGCTTGTCGATGAAGACCGCGCGCTGCGCGTCGGGCAGTTGCGCGAAACGCGTCGCGAGCGCGAGCCAGTCGGGTTGAGCCTTCGTCATCCGTCGTCCTTATTGGGTTTCCAGTTCGCCGAGCAGCGCGTCGATCGCGCTCGCCGCATCGGTCTCGCCGCGCGCCGCGCAGGCCGCGTCGATCGCTTCCGCGCAGCGCGCCAGCGTGCGCGTGTCGAACAGCGTGCGCAGCGGTAGCGCAAGACCCCAGTGCAGGTTGGCCTGCGCGTGGGCCTGCGTCGCGAGCAGCGAGTGGCCGCCGAGCAGGAAGAAATCGCCGTCGCGGCCGATCGCGTCCACGTGCAGCACGCGCTGCCAGATTGCCGCGAGCGCGCGTTCGGTGTCGGTCGCGAGTTCGACGGCTTCTGCCGTGTCGCGCACCGGCGCGGGCAGCGCATGACGGTCGCACTTGCCGTTCGGCGTGACGGGCAACGCGTCGAGCTCGATCAGTTGCGACGGCACCATGTACGCCGGCAGTTGCGCGCGCAGTGCGTCGAGCAGCGCCGCGCGGTCGAGCGGGCCCGCATCGCCGCGGGCCACGTAGCCGATCAATTGCTCGTCGCGCACGATCACGACCGCATCGTTCACGCCGGGCGCCGCGCGCAGCAGCGCTTCGATCTCGCCCGGCTCGATCCGCTGGCCGCGCAGCTTCACCTGCGTGTCGACGCGGCCAAGGTAGTCGAGCGCGCCGTCGGCGCGCCGGCGCGCGAGGTCGCCGGTGCGGTACATGCGCGCGCCCGGCACGAACGGATCGGGCACGAAGCGCTCGGCGGTCAGCGCCGGGCGGCCGAGATAACCGCGCGCGAGACCGGCGCCCGCCAGGTACAGTTCGCCGGTCGCGCCGGCCGGTACCGGCTGCCACGCGGCGTCCAGCACGTGCAACTGCAGGTTCGCGATCGGATGACCGATCGGCACCGCGACCGCATTCGCGTCGTCGGGGCCGCAAGTCCAGTGCGACACGTCGATCGCGGCTTCGGTCGGTCCGTACAGGTTCACGAGCGTGGCATTCGGCAGCAGCCGCGCCATCTTCGCGACGAGTTCGGGCGCGAGCGCTTCGCCGCTCGCGACGATCAGGCGCACGCTGTCGCATTGCGCGGCGGCCGAGAAGTCGTCGAGATGAGCGGCGAACGCGGCCAGCATCGACGGCACGAAATGCAGCACCGTCACGCCGTGCGCGTGGATCGCGGCCGCGAGACGCGCCGGGTCGCGATGGTCGCCCGGCGCGGCGATCGCGAGCTTCGCGCCGATCGCCAGCGGCCACACGAATTCCCAGACCGACACGTCGAAACCGAACGGCGTCTTGTGCAGCACGACGTCGTCGCGCGTCAGCCGGTACGCGTGCTGCATCCACGCAATCCGGTTCGCGAGTGCGCCGTGCGTGTTGCCGGCGCCCTTCGGCTTGCCGGTCGAGCCGGACGTATAGATCAGGTAGGCGAGCCGTGCGTCGTCGATCGCGGCGGTGCCGCTTGCGGGCGCGCCGTCCGCTTCGTCCGCCGCATCCGCAAGCAGGTCCGCCACCGTCAGCAACTGCGTGTCGGCGCCTTCACCCAGCGCGGCCTCGACCTGCTCGCGCAGATGGGCCTGTGTGATTGCGACGGCCGGCCGCGCGTCGCGCAGCAGGTACGCGATGCGCTCGGCCGGATAGTCGGGGTCGACCGGCAGGTACGCGGCGCCGGCCTTCAGCACGCCGACGAGCGCCATCACCATGTCGAACGAACGCTCGACGCACAGCGCGACCGGCGTGTCGGGCCGCACACCGCGCCGGCGCAGCGCGGCCGCGATGCGCGAGGTTGCCACGTCGAGCTCGCGATAGGTCGCACGATGCACGCCGCCATGAACGTCGGCGTATTCGAGTGCAATCGCGTCCGGCGTCGCCCGCGCCGCCTCGGCGAATTGCAGGTGCAGCGGCTGCCGTTGCGCGATCGGCCACGCATGCGCGGTGTCTTGCGCATGCGCCAGTGCGTCGCGGGTGGCGGCGTCGGCGATCGACAGCGTGCCGAGCAGCGCGTCAGGCGTACGGGCCAGTGCATCGAGCGCACATGCGAACGCACGATGCCAGGTCTCGACCTGACGCGCATCGACACGTGCGGTATCGTAACCGTAGTCGATCGTCAGTTCGGCGCCGCTTTCGATCACGAGCGTCAGCGCGAAATCGGTTGCCTCGATGCTGCGCACGCCGCTCAATGCCAGCGCGCGCGGATCGGCGTCGCGCGCCGTGTCGTCGACCGGGTAGTTTTCGAACACGACCAGCGTATCGAACAGTGCGCCGCCCGCCCCGCGCGCCCAGCGCTGGATGTCGGCCAGCGGCGTGTGGGCATGTTCGGCGGCGGCCGCGTTCTCGCGCTGCAGCGCCTGCAGCCAGTCGGCCGCGCGTTGCTGCGGCGCCGGTGCGGTGATGACCGGCAGCGTGTTGATGAACAGACCGAGCACCGAGTCGACGTCCGCGAGCGCGTCGGGACGGCCCGCGACGGTCGCACCGAACGCGACGGCCGGCTGATGCGTCATCCGCTGCAGCGCGAGCGCCCAGGCGCCCTGCACCAGCGTGTTGACGGTCAGCTTCAGCGCACGCGCCGTCTGCGCGACGCGCGCCAGCGCGTGCGCATCGAGCGTCGCACGCCACGTGACCATCTCGGCCTCGGCGCGGTCGGCCGACCGGTCGGCAATCAGCGTCGGTGCATCCAGGCGGGCAAGACGCCCGGTCCAGAAACGCTCGTCGGCGTCGCGGTCGCGCGTGCCGAGCCATGCGATGAAGTCACGGTAGCGCAGCGCCGGACGACTTGCGAACGGCGACACGGCATCCGGGTCGCGATAGTCGCGCAGCACATCCGCGAGCAGGCGCGCCGTGCTCCAGCCGTCGAGCAGCACATGGTGACGCGTCCACACGACGCGCCATGCGTCGTCCGACACGCGAATCAGCGTCAGCCGCATCAGCGGCGGCTCGCGCCAGTCGAAGCCGCGCGTGCGGTCGGCCGCGAGCCAGGCGTCGAAATCGGCGTCGAGCGTGTCGCCGCGCTCGCGCCAGTCTATCTGCTCGACCGGGATCCGCGCATGGCGGTGCACGCACTGCAGCGGCGCGGCTTCGTCCGGCATCACGCTCGTGCGCAGAATGTCGTGACGCGCGATCGACGCGTCGAACGCCGCCGCGAGCCGGTCGGCGTCGAGCGCGGTCGCGGTCGCGACGAGCTGGTTCACGTAGCTCGCGTGGCCCGGTGCGAACAGCGCGTGGAACAGGATGCCCTGCTGCATCGGCGACAGCGGATACACGTCGTCGATCGCGCGCCAGTCGAGCGGCGTGCGTTCGATCGCGGCCTGCGTGAGCCCGGCGGCCTGCGCGAGCGGGAAATCGCCCGGCGTCGCGCCGGCGCCGCGATGCGCGATGCGCGACGCGCACGCGTCGACGAGTTCGCGCAGCGCCGACGCGAAGCGTTCGGCCAACGCGTCGATCGTCGCGCGCTCGAACTGCGGCGCACCGTAGACCCAGTGCACCTTGAGCGTACGCGCGCCGTCGCGGTCCGTATCGAGGTATGCGTGGATCGCGAGCGTGTTGCCGAGCGGCCCCCGCGGATCGCGCTCGACGCCGGTGCCGCCGAAGCGCGGTACGAGCGTGGCATCGCGCGGCGCGTCGAACTGGCCGAGATAGTTGAACGTGACGCGCGGGCGCGGCACGGCGGCCAGCGCCGCGCGCGTCGCCGCATCGCCGTAGTGCGCGAGCACGCCGAAGCCGAGCCCCTTGTGCGGCACCGCGCGCAGCGTGTCCTTGACCGCGCACAGCGTGTCGCGCGCGGTCGCCGCGACCGGCAGCGTCACCGGGTAATGGCTCGTCAGCCAGCCGATCGTCCGGCTCGCGTCCGCCTCGTCGAACAGCGCTTCCCGGCCGTGTCCTTCCAGTTCGACGCGGCACGCAGCGGCGTCGCGCGCGCCGGCCAGCGCCAGCGCGAGCGCCGCGCCCAGCAGTTCGATCGTCTGCGTGCGATAGGCGGCATGCGCGTCGGTCAACGCGGCGCGGGTCAATGCCGCGTCGATCGTCTGTACGACGACGGCCGCATCGGCGTTCGTGGCCGTTGCGTCCGGATGATCGGGGACGACGTCGTCGCCCTGCGCCATACCGGCCCAGTATGCGGCCTCCGCCGTGAACGGCGAGCCCGGTTCCGTCGCGGCACGCGCGAGCCGCGCGGCCCATGCGTCTGCGCGCAGGCCCGGCTGCGACAGGCGGACCGGCGTGCGTTCGCATGCGGCGCGGTAGGCCGTGTCGAGGTCGTCGAGCAGGATGCGCCACGACACGCCGTCGACGATCACGTGGTGAATCGCCAGATACAGCTGCGTCGAGCCGTCCGGCAGGCGCGCCGCGCATGCACAGGCGAGCGGCCCGCGGCCGAGGTCGAGACGGCGCTGCAGCGCGTCGAAGCGTGCGAGCCCGTCGGCTGCGTCGCGTGCGGCGACTTCGACGAACGGCAATGCGTCGTACGGCTTGGCTGCCTCGCTTGCGCGCCAGACGCCGTCCGCGCCGCGCGCGAAGCGCTGGCGGAACACGTCGTGATGCGTCAGCAGCGCGTCGAATGCGCGCGCGAATGCGTCGGCGTCGAATGCACCGCGCACGTCGAACGCAACCGACTGGTTCCAGTGGCCCGGATGCGGAACGTCGAGCGCGAAGAAGCGCTGCTGTGCGGGCGTCAGGACCGATGCGGCCACCGGCGTCGCGGCAGCGCTCGCGGGCTGGACGGCGGCGGCCGCGTCGTCGGTCTTCGCGATGCGCGCGAGTTCGGCCACCGTCGGGCCGTCGAACAACTGCTTCGGCGTGAAGCGCACACCGCGCTTGCGTGCACGGGCGATCACCTGCAGCACGAGGATCGAATCGCCGCCGAGTTCGAAGAAATTGTCGTCGCGGCCGACCTTCGGCGCTTTCAGCACGGCCTGCCAGACGTCGGCGAGCACGGTTTCGACCGCACCGCGCGGCGCATCGCCGGACGCAACCGCAACCGGCGCGGCAGCCAGCTCGCGCAATGCCGCGCGATCGATCTTGCCGTTCGCCGTCACCGGCAGGCGAGCCAGTGCGACGAACTGCGCGGGCACCATGTAGTCGGGCAGCTTCGCGGCAAGTGCCGCGCGCACGGCGGCTTCGTCGAAGGCCGCGTCGTCGCGCATCACGACGAACGTCACGAGCCGCAGGCGGCCGTCGTGCTCGATCGCGAGCGTTTCGGCCTGCGCGACCGGCGCGGCCGCGCGCACGGCCGCACTCACCTCGCCCGGCTCGACGCGATAGCCGCGGATCTTCACCTGGTCGTCGATACGGCCGAGGAACGCGAGACGGCCATCCGTGCGCAGTCGCACGCGGTCGCCCGTGCGATACAGCCGCGCACCGGGCGTGAACGGATCGGGCACGAAACGCTCGGCGGTTTGCGCCGGGCGCCCGAGGTAACCGCGCGCGACGCCCGGCCCGCCCAGATACAGCTCGCCCGTCGCGCCGGCGGGCACGCAGGCGCCGAACGCGTCGAGCACGAGCGCGCGCGCATTCGGCAGCGGCAGCCCGAGCGGCACGCCGCTCGCGGGGTCGCGCGCATCGGCGGCGATCGACGCGGTATCGCACGCGATCGCGCCGACTGTCGCTTCGGTCGGCCCGTAATGGTTGATCACGCGGCAGGCCGGCGCGAGCGCGGCCAGGCGCGCGACGAGCGCCCACGTGAGCGTCTCGCCGCCCGTCACGAGCGCGTGGCGCGGCAGCACGTCGGCCGGCACGCGCGCGTCGAGCAGCGCCTGCAGGTGGCTCGGCACGATCTTCAGCACGCCGACTTCACGGCGGCGCATTTCGTCCGCGAACTGGTCCGGATCGAACGCGCAGGCGGCCGGCAGCAGATGCAGCGTGCGGCCGGCGCACAGCGCGCCGAACAGCGTCGTATGGCCGAGGTCGGCCGCGACGGTCGACACCATCGCGAACGAGGCGTCGGGTGCGAACGCGAGTTCATCGAGCATCCCCTGCACGTAGTCGGCCAGTGCGCCGTGCGACACGACGACGCCCTTCGGCGTGCCGGTCGAGCCCGACGTGTAGATCAGGTACGCGCCCTGCTCCGGATGCGGCGCGACGCGCACGCCGGCCGCGTGGGCGAGCGTCGTATCCTGCGCGAGCGTGTCGACGTCGAGCGGCTGCGTATCGATGCCGGCCGGCCACGCGGCCGTGTCCGCCACGAGCGCCCAGCGTGCGCCGCAGTCGGCCGCCGCGGCACCGAGTCGTGCGGCCGGCTGCGCGGGATCGAGCAGCACGGCGAGCGCGCCGGCCTTCAGCGCGCCCAGCAGACCGACGACGAAACGTGCCGATCGCTCGATGCAGACGATCACGGACGCCTCGGCGGCCACGCCGCGCTGCACCAGTGCGCGTGCGACGCGGTTCGACGCGTCGTCGAGCTCGGCGAACGTCAGCGAGGTCGATGCGTCGGACAGCGCGACGCGATGCGGGTAGGCCGCCGCCTGCCGCGCAAACGCGGCGACGACGTCGGCATGCTCGATGCGCAGTGCGCGCCCGTCGCGCGGCTGGCGCGAGCTTGCCGACGCGTCGCACGGCAGTACGGCCGTCGGGTGTTGCGGGTCGTGCGCGGCCGCGCCGACGAGCGCCGCATAGCTGTCGAGCCAGGCACGCGCGGTGTCCGCGTCGATGCAGTCGGTCGCGTACGCGGCGACCAGTTCGATCCCGTTCGCGTCGTCGGTGAAATCCACCGCGAAATCGAAGCGCGCGGCGAGATCGGGCCCCGGCGTCGCGACTGCCGTGGCGCCCGGCAGCACGCTGTCGTGCCGCGCATCGAACTGTTGCGCGAACTTCACCCGCAGCCATTCGTCGCCGCGCTTGACCGGCGGCTTCACCGCATCGACGACGCGCTCGAACGGCACGTCCTGGTGCGCGACCGCATCGAGCGCCGCCGTGCACGCCGCGTCGACGAGCGCGCGGAACGGCAGCGTGGGCGCCACTTGCACGCGCAGCGCGACGGTATTCAGGAACAGGCCCAGCAGCGCGCGCGTTTCGGGGCGCTGGCGATGCGCGACCGGCACCGCGACGACGACATCCGTTGCGCCGGTCAGGCGCGACAGCCATGCGTCGAGCGCGGCGAGCAGCACCGTGAAGACGGTCGCCTGCGCGTCGCGTGCGAGTTGCCGCACGTCTGCCGCGACCGCGTCGGGCAGGCGCACCGACACGCGCGCACCCTGCAGCGTGCGCACGGCGCCCGGCTGGCGGTCGACCGGCAGCACGAGCGGGCCCGGCACGTCGCGCAATGCGCCGCGCCAGTAGTCGAGCTGGCGCTCGCCCTCGCCGCCGGCCAGCATGTCGCGCTGCCAGTCCGCGTAGTCGGCGTACTGGATCGGCAGCTCGGGCAGCGACGGCTCGCGGCCCTCGGCGTACGCGCGGTACGCGGCCGACAGTTCGTCGAACGCGCAGCGCGAGCTCCAGCCGTCGGTGATCGCGTGATGCGCGGTCAACAGCAGGCGGTGACGATCGTCGGCGAGCGCGATGAGCGTCGCGCGCAGCAGCGGGCCGCGCGCGAGGTCGAACGGCTCGGCCGCGTCGCGCTCGGCGAGGCGCGCGGCTTGTGCGTCGCGGGCGGCGGGCGGCTGGTCGCGCAGGTCGATATCGGCGATCGGCACCGGCAGATGCGCATGAATCCGCTGCATCACGATGCCGTCGTCGTTGTCGACGAGCGTCGTGCGCCACGCCTCATGACGCCCGATCACGTGATCGAGCGCGCGCTGCAGCGCGTCGCGCGCGAGTGCACCGTCGATCGTCCAGTGCGCGGCGATGTGATACGCGGCGCTCGCGTCACGCGTTTGCGCGAGCACCCAGAAGCGCTGCTGCGCAAGCGAGGCCGCACGGTCGACATGCGGCGCGCCCGATGCCGCCGGATCGGCCGCGGCGCGACGGGCGGAAATCGCGGCCAGCGGCTCGCCGGTCTCGCGCTCCGCCCGATCGACCGTCCCGGCCAGTTCGGCCAGCGCCGGATCGGCGAACAGCGTGTCGAGCCGCAGGTTCACGCGCAGGGTCGCCCGAATCGCGGCCTGCAGCTGCATCGCGGCGAGCGAATCGGCGCCCAGCGCGAAGAACCGGTCGTCACGCGACGGGATGACGTCAAGGCCCAGCAGCGTCTGCCACAGATCGGCCAGTTGTCGTTCGGTCGGCGTACGCGGCGTATCGCCCGCACCTTGCGTCGTGTCGCGCGCGGCGGCAATCCGTTCGCGCAGCGCGGCACGGTCGATCTTGCCGTTCAACGTATACGGCAACGCATCGACCCGCACGAAGCGGTGCGGTTGCCACGCGGCCGGCAATTGCGCGGCCACGTGCGCTTTCAGCGCCGCATCGTCGGCCGCCGCGCGCAGCGCGACGCACGCGATCAGCCGCGTCGGTCCGTTGCCGGTTTCGGCGACCACGGCCGCGTCGGCCACGGCCGGGTGCGAGCGCAGGCACGCGGCGATTTCCGCCGGCTCCACGCGCACGCCGCGCACCTGGACCTGATCGTCGAGGCGGCCGAGATAATCGAATGCGCCGTCGTCGCGCAGCCGCGCGAGGTCGCCGGTGCGGTAGACGCGCGCGCCGGGTTCACCCTGCGCATCGGGAATGAAACGTTCGGCCGTCAAGGCCGGGCGACCGTGATAACCGCGGGCGACGCAGACGCCGCCGAGCAGCAACTCGCCCACGCCATCGGCCGCGGCGCCGTCGACGCGCGCGACGCGCGGGCCGATCACGCGGCCGATCGGCAGCGATGCATACGCGTCGTCGGCCGCCAGCACGGGCGTCTCGCCCGGCTCGACCGGCCACAGCATCGGCGAGATCACCGCCTCGGTCGGCCCGTAGCCGTTGATCAGTCGTACCGACGGAAATGTGCCGCGTACGAACTCGAATGCCTGTTGCGGCAGCGCTTCACCGCCGAACGCGAGCACGCGCAGCGCCGGCGGCACGCCGTCGCGCGCGGCGACGGCCGCGAATTCGCGCAGGTAGGCAGGCGGGAACGCGGCGACGTTGACCGACTCGCGCACGAGCAGCGCATGCGCGGCGTCCGGCGCGAACGGCTGCGGCGGCGCCACGACGATGCCGGCGCCGACGGCGAGCGGCGCGAGCCAGCATTCGTGCGCGGCGTCGAAATTGACCGATGCGAAATGCAGCAGGCGGTCGCCGGCCTCGATCGGCAGCGCGGCCGCGAGCGCGGCGCAATGCGCGGCGAGCGGCCCGTGCTCGACGACGACCGCCTTCGGCGTGCCGGTCGAGCCCGACGTATAGATCATGTAGGCGGCCGAACGCGGGTGAACCGGCACGGCTTCGTCGCCGGCGACGAGATCCTGCTCGCCCGATGCCGCCGCCGGATCAAACGCATGTTCGAACGGCGTGCCGAGCGCCGCGCGGCCGGCCGCGTCGACGATGCCGTGCCGCAGTTGCGCATCCTGGACGATCCAGTCGAGGCGCGCGGCGGGATGGCGCGGATCGAGCGGCACGAACACGCCGCCCGCCTTCAGCACGGCCAGCAGCGCCACGAACAGTTCGCACGAACGCTCGACGCAGACGCCGACCCGCACTTCCGCGCCGACGCCGGCCGCGCGCAGTTGCCGGGCCAGGTGCGATGCCCGCGCGTCGAGCGCGCCGCGCGACAGGCGCAGGTCATTCTGGAAAGGGACCGCGATCGCGGGTGCGTCGGGCGCGATGCGCGCCAGTTCGCGGATTCGGTGATGCAGCGCAGTCGGGAAACTCGTCATGTGCGTGAAATCCTTCGGTCCGGCCGCTTCGGCCAAGTCTCGGGGCCGCTTGGGGCGGCTTCACTGGTGTGACGAACGACGCGGCCGATTTTTTACCGTTTTGCACGCAAAGTGCGTGCGGCCGCATTTTTTTGACGGTGCCGCTAAATATTCGCGCGGCCCGTTCGTCTATCAGGGAGGAAAGCCGGAACGGGGCCCCGCCTCGCCCGCCGCTTTCGCGTCAGATTCACCGTTTCCGCGTTTTTGCCTGACTTCCCTTTACCGACGTTGCCGATGACAGCCGCCCACGAGCCTTCCTCCCCGCCGTCCCTCGACGCCTCTCCCGGCCGCCCCGCCGCGCGCCTGATCCTTGCGCTGCTGCGCGAAAGCCGCGTATCGCTCACGCTTGCGCTCACGGCGTGCGTCCTGAATGGTGTCGCGAGCGTGCTGCTCGTCGCGACGCTGAACCGTGCGCTCTCTCAACCGGGCGCGGCCGATGCATCGCTCGCGTGGCGTTTCGCCCTGTGCGCGGTGATCGCGCTCGTCACGCGGATCGTGTCGGGCACGCTGTTCGCCCGCCTGTCGCAGGACACGATGGCGCGGTTGCGCGTCCATCTCGCGCGACGCGTCGGCGCCGCCGAATTGCGCGACATCGAGCGGATCGGCGCGGCGCCCGTGCAGTCGGTGCTGACCGACGACGCGACCAACGTGTCGATGCTGTTCTTCGCGCTGCCGAACCTGGTCATGCACGGTTCGATCGTGTTCGGCTGCCTCGGTTATCTCGCCTGGCTGTCGTGGCCCGTGTGCCTGCTGGCGCTGGCCGCGATCATCGCAGGCTCGCTCGGCTATCACACCGGCGACCGCCGCGCGATCGCGTCGCTCGAGGCGGCCGGCCACGCGCAGGACCGCCTGTTCGGCTATCTGGGCTCGCTGTTCTCCGGCGCGAAGGAACTGAAGCTGCACGACGCGCGTGCCCGCCAGTTCGTCGACGGCCAGCTCGGCGCCGCGATCGGCGAAGTGCGCGACCACCGCCGCCGCGCGTTCAGCGCATACGCGGTCGGGGTCGGCTGGATCATCTTCCTGTTCTACGTGTTCCTCGGCGCCGCGTCGTTCTGGCCGCAGCTCGGCGTGCATGCCGACCCGGCCGCCGCCGCCGGCTACGTCGTCGTGTTCCTGTTCATGCTCGTGCCGCTCGACGGTCTGCTGAACAACCTGCCGACCGTCAACGCCGCGCGCGTGTCGCTCACGCGAATCGAAGGCGTGATGGCCGAATTCGGCGCGCTGCGCACGGTGCCGCCCGCCGCCGACGCACCCGACGTGCCGCCGGCCGGCGCCGTCACGCTGCGCGGCGTCACGCATGCGTACTTCCACGAACGCGACGAACGGATGTTCAGCATCGGGCCGATCGACCTGACGATCAAGCCGGGCGAGCTCGTGTTCATCGTCGGCGGCAACGGCAGCGGCAAGACGACGCTCGCGAAGGTGCTGACGGGGCTCTACGAACCGGAGGAAGGCACGATCGAGGTCGACGGCCGCACGATCGGCTGGCGCGAGCGCGCCGCGTACCGGCAGCGCTTCAGCGCGGTATTCAACGACTTCCACCTGTTCGACGCGCTGCTCGGCATCGTCGATCCCGACGATCCGTCGCGCGCGCAGGCCGACGCACGGGCGAACGCGCTCGTCGCGAAGCTCGCGCTCGACCACAAGGTGAAGGTGGTCGACGGCGCGTTCTCGACGCGCGCGCTGTCGACCGGTCAGCGCAAGCGGCTCGCGCTCGTCGTCGCCTATCTGGAAGACCGGCCGTTCTACCTGTTCGACGAATGGGCGGCCGACCAGGACCCGTCGTTCAAGGCCGTGTTCTACGAGCAGCTGCTGCCCGAGCTGCGCGCGCGCGGCAAGGCCGTGATCGTGATCACGCACGACGACCGCTACTTCGATCTCGCCGACCGGCTGCTGAAGCTCGACAACGGGCGCATCGTCAGCGACACGATGCCGGCGCGCTCGCGTGCGCAGGATGGTGTCGATGCACTGAGCGCCTGAGCGACGGGCGACAAAAAAATCGCCGACGCGCTGCCATGGCAGTGCGTCGGCGATTTGCATTTCGGAAGCGAATCGTGCCGGCGGGCAATTCACTGATCGCGCCGATCGCGACACCCTGCCCGTCAGCTCTTGCGCACGGCCGGCAGCGTCAGCATCGTATCGGTCATCACGTCGGCCAGCTTCAGCGCCGACATCGGTCCGCCGAACCCCCAGATGTTGCGTTCGATCAGCGCGATCCGGCGCGCCTTCATCGCGGGCACGAAGCGCCACACCGGCGAATCGAGTTTCGCGGACAGCGGCACGTCCATCCCCGATGCGGTGACGAACATCACGGCCAGGTCGCGCTGACGAAGCAGATCGGCCGACGTCACGTACAGCGTGCCTTCCCGCGTCGGCTTGCGCGGCCACGGATCGAGCCCGAGCGCACGCGCGAGGCCCGCCGACGTGCTGTTGCCCGTGTAGGCCCAGTAACGATCGGGCAAGCCGAGATCCTGCAGCAGCGCGACGCGCTCGCCCGTGCGGCCCGCGGACGCGAGCCGCGCCGCATTGCGCGCGATGCCGGCGTCGAGCTGCGCATCGACCGCCTGCGCACGCGCGTCGCGCCCCGTCACCGCGCCGATCGTCCGGAAGATCTGCCGCATCCAGTCGAGCTGCGTGACCGGTACGCCGCCGTCGGATACGTTCGGGCTGAACTGGAACAGGATCGTCGGCGCGATCCGGTCGAGCGCGTCGAAGATCGGCGCGTGGCGGAAGCCGACGCCGATGATCAGGTCGGGCTTGACCGCCGCGATCGCCTCGAGCCCCGGCTCCTGCCGCGAGCCGATGTCGGTCACGTGCGCGAGCCGCTCGCTCCGGTAGCCGAGCCAGCCCGGGTAGAACGCGGTATCGGCCATCCCGACCGGCACGAGGTCGAGCGCGATCACGCTTTCCGCGAACATGAAGTCGAGTGCGACCACGCGCTGCGGCCGCACCGGCATCTTCGCGCTCGCCTGCGACACGACGGGGTTGCCGGCGAGCGACGCGGTGCCCTGCGTGCCGCGCGCGCCGTCGGCAACGGAAGCCGCGGCAGCCGAGGCGGGAAACGCGCCGCAACACGCGGCGCCGAATGCCGCCGCGAGTGCGCCGAGCGCATGCCGGCGGCCGGCGTGCGTCACCGGATCGCGTCCTGCTCGGCCAGCGCCGCGTCGTCCATCGTCAGTAGCAGGGGGCAGCTTCCACACAGTTGCGTTTCTCCAGGAATTTCGTAGCGCAGGCAGCACACGCGGCGCGCGCGAAACGGCGTCGGCAGCAGTGCCGAGCGCGGCACGGCGTCGCGCACGGGCATCCGCAGCGGATTCGGTTCGCCGCGCACGCAGGTCGAGCCGAACAGCCAGTCCGCATCGCGGACGGGGTCGGCCGCGCACGGCAGCGAACGATACGTATCGAGCAGATAGTCGAGCAGGTTGCCCGCGTTGCTCCACAGCACGCGCGGCGTGACGCGGCCCATCGCCGCGAGCAGGTCGATCACCGCGCCGAGATGCGCGAGGAGCCCCGCATAGCGCGGCGCGGGATCGTCGCACGGCGCGCTGAGCGCGTCCGGCGCGAAATACAGCGCGGCCGGCATCCCGTCGTCGAGCGCGACGAACGTGCGCGCCGGGTTCATGTCGAGCGGCCGGCCGAGCGTCAACGCGGCGACGACACCGGCCGGCGCCGCGCGGCCGAAATAGTATTTGCTCCATTGCGACATCAGCGCGCGCGCGTGCCGCGCGGGATCGCCGCCGTAGTGGCCGACCATCGCGTCGAGCACGATGTCGCGATGCGCGGGCAATTCGGTGACGGGCACGACGATGCGGCCCGGCGGGTGCGCGTCGTCGGGCATGCCGAGCCAGACGACATCGAGAGGTTCGGCGAACGGTTGCGGCGCGAACGCCGAAAAGCGCGTGGCGCGCGTCTCGTCGAGCACCGGCGTCATCGCCCCGCGCGCCGGGCGCGGCGCCCCTCGAGGATCAGCAGCCCGAGCAGATACGGTGCGCCGATCAGCGCGGTCAGCACGCCTGCCGGCACTTCGCGCGGCGCGACGACCGTGCGCGCGGCCAGATCCGCGACACCGAGGATCAGCGCGCCGCACGCGGCCGCGAGCCACAGCCGCGTGCGATGCCGGCGCGCGCCGAGCATCGTCGCGACGTGCGGCGCCATCAGCCCGATGAAGCCGACCGGCCCGACCGCCGCGACGGCCGCACACGCGGCGAGCGTCGCGATCGTCAGTGCGAGCGGCCGCAGCACGGCCACCGGCAAGCCGAGCGCGGCGGCCTGGTCGTCGCCGAGCGCGAGCATGTCGAGCGGTTTCGCGAGCCATGCGAACACGGGCACCGCGAGCACGCACCACGGCAGCAGCATCGACCCCTCGCCCCAACTGCGGCCATAGGTGCCGCCGACGAGCCACACGACGAAGCGCGCGGGCTGCACGCTTTCCTGCGTGATCAGCCATTGCGCGAGCGTGGTCCACAACGCGCCGATGACGATCCCGGTCAGCGCGACCGCGAGCGGCGCGTAGCGATGCCGGTGATTCAGCGCGAGCGTGATCGCGAGCGACAGGCCGCCGCCGATCAGCGCGGCGGCCGCGAGCGTCACGTGGCCCATCAGCGGCCACGTCGACAACGCGAACAACGTGACGAGCCCCGCGCCCTGCGTGACGCCGAGCACTTCGGGGCCCGCGAGCGGATTGCGCACGACGCTCTGCATCGCCACGCCGCTGACGGCGAGCAGCGCACCCGCGAGCAGCGCGCACAGCAGGCGCGGCATGCGCAGGTCGATCAGCATCCGCGCGAGCCCATCCTGCCCCGACAGCGCGGCCGACCAGCGCGCGGGCGACAGCCATTCGGGGCCGGCCGACACGCCGACCCACACCGCGAGTGCGCCGACCACGACGAACAGCGCCGTGCGCAGCGGCCAGCCGAGCCGTTCGAGCCAGCCGACGAGCCGCGCCGAGCCGCCGCCCGCCGCCGGTTCCGCCGCGGCATGGAGCACGCCCGACCAGGCGGCGCCGCGCCGGATCATCGCGAGCATCAACGGCGTGCCGACCAGCGCGATCGCGACGCCGGTCGACAGCGTCGCGTCGAGGCCCGACGCGAGTACCGCACTGTCGGTGACGAGCACGAGCGCGCCGCCGGCGAGCGCCGACAGCGGCACCAGCACGCCGAGCCGCGCGGCGCGCGCGCCGCGCACCTGGCGCAGCAGGTTCGGCGCGACGAGGCCGACATACGACAGCGGGCCCGCGATACTGACGGCCACGCTCGTGAACGCGACCGCGACGATCGTCGCGGCGAGCCGTGTCGCATCGACGCGCACGCCGGCCGCGGCCGCCGCGTCGTCGCCGAGCGTGAGCGGATTCAGCGGCCGGATCACGAACGGCAGCGCGACCAGCGGCACGACGAGCCAGCGCGCGGCGAGCGCGAGGCCCGTCGCGCCCGGCTGGTAGAGGCTGCCGTTGGTCCACAGCGCGGCGCCCGCGATGTTCTGCTCGAAAAACGCGAGCACGAGCGTCGACAGCGCGGCGAACAGCAGCATGCACACGCTGCCCGCGAGCACGAGCCGCAGCGGCGTCGCGCGCCAGCCGCCGGCCGCGGCGATCGCGCACGCGGCGGCGGCCAGCCCGCAGACGAACAGCAGCGGCACCGACGCGACGCCCGCCAGCGCCGGCACGAGCATCGCCGCGAGCAGGCCGAGCTGGGCGCCGCCCGTGACGCCGAGCAGGTCGGGCGACGCGAGCGGATTGCGCGTGAGCGACTGGAACAACGCGCCGGCGATCCCGAGGCAACCGCCCGCGACGAGCGCGGCCGCGACGCGCGGCAGGTTGAGGTCGAACAGGAACACGTGCGCGAGCGCCGCGGCATCGCTGCCGGGCGCCGCGTCCCACCACACGCGCAGGTCGGGCGCGACACGCAGCGCCGCGAGTACGGCGATCAGCGCGACAAGGCCGAACGCGATCGCGCCGGCCCGCCCGGTAGCCGCGCCCTTGCCCGCCGCCGCGAGGCGCTTGCGCATCGCGAACGTCGTCATACGGCGAGATCCCGGTCGAAGACGCCGGCCGCCCGCGGCGCGCCGTCGGTGGTCGGACCGTAGGCCGGTACGCACATCGGCGCGCCCGTCTGCGGATGCGCGAGCTTCAGCATGTCGACGCCGAACGCCGCGCGCAGCCGCGCCGGATCGAGCATCGCGTCGGGCGTGCCCTGCGCGACGAGACGGCCCGCGCGCATCAGCACGATCTCGTCGCTGTACGCGGCCGCCTGGTTCAGGTCGTGCAGCACCCATACGATCGTCAGCCCGCGCGTGCGGTTCAGCGTGCGCAGTGCGTCGAGGATGTCGAGCTGGTGATGGATGTCGAGATAGGTCGTCGGTTCGTCGAGCAGCACGATCGGCGCCTGCTGCGCGAGCGCCATCGCGATCCACGCGCGCTGGCGTTCCCCGCCCGACAGCGCGCCGACGTCGCGCTCCGCGTCGTCGGCGAGGCCGCTCGTGTCGAGCGCCTCGTCGATCGCCGCATGGTCGGCCCGCGACAGGCCGCGCAGGAAGCCGCCGTACGCATAGCGCCCGTAGGCGACGAGTTCGCGCACCGTGAGGCCCGACGGAATCTGGTTGAACTGCGCGAGCATCGTCAGCTCGCGCGCGAGCGCGCGACGGCGAAACGATGCGAGCGGCCGGCCGTTCACCTCGACATGGCCGGCACGCGCGGGCTGCAGGCCCGCGAGCGTGCGCAGCAGCGTGCTCTTGCCGCAGCCGTTCGGTCCGCACAGCGCGGTGACGCGGCCGGCCGCGATCGACAGGTCCAGCCCGTCGATCACGACATGGTCGCGATACCCTACCGACAGCCCGCGCGCGGCAAGCGCGGCGGTACTACGCGTCATCAATCCTCCGTTCGGTCGCGCGGGACCGTATAGCTCTGCGCCATCGCGACGACGACCTTGCGCGGCCCCTCGAACGGGTCGCGCGCGTGCGCGGTCAGCATGTTGTCGAGCATCAGCACGTCGCCGGTGCGCCACGGGAACACGATGCGCTGCTGGTCGAGCACGCCGCGAATCTCCGCGAGCGCGTCGGCCTCGAGCGGTTCGCCGTCGCCGTAGTACACGTTGCGCGGCACGTTCTCGAGCCCGACCGCATCGACGAGCGCTTCCTGCATGTCGTCGTCGAGCGCCGACAGGTGGAACAGGTTCGCCTGGTTGAACCACACGCGGTCGCCGGTGCGTGGATGGCGCGCGACGGCCTGGCAGCGTTCGCGCGTGCGCAGCAGCAGCTCGCCGTCGTCGTCGGTGCGCCACGCGCATTCGATGCCGCGCGCCGCGCACATCCGCTCGACCTCGGCCGGCTCGTCGGTGCCGAACGACTGCTGCCACGGCAGGTCGAGCCCCTGGCCGAAATTGCGCACGTACAGCAGCTCGCGCTTCTTGAAACGCGCGACCAGCGCCGGATCGAGCGCGCGATACACCGCGCGGCTGTCCGCGATCGGCGTGGCGCCGCCCTTCGGCGCGGCGAGCGCGCAGTGGAACCAGATCCGCAGCGGCCATTCGCGCGTGTACGACTGCTCGTTGTGCAGCGGAATCGCGCGGTGCGGCGGATATTCGGTCGACGTGTAGACCGCGCCCTCGACCTGGCTGCGCGGCGTCGACGCGTATTCATAGCCGATCAGCGGATCGCCGAACGATGCCGCGAACTGCTGGAACGCGTCGATCGACGGCACGTGAAAACCCGTGAACAGCACACCGCCCGCCCGTTCGAGCGTGTCGGCCGCGATCTCGCGCGCGAGCGGCGCGACATCGTCGATCGACATCCCGTCGCCGCCGCGCGGCGACACGACGGTGGGCAGCCCCGGCTCGATACGCAGGTCGTCGAGCGTCGGCAACGAAAGCAGGGTCATGCAACGTCCTCTTCAGGTGGCGCGCCGGAGCACGGCGCAGCAGGTCACGATGCGCGCGTCGCGCGCTCGCCGTCCATCGCGCGGCGCAGGCTCGCCGGGCGCATGTCGGTCCAGACGGTCTCGATGTGCGCGAGACAGTCCGCCTTCGGGCCGCTCACGCCGACTTCGCGCCAGCCGGCCGGCACGGGCCGGAACGTCGGCCAGATCGAATACTGTTCTTCGTCGTTGATGACGACCGTGTAGACGAGATCGTCGGTGTCGGCGGTAGGCGTCGGGGCTTGCGTCATGATCGGAAATCGCTGAGGCGGTTGAAGGAGGCGAAGCGGCGGTTTCGGCCGCTCCTGTCTGATAGACGATTGGCCGGCGCGTTTTTTTACCGCCGCCGCGCGCGGCCGCCCAGGAACACCGGGCACGCGACGCCGCGATGGCACGCGTCGAGGCATTCCGCGCAGTGGCGCTCCGCGTCGCGCACCATGAAATGCACGAGCGTCTGCGATACGTTCAGCGCGCGCGCCGCGGTCTGCAGCGTTTCCTCGCGCAGCCGCACCATCTCGAAGGCCGCGCGGCTGCGCGCCGGCAGGTCGTCGAGCGCGGCCCACACGCGCCGCAGCGTGTCTCGCGTCATCAGCGCGGCTTCCGGTGTCGGCTCGGGCGACGGCACGTCGAAGCCGTCGTCCTCTTCCGTGTGATAGACGTTTTCGAGGCTTTGCCGGCGGCACGCGTCGATCGACGCATTGCGCACCATCCGCGTCACGTACGCGACCGGCTGGCGCACCGCGTCCTGGTTCGGGAATTCGACGAGCTTCACGAACACGTCGTGCACGACGTCCTCGGCGCGGCTCGCGCACCCGACGAAGCCGCGCGCGACATTGACGAGCATCGCGCGATGCGAGATCAGCACATCGAGCAGCGCGCCCTGCGCGCGGGGCTCCGACGCACGGCGCGTACGCGGCGCGGCGCGCGGCGGCAGGTCCGGACAACTGCCGAGGAACGGGTTCGCCGCTGCCGCCGCCGGTCGGTCGAGCACTTCCGCCATGGCCATCGATCTGCTCCGTCTAATTCCGAGATAGCGCAATTTAACGTAAACGCAAATCATTCTCAATCCGATTACAGGATGACCCTTTCAGTTGTCAGGATTTATCTGAACAATCGACGGAATCGTTGTGCGGGCGGAGGGAGCGTGCGTTCGTCCGGCGTACCCGGCTTGCGGGCGGCCGACGCGATCTTTCACGCGCCTGACGAAACGCCTGTACGTGTCATGGGCGGTAGCAACTTCTTACTACGTGAAATTTTGGGGGCTCGTACGATCGACTTGCCGTTTCCAAGGGAGAAAACCATGAAATCCATCGTGTTGTCCGCTGTCATGGCTGGCGCGTTGTCGAGCGTGATGCTGACCGGATGCGTTGCCTACCCCGGCCCTGCCGAAGTCACGATCGGCTGGCATGGCGATCGGTACTGGGACGGCAATCGCTATTGGGAGCGCCGCGACTGGGAAGCCCGGCACCCCGGCCCGCGTGACGACCGCCGCGACGACCGTCGCGACGATCAGCGGCCGCAGTGGTAAAGAAAGGCCGCTCCCCTGATCCGCCATTCAACGACAGGAACTCGACATGAAAACGCTACTGAAAACCCTGACCGCCGCGGCCGTCGCCGCCGCCGTGCTCGTACCGGCCATGGCCGAAGCGCATCCGCATCGCGTATGCCACTTCGAGCATCACCACCACAAGGTGTGCCGCTGGGTGCGTTGAGCGCCGTGCGGCAGATGCGGAAAAGCGCCGGCAAGCCGGCGCTTTTTTATCGTCGCGACAGGAACGGACCGGATGGCCGGGCGCTAGCGCTGCCAGTGCTCCGGCGCCAGCCCTGCCTGAAACGACAGGATCACCGCGAGCCCGGCGCCGTTGATACCGTCCGCCAACTCGACCGCCCCTTCGCGAGACTGCGCGATTCGACATGGGAGGGCGACGCGTCGCGCTGGTAAAAGCCAGCGATCGTCTTCCCGGCCGACATCGTCTGCGCATGCGCCGCGCCCATCGTCGAGACAACGAACAGGACGGCCATCGTGGTGCCCTTCAAGCGTATCCCGTCTCCTCCGGGACAAAACGCCCGGCTGTCGCCCCTCGCATTCGCCCGCGTCAGTAGATGAACAGCCGGATCGTCGCCGTCGCGTCGAACCGACCAATCTTCGGCGGCCCGAACGACTTCAGCACCGCGTCCATCAATACGCTCTGGTTCATGACGTTGGACGGGAATTGAGCCAGGTTGAACTGTTCGTTGAACGGAATCGCCTTGCCCTGACTGTCCTCGATGCCGATCCCGAAATTACTGTCCTTCGCGGGCACCAGCAAGCCGTTCTGCACCGGATAGCTCGTTTCGAAGTACCCGTCGACGCGTACCGCAACGTTGCATTTCTTCGTCAACGACAGCGAAAACCGCTTGCGCGGCACCGCCGGCAGGAAGCCGTTGCCCACCGCCTGCACCTGCCCGAAATTGACGATGCCCGGCTCGGGAGTCACGAGCACGTCGACGAAGCACGGTGTCGGCTTGAGATTGCGTAGCCCGCTCAGGCGGTACTGGAAGCTCGGGTTGTAAGCATTCAGCCCGAACTCGCCGTCGAACTGGAACACCGTATAGATGTCGCTCGGCGGTTGAACCCAGTTGCCCTTCTTGCGTACGACAACCTGATAGTCGATGCTGATTCGCGTCTGCTGGCAACGCTTACGGTCGAAGTCGTACCTGCTGCACGGCGGCACCGAATAGCCGGTGAACACCCCACCCCCGCGGTTGCTGGTCTTGTCGAAGTAATCGACCCCCTGGTAGCGGATACCGATCTCGAGCCCCCATGCGGCAGGATTCGTGCGGTTCGGATTCGCGTAGAAATAGATGTTGTCGACCACTTTCAGGCTGCTGTCGTCACCCAGGTCCTTGTAGCAATAACCCGAGGTTGTGCGCACGGGCGACACCCAGATCACATAGCCGTCCGGCGCATCGGTCGGATACGACGCCACGCCGCCGATTGGCTCCGTCAACGAAGTTGCGCCGCTGTTGGTCAGGCAGCGCAGCGCCCAGGCGGGCTGCACGGCCGCGACCAGCAGCAGGAGCACGATCCAGCGTAACCAGGCCGCGGAGGATGCCCGAAGATGCATTCGCCCGCTCATTTCTTCACGCTCTTGCAGGCACCGGCGTCGCACGCATACTCGACCGCCACCTGGCCGCCGTAATCGTCGATATGCGTGACGAACAGCGTCGACGGCGTCGCGGCCTTGAACGGCACGTCGGCCGTGCTCATCGGGCTCACCATCACCGGCTCGATCGGCACCGGCGTCTTCTGCGCGCCCGCGCTCACGTCGACCACCGTCACGTGATACGGCGTCGGGTTGTCGAACACCAGCTTGTGCGCGGCCGCGTCGACGCGCAGCGTCATCGGCAGCGTCCAGTCCTCGTCGCGCGCGGGCTGCACGGCCTTCGGCCGGTAAAACAGCTTCATCTGCGTATGCAGTGCGATCTGCAGCGTGTTCGGCGTGTCGGTCTTCGGCGGCACTTCGCGGATGTTCAGGTAGAACACCGATTCCCGGTCGGCCGGCAGCTCGGTGCCCGGCAGCTTCGCGATCCGCAGCACGTTGCGCTCGTTCGCCTCGACGCGCTGCAGCGGCGGCACGACCATCAGCGGCGTCGCGATCTTGTTGCCCTTCGTGTCCTCGAGCCACGACTGCACGAGATACGGATACGTCGTGCTCTTGTTGGTGATCGTGACGATCGCCGCCTGTTCGCCTTCGTTGAAGATCACGCGCGTGCGGTCGGGCACGATCGCCGCCTGCGCGGCGCCCGCGAGCAACGTACCGGCGGTCGCGAGCACGCACCACGCGCGCCGCGAAAAGGAAAGGGAGAAAGCGTTCTTCATCGCTGGATCCATGAAATCATCGTTCGACCCGCGCGGCCGCTGCATGCGACTCGCCGGACGTCTGGCACGTCACCGGGATCGGCGTGCCTTCGAGTTGAAGCTGGTTCGGCAGTGCATCGACCGTGCAGAGCGTGCGTTCGCCCGCGCGCACCGCCAGCGTCGACTTCGGCTGAACCTGGGTCAGGAACGCCGCACCGCCCTCGCCGACGATGCCGAGCTCCTTGCCGTTCGCCGCGTCCTGCACCGACGCCCCGAACGGCAACGGCTTGCCGGCTGCATCCGTCAGCGTCAGGTACAGGTTGCTGCCGCGCGCGGCGGAGAACTTCACGAAGCCGATCGCACCATCGGTCAGCACCATGCGCTGGATCGGGTTCGTCACCTGCACTTCGAGCGGCAGCTTCTCGACGTTGACCGTCGCGTCGTACACGTTGTACGGCGAGATGCCGTCGAGCACCGCGTAGCCGCGCGAATCCGTACGCGCGAGCGTGCCGGACAGCGGCACGTCGGGCACGCCGTCGGTCGACACCAGCAGGCGCGTATCGCCCGCATTGCCGTTCGCGTGCGCGGACACGCCGTACTGCGTCGCGACGAACGAGCCGTCGACTTCGAGCGACGCGGCCGCGTAGGCATTCGCGAGCGTCGACGCCTGCGCGGTGAGCTGGTACGCCGACGTGCGCTGGCGGAAGCTCGCGTTCGCCGACGCGCGGCCGTCGGTTTCACCCGCATTGACCTGATAGGTGCGGCCGGCCGGATCGTCGTAGATATAGCCGGCGTTCACGCTCGTGCTGCCGCTGCCGGTCGTCAGGTTCGACGTGACCGTGTGGCGGCCGCCGATCGGCAGCGTCGCGGTCACCGAGAACTGGTTGCCGCTCGCGCCCGCGCTCTGCGTGCGAAACGCCGACACGCTGACGTTCAGGTTGCGCAGCGTGCCGATCGAGAACGCACGCGTCAGCGTGAGGCCGACACGCTGCTCGGACGAACGCGCCCAGTAGGTCGTCTGGTCGTATGAAAAATAGGTCGACGTGTCGCCGAAACGCTTCGACATCGTCGCCGAATAGCGCTGCTTGCTGTTGGCAAGACCGTACGCGGTCGGGTCGCCCGAGAATTGCGCGAAGTTCGTGTACTCGCGCTCGGAAAAGCGATAGCCGAAGAAGCGCACGTCGGCATCGAGCCCGTCGAAGTGCTTCGAGTAGTTGATGCGATACGAGTTGCCGTTGCGCGTCGCGCCGTTCCACCACAGCCGTGCACGCGCATGCGTGACGTCGGCCGACACCGCGCCGAACGCGCCGAAATCGCGGCCGACGCCGAGCGCGACCGACGTATAGCCCGATGCCGCGATGAAGCCGCCGTAGGCGGTGATGTCGAACGGCAAGCCGTACGCGATTTCGCCGAAGCCGAAGAACGGCGTGATGCCGGCGCCGCCGAACAGGCGCGGCTTGCCGACCGCGGCCTTGTAGCGCAGTTGCCCGGTGCGCGCGAGAAACGGCACGGCGGCCGTCGTCACCTGGAAGCGCTGGACGCTGCCGTCCTCCTCCTCGACCGCGACGTCGAGCGTGCCCTGCACGCTCGTGTTGATGTTCTGCAGCGCGAATGCGCCGGGCGACACGCGCGTCACGTACAGCACGCGGCCCGCCTGCGACACCGTCACGGTCGCGTTGGTGCGCGCGACGCCCGAGATCAGCGGCGCATAGCCGCGCAGCGAAGGCGGCAGCATGCGGTCGTCGCTGCGGATCGACGCGCCGGTCAGCGCGAACGTGTCGAAGATGTCGGAGGTCAGGTAGTCGTCGCCGAACGTCACCGTCGACTGGATCGACGGCAGCGCGCGGAATGCATACAGCCGGCTGAAGCGGAACGTGCGGTCCGCGTACGCCGTGTTGCCCACGTTCGATTGCGCCTGGTAGTCGCCGCGAAAGCGCCATGCATCCCAGTTCGCGCCAACCGTCCCGTAGGCCTGGACCGAATTCGTCTGCCCGCCGCCCGCACCGAAGTTGCGGTTCGTGTTGGCGATCACGCGATAGTCGAGCATCGCGCCCGGAATCCCTTCGGACCAGCGCTCCGGCGGCAGATAGGTCGAATCGGTGAATTCGAGCGCGGCCTGCGGAATCGTGATCTTGAGCCGCCCGTCGCTCTTCAGGTAACGCACGGTCGCGCCCTCGATCGCGCCGAGGTCGACGCAACGTCCGCCCTGGAAGCGCGGCAGGTCCTTCGCGAGCGACGGTTTCAGCCCGAACTGCGCGACGAGTTCCGGGGGCAGGCACGGCTTGCCCGCGCCGGATGAGTCGAGCGCGATGAACTGGATCGCCTGCAGCCCGTAGAACAGGTCGTTGACCTGCACGTCGAGCATGTACTCGCCCGGTAACGTGAAGTCCGCCTGCGAGAACTGCGACAGATCGACATTGTTCGTGCCGTCGATGTTCAGGAACGACGAATTGAATTCCGTCGCATGGCTCTGGCTGCCGACGACCAGCACGGAGACGCAAAGGAAGGAATGTCTGATTCGCACGCGGCGCTACCGGAAGTCCAGGAAGAAGAAAACGGGAGGAAGGAAGAAGGAGGAAGGGATGCGCGCATCCCTCCTCCGGTACGGCCGCTTACTGGTAGCGGACCGTGAAGTTGGCGACGCCGTCGGCGGTACCCGGCGTCACGCCGGCTGCCGTCGCTTCGTACATCGCTGCGAAGCGAGCGATGTTCGTGCCGTTCTGCAGCACGGTCGGTGCCTTTTGCTCGGCGCCGTTGTCGAGGTATTCGCCCGACGCCGCCTGCAGGCGGATGCCGACGTTGGTCGCCGAACCGATCGTGGCGAGCAGCTTCGGCTGGCCCGCGCTCGACGTGCCCGTGAACGTGAAGTACGCGTTCTGCGCGATGCTCGTGTCGCAGTCGGTCAGCTTGATGTCGAAGTTGGTCGGCGTGGACTTGTCACCGGCTTGCTTGAACACGTTGGTCGGCACCTTGCCGAGGTTCACGGTCTGGTTGACCGAGCCCGAGTCGATGCCGCATGCGCCCGCGACGATCTCGCCCGTGAAGTTGATCGTGCCGGTGCCCGCTGCGAAGGCCGAGGTGGACAGGGCCGCGAGTGCGACAGCGGTCAGGATGGATTTTTTCATGACGTTTCCCGTAAGGAGTGCAAATGGAATAGACGACGTATCGGACACAAACGGCAGCGCATGACGGCTCCCGTCCGACACGAGGCGGCATTATCGAGATAATCGTGAAAGTTTTCTGTAAATCATTGTCAAATGCTTATGACAATCTCCGATTTACCCCTCTTGAACCACATTCCTTCCGCTCGATTTCCAATCCCGCATTTTCCATCCGCAGTCCTTTTTTATTTCACGGAACCGATTGAAGATTAAGGGAAATTCTTTCCGATAACCGTCAACGCCCCGCATCGCCCCGCCTGTATTGACCCCGACAATCACCGCCAATCAAAAGACAAAATATTGTCCAATGCCGCCATCGTTGTCCGGAGACAACGGCAATCTCAAATCATTTCCAACTGACAGGAAATTAACCGAGGTATTTAACCAATACGGAATCGCCGCGCAAACGATTGCGAAAAGATACAAACGTTTTACTGCGACACTTTGCCGCCATGATTAATTCCAATTCATTGATTAATCCATTCGTCAATTGCCCATTTGAAATCGCACGCTTGCGCGGTCATCGGAACGCGATTGGCCGGCCCGGAGGAACGAGACGAAGAGACGAGAATGCAGCGCATACGTTTGCGCCGGCAGGCGACACGAACGGTCGCCGGATGCGGGTTGCCGCGGAAGGCGCGCGTGCGCCCCGCCGCGAAATGAATCACACCTGGAGGATTCGCCGGACAGCGAAAGGAAGTGCCGACAGCGACCGGCGATACGGCCGGCAGCACGACTGTCGCGGCGGCGGCCGCACGCCGGATCGTACGGCCGCCATCATGTCGTGCGTCGCGCCGCGGCACCGGGCGACGACACGCATGTCACGCGGAAATCGCCGCCTCGGCCGAGGCCGGCGTCCAGCCGCCACCGAGCGCGCGGTACAGCGCGATCGCATTCGCGAGCCTGAGCTGCTTGAGTCGGATCAGCTCCTGCCCCGACTCGTACGTGCTGCGCTGCGCGTCGAGCAGTTCGAGATACGTCGCGACACCGCCCGCATAACGACGCTCGGCGAGCTTCAGCCGCGCGCCGTCGGCCGCATACACCGCCTGTTGCGCGGCAAGCTGGCGATCGATCCAGTCGCGCGCGGCGAACGCGTCGGCCACTTCACGGAACGCGGTCTGCACCGTCTTCTCGTATTCGGCGACCGCGATGTGCTTGCGTGCGTTCGCGACGTCGAGATTCGCGCGATTGCGGCCGCCCGCGAAAATCGGCAGCGTGATGCGCGGCGCGAACGTCCATACGCTCGTGCCGGCGGAGAACAGGCTCGAAAACGCGTCGCTGACCGAGCCGTAGTCGGTGGTCAACGCGATGCGCGGAAAGAACGCCGCGCGCGCGGCGCCGATCTGCGCGTTGGCGGCCTTGAGCCGCGCCTCGGCCTGCCGGATGTCCGGCCGCCGTTCGAGCAGCGCGCTCGGCGCGCCCGGCGCCACCGGTGCGATCGACAGCGTGTCGAGCGCGCTCGCGTCGTCGGGCACGTTGCGTGCGAAGTCACCCGCCAGCAGCTGCAGCGCCCGCACGGCCTGCGCATGCTCGCGCTGCAGCGCGGCCTGCGAGGCACGCGCGGAGGCCACCAGCATCTCGGCCGAGCGCAGCTCGATCGCGTCGCTCGTGCCGGCCGCATAACGACGCTGCGTGAGCGCGGCCATGCGTTCGCGCGCATCGAGCGTGCGCTGCGCGAGCGCAAGCTGTTCGTGCAGCGAGCGTTCCGACACGTACGCGCCCGCCACTTCGGCGATCACGCCGATGCGAACCGTGCGCTGCGCGTCGGCCGTCGCGAAATACTCGGCAAGCGCCGCATCGGACAGGTTGCGCACGCGGCCGAACAGGTCGAGCTCGTACGCGCTGACGCCGACGCCCGCGCGGTACAGCCCGCTGATCGCGCTTTCGCGCACGACCGGGTCGTACTGGCGGGCGCGCTCGTAGCCGAGATTCGCGTCGACCGACGGCATCCGGTCCGCGCGCTGCACGCCGTACAGCGCGCGCGCTTCGTCGAGCCGGCCGGCCGCGATACGCAGGTCGCGGTTGTTGGCGAGCGCGGCATCGATCCACGCCTGCAGCGCCGGATCGGTGAAATACGCGTGCCAGTCGTCGAGCAGCGCGGCATCCCGCGCCGCAACCGGTTCGGCGGCCGGCGCCGCGCTGCCGTCGACCGGCGCATAGCTCGGCGGCACCGGTGCCGCGGGCCGCTCGTAACGCGGGGCGAGCGAGCACCCGGCGAGCGCGAGCGCGGCGACCAGCGCGAGCCGAACCCGCAGCGCCGCGCGTGCATTCAGCGCAACCATCATTGCGAACCCTCCATCGCCGCCGGCCGCGCCCCGCCGCGCCGGCGCGGGCCGACATCGAACAGGCGGCCGACGATCACGAAAAACAGCGGGACGAGGAACACCGCGAGCACGGTCGCCGTGATCACGCCGCCGAGCACGCCGGTGCCGATCGCCATCTGCGCGCCGGACGCGGCGCCCGACGCGAACGCGAGCGGCAGCACCCCGACGCCGAACGCGAGCGACGTCATCACGATCGGCCGCAGCCGCAGGCGTGCGGCCTCGAGCGCGGCGTCGACGAGCGACATGCGCTGCGCGACGAGATCCTTCGCGACTTCGACGATCAGGATCGCGTTCTTCGCGGACAGCCCGATCGTCGCGATCAGCCCCACCTTGAAATAGATGTCGTTCGGCATCGCCCGCAGCGTGACGCCGAGCACCGCGCCGATCACGCCGAGCGGGACGACCAGCATCACCGCGAACGGGATCGACCAGCTCTCGTAGAGCGCCGCGAGCGCCAGGAACACCACGAGCACCGACAGCGCGAACAGCATCGGCGCCTGCGCGCCCGACAGCCGCTCCTCGAACGATTGCCCCGACCACGCATAACCGATGCCGGCCGGCAGCTGCGCGGCGATCCGCTCGATCGCGGCCATCGCCTCGCCGCTGCTGTGGCCGGCCGCGGCCGAACCGTTGATCGTGAACGACGGATAGCCGTTGTAGCGCGTGAGCTGCGGCGGCCCGAGCGTCCAGTGCAGCGTCGTGAACGCCGCGAGCGGCACCATCTCGCCGCGCGCGTTGCGCACGCGCAGCTTCTTCACGTCGTCCGGATCGAGCCGGTGCAGCCCGTCGGCCTGCACCATCACGCGCCGCACCTGCGTGCCGTGCATGAAGTCGCCGATATAGTCCGAACCGAACATCACCGCGAGCGTCGTATTGATCTCGTCCATCGACACGCCGAGCGCGGACGCCTTCGCGCGATCGATGTCGAGCTTCAGTTGCGGCGCATCCTGCGTGCCCGCGAACATCAGGTCGGTCAGCGCACGGTCCTTGCCGCCCGCGGCGAGCAGCTGTTCGCGCGCGGCGCTGAACGTCGCGTAATCGAGCCCGCCGCGGTTCTGCAGCCGGAAGTCGAAGCCGCTCGACGAGCCGAGATCGGGCAGCGCCGGCGCGTTCATCGCGAACACCGTGGTGTTCGGCGTGCCCGCGAATCGCGCGTTGATGCGCGCGACGATCGACTGCACGTGATCGCGCTCCGCCTTGCGCATCTTCCAGTTCTTCAGCGTGACGAAGATCATCCCGCCGTTCGGCCCTTCGCCGTACAGGTTGAAGCCGCCGAGCGCGAACGTATACGCGGCCGGCTCATCCTTGCGGATATACGACTCGACCTCGCGCACGCTCTGCATCGTTTCCGCGAGCGGCGTGCCTTGCGGGCGGATCACCATCACCATGAAGTTGCCCTGGTCCTCGTCCGGCAGGAACGCGGTCGGCAGCTGCGCGAGCATCAGCACCGCGGCCGCGATCAGCGCGCCGTACACCACGAGCCAGCGCACGGGCTTCTTCAGCATCGTGCCGACCCGCGTCGCGTAGCGCTGCGTCGCACGCGCGACGAAACGGTTGAACCAGCCGAAGAAGCCGCGCTTCTCGTGATGGTTGCCGGACACGGGCTTGAGCAGCGTCGCGCACAGCGCGGGCGTCAGCGACAGCGCGAGGAACGCGGAGAAGCCGATCGACACCGCGAGCGACAGCGCGAACTGCCGGTAGATGTTGCCCACCGCGCCGCCGAAGAACGCCATCGGCACGAACACCGACGTCAGCACGACGGTGATCCCGACGATCGCGCCGCTGATCTGCTTCATCGCCTTGACGGTCGCGTCGTACGGCCCGAGCCCCTCCTCGACCATCAGCCGCTCGACGTTCTCGACGACGACGATCGCGTCGTCGACGAGGATGCCGATCGCGAGCACCATCCCGAACATCGTCAGCACGTTGATCGAGAAGCCGGCCGCATACATCACGCCGAACGTGCCCGCGAGCGCGACCGGCACGACGAGCGTCGGGATCAGCGTCGCGCGCAGGTTCTGCATGAACAGGAACATCACGAGGAACACCAGCACGCCGGCCTCGATCAGCGTCGTGACGACCTTGTTCATCGACACGCGCACGAACGACGAGGTCTCGTACGGGATCTGGTACTTCACGCCCGGCGGGAAGAACCGGGACAACTCGTCCATCGTCGCGCGCACGCGTTTCTCGGTCGATACCGCGTTCGAGCCCGGCGCGAGCTTGATGCCCATCCCGGTCGCGACCTTGCCGTTCACGTACGACGGGTAGTTGTAGTCGTTGCCGCCGAACTCGACACGCGCGACGTCGCGCAGGAACAGCGCGGAGCCGTCGGCCTGCGTGCGCAGCGCGATCGCGCCGAATTCGGCCGGCGTCTTCAGCGGCGCATCGGCGAACACGGTCGCCGCGATCGGCGCGCTGGCCGGCACCGCGCCGCGCCCGATGTCGCCGATCGTCACGCGCGCGTTGTGCGCGCGCACGGCCGACGCGATGTCCGACGCGGTGAGGCCGTGCCCGGCCATCTTCACCGGGTCGGGCCAGATCCGCATCGCGTACTCCGCGCCCCAGAACTGCACCCGGCCGACACCCTCGACGCGACGCAGCGCCTGCACGACGTTCGCCGATGCATATTCGCCGAGCTGCACGTCGGTCATCCGGCCGTCGTCGGACGTGAGCGACACGACGAGCTGGATGTTGTCGGCGGCCTTCTCGACCTGGATGCCGTCGCGGCGCACCGGTTCGGGCAAGCGCGCCTCGACCGTCTTCAGCCGGTTCTGCACTTCGACGGCCGCGAGATCGGCGTTCACGCCCTGCTTGAACGTCAGGTACAGCGACGCCATTCCGACGCTGCTGGTGGCCGACGTATACATCAGCCCCGGCGCGCCGTTCATCTCGCGCTCGATCAGCGCAGTCACCGATTCCTCGACGACCTGCGCGGACGCGCCCGGGTACGTCGCATAGATACTGACGACGGGCGGTGCGATGTCCGGGTACTGCGCAACGGGCAGCGCGCGGATCGCGAACATGCCGCCCAGCATGATGAAAATGGCGATCACCCACGCGAAGACGGGGCGATCGATGAAGAAACGTGCCATGTTGGTTTGAACCGGTCAGGTTTGACGGGCGGCCGCCTGCGAAGCGGCCGCGGCCGGCGCCGCCTTCGACGGCGGCGACTTCTCGACGGGCTTGACGGCCGTATCGGGCGCGAACTGCGACGCGTCGTCGACGATCACGCGTTCGCCGCCCGCGAGGCCGCGCGTGATGCGCCAGTCACGGCCGCTCATCTGGTCGGCCGTGACCTCGACGTCCTTGACCTTGCCGTTCGTGCCGACCACGCGTACCGACGTACGGTCGGCGGTGCGCAGCAGCGCATCGCGCGGCACGAGGATCGCGCGCTGGTCGACCGCCGTGTCGAGCGCGATCCGCACGTACGCGCCCGGCAGCAGTTCGCGCTCCGGATTCGGGAACAGCGCGCGCATCGCGACGGTGTCGGTGGTCGGATCGACCGCGAGATCGCTGAACAGCAGCTTGCCCTTCAACGGATACACGGTGCCGTCGGCGCGCAGCAGCGTCACCGCGACGTCGTGCTGCGCAATGCCCGTCGCGCGCCCGCTCTTCACCGCGCGGCGCAATGCGTCGACATCGGCGGCCGGCTGCGAGAAGTTCACGTAGATCGGATCGAGCTGCTCGACGGTCGTGAGCGGCGTCGCCTGGTCCTGGCCGACGAGCGCGCCTTCGGTCACGAGCGCGCGTCGCGCGCGGCCCGCGATCGGCGCGGTGACGGTGGCATAGTCGAGCTGCAGTTGCGCACGCGCGAGCTCGGCCTTCGCCGATGCGACCTCGGCCTTCGCCTGCGTATCGGCCGCAACGGCTTCGGTATGGTCGCGCTCGCTCACCGCGCGGTCGCGCACCAGATCGTCGTAGCGGCGGCGCTTGTCGCTCGCCGCGAGCGCCGCGGCCTGCGCTTTCGCGAGCGCGCCCTGCGCCGCGTCGCGGGCGGCCTTCAGCGGCGCGGGATCGATGCGGAACAGCACCGCGCCCTGCTTCACTTCCTGACCTTCCTCGTAGGTGCGCGCGGTGACGATGCCCGCGACCCGCGCGCGCACTTCCGCCTGCCGGTACGCGTCGAGCCGGCCCGGCAGTTCGACGGTCATCGGCACGGCCGTCGGACGTACCGTCACGACGGTGGCCTGCTTCGCGGTCTCCGGCACGGCGTCCTTGTCGCCCTTTCCACATCCGGCCAGGGCCAGCACGGCCGCCAGCGCGAACGGCGCCAGCCCGTGGCGCGACAGGGAGCGATTGTTATTCATGTTTGACCTCGGATCGTTCGCCGCCGATACAATGCGGCGGCTCAGGGTGGCCGATTATAATCAGTCACGACTGATTAAATACTTGCCGTTTCAATCTGACCGACACACTGTCTCAATAAAACGACAGCGAATTGTAAGGAGCTTCACGACATGGCCCGCAAGACCCGGGAAGAATCGCTCGCCATCAAGCACCGGATCCTCGACGCCGCCGAGCTCGTGCTGCTCGAGAAAGGCGTCGCGCAAACCGCGATGGCGGACCTCGCCGAGGCCGCCGGGATGTCGCGGGGCGCCGTCTACGGCCATTACCGCAACAAGATGGAAGTGTGTCTCGCGATGTGCGACCGCGCGTTCGCGCGCACGTCGGAAGGCTTCGACGCGGGCGACGGCCTGCCGCCGCTCGCCACGCTGCGGCGCGCGGCGTCGCACTACCTGCAGGAATGCGGCGAACCGGGCCCGATGCAGCGCGTGCTGGTGATCCTCTATACGAAGTGCGAGCAAAGCGAGGAAAACGGCGCGCTGCAGCGGCGCCGCATGCTGCTCGAACTGCAGATGCTGCGGATCACGAAGGCGCTGCTGCGCCGCGCGATCGCGGCCGGAGAAATCGCCGCCGATCTCGACGTGCACCTGGCCGCCGTCTATCTCGTGTCGCTGCTCGAAGGCGTGTTCGCGTCGATGATCTGGACCAACCGGCTGCGCGGCAATCTGTGGAACGACGCCGAAGCGATGCTCGACGCCGGTTTCGACACCGTCCGGACATCGGCCGCGTTGCGCGTTCGCGCGCAAAAATTGCCAGGCCAGTGAAAAACGTCGTAACAAATGCTGATTTAGCCCGATTTACCGCACTGCGAAACGAATGAGCTGACCCTCTTTAAAATTTTTAACGTTTCCCGGAACATCGGTAGACTGACGCTGTCATCTTTCTTTAGCGTCTTCGTGATAACCGGGTTCGACCCGGTATGCACGCCGCCGTTCGAAGCGGGCTCGCCCCGTGTGTTGGGTCGAACGGAAACGACACAGGCCCCTGGCGGGGCCTGTTTTGTTGCACGCCCGCCGCCCGCCCCGTCGCCGTTCGACGGATGAGCCGCCGGCGGCCCCTGCCCACACCCCTTTGAACCGCTTTCCTGGATGTGGACACCTTGGTCAAGTCTGCCGCTACTCCTGATGCTTTCGCGCCCGGCCGCGCGCAGCGCATCGCGCGCGCGCTCGTGCCGGCCGCCGTGCTCGGCGCCCTCGCCGCATTCGGTCTCGCCGCCGCGCTGCCGGCCGTATCGCAACTGCCCGGCGCCGTCGATTCCGGCACGGCCGCGCTGCCGCAGCGCGTACTGTCCGACACGCCGTTTCCCACCGCGCAGCATTTCGTGACGAGCGAACTCGCCCGCACGATCGGCGAGCGCAACGAACATGTCGATCTCAACGACCGCAGCCAGCAGCCGGGCCTGTTCGCCCCGCTCAGCGCGCACCGCAACGACATGCTCGGCTATGCGAGCCTGTTCCGGTTCGCGGCGCCCGAGAACCAGAACGGAATGCGCGCGGGCGACATCGAACTCACGCTGTCCGACACGCTGAACCGCCTCGACGTACCGCCCGAAGTGCGCATCCAGCTCGGCGATCTCGTCACCGGCAAGGTCGCGATGCGCGCGAGCGCGCAGCGCGGCGACTACTACCGCGTCGCGTTCGACACGAACGACGGCACGCCGCGCCTCACCGCGCTCGAGCTGCGCGTCGCCGGCCGCACGTTCGGCGCGATCTGGTTCCGTGCGCCGGGCGCCCAGCACGGCGCGTACTACACGCTCGACGGCGCGCCGCTCGAAGCGGCCGCGTTCACGATGCCGGTCAAGTGGACGCGCATCAGCTCGTTCTTCGGCGAGCGCATCCATCCGTTGTCGCAGGCGATGGCGTTCCATACGGGTGTCGATCTCGCCGCGCCGAGCGGCACGCCCGTCGATGCGGCGGCCGACGGCGTCGTATCGTTCGCCGGGTTCGATCCGGGCGGCTACGGCCGCTACGTGATCGTCGATCATGCGGACGGCTACTCGACCTACTACGCGCACCTGTCCGCGTTCGCGCGCGGGCTCAAGGTCGGCGAAACCGTCAAGCAGGGCCAGCGCATCGGCTCGGTCGGGATGACGGGCGCCGCCACGGGCCCGCACCTGCATTTCGAGGTGCGTGTCGCGAACGATCCGGTCGACCCGCTCGTCACGCTCGCCAGCGCGCAGACGGCGCTGTCCGACATGCAGCTCACCGCGTTCCGCCAGGAAGCCGCGCAATGGCGCTTCCGCCTCGCGTCGATCAATACGGCGCCGTTCGCGTTCGCGCAGAACGACGGGCCGCTGTGGGGCGATTTCGCGACCGACAAATCGACGCTGCGCGCGGTCTTCAATACGCACTACTCGGCGTCGTAACGCGCGTGCCGCGGCGTGCGGCGCGCCGTTACTGCGCGGGTTCCGTGCATTCCGCCGCCTGCACGGCGCGTTGCGCGCGCGGGCGGTGCGACAGCAGCCAGCGTGCCGCGCCGTCGAGCGACGTGCACAGCACCAGATAGATCACCGCGACGAACAGGAAGATCGGTGCCGGATACACCATCAGCCGGTTGTTCACCTGCGTCGCGACGAACGACAGCTCCGGCACGCCGACGATATACGCGAGCGACGTGTCCTTCACGAGCGCGACCCACTGGTTGACGAACGACGGCGTCATGATCCGGATCGCCTGCGGCAGCAGCACGTAGCGCACCGTCTGCCAGCGCGTGAGCCCGAGCGACAGCCCGGCCTGCCATTGCCCGTCACCCGCCGCGACGATGCCCGCATGCACCGCATGCGCGAGATACGCGCCGCCGATCAGGGCAAGCGCGCACACGACCGTCGCGAGCCCCGGCACGTCCATGTGCAGCAGCACGGGCATCAGGAAATACGTCCAGAAGATCAGCATCAGCACCGGAATCGCACGGAAGAAACCGATGAACGCGAGCAACAGCACGCGTGCCGGGCCGCGTGCGAGTGCCATCGCGACGCCGAGCGCGACACCGAGCACCGCCGACGCGATGGCGGACGCGATCGCCAGCACCAGCGACAGCGCGGCACCGCCCAGCGGGCCATCGGGATATGCGCCGACGAGCAGGTACGGCAGGTTGGAGAGGAGCAGCGAAAGGTCCATCGTCACCGCCCCGCGCCGAGCCGGTCACGCCATTGCGTGGCCGCGTACGCACCGGCCTCGATCGCGGCCACCGCCGCGACGTACAGCAGCGTCGCGACGCCGAACGCGGCGAAGGTCTTGAACGTCTCGGTCTCGACCTGCCTGGACGCATACGACAGCTCGGCCACGCCGATCGCCATCGCGAGCGACGAGTTCTTCACGAGATTCATGTACTGGCCGAACAACGGCGGCAACGCGATCCGCACGGCCTGCGGCAGCACCACGTAGCGCAGCGACTGCATCGGCGTGAGGCCGAGCGCGGCGGCCGCGTCATGCTGCGCGCGCCGCACGCCGCGCAGGCCGGCTTCGCACTCCTCGGCGACGAACGCGGCCGTGTAGGCGCTCAACCCGACCCAGCCCGCGACGAATTCGAACGACGGCCACGCGAGCGTGAACGGACCGGCGCTCACCGCATGGCGCGCATTCAGCCACGCGATCCACGTGTCGGGCAGCAACGACGCGACGCCGAAATACCAGAACAGCAACTGCACGAGCAGCGGCGTGTTGCGAAATGCGACGATGTACGCGGCGGCGGCCGCGCGCGGTGCCGCGCCGCGTGCATGACGCATGACGGCGAGCAGCAGCCCGCCGACGGTCGCCGCAACGGCCGACGCGGCCGCGAGGCCGAGCGTCAGCAGGAAGCCCTGCCAGAGCCAGGACAGATATTTGGGAGCCAACCCGAGCATGTCGTATGACGGGCGCGAAACGCGCGATCGAAAGAAAACGAAAAGCGCCGCGACGCCGGTATCCCGGCGCTCACGCGGCGCGCGTGCGGCCGGAGCCTGAATCAGGTCTTGTCGCCGATGCGGAAGATGCGCGTGAGCGGCGTCTTCGTCGTCGGCCCGAACCACGCGTCGTAGATCTGCGTCGCGCGGCCGTTCGCCTCGAGGCCCTTCAGCGTGTCGTTGACGAAGCCGAGCAGGCGCGTCTCGCCCTTCGGCACGCCGACGCCCATGTAGTCGTTCGAGATCGTGAATGCCGGGATCTCGTAGTTCTGCTTGTCGGGCACATTCGCGAGCAGGCCGATCAGCTTCGGGCCGTCCTGCGTGATCGCCTGCACGTTGCCGGCGCGCAGCGCGGCGAATGCGAACGGCGTATCGTCGTACGCGACGATCGTCGCCTTCGGGAATTTCTCGCGCAGCGTGATCTCGTTGGTCGTGCCCTTGTCCGCGCCGACGCGCAGGCCGTTCAGCTGGTCGGCCGATTTCAGCACGCCCTTCTTCGCGAGAAACTGCTGGCCCGACGAGAAATACGGAATGCTGAAGTCGACCTGCTTCGCACGCTCGTCGGTGATCGTGAAGTTCGCGAGCACGAGATCGACCTTGCCGGACGTCAGGAACGGGATGCGGTTCGCGGGATTGGTCGGCTGCAGTTGCAGCTTCACGCCGAGCTTGTCGGCGAGCGCCTTCGCGTAGTCGACGTCGAGGCCGACGATGTGGTTGTTCTTCGCGTCGACATAACCGAACGGCGGGTTGCTGTCGAACGTCGCGACGCGCAGCACGCCGGCCTTCTTGATGTCGTCGAGCCGGTCCGCATGCGCGACGGTGCCTGCGGTGATGAGCGCGGCCCCGACGAGCCACGTAGCGAGAGTGTGGAATTTCATGAGCACGACCTGATTTGTTATGAAGGCCGCCGCGGATCGCGCGGCGGCCCGGTTCGAAGAACATCGCGACGCAGTGTGTCGCCGCGAAGCCGCTAACGTAGCAGCGCGTGCGGCGAATCCGAACCAACAAATGGTGCTTTGCTCTGCGGGTTTCGTGATGAGGCGCGCGGTACGGCGCACAAAAAAAGACGCCCGCTGCACGCAGCGGGCGCGAATCCCAGTCAAGGAGGTGTCACACGAACTACAGGCCCAGATTAAGGAATTCGCGTGAAACGGACAACGAATCGATTTCCATATCGATATGACGCGACATGCTCACGCCGGTACTTCCCGGGTCGCGCAGTGGATGCCGCCGCCGCCCGACGCGATGCCGAGGATGTCGACCTGCACGATCGCGCGACTGCCCGCATATGGCCGGATCGCGGCGACCGCGGCCGCGTCCGCCGCCGCATCGTTGAACTTCGGCATCACGATCGCGCCGTTGCACGTATAGAAGTTGATGTAGCCGGCCGCGAAATGCGACATCTGCCGCTCGCTCAGCGTCGTGCCGGCCGAGGTCCCGAAGCTGACGGGCGGCACGAGCTCGACGATCCGCAGCGGCCGGCCGTTCGCGTCGATCTGGCCGGCCAGGCGCTTCCGGTTCGCGTCCGTCAACGCACGCTCGCCGGTCGAATTCGACGCGTCGTAACAGCAGGCGACCACCCCGGGCGCGAGAAAACGCGCATAGAAATCGACGTGACCGTTCGTGATGTCGCTCTCGCCGGCCGGCGTCGCCGCGCCGCCGGCACCGCCCACGCCGCTGCCGCGCGGATAGGTCGGCGTGCCCGGCAACCAGATGATCTTCCGCACCCCGAGCGTGCGCTGCAGTTCGGCGAGCACGACCTCGCGGGCCGTCGGCAGCAGCGTGGCGTTGGCGATCACGCCATTCGGGATGTCGAACAGCTGCGGATTGCGGTTCACATGCAGCACGGCCGATTCGGTGAGGATCGCCGTCGCGTCGCCGTCGAATTCGATCGCGCCGCCTTCGAGCGTCAACGTGCTGCGGACCAGGGTCGCGCCTTGGGTCTGCGCCATCCAGCCCGCCACCCTGCCGTCCTGGCTGAATGGCTGGAAGAACTTGCCGGCCTTCGACCGGTTGCTCGCGGCCAGGATCGCCGGCGCAATCGTGCCCGCGCTCTGGCCGACGCCGTCGGTGTTGGCGTTGCCCCAGCCGTTGAAATTGAAACCGATCGCGTTCAGTGCATTGCCGTTCGCCGTGTCGCGGACGAACACGCACCCCGTGTCGCGCACCCAGAAATCGTTGAAACCGTCGGCGAGCGGCACGAGGGTGATTCCGCCCGTGCCCGCGGCGCGCGCCGCATAGCGCGCATGCAGGTCCGGATTCGCGACACTCGCGCTCGCGAGCAGCGCGCGGGCCGCGTCCAGATCGACCGGCAGCACCAGCATGGTGACCGGTTCGGTCGCGCCGATCGCCTTCGCGACGTCCATCAGGTCGGCCCGCACGCGATCGATGCCGGCATCCGTACTCTGTGACGTGACGGGCGACCAGATGCCGTCCACGCCGGACGCGAAGGTCATGTAGGTCGACGCGTGCGGCGCATCTTCCGCCGGCAGCCGGTACACGGCCTGCCGTGCCGACGGTGTCGGGCGCGACGCGGACGCCGCGTCGGCCGTACCGCCGTCGCCGCATGCGGCCAGTCCACCCAGCAGCGGCATGCCGAGCCAGGCGGCCGAACAGCGGATGAATCCGCGTCGGCCGGCATCCGGCATGGGCGACGCGTTCGGGTTCGTGATCACGTCGTTTCGTTGCTTCGCCATGTATTCCACTCCATTGCGCGGACGGCGCGCATGCGTACGCGCCGGAATCCGTTCCACGAAACGGATTCCGCATTGTTATTCAGTAATCCGAAAATATATAAAAATGGCAGCGGCATTCGAACCGGTCACGCGGACCGGTCCACGACCTCGCTCAGGCCGGCTGCTGCTGCGTCGTACAGTGAATGCCGCCGCCGCCCGCGGCGATGCCGTCGATGTTCAACTGGATGACTTCGCGGCCGGGAAACAGGTCGACGAGCGTGTCGCGCGTGTTGCGGTCGGCGCGGCTGTCGCCGAATTGCGGCGCGATCACCGCGCGATTGCATACGTAGAAATTGATGTAGCCGGCCGCGAACTCGTCGTTCTCGTACGCGTGCCGGACGGTCCTCGGCCCCGGCAGCACGACGACCTTCAGCGGGCGCCCCTTCGCATCGGTGGACTTGCGCAGGATCTCGAGGTGCTGCCGCGTCACCGCATGGTCGTACGACGATGGATCCGTGTCGAGCCCGGCCACCACGACACCCGGGCTCGTGAAACGCGCGTAGAAGTCGGTATGCCCGTCGGTGATGTCCTTGCCGGCAATGCCGGGCAGCCAGATGATCTTCTTCAGCCCGAGCAGGCGGCTCAGCTCGGCTTCGCACTGCGCCTGGCTGACGCCCGGATTGCGGTTCGCATTGAGCACGCAGCTGCGCGTGATGATCGCCGTGCCCTCGCCGTCCACCTCGATGCCGCCGCCTTCCAGCACGAGCTTCGTGTCGATCGGCCGCGCGCCGGCGCGTTCGGCCACGAACGGCGCGACTTCCGCGTCCTGGTCGTGTTCCTGCTTGTTGCCCCAGCCGTTGAAATTGAAGCTCACGCCGCCGAGCTGGCCCGACGCGTTCTTCACGAACACGGGCCCCGTATCGCGCATCCACAGATCGTCGACCGGATGCTGGACGAGCTCGACCGACGCGCCGCACAGCCGCGATGCGAGCGCGTAGTCCTGCTCCCGCACCAGCATCTTGAGCGGCTCGTGCGCGGCGATCGCCTTCGCGACCGCGGCCAGGTTCTCGCGCACCACGGGCAACAGCCGCGCGCCCCAGATGTCCGCGCTCGGGCCGAACGCCATCCAGGTCGCCGTGTGCGGCGCGCCTTCGTCCGGCATGTGCCAGGTCGCGCCCTGCTGCGCGTGCGCGGCGCGGCCGAACAACCCGCCCATCGCGCCGGCGGCCAGCGCCGCGCCCGATACGGACAGGCCGCGTTTCAACAGTTGACGTCGTGTGGTCATCGCATTCCTCTTTCGCTTGCCGGTTATTTCGATTGTTTCTGCGCGGGCCGTCACGGCCGCGCGGTCTTGAAGCCGAGCCAAGTGCGGCCTTCCAGGCGCATCGCGGCCGGCGATTCGGCGATCGGCGTGAACAGTGTGCGCCGCGTCGCCTCGTCCGGATAGATGCCCGGATCGCGCACCAGTGCCGGGTCCATCAGCTTCAGCGCGCCCCGGTTCGCGTTCGCGTAGCGCGTCGCATTCGAGATCTTCGCGATCACGTCCGGACGCAGGATGTAGTCGATGAACGCGTGCGCGTTGTCCGGATGCTTCGCCGATGCCGGAATCACCATCGCATCGAACCACATCAGGCTGCCGATGCGCGGGATGTCGTACACGATGTCGCGCTTCGGATCGCGCGCCTTCGCCTTCTGCGCGGCCAGGTTGATCGCACCGGAGAAGCCGACCGTCACGCACAGCTCGCCGTCGATCAGCGCGTCGGCGTCGGACGAGCCGACGAACTGGCGGATGAACGGCCGCACCTTCATCAGCATCGCCTGCGCGGCCGCGTAATCCTGCGCGGACGGCCGCATCGGGTCGCGGCCGACGTAGCGCAGCGCGAGCGGCAGCACCGTGCTCGCGGAGTCCTGCAGGCCGAGCCCGCATTGCGCGGCGACGCGCGCCGCGATCGCCGGGTTGAACAAGAGGTCGAGGCTGTCGGCCGGCATGTCCTTGCCGAGGATCGCGCGCACCTTCGCGCGGTCGTAGCCGACGCCCACGGTGCCCCACATGTACGGCACGCCGTACTGGTTGCCGGGATCGGACTGCGCCATCTGCTTCAGCAGCGACGGGTCGAGATACTTCAGGTTCGGCAGCCGGCCCTTGTCGAGCTTGCGGTACACGCCGGCCTGGATCTGCCTGGCCATGAAGTCGTTGGTCGGCCACACGAGGTCGTAGCCGCTGTTGCCGGTCAGCAGCTTCGACTGCAGCGTCTCGTCGCTGTCGTACGCGTCGTAGCGCACCTTGATGCCGGTTTCCTTCTCGAACGCGGCAATCGTGTCCGGCGCGAAATAGTTGCTCCAGTTGTACAGGTTCAGCACGTTCTCTTCGTCGGCGCGGGCCGCACCGGCCAGCACGCACAGCGCGAGGCCCGGCACCGCGATGCGCAGCCATCCTTGGTGTTTCATCGCGAATCCCTCATCGATAACAGGACGACACGCCGTCGCTGGTCAGCAACGTGCGGTACATCTCGGGGCGGCGATCGCGAAAAAAGCCCCACGATTGCCGGTCGGCGCGGATCGCGTCGAGGTCGAACGTCTGCACGAGCACGGCTTCGTCGGTGCGGTTCGCCTCGGCCCGCTTCTCGCCGGTGTGATCCGCGATGAAGCTCGACCCGTAGAACACGCCGGTCAGCCCCTGCTGCCGCGGATTGCCGTTGCCGATGCCGACTTCGCGGCCGATCCGGTTCGCCGCCACGACCGGCACCATGTTGGCCGCCGCGTGACCCTGCATCGTGCGCTGCCAGTGGCCGGCCGAATCGAACGCGCTGCTGAACGGCTCCGAGCCGATGATGGTCGGAAAGCACAGGATCTCCGCGCCCATCAGCGCGAGGCTGCGCGCCGTCTCCGGATACCACTGGTCCCAGCAGATGCCGATGCCGATCCGCCCGAAACGCGTGTCCCACACCTTGAAGCCGGTGTCGCCCGGTGTGAAATAGAACTTCTCCGTATAGCCCGGCCCGTCCGGAATATGCGTCTTGCGATAGACGCCGAGGACGCGCCCGTCGGCGTCCGCCACCGCGATCGAGTTGTACGCGGCATTGCCCGCGCGCTCGAAGAAACCGATCGGCAGCACGATGCCGAGCTCGCCGGCCAGCGCCGCGAAACGGGCGATCTGCGCGTTGCCTTCGAACGGCTGCGCGTGTTCGAGATGACGCACGTTCTGGTCGAGGCAGAAGTACGGCATCGCGAACAGTTCCGGGCACAGCACGAGATTCGCGCCCTGTGCGGCGGCCGCGCGGATCAGGCGCTCCGCGGCGGCCATGTTGTCTTCGAGATTCCAGCTGCCCGACGCCATCTGCACGGCGGCGACGGTGATGTGTTTGGACGGCATTGCGTTGCTCCTCGGTGAAACCGGAAACCGCTGACGAAACGTCGCTCAGTGCGCGACGGACGGCTGCTGCTGCGTCGAACAATGAATGCTGCCGCCGCCGATCGACAGCGTCGGGATCGGCAGCATCTGCACCTTGCGCGTCGGGAACGCGCGGCTGAACGCATCGCGTGCGGCCTCGTCCTGTTCGACGCCGAACGCGGTCACGATCACCGCGCCGTTCACCAGGATGTAGTTCGCGTAACAATCGCAGTAGCGCTCGGAGCCGAAGCGTTCGCCGACGATCGGCGACGGCAGGTCGAGCAGCTCGAAACGGCGCCCCGCCGCATCGGTCGCGAGTTCCAGCGCACGGCGGTTTTCGCGCATCACGCGGAAATAGTCGCCCTGCTCGGGCGCTGCGGTCTGGCACAGCATCCGCCCCGGCGCGACGAACGACGCGATGCCGTCCACGTGCCCGTTCGTCTCCACTTCGTCCGGGTTGCCCGGCAGCCACACGATCTTCTCGACGCCCAGCATCCGGCGCAGCTCCGCCTCGATCTCCGCGCGGCTCAGGTGCGGGTTGCGATTGGGATGCAGCAGGCAGCTTTCGGTCGTGACCAGCGTACCCTGCCCGTCGACGTAGAACGAACCGCCCTCCAGCACCATGTGCGAATTGAAGATCTCGGCGCCGGCCGCACGGGCGATGTCCTGCCCGGCCTGCTGGCAGCCGTCGTACGGCTGGTACTTCTCGCCCCAGCAGTTGAAGCGGAACACGGCCGCGCCGAGCCCGTGCCGTTCGCTGACGAGGAAGATCGGCCCGCAATCGCGCAGCCAGTTGTCCTCGGCCGCGACCGGCAGCACGTCGACGCTCGGGCCCACCAACTCGCGCGCGGCATCGGCCTGGCTGTGGTGTACCGCGACCACGCAGCGCTGGTAACGCGCGATCGTCCGCGCGACCAGCGCGAATTCGCGGCAGACCTGCGCGTAATGCGCCCCCCAGAGGTCCTCGCGATTGTCGAGCACCGGCCATCCGAGCCACGTGGCGTGCATGGATTCCCATTCGGCGGGCATCCGGTAACCGCGCTGGCGAGCATCAAAGCGACCCATCGATCCGACTCCGTTGTGATTGATGAGCGATTTTCCGTCAGGTTAAACTTGATGAATATTGATATTTATTGGCTTGATCAATCAATTCACCTCATATCTCGATGCAACGCGTTCCGTCCCTGAAACTGCTGAGCGGCTTCGAAGCCGCGGCCCGGCTGGGCAATTTCTCGCGCGCAGCCGATGAACTGCACCTGTCGCAATCGGCGATCAGCCATCAGATCCAGCAACTCGAAGCGCAGCTCGGGCAGCCGCTGTTCCGCCGGCGCGGCCGCGGCGTCGAGCTGACCATTGCCGGCGAGGTCCTGCAGCGCAGCGTCCAGCGCGCGATGGACACGTTGCGCGGCGGCCTCGACCGCATCGCGACCTACCTGAACCCGGGGCTCGTCGTGCTGGTGTGTCCGGCGCCGTTGCTGCACGGCTGGCTGCAGCCGCGCCTCGAGCAATTGCAACAGGCACTGCCGGACCTGTGCCCGCTGTTGTCGACCGACGAAACCGCGCGCTACGTCGACGAGATCGACGTCGACATGACGATCGGCACGCGGCCGATGCTGCAGCCGGGCCTGGTCGATATCCCGTTCATGCGCGACGAGTGGGTGACCGTGTGCGCGACACCGCTCGCCGAGACGCTCGCCCGCGTGCCGCGCGCCGAACACGCGCGGCACGCGGGGCTCGTCTGCCTCGAAGCGAGCCTGACCGACGAGCGCATGGCGACCGTCTTTCGCGAACGACTGTCGGACTTCCGGATGCAGGCGATCTATGACGACCAGCGGCTCGTGCTGGACGCCGTGCAGCGCGGCCGCGGCATTGCGTGCCTGCCGCGCCTCGTCGCGCAGGCCGGCCTCGACCAGCACGCGCTGACCGTGCTGGCCGACTACCCGCGCCTGCCCGGCACCACGTGGTGGCTGTCGCGGATGGAAGGCCCGTCGCGCTCGCCGATCGTCGGGCAAATGTTCGACTGGCTGGTCGAGCAAGGCATCCGGTCGAGCGTGGCGGCCCCGGCGCCCGACCACGCGAAGCCACCGTCCGCGTGAGCGCGCGCACAAAAAAAGTCCCGCCGATGGGCGGGACGTTCGTCACGATGCCGGGGTGCGCAACGCGCCGCCGATCACGGCTCGTGACGCAGATACCCTTCCTTGCTCGGGTCGCGCATCCGCCACGACACGATCAGCGAGATCGCGCACAGGGCGGTCACGTACCAGTAGAAGGTTTCCTCGCTGCCGATCGACTTGAACCACAGCGCGACGTACTCGGCCGAGCCGCCGAAAATGGCGTTCGCCACCGCATACGACAGGCCGACGCCCATCGCGCGCACTTCGGGCGGGAACATCTCGGCCTTGATGAGGCCGCTGATCGACGTGTAGAAGCTGACGATCGCCAGCGCGACCGTGATCAGCACGAATGCGGCCACCGGGCTCGTCACGTCCTTCAGCGCATGCATCAGCGGCACCGTGCCGATCACCGCGAACGAGCCGAACAGGATCATCGACGTACGACGGCCGATCTTGTCGGACAGCGCGCCGAACACCGGCTGCATCAGCATGTAGACGAGCAGCGCGACGGTCATCACGTTGCTGGCCGTCTTCGCATGCATGCCGGCCGTGTTCACGAGGTATTTCTGCATGTACGTCGTGAACGTGTAGAAGATCAGCGAGCCGCCGGCCGTGAAACCGACCACCGTGAAGAATGCGCCCTTGTGCTGCCACACGCCGCGGATCGTGCCGGCGTCCTTCTTGTCGCGCGAAGCGCTCGTCGACGTCTCGTCGAGCGATTTCCGCAGGTACAGCGAGATCAGCGCGGCCGCCGCGCCGACAACGAACGGAATGCGCCAGCCCCACGCCTTCAGTTCGCCGGCCGACAGCGTTTGCTGCAGGATCACGAGCACGAGCAGCGCGCACAGCTGGCCGCCGATCAGCGTCACGTACTGGAACGACGCGAAGAAGCCGCGGCGCCCCTTCAGCGCAACCTCGCTCATGTAGGTCGCGCTCGTGCCATATTCGCCGCCCACCGACAGGCCCTGGAACAGGCGCGCGACCAGCAGCAGCGCCGGCGCGAGCGCGCCGATCTGCGCGTAGGTCGGCAGCACCGCGATCACGAGCGACCCGCCGCACATCATCAGCACCGAGATCATCATCGCCGCGCGACGGCCGTGACGGTCGGCGATGCGGCCGAACAGCCAGCCGCCGATCGGACGCATCAGGAAGCCGGCGGCGAACACGCCGGCCGTGTTCAGCAACTGCGTCGTCGTGTTGCCGCTCGGGAAGAATGCCGGTGCGAAGTACAGCGCGCAGAACGAGTAGATGTAGAAGTCGAACCACTCGACGAGGTTGCCCGATGAGGCGCCGACGATGGCGAACACGCGCCGCCGGGTGTCGTGCGCGGACAGCGCAGCTTGGTCGGTCTGGACATCCATGGGTTGGTCTGTTCCTTTTAGTGCTTTCTGGGCGAGACGGCTGGGGGCCGCCGCGTGCGGTCGCATGTGGCACCGGTTCCGGTGCCCGACGCTACGGGATTTTAGCGAAATGTAAAGTAACAGGCGCTCCGGGTTCGTCCGGATGTAGAAAAATTTTCTCCCGCCGCGCGTTCGTCATATGAAAACGCCAGCCGTCAGGCTGGCGTCCGATGCAAACATTGCCGAAGACACCGGTCAAACGCGGATCTCCGGCGGCACGTAGCGGCACTCGTAGCGCTTGCGCACGGTGCCGGCCTCGTCGACGCTTTCGAGATACACGTCGAACTGCCAGAGCCGCGCCATGTGCTTGAGCACTTCGTCGCTGTCGCTGGACAGGTGGCGGTTGTCGGTCATGAAGTGACGCAGCGTGAGGCTGCGGTCGCCGCGCGTGTTGACGGCCCACACCTGGATGTTCGGCTCGCGGTGATGGATGTCGTACTGCCGCGACAACGCCTGCCGCACGTACTGGTAGCCGGAATCGTCGTGGATCGCCGAAACCTCGAGCGAATCGCGCATGTCGTCGTCGAGCACCGAGAAGAGGCGCATCTCGCGGATCAGGTTCGGCGACAGGTACTGCGCGATGAAGCTCTCGTCCTTGAAGTTGCGCATCGCGTAGTGCATCGCCGGCAGCCACGGGGTACCCGCGATCTCCGGGAACCACTTGTAGTCCTCCTCCGTCGGCGCCTCGCAGATCCTTCGGATGTCGCTCATCATCGAGAAACCGAGCGCATACGGGTTGATCCCGCTGTAGTACGGCTTCGTGACGGGCGGCTGGTAGACCACGTTGCTGTGCGAATGCAGGAACTCCATCATGAAGCCGTCTTCCAGCTTCCCCTGGTTGTACAGCGTGTTCAGCAGCGTGTAGTGCCAGAACGTCGCCCAGCCTTCGTTCATCACCTGCGTCTGCCGCTGCGGGTAGAAATACTGGCCGATCTTGCGCACGATGCGGATCACTTCCCGCTCCCACGGCTCGAGCAGCGGCGCATTCTTCTCCGCGAAATACAGCAGGTTCTCCTGCGGCTCGGGCGGATAACGCTCCTCTTGCTCCTCCATCAACTCGGGCTTCTTGCCCGGCAGCGTGCGCCACAGTTCGTTCACCTGCGACTGCAGGTATGCCTCGCGCTCGCGCCGCAGCGCCGCTTCCTTCGACAGCGACGGTTTTTGCGGGCGCTTGTAGCGGTCGACGCCGTAATTCATCAGCGCATGGCACGAATCGAGCAGTTCCTCGACGCGATCGAGGCCGTAGCGCTCCTCGCATTCCGCGACGTAGTTCTTCGCGTACACGAGATAGTCGATGATCGCGTGCGCGTCGGTCCACAGCCGGAACAGGTAGTTGCCCTTGAAGAACGAGTTGTGCCCGTACGCCGCGTGCGCGATGACGAGCGCCTGCATCGTCATCGTGTTCTCTTCCATCAGGTACGCGATGCACGGATTCGAATTGATGACGATTTCGTACGCGAGGCCCATCTGGCCGCGGCGATAGCTCTTCTCGGTCGCGAGGAAGTGCTTGCCGAACGACCAGTGACGGTAGTTGACGGGCATCCCGACCGACGCATACGCATCCATCATCTGCTCGGCGCTGATCAGTTCGAGCTGGATCGGGTAGATATCGAGCTCGTACTGTTCGGCGACCTGCGAGATGTGCGTGTCGTACTCCTCGAGCAACTCGAACGTCCAGTCGGACGGGCACGGCAGCGGCTTGCGTTCGGCAACGTTCATACGCGCTTCCTTCTGCCCGGAACCGGGCAAGTCGGCGTCCGGCGGCGGCGGTTCGGCCTGCGCGCGTTGCTGCACTGCGTCAGGGCCGGCCGGGGCGTCGCCGGAAGGGCGCGGCTCGTAGCCGCGCGACTCGTTGTGCAGATGGCGGGTTGTCATGACGTTTCCACCTGCTTTTCGAACAATTCGCGAAACACCGGGTAAATGTCGGCAGCCGATTCCACTTTTTTCATCGCGAGATGCGGCTGCGACAACGCCAGTTGCGCGTATTCCAGCCACAGGTTCTGCTCTTCCGGCGCGACCTGGATATACGCGAAGTAACGCGTCTTCGTGAGGATATCCTCTTCCAGGATTTTGCGACACTTGGGCGAATCGTCGGTCCAGTTGTCGCCGTCGGACGCCTGCGCGCCGTAGATGTTCCACTCGGTCGGCGAGTAGCGTTCGTCCATCACCTTGCGCATCAGTTCGAGCGCGCTCGACACGACCGTGCCGCCGCTCTCGGTCGAATGGAAGAAGGTGTCCTCGTCGACCTCCTCGGCGCGCGTGTGGTGACGGATGAACACGACCTCGATCCGTTCGTAGTTGCGCTTGAGGAACAGGTACAGCAGGATGAAGAAGCGCTTCGCGAGATCCTTGCGCTGCTCGTCCATCGAGCCCGACACGTCCATCAGGCAGAACATCACGGCCTGGCTCGACGGCTGCGGCTGCTTCACGCGGTTGATGTAGCGCAGGTCGAACGGATCGATGAACGGAATCCGCCAGATGCGCCCTTTCAGGTGATGGATCTCGGCCTCGAGCGTCGCGATTTCGGTGCGGCGGTCCTCGGGGTCGTTCTTCAGTGCCTCGAGTTGCGCTTCGAGTTCGCGCAGTTCGTTGACGAGCGGCGAGCCGAGCGCGATGCGCCGGCCAAGCGCGCTGCGCAGCGAACGCACGACGTCGATGTTGTTCGGCGTGCCTTCCGCCGACCAGCCCGCGCGCACGTTCTTCCAGCTCGGCACCGTCAGCAGATGCGTCTTCACGAGGCGCGGCAGTTCGAGATCGTCGAAGAAATACTGCATGAACTCGTCGCGCGACAGTTCGAACACGAAGTCGTCCTGCCCTTCGCCTTCGTTGCTCGCCTGACTGCCGCCGCCGCCCGAGCCGCCCTGCGGGCGCGGGATCTTGTCGCCGCGCACGTAGTCCTCGTTGCCGGGGTGCACGTACTCACGACGCCCGCCAGGCGCGTGCCGGAAATTCGGCTCCGCGATGTCCTTGCGCGGGATCGTGATGCTCTGCGTGCTCTGGATATCCTTGATGCTACGGTCGCGCACCGCGTCGGACACGGCACGACGAATGTAGTTCTTGACGCGACGCAGGAAGCGTTCGCGATTGGCGATGCTCTTGTTCTTGCCGGCCAGCCTGCGGTCGATGATTTGATGAAGCACTCCCGGTCTCCCGCTCGAATGTCGATATGCCGGGACGCTCGCCGCACATGCCGTCTCCCGTCATGCGGGCGGCGTCTCTGAAAGTGCCCGTACGGACTCGCCGTACGGGCGCGGAACCGCGCGCGTCATGACGACTTGCGCACGCGCAGGTACCAGTCGCAAAGCAGCCTCACCTGCTTCGGCGTATAGCCCTTCGCGACCATCCGGTTCACAAAGTCCTCATGCTTGCGCTGCTCCTCCGCCGAACCCTTGGCGTTGAACGAAATCACCGGCAACAGTTCCTCGGTGTTCGAGAACATCTTCTTCTCGATCACGACGCGCAACTTCTCGTAGCTCGTCCACACCGGGTTCTTGCCGGCGTTCGCCGCCCGCGCGCGCAACACGAAGTTCACGATCTCGTTGCGGTAATCCTTCGGATTGCTGATGCCCGCCGGCTTCTCGATCTTCTCCAGCTCCGCGTTCAGCGCGGCGCGGTCGAAGCTTTCGCCGGTATCGTGGTCGCGGAATTCCTGATCCTGGATCCAGAAATCCGCATACGTGACATAACGGTCGAAGATGTTCTGACCATATTCCGAATACGACTCGAGGTAGGCCGTCTGGATCTCCTTGCCGATGAACTCCGCGTAGCGCGACGCGAGCACGTCCTTCACGAAGGACAGGTACTTCTGCTCGATTTCCGGCGGAAACTGCTCGCGTTCGATCTGCTGTTCGAGCACGTACATCAGGTGCACGGGGTTCGCCGCGACCTCGCTCGAATCGAAGTTGAACACGCGCGACAGGATCTTGAACGCGAAGCGGGTCGACACGCCGGTCATCCCTTCGTCGACGCCCGCGTAGTCGCGATACTCCTGGTAAGACTTCGCCTTCGGATCGGTGTCCTTCAGGTTTTCACCGTCGTACACCTGCATCTTCGAGAACAGGCTCGAATTCTCCGGCTCGTGCAGGCGCGACAGCACCGAGAACTGCGACATCATCTTCAGCGTGCCCGGCGCGCACACGGCTTCGGCCAGCGACGAGTTGCGGATCAGCTTCTCGTAGATCTTGGTTTCTTCCGACACGCGCAGGCAATACGGCACCTTCACGACGAAGATCCGGTCGAGCAGTGCCTCGTTGTTGCGGTTGTTGCGGAACGCCTTCCACTCCGACTCGTTCGAGTGCGCGAGGATCACGCCGTCGAACGGAATCGCGCCGAAGCCTTCGGTGCCCTTGAAGTTGCCTTCCTGTGTCGCGGTGAGCAGCGGATGCAGCACCTTGATCGGCGCTTTGAACATTTCGACGAATTCGAGCAGGCCCTGGTTCGCGAGACACAGGCCGCCCGAGTAGCTGTAGGCGTCGGCATCGTCCTGCGCGTACTGTTCGAGCTTGCGGATGTCCACCTTGCCGACCAGCGACGAGATGTCCTGGTTGTTCTCGTCGCCCGGCTCGGTCTTCGCGATGCCGATCTGCCGCAGGATCGACGGATAGCGGCGCACCACGCGGAACTGGCGGATGTCGCCGTTGTATTCGTGCAGGCGCTTGACGGCCCACGGACTCAGGATGCTTTTCAGGTAGCGGCGCGGGATGCCGTACTGTTCCTCGAGGATCGGGCCGTCTTCGTCGTAGTCGAACAGCCCGAGCGGCGATTCGTTGACGGGCGAGCCCTTCAGCGAATAGAACGGCACGCGCTCCATCAGTTGCTTCAGACGCTCGGCGATCGACGACTTGCCGCCGCCCACCGGGCCCAGCAGATAGAGGATCTGCTTCTTCTCTTCGAGCCCTTGCGCGGCATGGCGGAAATACGCGACCACCTGCTCGATCACTTCCTCCATTCCGTAGAACTCACGGAACGCCGGATAGACCTTGATGACCTTGTTCGCAAAGATGCGCGACAGGCGCGGATCGTTGCGGGTGTCGATGTGTTCAGGTTCCCCGATTGCTGCCAGCATGCGTTCACCAGCCGTCGCGTACGCGGATGGATCGTTCTTGCAGAGCGCGAGATACTCCTCCAGCGAGAGCTCTTCCTCTCGCGTTTTTTCGAAGCGGTTCGCGAAGCTGCTGTAAATATCCATGCTACCTCCCTCGCCTAAGTCTGAAGACGTGCCTGCCTTCGTACGACTGCGCAGAAGCAAGCGCGTTCGAATTCATCCTAAACCCTTTCTTATTTTTTTTCACGAACTCTTCGTATGAAGTTCGTCATTCTCGACAACATCGCTTTGACAACGCATTTCGTCGTTTTACAATCGATCTCCCGAGCCGCAGAAACTGCATCCGCCACCTCTCGTCGAACGACGAAACGTCTTGTGCGTTGGAGACATCCGACGTCGTCACCGCCTCCCTTCATCCCTATACGTTCGAGCAGCCGCGTGCGATGACACGCCGCGTGCACCGTTACAAATTTTTTTCGCAGCGCCCTTACGGAGATACCCGTACGACGGATGCGGGAACATGACACGCACGCCGCCGCGCATCCATCGATGCGGGCCGCGCGATGCACGCGGCGATACGCGATCGTGCGTTCGCACCCGTCACGTCGCGTCCGCCGCGCAAACGACGACGCCCGCATGTCGCGGGCGTCGTTCGTCACCAAATGGGGATAGATGCGCGGCACGCGCGAATCAGAAGGTTTCCCAGTCGTCACCGCCGGCGGTGGCGGCAGCCGGTGCCGGCGCGGCAGCGGCCGCGACGGGCTTGCGCGCGGGCATCGGGGCGGCCGTGCGCTGCGGCGGTGCATCGCGATCGTCGCGCGCGGCCGGCTGCACGGGCGCGGCAACCGCTGCGGAAGGCGAGCGCGGAACGTGCGTCACGCGACGCGCCGCAACCGGCGCGACGGCGCGCGCCGTTTCGTCGTCGAGCTGGAATACCGCCGCCGTTTCGCGCAGGCGCCCGGCCTGCTCGTCGAGCGACTGCGCGGCGGCAGCGGCTTCCTCGACGAGCGCGGCATTCTGCTGCGTGACTTCGTCCATCTGCGCCACCGCACGCGCCACCTGGTCGATCCCGCCGCTCTGCTCCTCCGACGCCGCCGCGATCTCGCCCATGATGTCGGTCACGCGCTGCACCGCGCCGATCACGTCGCTCATCGTGCGCCCCGCTTCGTCGACCAGCGTCGAACCGGTGCGGATGCGCTCCACCGACGCGTCGATCAGCGCCTTGATTTCCTTCGCCGCGCTCGACGAGCGTTGCGCGAGGCTGCGCACCTCGCCGGCGACGACCGCGAAGCCGCGGCCCTCCTCGCCCGCACGCGCGGCTTCGACGGCCGCATTCAGCGCAAGAATGTTGGTCTGGAACGCGATTCCCTCGATGATTGCGATGATGTCGGCGATCTTCGCCGAGCTGTCGTTGATCTCGCCCATCGTGCCGACGACCTGGCCGACCACCGTATTGCCCTTGTTTGCAATCTCCGACGCATTCGCGGCCAGCGCGCTTGCCTGGCGCGCATTGTCCGCGTTCTGCTTCACGGTGCCGGTCAGCTGTTCCATGCTCGACGCGGTTTCCTGCAGCGCGGCGGCCTGCTCCTCGGTGCGCGACGACAGATCGATGTTGCCGGCCGCGATCTGGCGCGCCGCGGTCGCGATCGACTCGCTGCCGCCGCGCACGGTGCGCACCGTGTCGACCAGCCCGCGCTGCATCTTCGCGAGCCCTTCGAGAAGCTGGCCCATCTCGTCGCGCCGTTCCACGACGATCGGCCGGCGCAGGTCGCCGGCGGAAATCGCGTCGAAATGCGACAGCGCGTCGGCGATCGGGCGACCGATCGCGCGGCTCAGCGCCACCCATGACAGCAGTGCGGCGCCGACACCGGCCAGCAGCGCGACGATCGACAGTACGCGCAGCGTGTCGAACACCGATTCCGCTTGATCGAAGAGCACTTGCGCATTGGTGAACTGGAAGTTGCGCAGCGCTTCGCCGGCCACCGAGAGGTCGGTATAGAGCGCCTGGAGCTGCTTGGCGCCGTCGCCGAAGCGATCGCGCTGGTCCGCCCCGAGCAGGCTCGCGAACGCGTCGCAGGCGCGCTGCAGCGCCACGCGCTTCGCGGCGACGTCCTGCGCGAGCCGGTCTTCCTCGGGGCCGCGCGGCAGCGCGAGGTATTTCTGCCACCAGGCGTCGGACTGCGCGCGCATCGCGCGGCTGCGCTCGACGGCGGCCGCCGACTCGGGCGTGCCGGCCAGCAGCGCCGCGCGATCGAGTGCGAGCCGTTCGCGTGCCGAAAACATTTCCGCTACCGCCACGTCGACCGCGCTCGGCATCTGGTTCGTGAAAATCTCGCGCGTCGACACGTTCGAACGCGTCATCCCGTACAGCCCGAGCACGCCGGTTACGCCCAGCAGCATCGCCAGAAACGCCATCGTCAAACCGATGCGCGCACGAATCGTCAGGTTCCTGAACACCATCATCCATCCTGTATTGCGTCGTCATGAACGGGCCGGGCCCGTTGGCTGGAAGCATTGCTTCACTTGTTGCATTTACGACTGCGCGACGCACAACTTGATGGTTTTGGCGTGATTTTTTCGAATTATTCGTCTGTATATTACAAATAGCTGAACGAATGATGCAAATTCGGGCCAATTCGAGAAATGGATGGGGGGGAGGCCCGGCGACCTGCGGGCACGTTGCCGCAAGCACGACCGGCCGGCTGGCCCGTCGCACGAGACGGCCGGCCGAAATCGGGAAACGGAAGCCGGCGATCCGGCCCTAGTCGGCCAGTTCGGCGCGCGTCGGAATCGACGGCTGCGCGCCCGCCCGCGTGACCGACAGCGCCGCCGCACGTTGCGCGAAGCGGATGGCCGCATCGACATCCGCGCCGGCCGCGAGCCGTGCGGAAAAACCGCCGATGAAGGTATCGCCCGCCGCCGTCGTGTCGACGGCCTGCACGACCGGCGCCGGATAGTGCCGCGCGACGCCGTCGGCCGTCAGCGCGAGCACGCCGCGCGCGCCGAGCGTGACCAGCACGTTGCGCGCGCCGCCGGCCTGCAGCGCACGCGCGGCGGTTTCCGCCTCCGCCGGGTCGCGCACCGGCAGCGCGGTCAGCGCGGCCGCCTCGACCTCGTTCGGGATCAGGTAATCGACGAGCGGCAGCCAGCCCGCCGGCAGCGGCGCGACGGCCGGCGCCGGATTGAGCACCACCGTGCGGCCGAGCCGCCGCCCGGCCGACAGCGCCGCGAATACGGCGTCCGGCGGTGTTTCGAGCTGGCAGATCAGCACGTCGGCCGACGCCAGCGCGGCCTCGTGCCGTGCAACCGTCGCGGGCGTAACCTCGCCGTTGCCGCCCGCGACGATCACGATCGCGTTCTGGCTCGCGTCGTCGACGACGATCAGCGCGACGCCGGTCGACGCCGACGCGCTCGTCGCGAGCCCGGTGCAGTCGATGCCCTCGGCTTCCAGGCCCGCGCGCAATGCCGCGCCGTGCGCATCCGCGCCGACGCAACCGATCATCGCGACCTGCGCGCCGAGCCGCGCGGCGGCGACGGCCTGGTTGCCGCCCTTGCCGCCGGCCGCCTGGGCAAACGCATGCCCGGCGAGCGTTTCGCCCGGCAGCGGCAGTCGCGGCGCCCGCACGACGAGATCCATGTTGAGACTGCCGACCACCGTGACGCGGCCGGCACCCGCTGCGGGCGCCGTCATGCGCGGCCGCCCGACGCGGGCGGCTCGCGATAGACCGCCGTCGACTCGCGCAGCACGAGGCGCGGCGACACCACGCGACGACGGCTCGGCACGGCCGTCGAGCCGCCGCCGATCCGCTCGATCAGCGTCTGCGCGGCCATTTCGCCGAGCGCGCGCACCGACTGGCCGACCGTCGACAGCGCGGGATACGTGTAGCGGGAAAACTCGATATCGTCGAAACCGATGATCGAGCAGTCGTCGGGCACGCGCAGCCCGCGCTCGGCCGCCGCGCGCAGCGCGCCGACGCCCATCAGGTCGTTGCCCGCGAAAATCGCGCTCGGCCGCACCGATTCGAACAGCCGCGACGCCGCGTGATAGCCGCCGAGGCACGAGAAGTCGCTTTCCGCGATCGCGCCCGGCACGATGTCGACGCCGCGCTCGGCCATCGCGCGGATGAAACCGTGCACGCGCATCGCGCTGACGGCGGTGTCGGTCGGCCCCGTGATGCAGCCGATCTTCGCGTGCCCGAGTTCGAGCAGGTGGCGCGTCGCGAGGTACGCGCCGCGCTCGTGGTCGATCTGCACGAGGTCGGCCGCAAGCCCCTCGATGTTGCGGTCGACGACGACGAGCGGCGCATGGATATCGGCGAGCGTCTGCGCGAGCACCGCATCCTCGCCGGCCGATGCGACGATCAGCCCGTCGATGCGCTTTTCCTGCAGCACGCGCAGGTAGTTGCGCTGCTTCACGGGATCGTCGTCCGAATTGCAGAAGAACACGCAATAGCCGTTGGCCGCGCACTGATCCTCGATGCCGCGCGCAAGCTCCGCGAAGTACGGATTCGTGCTGTTCGGCACGACGAGGCCGATGGTCGCCGTCGCCCGCGCCTTCAGCGAGCGCGCCACGGCCGACGGCACGTAATTGAGCTCGCGGATTGCGCCCTCGACCTTCGCACGCACATCCGCGGACACCGGCCGCGAATTGTTCACCACGTGCGAGACGGTCGTAAACGACACGCCCGCCATGGCTGCCACATCCTTGATCGTCGCCATTTCCCGTTTCTCTCTGGTCTGTTCTGTCTGTCTTTCTACCGCGCGCGCGCGCGCCGGCTGCGATACGTATCGAGCACGACGGCCACCACGATCACCGCGCCGGTGATGATCCGTTTCGTCGGCTCGTTCGCCCCGATCTGCGCCAGCCCCGCGGCCAGCACGGAGATGATCAACACGCCGAAGAACGTGCTGATCACCGAGCCGCGCCCGCCCATCAGGCTCGTGCCGCCGATCACGACGGCCGCGATGACCTGCAGTTCGAGACCCGCGCCCGCGTTCGGATCGGCCGCCTCGAGCCGCGAAATCTGGAACAGCGACGCAAGCCCCGCGAGCGCCCCCATCAACGCGAATACGAGAATTTTATACGGACGCGGGTTAACCCCGGCAAGTCGGACGGCTTCTTCGTTCGTGCCGATCCCGACGAGGTAGCGCCCGAACACCGTGCGCGTGAGCACGAACTGGGCCGCGATCATCACCGCGACCGCGATCAGGAACGCCGGCGAGATGCCGAGCGCGATCGGGTTCGACAGGAAATCGAACGCGTCGCCGATATACGCCGTCCGCGAATTCGTCAGCTGGTACGCGAGGCCGCGCGCGGCCTCCAGCACGCCGAGCGACACGATGAACGACGGAATTCGCCAGCCGACCGTGACCGCCCCCGTCAGCGCCCCCGTGATGGTCGCGACCGCGATCCCGATCAGCGCGGCCGGCAGCGGCCCCCACTGCCATTTCAGCGCGGCGACGCTGACCATCGACGCGGCGAGCGCGAGCACCGAGCCGACCGACAGGTCGATCCCGGCGATGATCAGCACGAAGGTCATCCCGACCGACATCACGACGAGATCGGGAATCTGGTTCGCGATCGTGCTGAACGTATCGTAGGTCAGGAAATGCGAGCTCAACACCGAAAACAGCGCAATCATCGCGGCGAGCGCACCGGCGAGCCCGAGATAGTTCGACAGGCCGAGGCGCGTGCCGGACAGCGTGCGCGCGCGGCGCCCCGTCACGTCCTGCTGGGCGCCTGCGTCGGTCGGGGATACGGGAGGCTGGGTCATTGCTGGGGTCCTGTCGTCGAATTGCCGGGGGCGGCGCCTGGCGCCTGCCCCGCGTCCGGATGTTGCGCGCCGCCCGGCGGCGTCTCGCGGCCGAAGCCGGCGAATGCCGCGGCCAGCAGCGCATCCTGGGTCCAGTTGCCGCGCTCGAACACGGCGGTCATGCGGCCGGCCGACATCACGCCGATCCGGTCGCAGATCAGCATCAGCTCGCGCAGGTCGCTCGACACGACGACGAGCGACCGGCCTTCGCGCGCGAGCGCGCCCATCAGCGTGTAGATCTCGAATTTGGCGCCGACGTCGATCCCGCGCGTCGGCTCGTCGAACAGCAGCACGCCCATGTCGCGGGCGAGCCAGCGGCCGATCACGACCTTCTGCTGGTTGCCGCCCGACAGCTCGCCGACCGCCTGCGCCGCACCGTGCGTGCGGATCCGCAACGCGTCGATCTGCTGCTCGGCAAGCGCCGTCTCGCGTGCGGCATCGACGATGCCGCCGCGCGCGAGCCGGTCGAGCTGGCCGAGCGACACGTTCGCGGTGATCGACTGCGACAGCAGCAGCCCTTCACCCTTGCGATCCTCGGTAATCAGCGCGATGCCCAGCTTCACCGCGTCGACGGGGGAATCGATCTTCGCCGGCTTCGGCGGCTGGCCGACCGCGATCATCCCCGCATCCGGCGTATCGGCGCCGTAGATCAGCCGCAGCAACTCGGTGCGCCCCGCGCCGATCAATCCCGAAATGCCGAAGATCTCGCCCGCGCGCACCTCGAGCGACACGTCGCGCACGGCCGTCCCGCGCGTGAACCCCGATACGACGAGCCGCGGCGCGCCGATGTGGCGCTCGCCGAGCTCGATCTGCTCGCCGATCTCGCGCCCGACCATCAGCGTGACGAGCCCGTCGGACGTCGTCGCGGCCATGTCGCCCGCGTGCACGAGCCGGCCGTCGCGCAGCACCGCGACGCGCTCGGCGACACGCGCGAGCTCCTCGAGACGGTGCGAGATATAGACGATCGCGACGCCGCGCGCCTTCAGCCGGTCGATCTGCTCGAACAGCAGCTCGACTTCGCGCGCGGTCAGCATCGCGGTCGGCTCGTCGAGAATCAGCACGCGGCAGTCGCCGATCAGGTTGCGCGCGATCTCGACCATCTGCTGATGGCCGATGCCGAGTGCGCCGACCGGCGTATCGGGATCGACCGCATCGAGCCCGACCTGCGCCATCGCGGCCCGCGCGTCCTCGCGCAGCCGCGCGCGATCGATGATCCCGAAGCGCCGCGGCAGGCGGTTCAGGAACAGGTTTTCGGCCACCGTCAGCGTCGGCAGCAGGTTCAGCTCCTGCATCACCATGCGCACGCCGAGCGCCTCGGCCTGCGTGCGGCTCGCCGGCGCGTAGGCGTGGCCGCCGAGCTGCATCGTGCCGGTGGTCGGATCGACGAGCCCGCCGATGATCTTCGACAGCGTGCTCTTGCCGGCGCCGTTCTCGCCCGTCAGCGCGAGCGCCTGGCCCGCCTCGAGCGTCAGCGTGACATCGGCGAGCACGGGTTCGCCATAGGTCTTGCCGATGCCGGATACGGACAGCACGGGTTGGGCTGAACGGGAGGGTTGGAAGGTCGGTTCCATCGCGATCCTGATTGCGGCCGCGCGCACGCGGCGCGCGGGTATGACGCTCACAAGTGCATGTGCATGCAGTGGCCGTGATCGCGCTCACTCCGGATAACGGCCGCCACGCCGGATTCTTGAGGGCGGCGGCCGGACCGGAGTCGCGTTACTTCGTCACGAGATCCACCGGCGTCTCGACCACGCCGGACATGTCGGCCTGCTTGCGATGCTCGGCGATCGCCTTCAGCGCCGTGTCGATGCCGAATACGGCCTGCTTCGCCGCGTACTGGTCGGCGGTCGCGAGCACGCGGCCGTCCTTCAGCATCGGCTTGATCGCGTTGATGTTGTCGTAGCCGACCACGAGCACCTTGCCCTGCTTGCCGGCCGCGCGCACGGCCGACACGGCGCCGATCGCCATGTTGTCGTTGCCGCACAGCAGCGCCTTCAGGTTCGGGTATTCGTTGAGCATCGCGGCAGCCACCGCATTGCCCTTGTCGATTTCCCATTCGCCCGACTGCACGGACACCACCTTCATCCCGCCCGCCTTCATCGCGTCCTGGAAGCCGGCCGTGCGCTGCTGCGCGTTGGTCGTCGTCGACACGCCTTCGACGATGCCGACCTGGTCGCCCGCCTTCAGCCGCTTCGCGAGGTAGTCGCCGATCTTGCGCGCCCCCTTGCGGTTGTCCGGGCCGACGAACGGCACGTTCAGGTTCTTCGACTTCAGCACGTCGGGATCGAGCCGGTTGTCGATGTTCACGACGACGATGCCCGCATCGACGGCTTTCTTCACGACCGGCACGAGTGCCTTCGAGTCGGCCGGCGCGAGCACGATCGCATCGACCTTCGACACGATCATCTGCTCGACGATGCGGATCTGGTTCGCGGTGTCGGTCTCGTCCTTGATGCCGTTGGTGATCAGGTCGAACTGATTCGCGTTGTGCTTCTGGTAATCCTTCGCGCCGGTTTCCATGGTCAGGAAGAACTCGTTGGCGAGCGACTTCATCACGAGCGCGACCTTCGGCTTGGCCGCGGACTGCGCGTGGACGGCCGGGGCGGCGGCGACCGCGACGGCGGCGAGCGCGGCGGTCAGGAAGCGACGGCGAAAGCGGACATTCATACACATCTCCTGGCGACTGGCCCGTCGGGCCGGACTGTTGTTTTAATGTGAGCAAACGTTTGCGCCACACTACCCGGGCAATGGCCATCAATGCTGCTATCGGTACCACGGAATGGAAGCGAGGCAGACGGCCGACTGCCTGGCGCGTGCTGTCGTTGACGCGCCACCGCCGGCGGGACGCCGGCGGAGTGAAGGCTATGCTGTACCGATTCGCTTCGCCGCGCAACCTGTCTGATCAATATTTAAGGGTTTATTCGGAGTGTGCGATCGGGCTGCACGACGCGCAAATGCGACAGTCGCGGCTTGCCGCGCATCACGCAGGGTCCCGCGGCGCAGGCGTCGCTTCATCGACCGACGGCGGCTCGCCGAAGCGGTTCGCATGCGGCGTACCGGCGATGAAACCGTTCATCACGAACAACGCGATCGCGCCGGCGATCGGCACGACGAGCAGCAGCGCCCACCACCCCGACTTGTCGATGTCGTGCAGCCGCTTCACGGTAACCGCCAGCCACGACCACGTTGCCACGACGGCGATCGCGCCGGCGACGAGCACCACTGCCAGCGGCAGATCGTCGTCCGGTGAGCCGCGCGAACCGGCATCGAGGAACGCGCCGATCAACCCGGAAACCAGCGAGTAGATCCACCACGGCAGGCGCTCGGTCCGGCCTTTGAAGGAAAAGAGAAACCATATCGGATTCATTGCTCGCCCCTTCGTCGTGCGGCGTGAACGCCCGCCATCAGACCATGCACGCGCATTGAATCATATCTTCCGAATCATGGCCCGGCCGGGAGGCCGAAACCGGATCGACGCGTTCGCCCGTGCCGTTTCTGGTTGTTCTGTCGGCAGGAGAACGCATGCTGAACGCCGCATCCGGCGAAGGGCCCGGCCGGGAGCGGCGGGCACAGCCGATGGTTCGATGAATCAGGCCATCGCGCCGGCGGCCATTTCGCCGCCGCCGGGTGTTCGGTGCCGTGCGCGCACGACGCGCCATCCGCGGCAACGGCCCGGACGGCGCGCGAAGCGCGCAACCGTCAAACGGCTTCGCGCAACAGCCCCGCGATTTCCGCTTCGTTCAGGTGCGGCGCGAACATCTCGATCAGCCGATACGCATAGGCGCGCAGGAACGCGCCCTTGCGCAGCCCGACGCGCGTCGTGCTCGCCTCGAACAGGTGCTGCGTATCGAGCGCGACGAGCCCTGTGTCGCGCTGCGGATCATAGGCCATCGCGGCGACGACGCCGATCCCCATCCCGAGTTCGACGTAGGTCTTGATCACGTCCGCGTCGATCGCGGTCAGCACGACGTCCGGCACGGCGCCCGCCTGCGTGAACGCCTGGTCGATGTGCGAGCGGCCCGTGAAGTCCTGGTCGTACGTGATGATCGGATACTCGGCGATTTCCTCGAGCGTCAGGTTCTCGCGGCCGACGAGCGGATGGCCCTTCGGCACGACGACCGTGTGATGCCACGAATAGCACGGGAACGTCACGATGTCCGGATAGCGGTCGAGCGCCTCGGTCGAGATGCCGAGATCGGCTTCGCCGTTCAGGATCATCTGCGCGATCTGCTGCGGGCTGCCCTGGCGCAACGCCAGATGCACCTTCGGGAACACCTCGGTGAACTGCCGGATCACCTTCGGCAGCGCGTAGCGCGCCTGCGTGTGCGTCGTCGCGACGACGAGATGGCCGCTGTCCTGGTCGGCGAACTGGCGCGCGACGCGGCGCAGGTTCTCGGCGTCGAGCAGCATCCGCTCGATCAACTGATGCACCGCCTTGCCGGGCTCCGTGAGCCCCGTCAGCCGTTTGCCGCGCCGAATGAAGATGTCGACGCCCAGTTCATCCTCGAGATCCTTGATCTGCTTCGACACGCCCGACTGCGACGTATACAGCACGTTCGCGACTTCCGTCAGGTTCATGTTCTGGCGCACCGCTTCGCGCACGAACCGCAATTGCTGAAAATTCATGGGTATGCCTCTTAGGCTGTCGTTGTTTGATTGTCGATTCGGAGCATGTCCCGCCCCCTGCCCTGTATTGTCTCGTCAACGCGCGGGAAAGACACGCACCGCGCGCGGCACGGCCGTCGCACCGTCGCCGACCTGCAGCGACAGCGCACGCCATGCATCGCGATCCAGTTCCGCCTCGAGCGCGCCGCCCGCGCGCGCCTCGAGCTCCACGCGCACCGAACCGCCGAGCGGGATCACGCGGCGCACGTCCACCGCGATGCCGTCCCGGTGCCCTTCGCCCGCCGGCCACAGCTGCAGGTCGTGCGGTCGCACGTAGGCATTCGCGGGGCCCGCGAAATCGGCGTCGACCTCGATCGGCGCGGCCGCGCCCTCGGCCACGAAGCCGCGCCCGGCCACCGTGCCCGGCAGCCGGTTCGCCGCGCCGAGGAACTCGTACACGAACGCGCTTTGCGGATGATCGTAGACGTCCTGCGGGCTGCCGACCTGCTCGACGTGGCCGCGGTTCAGCACGACGATGCGGTCCGCGACTTCCAGCGCCTCCTCCTGGTCGTGCGTGACGAAGATCGTCGAGATGTGCAGGTCGTCGTGCAGCCGGCGCAACCAGCCGCGCAGCTCCTTGCGGACCTTCGCGTCGAGCGCGCCGAACGGCTCGTCGAGCAGCAGCACCTTCGGCTCGACCGCGAGCGCGCGGGCGAGCGCGATACGCTGGCGCTGGCCGCCCGACAGTTCGGACGGATAGCGCTGCGCGAGCCAGTCGAGCTGCACCAGTTTCAGCAACTCGTGCACCTTCTCGCGGATCACGGCTTCCGACGGCCGCTCGCGGCGCGGCTTCACGCGCAGCCCGAACGCGACGTTCTCGAATACGGTCATGTGGCGGAACAGCGCGTAGTGCTGAAACACGAAGCCGACCTGGCGGTCGCGCGCGCCGACCGACGCGACGTCGAGCCCCTGCAGCACGACCTGGCCGGCGTCCGCGTGCTCGAGGCCCGCGATCACGCGCAGCAGCGTGGTCTTGCCGCAGCCGGACGGCCCGAGCAGCGCGACCAGCTCGCCCGGCGGAAAGTCGAGCGATACGTTGTCGAGCGCCGTGAAATCGCCGAAGCGCTTCTGAAGGTTACGGACGGTGATACCCATTCTGGTTGCCTCTTTACGATTTCGACGAAACGGCGGCGGGGCCGGCATGTGCGGGCGCGGTGTCGCTCGCGCCGGCCAGTTCGGCGGCGAGATGACGCTCGGCGATCAGCTTCAGCGCGAGCGTGACGAGCGCGAGCAGCGCCAGCACCGACGCCACCGCGAACGCCGCCGCGAAGTTGTATTCGTTGTACAGGATCTCGACGTGCAGCGGCATCGTGTCGGTCTGGCCGCGGATATGGCCCGACACGACCGACACCGCACCGAACTCGCCCATCGCGCGCGCATTGCACAGGATCACGCCGTACAGCAGGCCCCACTTCACATTCGGCAGCGTCACGCGTCGGAAGATCTGCCAGCCCGACGCGCCGAGCACGCGCGCGGCCTCCTCCTCGTCGGTGCCTTGCGCCTGCATCAGCGGGATCAGCTCGCGCGCGACGAACGGGAACGTGACGAAGATCGTCGCGAGCACGATGCCCGGCACCGCGAAGATGATCTGCACGTCGTGGTTCTGCAGCCACGGCCCGAGCCAGCCCTGCGCGCCGAACAGCAGCACGTACACGAGGCCCGAGATCACCGGCGACACCGAGAACGGCAGGTCGATCAGCGTCGTCAGCAACGCCTTGCCGCGGAATTCGAACTTCGCGATCGCCCACGACGCGCACACGCCGAACACGAGGTTCAGCGGCACGGCGATCACGGCGACGGTCAGCGTCAGCTTGATCGCCGACCACGCGTCGGGATCGGCCAGCGATTCGAGATAGAAGCCGACGCCCTTGCGCAGCGCCTCGACGAACACCGCGGCGAGCGGCACGACGAGGAAGAACGCGAGGAACGCCAGCGCGATGCCCGTGAGCAGCCAGCGCACGACGCGCGACTCGCTGACGGGATCGAGCCGTTTCGTGGCGCGCACGGCCGGCGACGGGGTTTTCAGCACGACGGTGGCCTCCTGGCTCATTGCTGGCCTCCTGCCGCGACGGCGGCAACGGTGGCGGGCGCGGGGCCGCTTGCGCCCTTGCTCGTCCGCCGCTGCAGATACCACTGCAGCGTGTTGATCAGCAGCAGCATCAGGAACGACACGACCAGCATCACGACCGCCAGCGCGGTCGCGCCCGCGTAGTCGTACTGCTCGAGCTTCGTGATGATCAGCAGCGACGTGATCTCGGATTTCATCGGCACGTTGCCGGCGATGAAGATCACCGAGCCGTATTCGCCGAGCGCACGCGCGAACGCGAGCGCGAAGCCGGTGAGGAGCGCCGGCAGCACGGCCGGCAGCACGACGCGGCGGAACGTGAGCCAGCGCGACGCGCCGAGGCATGCGGCCGCTTCCTCCTGCTCGCGCTCGAAATCCTCGAGCACCGGCTGCACGGTGCGCACGACGAACGGCAGCCCGATGAAGGTCAGCGCGACCAGCACGCCGGCCGGCGTGAACGCGATCTTGATGCCGAGCGGCGCGAGATACTGGCCGACCCAGCCGTTGGTCGCGTAGACGGCCGCGAGCGAGATGCCGGCGACCGACGTCGGCAGCGCGAACGGCAGGTCGACGATCGCATCGACGAGGCGCTTGAACGGGAACGTGTAGCGCACGAGCACCCACGCGACGAGGAAGCCGAACACGGCGTTGATCAGCCCGCCGCCGAGCGCGGCCGAGAACGTCAGCCGGTACGACGCGAGCACGCGCGGCGACGTGACGGCGGTGACGAACTGGTCCCACGACAGCGTCGCGGTCTTCAGGAACGTGGCGGCGAGCGGGATCAGCACCACGAGGCTCAAATAGGCCACCGTGATGCCGAGTGTCACGCCGAAACCGGGCAGCGCGCTCGGCTTGCGAAAGGTGTACGTCGTCATCGGATGCTCTTGCTGGGTCGATGCTGCTCACGGGTCCGACGCAAACGCCGGCGCAGTGAATCGCGCCGGCGGGCCGTCGGGGAGGCGGCGCGCTGCGTGGCGCGCCGCTGTCGTTATGGCGTTACTGCGGCTTGTAGATCGAGTCGAACACGCCGCCGTCCGCGAAATGCGTCTTCTGCGCATTCGTCCAGCCGCCGAACGTGTCGTCGACCGTGTACAGCTTCAGCTTCGGGAACTGCTTCGTCAGTTCCGCCGGCACGTTCTTCGAACGCGGCCGGTAGTAGTTGCGCGCCGCGATCTCCTGGCCCTGCGGGCTGTACAGGAAGTTCAGGTACGCTTCGGCCAGCTTGCGCGTGCCCTTCTTGTCGACCACCTTGTCGACCACCGCGACGGGCGGCTCGGCCAGGATGCTCACCGACGGCACGACGATCTCGAACTTGTCGGTGCCGAATTCCTTCACCGACAGGAATGCCTCGTTTTCCCACGCGATCAGCACGTCGCCGATGCCGCGCTGCACGAAGCTCGTCGTCGCGCCCCGCGCGCCCGAATCGAGCACGCCGGCGTTCTTGTAGAGCTTCGTGACGAATTCCTTGGCCGTCTGCTCGTTGCCGCCCGGCTTGTGCACCGCGTACGCCCATGCCGCCAGGTAGTTCCAGCGTGCGCCGCCCGACGTCTTCGGGTTCGGCGTGACGATCGAGATGCCCGGCTTGGTCAGGTCGTCCCAGTCCTTGATCCCCTTCGGATTGCCCTTGCGCACCAGGAACACGATCGTCGACGTGTACGGCGACGCGTTGTCGGGCAGGCGCTTCTGCCAGTCCTTGTTCACGAGCCCCTTGTTCGCGAGCGCGTCGATGTCGTACGCGAGCGCCAGCGTGACGACGTCGGCCTGCAGGCCGTCGAGCACCGAGCGCGCCTGCGCGCCCGACCCGCCGTGCGACTGCTTGAAGTTGACGGTCTCGCCCGTCTTCGCCTTCCACTCCTTGCCGAACGCCTGGTTGAAGTCCTGATACAGCTCGCGCGTCGGGTCGTACGACACGTTCAGGAACGTCGTATCGGCCTGGGCATGCGTCGCGACGCCCAGCGCCGCCGCCGCGCCCAGCGCGAGTGTTGCGATCAGGCGGCCCACTCCGCCCACCAGCCCCGTATTGCGCTTCGCCATCCTTGGTTCTCCAGTGTTGTCGGTATTGCGATGTCGGGCCAGTCTAGCGAACGGGTTACATGATTAAAAATAATCGTTCCTCATTTTTTAATACTCAAAAGTGCTAACGCAGACGGGACGGACGGTTGCGGCAGATAAACCGCCGTCGGGGCGTCGCAAAATCACGCCGGAACCGGCGCGATCGCGTCGAACCTCACGTAACACTTGAAATTCGCGAAGTACTGTATAAAAATACAGCTCACTGTCTATCCATACAGTTGAGCCATGACCAAACTCACCGCCCGTCAGCAGCAAGTGTTCGACTTGATCCGTCGCGCGATCGAGCGCTCCGGATTCCCGCCCACCCGTGCCGAGATCGCGGCCGAGTTGGGCTTCAGTTCGCCGAATGCGGCCGAGGAGCACCTGCGCGCGCTGGCGCGCAAGGGCGTGATCGAGCTGGCCGCCGGCGCGTCGCGCGGCATCCGCCTGCTCGGCATCGACGACGCCCCGCATCAGTTCACGCTGCCGCACGCCGGCCTGATGCAGCTGTCGCTGCCGCTCGTCGGCCGCGTCGCGGCCGGTAGCCCGATCCTCGCGCAGGAGCACATCTCGCAGCACTACGCGTGCGATCCCGCGCTGTTCACGAGCAAGCCCGACTACCTGCTGAAGGTGCGCGGCCTGTCGATGCGCGACGCCGGCATTCTCGACGGCGACCTCCTCGCCGTGCAGAAGCGCACGGAGGCAAAGGACGGCCAGATCATCGTCGCGCGTCTCGGCGACGACGTCACGGTCAAGCGCCTGATGCGCCGGCCTGGCGGTCTCGAGCTGATCGCGGAGAACCCGGATTACGAAAATATCTTCGTCAAGGCCGGCAGCGCGGAGTTCGCGCTGGAAGGCATCGCCGTCGGACTGATCCGATCAGGCGAACTCTGACATTCCGTCTCGCTGAGGAGAACATCATGGAACGCCTTGCCCGTCTGCTGCCTTTCCGTCAATTCGGCCGCCTGCGTCATCTGCGCGGCCGCACGCCCTGCGCACCGCTGTCCGCGGCCGCGCCCGTGCAAGAAGAAGTCGCAGTCGAACGGCAGGCGTCCCTGCTGCCGTCGGCGCTCCCCGCGTTCGCGCGGGTATCGCTGAACGCCGGCCTGAATCATGCGGAACCCGCGCGCCGGGCGCCGGTGCGCGTCTATCACGGCCGTTCGCGGCTGATCATGGTCGGCACGATCGACGCCGTATGCCGGATGATCGACCGCTGCATCGCGGAGGAACGATCGGCTACGCCGGGTGGTCTCTGATTGCGGAACATCCCCGCACCGGAGGCAACGTGACTGGATCGTCGGGCCGCGCATGGCGGCTCAAGCCCCTGCTGATCGTCGTGCTGGCCGTCGCCGTCGTGGCGGCGGTCGGCTACGCGTACGCGTCGCCGTACGTCGCGCTCGGTCGCCTGAAATCGGCGATCGACGCGCGCGACGCGCAGGCCATCAGCGAATACGTCGATTTTCCGTCGCTGCGCATCAGCCTGAAGCAGCAGGTGACTGAAGAGTTGATGCGCCGGATCGACGCGGTGAAGAAGAACAATCCGTTCGCGGTGATCGGCGCGCTGATCGGGTCCGCACTGATCGGCCCGCTGGTCGATGCGTACGCGACGCCGGAGGGCGTGGCCGCGCTGATGAGCGGATTGCCGCCGCGCGGCAATCCGGGCGAGCGTCCGCCCGAATGGTCGAATCAGCCGCAAGTCGATGCGTCAGCCGACACGCCCGCCCGTCCGGCGCCGGCGAGCGCCGCCGGCCCCGTCAGCAACGCGGCCGCAACAGCTGCGTCATCACCCGCATCCACGTCTGCCGCGCCGGCCAGCGCGGGCGATGCAACGCATCCGCCGCATCAGCAGCAAACCAGCGCGGGATACCGGAATATCGATGAATTCGTCGTCACGTACCAGCGCACCGCCGACGGCACGCGCTATGCGGCGATATTCCACCGCTTCGGCCTGTTCTCGTGGAAATTGTCCGCGATCGACCTGCACGCGTAGCAGGCTGCGCGGTACCCGCACCGCTGATGCAGCGGCGCCCGACCGGCTCGCAGCGCCGGTCGGGCCGTCATCGCATCATTCGATCATTTGCCGTTCGCGATGGCCGCTTCACGCTCGCGCGCGATTTCTTCCTTCTGCTCCTGCGCGGACGAACACGCCACCAGGATGCTGCAGTTCACGCGATCGAGCAGCTGCGTATTGCCCGACCCCATCCACCATCTCGACAGCCCGCTGCGGCACCGGTGGCCGACGACGACGAGATCGACCTTCAGTTCCGTCGCGAGATTCGCGATTTCGTCGATCGGATAACCGAATGCGAAATGGCCTTCGGCCTGCACGCCGCGCTCACGCAGCCAGTTCACGCCTTCCTGCAGGATTTCCCGCGCGGTTTCCTCGAACCGGCCGCACGCGACGTCCGTCAGCAGACCTGCGCTTTGCGCAATGCTCGAACGCATGTCGACAACCGACAGCAAGTGCGTCTCCGCCTTCAGGTCCATTGCGAGATTGGCACCGCAGCGCAGTGCCTTGCGCCCTTCGAGCGTGCCGTCGTAACACAGCAAAATCTTGTTGTAACTGGCCATGAAACCTCCCTATCGCGACAACGAGCCTACGCATTCATCATGGTGCGCCGCAATTCAGGATGCAAGGGATGGAAAACGCTGATTCGCCCCGCTCGGCGCGTGCGCGATGATGCAGTGCACGATCGGTGCCCGCATGCATCGCACCGTGCAGGCATGCCCTGAAGAGACGCAGCCGATGCACTAGAATGGCCCGTTCGTACTCCAGCGGGCCATCGCCACGCCGGCGTCGCGCGCTTCGGTCATGCCCGTGTGACACGCATTCGCGCGATCCGTTCGCTTGCCGGCCACGCATCGGATAGCCACGCGCGCCCGCTTACAACGACAACATGCCCATGTCCGTCGCACCGATCGATTTCCGCAACGTCGAAAAACGCTATGGCGACAAGCTCGTCGTCAACGGCCTGTCCTTCAACGTGCAGGCCGGCGAATGCTACGGCCTGCTCGGCCCGAACGGCGCCGGCAAGACCACCACGCTGAAGATGCTGCTCGGTCTCGCGCATCCCGATGCCGGCACCATTTCCCTGTGCGGCGAACCGGTTCCGTCGCGTGCGCGGCATGCACGCCAGCGCGTCGGTGTCGTCCCGCAGTTCGACAATCTCGACCCCGACTTCACCGTCCGCGAGAATCTGCTCGTGTTCAGCCGCTATTTCGGGATATCGGCGCAAGCCGCGCGCGCACTCGTGCCGCCACTGCTCGAATTCGCGAAGCTCGAGAGCAAGGCCGAGGCGAAGGTCGGTGAACTGTCGGGCGGCATGCGGCGTCGCCTCACGCTCGCCCGCGCGCTCGTCAACGATCCCGACGTGCTGGTGCTCGACGAACCGACGACGGGCCTCGATCCGCAAGCGCGGCACCTGATGTGGGAGCGCTTGCGCTCGCTGCTCGCGCGCGGCAAGACGATCCTGATCACCACGCACTTCATGGAAGAAGCCGAACGCCTGTGCGACCGGCTATGCGTGATCGAGGAAGGCCGCAAGATCGCCGAGGGCGCGCCGCACGCGCTGATCGAATCGGAGATCGGCTGCGACGTGATCGAGATCTACGGGCCGGATCCGGCCGCGCTGCGCGACGAGTTGTCGGCATTCGCGAAGCGCACCGAGATCAGCGGCGAGACGCTGTTCTGCTATGTGAGCGACGCGGAGCCGCTCAGCGCGAGACTCAAGGGTCGCACGGGGTTGCGCTATCTGCACCGCCCGGCCAATCTGGAAGATGTATTCCTGCGGCTCACGGGCCGCGAAATGCAGGACTAGGACTGATCGATCATGGACGTGCGCAACTATTCCGCCGCCACACCGTCCGCGCCTTCGCGCGAATCACGCTTCGCGATCGCGATGCCCGCGAACGCCACCAACTGGATTGCCGTCTGGCGTCGCAACTATCTCGTCTGGCGCAAGCTCGCGCTCGCATCGATGTTCGGCAATCTTGCCGATCCGATGATCTATCTGTTCGGGCTGGGTTTCGGGCTCGGCCTGATGCTCGGCCACGTCGACGGGGTGTCGTATATCGCGTTCCTCGCGGCCGGCACGGTCGGGTCGAGCGTGATGATGTCCGCGAGCTTCGAGTCGATGTATTCGGGTTTCTCGCGGATGCACGTGCAGCGTACCTGGGAAGCGATCATGCATACGCCGCTCGCGCTCGGCGACATCGTGCTCGGCGAGATCGTCTGGGGGGCCAGCAAGGCGATGCTGTCGGGGGTCGCGATCATGCTGGTCGCGGGTGCGCTCGGCTATGCGCGATTTCCGTCGATGCTCGCGGCGCTGCCCGTGATCGCGCTCGCGGGCCTCGCGTTTGCCAGCGTCGCGATGATCGTGACGGCGCTTGCGCCGTCCTACGATTTCTTCATGTTTTATCAGACGCTCGTGCTGACGCCGATGCTGCTGCTGTCGGGCGTGTTCTTCCCGATCACGCAGTTGCCGCCGGTCGCCCAGCACGCGGCGCAGGCGCTGCCGCTCGCGAACGCGGTCGAACTGATCCGGCCCGCGATGCTCGGCCGCCCGGCAACCGACATCGCGTTGCACGTCGCGGTGCTCGCCGGTTACGCGGTCGGCGGATTCGTGCTGTCCGCGTGGCTGTTCCGGCGGCGGATGATGCGCTGACGGCCGGCGCACCAGGCGCCGGTCTGATGCGACGACGTTACTCGTCGTCGTCGCTCCACGGGATCTCGACGTCGGTCAGGAACGCGACGGTCGCGAGCGGGCCGCCTTCCTGGCGACCGAGCTTGCCGTCCGCGCGATGCCATTCGACGCGGAACTGCGTACCCGGATCGTCGGCCACCAGATAGACCGAGCGCAGCTCTTCCTTGTCGGCCTCCTCCACCGGGCCGTCGAACGACACCAGCATCTTCTGCGGCCACACGCCGTTGACGGGATCGTAAATGCGGTCGCCCTGCGGAATGTCGATGCTGGCCTCGACGCCGATCGTTGCGGAGGCCTCGATGATCATCGTGCCGAGTGCGTTCAACACGGCAGTCGCCCGCGCGGAATTGGCCTGGCGGATCGCGAGATCGCCGCGCGTCAGCGCCTTTTCGAGTCGAGGATGAATCTTCGGTTGGGTCATGCGTTTTCCTGTTTGCTTCTTGTAAAGGGCACCGCGCGCGTGAAGCGGCGGCGCCGGATGAATATGAATACGGCTATCGCACCGGGCCTGCGCGCGTCAGAACCCGAGCGCGAGCGCGAGCAAGCCGCTCACGATCCCGAATACGACAACGAGCGTCGCGACGATCGCCAGCATGTACGGCTTGAACGAGCGCGCGAGCATCGCGAGCGACGGCACGCTGATCGGCGGCAGCGTCATCAGCAGCGCGGCGGCCGGGCCGACCCCCATGCCGAGCGACAGCATCGCCTGGATGATCGGCACCTCGCCGGCCGTCGGGATCACGAACAGCATGCCCGCGACCGCGAATGCGACGATCCAGCCGAGATGATTGCCGATGTCCGGGCCGATATGCGGGAACAGCCATGCGCGCGCGGCGCCAAGCAGCAGCACGAGCACGATGTATTCGGGCACGAGTCGCACGGCCATGCGCGCGAGCAGCTTCACCCAGCGGACGAACGGATTGCCGGCCGCGGCCTGCTCGGCCGCCAGCGCGGCGAGCTGCGCATCGTCGATGCTGCGGTCTTCAGGCCGCGCGATGCGGTTCAGCAGATAGCCGATCCCGAACACCATCGCGATACCGAGCACGAGGCGCAGCGCGCTCCAGTGCCAGCCGAGCACGAAACCCATGAACACCAGCGCGGCCGGGTTCAGCACCGTGTTGCCGAGCCAGAACGCGACCGCGCCGCCCGGCGACGCATGGCGTGCGCGCAGCCCCGCGACGACCGGCGCCGCGCAGCACGTGCACATCATCCCGGGCAGCGACAGCAGGCCGCCCGCGGCAACGCTGCCGAATCCGGTCCGGCCCAGCACGCGCGCGACCCAGTGCGCGGGCAGCAGCGCCTGCACGGCCGAGCCGAGCAGCAGGCCGAGCACCATCGCCTGCCAGATCGCCTTGCCGTACGCCCAGGCGTAGTCGAGCGCGGCCTTCAACGACGGCTCGGGGGCGCTCGCCGACGTGCCCATCAGGATCGACTGGCCGATCGAATGGTGCTCGGCGGCGACGAACGCCTTGTTGTAGTACGGAAACCATTTCACATAGAACAGCCCCGCGACCGCGATCAGCAGGAAGGTCATCCAGCCGAGCGCCGGATTGGGTTGGGTGCGTGTGGTCGTCATCGTGTAGTCGTCGATTGGTCTTTGTCGGTTTTGGATTGCGTGCCTGCGGCAAGCGCGGCCGATGCGGGCAACCCGGCTCGCGCGAGTTCTGCCAGCAGCGTGCGCGCCTGATCGCGCACGTCGGCGGCGTTGGGCCGGAACGTGAACGTCAGCGCCCGGTTCGGCTTGTTGTAGACCGCGCGGTAGGTTCGTGCGTAGGCGGGATCGTAATGCCTGTCGATCAGTTCGGTGAACAGTTCGGCGCGCGCGTTCGCATCGATCAACGCCTTCCAGTGCGTCACCTGTTCACGGCTATGCAGGCCGATCAGCCGATGAAGTTGCGCCTTGAACGCGTCCGGTTCGTCGAACAGGTGCGCGTAATCGTCGAGAAGGAACGCGATCCGTTCGTCGTGCGCCGCCTCGACATGTACCCACGGGCCGGCATGAAACGCTTCGATCAGCGCGATCGGCAACTGCACGAGCCCGATCCTGCGGCTTTCCGATTCGACGAACACCGGCCATTCGGGGTCGAAACGTGCAAGCGTTTCGACGAGCCCCGAATCGAACCCCTTCTGCGCGGGCTGCGGCTTGCCCGGCAGCGCGCCGAGCAGCGAGCCGCGATGGCACGCGAGCGCCTCGAGATCGAGCGTCTGTGCGCCTACGTCGCGCAATGCGTTCAGCAGGCGCGTCTTGCCGCAGCCGGTATGGCCGACGAGCGCGATGTAGCGAAAGCGCGTCGGCAGCGAATCGAGCGTCGCGCACACCGACTGGCGGTACGACTTGTACCCGCCGTCGAGCTGGCGCGCCTTCCAGCCGATCAGGTTGAACCAGGTCGTCATCGAACCCGAGCGCTTGCCGCCGCGCCAGCAGTAGATCAGCGGCCGCCAGTTGCGCGGCCGGTCGGCGAACGTCGTGTCGAGATGGCGCGCGATGTTGCGCGCGACCATCGCCGCCCCGACGCGCGTCGCCTCGTACGGCGATACCTGGCGGTACATCGTGCCGACGAGCACGCGCTCCTCGTTGCTGAGCACGGGCGCGTTCAGCGCGCCGGGGATATGATCCTCGGCGAACTCGAGCGGCGTGCGCACGTCGATGATCTCGTCGAACTCGCCGGCGCGATCGAGGGTGACAATCAGGTTCTTCAATTTGGCGTCGAACAGGGGCGATGCGGCTCGAAGAGCCGCATGGGCACGGAAGGCGGATTGACGATTATCTCACGGCCGGCGTCTCGGGCCGCGCACGGCCGTCGGCGGCGTCGATGCAACCCGCATCGCGTCGATCAGGTGGTCGCGGAACGCACGTACCGACGCGGGCAGATCGCGCCCCGCCATCGTCTGCACCTGGATGCTGCGCTCGCGCAGCTGCGGGTTCGTCACGGGCACGACGACGAAACCGTCCGCATCGAAACGGTCGCGTACCGACAGCAGCCCCGTGAACATCACCGCCCCCGTGCGCCGCGCGTAGCCGTACATCGCCGCCGTGTTGTTGCTCGTCAGTTCGGGCTCGAGCAGCAGCCCGTCGAGCGCACACGCAATGTCGATCAGCTGACGCACCGTCGTGCCGGCCTCGGGCAGCACATGCGCGTGCCGCGCGACATCGGCGAGCGACACCGCGTCGCGCGTCGCGAGCGGATGATCGTGCCGCACCAGCGCGAAGATCGGCGCGCGCTCGGTATGCTCGACGCGCACGCCCTTCTCCGGTGCAAGACTGAACGTCAGCGCGATGTCCGCATCGCCGTCGCGCACGCGCCGCGTCGCTTCCGCCGGCGACACAACCCACATGGTGAAATCGACACCCGGGTGGCGCGCCTTGAAGCTTGCGAGCGCGCCGGGCAGAAAATCGATCGCGAACCCTTCGGAACACGCGATCTTCAGCAGGCTGCCGTGCAGCGCGTCGAGGCCGCCGATGTCCTTCATCACGTGCTCGGCTTCCAGCAGGCTGCGCTGCGCGAACGCCAGCAGCCGCTCGCCGGCCTCCGACAGCGCCATCCCGCGCGGCCGCCGCTCGAAGAGCGGCGCGCCGAGCTCGCTCTCGAGCTTCGCGATCTGCCGGCTGATCGCCGACACGGCCACGTGCAGCCGCGCGGACGCGTCGCTGATTGAGCCGGTGCGCGCCACTTCGACGAAATACCGCAACGCCAGGCCATGCAGGAAAGCCGCCATCGTTCTGTCTCCGCGCCGCATCCGGCCGCGCCGCTTTGCCTTTTCGGCAAAGAAAGGTTCGAAATTCGATCATTGTGACAAAAAAAACGGCTTCCTAGAATCGATCGCACTTCACGTTGCATGCGCGGTCCGCGCGTGTAGCGCCCCCGTCAGAGGAGATACGACTTGAGCCGTACCGCCGCCATCCAGCACGCGCTGAACCAGTTCGAATCCGGCGCGTTCTTCACGACCCTGAGCCGCCGCGTCGGCCTGCGCACCGAAAGCCAGGACAGCGGCAACGACGCCGCGCTGCGCGCGTACCTGACCGACGAGATCGCACCCGAGGCCGCCCGCCTCGGCTTCACCTCGCGGATCGTCGACAACCCCGTCGCTGGCGGCGGCCCGTTCCTGCTCGCGTCGCGCCATGAAGACGATGCACTGCCGACCGTGCTGATCTACGGCCACGGCGACGTCGTGCGCGGCTACGACGCGCAGTGGCGCGCGCCGCTGTCGCCGTGGACGCTGACGGCCGACGGCGACCGCTGGTATGGCCGCGGCAGCGCCGACAACAAGGGCCAGCACACCATCAACCTCGCCGCGCTCGCAAGCGTGCTCGACGCACGCGGCGGCCGGCTCGGCTTCAACGCGAAACTGCTGATCGAAATGGGCGAGGAAACGGGGTCGCCGGGGCTCGACGCGCTGTGCCGCCAGGCGCGCGACGCGCTCGCGGCCGACGTGCTGATCGCGTCCGACGGCCCGCGCATCGCCGCCGCGCGCCCGACCGTGTTCCTCGGCTCGCGCGGCTCGGTCAACTTCAAGCTGAGCCTGCGCGCCCGCGACGGCGCACACCATTCCGGCAACTGGGGCGGGTTGTTGCGCAATCCGGCGATCGTGCTCGCGCATGCGCTTGCGAGCCTCGTCGACGCGCGCGGCGCGATTCGCGTCGAGGGACTTCGCCCGCCGCCGATCCCGGCCGCCGTGCGCGACGCGCTCGCCGACCTTTCCGTCGGCGGCGGCCCGGGCGACCCGGCCCTCGATGCCGACTGGGGCGAGCCCGGCCTCACCGCGGCCGAGCGCGTGTTCGGCTGGAACACGTTCGAGATCCTCGCATTCAAGGCCGGCAATCCCGAGCATCCCGTCAACGCGATCCCGCCCGTCGCGTACGCGCACTGCCAGTTGCGTTTCGTCGTCGGCACCGACTGGGAAGCGCTGCATGCGCACCTGCGCGCGCACCTCGACGCACACGGGTTCACCGACATCGAAATCGACGTCGAACGCGGCGCGCCGGCCACGCGTGTGCCGCCGGACGATCCGTGGGTCCGCTGGGCCGTCGCGTCGCTGGCGCGCACCACCGGCAAGAAGCCCGCGATCCTGCCGAATCTCGGCGGCACGCTGCCGAACGAGGTGTTCGCCGACACGCTCGGGCTGCCGACGCTATGGGTGCCGCACTCGTACCCGGCGTGCTCGCAGCACGCACCCGACGAGCACCTGCTCGCGAGCGTCGTCAGCGAGGGGCTGCAGATGATGGCCGGCCTCTTCTGGGATCTCGGCGACGACGCGCCGCCCGTTCGCCGCGCGGCATCCGCCGCGGCCGGCGCCGCCCTGTAACGCGCTTTGCTCCTTTCTCGGGACCTGCCCATACGATGAACACGACCACCCTGACCTCGCAGGACGCCGCCCGCCCCAGCGCGGCGAAGATCCGGCGCATCATCTTCGCGGCGTCGATCGGGAACGCGCTCGAATGGTTCGACCTGATCGTCTACGGCTTCTTCGCGGTGACGATCGCCAAGCTGTTCTTCCCCGCGACGAGCGAAGCGACGTCGCTGATGCTGACGCTCGGCACGTTCGGGCTGTCCTACCTGATCCGGCCGATCGGCGGTTTCGTGCTCGGTGCCTATGCGGACCGCGCGGGCCGCAAGGCATCGCTGCTGCTGTCGATCGCGATGATGATGGCCGGCACGTTGCTGATCGCGCTGATGCCGACCTACGCGTCGATCGGCATTCTCGCGCCGCTCGGGATCATGCTGTCGCGGTTGATGCAGGGCTTTTCCGCCGGCGGCGAATTCGCGAGCTCGACCGCGTTCCTCGTCGAACACGCGCCGCAGCGGCGCGGCTTCATGTCGAGCTGGCAGTTCGCGAGCCAGGGCCTCGCGACGCTGCTCGCGTCGGGCTTCGGCGCATTGCTGACGGCCACGCTGACACCCGCGCAGCTCGAAAGCTGGGGCTGGCGCGTGCCGTTCCTGTTCGGGCTCGCGATCGGCCCGGTCGGGCTGTATATCCGCCGTTATGTCGACGAAGGCGTCGAGTTCAAGACGCAGGCGCGCTCCGAAGCGCCGGTGCGCGAGCTGTTCGCGGAGCAGAAGGTGCGGGTGCTGCTGTCGATCGGCGCGCTCGTGATCTCGACCGCGATCAACTACATGATCCTGTACATGCCGACTTACGCGATCAAGCAGCTCGGGCTGCCTGCGTCGACCGGATTCGCGGCAACGCTCGCGACCGGCTTCGTGCTGACGCTCGTCACGCCGGTCGTCGGCCATCTGTCAGACAGCACCGGGCGCATCCGCATGATGGCGGCCGCAGCACTGCTGATGCTCGTCACCGTGTGGCCGACGTTCGCGTGGCTGACACATCACGCGTCGTTCGCGACGATGCTCGCCGCACTGGTCTGGATCGGCGTGCTGAAGGCGATGTACTGCGGCGCGCTGCCGGCGCTGATGGCCGAACTGTTCCCGTCGCAGACGCGCGCAACGGGGCTCGCGGTCAGCTACAACACGGGCGTCACGTTGTTCGGCGGCTTTGCGCCGTTCATGATCACCTGGCTGATCAGCGCGACCGGCAACCGGCTGTCGCCCGCGCTCTATCTGATGGGCTGCGCGGTGCTAAGCCTCGCCGCGCTGTTCGTCGCGCGCACGCGGCTCAAGATGCGATAACCCGGGCAGCGGCAGCGCATCGCTGCGCCGCCGGCGCGGCCCGTCGCGGCATCGCTGCCGCCCGGGCCGCGCGTCGTTTACGGCGCCGGGTTCGGCTGCCGTTCGTGCAGCGCGTCGATCTCGGCAAGGATCTCGTCGGACAGTTTCACGTCGATGCTGCCGATGTTCTCCTTCAACTGCTCGAGCGACGTCGCGCCGACCAGGTTGCTGCGCACGAACGGCCGGCTGTTGACGAACGCGAGCGCGAGCTGCGCGGGCGACAGCCCGTGGCGCTGCGCGAGCGCGACGTAACGCGACGTCGCCTCGACGGCCTGCGGCTTGCTGTAGCGCTGGAAGCGCTCGAACAGCGTGATGCGCGCACCGGCCGGACGCGCGCCGTTCTCGTACTTGCCGGACAGCCAGCCGAACGCGAGCGGCGAGTACGCGAGCAGGCCCACGCCGTCGCGATGCGTGAATTCCGACAGCCCGTTCTCGAACGTGCGGTTCAGCAGGCTGTACGGATTCTGGATGCTCGCGATACGCGGCAGCCCGAGTTTCTCGGCCGCGCGCAGGAACTGCGCGACGCCCCACGGCGTTTCGTTCGACACGCCGATCGCGCGCACCTTGCCGGCCTTCACGAATTCCGCGAGCACACCGAGCGTTTCCTCGATCGGCACCGTGTAGGCGTCGTCGACCCACGGATACGCGGGACGGCCGAACGTCGTCGTGCTGCGATCGGGCCAGTGCAGTTGATAGAGGTCGACATAGTCGGTCTGCAGCCGCTTGAGACTGCCGTCGAGCGCTTCGGTCAGGTTCTTGCGATCGAACTGGTTGCCCTCGCCGCGGATATGGCGCGGGTTGTGCGGCTGCCGCGCGGGGCCCGCGATCTTCGTCGCGAGCACGATGCGCTCGCGCTGCGCACGATGCTGAGCGAGCCAGGTGCCGATGTACTGCTCGGTGCGGCCTTGCGTGTCGGGCTTCGGCGGCACCGGATACATCTCCGCGGCATCGATCAGCGTCACGCCCTGCGCGATCGCGTAGTCGATCTGCTCGTGCGCGTCGCGCTCCGAGTTCTGTTCGCCCCACGTCATCGTGCCGAGCCCGATCAGGCTGACCTCGATGCCCGAATCGCCGAGTGTGCGGTATTCCATGCTGTTCCTGTCGCGTCGGTGGAAAGCAGAAACGCTATCACATTGAAGCGACCGCTTCAGATGTGCGCCGCGCACGCTTACAAGCCGCCTTCGACGCCGCCCGGCGCGTCCCCCGCGGGCCCGGACGGCAGCGTTGCGGCCCGCCGTTACTGCGGCCGCTGGATAAAGCAGGTCGCCGACGCATGCGCGACGATCTTGTCGTCCGGCGTCTTCAGCGTCCCCTCGGCGACGCCCAGCGAACGCGACAGGTGAATCACGCGCCCTTCCGCGACCAGATCGACGTCGCGCGGCACCGGCCGCAGCATCTTCACGTGCAGGTCGACCGTGCCGTAGCCGACGCCCGCGTCGAGCATCGAATGCACCGCGCACCCCGTGACCGAATCGAGCACCGTCGCGGCGAACCCGCCATGCACGCCGCCGAGCGGATTCAGGTGACGGCCGTCCGCCCGCGCGGAAAACTTCACGTAACCGAGTTCGACGTCGAGCGGGCGCATCGGAATCGTCTCGGAAATCGACGCGAGCGGCGCATCGCCCGAGACGGCTGCGCGCAGCAGATCGAGACCTGACAGGGAAAGCGGATTCATCGGGTTGTCTCCGGGTTGAAAGCGCGTCGCCGCGCGAGTAAGTTCTAAATTGGAACTCATTATTGACAACGATGCCGGCCGTTGTCAACGCAGCCGCGCCTGTGACAACCGAAGGCGGGTTCTATAATCGAACCCGCTATTTCGCTGAACCGCAGCAAGACGCAAGAGACTCGACGATGAAATGGGATGACATCGGCACGCTGAACTGTTCGGTCGCGCGCGCGCTCGCCGTGCTCGGCGATCGCTGGACCATGCTGATCCTGCGCAACGCGTTCCTCGGCTGCCGCCGCTTCGATGCGTTCCAGACCCAGCTTGGCCTCACGCGCCACGTGCTGGCCGAACGGCTCGCGCGGCTCGTCGACGAAGGCGTGCTGGTCAAGCGTGTGTATCAGGAGCGGCCGCCGCGCTTCGAATACCGGTTGACGGACAAGGGCCGCGACCTCTACCCGGCGCTGCTGGCGCTGACGGCATGGGGCGATCGCTGGAAGGACGACGGCCAGGGGCCGCCGGTGCAATTGCGCCACCGTACCTGCGGCCAGCTGATGCATGCGGTCACTGTTTGCTCGGCCTGCGGCGAACCACTCGATGCGCGCGACGTGCAACCCGAGCCCGGCCCCGGGTGGATCGCTGCGCGCGAAACCGGCACGCCGACAGTCGAGGATTGACGCGCGACGCAACTTCACTGCATCGGCTCTGCACGAATGAACATCGCGCGCGACATCGCGTCGCGATACGCGCGTGACCGCGCCACTCCGTCTGCGTTACACTCACGGCCCGCTGTCTCGAAATCATTCGCTGTCCAAGATGTTGTCGCGCAATCGCCTCGCCGCTGCCTGTCTCGCCGCCTCCCTGCTCGCCACACCCTTCGCCGCCTTCGGCAAGACGCAAAGTGAATCGCTGCTCCAGCAGGCGATCGACCTCGTGTCGCGATGGCTGCCGACGCCTACGCATGAAGCGCCCGCGACGCAGGTGGTCGAATCGGCGTTCTCGCCCGACGGCGGCGCCGAGGCACTCGTGCTGAAAGCGATCGGCGCCGCGCGCAGTTCGATCCGCGTGGCCGCGTATTCGTTCACGTCGCCGCCCGTCACGCGCGCACTGCTCGACGCGAAGCGACGCGGCGTCAATGTCGCGGTGGTCGTCGACGACAAGGGCAACCGTGCCAAGAGCAGCAAGCAGGCACTGAACCTGCTCGTCAACGCCGGCATCCCGACCCGCACGATCGACACCTATGCGATCCACCACGACAAGTACCTCGTGATCGACGCCGAGCACGTCGAAACGGGTTCGTTCAACTACAGCGCGTCGGCGGCCAGCCGCAATTCGGAAAACGTCGTCGTGGTCTGGAACAATCCGCAACTCGCGTCGCGCTACCTCACGCACTGGCAAAGCCGCTTCGACCAGGGCGCGCCGTACCGCTCCAGCTACTGACGCACGCCACGGGCTGGGCGCCGCTTCCCGATACCCCGCGCTCGCACCGCCGTGATGCAGATGATCGGCGAGCGTGACGCGACGCTCAATTCGGCCGAATGGCCAGTCGCCGCTTCACGCCTCGAACGACATGCGCGCCGGACGGCGCAGTCAATGGATTTCAGCGATCCGTCCTGTCGCGGCACCGGCCTGCGTGGTCGGGACACAGCGGTTCGCGTGCCCGTCCACGCTGCTTGCCGGCGTCGTCGACACAGCAGGCAGCGCATTGCGCACGCAATCCGTGCTGAACGCCAGGGTGTTCTGAACCATCGGGTAAAGAAGATACAGCGCAAATGCGAGATAACCCGCGTACAGAATTCGAACCATGGGGCGGTGGGCTGCGAAGAACGATTGGACTCGCCCTATTTACGGCATTGCACCGCGCACCTTGAGACGTCGCGCAGCCGATTCTGCATCGTGATGCAACGCAGACGCATGCCACCCGCTTCTCACTGCATCTGCGTCGGTCGGGACAGCGTCGGGAATGCCCGTCACCGAGGGGCGGGTTGGCGACGCGCCGAATAATGCGCGATACTGTCCAACATACGATCCTGTGACCGGCCTTGCAGCCGGGACAAGCGACCAGGCCCATGCAAATCGCACCGAAACCGGCCAACGAGGCGGCTCGACTCGACGCGCTGCATTCGCTGTCGATCCTCGACACGCCGCCCGAAGAGCGATTCGACCGCTTGACGCGTCTCGCGCGCCGGCTGTTCGACGTACCGATCGCGCTCGTCAGCCTCGTCGATGAGAATCGTCAGTGGTTCAAGAGCCACGCGGGCCTCGACGCCACGCAGACATCGCGCGACGTATCGTTCTGCGCGCACGCGCTGCTCGCGGGCGACACGATGGTCATCCAGGACGCGCGGAACGACGGCCGCTTCCACGACAACCCGCTCGTCACCGGCACACCGGGCATCCGCTTCTACGCCGGCCGGCCGCTCGCGGCACCGAACGGCGCCCCCATCGGCACGCTCTGCCTGATCGACACGCGGCCGCGTTCGCTCGAACCCGAAGAACTCGCCCTGCTCGGCGATCTCGCCCACATGACGGAACGCGAAATCGCTGCGCTGCATTTCGCGACCACCGACGAACTCACGCAACTGACGAACCGGCGCGGCTTCGAGATCCTCGCCCGTCATGTGCTGAGCCTGTGCGACCGCCTCGGCCGTCACGCGGTGCTGCTGTTCTTCGACCTGAACGGTTTCAAGGCGATCAACGATCGCTTTGGCCATGCCGAAGGCGATCGTGCGCTCAAGACGTTCGCCGACACGTTGACCGGTGCGCTGCGCGACAGCGACGTGATCGCACGGCTCGGCGGCGACGAGTTCGTCGTGCTGCTGAGCGCCACCGATCCGGCCGACGTCGTCGAGCCGGTCGAACGCGTGACGCAGGCGCTCGCCTTGCGCAATGCGGCCGACGCACGCGGCTACGCGATCCGGTTCAGCGTCGGCCACGTCGCGTACGATCCCGCCCGCCATCCGGGCGTGGCCGACCTGCTCGCATCGGCCGATCAACTGATGTACGAGGACAAGCAGCGCGGCAAGATGACCGGCGCGTAACCGCGGCAAGCCGGCCGCGGGTACTTGCCGCCGCCCCGCCGTTCAGCCGCAGGGGCGCCGCTGCGTCAGCTCCCGCAGGGCGGCGCGCTGGCCATGGCCTCCGCGATCTGCTCAGGCGTCAGGTCGCGCTGATGCGTCGCGAGTGACCAGCGATGGCCGAACGGATCCTCGACCTGGCCGTAACGATCGCCCCAGAACATGTCGGCGGCCGGCATCGTGACCGTCGCACCGGCTGCGACCGCCTTCGCGATCGCCGCATCGGTGTCCGGTACGTACAGATGCAGGCAGACCGACGTGCCTTTCAGCGCCTTCGGCCCGAGCGCGCCGTGTTCGGGCATTTCATCCACCAGCATCAGCGTCGAATCGCCAATCGCGAGGCACGCGTGCGCGAGCCGGCCGTCAGGCATTGCCAGGCGAAACTGTTCGACTGCATTGAATGCGCGCTTGTAGAAGTCGATGGCGGCTGTCGCGCCGGCACAGATCAGGTGCGGCGTCAGCGTGCGCATCCCTTCCGGGATCGGTTTGACGGACGTGGACATGGGTGTCGCTCCTTCAGTCGGTTGTCGTATCGAAAATCGGGACGGACGCTCGATGCGCACGCCTCCGATGCTACGACGGACGACCACGGCGGAATTCGACACGACGCCCCGCCTATTTTTTGTTTTTTCGCATCGCGGGTCGCGCGAGCGCCCGAATCGGGCGCCGTCACCCCCGCCGTCACCCCATTCGGTCGGCCCGCTCATCAGGCGCGCCGAACTGACGGCGGCATGCCTCCAGCAATCCGGCCACCGCGTCGAGTGGAAGATCGACAAACCGGGCAATCGGCAGCATCACGCCACCCGGCACCCTGGTGCGCGACGAATGCGGCGAGAACTGGTAGCCGATGTAGCGATTTCCGGCCACGCTGATGATCCGAAATTCGGTGACGTCGCGCCATGGCGTGACGGGTTTTTCACGCGCGGCCCCGATCAGCCTGAAGCCTGTCTCGTCGATATGCAGCGCCATCTTGCGCCGCGACGCGAAGAAGAAGGCCGCGCTGGCCAGCGCCAGCATCGCGGCCAGCGCCGCCACGGGCCAGAGTGCCGGATCGGCCGCATAACCGCACAGGCTCGCCACGGCCAGCACCGCACACACCACCGCCCTTCTCTTCAGGCTCCTGCCATCGACCGCCAGCGTCATCGGCAACTGGCCGATGACCGTCCCCTCGGCGGGATCGACATGCAGGCCGGAATCGTCTGTTACGTGTTCGTCGTTCATTACTCGCTGGCTCGCGTCGACGGCAACCGGCCCATCGACGCGGGTGCCCAATCAGGATTCCAGTCTTGCTTACACGGCATGCGCCCCGCGCCGACGGCGCCGGTCAATTGCACACCTTGACGGTACCGTTGGTCGTGCACTGACCGACGGCCCAGTGACTCTGCCCTGCCAGATGAGGTGCCATGCCCATGCCGCGAATCGGCTCGGCCGGCGACGCTGCCGGCACGGCTGCCGATGCGGTCTCGGGCGACGGCGGCGGAAGCGGCGCTTCGGGCGCGGCCTGGCAGGCTGCGAGCGCCAGACAAAGTGCGGATCCCAACGGAGCGATAACAGGCCTGGACATGATCTCGTACGCGTTTGCGCGATTCGATTCGGATACCGGCTCGCCGAACCTCGCGCGCCCCTCCTGACCGTTCGGCGCAACCCGCATGCAGTATGGCGACGATTCGATACTACGCCTCGCGATCAGTGTCGTGCTAGCGGCCGTTCGGCCGGGTTCCGCAGTCGACGCCGCAGCGCGCGCGCCGGTCCGCTCAGATTTGCGGAAGATCGCGCAACGTGCGCGACTCGCTCGTTGCATCGATGTCGAGCTCGATGCCTTCCGACGCATCCCGATACAGCACGCGTTTCAGCCTGGGCCCGATCGCGGTGGCGTCCGATGCCGAAAAGATCGCGCGGACATCGCTGCCGGACGCAAGCGCGCGTGCCACGTCCGCCACCGGCGCCTCGCTCGGCGTCGCCGCCCACGACCGGTCGGCCGGATTCACGGCCGCCCAGCGCACGTGCGTCACGCGCGCGCTGAGCGGATCGATTCGGACACCATTCACCGCAAACATCGACATCGGAATCTCCTTCGGATTTTTCTCGCGGCCCGCCACACGCCTGCGGAAAGCCGCAGTCGGCCGCGGCTATCGCCGACGTTCGCGCGCGGCACGCGATCATGCGCGCGTCACTGCCCACGCGATTTTCGATGATACATTGGGACGCTTTGCAACCGTCAACAGACAATCGTGTACGGGAGAAACACATGACCGACGCCTGGGGAACCTTCCCTGCCAGAATGGGCGACCATCAGGCTTTCATCAGCTTCAACCACAGCTTCGCGGAAATCGCCGAAGGCGATCCGCGCACGTCGCTGCTCACCGTGCGCGTTCCGTTCGCGCATCCGACGCCCGAAGGCCTGCCGGCCGGCGACGAATTCGCCGACCTGGCAAAGATCGAGGATCTGCTGGACACGGCGATCACCGCGAAAGGCGGCGTGCAGGTCGGCCGCATCACCGTCGACGGCAACCGGGATTTCCTGTTCTACGTGCCGTTCGACGAAGAGGCTGCGGCCGAGATCGTCGACGCGCTGGCCGAACAGACGACCTACGCACTTCAGTACGCGCACCAGGACGATCCGGACAAGGCATCGTACTGGCAGACGCTATACCCGACCGACGACGACTGGCAGATGATGCGCGACATGCGCGTACTGGATGCGCTGCGGCAGAAAGGCGACGCCAGCGACGTGAGCCGGCGTGTGATGCACTGGGCGTACTTCCCGGACCCGAGCGACGCGCACCAGTTCGCGGACTGGGCCGAAGGGAAAGGCTATCCGGTCGAGTCGGTCGCGCCGACCGAGGACGGCAAGTCGGCCGTACGGTTTTCGCACGAAGGCACGATGGCGCTGGCCGACATCACGCGTCACACGATCGCGATCAATCGCGAGGTGCGTTCACTCGGCGGGGAATACGACGGATGGGAAACCAGCGTCGAACAGGCTGGCTGAGCGGATTGGCATGTCCGTCGCGCACGACGTGACGCGACGCGTCCGGCGCAAAAAACATCCCGGCAGCGTTGTGACACGCCGCCGGGATCAAGGCATCGCCGGCCGAAACCGGCGATGGGCCTGAGGGTTCGCTCAGGCACGAGGAAAACGATGCGTGCGGATCAGGCGAACGGTTGCCGAGGCGCGCCGTGGGTGCCATCGCGCAGCCTGCCGAACGCCTGTCCGGTTCCGCCGACGCGGTCTTCCGGCGTCGGACGGGCAAAAAGCCCCCGCTCCTGCGCGAGCGAGCGGGGAAATAGTTGACCGGGCCGGGGAAGAACGGTCAACCGGCCAAATTGTGATCGCGGGTCACAAGACGGTCTGTGCGGCAACTCACCCTTTGATGACATGCGGCAACGGGCGACAGCCTCATGAGCCGGGCGCGAAATTCCCGGTCGATTGCCGGGCGATACTCGGGTATGTCGACGATTCAGGAAATTTCTGCCTTCATTGAACGGCATGGCCATGCGGCCCACCAGGTCGGCAGCGATTTTGATCAATGTCAGCCGTTACCGGCGTTTTTCTTTTCATGTCTGGTCTTCTATTTTTTTAGTTCACGCGGACGTCCTCGGAATCGGGCCAGTTTCCGGTAAATCACGCGCATTGTCAAAGCAGGTTTATTCTATTTTTCACGCGACGTGATTCCGGCTGCATTTTCTCGCGCCTGATTTTATGAATTGGCGTTTTTCGAACGCAATAGCATAAATCACATCGGAAACGCGGCAACCCGGTTTCATCATCCAGGCGCGCTGCTGGAAAACCAGTCGGCAACCATGTCGATCCAGTCCGGATCGCTGACGATTTCAACGACGGTTTCGCCGACGATTTCGGCAGCCGATGCGTCCGTCGCCACGCCGCCCCCGGAAACCGCCGCACCGGCCTTCGCGATCTCGGTGGATGCGCCGGACCGCGGGTCGGCAAGCCGTTCCAGCCAGTCGACGATATTGGCGCGCGCATCTTCTTCGTCGGCGAAGTCGTTGCGCGCGAGAAAGCGATCGAACACGATCCAAGCGAGCGTCTTGCCACGTGAGTCGGATTCGAGTCGCCAGTCGACGACGGCTGTCCGGCCGGACGCCCTGATTTCGAGCGTCGCGGTGAAGCAGTAATCGAGATACTCGATCTCAAGTTTCGACGACATGATTTGCGCCCGTCACTCCGCCCTCTCCAGTCTCATGACGAACCACGCGTGCCGCATTGCGCGCCACTGCGTGAATCTTGCATGACTGTTACAACGTATGTCCTTCCGACTGGCAGTATCACGATAGTCTCGCCCCCTGTCGATATCGACTGCCGATGCATGACCGCCGCTACTTTGCCACCGGCTTTCCCTGCCCCTGCGCCTATGCGGCGAGTCGTTCCGTTTTTCCATTCCGCGTATCGACCTGCTCCGTTGCCGTGATCGCACTGCTAAACTCGAACCCAAGAACCCGCTCGCACCACCAGAGGAAATAATGACACTCGCCCACGCACAACAAAGCGGCGTGGATGTCTGGATTATCCAGCTCCCCGGGCATGCCCCGTATGCCTATACGCACCTCAAGCGGGTATTCTCGTCCGACGACTCGCGACATCGGGTCGTGATGATCGATCTGAAGAAGTTGCTGGCGTGCGCCGACCGCGACACGACGGACTATGTCCTGCCGTCGGTCCAGTACTGGGCCCCGGGAAAAGCCGCGGGTATCCGCACATTCCTCGCTCCGGATCAGGACAGGATTCCCGACATGCCGTTCATCACGTTTCGCGAGACCAGAGCGCGAACGCTGCTCGGCATTCCCGGCCTGTCGAAAATCGGCGTCGCGTCGTTTCGCAACGGCCAGCATCGGGCGCGCTATCTTGCCCATGCGGGCGCGACGGCGCTGCCCGTCGAGATCCACGAGACCGAGGCTGATTTGCTCGTTCGATATTGCGGCGAGTAACGGCGAAGCGCGTCCGGCTTTCTCACCGATACCGGCAAGCCCTCAGGCGTCGATCGCGTAGATCCGATCGGTGACCTTCGTCGGGCCGATGCGGCTCGTTTCGATACCGGCCAGTTGCCAGCCGTTGTGTTCGTAGAAACCGATCGCTCGCACGTTACCGTCCAGCACCTGCAGGTGGACCTTGCCCGCGCCGATCGACCGCGCCCACGCACGGACGGCTTCGATCATGCGCTTGCCCGTCCCGCAGCCGTGATGCGAAGGATGGACATGCAGGCAGTCGAGCAGCACACCGAGCGCCGGATCGTCAGGACGTTCCGCGCTGACGAAGCCGACGGGCGCGCCGTCCGACTCGGCGATCAGCACCAGGCCCCACTCGTCTTCGTTGCGATCGAGATACTTGCGCCACCGGATCGCGTGCTCTGTCGGCACCTCATCCGACAGGTAGGTGGCCGGAAGGATATGGCTGTATGCGCTCTGCCAGCTCTGCGTATGCAGGCGAGCGATGAGGGACGCGTCGTGCGCAGTCGCGGCGCGAAGCGTGGTCCGAGTGTCCGACATGGGTTGGCGACTCCTTGTAGCGTGTTCTATCGATCGGTATGTGTCGTCGCAAAATATACCGTGCCTTGCGAAATGCCTTTCTCGGTGACGCATCGCGGGGGTATCGCTGCATATGCAAAAAAAATCCCGGCGCCTTCATGGGTCGTCGGGATCGAACGGCCCTGCAAAGCATGAGGGCACGAGGAAGGCGATACATTACACCCATGAAAGACTGTTGCGCTTTGTCGGTTGGCGCCAAGTCCCTGTTCCATTCCGCCAATCCAGTCTTCGATGGAATGCCGTAAACAAAAAAGCCTGCTCGCGCATCACGCGAGCAGGCAAGAAAACGGATCAGCATTCGAGGCACGAGGGCTGTCCAGGAGAGATAACGGCACGGCGCGCGCAAACCTTAGCGGAAAGCAGCAGCGCATGCGAACGCGTGCGGACGTTGTCTGCGCAACGACCGGGAAACGCGAAGTGATTCGAGCGCGGGCCTTCCGAGATATCCCCGATTTGCGCCGCCCGGGCGTCGGACCGATTACCGGTCGCGCTGTGCAATATGCAATACGAACGCCAGAAAGCAAAAAGCCCGGCTCATTGAACCGGGCTTTTTGCTTGAATTTGTTGGGGTGGCTGATGGGACTCGAACCCACGACGACAGGAATCACAATCCTGGACTCTACCAACTGAGCTACAGCCACCACTGATACTGCTTACTTCGCTTCGCTGTTTTGTTTCAGCAGCGAAGAACAAGATTATACGAAGACTTTTGAATCTTGCAAAGCCTTTTTTTCAAAAAATTCTTCGGCTTCGTTCAGATGCGCGCGCGCCTCGTCAAACACGGCCAGATCGCCGCGCGCGAGCTTCTTGTTGTCGGACAGCACGCGGCGCCAGCCACGCGCGCCCGGCATGCCGCGATACAGTCCGAGCGCGTGCCGAACGATCGCGCCGAGATAGGTCCCACGCTTCAGTTCGGCCGCGCAATACTCGATCAGCTGCGCCTCGGCTTCCTCGCGCGTCGGCACCGCTGCGGTCGCCCCGTAGAAGCGCGTATCGACTTCGGCCAGCACAAACGGGTTGTGATACGCCTCGCGACCCAGCATCACGCCGTCGACATGTTCGAGGTGCTGCGCAACCTCGTCGAGCGTCGTGATGCCGCCGTTGATGACGATCTCCAGCGACGGAAAATCACGCTTCAACTGATACGCATAGTGGTACTTGAGCGGCGGGATCTCGCGATTCTCCTTCGGCGACAAACCCTTCAGGATCGCGTTGCGCGCATGCACGACGAACGTTTCGCAACCGGCCTCGGCCACCGTGCCGACGAAGTCCCGCACGAACGCGTAATCTTCGACCGCGTCGACACCGATCCGGTGCTTGACCGTGACCGGCACCGACACCGCGTCGCGCATCGCCTTCACGCCGTCGGCAACGAGCTGCGGCTCGTTCATCAGGCACGCGCCGAACGCGCCGCGCTGCACACGCTCGGACGGACATCCGCAATTCAGGTTGATTTCGTCGTAGCCCCACTGCTCGCCGAGCTTCGCGGCGCGCGCGAGATCGTCACGCTCGCTGCCGCCCAGTTGCAGCGCGATCGGCGATTCGCTCGGCGTGAACGCAAGATGCCGCTGCGCGTCGCCGAACAGCAGCGCGCCCGTCGTGATCATCTCCGTATACAGCCACGTGTTGCGCGTCAGCGTACGGTGGAACGACCGGCAATGACGGTCGGTCCAGTCGAGCATGGGCGCGACGGAAACGCGGCGGGGAGGAAGCGAGGACGAAACGGACATGGAATTCGGGCAACAGGCCAGCCGGCACGGGAACAACCGGTTATTTTACCGCAACCCGGGCCACTCCTGCCGGCGCTCCGCTAGCCGCCCTCGCCCAGCTCCGCATCGACGGCCCGGCGCGCCTCGTCGAGCACGCGCTCGATCACGCGTCGCTCGGTCAGCAGCATCCCGTCGACCTTGACGAGCCGCCAGTCGATCCGCACGGCATCGCCTTGCAGCACGCGGTAGTGCGCATGCTCGCCGTCCCAGACCTGCTCGGTCTTCACCTCGATCTCGAAACCGCGGTACGGCTCGCTGAAATCGCCGAGGTCGCTGCCTTTCGGTTCCATCGCACGCTCCGTTGCGACGCGGCGCCAGGCCGCCCGGGCAGCCGGCGCCGGGCGCTCAATCGTATTCGTTGGACAAAAAGGATTTGCCGTCGGTCGTCAGGTCGACCCGGTCGGCCGTCGCCTGATAGATCAGCCCCTCGTTCAGCAACGCATAGACAACGTCGTCGAACGCAGCGGGAACCGGCCGGCTTTCGCCGAACTGGTCGATCCACTTCAGCGCCTCGATGGCTTCAGGGGAAAGAATGGGGGTCATGCGTTGGCCTCCGACGTCGTGTCGCTCCATCCTAGCACTTCGTCCGGACGCCGAATACCGAGGCATGCGCGCTGCGGGAACGCCGATGCGGCGCGGGGGGCACACTGCCCGCCGGCGCCGCATCGGAGCAGGACACGCGCGGTCAGAGACGCGCGATCGAGACTTCGGTGGACTTCACGAGCGCGACGACTTCCGCGCCGACCTTCAGTTCGAGTTCGTCGACCGAACGGGTCGTGATCACCGACGTGACGATGCCGAACGGCGTCTCGACGTCGACTTCGGAGACCACGGACCCGCGAATGATCTCCTTCACCTTGCCCTTGAACTGGTTACGTACGTTGATTGCAGTGATGCTCATCGGGATGATCGCTCCGAAGAAAAAAGTCTCAAGACGGGCGGCCGGAGCCGCCCGGAATTAAACGGCCCAGCGGATCTGCCCGACCGGTCGAACCTTGTCCGTCTCATGCTCCGCGTCCTGATCGGCCGCACCGGGCCCGCCGGCAAGCACGCGCTTCAGCACGCGATCCTCCAGCGCCGCGAATGCGGCCGAGGCACGGGCGCGCGGCCGGTCGAGCGGCACGGGCTGATCGAGCGCCACACGTCCCTGCTCGATCAGCAGGATGCGGTCGCCGAGCGCGACGGCCTCCTGCACGTCGTGCGTGACGAGCAGCGCGGTGAACCGATGCTCGCGCCACAACCGCTCGATCAGCGCATGCATCTCGATGCGGGTCAGCGCGTCGAGCGCGCCGAGCGGCTCGTCGAGCAACAGCAGTTGAGGCCGGTGCACGAGCGCGCGGGCCAGTGCAACGCGCTGGCGCTGGCCGCCCGACAATTGCGCGGGCCAGTCGTTGGCCCGCTCCAGCAGGCCGACTTCATCGAGCACCGCGCGCGCCTGATCGCGCGCGCCGCGCCCGAGGCCCAGCATCACGTTCTGCAGCACGGTCTTCCACGGCAGCAGACGCGCATCCTGGTACATGATCCGCGTGTCAAGCACGCCGCCGCCCTCGCCGCGCGTCACGAGCGCGCCGCTGCTCGGCTGCTCGAGCCCCGCGACGAGACGCAGCAGCGTCGATTTCCCGCAGCCGCTGCGGCCGACGATCGCGACGAAGCTGCCGCGTGCGATACCGAGCTCGACGTTGTCGAGCACCGTGCGTGCGCCGAAGCGCTTGCTGACGCCCGACAGCGTCACCGCGTCGTCGGGTGCCGGGCTGTCCGCGCGTCGTCGCGCGAGCGGCACGACCGATGCGCCGCCGTCGCGCTCGAGAATCGCCGCGTCGCGCGCATCGCCGTCCGCGACGCGTGCCTGTGCCAGTTCGACCTCGAGGTCCGCGCCGGCGAGCGGGCCGTAGGCGGCCGCCGAAGTGGTCGCATTCATGCCTTTGCTCCTGATTGATAAGCGGGATGCCAGCGCAGCGTCACGCGCTCGAGCCATTTCGCCAGCACGTCGGCCAGCTTGCCGAGCACCGCGTACAACAGGATGCCGACCACCACCACGTCGGTTTGCAGGAATTCACGCGCGTTCATCGTCATGTAGCCGATGCCCGACTGCGCGGAGATCGTTTCCGCGACGATCAGCATCACCCACATCAGCCCGAGCGCGAAACGCACGCCGACGAGGATCGAAGGCAGCGCACCGGGCAGGATCACGTCGCGGTACAGCGCGAAGCCGCGCACGCCGTAACTCTTCGCCATCTCGATCAGGTTCGCGTCGACCGAACGGATCCCGTGATATGTGTTGATGTAGACCGGGAAGAACACACCGAGCGCGACCAGGAACAGCTTCGCCTTCTCGTCGATGCCGAACCACAGGATCACGAGCGGAATCATCGCGAGCGCCGGAATGTTGCGGATCATCTGGATCGTCGAATCGAGCGCGACCTCGGCCGCCTTCGACAGGCCGGTCGCGAGCCCCAGCGCAAGGCCGACGCCGCCGCCGATCGCAAAGCCGAACAGCGCGCGCCACGTGCTGACCTTCACGTTCGCCCACATTTCACCCGACGTCACGAGCGACCAGGCCGCGCGGACGACCGCCACCGGTTCGGGCAGCACGCGGGTCGACAGCCAGCCGGTGCGCGCACCGACCTCCCACGCCACCAGCAACGCGAGCGGCACGAGCCACGGCGCGACGCCGCGCCAGGCACGGGCCGCCACGACGGCGCCCGTCGTCGACGTTTTCGTTGTCATCGCAGGCCTCCTGTCGCTCAGCTCTGCGCGGCTTTCGGCAGATAGTTGTTGCCGACGATTTCGCCGAACGGCCCCGACAGCGGGCCGGTCGCCTTCTCCGCGCCCTTGCCCTTGATCAGCGGGAACACGAGCTCGGCGAAGCGATACGACTCCTCGAGGTGCGGATAACCGGACAGGATGAACGTCTCGATGCCGAGATCCGCGTATTCGCGCATGCGTTCCGCGACCTGCTCGGGATTGCCGACGAGCGCCGTGCCCGCGCCGCCGCGCACCAGGCCGACGCCGGCCCACAGGTTCGGGTACACCTCGAGCGCGTCGCGGCCGCCGCGCTTGCCGCCGTGCAGCGCGGCCATCCGGCGCTGGCCTTCCGAATCCATGTTCGCGAACGCCTGCTGCGCACGCGCGATCGTGTCGTCGTCCAGACGGCTGATCAGGCGCTCGGCGTCACGCCACGCTTCGTCCTCGGTTTCACGCACGATCACGTGCAAGCGGATGCCGAACTTGATCTTGCGACCGCGCGCCTCCGCGCGGGCCCGGATGTCGGCGATCTTCTTCGCGACGGCCTCGGGCGGCTCGCCCCAGGTCAGGTAGGTATCGATGTGATCGGCCGCAATCGCGTGGGCGGCCGGCGACGAACCGCCGAACCACAGCGGCGGATGCGGACGCTGCACGGGCGGATAAAGCGCCTTGCCGCCCTTCGACTGCAGGTGCTTGCCGATGTAGTCGAAGCCGCCGTTGTCGTGCGACGCCGCCAGCAGCCCGCGCCAGATGTTCAGGAAATCGTCGGTGATCTCGTAGCGCGTGTCGTGATCGGCAAACAGGCCGTCGCCTTCGAGTTCGGCCGCGTCGCCGCCCGTCACGACGTTGATCAGCAGGCGGCCGCCGGACAGGCGGTCGAACGTCGCGGCCATCCGGGCCGCCAGGCCCGGCGACGCGATGCCGGGACGCACGGCGACCAGGAATTTCAGGCGCTGCGTCGCCGGGATGAGGCTCGACGCGACGACCCACGCATCCTCGCAGGAACGGCCGGTCGGCAGCAGCACGCCTTCGTAGCCGAGCGTATCGGCCGCGACGGCGACCTGCTTGAAGTAATCGTAATCCGCGGCGCGCGCACCTTCGGCCGTGCCGAGATAGCGGCTGTCGCCATGCGTGGGGATAAACCAGAACACATTCATCTGCTGCTCCTGCTTGACTGTCACTGCCGAAATTTGGAAAAGACATCGCCCTGCTCGCGTCGCGGATGCGCGGCGCATGCATGGTGTGCGTTCGATTCGGGATAGCTCGCCGGTCAGGCCGCGCGGCGGGCGAGGACGCGATTGCACGGCTGTTTCTGGGAAATCAGTCTAGGGATCGGTGCAGGGCTTTGGAACGATTTTTTTGAGCTTAGGTTTTCCGCTTTCGTGATTAGCACGACGCTGGAGCGAATATCGCCGCGGACGGGCCCTATAATGGCGCACCTATCCGAATAACTCCGCGCGCCCGGCCCCGGCCGTGCGCGCCTGCGGTGCACTCATCGATGCAGAAAGTCATCCTGCCATTCCTGTCCGGCTTCCTGGCCGCCCTGTTCTTCCGCGAGGCGACGCTCGCGCTCCTTCACACCGCCGACCTGATCGCCGCAACCGGCTTCTCGACGCAGCCGTTCGCGCCGCTCGGCATTCCTGAATTTGTCGCGAATGCGCTGATCAGCGCATGCTGCGCCATTCCGATGGCGTGGCTGCTGCGCGTATCGCCGGAACGCGAGGCATCGTGGATCGGTGCGCTCATATTCGGCGGCATCGTGCTGACGGCCGCCCGCGTGTTCGCGATCGATCCGCTGCGCGGCATCTGGCCGTCGGGCAACATGATGCCCGTGCTCGCGGCCGGCTTCGCGGCGAACGCGGTGTGGGGCTTCGGCGCGCTCGTGTTCATGCGCGCGTTCATGTCCGACGACGCGGGCGACGAATAACGCACGCTCGGGCGCGATGCCCTTCGATCGCCCTCCGCAAAAAAGGCCGCCTGCATCCGCAGGCGGCCTTTTCGTTTCTGTCTAGCGTGCCGGCCGGACCGACGTCAGTCCTGCAGATTCCGCAGCGGATGCGTGTCCGGCGCCCACGGGCTGTCGAACATCGCGAGCACGTCGGCGCGATCGACATCGGCGGCCGACTTGAAGCGCCAGGCCGGCCGGTGATCCTTGTCGACGATCAGCGCGCGCACGCCCTCGATCACGTCGCCGCGCGCGAACGTCGAACGCGTGAGATCGAGATCGCGCCGCAGGCAATCGGCCATCGTCGCGCCGCGTGCGCGTTCGACGACCTCGAGCGACACGGCCATCGACAGCGGAGACAGCTGTTCGCGCATCGCATGGGTCGCCTTTTCGACCCAACCGTCGACAGCCGCGCAATCCTGCTCGGCGTCGAGCGATGCGAGGATCGCGTTGACGTCGGGCTGCGCGAAATGCCGGTCGATCCCGGCGCGCGCATCGGCCAGCGCCGACGTGTCGGGCGTCGGCACGACCTTGTGCGCGGCCGCTGCCTCGGCGACACAAGCCACCGCCCGCGCACCGCTGTCGATCGGCGCGCTGCGCAGCGTATCGAGCAGTGCCGGCAGCGCGGCATCGGGCAGATAGACGTCGGCGAGTTGCGCGTACAGCGCGTCGGCCGCGCCGAGCGCCGCACCGGTCACGGCGAGATAACGGCCGATCGCGCCGGGCGTGCGCGCGAGAAACCAGCTCATCCCGACGTCCGGGAACAGGCCGATGCGCGTTTCCGGCATCGCCATCTTGGTCGAGTCGGTCACGACGCGCAGGCCGCCCGTATGCCGCGCGGCCTGCGAAATACCCATGCCGCCGCCCATCACGACACCATGCATCAATGCGATGTACGGCTTCGGATACGTGAAGATCGCATGGTTCAGCGTGTATTCCTCGATGAAGAACGTGTCGACCGCGTCGCGGTCGCCGCGCTGCCATGCGTCGTGGAAGAAACGCACGTCGCCGCCCGCGCAGAACGCGCGCGGGTGCGGGCTGTGCACGACGACGGCGACGACTTCGGGATCGTTGCGCCACGCGTCGAGTGCCTGCTGCATCAGCCGGATCATGCCGACCGACAGCGCATTCAGCGCCTTCGGCCGGTTCAGCTCGAGAAAGCCGATGCGGTTCGCGACATACGCGTGGACGTCGGGCCGGGCGGATTCGGCGGTAGCAACGGCGGAAGTGGAATCGGTCATGGAAGTCATCCGGCAAACGGCAGTCGCACGGTCAGTGCGCCTGCATCTTCGAGAACAGGTTCAGTACCACGACGCCCGAGATGATCAGCCCGAGGCCGATCACCGCCGGCAGGTCAGGCACCTGACGATAGAGCAGCATCGCGACGAGCGTGATCAGCACGATGCCGGCGCCCGACCAGACTGCATAGATGATGCCGACGGGCATCGTGCGCAACGTGAGCGACAGACAGTAGAACGCGATGCCGTAACCGGCGACGACGAGCGCCGACGGCCAGAAGCGCGTGAAGCCGTCCGCCGCGCGCAACGCGGACGTGCCGACCACTTCCGCGACGATCGCGATCGCGAGCCATGCATAACCGGGCAGTTGCATCGCTCAGCTCCTGGCGAGGGCCAGCACGGCGTAGTCGTGGCCGAGCTCCGCGCACAGCGCCTCGACGACGAACTCGTGATCCGCGCGCTGCGGCAGCCCTGACGCGGTGATCGAGCCGATCACGCCGGCGCCGGCGACGGTCAGCGGGAACGAGCCGCCGTGCGGCGCATATTCGGCGATCGGCAGCCCGTGCTTGTCCGCGAGCGTGGCGCCGGCCTGCTGCAGGCGCAGGCCGATCGCGTACGAGCTGCGGCGGAAATGCGCGACGACGTTGCGCTTGCGGCGCACCCAGTCGGCGTTGTCGGGCGTCGCGCCGGCGAGCGCCGCGTAGAACAGCGGCTGGCCGAACGTGACGATGTCGATCGCGATCGCATGGCCGCGCGTCGTCGCGAGCGCATGCATCCGGTTGCCGAGCGCCCATGCGCGCGCGGGATCGAAATGGGGAAACACGAGCGCCTGTTCCTGCGCGCCGATCGATTGCAGATCGTGAGCGATGTCCATGAATCCGTCGATACAGTAAAGGGAGCCGCAACGGCGCCGACGCGATCGCGCACGGCCCTGCTGCCGGGATGACGACACAAACCGCTCGATTCTAGCGCACGCGCTCCACGTACCGTCCCTACGAGACGCGACACGCGATTGTCAGAAAGTGCTTGCATGCCCTCGGGTAACTCCTTATAATTCATTTCTTCGACGGACGCGGGGTGGAGCAGTCTGGCAGCTCGTCGGGCTCATAACCCGAAGGTCGTAGGTTCAAATCCTACCCCCGCAACCAACCCGTCCAGCATTCCGCAAAAAGCCCGGCCTCGCGCCGGGCTTTTTGTTTTTCCGCGCCCGGGCACGGCACCCTTTTCGCGCACGCGCACCTCCGCTTCGCGCGACATGCCGCCCGCATGCGCAGGCGTTCTGGAATGGCGTGCCCCGGTGATACACTCGCATCACCTCGTCCCTTCCACTCGACATGAAATTCTGCTCCGTCTGCGGTCACGAAGTCATCGCGCGCATTCCTCCGGGCGACAACCGCGAGCGCTTCGTCTGCGATCACTGCGGCACGATCCACTACCAGAATCCGCGCAACGTCGTCGGCACGGTCCCGGTCTGGGGCGACCAGATCCTGCTGTGTCGCCGCGCGATCGAACCGCGCTACGGATTCTGGACGCTGCCGGCAGGCTTCATGGAAATGGGCGAAACGACGGCCGAAGCCGCCGCGCGCGAAACGCTCGAGGAAGCCGGCGCACGCGTCGAGGTACAGAACCTGTTCACGCTGCTCAATGTGCCGCACGTGCACCAGGTCCACCTGTTCTACCTCGCGCGGCTCACCGATCCGGGGTTCGAAGCCGGCGAGGAAAGCCTCGAAGTGAAGCTGTTCGACGAAGCCGACATTCCGTGGGACGAGATCGCGTTCCCGACCGTCAGCCAGACCCTGCGTTTCTTCTTCGCCGATCGCGCCGCCGGTGATTACGGCGTGCACACCGGCGACATCTTCCGCTCGCTGCGCAACGGCTGAGCCCGCGCCCCATGGTCCCCTGGCTCGGCCCGGACGATCCGTTTCCGCCCATCGAGCGCGCGCTCGGCCCCGCGACCGGCGCGCCCGGGCTGCTGGCCGCGAGCGCAGACCTGCTGCCGTCGCGCCTCATCGAGGCGTACCTGCGCGGCATTTTCCCGTGGTACTCGGACGGCCAGCCCGTGCTGTGGTGGAGCCCCGATCCGCGCATGATCCTCGTGCCGGCCGAATTCAAGGTGTCGCCGTCGCTGCGCAAGACGCTGAAGCGCGTGCTGCGCGATCCCGAATGGGAAGTGCGGGTCGACCACGACTTTCCGGGCGTGATGCGCGCCTGTGCGCAGGCGCCGCGGCGCGGGCAGCGCGGCACGTGGATCACGGCCGAGATCATCGACGCGTATACGTCGCTCTACCGCTCCGGCAACGCGCACAGCATCGAGACGTGGCACGACGGACGCCGCGTCGGCGGCCTGTACGGCGTGTCGTTCGGGCGGATGTTTTTCGGCGAGTCGATGTATGCGGACGTGACCGACGCGTCGAAAATCGCGCTGGCCGCGCTCATCGCGCACCTTCGCGAGCAGGGGCTGGAGATGATAGACTGCCAGCAGAATACGTCGCATCTAGCGTCGCTCGGCGGCCGCGAGATCGCACGCAAGGCGTTTGTCGCTCACGTGCGCAGCGCGGTGGCCGAACCGCCGATTCCGTGGCAGTTCGACAAGCGCGTGCTCGCCGCGCTGACGGGCTCCGCCGAGAAGGCGGCGCCCTCCGGGATCGAGCGCTAGCGCGGCACTCCTTCCCTGCATCGAGAGCTGCCCATGACTCACCCGACTGAGCTGCCGCTTTCACCGCTTTCGGCGCTGCAATTCTATGCAACGGCGCCCTATCCGTGCAGCTATCTGGACGGTCGCATCGCGCGCTCGCAAGTCGCGACGCCGAGCCACCTGATCAATTCCGACATCTACACCGAACTCGTGAAGGCCGGCTTCCGCCGGTCGGGCGTGTTCACGTATCGCCCGTACTGCGACGGCTGCCGCGCATGCGTGCCGGTGCGCGTCCCCGTGGGCGCGTTCGCGCCGTCGCGCACGCAGCGCAGGATGTGGAAGCGCCACCGCGCGCTGATCGCGACGGTTTCGCCGCTGCACTACGACGAAGAGCACTACGCGCTCTACATGCGCTACCAGTCCGCGCGCCACGCGGGCGGCGGCATGGATCGCGACAGCCGCGACCAGTACGAGCAGTTCCTGCTGCAGAGCCGGATCAACTCGCGCCTCGTCGAATTCCGCGACCTCGACGCGCCGGGCGGCGAACCCGGCAAGCTGCGCATGGTCAGCATGATCGACATCCTCGGCGACGGGCTGTCGTCGGTTTACACATTCTTCGAGCCCGACGACCGGCATACGAGCTACGGCACCTACAACATCCTGTGGCAGATCGAGCAGGCGAAGAGCCTCGACCTGCCGTACGTGTACCTCGGCTACTGGATCCGCGAGAGCCCGAAGATGGCGTACAAGGCGAACTTCCACCCGCTCGAGGGGCTGATCGACGGCCGCTGGAAGACGCTCGATCCGGAACGGATCGACCTGCCGCCCGTCGACGCGGCGCTGGCCCGCGCGCCGTTGCCGGGCGGGCATTCCGGCTCGGGTTGACGCACGCGGCGGGGGCTACGAAGCGAAGCACGCCCCTGCCGCGCAACTCCCGGTAAAATAGCGGGTTGTCATTCATTCCGGCTGCCCGCCCCATTCCCGTGTTCAGTTCCCTCTATCCGCTGGCCCGCGCATCCCTGTTCAAAATGGATGCGGAAGATGCTCACCACCTCACGCTGCGCGCGCTCGGCGCGGCCGGCCGCACGGGCCTCGCCTGCGCGCTGTCGGCCCGCGTGCCCGACGCACCGCGCACCGTGATGGGGCTCACGTTCCGCAACCCGGTCGGCCTCGCGGCCGGCCTCGACAAGGACGGCGCGGCCATCGACGGCCTCGCGGCGCTCGGCTTCGGCTTCATCGAGGTCGGCACGGTCACGCCGCGCGCGCAGCCGGGCAACCCGCGCCCACGGATGTTCCGCCTGCCGCAAGCCGAAGCGCTGATCAACCGGATGGGCTTCAACAACCATGGCGTCGACCAGTTCGTGAAGAACGTCCAGGCCGCCCGCTATCGCGGCATTCTCGGCCTGAACATCGGCAAGAACGCCGACACGCCGATCGAGCGCGCCGCCGAGGACTACCTGTACTGCCTCGAGCGCGTATACCCGTTCGCGAGCTACGTGACGATCAACATTTCGTCGCCGAACACGAAGAACCTGCGCCAGCTGCAGGGCGCCGGCGAACTCGACGCACTGCTCGCCGCGCTGAAGGACAAGCAGCAGCGCCTCGCCGACCTGCACGGCAAGCTCGTGCCGCTCGCGCTGAAGATCGCCCCCGATCTCGACGACGAACAGGTCAAGGAAATCGGCGACACGCTGTTGCGCCACAAGATCGAAGCGGTCATCGCCACCAACACGACGCTGTCGCGCGCGGCCGTCCAGGGCCTGCCGCATGCGGACGAAGCCGGCGGCCTGTCGGGCCGCCCCGTGTTCGACGCGTCGAACGAAGTGATCCGCAAGCTGCACGCGGAAGTCGGCAACGACGTGCCGATCATCGGCGTCGGCGGCATTTTCTCGGGCGAGGACGCCCGCGCGAAGCTCGCGGCCGGCGCGGCGCTCGTCCAGCTTTACACGGGCTTCATCTATCGCGGCCCGGCGCTCGTGTCGGAATGCGTGAAGGCGATCGCCCGCGAGCGCACCGCGTAATATAGACATAAACAAACTATATTTAATGATCGATAGCGTTTTTGCTATCATCGGCCTCACTATCAGAATCATTGACCCGGACAGGGCAAGGACACACACGATGAAATTTTCGCTGCTGAAGAAGCTGCTGGTTGCCGGCCTGGTCGGCACGTCGTTCGCCGCCGCGACCGCGCACGCGGCCGACCTCCTCGACCAGGTCAAACAGCGCGGCACACTGCGCGTCGGCCTCGAAGGCACGTTCCCCCCGTTCAACTCGAAGAACCCGCAAGGCGAACTCGTCGGCTTCGACGTCGACATCGCGAAGGCCGTCGCCGCGAAGCTCGGCGTGAAGGCCGAATTCGTGACGACCGAATGGAGCGGCATCATCGCGGGCCTGCAGGCCGGCAAGTTCGACGTGATCGCCAACCAGGTCGGCATCACCGACAAGCGCAAGGAAACGCTCGACTTCTCGCCGGCGTACACGTTCTCGTCCGCGCAGCTGATCCAGCGCAAGGACGACACGCGCGAGTTCAAGTCGCTGGACGACCTGAAGGGCAAGAAGCTCGGCGTCGCGCTCGGCACCAACTACATGGACATGGCGAAGTCGGTGCCCGGCATCGACGTGAAGACGTACCCGGGCGCGCCCGAGTACCTGCGCGACCTCGCCGCCGGCCGCCTCGACGCGGCGCTCAACGACCGCCTGATGCTCGCGTACCTGACGAAGAACGCGCAGCTGCCGCTGCGCCCGGGCGCGAACGTCGGCTCGGCGAACCCGTCGGGCATCCCGTTCAAGAAGGGCAACCCGAAGTTCCAGAAGGCGATCGACGACGCGATGACGCAACTCGAGGCCGACGGCACGTTCACGAAGATCTCGGACAAGTGGTTCGGCATCGACGTGACCAAACCGATCAAGTAAGCACGCCTGCATGTCCCGCCTGACGGCGGGCCGGAAAGGGCGGCATCCGTCACGATGCCGCCCTTTGTTTTATGCGTCCGGTTTATGATTGCGCTTTCGCGCACGCATTCGATTCGTACTCCATGTCGACAACGTCCCTGCTCGTCCAATCGCTGCCGGTGCTCGCCCAGGGCGCCGTCCTGACCGTCAAGTTCGCCGTGCTGTCGATGGTGTTCGGCCTGCTTGGCGCCGTCGTGCTCGCGATGATGGGCATCCGGCAAAGCGAAGCGCTCGACGGCTTCGAACGCGTCTGGGTCAACGCGCTCGCGTGGCTCGCGCGCGGGTATGTGAGCCTGATGCGCGGCACGCCGCTGCTCGTGCAGATCTTCGTCATCTACTACGGGCTGCCGAGCCTCGGCATCTCGCTCGACCCGACGCCGGCCGGCGTCATTGCGCTGTCCGCGAACGTCGCGGCTTACATGTCCGAAAGCATGCGCGGCGCCATCAACGGGATCGCGCGCGGCCAATGGCTCGCCGCGTACAGCCTCGGGCTGTCGTGGGGGCAGACGCTGCGCTACGTGATCGGCCCGCAGGCGCTGCGCATCGCGGTGCCGAGCCTGTCGAACAGCCTGATCAGCCTGATCAAGGACACGTCGCTCGTCTCCGTGATCACCGTGACCGAACTGCTGCGCAGCGCGCAGGAAGTGATCGCGGCGACCTATCAGCCGCTGCCGCTCTACCTCGCCGCCGCGGCCGTGTACTGGATCCTGTGCCAGATCCTCGAATGGGTGCAGCGCTGGTACGAAAAGCGCCTGTCGCTGCCGTCGCGGCACTGAGCGCACGCACTCCCGCCGGGGTGCGCATGCGCGCCCCGCCCCCTCTCCTTACCGCTTACTCGCCCGAATAGCGCACGCCGAGCGCGGCGCGCGCCGCATCGGTCATCGCGATCATCCGCCGCGAATGGTCGTGCGTCATGATCGGGCTTTCCGTTTCGCCCGCGCGCAGCAGGTCGCAGAAATGCGCGGTCTCGTAGTTCAACCCGCCGCCCTCGGCCGGCGCGTCGAGTTCGACGGTACGCCCGTCCGCATAGCAAATCGTCGCGCGCGCCGGGTTCCACCACTTCTCGTGAATCGTCACGTGGCCGCCGGCCGCGGCGATCAGCGCGTCGCCGCGCCCCATCACGTCGAGTCCGCAAAAGAGCTGGGCGATCCCGCCGTTCGCATGCACGCTGTTCAGGCTCGCGAACAGGTCGACGCTCGTCGCGCCGACGCGGCCGAGCGTCTGCACGTCGAGCGCCGCCCCGAGCCAGTCGACCGCGAGAAACGCCTCGTAGATCCCGATGTCGAGCAGCGCACCGCCCGCGCGATCGAGGCGGTAGACGGAGTGGTCGTCCGGCACCGACGACGATGCGCATCCTGCCCGGACGAGCCGGATCTCGCCGATCGGGTCGTTGCGCAGATGCGCGCGCAATTGACGGTACAGCGGAAAGAACGGCGGCTTCATCGCTTCCATGAACAGCCGCCCGGCCTCGCTTGCCGCCTGCAGCACGGTGTCGAGCTGCGCCGCGTTCAGCGTCGCGGGCTTTTCGCACAGCACGGCCTTGCCGGCGGCCAGCGCGGCCAGCGCGTACTGCGCATGACTGTCATGGAGCGTCGCGATGTAGACCGCGTCGATATCGCTCGCGAGGAGCGCGTCGAGGCTCGCGGCAGGCGTACCGCCGCAAGTCCCGCAAAAGGCGGCCGCGGCGTCGGCGCGGCGAGCCCAGGCACCGGCGAGCGTGGCACCCGGCACGTGCGCGAGGCTTTGCGCAAAGCGGCGCGCAATGCTGCCCACGCCGACGATGCCGAAGCGCACCGGGCGATGGTCGTTGTCGTTCATCCTGATCTTCCGTGTCGGTCGTATGACGGTAGCCGGCACGCTGCCGGCCGGCCGTCATGATAAACGGCCCGGCGGCACACGGATGAGCGACACGCGCAACGTCAGGCGCGCACGGGCACGTCGACCGAGAAATCGCGCGAAATTTCGTCGGCGCTGAAATCGATCAGCGCGAGCGACGCCGCCTCGGCTTCGCGCGGGTCGCGCCGCTCGATCGCATCGACGACGCGCGCATGCGCCTTCACCGCGATCTCGTGCGCCCCTTCCTTCTGCACGACGCGCGGGTTCACGAGGCGCACCGCACCGCGCACGATCGCCGCCATCTGCTGGAAGAACTGGTTGCCGCTGGCCTGGACGATCCGCGTATGCAGCAACTCGTCCGCCGTGTCGTAGCCGGGATCCCCCGGCTGCAGCACCTTGAACGCATCGAACGCTTCGCGAATGCCCGCGATGTCGGTCGCCGTCGCACGCACCGCCGCCTGCGCGGTCGCGCGTGGCTCGATCAACATCCGAAACTCGATGACGTCGCGCATGAATTGCGGGTCGGGTTTCGCCCGAAATCGCCAGCTCACGACGTCTTCGTCGATCATGCGCCAGTCGCGCATCGGGCGCACCCGCGTGCCGACTTTCGGGCGCACGTCGAGCATGTCGCGCGCAAGCAACATCGACAATGCTTCCCGCATCACCGTACGACTCACATCGAACTCTTTCGACAGCACGTCTTGCGGCGGCAAGATGCCGCCATACTTGTCCTCGACGATACCCGAGACAAGCCCATCCATCACTTTGGCGACCAGTGACCGGTCTTTGCCCTGCTCCATGACACCTCCCCGTGCGTCGATTTGCGAACACCTGCTCCGCAGTTCCGCCGGCCCTGGTTACCACTGTTCTTATGATCTATAAGTTGATGAGTTCGACGATATTCCGCTATCTGGTAAACACCTGACAGGGTTATCCCTCTTTTTTGACGAGGTGATTTATACGGCTAAAAAAAAAGCCCGGGAAGCGCGCTGCGCTTGCCGGGCCCCGATTTCCACAAGATTTAAACCTTCAGTCCATTAATGATCGACAACGCCGTTACGGACTGCTTCTCATTCAGGTTCAGCCAGCCGGATAAACGATCGTTTCAACGCCGTTTTCCGTGCCAAGCAAGCACAGATTCGCGCCGCGCCCGGCGAACAGGCCGACCGTCACGACGCCCGGCCATGCATTCACCTGCGCTTCGAAACCGCGCGGATCGGCGATCTGCAGCCCCTTCACGTCGATGATCTCGTTGCCGTTGTCGGTGATGTACGGTGCGCCGTCCTTCGTCACGCGCAGCACGGGCACGCCGCCGAGCGCGGCGACGCGCCGGCCGATCGCCGTGCGCGCCATCGGCACGACCTCGATCGGGAGCGGGAACGCGCCGAGCACCGGCACGCGCTTGCTGCCGTCCGCGATGCAGACGAACGTGTCGGCCACCGACGCGACGATCTTCTCGCGCGTCAGCGCGCCGCCACCGCCCTTGATCATCGCGCCGCTCGCGTCGATCTCGTCGGCGCCGTCGACGTACACCTGCAGCGAGTCGACCTCGTTCAGGTCGAACACCTTGATGCCGTGCGCTTTCAGGCGCTCGGTCGTCGCGACCGAGCTCGATACGGCGCCGCGATAGCGCGACTTGACGACGGCGAGCGCGTCGATGAAGCAGTTGGCGGTCGAGCCGGTGCCGACGCCGATCACGGCGCCTTCCGGCACGTTCTGGATCACGTAGTCGGCGGCGGCCTGGCCGACGAGGCGTTTGAGTTCGTCTTGAGTCATGGCGTGGTAATGCTGCGGGATTGCGAAAAACCGCCAGTTTACCGGAGTCGGGGGACGGCCCGTGTTTTTCGGCGTGCGACGCGCCGCGTGTTCACGGTGCGCCGGACGCGGGGGCGTTATCCGCCGGCTGCGTGCCGGGGAAGTACTTGTCGAGCAACGCCTGTGCGATCGCGTCGGTTTCGGCGTCCGGATTGCCCGCATAGTCGGACGGGCGGAAATGCATCTGGAACGCGGCGAACACGCGCCGCGTGCGCACATCGAGCATTCCGTCGGTCGGCACGTCGTAGCCGTAGCGTGCGAGCTTGAGCTGCAGTTCACGCACGTCGACCGGCGCGCGCGGGTCGCGGCCGCCGAGCCGCGCGGCCACGGTCGCCTCGTCCGGCCACGCGCCGACACCGGCCTGCGCCAGCGCATGCCACGGGAACAGCGGCCCCGGATCGATCTTGCGTTGCGGCGCGATGTCGCTGTGCCCGACCACGCGTGTCGGCGGAATGCCGTAGCGCGCGACGATGTCCTTCGACAGGTCGATCAATGCGACGACCTGCTCGGGGGGATACGGCTGCCAGGTGCGATTCTGCGGATCGAGCGGGCCGCGGTTCACGTTCTCGATGCCGATCGACACCGCGTTCAGCTCGGTCGTGCCTTGCCATTCACTCACGCCCGCGTGCCAGGCACGCTGCGCTTCCGGCACGAGCTGATAGACGACGGGCATCCCGCGCTCGATGCGCGGCTGCGGCGGGACGACGTAATGCACGCTGACCGAATCGCCCGTCAGCGTGCGCAACGACTTCGCCTCGTCGCTTTCGGTGTAGTGCATCACGAGAAAGCGAATCCGCGAATCGGCGCCGCGCGCATGCAGGCTCGTGTCGGCGTAGTAGGTCCCGCGTTCGACGAGCGACGGCGACGTGCAGGCCGCCAGCAGGCACAGCACGGCGCAGGAGGCGCCAACACGGAGCAGGGTCATCGGTCGCGGGTTCCGGAGAGCCGCGTGCCGCACCCCATCACGGCACGCGTCGTTCGGGTCATTCGAAGCCCCGCGCGGCTCGCGCGGGACGGGCGGGCGTCAGCCCTTCGCGCGCCGCTGGCGCACGGCCTCGTACAGGCACACGCCGCTCGCGACCGACACGTTCAGGCTTTCCACGCTGCCGGCCATCGGGATGCTCATCACTTCGTCGCAGGTGTCGCGCGTAAGCCGGCGCATGCCTTCGCCTTCGGCGCCCATCACGAGCGCGACGGGGCCGTCGAGCTTGGTCTCGTAGAGCGTCGCCGGCGCCTCGTCCGACGTGCCGATGATCCACACGCCGGCTTCCTTCAGCTCGCGCAGCGCGCGGGCGAGGTTCGTCACCGTGATGTACGGCACCGTGTCGGCCGCGCCGCTCGCCACCTTGGCCGCCGTCGCGTTCAGGCCGACTGCGCGGTCGCGCGGGGCGATCACCGCATGCGCGCCGGCCGAATCGGCGACACGCAGGCACGCGCCGAGGTTGTGCGGATCGGTGACGCCGTCGAGCACGAGCAGCAGCGCGGGACCCTGGATGCCGTCGAGCAACTCCGACAGGTTCTGCGCAAGCGGCATGTCCTCGACCCGCGCGACAACGCCCTGGTGGCGCTCGGTGTGCGCGAGGCCCCACAGGCGCGTTTCGTCGGCTGCAATCAATCGCACGCCCGCTTCCTTCGCGGCGTGCAGGAAGTCCTGCATGCGGCGGTCGCGGCGCGTCTGGTCGTACAGCACCTCCGCAACCGTCGATGCATCGTGCCGCAAACGTGCGGTCACCGCATGAAAACCGTAAAGAACCTTCAGACGTGACATGACTGGAACAACCTTCGATCAAACGTGCGGCCGCGCGACACGCGCAGCCGCGATCCATGGAAAAGGAAAGCGCCGCGTTGCCGGCCGATGACCGGTGACGCGGCGTCTCTCGATACTGCGGAGCGTGCGCTTGCGACGCCCCGAACGCTCAATACTTCTTGCGGGCGCGAGTCTTCTTCGCGGTCGGCTTCGCGGGCGCACCGCTCCCACCACCGCCCTTCTTCTTCGCGGCGGCACGCGCGGCGCGCGCGTCCTTCACCGCGACGCTCGGCGCGCTCGCGGCCTGCTTGCGACGCGGCGCCGACTCTTCCGACGGCGGCAGCGCGCGCACGCGCGGACCGTTGCCGTTGCGATCGGCACCGGCGGCAGCCGGCGCAGGCGACGGACGCGGCGCCTTCACCGGCGTATCGCGCACGAGGCGGAAGTCGATCTTGCGCGCGTCGAGATCGACGCGGCTCACCTGGACGCGCACGCGATCCGACAGGCGATAGCGGATGCCCGTCCGCTCGCCGCGCAGCTCGTTCTTGATCTCGTCGTACTGGAAGTAGTCCGAGCCGAGTTCCGTGACGTGCACGAGCCCTTCGATGAACAGCGTGTCGAGCTGCACGAAGATGCCGAACGACGTGACGCCGTTCACCATCCCGCCGTACTCCTCGCCGAGCTTGTCGCGCATGAAGTAGCACTTGAGCCATGCCTCGACGTCGCGCGACGCTTCGTCCGCACGACGTTCGTTCGCCGAGCAGTGCAGGCCGAGTTCTTCCCAGATCGCCGTGTTCGAGCGCGAGCGGCCGCGCGATTCGTCGTCGGCCTGCTGCATGGCGCGCGCGCGCGGCGACAGCGCGGTGTTCAGCTCGAAGCCGTCCGGCGCCTTCGGCACGTACTTCTTGCCCGACAGGATCGCGTAGATCGCACGGTGCGTGAGCAAGTCCGGATAACGGCGGATCGGGCTCGTGAAGTGCGCGTACGCGTCGTAGGCGAGGCCGAAGTGGCCGATGTTGTCCGGGCTGTAGACGGCCTGTTGCATCGAGCGCAGCAGCATCGGCTGCAGCATCTGCGCATCGGGCCGGTCGCGGATCTGCGCCATCAGCGCCGCGTAGTCGCTCGCATGCGGCTTGTCGCCGCCACCGAGCGACAGGCCCATGCCGCGCAGGAAGGCACGCAGGTTCTCGAGCTTCTCCGGCGTCGGCCCCGCATGCACGCGGTACAGGCCCGGATGCTTGTTGCGCTTCAGGAAGTCGGCCGCACAGACGTTCGCGGCCAGCATGCATTCCTCGATCAGCTTGTGTGCGTCGTTGCGCTGGCGCGGCACGATCTGCTCGATCTTGCCCTGCGAGTTGCAGACGATGTAGGTCTCGGTCGTGTCGAAGTCGATCGCACCGCGTTTCTGGCGTGCGGCGAACAGCGACTTGTAGACGCCGTACAGATCCTGCAGGTGCGGCAACAGGTCGGCGCGGCGCGCGGCCTCCGGCCCCTTCGTGTTCGACAGCACGGCCGCGACCTCGGTGTACGTGAGGCGTGCAGCCGAATGGATCACGGCCGGATAGAACTGGTAGGCCTTGATCTCGCCGCGCGCGGTGATCACCATGTCGCACGCGAGCACGCAGCGGTCGACGTGCGGATTCAGCGAGCACAGGCCGTTCGACAGCTTCTCCGGCAGCATCGGGATCACGCGGCGCGGGAAATAGACCGACGTGCTGCGCTCGAGCGCATCGGCGTCGAGGCCCGTGCCCGGCTGGACGTAGTGCGACACGTCGGCGATCGCGACGATCAGCCGGAAGCCGTCGCCACGGCCGACCTTGACCGGCTCGCAGTACACGGCGTCGTCGAAGTCGCGGGCGTCCTCGCCGTCGATCGTCACGAGCGGCACGTCGCGCAGGTCGACGCGGAAACGCAGGTCGCCCGGCCGGACCTTGTCCGGCAACGCGGCGGCTTCGTCGAGCGCCGGCTGGCTGAATTCGTGCGGCACGCCGTACTTGCGCACCGCGATTTCGATTTCCATGCCCGGATCGTCGATGTCGCCGAGCACTTCGACGACACGGCCGAGCGGCTGCGAATGACGGCTCGGGAAATCGGTCAGCTCGACGACGACGACCTGCCCGACCTTCGCCTTCTTCACGTTCTGCGTGATCAGGATGTCGTGGCCGATGCGCTTGTCTTCCGGCGCGACGATCAGCGCACCGTTCTCGTTGAGCAGGCGGCCGATCACGCGCTTGTTCGCGCGTTCGGTGACTTCGACGACATGCCCTTCCGGGCGGCCCCGGCGATCGTAGCCGACGATCCGCGCGAGCACGCGGTCGTTGTGCATCACCTTCTGCATTTCGCCGTTCGGCAGGAACAGATCGTCCTGGCCGTCGTCGCGGATCACGAACCCGTAGCCGTCGCGATGCCCCTGCACGCGCCCGGCGACGAAGTTCGACGGATGGGTCAACTGGTAATGGCCGCGCTTGTCGAGGCGGATCTGGCCGTCGCGCTCCATCGCGGCGACACGCCGGAAGAACCCCTCGCGCTCCTGACGCTTGATCGACAGGGCCTCGGCGATGTCGTTGGCAGCCAGCGGCGCGTCGCTCGTACGCAGCACGCCGAGAATTTCTTCACGGCTCGGAATGGGGTACGGATATTTGCTCAAGGGTTTGTCGATGATTGTTCTCGTTGCGTTGACTGATGGTGCACGGCATCAACATAGAGGTGTCCGTCAGACAGTTCTATATTGACGGCGGCGGGTCATTCTATCACCCGCCTGAGTCGCCAAATGACGGGAATGCCGCGAGCGGGCGCGACAGCAGCCGGTTTGCGATGCATCGCAAAAAAGTGTTGACACGAATAATTGGGGCGCTATAATTTTGCTTCTTTGCAGCAAGCAGCTCACTGCAAAACGTGCCCAGGTGGCGGAATTGGTAGACGCACTAGGTTCAGGTCCTAGCGGTGGCAACATCGTGGAGGTTCGAGTCCTCTCCTGGGCACCACTTGATTTATAGAAAAGGTCGGCTTCTAGCCGGCCTTTTTCATTTTCAGCCCAGGAAGCAAAGCGCCTGCGCGCTTTGCGCGAGGACTCGAAGGGCTGCGCTTGCAAGCGCAGCCGGGGTCGCGCCCGTGTGACCGAGTCCTCTCCTGGGCACCACTTGATTTATAAAAAAGGTCGGCTTCTAGCCGGCCTTTTTTCATTTCGGCACCCGCATCGCGGCGACTGCCGTCGGCCCTTATGTCGGCCATTCCGATCGATAGCAGAATTTATCGCTTATCAATCGCCCTCCCCGTTGCTACGTTAGCCGCCTTGCTTTCAATGCATCCAACGAGGAGCACGATTCATGACGTCGATGAACCGCCGCGCATTCGCGCGCGCGATGCTGGCCGCCGGCCTCACTGTCGCGGGCGTCAGGGCCCGCGCCGAGAACACGCCCGCGACGCTGCGCATCGGCTACCAGAAATCTTCGACGCTCATCACGCTACTGAAGACACGCGGCACGCTCGAGCAGGCGCTGACACCGCTCGGCCTGCGCGTGTCGTGGCATGAATTCGCGAGCGGATTGCCGCTGACCGAAGCGCTCAACGTCGGCGCCGTCGATTTCAGCGCCGACGTGGCCGACACGGTTCCGGTCTTCGCGCAGGCAGCCCATGCGCGTTTCGTGTACGTCGCGCAGGAAGCACCTTCGCCGAAAGCGCAGGCGATCGTCGTGAAGCAGGACAGCGCGCTGCACACGCTCGCCGATCTCAAGGGCAAACGCATCGCGGTCACGAAGGCGGCCGGCAGCCACTACCTGCTGCTCGCGGCGCTCGCACGCGCGAAGCTCGCGCCCGCCGATACAGCGATCCACTACCTGACGCCTGCGGATGGGCGCGCGGCGTTCGAGCGCGGCAGCGTGGATGCATGGATCACGTGGGATCCCTATGTCGCATCGGTCGACCGGAATCCCGACGTGCGGATTCTCGCCGACGGCGAGGGGCTCGCATCGTACCAGCGCTACTACCTTGCCTCGAGCAGTTTCGCGACCGCTCGACCCGACGTCGTCCAGGTCCTGTTCGACCAGCTGTCGCAGGCCGGCACGTGGCTGCGTGACCACCCGCAGGACGCCGCGAACACACTCGCGCCGATCTGGGGGCTCGACGCGGCAACGATCGCGCGCGCAAACGCGCGGCGCAGCTATCTCGTCCGCACCGTGGTCGCGCAAAACTTCAGCGAACAACAGAAGATCGCCGACACCTTCCTCGCGGCGGGACTGCTGCCCGCCCGCGTCGATACGGGACAGGCGCTGCGCTGGAATTTCGCGGCAAAGCGTGCGGAGCCGGTCGGCGCGTGAAGCCCTGCCGCGCAAGCGGCCAATATTTTTATCACTTCGGATGAAATTCTGTTGACAGACTCCGGCCACACGCTAGAATAGCGGTCTTCGCACTGCAGCAAGCGAAACGTGCCCAGGTGGCGGAATTGGTAGACGCACTAGGTTCAGGTCCTAGCGGTGGCAACATCGTGGAGGTTCGAGTCCTCTCCTGGGCACCACTTGATTTATAAAAAGGTCGGCTTCTAGCCGGCCTTTTTCATTTTCAGCCCAGGAAGCAAAGCGCCTGCGCGCTTTGCGCGAGGACTCGAAGGGCTGCGCTTGCAAGCGCAGCCGGCGTCGCGCACACCGGCCGCGGCAATCTCAGGCGTTCGACGCAGATCAGGCACCGCTCCAGCGCTTCGCCGCAATCGCAACGCGCTCGCCCAGCACTTCAGCCGTCTTGCGGTCACTCTCGAGAATCGCGTCGCCGCTCTGGTCCGCATTCGCCTGCGCCATCGCGCCGAGAAACGAGCCGAGCCGGTTCAGATCGTTGACGGACCCCGTGCTGCTATTGTTACCGGGCATCAGACCGAGGCTGACCCACAGCATCTGATGCTGGGCCGCAAACACGGCGAGCTGCTGCAACGTCGACAGCTTGTCGCCGCTTTGCGAAGCCGACACCGTGAACCCCGCCGCCAGCTTGTCCCGCCACTTTCCCCAATACTTCGACGACGCATCCATGAAGCCCTTGAACTGGGCGGATGCGCTGCCCATGTAAGTCGGCGAACCGAAGATGATCGCGTCGGCATCACACTCCAGATACGCCCAGTGTTCATCGATCGTATCGACCGGAATCAGCTTGACCGATGCACCGTCGACTTTCTCGACACCGCGCGCGACCGCGTCCGCAATGACGGCCGCGTGGCCATAACCGCTATGAAAAACGACTGCGATTTCAGACATGAAGCACTCCTTGTTGGCAGGGACAAAAAACGTTACCGAGACAGTAACACAAAATGCCGGCTCGGGCCTCTTGGTTCATGTGTATGGCTGCCCCCTCTTCCGTGGACGAAACAACGTGCGAGCCATCGTCACGCGCTGCCGGATCGTGCCAATGAAGATACTTTGCAGGAAACTGTTGACAACGATTCCGGCCACGCTATAATTGCGGTCTTCGCTTCGCAACAAAAAGCGAAACGTGCCCAGGTGGCGGAATTGGTAGACGCACTAGGTTCAGGTCCTAGCGGTGGCAACATCGTGGAGGTTCGAGTCCTCTCCTGGGCACCACTTGATTTATAAAAAGGTCGGCTTCTAGCCGGCCTTTTTCATTTTCAGCCCAGGAAGCAAAGCGCCTGCGCGCTTTGCGCGAGGACTCGAAGGGCTGCGCTTGCAAGCGCAGCCGGCGTCGCGCCCGTGTGACCGAGTCCTCTCCTGGGCACCACTTGATTTATAAAAAAGGTCGGCTTCCAGCCGGCCTTTTTTCATTCCAAGCTCCGGAATCGCGACTTACCTCGCCCCGATCACACGCACCGCGTGCCGGATGCCGTCTCTCGCCATCTTCGCATACGGACATATCGCTTCGGTTTCCGCGACCAGCGCACGCGCGTCATCGGGATCGACGCCCGGCATGCCGACCTCGACATCCAGTTCCAGTTCGAACAAGCCGTCCGACGGATCGCGCTGAAACGTCACGCGGGCCGAGACGGCGAGGTCCGCCGGCAAGCGAACCCTGCGCTTCATCGCGACCAGCGTCAGCGCGCCGTGAAAACATGCGGCAAACCCAGCGGCAAACAACTGCTCCGGATTCGTCCCGCCACCCACACCGCCCAACTCCACCGGCAAACGCAACGACAGATCGAGTTCGCCGGTTGCCGCGCGTGCGTGCCCGGACGATCGGCCGTGCGCCGCCTCGCCGCCGGTCACGACCACCGTCGTCGTGTAAAGCGGCAGCGGCTCGCTGCCGGAATAAGGATCAAGCAGCGACACCGAAGGCCGCGTCGCAGGTTGCATGGGTTTCTCCCGGAAAAGGCACGGCGCCCTCCCGATCGCGCCGTGCCGGATGTCCAATGAACGATACCGGACCGTGCCAGCAGGCACCGTCGGGCTTTGCCTCGCGCGGATTGCGGCGACCCGCCATCCCGCGAGCAATCGTGACGCGCAGCCGCATCCCGGTCCATCAGACGAATTCCAAATTTCCCGATTTGAGGGCATTCACGATCCATCCCCGATTCCCCGCGCCGACACGAAGCGCTCCCACCCCACCACCCGACCGGGATTTCCCTAGGCTGACATGTCGGCGCGCACGCGGTTAAATAAATCAACGTGATTTATTTAATGCACCGCCACACGGTGCACCATGGAAGGAGACGCCATGAGAAGCCCGCACATCGGCCAGGGAAGCAACTCGGCCAACGTGCGCCGTTACAACGAGCGCCTGCTGCTGAAGACGCTGCGCCGCGTGGGCAGCGCGTCGAAGGCCGACCTCGCCCGTCTCGCGAACATGACGGGCACGGCGGTCGGCAGCATCATCGAATCGCTCGCCGACTCCAAGCTGATCGAATTCGCGGGCCGCACCGAGGGCCAGCGCGGCCAGCCGGCCTCGTTGATCCGTCTCGACCCGCGCGGCGCGTTCGGCATCGGCGTCCATCTGGACCGGATGCGCATCGAGACCGCGCTGGTCAACTTCGCCGGCGACGTGCTCGGCCGCCGCTCGCACGACACGCTGCTGCCGCCCCCCGCCGACGTGCTCGAGATCGTGCGTCGCGACATCGACGCGATGCAGGCCCTGCTCCCCGACCATGAACGCGCGCGCCTGACCGGCGTCGGCGTCGCGCAACCCTACAACCTCGGCGCGTGGATGCGCGAGCTCGGCCTCGCGCCCGACACGTTCCGTGCGTGGGAAGACGTCGATTTCGCGGCCGACCTCGGCCGCATGCTGGCGCTGCCCGTGTTCGGCGAAAACGACGGCAACGCGGCCGCGATCGCCGAGCTGTTCTACGGCTACGGCCGGCAGTGCGACGACTTCGTCTACCTGTTCATCGGGCCGGCGATCGGCGGCGGCATCGCGATCGACGGCGACTGTCTGCGCGGCGTGACCGGCAATGCAGGCGACATCGCGGTGATTCCGGTACTGCCGAGCCGGCTCGCCTCCGCACCGCCGCCGCGCGGCGCGTGGGACATCCTGCTCGCGCGCGCGTCGCTGCACGCGCTCGTGCGTCACCTGCGCCATCACGGCGAGACGGTCGAGAACCGCGCCGATCTCGAAGCGTGCATCGCCCGCGGCCTGCCGGCCGTCGACGAGTGGATCGACGACTGCGTCGACGCGCTCGCACCGGCGTTGCGCGCGGTGCTGTGCGTGGTCGACGCGCCGGTCGTCGTACTCGACGCCGACACCGACGCGGGCCTGCTCGACGCAGTCACGACGCGCCTGCGCTCGGCGCTGGTCGCGACCGCCCCCGAAGCACGCGGCACGCCGACGCTCGTGCGCGGCACGTTCGGCGCGGACGCCGGCGCGATCGGCGCCGCCACGCTGCCGATGTTCTTCAACTTCTCCCCGCGGGCCGGCATCCTCAAGGGCGCCCGCACCGACTCGCAGGAGGTCCACCATGTCGCGTTCTGAGTCGCCCCGTCCGTTGCTCGAGATGCGCGGGATCAGCAAGACGTTCCCGGCCGTACGCGCGCTCGACAAGGTCAGCCTGACCGTCTATCCCGGCGAGATCCACTCGCTGATGGGCGAGAACGGCGCGGGCAAATCGACGCTGATGAAGATCCTGTCCGGCGCCTACCGCGCCGACGCCGGCGGCGAAATCCTGATCGACGGCGAACGCATCGAGATCGACGGCCCGCTCGCCGCACGCGATGCGGGTGTCGCGGTGATCTACCAGGAGCTGTGCCTGTCGCCGAACCTGACCGTCGCGGAAAACATCTACATCGGCCGCGAACTGCGGCGCGGCAACCGGCGCTGGGGCACGATCGACCGCGCGGCGATGGCGCGCGGCTGCCAGGACGTGCTCGCGCGCCTGGGTGCGCCGTTCGGCCCCGACACGCTCGTCGACACGCTGTCGATCGCCGAACAGCAGCTCGTCGAAATCGCGCGTGCGGTGCATACGCGTGCCCGCATCCTCGTGATGGACGAGCCGACGACGCCGCTGTCGTCGCGCGAAACGGAACACCTGTTCAGCCTGATCCGCCAGTTGCGCGAGGAAGGCCTCGCGATCATCTACATCAGCCACCGGATGGCGGAGATCTACGAACTGTCCGATCGCGTGTCGGTGCTGCGCGACGGCGCATACGTCGGCACGCTCGAACGCGCATCGCTGTCGGCCGAGCGGCTCGTCGCGATGATGGTCGGCCGCGACATCTCCGGCTTCTACAAGAAGGAACATGCGCCGTACGACCCCGGCCACCTGCTGCTGTCGGTCCGCGACATCGCCGACGACACGCGCGTGCGCGGCTGCAGCCTCGACCTGCACGCCGGCGAAGTGCTCGGCATCGCGGGCCTCGTCGGCGCGGGCCGCACCGAGCTCGCGCGGCTGATCTTCGGCGCCGAACCACGCGTGCGCGGCGACGTGAAGCTGGGCGAACGCACGTTCGGCGCGCACTCGCCGCGCGACGCGATCGACGCGGGCCTCGTCTACCTGACCGAGGACCGCAAGCGCCAGGGCCTGTTCCTCGACATGAGCGTGCGCGACAACATCAACATTTCGGTGTGCAACCGCGACGCACGGCTCGGCGCGCTCGACCTCGCACGCGGCGCCGAACGCGCACGCGACGCGATCGCGTCGTTGTCGATCCGTGTCCCGCACGCGAACGTCAACGTTGGCGCGCTGTCGGGCGGCAACCAGCAGAAGGTGCTGCTGTCGCGGCTGCTCGAGACGAAGCCGCGCGTGCTGATCCTCGACGAACCGACGCGCGGCGTCGACATCGGCGCGAAATCCGAGATCTACCGGATCATCAACGAACTGGCCCGCGCCGGCGTGGGCGTGATCGTGATCTCGAGCGAGCTGCCGGAAATCATCGGCGTCGCGGACCGCGTGCTCGTGATGCGCGAGGGCGAGATCGCCGGCGAACTCGGCGGCCACACGCATACGCCCATCACGCAGGAAGCGATCATCGCGCTCGCCACCGGCTCGCAGGCCGAACTCGCCGACGCGCACTGAGCCCGCCCTTTCATTTCACTCTTACCTTCAGGTTACCGACATGATCAATCCGACCAAGCAGCGGAACCTCGCTTCCGCGACGGCCCATCCGGTGCCCAACCGTACGCCGCTGCTGCGCGGCGCCGATCAACGCGCCCGCATGCAATCGCTGATCCGCACGGCCGGCATGCTGCCGGTGCTGCTGGTTCTGTGCATCGGCTTCGGCTTCCTGACCGACGGCTTCTTCACGCTGCAGAACCTGTCGATCGTCACGCAGCAGGCGTCGATCAACATCGTGCTCGCGGCCGGCATGACCTTCGTGATCCTGACGGGCGGCATCGACCTGTCGGTCGGCTCGGTGCTCGCCGCCGCGGCCGTCGCCGCGCTGCTCGCGTCGACGATCCCCGGCTGGGGCTGGCTCGGCGTGCCTTTCGCACTCGTCGTCGGCCTCGTGTTCGGCGCGATCAACGGCGGGCTGATCTCGTTCCTGCGCCTGCCGCCGTTCATCGTCACGCTCGGCGCGATGACGGCCGTGCGCGGCGTCGCGCGCCTGATCGGCAACGACACGACCGTCTTCAACCCGCAGCTGCCGTTCGCGTTCATCGGCAACGGCACGATCCTCGGTGTGCCGTGGCTCGTCGTGATCGCGTGCGCGGTGATTGCGATCTCGTGGTTCATCCTGCGCCGCACGGTGCTCGGGATGCGAATCTATTCGGTCGGCGGCAACCCGGAAGCCGCGCGCCTGTCGGGCATCAACGTGCGGGCGATCCAGATGTTCGTGTATGCGGCGTCGGGGCTGCTCGCCGGCCTCGGCGCGGTGATGTCGGCCGCGCGGCTCTATGCGGCCAACGGTCTGCAGCTCGGCCAGTCCTACGAACTCGACGCGATCGCCGCGGTGATCCTCGGCGGCACGAGCTTCGTCGGCGGCGTCGGCTCGATCGTCGGCACGCTGATCGGCGCGCTGATCATCGCCGTCCTGACGAACGGGCTCGTGCTGCTCGGCGTGTCCGACATCTGGCAGTACATCATCAAGGGGCTCGTGATCATCGGCGCCGTCGCGCTCGACCGCTATCGCCAGCGCGACTCGGCGCGCACCTGACAGCATCCCGTCGATTCAACCTCGCGGCGCAGGCCGGTCCGCCTGCGCCCGTTCGCCAACAAACCTCTCGGAGACACCACGACATGTTCAAGCACACCGCCGCCCTGACCGCCGTCGCCTGCGCGCTTGCCTTCGGCGCTTCCGCCGCACACGCGGCCGACAAGCCGCTCAAATCGATCGGCGTCACGGTCGGATCGCTCGGCAACCCGTACTTCGTCACCATCGTCAAGGGCGCCGAAGCGCGCGCGAAGCAGCTCAACCCGAACGCGAAGGTGACGGCCGTGTCGGCCGACTACGACCTGAACAAGCAGTTCACGCAGATCGACAACTTCATCTCCGCGCACGTCGACATGATCCTGCTCAACGCAACCGATCCGAAAGCCATCGAGCCGGCGGTGAAGAAGGCGCAGGCGGCCGGCATCACGGTCATCGCGGTCGACGTCGCGGCAGCCGGCGCGAACGCAACCGTGCAGACCAACAACGTGAAGGCAGGCGAGCTCGCCTGCGACTACATCGCGAAGAAGCTCAACGGCAAGGGGAACGTGATCATCGAGAACGGCCCGCAGGTGTCGGCCGTGATCGATCGCGTCAACGGCTGCAAGGCCGTGCTCGCGAAAAACGCCGGCATCAAGCTGCTGTCGAGCGACCAGGACGGCAAGGGCTCGCGCGAAGGCGGGATGAACGCGATGCAAGGCTACCTGACGCGCTTTCCGAAGCTCGACGCGGTGTTCACGATCAACGACCCGCAGGCGATCGGCAGCGACCTCGCCGCAAAGCAGCTGAACCGTCCGGGCATCGTGATCACGTCGGTCGACGGCGCACCCGACATCGAGGTCGCGCTCAAGTCCAACACGCTCGTGCAGGCATCGTCGAGCCAGGACCCGTGGGCGATGGCGCAGCAGGCCGTCAACGTCGGCTACGGGATCATGAACGGCCAGAAGCCGGCCAATCCGATGATCCTGATCGAGCCGACGCTCATCACGCGCGACAACGTGAAAACCTACAAGGGCTGGAGCGCGCCGCGCTGAGCGCGCCGCCGTCCGCCCGCGCAACCGGGCAGTGCCGGGCCGGGTCGCCATGCGCGGCGGCCCGCGCTGCCCGCCCTTTCGGATCAACCGCTGTACGGCCGTGCGCGACGCCACGGCACAAGGTTTCGACATGACGACCACGTTCCCCCGCCTGATCGTATTCGGCGAAGCGCTGACCGATTTCATCCGCGACGACGCGCAGCACTGGCACAGCGTTGCCGGCGGCTCATGCTGGAACGTCGCGCGCGTCGGCGCGCGACTCGGCGTACCGACGGCCTTCGCCGGCACGGTCAGCCGCGACACCTTCGGCGATGAGCTGATGCGCAAGAGCGCCGACGCCGGACTCGACATGCGCTTCATCCGGCAGGTCGACCGCGCACCGCTGCTCGCGATGGTCGTGTCGAAACAGCCGCCCCACTATTTCTTCATCGGCGAGAACAGCGCCGATCTCGCATTCGATCCGGCGGACCTGCCCGCCGGCGCCTTCGACGCGGCCGAGATCGTGCACGTCGGCTCGCTCGGCGTCGTGCGCGAACCGCTCGCGTCGCGCCTGATCGAGGTCGCACAGGCCGCGCGTGCGGCCGGCAAGCGGATCTCGTTCGACCCGAACTTCCGCGCACCGATGGCCGCGCCGTCGTATCGCGACACGCTGCGCCGGCTGTCCGCGCTCGCGGACTGGATCAAGGTTTCCGACGAGGATCTGCGCGGGCTGTTTCCCGAACTCGACGAAGCCGCCGCGCTCGCGCAACTGCGCGCATGGTCGCCCGACGCGACACTGCTCGTCACGCGCGGCGCATCGGGCATGCAGCTCCTGCATCGCGACACCGTGCTGTTCCAGCCCGCATTCCCGGCCGAAGTCGCCGATACGGTCGGCTGCGGCGATGCGAGCATCGGCGGCTGGCTCGCGAGCCAGCTTGCGCGCCCCGATGCAACGGCCGCCGACCATCTGCGCTACGCGGCCGCATGCGCGGCGGTCGCCTGTGCGCACGCAGGCGCCTATGCGCCGACGGCCGGGGAAGTGGCCGACATGATCGATCGCACGACGGACGTCGCGCTTTCGCGATAGACGGCACCGACACGGCCGGCGGTCATGCGGCAGTCGCGCCGTCGCCGCCGTCCGGCGGCATGCCGGCCTGCAACAGCTGCAGGCTTTCGTCGACGCTCAGCTCCGACATCGCGTCGCCGTGAAGCGTATCGTCCGCCGCGCGGCGCAATGCATGCAGCGCATGCACCTTGAGCCGCACGATCGCGAGCCGCAACCCGCGCGCCGCGCATTCGGCCGCAAAGGTGCGCAGCGATTCGATCGTCGTACCGTCGACGTCCGGCGTCTCCTCGAGGCTCAGCATCACGGTATGCGTATCCGGCGTGGCCTTCATCAGCGCACGCACGCGATTGAGCATCCGGTCCGCGTTCGCGAAGAACAGTTGCGCCTCGGGCCGCACGATCAGCACGCCCGGCACCGGTTTCGCATCGGCATGGCTCGCGACATCGACGAAATCGTGGCTGTCGCGTAGCCGGCCGAGCACGCTCACGTTCGGCTCGGACAGCTTGCGCAGCGTCAGCAGCAGGCTCACGCCGATGGCCGCGAGCAAGCCGTGCAGCACGCCGAGCACGAGCACCGCGAGCAACGCGGCGATCACGACGAGCCGGTCGCGATGCCACGCCCAATACGGCCGGAAGACGGACGGATGCAGCGAGTGGCTGACCGCGAAGATCACGATCGCCGCGAGCACGGGCTCCGGCGTGCGGGCAAGCTGCGGCAGCAGCAGCCAGACGATCAGCGCGACCACGCCGGCCGCCCACAGGCCGGCAAAGCGCGACTGCGCGCCAGCCGCCTCGTTCGCCGACGTCGCCGAATAACCGGCGCCGACCGGCATGCCGTGCAGCAGGCCCGACACGAGATTCGCGCAGCCGAGCGCGACGAGATCGCGGTTCGGCGACACGGTATCGCCATGCTTGAGCGCGAAATTGCGGATCGATCCGTACGACTCCGCGTACAGGATCAGCATCAGCGCGAACGCGAGTTCGACCGTCTGCATCCACGCGTTGCGGTCGAGACGCGGCAAGCCGAATTCGAGGTGCCGGAAGTCGATCTGGCCGACGATCGCGATGCCGTACCGTTGCCAGTCGATCGCGTAACCTGCCGCGATCGACAGCACGATCACGACGAGCGTCGCGGGCACGCGCGCGCCGCGCCCGAGCACGAACAGCAGCGCCAGCGCGGTCGCGCCGAGCACCATGCTCGCGAGGTTCGCGTGCGGCGCGCCGGCGATCAGGTCGAGCGCGACGTGCGGCGCATCGCTGTGCTGCACGGAGATCGCGAGGATCTTCGGCAACTGCTTGATGACGATCGTCAGCGCGAGGCCGAACGTGAAGCCGCGCAGCACGGGCCGCGCGACGAAATCCGACATGCCGCCGAGCCGCGCGACGCCCGCGAGGATGAACAGCATGCCCGTCATCGCGACGAGCGCCGCCGCGAGCGCGAGTTGCGCGGCCAGCGCCATGCCCGATTCGGCGAGCACGGTTGCCGCGAGTACCGCGGCCGACGACGACGTCGACGACACGATCGCAAAGCGGCTGCTGCCCGTGAGCGCATAGACGACGAGCCCCGACAACAGCGCGATCAGGCCGGCCTGCGGCGGCAGGTTGGCCAGCCCCGCATACGCGACCGCTTCGGGAATCAGCAGCCCCGCGATCGACAGGCCGGCCAGCGCATCGAGGCCGATGCGCCGCCTGGGCGGCGGCGAAGCCGTATCGAGCGCGGCGAAATGGTCCGCATGCTGCGGGCCGGCATCGGGGCGGATCGGGGTGGTCGTCATGAGGCGGTCGGCGCCGTGCGCCGGTCAGGGTTTGACGGCGATGACGCCCGACCAGCCGGGCAGGTAGCGCGCATCCTGCTCGTGCGCGCGATGCAGCGCGATATCGAGCGCCTTCGAAAAATTCTTGCGGATCTGGTCGAGCGACACGTGCTGGCGCAGGTAATCGGCCCACAGGAATTCGCTGAACGGCGTCGCGTCCTTCGCATAGCCACCCGCCGTGCGCAGTTCGCCCGCGAGGCTGCGGTACGGATCGTCCTCGAGCCCCGTCAACGCCTTCGGCAGATGCGCATAGTCGCGCCGCGATCCGTCCGCGCCGAACGGATGCACCCACTGATTGTGCTCCATCATCCGCCAGAAGATCGTGTCGTCGAGCCACGACAGATCCTTCAGCAGCATCGCGTTCACGCGCGACTCGCCCTCCTCGATCAGCGCGAGGCCGAGATGGTGGTGATCGGTGATGTAGTGCAGCCCGTCCGGGCCGAGGACGGCCGGGAACCAGTGCGATTCGATCGCCGCCTTGCGCGCACGCTTGTCGAGCCCCTTCCAGTGCTTGCGCTTCGCCTTGACCTCGCGATACCCGACCGTCATCTGCGTCGGACGCAGCGCGTCGAGCCGGACGGGAATGAGATGAACGTCGTTGCCGAGTGCCATGGTCGTACCCCATGTTGCGAAATTCCGGCAACGATACTCCGGATCGCATGGGCCGTTAATCCGTCATGACCTCGATACGCCTCCGATTGACAATCCCTGACAACCGTCCGCGCCTGCGCGCGACACGGCGCTACGCGCGCAGGTCGTTGCGTTCGAGACGATGACGAATGTAAGGAATGCCGTCGTGCACGACGCTCACGCGCTGCATCCCGAGCTTGCGCGCGACGTTCAGCGAGCCGCCGTTGGCTTCCGCGATATCGGCGATCACGCGCGGCAGGCGCACGGTGTCGAACGCGTGACGCACGAGGGCTTGCGCAGCCTCGCTCGCGATGCCGCGCCCCCAGGCCGCACGCACGAGCCGCCAGCCGATCTCCACGTCGCGCGCGCCGTCCGCGTAGTCGGGAATCAGCAGGACCCAGCCGATGAACGCGTCGGGCGCGGCCTTCTCGAAGATCGACCAGTAGCCGAGGCCCGGCGGATAGTCGCGCGTGATCCGGTGCGTGACGAAGCGGCGATGCGCGTCGGGGTCGTGCCACGGACCCGCGATGTGCCGCGTGACTTCCGGATCGCGATCCATCTCGACGCACGCCTCGAGGTCGGCCAGTACGCGCGGACGCAGCCACAGCCTGTCGGTTTCGAGCACGGGCAATTCGGCGGCGGAACGTTGATTCATCCGGACTCCTGATTCGGTGACGATGCGCATCGGGCGCATTACAGAATTGATACAAAAAGCCTTCCGGAATGATACAGACGCCTGTCGCTTGGCTCGCGCCGCCTCGTTGCCATTTCCGAAACAGTTCATTTCGTAGGGATTATTCCCGATTCGGGCTTATCGCGCCCCACATCGCGCGACGCGGAGGCCTACACTCGATCAGTGCCTCCCGCGCCGCGCGCATGCCGGGCCGGCATCCGCATGCATATCGCGAGCGCGCAAGCCAACGAGGAGACCCCGGACATGAGCTGGACCCGCGAACAACGCAACGTCACGATCGCCGCCTACCTGGGCTGGACGCTCGATGCGTTCGATTTTTTCCTGATGGTTTTCGTGCTGAAGGACATCGCCGCGGAATTCGCGTCGACGATCCCCGCCGTCGCGTTCGCGCTCACGCTGACGCTTGCGATGCGCCCGCTCGGCGCGCTGATCTTCGGCCGGCTCGCCGACCGCTTCGGCCGCCGCCCGACGCTGATGGTCAACATCGCGTGCTATTCGCTGCTCGAGCTCGCGTCCGGTTTCGCGCCGAGCCTCACCGCGCTGCTCGTGCTGCGTGCGCTGTTCGGCATCGCGATGGGCGGCGAATGGGGTGTCGGCTCCGCGCTGACGATGGAGACCGTGCCGACCCATGCGCGCGGCTTCGTATCGGGGCTGTTGCAGGCCGGCTATCCGAGCGGCTACCTGCTCGCGTCCGTCGTGTTCGGCCTGTTCTACCAGTACATCGGCTGGCGCGGCATGTTCATGATCGGGGTGCTGCCCGCGCTGCTCGTGCTGTATGTCCGGGCGCACGTGCCGGAATCGCCCGCATGGAAACAGATGGAGAAGCGCCCGCGGCCGAGCCTCGGCGCCACGCTGAAGCAGAACTGGAAGCTCACGGTCTACGCGATCGTGCTGATGACCGCGTTCAACTTCTTCTCGCACGGCACGCAGGATCTCTACCCGACCTTCCTGCGCGAACAGCATCACTTCGACCCGCATACCGTGTCGTGGATCACGATCGTGCTGAACCTCGGCGCGATCGTCGGCGGCCTGTCGTTCGGCACGATCTCGGAGCGGATCGGCCGGCGCCGCGCGATCTTCATCGCCGCACTGATCGCGCTGCCCGTGCTGCCGCTGTGGGCATTCTCGAGCGGGCCGGTTGCCCTCGCCGCCGGTGCGTTCCTGATGCAGATCTCGGTCCAGGGCGCGTGGGGCGTGATCCCGGTTCACCTGAACGAGATCTCGCCCGACGAAATCCGGGCAACCTTTCCCGGTGTCGTCTATCAGCTCGGCAACCTGCTCGCGTCCGGCAACGCGACGATGCAGGCGTCGCTCGCCGTTTCGCACGGCAACAACTACAGCCTCGCGCTTGCGCTCGTGGCCGGCACCGTCGCGGTCGTGATCGCCGTGCTGATCCTGTTCAGCCGCGAACGGCGCGGCATCGACATGACGCAATCGGTCAATACGCGTAGCACCGTCGGCTGAATCCGCACGTTTGCGCATCGCACCATCGCGCGCGCCCCGCCAGGCCGGGGCCGCGCGTCGCACTTTCCGCATTCGCACATCGAACTAGAGGAATTTATCCAGATTCCCCGCTTGCCCGCCGTGCCCGCGTTTTTTTATCTTAATAAAAACGACTGTTTGAATCAGATAATCAAATCACCTGTTCGCGGCCGGGAAACCGGCATGGGAGGCGGAACATGGCAGTAAGTCAGGAGGGGCGGCCATCCGCGGGACGGCCGTCCGGGGCACGGTCATCCGGCACGCGGCAGACCGGCGGGACGAAGGCGCGCATCCTCGATGCGGCCGAGGACCTGTTCATCGAGCATGGCTTCGAGGCGATGTCGATGCGGCAGATCACGTCGCGCGCGGCGGTCAATCTCGCCGCGGTCAACTACCACTTCGGCAGCAAGGAGGCGCTGATCCACGCGATGCTGTCGCGCCGGCTCGACCAGCTCAACCAGGAACGCCTCGGCATCCTCGACCGCTTCGATGCGCAGCTCGGCACGCACATCACCTGCGAGCACGTGCTCGGCGCGATGTTCATCCCCGCGCTGAAGGCGTCGCGCGACCCGGAACGCGGCGGGCCCGGGTTCCTCCGGCTGATCGGGCGCGCCTATACCGATCCGTCGCCGTTCGTACGCAACTTCCTGACCGCCCACTACGCGAGCGTCGCGGGCCGCTTCTTCGACGCATTCCAGCGCGCGCTGCCGCACCTGCCGCGCACCGAGCTCGGCTGGCGGCTGCATTTCGCGATCGGCGCGTTGTCCGGCGCGCTCGCCGGCGCCGAAACGGAGAGCCTGATCGACGAATTCTCGCAAGGCCGCACGATGAACGACGTACAGATGATCGCGCGGCTGTCGTCGCTGATCGTCGCCGCGCTGAAGGCGCCGATGCCCGACAGCGCGCAGTTGTCGATCTTCGCCGCGGTACTCGACGACGCGGGCGCGAGCGAAGCGTTCGGGCTGCCGCAATCGGGCGCGACGAGCGCCGGCACGGCGACGCTGCATTCCGCGAACTGAGCGCGCGAGGCCACGCGCGGCTTCCTGTTCACGATTTGATTGATACGCGCGGTCAGGCGGGGCGTCGAGGCGTCCGCGCCGATCGACCGCGAAGCACGGGGCATGGGCAGGCGCCGAAGCGCCCGCCCTCGCCGAAAGCAAAGACCGGAGACACGTCATGTCATCTTCCGCAGCAACCACGACGGCCCAGATCCCGCCGAACACCGACGGCATCTGGTACGCGTCATATCCGCCCGGCGTCCCGCACGACATCGACGTCACGCAATACGCGTCGCTCGTGCAGTTCTTCGACGAATGCACGACCCGCTTCGCCGACCGCGTCGCATACGTGAGCGCCGGCGCGTCGATGACTTACCGCACGCTCGCGCGGAAGGTCGACGCATTCGCGTCGTACCTGCAAAGCCTCGGCGTGAAGCCGGGCGATCGCGTCGCGATCATGCTGCCGAATACGTTCCAGTACCCGGTCGCGCTGTTCGGCACGCTGAAGGCCGGTGCGATCGTCGTCAACGTCAATCCGCTCTACACCGTGCGCGAACTCGCGCACCAGCTGAAGGACAGCGGCGCGCAGACGATCGTCGTATTCGAGAACTTCGCACGCACGCTGCAGGACGCGCTGCCTGAAACGCAGGTAAAGCACATCGTCGTCACAGCACTCGGCGACCTGCTCGCCGACGGTTTCAATGCGAAAGGATGCCTGATCAATTTCGTGCTGAAGCACGTGAAGAAGCTCGTGCCGGCCTACCACCTGCCGCAGGCCATCCGGCTGCGCTCCGCCCTCGCGCTCGGCGCGCGCGGCAAGCCGCAGCCCGTGCAGACGACGCGCGACGACCTCGCGTTCCTGCAATACACGGGCGGCACGACCGGGGTCGCGAAAGGCGCGATGCTCACGCACGGCAACCTGATCGCGAACCTGCTGCAGGCGAAGGCGTGGATCGCCGACCAGGTGTCGGGCGACGTCGAGACCGTGCTCACGCCGCTGCCGCTGTATCACATCTATTCGCTGACGGTGAACGCGTTCATCTTCATGGGACTGGGCGGACGCAACATCCTGATCGCGAACCCGCGCGACATGAAGATGGTGATGAAGATCATCCGCAACGAAACGTTCACGGGGATCACCGGCATCAACACGCTGTACAACGCGTTCCTCGACAACGAGGAATTCCGCAAGCGCGACTTCTCGAAGCTCAAGCTTGCGATGGCCGGCGGGATGGCGATGCAACGCGCGGTCGCGGAGCGCTTCCAGCAGGTGACGGGCCGGCCGGTCGTCGAGGGCTACGGGCTCACCGAGTGCTCGCCGATCGTCACGATGAACCCCGTGGACCTGAACGACATGGCCGCGTTCAGCGGCTCGATCGGGCTGCCCGCGCCATCCACCTCCGTGCGCTTTCGCCGCGAGGACGGCACCTGGGCGCCCGTCGGCGAGCCGGGCGAACTGTGCGTGCACGGCCCGCAGGTGATGCGCGGCTACTGGCAGCGCCCCGACGAGACCGCCAAGGTGCTCGACGCCGACGGCTGGCTCGGCACCGGCGACATCGGCGTGATGGACGAACGCGGCTTCATCCGCCTGATCGACCGCAAGAAGGACATGATCCTCGTGTCGGGTTTCAACGTGTATCCGAACGAGATCGAGGAAGTGCTCGTGATGCATCCGGGCATCAGCGAGGCGGCGGCGATCGGCATTCCGGACGAAGTCCAGGGCGAACGGATCAAGGTGTTCGTCGTGCGCCGCGACCCGTCGCTGACGGTCGACGACGTGCTCGCGCACTGCCGCAAGAACCTGACCGGCTACAAGATGCCGAAATTCGTCGAGTTCCGCGACGCGCTGCCGCAGACGAACGTCGGCAAGATCCTGCGCCGCGCGCTGCGCGACGAGGAGCTCGCCAAAATCAAGGCCGCGAAGCAAGGCTGAACGATCCATCGCTCCGGGAGGCACTGTCGATGAACGAAGGAATGAAGCGCCGCGCACGACATGCCGCCGCCGCGGCTGTCGCCTGCCTGCTGTCGCTCGCGCACGCGGGCCTGCATGCGCAGGAAACGGCCGATGCCGCGAGTGCGGCGCAGGAGGCCGCATTGCCGGCGGACCTGGCGAAAGTCGCGCGCGAGCCGCTCGCGCAACAGGCACGCTGGCTGCGCACGGCCGCGCAGCGCGGCACGCTCGCGCAGCTCGACGACGCGACGCTCACCGCGCTCTTCAAGGCGCTCGATCCGCTTGCCGTGCCGCTCTATATCCGTAACGGTCCGAACGGCTATCCGTCGTACCAGTTCACGATGGTGCGCCAGGAGCGCATCAGCGGAAAATGGTCCGACACGCCCGACCGCATGCTGGTGAAGACCACCCGCGAGCCGCTGCGCGTCTATGCGAAATGGCTGCCGGGCGGCGCGCACGCGGGACAGGAAACCATCTACGACACGACGCAGCGCAAGGACGAGATGTATGGCCACCTGGGCGGCCTGCTCGGCAAGATTCCGCTGTGGACGTCGCTCGACGGCGCGCTGGCGCGTGCCCAGTCGAATCACCAGGTGAAGGATCTCGGCACCGAGTTCATCACGAACCTGTACCTGACCGAAGGGAAGAAGTACCTGGAAGCCGGCGTGCAGCGACCGACCCAGATCGAGGCAAAATCGATCGGCGGCGTGCGCGTGGTCGCGCTCACCTACGAGACGCCGACCGGCCGGCCGCAGTTCTATGCGAAAAAGGAAGTCCTCGGGCTCGACCTGCACGCGCCCTATTTCCGGACCGTCGAGTCCTATGACAACGACGGCAGGATCTTCGAGCGGATCGTCATCGAGAAAATCGCGCCGGCCACGCTCGACGACACCGCATTTGACCCGAAAAACCCCGACTACGCATTCTGATTCGCGCCGGCGCGGCTGAAGTCGGGATCAATCGTCGTCGTCGCCGTGGTGCTTGCGCCAATGCTTGTCATAGTGCTTGCGCCACTTCCGGTAGCGGTCGTCGTCGTCATCGCCGTTGTCGCCGTATCCGTAGCCCGGATAGGCGACGACGGCCGGCTGCGGCGCCACATAGACCGGTGCCGGCTCGACATAGACCGGCGCGACCGGCACGCCGATGCCGACCGACAGGTCGACATGCGCCATTGCACTGCCGGAGGCCAGCAACGCCACACCCCCGACCCACCCCGCCCATTGCCTCGTGTTCATGTTCTGCACCCCTAGTACGCCGGCCTGCCCGGCTCGCGCGGCCAATGTAAGCGCACCGCACGCGGCGAGGTGATACGGCGCTGCGAGAGTCGTAACGCGACGTAACGAAACGGCTTCGGCCATTCGGCCGAATCGCGCAAATGCGCTGGAACGTCTATAGTGGGTTACGGTTCGACACAATCACGACTGCGCGCTTCCCTATTGAACAGGGTAGAATCCCGCCAAACACCTTGTGGACGAACACGCCACACACACGCACAACATATTCTCTGACGCAGGCTCCTGCCGCACCTCAATGGCCAATCCCGCAGAATCCCATCCGCAAAACGACTTCATCAATTCGGCGCGCAAGGAACGTAAGCGCGTTGAAATCTATCTCGTCAACGGCATTCGTCTGACGGGGTGTATCGAGTCGTTCGACCAGTACCTGGTGATGCTGCGCACCCCCGTGGGTCTGCAAGGCATCTACAAGCGCGCGATTTCCACCATCCAGCTCGACACGGGCGGCTCGCGCCCGGGCGGCGGCGGCCCCCGCGGGCCGCGCACCGGCGGCCGCCCCGGCGGTCGTGAAGGCGGCGGTCACAGCCCGTACGGCTCGCACGGCGGCCCGCGCGAATCGCGTGGCGACGGCGGCGGCTACGGCTCCCGCGAACCGCGTGAAGGTTATGGCTCGCGTGAGCCGCGCGAAGGCTACGGCGCCCCGCGCGAACCCCGTGAACCGCGCGAGAGCTATGGCGCGCCGCGCGACAGCGGCGATGCCTCCGGCAACACGTCGTCGCCGGATACACGCGGCGGCAACGGTCCGGTGATCGTCACACGCCGCCGGCGGATCGTGCCGGACGGCCAGTAAAACAAAAGGGCAAGCCAACCGGCTTGCCCTTTTTGCTTGTGCAGCCGGCGCGGCATGTCGCCGCACCGCCGCCGGGTTCAGCGTGCCGACGTCGGCAGGCCCGCGTCGGCCTCACGCTGCAACGAGCGCACCTGCTGCTGCAACGCGCGCAGTTGCGACTGGAGTTCGGCTTGTTGCGCCTGCAATGCAGCCGTCTCGCTGCGAACGCTCTTCTGCCGATCCGCGACCGCCGCCTGCTGCTGGCGTGCGATCGAGATGTCGGCCTGCAGGCGTCGTGCGCGATCCTGCGTGACCTCGAGCTGCTTGTCCAATTGCGCCTTCTGCGATTCCAGCTTCGCCGCCCGCAGTTCGTTGACGGCCAGCCGCTCCGCCTGGCGCGAGAAATCGCGATAGATCGCTTCCGCGCGCGTTTCGTCGTACGTCTTGATCACGCGCCAGAACGCCTTCTGCTGGAACAGCGCGACGAAGTACGCACCGTCCTTCACATTGAACAGCAGGCTCGCGCCGTAGCTGCCGTTGTAGCTCGTGCGCATTTCCGTCAGCGAGTGCGCCTGGATCTGGCGCTGCAGATCGTCGACCGTGCTCGGCCCCGTCGTCTCGCCCGCTTGCGGCTGCAGCGACGTCTGGGCCTGCGAATCGATCGCCGGAATCGCTGCTACCGGCGCCGACGCCTGCTGTACCGCCGGCGAATCGCTGCCGGCCAGCCCCTGCGCGAAAGCGCCCTGCATGCCTCCTACCAGGGCGAGCAACACGCTCACCCGCCCCAACCCCGTCATATGGCTCATGAAGTTTTATTCCCGCCCGAGTCGTTGTGATTCAGCGCGATTTTATCGCATTAATTACTCGCTTTCGCGTGTCTCGGGTTCTTCGTCGAAGATCTGATATTTGCGCATTTTTTCCCACAGTACCTTGCGGCTGATGCCGAGTTGCTGCGCCGTATCCTGACGGCGCCAACCGTTTGCGTCGAGCGCGGCAATGACGCGGTTGCGCTCGTTCATGTCCCACTTGCTGCGATCGACGAACACCTCGGCCGCGCTCTCCACCGGCACCGGCTGGGCCGAACTGCGCGCGTGCGCGATCAGCCGCTGCAGCCGCGCGGCATCCCACCCGCCCGTCTGCCGCACCGTCACGCCGACGCGCTCGGCGAGGTTGCGCAATTCGCGCACGTTGCCGGGGAAGTAACTGTCCGCGACCGAATCCGTCAGCCAGTACGGCAGGTCCGACAGCTCCGCGAGCCGCTCCTCGCCGACGACCTGGGCGACGAACGACTTGAACAGCGCGATCTTGTCGACGGCGCCGCGCTCTTCCAGCGACGGAATGCTCAGCTCGATCACCGCGAGCCGGTAGTAGAGATCGGCGCGGAACAGCCCTTCCTTCACGAGCTGCGGCAACTTCTTGTTGCTCGCCGCGACCAGCCGGAAATCGACCTTGATCGGCGCAGTCGCCCCCACCCGCAGCACCGCGCCATCCTCGAGCACGCGCAGCAGCTTGACCTGCTGGTACAGCGGCAGATCGCCGACTTCGTCGAGAAACAGCGTGCCGCCGGCCGCCTGCTCGAAATAGCCTTTATGCGCAACAACCGCGCCCGTGAACGATCCTTTCGCATGACCGAAGAACAGCGATTCGAACAGGCCGTCGGGAATCGCGCCACAGTTCACCGGCACGAATTCGCCGTGCCGGTAACGCGAATGCTTTTCGTGCAGCAGTTGCGCGATGCGTTCCTTGCCGACGCCGGTTTCGCCGTGCAGCAGCACGTTGGTGTCGCAATCGGCGAAGGTATCGACTTCATGCAGCAGCGCCTGCATCGATTCGGAGTGCGCGACGAGTTCGGACGGCTGCGACGTTTCGGCCGAGTGCGCACGCAGCTGCGTGACGAGCTTGCCGATCAGGCCGCGCAGCTCGGCGCACGTGAAGTCGAGCGGCAGGATGTGCGAATAATCGGGCGGATATTGCGACGCGTCGTGGTCGCGCGCCGCGCCGACCCAGACCACCGGCATGCCGATGTTGGCCTGCCAGTCGCGCAGGAACGCGGCGCCGCCTTCGATCATCGTCACGCTGATGATCGCGAGCGACGGCCGCAATGCGGCGCGCTCGGGCGAGATCTCCGCGTTGTCGGCGCGGATCACTTCGACGTCGAAGCTCGCCATGCACCGGGCGACGCGGTCGACAATGTCCGCCTTGCCTTCCCAGACGTACAGGTCGAGCTCTTCGATTGCGGGCGTATTTCTCATCTGATCTGCTTCTTCAGTAAACCGTTTGGGCGACCCCGCAACTGAGCGAGATCTGATGGACCGTCGCCGCGCCGACCTGGACGCCAAGCAGATTCAGCAGCGGAACGAGGACTGCGTCAAGACTCGATAGGAGCGGGCCGAGCAGGCCGGTCAAAAAGGTGAGCAACGTGGAAACGAAGTTCCCAGGGACCGTCAGGATATTCGCACCAAACAAGCCGAGGTTGACCGTGATCTTCGCGGCCGCGAGCTGCGTCAAGGCCGAACTGAGCGCCGAACCCAGCGCATTCGAATTCACCGTCCAGTAGTCCGCATCGATCCCGGGCACGCCATTGAAGGTATGCGATTGGGCAGCGCCTTGCACCTGAACCGATACGTTGGACAGCGTCGCCGTCAACTGCGCAAGTCCGAGCACGTTCGCATTGATGATCTGCCCGGGCGACGTACAACTGTAAGCCGACGACAGGCTAATCTTGCCGGACGAATCGAGCGGCGGCTGGCCAATGCACAGATTGGCTACGCCCGGTTGAGCAGTAATGACGACCGTGCTCGCCGCCTGCGTGGACGCACATTGCGTCGAATTCAACGTTGCGGTGCCGGTACCGACTTGCAGATAAATCGGCAGGTTCACATCGACATTCACGTTCAGCAAATTCAGCAACGCGCCGACCAGTGGCAATTGCGTCGTGCCAAGATCGACATTGAGATATACACCCACCGCAGCGGTCGACGCCTTCGTGCGCCACGTTCCCGTCGATGGATCGATCCCGCCTTCGCCGATGCCGATCGATGGAGGGCTGATGATCTGCACCTGCAGTTGCGTCCCCGTCAGCCCGCCGAGATTCAGCGACGGCACATTGACCGTGACCGCCGGCTTGCCCGTTGCTGCGATTTCCGCACTGACGAGCAGCAGATCGAGCAGGTCCACCTGCGCATTGAGTGCCGCCTGCGTATCCGCGAGCGCGACGTTCAGCAATCCGCCCGCTCCGCCGAGGCCAATCGACGTCCCCGGAATGTTGGCGTTCAGGATCGCCTGCAGCGTGGCGAGGCTCGCCTGCAGGCTTGCGTTCGCGACGGTCGTTTGCGTGGCCGCGTTCACCATCAGTTGGACCAGTTGCGGCAACGTGAGCTTGAGCGCAAGCAATTGATCGACCGTGCCGACGCCAGCCGCCACGACGAGATCGCCGATCGTCACGTTCGTACATGCGAGCGATTGATACGACCCGATGTTGAGGTTCAGGCCGGCGCCGAGCAGCCCGCCGATCAGTCCGTTGACGAGCCCTGGATTGCCGGACACCGGGGCAGATCCGCCGGCGCAGCCGACACCACCGAGCGCGGCAAGGGTTGCGCCGACCGAGAAGGTATCGATGTTCGTCGACCGCGCGGTCGATACAGCGGATACGGGCTGCGGCGGTCCAACGAAGAAGAACGGCACCTGACGCGTGACGATCACCTTGGCCGCGTTCAACTGCGTGGTCCCTGGGGTCGCGGAAGCGTAGTAGCTGGGTTTCGGGTTGACCGCCGTGTCCCAGCGGCCACATTCGACACTGATCGTATCGCCGTTCGATGCATTGAGCCCGTTCGACTGCGCATTGCTGGTCGCGGTGGCCGTCGGCTGCGAACACGCGTCATCCATCCGCTGCACGGCCGCGAGCGCGGCCATGTCGGCAATCCGCTGCACGTCCCGACGCTGATAAAAGAGATTACCGACGCCAATGGCGCCGAGCGTCGTGATGGCGATCAGCGTCGCGATGATCGCCATCACCGAGAACGCGCCGCGCTGACGTGCCGCGCGGCGGATAGCGCCGCCATCGTGCCGGGTATTCACCGTTTTGCTCCGTCAACGCGCGAGGTCGCCACCGGACAGTCCACCGCTGCCACCGCTATTGCCGCCGCCCGACGCCGACATCGTGCCGAACCACTGCGGAATCGTCGTCTTGAACGAGTCGATATAGCGCTGATAGGCATACGTCCCAGCCGCGCCGTCGATCGGTTGCGGCGTGACGGCCGCGCGATTCGAACGCTGCAGGTCGAGCAGAGCGTTCGTAGCATGACCGATTTCGGACGCCGGCGTGTCGCCTTGCGCATGCGCGATGCCCGCGCCAAGCGTGCACGCGAACGCGATGCACACTGCTTGCACGCGGATTGAGGAAAGGTGAAACATGATGGCCTCCGTGAATATCGTCGTTATCGCGCGAAACGCTGCAGCAGCGGCACCGCAAGATCGAAGTTGTCGCTGCTCGCAACCGACGGCACGGGCACATTGCCTGGCACGTGTGCGACTGCGCGTTGTTTCGCGCGCATCGCGGCCTCGACCTTCATCTCGTCGTCGCGAATCTGGCCGCGCACCGCGGGCGAAAGCTTCTGCTGATCCATCAGCCGCCGCGCGTCCTTCGCATGACCGCTCGCGAGCAGATAAAGCACAAAGTTGCTGAGGATTTTCGGGTTCTTCTGCTCGAGTTCGGCTGCCTTCAGCAGCGGCACGCGTGCGCCTGCCAGGTCGCCTTCGCGCATTTTCGAATATGCGAGGTCGGACAGCGTCGCCGCATCGGTCGGCGCAAGCACCGTCGCCTGTTCGAGTTGCTGCGCGGCAAGCGCAAAATCGCCACGGGCGCCGGCGGTCAGACCCAGCCCGCGGTAGCCGCGCGCGGCGAGCGGTGACGTCAGCAACTTCGTATAGGCGGCCACGCCGGCGTCGTACTGACCGGTCGCGCGCAATGCGTCGGCACGCAGCAGGATCGTGTCCGGCGATGCACCATATTGCTTCTCGTACTGATCGATGTGGGCCAGTGACGCAAAATACAATCCCTGCCCCTGCATCCGCTCGATCAAGCCCAGGTACATGCCTGGCGTATCGGGTGGTGCACTCTTGTCGGCAGCCGCCTGCATCAGCGCGCCGCGCTCGGCCTGCGCACCGATCCCGTATCCGGACTCCTTGAACAACGAGCACCCGCCGGCGAGCAACCCGACCGCCGTCGCCCCTGCGATCGTGCGGATCCAACCAAATCGATTCATCTTGTGTCGCTCCTTCCCCTCATGCCGCGTCAGTGCTGAAACGCGGCAAGCGCGGACAGCACGGTCATGATCCCGGGCCCCGCGGTAACGATCAACAGCGCCGGCAACAGTGTGACAATCATGACGCCAGTCATCTTCACCGTCAGGCGGCCGATCTGCTCCCGCAGCGTCGCACGACGCCCTTCGCGCAGTCGGTCGCCAAACTGCTTCAGCGGCTCCTGCACCGCGCCGCCGTGCTTGTCCACCTGAATCAGCAATCGCACGATCGCACGCAGATCCTCGTTGTCGAAGCTGTTCGTGAGACGTTGCAGCGATTGTTCGCGCGTGCGTCCGGCCGCGAACTGCCGTTGCGCAACGCCGAGCTCCCACGACAATACGGGCAGCATGGTCTGAAAATCGTGCGTGACAACCTGAATGCTCTGGTCGAGCGACAGACCGACACCCTGTAGCAGCCTCAGCATGTCGACAAGCAGCGGCAATTCAGCCGCAATGCTCTGTCGGCGTGCAGTGGCACGCCGACGCACGTAAATTTTCGGCAACATGTAGCCGGTCACGAGCGCGAAGGAGATCCAGAGCGGCCAGCGCGCCTCATGTCCGCGGCTGACCAGTACCAACATGGCGAGCGCCGGCAGCAGGATGGCGCCAACGATGCGCGCACTGACAAACAGCGCTCTCGCACGAACGTCGACAAAACCGCACTGATCCAGCAATTGGCGATCCTCGTCGGCGATCAGATATCGGCTGAAGCCGGTTTCGAGCCACCGCATCCCGACGTCTTCGAAGCGTTCGCGCAGCCCCGCGAAACGCCCGCGCGCTGCACCAGGTGCTGCCGCATCGCGCGCAGGCTCGGCGGAACCGGCTCGCGCTGCGGCCGCTTCGATTGCCGCAGTCCGTCGGTCAAGCGCATTCACCAGCGCACGCTCGGCACGCTGCACGAGTACGACGCGAACGATCGCGAGCGCGGCAAGCAGCAACACGCCGACCGATCCGAGCACCAGCGCCAGTGCGCCTAAACGGTTTGCATCCATCGATTCACCTCAGCCGCGCAAGCCGATACAGCCAGAAACCACCTATCGCCTGCAGCGCAAACGCCAGATAAATCAGTTGGCGCCCGGAGTCGTCATTCCACATCGCCGTGAAGTAGCGCGGGCTCGTGGAGATGACGAAGCTACCGACTGCGATCGGCAACAGCGCCAGCACCCATGCAGACAGCCTGGTCTCGGCCGACATCGCGGACAGCTCGCGTTCGGCCTGCTCGAGATCGCGCATGAACGTCGACATCCGATCGAGCATCACGTCTGCCCGGCCGCCATAGCGAACCGACAGACGCAGCACAGCACCGACCAGTTCGAATTCGCGAATCCGGTACGTGTGTGCAATGTGCAGCATCGCACGATCGATCTCGACGCCAGAGCGCAGCATCTGCGACACGTCGTCGAGGCAACGGCGCAACGGCATCTCGGCCGTCTGAAGCGCTGACTGGAAAGCCGCCGGTACGCTGTTCCCGAGAGTCACGAGCCGAACGATCCCGTCGAGGAACGACGGCAACTGGCGGACGATCTTCAGGCGGCGCCGGCTGATACGCGATGTAATCCACAGGACGACAAGCACCCCGCCCGCAATAAGCGCAGCTGCGGCCGCGAGCATCCCGCCGGCCATGCCGGCCCATAGCGCGAGCAGCGCAATGATCGCGAGCCCCAGCACAAGGCCGGCGCGCACTTCATCGAGGCCTGCGCGGTCGGACAGCACGGTCCACGCGTCGAACACCAACGAGCGCCAGCGCGCCAAACCCTGTTCCGACGCCTGCGCGTTCACCATACCGGCCGCCGCGGTACGCATGGTGCGTGCGTCGCCGGCCGGCAGTTCGGTGCGTGCGCCCTGGCCCACCCGGCTGTCGAAGAATCGTTGCGTATGCGCGCGCCCTTCCCGCACCTGGCTTCCGCGCCACAGCAGCAACCCGGCCGCCGCACAGATCAGCGCGAACATCAGCGCGAGCAAGGTGGCGCTAGACATTGAAACCTCCGCCACGCCCGAAATTGCCGCCGAACCCGCCGCCGCTCGACACCAGCGTGTTACGGAAACGTGCAAGCTTCGGCGAATGCGGATGAATGCCGAGCGACTCCCAATGATCGATCTCGTCGCCCTCAGGCGTAACGCGCGCCTCGTAGCGATACAGTTCCTGCGTCGATACGATGTTGTCCGACATGCCGGTGACTTCGGTGATCGACAGGATGCGCCGACGACCGTTGGACAGCCGGCCAATCTGTACGATGAAATCGATCGCATTGGCAATCTGCCGGCGCAGACTTGCTTCGGTACCCTGAAAACCGGCGAAACCGGCAAGCATCTCGAGCCGGTACAGGCACTCACGCGGCGAACTCGCGTGCACGGTGCCCATCGATCCGTCGTGACCTGTATTCATCGCCTGCAGCATTTCGAGCACTTCGCCGCCGCGCACTTCGCCGACGATGATTCGGTCCGGCCGCATCCGCAACGTGTTTCGCAACAGGTCGCGAATCGTCACGACGCCGCTGCCGTCAAACCCGCCTGGACGGCTCTCGAGCCGCACGACGTGCGGGTGATTCAACGACAATTCGGCCGTATCCTCGATCGTCACGACGCGTTCGGCCATGGGAATATGGAACGCGAGCGCGTTCAGCAGCGACGTCTTGCCCGAACTGGTGCCGCCCGACACGAGGACGTTGCAGCGCGCCTCGACCGCGGCCTCGAGCAACCGGCCAATTTCTTCGTTGTAGGTGCCGTTGCCAAGCAGATCCTCGGGCTTCAGCGGGTCCTTGCGGAACTTACGGATCGACACGACCGGACCGTCGATCGACAGCGGTTCGATCACGACGTTGACACGGCCGCCGTCGGGCAGCCGCGCATCGACCATCGGATTCGATTCGTCGAGTCGCCGGCCAACCGGAGCGAGAATCCGTCGCACGATCCTCAGCAGATGGGCGTTGTCGGTAAAGCGGATCGGCAGCTTCGACAGGATCCCGTGCCGTGACACGTAGATGTCGTTGTAGCCGTTGATCAGGATGTCTTCGACGTGCGGATCCGCCAGCAGGTCTTCGATCGGCCCGAAACCGGCGAGCTCCTTCGTCAGCGCCTCGGCAACGGCACGCACCTCACTCTCGTTGAGCGGGATCCGCCGTAGCCGCACGAAGCTGTCGATCTCGAGATCGACGAACTGGTTGATCGCCTGTCGCGACCAGCGGCCGAATTCGGCGCCCAGTTCCTCAATCCGCGTGAGCAGATGTTCGTGAGCGGCATTCTTGATGTCGTGGAACTGTTGCGTTTGCGAGAACGGCGCTGCGCCGTCGGCAAATTGAATGTCGTGTGCCATCACTTACGACCGCTTCGTTGAGGATTGAATGATTCGCCTGAGCGCCGAGAGACCGCCGGCCGCACGCTGTGCCGCTCCCGGCGCCGGCGCACCCGCGAGGCGCTCGACCAACGGTCCGAGCGCACGTACATACGGATCGCGTTCCGTGACTTCCGCAATCAGCTTGCCCTGGTTCGCCGCATGCCCGATGGACACCCGCCGTGACGGTAACGTCGCGACCAGCGACAACTCCAGCCGTTCGGCGATCTGTGCAGGCATCAGCCCGAGATCTGCGTCGAACTGGTTGACGACGAGCCGAATCCGTTCGGTCGCGGCCCCCGCGTCGCGCAGCCCGTCCAGCATCTCCACCGCCGAAACGACCGACGCCACGCCCTGATCGCACACGAGCCATGCTTCGTCCGCAAGATTCACGACCTGCGCGATGAATTCGCGATTCGGGAACCCGCCGAGATCGACAATCTGGTGATCGAAGAACGCCCGCAGCCGATTGAGCAATGCCGAGCACGACGCCGTTGCAACCTCGCGCAGATCGGCGAGGTTCGGCGGGAGCGTCGTCAGTGCAACACCACTCGAATGGCGCGCGAGCGCAGTCGTCACGAACGTGCGGTCGATTCGACGCAGGTTGCGTACGGCTTCGACGAAATGGAATTCGCAGCGCGTATTCAGGAACAATGCACCGTCGCCAGCCGGCAATCCGAGATCAAGGAGCGCCGCCGTCAGTGCGGGATCGGCAGGCCGCCGCTGCATCAACACCGACAGGTTCGCGGCCAGCGTGCTCACGCCCATCCCGACGCGAGCGCCGAGCAACGCGGTGACCTTCCCGTGCCGATTCGCCGGCTCACCGACGTTGTCGAGCAACACTCGCGTGATCCGCAGCGCCTCGTCAGCCGGCGCGGAAAAATCGACAAAATCGCGCACGCCCGCGCGCAGCGCGGCGAGTGCTCCCTCCGGTTGCGCGAGCGAACCCAGCGCGACGACCGGCACCCCTGGATGTGATACGCGTACCGCGGCGACAACCGTACTCGCCGCCGCGCAATCACCCGAAAAATCGATGAACACCAGCGCAGGATTCAACACGCCGATGCGCTGCGACAATGCTGCACCATCGAGCGGCGCGCCCTCGACGGCGCCGGCCGAGACCAGCGACTGCGACAGCCAATGCACATGCTCCACAAGCGAGGATGCGCACACGAAGTGGTCGGTGACGGCGGGCTCAGCCAAAGAATAGGTTCTCGCATTCATCTTGGATACTCCCAATGAAGCAAGGCATCGCGTCGCGCGCGACGGCCTGCGCTGCCCCGTAACGACTCGGCGCGCTCATTTCGAGAACCCCGGTCCTGCGTCTGGCGACGCCATGCCGCCCAGATAAGAACGCCACACGGGAGCATCGCGCTGCTCGGACAGTTCGCCCGGCGTCGCCGGCAGCGATGCGCCTTGCGCAATCGGTGCGACGAGGTGCGGCGTAACGATGATCACGAGTTCCTTGTCGTTCTGCTGGTAACTCAGATTCTTGAAAAACGCGCCGATGATGGGCAGATCACCCAGGAACGGCACCTTGTTGACGTTGGACGTCGTCTCCCGGTCGACCAAGCCGCCGATGACGAAGCTTTCGCCATCGCCAAGTTCGACGGTTGTGTCCGCACGTCGCGTTGTCAGCGCGGGCACCTGGATTCCGTTGATCGTGATCGAATGCACGAAGTCGAGCTGGCTCGACTCGGGTGCGACCTTCAGCGCGATCCGCCGCGGGTTCAGCACGGTCGGCGTGACAGTGAGCCCAACACCATAAGGTTTCCACTCGATGGAAATCGTGCCGAGCGATTGCGGCACCGGCACCGGAATTTCTCCGCCCGCGAGGAAGTTCGCACTCTGGCCGGACAACGCGACAAGCGTAGGCTGGGCAAGCACGCGGGCAAGATTGTTCGCCTCAAGAATCGACAGATCCGCGAACAGCCCATGCGACACCGAGTTGACGACGAGGTTGAACGCAGAAGAAATCGGCACGTTCGTATTGTATGTAAGCGAGCCGCCCGGCGTACCGGTAATCGACGTCAGCCCCGTCGGCGCGAATGCACCGAACGAAAAACCGTTGCTCTGCTTGAAGAAGTTGAGACCCGCCTGCTTCAGCACCGAACGGCTGAATTCAACGACACGCACGTCAACCTGCACGACGTTCTTGCCGGAAATCGTCGACGCATCAAGCGTCGTCCCGTCCTTGCCGCTGACTGTCTTCGCTGCATGAACCGCCCGCTGATGCCCGTCGAGGGTCCCGGACGCGCCGCCGATCACCGTCGTGCCGCCATACGTATTCACGCTCGGCGATGCACCGTCAAGCAGTGCACGCGCGGCACCACTCGTGACATTCACGTTGTAGACGGTCGGTTCGTCACGGCCACGCTCCCAGATCATCACATTCGTCGACCCGGCATTCTTCGCGACGAGCAACACGCCGCCGCGCCCACCCTTCACGACAAGCACATCGGCGACCGACGGATCACCAATCGCAACCCGCTGCAGCGTGTGCCCCATTGCAAGCTGCCGTTGTGCGCCGACCGCAAGGCTGATCGTCCCGCTCGTGTCGGCCGCGTCCGACAGCGGCGGCATTGCCAGCGCGCTCAATGCAATAGCCAATCCAATCAGTTTCTTTTTCATTGTTTTGGAGGCATCGATCCGCCCCCCTTCTCTGGTTGTCGTCTTCGTCCCGCTCAATAGGCGACCGTCTCGGCCCGCCCACCCCGAATCACTTCGATGCTGCCACCGCCCGCATGCCGCGTGGCTGCCCGCACCACCGCACGCGGGGCCGGCGCCGTCGCGCTCTTCGACAACTCACCCAGCATCACGCCGGCTGCGGCGAGCGCTGACGGACTCTTGTCGTCACCCACACGGACCGCGACGGTCTGCGTCGCGACATCGTCGTCGCGCGGGCTGCGAAGCGCGAGGACGATCCGGCCGCTCTGTTCGGCAAGCGTCAGCGCATCCACCTGCGCGGTCGGCACTGCCAGCACCGCGGTCCGTATCCCGACCACGGAACCGTTTGAGCTGTCCCGCTCGGTTGTGGCATCGCCAAACGACAGCACGCGGACCTTCGACATCAGCAATCGAGCCTGAGTATTCACGATCTCGGCCGTCGACGTCCCGCCAATCGCCACGCCAGTCCCATCGCGTTTCAGGTTCAGGAACACGTCGACATAGTTGCCGGGCCGCACTCGGTTGCCAACCGCGTTGGTCTCGTCGACCTTGATCGCGACGGCGCGTTCTCCCGGTGCGATCTGCTCGGCAAGGCCGGAGGACAGTGCGCTTGCAACGACGGCCGCCTGCGCGGGAATGTCGGCAGCGGGAATGCGGCCAACCAGTTGCAGCGGATCGGCAAACGCACCCTTTGGCGCGGCCGTCGACTGTTGAATCTTCAACGCATCGGCCGGAATCGGCTGGCCGGCCTGCAATGGCCGGGTCGCCACAACGACGGGCACGCTTTGCGTCGCCACCGTCGCGGCAACCGGCGCGACGTCGGCCGGCTTGCGGCCGAGCATCCACGCATAGACGCCGAGCAGGACCGCGATCGCGATCAGCAAGCCCGCAATGATCTTCGTCAGGTTGTTGGCCATGGTGTTGTTATGCTTCCCCGCTACTCACGATTGAATTCTTCGTGCGACGTTGCCGGCCAGGCGTTCTCGACCCGGCACCATCGCTTCCATCTATAAGATGTTGACCGGGCTGATCTGCACCATCGCGGTTCCGACGAGCGCCGACGGCACCGGCAACAACGAGCCGAGCAGCGGAAACGGCGGGACCAGCGGGTTTTGCGAATACGGATAGGTCAGCGTAATCTGCACGCACAGCATCGTCGTGTCGTATGAACAGCTACCTTGCTGCGTCGGCGTGCATGTCGCCCCTTTCAGCCACGTAGTGAGGTTCGTTGCGGCCGTGCAGGCGGCCTGCGCCCGCGCCGCAAGCGCGGCTTGCTGCGCCGCCGGCACCGACGCAGCCGCCCCAACCTGCTGATAATTCAGCGCGGCGCGAGCGCCCTCGGTTGCCGCAAGCGTCAGGTTTTGCTGCGCGGCGAAGATCATTCCGTACGTGATGATCGCGTACAGGATCAGAAAGAACACCGGCAGCATCAACGCAAATTCAATAGCCGTCGCGCCACGCTCGCGACGCCGGATTCCTGATGCGAGACGAGAGAACGTCATTGAATTCCCCCGGTCGCGATCCGGTACACGCACCACAACGCCGCCGGAATCACGAGAAAGGCGGCATACGGCGACGCGCGGAAACCGGCAATCTCCATCGTCGGAGCACGTCGCTGCCACAGCGCAGACACCGGCGTACGGGTGGCAACGATCAGCGTGCCGGCATGGGCAAACGCGAGCAGGCTCGCCACGATCCAAAGCCACAACAGCGCATGGGCACCACACCACGCGCCCAGTACCGCGAATACCTTGACATCCGCAGCACCCATTACGCGCAGCACGAAAAATGGGAAAAGACTGATGAGGCCAATCAGTACGCCGACGAGCGCCTGATTTACCGATATGCCGAACGGGTTGTGTCCGGAGAGCACAAATGCAGCCACGAACCCACCGATCACCAGTGAATTCGGTATACGCCTGTGACGAATATCCTCGAGCGCGACGAGTACCGCCCACGCGAGGAAAACCCCGACGCCAGTTAGCAGGATCATTTACGCCCCGAGCGGCAAAACTTACCTACGCGGATTGCCGAAGCAATCCGCGCCCCTATCAGCAGGGAATTGAGCGAAAGCTCGTTCGTTATGCCGCCGGCAACTTGCTCGCGATGTAGCTGAACGCCCCCGAGATGCCACCCGTCAGCGTGGACATGGCACTGACGAGAGCGACTGCGATAAGTCCGGCAATGAGTCCATACTCGACTGCGGTAACCCCGTTTTCTTCCGAAAGGAAACGCTTGATGATTGCTTTCATTTTATTCCTCGTGCCTGTATTTACGTTTTCTGGCCTTTTATACGTATACGTCCCCGCATATCCGGCCCTTGCCCCGCTCGTTCGCCACATCTGCTGCAACGACAACCGGGTGCGCTTTCTTTATAGGTCGCCCCGAAGGGCATTGCTCACAATTTGATGCAAGTTAACATTCGCGATAGTGACCCTCCTCGAACGTTGTGTACCGAACCGTACATTTGCTTACATCTGCTCCGGATTCTATATCCGATCCTATTTAAGTTCCAACCTCTTTTAACGACTCTGTCGGAAAAAATCTTCAGGAGCACAGCGTATTTGTACGGCGTTTCGGTACGACTTACACATAGGATTTACGATAGGTTAGATGTGCACGCCTAATCCACCAGTAAAACAATTGCCTCGTCCATCAAGCCCGCTCGCCACCCACGTTACGCCGCACGCGTAACGCCAATGTTGTGACGTTACGTTACGAAACGGCCGAAACCGTTCTCATTCATCTGCACTTAAACAGATTCAACAATCTTTCAATCTCCTCGACTTCCTTTCCCGACAAGGAATTGCGTCGTTTAAAACCGGTTGTCGACCTGCCGGGCATCGAAATGGCACGACAGTTGCAGAGTAGTCCTCGCACCACTCAACACAACGCAGTTCACAACACATTTTTAATGCGAGGAAGAAATGGACATCAAGGTTATCCCTCATGGCGTGTTCCGGACGACTCTGATCGCGGCCACCGTTGCAGCCATGCTTTCCCTCTCCGCGTGCGGCGGTTCCGGTTCGATCAGCCAGGGGCTCGGCGGCGGCTCGAGCTCGGGCGGCGGTGACACGATCTCGACGTCGGGTGGCGGCAGCTCCGGCACGAGCGGCACCTCGGGCACGAGCGGTACCTCCGGCACCAGCGGCACCTCGGGCACGAGCGGTACCTCCGGTACCAGCGGAACCTCGGGCACGAGCGGCACCTCCGGTACCAGCGGAACCTCGGGCACGAGCGGGACGTCGGGCACGTCGGGTGTGTCGTCGAACGCGGTGGGACAGGTCCTCGCAAGCAGCAGCAATATCGTCACGGGTGTCGGCAGTACCGTCTCCGGTCTCGGCTCGGTCATCGGCAGCCAGTCGCTGCCGGGCGTCAACCCGGCCACCACGCAAGCCGCAGGCGGCATCGTGCAAAGCGTCGGCGGCGCGGTGACCGCACTCGGCAACGGCCTCGGCAACGGTCTCGGCCAGCTCGGCGCAACGAAGGATCCGCTCGGCACCACGCTCGCCAGCACGGGGGGCGTGGTCAACCAGCTCGGCGGCGCAGTCACGGACACCGGCAAACTGGTCACGAGCCTCGGCAGCGGCCCGCTGTCGCCGCTCGCACCGGTCACGGGTGCCGTCGGCGGCCTCGTGTCGACGCTCGGCGGCGCCGTATCGAACGGCGGCACGACCCTCACCAATGCGCTGTCGACCGGCCCGATCCAGCAAGTCACGCAGACGGTCAGCTCGGCCATCACGCCGATCACGACGATGGTCGGCCAGACGACCCAGACGATCGGCACGGCCACCGGCCTCGGCGCACCGGTCAACACGCTGCTCGGCACGATCGGCAACGGGCTGAACCAGGCCGGCGCACTGCTCGCGTCGACGGGCGGCAACCCGGTCACGACGGGCCTCGGCAACACCGTCTCGGCGACGGGCAATACCGTGAAGGCCGTCGGCGGCCTGCTCACGGGCGGCACCGGCGGCGTGACCAACCCGCTCGCCCCGCTCACGGGCCTCGTCTCCACGGTTACCGGCGCACTCGGCGGCGCAACGGGTGGCGGCAGCGGCCCGCTCGCACCGGTCACCGGCCTCGTCTCCACGGTCACCGGCGCACTCGGCGGCGCAACGGGTGGCGGCAGCGGCCCGCTCGCACCGGTCACCGGCCTCGTCTCCACGGTCACCGGCGCACTCGGTGGCGCAGCAGGCGGCGGCAGCGGCCTGCTTGCACCGGTCACCGGCCTCGTCTCGACGGTCACCGGCGCACTCGGTGGCGCAGCAGGCGGCGGCAGCGGCCCGCTCGCACCGGTTACCGGTCTCGTCTCGACGGTCACGGGTGCGCTCGGCGGTGCAACGGGCGGAACGAGCGGCGGTCCGCTCGCCCCGGTCACGGGTCTCCTCGGTGCAGTCACGGGTGCGCTTGGCGGCGTGGCGGGCAGCGCAGGCGGCAGCAGCCCGCTCGCCCCGGTGACGAATGCCGTCTCGACGGTCACCAGCTCGGTCGGCGTACCGGCACTGAGCGGCGGCACGGGTGCGGTCACGAACTCGGGCTCGTCGTCGAACCCGCTCGCGCCTGTCACGTCGCTGATCGGCGGCCTGCTCGGCGGCACGCACGGCAAGTAATCCGACATCCATTCATCGAAAAGACAGCGAGGAGTCCATCATGTCCCAGCAACGTTCCATCACGACGGCCGCCCTGCGCCAGTGGCGTGCGCCCCTCACCGCCTTCGCCGCGGCCTGCCTGCTGGCCGCGTGCGGCGGCGGCGGCGTCAGCTCGCCGCCGAGCAGCAGCAATAACAACAACAATCCGAGCACGAGCGGCACGTCCGGCACCAGCGGCACCAGTGGCTCGTCCACCGGCACCAAGGGTGTCGTCAGCACGGTCGGCCAGACGGCCAGCGACCTCGGCAGCACGGTCGGCAACATCAGCCTGCCGGGCCTCGGCGACGGCGTGACGAAGGGTGTCGGCAGCACGCTGTCCAGCACCGGCACGATCATCGGTGCGGCCGCCGATGCCGTGAGCAACGGGCTGGGACAGATCGGCTCGACGAAGGATCCGGTCGGCACGACGGTTGCCGGCCTCGGCAATGTCGTCGGCGCGACGAGCAACACGGTGTCCGGCCTGAGCTCGACGGTCAAGGCGCTCGGCACGGGTCCGCTCGCGCCGCTCGCCCCCGTCACGACGCCGGTCGGCACCGTGCTCGACACGGTCGCCAACGGCCTGACGGCCGCCGGCACGACGATCGGCTCGACGCTGTCGTCGGGCGCCGTCCAGCAGGTCACGCAACCGATCAGCTCGGCGATCACGCCGCTCGTGATCACGGCCGGCCAGGTCACGCAACAGGTCGGCACGACGACCGGCCTCGGCCAACCCGTCTCCGGCCTGCTCGGCCAGATCGGCGGCGCGATCAGCTCGGCGGGCAAGCAAGTCGGCGGCACGTCGAGCCAGCCGCTCGTCGGCGATGTCGGTCAGCTCGTGACCGCGGTCGGCAACACGGTGACCAACACGGGCGGCCTCGTCAACCCGAACGGCCCGAACGGCGCCGCACCGATCCCCGGCCTGATCACGAGCCTCGTCGGCGGCTCGACGGCGACCGTCCAGAACGGCACGTCGTCGGGTTCCGGCTCGACGAACCCGCTCGGCGGCCTGCTGTCCGGTCTCGGCTCGACGCCGCTGGGCTCGCTCACGGGCGCACTCGGCGGCGCAACCGGCGGCTCGGGCAGCGGCCCGCTCGCACCTGTCACGGGCCTCGTGTCGACGGTCACCGGCGCACTGGGCGGCGCGGCAGGCGGCAGCGGCGGCCCGCTCGCCCCCGTCACGAATCTCGTGTCGACGGTCACGGGCACGCTCGGTGGCGCAACGGGCGGCGCAGGCAGTGCAAACCCTCTCGCGCCCGTCACCGGTTTGCTGAATACTGTCACCGGAGCAGTGGGCGGTGCAGCAGGATCCGGTGGTGCGAGCCCGCTCGCGCCGGTCACGTCGCTGGTCGGCAGTGTCACGGGTACGGCATCGTCGGGCAGCGGTTCGACGGGCCTGCTGGCACCGGTAACGGGGTTGCTGGGCACGCTGGGTAGCGTTGGCAAGTAAGGACGACGGTCGCACCATCGCAGCCGGAGCGAATGGCGCGGCCGTACATACACAACCGGCATGGCGGCACGCGGCGCGCGACACCCTGGTGTCGCGCGCCGGCATTACAAAGAAGACGAAAAGCAAGGCCTACGAGGAAGAACAATGAAATCCAGACTCGACAGATGGATGATGCTGCTCGCCGTCGCGGCGGCAAGCACGGCACATGCACAATCGCGCGTCGGCGGTAACCCGCTCGACTCCCTTCCGCAGATCAACGCACCGAAGACCGGCCCGAACGTTACCGTGCAGGTCGCACCGCAAGCGCCGCAACTGCAGGAGCTGCTGTCGCGCCACCTGACGCCGTCGACGTTTCAGGTCGAAGGCGTGAAGTCGGTGCCGTTCGAGGAAATCTCGCGTCGCTTCACGCCCCTCGTCGGCAAGGACATCACGATCGGCGACCTGATCGAAACCGCGAACGGCGTGACGAAGCTGTACCAGGAGCGCGGCTACGCGCTGTCGTTCGCGTTCGTTCCCGCGCAGACGTTCGAGAACGGCGTCGTGCGCATCACGGTGGTCGAAGGCTACGTGTCGGACGTCAAGGTCACCGGCAAGCCCGGTGCGATGGAACCGAAGATCCGCGCGATCGCCGCGCACATCACCGACGATCGCCCGCTGCGCCGCGCGACGTTCGAGCGCTACGTCAACACGTTCGGCCTGCTGCCCGGCCTCACGGTGAAGGCGAACGTCCCGCCGCCGCAAACCACCGACGGCGCCACGACGCTCGAACTCGCGGTCGACCGCAAGCCGTTCAACGTCAGCACCGGCATCGACTTCAACCACCCGGGCGTCCAGGGCCTGATCACCGCGACCGAAAACGGCCTCACGCGATTCGGCGAGCAGCTGAGCATCTCGGCGCTCGCGCCGCCGGGACGCGACAAGCAGACCTACTTCGCGTTCAGCGGCGCGGTGCCCGTCGGCAGCAGCGGCCTGATCACGCGCCTCGATGCAAGTACGTATCGCGGCAAGCCGACCGACAATCCGGGGTTGCCGTCGTACGTGCAGCGTACGGTCAAGAACGAGAAGCTTGGTCTTTCGGCATCCTATCCGATCTTGTTGAATAATCAGCGCAGCCTGCTCGGCACCGTGTCGGGCTACGCATCGCACAACGAGGATCGCTACCAGAACCAGATCAACGGTGCGAGCCTCGATACGCGCTCGCAGGTCCGCGTGCTGCAGATGCAGCTCGACTACACGAGCGTCCAGCCGAAGCAGGTCCAGAAGCTGAGCGTCAACGTCGCGAAGGGTTTCAACATTCTCGGCGCGTCGAAGTCGCAGGACATCACCGTCGGCACGACGACGACCTCGGTGGACAGCCCGACTTCGCTGACCTTCCTCCGCACCGGCGCGACTGTCACGCAAACCAACGAATGGCCGTTCCGAATCGGGACGTCGGTTTCGCTGACCGGTCAATACAGTCCCGACTCGCTACCGACCTCCGAACAGATCTCGTTCGGCTCGACGCGCTACGCGCTCGGCTACCAGCCCGGCGAAACGTCGGGCGACTCGGGCTGGGGGATGTCGCTGGAGGTCAATCGCGGCTTCACGCCGGGCTGGACATATCTGAAATCGATCACGCCGTACGTCGCGTACGACATGGCGCGCGTATACCTGCACTCGGGCACGCCGTCACCGAGCCGCATGTCGTCGGTCGGCATCGGCGTGCGATTCACGGACAGCCGCTTCTACAGTCTCGACCTGAACGTCGCGAAGCCGATCGGCGACGCACCCGTCGAAAGCGCGTCGCGCAGCCCGCGCATCAACGCGGCCTTCTCGTATCAGCTCAACTGATCGGACACCAAACAGCCCGCGTCATGCGGGCTGTTTCGATTAGAGTCCCCTCTATCAAACGTGGCACGCGGTTTCACGTATTCTGGCGAAGCTCGCAACATGCCCGCCCCATGCAGACGGTCGTGCGGGCGAATGAACACGACATGCAAAACAAGGAGGATGACAATGATTCAACTGACCCGCCCGTTGCGTGCAATCGCCGTTGCCGGTGCGCTGCTCGCCTGCGCAGCCCCCACGTTCGCACAGGCCGACAGCCCCATCGGCATGTGGCAGACGATCGACGACAACACCCATCAGCCGAAGGCACTCGTGCAGATCGCCGAAGACGGCGACGGTGCGCTGACGGGCAAGGTCGTCAAGGGCCTCGGCGCGAACGATACGCCCGATCGCCGCTGCACCGCCTGCACGGACGAGCGCAAGGATCAGCTCATCAAGGGCATGACGATCATCAAGGCGATGAAGAAGGAAGGCGACCACTGGGACGGCGGCAACATCCTCGACCCGGAAAACGGCAAGGTCTACAAGTGCAAGATGACGCTTGAAGACGGCGGCCAGAAACTCGTGGTGCGCGGTTACATCGGCGTATCGCTGCTCGGCCGGTCGCAGACCTGGGTTCGCCAGCAATAACGCAGCACGCTGCCGACTCGCGCGGCGCAATGAAAAATCGGCCTGCGACGAAGTCGTCAGGCCGATTTTCTTTGGGTGCGGGCGTGACGGAAACCGATCCGCATCACGCCGCGTGCTTCAGCGAGTCGGGCGCGTAGGCGCCCGGTGTGCGATACGCGGGTACCGCATTGCTACGCGCCTCCGCCGCCTTCGATTGCGTGTGCTTGCGCATCCGTGCGGACAATTCATTGCACAGATTCACGCCCGAATCGCCATAGAGTTCACGCATCACGTTCAACAGCGTGCCCGTCTCGTGCCAGACCTTGAAGCGGCGATGGCAAGTTTGATACGACGGGTAACGGCGCGGTATGGCAGACCACGTTGCGCCGCTGTAGATCACCCAAAGCACGCCGTTCAGGACGGCGCGCGTATTGGCTAACGGACGACCGCGCAACTCGGTGCGCGGCTGCATTTCGGGCAGAAGCGGCGCAACGCAGCGCCACTCGTGGTCGGTCAGATCGCGATACGGTGTCATGGACATCTCCAGCCTTGGTAACCATGACACAACGATATCGGCTCACCTCAACGATGAATATAAGACAAATCCGAAAATACCCCGAGATTGCGCGAATTTGACCGGAATTGACGTTTGAATCCCGTCGATTACCCGGACGACGCAATCAGGTCAGCGACGTATCGACGATACGACGCGGCGTTTCGAGATACTCCTTCGACTGCATCTCGACGATTCGCGACACCGTGCGCGCGAATTCGTTGGCCATCGGGCCTTCGACGTACAACGCCTCCGCCGGCACCGCCGCCGACATCAGCAGCTTGACCTTGTGGTCGTACAGCACGTCGATGAGCCACGTGAAGCGTCGCGCCTCCGACGCCATCCGCGGCGACATCTGCGGCACCTCGGACAACACGATCGCATGGAAGCGGCTCGCCAGCTCGAGATAGTCGTTCTGTGATCGCGGGCCGCCGCACAGCGTCGCGAAGTCGAACCAGACGACGCCGTCCGCCTTGCGCAGCGCCTTCAGCTCGCGCTTCTCGATATGCAGGATCGGGCTTTCGTCGGGTACCGCCGCGAGCTTGCCGAACGCATGACGCAGTTCGCGATCGGCGTCCGCGCCGAGCGGCGTGTGATACATCTTCACCTGCGCGAGCGTGCGCTGGCGATAGTCGACGCCCGCGTCGACGTTCAGCACGTCGAGCTTGTCCTTGATCAGCGCGATCGCCGGCAGCATGCGGTCGCGATGCAGGCCGTCCGGATACAGGTCGTCGGGATCGTAGTTGGACGTCATCACGAACTGCACGCCGTTGTTGAACAGGCGGTCGAGCAGACGGTACAGGATCATCGCGTCCGCGATGTCCGACACGTGGAATTCGTCGAAGCAGATCAGCCGGTAGCGCTTCGCGATGCGCCGCGCGAGTTCGTCGAGCGGATCGGCCTGCCCTTTCAGTTCCTCGAGCTCGCGGTGCACTTCGCGCATGAACTCGTGGAAATGCAGGCGCGTCTTGCGCTGCACGGGCACGACGGCGTAGAAGCTGTCCATCAGGAAGCTCTTGCCGCGGCCCACCCCGCCCCACATGTAGACGCCGCGCGGGAGATCCGGGTGATTGATCAGCTTCTTGAACGCGTTCGAGCGGCGCGCCTTGTATTCGACCCACTCGTCGAAGCAACGCTGCAGGCGATCGACGGCCGCGCGCTGGGCGGGATCGGACTGATAGCCGCGCGTGGTCAGTTCGCGCGTGTAGTATTCGGTGACGTTCATCGGGCAAACCGGAAAGAACGAAGGCGAGCGGGAAACCCCGCCCGCCTTCGTCAAGAGACGGCTGCGCCGGCCGATGGCCGACAGGCGCTACACCATGCTCAGCTGTTCAGCGAGCGCTTGTCGACGGCGAGCGCCGCTTCGCGCATCACTTCCGACATCGACGGGTGCGGATGGCAGATGCGGGCGATGTCTTCCGACGCCGCCTTGAATTCCATCGCCACCACCGCTTCCGCGATCAGGTCCGACGCGTTCGCGCCGATCACGTGCACGCCGAGCAGCTCGTCGGTCTTCGCATCCGCGATCATCTTCACGAAACCGTCCGGCGCGTTCATGCCGAGTGCGCGGCCGTTGATCGAGAACGGGAACTTGCCCGACTTGATCTCGCGGCCTTCCGCCTTCAGCTGCTGCTCCGTCTTGCCGACCCACGCGATTTCCGGGTACGTGTAGATCACCCACGGAACGCAGTTGTAGTCGATGTGCGGCTTCTGGCCGTCGATCACTTCCGCGACCAGCACGCCTTCGTCTTCCGCCTTGTGCGCGAGCATCGGGCCGCGCACTACGTCGCCGATCGCGTACACGTTCGGCACCGCCGTACGGCAGTGGTCGTCCACGTCGATGAAGCCGCGCTCGTTCGCCTTCAGGCCGATCGCCTCGAGGCCGAGGTTGTCGGTGTTCGGCACACGGCCGACCGACACGATCAGGCGGTCGGCGTCGAGCGTCTGCGCGTTGCCGTCCTTGTCGGTGTAGGCGATCGACACGCCGTTCGCGGTCGTCTTCACTTCGCCGATCTTCACGCCGAGATGGATGTCGAGACCTTGCTTCTTGAACAGCTTGGCCGCTTCCTTCGCGAGCGCTTCGTCGGCGGCGCCGAGGAATGCCGGCAGCGCTTCGAGCACCGTCACTTCGGCACCGAGGCGACGCCACACCGAGCCGAGCTCGAGGCCGATCACGCCTGCGCCGATCACGGCGAGCTTCTTCGGCACCGAGTCGAACGTCAGCGCACCTTCGTTGTCCGACACGATCTTGTTGTCGACCGAGATGCCCGGCAGGTGACGCGCCTTCGAGCCCGTCGCGATGATCACGTTCTTCGCGGTGACGACTTCGGTTTCACCCTCGCCGCTCACTTCGATCTGCACGCCGGCGTCGGTCTTGCCGGTGAACTTGCCATGGCCCTTCAGCCAGGTGATCTTGTTCTTCTTGAACAGGAACTCGATCCCGCTCGTCATTTTCTCGACGATCGCATCCTTGCGGCCGAGCATCTTCGCGACGTCGATCTTCACGCCGTCGACCGTGATGCCGTGGTCGACCAGGTGATGCGACGCGTTCTCGAACTCTTCCGACGAGGCGAGCAGCGCCTTCGACGGAATGCAGCCGACGTTCAGGCAGGTGCCGCCGAGCTTCAGCGCGCCGGCCGGGTTCTTCCACTTCTCGATACAGGCAACGGTCTTGCCGAGCTGCGCGGCGCGAATCGCGGCGATGTAGCCGCCGGGGCCGGCGCCGATCACGACGACGTCAAATTCCTTGGACATGACAATCCTTTCTACTTGTACGCCCGCGGGTTCACGCGTGTGCGCGAACCCGCGGAGCGGGTCGATGCAGTGAGACTCGGCTTACAGGTCGAGCAGCAGGCGTGCCGGATCTTCCAGCGCATCCTTCATCGCGACGAGCGACAGCACGGCTTCGCGACCGTCGATGATGCGGTGGTCGTACGACAGCGCCAGGTAGTTGATCGGACGGATCACGATCTGGCCGTTCTCGACGACCGGACGCTCCTTCGTCGCGTGCACGCCGAGGATGGCCGACTGCGGCGGGTTGATGATCGGCGTCGACAGCATCGAGCCGAACACGCCGCCGTTCGAGATCGAGAACGTACCGCCCGTCATTTCCTCGATCGACAGCTTGCCGTCCTTCGCCTTCTGGCCGAATTCGGCGATCTTCTTTTCGATGTCGGCGAGGCTCATCTGGTCCGCGTTGCGCAGGATCGGCACCACGAGGCCGCGCGGCGAGCCGACGGCGATACCGATGTCGAAGTAGCCGTGGTAGACGATGTCGTTACCGTCGATCGACGCGTTCACGAGCGGGAACTTCTTCAGCGCGTGAACAGCCGCCTTCACGAAGAACGACATGAAGCCGAGCTTCACGCCATGTTCCTTCTCGAACTTGTCCTTGTACTTGTTGCGCAGCTCCATGACCGGAGCCATGTTGACTTCGTTGAACGTCGTCAGGATCGCGTTGGTCTGCTGCGATTCGAGCAGGCGCTCGGCGATACGCGCACGCAGGCGCGACATCGGCACGCGTTGCTCCGGACGGTCGTTCAGCCAGGTCGTTGCCGACGCCGGCACCTTCACTTCCGGCAGCGACGGCTTCGCGGCAGCGGCCTTGGCCGGTGCGGCGGCCGGAGCGGCCTTCGGTGCGCTGCCTGCGGCCAGCGCGTCGCCCTTCGTGACGCGGCCGTCGCGGCCCGAACCTGCGACGTCGCCCGCCGACAGGCCCTTCTCGGCCAGCAGCTTCGATGCAGCCGGCGATGCGGCGGCCGAGCTCGATGCCGTCGCGGCGGCCGGCTGGGCTGCCGGTGCAGCCGCGGCAGGCGCGGCGGCCGGCTTGACTTCGGCGGCGCCCGCCGCTGCTTCGGCGGCACCTGCCTTCGCTTCGGTGTCGATCGTCGCGATCACTTGATCGGCAACCACCGTGTCACCGTCGTTCTGCAGCACTTGCGCGAGCACGCCCGCTGCCGGTGCCGGCACTTCGAGCACGACCTTGTCGGTCTCGAGTTCGATCAGGATTTCGTCCTGTGCGACTGCTTCGCCCGGCTTCTTCTTCCACTGCAGCATGGTCGCTTCCGAAACCGACTCCGAAAGCTGGGGGACTTTGACTTCTACGATAGCCATGTGATTTTCCTGGATGCTTAATCTGGGGTATGACGAGGTTCGTGCGATTCCTTCGGCCGATGCGGCGCGCCACGCGCCCGGCAGGCCGGAAGAGACGGGAAAGCGCCGCGCGCCTTCCCGTTTCGCTTCCGTCGGTTATTTCGCGATCGATGCGCTCTTCAGGCGGCCGAAAGCACCTTCGATCAGGGCCTTCTGCTGCTCGTAGTGCTTCGCGTAGTAGCCAACCGCCGGCGAGGCCGAAGCCGGACGGCCGCTGTATGCCAGCTTCTGCCCTTCCTTCATGCCTTCCTTCAGATGGTGCTCGACGTAGAACCAGGGGCCCTGGTTCTGCGGCTCGTCCTGCACCCAGACCACTTCAGTCGCGTTCTCGTACTTCTTCATTTCGGCTTCGAACTGCTTGTGCGCGAACGGATACAGCTGCTCGATACGGATGATCGCGACGTCGTTCGCCTTCGCTTCGCGGCGATGTGCGACGAGGTCGTAATACACGCGGCCCGAGCACACCAGCACGCGCTTGACCTTCTTCGCGTCGATGCCGCCGTCGGTTTCGCCCAGCACCGGCTGGAACGAACCCTTCGCCAGTTCCGACAGGTCCGACACGGCTTCCTTGTGACGCAGCAGCGACTTCGGCGTTGCGACGATCAGCGGCTTGCGGAACAGGCGGATCATCTGGCGGCGCAGCAGGTGGAAAATCTGCGCCGGCGTCGTCGGCTGAACGACCTGCATGTTGTGATCGGCACACAGCTGCAGGAAACGCTCGATACGCGTCGACGAGTGTTCCGGACCTTGCCCTTCATAGCCGTGCGGCAGCAGCATCGTGAGGCCCGACACGCGGCCCCACTTCACTTCGCCCGACGAGATGAACTGGTCGATCACGACCTGCGCGCCGTTGACGAAGTCGCCGAACTGCGCTTCCCACAGCACGAGCGTGTTCGGCTCGGCGGTCGAGTAACCGTATTCGAAGCCCAGCACCGCTTCTTCCGACAGCACCGAGTCGATCACCGTGAACTTCGCCTGACCTTCGGCGATGTTCTGCAGCGGCACGTACGTACCGTCGTTCCAGCGCTCGCGATTCTGGTCGTGCAGCACCGCGTGACGGTGCGTGAACGTGCCGCGGCCCGAGTCCTGGCCCGTCAGGCGCACCGAGTAGCCCGATGCGACGAGCGACGCGAATGCGAGGTGTTCGCCCATGCCCCAGTCGAGCGGCTGGTCGCCACGCGCCATGTTGCGGCGGTCGTTGATCACGCGCTCGACGAGCGGGTGGACCTTGAAGTTTTCCGGGACCGTCGTGATGCGTTCGCCGAGGCGCTTCAGTTCGGCGAGCGGCACGGCCGTATCGGCAGCATCGGTCCACTTGCGGTTCAGGAACGGCACCCAGTCGACCGCGTACTTGCTCTTGTAGTTCGACAGGACCGGGTCGACCGTGTGGTGACCGTCGTCCATCGCCTTGCGGTACGCCTTCACGTAGTTGTCGGCGTCTTCCGCGGTGATCACGCCCTGCTGCACGAGCTTCTCGGCGTACAGCGCACGGGTGCCCGGGTGCTGCGCGATCTTCTTGTACATCAGCGGCTGCGTGACCGCCGGCGTGTCCTGCTCGTTGTGACCCAGCTTGCGGAAGCAGACGATGTCGATCACGACATCCTTGTGGAACTGCATCCGGTAGTCGATCGCGATCTGCGTCGCGAGGATCACGGCTTCCGGATCGTCGCCGTTCACGTGCAGCACCGGCGCCTCGATCATCTTGACGACGTCGGTACAGTACAGCGTCGAGCGCGCATCGCGCGGGTCGGACGTCGTGAAGCCGATCTGGTTGTTGATGACGATGTGCAGCGTGCCGTGCGTGCCGTAGCCGCGCGTCTGCGCGAGGTTCAGCGTTTCCATCACGACGCCCTGGCCCGCGAAGGCCGCGTCGCCGTGGATCTGCACCGGCAGCACCTGCAGGCCGTCTTCGTCGCCGCGGCGGTCCATCCGCGCCTTCGCGGAACCTTCGACCACCGGGTTCACGATTTCGAGGTGCGACGGGTTGAACGCGAGCGACAGGTGGACCGGGCCGCCTTCCGTCGACACGTCCGACGAGAAGCCCTTGTGGTACTTCACGTCACCGGCCGGCAGGTCGTCGACGTGCTTGCCTTCGAATTCGGCGAACAGGTCGGCCGGCATCTTGCCCAGCGTGTTGACCAGCACGTTCAGGCGGCCGCGGTGGGCCATGCCGATGATGATTTCCTGCACGCCGCGCTTGCCCGCGTGCTGGACGACTTCGTCCATCGCCGCGATGAAGCTTTCGCCGCCTTCGAGCGAGAAGCGCTTCTGGCCGACGTACTTGGTGTGCAGGTAACGCTCGAGGCCTTCGGCGGCCGTCAGGCGATTCAGGATGTGCTTCTTCTCGTCGATCGAGAAGTTCGGCGTCGCGCGGGTCGACTCCAGGCGCTCCTGCCACCAGCGTTTCTGTTCCGGATCGCTGATGTACATGTATTCGGCGCCGATCGTGCCGCAGTACGTGTCACGCAGGCCCTTGACGATATCGCGCAGCGAAGCCTGGTCGAAACCGAAATACAGGTTGCTTGCGCTGTACGTCTGGTCGAGATCGCCTTCGGAGAAGTCGTAGAACGCGGGTTCGAGCTCGGGAATGGCGGGACGTTCGCGGCGCTTCAGGGGATCCAGATTGGCCCATTGCGAGCCAAGGAAGCGATACGCGCTGATGAGGGACTGGACGTGAACCTGCTTGCGTGCGGCAGCCAGGTTGGTGCTGCTTTCGCGCGGGATGAAGGCATTGGCCTTCGCGCGCTCGGCGAACGATTCGACGATCGGGAAGTGAGCGACGTCATTGGCATTCGAGCCGTCCGTTGCAGGCACGTTCTGCAGCGCGTCGAAATACTCTCGCCAATTCTCCGGCACCGACGCCGGATTGTTGAGATATGCATCGTACAGTTCTTCAACGTACGAAGCATTGCCGCCGAACAGATAGGAGTTCAGCTGAAACTGCTTCATTACATCTGACATTTTACGCTCACCTTTCTTCGAGCTTCTCGAGAAATAGCGGGTTACTCAACCTTCCGCGACACGGCCTGACCGTTTAGCGGATTGCGAATCAAGTCTTGCTTGGAAGGACCTAAAACTTGCGTGCGCGCAGCATATCACAGAACCGATACCGGAGTTCACGGCGAAATGTGCCCGAAAGCACCGCGCGACGGGGTTTTGCCGGATTGCCACGACCCGCGGGAACAGTGTTTTGCAGGTAATCCGGTTGCGCGTCGCGCAGATGCGAAAAAGGCTGCCCGCGGGCAGCCTTTTTCGTGATGCAGCGAACGGTCGAACGCTTAGTCGACCGCGCCTTCGCGGCTCGCGCGGCGACGCTCGTGCTCCTTCAGGAAGCGCTTGCGCAGGCGGATCGACTGCGGCGTCACTTCCACGAGTTCGTCGTCGTCGATGAATTCGACCGCGTACTCGAGCGACATCTGGACCGGCGGCACGAGACGCACGGCTTCGTCGGTACCCGACGCACGCACGTTGGTCAGCTGCTTGCCCTTGATCGGGTTCACGACGAGGTCGTTGTCGCGGCTGTGGATGCCGATGATCATGCCCTCATACAGCGCGTCGCCCGGCTTCACGAACATGCGGCCGCGATCCTGCAGCTTCCACAGTGCGTAGGCCACGGCCGCGCCGTCGTCCTGCGAGATCAGCACGCCGTTGCGGCGCTCGAAGACCGAGCCGTCCTTGACCGGTGCGTACGAATCGAAGATGTGGCTCATCAGGCCCGTGCCGCGCGTGAGCGTCAGGAATTCGCTCTGGAAGCCGATCAGGCCACGTGCCGAGATCTTGTATTCCAGACGCGTGCGGCCGCGGCCGTCCGACGCCATGTCGAGCATTTCGCCCTTGCGGCGGCCGAGTTCTTCCATCACGCCGCCCTGGTGTTCGTCCTCGACGTCGACCGTCAGCAGCTCGTACGGCTCGTGACGCACGCCGTCGATTTCCTGCATCACGACGCGCGGACGCGACACGGCCAGCTCGTAGCCTTCGCGGCGCATGTTCTCGACGAGAATGGTCAGGTGCAGCTCGCCGCGGCCCGACACTTCGAACACCGTTTCGTCGCCCGTGTCCTTCACGCGCAGCGCGACGTTGTGGTTCAGCTCCTTCATCAGGCGGTCGCGGATCTGGCGGCTCGTCACGAACTTGCCTTCGCGGCCCGCGAGCGGCGACGAGTTGACGAGGAAGTTCATCGTCAGCGTCGGTTCGTCGACGGTGATCATCGGCAACGCTTCCGGCGTGTCGACCGCGCAGATCGTCGCGCCGATGCCGACGTCTTCAATACCGTTGATCAGCACGATGTCGCCCGCTTCGGCCGATTCGACCTGCACGCGCTCAAGGCCCTTGAACGACAGCACCTGGTTGATCTTGCGGTTCAGCACGTCGCCTTCCGGGCCGAAGCGCATCACGACCGGCTGACCCGGCTTGATGCGGCCGCGCGTGATGCGGCCGACGCCGATCCGGCCGACGTACGTCGAATAGTCGAGCGACGTGATCTGGAGCTGCAGCGGCGCTTCCGGATCGGCCGGGCGAACCGGCACGTGCTCGAGGATCGCCTCGAACAGCGGGCGCATGTCGCCTTCGCGCGCGGCCGGGTCGAGCGACGCGTAGCCGTTCAGGCCCGACGCGTAGACGATCGGGAAGTCGAGCTGCTCCTCGGTCGCGCCGAGCTTGTCGAACAGGTCGAAGGTCTGGTTGATCACCCAGTCGATGCGCGCGCCCGGGCGGTCGATCTTGTTGACGACGACGATCGGCTTCAGGCCGAGCGCAAGCGCCTTCTTCGTGACGAAGCGGGTCTGCGGCATCGGGCCTTCGACCGCGTCGACCAGCAGCAGCACCGAGTCGACCATCGACAGCACGCGCTCGACTTCACCGCCGAAGTCCGCGTGGCCCGGGGTGTCGACGATGTTGACGTGCGTGCCTTCGTATTCGACCGCGCAGTTCTTCGCGAGAATCGTGATCCCGCGCTCCTTTTCGATGTCGTTCGAGTCCATCACACGCTCGGCGACTTGCTGGTTGTCGCGGAAGGTGCCGGACTGGCGAAGCAGTTGGTCGACGAGCGTCGTCTTGCCGTGGTCGACGTGAGCGATGATGGCGATATTGCGAAGGGCGCGGGTCATAGAAACCTGGAAATCGTTTGAACGCGCAAACGCGCCCGCTCGTTTTCACGGGCGCGCGCTGTTGCAGCTTGGAAAGCCTAACATTATAGCACGCGAGAATGTCGAGAGCTGACGGACACGTCGCGACGCGACAAAACCGGGCCCGCCAGCCCTGCCCGTGAACCGGCGAAGCGATCGAATGCGCCGTCGCCCGGCACACCGCAAAACCTTGTCCCCGAGAGGGATTTTCGCACCGCGCAGCGCGCCCTTTGCCGTTCGATTAACATTTGCCGCGGCAAGCAATTGTGCCTATACTGCTGCCTAGTCAACTATTGCAGCTTCAGGGTTTTATGCCGGATTCCTCTACCCAACCACCCGTCTCGTCGCTGTCCTCGTATCAGATGAACGACAGCGTCGGTTATCTGATGTCGCGCGTGAAGTCGGTGATGACCAACCTCGTCACGCAACGCACGCAGGAAGAGCTCGGCATCACGGGCACGCAGGCGAGCATGCTGTTCATGATCGCGGTCGGCAGGTGTTCGACGGCCGCCGAGCTCGCGCGCGAATACGGGATCGATGCGAGCGCGGTCACGCGCCTGCTCGACCGGGTCGAGAAACGCGGCCTGCTGTCCCGCGTGCGCAGCATCGAGGACCGGCGCGTCGTCCGCCTCGAACTGACCGATGAAGGCCGCGCGCTTGCCGAACAGCTGCCGCCCATTTTCCGCAGCGTGCTCGATCAGGTGCTGGACGGATTTACGCCGGAAGAAGTCGGGTTCCTGAAGAGCATGCTGCGCCGCATTCTCAGCAACTATTGCGAGACGGCCGGCGGCAGCCTCACGTAATAGTTGCCATAACAATTACTTTTGACAGTTTATTGTAAGGAAATCCTTGCAGTGTCCATCATTCATTCCGAGTCAGGGGTCAGCGCGATGAAGTCCTCCCCGTTGTCCGTGCGCGGCGGGTCGTGCCGCGCCGCCGTCGCCGCCGCGGTCGCCGCATTCGCACTGGCGGGCTGCGCAAACTACATCGGCATCAAGAGCGACAAGCAGATCGCCCCCGCATCGCAATTCGAGTCCGCGCAGAGCCTCCCGGCCCAGGGCGGCCAGTGGCCGGCGCTCGACTGGGCCAGCCAGTTCGGCGATCCGCAACTGCCGAAGCTGATCGACGAAGCGCTGCAAGGCAATCCGTCGATCGCCCAGGCGCAAGCGCGCATCGCGAAGGCATCGTCGTACATCGAATCGTCGCGATCGAACCTGATGCCGAAGGCCGAAGCCAGCTATTCGTGGACGCGCGAGCTGTACTCGTCGAACGCGCTGTTCCCGCCCCCGTACGGCGGCCAGTGGTACAGCGAGAACAATGCGCTCGCGAGCGCGTCGTGGGAACTCGACCTGTGGGGCAAGAACCGCGAACGCCTGCACACGGCCGTGTCGCAGGAAAAGGCCGCCGAAGCCGACATGCAGCAGGCGCGCATCACGCTCGCGTCGTCGGTCGCGCGCACCTACAACTCGCTCGCGCAGCTCTATGCGCTGCGCGACATCGCGCAGCGCGAGATCACCAACCGTGAGACGGTGGGCAAGATCACCGACGGCCGCGTCTCGGCCGGCCTCGACACCAACGTCGAACGCCAGACGGCGCGCGGCAACATCGCGACCACGCAGGCTTCGCTGTCGGACCTCGACGGCCAGATCACGACGGTGCGCTACCAGCTCGCCGCGCTGCTCGGCAAGGGTCCGGATCGCGGGCTGCAGATCGCCGCGCCGGTGATGAACCCGACCGGCGACGTCACGCTGCCCGGCAACCTGCCGGCCGATCTCGTGTCGCGCCGCCCCGACATCGTCGCCGCGCGCTGGCAGGTCGAAGCCGCGATGCACGACGTGAAGGAAGCAAAGGCCGAGTTCTACCCCGACGTGAACCTCGCGGCCGGTTTCGGCTTCGATGCGTTCGGCTGGGGCAAATTCCTGAACTTCGCGAGCCGCCAGGCGCAGTTCGGCCCGGCGATCCACCTGCCGATCTTCGATGCCGGCGCGCTGCGCGCCCAGCTCAAGGGCCGCTACGCCGACTTCGACCTGTCGGTCGCGAACTACAACCAGACGCTGATCAGCGCGCTGAACGACGTCGCGACGCAGGTCGCGTCGATCCGCGCGGTCGATCGCCAGATGGGCGACGCCCAACGCGCGCTCGACGCATCGACGCGCGCGTACGATCTCGCGGTCATCCGCTACAAGGCCGGCCTGTCGCCGCAACTGCAGGTGCTGACGGCGGACAGCAACCGCCTCGCATCGGAGCAGACGGTGACCAACCTGAAGATGCGTCGCCGCGACATGCAGCTCGCGCTGATCAAGGCACTGGGCGGCGGGTTCGACGCAACCGGCACACCGCTCGCCGCGCCCGACGCCGCCACGCCGAACAAACAGGCCGCCAACTGAGCCGGCGCCACCACTACGCAGACACTCGAAATAACGGACGGAGAAAATCGCCATGAGCGACCAACAAAACGCCGCCAGCGCGCAGCCACAGAACAACGGCAAGCGCAAACGAATGATGACGCTGCTCGTCGCGGTCATCGTGATCGCGGCCATCGCATACGGCCTGTACTACTTCCTCGTCGCCCGCTTCCATGAAGGCACCGACGATGCGTACGTGAACGGCAACGTCGTGCAGATCACGCCGCAGGTCACCGGCACCGTGATCGCCGTGAAGGCGGACGATACGCAGACGGTCAAGTCCGGCGACCCGCTGGTCGTGCTCGACCCGGCCGATTCCCAGGTCGCGCTGCAGCAGGCGGAAGCGAACCTTGCGCAGACGGTGCGCCAGGTGCGCGGCCTGTTCGTCAACGACGACCAGTACCGCGCGCAAGTCGCGCTGCGCCAGTCCGACCTGTCGAAGGCCCAGGACGACCTGCGTCGCCGCCTGGCCGTCGCGCAGACGGGCGCCGTGTCGCAGGAAGAAATCTCGCACGCACGCGACGCGGTGAAGGCCGCGCAGGCGTCGGTCGACGCCGCGCAGCAGCAGCTCGCATCGAATCGCGCGCTGACCGCGAACACGACGATCGCCTCGCACCCGAACGTGATGGCCGCCGCCGCGAAGGTTCGCGACGCCTACCTCGCGAACGCGCGTAACGTGCTGCCGGCGCCGGTCACCGGCTACGTCGCGAAGCGCTCGGTGCAGGTCGGCCAGCGCGTGTCGCCGGGCACGCCGCTGATGTCGGTGGTGCCGCTGAACGCCGTGTGGGTCGACGCGAACTTCAAGGAAGTCCAGCTGAAGCACATGCGGATCGGCCAGCCGGTCGAGATGACCGCCGACATCTACGGCTCGTCGGTCACCTACCACGGCAAGGTCGTCGGCTTCTCGGCCGGTACGGGCTCGGCGTTCTCGCTGCTGCCGGCGCAGAACGCGACCGGCAACTGGATCAAGGTCGTCCAGCGCCTGCCGGTGCGGATCGAACTCGACCCGAAGGATCTCGACAAGCATCCGCTGCGCATCGGCCTGTCGATGCAGGTCGACGTGGACATCAAGGACGAACGCGGCGACCAGCTCGTCAACGCGCCGAACACCGTCTACGAGACCAACGTGTTCGCGAAGTACGGCGACGAAGCCGATGCCGAAATCGCACGCATCATCGCCGAGAACGCAGGCGGCAGCGCGTCGGCGCCCGTCGCGGCGAAGTCAGGCAGCGCCGCGAAAATGATGTAACCGTTCCGACTCCGGAAAGACAACCCACATGGCACAGGCTCCTGTCTCCCATCCGCCCCTGCAAGGCGGACAACTCCTGCTCGGGACGATCGCGGTATCGCTCGCGGTGTTCATGAACGTGCTCGACACGTCCATCGCGAACGTCGCGATCCCGACCATCTCGGGCGACCTCGGCGTGTCGTCCGACCAGGGCACGTGGGTCATCACGTCGTTCGCGGTCGCGAACGCAATCTCGGTGCCGCTGACCGGCTGGCTGACCGACCGTTTCGGGCAAGTCCGCCTGTTCCTCGTGTCGATCATCCTGTTCGTCATCTCGTCGTGGATGTGCGGGCTGGCGCCGAGCCTGCCATTCCTGCTCGCGTCGCGCGTGCTCCAGGGTGCCGTCGCGGGCCCGATGATTCCGCTGTCGCAAGCGCTCCTGCTATCGAGCTATCCGCGCGCGAAGGCGCCAATGGCGCTCGCACTATGGGCGATGACGACGCTGATCGCCCCCGTCGCGGGCCCCATTCTCGGCGGCTGGATCTCGGACAACTATTCGTGGCCGTGGATCTTCTACGTCAACATCCCGGTTGGCATCGCCGCCGCCGCCGCGACGTGGGTGATCTACCGGAGTCGGGAGTCGGCCGTGCGCCGTGCGCCGATCGACGGCGTGGGCCTCGCGCTGCTGGTCGTGTGGGTCGGCTCGCTGCAGATCATGCTCGACAAGGGCAAGGATCTGGACTGGTTCGCGTCGACGACGATCGTCGTGCTCGCGCTGACCGCTGTCATTGCTTTCGCGTTCTTCGTGATCTGGGAGCTGACCGCCGAGCACCCGGTCGTCGACCTGTCGCTGTTCCGTATAAGAAACTTCACCGGCGGCACGGTCGCGCTGTCGATCGGGTACGGCCTGTACTTCGGCAATCTCGTGCTGCTGCCGCTGTGGCTGCAGACGCAAATCGGCTACACCGCGACCGACGCCGGCCTCGTGATGGCGCCGGTCGGGTTGTTCGCCATCCTGTTGTCGCCACTCACCGGGAAGTATCTGCCGCGCACCGATCCGCGCTTCATCTCGACGGCGTCATTCCTCACGTTCGCGCTGTGCTTCTGGATGCGTTCGCGCTACACGACGGGCGTCGACGAGTGGTCGCTGACACTGCCGACGCTCGTGCAGGGGATCGCGATGGCCGGCTTCTTCATCCCGCTCGTGTCGATCACGCTGTCCGGCCTGCCGGGCCACCGCATTCCCGCGGCGTCCGGCCTGTCGAACTTCGTGCGGATCATGTGCGGCGGCATCGGTACGTCGATCTTCCAGACCGCATGGGATCATCGGAACAACTTCCACCACGCGCAACTGGTCGAGCAGGCGAACCCGTACAACCCGACGTTCAACCAGGCCGTCACTCAAATGGGCAATCTCGGGCTCACGCCCGAGCAGGCACACGGCCTGATCAACAACATGGCCACGCAGCAGGCTGCGCAGCTCGGCGTGAACGATCTGTTCTACATTTCGGCGGCGATCTTCGTGCTGCTGATCGGACTGATCTGGATCACGAAGCCCGAACGCGCGGGCGGCGGCGATGCCGGGGCGGCCGCATCGGCGGCGCACTGAACGCCCAAGCCGGAATACCGACGCACCAAACCAAAAAGCCCGGTCGTTTCGACCGGGCTTTTTCTTGTTCGGACGCCGACTGGGGCGCACGCGCGCCGTAGCGTCATGCAGCCGTCACGACGAGCCGTTCCGGTGCCAGTACACCATTCGCCTTGCGCGCCACGCCGAGCAGCCGCGTGGCGTCGTATACACGCACGCGCTCGCCGTCGGCCGCCTCGATCGGCCCGAGCTCCGACAGCGGCAGGCGCTGGCCGTGCAGGAACCGCTTCGCGGACGCATCGTCGAGACGAACCGCCGGAAACGTCGACAGCAACGCATCGACCGGCTGGAGCCAGGCATCGCGTGCCGCTTCGGCTGCATCCGACAGCGCATCGAGCGTCACCGCATGTTCGAGCGTCAACGCACCGACGCCCGTACGACGCAGCATCGTCAGATGCGCCCCGCAACCGAGCGCCTCGCCGATGTCTTCCGCGAGCGTACGCACATACGTGCCCTTGCTGCAGGTCACGCGAAACGTCACGTCGGGCAGCTCGCAAGCGAGCAGTTCGAGCGCATGAATCGTCACGTTACGCCCTTCCCGCTCGACGGTCTGGCCCGCACGCGCGTATTCGTACAGCGGCTTGCCGTCGCGCTTGAGCGCCGAATACATCGGCGGCACCTGCACGATCTCGCCGGTGAAGCGCACGAGCGCGGCTTCCACCGCCGCCCGGTCGCATTCGACCGGCCGCGTGTCGATCACGTCGCCTTCCGCATCGCCGGTAGCCGTGCGCTGGCCAAGACGCATCGTCGCTTCGTAGGTCTTGTCGGCCTCGAGCAAGTCCTGCGAAAACTTGGTCGCCTCGCCGAAACACAGCGGCAGCAGGCCCGAAGCCAGCGGATCGAGCGTGCCGGTGTGGCCGGCTTTCTTCGCGAGGAGCAGGCGCTTCGCGCGAATCAGCGCATCGTTGCTCGACAGGCCGACCGGCTTGTCAAGCAGGAGGACGCCATCCAGCACGCGCCGGGGCACGCGCGGACGTTGGGGTGCTGCATTCGTCATAGGCCGGTCGAACTCAGTCGTCCTTCGCGGGTGCGTCGGCCTCGTCGTCGTCCTTCGCGCGCGTCGAGTTCGCTTCCTTGATCAGGCGCGACATTTCGACGGCCTTCTCGATCGTCTGGTCGTAATGGAAATGCAGCGTCGGCACCGTATGAATGTGCAGGCGCTTGAACAGCAGGTTGTGCAGGTGACCCGACGCGTGATTCAGCGCCTCCTGCGTCTTTTCCGGATCGCCGGTGAGCGCGGTGAAGTAGACCTTCGCGTGCGCGTAGTCCGGCGTGAGCTCCACGCTCTGGATGGTCACGATGCCGATACGCGGGTCTTTGACCTCGCGCATGATGAGTTCGGACAGATCGCGCTGAATCTGGTCGGCGATCTGAACGTTGCGATTGGGGGAAGTGCGTTTCCTGGACATGATCGATCCGTGATCCGTTTTTCAGGATGAAGTGGCGGCCCTTGTCGGCACGCCACCATGAAAATGGGCGGGACAGGCCCAAGCCTGCCCCGCCCATGAGCCGATGCGCGACGATTACAGCGTACGCGCGACTTCGGTCACTTCGAAGACTTCGAACTGGTCGCCTTCGATGACGTCGTTGAAGTTCTTCACCGACATACCGCACTCGAAGCCCTGCTTCACTTCCTTCACGTCGTCCTTGAAGCGCTTCAGCGATTCGAGTTCGCCCGTGAAGATCACGACGTTGTTGCGCAGCACGCGTACCGACGACGAGCGCTTGACGATACCGTCCGTGACCATACAGCCAGCAACCGTACCGACCTTCGGCACCTTGAAGACCTGACGGACCTCGACCATGCCGGTGATGACTTCGCGCTTCTCCGGTGCCAGCATGCCCGACATCGCCGCCTTCACCTCATCCACTGCGTCGTAGATGATGTTGTAGTAGCGGATGTCGATGCCGTTCGCCTCGGCCAGCTTGCGCGCTTGTGCATCCGCACGCGTGTTGAAGCCGATGATGACCGCCTTCGATGCCGTCGCGAGGTTGACGTCGTTTTCGCTGATGCCGCCCACCGCGCTGTGCACGATCTGCACGCGCACTTCGTCGGTCGACAGCTTGAGCAGCGACTGCACGAGCGCTTCCTGCGAACCCTGCACGTCTGCCTTGATGATGAGCGGCAGGTTCTGCACTTCGCCTTCGCCCATCTGCTCGAGCATGCTTTCCAGCTTCGCGGCCTGCTGCTTCGCAAGCTTCACGTCGCGGAACTTGCCCTGACGGAACAGCGCGATTTCACGCGCCTTGCGCTCGTCCGGCAGCACGATCACTTCCTCGCCCGCGCCCGGCACTTCCGACAGACCCTGGATTTCGACCGGGATCGACGGACCGGCTTCCTTCGTCGGCTTGCCGTTCTCGTCGAGCATCGCGCGAACCCGGCCGTAAGCCGTACCGGCCAGCACGATGTCGCCGCGGTTCAGCGTACCGGACTGCACGAGGATCGTCGCGACCGGGCCTTTACCCTTGTCGAGCTTCGCTTCGATCACGATGCCCTTGGCCGGTGCTTCGACCGGTGCCTTCAGTTCCAGCACTTCGGCCTGCAGCAGCACGTTCTCGAGCAGATCGTCGATGCCCGCGCCCGTCTTGGCCGACACCGGCACGAACGGCGAATCGCCACCGTACTCTTCCGGCACGACGCCTTCCGCGACCAGTTCCTGCTTGACGCGATCGGGGTTCGCTTCCGGCTTGTCGATCTTGTTGATCGCGACGACGATCGGCACGCCACCCGCCTTCGCGTGGGCGATTGCTTCCTTCGTCTGCGGCATCACGCCGTCGTCGGCCGCCACCACCAGCACCACGATGTCGGTCGCCTTCGCGCCGCGTGCACGCATTGCCGTGAACGCTTCGTGACCCGGCGTATCGAGGAACGTGATGACGCCGCGCGGCGTATCGACGTGATACGCGCCGATGTGCTGCGTAATGCCGCCCGCTTCGCCAGCGGCAACCTTCGCGCGGCGAATGTGGTCGAGCAGCGAGGTCTTGCCGTGGTCGACGTGACCCATGACCGTGACGACCGGCGGACGCGGCAGTTGCTCCGCATCGGTACCGGTTTCGCCTTCGACCAGCAGCGCCTCCGGATCGTCCAGCTTCGCGGCAACCGCGCGGTGGCCCAGTTCCTCGACGATGATCATCGCCGTTTCCTGGTCCAGCACCTGGTTGATCGTGACCATCTGGCCCATCTTCATCATCACCTTGATGACTTCGGAGGCCTTGATCGACATCTTGTGCGCGAGATCGGCAACCGACACGGTTTCCGGCACGTGCACTTCACGAACGATCGGTTCGGTCGGCGCCTGGAACGACGATGCGCTGTCCTGGTGACGGCCGCGCCCCTTCGGGCCGCCGCGCCAGCCGCGGTCGACGCCGCCGCTCGAATCGCCGCGCGTCTTGATGCCGCGACGCTTCGCCGCGTCGTCCTGCCAGCCGCCCTTGCCTGCGCCCGGCTTCTTGTTGCGGTCGCCCGCGCCTGCCGGCGCCTGCGTCGTGGCCGGGGCCGCGGCACCGGCCGGCTTCTTCACGGCCGGACGTGCCTGCGCGCCTTCCGGCTTCGCCGGCTTGTGCAGCGTGCCCTTCGCTTCGGCCGGCTTCGGCGGCTCGACCGGCTTCGGCGGCTCGACTGCCTTGACCACGGCCTTGCGCGGCGTGTTCATCATTTCGCGGATCGCGCGTGCCTCGGCTTCTGCCGCCGCGCGACGCTTGCTGATCTCTTCCTGCTCGGCGCGCGCCTTGTCCGCCGCCTCGCGGGCTGCGTCCTCGGCCTTCTTGGCCGCTTCGCGCTGGGCCGCACGTTCGGCGGCCGCGCGCGCTTCGTCCTGCGCGGACTGCTCGGATTGCGCGGACTCCACGCTGGCCGTTTTCTGCTCGGCCGCGGCGGCCTGCTGCGCTGCCACCTGCTGCTGCGCCGCAGCGGCTTCGGCCGCGGCACGCTTCGCCGCAGCTTCTTCCTCCGCGCGACGGCGCTCGGCTTCAGCCGCTTCCTCGCGGGCGCGGCGTTCCGCCTCTTCACGCTCCAGGCGTTCCTGGCGCTCGCGCAGTTCCTGCGCCTGCTTCTCGAGCAGCTCGGCCTCGCGGCGCGCTTCTTCCTCGCGACGCTTCAGTTCCGCATCGTCGTCCGCTTCGGCGACCTGCGCCTGACCCTGTTCCGCACCCTCGTTCACGTCGTCGCGCTTGACGAACGTGCGCTTCTTGCGGACCTCGACCTGAATGGTGCGAGCCTTGCCCGTCGCGTCAGATTGCTTGATCTCCGACGTATGCTTGCGGGTCAGCGTGATCTTGCGCTTGTCGCCGTCGGTTGCGCCGTGCGACTTGCGCAAATGATCGAGCAGACGCGCCTTGTCCGCTTCGGACAGCGCATCGTCTTCACTCGCTTTCTGGACGCCCGCTGCCTGCAGCTGTTCGAGCAGCACACCAGCAGGCATTTTCAGTTCCGCGGCAAATTGGGCTACGTTGTTACTCGCCATTCATTCCTCTTAGTGCAAGGACCGATTCCTTGCGGTTAGCATCGGGTCAGGCCATACGGCCGCCATCAAATCAGTGCGCCATGGTCATTTCTCACTGGAACCAATGTTCACGTGCTTTCATGATCAACGCCTTAGCGGCATCCTCTTCCATTCCGGTCAGGTCGACCAGTTCATCCACTGCAAGCTCGGCGAGATCGTCCCGCGTCTGCACACCGTGTTCGGCCAGCTTCGCGAGCAACTCCGGCGTGATGCCGTCGAGGCTCTTGAGATCCAGCGCTGCGTTCTCGACCTTTTCTTCGTTCGCGATGGCCATCGTCAGCAGCGCATCGCGTGCGCGGTTGCGCAGCTCGTGCACGGTGTCCTCGTCGAACGCTTCGATCTCGAGCATTTCGTTGAGCGGCACGTAGGCGATCTCTTCGAGGCTCGTGAAGCCTTCGTCGATCAGGATGTCGGCAACTTCCTCGTCGACATCGAGACGCGCCATGAACAGTGCACGCAGCCGGTCGCGCTCTTCACCCTGCTTCAGGGCGGATTCGTCCGGCGTCATGATGTTGATCTGCCAGCCGGTCAGTTCACCGGCGAGGCGAACGTTCTGACCGCTGCGGCCGATCGCGACAGCCAGTTCGTTCTCGTCGACGACGACGTCCATCGAATGCTTTTCTTCATCGACGACGATCGACTGGACAGCTGCCGGCGCGAGCGCGCCGATCACGAACTGGGCGGGATCCTCCGACCATAGCACGATGTCGATGTTTTCGCCACCGAGCTCGTTGCGCACGGCCTGCACGCGCGAGCCGCGGATGCCGACGCAGGTGCCGATCGGATCGATCCGCTTGTCGTAGGCGATCACGCCGATCTTCGCGCGCACGCCCGGGTCGCGGGCAGCCGCCTTGATCTCGAGCAGGCCCTGCTCGATTTCCGGCACTTCCATCTCGAACAGCTTCATCAGGAACTCGGGCGCCGTACGCGACAGCTCGATCTGCGGGCCGCGCGCGGTGCGGTCGACCTTCGCGATGTACGCGCGCACGCGGTCGCCCACGCGCAGGTTTTCCTTCGGGATCAGCTGATCGCGGCGCAGCAGCGCCTCGACACGGCCCGATTCGACGATGAAGTTGCCCTTGTCGAGGCGCTTCACCGTACCCGTCATGATCTTTTCGCCCCGCTCGAGGTAGTCGTTCAGGATCTGCTCGCGCTCCGCGTCGCGCACCTTCTGCAGGATCACCTGCTTCGCGGCCTGCGCGCCGATACGACCGAACTCGATCGACGGAACGGGTTCCTCGACATATTCGCCGACTTCGACGTCGGGATTCTGCTCACGTGCCTCGAACAGCAGGATCTCGCGATCCGGCTCCTGCAAGCCTGCCTCGTCGGGCACGACGAGCCAGCGACGGAAGGTTTCGTGCTCGCCGCTTTCGCGATCGATATGGACGCGGATTTCGGCGCCTTCGTCGAACAGCTTCTTGGAAGCGGAAGCGAGCGCGGCCTCGAGGGCGCCCAGCACCACATCCTTGTCGACGTTTTTCTCGCGCGCCAGCGCATCCACCAGCATCAACACTTCGCGACTCATTATTTGCGGCTCCTAAAGTCAACTTGCGGAATCAGGCGGGCTTTGTCGATATCGGCCAGCGTGAAATCCAGCATGGCTGCCTCGCCCTTCTTCCCCTCAAATTCCAAACCGATCGTTTCGCCATTCGGCGCGTGCAGAATGCCCCGGTACGTCTTGCGCCCGTCCAGCGGCTTTTTCAAGGTCACGGAAACTTCGCTGCCGGCGAAGCGCTCGAAGTCGGCCAGCTTCTTCAACGGGCGGTCGAGCCCCGGGGACGAGACTTCGAGCCGTTCGTAATCGATGTTTTCGACCGTCAAGACGTGCTGGAGCTGACGCGTGACCTTTTCGCAATCTTCGAGCGAGATGCCGGCAGGCTGATCGATATAGATGCAAAGCATGCCGCGCCCGGTGCGCTCGAGATCCACCAGCTCGTAGCCGAGCCCGGTGACCGTGGTTTCTATCAGTTCCGTCAGTTGCACAGTGTCCTCTCAGGTGTTCGCGCCCGCCGCTCGCGATTCACCCGCGGGCGCGCGCCTTAGCCGGCGCAGGAAGCGCTACCCGAGATGCCTAACCGTTTCAGCAAAAAAAAATGGGCGGAACGCCCATCTTTCTTACTGGTGGTCGCACCTGAGCCGCACATTGAATCCGTACGCCCAGCGACTCCGCGATTATAGCGATTTTTGGCGCAAACGCCAAGCCAGCCGGTAAAAGCAGCGCGTCGCGCGCTTTTACGGACCAAAAATGCGAAATCGGGTTACCCGATCCGCCGGCACGATCCTGTCAGACCGGCGACCGGTTGCCGACTGCGAGGCAGCGGCACGCGACATATCTATGGTCGAAAGCGATCGGCGCAATGCGCGGTGCCGGCAAAATCGGCGGAATGCCGATCGGGCCGGCACGCCGGCGGCTGTGCGCCGCCGCGCGCCGACATGCGTTCAGCGGCTGCGCGTACGGCTGCGCTGCGGACGCTGGCCGCCGCGCTGACCACCGCCGTTGCCGGCGCCATCCGCCCGATTGCCGTTCGGATTGCGATTACCGCCGCCCTTGCCGCCGCCGCGCTTGCCGCCCGCGCCTTCGCGCTTGGGGCCCGCGCCGTACGACGCGCGATTGCCGTCGACATCGCGGCCGCCGGCTCGGTTGCCGTCGCGACCGCCCATGCCACCACGGTTGCCGTCACGGCCACCGCCGGTACGATTACCGTAGCCCGACGGCGAAACCGGCAGACTGCCGTAGCCGCTCAGGCCGGGCAGCCCCGGCACGCCGCGCCTGCCGCCACCGCGGCGCGGCTGGTCGAGTTGCCCATGCGTCGTCAGCACCGGCTCACGGCTGATGAAACCCATCGACGTCTCCATCGGATCGGGCTGACGGCGTTCGGCCTGGCCAGCCCCGCCGCGCTTGCCCTTCTCCTCGGTCGGCGCCTTCAGGCCGACCGTCGCCATCAGCTTGCGCACCTGCGCGTCGTCGAGCTCTTCCCAACGACCGCGCTTCAGGCCGCGCGGCAGCGGGATCGGGCCGTGACGCGTACGGATCAGGCGGCTCACCATCAGGCCGACGGCCTCGAACATCCGGCGCACTTCGCGGTTGCGGCCTTCGGCCAGCGCGACGTGATACCAGTGGTTCGTCCCTTCGCCGCCGCCGTCGCGGATACGCAGGAAATTCGCCGGACCGTCATCGAGCTCGACGCCGTGCAGCAGCTTCTGCCGCATCCCTTCGGCCAGCTCGCCGACGACGCGCACCGCATACTCGCGCTCGACGCTGTAGCGCGGGTGCATGAAGCGGTTCGCGAGATCGCCCGAAGTCGTCAGCATCAGCAGACCTTCGGTATTGAAGTCGAGGCGACCCACCGCAAGCCATTTCGCCGTCTTCATCGGCGGCAGGCGATCGAACACCGACGGACGGCCTTCCGGATCCGCGTGGCTGACGATCTCGCCCGTCGGCTTGTGGTACAGCAGCACGCGCGGCGGCTTGTTCGGCAGCTTGCGCTTGACCGGCTTGCCGTTGATCCGCACCTGGTCGGTCGGCATGATGCGCTGCCCGATGTGCGCGGGCTCGCCGTTCACCGACACGCGGCCGGCGACGATCAATTCTTCCATTTCGCGGCGCGAGCCCATGCCCGCCTCCGCCAGCACCTTGTGAAGCTTCGGCGCGTCGTCGTCCGGCGACAGCACGCGCTTGTTCGCCGGCTGGTTGCGGCCGCGGCGCAGCATCGGCGCACGCACGCCGCTGCCGCCCGCGGAGTTGTCCGCGTCGAATGCAGGCGACGTCACGTAGGCGAACAGCTCGTCCTGGGACGCATCGCCCTCCGCCTTCACCGGGCCGCCCTCAGCCTTCGGCGCACCGCGCCGGCCCTGACCGCCCTGGCCAGCCTTGGCCACGCCTTCGCGTTTGCCGGCCGGCTTGCGCCCCCCCTTGGCCGCACCGTCCTTGTTGCGCGGCGCACGCGCCGGCTGCGCTTCGGCCGTCTCGGCCGGCTGCGCATCCGCGCCTTCGCCGCCCGGCTGCTCGCCTTCGGCGCCCTTCGACTTGGCTGCCGCGCGACGCCGCGCGATCAGGCTGCGCGGGCCGCGCCGCAAACCGCGGCGGGGACGCTCGTCGCCACCGGCCGAAGCATCCTGCTCCGGCGCATCGTCGGCGCGCGCCGCCTGCACGGCAGGCGCGGACGATTCAATATCGTGGATATCAGTCAAAACAACCTCAAAATGTCAGGTCTCGCGCCCGGCGCGGGCGCGGCAAGATGTTGGCCGCGATCAGGCGCGACGCTGTTCGGGTTCTGCTTCGTCGTCCGGCAACGCGTCGGCGCCGATGGGCGCGCTGGCGCTTCGTACGGCATCCGCGAGACTGTCGGACGTGTCGTCCAGCATCTCGTCGTCCGCGGAACGGGAACGGGACGCGTTGGCCTGGTCAGCCTCGCCGGGCGTGACGCCGGCCGCTTCCGCTCCGTCTCCGGCAGCCGCTTCGGCGGCCGGCTTGCGATCTTCCTCACCCCGATCCGCACGCGGCGGCTCGGACTGCACACCGGTCGGCACTGCTTGGGCGCCCACCTGTTCCGTTTGTTCCGTGTGCCCGCGATCAGCCTCGAGCGTATCGCGACCCGGAATTTCCTGCGTCGACGCACCGTCGGCCGCAGTCGCGGCATCGTCCGGCAATTCGACCGATGTTTCATCCGCCAGCGCCTGCGACGGATCGCCCGCCGCGTCGTCGGCAACCGGCACATCCCCGTCGAAATCCATCGCCTGCTGCGCGAGCAGCGCGGCCTCGATGTTCGCGGCCGGCTCTTCGAGCGCAGGCAGATCGTCGAGCGCCTTCAGGCCGAGATCGTCGAGAAACTGCTTGGTCGTCGCGTACAGCGCCGGGCGTCCCGGCACGTCACGATGGCCGATCACCTCGATCCAGCCGCGATCCTCGAGTTGCTTGACCACCTGCGTGTTGACCGTCACGCCGCGAATCTCTTCGATGTCGCCGCGCGTGACGGGTTGCCGGTACGCGATGATCGCGAGCGTTTCGAGCACCGCGCGCGAATACTTCGGCGGCTTCTCGGGATGCAGGCGATCCAGATAATGACGCATCGCCGGCTTGCTCTGAAAGCGCCATCCGGTCGCCAGCGCCACCAGCTCGACGCCGCGGCCGGACCAATCCTGTTTCAGATCTTCGAGCAACGTGCGGACCGTGTCAGCCGACACGCCGTCGGCAAAGAGCTTGCGCAAATCGCCGAGCTTCAGCGGTTCCTGCGCGCAGATCAAAGCAGTCTCGAGGACGATCTTCGCCTCTTGGGTATTCATGCAGCTAGGCCAGACCCTGTGGTCAAACGAACCGGATCAACAAACAGACGAAAGGAACGGAAGACGCGCTCGCCCGATTCTGATCGGTCATATTGATGGGAGCACGAACCGGGGGCGGCGAACCAACTTCAGGCCAGGCCCAAACCGGACGGAACAGCACGGCTCAACGACGGAGCCGCGTGACTGAGCGCCATATTACGCAAAATTGCCCGGTGCGTAAAGATGAGCCGAGCGGGCCGCCGCCAGTACGGCGCGCGCGCTCCGGCCCTGCTTCAGCGGGCCGCCGAACCGTGCGCGAGGAACCGGCGCAGCCGCTCGACGCCCGCGTCGAGCCGGGCCGGATCGCATGCATAGCACCACCGTACGAAGCCCTCGCCCTCCGGGCCGAACGCCCGCCCGGGCGCCAGGCCGATGCCCGCCTCGCGCACCAGCGTCTTGCAGAACGCGAGACTGTCGGCCGCGCCGGGCAGCCGCAGGAACAGGTACATCGCACCCGGCGGCGGCGGCACCTCGACGTCCGGCAACGTCCGCAGCGCGGCGACCAGGTGATCGCGCGCGTCGCGCAGTGACGCGACGAACGACCGCACGAACGGCTCGCCGTCGCGCAGCGCAACCTCGCCCGCGGCCTGGACGAAGCCCGGCGCGCACGACGTGTTGTATTCGACGAGCTTCGACAGGTCGCCCATCACCGACGCCGGCGCGACAAGCCATCCGAGCCGCCAGCCCGTCATCGCCCACGCCTTCGAGAACGAATTCACGACGACGACCCGTTCGTCGCGCGTGGCGATATCGAGAAACGACGGCGCGCCGCCCGCATCGAACGCGAGCCGTTCGTACACTTCATCGGCGACCAGCCAGATGCCGTGCCGGCGACAATGGGCGAGCACGGCCTGCTGGTCGTCACGCGACATCGTCCAGCCGGTCGGGTTGTTCGGCGAATTGATCAGCAACATTCGCGTCTCGGGCGTCAGCGCGGCCAGCAGCCGCCCGACATCCAGCCGCCAGCCCGCGTCGCCATACCCGAGCGGCACGCATTCGACCTGCGCGCCGAGAATCTTCGGAATTTCGACGAGGTTCGGCCATAGCGGCGTGACCGCGACGACACGGTCCCCGGGACCGACCAGCATCTGCGCGGCCAGCATCAGCGCGCTCACGCCGGAACTCGTCACGGCCACCGTGTCGGCCGCCGTCGCGCCGTGGCGCGCGCCGACGTAGGCCGCGATCGCCGCGCGCAACGGCGCGGTACCGAGGTTGTGCGTGTAGAAGGTCGCGCCGTCGCGCAACGCGGCCGCCGCGGCGTCGCGGATGAAATCCGGCGTCACGCGATCGGATTCGCCGAACCAGAACGGCAGCATGTCCGGCACGCCGAAGCCGGCGTTCGCCACTTCCCGGATCAGCGACGGACGCAGCGCCTGCACCGCGGCGCGTGCCGCCGGCTCGCCGGTCACCGCAAGGAAATCATCGGAATGCACCATCGAGAACCACCGCCGAGGAACACGATCCGCGTAGTGTACCGGCCCGCACACCCGGCCGGTGCAAGTCGGCGCGCGTCAGTCGAGATCCTCTGCCCGCGCCGGCATCTGCCGCACGAGTTCCCAGATCGCCTGGGCCGCGGGCGACAGCGACCGGTCGCGGCGGCGCACCAGCTCGACCGTCCGCTCGGTGCGCGGCGTGAGCGGCCGCGCGACCAGTGTGGAGCCGGCCGGCAGCGGCAGCGACAGCCACGGCTGCACGCTCACGCCGACGCCCGCCTCGACCAGCCCGAACACCGTCGCCGAATGCCCGAGTTCCTGCATGACCGTCGCATTGACGTGATGGGCGGCCAGCGCGGCGTCGATCAGCGGCCGGCTGCCCGACGCATGGTCGAGCAGCACGAGGCGCTCGCCGTCCAGCGCCGTCCACGGCACCTCGGCCCGTGCCGCGAGCGGATGATCGGCCCGCGCGACGAGGCAGAACGAATCGGTCATCAACGGTTCGCACACGAGATCGGCGACCGTCAGCGGACCGATCACGACGCCGAAGTCGACTTCGCTCGACTTCACCTTGCGCAGGACGTCGCTTTGCACGTCGTCGCGCAGGCCCAGCGTCACGAACGGGAACTGGCGCTCGCACGATGCGACCACCCGCGGCATCAGACGGCAGGCGATCGTCGGGCTCGCCGCGACGATCACGCGCCCGCGACGCTGCTCGCCGATCTCGCGAATCTCGCGCAGCGTGTCGTCGAGATCGTCGAGCAGGCGCGACACGCTGGCGATCAGGTTCGCACCGACATCGGTCAATTGCACGTCGCGCGTCGTGCGGTCGATCAGCTTCAGCCCGAGTTCGGCCTCGAGCTCGCGCACGCAGCGGCTGACCGCGGATTGCGTGAGCCCGATCTCGTCGCCCGCACGGCTGAAGCTCTTGAGCCGCGCGACCTCGATGAATACGCGAAGCTGGCGCAGCGTGACGTTCATTTCCCGCCCTCATCAATCGTCGATATCGATGCACGATTTTAATGCACGAATCCGGGCTCGATGGGCGAATCCGACCCTCATCGCGCATGTTTCGCTGCGGTGCAATACATTCGCAAACGCACGTGGTACGGGCGAACTGCACAAGATTGGTGATTGTCCCGATTTGCTGGCGGGTTATTTTGGCGTCTTATACGCCCCTAGCTGACTTAGCCGTTAGCTCGCTGCCAAGCGGCTCTCAAGGGAATCACCTCTGACATGGCACGCTTCGTGCATTACCTTGCGCACAGGGCGCAGGTTTCGTCGGACGGAAGAGTAGAAACGCCGCTGCCGGCCAACCGGACGCCCCCACCCGGCACTCGACGATCGAGTGCTTGAAGAGTGCGCGGCGCAGGGCAGCGCACCGGAGTTAGCTTCGCTGAGGTGAGGACATGATGCTGTTCGACGATTTGAGAGATAACGAGTGGGCGCTGGTCGAGGGTCTGTTTTGCTCGGAACCCGCACGGAGTGAACGGCGCGGCCGTCCCCGCGTGGAAGCCCGCTCGGTGGTCAACGCCGTGCTGTGGGTGCTGTCGACGGGTGAAGGCTGGTCGAAGCTGCCGGGCCGCTACCCGTCGCCGCCGACCTGCCGTCGCCGCTTCGACGAATGGCAGGCGGACGGTACGCTCGCCGAAATCGTGAAGCGACTCGGCACGAGCGGCCGGCAGATCTCGCTGCGCGGGCGCATCGGCGCGAGCGCCGCGAAGCCGCCTGCACCGCCGAGCCGCGACCGGCTGCGCGGCGCCTTTTGGACCAACCCGGAATCCTGGCGCGCGCCCGTCAAGATGGCGTAACGCATGCTCGATCGGGCGGCTTCGGCCGCCCGGTTTCTTTCTGCGGCGCGATCTTTTCGCGACGCCTGCCTTGCCGTCGATTACCGTTGTCGTGCCGCGATACAACTATTTACCAATATTTACAGCAAGCCTGCACTCCCGCGCTTACCTTAGCGACATATCAACAGGCCGCATCGACGGCTTGAAGGGAGCCCCCGCCATGAGACCAATGTCACTGCTCGTTGCATGCGGCATTGTCATGTCCATGGCGCTGACCGCTCCAGCCCATGCCGACGATCGCACGAAGCCGCCTCACCGCCAGCAGGATCACCGGAATACGCCGCGCCAACCGCCGTCCGCCAACGCGCCCGGCCGGCAGACCGTGCCGCGCGGCGACCTGCGCGGCGATATCGCCAGCAACGCGCGGGCGCGCATCGGCTCGCAGCCGTCCGACGTGCCGCGTCATCCGTAGTCCTGCCGATTTCAGGCATTCGCCAAAGAAAGTACCCACTTTCGGGAACTGCGCCGCAAGCGACGAGTCACATCGTTGCCATGAGCACAGCGTGGCAACAGCAAAAGTATCCGGTACGCCCGTATCCTCGCGATACGGGCTTTTTTTTGACATGACCGCTCGCGCGGCGACGCACGCGCCGGGAGGCTCCGCCGCTACAAGCGGCTTTCGAGAATCGCCACGGCGCTCGCTTCGCTCAATGCGTAGTCGTCCATGCGGCGATCGGTCCAGGAAAGTAATTTCTCGTCGCGCTCGAGGCGCGAGAATTCGGCTCGACCGGTTTCGGTCAGTACGGCGATGTCGACCGGGGCATGAAAGCCCGGCGCGGGCGCGACGGTCTTCTGCCTGACCGTGTCCATCAGCCCGAGCGAACGGAGATACTCGAACACGCCCGGGCGGCGTGCCCACGGTACCTGGCGGTACTGCACTCGTCTCAATGCGTCGAGCACCGCTTCGTTGGAATACGTGGCCATCTCGATTCTTTCTTAAAGTGCAGCGACAATGCGAAGCGGCGCGCCGGGCGGGGTCTCCGCCCGCCGACACCGCCACCGATTCTGGAGGCCGACGTTCGGCGTCGCTTCAGGGCCGGATCGTCAGCCGTCCATAAAAAGACACCATACCCCAATCAAATTGATTCTGTTCGATTCATTTGTACTTCTCTTCATCGGTTTCATGCTCTGCCGCAAGCGGCGGAGAATCATCTCGATCGCCGCGATTGCGCTGTTCTGGCTGCTCGCAACGGGTTGGCTCGCCGCGCCGCTGATCGCCTGGACCGAGGCCGGCGTCACACCGGTCGAGCACCCGGTCATGCACGGGCGAACCACACTGATTCTCCTCGGCTCCGGCACGCGCCGCACCGACAACGGGCTGCGCGCGCCGCCCGACGGCGCCGCGCGCATCCACAAGGTTGCGGCGCTCTATCGCATGTGTCGACAGCAGGCCGAGCGTTGCACCGTCGTGATGTCGGGCGGCGACCCGCAGCATCACGGCGAAGCCGAAGCAGCCGTATACGGGCGCCAGCTCGTCGCGGAAGGCGTTGCTCCCACCGACCTCGTTCTCGAACCGGACAGCCGCACGACCTACGAAAACGCGAAATTCACTGCATCTATACTACGCTCACAGTATGACGACGCACGCATTCTCGTCACGTCGTCGTACCAGATGCGCCGTGCGTTGCTCGATTTCCGCCGGTTCGGCATCGATCCGCAGCCCGTCTATGCGAACCGCCGGCTTGCGCAAACAGGCTGGCTGCCACGCTGGCGCAACCTGGCCAATGCCGAGCAGGCGCTGCACGAACTGGTCGGCATTGCGCAATTCCACGTGTACCGGTGGCTCGGCTGGTTTTGAAAGTCTGCGGGGAAACGGGCACGGACGGAGTGAATCCGACCAGAATGGCATGCGCATGACGAAGTACACGAAGTGTTGCGCGACTTCAACGGGGCCTTGCGTCGCGCCGCGATCCGGTGCACATTGATCCGTCACTTTTGTTACACTCGACACGCACTCGATTGCAGTCGCCAGACAAAACGGCAACACTCGGGTTCATCACCACTTAGCGGAGGTAAAGCAATGAAGAAGACGTCCCTGGCTATCCTGGTAGCGATGTCGGCGCTGACTGGCGCAGCGTATGCGCAAGAGAGCACGGAAATCAAGACGATTACCGATCCGGCCAAGATCTCCGAGATCGAGCAACGCGCACAGGCGCTGCAACAGCAGCAAGCGGCCGAAGCCGCTCAGCCGGCGATGCAGGAAGAGCATCACCACGGCAAGAAGGCTGCTCATCACAAGGCAGCAGCGAAGAAGGCCGGCAAGAAGGCAGCCAAGGCTGCAGACGCTGCCAGCCAGTAAGTTCGGCGGCATCGCACAAGTAAAAAGCCGAATCCGGGCAACCGGGTTCGGCTTTTTTGGTTGCGGCGCCTGCGCGCTGTGCTAAAGTCGCGCACCGAAATTTTCCACCCGTGCGCACCCCGGTGCGGAGGACAGCATGAGCAACATTCAACTCGACATCGAGTGGACCGAAGCCGCCACTCGCCAGATCAAGCAACTGATGCCCCGCGGCTCGGCCGACGCGTTCCTCGCGTTGCCGCCGATCGAGTGCCTGCCGATGGAGGGCGACGTGCTGTTCCTCGGCCCGCAAGGCAAGCAGCAGCCGTTCATCGTGGCCGAGCGCCAGTATCACCATGACGGCGACGCCGACTGGACGATCATCCTGATCCTCGACGTCCCCAGCGCGTCGCACTGACGCGCCGCCGCGACCGGACACGTCCGGTCGCCCCGCCCGGCTCAGACGAGCTTCGACAGCACGCGGATTTCGGAACTTTCGATCCAGTCCGCGGCCGCTTCGCGATAAGCGAGAATGTGCGCGGAGCGCGCATGCGCAGCCAGCGCCGCCTCGCTCTCCCAACGCTCGACGAATACGAATCGCAAGGGTTCCTTCAGATCCCGGTGCAGGTCGTACTGCAAGGCACCGGCTTCGTTACGGGTCGGCTCGACGATCCCTTCGAGCACGGTGCGCAGTTTTTCCTCGGCACCCGGCTTCGCCACGATCAGCGCCACGACTGCAATTTCCGCCATTCCCGACTCCTTCATCGACAAAAGTCCGAGAATACGCGAATCACGCGTCGCGCATCGGCCACGCCGATGCGACATGGCCCGACGGCCCCAAAAAAATAGCCCGCGCTTCAGAGAAGCGCGGGCGAAACCGTCGCCCTACGAGGATAGGCGACGGGGCCATCGAGATCCGCACGCGTGCGCGGATCGTCATCGGTTGCACCGGCGCATGCCGCGCCGGCATTCGAAGACGCCGATACCGTTGATCCGGCGCTCGCGGCGCCCGCCCGGCATCTGACGTCATCCTCCCTGTTTCAACAATTCCAACATATAAAGCAGGTTGCATGCCAGCCATTGAAAACCGATCACTTCGTTGATTTAAAAGAACATTTTTTGACGATGGCGACAATGTGACACGTGTTCTGCCGCCGTAACGCGCGGATGTTACGTAACGTCACGAGGGAGGGACCGAACCGCTCGCACATGCATACGCAAGCGCGAGCGGCTATAAAAAAAGCCCGCCGAACGGCGGGCTTTTCAGTGATGCAGGGACGCGCCGGGATCAGCGAAGCTGATTCACGAGCAGCCCCATGATCTGGCGTGCCGGCGACGACGTGTCGATCGCGCCCGTATCGTCAACGATTGCAACGCGCGTCTGGTCGGCCGTGAGCGCCTTCACGTTGACGCGGTACTGCTTCGCCTGCTTTTCCTTCTTGCCGTGGAACAGCTGGCTCCAGAAGCCTTGCTCGGCCGAGGTCAGATCCTTCGGATCGACGTAGCGCACGAAATACAGACCCTTCGTGCGATCGCGATCGTCGACCGTGAAGTTCGCGCGATCGAGCGCGAGGCCGACGTGCAGCCACGACCGGTCGTACGGTTCGCCGAGCGTGACTTCCGACGGCACGGCCGCATCGGCCGCGTCATTGCCCTGTGCCGACGTGCGCGAGACGTTCTGCGCGGCGATCGCTGCCGCGGCCTTCGATGATGCGTCGGCGTCGGCCTTCTTCTCGATCGGTACCGTGTTGTCCTTGATGTTCGCGATCGGCGGTTCGCCGTTCTTCGCACGCTGCGCATTCTGCGCGAGCACGGCCATCAGCCGCTTCAGGTATTCGGTCTCGAGCGCCGGATCGTTCGGCTTCGGTTCCCACTTGCTCGAATCGTTGTTCGCACCGGTGATCGCCTCACGCATGCCCTTCTGGCTGATGAACACGTAGGTGCCGCCGTTCGGCGCCGAGTCGAGACGCGTGCGGTACTTGTTGCGCTCGGCCGTCACGTACGAGTTGCCCATCGCCTTCGAGATCACGCTGCGGATCAGCCCGTCGTTGATCTGCGGATGGGTTTCGTTCCAGTCGGTTTCCATCACGCCCTTGTCGCGCTGGTCGACCACGAGCAGGAAGCCCTGCTCCTGCCAGAACCGGCGGACCTGCGGCCAGATGTCGGCCGGCTGCTTGCCGTCGATCACGAGCCAGCTCTCGGTGCCGTCGCGCTGGATATGCATGCCGGCCACGGCCGGCGCGACGGTGTCCAGCGCAGGCGCCGCCTGCTGGACCTGTTGAAGCGCAGACAGGGAAGTCGCGCCGCCCTGGGGCGGCAGCGAACGCTGATCGGCCGTCTCGTCGAGCATGTTGGGCGGCACTGCGAGCGACGCTTCCTTCGATTTCGAATCGCTCTTGTAGTCCACTTTCGTGGGCGACGACGTACCGCAACCGGCAACGAGCGCGCCGGTGGCAAGCACTGCAGCGAACCGCATGGTAAGACGAAGATCAGTCATGTTCGGGGAATCCTCTTCCGCTAAATCACGGCGCTTTCCGTGGATCAACCTTGCATTTTACCGGGGCCGCGCCGCGATGTGCAAAAAAGCGACCGGCAAGAAAAAACCCGCGTCAGCCTGAACTGACGCGGGTTCTTTGTCTGGTCGGGGCGAGAGGATTTGAACCTCCGACCACCTGCACCCCATGCAGGTACGCTACCAGGCTGCGCTACGCCCCGAAAGAAGAAAAGTATAACAGACACTTCTCCGATTTAGAATCGGGTCGCATGCATTTTGTGAATGTTCTTGTGAAATTTCCTAGCTTGACGACACCTGATGCATGCGTCCGTCCCCCGCGCATGACAGCGCGCGCCACGCGCCGACCACGCGGTCCTCGCATCGCACTCACCGCTTGCGCGCGACACAGATGACCGTCAATCCGGCGACGCGGTTGAAGCGGAACATCGGCAACTCGATACGACAGATCGTCTTGAGCAGGCCGTTGACGAGCGGATGGTGACGGCGCAGTTGCGATGCCGGCTCGCGTGGCTGTCGACGCACCCGCTCGCCGAGCCGCAACGCCGCCGCCAGCGGAAACGTGAGGCCGAAGTAATAGGCGCCGTGCTCGACGTCGAGCCCCGCGCGACGCACCACGGCCTCGAGACCGCCGAGCGTATACCGGCGCTTGTGCTCGAGAAAATCGTCATGGCCGCTCCAGAGGAACTGGAACGCCGGCACAGTGATCAGGAACCGGCTGCCGGAAGGCGCGCCCCTCACGTACTGCGTCAGCAGGCCGACATCGTCGTCGACGTGCTCGAGCACGTCCATCAGCAATACGAGATCGGCATCGAACCGTTCGACGGACCGCCGAAAGTGGATGGGCTTGCCGGCCGTCTCCTCGTCGGTATCGTCGGCGTAGCTCGTATCGACACACCACGCTTCCGATGCCTGCGTGCGTTCCAGCAGGTGCTTCGAGAAAAAGCCGGACCCTGCCCCGACGTCGAGGATCCGGTGCGCGCCCGCCCCGCCGAGGAACCGTCGGATCGCGCTCGCCTTCGACGCGTAGTACCAGTGATCGCCTGCCCCCGCACCCAGTACGTCGACTTCCTTCAGGTCCATGGCGCTTCCCCGTGATGACCAACGTGTTGTGATCGAACCCGCCACTGATGCCGATCTTACCCCGCCGTCAACACCGAGCGTATCCGTTGATGCACGGCCCGGGCCGCCCCTTCCCGCATGCGGCCCTCATCGAAAGGGACGATGGCCGATGCGTCGCCCATCGCCACCGTGCGGCTGGCCGGCGCGAGATCGACGCGCCCGGCGAACCGTCCGACTGCACGCCGGTCAACCCGGCCCGCCCGGCTTTGCGGCGTTGCGCGAGACAGGAGGCGGCATTCGATCAGGTCACGGCTTCGTACGACTCGATGGCGTCGTATATCGAGCACGGCCTGCAACTCGACCCGGCCGCGCAGAGCACGATCCGGCAGCAGCAGCTGGTCTGACCGGCGGCCGTGTCGCCCATCCGGGCAAACCCGCGCCGGCCAAGGCTCGCGGCGGATTTGCCCGGTCGCGCAAAAAGACGCCGACGGGCGCCCGGCAAAAACCAAACGACCGTTTGATCCGGCCGCGCGACCACCGCGAATCCATTGTCCCGCAGCGCGCCGGCGCCCCGCGCCCGCGCGCCCGTTGTTTGGTAACGCCGCTCTAGCGCGCTATGACACACTGCACGGCATCGACGCTCGCGCCGTCCAGTGGCGCGCGCCGCCGTCGATCACGACAAGACATGGAGACAGACGATGCGGAATCCGGTCCGGCGCGGCCATCGCTCGCCTTTGGCAATTTTCGACTGGTTTTCCGGCCTGCCACGCGCGGCCGGCCCGGCGTCGCGCACGCCCGCCCGTGTGTTCGGCTGCGGTGCGCTGGCGCTCGCCCTGCTGTGCGCCGGCTGCGCGGAATCGGCCGCGCAGCGCGACAGCAACACGTCGATCGCGGCAACGAAGATCGAACGCACCAAAGCCGAACGCCTCGCGCACGAGCAGCAGATCGCGCGCACGGTGCCGTCGCTCGCATCGATCAGCCTCACCCAGCCGCGCCCGTTCACGCTGCGCGACTCGGGCCAGAACGGCGCGATGACGTTCCTGCGCGACGTCGATTTCCGCATCGTCAACAACCTCGGCTTCTTCATCCATCAGTTGTCAGCCACGCTCGTGCCGACGCAGGCCGGCGCGCCGATCGTGTTCGACGATCCGACGAGCTTCGAGATCGACGTGCACGAAGGCACGGTCACGCTCGACAACGCCAAGCTGACCGCCCTCTTCAACACCTACATCTTCGGCTACCGCAACGCGCCGCTGCGCAAGCTGGCCGTATCGGCCGGCGACGGCGTGATCCATCTGCAAGGCGAGATGCAGCGCGACGGCTGGGTGCCGTTCTCGCTGACCGGCACGCTCGCGATCCGCGACGGCAGCCAGCTCGTCTTCCACCCGACCGGCGTGCGCGTGTCGGGGATCAACGCGCAACCGGTCATGCGCGCGGCCAACGTGAAAATGGCCGACCTGCTGAAGGTCCAGACGCCGATCGCGCAGCTTGCCGGCGACGATCTCGTGATGGCGGTCGACAAGCTGATGCCGCCGCCGCGCCTGAAGATCACCCTCACCGCACTGCGCGTGACGCCGGCCGGCCTCGACCTGACGCTCGACGACGGCACGCATGCCGGCTTCGCAATGCCCGCGAATGCGCCGCAACAGGCGATGTACATCCGCGGCGGCGACGTGAAGTTCATGCGCTCGATGCCGATGAACGCGGACATCCTGATCGGCCCGGTCGATCCGTCGAAGCGCGACCAGACGTTCGTGTTCGACCTGTATCACTATCGCGACCAGGTGTCGGCCGGCTATTTCAATTTCGACGAAAGCGGTGCGATGGCGATCCGGATGCCTTCGTACACGGGCCCGGCCAGCGGCGCGCTGCTCGGCAACGCGACCGCGCGCCTGAACGACAGTTTCCTTGCCGCGCAGCAGACTGCGCTGCGCGACGTGCGCCAGCACTGGGAAGCCTATGCGCTCGCCGCGGACGCGGCGCGCCCGGGCATGCAGAAGGTCGCGATGCGGCGCACGTCGACCACGCCATTCAACGAACGGCACGTCTCGAACCGCAACCCGACGATCCATCTGCGCAACGTCGACTTCAACCTGTCCGGCGACATCGGCTTCCATGTCGAGGATCTCGACGTCGAACTCGTATCGAAGCGCCCCGGCGAGCCCGTCGATCTCGACGATCCGAACCAGTACGACATCCGCATTCTCGGCGGCACGGTCGTCGAGTCGTGGAAGGCGATGTCGGCGCTGTTCAACAACTACCTGCTCGACTACTCGCCGCGTTCGCTGAACGACCTGCAATTGAGCGCGGACGGCCAGGACCTGCGTGTCCAGGGCGGCATCAAGCTGTGGAATCACGTGCCGGGCGTCTGGCTGCCGACCGACATGAAAGGCTCGCTGACGGTGCTCGACGACCGGCACCTCGCGTTCAGGCCGACGCAGGTGTCGGTGCTCGGCATTCCGCAGGCGAAGCTCCTGCGCTCGCTCGGCATCGAGCTTGCGTCGCTGACGCCGCTGCAGCGGCGCGGCGCGGCGCTGCGCGGCGACACGCTCGTGCTCGACCAGTACACCGTGTTCCCGCCGCCGGTGCTGAACGGCAAGCTCGGGCAAGCCACGGTCGAGCGCGACGGGCTGCGGCTCACGTTCCGGCGCGCGGCCGGCGCACCGGCGCCGAAGCGGCCGCAGATCGATGCGCCGAGCTACATGTGGATGGAAGGCGGCGACATGAAGATGTTCAACGTGCTCGAACTGAACGTACGCGCGTTGATCCGCAATTCGGCCGAGGCCGGCCCGATGCGTTTCGACCTGTACGGTTATCGCAGCCAGGTCGCGCAGGGCTCGGTGCGGATGCTGCCGGACGGTACGCTGGTCGTCGACATGGGCCGGAAGAATCCGCTCGCGTCGCGCTGATGCGCGTATGCGGCACCGATGAAAAAAGCCCGGTTGGCGTATCGCCAACCGGGCTTTTCCCTCGATCTCGTTCGCGCGTCGCGCTCAGTCGTGCTTCAGTCCGTCGATCACGTCGAGCAGCGCCTGCCGCAGCGCGATGACGTCGACCGTTACGCCCGGCTTGCCCGATGCACGCGCATCGGCGGCCTGCAGCTCGGGTTCGACCGGTTCCGCCGCGCCCCGCGGGCTACCCGGCGAATCGAGCCGGTTGCGCGCACCGTTGATCGTGAATCCCTGCTCGTACAGCAACTCGCGGATCCGCCGGATCAGCAGCACTTCGTGATGCTGGTAATACCGACGATTGCCGCGCCGCTTCACCGGCCGCAGCTGGGTGAATTCCTGTTCCCAATAACGCAGCACATGCGGCTTGACCCCGCACAGTTCGCTGACTTCACCGATCGTGAAGTAGCGCTTCGCGGGAATCGGAGGCAAAACGACTTTCTCAACCGTGGTGGTCATCGTCGGTTAACCGTCGGTAAGGGTGCGCGGCGGCCGCGCGGAGACTGCTGCGTGCGGCGCTTACTCCGCGCCGTTTTCGACCAGCGCCTTCAGCTTCTGGCTCGCGTGGAAGGTTACCACCCGGCGCGCCGCGATCGGAATCGCCTCGCCCGTCTTCGGATTGCGGCCCGGACGCTGCGGCTTGTCGCGCAACTGGAAATTGCCGAATCCCGACAGCTTGACGCTTTCGCCGTTTTCGAGCGCGTCGCGGATCACCTCGAAAAACGCCTCGACCATGTCCTTCGCTTCACGCTTGTTCAGCCCGACGCTGTCGAACAGCAGCTCCGCCAGCTCCGCCTTCGTCAGCGTGGGCGTCTCGGGGGACGCCGGCGCCGAGGCGTCGCGGTTCATGGCGCTGCGTTGCGCCGTCAGGAGGGCTTCGAATTCACTCGAGGTCATGTCGTTCATATCTGCCATACAGCGCGTTGAATCAAAACTTACGATGGAAAAGAGCCGCCCGCGAACGGGCGGGCCCTCTCCTTAGCCGCGCAGGCGCGCACCGGCGCGAGCCATCCGCTCGACCAGCGTCTGGATCGCCTGGTCGACGACCTCGTCCTGTAGCGTGCCAGCCGCGTCCTGCAGCGTCACGCGGAAGGCAAGGCTCTTCTCGTGCGCGGCAAGGCCACCGGAAGTATTTGATTTTGCACGAAATTCGTCGAAGAGTACAACCTTCTGAACGAATCGGCAGGCCTCTTCGGCAAGTGCCTTCTTCATTTCGTCGAAAAGTGCCTGAACCTCGACCGCCTGATCGACGACAACGGCGATATCGCGTCGTACCGGCGGGAATTTCGACACCTCGGTCGGCGCCGGCAGCGCACGCGCAATCAGCGCGTCCGCGTCGATCTCGAACATCACCGGCGCGTGCGGCAACTCGTACTTCTGCATCAGGCGCGGGTGCAGCTCGCCGATCCAGCCGACCGCACGGCCATCGACTTCGATGCGTGCGCTGCGGCCCGGATGGAGGGCCGGATGCTCGGCCTTCACGAAGCGCCCGGCCGACGGCGCCAGCAGCGCTTCGAGATCGCCCTTCACGTCGAAGAAATCGACCGCGCGGGTGGCGACGCCCCACTGCTCGTCGACAGCCGGACCGTATGCCAGCGCGCCGACACGCTTCGGCTGCGCATGGCCCTCGACCGCCAGTTCGCCGGCCTTCACCGACGGATCGGCGAGGAACACGCGGCCCGACTCGAACACGCGCACGCGATCGGCGCGACGGTTGAGGTTGTGGCGCAGCACGGCGACCAGGCTGCCGAACAGCGTCGTGCGCATCACCGAAAGCTGGCTCGCGATCGGGTTCAGCAGCTTGATCGGGTTGTCGTTGCCGGCGAAATCGTGCTCCCACTCCGCATCGACGAAGCTGAAGTTGACGGTTTCCGCGTAGTCGCGCGCAGCGAGCGCGTGACGGATGTCGTGGATCGAGCGCCGCGTCTCGTTGGTCGCGCGCATTTCGCTCGTCGCGACCGGCGGGCGCGCCGGAATCTTTTCGAAACCGTAGATGCGCGCCACTTCCTCGATCAGGTCTTCCTCGATCTCGATGTCGAAGCGGTGCGACGGCGGCGTGACGAGGAACGCGTCGTCTTCACGCTCGAACGACAGGCCGAGGCGCGTGAAGATGCTGGCGATCTCGTCGGCGCCGATCTTCACGCCGATGATGCGGTTCGCACGCGACACGCGCATCTTCACCGGTGCGCGCTGCGGCAGGTTCACCGACTGATCGTCGACCGGGCCCGCCTTGCCGCCGCAGATCTCGAGAATCAGCTGCGTGATGCGCTCGACGTGCTCGACGGTCGTCGCGTAATCGACGCCGCGCTCGAAGCGATGCGCCGCATCGGTCGAGAAGTTGTACTTGCGCGCACGGCCGCGGATGCTGTCCGGCCACCAGAACGCGGCTTCGAGATAGATGTTGGTCGTGTCGAGCGTGACGGCCGTGCTGTCGCCGCCCATGATGCCGGCCAGGCTTTCGACCTGGGCGGCATCCGAAATCACGCCGACCGTTTCGTCGAGTTCGACGGTATTGCCGTTGAGCAGCTTCAGCGATTCGCCGCGCTTGCCCCAGCGCACCTCGATGCCGCCGTGGATCTTGTCGAGATCGAACACGTGCGACGGGCGGCCGAGTTCGAACATCACGTAGTTCGAGATGTCGACGAGCGCGGACACGCTGCGCTGGCCCGAGCGCTCGAGACGCTCGACCATCCACTGCGGCGTCTTCGCGCGCGCGTTCACGCCGCGGATCACGCGACCCGAGAAGCGGCCGCACAGATCGGGCGCGGCGATGCGCACCGGCAGCGTTTCGTCGAGCTCGACGCGCACCGGACGGATGTCGACCGGCGTCAGCGGCGCGCCGGTGATCGCGGCCGTCTCGCGCGCGATACCGAACACGGACAGGCAGTCGGCCTTGTTCGGCGTCAGCTTGATTTCGAAGATCGTGTCGTCGAGATTGAGCGTCTCGCGGATATCCTGGCCGACCGGCGTATCTTCCGGCAGGATCAGCAGGCCGCTGTGGTCCTCGGACAGCTTCAGCTCGCGTGCCGAGCACAGCATCCCCTGGCTCTCCACGCCGCGCAGCTTCGACAGCTTGATCGCGAACGGCTTGCCGCCCTCTTCCGCCGGCGGCAGTTCGGCGCCGACCAATGCAACCGGCACCTTGATGCCGGGCGCGACGTTCGGCGCGCCGCAGACGATGTTCAGCGTCGCGCCGGTGCCGGCGTCGACCTGGCAGACATTGAGCTTGTCCGCATCCGGATGCTTGACGACTTCGAGCACGCGGCCGACGACGATCTTCGACGTCGGCGGCGCAGCCTTGCTCAGCGATTCGACTTCGAGCCCCGCCATCGTCAGCGCGTGCGACAGTTCGTCGGTCGTCAGCTGCGGGTCGACAAAGGTTCTCAACCAGGATTCAGGGAATTGCATGGATGTCTACGTTCGAAACAGGTTAGATCGACGCCCGGGCCCCGTCGGATCGTCCGTCGGGGCGTGCGCGGGCACAGGTCGGCGCGGCGGGCGGCGTTATGCGAACTGGCGCAGGAAACGCAGGTCGTTCTCGAAGAACAGCCGCAGATCCTGGACGCCGTAGCGCAGCATCGTCAGGCGCTCGAGGCCGCTGCCGAACGCGAAGCCGATGTAGCGCTCGGGATCGAGGCCCATGTTGCGAATCACGGTCGGATGCACTTGCCCCGAACCGGAAATCTCGAGCCACTTGCCGGCGTTCTTGCCTTGCTCGAACATCATGTCGATCTCGGCCGACGGTTCCGTGAACGGGAAATATGACGGACGGAAGCGCACGAGGATGTCGTCGCGCTCGAAGAATTTTTTCAGGAAGTCGGTATAGACGCCCTTGAGGTCGGCAAAGCTGATGTTTTCGTCGATCCACAGCCCCTCGACCTGATTGAACATCGGCGAGTGGGTCGCATCGCTGTCGACGCGATACGTGCGGCCCGGCGCGATCACCTTGATCGGCGGACGGTTCATGCGCGCATAACGCACCTGCATCGGGCTCGTGTGCGTGCGCAGCAGCAACTGGCGGCCGTCGGCATCCTTGCCTTCGACGTAGAAGGTGTCCTGCATCGAACGCGCCGGATGGTTCTCCGGGCTGTTCAGCGACGTGAAGTTGTACCAGTCGGTCTCGATTTCGGGGCCATCGGCCACATCGAAACCGATCGAGCCGAAAATCCGTTCGACCCGCTCCCACGTGCGCATCACGGGGTGCAGGCTGCCGGCACCGGCGCCGCGGCCGGGCAGCGTCACGTCGATCGCTTCGGCAGTGAGGCGCTGATTCAGCAGCGCGTCGGCCAGTGCCTGGCGACGGGCGGTCAGCGCGGCTTCAACCTGCTGCTTCGCGACGTTGATGCGTGCGCCTTCGGTCTTGCGTGCTTCGGGATCGAGCTTGCCGAGGCCCTTCAGCAACTCGGTCAGCGCACCCGACTTGCCGAGAAATCGTGCTTTCTCGTTTTCGAGCGTGGTGATGTCGGCAGCCTGTTCGAAGGACTGCTGCGCGTCGGCGACAATCTGGTCCAGATCCATAGATCCCATCATTTCCAACGTCATTCGGTCTTGGCGAGCGAAACTGCCCCACCAAACAAAAAAGGGGCTCGGAAGAGCCCCGTTTTCGCTACAGCGGCCGAAACTACCGGAACATCGCTGCAACTAACCACGCAGTGCTAATTTCGCAATTAGGCTGCAACGGCGGCTTTCACCTGCTTGACGATCGCAGCAAAAGCAGCCTTGTCGAACACCGCCATGTCAGCCAGCACCTTACGGTCGAGTTCGATCGACGCCTTCTTCAGGCCGTTGATGAACACGCTGTAGGTCATGTCGTGCTGACGAACTGCCGCGTTGATACGCGTGATCCACAGTGCGCGGAACACACGCTTCTTGTTGCGGCGATCGCGGTACGCGTACTGACCAGCGCGCATCACCGCCTGCTTGGCGATGCGGTAGACGTTATTGCGGCGGCCGCGATAACCCTTGGCCAGGTTGATGATCTTCTTGTGGCGGGCCCGTGCGGTTACCCCACGTTTGACTCGAGGCATGTTTCTCTCCTTAGAGTATCAGTTGAGGGGTTACGCGAACGGCAGCATTGCGCGGACGGAGTTCAGATCGGAATCATGAACTGCCGTTGCGCCGCGCAGGTGACGCTTGTTCTTCGTGGTTTTCTTGGTCAGGATGTGGCGCTTGAAGGCTTGACCGCGCTTGACGGTACCGCCCGGACGCACCACGAAGCGCTTTGCAGCGCTCTTCTTGGTCTTCATCTTAGGCATGACGAACAACTCCAGTTTATTAGATGGCGATGGGTGTGCGGTTGGCTTGCGCCCTTGACCCGCCCTTCGAAACCCAGTCCACTTGTGTACGGCGGACCGCTTGCGCAGCCACCGTCATTGTTGGCGCGCCGCCCTGACCGGGCCACGCGCCGAACCACTGCCGAACTCGCGCGCAACGCGCGCGGGCCCGTTACTTCTTTTTCTTCGGCGAGAGCACCATGATCATCTGGCGCCCTTCCATCTTCGGCATCTGCTCGACCTGACCGACTTCCTCGAGATCCGTGCGCAGACGCTCAAGCATCCGCATACCGATTTCCTGGTGAGCCATTTCACGGCCGCGGAAACGCAACGTGATCTTCGTCTTGTCGCCTTCTTCGAGGAAGCGCACGAGATTGCGGAGCTTGACGTTGTAGTCACCGTCATCGGTACCCGGGCGGAACTTGACTTCCTTGACCTGGATGACCTTCTGCTTGAGCTTCGCCTCGTGCTGCTTCTTCGATTCCTGGTACTTGAACTTGCCGTAATCCATCAGACGGCAAACCGGGGGAACCGCTTGCGGCGCGATTTCCACCAGGTCAACATCCAGTTCTTCCGATTTACGGAAAGCATCAGCGAGTTTTACGATACCGAGCGGTTCGTTCTCGATCCCGACCAGACGCACTTCCGGCGCAGTGATTTCACCGTTGATGCGGTGCGACGACTTATCAGTAGCGATGTTACGTTTCCTCTAAAAATTAAAAAAACGAGCCGCGCTGCCAGGGCGGTTACTTGAACGAGCGCAGGTCTTCCTGCAGACGCTCAACGAAGGCTTCGACCGGCATTACGCCAAGATCGACGCCGCCACGGGCACGCACGGCTACCGTTTGCGCATCACGCTCCTTATCGCCCACGACGAGGAGATAAGGCACCTTTTCCAGCGTGTGCTCGCGTATTTTATAGCTAATCTTCTCGTTGCGCAAATCGGCCGCCACTCTAACCCCTTGTTTTTGCAACGTTTGGGCCAGGGACTGCGCATATTCGGCCTGACTTTCGGCAATATTGAGCACAATTGCCTGGAACGGCGCGAGCCAAACCGGCATTGCACCAGCATGGTGCTCGATCAAAATGCCCAGGAAACGCTCCATCGACCCGACGATCGCGCGGTGCAGCATCACCGGCCGGCGGCGGCTGTTGTCTTCCGCCACGTACTCGGCGCCGAGGCGCTCCGGCAGCACCATGTCGAGCTGCAGCGTGCCGCACTGCCACGAACGGCCAAGCGCGTCCTTGATGTGGTACTCGATCTTCGGGCCGTAGAACGCGCCTTCGCCCGGCAATTCTTCCCACGTGAGGCCGCAGGCCGTCAGCGCGTCGCGCAGGCCCTGCTCGGCGCGATCCCACGTCTCGTCCGTGCCCGCGCGCTGATCGGGACGCAGCGACAGCTTGATGTCGATGTGTTCGAAACCGAAGTCCTTGTACACGCTCATGGCCAGCGTGTTGAAGGCGATCGATTCCGAAATGAACTGGTCTTCCGTACAGAAGATGTGCGCATCGTCCTGCACGAAGCCGCGCACGCGCATCAGGCCGTGCAGCGCGCCCGATGCCTCGTTGCGGTGGCACGAACCGAATTCCGCGTAACGCAGCGGCAGGTCGCGGTACGAGCGCAGGCCGTGCTTGAACACCTGGACGTGGCCCGGGCAGTTCATCGGCTTGATCGCGTAGTCGCGCTTCTCCGACTCCGTCGTGAACATGTTCTCGCGGTAGTTCTGCCAGTGGCCCGACGCCTCCCACAGCGAGCGGTCCATGATCATCGGCGTCTTGATCTCGAGATAGCCGGCGTCGTTCACGCGGCGGCGCATGTACTGCTCGACCTGCTGCCACAGCGCCCAGCCCTTCGGATGCCAGAACACCATGCCCGGCGACTCTTCCTGCATGTGGAACAGGTCGAGCTGCTTGCCCAGCTTGCGGTGATCGCGCTTTTCCGCTTCCTCGAGCATGTGCAGGTACTGGTCCTGATCTTCCTTCTTCGCCCAGGCCGTACCGTAGATGCGCTGCAGCTGCTCGTTCTTCGAATCGCCGCGCCAGTACGCGCCCGCGACCTTCATCAGCTTGAAGACCTTCATCTTGCCGGTGGACGGCACGTGCGGGCCGCGGCACAGATCGGTGAAGCCGCCGTGCGAGTACAGCTTGATTTCGTCGCTTTGCGGAATCGACTCGATGATCTCGGCCTTGTACTTCTCGCCGATGCTGCGGAAGTAACCGGCCGCCTCGTCGCGCGACACGACGCGGCGCGTCACCGGCTCGTCCTTCTTCGCGAGCTCCTGCATGCGCTTTTCGATCTTTTCCAGATCTTCCGGCGTGAACGGCCGGTTGTACGAGAAGTCGTAATAGAAGCCGTTGTCGATCACCGGGCCGATCGTCACCTGCGCGTCCGGATACAGATCCTTCACCGCATACGCGAGCAAGTGCGCGGTCGAGTGACGGATGATGTCGAGACCGTCGGCATCCTTGTCCGTGATGATCGCGAGCGACGCGTCGCGGTCGATCACCGTGGACGTATCAACGAGCTCGCCATCGAGCTTGCCGCCAAGCGCAGCCTTCGCAAGACCGGGACCGATCGAGGCCGCGACCTCGGCAACTGTCACCGGATGCTCGTATTGTCGAACTGAGCCGTCAGGCAAGCGTATCGAAACCATGGCAATCTCCGTGATGCCGACAGTGGGCGGCAGACCAGGAACGCGAGATCAGAAATCACGCGTGAAAATTTCGCGACAAAAAAAATGCGGCCCCGCTTTCGAGGGGCCGCATTCGATACTTCACTCAAACTGAAAGGGCGAAAACGTTCCTCGACTAGCGTCGCTCCGAAGTCGTTTCGGTCAACGTTCGCGGTGTCATAACCGTATTCGCCTTGTTCGCGTTGAGTTCTTTACTGCATCGAACGCCCGGAGACCAGGCATTCTCAATTCGTTGGTAGGCTCGATTGGACTCGAACCAACGACCCCCACCATGTCAAGGTGGTGCTCTAACCAGCTGAGCTACGAGCCTAGAGAAGCTAAGATTATATGGAGCGGCTACCGGCTTGGCAAGTGTTTTATGCAGTCGCAGCAAAACAACCGTGTTTCAACCCCACATCACGCCTTGCGACCCGCCCGCACGACGCCCTGCACCTCGCCGAGCAGCGTGCACGCGCGCTGCACCTGCGCCGAATTCGACACCTCGACCGTGAACTGCATGAATGCCGCATTGCGGCGACTCTGCGTCTTCACGCCCACCACGTTGATCTTCTCGCGCGCGAACACTTCGGAGATGTCGCGCAGCAACCCTTGCCGGTCGCTCGCCTCGATCATCAGGTCGACCGGATAGACGGACGCGCCGCGCCCGCCGAGCACGTCAGCCGACCAGGTCGTCTGCAGCACGCGCTCCGGCGCGCGCTCGACCATCCGGCGGAACGTCGGGCAGTCGGTGCGATGGATCGACATGCCCTTGCCGCGCGTGACGAACCCGCTGATCGGATCGGGCGGCGCGGGACGGCAGCAACGCGCGAGCTGGGTCAGCAGCGCATCGACGCCCACCACCAGCACGCCGGTCGACGCGCCGTGCGCGACGCTCGCGCCGCTGCTGCGCTTCTCGAAATCGGCGGGCGCCTCGGGCGCCGGCTCCGGCGGCGGCGCATCGGACAGCGCGTGCTCGACATTGCGCAGGCTGAATTCTTCCTTGCCGACGACCGAGAACAGCTCCTCGGGCGACTTGAAGCCGAGCTTCGCCGCGAGGTTGTCCAGGTTGACCGAGGTCTTGCCTTCGCGCTGCAGCGTCTTTTCGACGAGCGCCCGGCCATGCGCGACGTTTTCCTCCTGCTCGATCGAGTTGAACCACGCACGCACCTTCTGCCGCGCACGCGGGCTCTTCAGGTAGCCGAGCTGCGCGTTCAGCCAGTCGCGCGACGGCCCGCCCTCCTTCACCGCGACGATCTCGACCGTCTGGCCGTTCGCGAGCGACGTGTTCAGCGGGACCATCACGCCGTCCACGCGCGCGCCGCGGCAGCGATGGCCGAGTTCGCTGTGCAGGTGGTACGCGAAATCGACCGGCGTCGCCCCCTGCGGCAACGCGATCACGCGCGCCTGCGGCGTCAGCACGTAGATGTGGTCGTCATCGAGCGACGTCTCGCGCAATTGCGCCCACGCCTGGTCGCCCGACACCTCGGCGCCGTCCTCGACGTCGTCCTTCCACGCCAGCAACTGGCGCAGCCATGCGATCTTCTCGTCGTACTTGTCGCTCGCCGAGAACTGGCCGCCGTAACCACGCGCGCCGGCCTCCTTGTAGCGCCAGTGCGCGGCCACGCCGTACTCGGCGAAGCGGTGCATCTCCTGCGTGCGGATCTGCACTTCGAACGCGCGGCCGTCGTCGCCGATCACGACCGTATGCAGCGACTTGTAGCCGTTCGGCTTCGGTCGCGAGATGTAGTCGTCGAATTCCTTCGGCACCGGCTGCCACAGGTGATGCACGATGCCGAGCACCGCGTAGCAATCCTTGATGTCCGGCACGATCACGCGAAACGCGCGCACGTCGTACAGCTCGGAGAAATCGAGTTCCTTGCCGCGCATCTTGCGCCAGATGCTGTAGATATGTTTCGGCCGGCCGCTCACGTCGGCCTGGATGTTCGCTTCCGCGAGCTCGTGCTGCAGCCGCCCGATCGCCTGCGTGACGTATGCCTCGCGTTCGATGCGCTTCTCGTCGAGCAGCTTCGCGATCCGCTTGTAGGTGACGGGATCCTCGAAGCGGAACGCGAGATCCTCGAGCTCCCACTTCAGTTGCCAGATACCGAGGCGGTTCGCGAGCGGCGCATAGATCTCGAGCGTCTCGCGCGCGACGTCGGGCGGCGGCTCGATCTTCGCGGCCGCGTAATAGCGCAGCGACTGCAACCGCGACGCGAGCCGGATCAGCACGACGCGGATGTCCTGCGCGAACGCGAGCAGCATCTTGCGCAGCGCCTCGATCTGCGTGCGCCGCTCTTCCGCCGCGTCGCGCCCCGTGTCGGGCTTCGCGTTCTGCGCGGCGCGCAGGCTCACGGTGCCGAGCCGCAACAGCTTGCGCACGTCGGACACGAGCCGCGCCACCTCTTCGCCGAAACGCTCGGTGAGCTCGCGCTCGGGGTCGCTCAAGTGCGGCGTCAGCACGAACAGCGCGGCGGCCTGCATCGCGGACGGATCGACGTTCAGCGTGCGCATGATCGCCGCCGTGCCGGCCGAGTGATCGGCGAGCAGTTCGCCCGACGACAGGCGCGCGTCGCCGGCCCGCTCGCGCACGAACGCCAGCACGTCGTCGAACGACGGTGCCGCGACAGGGGAAGCGGAAACGGATTCGGTCATTGCACGGCCTGGCGGAATGCGGTCATCGTCGGGTGTGGCCCAGCCCAGCTCAGCTCCGCTGCGCGGCAACGACCACGATCTCGACGAGCAGCGCGGGATCCGCGAGCTTCGCCTCGACGGTGGCGCGCGGCGGCGTGTTGCCCTGCGCGACCCACGCGTCCCACTCCGCATTCATGCCGTCGAAGTTCGCCAGATCCGAGATGTAGATCTGCACCGACAGCAGATGCGCCTTGTCGCTGTTCGCTTCGGCGAGCAGACGGTCGATGTGGCCGAGCACTTCGCGCGTCTGGCCCCTGATGTCCTGCGTGGTGTCTTCGGCGATCTGGCCGGCCAGATACACGGTACCGTTGTGGATCGCGGTTTCGGAGAGACGGGCCCCGACGTGGTGACGAATGACTGCCATGGAATGTTCCGGTCGTGAGTGAAGGGAGAATCGGACGGCGGCACGGCCCACGTGCCGCCGAACCGCATATTATGACGCGTTTATGCGCGGCCTTCGACGAAAAACCGCCGCGCAAGTGCAATCTGGTCGGCACTGACGAACGCCGGCGCGTGGCCCGCCCCCGGAATCTCGACGTGCGTCACATGTCGGCCGCGACGCACCATGTCGGCCACCGTCTCGCGCGACAGCAGGTCGGAGGTCTCGCCGCGCACGACGAGCAGCGATGCGTCCGTCGTCTCGATCGCACGCCACAGCGCGGCCTCGCCGAGCGCGGCCAGTTCGGGCGTCGTCGCCTTGAACGGCTCGGCGATGCGCGGATCGTAGCGCATCGTCCAGCCGCCTTCGGGCAGCTCGCGCAGCAGCGGCCCGTTGATCTCGCGCCACTCGTCGGCACTCAGCGCGCCGAACGGCAGCGACAGCGACGTCAGGTAGTCGATCCCCTCCTGCTCGGTGTCGAAGCGCGGCTGCACGCCGAGGTATTCGCCGATGCGTGTCAGCGAATCGGGCTCGATGCGCGGCCCGACGTCGTTGACGATCATCCGGCGCAACGGCGAACCGGGCAGCCCCGCAAGCGCCATGCCGATCAGGCCGCCCATCGACGTGCCGAACCAGTCGACCGATTCGACGTCGAGCCGCGCGATCAGCGTCACCATGTCGGCCACGTACTGCGGAATCGCATAGAGCCGCGGGTCGGCCAGACGGTCCGACCGGCCGCGCCCGACGATGTCGGGGCAGACGACGCGATACGTATCGGACAGCGCGGCGGCGAGCCGGTCGAAATCGCGCCCGGAACGCGTCAGGCCGTGCACGCAGACGAGCACGCGCGGATTGGCGGGATCGCCCCACTCGGTATAGGCGACGTGGTGAAGGCCGGCGGCACTCGCACACTGCACGCGCCGCTGGCGGGGAACCGGAGGATTCGCTGGGGTCGTTGGCATCGTTGGCATCCTGTCGAACGGGGGCGACGCGCGGGGCAACGCTTGCGACGCCCGATGCGAACGATTGTAAACCGCTTCCGAACAACGGGCGCCGCGCCCGCGGCGCACCGCACGGGACGGAGGCTCAATCGGCTCGGCGCCACGCCGCGCGCAACTGCTCGCGCAGGAACTCGACGAAGGTGCGCACGCGCAGCGGCACGTGGCGGCCGCCGGGATAGACCGCATGCAGCGGCGCCGCGGACGCCGCGAAAGCCGGCAGCACGCGCACGAGCCGGCCGGCATCGAGATCGGCGCCGACGTCCCAGATCGACTTCAGCGCAATACCCGCGCCTTCCAGCGCCAGCGTACGCGCCGCACCGCCGTCGTTCGTCAGCAGCGCGGCCGCCACCTCGACGGCGACCCCGCCCTGGGCGCCGTCGAACCGCCATTCGGCACGCGGCTGGTCGCCCATCACGATGCATCGATGTTCGCGCAGCTCGGCCGGATGGGCCGGCGCCCCGTGCGCCGCGAGATAGCCCGGCGACGCGCACAGCACGCGATGATTCGGCGCCAGCTCGCGCGCGATCATCGTCGAATCGGCGAGATTGCCGATCCGCACGGCGACGTCGATGTCATGGGCGAGCAGGTCGACGACCGTGTCGGTCAGCAGCAACTGCACGGTCAGTTGCGGATGCCGCTGCTGAAACGCCGCCACGACGGGCGCGATCCGCAGACGGCCGAGCTCGCCGGGCGCCGTCACGCGCAGCACGCCGCTGACCGTGCCGCGACGATCGCGCATCAGCGTTTCGGCGCGATCGACTTCGGCCAGGATGCGCAGGACCTGGGCGTGAAACTGCGCGCCTTCGTCGGTCAGCGTTTGCTGCCGGGTCGTCCGGTGCAGCAAGCGCACGCCAAGCTGCGACTCGAGCTGCGCAAGCCGCTTGCTGACGACGGACAACGACAAATCGAGTTCGCGCGCGGCCGCCGACAGGCTGCCGGCCGACACGATCCTCGCGAAAGTATCGAGCGCAGGAAGATCGTCGATCAGCATCCGGTCGCCCGCCGCATCCCAGTCTTTCCTTTTTTCGAATAATCCATTCGCCGTTCGCCCGTATTTGCATCCAAAACGGAAACCTACCATACCTGTTCCGCGTCGTCGCACGACGCCATTCACAGGACCTCCGAAACCATGTCGATCCGCCTTCGTTCGATCACCCGCCCCGTCGCGCCGGTACTCGCCGCGGCCGCTTGCGTCGTGGCACTGTTGCCCGCCGCGTCCCGTGCGGCAGACCTCGTCGCGCCGCGCAGCCTGACCGTGGCCGAGGGCGTGCCGGCTGCGCAGGCCCGGGCGCAGATACTGGCCGCGCGCCGCTACGGCACCTTCTGGGATACCGGCGACGCCGATCTCGCCCGCACCGCGCTCGCCGCCGACTTCACCGACCGGACGCTGCCGCCCGGCCGGGAACAGGGCATTCCGGGACCGCTCGCGGCCTCGCGCACGATGCGCGGCGCGATTCCGGATCTGCATTGCGACATCGAACAGATGATCGTCGCGGGCGACCGCGTCGTCGTCCACCTGCACTTTCGCGGGCATTTCACCGGCACGTTCAACGGAACGGCCGGGCGCGGACAGGCAATCGACTTCATCGCGACCGATATCTACCGGATCGACCACGGCCGGATCGCGGAAAACTGGCACATCGAGGACAACCTGACGCTGATGCGTCAGCTCGGACTGGTCGCTTGACGGAGGAACGCAATGACTCACGATCACGACCCTCATGCGACGCACCTGCCGCGCCGCAGATTTCTGGCCCAGACCGGCGCCGGGCTCGCGGCCGGCGCCGCGGTGATGGCCGGCGCGTCCCGGCCGGCAACGGCCGCCCCGATTCCGGCGCGCCCCACGCCGGACGCCGCGCCGTTCTGGCCGGACGGCGCGCGCCTGGTCATCTCGATCTCGATGCAGTTCGAGGCGGGCGGCCAGCCGCCCAGCGGGGCGGACAGCCCCTTTCCCGCCGTCGCGTTTCCGCCGTCCGTGCCGGTCGATCTCGCGTCGGCCACCTGGTTCGCCTATGGCTACCGGGAAGGCATTCCTCGCCTGCTCGACCTGTGGGACCGGCATGGCGTGAAAGTCACGTCGCACATGATCGGGGAGGCCGCGCGCCGGCACCCCGAACTGGCGCGCGAAATCGTGGCGCGCGGCCACGAAGCCGCCGCCCACGGGCCGACCTGGCGTGCGCAATTCGCGATGAGCCGCGACGACGAGCGCCGCTTCCTGACCGAAGCCCGCGACATGGTCGAAGCGGTGACCGGTCAGCGCCCGATCGGCTACAACTGCAACTGGCTGCGGCGCGGCCCCCATACGCTGTCGTTGCTGCAGGAACTCGGCTACACGTATCACATCGACGACGTCAGCCGGGACGAGCCTTTCATCGAAAGCGTCGACGGTCGCGATTTCGTGGTGGTCCCGTACACGCTGCGCAACAACGACATCCTGCTGATCGAAGGCCGCAACTACTCGCCGACGATGTTCCTCGAGCAGATCAAGCTCGATTTCGACCAGTTGTACGCGGAGGCCGGACAGCGGCGCAGATTGATGTCGATCAGCGCGCATGACCGGATCAGCGGCACGCCGCAAATGGTCCGCGCATGGGACGCCTTCCTGCACTACGCTCGATCTCACCCCGGTGTCGCATTCATGCGCAAGGACGACATTGCGCGCTTCGCGCTGCACGGCCCGTCGACGCTGCGCGAAACCGAAACGATCTGAGCGGACGCCCCTCCCCCTTTCAACCAGGAAAAATCGTCATGACTGACCTGCTTCACGGAAAGAAAGTACTCGTCGTCGGAGGAAGCTCCGGCATCGGCGCCGCTGCCGCGACGGCATTCGCGCGACACGGCGCGATCCTGACGATCGCCTCGCGCAACCCGGGCAGGATCGCGATCGATGCCGGGGCCGGCGCACACGTGCGATACGAAACGCTCGACATCACCGATACCGCGGACGTGGAGGCCTTCTGCGCGCGCGCCGGCCAGTTCGACCACGTCGTGATTTCAGCGGCAAGGACGGCCACGGGCCCGGTTCGCGGACTGCCGCTGGCCGACGCGCAGGCTGCGATGGACAGCAAGTTCTGGGGCGCATATCGCGTCGCGCGGGCGATCGATATCGCGCCCGGCGGTTCGCTGACGTTCGTGTCGGGTTTCCTCAGTGCGCGGCCGAGCGCGTCGTCGGTGCTGCAAGGGGCGATCAATGCGGCGCTGGAGGCGCTGGCGCGCGGCCTGGCCCTCGAGCTGGCGCCGGTCCGCGTGAATACCGTGTCGCCCGGCCTGATCGCGACGCCGCTGTGGGACAAGCTCGCATCCGATGCGCGCGACGCCCTGTACGCCGGCGCCGCGCAGCGCCTTCCGGCCCGCCGGGTCGGCCAGCCGGAGGATGTCGCGAATGCCATCCTGTATCTGGCGACGACGCCTTATGCGACCGGCTCGACGGTGCTGATCGACGGCGGCGGCACCATCGCGTGACGCAAGCGCGCACGACAAAACGCCCCGCGTTCCGTTGGGAACGCGGGGCGTCGGGGACGACGCAACGAGGCGACGCTCAGGCCACCGCGCTGACGTCGAGCGGTGCGCCCGTCTTCGCCTGGATCTCGTCCGCGCTCACGCCGTCGGCGAGTTCGAGAACCTTCAGGCCGGACGGCGTCACTTCGATCACACCCAGATCGGTGATGATCAGGTCGACCACGCCGACACCCGTCAGCGGCAGGTTGCATTCTTCGAGAATCTTGTGCTGGTCGCCCTTCGCGACATGCTCCATCAGCACGACGACACGCCCCACCCCCGCGACGAGGTCCATCGCGCCGCCCATCCCCTTGATCATCTTGCCGGGGATCATCCAGTTCGCGAGGTCGCCCTGCTTGCTGACCTGCATCGCGCCGAGGATCGCGAGATTGATGTGGCCGCCGCGGATCATCGCGAACGAGTCGGCCGATGAGAAGATCGACGAGCCCGGCAGCGTCGTGACGGTCTGCTTGCCGGCGTTGATGAGATCGGCGTCGACTTCGTCTTCGGTCGGCGACGGGCCGATGCCGAGCAGGCCGTTTTCCGACTGCAGCCACACCTCGACGCCTTCCGGCACGTGGTTCGCGACGAGCGTCGGCAGGCCGATGCCGAGGTTCACGTAGAAGCCGTCCTGCAGTTCCTTCGCCGCGCGCGCGGCCATCTGGTCACGATTCCAGGCCATGTCAGTCTCCTTTCGCGCGTACGACGCGTTGTTCGATGCGTTTTTCCGGCGTCGCGTTCAGCACGATGCGCTGCACGAAAATCCCGGGCGTATGGATATGGTCCGGATCGAGTTCGCCGTTTTCGACGATCTCTTCGACCTCCGCCACGGTGATCTTGCCGGCCATCGCGCACATCGGATTGAAGTTGCGCGCCGTGCGGCGGTAGATCAGGTTGCCGGACTTGTCGGCCTTCCACGCCTTCACGAGCGCGACGTCGGCCGTCAGCGACGGCTCGAGCACGTAGTGGCGATCGCCGAACTGGCGCGTTTCCTTGCCTTCCGCGATCACGGTGCCGTAGCCGGTATTCGTGAAGAAGGCGGGAATGCCCGCGCCGCCCGCGCGCAGCTTCTCGGCGAGCGTGCCTTGCGGCGTGAATTCGAGTTCGAGTTCGCCGGCCAGGTACTGACGCTCGAACTCCTTGTTCTCGCCGACGTACGACGAGATCATCTTCTTGATCTGGCGCGTTTCCAGCAGCAGGCCGAGGCCGAAACCGTCGACGCCCGCGTTGTTGCTGATGCAGGTGATGCCCTTGACCGCCGAATCGCGCAACGCCGCGATCAGCGCCTCCGGAATCCCGCACAGGCCGAAGCCGCCCACCGCGAAGGTCTGTCCGTCGCGGACGATCCCTTCCAGCGCGGCAGCCGCGCTTGGATAGACTTTGTTCATCAGTTGTCCCTTCCTCTATGGAAACCAGCAAAACCGGTTCACGCGCCCACCTGGGCCGCAAGCCCGCCGCATCATTCTATGCATGCGCGGCCCTGCCTGCGTCGAAGCGCGCTGTTTTTATGTCGCGGCAAACCACCGCGAGATGCCTGAAAGGGTACGATGCGGCGCGGATGCGGCACAATACGCAAAAATACATAAGCGTTTGCCTCCGCTTGCCTGCGCCATGCCCGCTCTCGATTACCAGACTGCCTTCCACCTCGCGCCGCTCGGCCTCGTGCTGTCGCGCGACCGCGTGATCGAGGATTGCAACGATGCGCTTGCGTCGATCTTCCGCTGCGCGCGGGCCGATCTCATCGGAAAATCGTACGAGGTGCTCTATCCGTCGACGGACGAATTCCAGCGCATCGGCGAGCGAATCGCGCGCGTGATGGCCGCGAACGGCATCTACTCGGATGACAGAATCATGAAGCGCGCGGACGGCGAGCTGTTCTGGTGCCACGTGACGGGCCGCGCGCTCGACCGCACCGCCCCGCTCGCGGCCGGCGTCTGGACCTTCGAGGATCTGAGCGCGACGCGCCGCGTCGCCGTCGAGCTGACCCCGCGCGAGCGCGAGATCGCCGCGCAGCTCGCGACCGGCAAGACCAGCAAGCAGATCGGGCGCGTGCTCGACATCAGTTCGCGCACGGTCGACATCTACCGCGCACGGTTGATGCGCAAATACGGCACGAACAACACGCCGGAGCTGGTGCAGCGCCTGCTCGGGCAGTGAACGCTTGTCGCGTGGCGGCGCCCGAATGACGATCGGCCGCACAGGGCGGCCGATTCGGGTAACGACGGGCATGGCGGCTCGCCGGCGCGCGGCGCCGGACTCGCCGCTCAGTCGATTTTCGTCGCGAGTGCGCGCTCGATCGTGTCGCGCAGCAGTGGCGGCAGTTCCACCGACTTGCCGAGCGCATAGTCGACCCACACGCAGCGCGCCTTGCCGCGTGCATAGACGTGCTGCGGATCGTCCGCGCGCGTGAGCTCGAAGCCGGTGTCGAAGCTGCTCCGGCCGGGTTTCGCGGCCGACATCCTCGCGATCACGTCACCCGGATAGTGCAGCTGCTTGAGGAATTCCATCGACGCCGTGACGATGACGGGCCCCTGCCCTTCGCCGTTGCCGCCGGCAATGCCGAGTTCCTCGAACCACGAGATCCGCGCCTGCTCCATGTAGCGGAAATAGACCGTGTTGTTCACATGGCCGAACGCGTCCATGTCGCCCCAGCGGATCGGCATCGACATCTCAAATACGGGGGAGTAATCGCTTGTTGCGCTCATTGCAGTCTTCTTCGTTGCCGGGTGTCATCCGCTCAGGCGAGGCCGAAGCCATCGTCGGCGGAGATAATCGAGCCGTTGATGAACTGCGACTCGTCGGCCGCGAGCAGCAACAACAGCCCGTCGAGATCCTGAGGCTTGCCGACGCGCCGGCGCGGCAGCATCGACTGCAGCTTCTGGCCCTGCTCGGTTTCCCACAGGTAATGATTGATTTCGGTATCGATATAGCCCGGACAGATCGCGTTGACGTTGATTCCGTGGCGCCCCCACTCGAGCGCCATCGCGCGCGTCATCTGCACGACCGCGGCCTTGCTCATCGCGTAGAGCCCGATCTGCGGGAACACGCGCAGCCCGGCCACCGATGCGATGTTGATGATCCGGCACGGCGGCTTGCCATTGCCGCTGCCGTTGGCGCGCATGATCATCCGCTTCGCGACTTCCTGCGCGACGAAAAATGCGCCGCGCGTGTTGGTATCGAACACGAACTCGAAATCGGCCGGCGTGACGTCGACGAGCTTCTGCATCGTCGAGACACCCGAATTGTTCACGAGGATGTCGATCGTGCCGGCCTCCGTCTCCGCATGCGCGATCGCGGCCTTGATGCTCTGGACGTCGGTCACGTCGAGCGACACGACGTGCGCGGCGCCACCCGCCGCCTCGATCTCCGCGCGCAGCTCCTTCAGGCGCTCGACCCGGCGGCTCGCGAGCACGACCTTCGCGCCGGCCTGCGACAGCACCTGTGCAAAGCGCTGCCCGAGGCCGCTCGACGCGCCCGTGACCAGCGCAACCTTGCCTTCCAGATTGATCGATCGACCCATTTGCACATCCCCTTTCGATGTCGTTTCGCCAGCCCGGGCGGCACAGCCCGAACGGCATTACCCTAGCACAAAAAATAGAACGATCGTGCTAATCTAGCCGCATGTTGTTGCGGCAAGCGTTTCGTTTCGCAGACAATACGCTCCCGAATAAAAGCATTCTAACGGTTAGAGGAACGCCAATGACCCCCGCAAGCCTCATCGAGCAATACGGCCCGCGCGAATCGATGGAATACGACGTCGTGATCGTCGGCGGCGGCCCCGCCGGGCTGTCGGCGGCGATCCGGCTCAAGCAGCTGGCCGCCGATAAAGGCACCGAGATCGGCGTGTGCGTGCTCGAGAAGGGTTCCGAGATCGGCGCGCACATCCTGTCGGGCGCGGTGATGGACCCGCGCGCGATCACCGAACTGTTCCCCGACTGGAAGGAACGCGGCGCGCCGCTCGACGTCGAGGTGACGGAAGACCGCTTCCTGTTCCTGTCTGAGAGCAGCGCGGTCACCACGCCCAACTGGGCGCTGCCCGACAACTTCAAGAACCACGGCAACTACGTGATCTCGCTGGGCAACGTCACGCGCTGGCTGGGCCAGCAGGCCGAAGCGCTGGGCGTCGAGATCTTCCCCGGCTTCCCGGCCGCCGAGATCCTCTACAACGACGACGGTTCCGTGAAGGGCGTCGCCACCGGCAACATGGGCGTGGGCAAGGACGGCGAGCCGACCGAGAACTTCCAGCTCGGCATGGAGCTGCACGCGAAGTACACGCTGTTCGCCGAAGGCTGCCGCGGCCATCTGGGGCGGCAACTGATCGCGAAGTACAAGCTCGACGCGAACGCCGATCCGCAGGCATACGGGATCGGCATCAAGGAACTGTGGGAAATCGATCCGGCCAAGCACAAGCCGGGCCTCGTGATCCACACGGCCGGCTGGCCGCTGAAGTCCGACACCTACGGCGGCTCGTTCCTGTATCACATGGACAACAACCAGGTCGTGGTCGGCTTCGTGGTGGGCCTGGGCTACACGAACCCGTACCTGTCGCCGTTCGAGGAATTCCAGCGCTACAAGACGCACCCGTCGATCCGCGCGTTCCTCGAAGGCGGCAAGCGCGTGTCGTACGGCGCGCGCGCGATCACGGCCGGCGGCCTGCTGTCGCTGCCGAAGACGGTGTTCCCGGGCGGCGCGCTGATCGGCGACGACGCGGGCTTCCTGAACGCATCGCGGATCAAGGGCAGCCACGCGGCGATCAAGACCGGCATGCTGGCGGCGGACGCGGCGTTCGACGCGGTGCAGGCCGGCCGCCAGTCGGACGAGTTGAACGCGTACCCGGACGCGTTCAAGCAGTCGTGGCTGTACACGGAGCTGTACCGCGCGCGCAACTTCAAGCAGTGGATGGCGAAGGGCCTGTACCTGGGCACGCTGATGGTCGGGCTCGAGCAGAAGGTGATGGGCGGCAACGTGCCGTGGACGCTGCACCACAAGCATGCGGATCACGAGATGCTGAAGCCGGCGTCGCAGTGCGAGCCGATCGAATACCCGAAGCCGGACGGCAAGCTGACGTTCGACCGGCTGTCGTCGGTGTTCATCTCGAACACGAACCACGAGGAGAACCAGCCGGCGCACCTGACGCTGAAGGATGCGAGCGTGCCGGTGAACGTGAACCTGCGCACGTATGCGGGGCCGGAGGGGCGTTTCTGTCCGGCGGCGGTGTACGAGTTCGTGAAGAACGACGACGGCAGCGACCGGCTGGTGATCAACGCGCAGAACTGCGTGCACTGCAAGACCTGCGACATCAAGGACCCGACGCAGAACATCGTGTGGGTCACGCCCGAGGGCGGCGGCGGGCCGAATTACCCGAACATGTAATCCGCCACGACGCGCCGCCGCGAGCGGTGCGCTTTTTGTCGATCGCCACAAACGAAACGGGGCGCTGCCTGAAGCAGCGCCCCGTTTTGCCTTCCCTGCGCGTTCGCGAGGCGCGCCGCCCCGCCCGCTTGTGTCAGGTCGCGCTACCGGCGATCTTCGGCGTCGACGTCTCGACGTCGCCGCATTGTGCGCGATGGCGCAGCGCGTGATCGATCAACACCAGTGCGAGCATCGACTCGGCGATCGGCGTCGCACGAATGCCGACGCACGGATCGTGACGGCCGAACGTTTCCACCGTCGCCTCGTCGCCTGCCTTCGTGATCGAACGGCGCGGCGTGCGGATGCTCGACGTCGGCTTGATCGCGATCGACACGGTGATGTCCTGCCCCGTCGAAATCCCGCCGAGCACGCCGCCCGCATGGTTGCCGACGAAACCGCCCGGCGTCAGCTCGTCGCCGTGCGCGGAGCCGCGCTGCGCGACGCTGTCGAAGCCCGCCCCGATCTCGACGCCCTTCACCGCGTTGATGCTCATCATCGCCTTCGCGATATCGGCATCGAGACGGTCGAACACGGGCTCGCCCCAGCCGACCGGCACGCCCGACGCGACGACGTCGATGCGCGCACCGATCGAATCGCCCTCCTTGCGCAGCGCATCCATGTACGCCTCGAGCTCCGGCACGACCGCCGCATTCGGTGAGAAAAACGGATTCTCGCGCACGTGCGACCAGTCGACGAACGGCACGTCGATCTCGCCGAGGCTGCTCATGTAGCCGCGCACTTCGACGCCGAAGCGCTCGCGCAGCCACTTCTTCGCCACGGCACCCGCGCCGACGAGCGGCGCGGTCAGCCGCGCGGACGAGCGGCCACCGCCGCGGTAGTCGCGGATGCCGTACTTCTGCCAGTACGTGTAATCGGCATGGCCGGGACGGAACGTCTCGACGATGTTGCCGTAGTCCTTGCTGCGCTGGTCGGTGTTGCGGATCAGCAGCGCGATCGGCGTGCCGGTCGTCACGCCTTCGAACACGCCCGACAGGATCTCGACCTCGTCCGCCTCCTGCCGTTGCGTCACGTGCCGCGACGTGCCGGGCTTGCGGCGGTCGAGCTCGAGCTGGATGTCGGCTTCGGTCAGCCCCATTCCCGGCGGGCAGCCGTCGATCACGCAGCCGATCGCGGGACCGTGCGATTCGCCGAAGGTCGTGACAGTGAAAAGCGTGCCGAGAGTATTGCCGGACATGATGGAACCGCCCAAAGATAAATGGGCAAACCGATGCGCTGCCGTGCCGCGGGCAGATCGATCGTTTGCCGGTCGAGAAAAAGAGGTAAACCGCTATTATGCCAGCCGTCCCGGAACCGCGGGACGCGTGACACGCCGGTCAGGGCGCACGGTACGTGCCGGTGCGGCCCGATGGGGGCGGCCGGCAGCCCGTTCCACCCGGACAGCAGCCGCATGCCGGCACGGCGCCGGCCGGCGCCCGCCTACTTCCGCGCGCCGCGCAGCTCGGTCACCGCCGCCTGCAGCGACTCGGGCGTCGCGACCGACGCCGGGACCGGCTCGCCGACTGCCAGCGTGAGCCGGCTCATCACGCCGCGCCTGATGGGGCGCGGCATCCGCGCATCGGAATGCCGCGAGAAATAGCTGCCCCACAGTCCGCGCAGCGCCATCGGGATGACCGGTGCCGGGGTGCGGCTCAGGATCTCGGTGATGCCGTGGTGGAACGTATTGATGTCGCCCGTCTTGGTCAGCTTGCCCTCGGGGAAGATGCACACGAGTTCGCCGTCCTTCAGCGCGGCCTCGCACAGGTCGTACGCACGCGCGAGCATCGCCGGATCCTCGTGGCGCGGCGCGATCGGGATCGCCTTCGCATGCCGGAACACCCAGCTCGCGAAGCGCGTCTTGAAGATCCGGTGATCCATCACGAAACGGATCGGGCGCGGGCTCGCGGCCGCCAGCACGAGCGCATCGACGTAGCTGACGTGGTTGCACACGAGCACGGCCGCGCCTTCCGCCGGAATCCGCTCCGCGTGCACGAGGCGGATCCGGTAGAAGGTGTGCACGAGCACCCACGCGACGAAACGCAGCAGGAACTCGGGCACGAGCAGGTAGATGTACGTCGCGACGATCACGTTCAGCAGCGCGGTGGCGAGGAACAGCCCCGGGATGTCGACGCCGGCCTTGGTCAGCCCCATCGCCATCACGGCCGACAGGATCATGAACAGCGCGTTCAGGATGTTGTTCGCGGCGATGATCCGTGCGCGGTGCGTCGGCGCGCTGCGGCTCTGGATCAGCGCGTACAGCGGCACGCTGTAGAAGCCGCCGAACATCGCGAGCAGGAACAGGTCGGCGAGGATGCGCCAGTGGCGCGCGCCGGCCAGGAATTCGCCGACCGACAGCAGATGGCCCGGCGACGGCAGCGCGCGGCTCGCGAAATACAGCTCGATCGCGAACACGCTGATGCCGATCGAGCCGAGCGGCACGAGGCCGATCTCGACGCGCCGCTGCGACAGCCGCTCGCACAGCAGCGAGCCGAGGCCGATGCCGACCGAGAACGTCGCGAGCAGGATCGTGACGACGTCGGGGCTCGCGGACAGCACGTCCTTCGCGAAATTGAAGAACGACGTGAGGAAGGTCGCGCCGACGAACCACAGCCACGAGATGCCGAGCAAGCTGAGGAACACGGTGCGATTCTGGCGCGCCAGCCCGAGGTTGCGCCACGTTTCGCTGACCGGATTCCAGTTGATCACGAGATCGGGCTGCGGCGCCGGCGTCGACGGCACGCGCTGCGCGACGAGGCGCCCCGCGAGCGCGATCACGACGACGCTCACCGCGAGCACGCGTTCGCCGGCGCCTTCGATGCCGGCGGCCGCGCCGCCGATGATCGTGCCGATCAGGATCGCGATGAACGTGCCCATTTCGACGAGGCCGTTGCCGCCGACCAGCTCATGCTCGCCGAGATGCTGCGGCAGGTACGAATACTTGACGGGCCCGAACAGCGTCGAGTGCATCCCCATCATGAACGTGCACAGATACAGCAGCGTCGCGCTGTGCGTGACGAAGCCGGCGGCGCCGACGAGCATCAGCACGATCTCGAAGGTCTTCACGAAGCGCGTGAGGGTCGCCTTGTCGTATTTGTCGGCGATCTGGCCGGACGTCGCCGAGAACAGCACGAACGGCAGGATGAAGATCGCGGAAATCAGGAACGCGGCCGTCTTGGCGTCGACGCCGGCGAACCGCGCGGTGTGATAGGTGACGAGCGACGTGAAGCCGATCTTGAAGACGTTGTCGTTCAGCGCACCGAGGAACTGGGTCGTGAAGAACGGGGCGAAACGGCGCTCGCGCAGCAGGTCGAACTGCGACGCGTGGGCACGCCGTTCGTCGCGCCGCTCCGAAGTGGCTTGCGTGTGATCGCTCATGCGGAATACGCGCGCGTCGTCTCGGCGAAGCTGCGCGGGCCTCGTGTTGTCGTTGAAAAAAAGGCGGCGCAGGACAAGCCTGCGCCGCCGCATGCCGGATGGCGGCGCCCATGCATCGAGGTGCCGGGCGCGGCGCGGTTCACGGCTTGTGCGCTTCGGCTTCCGATTCCGGCCAGTCGCGGATGTACGCCTTCAGCATCCGGTTCTCGAAGCTCTGCGCCTCGACGACCGTCTTCGCGACGTCGTAGAACGAAATGACGCCCATCAACACCTTCTTGTCGAGCACCGGCATGTAGCGTGCGTGACGCTCGAGCATCATCCGGCGCACTTCGTTGACGTCGGTTTCCGGCGTACACGTGAGCGGCTCGTCCATCACCTTGCGCACCTGGACGTCGCCGATCGCGCCGCCGTTCACGTGCAGGCGCAGGATGATCTCGCGGAACGTCAGCATCCCGACGAGATCGCCGTACTCCATCACGACGAGCGAACCGATATCGTGTTCGGCCATCGTATCGACCGCTTCGCGCAGCGGCTTATCGGGCGTCACCGTAAACAGCGTGTTGCCCTTCACTTTCAGAATATCGCTGACGCGCATCGTAGTCCCCTCATGCTTGAATGCAAAATCTCTTTCGATCCTATCGGAAAGCCTGTCAAAAGGAAAGCGCGGCCCCGGCGCGGCGGCCGCGCCCCCGCTTGCGGACATGGGCCGCCCGCCGCACAATGAAGCCATCGACAGCGGCCCGAGGAGGCAGCGATGGCGCATACGCATTCGGAGCAGTTCGCCCGCTTCGCCGATTTCTACCCGTATTACCTGAACGAACACCAGAACCTGACGTCGCGCCGGCTGCACTTCATCGGCTCGCTCGGCGTGATCGGCTGCGTCGCGATGGCGATCGCGACCGGCAACTGGCTGTGGCTGCCGGCGGCGATCGTCTGCGGTTACGGCTTCGCGTGGGTCGGGCACTTCTTCTTCGAGAAGAACCGCCCGGCCACGTTCCGGCACCCGATCTACAGCCTGATGGGCGACTGGGTGATGTTCAAGGACATCTGCACCGGCAAGATCCCGCTGTAGCCCGCCGGCCCCGCCGTCACGCGGGCCGCGGCGGCCGCGCGTGCGGGTCGGGCACGGCGCCCGGCGCCTGCCCGGCGTTCCCCGCCGGCTGCGCGCCCGCGAGCCGGTGCGCGGCGATCAGCGTCGCAAGCGACACGTCGAAGCGATCGCTCGACAGCACCGCGAGCAGGGCCGCGCCCTCGACGTGGCTGCGCCGCCGCTCCAGCTGGTAGGTCAGCTCCGCGCGGTCGATCACCAGCACGTCGAACAGTTGCGCGAGCGTCAGCTGCTCGGGGTTCGCGAGCATGATGTAGCGCGGCGTGGTCTCGGCGCCGCCGTCGAGCCGCGCGATCCACTCCCGCTCCTCCATCGTCGTCAGCAGCCGCTGCGCGGTTTCCATGTCGCAGCGCAACATGGTCGCGAGCCGCATCGCCGTATAGCCGCGCTTGCCGGCCGCACGCGCCTCCGCCAGCCGCGCGAGCAGCTCGAGCGCGTCGAGCAGGTCGCTGCCCGGATAGTGGATGCGGTGGAACTGGCCGACGCGGATCGCCGGCAGCGCGGACGCCACCATCGCCCCGAGCAGCGCGATGAACCAGCTCAGGTACACCCACAGCAGGAACACCGGCAGCGCCGCGAACGCGCCGTAGACGGCCGTATAGGTCGGAATGCGCCGCACGTAGTAGCCGAAGCCGCGCTTGGCCAGCTCGAACGCGACGGCCGCGAACAGCCCGCCGATCACCGCGTCGCGCCAGGCGACCGTACAGTTCGGCAGGTACACGTACAGCAGCGTGAACGCGAGCACCGTCAGCGGCAGCGACGCGAGCGCGAGCAGCCATTCGACGATCGACGTGGTCGGCGCCGCGCCGGTGAACGCGAGCGACTGCGTGAACAGGTACGACGAGATCGACAGGCTCACGCCGAACAACAAGGGCCCGAGCGTGATCAGCGCCCAGTACGCGAGCACGCGCTGCGCGAACGGCCGCGGCTTGCGTACCCGCCAGATCAGGTTGAACGCCGATTCGATCGTCATCATCGTCATCACCGACGTGACGACCAGCACGATCAGGCCGGCCGTGGTCAGCCCCTTGGCCTTCGACGCGAACTGGTTCAGGTACTTGAAGATCTGGATGTTGAACTGCGCGGGCATCAGGTGATCCGCGAGGAACCCCTGCAGCGAGATCTGGAACGACGCGAACATCGGGAACGCGGTGAACAGCGCGAACGCGACCGTCACGAGCGGCACGAGGGCCAGCATCGTCGTGAAGGTCAGGCTGCCCGCCACTTGCGGGATGCGATCCTCGGCGCTGCGCCGGGCCGCGAACTGCGCGAGGCGCTTGAGGGTGTCGAGATCGACGCTCAACTTCGGCAAACGGCTTCTCCTTCTTGATGCCGCGCGCCTCTCGGCGCGCCGCCGCCGCGCTGCGCGACGGCTTCAGCCCCTATAATAGCCGCTCGATTCCAGCAGGGGCCGACTGCACCGGGCACGCGCGCGGCCGCATGCGGCTCCGTCGCCCATGAAAGACATCCTCGTCCTCTATTACAGCCGTCACGGCGCCACGCGCGATCTCGCGCTCGCGATCGCGAACGGCATCGACAGCGTGCCGGGCATGCAGGCGCGCATCCGCACCGTGCCGCCCGTGTCGACCGTCTGCGAAACCACCGCCCCCGACATCCCCGCCGACGGCCCGCCGTACGCGGAACTGCGCGACCTCGAGGAATGCGCGGGCCTCGCGCTCGGCTCGCCGACGCGCTTCGGCAACATGGCCGCGGCACTCAAGTATTTCCTCGACGGCACGACGCCGCAATGGCTGTCGGGGGCGCTGACCGGCAAGCCGGCGAGCGTATTCACGTCGACGGGCAGCCTGCACGGCGGCCAGGAATCGACGCTGCTGTCGATGATGCTGCCGCTGCTGCATCACGGGATGATGATCGTCGGGATCCCGTACACCGAATCGGCGCTCAGCACGACGCGCACCGGCGGCACGCCGTACGGCGCGTCGCATGTCGCGCAGCACGACCGTAGCGCGCCCGGCGGGCTGTCCGCGGACGAAAAGGCGCTCGCCGCCGCGCTCGGCGTGCGGCTGGCGCGCGCGGCCGCCGCGCTGTCGGCCGCCCAGGCTGCCGAGACCGCATGAACACCCCCGCCCGCCCTGCCGTCGCGGCCCGGCCGCGCTACGCGCTGGCCGCCGCCGCGTGCCTCGTCGCGCTGATCGCGCTGTCGCTCGCGTGGGAGCTGTGGCTCGCGCCGTTGCGCCCGGGCGGCTCCGCGCTGATGCTCAAGGCCGTGCCGCTCGCGCTCGCGCTGCCCGGCGTCTGGCGGCGTAACATCTATACGATGCAGTGGGCGAGCATGCTCAGCCTCGTCTATCTGGCCGAAGGCATCGTGCGCGGCATGTCCGATCGCGGGCTGTCCGCCACGCTCGGCTGGTGCGAGACCGCGCTTGCCGTCGGCTTCTTCGTGGCGGCGCTGGCCTATGTCGCGCCGTACAAGCGCGCGGCAAAAAAGTCGCGCGCCGCGTCCTGACCCTTACGCGACAAGGTGATGATGTCTTCCGAAGCTTTCGTTTCCGCGTGCCGCGACGCGCTCGGCACCGACCACGTGCTGACCGATCCGCACGATACCGAACCGTTCCTGACCGACTGGCGACGCCGCTACAAGGGCGCCGCGTGCGCGGTGCTGAAGCCCGCGAACACGGCCGAAGTCGCCGCGCTCGTGAAGCTGGCCAACGCGCACGGCGTCGCGCTCGTGCCGCAAGGCGGCAACACGGGCCTCGCCGGGGGCGCCACACCCGATGCGAGCGGCAGCCAGGCCGTGCTGAGCCTCGCGCGCCTGAACCGCGTGCGGGCGCTCGATCCGCACAACAATACGATCACCGTCGAGGCCGGCGTGATCCTCGCCGACGTGCAGGCGCGCGCCCGCGAAGGCGGCCGGCTGTTCGCGCTGAGCCTCGCGGCGGAGGGCAGTTGCACGATCGGCGGCAACCTGTCGACCAATGCGGGCGGCACCGCGGTGCTGCGCTACGGCAACGCGCGCGAGCTGTGCCTCGGGCTCGAGGTCGTGACGCCGCAGGGCGAGATCTGGGACGGCCTGCGCGGACTGCGCAAGGACAACACGGGCTACGACCTGCGCGACCTGTTCATCGGCGCGGAAGGCACGCTCGGGATCATCACGGCGGCCGTGATGAAGCTGCATCCGCTGCCGGCCGCGCAGGTCACGGCACTCGCCGCGCTCGAATCGCCGCACGCGGCGCTCGACTTCCTGTCGCTCGCGCAGCGCGCGGCCGGGCCGCTCCTGACCGGCTTCGAGCTGATGTCGGATTTCTGCATGCAGCTGGTCGGCAAGCACTACCCGCAACTGCGCTACCCGTTCGCGCAGACGCACGCGCAGACGGTGCTGCTCGAGCTGTCCGACAACGAAAGCGAAGCGCATGCGCGCGCGCTGTTCGAGAAACTGATGGAAGAAGCGTTCGAGGCCGGGCTCGTGGTCGACGCGGTGGTCGCGGAGAATCTCGCGCAGTCGCGCGCGTTCTGGGACCTGCGCGAGCACATCCCGCTCGCGCAGGCCGACGAAGGGCTCAACATCAAGCACGACATCGCGGTGCCGATCTCGTCGATCGCGCGCTTCATCGACGAGACCGACGCGGCGATCCAGCAGGCCGCGCCGGGTGCGCGGATGGTCACGTTCGGCCACCTCGGCGACGGCAACCTCCACTACAACGTGCAGATGCCCGAAGGCGGCGACGCGAAGGCGTTCCTCGCGGCGTTCCAGGCGCCGATCAACCGGATCGTCTACGACAACGTGCACCGCCACCACGGCACGATCAGCGCGGAGCACGGGATCGGCCAGCTGAAGATCGACGACGCGCAGCGCTACAAGTCGCCGGTCGAAACGACGCTGATGCGCACGCTGAAGACCGCGCTCGACCCGCGCGGCCTGATGAATCCCGGCAAGATCCTGCACTGAAGCCGCCCACTTCGGAGCCCCGCCCGTGAAAATCCGCGTCCTGTCCGACCTGCATCTCGAAAGCAACCTGCCCGATGCGATCCCGCACGCCGACGCGGATCTCGTCGTGCTGGCCGGCGACATCCACAATCACGCGGAAGGCCTGCGCTGGGCCGCCGAAACGTTCGACCCCGCCGTGCCCGTGATCTACGTGCCGGGCAACCACGAGTACTACGACGGGGAATTCGGCGCGCTGGAAACGGCGATGCGCGACGCCGCGCACTCGCTCGACAACCTGCATTACCTGAACAACGGCGTCTACGTCGATCCCGGGCAACGCTTCCGCGTGCTCGGCACGACGCTCTGGGCCGATTTTTCGCTGTTCGGCCAAGACGAAGCTAGCCAGGCCGGCGCAATCGAGGCCGCGCTGCGCGTGATGCTCGATTTCAAGGGACTGATCCAGGTGACGTGGCCGCACGACGCGGCGCTGCATGAGTCGCCGGGTGCGCCTGAACGGGATTTCTCGCCGGCCGACGCGATCGCGCTGCACCGGCAAAGCCGGACCTGGCTGGAAACGCGGCTCGCGACACCGTTCGCGGGCAAGACGATCGTCGTCACCCATCATGCGCCACATCGGCGCTCGCTGGCGGAACGTTATGCGACGGATCTCGCTTCGGCGGGGTTCGTGACGGACATGGCGGAACTGGTGCGGCCGCCGGTGGATCTGTGGCTCCACGGCCACACTCATACGTCATTCGACTACGTTGCGGACGGCGGCACGCGCGTGGTGTGCAACCCGCGCGGCTACCTTCACCGTCGTACCGGCGAACGGGAAAATCCCGCGTTCGCGTGGGACAAGGTGGTCGAGCTCGGCTGAACACCGGCTCGCCACGGGCCGCCTTGCGCGGCCTGCCCGCCTCCCCGCGCGTACGGCAGGATCAGCGGCCGGGGCGGCGCGGCTCGCGCACCCGTACCGGAACCGGCTTCATCTGCGCCTTCGCCTTCATCGCACGCAGCAGGTCGCGGGTCGCCGCGGCGGCAGCGGCTGCGCCCAGCAGGACGCCAAGGCCGATCATCAGGTGCGTATCCATCGCTACTCCGGGGTTGCGTATCTCGTTAATCCCTACAGTATCAAACTGTCTGACACGCGTTCGTAAAAAAATGTTGCGTGAAGGACAAATCTCGTCAGATGGCGGCCAACCGCGCCGTCATGTCGCACGCGTGTATTGCTCGAGCGCGGCCTCGTCGGCCTTGAGCGTGACCGGCAACTCGTCGCGCAGGAAATCGACCCAGGTGCGGATTTTCGCGTCGAGGTACTGGCGCGACGGGTACAGCGCGTAGATGTTCATCACGTGCGACCGGTACTCCGGCATCACGCGCACGATGTGCCCGCTGCGCAGCCAGCCGATCGCCGAATAGAGCGGCAGCCCGCCGATCCCCATCCCCTCCCGCACGGCCACCGCAAGCGCCTCGGCGACGTTCACGCGAAACGGCGGCGCCGCGATCGGGACGACCTCGTCGCCGTTCGGCCCCGCCAGCGCCCATTCGTCGAAGTGAAAACCCGGCGCGACCATCCCGAGGCACACGTGCTGCGCGAGATCGGCCGGCCGCTGCGGCACGCCATGCGCCTCGACGTAGCCGGGCGACGCACACACGACGCTGTAGCTCTCGCCGAGCCGCTGCGACACGAGCCCCGAATCGGGCAGGTCGCGGCCGACGACGATCGCCACGTCGTACCCCTCGTCGAGCAGGTCGGGCATCCGCTGCGCGAGCGTCAGCTCGACGTGCACGTCCGGATAACGCTCGCGGTAGCGCGCGATCGCCGGCACCAGGTAGTGCTGGCCGAGGCTCGTGAAGCAATGGACCTTCAGCTTGCCCGACGGGCGCGCGTGCGCGTCGCCGGCCTCGGCTTCGGCCTGGTCGACGTACGCCAGGATCTGCTCGCAGCGCTGCAGATAGCGCTCGCCGGCTTCGGTCAACGCGATCCGGCGCGTCGTGCGGTTCAGGAGACGCGTGCGCAAGTGCGCCTCGAGATCCGAGACCGCGCGCGACGCGTAGGCGGTGGTCGAATTCATCTGCTGGGCGGCCGCGGTAAAGCTTCCCGCGTCCACCACGCGGACGAACACCCGCATGTTTTGTAGCGTATCCATCCCATTACCCGTTTGAATCCGGACGGATTGTTGCACAGGGGCCAACAAATATTATCTCAGGATTCGTAAAAATGACTTGCACCGTTGTCCATTTATTCAGGAATCACTGAAAAATATAATCGCATCCGACTCATCTATATCCGAAAGGGAGAAAATCGTGCAGTCTCCGGCGACAAAAGGGACGCTCGCACTGGCGGTTCTTGCAGTCTCATTAATAATGGCCGGTTGTGCGAGCATGGGCGACAACAAGACCCAGTCCACGCGTATCGAAGCGAACACGCTCGACGCCGGCGCGGCCATCCGCGCGGCCGACCGCGACGCCGGCTGGCCCGCCGCCGACTGGTGGCGCGCGTACCGCGACCCGCAGCTCGATGCATGGATCGCCACCGCCCAGGCCGGCAATCCGACCCTCGCGGCGGCCGAGGCCCGCGTGCGCGAAGCGCAGGCGATGGCGCGCGTCGCCCGGTCGGCCGAACTGCCGCAGATCAACGGCAATCTGTCGCTGATGCGCCAGCACTGGCCGGACAACGTGTACTACGGCCCGGGCCCGCTCGCGAACACCGACACCTGGAACAATACCGGCACCCTCGGCCTGTCGTACCACCTCGACCTGTGGGGCAAGGACAAGAACGCGACCGAGCGCGCGCTCGACACCGCACATGCGACCGCCGCCGACGCGCGTGCGGCGAAGCTCGAACTCGAAGTCAACGTGGTGCGCGCGTATGTCGGCATGTCGATGAACTACGCGCTGCTCGACCTCGCGCATGAAACGTTCGAACGCCAGCGTTCGCTCGCCGATCTCGCGCGCAAGCGGCTGCAGGCGGGCCTCGGCACGCAGCTCGAAGTGAGCCAGGCGGAATCGACGCTGCCCGACTACGAGCGCCAGATCGACAGCTATGAGGAAGCGATCCAGCTCGCGCGCCACCAGCTCGCCGCCCTGGCCGGCAAGGGCCCGGGCGCCGGCGACGCGATCAAGCGGCCGCGACTGTCGCTCGATGCGCCGGCCGGGCTGCCGTCGGCGCTGCCTGCCGACCTGCTCGGCCGCCGCCCCGACGTCGTCGCGGCGCGCTGGACGGTCGATGCGCAGGCACGCGGCATCGACGTCGCGAAGGCATCGTTCTACCCGAACATCGACCTGCTCGCGACGGTCGGCGGGTTCGGCGTGACCGCGCCGTTCACCGACTTCCTGCGCGCGATGAACGGCGGCTGGACGGCCGGCCCCGCGCTGTCGCTGCCGATCTTCGAAGGCGGCCGGCTGCGTGCGCAGCTCGGCGCGGCGAACGCCGGCTACGACCAGGCGGTCGAGCGCTACAACCAGACGATCGTCGGCGCGCTCAAGGACATCGCCGACCAGGTCGTGCGGATCCGCTCGCTCGATACGCAGAAGAAGGACGCCGCGCGCTCGGTGGCGGCCAACGACCGCAGCTACCAGCTGTCGCGCGAAGGCTTCCGTCGCGGGCTGACCGATTACGTGAACGTGCTGGTCGCGCAACAGCAGTTGCTGCGCGCGCAGGAAACGGCCGCCCGCATCGACGCGGAACGCCTCGCCGCGCATGCGCAGTTGATGGCCGCGCTCGGCGGCGGCGTCGAGACGGGCGAGGATGTGCCGCACGACGAAACGCCGGCCGCCGGCACGCCGAAAAACGGCGGCACGCAAGCGCCTTCCGGCGCACCGGCCACGAAACCGTCGGCGGCCGTCGCGCGGCCCGCAACGGTCGCGACGACCGGCACGTCCGGCTCGCCGGCCGCGCGGTAACGCGGAGCAACCGCCATGTCAGCCTCCTCCCCCGCTTCCACGCCCGCCGGCGGCCCGTTCGCGGCCTGGTCCGCCGCGTTCGGCGACTGGGCCCGCACCGACGGCGCCGCGTGGCTCTATCTGTTCAAGGCGCTGCTCGCCGCGTTCATCGCGACCGGCGTGTCGATGCGGCTCGACCTGCCCGCGCCGAAAACGGCGATGACGACGGTGTTCATCGTGATGCAGCCGCAAAGCGGCGCGGTGCTCGCGAAGAGCTTCTACCGCGTCGCCGGCACGATCTTCGGGCTCATCGCGACGCTCACGTTCGTCGGGCTGTTCCCGCAGCAGCCGCAATTGTTCCTGCTGGCCGTCGCGCTGTGGGTCGCGCTGTGCACGGCCGGCGCCGCGCGCAACCGCAACTTCCGCAGCTACGGCTTCCTGCTGGCCGGCTATACGACCGCGCTGATCGGACTGCCCGCGTCGCAGCACCCGGACGGCGCGTTCATGAGCGCGATGACGCGCGTGGCCGAAATCATGGTCGGGATCGTGTCGGCCGGCGTGGTCAGCGCGCTCGTGTTTCCGCAGACCACCGGCGAACAGATGCGCACGACGGTACGCAAGCGTTTCGGCAGCTTCGTCGACTACGTTGCATCGGCGCTGTCGGGCAAGCTCGATCGCGCGCATATCGAAACCATCCATACGCGCTTCGTCGCCGACGTGGTCGGGTTCGAGGCCGCGCGCAGCATGGCCGTGTTCGAGGATCCGGACACGCGGATGCGCAGCGGCCGCCTCGCGCGGCTGAACAGCGAATTCATGAGCGCGTCGAGCCGCTTCCATGCGCTGCACCAGCTGATGAACCGGCTGCATGCGGCCGGCGCACAGGCCGCGATCGACGCGATCGAGCCGTATTTCCGCGAAATCGCGCCGCTGCTGCTGACGCACACCGGCGAACCGGTGCGCACGGCGGCCGACGCGGGCCACGCGGCCGAGCAACTGCTCGCCTGGCGCGACGCGCTGCCGCGCCGCATCCGTGCGACACGCGCGACGCTCGAAACGCAGCCGGACTTTCCGCTGCTCGACTTCGACACGGCCGCCGAGCTGCTGTACCGCTTCATCACCGACCTGCACGAGTACGCGGCCACCTACGCGTCGCTGTCGACCGCGACGCACGAGCGCGAACGCTGGATCGAGCGCTACGAGCCGCGCACCAACCTGACCGCGATGGTGATCGCGGCGATCCGCACCGCGACCGTGATCCTCGTGCTCGGCTGGTTCTGGATCGAGACCGCGTGGCCGAGCGGCGTGACGCTCACGCTGACGGCGGCGGCCACCTGCGCCCTCGCGTCGTCGACGCCGCGCCCGACCGCGATGTCCGCGCAGATGGGCATGGGCACGGCGCTCGCCGTCTGCACCGGCTTCCTGCTGACGTTCGGCATCTATCCGCACATCGACGGGTTCCCGCTGCTGTGCGTCGCGCTCGCGCCGCTGCTCGCGATCGGCATCTTCATGACGCTGAAGCCGAAGCTCGCCGGGTATGGAATGGGCTACCTGATTTTCTTCAGCTTCCTCGCCGGTCCGGACAACATCACGCACTACGATCCGACCAGCTTCATGAATGATGCGCTCGCGCTCGTGCTGTCGATGCTGGTGTCGGCGATCGCGTTCGCGGTGCTGTTCCCGCCGACCGCGCCGTGGCTGAAGAAGCGGCTGTTCGCCGACCTCCGCCACCAGGCCGTCGCGGCCGGTCATGCACGGCTCGCCGGCTTGCGCACGCGCTTCGAAAGCGGCGCGCGCGACCTGATGTACCAGGCGCACACGCTGTCGGCCGACCAGCCCGACGTGCAGCGCGATGCGCTGCGCTGGATGTTCGCGGTGCTCGAAGCCGGCAACGCGACGATCGACCTGCGCCACGAGCTGGCGACGCTGCCGCCGGACCCGCGCTATGCGCCGGCGATGCCGTGGCGCCGTGCGATCGAGACGATGCGCACCGCGCTGGCCGCGCTGTTCTCGAAGCCGAACGCCGCGCGGTTCGACGCGACGCTCACCGCGACCAATGCGGCGATCGACGCGACGCGGCAGACGCTCGATGCGTTCGAGCCGTCGCGCGAGGAGCGCCACCGGCTGCAGCGCATCCTGAGCCACCTGCATTTCGTGCGTACCGCGCTGCTCGATCCGGAATCGCCGCTCGAGCCGCTTCACCGCAACCGCCCCGTGCGTCCCCAACCAGGAGCCTCGTCATGATGCCGCGTGAAATCGCCATTCTCGATGCCTACATGCCCACGGTGGTGCTGATGTTCGTCCTGGGCGCGCTCGCGACCTGGGCCGTCGACCGCCTGCTCGCCTATACGGGCCTCTACCGCCTCGTCTGGCACCCGTCGCTGTTCCGGGCCTGCCTTCTCGTCTGCATTTGCGGCGGACTGAGTCTCGCCGTTTACCGTTGATTCCGAACCATCATGATTCTCAGAAAACTCTTCGGCTTCGTCGCGACCGCCGTCATCCTTCTCGTCGCGATCCTGATCGGGCGCTCGCTGTGGGTGCACTACATGGACGATCCGTGGACGCGCGACGGGCGCGTGCGCGCCGAGATCGTCAACGTCGCGCCGGACGTGTCGGGCGCGATCGTCGAGCTGCCCGTGCATGACAACCAGCTCGTGAAAAAAGGCGACCTGATCATGCAGATCGACCCGTCGCACTACCAGATCGCGGTCGAGCAGGCGCAGGCGGCCGTCGCCGCCCGCCGCGCGGAACTGCAGATGCGTCGCGACGACGCGGCCCGCCGCGCGGACCTCGATGCGCTCGTCGTGTCGAAGGAAAACCGCGAGAATGCCGCGCACAGCGCGTCGAGCGCCGATGCGCAGTACCAGCAGGCGATCGCCGCGCTCGACGCCGCGAAGCTCAACCTCGAGCGCACGCGCGTCGTCGCGCCGGTCGACGGCTACATCACGAACCTGCAGACGTTCAAGGGCAACTATGCGGTGGCCGGCCAGGCGAAGCTCGCGATCGTCGACAGCCACTCGTTCTGGGTCTACGGCTACTTCGAGGAAACCAAGCTGCCGCGCGTGAAGATCGGCGCGCCGGCCGAGATGCGGCTGATGAGCGGCGGCGTGATGAAGGGCCACGTCGAGAGCATCTCGCGCGGCATCTACGATCGCGACAACCCGCAAAGCCGCGACCTCGTCGCGGACGTGAACCCGACCTTCAACTGGGTGCGCCTCGCGCAGCGCGTGCCGGTACGCATCCGGATCGACGAAGTACCGGCCGACGTGGTGCTGTCGGCGGGCACGACCTGCACGGTCATCATCGATCCGGACAAGCAGAAGAAGTCGTAACCGCCGCGCGCCGCGCGGCGCTCAGGCCGCGAGGCGGAACCGCCCGACCAGCCGCTTCAATGCCTGGGCCTGCTCGTCGAGCGCGTTGGCGGCAGCGGCCGCCTGCTCGACGAGCGCCGCGTTCTGCTGCGTGCCGGCGTCCATCTGCGTGACCGCGCGGCCGATCTCGTCGATCCCGGCGCTCTGCTCGTCCGACGCCGCCGAAATCTCGCCGATGATGTCGGTCACGCGCTTGACCGCGCGCACGACGTCGCCCATCGTGCGGCCGGCGTCGTGCGCGAGCGCCGCGCCGTTCGCGACGCGCTCGACCGATGCGCCGATCAGTTCGCGGATCTCCTTCGCCGCGGTTGCCGAGCGTTGCGCGAGCAGGCGCACCTCGCCCGCGACCACCGAGAAGCCGCGCCCCTGTTCGCCGGCGCGCGCGGCCTCGACCGCCGCGTTCAGCGCCAGGATGTTGGTCTGGAACGCGATCCCCTCTATCGTGCCGATGATGTCGCGAATGTTCTTCGCGCTGTCGTCGATCTCGCTCATCGTCGCGACCACGCGCCCGACGACTTCCCCGCCCGTTTCCGCCACCGACGACGCATTGGCCGCGAGCGCGCTCGCCTGCCGCGCGTTCTCGGCGTTCTGCCGCACGGTCGACGTGAGCTGCTCCATGCTGGCCGCGGTGCGCTCGAGCGCGACGGCCTGCTGTTCGGTGCGCCGCGACAGGTCGAGGTTGCCGGTCGAAATCTCGCCGGACGCGGCCGCGATGGCCTCGGCGCTGACGGCGATCTCGCCGACGGTCGCCGCAAGCCCCGTCTGCATGTCGGCCAGCGCGCGCACCATGCTGTCGCGATCGTGCCGGCCGAGCGTGATCGGTCGCGTGAGGTCGCCGCGCGCGATGTCCGCGGCGATCGCCTTCGCGTGCGCGGGCTCGCCGCCGAGCTGCGATGCGAGGCGCCGCACGACGCGCTCGGCGATCACGATCGCGAGCACGATCAGCGCGGCCGTCATCGCGGCGATCATCGCGAACGACGACGAGAAGATCGTGGCCGACGCATCGAGCGTCGCCTTCGACTTCTCGCCGCGCGTCTTCACGAGGTCGGCGACGAGTTTCTCGAGCTTGCCGGTCTCGACCAGCAGCGATACGTCCTGCGTGCCGACCTGCCAGTTCATCTGCGACAGGTCGAGCGGCTGCGCGCGCACGAGCGTGACGAAATCACGCAAATGCGTGCTCCACGTGCCGACGGCCGTCGAGAATGCGCGCAGCCGCGCCGAATCGTCGGCATCGGCCGGATCCGCGTAGCGCTGCAGCGTGCCGAGCGCCTGGCCGATCGACGCGAGCCCCGCACCGACGTCGGCGCCGAGGTCGTCGCGCTCCTTCGCGGTGGTGGCGGTCAGCAGCATCTTCTGTGCGCGGCTCGCGCGCAGCACCTCGGCCCGAACCTCCTGCGCCGCGCGGCTCGCGACGTGCCCCTGCTCGTAGACCGACGCGATCGACGCGTTCAGGCGGCTGATCTGCCACAGCGAAAACACGCCGATCACGAGCGTGCCGGCCAGCAGGATCGCGAATGCGGCGCGCAACGTCGCCTTGACGGTCCACGGCCGGCGCTCACGCCGCGCCGCATGCGCGCGTCGTGCGGCGCGACCGGCGGCAACGTCGGGTGCGGCGGCCGCCGCACCGGGCTGTGGATGCAAAGATGCTGCTTTCATCGAACTATCCCCGTATGGATCACGCAGCCGGAAAGGTCGGTCCCGGCATTCCCGCGATGGCTGGCCATGCCGCGCGTCCCGAGCCCGCCCGACGGGTAGCCGGTGCCGGGCGCCAAGCGCGCCTGTTGTCGTTACGTCGTTCTACGGCTGCCACCGCCGTTTCTTGAGTCCGATGAAACACCGACCGGACTCGCGCCCCCGCCGACGGAGCGAGCGCGCCGCCTGCGTTATACCCGGCCAAAAAAGCGGATACCGGCCGATCCATCGGACGAATGTCCGAATCACGACAAAACTTGGCAGGACATTCTCGATGCGCCAAATTACACTTCTTTGACGCAACAACGATTGAAAACGCGCCGATTCCCATCAGAGCGCGCCCGTCACCTCAACTCGCTCAGCTCACATGGAAACCAGCCTCGACACGGGAACCGCCGGCGCAGCCGCCGCCCAGCCGTCCGCCCCGCCCGCGCCGCGCACCGTCTACCCGGTGCTCGGCGCGATCAGCTTCTCGCACATGCTCAACGACATGATCCAGTCGTTGATCCTCGCGATCTATCCGATGCTCAAGAGCCAGTTCGCGCTGTCGTTCGCGCAGATCGGCCTGATCACGCTCACCTACCAGATCACCGCGTCGCTGCTGCAGCCGCTCGTCGGCCTCTATACCGACAAGCGTCCGAAACCGTATTCGTTGCCGGTCGGCATGGGCTTCACGCTCGCCGGGCTGCTGCTGATGTCGGTCGCATCGAGTTTCCCGATGCTGCTGGTGGCCGCGGCGCTGGTCGGCTGCGGCTCGTCGGTGTTCCATCCGGAGTCGTCGCGGGTCGCGCGGATGGCGTCGGGCGGCCAGCACGGGCTCGCGCAGTCGGTGTTCCAGGTCGGCGGCAACGCGGGCTCGGCGCTCGGGCCGCTGCTCGCCGCGCTCGTGATCATCCCGCACGGCCAGCACAGCATCGCGTGGTTCTCGGCCGCCGCGCTCGTCGCGATGATCGTGCTCACGCAGATCGGCCACTGGTACAAGAAGCATCCGTCGATGAAGAAGAAGGCCGTGTCGGCCGGCCATCCGACGCTGTCGCGCGGCCGCGTGATGGGTGCGATCGGCGTGCTGGTGCTGCTCGTGTTCTCGAAGTACTTCTACCTCGCGAGCATCAACAGCTATTTCACGTTCTACCTGATCGACAAGTTCCACCTGTCGGTGCAGGCCGCGCAGATCCACCTGTTCGTGTTCCTCGCGGCCGTGGCGGCCGGCACGCTGATCGGCGGGCCCGTCGGCGACCGGATCGGCCGCAAGTACGTGATCTGGGTATCGATCCTCGGCGTCGCGCCGTTCACGATGCTGCTGCCGTACGCGAACCTGTTCTGGACGAGCGTGCTGACCGTGATCATCGGCGTCGTGCTGGCGTCGGCGTTCGCCGCGATCCTCGTCTACGCGACCGAACTGATGCCCGGCAAGGTCGGCATGGTCGCGGGCCTGTTCTTCGGCTTCGCGTTCGGGCTCGGCGGCGTCGGCGCGGCGGTGCTCGGCCAGCTCGCCGACGCGACGAGCATCCCGTTCGTCTACAAGGTGTGCTCGTTCCTGCCGCTGATCGGCGTGCTGACGGTATTCCTGCCGAATCTCGAAAGCAGCCGGCGCAAGCAGGCGTGACGCGCCGGCCGCGGCGTGCGCGCCGCGGCCGGTCAACCGGCTCGAAGGGGCAATACGACGGCGGCTTCAGGCCGCCGTCGTCGCATGCAGCGTCAGGAAACGCTTGAGGATGCCGGACGAATAGCTGCTCGCGATCGCCGACAGGAAGTGCGAGAACGACTGCGTCGCGTGATCGTCGGCCGTGTCGGAGATCGTGCGCACGAGCGCGAACGGCACGTCGTGTTCCGCGCACACCTGCGCGATCGCGGCGCCTTCCATTTCGACCGCGAGCGCGTCCGGCAGCGCGTCGCGCAGCGCGACGACCTCGCGCTCGCTCGACACGAAGCGGTCGCCGCTGATGACGAGCCCCGCGTGCAGCGCCGCGCCGGCGAGCCCGAAGCGCTCGGCGAACCGCGCGCCCTCGTCCGCGACGAACAGCGTGCAGGCGTCGCGCAGGCGCGCCGTCAGCGCCGCGTCGGTCGCGAAGCGCGTGATGCCGAGCAGCGGCACCTCGTAACGCGGAAAGAGCGGCGACGCGTCGAGATCGTGCTGCAGCAACGTATCGGCCACGACGACGTCGCCGACCCGCACCGTGCGCGACACGCCGCCCGCGACGCCGGTGAACACGACGCCCGACACGCCGAACACGTGGATCAGCGCGCTGACCGTCGCGGCGGCCGCGACCTTGCCGACCCGCGCGAGCGTGACGACGCAGGCCGCGCCGTGCACGGTGCCGACGTGATAGTCGCGGCGCCCGAGCGTGACCGTCTTCATCGCGCCCTCGGCGCGCATCGCGGCGATCAGGTCGCCGAGCTCCTCGGGCAGCGCGGCGAGAATGCCGAGCGGGCGAGCCGAAGGCGTGAACGCTCCGTCGATGCCCATCACTCCACCGCCTGCAGTTTCGCGACCGCGAGCGCGAGCCATTTCTCGCCATGCCGCTTGAACTTCACCTGCGCCTTCGCGTCGGTGCCGTTGCCTTCGAGCGCGGTGACGGTGCCTTCGCCGAACTTGGTATGAAACACCTGCTGGCCGACCCGGAAGCCGGTGTCGGCTGCGCGCTGCTTGTTCGCGAACGCGGGCAGCGGCGCGGATACGGCCGCGTCGACGATCTGCTCGCGGCTGCCGCCGCCCGGCCGCGCGAACCAGTCGCGCCCGTACCCGGCGTTGTCCGAACGCCCGCCCCAGCGCGAGCCGGCCTCGACCTTCGGCGTCAACCACTTCAGCACGTGCTCCGGCAGTTCGTCGAAGAAGCGCGAGCGCACGTTGTAGCGGGTCTGGCCATGCAGCATCCGGCTCTGCGCGAACGACAGGTAGAGGCGCTCCTTCGCGCGCGTGATCGCGACGTACATCAGCCGGCGCTCTTCCTCGAGGCCGTCGGATTCGAGCACGCTGTTCTCGTGCGGGAACAGCCCTTCCTCGAGACCCGTGATGAACACGGCCGAGAATTCGAGCCCTTTCGCCGCGTGCACCGTCATCAGCTGCACGGCGTCCTGGCCGGCCTGCGCCTGGTTGTCGCCGGCCTCCAGCGATGCATGCGACAGGAAGCCCGCGAGCGGCGTCATCGTGTCGGGGTTCTGCGCCGGGTCGGCGGGCGATGCGGGATCGAGCACGTCGAGCGCCGGATCGTCCGTCGCGGCGCCGAGCTCGGGCGCCGCGATCGCGCCCGCGCGCAGCGGGATCGAGCGGGCCGGCGTGTCGAGCCCGTAACCTTCCTCGGCGATGAACGCGGTGGCCGCGTTCACGAGTTCCTGCAAGTTCTCGAGGCGGTCCTGGCCTTCGCGCTCGCCCTGGTAGAAATCGGCGAGACCGCTGGCGCGCACGATGTGCTCGACGGTGTCGGGCAGGTTCATGTGCTGCGTATCGGCGCGCATCTTCGCGATCAGGTTCGCGAACCCGCCGAGGCTCGTGCCGGCCTTGCCCGTCACGTACGGAATCGCGGCGGCCATCGAGCAGCCGTACAGGCGCGCGGCGTCGGCGAGCTGCTCGACCGAGCGCGCGCCGATCCCGCGGGTCGGGAAGTTCACGACGCGCGCGAACGCGGTGTCGTCGTTCGGGTTGTCGATCAGGCGCAGGTAGGCGAGCGCGTGCTTCACTTCCTGCCGCTCGAAGAAGCGCAGGCCGCCGTACACGCGGTACGGGATGCCCGACGACATCAGCGTGTGCTCGATCGAGCGCGACTGCGCGTTGCTGCGGTACAGGACGGCCACTTCGCTGCGCGCCATCCCGGTGTTGATCAGCGAGCGGATCTCCTCGACGATCCAGCCGGCTTCCTGCGAATCGGTGCTCGCCTCGTACACGCGCACGGGCTCGCCGTGGCCGGCGTCGGTACGCAGGTTCTTGCCGAGGCGGTGCGCGTTGTTCGAGATCAGCTGGTTCGCCGCGTCGAGGATGTTGCCGTGCGACCGGTAGTTCTGCTCGAGCTTGATCAGGTTGCGCACGCGGAATTCGTCTTCGAAGTCGCGCATGTTGCCGACGTTCGCGCCGCGGAACGCGTAGATCGACTGGTCGTCGTCGCCGACCGCGAAGATCGCGTTCTCGCCGCCCGCGAGCATCTTGAGCCACGCGTACTGCAGCTTGTTGGTGTCCTGGAACTCGTCGACGAGGATGTGCCGGAAGCGCGCCTGGTAGTGCGCGCGCAACGGCGCGTTGTACGCGAGCAGCTCGTAGCAGCGCAGCAGCAGCTCGGGGAAATCGACGACGCCCTCGCGCTGGCACTGCTGGTCGTACGCCTGGTACAGCTCGACGAACTTGCGGTTGAAGTTGTCGGTCGCGTCGACCTTGTCGGGGCGCAGCCCCTGCTCCTTCGCGTTGTTGATGAAGTACTGGACGTTCTTCGGCGGATACTTTTCGTCGTCGACGTTCGCGGCCTTCATCAGCCGCTTGATCGCGGACAGCTGGTCGGCCGTGTCGAGGATCTGGAACGTCTGCGGCAGGCCGGCGTCGCGCCAGTGCGTGCGCAGCATCCGGTTGCACAGGCCGTGGAACGTGCCGATCCACATCCCGCGCGTGTCGATCGGCATCATCGCCGACAGGCGCGCCATCATCTCGCGCGCGGCCTTGTTCGTGAAGGTGACGGCGAGCACGGTGGGCGGCGATGCGTAGCCCTGCTGGATCAGCCACGCGATGCGCGTGATCAGCACGCGGGTCTTGCCGCTGCCCGCCCCTGCAAGGATCAGCGCCGGTTCGTTCGGCAACGTGACGGCGGCGAGTTGTTCGGGGTTCAGATTGGCGAGCAGATCGGGCATGGAGCGGCAGCTGACGGGCAAGAAAAATGCGGACCCGACATTATAAGTCGGCCGCGCGATGCCGTTCCCGATCCGTTCGGCCGCATGTTGCGCACGCGTGGCGGGCCTGTCGCGACGGGCCCGTGCGGGCAAGGCGATGGCTGGGCGATGGGCATCCATTTATAATTGTCGGATTCGGCATCCAATTCACGCATTTTTCGGCAGATTTCCAACATGAGCGACAACACGCTTGCGAAGAGCTTCGAGCCCCATACCATCGAGTCCCAATGGGGGCCGGAGTGGGAGAAACGCGGTTATGCCGCCCCGGCATTCGATCCGTCCCGCCCCGATTTCGCGATCCAGTTGCCGCCGCCGAACGTGACGGGCACGCTGCACATGGGCCACGCGTTCAACCAGACGATCATGGACGGCCTCGCCCGCTACCACCGGATGCTCGGCGAGAACACGCTGTGGGTGCCCGGCACCGACCACGCGGGGATCGCCACGCAGATCGTCGTCGAGCGCCAGCTCGACGCGCAGGGCGTCTCGCGCCACGATCTCGGCCGCGAGCAGTTCGTCGAGCGCGTGTGGGAATGGAAGGAAAAATCCGGTTCGACGATCACGGGCCAGGTGCGCCGCCTCGGCGCGTCGACCGACTGGTCGCGCGAGTACTTCACGATGGACGACAAGATGTCGGCCGCCGTGCGCGACGTGTTCGTCACGCTCTACGAACAGGGCCTGATCTACCGCGGCAAGCGCCTCGTCAACTGGGATCCGGTGCTGCTCACCGCCGTGTCGGATCTCGAAGTCGCGAGCGAAGAGGAAAACGGCCACCTGTGGCACATCCGCTACCCGCTCGTCGACGGCTCGGGCTCGCTGACGGTCGCCACCACGCGCCCCGAGACGATGCTCGGCGACGTCGCGCTGATGGTCCATCCGGAAGACGAGCGTTATGCGCACCTGATCGGCAAGCTCGTCACGCTGCCGCTGACGGGCCGCGAGATCCCGGTGATCGCCGACGACTACGTCGACCGCGCGTTCGGCACGGGCGTCGTGAAGGTCACGCCCGCGCACGATTTCAACGACTACCAGGTCGGCCTGCGCCACCACCTCGCGCCGATCGAGATCCTGACGCTCGACGCGAAGATCAACGACAACGGCCCCGAGCAGTATCGCGGCCTCGACCGCTTCGACGCGCGCAAGGCGATCGTCGCGGACCTCGACGCGCAGGGCTTCCTCGATTCCGTGAAGCCGCACAAGCTGATGGTGCCGCGCGGCGACCGCACGGGCGTCGTGATCGAGCCGATGCTGACCGACCAGTGGTTCGTCGCGATGACGAAGCCGGCGCCGGAAGGCACGTTCAACCCGGGCAAGTCGATCACCGAAACGTCGCTTGACGTGGTGCGCAACGGCCAGATCAAGTTCGTGCCGGAAAACTGGACGACCACCTACTACCAGTGGCTCGAGAACATCCAGGACTGGTGCATCTCGCGCCAGCTGTGGTGGGGCCACCAGATTCCCGCGTGGTACGGCGAGAACGGCGAGGTGTTCGTCGCGCGCAACGAGGAAGAAGCGCGCGCGCAGGCCGCCGCGAAGGGTTATGCGGGCGCGCTGAAGCGCGACGAGGACGTGCTCGACACGTGGTTCTCGTCGGCGCTCGTGCCGTTCTCGTCGCTCGGCTGGCCGAACGAAACGCCCGAACTGCAGCACTTCCTGCCGTCGTCGGTGCTCGTCACGGGCTTCGACATCATCTTCTTCTGGGTCGCCCGGATGGTGATGATGACCACGCACTTCACCGGCAAGGTGCCGTTCCATACCGTCTACGTGCACGGCCTCGTGCGCGACGCGGAAGGCCAGAAGATGTCGAAGAGCAAGGGCAACACGCTCGACCCGATCGACATCGTCGACGGCATCGACCTCGAGACGCTGGTCGCGAAGCGCACGACGGGCCTGATGAACCCGAAGCAGGCCGCGACGATCGAGAAGAAGACCCGCAAGGAGTTCCCGGACGGCATCGCCGCGTTCGGCACCGACGCGCTGCGCTTCACGATGGCGTCGATGGCCACGCTCGGCCGCAACGTGAACTTCGACCTCGCGCGCTGCGAAGGCTACCGCAACTTCTGCAACAAGCTGTGGAACGCGACGCGCTTCGTGCTGATGAACTGCGAAGGCCACGACTGCGGCACCGACAAGCCGGAAGTGTGCGGCGCGGGCGACTGCGGCCCCGGCGGCTACCTCGACTTCTCGGCGGCCGACCGCTGGATCGTGTCGCTGCTGCAGCGTACCGAGGCCGACATTGCGAAGGGTTTCGCCGATTACCGCTTCGACAACATCGCCAGCAGCATCTACAAGTTCGTGTGGGACGAGTACTGCGACTGGTATCTCGAACTCGCGAAGGTGCAGATCCAGAACGGCACGCCGGAACAGCAGCGCGCGACGCGCCGCACGCTGCTGCGCGTGCTGGAAACGGTGCTGCGCCTCGCGCACCCGGTCATCCCGTTCATCACCGAGGCGCTCTGGCAGAAGGTCGCGCCGCTCGCCGGCCGTTATCCGCAGGGCAAGGCCGAGGGCGAAGCGTCGCTGATGACGCAGGCGTATCCGCTGGCGAACCTGCAGAAGATCGACGAGGCGTCCGAGCAATGGGCGGCCGACCTGAAGGCGATCGTCGACGCCTGCCGCAACCTGCGCGGCGAGATGAACCTGTCGCCGGCGACCAAGGTGCCGCTGCTGGCTGCCGGCGACGCCGAACGCCTGCGCTCGTTCGCGCCGTACGTCCAGGCGCTCGCGCGCCTGTCGGACGTGCAGATCCTCGCGGACGAAGCGACGCTCGACAAGGAAGCGCACGGCGCCCCGATCGCGATCGTCGGCCCGAACAAGCTGGTGCTGAAGGTGGAAATCGACGTCGCGGCCGAACGCGAGCGCCTGTCGAAGGAAATCGTGCGCCTGACGGGCGAGATCGCGAAGTGCAACGCGAAGCTCGGCAACGAGGCCTTCGTCGCGAAAGCGCCGCCGGCCGTGGTCGAACAGGAGCAGAAGCGGGTCGCGGAATTCCAGAGCACGCTCGAAAAGCTGCGCGCGCAGCTCGATCGGTTGCCTGCGTAACAAACGGTAAGGTCGTTTGCGTTCACTATAATGCGAACGTGAACATAAGCCGTCTGACAAGTCGATTACAGGAATAAAGGTTCGATCATGTTGAAAGTCACCAAGGCAGTATTCCCCGTCGCCGGCCTCGGCACGCGGTTCCTGCCGGCAACGAAGGCGAGCCCGAAGGAAATGCTGCCGGTTGTCGACAAGCCGCTGATCCAGTACGCGGTGGAGGAAGCGATCGCCGCGGGCATCACCGAGATGATCTTCGTCACCGGACGCAGCAAGCGCGCGATCGAGGATCACTTCGACAAGTCGTACGAGGTCGAGGCCGAACTCGAGGCGCGCGGCAAGGAAAAGCTGCTCGAGCTCGTGCGCAGCATCAAGCCGAGCCATGTCGACTGCTTCTACGTGCGCCAGCCGGAAGCGCTCGGTCTGGGCCACGCGGTGCTGTGCGCGGAGAAGCTGGTCGCGGACAACCCGTTCGCGGTGATCCTGGCCGACGACCTGCTCGACGGCAACCCGCCGGTGATGAAGCAGATGGTCGATGTGTTCGACCACTATCACAGCTCGGTGATCGGCGTGGAAGAGATCCCGCCGTCGGAAACGAAGTCGTACGGCATCGTCGACGGCAAGGAGTGGGAAGAGTCGATCGTCAAGATGTCGGCGATCGTCGAGAAACCGGCGCCGGAAGTCGCGCCGTCGAACCTCGGCGTGGTCGGCCGCTACATCCTGAAGCCGCGGATCTTCGAGCACCTGCGCGCGCTGAAGCCGGGCGCGGGCGGCGAACTGCAGCTCACCGACGCGATCCAGGCGTTGCTCGCCGACGAACAGGTGCTGGCCTACAAGTACCAGGGCACGCGCTACGACTGCGGCAGCAAGCTCGGCTACCTGAAGGCGACGGTCGAATTCGCGCTGCGCCACCCGGAAGTCGGCACCGAGTTCGACGCGTACTTGCGCACGCGCGGCATGCAACCGGCCGCCTGACCGCGGCAAGGGCTCGCCACGGCGAGCCCGCCCTCACCTCGCCGGCCGGCGCTCAGCGCGTGTCGGCCGGCTTCACCGAGACGACGCCCGGCATCCCGCCCGCGTCGTCTTTTTTCGTCTTGACGAGCCAGCCGCTGCCGTCGTCGAACGGCAGCTTCGCCAGCGCGCTCTTCACGAGCGCCGGCGCGGCCTGCTGCGTGCCGGGATCGCGATCGCGCAGCGCGGCCGATACGCGGTACACGTCGGCCCCCGAGCGCGCGTCGACGAAACGCAGCGTGAGCACGTGGCGATACACGGTGCCCATGAACGGCAGCGCGAACGGCGCCGGCCCGTCGACCGTCACGCACGCGCTGCTCGCGGCACCGCACCGGTCGGCGCTTGCCGCGACCGACGCCGGCTGCGTCGCGTACGCGATCGACAGCCGGTAGCGCGCGTCCTTGAGCGGCCGCGCATCGAAGCCGCGGCGCGCGAGTTCGTCGCGCACGAGCGTCTCGATCTGCCGGTATTCGGTGTCGCCCGCCTGCGCGGCCGTCCGCACGAAATCGTAGCCGTGCGCACCGGATGCAAACGCGTTCGGCTGCCCGACCGTACTCACGCCGCTCGTCACGCCGGCGCAACCCGTCAACAGCGACGCCGCCAGTGCGGTCGCTGCCCATTCCTTTCTCATGGCTTTCCCCAAATACCTGCCGTCGTGCCCGGCCCTGTCAGGCGGACGGCTCGTCGATCGCGGGCAGCGACACCGTCACCGCGGTGCCGACACCCACTTCGCTGTCGACCGACACGCTGCCCCCATGGCGCGTGACGACCGTCTTCACGAACGCCATGCCGAGCCCGGAACCCGAGATCTCGGGCCGCTCGCCGGCATGGAATCGCTTGAAACGCTCGAACAGATGCCGCTGATCTTCCGGCGCAATGCCGTACCCCTGATCGCGAATCGTACAGAACATCCGCTTCGATGCGTGCTCGACCGTCAGCGTACACGTGATTACGGTGTCGGACGGACTGTATTTGACCGCGTTGTTCAGCAGGTTCACGAAGGCGCGCGTGATCAGCGAGCGGTCGGCGCGCACCCAGCACATGTCGGTGCCGACCTCGGTGTCGATGCGGATGTGCTTCGCCTGCGCCTGCGGCCACACCTCGTCGCTCGCGTCGATCAGCACGTCGACGAGACTCGTCACCTCGAACTGGTACGCCTGCGACTCGGCGCGCGCCAACTGCACGAACTCGTCGGCGAGCGACAGCGCGCGGTGCGCATAACGCTCGATCCGCGCGAGCAGCCCGCGCATCGCGTCGCTGTCGACGCGGTCGCGCTCGATCTCGACGAGCGCGAGGATCGACGCCTGCGGCGAGCGCATGTCGTGCGACAGCAGGTGCAGCGCTTCCTCGCGATGCCGCTCGGCCGCGTGCAGCTCGGTCACGTCGACGAGGCCGGCGATCCAGCCCGTCACGCGGCCCTGCGCGTTCGTACAGGCCGCGTAGCGCAACAGATGGTCGAGGCCGTCGCGATCGCGCACCTCGATGCCGCGCGCCATCGCGTCATGCTCGGCCTCGAGCGTCGGGTCGAGCGCGGCCGGCCAGTGCTCGCGGATCGCCGCGTCGTGCTCGGCGTTGCCGTCGACGGTCTTCATGAAGGTCAGCTCGCCGAGCGCGGTGCGCAGCGGCCGCCCTTCCGGCAGCGGCAGCGACAACCGCGACCCGTAGCGCTTCGCCGCGTGGTTCGCGATCAGCACGGTGCCGGCGAGGTCGGTCACGAAGATCGGCTCGGGCATGCTGTCGAGGCTGTCCCACACGAAGCGCTTCATGTCCTGCACACGCTGCGCGGCCTGCGCCATCAGCGCCATCTGCCGCTCGAGCACGTCGCCGCCGACGCTGCGCGTGCGCGGCGCCTCGGGCAGCAGGTGCGGCTCGTCGGCGAGCCGCTGCAGCTCGCGGCGCAGGTACGACATCGTCATTTCCAGGCGCCGCCAGTTCCAGATCGGGTAGACGGCGATCAGCCCGAAGATCGCCGGCGCCGGCGTCAGCCAGATGCGCGCCTCGAACAGCAGCGCCAGGCTCGCAACCGCGGCAAGCGCGGCGAGACTCATCGTCAGCAACAGCGCGCGCCACGGCGACAGCATCAGGAAACCGCCGAGCAGCGCGGCAAGCGGCAGCAGCGACGCGGCGAACAACCCCACGCGCGACGCGGGCGAGATCGCACTGCCGGTCGCCAGCATGTCGAGCACGTTCGCATGGATGTACACACCGGCCAGCGGGCCGAACTCGCCGGACACGGGTGTCGCGAAGCGGTCGTACAGCCCGGACGCCGTCACGCCGACGACGACGATCTTGCCGCGCAGCGCATCGGGTTTCACGCGCCCTTCGAGCACGTCGTCGAACGACAGCGTCGGATACGCCGGCGTGTTGCGACTGAACGGGATCAGATAGCGGCCCTCGCCGGCCGCATCGCGCGACAGGTCGTGCGCGTTCGCGCCCGGCACGCCGCCGACCGGATGCAGCCGGCCGGCCTGGATCGCGCGGTACACGGGCACCATCAGTTGCGGCCAGCGCACGCGGCCGTCGCTTTCGAACAGCGCCACGCTGCGCACGATGCCGTCGCGATCGACTTCGAGATTGATGTGACCGAGCCCCGTCGCGCGCGCCGCGAGCGCGGCGACCGGCGGATCGACGCTGCGCGTGCCGTCCGCTTGCTCCGGGCTCAGCAGCACGGGCAGGAAGGTCGGCACGCGGCTCATCGCGTCCGCGAACGCGCGATCCTCCGGCGACGGTTCGGTGAACAGCACGTCGTAGACGACGGCGGCCGGCTGCGCGCGCGCCAGCGTGTCGAGCAGCCGCGCATGCACGTTGCGCGACCACGGCCAGCGACCGAGCGCGGACACGCTCTGGTTGTCGATGTCGACGACGACGACGTCGGGCGACAACGGCAGGCTGCGCAGCATCAGCATCCGGTCGTAGATCAGCCCGTCGACGCTCGACGACAGGCGGCCGAGCGCGCACGCGAGGATCACCGCGATCCCGAGGCAGCCGATCGCGATCCATTCGATGAGGAAGCGGCGGCCGAGGCGCCGCCGCGGGGACACGGAATCGGGTTTCATGCGCCGCGGGTCAGCGCGACAACGTGAACGCGCTGACCGGACTGGTCTTCTCGTAGAACTTGCCGCCTTCGAACTCCTCGACGGTCACGGCCCAGAAATAGTCGCCCGGCGGCAGATGCGCGACGGTGAGCTGGCGCGCCTGCAGGCCGACCTGGTCGACGACCGGCGCGCTCAGGTCCTTCGAGCGCGACAGCACGAACCGGTAGCGCGCATCCTTGCCCGAACCGTTCGGCGACCAGCGGAACGCGTAGCCGCCGGCACCGGGCGCCGCGCTCGCGTCGAGCCCCATCACGCGACGCTCGAACGCATAGGTGCGCGGCAGCCCCTCGAGGCCGTTCGCATCGATCGCGGCGATCCGCAGGAAGTAGTTGCCGTTCGGCACGTCGCGAAACACCGCGCGCGGCGCATCGGTGCGCGTTTCGCGGAACAGGTCGAGCAACCCCGCGTCGTGCGCGAGCTGGACGTGGTAGCCGCGTGCCTGCGCGAGCGGCGCGACGTCGAACGTGACGTCGGGCTCGTCCTGCACCTTGTCCGGATGCGCGAGCGCGGGCGGGGCCAGCAGCTCGACGGGCGCCCCGACCGCGCCGGACGCCGTCGACACGCTGCCGAAATTCGCGTGCACGAGCGTCGCGTCGGCCGCCTGCCGGTGACCCGCGACGCCGACGGTGCCGTCGAGCACTTCGACACGCGTCGACGCATTGCCGGCCGCGTCGTAGTTCACGCGAAAACGCGTGCCGCGCACACCGGCCACGACGGACGGCGAGCGGATCTGGAAGCGGTCGTCGCGTTTCTTCAAATGGGTGACTTCGCTGTCGACCGAGCCGCGCGTGAGTTCGAACTCGCGATCGAGCGTGCCGGTCAGCACGGTGCGGCGCAGCGACTTCAGGTCGAGCTGGCTGTCGGGCGGCAGGCTCATGTGCGTACCATCGGCCAGCTCGATCGTCACGAAACCGTTCGGGCCCGTGCGCACGCGGTCGCCTTCCGCGAGCGTCGCGTCGTTTGCAAGCGCCGTGAAAGCGCCGCCGGACGCGCGTTCGGCCGTGCCCTGCACCGCGATCACGCGTGCGGTCAGCTTTTCCTTGCGCAGGCGCGCGACCGGCAGCTTCAGCGCGACGCCGGGCTGCAGGTGCTTCGGCGCGGGCACGCCGTTGATCTGCTGGAGCAGTTGCCAGTCGTCCGCGCCCTGCAGATAGCGCGCGGCGACGTCGTACAGCGTGTCGCCCGCCTGCGTGCGGTATACGACCGTCTTGCCCGCGGCGGCGGGCGGCTGCGCCGCCGCGTGCTGCGCGGCGAACGCACACGCGACCGCACAGGCCGCGCGCAGCGCCGCCGTGCGCAGGGTCGCCGTGCGCTGCGTGATTCCCGTCATCACTCCGGTTCTCCCTGGCCGACCCGTTCGAGCCGGTAGCCGTAGCCGTAGATCGGCGCGAGGCGATAGCCGTTCTCGGGCCGCAGGCCGAGCTTGGTGCGCAGCATCGAGATGTGCGTGTCCATCGTGCGCGACGGGATGTCGGTCGCCTGCTTCCACACGAGATCGAGGATGTGCGCGCGCGACAGCGGCCGGTCGAGGTGCTGGAACAGCAGCAGCGCGAGCTCGAATTCCTTCTGCGTGAGGCTCACGGCCTTGTCGCCGACATACGCCTGCTTCAGGTTCACGTCGAAACGGAACTGATCGAACTCGCGGACGGTAGCCTCGGCGTTGACCGGATACGCGCGGCGCAGCAGCGAGCCGATGCGCGCGCGCAGGATCGGGCCGGACACGGGCTTGACCACGTAGTCGTCGGCGCCGGCGTTGAGGATCTGCGTGATCCCCGCCTCGTCGTCGCGGCTCGTCATGAAGATGATCGGCAGGCTGTGCTCGGTCTGGTTCGCACGCACCCACTTGAGCACTTCCTCGCCGGACATGTCGGGCACGTTCCAGTCGAGCACCAGCAGATCGAACGTCTCGCGCTGCAGGCGCTTCTTCAGGGCCTTGCCTTCCTTGAACGCGTAGCATGTGTGGCCAACGGCCGTCAGCGTTTGACTGACGAAATCCGTCTGGGCCGGATCGTCATCCAGTACAGCAATTCTCATAGCACCCCGCAAATCGAAATCGATTCGTCCATTCAACTCCCGCGCCTACCCCGGCCGCGCACCACGTGCGCGGCGTCCGGATATCGGCCGGCGAGCCGTCGTTGGCCGTTCGCGCCGCCTGGGCAAACCGGCGACCCCGGTCAAATATCTCAAAAACGGGGCACGGACGAACCGGCGATTTCATCATAGTAGTATGAAATTCGCCAAGAAATTGCGCGGACTACCGTCCTTTCTTCGAATAATCCTTCCGGTCGCGCAATCGGACGCCTAATCCGCGCCCGCGATGCCGGTCACCGGCTGGGCAACATCGTCGGCCGGCGCGCGTGGCGACGGCCGTTCGGACAGCGGCGGTTGAACCAGCATCCGCTGCAGCTGGCCGCGCACGCGCTCCCACGCAGCCGCTGCGTAGTCGGGCTGGGCTGCCGCCCACGCCTGCGCCACATCGAACACGCGCTCGATCGTCGCACCGCAGTAGGTCAGGCCCGCGCCGTCGTCCTGCGCGGCATCGCGCAGCCGTTCGTCGAGCCACTCGGCCAGCCACGGCATCTCGGCCGCGGCCGAATCCGCATAAGCCTCCAGCGCGGCGCGCGCATGGCGATCCTGGCGCGGATCGAGCTCGATCCGGCTCAATTCCGACGCGCGTGCGGGCGCCATGCATTCCGCTCCGGACGGACTTCGAAGGGTCCCTGGTCTGAAGGACATGTCCTCTCCCCGTTGTACGACGGTAGCGTCAGGCAAGGCCCCCGTGCCCGCCTTGCGACGTACCGTGGCCGGCGCGTCGCTGGGAGCGGACGACCGGCCGGGTCAGTATACGCAGCCCGTCACGCAACGAGGTTTAAGAATTGTCAGAGAGGCCCGGCCGGCGCGGCGGCACGGGCGAGGCGGGCCGTCAGCGGCGGCGCATCAGGAAAACGAAGGTCTTGTCCTGCGTCGTCGATTCGACGATCTCGTTGCCCGTCTGCTTCGCGAACGCGGCGAAATCGCGCTGCGAGCCCGGGTCGGTCGCGAGCACCTTGAGGATCTGCCCGCTTTCCATATCGGCGAGCGCTTTCTTGGCACGCAGGATCGGCAACGGGCAATTGAGCCCGCGCGCGTCCACTTCCTTGTGAATCTGCATCGGATGTCGACCTTCGAATGACGCGCCACAGGCGGCGCGGGAGGAAGCCGCGATTTTACCGCAGCGCCGCCGCGCCTGCCCGCCCGCCCGCGGCGCGACGCGCGCGGGTGCCAGGCTCACGCGCCCGCGAAGCCGCCCGCGAGCCGTTCGCGCAGGTGCCGCACGAGCGCGCGCACCGCGCTCGGCACGACCGGGCTGTACGGCCGGATCGCGAAGATGTGGTCGCCGAACGCGCCCGAGGGCCGCCAGCCGTCGAGCAGCGCGACGAGCCGGCCGGCGTCGAGATCGCGCCGCGCGCTGAAATCCGGCAGCAGCGCGATGCCGAGCCCGCCGAGCGCGGCCTCGCGCATCGCCTCGCTGTTGTTCGCCGCGAAACTGCCGCGCACGGGCACGCTCACGCGCTCGCGCCGCCGGCCGTGCAGCTCGAAGCTCCACGCGGCCGGCTCGTGGTCGCGCAGGTAGCACAGGCAGCTGTGGTCGACGAGTTCGTTCGGATGGCGCGGCGCGCCGCGCGCATCGAGATAGTCGCGGCTCGCGACCAGCAGCGAGCGCGTGTCGCACAGCTTCCACGCGACGTGGGTCTGCGGCGCGGTGGTCGTATGGCGAATCGCGAGATCGAAACCCTCCTGCGTCAGCGAATGCAGCCGATCCGACAGGTCGAGCTCGATCTGCACGCCCGGATGCTGCCGCAGGAAATCGGGCAGGTGCGGCACGACCTGCTGGCGCCCGAGCGCGACCGGCACCGTCAGGCGCAGCAGGCCGCGCGGCTCGCCGGCCAAGTCCTTCACGCGCGCGAAGTGCTGCCCGATCGACTCGAACGCATCGCGCGTGCTGTCGACGAGCGTCTGGCCCGCATCGGTGAGCCGCACGCTGCGCGTCGTACGGCGCACGAGCGGCACGCCGGCCGCCTTTTCGAGATCGGCGATGCGCTGGCTCATCGCGGCCTTGCTGATGCCGAGCCGCTGCGCGGCCGCCGTGAAACTGCCGACCGCGGCCAGCACCGTCAGCGAATGGATGTGCGGCCAGAGCGCCTGGACATTTTGCTGATTCATTCGCCGATTATTCAGAATTCTGAACAGTGAATCAAGTTTCGCGGCCTTCTCCCGCCCTGCCGGTTTCCCTAGACTGGGCCCTGTTCCCCCCTCATCCCCAGGAGACACGATGAATCCGGTTCCCGCCTACACGTCCGACGCCGACGTCGGCCACTATGTCGACGGCGCGCCCGCGGCCGGCCGCAGCGGCCGCTTCCAGGACGTCCTCAATCCGTCGCTCGGCCGCGCGGTGCGCCGCGTCGCGCTCGCCGACGCCAGCGAAGTGCAGCGGGCCGTCGCGTCGGCCCATGCCGCGTTCCCGGCCTGGGCCGCGACGCCGCCGATCCGCCGCGCACGCGTGCTGCACCGCTTCCTGCAGCTGATGAACGAACACCGCGACACGCTCGCGGCGATCATCACGGCCGAGCACGGCAAGGTGTTCTCCGACGCGCAGGGCGAAGTCGCGCGCGGCATCGACATCATCGAATTCGCGTGCGGCGTGCCGCAACTGCTGAAGGGCGACTTCACCGACCAGGTCAGCACCGGCATCGACAACTGGACGATGCGCCAGCCGCTCGGCGTCGTCGCGGGCATCACGCCGTTCAACTTCCCGTGCATGGTGCCGTGCTGGATGTTCCCGGTCGCGATCGCGACGGGCAACACGTTCGTGCTGAAGCCGAGCGAGCGCGACCCGTCGGCCGCGCTGTTCATCGCCGACCTGCTCACGCAGGCCGGGCTGCCGGCCGGCGTGTTCAACGTCGTGCAGGGCGACAAGGGCGCGGTCGACGCGCTGCTCGACCACCCCGACGTGCAGGCCGTCAGCTTCGTCGGCTCGACGCCGATCGCGGCCTACGTCCAGCAGCGCGCGGTGCAGTCCGGCAAGCGCGTGCAGGCGCTCGGCGGCGCGAAGAACCATCTGGTCGTGATGCCCGATGCGAACCTCGAGCAGGCCGTCGACGCGCTGATCGGCGCCGCGTACGGCTCGGCCGGCGAGCGTTGCATGGCGATCAGCATCGCGGTGCTGGTCGGCGACGTGGCCGACCGGATCGTGCCGGCCATCGCCGAGCGCGCCCGCAAGCTGGTGATCGGCGACGGCATGTCGCCGGAAGTCGAGATGGGGCCGATCGTCACCGGCGAGGCGCTGAAGCGCATCGAGGGTTATATCGAGCAAGGCGTAAACGAAGGCGCGCAACTGGTGGTCGACGGCCGCGGGCTGCGCGTGCCGGGCCGCGAGTCAGGCTTCTTCACCGGCGGCACGCTGTTCGATCACGTGACGCCCGGCATGCGGATCTACAAGGAAGAAATCTTCGGGCCCGTGCTCGGCTGCGTGCGCGTGAAGGATTTCGGCGAAGCGGTCGACCTGATCAATGCGCACGAGTTCGGCAACGGCGTGTCGTGCTTCACGAGCGACGGCGGCATCGCGCGCGAATTCGCGCAGCGCATCCAGGTCGGCATGGTCGGCATCAACGTGCCGATCCCGGTGCCGATGGCGTGGCACGGCTTCGGCGGCTGGAAAAAGAGCCTGTTCGGCGACATGCACGCGTACGGCGAGGAAGGCGTGCGCTTCTACACGCGCCAGAAATCGGTGATGCAGCGCTGGTCGTCGAGCATCGGCAAGGGCGCCGAATTCGCGATGCCGACCGCGAAGTAAGCCGGCCGGCGCGCCGCCCGCCGATCGAGATCGCGGGCGGTGCGCCGCCGCAACACGTCAGCCGGCCTTGGTGCCGTGCGCGCCGTCGGCGGTCGGCCGGTACGACAGCTCGAGCCGGTACGCGAGCGCGACGAACAGGCTCTGCGCGAGACCCATCGTGGCCGTCAGCGCACGAAAACCGAACGTCTCGCTGTCCTGCACCATCAGCGTCACCTCGGCCTCCCGCGCAAGCGGGCTCATCCGGCTGTCGGTGATCGCGATCACGCGCGCGCCGCGCTGCACGGCCTGCTGCGCGACCTGGACGGTTTCCTCCGCATACGGCATGAACGAGATCACGATCATCACGTCGCCCGCGCGCACCGAGCGGATCTGCCCGAGATGCATGCTGCCGAGCGCGCTGAAGAGGCCGATGCGCTTGTCGGTGTGCTGCAGCGCGTAGTCGAGATACACGGCGATCGGAAACGCGCGCCGCGAGCCGGCAATCCAGATCGCCTGCGTATCGGCGAGCAGGTCGACGGCCTGCGCGAGCGCCCGAGAATCGAGCGTCTGCCGCAATTGCTGCATGCCCGCGATGCTGCCCTTGATGAATTCGTCGGCGATCTGTTCGGGCTGCAGGCTCGACGAGCCCGCTTCGATCACGTCGCGCAGCCGCAGGTTGTACGCACGCCCGGGCGCGATCTGCTGCGCGAGCCCTTCGCGGAACAGCCGCTGCATCTCGGAGAAGCCGGAGAAGCCGAAGTGCTTCGCAAAGCGGACGACGGCCGACGGCTGGACGCCGCACGCCTCCGCGAGCGACTGGATGCCTTCCAGGCCCAGCTGGTCCCGGTGCGTTTCCACGTGGCGCGCGATCACCTTCAGGCGATTGCTGAGGCCGTCGTACTCCTGCGTCAGATGCTGCAGGAACTGCTCGACGGTGGCGGGAGGTTTCTCGGATGAACTCATCGGATAGCGCGAAGTTGACGGCCCCGATGCGCGCGCGATGCTGGCGGACGCGGCCCGGAACTCACCTGGATACATGCATGAAGGGCGAATTTAATCACGTTTGCGGCACGGCCCGCGCCGCACGCTCGCTCCCACGCGCTCGATCATCACTTGCACACGCTCCACGGCAAGGCTGGAAGCGATTGTCCAACGCGCTCGCGGCGTCGTAAAGATTAGGGCGTGTACCGAGTACCGGGGCCGGCCGCCGGTGCGCACGTGACGCAGCCCGCGCGGCCGGCCCGCCCCGCTCACCGATAGTCGACCCACACGCCGCCCGCGTCGGCGGAGCGCACGCAGTGCTCGACCCAGCGTACGCCCTCGACGCCGGCGTGAACGTCCGGATAACGGATCTGCTTCAACGCGTCGGCGTCGCCGCGATCGGCCGCATCCATCGCACGCGCGAACCGCGCGTAGAGATTCGACCATGCCTCGAACAGCCCTTCCGGATGCCCGGCGCCGATGCGGTCCTCGTGCAGCGCCTGCGGATGCAGGTAGCCCATCCCGCGATCGAGCACCTGCGCGGGCTGGCCCTGCACTTCGTAGCGCAACTGGTTCGGATGCTCGTCCCACCATTCGATGCTCGCCTTCGAGCCGATCACGCGCACCTTCTGGCCGTGCATCGAGCCGGCGTTCACCGCGCTCGACCACACGTAGCCGACCGCGCCGGTGTCGTACTCCATGATCGTGAACGCGTTGTCCTCGAGCGGCGCGCGGCTCTTCACGAAGCTCTGCCGCGAACACATCAGCCGCCGGATCTTCAGTTCCGGCGCCATCACCTCGGAGATGTACAGCGGATGCGTGCCGATGTCGCCGAGCACGTAGCTCGGGCCCGCGAACTTCGGGTCGACGCGCCAGCGCGCGGCCGCGCTCGCGGCCTCGACGCCTTCGCTGTGGAAGCCGTGCGCGAACTGCATCTGCACGATGCGGATCTCGCCGAGCTCGCCGTGCGCGATCATCTCGCGCGCCTGCTCGATCATCTGGTGTCCCGAGTAGCCGTACGCGACGCCGACGATCCGGTTCTTCTCGACCGACAGCCGCTGCAGCGCCTCGGCCTCCTCGGTCGTGAAGCACAGCGGCTTCTCGCAGACCACGTGCAGCCCCGCGTTCAGCGCGGCGCGGCAGATCGCGAAGTGCGTGTTGTTCGGCGTCGCGATCGACACCGCGCGGATGCCGTCCGGGCGCCGCGCCTCGGCGTCGAACATCGTCGCGTAGTCGGGATAGCAGCGCTCGGCCGCGACGCCGAGCTTCACGCCGAACTGGCGGCCGCGTTCGGGATCGAGGTCGAATGCGCCGGCAACCAGCTGGAAGCTGCCGTCGCGCAGCGCGGCCGACCGATGGCTGTAGCCGATCTGGCTGCCGAGCCCGCCGCCGACCATGCCCCAGCGAATCGAATGTCCAAGCAGAATCTGTCCGTCAATCATGATGGTGGTGTTCCTGGTGCGGGTTCAGTGGGTCAGGCAAAGCCGGCCGACGCGAGAAACGCGCGGCTCGCGGCGACGTCGCGCAGGCTCGTGCCGGCGTTGCGCGGGTCGCGCTCCTGCTCGATCGTGATGTAACCCGCGTAGCCGATCTCGTCGAGCGCCTGGCGGATCGCGCGGTAATCGAGCACGCCGGTGCCGATCGGGCACATCACGCCGCGCGCGCAGGCGGCGAAGAATGCGATGTGCTCGCCCATCACCGCGTCGTACACGGCCGCGTCGATATCCTTGAAATGCACGTAGTCGAGGCGCGCCGCATGGCGGCGCAGCCAGGTTTCCGGGTCCATGCCCGAGTAATGCAGGTGGCCGGTGTCGAGACACAGGCCGGCCGTCTCGGCCGGAATGTCGGCGACGATCCGGTCGATCTCATCCGCGAACTCGATGTAGCCGCCCGCATGCGGATGGATCACCGCGCGCACGCCGAACTCGTCGCGCGCGATCGTTGCGATCTGCCGGATATGGTCGACCATCCGCGCCCAGTGCTCGGCGGACAGCCGCGGCGCGCGATCGCCGTGGCCGGCCGCGTAGTCGCGCACTTCGTGGCCCCAGTCGATCACGACCAGGTACGGCGCCGCGTAGCGCTGGCCGTCCTGCGTCGGCAGCCTGGGCAGCCGCGTGATCAGCGCGCAGATGTCGCGCGTCTGGCGCAGCAGGTTCGGCAGGTTCTCCGGCGACACGAGATCGTCGAAGATCGTGCCGGCGGTGATGCTCAGGCGTTGCCGCTCGAGTTCGGCGCTGACCACGTCGAGTTCGAGCGGGATGTAGCCGTACGGCCCAAGCTCGATGCCCGAGTAACCGGCCTGCGCGGCTTCGGCGAGCACGTGCCGCCACGGCGGCAGATGCGGGTTCTTCACGTCGTCGACGCCCCAGCAGCAGGGCGCGCAGCCAATCTTCATCGTCATGTCGATCGCTCCGTCAGGTCAGCCGCGGGTCAGCCGCGATAGAACGCGGGACGGCCGGCCATCGCGATCGGTTCGACCGCGCCGCTCTTCTGCGCCCGCACGCACGCATCGGCCGCGACCGCCGCCGCGTAGCCGTCCCATGCGGACGGCCCGGTCAGCGCGCCCTGCCGCACGCCGTCGATGAACGCCTGCAGCTCGACGTCGTACGACGCGATGAAGCGCTCCTTCCAGTCGGTCATGATCTCGACCGACCGCCGCGCCGCGTGCTTGAGCCCGACGGCCGGCGGATCGGGCAGCTTCGCGATGCCCTGCTCGCCGACCACTTCGCACTGGATGTCGTAGCCGTACTGGCAGTTCACGAAGATCTCGACGTCGATGCGCACGCCGCTCGCGGTTTCGAGCAGCACGATCTGCGGATCGGCGAGATGCGCGGACGCGTGCCGCGTCTTCTTCGGATAGACGACCTGCGCGCTCGTGTAGTCCTCGCCCAGCAGCCAGCGCAGCACGTCGAGTTCGTGGATCAGCGTGTCGGTGATCGCCATGTCGGTCGTGTAGCGCTCACCGACCGACTGGTTGCGATGCGCGCAATGCAGCATCAGCGGTGCGCCGATCTCGCCGCTGTCGATCACGCGCTTGAGCGCGCGATAGCCTTCGTCATACGGCCGCATGAAGCCGACCTGCACGAGCCGCTTGCCGTGCGCGACCTCGGCTTCGACGATCCGCATGCAACCGTCGGCCGTGACGGCCAGCGGCTTCTCGCAGAACACCGGCTTGCCGTGCGCGATCGCGTCGAGCACGAACGCTTCGTGCGTCGGCCCCCACGACGTGACGAGCACGGCCTGTACGTCGGCGGCCGCGACCACTTCGTGGCCGTCGCCGTAGATCTCGGCGTCGAGCCCGTACTTCGTCACCGCGTCGCGCGCCTGCTGCGGGTCGATGTCGTTGACGGCCACGACGCGCGCGCCGGACAGCGTGCGGGTCAGTCTGCGGATGTGGTCCTGGCCGATCGCGCCGCAGCCGATCACGCCGATTTGCAAGCTCATCTACAAGTCTCCAGTCGTTCATCAGCGGCGCGGCCCCCGCCGCGCCGGTCGGGAATCGGTCAGCGCGCGCGGCGATCGAAATGGCGATCGACGTAGCGCTGGATCGTGTCGCGCATGTAGCGCGACGAGGCTTCCGCGCGGTCTTCCCACGCGAACACGCACGACGACATCACGCCGTCGAAGCCGGCGGCGCCGAGCGCGCCAAAGAACCCGTCCCAGTCGATCTCGCCCTGCCCGATGTCGAGATGCTGGTGCACGCGGATCTGGTTCGAGCCGGGCGGGTTCACGATGTAGCGCAATTGGCTGCTCTTGCGGTGGTCGAACGTGTCGGCCACGCGCACGTGCGCGAGGATCGGCGCGGCCTGCGCGATCATCGCGGCCATGTCGTCGCCGTAGTAGAACGTGTGCGGCGCGATATACGACAGCTTCAGCGACGGCGAACCGAGGTTCGTGACGATGTCGATCGCCGGTTGCAGCTGTTCGATCCAGTCCTCGGGATGCGGCTCGACCGACAGCACGATGCGTTCGCGCTCGAGGATCGGCAGCAGCTCGTCCATCGACCGGAACCACGCGGCTTCGCACAGCTCCTTCGGGTTCGCGCCCGGCCGCTCGCCGACCGAACGCTCGGGCGACGCGCCGCGCCCGAATTCCGACACCATCAGCGGGCATTCCATCTCGAGCGCCACCTCGATCGCCTTGCGCCAGCAGCGCACGGCCCATTGCCGCTCGTCCTCGAACGGGCTTGCCCAGCGGTACATCGGCTGCAGCGACGCGAGCCCGACGCCGCTCGCGCGCAGCGCCTGGCGGAACCCGGCCATGCGCGCCCGCGTCGCGCGCGGCATCACCCACCAGTCTAGAAAGTCGCTGCGCGGCGACAGCTCGATCTGGTCGTAACCCAGCTCGGCGACCGCATGCGGCAGCCGGTCGAGCGGCAGGTGGCGAATCATGTACGGGTCGAGTGCGATCTTCATCGGGCGTCCTTCGTGAAGGCGGATGTCGGGCTCACGCGCGCGCTCAGCGGCGCTTCTTCTTGTTGCGGTACTGGTCGGCGATCACGGCCGCGACGATGATCGCGCCCTTCACCATCTCCTGGTAATACGCGTCGATCCGGATGAACGTGAAGCCCGACGTCATCACGCCGAGGATCAGCACGCCGATCACGGTGCCCGTCACGCGGCCGAGGCCGCCCGACAGCGACGTGCCGCCGATCACGACGGCCGCGATCGCATCGAGCTCGTACATCACGCCCATGCCCGACTGGCCCGAGATCGCGCGCGCGGCCGTCACGGTGCCGGCGATCCCGCTCAAGAGGCCCGCGATCGCGTAGACGAACACCAGGTGGCGCGTGACGTTGATGCCCGACACGACGGCCGCGTGACGGTTCGCGCCGATCGCGTAGGTGTACTTGCCGAAGCGCGTGTAGCGCAGCACGACGTGGAAGATCGCCGCGATCACGAGAAAGATGATCACCGGATTGGCACCCGCGCCGATCGCCGCGAACTGATCGGTCAGCATCGACACCGGCATCCCGTTGGTGAACCACTTCGCGAAGCCGCGCGCGGCAACCATCGTGCCGAGCGTCGCGATGAACGGCGGGATGCCCGTCATCGCGATCAGCGTGCCGTTCAGCAGGCCGACCAGCAGCCCGACGCACACGCCGGCCAGCACCGGCCAGATGATCGGCAGGTCGGTGAGGTGCGGAAACACCGCACGCGGGAAGTCGGACACCTGCGCGAGGCTCGCCGACACGACGGCGGCGGCCGCGACGACCGACCCCGACGACAGGTCGATCCCGCTGGTGATGATCACGAGGTTCACGCCGACCGCGATGATGCCGATCACGGCCATCTGCAGCACGATGATCTCGAGCCGCTCGGCGTTGAACAGGAAGCTCTGGCCGACGACGATCCAGCCGACGATCTCGAAGAACAGGCTGATGCCGACCAGCACGAGGAAGATGCTCAGCTCGGGCGGCCACTTCGTGTGCCGCGACTTGAGTGTGATGGTCTGCGCATCCGCGACCGGATTCAGGTTGCCCATTTCAGTTGTCTCCAATCTTGTTTCGGCTCAGCGCGACGCGAGATCCATGATGCGGACCTGGTCGGCGTCCTTGCGATCGACGATGCCGGTCATGCGCCCTTCGTGCATCACCATCACGCGATCGCTCATTCCCAGCACTTCCGGCATTTCCGACGAGATCATCAGCACCGCGACGCCCTTGCCGGCGAGCGCGCTGACGAGCCGGTGAATCTCGGCCTTCGCGCCGACGTCGATGCCGCGCGTCGGTTCGTCGAGAATCAGGATGCGCGGCTGCGTGAGCAGCCAGCGGCCGATCAGCACCTTCTGCTGGTTGCCGCCCGACAGGTTCTGGATTGCCTCGTGCAGCCCCGGCGACTTCACGCGCAGCATCCGGCTCATTTCCTCGCAATCGCGCTTCAGCTGCGCCTGCTGCACGAAATTGAACTTCACGTAGCGGTGGCTGAGCACGGCCGCTTCCATGTTCGCGAGCAGGTCGAGATTCAGGAAGCAGCCGCTGTCCTTGCGGTCCTCGGTGAGGAACGCCATCCCGTGCTTCATCGCCTGCGCGGGCGTCGCGATCCGCACCGGCTTGCCGTCGATCCGGATCTCGCCCGACGTGGCCGGCACGACGCCGAACAACGCCTCCGCGACGTTCGAGCGCCCCGAGCCGACGAGGCCCGCGACGCCGAGGATTTCCCCCGCGCGCAGCTCGAAGCTCACGTCGCGGAACACGCCGTCGACGCAGAGATCCTTCACCGACAGCACGACGTCGCCGATCGGCACGTCTTCCTTCGGGAACATCTGCGTGATCTCGCGCCCGACCATCATGCGGATGATGTCGTCGCGCGTGACGTCGCTCGATGCATGCGTGCCGATGTACTTGCCGTCGCGGAACACCGAGAACTCGTCGGCGATCTCGAACAGCTCGTTCATCTTGTGCGTGATGTAGACGATGCCCTTGCCCTGCTCGCGCAGCTGGCGAATGATCCGGAACAGGTGCGTGACTTCCTTGTCGGTCAGCGCGGAAGTCGGCTCGTCCATGATCAGCACGTCGGAGTCGAACGACACGGCCTTCGCGATCTCGACCATCTGGCGGCTCGCGACGGTCAGCGTGCGCACGTCGGTTTCCGGATCGATGTCGATCGACAGCCGTTCGAACAGCGCGGCCGTGCGGCGGCGCAGCTCGGCGTGATCGATCAGGCCGAAGCGGTTCTTCGGTTCGCGGCGGATCCAGATGTTCTCCGCGACCGTCATGTACGGCATCAGGTTGAGTTCCTGGTGGATCATCGCGATCCCGCGCTCGAGCGCATCGAGCGGGCCGTTCAGCACGACCGGTTCGCCGTTGATCAGGATTTCGCCCTGGTCGGGCGTGTAGACGCCCGCGATGATCTTCATCAGCGTGGACTTGCCCGCGCCGTTCTCGCCCATCAGCGCGTGGACGGTGCCGCGGCGCACGCGGAACTGCACGCCGTCGAGCGCGACGACGCCGGGAAAGGACTTGCCGACGCCGCGTACCTCGAGCACGCAGTCGGCCGCGAAAGAAGCCGGCGCGGCGGACGACCCGCCGGACGAGGCGGCCGGTGCATCGCCGCCGGCCATCGGGCGCGCGACCCTGGCTGTAAACATGGACGTTCCTCGACAAAGCGCGCGCGAACCCGGCAATGCCGGGCCCGCGCAGTTCAACGGACCGCCGGTCAGTGCTTGGCGTACTGGTTCATGTTCTCGGGCGTCACGAGCTCGAACGGCACGTTCACGTAGCGGTCGACCGGCTGCTTCTTCGCGAGCTTCAGCGCGGCGGCCACCGACTGCGCGCCCTGCCCGATCGCGTTCTGGTACACCGACACCTTCAGCTCGCCGGCCTTCATCGCCGCGAGCCCGTCCGGCGTCGCGTCGATGCCGGCGACGACCGTCTTCGGCGTCAGCTTGCGCGCGGCCTTCAGCGCGTTGATCGCACCGATCGCCATCTCGTCGTTGTTCGACACGATCGCGTCGAACTTGGTCCCGGAGCTCAGCCAGTTCATCGTGATGTCCTGGCCCTGCGTGCGGCTCCACTTGCCTTCGCGCTTGTCGACGATCTTCATGCCCGCGCAGTCCTTGGTCGCGATCACGTCCTCGATGTCCTTGGTGCGGGCACGCGCCGATTCGTTGGACAGCTCGCCCATCAGCACGAGAATGTCGCCCTTGCCGCCGAGCAGCTTGCACACCTGGCGCGCCTGCAGCGTGCCCGACTGCTTTTCGTCGGACGCGACGACCGCGACGCCGGCCGGCAGCTTGTCGAAATCGACCGGCTTGCGGTTGACGTAGACCAGCGGGATCTTCGCGGCCGTCACCATCTTCGTGATCTTCGGCGTCGCGTCGGTATCGACCGGGTTCACGATGATCGCGTCGACCTTCTGCGCGATCATGTTCTGGACCTGGCTCAACTGCTTGCCGACGTCGTTGCCGCCGTCCTCGATCTGCACGGTCACGCCGTCCTTCTTCGCCGAATCGGCGATGCTGTTGCGCAGGATGGTCAGGAACGTGTCGTCGAACGACGCCATCGTCACGCCGATCTTCTCGGCATGCGCGAGCGGCGCAGCCAGGATCGCGGCGGCCGCGACGGCCATCAGCTTGGTCTTCATGATCAATCTGTCTCCTCATCTCCGGGGGGCGGAAGACGGCGCGTTGCGCGCCGCCGGGCCGAGTCCGATACGGACTGAAGCATCCGGATGGAACTGTAGATCACTTCCTCGAACATTTGGAAATTTATTTCTACGTGATTTCACCTAGGGAACTGGATTTCCAAAAAGTCTAGACTGCGTCCGTAGCCCGATTCCCCGCGGCAGGCAGTCCCGCGTCGTGCAGCGCACGTCACGGCGTGCGGCTGGAGGATCGGTCCCCCAATCTGCCGGCAACGTCGACCGCCGGCCGCGAGCGTGACACGTGATATGAGCCAGCTGAACTTTCCGAGTGACCGCCCCATCGATCTCGCCTGCCTCGGCCGCGTGGCCGTGGATCTCTATGCGCAGCAGTACGGCAGCCGCCTCGAAGACGCCCGCAGCTTCCAGATGTATCTCGGCGGCTCGTCGGGCAACGTTGCGTTCGGCGTCGCGCGGCTCGGGCTGAAGACCGCGATGATTTCGCGCGTCGGCGACGAACAGATGGGCCGCTTCCTGCGCGAGACGCTCGAGCGCGAAGGCTGCGACACGAGCCAGCTGCAGACCGACCGCGAGCGCCTCACCGCGCTGGTGCTGCTCGGGCTGAAGGATCGCGACACGTTCCCGCTGTTGTTCGTGCGCGAGAACTGCGCGGACATGGCCGTGCGCGCCGACGAGATCCGCGAGGACTTCATCGCCGGCTGCCGGGCGCTGGCGATCACCGGCACGCACCTGTCGACGCCGGGCACGCGCGAGGCGTCGCTGACCGCGCTCGGCTACGCGCGCCGCCACGGCGTCGTGCGGATCCTCGACATCGACTACCGGCCCGTGCTGTGGGGGCTGACCGCACGCGGCGCGGGCGAGAACCGTTACGTGCCGGACGCGCAGGTCACGCGGCAGCTGCAGCAGGTGCTCGGCGAATTCGACCTGCTGGTCGGCACCGAGGAGGAATTCCTGATCGCGGGCGGCGTGCCGCACGACCTGATCGGGTCGCTGCGGGCCGTGCGCGCGATCACGAACGCGACGCTGGTCGTCAAGCGCGGCGCACTCGGCTGCTGCGTGATCGAAGGCGACATTCCGGCCGGCATCGACGCCGCGCCGACGTTCGTCGGCGAACGCGTCGAGGTGCTCAACGTGCTCGGCGCGGGCGACGCGTTCCTGTCGGGCCTGCTGTCGGGGCTGCTGCGCGGCCGCGACTGGGCCGAATCGACGCGCATCGCGAATGCGTGCGGCGCGATCGTCGTGTCGCGCCATGCATGCTCGGCCGCGATGCCGACGCCGGCCGAACTCGCGCACTGGTTCGACGGCAGCCGCAATCCGGCGGTCGATGCCGACCGCACGCTCGCGCACCTGCATCGCGTAACGGTGCCGCGCCGCGAATGGGACGACCTGTGCGTGATGGCGTTCGACCACCGCAGCCAGTTCTACGAACTCGCGGTGCAGGCCGGCGCGGATGAAGCGCGCATCAGGACGCTGAAGCGCCTGCTCGTGCGCGCGGTCGAGCAGGTCGAGCGCGAGCGCCGGATCGAAGGCCACGTCGGCGTGCTGATCGACGGCGGCGCCTACGGCAGCGACGCGCTCGCGTCGGCCACCGGGCGCGGCTGGTGGGTCGGCCGCCCGGTCGAGCTGCCGGGCTCGCGGCCGCTGCGGTTCGACGAGACGCGCTCGGTCGGCTCGTCGCTCACGCACTGGCCGACCGAACAGGTCGTGAAATGCCTCGTCCACTACCACCCCGACGACGACGTCGACCTGCGCGTCGAGCAGGAGCAGCGCGTGCTGGAACTGTGGGAAGCCACCCGCGCCAGCGGCAACGAGCTGCTGCTCGAGATGATTCCGCCGCGCGCGGTCACGCCGGCCGGCACCGAGGACGACGCGGTGCTGCGCACGATCGCGCGCTTCTACAACCTCGGCGTGAAGCCCGAATGGTGGAAGCTCACGCCGCTGAGCGCGGACGGCTGGACGCGGCTCGCCGCGCTGATCGCCGAGCGCGACCCGCATTGCCGCGGCGCGGTGATCCTCGGGCTGAACCAGCCGCTGCAATACCTCGTCGACAGCTTCCGCGCGGCGACCAACCCGATCGTCAAGGGCTTCATGGTCGGGCGCACGCTGTGGGCCGACGCGTCGCTGAACTGGTTCGCGGGCCGCATCGACGACCAGGCGCTGATCGACGAAGTCGCCGGCAACTTCACGCAACTGGTCGACGCGTGGCTGGGCCGCCGTGCGGCCGCGCGCGCCGCCGCCGCGGCCTGATGCCCGTGCCCGTGACGACCACCCGACTCCTCTCTATCGACCGACGATGACCCACACCGTGAGACTGACCGTCAGCCAGGCGCTCGTGCGCTACCTGGCCGCCCTGCGCGCCGAAGTCGTCCAGCCCGACGGCCGCACCGACATCCTGCCGTACTGCGGCGGCGTATTCGCGATCTTCGGCCACGGCAACGTGGCCGGGCTCGGCGAAGCGCTGCATGCCGAGCGGGACCGGCTGCCGACGTTCCGCGCGCACAACGAACAGGGGATGGCCAACGCGGCCGTCGCGTTCGCGAAAGCGCATTTCCGCCAGCGGATGATGGCCGCGACGTCGAGCATCGGCCCCGGCGCGACCAACATGCTGACCTCCGCCGCGCTCGCGCACGTCGGCCGGCTGCCGCTGTTGCTGCTGCCCGGCGACGTGTTCGTGTCGCGGCTGCCCGACCCCGTGCTGCAGCAGGTCGAGGATTTCGAACAGGGCGACGTCAGCGCGAACGACTGCTTCCGGCCCGTGACGCGCTACTTCGACCGCATCACGTCGCCCGAGCAACTGCTCGTCGCGCTGCCGCGTGCGATCCAGGTGATGACCGATCCCGCGCAGTGCGGCCCCGTCTGTCTCGCGCTGCCGCAAGACGTGCAGACCTTCGCGTACGACTGGCCCGAGGATTTCTTCGCGCCGCCGGTGATCCGGATGCGCCGGCCGCCGGCCGACGCGCTCGAACTCGCCGACGCCCTCGACGTGCTGAAGGCCGCGAAGAAACCGCTGATCGTGGCCGGCGGCGGCGTGCTGTACAGCCAGGCGTGGGACGCGCTGCGCGCGTTCGCCGACACGCACGGCGTGCCGGTCGCCGAATCGCAGGCCGGCAAGGGCAGCCTCGCGTGGGATCACCCGCTGAACCTCGGATCGATCGGCGTGACGGGCTCGCCCGCCGCGAACCGCGCGGCCGCGCAGGCCGACGTCGTGTTCGCGGTCGGCACGCGGCTGCAGGATTTCACGACCGGCTCGCATGCGCTGTACGGCGACGCGACGCTGCTGAGCCTGAACGTGCAGCCGTTCGACGCGGGCAAGAAACGCGGCCGGCAACTGATCGCCGACGCACGCACGGGCCTCGGCCAGCTGTCGGGCGCGCTGGCCGGCTGGCACGCCGATCCCGCGTGGACGGCCGCGAACCGCGACCAGGCCGCCGCGTGGAACGCGCGCGTGACCGAGCTGACGACGCGCATCCCGAAGGACACGCTGCCGTACGACGCGGAAGTGATCGGCGCGGTGCGCGACTCCGCGGCCGACGCGGGACGCGACAGCGCACGCGACGACCTCGTCGTCTGCGCGGCCGGCACGCTGCCGGCCGAGCTGCACAAGCTGTGGCGCAGCGGCGTGCCGGGCAACTATCACATGGACTATGCGTACTCGTGCATGGGCTACGAAGTGGCGGGCGGCCTCGGCGCGAAGCTCGCCCGGCCCGAGCGCGAGGTGATCGTGATCGTCGGCGACGGCTCGTACATGATGCTCAACGCGGAGCTCGCGACGTCCGTGATGCTCGGCCGCAAGCTGATCGTCGTGATCCTCGACAACCGCGGCTACGGCTGCATCGAGCGGCTGCAGCTGAACTGCGGCGGCGCGAGCTTCAACAACATGCTCGACGATTGCGTGCCCGAAGGCGGCGAACGCTCGACGATCGACTTCGCGATGCATGCGCGCGCGATGGGCGCCGAAGCCGTGCACGTGCGCGACATCGTCGAATTGCGCCACGAGATGAAGCGCGCCCGCGCGGCGAGGAAGAGCCAGGTGCTCGTGATCGACACCACCCACCGGCGCACGACCGACGACGGCGGCGCGTGGTGGGAAGTCGCGGTGCCGCAGGTATCCGCACGCGCCGGCGTCGACGCGGCGCACCGCGCGTATCTCGACGCGAAAACCCGGCAGCGGCGCTGACCGCGCCCGCCGCCCGCTAAAGCACCCGACAAGAACACCCTCCGAACCAAGGAAGCAAGTCATGAGCTGGAACGTCCGCATCGGCATCAATCCCCTGTCGTGGATGAACGACGACCTGCCGTCGCTCGGCGGCGAGACGCCGCTCGAAACGGCGCTGAAGGAAGGCGCCGAAATCGGCTATGCGGGCTTCGAGCTCGGCAACAAGTTTCCGAAGACGGGCCCCGAACTGAAGGCGAAGCTCGCCGAATTCGGCCTCGTATGCGTGTCCGGCTGGTATTCGGGCTTCCTCGCGGAAGTCGAACCGGGCATGAGCGACGCCGAGGCGGTCGCGGCCGAAATCGAGCGCTGCCGCGCGCACCTGACGAAGCTGCAGTTCAACGACGTGAAGGTCGTGGTCTACGGCGAATGCGCGGGCACGATCCAGGGCAGCATCGACACGCCGGTCGCGAAACGGCCGCGTTTCGTCGACGACGACGCCTGGCGGCGCTACGCGGCACGCCTCGACGCGTTCGGCGCGCACCTGCTCGACACGTACGGGATCAAGCTCGCCTACCATCACCACATGGGCGCGTACGTCGAGTCGCCCGACGACGTCGATCGGCTGATGGCGCTGACCGACCCGACGAAGGTGTTCCTGCTGTTCGATACCGGCCACGCGTATTTCGGCGGCGCGGCCGACCCCGTCGCGCTGCTGAAGAAGCACGTGTCGCGCGTCGCGCACGTGCATTGCAAGGACGTGCGGCCGCAGGTCGTCACGCAGGCGCGCAACGACGGCTGGAGCTTCCTGAACGGCGTGATCAACGGCACGTTCACGGTGCCGGGCGACGGCGCGCTCGATTACGACGCGACGCTGCGCACGCTGAAGGACGCCGGCTACGAAGGCTGGCTCGTCGTCGAGGCCGAGCAGGATCCGGCCGTCGCGCCGAGCTATGCGTATGCGAAAAAGGGCTACACGTCGCTGCGCGCGATCGTCGACCGGTTGAGTGCGTGAGCGCTTGAGCCCCCTTCCATTGCGGAGCCCCACCCCATGACGATTTCTCCCCTGCTGGTCAAGGCATCCGCCGACCGCGAAATCTGCAACGTCACGCCCGAGTCGGCCGGCTGGAAGCATGTCGGCTTTCGCGCGCTGCGCCTGAAGGCCGGCGACACCGAAACGCTCGACACCGGCACGCGCGAGCTGTGCGTCGTCGTGCTGACGGGCACGGTGCGCGCCGAAGTCGACGGCGCAACCCACGATGCGCTCGGCAAGCGCGACAGCGTCTTCGAAGAGGTGTCGCCGGACGCGCTGTACGTGCCGGGCGGCAAGACCGTCACGCTGGTCGCGACGCGCGACGCGGAAATCGCGTTGTGCACCGCGCCCTACGCAAGCGGCGACAAGCCCGTGCAACGCCTCGACGGCGAACGGATGCGCCGCTCGGTGCGCGGGCAAGGCACCAACACGCGCTACGTGTGCGACATCCTGATGGGCGACAACCCGGCGGCCGACCGGCTGCTCGTGGTCGAAGTCGTCACGCCGGCCAGCCATTCGAGCAGCTATCCGCCGCACAAGCACGATCGCGACGCGGCGCCCGACGAGACGTCGCTCGAGGAAACCTACTATCACCGGATCGATCCGCCGCAGGGTTTCGCGTTCCAGCGCGTGTACACGGACGACCGCAGCCTCGACGAAGCGTGCGCGGTCGAGAACCACGACGTCGTGATGGTGCCGCGCGGTTACCACCCGGTCGTCGCGCCGCACGGCTACAACCTGTACTACCTGAACGTGATGGCCGGGCCGAGCCGCGCATGGGCGTTCAAGAACGATCCCGCGCACGAATGGATGATCGACGCGGCGCCGAAGCGCTGAGCGCAAGACGGGCGAGCGCGCGGCCCGTCGCGGTGCGATACCCGCGCGCAATCCGCATTTGCGACGACACGGAGCCGCCATGGTGACGATCTTTCCGCGCCTCGATCACGCGCCCTTCGACGAAGGCGCGCGCGAAACGGCGTTGCCGCGCTTCAATGCCGACGTCGCGCGCCGGCTCGGGGAAATCGCGGTCAACATCGCGTCGCGCCGCGGGCTGCCGATCGCGGTCGGCATCGTCGGCAAGGCGCCGCTGTTCTACTGCGCGCTCGACGGCAGCGGCGCGCGCGACAACGGCGCGATCCGCCGCCGGCAGAACACGGTGCTGCGCTTCGGCCTGAGCTCGCTCGAAGTCGGCGCGCGCTTCCGGCACGCCGGCTGGTCGCTGCAGTCGCAGGGGCTGTCGGACGACGACTATGCGCTCGACGGCGGCGGCGTACCGTTACGCGTCGCCGGCGCCGGCATCGTCGGTGCGATGACGATCGCCGGACTCGAGTCCGAACGCAACCACGCGCTCGTCGTCGAGAGCCTGCGCTGGCACGTCGGCGCGAACGCGCTGGCGATGATCGCGTAACCGCGCGGCCGGCCCGTGCGGGCCGATGCCGCGCGTGGCGCGATCAGTTCAACCCGCCGCTCACGACGAGGTGCTCGCCGGTCATCCAGCGTGCATCGTCCGAGGCGAGGAACACGGCGACCGACGCGATGTCGTTCGGCTCGCCGAGACGGCCGAGCGGCGTCTCGCCGAGCACCTGCTTTTCGAGATCGGAGCCGATGATACCCGCGCTGTGCGTGCCTTCGGTCACGATCATGCCCGGGTTGATCGCGTTCACGCGGATCTTGCGCGGGCCGAGTTCGAGCGCGAGCACGCCGGTGATCGCGTCGACCGCGCCCTTCGTGCCGCTGTACACGGCGCTCGCCGGCGGCGTGATGCTGGTCACCACCGAGCTGATGTTGATGATGCTCGCGCCTTCGCCGAGATGCTTGACGGCCGCCTGCGTCGTCAGCAGCACACCGAACACGTTCGTGTCGAACTGCCGGCGGTAGTGTTCCTCGGTGATCGCCTCGATCGGCGCGAATTCGTACACGCCGGAATTGTTGACGAGCACGTCGAGACGGCCGTACGTGTCGATCGCCGTATCGACGATGCGCTGCGCGTCGGCGGCCTTCGCCACGTCGCCGCCGACCGCGACCGCGCGGCCGCCCCCCTCGACGATCGCGCTCACGACCGCGTCGGCGCCGGCCTTGCTGCTCGCGTAATTGACGACGACCGATGCGCCTTCCGCGGCCAGTGCCTTCGCGATGGCCGCGCCGATGCCCTTCGATGCGCCCGTGACGATCGCTACCTTGTTTGCCAGCTTGCTCATGATTTCATTCCTCGGTCAGAAGACATTCGATGGTGGGCGCCGATGCCGCGTTGCCGCGGCGACCGGCATGACTGGCAATGTACGGCGCGTCGCGGCGGCGATAAAGCGGCCCGACACGAATTGACTGGCGGCGTTTGCCGAACAATCGATCGCGCGCGGTCAGCCGGCACTCAGCCATGCGTCGGCGACCTCGCCGCCCAGACCGTCGAGCGCGCCGTCGTAGACGATCTGTCCCCGCCCCATCACCGCGACCCGCCGCGCGAGCCGCGGCGCGAACTGCAGGCGCTGCTCGATCAGCACGATCGCGACGCCGTCGGCCTGCAGCGCGGCGAGGCAGGCACCGACCTCGTCGACCGCGAGCGGCGCGAGCCCCTCGGCCGGCTCGTCGACGATCAGCACCCGCGGGCGGCCGGCCAGTGCCCGCACCAACGCGAGCACCTGCTGCTCGCCGCCCGACAGCCGCCCCGCTTTCACGTCCGCGCGTGCGGCCAGCAGCGGAAAGCGGTCGAACAGGCGGTCGAGCGCCGCGCGTTCGGCCGGGCCGCGTGCGCCGCGCAATCCGAGCCGCAGGTTGTCGCGTACCGTCAGCAGCGGGAACACGTCACGGCTTTCGGCCACGTAAGCCACGCCGCGCCGTGCGATCTCGAACGTACGCGCGCCCGCGCATTCGGCGCCCGCGATGCGCACCGACCCGGCCGTGCGCACGAGCCCCATCACGGCCTTCGCGAGTGTCGAGCGACCCGAGCCGTTGCGGCCGAGCAGCGCGAGCGTCTCGCCCGGCGCGAGCGCGAGATCGACGCCGTCGAGCACGGGCTGCAATCCGTACCACGCGCGCAGGCCGCGAATGTCGAGCAGTGCGTTCATGCGCGGCCTTCGCCCAGGTACGCGGCACGCACGCGCGGATCGGCGCGGATCGTATCGGGCGCACCGGTCGCGACGACCGCGCCGCGGACGAGCACCGTGATGCGTTCGGCGAAACCGAACACCGCATCCATGTCGTGCTCGATCATCAGCACCGTGCGGCCCTGCGTCGTCGCGCGGATCAGCGCGATCATCCGCGCCGCCTGCGCGCGGCTCATGCCGGCCGTCGGCTCGTCGAGCAGCAGCGTGCGGGCGCCGCTCGCGAGCGCGATTCCGAGATCGAGCGCGCGCTGTTCCGCGTAGCTCAGTTCGGCGGCCGGCGTGTCGCGCCGTGCCTCGAGCCCGATGTCGCGCAGCACGCGCGCGGCCGCGAGATCGATCGACGCCGATTCGCGCAGCCGGTTCCACCAGCGCCGCCGTTCGGCCGGCGCATGCAGCGCCGCGCAGCGCAGGTTGTCGAACACGGTCAGCCGCGCGAACGCGCTCGTTTGCTGGAAACTGCGGCCGACGCCGAGGCGGCTCGCGACGACGGGCCCGCGCCCGCGCAGGTCGACGCCGTGCAGCACGACACGCCCGCGCGTCGGCCGTACCGCACCGGCAATCACGCCGAACAGCGTCGACTTGCCCGCGCCGTTCGGCCCGATCAGCGCATGGCGCTCGCCGGCCGCGATGCTCAGTTCGACGCCGTCGAGCACGGTCTGCGCGCCGAAGCGCTGCACGACGCCCTGCAGCGCGATCGCATTGCCGTTCATCGCACGTCCTCCCGCTTGCCGGCCCGCGCGAACCGCGCGCGCCAGCCCCACAGCAGCGTGCCGATGCCGGCCGCCGAGCACGCGACGGCCCAGCCGGCCGGCGTATCGGCGTCGATGCCCCATGCGCCGAACGCGAGGCCCGTGCCGTCGTCCTGCGCGAAGCGCCACGCATAACCGAGCTCGCCCGCGCAGACGATCGCGACGCCCCAGAACACGCACGCGCCGAGCGCGCACAGCATGCGCCACCGCTCGGGCGCCGGCGCATCGCGCCGCATCGCATGCACGAACGCCTGCGCGATGCCCGCGAGCCCGCGCGGCGCGGCCACGACGATCGCGACGAACAGCACGCCGAGATACAGCGCCCACGCGCGCGACACGCCCGCGACACCGATGCTCAGCGCGGTCAGCACCGCGGCGCCGGCCGCGGGCCCGAAGAACGCGCCGGTACCGCCGATCACCGCGGCGATCAGCACGGTCGCCGAGCGCGCCATCGACACGCTGTCGGGCGTCGCGATCTCGATGTCGATCAGCGTCAACGTGCCCGCGATGCCCGCGAAGAACGACGCGCAGGTGACCATGGCGAGCCGCACGCGGCGCGGATCGGTACCGAGCGCGGCGACGCGCGCCGGGTTGTCGCGCACCGCGTTCGCGAGCCGCGCGAGCGGCGTGCGCGTCAGCGCGTGCATGGCCCACGCCGAGACGATGCACCACGCGGCGATCACCGCATACGCGTGCGCCGGTGCGCCGAATTGCCCGTTGCCCCACGGCGCGCCGCTCGCGCGATCGATCGGCACGCCGCCGAGACCGCCGAACCACGCGGGCACGCTCCACGCCGCCGCCGCGACGCATTCGCCGAGCCCGAGCGTGATCATCGCGAACGCGGTGCCGGAGCGACGCGTCGCGAGCAGCCCGGCGACGCAGCCGAAACCCGCGCCGGCCACGCCGCCGACGAGCGGCAGCAGCGGCAGCGGGCCGCCGAGATGGTTGAACCAGTGCGCGGCGGCGAACGCACCGAGGCCCGCGAACGCCGCGTGCCCGAACGACAGCAGCCCGGTCGTGCCGAGCTGCAGGTTGTACGACAGCGCGAGCACGACGAGCGCGGCCGTCTGCGCAAGATAGCCGAGCACCGCGCCATGCGGCCACAGCCACGCGGGCAGCACGAAGCACGCGGCGAACAGCGCCCAGCGCGCGAGTCCGGCGAACGCGCGGCTACGCATCGGCACGCTCGCCGAACAGCCCGCGCGGCCGTGCGACCAGCACCGCGACGAGCAGCAGGTACGGCACCAGCGGCGCGAGTTGCGCGATCGACACCGCGGCCACGCGGTCGGGCAACGCGATGCCGATCCATTGCGCGAGGTCGCGCAGCGACGTGTCGCTCGCGGCCGCGAAAGTCTGCGCGAAGCCGACCGCGAGCGACGCGACGAATGCGCCGCCGAGCGAGCCGAGGCCGCCGATCACGACGACCGCGAAGACGACCGACCCGACGGTCTCGGCCAGCGCGGGTTCGATCACCGCGAGCGGCGCGCCGATCACGCCGGCCAGCGCCGCGAGCGCGGTGCCGGCGCCGAACAGGCCCGTCATCACGCGCGGCACGTCGTAGCCGAGCGCCTCGACGGCCGCGCGATGCGTGAGCGCCGCGCGCACGACGAGCCCGAGGCGCGATGCGCGCAGCAGCGCACCGAGCGCGACCAGCATCGTCGCGGACATCGCCATCATGAACAGCCGGTAGCGCGGCAACGCGAGGCCGAACACGCTCACCGGCGCGCCGTCGAACAGCCGCGGCACCGGCGCCGGCAGCGGCGCGAGGCCCCAGGCGAGTTTCGCGCCCTCGCCGATCAGGTACGCGAGACCGAAGGTCAGCAGCAGCTCACTGGTATGGCCGCGCGCCTGCACGCGGCGCAGCAGCGTGCGTTCGCAGCCGGCGCCGAGCAGCCCGACCGCGAGCGGCGCGAGCACGAGCGCGGGCCAGAAGCCCGCCTGGGCCGCGATGCTGTAGCCGACATACGCGCCGAGCATGTAGAAGCTCGCATGCGCGAAGTTCAGCACGCCCTGCACGCTGAAGATCAGTGTGAGGCCGGCCGACAGCATGAACAGCAGCAAGCCGTAGCTGAGGCCGTTGAAGGCCTGGAGCGCGAACGCGTGCACCGCGAGCCGTCAGGCCGTGAGCGGCTCGAGCGCGGCGCGCAGCGCATCGGGCAGCGGCACGGGGCGGCGTGTCTCGCGATCGACGTACACGTGCACGAAATGGCCCTGCGCGGCGGGCGACGCAGCGCCTTGCGCGAACAGCCCGACCTCGTAGCGCACGCTCGACGTGCCGAGCTTCACGACGCGCAGCCCCGCGTCGACCGACTGCGGAAACACGAGCGGCGCGAAGTAGTTGCACTGTGTCTCGACGACCAGCCCGATCGTCTGCCCGTGCTCGACGTCGAGCACGCCCGCGCGGATCAGGTACTCGTTCACGACGGTGTCGAAGTAGCTGTAGTAGACGACGTTGTTCACGTGCCCGTAGACGTCGTTGTCCATCCAGCGGGTCGTGATCGGCAGGAAGTGGCGATAGGCGTCGCGCGGACGCGGCTGCGGCTTGTCGGACATGGCGATGGCGGTCAGGACGATGGAAACGGTGAGGACGACGCGCGGCGGCCGTGCGGCACGGCACGCCGGCATGAAGCGCCACGCCGCGGCGCGATCGCGCGCGGCGCGGCGAATGACACCCTGGGGGCAGGCCGGCCCGTCACTGCCCCCGCCGGTCGACGAACTCGACATCGAGGCCGCGCGCACGCATCCAGTCGGCAAGCGCGAAGCCCGTACCGGCACGCCACGGACGCAGCAGCGGCGGATCGACGAGCCGGTATTCGAGCAGTTCCGGCGACAGCGACACCGTGCCCGACGCCCGCACGTGGTACGCGATGATCAGCTCGTTCTTGCGGATGAATTCGTACACGCCGACGAGCGACACGTGCTCGGCCTTCAGCGCGGTTTCCTCGAACACCTCGCGCGCGATGCCGTCCTCGGGCGTCTCGCCGTTTTCGAGGAAACCGGTGATCAGCGCGAACATCCCCTCGGGCCACGCCGCGTTGCGGGCGAGCAGGATCTGGCCGTCGAGCTCGACGATCGCGGCGACGACCGGCAGCGGGTTGTTCCAGTGCACATAGCCGCAGGTGTCGTCGGGACACGCCTGGCGGATGCGGCCGCCTTCATGTTCGGGATCGGCGCGCTCGGTCAGCGGGCTCGCGCAGCGCGGGCAGAAGCGGTAGTCGGCGGTGGTCATCGGTGAGGATCTGGCGAGCGCCGGACGGCCGCCTCCCGGCTGCCCGCGCACCCGCTCGGCGCGGGAAAGGCTTCATTCTAGCGAGTTTGCCCGCGCCGCAGACGATCCGTCCCCGCCGGCGTCAGGATTGCCGGCGCGCGCTCGCGGCGGTCGCCGCGAAGCCGGCGGCGCCCGCGAGCAGCGCGGCGACCGCGACCCACAACGCCGGCGTGAACGACCCGAAACGCGCGGCCAGCGGCGCCGCGACGAGCGGCCCGAGGATCTGCCCGATCCCGTACGACGCGGTCGCATAGCCCATCAGCCCGGCCGCGCGCTCGCCGTGCAGCCGCCGCGCCTCGCGCATCGCGAACAGCGTGATCGCGGTGAACGGCAGGCCGAGCAACGCGCTGCCCGCCGAGAAGCCGGCCGCGTTCGGCCACACGATGCCGGCCACGATGCCGAGCGCCTGCGTCGCGCAGCCGGCCGCGAGCAGCAGCCGGTTGTCCCAGTGGCCGGGCAGCCGCGCGGCCGTGATCGCGCCGACGATCAGCGCCGCGCCGAACATCGGCCAGAACAGGTCCGGCCACGGCGAGCCGGCCGGCAGCGCGGCGCGCGCGATCACCGGCAGGAACGTCGCGGTGATGATGTAGCCGAAGCCCGGCGCGCCGTACAGCACGACGAGCCACGCGGCATCGAGGCGCCGGCTTCGCACGCCGGCGGCCGGCGCCGTCGAGGCTGCCGTCGCGCCCGCGGCCGCATGCGGCACGGCAGCCGCCGAGGGTGCCGCGGGTGGCGGCACCGTGCCGAACGTGCGCCAGATCGCCACCGACAGCACGGCCGACAGCGCCGCGAAGCCCAGCCAGCCCGACGCCGCGCGCTGGCCGGCCAGCGCGCTGCCGATCAGCCCCGTCACGACGATGCCGACGCCCGGCCCCGCGTAGATCACCCCGCTCCATTCGGGCGCGTGCAGTTCGGCCAGGCGCCGCAATCCCCACTGCGACACGAACACGAACGTCCACGCGCTGACGATGCCCGCGACGAAGCGCACCGCGAGCCACACGGGCAGCAGGTGGCCGACGCCCATCGCGGCGGTCAGCAGCACGGTGGCCGCGAGCCCGAAGCGGACCATCCGCGCGGGCGCGATGCGCAGCGCCGCGCAACTGACCGCGCCGACGAAGTAACCCGCGTAGTTCGCCGACGCGAGCCAGCTGCCGGCTTTCAGGCCGATCGAGCCGTCCGCGAGCATCAGCGGCAACAGCGGCGTGAACGCGAAACGGCCGACGCCGAGCACGACCGCGAGGCCGACCATGCACGCCAGCGCGGCCGCGCGGGCAAGGCGGTCGGCCTGGTCGGACGAAAGGACGCCGGCAGCGGCGGTCGAGGCATCGAAGCGGGACATGGCGGCAACGGCCGGCACTGAGCGCGCCGGCCGGATCGGAAACCGGAATGCGGCCATCGTAGCTTGACCAAACGTTCTTGAAAAATGAATAATCAAGAATCGACTCATCCCTCGGAGAGAATCATGGACCTGGCCGCGCTGGCGATTTTCCGGGCGGTCGTGCGCGAGAACGGCGTGACGCGCGCGGCGGCCAAGCTCAATCGCGTGCAGTCGAACGTCACCACGCGCATCAAGCAGCTCGAGGAAGAACTCGGCGCCGCGCTGTTCGTGCGCGACGGACGCCGGCTCGTGCTGACGCCGGCCGGGCAGACGCTGCTGCCGTATGCGGAGCGCCTGCTCGCGCTCGCCGACGAGGCGCGCGACGCGGTGCGCGAGGACACGCCGCGCGGCCGGCTGCGGCTCGGCACGATGGAAAGCACGGCCGCGAGCCGACTGCCGGCTCTCCTCGCGCGCTATCACCACGCGTGGCCCGACGTGTCGCTCGAACTGGTGACGGGCACGACGGGCTGGCTGATCGACCGGGTGCGCGACTTCGAGATCGATGCCGCGCTGTTCGCGCGCCCGCCCGAACCGGGCGGGCTGCCCGACACGTTCGAGACGGTGCCGGTCTTCCGCGAGGATCTCGTGCTGCTGACGCCGCGCGGCCATCCGCCGGTGCGCACGCCGCGCGACGTGATCCTGCCGACGCTGATCGCGTTCGAGCGCGGCTGCGCGTACCGCAAGTACGTCGAGCAATGGTATGCGGCGCACGGCATGAAGCCCGCGCGCGTGCTCGAACTCGGCTCGTACCATGCGATCGTCGCGTGCGTCGCGGCCGGCGCTGGCGTCGCGGTCGCGCCGCGTTCGGTGCTCGACCTGCAGCCGGAAACCGGCAACATCGCCGCGCACACGATTCCCGAACTCGAAGGCATCGACACGCTGCTCGCGTGGCGACAGGGTTATGCGTCGGCGGCGCTCGCCGCGCTGCGCGATGCGCTCGCCGAGGCCGCGCGGCCGGCCGGCGACACGACGAAGCCGCCGGCGATCGTGACGGCCTGACCGGTGCGCGCGTCGCCGCATCGATCGACGTGCGCAAACGAAACGACCCGACCGGCATCCGCCGATCGGGTCGTTGTTTCATTCACGCGATGCCGTCAGCGCAACGGCATCGCACCGGTCGCATGACGATCAGAGCCGCTCTTCGACCCAGCCCTTCACGCCGGCCAGCGCGCCCGGCAGGTTCGCCGGCTCGGTGCCGCCCGCCTGCGCCATGTCCGGACGGCCGCCGCCCTTGCCCCCGACCTGCTGCGCGACGAAGTTCACGAGTTCGCCGGCCTTGACCTTCTTGCTCGCGTCCGGCGTGACGCCCGCGATCAGGCTGACCTTGCCGCCTTCGACGGCCGCCAGCACGATCGCCGCGCTCTTCAGCTTGTCCTTCAGCTTGTCGACCGTTTCGCGCAGCGTCTTCGCGTCGGCGCCGTCGAGCGTCGCGGCCAGCACGTACACGCCGCCGACTTCGACGGCCTGCTGTGCGAGCTCGTCGCCCTGGCTCGATGCGAGCTTCGACTTCAGCGCGCCCAGCTCCTTCTCGAGCGACTTCACCTGGTCCTGCACCTGCGCGATGCGCTGCGTGAGTTCCGACGGCTGCGCCTTCAGCGCGGCCGCCGCTTCGTTCACGCGCGCGTCGAGCTCCTGCACGTAGCGCACCGCGTTGTCGCCGGTGATTGCCTCGACGCGGCGGATGCCGGCCGCGACGCCGCCTTCGACGACGATCTTGAAGAGCCCGATGTCGCCGGTGCGGTGCACGTGCGTGCCGCCGCAGAGTTCGCGCGAGAAGCCGAGATCGAGCACGCGCACTTCATCGCCGTACTTCTCGCCGAACAGCGCCATCGCGCCGCCCTTCACCGCTTCGTCGTACGGCATCACGCGCACGATGCCCGGCGCGTTGGCCAGGATCTCGTTGTTGACGATCTGCTCGACGCGACGGATTTCGTCGTCGGTCATCGGCGCGTTGTGCGCGAAGTCGAAGCGGGTCTTTTCCGCGTCGACCAGCGAACCCTTCTGCTGCACGTGCGCGCCGAGCACTTCGCGCAGCGCCTTGTGCATCAGGTGGGTGGCCGAGTGGTTGCGCTGCGTGCGGGCACGGCGATGCGCGTCGATTTCCGCGCGCAGCACGTCGCCGACCTTCAGCGTGCCCTGCTCCAGCGTGCCGTGATGGCCGATCACGTCGGCCTGCACCTTCAGCGTGTCGGCCACCGCGAAGCGCGTCGCGGCGTTCGCGAGCACGCCCTGGTCGCCGACCTGGCCGCCCGATTCCGCGTAGAACGGCGTGTGGTCGAGCACGACGACCGCATCCTGGCCGGCCTTCACTTCGTTGACGGCCGAACCGTCGACGTACAGCGCGACGACCTTCGCGTCGTCGAACGCGATGTCCTCGTAGCCGTGGAACGTGGTTTTCGCGCCCGAGTATTCGAGGCCCTGCGCGGCCTTGAACTTGCCAGCCGCGCGCGCCTGTTCGCGCTGGCGCGCCATCGCGTCGTCGAATGCCGGCTCGTCGACCGTCATCCCGCGCTCGCGGCACACGTCGGCCGTGAGGTCGAGCGGGAAGCCGTAGGTGTCGTGCAGCTTGAACGCGAGTTCGCCGTCGAGCACCTTGCCGCCCTTCGCCTCGACGTCGGCCAGCGCCGCCTCGAGGATCGACATGCCGTGCTCGATGGTCTCGAAGAAGCGCTCTTCTTCCTGGCGCAGCACGTCGGTCACGCGCTGCTCGGCTTCCTTCAGCTCCGGATACGCGACGCCCATCTCGGCGACGAGGTCGGCCACCAGCTTGTGGAAGAACGAGCCCTTGCGGCCGAGCTTGTAGCCGTGGCGGATCGCGCGGCGCACGATCCGGCGCAGCACGTAGCCGCGGCCTTCGTTGCCGGGGATCACGCCGTCGACGATCAGGAACGAGCATGCGCGGATGTGATCGGCGATCACCTTCAGCGAGTTGTTCGTGAGGTCGCTGATCTCGGTCACGCGCGCGGCGGCCTTGATCAGGTTCTGGAACAGGTCGATCTCGTAGTTGCTGTGCACGTGCTGCAGCACGGCGGCGAGACGCTCGAGGCCCATGCCGGTGTCGACCGACTGCTTCGGCAGGCGCGTCATGTTGCCCTGCGCGTCGCGGTTGAACTGCATGAACACGAGGTTCCAGATCTCGATGTAGCGGTCGCCGTCTTCTTCGGGCGACCCCGGCGGGCCGCCCCACACGTCCGGGCCGTGGTCGTAGAAGATTTCGGTGCACGGGCCGCACGGGCCGGTGTCGCCCATCGTCCAGAAGTTGTCCGACGCGTAGCGCGCGCCCTTGTTGTCGCCGATGCGGATGATGCGCTCGGTCGGCACGCCGACTTCCTTCGCCCAGATGTCGTACGCCTCGTCGTCTTCCTGGTAGACGGTGACCCACAGCTTGTCCTTCGGCAGCTGGTAGACCGTGGTCAGCAGCTCCCACGCGAACTTGATCGCGTCGTGCTTGAAGTAGTCGCCGAACGAGAAGTTGCCGAGCATCTCGAAGAACGTGTGGTGGCGCGCCGTGTAGCCGACGTTCTCGAGGTCGTTGTGCTTGCCGCCCGCGCGCACGCTGCGCTGCGCCGTCGTGGCGCGCGAGTACGGGCGCGGGTCCGTGCCGAGGAAGACGTCCTTGAACTGGACCATGCCCGAGTTCGTGAACATCAGCGTGGGGTCGTTACCGGGCACGAGGCTCGACGAGCGGACGATCGTATGGCCCTTCGATTCGAAGAATTTGAGGAATTTCTCGCGGATTTCGGCAGCTTTCATGGCGTGCGGGGACAGTCTGGCAAAGACGGCTTCAAAACGCCGGCGCCCTTGACGGGCGCGCGACGGCATGGATTCGGAAACGATCGATTATACGGGATCGGGGCCGGCTTCCGGGCAAAGCGCCGGCAAAGCGGCTCGGCCATCCGGACGGCCCGGCTGGGCCACCCGCGCGGCCGATTCGCCTTAAGATGCTCGGCATGCCAATCGGCCTTGCCCGACAAGGCAGGCCAGCCATGAAAGGAGACGATTCGACGATGGGTGCCCTGAGCCATATCCGCGTGCTGGACCTCACCCGCGTGCTCGCGGGCCCGTGGTGCGCGCAGACCCTTGCCGATTTCGGCGCGGACGTGATCAAGGTCGAGCGCCCGGGCGCCGGCGACGACACGCGCCACTGGGGGCCGCCGTACCTGAAGGACGCGGACGGCGCGGATACCGCCGAGGCCGCGTACTACCTCGCGGCGAACCGCAACAAGCGCTCGGTGACGATCGACATCGCGACGCCCGAAGGCCAGCAGATCGTGCGCGAGCTCGCCGCGCAAAGCGACGTCGTGCTCGAGAACTACAAGGTCGGCCAGTTGAAGAAATACGGGCTCGATTACGCGTCGCTGCGCGCGGTGAAGCCCGATCTCGTCTACTGCTCGGTCACCGGCTTCGGCCAGACGGGCCCGTACGCGCACCGCGCGGGCTACGACTTCATCGTGCAGGGGATCGGCGGCTTCATGAGCATCACCGGCGAGCGCGACGGCGAGCCGGGCGGCGGCCCGCAAAAGGCCGGCGTCGCGATCGCCGATCTCGCGACGGGCCTTTATTCGACGATTGCGGTGCTCGCCGCGCTCGCGCACCGCGACCGCACCGGCGAAGGCCAGTACATCGACATGGCGCTGCTCGACGTGCAGGTCGCGCTGCTCGCGAACATGAACACCAACTTCCTCGCGAGCGGCAAGCCGCCGGTGCGCTGGGGCAACGCGCATCCGAACATCGTGCCGTACCAGACGTTCCAGACGCGCGACGGCTGGATCATCGTCGCGGTCGGCAACGACGGGCAGTTCCGCAAATTCGTCGAGGCCGGCGGCCGGTCCGAGCTGGCCGACGACGAGCGCTTCGCGACGAACCCGTCGCGCGTGCGCCACCGCGACACGCTGGTGCCGATCCTCGCGGAGATGGTGAAGGCGCGCGGCAAGGCCGACTGGATCGCCGTGCTCGAAGCGGCCGGCGTGCCGTGCGGCCCGATCAACGATCTCGACGAGGTGTTCGACAACGAGCAGGTGGTCGCGCGCGGGATGCAGGTATCGCTGCCGCACCCGTGCGGCGCGGACGTGAAGCTCGTGCGCAACCCGATCCGGATGAGCGCGACGCCGCCCGACGCGCGCACGGCCCCGCCGCTGCTCGGCGCGCAGACCGACGACGTGCTGCGCGAGATGCTCGGCTACGACGACGCGCGGATCGCCGCGTTGAAGGCGAAGCAGGCGATCTGACGCGCCGGGCTCGCGCGGCGGCGGCTCGCCCGCCTACCGCGCGAGCGCGTCGAGCCAGCCGCGGGCGGCCGGCCAGTCGCCGAGCCCGCTGTCCGCGTTGAGGTGGCCGCGCGGGCCGATGTCACGGAATTCGCTGCCCCACGCGTGCGCGCAGCCGCGCGCGAACGCGAGCGACCCGTACGGATCGTCGCTGCTCGCGACGACGCAGGTCGGAAACGGCAGCCGCTCGCGCGGCACCGGGCCGAAGCCGTGCGCGTCGGCCGGAAACGCCGGTCCGGCGGGATCGGGCAACGCGACCAGCAGCGCGCCGCGCACTTTCGCGAGCGCGGCCGGACGCGCATAGCGCGTCGCCCACCACGCGGCGGTCAGCGTGCCGAGGCTGTGGGCGGCGATCACCACGGGCCCGCGCGCGGCTTGGACCGCGCGGTCGAGCGCGAGACACCAGCCGTTGCGGAACGCGCGGTCCCAGTCGGGCATCGCGACACGCGAAAAGCGCGCATCGGCACGCTCCCAGCGGCTCTGCCAGTGAAGCGGGCCGGAATTGCCGTAGCCCGGCAAGACGAAAACGAAGGGGTCGCTCATGGCAGGGTTCGTCGACGAATGGAATCGTGTGGTGGCATCGACGAAGTGTCGCACACCCTCCTCTCCCTGATGCTGCCTGTCAAAAAACCGGAGGATGTGCGTGAGGAGCGAGCGGGCCGCGACGTCGATTCAGGTCGACGTCACGGCCGTCCTGCGTTCAGCGGACGCCGGCGCCGACCAGGCCGCCTGCCGCCGCACCGGCGACCGTGCCGACCGGGCCGCCCGTGATCAGGTAGCCGAGTGCGCCGCCCGCGGCCGCGCCGATCCCGGCATTACGCTGCGTATGCGTCATCGCACATGCGCCGAGTTGCGACAGGGCCGCGACGATCACCGCGGTACGAACGAGAAAAGTGGTCTTCTTCATCATGGTTATTGGCTTCCTCCCGCCAGGCAAAAAATACGAGTGGCGGCGTTGAATCGGTAAAGCCATCATAGGAAAACCCGAACGGCGCGGGCAATCCGATTTACGTCGTGTTACAGCCGACACACACTCGATATATTGCGGCGCGCATCGCGCACGCAGGGTACCGGACCCGCGACCCGCGCGGGACGGACCCCGGTCAGGTAGAATTACAGGATTAAACCGGCGCGACGCGCCGACACAACCTGACGCCAACCGCATGAGCACCGAACGCAACGACGCCCCCGCGGCTTCCAATTTCATCCGTAACATCATCGACGACGACAACCGCACCGGCAAATGGGGCGGACGCGTCGAGACGCGCTTCCCGCCCGAGCCGAACGGCTATCTGCACATCGGCCATGCGAAGAGCATCTGCCTGAACTTCAGCGTCGCGCGCGACTACGGCGGCGTGTGCCACCTGCGCTTCGACGACACGAACCCGGAAAAGGAAAGCGTCGAGTACGTCGATTCGATCGTCGACGCGGTGCGCTGGCTCGGTTTCGACTGGCGCAAGGACGCGGTCGATCATCAGTATTTCGCGAGCGACTACTACGACAAGCTGTACGAGTTCGCCGAGCTGCTGATCAAGCGCGGCAAGGCGTATGTCGACAGCCAGAGCGCCGACGAAATGCGCGCGAACCGCGGCTCGCTGACGGAAGGCGGCAAGCCGTCGCCGTTCCGCGACCGCACGCCGGAGGAAAACCTCGACCTGTTCCGCCGCATGAAGGCCGGCGAGTTCAAGGAAGGCGAGCACGTGCTGCGCGCGAAGATCGACATGGCTTCGCCGAACATGAACATGCGCGATCCGGTGATCTACCGGATCCGCTACGCGCACCACTACCGCACCGGCGACGCCTGGTGCGTGTATCCGATGTACGACTACACGCACTGCATCTCGGATGCGCTCGAAGGCATCACGCATTCGCTGTGCACGCTCGAATTCGAGGATCACCGCCCGCTGTACGACTGGGTGCTGAACGAACTCGCGGAAGCCGGCGTGTTCACGCGTCCGCTGCCGCAACAGATCGAATTCTCGCGCCTGAACCTCACGTACGCGATCACCAGCAAGCGCAAGCTGCTGCAGCTCGTCACCGAAGGCCACGTCGACGGCTGGGACGACCCGCGGATGCCGACGATCGTCGGCGTGCGCCGTCGCGGCTTCACGCCGGAGAGCATCCACCTGTTCTGCGAGCGGATCGGCGTGACGAAGATCGATTCGTGGATCGACATGAGCATCTTCGAGGGCGCGCTGCGCGACGACCTCGACGACAAGGCCGCGCGTACGGTCGCGGTGCTCGATCCGCTGAAGCTCGTGATCGACAACTATCCGGAAGACCTCGAGGAAGCGTGCACGGCGCCCGTGCATCCGCACCACCCGGACCGCGGCGTGCGCACGTTCCCGATCTCGCGCGAGCTGTGGATCGAGCGCGAGGATTTCGTCGAGAACCCGCCGAAGGGCTATTTCCGCCTGTTCCCGGGCAACAAGGTGCGCCTGCGCTACGGCTACGTGATCGAATGCACGGGCTTCGACAAGGACGCCGACGGCAACGTGACGGCCGTGCACTGCAACTACTTCCCGGACAGCAAGTCGGGCACCGAAGGCGCGAACACGTACAAGGTCAAGGGCAACATCCACTGGGTCAGCGCGAAGCATGCGCAGCCGGCCGAAGTGCGGATCTACGACCGCCTGTTCAAGGAGCCGCATCCGGACGCGGGCGGCGCGAACTTCCTCGAGGCGCTGAACCCCGATTCGAAGAAGATCGTGCAGGCTTATCTGGAGCCCGGTAACGGCGACATCGCGCCGGAAACGCGCCTGCAGTTCGAGCGTCACGGCTACTTCGTTGCCGACCGTGTCGATTCGAAACCGGGCAAGCCGGTGTTCAACCGGATCGTCGGGCTGCGCGACAGCTGGGGCAAGCCGGCCTGACGGCCTGCTCGGCGCGCGCGGCGGCTTCGGGCGCCGCCCTCGCGTCACCCATAAAAAAACCGGCCCAAGCGCCGGTTTTTTTGCGCGCATCGAAACGGCCCGCCGCGGCGGGAGCCGCCGCACACGCTCATGCGCCCGCCAACCGCCGATGCAGGTCCGCCAGCGACAGCTTCGTGCGAAACAGCCGCGCGAGGCTGCGGCTCGCATATGCGTCGACGTCGCCCGGCGCGGTCCAGCGGTACGCATCCATCTCGGGAATCATCGAGCCGTCGCGACGGCTCGGGAACAGCGACGTGCACGTGCAGTGCGCGGGATCGATCTCGCCTGCGGCCACCCGCACCGCGAACAGGTGCAGATCCTTGTCGTGACGATAGGAAAACCGGCCGAGATCGAGCAGCCGCGCCGGCGCGAGCTCGATGCCGGTTTCCTCGAGCAGCTCGCGCAGCGCGGCGTCGGCCGGCGTCTCGCCGGGCTCGCCCTGCCCCTTCGGGATATCCCAGTGCGTGGTATCCGTCGCGTGCGCGAGGAACACGCGGCCGGCCGCATCGAGAATCACGACGCCGCACGACACCGTGCGCGGCGCGGCGCCCCGCTTCATCGCGCGTGTGCTCAGCGCTTCTGCAGCTGCCACTTGCCCGTGGCCGTCTTGCAGTAGACGGGCTTGAGCGTCATCGTCTGGCCCTTCGCGGTGATGTCGGTGGTGATTTCGCGGCAGGTCTTGCCGTCCGTCTCGGTCGTGGTCGGCGTGAGCTTCGCGTCGATCTGCGTGCCGCGGCCGCTGCTCTGCCACGTCGTGGTTTCGCCGTCCTTGCCTTCGTCGCGCGCCTGCACGACGGCCTTCGAGAGCGACGCGCGGTCGGCGTTGCTGAAATAGCTGATCGGCGTGTCGTTCAGGAAGCTCAGGTTGTTCTGCGCATGGGCGGGCAGCATCGCGGCTGCGCACGCGGCGCCGGCCAGCACACGCGTGACGACGGAAAGGGATGCGCGCATCGACATGTTTTTCTCCTTGGATGTTCGATCGAACGGCGCGCTGCGGGCCGGCGAACCGGCCCGCAGCGCGCCCGTCAGCGAGCGAGCATAGCATGCGTGCCGGCGGCAGCGCCTTCTAGGGCCCGGCCGGCGCGGCCGTTTGCTGATATCCGTCAGTCAGCGTGCCGAGGAACGCGATCACGTCCTTGATCTCGGCCGCGTTCAGCGCCGGCTGCTCGCCGCGCTTGCGGTCGAACGGCGGCTCGCGGTTGATGTTCGGCCAGTAGCGCTTCGGCAGGTCGTCGTAGATCTGCACCTTGCCGTGCACGACCGGGTAGAACTTCTCCGGATGGATGTCGCGCTCGACGTAGAAGCGCATCACGTCCTCGAGCGTGTGATACACGCCGTTGTGGAAGAACGTCTTGCGCAGCGCGACGTTGCGCAGCGACGGCGTGCGGAACAGCCCGCAGAATTCGTCGCGGCCCTTCAGGTCGGTGCGCTCGGGACCGCACGCGCCGAAATCGTAAAAGCGCGGGTCGCGGTTGACGGGCAGCGCGCGGTTGCGCGGCACCGCGATCGCGATCAGCCCGAAATCGCTGAACTGCGGCGGGCCGCCTTCGAGCGTGCGCTGGCTGATGTGGCAACTCGCGCAGTTGCCCTTCTTCTCGTCGTTGAACAGCTGCAGGCCGTGCAGCTCGGCAGGCGTGAGCCGCGCGCGGCCGGCCAGATACGCGTCGTACTTGCTCGTGTACGGATCGAACAGCGCCGGCTGCTGCTGGAATGCGTCGAGCGCGCGCAGCACGGCATCGAACGTTGCCCGATCGTCGCCGAGGACCTGATCGCCGAACGCCTTGCGGAACGCGTCGGCATACGGCGCGGCGCGAACCGCCTTCGCCACCCGTGCGGGCGAGCTGCTCATCTCGAACGGCGACGTGAGCGGAATGCGCGCCTGCGCGTCGCGCGTGTCGACACGGCCGTCCCAGGTCAGGCCGCCGGTCGGACCCGCGTCGATGCTTTCATCGCCTTCGTCCGGCGAATCGTGAAAGTGCTCGCTGAACGGAGGAATGCCGCGCAGGTACTTCAGCGACGGCACCGCGCGAAAACCGCTACGGTGCATGTCGTCGCCGCCGAGCTGCACCGACAACGCGTTCGGCGGCCCGAACGCATGCTCGGCGCTATGGCACGACGCACAGGCGAGCTTGCCGGACCCGGACAGCGACGGATCGAAGAACAGCTGCTTGCCGAGTGCCGTCATCTGCTTCACGCCCTCGAACACCTGCGCGCGCGTCTGCGGCTGGCTGGCTGGCGCGACCGCCGGGCCGGCCGACGCGGCCTGAGCCGCCGGTACGACGGACGCGGCCGACGCGGTCGTGCCGGGCCGCGCATCGCAACCGGCGAGCGCCGCGAGTCCGCCCGCGAGTGCCAGCGCGGCCGCGGCGGAGATCAGCGATCGCGCGGACGCGAGGGATTTCAGAAGGGTGTGCATCGTCGTTGTTCTGGTAGCGGTGGGCGATCGGCCGGAGCTTATGTCAGTTCCATGACCGTTCAATGACGTTCCACCGACAGTCAATTGAAAGCGCGCCTACACCCGGCTGTCAAATCGGTTCCAGATAATGCGCGCTGCCGGGCGGTACCGCGAGGTTCGTGCGTCGGCCCTCCCGCCACCCGGTTCCCACACGCGACCAACGACGAATGAGAGAGAACATCGCATGAAGAAGCACGCCTGGATTCGCTACACGCCGATCGCCCTTGCGGCCGCGCTCAGCCTGACCGCCTGCGGCGGCGACGATGTCACGCAGCAAGGCCTGTCCGCCGTCAAGAACGTCGTCGTGATCTATGCGGAAAACCGCAGCTTCGACAACCTGTACGGCAACTTCCCGGGCGCGAACGGCCTGCAGAACGCGACGGCCGCGAACTCGGTGCAGAAGGATCGCGACGGCTCGACGATGGCGACGCTGCCGAAGATCTGGGGCGGCCTGACCGCGACCGGCATCACGCCGGCGGTCACCGAGGCGATGACGGCGAACCTGCCGAACGCGCCGTTCGCGATCGACGACCCGAAGGGCTTCAACCAGTCGATGAGCATCGCCACGCGCGACATCGTGCATCGCTTCTACCAGGACCAGATGCAGATCAACGGCGGCAAGAACGACATGTACGCCGCCTGGACCGACGCGGGCGGCCTGACGATGGGCCACTACACCGCGGATCCGTCGAAGCTGCCGCTGTGGAAGATCGCGCAGCAGTACGTGCTCGCCGACAACTTCTTCATGGGCGCGTTCGGCGGTTCGTTCCTGAACCACCAGTACCTGGTCTGCGCGTGCGCACCGTACTACCCGAACGCCGACAAGAGCCCCGCGGCCGGCAAGATCGCCGTGCTGAATGCCGACGGCAAGTCGCTGAAGGTCGCGACGAACTCGCCGGCCTCCGCGCTGAGCGGCCCGCCGAAGTTCGTCAACGACGGCGCGCTCACGCCCGACTTCTACGGCATCAACACGATGCAGCCGGCGTATCAGCCGAGCGGCAACAAGGCGGCCACGGGCGGCGACCCGCTGCTGGCCGACCCGGCGAATCCGTCGACGATGCCGCCGCAGACGGCGACCAATATCGGCGACCTGATGACCAACGCAGGCGTGTCGTGGGCCTGGTACAGCGGCGCATGGGGCCAGGCGCTGCAGGCGAGCCAGAACGGCACGTCGAACGTGATCTACGGTGCCGATCTGTCGACGCCGAACTTCCAGCCGCACCACCAGCCGTTCAACTACTTCGCGAACCAGGCTCCGGGCACCGCGAGCCGCGCGCAGCACCTGCTCGACGGCGGCGCGAACGGCGCCGAGTTCATCAAGGCGATCGACGCGGGCGCGCTGCCGCAGGTCGCGTTCTACAAGCCGCAGGGCAACCTGAACGAACACCCGGGCTACACGGACGTGACCTCCGGCGACCAGCACATCGCCGACGTGATCGCGCACCTGCAGGCCAGCCCGCAGTGGAAGAACATGGTTGTCGTCGTCACGTACGACGAAAACGGCGGCTTCTGGGATCATGCCGCGCCGCCGAGCGCCGACCGCTGGGGCCCGGGTACGCGCATTCCGGCACTGATCGTGTCGCCGTACGCGAAGAAGGGCTTCGTCGACCACACGCAGTACGACACGGGTTCGATCCTGCGCTTCATCACGCGCCGCTTCTCGCTGCCGCGCCTCGCGGGCCTGCAGCAGCGCGACGACGCGCTGAAGGCGAACGGCGGGCAGCCGATGGGCGACCTGACGAACGCGCTCGCGCTGTCGCCGAACCTGTAACGGGCCCGCACCGACCGGGCCGGCGGCGAAGCCGGCCCGAACGCACGAAGGGCGGCCTGCCGGCCGCCCTTCTTTCATGCATCGCGTACCCGCGCGTTACCAGCCGTACTTCAGCTCGACGCCGACGTAGTCGGCGTTGTGCCCGCCCGCCTGCCGGATCGCATCGCCGACCTGGAAATGCACGGCCTCGATCGCGCCGATCAGGTTCGCGGCGATCGTCCAGTCCGCACGCAGCTGCACGTACATCCCCGTCCACAACCCGCCCTTGCCTGCCGTGCCCGGCACGACCGCGTTGCCCTGCTGGTAGACCGCATCGCCGGTCGTCTCGCGCCACTGGAAACCGAGCGCGCCGAGCAGCGACAGGTTCGCCGATGGCTTCAACGTCACGGACGGCTTCACGTGGATCAGGTTCGAGTAACCCGTGAATCCCGCCAGCGTGAAGTAATAGCCGTTCGGAAACAGCGGGTTGAAGGTGCCGACGCGGCCGTCGTGCGGATGCCGGTCGCCCGACGCCGCATCGACCTGCAGCGCGACGCGCGGCGACCACGGCGCGTCGAGCCGGTAGCCGGCGATCGAGCCGACCGCCCACGCGCGGATCGAACTGCTGCCGACCGTGCCCGTCTGCAGCATCGTCTCGAGATCCCAGTCGAAGCGGCCCTGCGTGCCCGTGTACCGTAGATCCCACACGTCGCGCCGCTCGGCGCCGCTCGCATCGAGAAAGCGCGCGTTGCTGCGGTTGTAGCGCGACCAGTAGCCGGACAGGTCGCCGGGCCCGACCGACTGCCGCTCGAAGCGCACGCCGCTGAAGGTGAGATCGCGGTTCGACACGTCGTCGAACGCGGACACGGTGCGGTTCTGCACCGGCTGCGTCGCATACCCGATGAAACGCCACTTCCGGTACTCGTAGTCGGCCCACACCGCATCGAACGCCTGCCGCACGTTCGGGCCGTCGCGCGCGGCGATGAAGCGCTGCAGGTCGAACGCCATCTCCTGGCGGCCGACGCGGAACTTGACCGTGCCGCCGCCGAGCGCACCCGTGTAGGTCACGAAGGCCTGTTCGAGATCGAGCGGATTCTTGTCGACCGGCGATATCGTGTTCTTGCCGAACGCGCGGTCGTCCTGCAACTGCACGAAGAATTGCCAGTGCGGGCCGAGATGCGCATCGGCGTGCACTTCGACGCGCTGGATCAGGTACGTGTCCGATTGCGCGGAGCCGATGCCGAACAGCGGCGCATCGTTGGTCTCCAGGCGCTCCCGCAGGTTCACGCCGAGCGACAGATAGGCGGCCGGATCGTTGCCGAGCGGGATGTACTTCAACCCGTCGAGCGGCGCGCGCGGCACGCACGGATTCGCGAGCACCGACCAGTCTTCCTGCCAGCGATTGAACAGCACGGTCGGCCGCTTGGCCGTACAGGTCGATGCGGTGCCGTCGGCGGCCGACGTCGGGGTCGCGGCGGTTGCCGTTTCCGCGCAGGCGGCGTCTGCGCCCGCGAACAGCAGCCCCGCGACGACCGACGCCCGGGCCGCACGATCGAAGCGGCGCGCGCGACGATGCCGTTCCCGCCGCGGGCTCATGCGTGCTCCGGCTTGACGGTGCCCGCCGCTTGCGACGCGCGCAGCGCGAGTACCGCCAGCGCGCAGACGGGCACGAGCAACGCCGCAAACCCGACGTAGCGGAATCCGAGCGCACCGCATGCCGCGCCGAGCGCGAACGCGACGATCGCGGGCAGCATCTTCGCGAAGCGCGCGCGGGCGGCCGCGCGCACGCTGTCGGCCGTGCCGGCGGACAGGATATCGACGACGTCGAGGATCGCCTGCGTGACGTTGCCGGTCATCACCGTGTTCGGCACGCCGGCGCGCGGAATCACGCGCGGATGCGCGTTCTGCACGCCCATCGCGAACGTGCCGACGATGCCGGCCACGAGCGCCGGCAGGCTGTCGGGGTGCGTGACGGGCGTCGCCCACACGCCGGCCGCGCAGAAGCCGAGCAGCAGCACGGCCTGTACCGCGTGCAGCGCACGCGTGCCCTGCCAGGCGGGCCGCGCGGACATCGACCGTGCGATCAGGCTGCTCGCGATCACGCCGCACACGAACGCGGGAAACACGCTGAGCTTCAGCACGACACCCTGGCCGAAGCCCGCGATGCCCGCGCCGATCAGCACGAAGTTGCCCGTCACGTGCGCGGTGAACAGCCCGAACAACGCGACGAAGCTCAGCGTGTCGACGAAGCCGGCCACCGCGGCAAGAATCGTATCCTCGTGCTTCATCGTGCCGCGTCCGCGTGGATCTCGGCGACGTAGCCGCCCGGGAACTGCACGAGCGCCGCATCGCGGCCGTCCGACGCGAACGCCGGCACGAGCACGGTCACGCCCGCGGCCTGCGCCTGCTTCAGCGTCGCGGCGAGATCGCGCACTTCATAGCCGGTCATCTCGCGGCCGAACGGGTAGGGCAAATGGCCGTCGGTGGCGAGCACCGTCATCTTGCCGAAGCCCGATTCGATGCGGATGCGCCGGTACGTGTCGTTCGGCCGGCCGATCTCGATGCCCGGCGCGCGGCGCACGTCGGACACGATCTTGCCGTGCGAGAACGCGACGAAGTCGCGCACGAGCGTGTCGGCGCTTTCCGGCGACACGTACACGCGGTTCTCGGGCACCGTCTCCAGCGCATCGTAGTGCGGCGCTTCCGTATGCCAGTACAGCTGCATGTTCACGCCGCCCGGCCAGCGGATGATCGCGTCGCGGCCGATCGGGTCGGGGAACGTGTCGACCACCACGTCCGCGCCGTGCGCGCGCGCCGACTTCATCGCGACGTCGAGATCGGTGACGAGATAACCGGTGCGCTCCGCGCAGAACGGATACGGGATCGGCGTCTTGAAGCCGAACACCGAGACCGTGCCGACCGGCGTGAGCACGAGCTGCGACATCGTCTGGCTCGGCGTGGGCGTGACCTGGAACACGCCCTGCTTCGACTTCTTGCCGCCGAAGGTCGCGACGAAGCTGTCGGTGAAGCGGTCGAAGTCCTCGGGCGCCACGCACACGTGCGTCGTGTCGTACTGCGGGCCGACGGCCACGGCCGGCGTCGCGCCAGCCTTCGTGACCGGCGTCTTCGCGAATGCGACCGGCGCGACGGCGAGACCGCCCGCGATCATTGCGGCGAGCAACACGGAACGAATGGATTTCATGAAGGGTTTTCCTGGTTGTGTCATCGTCATCGAGTCGTGCGGCCGTCACCGGCCGCGTGCTTCGTATCGGCGAGCAGTGTCGCGAGCACGAGTGCCGCGATCAGTCCGAGATGCTCGAAAAAGCTGTTGAGTGCCATGAAATGCTCGGCGCCCGTGCGGTTCCAGAAATCGTTCGCCACCGCCATCGCGACCAGCGTCAGCATACCGAGGCTGCCGGCACCGAGCCAAGTGAAGCGGTTGAACACCACGCACAGCGAGCCGGCGATCTCGACCGCGATCGCGAGCGCCGCCCACAGCGCGGCCGGGTGCAGGCCGAAATGCGCCTGCTCCGCGACCGCGCCGCCGAAGTCCAGCGCCTTCGCGACGCCGCCGATCAGGTACGCGGACACCAGCGCCAGACGCACGAGCGGCAGGACCCACGGCTGCGCCAGCAGCGCACGGACCCATGCCGGGTTGCCGACGCGGCCCGGGTTGGTCGGGATCGCCATGTCAGACCGCCCAGCACGAACAGCCGAACGCGCCCCAGAAGCCCTTTGCATCCGAGGTCGGCAACGCGCGGCCCCACGCGCCCGCATGCGCATGCCCATGCACGTTGCACGCGCTCGAACAGCCGCACGCGGCGGCCGCTGCCGCCGCACGCTGCAGCGGTGCACCGTCGCGCCGTGTCGCGCCCCAGCCGCCGTAACCGCCGTACTCGCGCACCGGCGACCAGTCGGGCATCGCGGGCGGAATCGGCGCATCGTGCGACGCGAACGGCCCCGCGCCCCACACGATCCTGCCGCCCACCACCGTCAGCAGCGCGGACGTGTCCACGATATCGTCCTCCGCGCAGGTGAAGAAATCGCGATCCGGGACCATCAGGTCGGCCAGTTGCCCGACCGCGATGCGCCCTTTTTTCCCCTCCTCGTTCGAGAACCACGTCACGTACTCGGTCCACATGCGCAGCGCGGTCTCGCGATCGAGCAGGTTGCGCCGAGGATACATCCGCAACCCGCCGACCGTCTTGCCCGTCACGAGCCACGCGAGCGACACCCACGGGTTGTACGACGCGACGCGCGTCGCGTCGGTGCCGGCCGACACCTTGAGCCCTTTCTCGAGCATCTTCGCGACCGGCGGCGTCGCCTCGGCCGCCTGCGCGCCGTAGCGTTCGACGAAGTATTCGCCCTGGTACGCCATCCGGTGCTGCACCGCGATGCCGCCGCCGAGCGCGGCGATGCGGTCCATCGATCGTTCGGAGACGGTTTCCGCATGATCGAAGAACCAATTGAGTCCGTCGAGCGGAATATCGCGGTTCACCTTCTCGAACACGTCGAGCGCACGACTGATCGTTTCATCGTACGTCGCATGCATGCGCCACGGCCAGCGGTTCTGCGCGAGCACGCGCACGACGCCTTCGAGATCGTCTTCCATCTGTGCCGGCAAGTCCGGCCGCGCGACGCGGAAGTCCTCGAAATCGGCGGCGGAGAACACCAGCATCTCGCCCGCGCCGTTGTGGCGGAAATAGTCGGTGCCGTCGTGATACGTGACGCTCTTCGTCCAGTTCACGAAGTCTTCCTTCTCCGCGTTCGGCTTCTGCGTGAACAGGTTGTAGGCGATCCGCACCGTCATCTCGCCCGCGTCGTGCAGCTTGCGGATCACTTCGTAATCGTCGGGATAATTCTGCGAGCCGCCGCCCGCATCGATCACGCCCGTCACGCCGAGCCGGTTCAGCTCGCGCATGAAATGGCGCGTCGAGTTGTACTGGTAGTCGAACGGCAGCTTCGGCCCCTTCGCGAGCGTCGCGTAGAGGATCGTCGCGTTCGGGTTCGCCAGCAGCAGCCCGGTCGGGTTGCCCGCGTCGTCGCGCAGGATCGTGCCGCCCGGCGGCTCGGGCGTGTCCTTCGTATAGCCGACCACCCGCAATGCAGCCGCGTTCAGCAGCGCGCGGTCGTACAGGTGCAGGATGAACACCGGCGTATCGGGCGCCACCGCATTGAGTTCGTCGATCGTCGGCAGGCGCTTCTCCGCGAACTGATGCTCGGTGAAGCCGCCGACCACGCGCACCCACTGCGGCGCGGGCGTGATCGCGACCTGGCGCTTGAGCATCTCCATCGCGACGGCGAGCGAACGCACGCCGTCCCAGCGCAGCTCGAGGTTGTAGTTCAGGCCGCCGCGAATCACGTGCGTGTGGTTGTCGATCAGGCCCGGCAGCACGGTGCGGCCGTCGAGGTCGACGACCTTCGTCGCGCGACCCGCGAGCGGCACGACGTCCGCGTTGCCGCCGACCGCGACGAAGCGGCCGTCCTTGATCGCGACGGCCGTCGCGACCGGGTTCGCACGATCGAGCGTCGTGATGCGCCCGTTGTGCAGGATGAGATCGGGTTGAGTATCGGTTGCGCTCATGAAGTGTCCTCGATGCGGTCAGAAGCCGAGCCAGTGACGAACCGGCGCGATCGCCTGTGCGCCGATCAGCATGCCGCCCAGGCCGACCAACGCGATCAGCGGCGGTGCCGGCGAGCGCACCTTGATCACGCTGTATACGACGCCGATCAGCACGCCGGCGCCCAACGAAAGTAGATAAGATTCCATAACGATTTTTCTCCCGGCCGGATTAGAATCACCTGCATCGCGCGTTCCGCCTTCGCGGCACATCGCATCCGTTTCGCTTCCCTGCCATTCATTCCGACCATGCAACACCTTCCTGATCTCGAAGCCTGGGCCATCTTCGCGCGCGTCGCGGAGACCGGCTCGTTCGCGAAAGCCGCCGACCTGCTCGGCGTGTCGCAGCCGACCGTGTCGAAGGCGATCGCGCGCCTCGAAAAGCGCCTCGGCGCGATGCTGCTGTACCGCACGTCGCGCAAGCTGTCGCTCACGCCGACCGGCGAACTGCTGCGCGACCGCGCGATCCGCCTGCTTGCCGACGCCGAGCTGATCGAGAACGAAGCGTCCGCGCAGGCGCTCGAACCGCACGGCCTCGTTCGCGTGAATGCGCCGATGTCGTTCGGGCTGCGCCACCTGTCGCCGGTGCTGCCCGCATTTCTCGAGCGCTATCCGCGCGTCGACATCGACCTCGTGCTCACCGATCACATCGTCGACATCGTGTCCGGCGGCTTCGACGTCGCCATCCGCATCGCCGAGCTCAACGATTCGTCGCTGCGCTCGCGCCGCCTCTGCGCGGTGCGCCGGCCGCTCGTCGCGGCGCCGGCCTACCTCGACCGGCGCGGCCGCCCCGCGCACCCGCGCGACATCGACCAGCACGTGTGCCTCACCTACACGAACCTGCCGACACCCGAGCACTGGCGCTTCCGTCACCCGGCCTCGGGCGAGGAAGTCGGCGTGTCCGTGCACGGACGCATCCGCACCAACAACGCGGACGTGATCCTTCCCGCGCTCGTCGCGGGTCACGGCCTGGCGCTGCAGCCCGAGTTCCTCGTGTGGGAGGCGATGCAGCGCGGCGAACTCGAGGAAGTGATGAGCGACTGGAAGATCGCCGACATCAACGTGAACCTCGTCACGCCGCCCGGCATGCTGCGCGCCGCGCGCGTGACGGTACTGCTCGACTTCCTCGCGGAACACTTCTCGCACGCGCCGTGGGCATTGCCGGCGGCCTGAATGCGTGGCGGCCGATGACAGGCGATCGCCGCATTCCCCGCGGCGATCGCATCCGGCAGCCCGTTACTTCGACGGCACCGGCGCGAGCGACTCGTGCGGCGTCGCGGTGCGCTGTGCGGCCTTGTGGACCATCGTGTAGGCGTAGTCGACCCCCATCCCGTACGCGCCCGAGTGCTCCTTCACGAGCGCCATCACCGCGTCGTACGTCTCGCGGCGCGCCCAGTCGCGCTGCCACTCGAGCACGACCTGCTGCCACGTGACGGGCACGACACCGGCCTGCACCATCCGCTGCATCGCGAAGTCGTGCGCGGCCTGCGACGTGCCGCCCGACGCGTCGGCCACCATGTAGATCTCGTAGTCGCCTTCGAGCATCGCGCACAGCGCGAACGTCGTATTGCAGACCTCGGTCCACAGGCCCGAGACGATCACCTTCTTGCGGCCGTTCGCGGCCAGCGCATCGCGTACCTTCTGGTCGTCCCACGAGTTCATCGACGTGCGTTCGAGCGTCTTCTGGTTCGGGAACACGTCGAGCAGTTCGGGATAGCTGTAGCCCGAGAAGCTGTCGCTTTCGACCGTCGTGATCGTGGTCGGAATGTCAAAGACCTTCGCGGCCTTCGCGAGCCCGACGACGTTGTTCTTCAGCGTCTGGCGATCGATCGACTGCACGCCGAACGCCATCTGCGGCTGCTGGTCGATGAAGATCAGCTGGCTGTTCTGCGGTGTCAGTACTTCGAGTTTCGGATTGCTCATGGCGCAAGGTGTCCTGTGAACGAAAAAAGGGAGGCCTGCCTCGGCCGTGAAAACGGGAGGAGCCGGAGATGCGTCGGTGCCGGATCGTCATCCGGCCCGAACATTTAATCCGCAAACGCGCGGCGCGAACACCCAAGAAATGGAATCGGTCCGATTCCGCAATCGATGCCCGATCCGGGCGACCCGCCCTTTTTTTCTTCATGTAAACCCGATACGCTTTCAAGACCTTGACGACGCGCGCCGCGCCTTCGTCGGCCATCACGGAATGCCCACCATGAAACCGTATTTCCTGTCACTGCTCGCCGGCATCCTCGCCGGCGTCATCTACGGCGCACTCGGCGTGAACTCGCCGGCGCCGCCGATCATCGCGCTCACCGGCCTGCTCGGCATGCTGGCCGGCGAACAGATCCTGCCGGTCGCGCGCCGGATGCTGTCCGGCCATCGGCTGAACACCGCATGGCGCGACGCACAGTGCAGCCAGCACATGTTCGGCGCGCTGCCGGGCGGCACGACGAACGACCGCAAGCCGTCGTGACGACTCCCTTCCCTGCCGGCCGCGCATGACCAACGTCGAACTGTTCCATTACCTGCTGTTGTTGATCTGCGGTGCGGGCGCGCTCACGTGGCTCGCCGAGCGCATCTCGATTCCACCGGCCGTCGTGCTGCTGCTCGGCGGCTGCGCGATCGCGATCGCCGGTAAGCGCGTGCCCGACATGGACCCGGCGCTGCTGCTCGCGGCCGTCCTGCCGCCGCTGCTGATGTCGAGCGGGTTCTACACCGCGTGGAAGGAGTTCCGGGAGCAACTCGCATCGATCGCGTCGCTCGCGCTCGGCGCGGTGGCGTTCACGACCGTCGCGGTCGCACTCGCCGTGCATGCCGCGAACCCCGATCTGCCCTGGGCCGCGTGCTTCACGCTCGGCGCGATCGTGTCGCCGCCGGACGCGGTCGCCGCGAAGGCGATCCTGCAGCGCCACCCGCTGCCCGCGCGGCTCGTCGCGGTGCTCGAGGGCGAAAGCCTCGTCAACGACGCGTCGGGCCTGCTGCTGTACCAGATGGCCGTCTCGGCCGCGCTCGCCGTGTCGATCACGGCCGCGAGCGCCACCGGCCTGTTCTTCTCGCTCACGCTGATCGGCATCGCGGTCGGCCTCGCCTGCGGCCATGCGATGTGCTGGGTGCTGCCGCGCCTGCGCGATCCGATGCTCGGCATCGTCGTGACCTTCGCGATGGCGTGGGGCAGCTATGGCGTCGCGGAAGCCGTCGACGGCTCGGGCGTGCTGTCGGTCGTCACCTGCGGCCTGGTGCTCGGCGTGCGCCAGCACCGCGTGTTCGACGCCGACATGCGGATCAAGGCAAAGGCGACGTGGGAAGCGATCGTGTTCGTGCTCGACGCGCTCGTGTTCATTCTGATCGGTCTCGCGCTGCACGCGATCCTCGCGCGCGTGAACCACGAAGGCGCGGTGCTGATGGCCGGCCTGCGCGTCGCGCTGCCCGCCACCGCCGCCGCGATCGGCGCGCGCGTCGTGTGGGTATTCGCCGCGATGTGGCTGCCGGGCCGCCTGCGCGCGCCGCGCGCCGGGCATGCGCCGTGGTCGTGGCGCGAGGCCGTCGTGCTCGGCTGGTCGGGCATGCGCGGCGTCGTGAGTCTCGCGGCCGCGGTCGCGCTGCCGGCCAACTTCCCCGGCCGCGACCTGATCCTGTTCAGCACGTTCCTGCTGATCATCGCGACGCTCGTCGTGCAAGGCGGCACGCTTGCGCCGCTGATCCGCGTGCTGAAGCTGCGCCCGGCCGCGCGCCGCACGATGTCCGAGCATGCGGTGCGCGCGCATACCTTCGGCGCGGCGCTCGCCGAGCTCGACGCACGCGAGCAGCGCGGGTCGGATCTCGAGCGTCCGTCGCTCGACCGCCTGCTCGCCGAATACCGCAACCGCGTCACGTTCAACGAACGCGCGCACCGGCAAGGCGCCGAGCCCGCCGGCGTGCGCACGCGCATGCTGCGCGTGGAGCTCGAACTCGTCGGCGTGTCGCGCGGCGCGCTGCTCGACCTGCACCGCGACGGCAAGGTCGACGACGCGGTGCTGCACCGCATAGAATCGGAGCTCGATTTCGAGGAACTGCGGCTGCAGCGGCTGCTCGAACCGTAACGCCCGGCCGGCCACGCCGCCGGCCCGCCCCCTTTCCCCACCTGGAACTGCAATGAGCGAACTGTCCGTCGAAGCGAGCATCGGCTCGGTCGATTACCTCGTCCACTTCAGCGATGGCGTCCATCAGTGGCGTGCCGACGAACCGGCTGCGCTCGGCGGCGGCGACGCGGCGCCGACACCCGTCGCGCTGCTGTTGTCGAGCCTCGGCGCGTGCACCGCGATCACGCTGAAGATGTACGCGCAACGCAAGGGCTGGCCGCTCGCCGAAGTGCACGTGAAGCTCGCGCACGAATCGGGCGGCGCGGGCAGCACGATCGTGCGCCGCATCACGCTCGACGGCGACCTGACCGACGAGCAGCGCGACCGCCTGCTGCAGATCGCGAACGCGTGCCCGGTCCACAAGATCCTCACGCACCCGATCACGATCGACACGGCGATCGCCTGATCGCCTGTCGCACCGACCACGAGCCTCCCCCACCATGTCCGCCTCGATCAAGACCCTGCTCACGCCGCGCGAAAGCGACATCGGCAACCTCGTCGTGCGCCGCGTGCTGCCCGCGCGCGCCGCGCGCCTCGTCGGCCCGTTCATCTTCTTCGACGAAATGGGCCCGGCCGTGCTGCCGGCCGGCCGCGGCATCGACGTACTGCCGCATCCGCACATCGGGCTCGCGACGGTCACCTACCTGTTCGACGGCTCGCTGATGCATCACGACAGCCTCGGCTTCCGGCAAAAGATCGTGCCGGGCGACGTGAACTGGATGACGGCCGGTCGCGGCATCGTGCATTCGGAACGCTCGCCCGACGAGGATCGGCCGCGCGAGCAGCCGGTCCACGGGATCCAGACCTGGGTCGCGCTGCCGGTCGAACATGAAGACACCGCGCCCGCGTTCGTGCACCACGCGGCCGACACGCTGCCGTCGTTCACGCGCGACGGCGCGAACGTGCGCGTGATCGCGGGCACCGCGTTCGGGCTGGCGTCGCCGGTCGCCGTATTCTCGCCGACGCTTTATGCGTACGCGGAATTCACGCCGGGCGGCCGGCTCGCGCTCGATGCGGAGCATGACGAGCGCGGCGTCTATCTCGTCGACGGCGATCTCACTGTCGACGGCACGCCGCTCGCCGCGGCGACGATGGCCGTGCTCGAACCGGGCGCGACCGTCGCGCTCGCGAGCGCGAACGGCGCGCGCGTGATGCTGCTCGGCGGTGCGCACCTGCCGGGCGAGCGTTTCATCGAATGGAATTTCGTCTCGAGCGCGCGCGCGAAGATCGATGCGGCCCGCGCGGCATGGGCCGATCAAACCTTCGGCAAGGTGCCGGGCGAGGAACACGAATGGACGCGCCAGCCGGCGCGCAAGGCGCAATAGGCAGGATCGGCAGGACCGCCTGAGAGGAAGCGACGGCCGGCACCCACGCCGGCCGTCTTGCGTTTCACGGCTTCAATCCCATCAGCTTCGCCAGCGTCGGCCAGCGATCGAGCGATTCGACGAACGCGCGCCGCGCCTGCTCGTCGACATACCGTTCGGGATCGAGCGCGGGCAGGTGCCGCGACAGACCGATCACGTCGTTGGGTTGCGACAGGCGATCGTCGTCGCCGTCGCCGGGAAGGATTAGTGTTCGTCGATCCATACGCCGTCCGGAGTTTTCACCGCGTAACCCGCGGCCGTCTGCATCGTCACCGTGCCCTCGTTTTCGCCGACCATGCGCGTGCGCGGCAGGTCCGCCGCGTATTGCGCGAGCGTCGTGCCCGGCTTGAACGGGCTGTTCGACACCAGGTTCGACAGCAACTGCGCGAGCGCGAGGAAGCTGGTCGGCTGGTCGATCACGGTCGTTGCCCCATGGTTGCCGGCGAAACCGACGAGCCGCACGCCGACCGGGCCGTGCACGATGCGCGGCGTCGGGATTTCGCGCAGGCCTGCAATCTGATTCTCGTCGCCGCGCAGCGCGGCGCCGTGCTCGGGCACGAACACGATCACCGCGCGGCGGCCCGATTGCGCGATCAGGTCGGCGAGCCGGTCGAAGTCGGTCATCAGCTTCGTCGCGCGCTGCGGATACGAGTCGATGCTCGTCAGCGCGCTGCCGACGACACGGTTGCCGTCATGCAGGCTGATCGTGTTGTAGTACAGCGCGACGGGCCCCGGCACCGACGCGCGCTGCGCGTACCAGTTCGCGAGCGTCGAATAGTCCTCCTTGATCGGCGAGCCGTCGAACGCGTGCATCGCGACGGGCGCGGCCGCGTTCGAGATCATCGGCGCATCGGCCACGCCGATGTTGTCGTGAATCACCTGCAGGAAGTTGTCGAAATGGCCGTCGTGGTTCAGCAGCGACTGCACCGAGTAGCCGGCGCGCGCCAGTTGCGAGAACAGGTAGCACTGCTGCGGCGCGGGCTTGTACAGGTCCGCGTGCGCCTCCTGCCCGCAGCTCGCGCGCAGCACGCGGATCGCCGCCGGGCCGCTGTAGCTCGCGGCCGTGCTGAAGTTCGTGAACAGGTAGTCGAAGTGGCTCAGCATCGGATGGTTGCGCACCTTCGCCGCATCGAGATCGTCCCACGACAGCGAGCAGATGTGCAGCACGATCACGTCGAACTGCGTGGCCGGATCCTGGCCGAGATGGCCGAACGCCACCTGCCGCTGCGACTCCTGGGCGCGGAACGTCGCCAGCGCCGCGTTGTGATCCTCGGGCTGGTCGGCGCGCGTGGCGCCCGTCGCGTTCGCCTGCTGCGGGGCCGGCGCGACGACGCGCGCCATCAGCCCGCTGCCGGCCTGCCACAGCGGCATCGCGATCAGCACGGCCAGCACGAACGTCGCGACGCGCAGCCAGCGGTTCACGATGAAATAGACGATCAGCGCGCCGGCGACCGTCAGCACCAGCAACGGCGGCAGCAGGCGCGGCAGCAGTTCCATCCAGTAGTCGAAACGGAACGTGCTCACTTCGCGCGCGGCATCGACGAGGCGCGCGAGCGGCGGCGCGTGCATCTCGCGCGCGAGCAGCGGCACCGCGATCGCGATCGCCGCGATCTGCCGCACGATGCGCCACGCGCGCCGCCGGATCGGCGCGCTCGCCGCGAGCGCCACCGCGAACGCGAGGTTCGCGAGCCAGAACGGCTGCAGGTGCCCGGTCGCGAACAGCGCGAACTTCAGGATGAAATACAGATTCCAGAACGTCATCTAAACCACTCCATGATGGGCGCCGCGTCAGTCGCGCGCCCGATCGAGTTTCGGCGCCAGCATCGCCTGCACGCCGCGCGCCGCGCCCTTCCACATCCGCACGTAGCCGTCCAGCCCGATCCGCAGCACTTCCTTCAGCCCGCCGAGCGGCGTGTCGAGGCGCTCGCCTTCATGCCAGTCGAGCCACGCATCGGCGCGGCCGAACGTGCACTGCACGAGCTGGCGCTCCTGTTCGAGCGTCAGTGCCTCGAAGCTCACGCCGACATGCGTCGGCGTCACGCGGGTCACGCGCACCGGGAACGGAAACGCCCGATCGCCGCGCGTCACGCACACCGTCAGCGTGTCGCCGACGGCGAGCGGCAGCCCCGGCACGGCTTCGAGGCCGAGGCCGCCGGTCGAGTAGTCGCTCGTGAAGCACGCGGCCGTCGACCCGTCGGCCAGCAGCAGCATGGCTGGCACGCGCATCGCGATCCGGTGCGTGACGCGCACCTGCTTGGTCTCGCGCGCGACGGCCAGCGCGGCGCCGAGCATCGCGAGGTTGTACACGGTCCAGCCGAGCGTGATCAGGATCGTCGACGCCTCGTCGCCCTGGTCGGCCGCCAGCCGCCACAGGCCGGCCAGGATCGCGAGCACGTTCAGCCCGAACAGCACCAGATACGGCTTCGACGTCGACCAGTCGACGTAGCCCTCGTCGATCTTGCCGCCCTTGTCGGTCACGTTGAACTTGCCGTGCTTCGGGCTGAAGAACGCGACGGTGGTCGGCAGCGCGATGTACCACGCGAGCACCGATTCGTAGACCTCGGCCCAGAACGAATGGCGGAAACGCCCCTGCATCCGCGAGTTCGCGACGTTCGCGAGCACGAGGTACGGGATCACGTAGCTCGCGAGCGCGAGCGACGACGCGTTGATGAAGTACAGGTGGAAGAACAGGTACGCGAGCGGGATCGTCAGGAACACCAGCCGCGGAATCCCGTAGAAGAAGTGCAGCATCGCGTTGCCGTAGCAGATCCGCTGGATCAGGCCGAGCCCGCGCCCGAGGAACGGGTTGTCGATGCGGAAGATCTGCGCCATCCCGCGTGCCCAGCGCGTGCGCTGCTTCACGTGGCCCGCGAGGCTTTCGGTCGCGAGGCCGGCCGCCTGCACGGTGGGCAGGTACGCCGACGTGTAGCCGCGGCGGTGCAGCTTGAGCGCCGTGTGCGCATCCTCGGTCACGGTCTCGACCGCGACGCCGCCGACCTCCTCCAGCGCGCTGCGCTTGAGCACCGCGCACGAGCCGCAGAAGAACGTCGCGTTCCACAGGTCGTTGCCCGACTGCACGAGCCCGTAGAACAGGTTGCCCTCGTTCGGGATCTCGCGGAACGTGCCGAGGTTGCGCTCGAACGGATCGGGCGAGAAGAAATGGTGCGGCGTCTGCACGAGCGCGCACTTTGGGTCGCGCAGGAACACGCCCATCGTCGTCTGCAGGAACGAGCGCGTCGGCACGTGATCGCAATCGAAGATCGCGATGTATTCGCCGTGCGTCTTCGGCAGCGCGCGGTTGATGTTGCCGGCCTTCGCGTGACGGTTGTCGTCGCGCGTCAGGTAGTCGATGCCGGCCTCGGCCGCGAACGCCGCGAACTCGGGGCGCCGGCCGTCGTCGAGCAGGTACACGCGCAGCTTCGCCGTCGGCCAGTCGATGCTCTGCGCGGCGAACACGGTCGGCTTCACGACCGACAGCGGCTCGTTGTAGGTCGGGATATAGACGTCGACGGTCGGCCAGGTGTCGGGGTCGTCGGGCAGCGGCACGATCGGCCGGTCGAGCGGCCACGCGGTCTGCACGAAGCCGAGCAGCAGGATCATCCACGTATAGGCTTCGGCGCCGTACAGCAGGTAGCCGGCGACGGCCTCGACCGGGCTGCGGAAGTCGAGCGTCTGCGTCGTGCGCCACCACACGTAGCGCACCGTCGCGAGCAGCGCGAGCGATGCGAGCGCGAGCGTCGGCAGATGGCCGGGCAGACGGCGCAGCATGAGCGCCAGCACCGCGACGATCGCGAAGAAGGCGAACTGCGCGCCGGGCATCAGCGGCGACATCCCGGCCGCGGCCCACAGCACCGCGCCGGCCACCAGCAGCAGCGGCGCGAGCCAGCCGCGCCGGCCGACGCCGTTCGCGCGCGCATCGAGCCAGCCGCCCCAGCGTGCCCACGGCAGACGATCGAGCAGCGCGTTGATGCGCCGGCCGACCGCGCGGACGGCCACGTAAGCGGGCACGACGGTCTTGTCGAACCATGCGAGCGGATCGCGCGCGGGCCGGCCGTCGACCGCGCGCGGCGCACGCACGATCGCGCGCCACAGCCATTCGCGCGGGCTCAACGGCTGCAGCACGCCCCAGTCGTGCGCGAGCCGCAGGAACGCGATGCGCACCCAGCGGCGCACGTGATCGGGCCGGCCCGGCGGCGGTGCGTGGAAAAACAGCCGCACGAGCCAGTCGACCAGCGTGCGCTCGGCCGGCAGGCCGATGCCGCGCGCGCACCAGTCGGCCACACGGCGGCCGAGCGTGCGCAACCGCGGCGCGCGCGCGGGCTTCATCGCGCCGCTCCGGTGCGGCCCGCGGCAACGGCCGTCAGCCACGCATGGACCCAGTTCGCGACGCCGTTCAGGTCGTGCGACGCCTGCGAATACGGCGCGTCGTCGAAAATCCAGCTGCCGCGCGCGAGCGCCTCGGGCACGGCCGCGTCGACGTGGATCCGCTGTTCGAGCATCGACGCCGGCCCGGCGACCGCGCGCAGCATCGCGAGCGCGTCGCGCTGCATGTCGCGTGCCGGATTCAGCCGATTCACGACGATCTGCAGCTCACCGGCGCCGGCCCGCAGCGCACCGAGCCGCGCGGCCGTCGTCGCGCAAGCGGCCGGCTCCGGCGGCACGACGACGAGCGTCAGGTCCGCGCGGCGAATCGCCTGCTCGGCCTGCGGCGACGGATAGCGCGCGGTGTCGACCAGCACCACGCCGTCGGCCGGCAGCGCGATCTCGTCCAGTGCGCGCGACAGCCATGCGGGATCCGCCGCGAGCCGCGCATCGCATGCGGCTGCGTCGACCGCATCGACTTGCCCGTACGGCACGAACAGCACGCCGTCAGCATTGCGCCACGTGTGCGCGTGCCACGGTTCGGCGCCGCCGAGCACGCTTTGCGCGAGGCCGTGTTCGGCCAGCGTGTCGAGGCCGAGCGTCGCGCCCATCAGGTTCTGCGCATCGAATTCGACGGCGACGACCGGCCGGCCGCGGCGCGCGAGCAGCACCGCAAGTGCGGCGGCAAGCGTCGTGCGGCCCGCGCCGCCGGTCGTCGACGTAATGGCGATCGTCTTCATCGGGCCGCCTTGTCGCCGCCCTCGGCGCCGGGCAGCAACCGGCCGCGCAGCGCGACCGGCACGAGCTCGCACGGCACGGCGTCGCGCCGGTCGATTCCGCGCGGCGCCTGAAAGCCGCGGCCGACGCCGAGGTGCTGCGCAATGATCCACACCGGCACCGCGATCACGATGCCGACGATGAAACCGATGACGAGTACGGCAATCATGCGCGCTCCTGCTTGCGCAGCGGCATCGCGCTGCGGGTAGCGCCGCGCGCACGCGCGGCGGGAATGACGGGATGCGGCGCCGGTGCGTCGACGGCATCGGGCACCGGCGGCGCGCCGATCGCCTCGAGCGCGACGATCGCATCGATTGCATCGATCGCCTCGCTCGCCTCGGCGGGCGTCTCGCCGGGACCGGCATCCGCGGGCGGCGCACTCGCGCTGCCGGCCGGTTGCGTTGCCGCGAACAGGTCGCTGTAGTCGGCGATCGGCGCGCGCCGGTTCTCGGCTTTCAGCGCATCGAGCTCGGTGTCGATGCTGCCCTTTCCGAGGCATACGACGCGATCGGACAGCGTGTCGACCGGCACGTCGAAGATCCGCGCGAGCGCATCGTCGGCGTCGGCCGGTTCGCACGCGAACAGGAACACGAACAGATGCCCGGGATCGGCCGTCACGACGTCGCCCGCCCGGCGCGGGCGGCAGTGCCGCAACGCATCGACGTGCGACACGCCCGGCAGCAGCGTGATCTTCGCGAGCGTGTGCGGGAGCGCGAGCACGGCGCCGCGATCGAGCACCGCGCGAATGCGCAGGCAGAACGCGCCGACCGGCAGATAGCCGAGCACCGAATCGCCGAGCGCGGCCGCGAGCGCCGCGCGATAGTCGGGTGCGACCGGCCGCGCGTAGAGCTGGCCGCGCAGCGCGTGCACGGCCGCCTGCATCCGCGAGACCGGCAAGTCGCGCGCGACCACGCGGTTCGCGCCGACGCTCAGCACGAGCATCTCGAACTGCTGGCGCAGCACTTCGCCGCGCTCGACGACCGCGATCTTCAGCGCGCCGCCGCATTGCCGGCGCAATGCATGCACGTCCGCGCACAACGCCTCGAGCTGCGCATGCGAGCGGAACGCGAGCACCGCGGTCGCGGCTTGGGCACGGGCGCAGGCCGCGACGACGGCCGCGTTGTCTTCGACGATTTCCCAGTCGGCGGGCAGGCGATTCGTGCCGTCGAGCACCGCGCGGCTGACGATGACACGGTCCTCGTCGCTCGCGAGCTTCATCCGGTATGCCGGTTCGGTCGCGCCGCCGTCGATGCTCGCGGACAACCTGCCGCCGGGCGCGAAGCGCAGCGGCCGCACTTCACCGGCCGCGAGCGTGTCGCCCACGCGCCAGAAATCGACGATCCACAGCAGCTCGCCATGCGTGCGCTGCAACTGCGCGACGCCCGAGCAGATACCGTGGAAGCCGCTGCGCGGCGTGCGGTCCGCATCGCGCACGAGCGGCGCATCGTCGGTGCGCGCGTCGTCGCCCGCCCGCGCGGCCTCCGGGTCGAGCAGCAGCACGAGCGCGAGGCGGTGCGTACGGCACCAGTCGGCCAGTGCGCGGGCTTCATCCGCGAGCGCGACCGGATCGTCCCAGCTGAACCAGCGCTGGGCGCCTTCCACGAAATACAGCGAACGCGCGCGAAAACCGTAGCGCCGCATCGCGCGCAGGCCACCGGTCAGCCGCGCGAACGGGCCCGGCGCCGCGCGGCGCGGCGCGCCGGTGCCGAGACCGTCGTCGGCCGCCTCGACCGCCGGCGGCATCGCCAGCACGTTCAGGTTGCGCGGCCAGCCGGCCGGCTGCACGCCGCCCGCGAAGCCGAGCGATGCCATCTGGTCGGCCACGCGGGCCGCGTCGCGCGCGAGCACGACCGTCACATCGCGCGTGCGTGCCTGCCGCGCGCTTTCCCAGACAAGCGCATCGCACGCCGGCGTGCCGCCGGCCGCGTAGATCGCGTACAGGCCCCCCGCCTCCAGTTGCGTCCATGCATCGGGCAGGCCGTCGATCGCAAGCCGGCTCAGCGTGCCGACGCGGCCGCCGGCCGGCCCCATGCGCAGCAGCGCGCGCAGGTGGCCCAGCAGACCGGCAACGCCGGGCGCGGGACGGGTGGCATCGATTTCCGTATTCACGACGTTCCCCTAGTAATCCGAATAAAGCCGCACCGGCGTCGGCGTGACGAGCCAGCTGCGCTGCGCGCGCGCATCGAACGCATAGCGCAGGTACACGAGCGCCGAGCTCGGCGCGTAGTCGTGCGACCGGTCGACATGCAGTTGCGCGCCGACACTCAGGTGCGGGTTCACGCGGTACTCGGCGATGCCGTTGAAGCCGTACGAGAACGACACGCCGCGCGTCGAGCTGCCCGCGTACACGAACCCGGCCGCGACCTGCGCGGCCCGCTGACCCGAGAACGTCGGGTAGTACAGCGAATCCTTCTCGAAGCTGTTCGAGATCCCGCCCGTGAAGGTCAGGTCCCACGACAGCGCGTCGTACCGCCCCGCCCATTCGATCGGCACGCCGAGCGACAGGTAGCGTTGCGGGCTGTAGTAGCCGCCCTGCCCGTACGTGTAGTAGCGCAGGTTCTGCGCGTAGTGCCACGCATTGCCGACGAGGCCGGTGCTGACCTTCATCGTCGCGCGTTCGTACACGGGCACCGTGAAGCCGGTGCGCAGCGTGACTTCCGCGTTGCGTTCGACGTTGCGGCCGGACAGCACGCCCGCGCCGAGTTCCGCGAACAGGTTCGTGCGGCCGACGTCGACCGACGCGCGCAGGTTCACGCCATCGCGGCGCACGCCGCCCCAGACCGCGCCCGTCCATGGGTCGCGCATCCCCGCATACGACAGCACGCTGCTCGTTTCCGGCCGCCGCGACGCATTCACGCTGAAGCTTGCCGGGCCCGCGTCGAAGCGGTAGCGCACGCCGCCGACGAGGTAGTGCACGGGGAAGCCGAGCGGCGACGTGCCGAGGTCGAAGCGCCATGCGTCCGACAGATAACCGGCGCCGAGCGCGACGCCCGTCGTCGACTGGTGCAGCGAACCCGGCGGATTCGCGAGCAGCGCGGCGGCCGACGGATTCGTCTGGAACGGCGGCGGCAGTCCGCCCGGGGCCTTGAGCGCCGCGTAGGTGCCGAACGTCTTCAGCGCATACGCATCCGGGTCGCTCGTATCGAGCGTGCCCGGGTCGAGATGCACGGTATCGATCTGCGCGAACACGTGCCCGTCGTAGCGGACCGGCATCTGCAGATAGATCGGCACCTGCTGGGCGCGATACGACGAGACGCCTTCGTCGCCCGACTTGTACGCGGGCGTCCAGCCGGTCTCGATTTCGGGATTGCGCCGCTGTTCGAGCTCCGCGAACGCGGCCCGCGCGGGCGTCAGGCCGTCGCGGCCCGGGCTCACGCCCGTCGCGCGTTCCTGCGACTGCGACAGCCGGTACAGCGACGCCGCGTCGTCGTAGCGGCCCTGCGCCTCGGCCACGCGCCCGGCCGCGACCGTCACGTCGGCGCGCGCCGGATACGCGGCGTGCAGCCGGTCCGTCACCTGCGCGGCTTCGTCCGGGCGGCGCAGCGCGTTCAGGCGGCGCACGGCCGACAGTTGCGTGTCGACGTCGTCGTCCGGCGTACGCGCGAGCACGGCCTGGACGCGCGCCAGCGCGGCGGCCCGGTTGCCGCTGTCCTCGTCGATCCGTGCGAGCGCGAGCTGCGTATCGGCGTCGTCCGGCGTGCGCGCGACGACCGGCGCGAGCGCGTCGCGCGCGGCGCCGTAATGGCCCTGCGCGCGTTCGAGATCGGCCAGCTCGAGCGCGTGACGCTTGTCCGCTCGGCCGGCCGGACTCGCACGATCGAGCAGCGTGCGCGCCCGTGCATAGTCCTGCCGCGCGATCGCTTCGTCGGTCTGCCGCAGCACGAGCCGCAGCGACTGGTCCTCGATCCGCGCGGTCTGCGCCGGGGTCAGCGACGCTTCGCGCCGCAACGTGTCGAGCCACGCCGCGAGCGCGTCGTCACGCCCCGCGCTGCCGAGCAGATCGCCGTAACGCAGCCGCACGTCGGCATCGGCTTCGCGCGGATGCGCGACGATCCAGTCGTGCAGCAGCGCGAGGCCGCGTTCGGGTTCGCCCGCGTCGATCCACTGCGCGCCGATCGCGGCGAGCATGTCGGGATCGTCCGGCGCGCTCGCCTGCGCGTGCGCGAGCGACGCGGCGAACGCCGCGCGGTCGCCGCGCGCGAGCGTACCGCGTGCGTCGGCCAGCGCATGTTCGGCATCGAGCTTGCGCGCGAGCGCGCGCATCCCGTCCGAACGGTGCGCGTCGTCGACCGGGGCCAGCGCGGCCTGCGCGCCCGCGACATCGTCGAGCGAATTGCGGTACAACGCGATCGCGTAGCGCATCTCCGGCGTATCGCCCTGCGCGAGCCCGTCGTCCATCACCGTGCGGCCGAGCTGCGGCAACCCCATGTCGCGATAGAGGCGCGCGAGCGCGAAGCGCGTCCACGGCGCGTCGGGCGCCGCACGCACGGCCGCCTCGTAGCGTTGCGCGGCCGGGCCGCGTTCGCCCTTGTCGGCCAATGCGCGCGCCTGGTTCGCGAGCAGGTCGGCCCGCAGGCCGTCGAGCGCGCGGCGATCGTCGCGGCCCGTCACGCGACCTTGCAGCGCGTCGAGCAGCGGGCCGACCCGGTCCGCGCGGCCGGTGTTTTCATAGAGCGTGGCCGTGCCGCGCACGGCCGACAGCGCCGGCGAACGTGCCGCCAGCAATTCACGCAGCAACGGCTCCGCGTGCGCCCAGTCGCGCTGCGCGAGCAACGCATCGGCAAGCTGCAGCTTCGCGTCCGGACTGCCCGGCTGCATCGCGAGCGCCGCCCGCGCCGCGCGTTCGGCCTCCTGCGGGCGCCCCGCGTTGGCCGCTTCGCGGCCTTGCGCGAGCAGCCCCCAGAACTGCGCGGTGCGTGCGAGGCCTTGCCATTTCCCGCGTTGATCGGTCGCGCGCGCCGCGGCCTGCGTGAACAGCGCGCGCGCTTCGTCGTGCCGCCCTTCGCGCAGGCGCAACAGGCCGAGGCCGCCGAGCGCGTCCGCGTCGTCCGCTCGCGCACGCGCCGCCCGCGACAGCAGCGGATCGGCCGCGGCCAGGTCGCCGCGCGCGAGCGCCTGCAGCCCGCGCTGCTGCGCGATGTAGTCGGGGTCGCGTTCGAGTCGGCGCTGCGCGTCGCGCTGCCGGTCGAGACCGGCAGCACGGTCGCGGAATTCGGTGTCGTCCGGCGTGAGCGCGAGATACGCATGCAGCGCGTCGAGATACGCGGGATCGTCGCCGGCCGACTGCAGCACGCGGCGCCACAGCGACATCGCCTCGGTATGGTCGGCGTCGTCCCGCTTCGCGAGTGACCAGGCGATCCGGTTGGCCTCCGCGCGCGTATCGGCATGCTGGTTCAGCAACCGCGCCAGCGCCATGGCCGCGCTGGTGTCCTGCGGATCGGCCGCGACCCTGCGGCGCAGCGCGGCAAGCGCCGACTCGCGGCCACCCGGCGCATTCGCGCGGATCTCGTAATACTCGGCGCCAAGCGCACCCGACGGCGCGCCGTTCGGAAACAGCGCGACGATCCGCCGCGCGGCTTCGTCGGCGCGGCCGCTGCGCGCGAGCAGGCGAATCTGCGCCATCTCGCCGCGCCCGCTCGTCGCGACACGGTATTCGTCGGCCACGCGCCGCGTGGCGGGCGCATTCGGCGACTGCGCCTGCAGGCGCGCCAGCGACGCCTGCGCGCCTTTCGCGTCGCCGAGCCGCAGCAGCACGCGGACCTGTTCGGCCAGCAGCTCGGGATCGCCCGGCGCGATCAGCAGCCCCTTGCGCAGCGCATCGCGCGCGAGATCGTCGCGATGCTTGACGCCCCACATCCGCGCGGTGTCGAGTTGACGCTGCGCGTCGGCCGACGCGGCAGTCGCCGGCGCCGCGGGGTTCGCCATCGCCGTGCCGGATGCGGCGCCCGGCGCCGCCGCGCACATCGACGACGCGAGCCACGCGAATCCCGCGACGTGCGGCGCGGCGCGTTTCAGCGGGCGGCGCACGAGCGGCCTCCCCAGCGGGTGTCGAGCGTGCCGTCCGCGCCGAACCGGTAGCGGCCGTCGCGCCAGCCGAGGCCGAACAGCGTCAGCACGCTCGTGTAATAGCCGGGCGCCGACTGCCGCGCGAGCGTATCGACGCGGGCCGCCTGCGCATCGGCAAGCGCGTGCTGGCCGCGCGCATCGAGGAACGGCACGGCCGCCGCCGAAAACCCGCCGTTGCCGTCGTTCGGCCCCGCGACGCCCGTCGTCGTATCGACCTTCTCCGGCGGTGCGCCATGCGCGGCGATATGGTCGGCGAACGGCGCGAAGCGTGCGAGCAGCGGCGCGGCGAGCGGATCGGCACGGTCGAGCATGCCGGCCCACAAATACACGCGGATCGCGTTGTACGCGCTCTCCGCGTGCGTCTGCGGATCGGGGCCGAAGCCCGTGCCCGCGCGATACAGCGCCCAGTCCGGCGAGAAACCCTTCGGTGCCGTGTCGAGCAGCACGCGCCCGGTGCTGGATGCCAGTGCGGCCCAGCGCCGGTCGTCGGGCAGGCGCGCGCCGAGCGCGCGGATCACCTGCGGCGGCGAATAACTCGGATTCACGCGGAACTGGCCGTTGGCGAGCTTGAACCCGGTCGACCCGGGCAGCAGCGTGAGGCCGAGGCCCGGCACGGTCGCCGTCTCGTCGTCGAGCACGCGCTTCGCGAGCAGCGCGCCGCGTGCCGTATAGCTGCGCTCGTGCCACAGCCGGCCGGCCTCGACGAGCGCGTACGCGATCCACAGATCGGCGTCCGACGCCGCGTTGGCGTCGAGCACGCGCCACGCGCCGTCGGGCGCGCGGCCCCACAGCCACGCGGGCAGATGCGCGCTCAGGTCGCCCTGCGCGAGGTTGTTCTCGGTCCACGCGAGGATCGTGTCGAACGTGCGCCGGTCGTTCGCGACCAGCGCGAAGAAAAGTCCATAGGCCTGCCCCTCCGACACCGTGCGCGAATCGGCCGAGCCGACGTCGATCACGCGGCCGTCGGCCGAGATGAAATCGCGCTTGAACGCATCCCAGCGCGGCCACGCCGCACTGCATCCCGCGCTGGCCGCATCGGTCGCGCCGCCCCCGGCCGCGTGCGCCCGCGCGGCCAGGCCGGCCGCCGCGCACGTCACCGCAACCGCCAGCGCGAGTGTCGCGCCGACACGCCGCGCCGGCCGCGCTGCCCGTCGCTTCGTCATTGCCCGCGCCATCCGTTACATCCCCCGTCGACGCGCGGCGATCCTCTGCAGCACGCTGAACACGCCGAGCGCGAGCAGCAGCCCCGCGACGACGCCCACCGCGCCGAGCACGACCGGATGCCGCGCCGCATGCGTCCAGACACGCGCATACCACGGCACGAAACCGACCACGTAAGGCTCGCCGACCCGCAGGCTGTCGACCTGCCCCGGCCGCACCACCGCGAGGTCGCCCTGCAGCTGCGCGACGAGGCCGGCGTTCTCGAACACGTTGAGCAGATCGCCGAGACGCGGCTGGTCGGTCGCGGTCAGCGCGACGACGCTGCGTCCGTGGCTGCCCGGCAGCTCGAAACCGGCGAGCGCCGCGAGCGGCCCCGTCTGTTCGATATGCGCGCCGCCATCCGCGAGACCGACGCCGTTGCGCCAGCGCTCCTTCACCGAGAACGCGACGCGCGTCGCGCCGGCGCCGCCCTGCTCGCCGATCGCGAGCGGCAGCGCCGCACGCCAGTGCGCCAGCAACGGCGACGTGGGCGAGCCGTCGATCACGAGCAGGTCCTTGCTGCCCGCCAATGCGGCGACGTCTCCGGGCCGGGCGATCTGCACGCGCAGCGCCGGGAAGCCGGTCCATTCGCCCATGTGGCCGAGCATCGTCAGATAGGCCTCGAGTTCCTGCGGCGACGGCCGGTCGGGCAGCACCACGGCCGTCTGCGACAGGTCGGCGAAGCGCGTGAACGGGAAGCCGCTGTTCGCGAAGAACGCGAGGTTCGGCAGTTGCGCGTAGTGGACGAAATGCGAGAAGTCGATCGTCGAATCGGGATCGATCGCCGCGCGCTGCGGCTCGGTCGCCGTGCTCGAGCACAGGCCCGTTTTCTGCGAATCGAGCGTGAAGCGGAACTGCAGCTGGTTGCCGCTGCCGACGCGGAACGCGGGAATGTCGACATCGCTCGTCACGCGCCCTTCCGGCACCGACAGCAGCGGCAGCTGCATGCGGCCGTGCGCGTCCTCGGCATGGGCCGGCCCAAGCCGGTACGACTTCACGAGCTGGTCGTTGATCTCGACGGCGAGCGTCGAGTTGTCCTGCACGGTCGGCGCCGTGTAGCGGTAGCGCAGCGTGATCGGCACACCCGCGCCATTCCACGAGTGCAGATCGGCCGGCACGCGCAGGTTCAGCCGGATCGCGTCGGGCGTCGTGCCGCGCACTTCCAGCTGGCGCGGATCGTTGACGAGCTCGCGGAACGTGATCGGCCGGTTCACGGGCAGCCAGCGCGGCGCGTCGTACGGCTTGCGCGGTGCGCCGAGATCGACGTGCGCGACCGTCGCCGTCGGCCCCGACAGCGCCGCACGGCCGAGCACGAGCGCGGCGACCGCGTCGTCGACTTCGGCCGCCGTGCGGCCCGTGACGACCAGCAGCTTGCGCCCCGGCGCGGCCGGGTTGTCTGCGACCGCGAGCAGCGGTCCGTTGACCGGCGGCAGCGCGAGCCCGGCCGGTAGCGTCGCGGCCGTGCCGACCACCACCGCCTGGTCGTCGGCCGGCAGCGCGGACGATACCGGGAAGCGCGCATGCCGGTAATCGGCCAGCGCGCCGAACCACGACGCGAGCACACCCGCGCTGCGCAGCGTCGCCGAATCGGGCGCTGCCGGCAGCACGAACGGCAGCCGCACGCGGCCGTTGTCGCGCCGGTCGAAGAACGGCGCGGGCAGCAGCGCGAGATCGTTCGGCAAGCGCACCGGCGATTCGTCGAGGATCAGTTCGCTCGTCGGACTCACGTCGGCCCACAGCGCCGAGTTCGACGGATCCTCGCAATGGTCGAGCGTGTAGTGCGCGATCAGGCGCAGACCGATCTGGTTGAAATCCGAGAAGTAGCGCGGATCGATCGGAATCTCCTGCGTGACCGTGCGGCCCGCGCGCGCGGCGTCGAACGGGACGGTCGCGATCACCTCGCCGTTCACCGACACCTTCAGGTGCGACATCGGGAAGACCAGCGACGGCGAATACGCGTAGGTCAGGCGCAACCGCGCCCCCGTGACCACGCGGTCGAGCCGCACGCCGGCGTTGATCGTGCGCGCGTCGTCGGCGCCGCGCAGGCGCAGCGGATCGAACGCGCCGAGCGACGCAAACGGCAGATGCACGGTGGTCGCCGGCAAGCCGGCGGACGACGCGCTGGCCACGGCCGGCGCGGCCGCGAGCACCGGAGCGGACGCATCGGCGGGCCCGGCGGCCGACGCGGCGGCCGGCACCGCCGGCATCGGCGCGGCCGACAGCACTGCCGTGTGAAAAGCGCCAACCATGGCGACCGACAGGACGAGCAGCGACGCGGCCGGCTTCATGCGCCCCTCCGTGTCGTCTGGTTGATCCGGTCATCAAGCGCGTCCGAACCGACGCGCGTCAAGCAGCTATGCCCGTGAGTGCACATCCCCACTGCTTCCCCTCATATGGCGACCTGGCCTGATGCATTTATCGAAACGACGCGGCGGATTCTTTAACGGCCGTCGCCGTGCTGCGCGCGCCTGGCACGGGCGCGCGCCCATTCGTCACACTATCTCAAAAATAGGACAAAACTTACGCGAATTCGCGCCGATGAAGCGAAAAAAACCTCAATCGAGTCGGAAATGCTGCACGAGAGGGACGAATGGTAAGAATTGCGCCGTTGTCGCCGGGCGGGCCGAACGGCATACTGCCGGCGCCGTGCGGCTGGCCGGCGGCGGCCCGTGACGGACCGCCCGGGGCACGCCGCCGCGATGCGGCGCGTATGCTACCGCAAACCCGCGACGCCGGATGCGCTTTCTTTGATGGATCACTGACTTGAATCAAATCGTCGATACCGCCACCCCGTCCCCCGACACGCTGCTGCGCATCATCGCGGTGCAGACCGAAATCGCGAAGCTCGGCCTCGACCTCGGCAGCGTGATGGCCTACGTGGCCGAGCAGGTGCCGCAGCTCACGGGCGCGAGCGCCGCCGCGGTCGAGTTCGCCGAGGGCGACGACATGGTGTACCGCGCCGCGTCGGGCACCGCCGCCGGGATGCTCGGCCTGCGGCTGCGCCGCTCGGGCAGCCTGTCGGGCCGGTGCGTGCAGCAAGGCGAACTGCTGCACTGCGTCGATTCGGAAACCGACCCGCGCGTCGATCGCGACGCGTGCCGGCGGGTCGGGCTGCGCTCGATGCTCGTGATGCCGCTCACGCATGCGGACACGACCGTCGGCGTGCTGAAGGTGATGTCGCCGCACGTCGACGGCTTCTCGCCGGCCGACGCCGGCACGCTGCGGCTGACGGCCGACCTGATCGCCGCCGCGATGTTCCACGCGGCGCGCAACGAGGCCAACGAGCTGTACCTGCGCGCGACGCACGACGCGCTCACGGGCCTGCCGAACCGCGCGCTGTTCTACGACCGCCTGCGCCAGTCGATGCATATGGCGCTGCGCGCGAACGGCCGGCTCGGCATTCTCAACATCGACATGGACGGGCTGAAGCCGATCAACGACGGGCTCGGCCACCGCGCGGGCGACGCCGCGCTGTGCGAGATCGCCACGCGGATGCAGGGTGCGGTGCGGCGCTCGGACACGGTCGCGCGCATCGGCGGCGACGAATTCGCGGTGATCCTGCCGAACATCGGCACCCGCGACGACGCGCACACGCACAGCGCGCGGCTCGCGCGGCAAGTCGGCGAACCGTTCGAATTCGACGGGCATGCGCTGCGGCTGGGCGTCAGCATCGGCGTCGCGATGCTGCCGGACGACGGCACCGACATGACCGCGCTGATCGAGCATGCCGATCGGGCCATGTATGAAGTGAAGCGCACGCGCTCGCGGCGCGCGGCACACGCTTGACGGGCGGCGGGCGGCGGGCGGCGCTAACCGATCCGCGACACCGCGATCGCGATCCCGACCGCCAGCCACTGCACGATCGCCACGAGCACACCGGCCCGGCACAGCCCGACCGCGCCGCGCACGCGTGCATCGAGCGTACGGCCGGCCTTGGCCGCGTCGATCCAGCCGAGATCGGCGAGCGCGCGGTCGAGCGCCGCGAGCGCGTCGTCGACGGGCCCGTCGCCCGCTGCCGCCCGCGCGAGCGCCGCGAACAGCCGGCGGTCGATCTCGATGCGCACCGCGTACCACAGCGCCACCATGCCCGACCCCGTGCTGACAACGGCCAGCAACACGCGGGCGAGCGTCGCCGGCATCCAGCCCGCCGCGACCCACCAGCCCGCGCCGGCCGCGGCCAGCGCGGCCGCGATCGCCCATGCGCCCGCATCGAGCGCGCCGCGCGCGGCGGCAATCCTGAACGGAGCGGACGGATCGCGCATCACTCGCGCCCCGTGCCGCGACGGCGGTCGATCCACTGCTGCAGCACGGCCACGCCTTCGTCCGACCACACGGCGTGCGGCCGCACCGCGCGCACCGCGGCCAGCGCGTCGCGCGCGTCTCCCAGCCCGCGCCGTGCGGCGAGCCACGCGGCCGCGCACAGCACGCTGCGTCCATAACCGAGCGCGCAGCAGACCAGCACGTCACGCCCTTCCCCGTGCAGGCGTTCGAGCGCCGCGACGGCCTGCTCAAGCTGCGCCGCCGTCGGCGCGACGAGATCGAGCTGCGGCACGGATGCATACGCGAGCGACGTTTCGTCCGCCGCCCAGCGCGGCATCTCGGCGGTCAAGTCGACCAGCGCGGTGAAACCATGGCGGCGCACGTCGCGCGTCGTCGGCGTACGGCCGATCGACACGCGTTCGTCGATCCGCACGGGCGCCGGCCGGCGCCACGTCCACAGCCGCGAATTGACGAACGCGCCGGCGATCGTCGGCGCGAGCAGCGCGCGGATGAAGACCGGGAGACGTCCATCCGCATCCTTCTGGAAAACGCCGGACGCGCCGCGCCGGTACGCCCACGCGACACACGCGAGCGCCAGTGCGACCCACCCGGCCGCCAGCGCCCAGCCCGGCGCGCGCGGCACGCACCACAGGGCCGTCCACGCCAGTAGTGCCGCGCCGATCGCATAGCGCCGAGCGAGCGCGCGGCCGGCCGCGCTCGGCGACGCATCGGCGCCCGGCAGCCGGCCCGTCGCATCGCGCAACGGAAACAGGAACAGCGCGAGACAGCCGACGGCCGCACCGGTCGGCACGTCGATCGCGTGATGCTGGTAGGTCGTCAGCACCGACACGCCGATCGCCGCGAACCACAGATGCAGCACGGCGCGCGCGACCGTACCGCGCAGGTGCCGCGCATAAACGGCCCACAGCACGACGAGCAGCCCGATATGCAGCGACGGCGCCTGGTTGAACGGCTTGTCGAAGCCCATCAGCAGCGTGAACAGCGCGCCGGCCACGCCGCCCGCGTCGGGCCGCTCGAACCCGAAGCGCAGCGGCCACGCGATGAAACAGGCCACCGACACCAGCTGCACGGTCAGCAGCCGCTTCACGTGATCGAGCAGATCGGCACGGCGCGTCCAGAAGACGAACGACACCGCATACAGCAGGTCGATCGACCAGTACGGCACGATCGTCCACGGCACGAACGGAATCGCGTGCTCCCAGCCGAACGCGAACGTCGGCACCGCCGCGCGGCGCGCGGCGAGCCAGTTCGCGAAGCCGTACGTCGAGAAGAACACGGCGCCCATCGCCGCGAGCCAGCCCAAGCGCAGCGCGAACGATGCGTCGCGCGCGCCGGCCGCCGGCTCGGCGAGGCCGCCCGCGCCCCCGCCGAGCGCGCTCATGGCGCGTCGACCCGCTGCGCGAGGCTGACCGTGAAGATACCCATCTCGTCGATCCGCTGGTCGAGCTTGCGGAAGCCCGCGCGCGCGACGAGCTCGTCCATCTCGGCCTGCGAGCGGCGGCGCATCACCCAGGTCGCCTCGCCGCGGTGATTGTTCAGCGCCCGCGCGATGAATTCCAGCTGCGGATGCCACGGCTGCCCCGTATAGACGAGATAGCCGCCCGGCGGCACGGCCCGCGCGAGCCCGCGCAGCGAGCGCTCGATCAGCGCGTTCTCGCCGAACAGTTCGTACAGGCCCGACACGATCGCGAGCGTGGGGCGCGGCTCGAGCGTCGCGAGCGACGTCTCGTCGAACGCGTCGCCGCGCTCGAAGCGCGCGATCGGCTCGAGGCCGCGCTGCGCGATCAGGACGCGTCCGGCCTCGACGTTCGGCGGGCTGTAGTCGCGCAGCGTGATGTCGTCCGGCGCCGCGCCGTCGCGCTCGGCGGCCGACGCGATCGCGTCGAGCACGTAGCGCCCGTGGCCGGCCGCGATGTCGACGATCCGCACCGGCGTGCCGTGGCCGCGCAGGCGGCCGATCGCCGAGCCGATCAGTTCCTGCAGATGCACCTTGCGCTGACGGATGCCGACCCAGCCCGGCGAATCGAGGTACGTGCGGTCGATCAGCGCGCCGACGCCGAGCCGCCCCTGCGCACGGTTGCGGTACACGTAGTCGAGCGTCGAGCCCGAATCGAAGCCGAGCCGCAGCCCGAGCGCGATGCCGTCCGACAGCGCGCCGCCGGCTTTCAGCCCGGCGCGCGTCAGCGCCCAGTACGTCCGCGCGAACACGTTCGCGGGCGGCCGGCCAAGCGCCGCGTATTCGTCGTGGAACGCGCCGCGCCGATCGGCGTCGGCGAGCGACACGCGCGGGCTCGGCGCGTCGAACTCACGCAGCACGAACGCACGCAGCGGCGCGAGCGCCTGTGCGCGGTCGCGTTCACCGAGCGTGTCGTGATAGAAACCCGGCAGCACGATGCGCTCCTTGCGCGCCGACCCGAGCCGTTCGAAGAAGCGGTCCTGCGGGCCGCGATGCACGACCCAGTCGGCGCCCGAGATCAGCAGTTGCGTCGGCACGGTGATCGCGGCAGCGTCGGCGACGATCCGCCGCGCGGTATCGTGCAGGTCGAGCAGCATGTTGACCGCGATCGGCCGCGTGATCAGCGGATCGGACGCGTAGCTCGCGATCCGCTCGGGATCGTGCGTGAGGAATTTCGGTTTCACGTAGCTGTTCACGTAGAACAGCCCGCGCAGCTTGTGCATCAGCCGCAGCCCCGGTCGCGCGAACGGCACGTAGAGCTTGATGTGGAACGCCGGCGACGCGACGACGAGCGCGCGGATCGGCGGCGCGTAGTCGTGCACCCACGTGGCCGCGAGCACCGCGCCGACGCTCTGTCCGACCACGGCCATGTCCTCGATCGCGATGCCGTGCGCGTCGCGGATATGCTCGACGAAGGTCTGCAGGTCGCGCACCGACGCGGCCGCGCTCGGGCTGTAGCCGCGCGCGCCGGGCGAGCGGCCGTGGCCGCGCGCGTCCCACGCGAAGAACGCGAAATCGGGCAGGTCGAGCTCGTCGACGAGGTGTGCGACGCGCGCCGAATGTTCGTGGCCGCGATGCAGCAGCACGACGGCGCCGCGGCAATGCGGGCCCGTCGCGGGCCAGTGGCGGTAGAACAGCGTTTCGCCGTCGTGCGTGATGAAGCCGGCCTCACGTGCCGTGCGTGTGCTCATGCGCTTTCTCTCGTTTCGTTATTCGAATGGTGTGGCGCCGCCCTCCGGCGCCCGGCCCGTCAGCCGCCCGCTTCGGCGATCCCGGCCCGTACGCGCCGCACCGCCGTCACGATCGACAGCACGATCAGCAGCCGCCACAGCCAGGCGGCGACGCCGCCGACCGGGAACCCGAGGCCGATCCACAGCGCGAACGCGCCGAGGGCCAGCGCGCGGTCGCTCTTGCCGAACGGGCCGTCGTAGCGGCGCGTCGCGCCGACGAGCGGGCCGATCAGCCCCGCGCACTCGACGATCACCGCCGTCAGCGCGAACAGCCAGACGTCCGCCGGAGCGAACGCGGGAATGGCGAGGAACGGCAGCACGAGCGCGACGTCGGACACGATGTCGCCCAGCTCGTTCAGGTACGCGCCGAGCGTGCTCTTCTGACCGTGCTCGCGCGCGAGCATGCCGTCGATCGCGTTGAGCGCCATGCGCGCGAACAGCCAAAACGGAATCAGCAGGAACAGCGCGCGGGCGAACACGCCGAGCCCGGCAAGCGCGCCGACGACGATCGAGCCGCCGGCCGCGAACAGCGTGACCTGGTTGGCCGTGACCCCGCGCGCGGCAAGCGAATCCGCGAACGGACGCAGACGGTTCTGGAATTTGGGTTTGAGTGCGTAGAGGCTCATCGTTTTATTTGCGCGGCGCTATCGGATACGTTTCCCGCCGCCATGCCCCGGGCGGCGTAACGGCCTTGGTCGGCCTCGGTCGGCCTTCATTGGACGGCCCTAATCGTCGCCGAGCGGCCCCGATGCGTCAAGCATGCGCCCGGCCCGCCCGCGCGGCGCCAATCTGGCGTTTTTCGGCGAAACTCGCGATAATCCGCTGGCCCGATCGCGGCGCGATCCATTCGAACTGCAGACGGGCACTCGTGCAACAGCCGATTATCACGCCGCCGACCGGCGCATTCGCCGCGACGCAACAGCGTGCGACGGCGAATCGTCCGATTATCGCGGACCTGCGACAGGCAGCCACGAATTTGAAAAAATTTAAACAAGAGCCGTCCGGCGCGCATCCTGCCGCGCCGGCATTCCGGGGTTCCGCCCGCCGCGCGTGCGCAGCGGGCCGCGCATGCAGGCAGGAGGCGTCGCGCCGATGAACATTCTCAACGTCTGGCAGCGCGATTTCCTGCTGTCCATCGTGCGGCTCGTCGCCGGCGCGTATCCGGTCTGGCATCAGGCGCCGCCGTCCCCGACGCAGAAGATCTATTTCTCGAATCACACGAGCCACATCGACACGCTCGCGATTCTCGCCGCGCTGCCGCGCGACGTGCGCGCGGTCGTGCGGCCGGTCGCCGCGCGCGACTACTGGGACAGCAGCGACCTGAAGCGGCACATCGCGCGGAAACTGCTGAACGTCGTGCTGATCGACCGCCACCGCGAATCGGGCGGCGACCCGCTCGACCCCGTGCGCGACGCGCTGCGGCAGGGCCACTCGATCATCATCTTCCCCGAAGGCACGCGCGGCGCCGACGTGCTGCCGCAGCCGTTCAAGAGCGGGCTGTTCCATCTCGCGACCGAGTTCCCGAACGTCGCGCTCGCGCCCGTCTACCTCGAGAACCTGCAGCGCATCATGCCGAAGGGCGCGATCTGGCCCGTGCCGCTGATCTGCAAGGTGCATTTCGGTGCGAACGACGCGCTCGACGCCCAGGAAGACAAGCCGACGTTCCTCGCCCGCATGCGCGACGCGGTCATCGCGCTCGCGCCGCCGCAACGACCGGCCGGCTGAACGCGGCGCCCTCTTCTCCCCTTTTCCGGATATCAACCATGCGAACCCTCTTCTGGGAACTGGTCGCGGGCGTGACGGGCGTGCTCGTCGTCGCGACCGTGATCGGCGCGATCCTCGGCGCGCGCAGCGGCGGGCAGAACGCGACCATCGCCAACCTGAACCAGCGCATCCGCGCATGGTGGGCGATGATCGCGATCATGGCCGTCGCGATCGGCCTCGGCAACAACGTCACGTATCTCGTGTTCGCGCTGCTGTCGTACCTGACGCTGCGCGAGTTCATCACGCTCACGCCGACCACGGCGAGCGACCATACGACGCTCTTCATCGCGTTCTTCATCGCGATCCCCGTGCAGTACCTGCTGCTCGGCATCAACTGGTACGGGATGTATTCGATCTTCGTGCCCGTCCACCTGTTCTTCGCGATGTCGCTCGTCTCGGCACTCACTCAGGACACGCGCGAATTCCTCAGCCGCAACGCGAAGATCAACTGGGCGCTGATGGTGTGCGTGTACGGGCTGAGCCATGCGCCGGCCGTGCTGATCCTCGACATTCCGCGCTACGCGGGGCAGAACGCGCTGCTGCTGTTCTTCTTCCTGTTCGTCGTGCAGATCAGCGACGTGCTGCAATACGTCGTCGGCAAGCTGTTCGGGCGCCGCAAGATCGCGCCGCAGCTGTCGCCGTCGAAGACGGTCGAAGGCTTCGTCGGCGGCGGGCTGCTGGCCACGCTGTGCGGCGCGTCGCTGTATCGCGTGACGCCGTTCAGCTTCGGCGCGGCATTCGGGATCTCGCTCGCGATCGTGATCGCGGGTTTCGTCGGCGGGCTCGTGCTGTCGGCGGTCAAGCGCTCGCTCGGCACGAAGGACTGGGGCTCGATGATCGCCGGCCACGGCGGGATGCTCGATCGCGTCGACTCGATCTGCTTCGCCGCGCCGGTGTTCTTCCACCTCGTGCGCTATCTGTACGTGTGACGCGCGGCGGCGCCGGCGCATCACACATGCCGGCGCCGCCGCACGAACGCATTGACGCAAACCGGCCGGCGACGGCATCAACGCAGTCGGACGACCGGCTCCGGATCGAACGTCGCGAGGCCCGGCCAGGCCGCCCGCCCCCACGCGCCGTCGGCCGGCGCGAGCCATCGCTGCACGGCCGCCTCGTCGACCGCGCGACCGAGCGGATCGGCACGAAACGCCGTGACCCACTGCTTGCGGCCCGCCACGTACGCGCGGCCGAAATCCTCCCAGCCGTCGAAGCAATCCTGCGCACGCTGTGCATTGAGCAGCAGCACGCGCCACGCGACGTCCGGCTCGGCCCAGCCCATCAGCATCGCGGCGCGCGCAAAGAAGGCCATCCGCGCGCAGGCGAACGCGAGCGCGGCGCGCGGTTCGTCGTCGGCGTGCAGCGCGTGGAGATCGGCCCGGAACCACTGCGTTTCCAGCACCCTCGCCAGATGCGCGCGCGCGTCGTCGTCCGTCGCGTCGGTACGCAATTCCATCTGGTGGAGCATCTGCGCGCGCAGGAACCGGCGCGTGTCGTCGCCCACGCGGCTCGCATCGGCATCGCTGAAACGGGAGAACTCGGTCGCCTCCACGTACGGATGCGCAAGCAGCAGCGCCCAGTGCTTGCGCGCGGACAGCACCGACGCACGCGCGCGGCCGCGCCGGCGCAGGTAGCGGACGATGCGCCACAGGATGAACAGCGCGACGATCAGCTTCAGTGTCATGGTCGCGGCGCCTTCAACTGCCCGGCCGTTGAGCACCGCGCCCGTCGTACCCGGGCCACGACACGCCCTCGGTCGCGAACCCGGCCGCGGCATCGACCGACGGCGGCTGCGATTGCGGCGCCGTCGCGCGCACCGCATAACGCACCGAAGCCGCGCGCGGCGGCCGCTGCGACAACAGCTCGGGCTGCCGTGCCGCCACCAGCCACTCGACGGCAGGCGTCGGCGCCGCCAGCCGCGCGAACAGTTGCGGATGACGTGCGACGAGTCGCGCTTGCGCCGCGGCCTCGGTCACGTCCTCGATCCGGCACCAGCCGGACGCCGTGCGCACGACGCCGATCGCAATGCAGTCGTTCGGCGTGCGATCGGTCGTGCCAAGCGCATTCAGGCACGTCAGCAGGTCGCCGACGTAGCGCTCGATCGGCGGCCGGTTCTGCTTGCCCTTCACCTGATCGACGTCCAGGCCGCCGTCCGCGCGTATCGCGACGCTGATCGTGATGTGCGGCTGGCCGTTCGGGTCGCGAAAGCTCAGGAGCCGCAGCGTGCGTGCCTCGATCGCCTGCGCGTAGCGTTCGCCGTAGCCGCCCGTCAAGGCGCGCCGATCCGCGAACTGGCCGAGGCAGTGACGCATCACGTAACTCTCGAACGCCATTTCCTCGCGCAGCAGCCCGCTGTCGGGCAACAATTCGACGAAACGTCCGTTGGGCGTGTCGCACCACGTGCGCAGCGCCTCGGGCCGGCTCTCGCGCCAGCCGCGTGCGACGCGCGCGACCATCCGCGCATGCTCGTGCTCCCACAACGCGAGCGCCTGCGGACAGTTGATCCGGTCGAGCTTGCCCTCGAGTCCGGTGCCCTTGCGCGATTCGAGAAACTCGACGAGCGTCGCTTCCAGCGCGAGCAGCGCCGGATCCGCCGGATCGACCCATACGACGGGGGCCGGCGCATCGGCGCGCGATGCGCCCGCCATCTTCGCGGCGGGACCGAAACGGCGGGCCACCCACTCGGGTGGCGCGACGTGCCCCAGCGCGTGCCGCGCATCGTCGAGCGATGCGATGGTACGCGCCGGTTCGAAATTCGCGACGACATGCCGGTAGAAATGGTTAAGCAGCCACGCGCGCACGGCGTGCGCGTCGCCGCGCGCGGTGCTGCGCGCCGCGATCGCGGCTTTCAATGCGTCCGCGTTCAGCGCATTGCGCGGCGCATAGCCGGCTCGCCGAAGCGCGGCCGTCATTGCCAGAACTTCCACCAGCGCTTGTTCGACCCGGCGGGCACGGGGTCCGTGTCCGCTGCCGGCTCCAGCCCGCTCGCCTCGCGGATCCGCTGCTCGATCAGCTCGACGTTCAGGTCGAGCGGTTCGGCCGCGTGCGGGTTGGCAGCCAGCACATGTTCGTAGAAGCGCTTGACGTCGGCATCGCGACGCAGCTGATACGCCGCGTTGCCGGCGTCGAGCTGGACGCTCAGGTCGCTCGACGCGATCGCCTGCGCGCGTGCGGCGTCGTACAACGCGGCCGCCTGGTCCGGATGCGACGCCGTCATGTAGGTCGCGAAGATGAAGCGCGCGCTCAACGCCTCGGCGGGCAGGTTCCCGTCGACCTGGTCGTTATCGCGCTGCCAGCCGACGAGACGTTCGAGCCAGATCGGCATTTCGTTGGATCGCTCGACGCGCGACAGCGCACGCACGACGTCGCGCAGGTACCCGTTCGGCCCGTGCCGGCTATATCCGTTTTCGGCGGCGTAGTGCCACAGCTGCTCGGCCGCTTCGAGCATCTCGTCGTCCTTGCCCTGACACGTGAGCACGTAGCGTATGCCGTCGTAATGCTCGGCGAACGGGCTCGCCGCGATGCCGTTGCGATGCAGCTGCAGCGAGTCGTCGTACCGTTCGACCCCGCGATAGAGAATCGCGAGGTTGTTGCACAGCATCGAATACAGATGCGCGCACGCATCGTACGGGTGCCCGTTGCCCGTCTCGAAGAAGCGCTCCATGCACGCCCGCCCCTGCTCGTACACCGCGGTCTGCAGGCGTGCCAGGTCGGCGCGCACGTCATCGCGCTGCGCCGCCGGCAGCGCTTCGAGCGCGTCGTCGACCTCGTCCTCGATCGACACCGCGAACGCATAGCTCCACAGGCCGCTCGGCAGCGATGGCGGCGGCAGCTTCAGCGCGGCCGCGACGCCGAGCGCGCGGATCCGCGCGCCGAACAGCACGAATGCCGTGCGATTGTCGTGCAGGTCGCCTTCCTGCGCGGCGGCGAGCAGTCGCGCCGCCTGCGTCGTCGCGTCGATCCGGCCGTTTTCGCCGTCGTAGGCCGCCGCGAGCCGCGCGATCCACGGATGGCCTGGCGCGCGCTGCGCGGCAAGCTCGCGCGCGGCGTCGGCGATCGCATGACGCCGCGCGTCGCCATCGAGCGAGCCGAGCGCGGCGAAGAGCGCCGCATGCACCGGCGAGCCCGACGCCAGCGGGTCGCGCCACTGCTGGCCCAGTTCGATCAGCCGCTCGAGCGTCGGCCCGAAGCCGGCCGCGCGCATCACGCACAGCGGCCACCAGACCGACGTGTCGGACGGGTCGGCCAGCCGCGCGTGAACGATGTGCCCGACCGTGTCGAGCATGCTGCCTTCGATCTGGTACACATGGAAGAATGCACGGCGGCCGGCTTCGTCGAATCGACCGGCTTCGATCAGCCACGGCAGTTCATATTCGACGAAATCGTCGCCGCCGTCCGACTCGAGGCTGTGTCTCGCGAATGCACACTGCGCGAGCGCCCCGTCGAGATCGCCCTGCGCGCGCGCCGCACGCGCGGCGAGCCGTGCGACCCTGACCTCCACCTCCCGACGCGGCGGCAACGCCCAGTCCGCCACGCGCGCTTCGACGGCTTGCCGGATCGTATCGAGCTGCAGCGGCGCGATCTCGATGATCGCGTGGCCGATGCGCAGCCAGTCGTACGCGTCGATGTCCTGATCGGCGGCGGCCGAGCCGAGCGCCGCCACGGCGGCTTCGGCGGCCGCGCGCGCGTCGGCGGCACGGTCGAGACGCTGCAGCGCCCACGCGCGCCGGCATTGCCGGTCGGCTTCGTCCCACGCGCGGAACCGGGCCCGCCCGGCAATCGCGCCGTTCAGCGCATGCCGCAGTTCGATCGCATCGAGAGAATGCGCCGCGCCGTCGCGCTCCAGCGTATCCAGCATGCGCAATCGCACATAACGCTCGGCGTCGAGCATCGGCGACGTGCGCACCACCTCGTGCATCTCGCCGATCGCCTGCGCGACCGAATCGTGCTCGCGCAGGTGATGACCGACCTGCAATCGGTACAGCGCGAGCTGCATGCGGATATCGGGCCGCGCGTCGGGCGGGGCGGCCTCGTGGACGAGCGCGCCGTCGACGTCGATCACCGCGCGTGCGGCGGCCGGATCGCCCGCGTGCATCCACAGCGTGTGCAGACGTGCGACCGCGTCGAGCGTATCGGCACGCAACGGCTGCGCGCGCAACCTCGCCGCGAGATCGGTTTCACGGCTCGAATCGCTCTCCTCGAGATCGGCCTCGAGCCGATTCATCAGGGTGTCGAGTTGTTGGCCCGTGACGGGCATCGTTGTTGTCGTCGTTGTTGTATCGGCGCTGGGAGTCATCGACTTCTCCATCTCGGAATCGCGATAGCTTATCAGGACCGACGCGCGAATCAAGCCGACGACACCTGCCGGCACGCGCCCCGCTCAGTACCCCTCCCGCAGCGCCTTCGGCACCACGTAGCGCCCGCGCGCCGCGTCGAACCTCACCGTGTAGCGCGCACGGACGTCCTTGCCGCCGCGCTCGCCCGTCTCCGTGACCGTCAGCGGATAGACGTCGCCCGCGCCGGTCGTATCCGCCACGATCGCGAACGTGCGGCGCTCGCAATGCGACTTCGCATGATCGCAATCGAGCGACCCGCCGTTGTCCATCGCTTCGTTGATGCGCGGCGCGGCCTCGACGATCGCGTTGCCGAGCGGCAGCCAGATCAACCGGCTCGCCTGCGTATAGCCCTGCAGCATGACGCCGTCGCCGATCACGAAACCGAACAGGTGCGGGCCGAGCCGCTCGATGCGGACGGTGCCGGGCTCGCCGCGCTGGCCCGACGCGATATCCGTCTTCTTCACGACGGGCTCGAGCGTACCGCCGTCCTGGCTCGGCTTCAGCACGTACAGGTCGATCGTGCCCGGCGCGCCGTCCGAATCCATGCCCGGCACCCCGTTCTGAACGGCCGCCTCGGTCTCGCCGCACATCGCGAGCAGCGTGCGCGGGCCGTCGGCCGTCGCGACGCGCAGCGCGCCGCACGGCGAATAGATGAAGTCGCCCGCATCCGGCTGCCAGCCCTTGCGATCGGCGCGCCATGTGCCGTACGTGTCGCGGATGAACTTTTGCAGCTGACGCGCGGGAGGGACCGGCTCGGCCGCGTGAACGGGCGCCGCCGCGGCGAGTACGAACAGCACGGCGAGCGTGACCGCGAATGGCTTCACGCGTGTTTTCGGGTTCTGGACGTTCATGGAGATGGGCGATTCGGAGGACAAGGTCGATTCGGACGGGCCATCAGGGTTGCCGCGGCGCGATGCCGGTGCCGTCCGGTCGCAATCGCGCGCTCGGCACCCAGCCGTCGGCCATGCCGTGCGTGCGCGGATTCAGGTACGTGACCGCCGTGAACCGGCCGTATTCGGTCCGCGCGTCGACGTGATCGTGCTCGACGATGAACAGGCCGTCGATCCGGCACGCGTCGTCCGGCGCGAAAAAGAACGGCAGCCGCCCCTTGCCCGTCACGACGCGCCCGGCGTCGCTGCCCGGCACGCGGTCGCCCCGCGCCTGCGCGAGGCGGTTCAGCGCGTCGCAATCGACGGCGCCGTGCGGGGCCGCATCGGTACGCGCGGAGGCGGCCGGTGGCGCGACGCACGTCGATACGTAGCGCGACAGCGCGTGCCGGTCGATCTTCAGCACGTCCGGCTGATCGGGATCGCGTGTCACGTCGAGCGCACGCAGCGCATGCGTGTCGAGCGTGACCCAGCCGATCGTCGCGTCGCGGTTCGGCGTGCCCGGACGGTCGGGGGTGACGAACAACCGGACGCCCAGCACGCCGTCCGGCTGACCGGTCAGCGCCGCGGGCTCGGCGTGGATCGCCTGCCGGTCGAATGCGGTCTGCCGCAGTGCCGGCACGATCAGTTGCGTAAGCTGTGCGTCGCACGACGCGGACGATGCCGCATGAGCCACATGCGCGGCGGCCGCCCCGACACTCGCCAGCGCGACGTGCACGGCGAGCGCCGCGAACCGGCGGCCGCGCCCAGCCTCGCCATTCGCGCCGGCCGGCGTTACGATCTCGTTCTTCATTCCATGATCCGTTCGATGCGGGCGGGAAGCACCCGCGAGCCCGTAGCGTACACGCACGGCGCGGCACCGCCAGCGCGCATCGGCCGGCCCGACACGGACATACGCATGAACCTGAGCTTGCAGGACGTCGCCTGGCACCGCTCGGTCGGGCGGCTCATCGAGACGCTCGACCAGCCGGGTTTCTGGCTCGCGCTGATCCGGCTGATCGAGGAATACGTCGCGGTCGACAGCTGGGTCGCGCTGATGTTCGGCGACGGCCGCCCGCAGGTGTTCGCCGAATGCGCGTACGAAGGCGACGGCCCCGATCCGCTGTTCCGCGACTACGTGCAGGGGCTGTACCTGCTGGACCCGTTCTACATCGCGAACCGCGACGCGCCGACGAGCGGGCTGTTCCGGCTGTCCGACGTCGCGCCGGAGTGCTTTCGCGCTACCGAGTACTACACGCGTTATTTCACGCACAACGTCGTCGAGGACGAAGTGCAGTTCAACGTCGTGCTCGACGATGCGCGCACGCTGTGCCTGTCGCTCGGCAGCAAGCGGCGCTTCAGTCCCGCGCAGGTGGCCTTGCTCGACCTCGTCCGGCCATGGGTCGCCGCGCTGATGCGCCAGCGCCTCGCATACGAGCACACGCATGCCGAACCGGCTCCGTCGCGCCGGGCCCACCCCCGCGCGGGTACCGGAGGCGGCTTCGAGCACGCGATGGCGCGGCTCGGCACGCCGCTCACCGCGCGCGAGCTCGACGTGATCCGGCTGATCCTGAGCGGCCGCTCGAACAAGGAAGTCGCGAACAAGCTGGACATCTCGGCGGAAACGGTCAAGGTGCACCGGCGCAACATCTACGCCAAGCTCGCGATCAATTCGCAGTCTGAACTGTTTTCGCTGTTCCTGAAGGCCCAGACCGATACGTGACGACCGGTGGGCGGCGCGATGTCGCCGCCGTGTCGCGCCACCTTGACAGGACCTGTTCGCCGTCGCTTCCGGCACGTCAGCCGCGAAATCAATACCCCCGACGGGTTAACGCGTCGGCGGGATGGGCAACCGCGTGGTTCGGCGCATACTAGAACTTCGTTCCAAACGCCCCCCGAACCCGCCCATGAAACTGAAGCTCGACATCGTCCAGCTCGCCGGCCGCGACGGCGACACGCACTACAACCTGCAGCGCACGCTCGAAGCGATCGCGACCTGCGCGCCCGGCACCGACATCGTGATGTTTCCCGAAGCGCAACTCACCGGCTTTCTCGATCCGTCGAATCTCGCGGCAGTCGCCGAGCCGCTCGACGGGCCGAGCGTCGGCGCGGTGATCGCGGCCGCGCGTGCACGCGACGTCGCGGTCGTGGTCGGGTTGATCGAGAACGACGGCGGCCGCTTCTACAACACGACCGTGTTCGTCACGCCGGACGGGATCGCGCTGCGCTATCGCAAGACGCATCTGTGGGTAAGCGAGCGTGGCGTCGTGCTGCCCGGCGACCGCTATGCGACGGTCGAATGGCGCGGCGTGCGGATCGGCCTGCTGATCTGCTACGACAGCGAATTCCCCGAATCCGGCCGCGCGCTCGCCGCGCTCGGCGCGCAGCTGATCCTCGTGACCGACGGCAACATGGAGCCGTACCGCAACGTCCACCGCACGTCGGTGTCGGCACGCGCGATGGAGAACCAGGTGTTCGCGGCGGTCGCGAACCGCGTGGGCGGCAGCGCGCACGACATCGTGTTCGCCGGCGGCAGCCTCGCGGTCGATCCGTTCGGCAACGTGATCTTCGAAGCCGGCAACACCGAATCGCGTCATGCGATCGTGCTCGATTTCGACCAGCTCGCCGCCTCGCGCGCGGTCTACGACTATCGCAACGATCAGCGCCTGCACATCGCCGGCGAGCGCATCGCGCACCCGGACGGACGTCGCGAACTGCTGATTCCGTGACGGGCCGCCACTCGCCCCCCGGCGGCGACGCCGCACGTCATGCCGGGTCGGGCACCTCGATCGCCAGCAGCGCCGAACTGACCGACTTGCCGTGCGCGTCGAGCGCGAGCGAACGCGTCACGCCGCCGCCGAGCGCATCGCGCAGCACGAAATTGAACGCCCCGAGCGACGGCAACTCGTAGCGCACGACGTCGCCGCGCACGATGCCCGCGAGCCACGCCTTCACCGCTTGCGCATCCAGATGCGCGCGCAGATGGTCGTAATGACGCGGATCGCGGCAGATGACCGATACGTTCAGCGTATTGCCCTTGTCGCCGGTGCGCGCATGCGCGAGTTCACGCAGTTGCATCATGCCTCCACGAATGAAAACGACGGCGTCACGGCCGCACGCGGCAGCAGCACCGACTGCACGGCGACCACCTCGCGCGTCGACTTGAACGCACCGCCGCCGCCGGCCGGCCCGTTCGTATAAAGCGTCTCGACCTCGTTGCCGATCCGCGCGGCCTCGGCGGCGCTCGCCGCGCGGCCGGCCACCCGCACGCGCACCTCGGCCGGCTCGCCATGAGCGGCCGGCGTGGCGTCGCCATACAGCGCATCGACGCCGATCAGGTCGAAGCGCAACTCGGTGGCCGCGACGCCGGTCAGCGCCAGCCGCTCGCGGACGATGTCGAGCGCGAGGCGTGCGCGCTCACGTGCGCCCGGGCCGCCGTACGAGATCTGGCCTTCGCCGATGTACCCGTCGACATAAGCGACCGACACCTTCAGCGTATCGGGCCGCGCGGCGCCGCGCCCACCCGTCACGCGCACGCGGTCGATCGCCTCCTCGGCAACGGCGACCCGCGTGAAATCGGCGACGACATCGGGCTGCAGATAGCGCGCCGGATCGTGAATCTCGTAAAGCAGCTGTTCCTTGCAGGTCGCCGCGCTCACGCGGCCGCCCGCATGCGGCACCTTCGTGATCGTGACCGAGCCGTCGGCCGCGACTTCGCCGATCGGGAAGCCGAGCCGCGCGAGGTTCGGCACGTCCTTGTAGCCGGGATCCGCGAAATAGCCGCCCGTCACCTGCCCCGCGCATTCGAGCAGATGGCCGACGACGGTCGCCTGCCCGAGCGTGTCCCAGTCGTCCATTCGCCAGCCGAACGCGTGGATCAGCGGCGCGGCGAACAGCGACGGATCGGCGACGCGCCCGGTCAGCACGACGTCCGCGCCGGCCGCGAGCGCGTCGACGATCGGCGCGGCGCCGAGATACGCATTCGCGGACACGATGCGGTCGCGATACGCGGCGACTTCGTCGCCCGATTCCTCGAAGCGGAACGCCCCGCGCAGCACGACATCGCGCACGTCGTCGCCTTCGACCGCCGCGACCTTCAGCCCCGCGATGCCGAGCGACCGCGCGATCCGCGCGGTGCGCCGCGCCGCCGCGCGCGGGTTCGCGGCGCCCATGTTCGACACGATGCGCACGTGTTTCGCCGCGGCGACCGGCAGCACCGCATGCATCCGCGCGTCGAGCAGCGGATCGTAGCCGAGCGCCGGATCCTGGCGTCGTGCCTGCTGCGCGATCGCGATCGTACGCTCGGCCAGGCATTCGAAGACGAGATAGTCGAGTTGCCCGTGTTCGGCGAGTTCGACCGCGGGCTCGATCCGGTCGCCCGAGTAGCCGGCGCCCGCGCCGATGCGCACGCGCCGTTCAGGTTGCTTTGCTGTCATGTCGGTACCGTGTCCCGGCGGGCGCGCCGCCGGCGAAAATCAAAAGATGCCCAGCACGACGCATGCGATCGTCATCACGATCGAGGCGCCGAACAGCAGCGGAAACGTGAACTTCTGGTGCTCGGCCAGCTCGATGCCGCACAGGCCGACGACGAGGAACGTCGCGGGCGTCAGCGGACTGACCGGGAACCCCGTCGTCATCTGGCCGAGCAGCGCGGCCTGTCCGACCTGGACGGCCGGCACGCCCAACTGGCCGGCCACTTCCGCGATCACCGGCAGCACGCCGAAGTAGAACGAATCGGGGTCGAACAGCATGCTGAGCGGCATCGATGCGAGGCCGAGCACGACCGGAATGTGACCGGCCATCGACGGCGGCACGAACCCGACCGCCGCCTGCGCCATCGCCTTCAGCATCCCGCTGCCCTGCATGATCCCGGTGAACACGCCGGCCGCGAGCAGGATGCCGGCCATCATCAGCGCGGCGCGCGCATGCGCATCGATGCGCTTGCGCTGCATGTCGACGTCCGGGTAATTCACCATCAGCGCGATGCACAGCCCGACCATGAACATGATCGCGGGCGGGATCTTCTCGCCCATCACGACCATCGTGCCGAGCACGACGAGCGTCAGCACGAGGTTGAACCAGAACAGGTGCGGCCGGCGCAACGCCTGCTCGTCGGGCGTCAGCTCGCGCTTCGGCAGCGGGATCGACGGGTCGTCGCGCGACAGGCCGAGCCGCTTCTCCTCGCGCCGCCCGAGCCAGTACGCGACGCCGAACACGAACACGAGCCCGATCGCCTGTACCGGGATCAGCGGATTGAACAGCGCCGACACCGGCAGGTGCAGCGACGCCGATGCGCGGATCATCGGTCCCGTCCACGGCAGGAAGTTGATGCCCGCGGCCATCGACACGGCGGCGGCCAGGACGCGCCGGTCCATCTTCAGCCGGTCGTACAGCGGCAGCACGGCCGGAATCGTCACGAGGAAGCAGACGGCGCCCGAGCCGTCGAGGTGGATCAGCAGCGCGAGCAGCGTCGTACCCATCACGATGCGGGTCGGCCGCGTGCCGACCGCGCGCAGGATCCGGTCGATGATCGGGTCGAGCGTGCCGGCGTCGGTGATCGTCCCGAAATAGAGGATCGCGAACACGAACATCCCGACGACGGGCGCGAGGCCCTTCAGCCCGTCGACGACGAACTTGCTGGTGTGCAGCCCGAAGCCGCCGATCAGCGACGCGGCGATCGGCACGAGGATCAGCGCGACGAGCGGCGACATCCGCTTCGACAGAATCGCGGCCAGCAGCACGACGATCGTGCCAAGCCCGAGTAACGGCAGCATCCGTGTCTCCTACCTTGTCTTTTGTTGGAGACGAGCGTAAGGTCGGCGCAGCGATAGCACAATTGAAATGATTTGATCGCAGCAATCACGAACCGTTATGGATCTGAATCTCCGCGACATTCGCGCGTTCGTCACCGTCGCGCACGCCGGCAACTTCACGCGTGCGGCCGCGCGGCTGCACCTGTCGCAGCCGGCGCTGACCGTGCAGATCCGCCGGCTTGAGGAGATCGTCGGCGCGCGCCTGTTCGACCGCAACAGCCGCAGCGTCGCGCTGACGCAGACCGGACGCGAGCTGCTGCCGCTGCTGCAGCGCTCGCTCGACGACATGGAGCGCGTGCTGCGCGATGCGCGCGCGCTCGGCGAAGGCACGAGCGGCACGGTACGGCTCGCCTGCCTGCCGACCTTTGCGTCCAGCATGCTGCCGGAGCTGATCCAGGCGTTCCGGCGCGACGTGCCGCGGGCGGGCTTCGAGATCCGTGACGGCGTCGCGAGCCTCGTCACCGCGCTCGTGCGCAACGAGGAAGCCGATCTCGGCTTGACGGGCGGCGACACGTTCGACGCGTCGCTGGAGGTGCTGTACGCGGGCGCCGACCGGCTCGTCGCCGTGTGCCCGAAGGATCATCCGCTCGCGCGCAAGCGCCGCGTCGCCACCGCCGACGTCGCGGGCGTGCCGCTGGTGCTGACCGCGCAAGGGACGAGCGTGCGCAGCGTCGTCGATGCCGCGCTGGAGGCGGCCGGCTGCACGCCCGACATCGCGTGCGAGCCGACCTACATGATGACGGCCGTCGCGATGGTGCGCGGCGGCCTCGGCGTGACGATCCTGCCCGCGACCGCGCGCGAGGTGCGCGCCGAGCCCGAGCTGGTCGCGAAACCGATCGACGACCCGGCATTCGTGCGGCCGATCGCGCTCGTCACGAAGCGCGGGCGCACGCTGCCGCGCGTCGCGCAGGCGTTCGCCGAAGCGATGCTGGCGGAATTGAAAAGGCGCGCGTGAATCGCGCGCTCCGGTCGGCCCTGGCCGGTCGGCTGGCGCTTACTGCGCGTCCGGATCGACGTGCAGCGATTCGCCGATCGCATAGAAATTGCCGCCCGCGATGTAGTGCAGGCTGCGCAGCGCGGGATCGGCCGATTCGAAATACCAGTGACCGTCGCGGAACACGCGCGTGTCGGACCACGCACCGACGACTTCGCCGATGAACAGGTCGTAGGTCTGCTGGTTGTGCGGCTCGGGAATCAGCTTGCACGCGAGCCAGCCCGAACAGCCGGCGACGAACGGCAGGTCATGCCCGTCGACATCGAACAGCTCGACGCCCGCTTCGCGCAGCTTGGCCGGCCGCTCCGCGAGACTGTGGCTGCCGACCGCATGCGTGAGCCGCAGTTGCGCGGCCGTCGGCACCTGGATCACGAACGTGCCGCTGCGCTCGACGAGCTCGCGTGTCTTCGCGGACTTGTCGAGCACGACCGTCAGCTTCGGCGGCAGGAAGTCCAGCGCGCATGCCCACGCGGCGGCCATCACGTTGTCGACACCGTCGTGGCGGGCCGACACCAGCACGGTCGGGCCGTGGTTAAGGAGACGGTAGGCGTTCTTCAGCGCCACCGGAGCGATGTGACTGTCCATACGGGTTCCTTGGAGAACGGCGCGCACGGACGGATGCCGTGCGGCGCGGCATCGGCCTGCGCACCTGCGCGCGCGTGCCGGAGGCCGCATTCTCGCACCCAAATTCAATCGGCGCTGACGGCGCCGCCGGTCACTTCGCGAACAGCTGGCCGATATCGCGGAACGCCTTGAATTCGAGCGCATTGCCGCACGGATCGAGCAGGAACATCGTCGCCTGTTCGCCGACCTGCCCCTGGAACCGCACGTACGGCTCGATCACGAAGGTCACGCCGAACGCGCGCAAGCGCTCGGCCAGCGCCTCCCAGCTCGGCCAGTCGAGCACGATCCCGAAATGCGGCACCGGCACGTCGTGACCGTCGACCGGATTCGTATGCGCGCCGTCCTGCGACGCGGTCTTCGGATGCTCGTGAATCACGAGCTGGTGCCCGTAAAAGTCGAAATCGACCCACTGCGCGCTCGAACGCCCTTCCGCCAGCCCGAACACGCGGCCATAGAAATCGCGTGCGGCCGACAGGTCGTAGACCGGAATCGCCAGGTGAAACGGGGAAAGACTCATGGTTGCCTCGTGGGGAAACGCTCGCGTGGCGCGAGGACGGCACCATGGTAGACAAGGTCGAGCAAAAATTAAATCAATATATACTTTCGCGATTCACAAACGGAATTGATGAATGATCCGCGAGCTGAAAACCCTCGTCGCCGTCGCCCGGGAAGGCACGTTCGCCGCCGCCGGCAACCGCATCGGGCTCACGCAGGCAGCCGTCAGTGCGCAGATGCAGCGGCTCGAGGCCGAGCTCGGCTTCGCGCTGTTCGACCGGCAACGCCGGTCGGCGCGGCTCAACGAGATGGGCCATCACGTGCTCGACCAGGCGCAGGCGCTGCTCGGCCTGTACGACAACTTGAGCTCGACGGCGCCCGGCTCACCGGCCGCCGTGCGCGTGACGATCGGCGCGATCGCATCGGTGCAGAGCGCGCTGCTGCCGGCCGCGCTGGCCGATTTCCATCGCCGGCATCCCGCATGCCGGACACGCGTGATCCCGGGGCTGTCGATCGAGCTGGTGAACCGGGTCGATGCGGGCGAGATCGACATGGCCGCCATCATCCGCCCGCCGTTTTCGCTGCAGAGCGACCTGCACTGGACGACCCTCGCGCAGGAACCGTTCCGGCTGATCGTGCCGCGCGGCGTGAAGGGCAAGGACTGGGCCGGCCTGCTCGCGAGCGAGCCGTTCGTGCGCTACGACCGCGCGTCGTTCGGCGGCCGTCAGGTCGATCGCTTCCTGCGCAAGATGCACATCGCGGTGCGTGACACCTGCGAACTCGACGAGCTCGATGCGATCGTCAAGCTGGTCGAAAACGGTGTCGGCATCGCGATCGTGCCGCAGACGGCCGTGTATCGCCGCTGGCCGGCCGGCGTGCGCGCGATCGACCTCGGGCCGCACACGTTCCACCGCGACATCGGGCTCGTGCACCGCGCCCGGCGCACGATGTCGGAACCGGCGCAGCAGCTGGCGCAACTGATCCAAGCCGCGTCGCGGATCAGTACGCCGCCGCGGCCTGCCTGACCGGCGCGTGGCGGCTCAACGCCGCCCGGCCGCCCAGTCGACGGCCGCGTCGAACAGCGCGACGCCGGCCGGCGACAGGTTCGCGAACGTATCGTTGTCGAGGAAGAACATCACGCGGCGCGCCGGCGCGAGCGCTTCGTAGTCCATCGTCGCGCCCTTCTCGTACGCGAAGATCGCGGCCTTGTCGGGCTGCCCGTACACGGTCGCGATCGTGATCGCGCCGAGCCCCGGCTTGCCCCAGCTCATCGGCGCCTGCTTGCCGTACACGTTGGTGGCGCCGGCCGGCAAGCCGGCCGCAATCGGATGCGGTGCGTTGACGAGCCACAGGTAGCGCTCCTTGCCCGTTTCGCCGAAGTCGGCGTCGTGCCGCTTGCCCGTCATCGCGAGATCGTCGAGCAGGTCGTTTTCCCAGGTCACGAGCGGCTTGTCGAGCGTGCGCCAGCCGGGCTGCACGTTCTTCGACGACACCGTCGACGAGATCACGACGAGGTCCGCGTCGCGCGCCGCATCGGGCGTGGCCGACTCGTCGATCAGGCGCACCGCATAGCCGCGTTCGCCAAGATGCCGGCCGATGCGTTCGTCGGCCTTCAGGTTCGGGCCGCGCAGCTGCACGAGCATCGCGACGCGCGTGACGGCCGCCGGTGCGTCGGCCGCGGCGGCGGACGCGGGAGCCGATACGCCCGCGCCCAGCGCGAGCACCGCGCCCGCGATCGCGCGCAACGCGCGGCGCCGCGTGCCGGCGGCAACGGCACGCAGGGCGCCGGTCTTCGTCTTCAGGTTCATCGGAATGTTCTCCATGGCCGCGCGCCGGCGCACCGGCCGCGCGGCGATTGCATGATCAGAACTGCAGCGTGGTCAGCAGCGACACCTGTCGCGCGTCGCCGATCGCGACGAAGTAGCGGTTCGCGCTCGACGGGTAGTACGTGCGGTTGAACAGGTTCTTCACGTTCAGCTGGAACGACAGCTTCTGCTTGCCGATCCGCGTGTCGTAGGTCGCGAACGCGTCGGCGAGCACGTACGACGGCAGCGTGAAGCTGTTCGCCGAATCGCCGGGACGGGCGCCGACATAGCGCGCGGCCGCGCCGACGCGCAGGTCGTCGCCGCCGATCATCGTGCCGAAGTCGTAGACGGCCGCGAGCGAAGCGGTGTGGCGCGCGACGTTCCACAGCTGGTTGCCCGCATACAGCGGATCCTCGGTCGTCTTCGCGTCGATGTACGCATAACTCGCGATCACGTTCACGCGTTCGCCGATCCTGCCCGACACGTCGAGCTCGACACCGCGCGAGCGCGCCTTGCCCGACGTGCGCCAGTCGGTCAGCTTCGTCGCGTCGTTGTACTGCGACACGAGCACGTTCTTCTTGTCGATGTTGAACAGCGCAAGCGTGCCCGTCATCCCGCCCTGCAGGTCGAGCTTGCCGCCTACTTCCCATGCGGTCGCCTCCTCGGGCGGCGTCGAGCCGTCGATCATGTAGCCCGACGCCATCGGCGCGATCGACGACGATGGCTTCAGCGACTGCGAGTAGCTGCCGTACAGCGAGAACGTGTCGGTCCATTTGTAGACGACGCCCGCGCGCGGCAGCCACTTCGAGCCGCTCAGGTCGGTGTTCGCCTTGAACGGCCGGCCGCGCCCCGCGACCTGGTTGTACGTGATGTAGCGCAGGCCGCCCGACACGATCCACTTGTCGGTGAGGTGAACGGTATCCTGGAAGAACGCGGACGCATCGTGCAGCGTGTCGGTCTGGTCGCTGTCGCTCGCGGACACCGTGCTCGACGGCGGCAGCAGCCCGTACACCGGATCGATGTAGCTGAACGGCGTCTTCACGGCCTGGCGCAGCATGTCCTTGCGATAGATGCGGCGGTATTCGGTATCGAAGCCGACCTGCACGTCGTGACGCATTCCCGCGAGCGTCAGCTTGCCGTTCACGTAGCCGACTCCGTAGCTGTCGGTGCTGAGCGAGCCGTGCGTCGCATCGTTGCTGCGCGTCATCGTGCCCTTCACCGGGTCGACGCCGGTCGTGCGCAGCTGGTTCGCGTCGTAGGTCTCGCGGTTGTAGCTGTAGCCGAAATGCGCGCTCCAGTCAGCGTTGAACTGGTGATCGACGGTCAGCTGCGCGAGATGCGATTCGCCGTCCATGTTGTTGAACGGCTCGTCGATGCGCCGCCGCGCGGGAATGTCGAGCGGCGCATTGGTGCGCGGATCGAGCGCGGTGCCGCGATCGAACGGCGTATGGAACTTGCGGTACTGGTAGGAGAGCGCGACCTGCGTGTCGCGGCCGTACCACGCGAGCGACGGCGCGACGAAGGTCTGCCGGTTCTCGCCGAAGTTGCGCCAGTACTGCTCGTTCGACTGGTCGACGATCAGCCGGTACGCGAGCCGCGAATCGCCGATCGGCCCGGTCGAATCGAACGTTGCGCCGCCGCCGTTCTTGCCGTGTCCGAACGTCGATGCACCGAGCGAAATCGCATTGTAGCGCGCGAGTTGCGGCTGCTTGGTGACGACGTTGATCATCCCGCCCGGATCCATCAGCCCGTACAGCAGCGACGTCGGGCCCTTCAGCACCTCGACGCTGTCGACCGCCGCGTTGAACGCGCGACCCTGCACGAGCGGCATGCCGTTCTGCATGATCGAGCCGTCGCGGTTGCCGCCGAAGCCGCGCTTCATGATCGTGTCCTGCGTGCCTGCAAGCGTGTTGCCCTGCGTGATGCCGCTCACGTTGCCGAGCGCGTCGTCGAGATTGCGCGGACGCTGGTCGCGCAACACCTGCGCGGGCACGATGTTGACGGCCTGCGCGGTGTCGAGCAGTGGAATGTCCGAGCGCAGCACGCCCGCTTCCTTCGGCGCGCGATAACTTTCGGCGCGCAACGCACTCGTGCGCACGTTGATCGCCGGCAGCTCGGCGGCCGGTGCGACGCCGGCCGCCACGGTTCCGGCCGCCGAACCGTCCGCGCGCATCAGCGTGTAGCCGCCGCCCGGCTGGCGCAGCGCGACGAGCCCCGTGCCGGCCAGCAGGCGATCGAACGCGCCGTCGATGTCGAACCGGCCGTGCACGCCGCCGCTCGTCAGACCGGCCGTCAACTCGGCCGGAAACGCGAGCAGGATGCCCGCGTCGCGCCCGAACCGGTTCAGCGCGGCCTCGAGCGGGCCGGCCGGAACGTCGAACGCGCGGCGCGGCGCACGCTGTGCCGCGGGCGCCGCGTCGGCGTCGGTGTCGGCCAGCGCGGGCAGCGGCAGCAGCGCCGACAGCAGGACCGCACCGGCGAGTCGGCGCGCAAGACGGCCCGGCGCGACCGCGCGCGGCAGATGACGGGCGGGCGCCGGACGGCGCCGATACGTGAGACGGATGGAAACCATGAGCGGAGAGTCGGTGGACGATGGGCCAATGCTGCTTTCAATACCCATGTCACGCGAACCGCGAAAAACAGCTCAAGCCGGCGGAAATTTTTGTCGATGCGCTCACGAACCGGCCGGCACGACCGTCGCCCAGTAGCGGGTCAGGTAGTGGATGTCGATCGGCAGCGTCGCCTTCAGCGTGTCGAGCACGCGCGCGGGATCGTCGAGCGGATAGGTGCCCGATACGCGCAGGTCGGCCACGGCCGCATCGCAGCGCAGGCTGCCGCGCCGATAGCGGTCGAGCTCGGCGACGAGATCGGCCAGCCGCATGCGCGACGCGACCAGCATGCCGCCCGTCCATGCGGACGCATGCGGATCGAGCGGCGCCGGCGCGCCGATCGCATCGCGCGTGAAATCCGCCCCCTCTCCCGCCGCGATCACGCGCGTGCCGGCCGTCGCGCCGGCCGGCTGCACGCGCACCGCGCCGGCGAACACCTCGAGGCGGGTCGCACCGTCGCGCTGCCGTACCGCGAAGCGCGTGCCGAGCGGCTGCAACTCGCCTTGCGCGGTCGCGACGACGAGCGGCCGCGCGGGCTCGCGATCGTCATGGCCGCTCGTCACCATGACCGTGCCGCGCAACAGGCGCAGGTGGCGCGTCGTGTCGTCGAAATGCACGTCGAGCGCCGTATCGGTATCGAGCACGACGACCGTGCGATCCGCGAGTGTCACCGTGCGCCGCTCGCCGACCGCCGTGCGCAGGTCGGCCGGCCAGATCGCCGCGCGCCGCGCGGGCTCGGCCATCCAGGCGGCGGCGCCCGCGAACAGCAGCACGGCCAGCGTCTTCACGGCCGCGCGGCGGCGGCCCGCACGCGGCGGCAGCAGCGCCGCATGCGCGGCCTGCGCGTCGAGCCCGGCCGCGAGGCGGCCGAAACGGCCCTGCATCGTCTCGATATGACGCCATGCCGCTTCATGCGCCGGATCCTCGGCGCGCCAGCGCGCGAGCGCGGCGTCAAACGCCTCGTCAGCGCGGCCGGACTGCCGGTCGGCCCACCATTCGACCGCGCGGCGTGCGACGTGCGGCGGCACCGCCGGTGCGCGTGGCACGGCCATCGGTCAGGCCGCCATCGCGAAGAAGCACTGCGTGCCGGCCTTCACGAGATGGCGCTTCACCGTCGCGAGCGACACGCCGAGTTCGCGCGCGATCTCGGCCTGGGTAAGGCCGTCGAGTTGCGCGAGCAGAAACGCACGCTTCGCCGCGAGCGGCAGGCCGTCGAGCAGCTGGTCGATTTCGAGCAGCGTCTCGAGCACGACGGCCCGCTCCTCCGGCGACGGCGCATGCGCTTCGGGGCGCTGCGCCAGCACGTCGAGATACGCGCGCTCGATCTGCTCGCGCCGCCAGTGATTGCTCAGCACGCGCTGCGCGACCGTCGTCAGGAACGCGCGCGGCTCGTCGGCGCCGATCGGCTCGTCGCGTGCGAGCAGGCGCATGAACGTGTCGTGCGCCAGATCGGCCGCGCGATGCGCGCAACCGAGCTTCCGGCTCAGCCAGCCGCGCAGCCACGCATGGTGGCCGGCATAAAGGGCGTCGATTTCTCGATGGAGAGACAGCTTGTCAGCGGACATGGCCGGGTTCCGGGGTGCGCGGGCGTCAACGATTCCGTAAATGAGAATGATTATTATATACAAAAGCAAGCCTGCGGCCGCGGTTTCGATGCGCACGGCGGCGATCGGGTCGCGCCAGGTAGCGAAGCCGAGCTGCCGTCGCCGGCCGCGGGCGACCTGTCTTTAACACACGCATTGCGGTCCGGCCCATTCAATTCATTCAATAATTATTTGACGGATCAATAACAATATTCGAATCGCCGCGATTCCCCGCTCGATTGCCCGGCATTGTCGCGGGAGACGCAAAACGCAATGACGAAATCACGAAACGCCAACGCATTGATACGAGATTCTCAATAATCCAAATCCCTCAACGGTGCATTTCGAAGAACCCCCCTGTCTGCGTCAGACCACAACGGAGAATTTCGTTTTTGCCGTTCCATTGCGGCTCGGTAGTCTCCTGCCATTCCGGATCACGAACACAAGCCCATGCGCAAGGAGATGAAATGAAACGCACGACCCTCTCGCTGATTTCCGTCGCGTCGTTCGCGGCGATACCCGTCGCACATGCGCAATCGAGCGTCACGCTGTACGGCGTGATCGACACGTCGATCACCTACGTGAACCACGCGCAGGGCAAGGACAACGCGTGGATGCTCGGCAACAGCAGCGCGGGCAACCTGGCCGGCAGCCGCTTCGGCGTGAAAGGCACCGAGGATCTCGGCGGCGGGCTGAAGGCGCTGTTCCAGCTCGAGAACGGCTTCGACCCGAGCAACGGCCGTCAGGGCCAGGGCGGCCGCATGTTCGGCCGGCAGGCATTCGTCGGCCTGACGAGCGACCGCTACGGCACGCTCACGTTCGGTCGCCAGTACGACCCGCTCGTCGATCTCGTGCAGGGCATCACCGCCGACAACTATCTCGGCAGCGTGTTCGCGACGCCGGGCGACGTCGACAACTACGACAACAGCTTCCGGGTCGACAACGCGGTGAAGTACACGTCCGCCGTCTATGCGGGCCTGCAGTTCGCGGCGATGTACTCGTTCGGCGGCATCGCGGGCAGCACCGGCGCCGCGCAGTCGTATTCGGCCGCCGTGTCGTACAACAATGGGCCATTCAGCGTCGCCGGCGGCTACTTCCACGCGACCAACAGCCCCGCGTCGAACGGCCTGCGCAGCGGCTGGACCAGCTCGTCGGACGGCACCTTCGACGGCCCGATCAACAGCGGCTACGCGAGCGCCCACTCGCTCGGCATCGCGCGTATCGCGGGCCAGTACGTCGCCGGGCCCTTCACGTTCGGCCTCGGCTACAGCAACGCGCAATACCGCCGCGACGCCAGCTCGGTGTTCGGCTCGAACGAGCACTACAACACCGGGCAAGGCTTCGTGAACTACCAGGCGACGAACGCGCTGCTCGTCGGCGTCGGCTACAGCTACACGCGCTCGGGCGGCGACACGTCGGCCACCTATCACCAGGTATCGGCCGGCGCCGACTACAACCTGTCGAAGCGCACCGACGTCTACCTGACCGCCGCCTACCAGCATGCGAGCGGCCAGACCGGCGACGGCCAGGGCGGCTCGATGGCCGCGCAGGCGTCGATCGGTTCCTACGGCTATGCGGGCACCAGCTCGCAGACGATGGTCAACCTCGGCCTGCGTCACCGCTTCTGATGGGAAGCGACCGGTCGCACGCGATGCGGCCGGTCGAAGCCGCGGGACGTGAACGGCGGCTTCGGCCGCCGTTGTTTTTCCGCTTTTGTTCGAATTCGAGCCGGACAGGGATGGCCCGGTGAAATCCTTTCACGCAATTCGATACGGCGCACACGAGACGGCTGACGTCGTGCGTCAGGTTTCGATCGCCGCCGTCGCACCGGCATTCACCGAAAATCCGGCCATTTTTACCGGTCGGATGTCGTCGCGCCGCGTGATCCGACGCGATAAAAATGCGTGGCGAACGCGTGCGCAAATGCAAAGGAAAGTTTGACGCGAGCCATTTGCCCGCCCGCTATGGCACACTTCGCGTCTCACGTCATTTCCTTGCACCGGGCGCCCGGATTCCGCCCCAACCTGCCATGCCGCGTCATACCATCCGTCCGATCAGCCGCGAAACGCTGAAAATCGCCTCGACGATCGCGCTGTCGTGCGCGGTGCAGGGTGTCGCGCAGGCCGATTGCCTCGACGATGCGGCCGCGTTCCAGCACGTGAGCGTCAGCCTGATGCGCGGCATCGCGCAGGTCGAATCGGGAATGAATCCGAACGCCGTCAACACCAATACGAACGGCACGGTCGACATCGGGCTGATGCAGATCAACAGCACGTGGCTGCCGACGCTCGCGCGCGAGGGCATCACGCGGGAAAGCCTGTTCGATGCGTGCACGAACGCGTATGTCGGCGCGTGGATCCTGTCGCAGAACATCCGCCAGCTCGGCCCCAACTGGAACGCGATCGGCGCGTACAACTCCGCGTCGCCCGACAAGCGCCTCGCGTATGCGCGCAAGGTCTATGATGCAATCCGAACCATGCCGGATTCGCCGGATACCCCCATGCCTATCCTGCCCCCCTCCTTCACGCCGCCGCAACAGGCACAGGCGTACAACCCGTTCGCGAGCCTGAGCGTGTCGGCGCCGCCGGTCACGCGCCCGCGCACGGTCTCGCCGGCTCCACCGCCTCCGTCGCCGCAGGGCGGCCCCGCCGGCCCGGCCGGCACGTACAACTTCGGCTGGACGGTCACGGGCGCGGACCAGGCCAAGCCGACCCAGGTATTCGACGACGGCGCGCGGATCTACGTGCAGTTCAGCGACATGAAGCACGTGCCGGCGATCTTCACCGAGACGTCGAGCGGGCGCGTGCTGATGTCGTGGGAGCTGCAGTTTCCGTATGCCGTCCTGACCCGTCCCGCGCAAACGTTAATCTTCCAGCTCGGGCCGTTCGAGGCGCGTGCGCAGCGTGGGGCAGCCGGGAGCGCGGCCATGACCGCGCAGGCCGGTACGGCGGGCGCGGCCGCCGCTTCGAAGAAGTCCGCCGGTACCGCCACGAATCCGGCAGCGGGAACGGCGTCGAAACGCACGGCTTCGGCCGATGCGCTGTGGTATCTGGATACGCCGTCGACGTCGGGATCGACGGCCGCCTCGCCATCGACGGCGAACCTTCCCGCCACGCTGCCGACGGCCATCACGTCGAACACGCCGCCGCCCGCGCCGGCCCAGGCACCGGCCGCCCAGCCTTCGCGCGTCAGTACGGATGCGCTGTGGTACATCTCGAAGTGACGCGCCCCCGATCGCACGGGTAGCGCGTCACGCCGGCGCCGTCACATCACCCGCGCCGGACCCAGATCACTTTCCCGTCGTGAATGCCGAGATTGCGGCGCTCCTGCCGGTAATCCATCGTACCCGGCAGCGACTTGCCGTCGCGCTCGAGCACGCGCCACAGGCAGCCGTCCAGTTGCGCCGCCGCATCGGCCTCGGTCTTGCCGACCAGCGCGTCGTCCTGCCCCGCGTCCGCCTTGCATGCCTGCGGCGCACCGGCCGGCGCGCCGCTTGCGCTCGAGACCTTCGTGTTCATGTCCGCACATCCCGCAAACGTTGCGCCCGCAACCAGCGCCGTCATCATCGCGATCGTCTTCTTCATCGGTTTCTCCCTTTCGCGCCCGGCGAAACATGAGCGGCGTTCGTCGCCGGCCGGGCGTTGCATGCTTGACCGGTCCCGCGCCCAACCGGCCGCGCCGATGCGGCGCGCCGGTATCGCGGCTTCGGCGGCTTCGGCCCGGTGCCGAAGCCGCCTGCATGTTACCGCACGCTGACCGGCGCGAAGGCGCGCGCATCCGGGATGCGCGCCCGGTCGCGCATGTCGCGCCGGCCCGATCAGAACGTGTAGGTCACGCCCGCCAGCCCGTAGTAATTGCTGCGCGACTGGACGATCGGGCTGTCGCCGTAGCGGCCGAGCAGCCGCGTCACGCCGCCGGTCGCGAGCACCGACCAGTGCCGCGACAGCGTCCAGTTCCACGCGAGCGCCATCGACGCGCTGTCGATCCCGCCGCTCGTCGAATACGGCCGGAACCGGCTCGTCATCGACTGGGCATCGGTCACGCCGTAGAACGTCTGCATGTAACGTCCCGAGCCCGCGTGCACGGTGCCCGTCACGATGATCTCGTGCTGCGACGTCTTGAGCACCGGCACCGCGAGATCCACGTGCCCCGACACGCCGCGCGACGTGTGCGTCACCGGTGTATCGATCGCGACGCTCAGTTCGGCCGCATCGAAGAGCGTCACGCCCGCGCGCACGCCGACGAGCACCGAGCCCGGAATCCGGCCCATGCCCTTCAGGTAGTCGGAGCCCGGCAGGTCGAAGCGGTTCTCGTCCGCGCGGCCCGCGTCGTAGCTCACGGCCGCCGACACGAACACGCCGTGCGGCAGGTTCAGCTTGTAGCCCGCGCCCTCGGTGCTGTCGATGAAGAAGCCGTTGCCGAACGTCGCGGAGAACGACGGTGCGACGACGCCGCGATACTGGTTGCTGCCCGCGTAGCGTGGCGCGAAGCCGCCGCCGAGCGACAGCGAATACTGGTTTTCCGCGTGGGCGGCGGCGGCGAGGGTCAGGCCGGCGAGCGGCATGCAATAACGATAGCGGCGGAGTAGGGGGCGCACAATATTGAGATCAGAGTGACGGAGCCCGAAGTCTAGGTGCGGCCTTGCGCCGCGACTGTCCTGAATGTGCGGAGAATCTGTGCTCAATTGTGTTCGATTGTTCGAGATTGTCGCCCCGCTCCCCCGCCCTCCCGTACGCCGGATAGAATTCGCGTGCCGCGCCGCCCATCAGCCTGCCGGGTGCGAGATGGCGCGCGCATCCCGAGGAGACCATGAACGAAGACCCGCTCAAATACCGTGTGCTGCTGATCGAGGACGACGACCGTCTCGCGCAGCTCGTCCGCGAATACCTCGACGGCTACGAATTCGCGGTGACGGTCGTGCGGCGCGGCGACCTTGCCGTCGCGGCCGTGCGCGAGCACCAGCCGGCCCTCGTGATCCTCGACCTGATGCTGCCGAACCTCGACGGGATGGAAGTCTGCCGGCGCATCCGCGCGTTCACCAACGTCCCCGTGCTGATCCTGACCGCGCGCGCCGACGTCTACGACCAGATTGCGGGCCTCGAGACCGGCGCCGACGACTACGTGACGAAGCCGATCGAGCCGCGCGTGCTCGTCGCGCGCGCCCGTGCGCTGCTGCGCCGCGCGCAAACGGCCGCGGCCGAAGCGCCCGTCGCCGCGCCGGAGGCGCTCGTGTTCGGCGAACTGACGATCTCGCCGCCGAACCGCACCGTCACGTGGCGCGGCGAGCCGGTCGACCTGAAGACGGCCGAATTCAACCTGCTGCTGATCCTCGCGCGCGCGGCCGGCACCGTGCTGAGCCGCGACGACATCCTGAAGCAGTTGCGCGGGATCGAATTCGACGGGCTCGACCGCTCGGTCGACTCGGGTATCTCGAAGCTGCGCCGCCGCTTCGAGGATGCGTCGTCGGAGCCGCACAAGATCAAGACGATCTGGGGTCGCGGTTATCTGTTCAGCCCTTCCGCGTGGGACGAATAAATGCTGCGCCCGTTGATCAGGCTGTACCTCATCGTGATCGTGTGCGTCGCCGCGTCGATCATGTTCATCCAGCTGGCGTTCGACCGGATCTTCTACGAGCGCGTCGCGCAGGCGCAGCGCGATTCGCTGACGACCTATTCGTTCGTGCTGAACGACTACCTCGAGCGCCATCCGGGCGCGCAGCGCGAGCTTGCACTGCGCGAACTCGCGCTGCACGGCAACGAAGGGTTCGGCTTCATGTCGATGGCCGACGCGCGCGCGCAACTGAGCGGCGCACCGCTGCGCGATCTCGATGCCGGCAGGATCGCGATCAGCTACAACGGCAAGGATTACTACATGCCGCTCGCGGATGGCTCGGTGCTGCATGCGCGCCCGATCGAGCCGCCGGATCTCGACATCCGGATCTATGCGTACCTGCTGCTCGCGCTCGCGGCGCTGTTTGCGGTCGTGCTGTGGATTCACTATCACTGGCGCGACATTCGGCGGCTGCAGGATGCCGCGCGCGCGTTCGGCGCCGGCAAGCTGTCGACGCGCGTGAAGCTGGCGGGCAAGAAGTCGAACATCTACGAGCTGTCGCGGCAGTTCAACGACATGGCCGAGCGCATCGAGGCGTCGATCAAGCAGCAGCGCGAAATGATGCATGGCATCTCGCATGAACTGAAGACGCCGCTCGCGCGGCTCGAATTCGGGCTCGCCCTGCTCGCCGAACCCGACGAGACCGGACGGATGCGCGAGCGCCGCGATGCGCTGCGGCGCGACGTGCGCGAACTCGACGAGCTCGTCACCGAGCTGCTGACGATCGGCCGCCTCGAACAGGGGGCGAGCGAACTCGCGCCGATGGAGATCGTCGTCGACGCGCTGATCGACAGCGTCGCCGGCAACGTAGCGAACGACGTCGCCGATCGCGGGATCACGCTCGACGTATCGGCGTTCGGTGCGCCCGCGACTCACGTGTGCGATCCGAAGCTCGTCGCCCGCGCGCTGCTGAACCTGATCCGCAACGGCGCGCGTTATGCGTCGCGCAAGGTCCTGCTGGCCGCGGCCGGCGACGCGAGCGGCGCACTCGTGCTCAGCGTCGACGACGACGGCCCCGGCATTCCGGTCGCCGAACGCGCGCGCGTGTTCGAACCGTTCCAGCGGCTCGACTCCAGCCGCGACCGGCAGACCGGCGGTTTCGGGCTCGGGCTCGCGATCGTGCGGCGCGTCGCGCAGGTGCACGGCGGCGACGTGCGGCTCGAGGATTCGCCGCTCGGCGGCGCACGCTTCGTGATCACGCTGCCCGCGCTGACACTGCCGGACAGACTTTTCGACATGACGGGCACCGATACACGCGCCGACACGCCCGGCGACGTCAAGCGCACGGCCACGCCGTCGCGATGACAGGCACGGCGGGCCGCCGCCCGACCGGATCCGATTGCTCGCCGCTCAGCGGCGGCGCAGCAGCGCGACGAAGAACAGGCTGCCGAACAGCGCCGTCACGATGCCGATCGGCAAATCCTCCGGCGCGGCCAGCGTGCGGGCCGCGACGTCGGCCCACACGAGCAGGATCGCGCCCGTCAGCGCGGCGACCGGCAGCAGCCGACCGTGCTCGGCGCCGACGACGCGCCGGCACAGATGCGGCGTGACGAGCCCGACGAAGCCGATCGCACCGCTCACCGCGACCATCGCGCCCGTCGCGAACGACGCGACGACGAACACCTCGCGCCGCATCCGCGCGCTCGGCACGCCGAGCGACGCCGCGGCGACATCCCCCGACATCAGCGCGTTCAGTTCGCGCCGTCGCGCGTACAGCGCGCCGCCGGCAAGCACCGCACACACGGCCGGCACCGGCAACAGGTCCCAGCGTGCGAGCCCCACGCCGCCGAGCATCCAGAACAGCACCGACGATGCGGCGCGCTGGTCGCCGAGATACAGCAGCAGATTGCCGAATGCGGCCATCATGAACGACACCGACACGCCCGCGAGCAACAGCCGGTCCGATTCGAGCCGGCCGGCCCGGTGCGCGAGCGCGACGACGCATGCGGTTGCCGCGAGCGCGCCCGCGAACGCCGCGGCCGACAACGTGAACGGGCCGAACGCCGCACCGGCGACCACCGTGACCGCGACGGCGCCGAGCATCGCGCCCGCGCTCACGCCGAGCAGATGCGGATCGGCCAGACGATTCGCGGTCGCCGCCTGCAACGCGACGCCGACCGCCGCCAGCGTCGCCCCGACGGTCGCGGCCAGCAGCGCGCGCGGCATCCGGATCAGCCACACGATGCTGTCGTCGCCCGCGCTCGCCGCGAACGCGCCAGTCTCGCCGAACGCCAAGGCGAGGTGCGCGGCCACGATCCGCACCGCGGCCGCCATCGCGATCGGCGCCGGACCGAACGCGGCCGACACGACGATCGACACGATCAGCAGCACGGCCAGCGCCGGCAGCACGACGCGCATGCTCATCGCGCCGGCCCGGCGAACGCGGCCGGATACAGCGCACGCGCCAGCGTCTCGACGGCCGCGACGTTCTCGGGGCCCGGTGTCGCCGCATCGTACGGAATCACGACGAAGCGCCGGTCGCGGATCGCCGCCACGCGCGCGAGCGCCGGCTGGCTCAGCAGGAACTGCTGCTTCTGCGCGGCCGTCACCGCCGAGTAGTCGACGATCACGATCGCCTGCGGATCGCGCGCGACCACACTCTCCCAGCTCACCTGCGTCCAGCTGCGCGGCAGGTCGTCCATCACGTTGCGCGCACCGGCCGCCGCCAGCAACGCGGTCGGCATCGCGAGCCCGCCCGCCGTCATCGGCTTGTCGGTCCCGCTGTCGTAGACGAACACGCGCAGCGGCGCCGGCTTCCCGAGCGTGCGCGCCACCGCCGCGAGACGCGCACGCATCGCGGCGACGACTTGCGCGGCACGCGCGTCGACGCCGAAGATCCGGCCGAGATTGTTCAGGTCGCGGAACACGTCCTCGAACGACGCGGCCGATTGCTTCATCACGTGCGAGCACGACTCGGTCAGTTCGTAGGTGCGAATGCCGAACGGTGCGAGCGTCGCGGGCGTCACGGCGCCGCCGACATGCATCCCGTAGTTCCAGCCCGCAAGATAGAAGTCGGCGCGCGCGGCGGCCAGCACCTCGAGCGACGGATACTGGCTCGCCAGCTCGGGCACGCCGCGCAACGCGTCGCGCACGCGGGCGGTGCCCGTCTTCCAGCCGCCGATGCCCGTATAACCGACGAGCCGGTCCTTCAGGCCGAGCACGAGCATCATCTCGGTCAGGTTGACGTCGTTGCTGACCGCGCGCGTCGGGGCACGCTCGAACGTCACGTCGCGCTCGCAACTGCGCACGGTGACGGGATAGGCGCCCGCGTGAGCGGCGGCGCAGCCGAGCGCGGCGGCGGCAACCAGCCGGCGTGCGACGGAGGACAAAGGAAACGGCATGGCGGTCATTCCGGATGAAGCGGCGTGATGCGCGGCCGGCCCGATACAGGATGCCGATCGACGAGCGCGGCGACGCCGAACACGTCGCGCAGCAGCGCATCGGTCAGCACGTCGCCCGGCGTGCCCGACGCGACGACCCGGCCATGCGCGAGCACGTGGAGCCGGTCGCAGTACGCGGCCGCGAGATTGAGGTCGTGAATCGTCGCGAGCGTCGCGATGCCGAGGCGGCGCACGCGTGCGAGCAGTTCGAGCTGGTGACGCAAGTCGAGATGGTTGGTCGGTTCGTCGAGCAGCAGCAATTCGGGCTGCTGCGCGAGCGCGCGGGCCAGCAGCGCACGCTGCTTCTCGCCGCCCGACAGCGAGGCGAAGCGTTGCGCGCGGCGCGCGACGAGGCCGACGTCGCGGAGCGCGGATGCGACGATCCGGCGATCGTTGGCCGACTCCGCGTCGAACGCCCGCTGGTGCGGCGCGCGGCCCATGCCGACCAATTCGTCGACCGTCAGCCCGAAATCGTCCGGCGTCTCCTGCTGCAGCACCGCGATGCGCTGCGCGACCGCGCGCGGCCGCATGCGCCAGACGTCCTGCGCCTCGAGCGCAACGCGGCCCGCATCGGGCCGCGCGTAACGGAATATGCAGCGCAGCAGGCTCGTCTTGCCGCTGCCGTTCGGGCCGACCAGCCCGACGAATTCGCCTTCGGCGACCGTCAGCGTCACCGAATCGAGCACGTCGATCGCGCCGCCGGGAGACCAGCTCACACGTTCGATGTCGAGCATGTGGGTGACGGGACGCATGTCGCGCCGCACTAGAAACGCATCGTCGCGACGAGCTCCGCCGAGCGCGACGGGCCGAGCAGCCATTGCTCGCCGCCGTTCGACGTCGTCACCGCGTACGTGCGGTTCGCGAGATTGCGCAGATACAGCGCGAGCTCGGTGCGCGACGTCGGCTGCCAGCGCAACGATGCATCGAACACCGTGTACGACGGCACCTGCAGGCGGTTCGCATCGTCGCCGTAGGTCGCGCCGACGTAGCGCACGCCTGCATTCGCCTGCCAGCGTTCGGCGAACGCCCAGCCAAGCCACAGGTTCGCGGTCTGCTGCGGCACGTTGGACGGCACGTTGCCGGCCCGCGATACCGTCGCGCCGCCGTCAGTCTGGTTGAATTCGTCGTAACGCGCGCGCAGCAGCGCGACGTTCGCGTCGATCGTCCAGCCCTGCGGCAGCCGCGCACCGCCCGTCAACTCGATGCCGCGCGACGATTGCCGGCCAACCTGCCGGCGCAGCGCCGGATGGAACGGATCGCTGCTGAGCAGGTTGCGCTTCGTGATGTCGTACACGGCGAACGTCCAGTATGCGCGGCCGTCGAGCAGCGTCTGCTTGAGCCCGGCCTCCCACTGCTCGCCGGTCGCGAGCCGGTAGTTCGCCTGTGACGCGGACAACGTCACGAGCGAGCCGAGCCCCTCCGCGCCCGTCGTGTATTGCGCATACGCGCTGAGGGTCGAGGCGACTTCGAACACGAAACCGGTGCGCCAGCCGACGTTCGCGAAGCGCTTGTCGAAGCCCGCGCCGGTCGCCGCCTGTTCGCGGCTGAAGGCGATGTGGTCGTAGCGCACGCCGCTCAGCCAAGCGAGCCGCGGCAGCACTTCGAGCCGGTTCTCGGCGAACACCGCGGCCTGCCGCGCCCGCGTGCTGAATTGCGGCACGATCGGATCGGGGCTCGTGAAGATGCCGGGGTCGAAGCCGTGCACGGGCACCGTCGATTCGCCCCCGTACGGCGAGTTGTTGATGCCGCTGAACGTGATCCGGCTGAACTCCGTGCCGACGACGAAGCGGTTCGCACGGCCGAACAGCGTGCCGTCGACGCGCGCGCTCAGGCGGTCGCCGATCTGCCGCTGGTGGTGGCCGATGTCGAGATAGTCGCCGCGCGTGACGCGCCCCGCCGCGGGATCGAGCGCGTACGATTCGGCGTTGCGCCAGTGGCGGTTCGACGTCAGGTAGTAGAGCTGGTTGTCGATCGTCACGCCGGCCGCGGGCCGGTAACTGGCCGACAGGCGCGTCCACTGGTCGTAGTACGAAATCGTCGCATCGCCGACGGTGTAGTTGAGCTTGCGCAGCGACGGATCGAGCACGCCGTTCGGCGCCGGCACGCCGTAGTACGTTGCCGGCATCTGGCGGCCGTAGTCGTAGTCGAGCGTCAGCGTGAGCCGCGGGCTCACGTCGAGCTTCAGTGCGCCGCCGAGCGCCGTCGTATGCGTATCGGCCCGCTCGGCGAGGCCGTTCGCGCGCGCGTCGCTCGCATAGAAGCGGTAAGACAGCCGCGCGCCGAGCGCACCCGTCGTATCGAACGCGACGCGCTTCGCGCCGTCGAGGCCGATGCCCGCCTGCAGCGTCGTCTCGCGCGTGCGCTGCGGCCGCTTCGGCACGACGTTCACGACGCCGCCGATCGCGCCCTCGCCGTACAGCACCGACGCGGGGCCGCGCAGCACCTCGATGCGCTCGGCCGACCACGTATCGAACGGAAACGTGATCGTGCCGGCCGCCGGCATCAGCCGCACGCCGTCGAGCAGCGTCATCACCGATTCCTGCCCGCTGAAACCGCGCACGCTCAACGCGGTGCCGCCGTTGCCGGGCGCCATCGCGCTCGCGAAGCCGGCCGCGCGCGTGACCGCGTCGAGCACCGTGCGATCGCCGCGTGCGTCGATCGTGGCGGCCGTGACCGTCTCGACGCTCGCGGGCGTATCGAGGCTCGCGAGCCCGAGCCGCGAGCCTGTTTCGAGCGGTTGTGCCAGCGGGTCGGTTGCTACGGGTTGCGCGCTGACGTTGATCGCCGGCAGCACATGCCGCTCGTCCGGTGCGGATGCGGCCGCTTCGGCGGCCAACGCGCCGGAGGTCGCCATCGCGCAGCCCAGCAGGGTCGTGCAGCCGCGCGCCGCGCGTGTGCGCCAGGCGCCCGCGTTCCGGCGCTGCGCGGCATGGTGCCGCTCCCCGCGCGCCAGATGGTTTCCGGATTTCGTCACGTCGTATCGATCTGGGTGGAATGTCGTCGCCGGCCACCGGCGACGAAAACGTCGGATGATACAATATATCAACTCGATCCGTCAGGAATTTGTCAGCCTTTCTGCCCTTCCCGGTGCCCTTACAGCGGAAAACTGAACCGCACCCACAGCGTGTCGCCCTGCGGCCGGTTGCGCACCGCGAACTCGCGCCGGGACTTCACGACCCCGCCCGACGCCGGGCCGCGATCAGCGGCCGACTTCCTTCCACTTGCGTGCGAGCCCGAGGCGTTCGAAACGCTCGATCAGGAACTCGGTGAACACGCGGATCTTCGCCGGCTGGTGCCGGCGGCTCTGGTACGCGATGTTGACGGTGAGCGCGGGCAGCTGCCAGTCGGTGAGCACCGGCACCAGCTTCCCCGCGACGATATCGTCGTGGATGATGTAGAGCGGCTGGATCAGGATGCCGAACCCGGCGAGCGCCGCCGCGCGGATCACCTGCCCCTCGTTCGCATCGAGCACGCTCTTGATCGTGACCGACTGCGTCTTCGCGCGACGGCGGAAATGCAGCACGTATGGATCGTTCGCGAGGTTGTAGACCAGCAGCCGATGGTCGCACAGCGCGTCGGGCGTCGCCGGCGCGCCATGCTTCGCCAGATACCCGGGCGACGCGGCCAGCACGCGCCGCGTCTCGGCGAGCTTGCGCACGGTGATGCCCGAATCGGCTTCGTGCTCGCGCGTGCGGATCGCCACGTCGATGCCGGCCTCGATGAAATCCGGGTAACGGTTCGCCGCGACGATCTGCACGTTCAGGTTCGGGTACCGCCGGTGAAACTCCGGCAGCGCGGGCGCGATATAGATCGACGCGAACGACACCGACGCGGTCACGCGCAGCGTGCCGGCCGGATTGACGCTCGCTGCGTTGACGGCCGCATCGGCCTCCGACAGCTCCGTCAGGATCGCGACGCAACGGCGGTGGTACTCGTGCCCCGCGTCGGTCAACCACAGGCGGCGCGTGGTGCGCTCGACGAGCCGCGCGCCCAGCCGCTCCTCCAGCGCATTCAGGCAGCGGCTCGCCGCCGCGCTCGACATGCCGAGCCGTTCGGCGGCCTTCGTCAGGCTGCCCAGCTCGGCCACCTGCACGAAAAATTCGATCTGCGTCCACTTGTCCATGCGTTCGATTCTTCCACCTGGCGGAGAACAAAACTCCTCCAAACCCGCTTTTTTACGCCTCTGGGAGGAATTAATGTTACGTCAACGCGCCATCGAACGACATCAGGAGACACCCCCTATGCGCAATCTCAACGAAGACACCATCACGCAGGCCGTGATCGCGTCGCTCGCCGGCTGTCGCGACGAGCGGCTGCGCACGGTGATGACGAGCCTCGTCCAGCACCTGCATTCGTTCGCCCGCGAAACGAAACTCACCGAGGCCGAATGGCAAGTCGCGATCGGCTTCCTGACGGCCGTCGGCCACATCACCGACGACAAGCGCCAGGAGTTCATCCTGCTGTCCGACGTGCTCGGGTTGTCCACGCTCGTCACCGCGCAAAACCATGCGAAGCCGGCCGGCTGCACCGAGGCGACCGTGTTCGGCCCGTTCTACGTCGACGGCAGCCCCGAGTTCGCGATGTTCGACGACATCGCGAACGGCGCATGCGGCGCGCCCTGCTTCGTGTCCGGCCAGGTGCGAAGCATCGACGGCACGCCCGTCGCGAACGCGTCGCTGGAAGTCTGGCAAGCCGACGAAGACGGCCACTACGACGTGCAGCAGCCGGCCGACGACGGGTCCGTCACGCATCGCGCACGCGGCCGGCTGCGCAGCGGCGCCGACGGCCGTTACGCATTCCGCTCGATCCTCGCGGAGCCGTATCCGATTCCGCACGACGGCCCCGTCGGGGCGATGCTCGATGCGCTCGGCCGCCACCCTTGGCGCCCCGCCCACCTGCACTTCATGATCGCAGCGCGCGGCTACGAAACGCTGATCACGCACGTATTCCGCGACGGCGACCGCTATCTCGACTCCGACGCGGTATTCGGCGTGCGCTCGACGCTCGTCGCCGACTGGGTGCGGCATGCGCCCGGGCTCGCGCCCGACGGGTCGCGAATGGACACGCCGTTCTACACGCTCGACTACGACTTCGTGCTGAATCCCGCGGAGCGGGTCGCATGATCCGGCGCGTCGTCATGTGGAACGTTGCGGGCGCAACCGACTACGAGCGCGCGACGGCGCGCGCCAGCGTCAAGACGGCTTTCGAGAGCCTGCGCGGCAGGATTCCGGGCATGACGCACCTCGAGGTCGGCACGGACCTCGGTGCGGCCGACCACGCATGCGACCTGATTCTCGTCGCCGAATTCGAATCGCGCGAAGCGCTCGACGGCTACGCGACGCATCCCGAACACGCACGCGTATACGACGCACTGACCGGCCTGCGCACTGCGCGCCATCAGGTCGACTACGCGACGGACTGAGCAAGACATGAACTTCATCTATCAGGCGCGGCCGGCCCGCGTCGTCTTCGGCGCAGGCAGCCTGCACCATCTCGAACGCGAAGTACTGGAGCTCGGCGCGCAGCGCGCGATCGTGCTCTGCACGCCGGAGCAGCGCGACCTCGCGCAACGCATCGTCGACCGGCTCGGCGCACGTGCCGCCGGGCTGTACGACCGCGCGACGATGCACGTGCCGATCGAGATCGCCCGCGATGCGCAGGCGTTCGCGACATCCTGCGACGCCGATTGCGCGATCGCGATCGGCGGCGGCTCGACGATCGGCCTGGGCAAGGCGATCGCGCTCGAAAGCTGCCTGCCGATCCTTGCGATACCGACCACGTACGCCGGCAGCGAAATGACGCCGATCTACGGCCTGACCGAAGGCGGCCTCAAGCGCACCGGCACGGATGCACGCGTGCTGCCGAAGACGGTGATCTACGATCCCGAGCTCACCGTGACGCTGCCGGTCGAGCTGTCGGTGACGAGCGGCCTCAATGCGATCGCACACGCGGCGGAGGGCCTGTACGCGGACAACGCGAATCCGGTGATGGGCCTCGTCGCCGAGGAAGGCATTCGCGCGCTGGCGCGCGGCCTGCCGGGCGTGCGGCGCGATCCCGCCGATCTCGCCGCGCGCGGCGATGCCCTCTACGGCGCGTGGCTGTGCGGCATGGTGCTCGGCAACGTCGGCATGGCGCTGCACCACAAGCTCTGCCACACGCTCGGCGGCAGCTTCAACCTGCCGCACGCACCGACCCACACGGTCGTGCTGCCGCATGCGCTCGCGTACAACGCGGCGTACGCGCCCGAGGCGATGCAGCGGATCGCCCGCGCGCTCGGGACCAACGACGCCGCGCGCGGCCTCTACGCGCTGGCGCGCGACAACGGCGCGCCGGTGTCGTTGAAGGCGATCGGCATGCAGGCGGCCGATCTCGATCGCGCGGCCGACCTCGCGGCGGCCAATCCGTACTGGAACCCTCGCCCGATCGAACGCGACGGCCTGCGCGCGCTGCTGCAGGACGCCTTCGACGGCAACCTGCCCGGCTCGACCGCGTGCTGACCCGCACATGCGACAAACCCACCAACGAACCCCGGCGAGACAACCCGCACGAATACCGAACGACGCCATGCGGCGGCGGGCCGGGACCATGCGGCAGCCACGCCGCGCTCACCCGCCGATCTTGAACGTCGGCATCTGCTGCCCGAGCCGCGCGCCCATTTCCGCACCGAGCGCCTGCAGCGCATTGAACGGCCGGATCATCACCTCGAACTCGACGATCCGGCCGTCGTCGTCGAAGCGGATCATGTCGATTCCCTTCAGCGCCTTGTCGCCGACGCGCGCGCTGAACTCGAGCACGACGCTCCGGCCGTCGTCGCTGACGAACTGGCGGTGATACGCGAAATCCTCGAGGATCGTGATCACCGTGCGCAGCGCGATCAACAGCGCAGGCGCCGGCCCGTACGGCTTGAACGCCATCGGTGAACGGAACACGGCATCCGGGTGGACGATCGACTCCAGCGGCCCGAAGTCCTTGTTCTCGACCATCACGTGCCACGCGTCGAGCGACTTCGCGACAGCGGGATGAACCTGCGTCGTTGCATTCATCTTCGTAGACTCCTGAATCGTCGAACGGAAAGAAAAGCGAATCGGCGTCAAAGCGTCGCGGCCAGCGTCGTACCCTGGTGAATCGCGCGCTTCGCATCGAGCTCGGCGGCTTCGTGCGCGCCGCCGATCACATGAACCTTGCACCCGGCCGCCTCGAGCTGGACGGCGAGTTCGCGCAACGGCTCCTGCCCCGCGCAGATGATCACGTTGTCCACCGGCAGCGTCCGCTCGACGCCGTCGATCGTCACGTGCAGTCCCTCGTCGTCGATGCGCCGGTACGTCACCGCCGACGACATCCCGACGCCGCGCGCCTTCAGCGCCGTGCGATGAATCCAGCCGGTGGTCTTGCCGAGCCCGTCGCCGACCTTCGACGCCTTGCGCTGCAGCAGGTGGACATGACGTGCCGCCGGTTCGGGCCGCGCATGGCCGAGACCGCCCGCGTTCGCATACGTCCGGTCGACACCCCACTCGGCAAAGAACCGCGCCGCGTCGACACGTTCACCGTCGCCGCGATGCACGAGATATTCGGCGACGTCGAAGCCGATGCCGCCGGCGCCGACAATCGCCACGTCGCGGCCGACGACCTTGCCGTCGCGCAACACGTCGAGATAACCGAGCACCTTCGGATGGCCGACGCCGTCGATCGGCGGCGTGCGCGGCACGATGCCGGTCGCGATCACCACTTCGTCGAATTCGCCCTGCAGCAGCATCTCGGCGGTCGCGCGCGTATTGACGTGCAGCGTCACGCCGCGCAGTTCGATCTGCCGGCGGAAATAGCGCAGCGTTTCGTTGAACTCTTCCTTGCCGGGCACCTTCTTCGCGATGTTGAACTGACCGCCGATCTCGGCGCCGGCTTCGTACAGCGTCACCGCGTGACCGCGTTCGGCCGCCGTGACCGCGAAGCCGAGGCCCGCCGGCCCGGCGCCGACCACCGCGATCCGCTTGCGCTGCCCGGCGGGGCGGATCACGAGTTCGGTTTCATGGCAGGCGCGCGGATTGACGAGGCAGGACGTGATCCTGCCGCTGAAGGTATGGTCGAGGCACGCCTGGTTGCAGCCGATGCACGTGTTGATTTCGTCCGCGCGCCCTTCCCGCGCCTTGCGGACGAATTCGGCATCGGCAAGGAACGGCCGCGCCATCGACACCATGTCGCAATAGCCGTCGGCGAGCAGTTGCTCGGCCACTTCCGGCGTGTTGATCCGGTTGGTCGCGACGAGCGGGATGCCGACCTTGCCCATCAGCTGCCGCGTCACCCACGCATACGCGGCGCGCGGCACCTTGGTCGCGATGGTCGGAATGCGCGCCTCGTGCCAGCCGATGCCGGTATTGAGGATCGTCGCGCCGGCCACCTCGATCGCTTGCGCGAGGCGGATCACCTCGTCGAGCGTCGAGCCGCCTTCGACGAGATCGAGCATCGACAGCCGGTAGATGACGATGAAGTTCGTGCCGACGCGCTCGCGCACGCGCCGCACGATCTCGACCGCGAAACGGATGCGGTTCTCGTACGCGCCGCCCCATGCGTCGTCGCGATGGTTCGTGCGCGCGGCGATGAATTCGTTGATCAGGTAACCTTCGGACCCCATGATTTCGACGCCGTCGTAGCCCGCATGCTGCGCGAGCGCCGCGCAACGCACGAAATCGGCGATCGTCTCGTCGACTTCGTCGCTGCTCAACGCATGCGGCGTGAACGGGTTGATCGGCGCCTTCAGCGCGCTGGGCGCCGCGAGCGCCGGGTGATACGCGTAGCGTCCGAAATGCAGGATCTGCAGCGCGATCTTGCCGCCCGCCGCATGCACCGCGCGCGTCACGACGCGATGGCGTTCGGCTTCCGCCTCGGTCGTCAGCATCGCGCCGCCCGGCGCCGGACGGCCGCGCTCGTTCGGTGCGAATCCGCCCGTGACGATCAGGCCGGCCTCGCCTCGCGCGCGCTCCGCGTAGAACGCCGCCATCCGCTCGAAACCGTTCGGCGCTTCCTCGAGTCCCACATGCATCGACCCCATCAGCACGCGGTTCCTGAGCGACGTGAAGCCCAGGTCGAGCGGGGTCGTCAAATGCGGATAACGGGATGTCATCGGGGCGCCTCCATTTTTATGCAACAAGTTGCACAGATGGTAGTTCACCGCATCCGTTTATGCAACATGTTGCATAAACGGGATCCCTGGCTTGTACTGTGGCCCCGATATGGCAAGATGCGATTCATTCCGCGGCCTCCTCCGATCCGACATGTCCCTGCCTCACGCCCTCCTCACCGCGCTCGCCGAACGTCCCGGGTCGGGGTCCGAGCTTGCCGACCGCTTCGATCGCTCGATCGGTTATTTCTGGCAGGCGACGCATCAGCAGATCTATCGCGAACTGGGGCGCCTCGAGGAAACGGGCTGGATCGAATCGCTGCCCGCCGAATCGGGCCGTGGCCGCAAGCGTGCCTATCGGATCCTGCCGGCCGGCAAGAAGGAACTGCGACGCTGGATCGCCGAACAGGAAGATCCGACGCCGCTGCGCGAAGCGTTGATGGTGCGCCTGCGTGCGGAAGCGGTGCTCGGCCCGTCGGGCCTCGAGGACGAAATCCGGCGGCGGATCGCGCTTCACCAGGAGAAGCTCGACCTGTACCTGAAGATCGAGGCGCGCGATTTTCCGGAAGGCGCCGACTCGCGCGCGAAACGCTTGCAGCATCTGGTGCTGCAGGCCGGCATCGCGAACGAGCGGTTCTGGGTCGAGTTTTCGCAGGACGCGCTCGACACGCTGCGCTTGCCGAAGGATTGATCCGCTGACGAAACACGGGCGGCGTTCGTCTCGGCGCCGATCGGCATCGCACTCGCGCAGCGCATGCGCGGTAACGATGAGCCTGCCGCGGTTCACGCGGCGCCGCTGCCGCAGGCAATCGGCCGCGCGGCCGACGTTGAATCACCGCGCGGCGAATCAGGATCACGCGCCGGGCAGGATCACCACCTTGCCCTTCACCTGCCGGTTCGCCATCCGTGCGATCGCGTCGGCCGCGCCGGCCAGCGACACGCGCTCGGTGATCGCCGGCCGCACCTTGCCGGCCGCGAACCATTCGGCCAGCAGCCGCATGTTCGCGACATGCTGCGCCGGGTCGCGGCGCACCGCATCGCCCCAGAACACGCCGAGAATGTCACGCTCCTTGAGCAGCGCGAGGTTCAGCGCGATCTTCGGAATCTCGCCGGCCGCGAAGCCGACCACGAGGAACCGGCCGCGCCAGGCGGTCGCGCGCAGCGCCGCTTCGCTGTACGCGCCGCCCACCGGATCGTAGACGACGTCGGCACCGCGCCCGCCGGTCAATGCGTCGACGCGCCGACGCAGGTCTTCGGTCGCATAGTCGATCGTCTCGTCGGCCCCCGCTTCACGGCACAACGCGAGCTTGTCCGCGCTCGACGCCGCCGCGATCACGCGCGCGCCGAGCGCCTTCGCGATCTCGATCGCCGCGAGCCCGACCCCGCCCGCCGCGCCCAGCACGAGCAGCGTCTCGCCCGCCTGGAGCCGCGCGCGCTGCTGCAACGCGTGCAGCGACGTGCCGTAGGCGAGCACGAGCGCCGCCCCCTGCTCGAACGCCATGCCCGGCGGCAGCGCGGCGATCTGGTGCACGTCGGCCACGCACTGCTCCGCGAACCCGCCATGCCCGGTGAACGCCACCACCGAATCGCCCGGCCGATACGCGCTCACGCCGTCGCCGACCGCGTCGATCACGCCGGCAAACTCGGCGCCCGGCGAGAACGGCAGCGCCGGCTTCACCTGATACAAGCCCTGGACGATCAACGCGTCGGGAAAATTGAGCGACGCCGCCTTCACCTGGATCCGCACCTGGCCGGCGGCCGGTTCGGGAATCGCGACGTCCTCGATACGCAAACTGTCGATCGGGCCGAATGCGGTACACAACAGGGCTTTCATGCGCTTCTCACTCCTTGCGCGGCGCGGCCGCGCATCGGTACGGTCGGCGGAATGCTCCCGCCCGGCCGGCTTGCGACGAACCGGCGACGGCCGGCAGCACCCGCCCCCGCGATATCGTCCGCATGCCGGAATGTCGGTGACGCAACGTTCAGAACCACGTGTCCCGCATGTCGAGCGTCGTCGTGTCGACGCTCGACAGCAGATCGAGCTGCGCATCCACCTTCGGCAACTCCCAGCGGAAAAAGTATCGGGCCGCCGCACGCTTGCCGTCGTGGAAATCGCCGTCGTGCCCGTGCGCGGCAAGCGTCACGTCGAGCCACAGCCATGCGACGACGAGGTGGCCGAACGCTTCGAGATAGACGCTCGCGTTCGCCAGCCGTGTCCGCGGATCGCCGATCGCGCCGAGCTGCCGCGTGACGTCGCACAGTCGCGTCCAGCGCCGCGCCAGCGCATCGGCCTGCTCGCGCGTGCCGGCATCCAGCGCTCGCGCGCGCTCGACCGTCGCGCCGATCCGCGCATCGAGCGCATGCAGCAGCGCGCCGTCGTCCTGCGCGACCTTGCGGCCCAGCAGGTCGAGCGCCTGGATCCCGTGCGTGCCTTCGTGAATCGGATTCAGCCGGTTGTCCCGGTAGAGCCGCTCGACCGCGTAGTCGCGCGTGTAGCCGTAGCCGCCGTGCACCTGGATCGCGAGGTCGTTCGCGGCGAGACACCACTGCGACGGCCAGCTTTTCGCGATCGGCGTGAGGATGTCGAGCAGGCCCGCGGCCTGGGCGCGCGCGTCCGCGTCGCCGTGCGCGCGTGCTTCATCGACCAGCTTCGCGCAGTACAGGATCAGCGCGAGACCGCCTTCGACATAGGCCTTCTGCGCGAGCAGCATGCGCCGCACGTCCGGATGCTCGACGATTGGCGCCTGCGGCGCGACCGCGTCCTTGCCGGCCGGCCCGAGCGGACGCCCCTGCGGCCGGTTGCGCGCATAGTCGAGCGCGCGCAGATAACCGGTATAGCCGAGCGCCACCGCACCCGCGCCGACGCCGATGCGCGCCTCGTTCATCATGTGGAACATGTAGGCGAGGCCATGGTTCGGCTTGCCGACCAGGTAGCCGATCGCGCCCGCACGCCCTTCCGGACGATAGCGCGTGCCTTCGCCGAAATTCAGCAGGCAGTTGGTCGTGCCGCGATAGCCCATCTTGTGGTTCAGCCCGGCGAGCACGACGTCGTTGTGCTCGCCCCGCGCACGGCCGTCGGCGTCCGGCAGGTACTTCGGCACGATGAACAGCGAGATGCCGCGCGTGCCGGGCTGCAGCCGGCCGTGTTCGTCGGGAATCTTCGCGAGCACGAGGTGCACGATGTTCTCCGCCAGCTCGTGTTCGCCGCCGGAGATCCACATCTTGTTGCCGGTCAGCCGGTAGCGCGAGCCGAGCGGCGAGTCGCCCTCGAAATCCGCCCGCGTCGCGATGTCGGACAACGACGAGCCGGCTTGCGGTTCGGACAGGCACATCGTGCCGAGGAAGCGCCCTTCCAGTTCCGGGCGCGCGAACGCGTCGATCTGCGCGGGGCTGCCGTGCGCGACGAGCAGGTTCGCGTTGGCGACGGTCAGGAACGGATAGGCGGCCGTCGCGATGTTCGCGGCCTGGAAGAACAGGAACGATGCGGCTTCGACCAGCTTCGGCAACCGCATGCCGCCGAGCGCGTCGTCATGGCCTGCGGCGATCAGCCCGGCGTCCGCGAACGCGCGCACGGCCGGCTCGACCTCGGGGATCAGCGTCACGCGCTCGCCGTCGAAATGCGGTTCCTCGCGATCGCCGCGCGCCGCATGCGGTGCGAACAGGTTCTCGGCGATCCGCTCGCTGGTGTCGAGCACCGCGTCGAAGGTCTCGCGACTGTGCTCCGCGAAGCGCGGCAGCGCGGCGAGCGCTTCGGCGTCGAGCCAGTCGTACAGCAAGAACGCGAGATCGCGTCGCGACATCAACAGGCTCATCGTGCTGCCTCCCGGGCGCCGGCTTCGTCAGCCGAATGAAGGGTTCGTGACCGCAAGTTGCTGGCAGGAATTTAGCACGATCGTTCGCAAACGACAACGACGGGCGAGCTAGTCCGCGTACCCGGGATTAAGTCGATCGAGCCGGCGCAGCAATCCCGGCCAGACGAGCGCCCCGGCGCCCATCCCGCGCGTGACCGCGGCGATCTGCTGCCTGATACCGTCGAGAATCGGTTGCGCGATCGGCCGCAGCGCCGCGCCGCCGGCCTGCGCGCGGACCTGGATCATGCACGCGGCCTCGAAGAAGTACATCGCGACGAACGCGTCGGCCGGCGTCGCGCCGACCGTCAAGAGCCCATGATTGCGCAGCATCAGGTTCGTGTTGCCGCCGAGGTCCCGCACGAGGCGCGCCTTCTCGCCCTCGTCGAGCGCAATGCCTTCGTAATCGTGATACCCGAGCGACGCCAGCACGCCGAGCGACTGCTGCGACAGCGGCAGCAAGCCGGCTTCCTGCGCCGATACGGCAACGCCGTTGATCGAGTGCGTGTGCATCACGCACAGCGCGTCGTCACGGGCCGCATGCACCGCGCTGTGAATCGTGAAGCCGGCCGGGTTGATCTCGTACGGCGATTCGGACACCTTGCGACCGTCGAGATCGATCTTGACCAGCGACGACGCCGTGATCTCGTCGAACATCATCCCGTACGGGTTGATCAGGACATGATGTTCCGGGCCGGGCACACGCGCCGAGATATGGGTGAACACGAGATCGTCCCAGCCGAACAGCGCGGTCAGGCGATAGGCCGCCGCCAGGTTGACTCGCGCATCCCATTCGGCGGGAGAAACCGCCTGCTGCACACTGACATCGGATGAGGCCACGTCACACTCCTTGTTCAGGGATCGATGCGAACCGGGCCGCGCGAAGCGGCCCGGCGTCGGAGGGATTGTGCGTCAACCCGCCTGCGGCTTCGCGAGCTGATCGGCAATCGGCAGGCTGCGGATGCGCGTGCCGGTCGCCGCGAAGATCGCGTTGGTCAGCGCCGGTGCGACGGGCGGCAGGCCCGGCTCGCCGACGCCGCCGAGCGGTGCCGTGAAGTCGTCCGGCGCGACGAGATGCACGCGGATCTCGCGCGGCGCCTCGTTCATTCTCAGCAACTGGAAGCCGTTGAAGTTGCTCTGTTCCGGATGGCCGTCCTTGAACGTGATCTCGCCATGCAGCGCGATGCCGAGCCCCATCACCACCGCCCCCTCGAGCTGCGAGCGCACGCGCTCCGGATTGACCTGAGGCCCGCAGTCGATCGCGATGTCGACGCGCGGCACCGTGATCCTGCCGTCCGCGCCGACCTGCACCTCGCAGACCGCCGCCGTGTACGACACGAAACTGCGATGCGCGGCGATCCCGAGCCCGTGCCCCTTCGGCAGCTTGCGCCCCCAGCCGGCTTCGCGCGCGACCGTCTCGACCACGCGCCGCAGCCGCCCCGTATCGACCGGGTACAGCGCGGGATCCTCGCCGTAGTTCACGTTCTTCACCGTGATGTGCGGCTCGAAGCGCCGCGCGGGCCCGATCAGCGCGAGCAGGAAATCCTTCGGGTCGCGGCCGGCCGCGTGCGCGAGCTCCGACACGAAGCTCTGGATGCCGAACGCATGCGGGATGTTGTAGACCGAGCGAAACCAACCGATCCGCGTGTGCCCTTCGGCAACCGGATTCTCGATCCGCACGTTCGGGATCGCGAACGGCAGGTCCGCGATCCCCTGAGCCAGTTCGCCCGGCTGCTCGTGCACGATGTCCGGCTTGAAGGTCGACTGGATCGACGGCGCGACCGTGCGATGCTGCCACGCGACCACCTTCCCCGACGCGTCGATCCCGCCGTCGAACGCCTCGAGCGACACCGCGTGGAAATAGTCGTGCGCGATGTCGTCCTCGCGCGTGAACGTCAGCTTCACGGGCGCGCCGACCGCCTTCGACAGCAGCGCGGCTTCCACCACGTAATCGGGTTTCGACTTGCGGCCGAATCCGCCGCCGAGCAGCGTCACGTTGACCGTCACGCGCTCGGTCGGCAGCGCGAGCGCCTTCGCGACCTCGTCGCGGGTGGTCTGGGGCGCCTGCGTGCAGGTCCACACCTCGCAGCGGCCGTCGGCCACGCGCGCGACGGCCGCGGGCGGCTCCATCGTCGCGTGGGCGAGATGCGGGATGTAGTACGTCGCACGGACGCGTTTCGCGGCGCCGGCGAGCGCCGCGGCCGCATCGCCGTCGTTGCGGATCACGTCGCCCGGCTGCGCGGCGGCCGCCTCGAGCGCCTTGCGATAGTCGGCCGAGTCGTAGCCCGCGTGGGGCCCGCGCTTCCAGTCGATCTTCAGTTGCGCGCGCGCCTGGATGGCCGTCCACGTGTCGCGTGCGACGACGGCCACGCCGCCGAGCGGCTGGAAGCCGGACGGCAGCGGCGCCGACGCAAGCTGCACGACCTTGACGACGCCCGGCAGTTTCTCGGCCGCCGACGCATCGAATGACGCGACCGTGTCGCCGTAGGCCGGCGGCCGCGCAACGACCGCATACAGCATGCCGTCGAGCCGCGTGTCGATCCCGTAGTGCGCACGGCCGCCGACGATGTCGCGCCCGTCGATCAGCGCGGTCTTGCCCTTGCCGATATAGCGGAATTCGGCCGGTGCCTTCAACGCGAGCGTCTTCGTGTCGGGCACCGGCAACGCGGCCGCTTTCGCGGCGAGTTCGCCGAAACCGAGCTTGCGCCCGCCCTTCGTGTCGACGACCTCGTGCACCGATGCCTTGACCTGGCCCACATCGACGCCCCACTCGGTCGCGGCCGCCTGCTCGAGCATCGTGCGCGCGGCGGCCCCTGCCCGACGCAGCGCGGCGAAACTCTGGCGCAGGCTGCGCGAGCCGTCGGTGTTCTGGTTGCCGTAGCGCGGCTCGTCGCCGACGGCCTGCGCGACCTTCACGCGCGCCCAGTCGGCACCCAGCTCGTCGGCGACCACGAGTGCGACGCTCGTGCGCACGCCCTGTCCCATCTCGGAGCGGATGCAGGTGACGGTCACGGTGCCGTCCGGGGCGATCGCGACGAACAGGTGCGGATCGTCGCGCAGCCCGTGCGGCATCCCGGCGCCGCCGTATTGCGGGTTCGTGCTGACGGGCGGCTGCACCGGTGCCGCGGCCTGCGCGAGCGACGGCACGCCGAACGCGAGCAGCAGCCCGCCGGACGCGAAGCCCAGCAGCAGCGCGCGGCGGCTTTCGTTGTGGACGGAGAGTTCGGGCGCGCTCATGCGGCACCTCCGCGGCGCACGGCCAGGCGGATCGCCGCGCGAATGCGCGTGTAGGTGCCGCAGCGGCAGATGTTGCCGGACATCGCATCGTCGATGTCGGCATCGGTCGGATGGGGATTCGCCTTCAGCAGCGATGCGGCCTGCATGATCTGCCCGGACTGGCAGTAGCCGCATTGCGCGACGTTCAGTTCCTGCCATGCCTGCTGCAGCGGGTGGGTCAGGTCGGTCGACAGTCCCTCGATCGTCGTCACGCGCTTGCCGGAAGCCGCCGCAACGGGCGTGATGCACGACCGGATCGCGACGCCGTCGAGATGAACGGTACACGCGCCGCACAGCGCCATCCCGCAGCCGAACTTGGTGCCGGTGTGGCCGAGCACGTCGCGCAGATACCAGAGCAACGGCATGTCGGGATTGCCGTCGAAGTGTTGCTCGCTACCGTTGACGGTCAGCGTGATCATCGTTCACCTCCTGGTCGAGGCGCCCGCGTCGCACCACGGGTGCCGTGTGGGGATTCGAACGGTGCCGGCCCGGCACCGCCTGGCGGACTGCTTCGCCGGCAGCACCAGCGGCCGACGGGCTATCGGTGCCGATGACGACCGGGTGTTCGACTCCGAGCGAAAGCGGGCGCCCGCGGGTCCCGATTCTGCCCCACGCAAACCGTCACTCAGGCGACGCGACCCTGTCGGGGCTGCCAGAAACGGTGCCCGGGATCGCCGCTGCCCCCGCGCGCGACGTCCGGCCCGGAGGGCTTCGACATGCCCGGGCAGGCGGATTCGTATGGGGATTGAGCCGCGCTCCAACTTTAACCGATGTGCGGCAGCTTTGCGCCGCCGGGCGCTTTCCAGCCGACCGGGTCGAGACCGAACTCGCGCGGCATGGGTTGCGACGGATGACCGGGGATCGGATGCATCGGATCCCCGCATCTGAAACCGGGACTTTGCCGTGCATTCCGGCCGATGCGGGGCGGGTATCCGCGGAAGTATCCATGCGCGGCGCCGCACCGAGAACGGAGCAGTCCGCTAAGACAGTCTTGAAGAACGCGGCGGGAAAATTCGTTCGGGGTCGCGCAAATGCGAGGATCCGGCCGGCCTGGCGGCCGAACCGGATTCTCGCGCGACGGCAACGAACGGTACGGAAGTACGCTATCGCGCGATCCGGCTCACGGCGAGCGCAACGCCTGCAAGCCCAGCGTGAGCGCGTTGAACGGCATCTCCGTTGCCCCCATCGAAAAACTCGTCGTTTTCGTGGTCACGCCCGGCGTGCGCATCAGCGCGTGAACGATCCGCTCGCTCGCATGGCCGTCGCCATACGGATTGCTCGCGCGCGACATTTCCTCGTAGGCGCTTTCGCTGTCGAACAGGCGCGACGCCTCCCACACGATCCGCTCCTGGTCCGTACCGACGAGCCGTGCGGTGCCGGCCTGGATCGCCTCGGGCCGCTCGGTCGTCTCGCGCGTGACGAGCACCGGCTTGCCGAGCGCCGGCCCTTCTTCCTGAATGCCGCCCGAATCGGTAATGATGAAATGCGCGCGGGACATCAGGAATACGAACGACAGGTATTCCTGCGGTTCGATCAGGTAGATGTTCGGCACGCCGCCGAGCCGCGCTCGCGCCGGCTCCCGCACGTTCGGATTCATGTGCAGCGGATAGACGAACTGCGCGTCGCGATAGCGGCCCGCGAGCGTACAGAGCGCCTCGCAAAAATGCTGGAACGGTTCGCCGAAACTCTCGCGGCGATGCCCCGTGATCAGCACGACGCGCCGCGACGGTTCGAGAAACGGAAAATACGCGGCGACCTTGTCAGACAACGCAGAGGTGCGGTCCAGCATGCGTTTGACCTCGTGCAACGCATCGATCACGGTATTGCCGGTCAGCGAGACGCCGCTGCCCGGCACGCCCTCGCTGAGCAGATTGTCGCGCGCCTGCCCGGTCGGCGCGAAGTGCCACGACGACACCGCATCGGTCACGCGGCGATTCAGCTCCTCCGGCCACGGCGACCAGATGTCGCCGCTGCGCAGCCCGGCCTCCACGTGCCCGACCGGCAGATAGCGGTAGAACGCCGCCAGGCTGACCGCCAGCGTGGTCGTCGTATCGCCGTGCACCAGCACGACGTCCGGACGCAGGTCGTCGAAGACCATGCCGATCGCCTGAAGAATGCCGGTCGTCACGTCGGTCAGCGTCTGGCTTTGCCGCATCAGGTTGAGATCGTAGTCGGGCTTGATGTCGAACAGCGTCAGCACCTGGTCGAGCATTTCCCGATGCTGCGCGGTCACGCATACCCGGGCGTCGACCTCCGCTTGCGCCTTCAGCGCACGCACCAGCGGCGCCATCTTGATGGCCTCCGGCCGAGTCCCGAACACAAGCAAGATCTTCTTCATCGTTATCCTCGTTTAGCCACTTCGCGCGGATGATCCTGCACGTGGCGCGAAGCATGTATTCAGGCGGCACTGCCCATACTCGCGCGGTCGGCACGTAACCGTGCTGCGAGGCAAGCGCGCCGTCCTGTCCGCGCGGTCCCGGCCACGCGAATCGTCGTACTACCGGCGTCCCGTTGCACTGATCAGTCACGTCATGAGTCGTTCCTCGCTGTGTCGAGCGTCACGTCGGTCCGTCACGTCGCTTCCACACCAGCAATATTCAAACCAGCCGCCCCCGCAGCCGCAGCCGGCTCGCGCGACGCACACCGCACATGCGCGGTGCGTTACGGAATGTTTCACAACTGCTACGGGCGTCTCATCGACGAGCCGGCACGACAACGATAAACAGCCGGCCGATCGCGCGATCCGTCTGACGACGTCGTCCGATGAATCGAGAACGCAGGTCGGACGCCCGTCACGCATCGAACCGCGTGCATCTTTCGAAGCGCGTTGCGTCGTCTCGATTCGGCACTTTTGTCTGTGCAGCGCGCGGCGCGCACGCGACCTCCGGCCACGACCATGTGCGCGCGAATTCCCCGACACGCGGCGCGGCTTGCGTCGCACGAATGCATGCGCGGGAAATGTTGCGAATGTGTAACGCAGAGCCGAGCGGGAAGATACATCGGAGTCCGGTCTATTCCGCGCGCACGACGGCGGCAACCGTTTCGTCCATCGGGGCAACGCGCGCGCGGCGAGCGACACGCCGCTGCACGTCTCGCCAGGCCACATCGAACAAGGCGGCGACGACTCGTTAGACAAACCGCCCGCCGTGCGAGGTCGGCGAGATGTGTCGCAGGCTGCGTGGCGTCGCATGTCGCGCGACGGCGCTGATTCGTCAGTGAATCAAAACACGTCGCCACGCGCCCGACCCTACGCGCGCCTCGCGCCCGCCTCCTTGCTGCACGGGGCATCGCGGCCCATGGCTCACGCCTTGCTTAATGTCAGACAGGTGCGTCCCGAAGCACTCGCACGGCAGCAGCAGACGGACGGGGACGCCAAAGCAACGAAGCCGGGAAGCGACGCGACGCGTGCGCGGGGGCGAACGACATCCGCCCCGCGCGACGAACGTGCGGCCGCGTCCCATTGACATCCGCGCGATCCACGGGCGCCTTCCGCTCTCATCGGTCGTCGTCGCGGACACCGGGGACCAGGACATGAAGAATCCGCGGATGGCGTCACTCTGCGAGCAAGGCGTTCTGCTGCTGATCGTGCTTGCCTTTTCGCTGAGCGTGCGCGACACCGCATCGCAGGCGATCGCCGAGCCGGCGCGGATCATCCTGCCTGCCGCAAACGCCGCGGTCGCGGTCGAACGCGCGGCCCTCGACGGCGCGCGGTTCGCGATCGCCGCGCAGGCTTCGCCCGATGCGAACGCGTCGCTCGAGCCGCCGCCGGCCGGCGCGCCGGGTATCACGCTCGACCCCGACCTGCTGCTGATGCCCTGCGTCGCGTACCTGTGGCTGTTCACGGTGTTGACGTGCATCTACGCCGGACGGCATTACGTGTTCAGCCTCGACCGCCTGTTCAAGCCGCAATGCGCGCCCTACCGGACGATTACCCACGGCGCCTGGCCGAGGCTCACGGTGTTCGTCGCCGCCCACAACGAGGAAGCCGTCGTCGTCGATTGCCTGATGGCACTGCTGGCGACGACCTACCCGCGCGACAGGCTGACGATCATTCCGGTCAACGACCGCTCGACCGACAACACCCGTGCGCTGATCGACGAGGTCCGGGCGCTCGCGCCCGACCTCATCCAGCCGTTTCACCGCGAGACCGGCAAACCGGGCAAGGCGGCCGCGCTGAAGGATGCGCTGCGCTACATTCGCGGCGACATCATGGTGGTGTTCGACGCCGACTACCTGCCGCGCCCGGGGCTGCTGAAGGAACTCGTCGCGCCGTTCTTCGATCCGGAAGTCGGCGCGGTGATGGGCCGCGTCGTGCCGCAGAACGCCGACAGCAACCTGCTCGCGCGGCTGCTCGACCTCGAGCGCGCGGGCGGCTACCAGGTCAACCAGCAAGCCCGCAACAACCTCAACCTGGTGCCGCAGTACGGCGGCACGGTCGGCGGCATCCGCAAGGGCGCGCTCGACGCGGTGGGCGGCTGGCGCGACGACACGCTGGCCGAGGACACCGACATGACCTATCGCCTGCTGCTGAGCGACTGGCGCACGGTCTACCTGAATCACGCCGAATGCTATGAGGAAGTGCCGGAGCGCTGGGCCGTGCGTGCCCGGCAGTTGACGCGCTGGGCGAAAGGCCACAACCAGACGCTGCTGCGCTATCTGGTTCCGGTACTGCGCAACCCGCTGATCTCGCGGCGCTGCCGGCTGGACGGCGCGTTGCTGCTCGGCGTGTTCGTGATGCCCGCGCTGCTCGCGGTCGCATGGATCGCCGCGCTCACGCTCTACCTGTTCAACGGGGTCAACTCGACGGCGCTCGGCCTGATCGTGTCGCTGTTCGCGCTGTTCTCGTTCAGCACCTTCGGCAACTTCGGCGTGTTCTTCGAGATCGTCGTCGCCGCCCGGCTCGACGGCCGCGCGACGCGGCTGCGGCTCGTACCGGTCAACGTCGTCGGCTTCTGCGTGACGATCGCGGCCGTCGTCTCCGCGTTGTGGGGACTCACGCTCGACGCCGCATTCCGTCGCGAACTGAAGTGGGACAAGACCGAGCGCTTTCGCCGGCAACTGAAACCGGAGCGATGATCGATGACGACCTTCAATGTGTTGGTGCCGGTGGCCGGCGTGCTCAGCCTGCCGTTCCTGCCGATGCTGCATGAGTTGATCCGGCGCAGCGACGTCGCGGCGCTGCCGATCGGCGACGGTCCGTTCGTCGATCAGGCGTTGCTCGCCACGCAATGGCACGACGCGCTGCGCGCGCACGCGGCCGGCGAACCGGCGGCCGATCCGTCCGCCGCACCGCCCTGGCAAGCGCTCGGACTGGCCGTGCAGCACGCCGGCACGATCCACGTCGCGCACGACGAGCATCGCGACGACGTGCTCCATGCCGATCATGCGATCACGCTCGACGGCGGCGCCCGCGCGGCGTACGCGTTCGCCGGCGAACGCATCGACATTCGCGCCGGCGCGACCATCGGCGCGCTTGCGCACGCGCCGCGGATCGACGTCGACGGCGCGGTGCTGCGTGGCGTCGTGGTCGGCGGCACGGTACACCTGCGCGGCGCCGGCGGCTTCGCGTGCCTGTACGGCGAGCCGATCGTCTTCGGCGCGGCACCGAGCGCGCGACCGGTCGGCACGCCAGCCGCGCCGCGCCGCGCGATCTCGCTCGCCCGCCACTTCGCATCGCTCCCGCATCGCTTCCTGCACGGCCGCTACCTGGTGCATTGCGACGTTCGCCTGCCCGCGCACACGGTCGTGCAAGGCAACCTCATCGTCGACGGCACGCTCGTGCTCGGCGAAGGCTGCGTGCTGCGCGGCAGCGTCAAGGCGCATCGCGTCGAACTCGAACGTCATGCGTTGCTGCACGGCGCCGTGTTCGCGCGCGACGACGTGCTGCTCGCGAATGCGAGCTGCATCGACGGGATCGTGTCGGCCGGCGGCCTGCTACGGCTGACCGGTGCACGCATCGGTGTCGCCGGCCATCCTGTCAGCGCATGTGCGCGCGATGTCTCGGTCGTCGGTCATGCCTGCGTGCATGGCGACCTCGTCGCGTGGCGCAGCGGCTGGTTCCATGCATCCCGTTAAGGAGCGCCTTCATGTCCGATCGCCCTTGCCATCGCGGTCCGCGCGTGCCGGTTGCCACCCTCGCGGTGCTGTGCGGCGTCGCCTTCGGTACGCCACCGGCGCTCGCGGCACTGCCGGACGATGCGGCCGCCGCGCCGCCCGCGCCGTCGCCCGACGTCCCGACCGTCATCACGCCGCGGCCGCGCGACGAATCCACGTTCGTCCGCGTCAGCGCCGACGGCCTGCCGGACGGCGTGCCGCTCGCCGAGTTCACGCCTGACGATACGAACCGGCCGGCCCTGCCCGACGCAATCGTCACACATGTCCAGGCGCCGCAAGAATCGCATACCGAACTGTCGCTCGGCTATTCGAGCGCACACCTGACGCACGGCTACGGCGACTGGTACGGCGTGCATCTGCGTGGCGTCTATCAGGATGGCGGGCGCACCGTGCTCGGCGAACTCGCGCAACTGCACCGCTTCGGCGAGAACACGCAGCTCGGCGCCCTGACCTACGTGCAGGATCTCGGCCCCGACTGGTTCGGCGGCATCGGCTTCGCGGGCACCACGTCGGGGACGATCCTGCCGAGCGCACGCGTCGACCTGTCGATCAATCGCAAGCTATTGTCGGATCGTTCGCTGGTCGTGTCGCTGGGCGCCGGCTACGCATGGAACCGCAGCGGCCATCGCGACCAGCTCTATCACGCCGGCGTGATCTGGTACGCCCTGCCGAAGTGGATCTTCGAGGCAGGCACGAACTACACCGTCGATTCGCCCGGATCGGTAAAGGCGCCGGCCTATTACGGCGCCGTCACCTACGGCGAAGTCGGCAAGAGCGTGATCGTGCTGCGCGGCGGGTTCGGGCGCGAGGCCTACCAGGTCACGGGCTCCGGCTCGCAGATCGCCGATTTCCGCAGCCACGAGATCGACGCGAAATGGCGTTACTGGTTCACGCGCAAGTGGGGCACGCAGCTCGAATTCAATTACTACCACAACCCTTACTACTCGCGGATCGGCGGCGAGCTCAGCGTGTTTTATCGCTGGTAGCCGGGCGGGCGCCATGCAGACGCATCCCGTCCGCCCTCCCGCCGACCGTTCGCTGCGGATTCACGCCCATCCGCAGCGCTGGCTGCTGTCGATCGCCCTGCTGACGCCCTCGCTGTATGCGTTGCTGTGGGTCGGCTTGCCGCTCGCCTGGCGCTACTGGCGCGCGGTGATGGTGTGGGGTGCGCACCAGATCGATCCGGCGCTCCACGTGATCGTGCTCGGCTATCCGCCCGATGCGCCGCGCGTACCGCTGCTGTCGATCGACGTCGCCGCGCGCATGCCGGGCGGCATGCTGCTGGCCGCCACCGCGGCGCTCTGCGCGATCGGCTTCGCCGCATCCTTCATACGGCACAGGAACTGGCTGCCTGTTGCATATCTGTTACGTATCGCGAGCTTCACCCAGTTGCTGATTTGCGTGTACTTCTGGCTCGCGCCCGGCACGTTTCCGTATGGCCCGCTGCTGCATCTGCGCGACATGTTCGTGCTGCACGGCGCGGCGATCGCGATGATCCCGCTGGTGATGGCGGCGCTGTACTACCCGCTCGATTTCTCGCTGCCACAGAAGGCCGTCGCGTCGATGCTGGTGCTCGGCTACTTCATCGTCGCGCTGCCGTTCGTGATGCTGCTGCACGCGACGATCATTCATCACGGCTCGCTGCTGTTCCTGCCGTTCTGCTATTTCCTGCTTGGCGGACCCCTGCTGATCGGCCTGCTGGTCACGCTCTACACCTACTGCGCAAGCTGGCCCGGCGCGCTGACGAACGGCTCCGATTCCGTCTGCTGATTTCGCCCGCTAATGCGCCGTATCAGCGATGAAACGAATCCATTGCGTTTGCTCCCGTGCCGCACGGTCCATGTCACATGAAGCCAGCAGGACCGGGCCTCCGGGGCGAATGGCACGTTGTTCGCTTCGTTCGATACGTCGCATCGAGTCCTCTCGTCGACGACGACAGCGCGGCATACCGACGTATCTCGTCGGTCCGGCTGCCGTCGACAGGTGCCGCTCGATATCCGACGCACCGGACAGCCGCACACACCTACGGGGCAGGATTGGTCGACCTGGCGGCACGCGCATCACGGCGGCCGCGCGCCCCCATTCCTTGAGCGAGGAGTACACCATGTTGGCAAAGTCAGGCAAGTTCTTGCGGATCCTGTTCGCGTTGTTCGCGCTCGCGTTCGCATTCAGTCCGGGCGGGGTTCAGGCGGCCACCAACCAGCTCATCCTGCTGGTGCCGAATACGCTGACATTGCCCGATCCGCGCGTGTCCGCATGGCTGGACACCGCGCAAGAGGAAGGGCTGCAGATCACGGTGATGACCGACAGCCAGTTCATGGCGGCCGGCGCGTCGCTGTCGCAGTATCCCGGCCTGATCCTGCCCGATCAGGTGCATACGACGGCCGACGACACGCTCGTCACGGCGATCCAGAACTATGCGCTGAACGGCGGCAAGGTGATGCTCGTCTACGATTTCGGCGTGCTGAATTCGGCCGGCTTCTACGTGAGCCCCAAATCCCGTTTCAGCAACATGGTCGGTGTGGACTACGTACTGTATGACCAATTGGGCGGCAACATGATCGGTCTCGGCAACGTAACCGGCATGAGCAGCTGGCTTCGCACGCTCCAGGTGCCTCCCGGCAAGTCGATGACGTGGACCACGACCGCGTCGACCACGACGACCGCCAGCGTCATGGCCGCGGCGAGCACGAACAACACGAAGACGAACAATTCGTCGAAGCAGACGTCCGGCAGCGCGCTCTATCTGTCCGCCAGCCCGTCGAACCCGGGCGGCCTCGCCAACTACAACCACGGTGCGTGGTTCCAGTACGACACGCCGTCCGCAGGCAGCGGCGTACTGAACCAGACGGCCCCGAAGCTGACCGGCGTTGCGAACGGCAAGCTCGTGAAGTCCGGCACCTATAGCGCCAACTCGCTCGTCAGCACGACGGCCGGCACGGCGACCACCGCGCTCGCGTCGACCGCGGCGACGACCACCGACACGCTCGAAGGCATCTCCGGCTACGTGTACGGCTTCCTCACCTATCCGAGCTTCGTCACGCAGGGCACGTACACCGGCACGACGATCCTGACCTCGCCGACGTTCGGGCTGGTATCCGGCTACAACACGTACGGCAACGGCGGCGTGCTATTCGTCAACCTGCCGCTCGCCTACCTCGACGGCCAGACCGACGGCATGCTGATCCACGGGTACCTGCACTATTTCGGCACGCAGATGCTGAACCTGCCGTCGCTGTCGCCGCTGCCGAAGGCGATGGCCGGGCTGGTGTTCAACTGGCACTTCTGCGCCGGCGACCAGATCCAACCCGCACTCCAGTTGAAGAACCTCGGCGTGTGGAACAACGGCCCGTTCTCGCTCGTGATCACGGCCGGCCCCGACGAAGCGGCCTTCGGCGACGGCGACGGCATCAACCTCGCCAACAACCCGACCGCGCAGAGTCTCGTGAGGTATTTCGTGAGCAAGGGCCATCGCGTCGGCAGCCACGGCGGCTGGATCCACGACTACTGGGGGGCGAACGCCAGCGAAACGAACGCGAGCACGTTCACCCAGTACCTCGTGATGAACCATCAGGCCGTCCAGGCCGCGTCGGGCCAGCCGGATGTCGAATATGCGGCGCCGGAAGGCAACACGCCGACCTGGTCGGTCAACTGGCTCGAGAGCAACGGCTTCAACGGGTACTACTTCACCGGCCACACCGGCTCGGCGCCGACCCGCGCATACCGCAACGGCGCGCTGCTGAACCCGGGCCTGTGGGCGTACCCCGTGATGCCGTTCGGCAAGTACGCGACGTTCGAGGAATTCCAGCAGTATGCGGTGCCCACGAGCGACGTGAACAACTGGTACGCAGCCCTGATGAACTTCGTCGTCGCGAACCGTACGAGCCGGCTGATCTACGCGCACCCGCTCGGCGCGTCGTCCTACACGTCGACGCTGTCCGCGATCTTCTCGCAAGCCAATACGCTGAAACTGGCGGGTCAGTTCAAGTGGTACACGATGAGCGACATCACGATCTTCGATCGCGCACGCCTGAACGTCACGTGGTCGGCCACCGACACGGGCAGCGGCTGGGCGTTCGCCGCCAGCCACCCGACCAGCCTCGCGAACATGACCTGGCTGCTGCCCAAGAAGGGCTTCGCACTGCCGGTCATCACGCAAGGCCTCGGCAGCGTCGTCATTACCGACTCGACGTACTGGCTCGTGACCGCGATCAGCGGCACCAGCCTCAAGTTCACCAGCGCCAAGGTGCACTGAGCCGCAACATCGACCTACCCGCCGGCGCGCGACGCGGCCAACGCCGCGCCCGGCGGGATTTGCGCAGGACCACCGCGCAGGAGCCCCCGATCATGAACCGGCCCGCGCTGTTCCCGGCCGCACGCGCACGCGTGGCGGCCGTCGCCCGGCTATGCCGCCTGTGGTGCGTTGTCAGTTGCCTCTCGGCATTCGGCTTCGCGCCGCACGCGAGTGCCGCCGAACTCCAGCTCAACGGACTGTACCAGCGCCCCGACGGCGCGATCACCGTGCGCCTGAACGGCGCCGGCATCGATCCTTACTTCGCGGCGAAGGCGCTGCTCGGCGCCGCCGACGCCGGGCTCGATGCCCATCAGGCCGCACTCGCGTGGATCGCGTGGCTGTTGCCGCGCCAGCGTCCGGACGGCGGCTTCGATCGTTACTGCATGAAGAGCGGCCAGTACAGTCCATGCGCGGAAGCCGACGCCGACGACTCGATGATGGCGACGTGGATCGAATTGCTCTCCCGCTTCGCGCCGCCCGACGGCATGCCCGCCGCCTGGGAACTCAGCCTGAACCGCGCGGGCGCGCATCTGGACACGCTGCTCAGCAAGCCCGCCGGCGTCTATCAGATCTCGTCGACGCTGCACGTCGCGCTGCTGATGGACAACGTCGAGGTACACAGCGCGTTCCAGGCACTCGCCGCGTACTACATGCGGCATGCCGACTACGCGCATGCGGGCCCATGGAGCCAGCGCGCCGACCGGCTCTCGTCGGCGATCCTGAAGGTGTTCTGGCGCGGCACGCAGTCCGGCTTTCGGGCAAGCACGCAGCGCATCAGCGACACGACCTTCTATCCGGCGAAAGTCGCGCAGATCTTCCCGCTCCTGTCGGGGATTCAAGTTCCCGCCCAATCGAACGAGACGATCTACGCGCAATGGATGCAGAAATACGGCAAGACCTGGCTGCAGCTGGCCGGCAGCGATTATCCGTGGGGCTTGATCGCGCTGGTCGCATTCAAGATGAACGACTGGAGCACGGTCGCCTGCTGGCATGCGCGATCGGGCCCGTACCGGCACGGCGCGCACTGGAACGTACTGGAGGAATCCCTTTATCTCGCATTCGAAAGCAGGATGGCCGACCCCGTCGCGCCCGCTCAATGCGGCTTCACGACGGCAGAGGCAACGGCGACCGCGTCGCGCTGACACAGCGTGCATGCGGTCCAGGAGAATTGACAGGGAAGGAGACGTGTCATGTGTGGCATCGTCGGCGCGGTCGCGCAACGGGACATCGTCCCGATTCTGATCGAAGGTTTGCGCCGCCTTGAATATCGCGGCTACGATTCATGCGGGGTGGCGACGGTCGTCAACGGCCAGGCGCGCCGCGAACGCAGCATGTCGCGCGTCGCCGATCTCGACGCGCACGTGCGCAGCGCCGGCCTGACCGGCAGCACGGGCATCGCCCACACGCGCTGGGCGACCCATGGCGCGCCCGCAACCTGCAACGCGCACCCGATCTTCTCGCGCGACGAGATCGCGCTCGTGCACAACGGCATCATCGAGAACCATGAAACGTTGCGCAAGCAACTTTCAGACAAGCACTACGAATTCGACGGCCAGACCGATACCGAGGTCGTCGCCCACCTGATCCACAGCAAGTATCGCGGCGACCTGCTCGCCGCCGTACGCGATGCGACGGCGCAGCTGCACGGCGCCTACGCGATCGCGGTGTTCAGCAAACACGAACCGCAGCGGCTCATCGGCGCGCGGGCCGGCTCGCCGCTCGTCGTCGGCGTGAAGGACGGCGAATGCTTTCTTGCGTCCGATGCGCTCGCGCTCGCCGGTATCACCGACCGCTTCATCTTTCTCGAGGAAGGCGACATCGTCGAGTTGACGCCAGGCGGCGTATGCGTGCTAGATCGCACCGGCGCACCGGTCGAACGCGCGATACAAACCGTTTCGTCCGCGCAGGGTGCGGTCGAACTCGGGCCGTACCGGCATTTCATGCAGAAGGAAATTTTCGAGCAACCGCAGGCGGTGGCCGCGACCATCCCGGACGCGGGGTTGTTCGATCCGGCCGTGTTCGGCCCGGATGCCGCGCGAGCGTTCGAGCAGATCGACAACGTGCTGATTCTCGCGTGCGGCACGAGTCACTATTCCGGCCTGACCGCGCGCCGCTGGCTCGAAACGATCGCGCGCATACCCGCACAGGTCGAGATCGCGAGCGAATACCGTTACAGCGACGCGCTCGCGATGCCGAATACGCTGGTGGTCAGCGTGTCGCAGTCCGGCGAGACCGCCGACACGCTCGCCGCGCTCAAGTACGCGCAGGCGCTCGGCCATATCGACACGCTGGCGATCTGCAACGTGCCGACCAGCGCGATGATGCGTCAAACCGGCCTGCGCTTCCTGACGCGGGCCGGCCCGGAAATCGGCGTCGCGTCGACCAAGGCGTTCACGACGCAGCTCGTCGCGCTGTTCATTCTTGCCGTGACGCTCGGGCGGTTGCGCGGCTACGTCGACGACGCGCAGCTCGCGCGGTACACGATGCAGTTGCGACGGCTACCCGGTGCGCTCGAAGACGTGCTCGGACTGGAGCCGCAGATCGAGCGCTGGGCGGCGGAATTCTCGCAGCACGAAAACGCGCTGTTTCTCGGGCGCGGATTGCACTATCCGATCGCGCTCGAAGGGGCGCTGAAGCTGAAGGAGATTTCGTATATCCACGCGGAGGCGTATCCCGCGGGTGAGCTGAAACACGGGCCGCTTGCGCTCGTGACGCACACGATGCCCGTCGCGACGATTGCACCGAACGACGCGCTGCTCGAAAAGCTCAAGTCGAACATGCAGGAAGTGCGGGCGCGTGGCGGGCAGCTCTACGTGTTCGCCGACGCGGATACACGGATCGACAACGGCGAAGGCGTGTCGGTGCTGCGGATGCCGGATTACTACGGGCTGTTGTCGCCGATCCTGCACGTCGTGCCGTTACAGTTGCTCGCGTATCACGCGGCGTGCTTGCGCGGTGCGGATATCGACAAGCCGAGGAATCTGGCGAAATCGGTGACGGTGGAGTGATGGGGGCTGGATTCGGACAATATGCATGAGCCGGCGCGCGAGCATATCTGACGCCCGATCAATCATGGAAGGCGCGGCGCATTCGCGTGGCAACCGGACGGCACATGTGATTGAAATGCAAGGGGAGTTTCTGGGCCACCCTACACGATTCGAATGCGTGACCGACGGCTTAGAAGGCCGCAGTCTATTCTCTTTCGACTTCTAGACTCCGGAGACAGTTGCATCCCGCAGTTCAGGTGATGGAATGAAAAGCCCTAGGCTTCTCCAGCAAAGCTTCCGCCCCGCTGCAGCACCTCTGTCGCACGCAAAAAAGCCCGCGCTCAGCGGGCTTCATCACGACTCGCAGTTCCAAAAGAATCTTCAGTGGCCTGATGTGCAGGCTCCCACTAAACGCCTGCAATGAGAAAAGTCAGATCTCTTCGATCGTAACCTCAGACTTATTCTTCACCGCATCATCAAACGCTTCGACCAGAAGCTCAAACAGATCACGGCCGGTACTAGACACAAAGTAATTACTCATCGAAGTGATATCGGAACTAATATCCTTACCCCAAGGAGGCTGCTTGGATCGATCGTCGTAATCCCATATCACTGCAGTCGGCGGAAATTTCTCCAACTCATTGCGAATTTCCTTCAACTCTTCCAGTGCCTTTTCCACGTGCTCCGGGGGTATACGCCCCTCATAAAACTCCCTCGATACTATGGGATACTTCGTTCCGGGACCGTTAGGCTCCAGCAGTCCCCAGATCGTGGCGAAGAACGAATTGAAGAAGCTCGAAGCACCGACCTCATCGACTATCGACCCTACTCGAACGCCAACTGACATGCGCTACCTCAATATCGTAATATTGCTTGGCTGAATTATACCGTTGCTGCGCGTGGAAATTGACTGAATGACGTTTTGCAACGCGCCACGACTGACTTCCTGACCTCGGATGTCGACGTACAGCGACTGTACCGTATTCTGCGGCAGTTGTTGAGCCCGATAGATCGCCTGATTTGACACGTTATCGATCAGCCTCTCCTGACCGGCCGGCGTCTCAATATTGTAGTTCTTAACTTCCACGCTCGAACCATCCTTGTACCAATCAGGACGTGTACTTCCCTTAGTTCCGTACGGAACCTCCTTCCCGTCCTTGAAGGACCTTTGTTCTTTGTACCCCTCACCCAGCTTCTTGCCAACGTCCTTTTCACTCTGTCTCCATGACGGTCTCTTGGGTTTGGCCGGGACTTTGAGCCCATCACCAGCCGGCTCTGCTTCGGCTGGCTTAACGACCTTTGATCCGTCAGCAGCACCTTCAGCGACTTCGGCCCCCTTGGCCGTCGCAGCCCCCGCCTCTGCCACTTCCCCCGTTTTCCCCGCCGCGCTCGCAATCTCTCCCGTTTTCCCGGCGGCATTGGCAACATCAGCGACCTCGCCAGCCTTGCCGGCAACGTTCACTGCCTCTCCAACCTTGCCTGCCACATTTCCGACTTCGCCGACCTTGCCTGCAGCGCCAACCCCGCCGACAAACAAGCCCCCGATGTCGACCGCGCCACGCCCAAGCGCCTCACCGTAGTTGCCTTGGCTCCACGCTTCCATGTATGGTTTCGTAATGCCGTCGACAATCGCTCCCGGATGCTCGTAGATCGCTTGCGCGGTCTTTCCGGCTGAATCCAACGTCTGCGAGTACCCGTGATAGTTGTATAACCCGGTCAGATCAGACAGCCCCTCGGCAGCCTGCGACACTGGCGATAACTTGGCTGCCCCGACTCCTAACCCGACCAAGCCCTTACCCATGTCCCACACCGCGCCGCCGGCTCCCTTAAAGAACCCGCCGACCTGATGCATGACGCCCTTCTCGGGAGGCGGATTAGCATCCCCCACGACGTTCCCGCTCGCATCCACCGAGCTTCCCGGCGCGGGAGCGGTTACGTAAGTGCCTGTACAGTTGCCGGAGTTCATCGTGCACGGGTCACCATCGCGAATAACCGGATGACCGCCCGCGCGAACCGTCGTGCTTCCCTTCGTCGGCTTGGTCTCGCCCCCACCGTTCCGGAGCGTACCCCGTCGGCTGAACCTGCTTCGTCGCCAGTACACGTCGGAACCACACTCTGATCGAGGACGTACGCCGGCTTCCCGTTGAATCGCACGCTCGGCACGATTCCCGATGACCCGCTCAGATCCGAGATGACCTGATAGGGCACCGGCGGCGTCGAACTGCCCATCGGCGTCTTGCAGACATCAGGCGTGCTACTGACGGCCTTGAAGCTACCGTCCTGTCTCGACGCAATCCGATTGCCCTTGGAGAAATGATCGGACGGTTGCGCCTGATCCTGCGGCTTATAAACGCCAGTTTCAAAGCGCCTTTGAACTGACTTCCCCGCCTCGTCAAATATATCCCGCAGATCGGGACGGTCGCTCCACGGATTCGGGGTATTCCACAGCGCATCCAGATTCTTCACCGCGTCACGGGCCTGCTCGACACTCTGGATGTTGAAGTGCTCGCGGAAAACATCGCCCGCGTCACCGGTAACGGTAATCTCCAACGGTTCAGCCATCTTGCGCTCCCGTCGATCCGACCGAAGTTGCCGGCGAACCTGCAGCAAGTCGCTCCAAGTCGGCATGATTCACAAACCTTGCCTCGAAACGCTGCGCACGCATGGACTTCATCAGCGTCGCGCGCCATACCAACGTCACCATAGGCTTTGCAGCATCCGACACGTCGACAGACAACGTATCGAGCAGCAACGGCGCAAACTTGAGCGACTGGTCGGTGTAGACCCATCCCATCGGTAGATGTCCTGGCAAGGCGATGCGCAGGATCGTATTGCCACGCTCGTCGACGGTCGACCCGGGCGTGCCGGCGGGAACAAGATTCGTCAGCACGATCATCTCGTTACCCTTCAGGTACGGCACCTGCATCAGCGGATGCGCGCCGTTCCAGTACCTGAACCGAAAATCGTCTGGCAAGCCCGGATGGCGCTCAGCGAGCCACTGGTCATCGTAGGTGCCGGCAAGCTCACGCCTCGATCGCCACGCTTTCCCGACGATACCGAAGCCAGCCGGACGCAGTGACGGGTGCGCCTGCCCATTCGAAGATGCTAGCCATGCTTGTATCGAGACAGGTTCACTGCCGGCTTCAATCTGCGGAGCAGCGACCTTCTGCTGCTTCGTCGCAGTAAGGAACCAACGCTCGGCAAACCCCAGACCGATCGGATTGTCTTCGCAGACCGTATGCGCCGCCGGAACGTTATCTTGATCGGGATGTGCAGCCTGCTGTTTGTCATCGAGCCGAGATGACTTCGGCACACGTTTTGAAGCCGGATCCTGCGCGTCGACCCGACACTGGCCGCCCCACGCGTATTCGTAGCGTACAGGCAGCGCTGCGATTGGCTCGGGCGGCGTCAGCCACCAGTCGACGGGACGTACGATGCCGAACGAAGCGATCTTCACGAGTCGATTCATGCCTCGACCAAGCATCGATCGTCGAGCAAAGTACCTTGGGCCGGTCACGGACAGCCTGCGATCCAGCAGGACTTGTGCCGTTGGCACACCCGCGTCGTCGTCGGATCGCATGGGTACCGACACTATTCGAACGCCTGCCACGAAGCGCGGCAACGATCGCCCCTGCGGCGCATGGGCCGTCCCGTTGATCAGTACGTCGCAAAGCGGTTTATATGGCGCGAGATCGCTTTCCTCCGCCACGCTGGACTGATTCGGCTCGCCGTGGAAACGATCTGATGTCGCGAGCGGCATCTGCTCCTGTGCCAGCACCAGCGAGCCATTGCGCAGCTCAAAAGTCTGGCGCAATACAACGGTATGGAACGACGCACCTTCCGGAGCAAACGATTCGAACGCCAATGCCGGGAAAGGCGTGTAATTGGAGAATTCCATCCCCGCTCCCGTCAGTTGACGTCGACATCCTTGCCGTTGATCTGCACCGGCCCCGAGCCCTCGATCAGCAACTGCGTGCCACGTAGCGTGATGTGCCCGTTGGATTCCATGATGAGAACGGCGCTACCGGTCTTCAGCTCGATCCGGTCGCCCGCCGTGATCGTGTACGTCTTGCCAACCATCGTGGTCTTCGACAACCCGACTTCTTCCGCACTGGCAAGCCCCGCCGACGTGTTAACTGCGCCGGCCACCGTCACCTGATAGCCGCCGCCCACTGTCAGCGCTTTTGCGAGCCCCACCGTCTCCGTCGACGTCAGTGCAATCAGGAGATTCTCCATCCCCTCGATCGTCTCGTTCCGGTTGCCGCCGACCGTCAGCGTCTCGTTGTTGCCAACGGTTTCGGTACGATCCACGCCAACGTGAATTGTCTCGTTGTTGTCGACCGTTTCCGTACGATCGTGGCCGACGTGCACCGTCTCATCGTGATCGATGTTCTTGGTGCGGTCGTTACCAACCCAGTGCGACTCGTCGTGCTCGACCTCGATGCGCTGATCCTTCTCGGCGTGAAGCCACACCTCTTCCTCACCCTTCTTGTCCTCGAAGCGGATCGCATTGGCGGTATTGACGTTACCGGTCTTGGTCGAACGCGTCAGAATCCCGCTCTGTGTCGCGTTGGCCGGCAATGCCCACGGTGGCATGTTCTGCGAGTTGTAAACGCGCGACGTCACGAGGGGACGGTCCGGATTTCCATCCAGGAAACTCACGACCACCTCATCCCCGATTCGCGGAATCTGAATCATCCCGAAACCGCTACCCGCCCACGGCTGGCTCACGCGCACCCAGCAGGAGCTGCCTTGGTCGCGTTTGCCGAGACGATCCCAGTGAAACTGCACCTTCACCCGGCCGAGACTATCCGTATAAATCTCCTCGCCCTTCGGACCTACGACGATCGCCGTCTGCGGCCCGACGATCGTCGGACGCTCGCCCTCGAACGCCGGACGGTACGGAATTTTCTTGCGAATGCAGGTGAAGCTGCACGAGTACGCCGAACTCCCCTCACCGGGCTCATAGTTGTTCGTGCCGGTGTGTGACACAGTCAGCAACAGGAATTGCCGGTCTTCCTGTTTGGTGCTGACGTGATCATAGTGGTCGTCCAGCTCGAAGTATCGGCACGGCATCATCCGCCGCCCCGTCGTCACCCCGACGAACGTTTTGCTGTGTGCAGCCAGCGCCTCCGTCCTGAAGCGCGTAAGCTCTTCCCCGCGATCGCTGTCAGCGAAACCATGCTCGCCGAGATAGTCGTAGATCTCGTAGGACGGTACGTCGCCTTGATTGACTTCGGTGCCGCCCGACACGAATCGCCGGGCATGGGGAATTTTGTAGTCGAAAGTTTTCAGTCCGACCGTGTCTGGCGCAAGCTGACGCTGCGCTTGAAATGACGTGATGACGGCAAGATTGTCCATCGCCTCGCCCTGGTTGTATTGCAGCGACGGACTGCGCCCGTCGATCGGCTTTGCGGTCACCGAGTTATCGGCAATGATCAGCTTGTGTCCATCCTTCGCATGCTCGAAGTAATAGAACAGGCCATCCTCCCGCATCAGCCGTTCGACAAAGGCGAGACCGGTTTCTCTGTACTGGGTGCAATAGCTGTGATTCCGTGTTCCCTTCGAGAGCCGGAACTCGAACGATGCGAGCTTGCCGTATTCGCGGAACACGCGTGAGAGGATCTCCTCGGTGTTCTCTTCCTGGAAAATTCGAATGTCCTGTCGGCGAGAGAGCATCCAGAGCCACGGCAGAATCGTTGCGCTATACATCGCAAAGCCACCATCCGTATCCAGATGCGAAAACGCTGCGACGTATCCGTGGAAGTAACGTTCTTCAGAGCTGGCGAGTGCATCGGTCAACTGTAACGTGATTGTCACCGGTTGGCCGATCAGTTTCTTCAACTCGATATTTTTGTCCTGTGACGCGAGCCGGACATGCATCTCGAAATTTTGAGATAACCCCTCTGTACAATGGAAATCGACGAGTACGAGATCCGATCGACCTTTCAGCGGGGTTTCGATCGTAAACAGGCGATTGCTCTGGAGCTGGAAGAAGCTCGCAATTTCTGACATTTGCATATGTAGCCTCGGAATCTCTCGGCGGAGGGGCATTTTTTGTCTGCGCGGCCATTCTAATATGTCTGCGCGTCATTTGGACTAGATGCCGCCCCCGAAAAACGGGGACCGATTATCTCGGACTGTTGACTATCTGCAGCGAATGGACCACTTGCTGTCACATTACGAACGTGAAGTCGGACTGCTTGCGCGCAGTCTGGCAGATTTCGCTCGACGCTTTCCGAAGATTGCAGCACGCCTCGGCATGACTGGCGGTCACGTCGAAGACCTGCACGTCGATAGAATGGTACAGACGTTCGCACTACTAGCCGCTCGTGTTGACGCGCAGCTTGACGACGATTACCCGCAATTCACCGAGGCCATTCTCGAAATTGCCTATCCGCAGTATCTGCGCCCGGTCCCGTCATGCGCGGTTGCGTCGTTCAACCCGTCGGTTCTGTTCGGCCAGCTTACCGAACCGCTGACGATTGCGCGCGGCACGATGCTGGACGCCAACGCCGCACCATGTCGCTTCCGTACCGTCTACGACGTCACGTTGTCGCCATTGCGCATTCACTCGGCTCGCTATTCACCTGCGACACTTGCACCGGCAGCGGCGCGCATCCCGGCGGATGTGACGGGGATCATTTCGATTACCTTTGCAAGCGAATCCGCGTCGCAAGCATTCGACGATACCATTCCGTCCGCCCCGGTTAGGGTGCATTTGACCGGAGAGCGACCGCTCGTCGCCGCGCTTTTCGATACGCTGTTGCTTCGCGCATCGAGCGGCTATGTGGAAGTGGATGAAAGTGGACGCTGGATCAGCTTGTCGAAAGTGCCGATCGAGCCAGCCGGTTTCGCCGATGACGAGCGATTGTTACCCAGCCCAGACGACACGAGCGCGCGATCGTTCCGGGATCTGGTCGAGTATTTCGCCTTCCCCGAGAAGTTCGATTTCATCGACATCGACCTGGATCGCATTCATCGCACCGCACGTTCCGCTGCAGCGCGACGGCTGACGCTTCACATCGCCGTGCGAGGCACGGCAGCCGATTCCGCTACCGCTCAGATCCTGGCGACGCTGAACACCAGCACATTCCGTTTGTTTTGCACGCCGATCGTCAACTTGTTCGAACGAGCCGCAACGCCTATCCAGCTTACCAGCAGCAATGACGCATATCCGATCACCCCGATCCCGTTGGCAACCGGCGTCCCGCTGAGCTTTTACTCGGTTGAAGCCGTTTATCTGGGTGAGCGCACGAAATCGGAGGAAGGCAAGGCACCCGTCGCTTCACACGCCCCACCGCGTACACAGGTGCGGCCGTATCATGCATTCAGTCATGCGCGGCCGACGGATTCGTCCGCCGTCTATTGGTTGGCCTGCGAAGATCAGGAAGCCACACGGGACAGCGCGCTTACGGCACCGCTACTGGCATTGGTCGACTTGAAGGGCCAAACCGCCTATCCACGATATCCTCAGGTCGATATCGATGTGCTGGCGACAAACGGAGAGATGCCGTCCCGGTTGCCAATCGGCGCCCCGGATAGCGATCTTTTGTACGAGGGTTCGGCACTGGCGTGCCCGATCGCGCTACTCTCTCGCCCCACCTTGCCGGCTGCCTTGCCGCGTGGCGGTGCACTTTGGCGCGTCCTTTCGGCATTGACGCCGCATCCGCTCGACCTGACGCAAACCGGACTACCCGCGCTGAAGGCGCTTCTCCGTTTCCATGCCCCGCGTTCCAGCGTGGTTGCTCAACGTTGCATCGACGCGATCGTCTCCCTCGACTACAAACCGACGATCAAGTGGATGTCTCTCGACAACCCGTTCCCGTCATTTGTTCGCGGTGTGGAGATCCTGCTTTCGTTCTCCGAGGCCGCGACACGTGATGTCAGCCTGTATCGATTCTCGGCTGTGATGGACCGGTTCTTCGGTCCGTACGCGCAGTCAAACAGCTACGTTCAACTTGTCGTGTTATCCGCCGAGAACGGCAACGAGCTTTTGCGGTGCGCTCCACGCCCCGGGACGCAACCGCTGATATAGATCAGTGGACGTAGCCAGCGAGAATTCCAACCCCACCGCCGAAGCCTTTACCGTCCGGGTTCAGTCCGGCATTGACACCCGCCATGATCAAGAGCGCCTTTGCCCGTTGTATCACCCATTCAAACAGCATGGGGTTAATCGTAAGCTGGCTTATGGCGAGCGATAGCAATGCCGGATTGATGCCAAGCAACATGACCGACCCACCGCCGCCAGCCAGTAGGATTTCAGCACTTCCGTCAAGATAAACGGCACCACCCTGAAAATCGGAATGCTCGAGTTCCGCCCCGGAGAAGGCCGATGTCATGTAGATCCAGCCGATGCTAGGAAACGCCTCTGCCGAACCACTTCCGCCGACAGATTTCCCCTTGATTGCGAACTTAGGCAACCGAACTTTCGGAATCTTGACGCCGACACCCCAACCGACACCAAGGCCCCCATACCAGAATCGCTGAAACTGTCCCGCTGGATTCTTCAACAAAATTTCACCGCCCGAACCCGTAACGAATTCGATACTCGCACCGAACGTCGAGCCAGTCTGGTACTCCCATTGACTACGTCGCAAGAAAGACATGGACTTATTCCAGAAGGTCAAGGCCGAGGGAAACTGAAGAAACCGCCTATCACTGCACTGACACCAAAGAAACCCAGGAAGATCGGTACCGTCCAGATCGCCAGGAATCGATCCAGGGTCGCAGACGTCTTGGGCGAAGACGCGAGATAGCGCACTTGCACAGCGTCACCCACTTTCATGCCGAACACGAGACCGCCTTGAGCGTATGAGATGTGCTCGCCGACGGAGGTCACAAACGCAATTTCCGGATGACTACTGCCGGCATTTAACGCAACGACCTCCCCATTCGCAACTTCAGATTTCCTGAGAAAGGCCCGCGTATCAACGATCGAATAGGCCATGCCTGCGAGTAGGGCCACACCAAGCAGGCAGAAGAACACCGCTTTCATCGCATCAGCTGACTTCGTCATGTTCGTTTATTTACCTCGATTCATGGCTGACGTCTCATCCACCGGGATGACTGATTTTACAGCCCGAGTCTATCGAATCACACAACCGGCATGCCCGACAAAAATGACCTTGCGCATTCTCGTATCATGTACGCGACGGCAAATTCATGAACCCGCACACGATGGCGAACACACCCATGGTGGTAAAAACGATCGACGAATTCCAAATTGCAACAAATACGTTCATCGTTGCACTGCCACCGGGATCGTCGGCCTGGTATCGCACTTCGACTCGCTGCCCCAGCTCCGCTTTCGTGACAATCCCGCCCTGCGGATACGAAATCTGCTGCCCTGTCTTGGTGGTGAATTAAATCTCGGGATGGTATCCGCCGGCATTGAGCTTAACAACGAGGCCCGGCACCACAATCGATGTTCGAAGAAACTCTCTAGTCGACTGTGCGCTGATTACAGCGGCGACAAGAAAGCCCACCCCAATCACCATGGCGCTGATGCCCTTAAACATGACGCTCTCGCTTACATTTCTGACGATTATTCGGGTGCTCAATGCTGACCGTGTCAGCTGTTCAAATTGAACCGGCCAGCCTTCCGTAGACAGCGAGCGTGGTTCGATAAGCCGGCTGTCGTGCGGCAAGTGGAATTGGACCAGAGTGCCGAGGTGCGGCTCTTCGCATCTATGGTCACATCGATAGGTATTAGAAGTCAGGCGACCAGGCATCCACGCCTCGATCACGTCGTGCGACCCGCTCGGCATTTCAGCCTACGGCGCCATCAAAGTGAGCGTTTGTCAGTGAGGGCAGCTGGTCCACCTGGATTGGTTGCGATCCGGGTTGACTACAAACACCTGCATGCTGCCACACAAGCAGGCCGACAGAGGACGGGGAAGTTGGAAATATCCGCTAACGCGATAACTTGACTGGCCCGCCCTACACGATTCGAACGTGTGACCTACGGCTTAGAAGGCCGTTGCTCTATCCAACTGAGCTAAGGGCGGTCGGGGAGAAAAGACACGGCCTGCCACGGACCGCATTCCGCGCCGGGCTTTCGAGCAGCAGCAACACCGCCAAACTCAAAGCCCCGAAACAAAACGGGCCCGGTACGAAACCGAGCCCGAAATTATACCCGATCATCGCGCCACATCACGCGAAGCGACCCATCACCGCGTCAAACCGGCTGCGGATGCAGCATGAACCAGCCGAGACAGAACACGCCGGCGATCACGCAATACACGCCGAACGACGCGAGCCGGCCGCGCCCTTCGAAATAGCGCATCAGGAATCGCACGCTCAGGTACGCGGCGATCGCCGTCAGCACGCCGCCGAGCAGCGCGTCGGCGAGCTGGTCGCGCGCATGGAACAGCTTCGGCAGCTCGAGCACGCCCGCCGCGAAGATGATCGGCGTGCCGAGCAGGAACGAGAATTCCGCCGCCTTCTCGGCCGTCAACCCGGCCGCATTGCCGGCGATCATCGTCAGCCCGCTGCGCGAGAAACCCGGAATCAGCGCGCCGATCTGCGCGAGACCCACGAAGAACGCCTGCTTGAACGTCATCTTCTCGGGCGCCTGGTGCGCGCGGCTGCGCTGGATGCGATCGCCGAGCCACAGCAGCACGCCGTTCACGATCAGCGCGATCGCCACGATCCGCAGGTCATGAAACACGCGTTCGATACGCTTCTCGAGCAGCAGCCCGACGATGCCGGTCGGGATCGTCCCGATGATGAGCGCCCACATCAGGTGGCCGTCGTCGTTCTTGCGGCCGCCGAGCTGCGCGAAGAAGCCGCCGATCAGCGCGACCCAGCGCGCGCGGAAGTACCACAGCAGCGCGAGCGCGGTGCCGAGGTGCAGCGCCACGAGGAACGGCAGCAGTTGCGGCGCGTGCTTGTCGATATGCATGCCGAACAGCGCCGGCACCAGCAACGTATGGCCGAGGCTGCTGACGGGGAAGAGTTCGGTGACGCCCTGCAGGACGCTCAGGAATACCAGAAACCAGAGGCTCACGCGTCGGTCCTTTTAGTCGAGATTAAGCGGGGAGAAAGACGGACGACGCGATGCGCGTCCGAAAAACGCGCCCCGATTATGCCGAGCCAGGATTACCGCGCCAAGGCATTTGGCAGGTTATTGCGGCAATGCACACAAACGCTTGCAATTTGTAAGGGCCCAGAAAGCAAAAAGCCCGCCATTTGCATGGCGGGCCTGTCGACTTCGGCAGGAATTGCCGTCAGCGGCCGAGCTGATAGAAAAATAATACCGTGCTGCCAGTGAACATGCCGAACAGTGCGATACCCATTGCCATTGCCAGATCCATGGCCCCCTCCACGAAGTGTCATGACCCGGCAACATCACCGGTTTAGAGGCATTATCCCGACCGTTGACAATGTTAAAAACTCGCAATTTCCCGAGAAGGGTTTTCCCCGAGCAGCCGCGGCCCGATAATGGAACGCGCGTTGCTCCGTCCACCCGCCCAACCCGATTCGCCATGCCGATCTTCCAGCAACACGATATCCACGAACTTCACGCCGGCCCGTCGCTCGTCCGGGTCGCTCCGCAATTCGGCGGCCGCCTGCTGTCCTGGCACGTCGACGGCGAACCGGTCATCTTCTGGCCGGAAACGGCCGACTGGAGCAACCTCGCACGCGTGCGCGGCGGCAATCCGCTGCTGTTTCCGTTCCTCGGCCGCCACCGCGTCGACGGGGAACTCGGCCGCTGGCGCGACGCCGCCGGCGTGGTCCGCGATCTGCCGATGCACGGCTTCGCGCGCGACCTGCCGTTCGACGCGCATCCGTCCGCCGACGGTGCCGCGCTGTCGATGACGCTCGACGCGAACGACGCCCTGCACGCGAGCTACCCGTTCGACTTCCGGTTCGAGACGACCTACCGGCTGGCCGACGCGCATACGCTCGACGTCGCGCTGACGACGACCAACCGCGGCGACACGCCGCTGCCCTACTACGCCGGCCATCATTTCTATTTCGCGCTGCCGCATGGCGAACGCGCGGAAACCACCCTCGAACTGCCGCCGACCCGCAGCTGCCAGCAGCGTCCGGACGGCTCGATCAGCCCGCTCGAACCCGGCGAAGCCCGCTACCGCCTCGACAATCCGGACATCCTCGACCGCTTCCACTGCCTCGACGGCGAACCGTCCGCGCCAGTGCGCATCGTGATGCCGGGCCGCGGCCGCACGATCGAGATCGCGCTCGACGCGCCGGGCTCGATCCCCTGGTACGCAGTCACGACCTGGACCGAAAAGCCGGATTCCGACTTCTACTGCGTGGAGCCGTGGCTCGGCCTGCCCGATGCGATCCACAACGGCCTCGGGCTGCGCATGCTTGCGCCGGGCGCAACCGAAACGGCCGCGCTGCGCATTCGCGTGCGGCCGCTCGCCGGCTGATCGGCGCGCCGAACGGGCGCGCAAGGGCCCCGGCAGCGGCACGAAACTGCGGTGCTCGGGTCGAACCCGTTAAAATCGGACGTTTTGTGTTGCCTGCCGCGTCACGCGCGGCGGGGTTTTGCGAGGTTCAATGTTCGGAACAACAACGAAGCGACTCTTCGCGGCCGCCTGCGCGGCCCTGCTCGTCGCGTGCGGCTCCGCGCCCGTCGGCCCCGGGTTCTATCGCGTCGAGCGTGGCGACACGCTCTACAAGATCGCGCGCGACAACCGCACGTCGGTACAAAACATCGTGCGCTGGAACCAGATGGCGAACCCCGATGCGATCGAAGTCGGTCAGGTGCTGCGCGTCGCGCCGCCGCCCGGCACGGCCACCGCATCGACGCCGTCGACCACCGGCACCGGCAGCGCGGGACGCGCCCGCCCGGCCCCTTCCGCGCCGGTCGAATCGGCCGTGAAACCGGCCACGAGCATCGCGCTGGTCTGGCCGGCGGCCGGCAACGTGGTGCGCACGTTCGACGGCTCGAAATCGAAGGGGATCGACATCGCGAACGCGCCGGGCACGCCGGTGGTCGCGGCCGCGCCGGGTGTCGTGGTCTATGCCGGCAACGGGCTGCGCGGCTACGGCAACCTGATCATCCTGAAGCACAACGCCGACTACCTGACCGCCTACGCGCACAACCGCGCGCTGCTGGTGAAGGAAGGCCAGTCGGTCACGCAGGGGCAGTCGATCGCGGAGATGGGCAACAGCGACAGCGATCGCGTCGCGCTGCATTTCGAGCTGCGCTACGGCGGCCGGTCGATCGACCCGTCTCGTTACCTGCCGGCCCGCTGAGCGACCAACGGACGACACGCGATGCCGGCGCGCATCGCGTGCCGTCGCGGCGAAAAACGGGAATGGTCGAGTCAGCGCTTGCGCAGACGTCCGGTGAAACGGCCGGACAACGGATCGACGTGACTGGCAAACGCCACCAGCGCACCGATTCCGATCAGGCTGAACCCCGCAGCTATCAGAAGCAAATCCATGGTCACATCACTGTTTTGTCGTGATCTTATGCGTCATTCCGGAATCGTGCACCGAGCGTCGGCCGTTGGACGAGCCCGAGCATTCCCTATCAGCAGACCCCATTGTGGATTCGTCTGCGTGAAAACCTGATGTAAGCCGTGCGCCCGACGCCACGATCGACACCCAGGAGACAATCGATGCTGCCCGCCGCCGACCGCTACGACGACCTGCTCTCCCGCTTCCGGTGGAACATTCCGGCGCGCTACAACATCGGCGTGGACGTCTGCGACAAATGGGCCGACGGCAGCGGACGCCTCGCGCTGATCTACGAAACGGCGCAAGGCGACGTGTTTCGGATGACGTTCGACGATCTGAAGAATGCCTCTAACCGTTTCGCGAACAGCCTCGCGCGTGCGGGCCTGCAACGCGGCGACCGGATCGGCATCCTTCTCGCGCAGGGTCCCGAAACGGCTGTCGCGCATCTCGCGGCGTACAAGCTCGGCGCGATCGCGGTGCCGCTCTTCACGCTGTTCGGCGTCGATGCACTCGAATACCGGCTCGCGAACAGCGGGGCCGCCGCGCTCGTCACCGACGCGGCCGGCTACGCGAAAATCGCGCCGCTGCGCGCGCAGCTGCCCACGCTGCGTACCGTCTACTGCGTCGGCGACGATGCGCCCGACGCGCCGGGCGTGCTGCGTTACGACGCGGCGCTCGCCGCCGAAACGCCGGAGTTCGTGCCGGCCGATACGGCTGCCGACGATCCGGCGGTGATCATCTACACGTCCGGCACGACGGGCAAACCGAAAGGCGCGCTGCACGCCCATCGCGTGCTGCTCGGCCACCTGCCCGGTGTCGAGATGTCGCAGCAATGCTTCCCGCGCGATGCACGCCTGTTCTGGACGCCGGCCGACTGGGCATGGATCGGCGGCCTGCTCGACGTGCTGCTGCCGTCGTGGCATCACGGCGTGCCGGTGCTCGCGCGCCGCTTCGAGAAGTTCGACGGCGACGCGGCGTTTGCGTTGATGGCGCGGCACGGCGTCACGCACGCATTCCTGCCGCCCACCGCGCTGAAGCTGATGCGCACCGTAGCGGCTCCGCGCGAACGCCATGCGCTGTCGCTGAAATCGGTCGCGAGCGGCGGCGAATCGCTCGGCACCGAACTGACGGCCTGGGGGCGCGACGCGCTCGGCGTGACGATCAACGAGTTCTACGGGCAAACCGAGTGCAACATGGTGCTGTCGTCCTGCGCGGCGCTGTTCGACGCGCGGCCCGGCGCCATCGGCAAGGCGGTACCCGGTCATGCGGTCGCGATCGTCGACGCGGACGGCACGCCGCTGCCGCCGGGCGTCGAAGGTCGCATCGCGGTACGCCGCCCCGACCCGGTGATGTTCCTCGAATACTGGCGCAACCCGGATGCGACGCGCGACAAGTTCGCGGGCGACTACCTGCTGACCGGCGATACGGGCACGCTCGACGCCGACGGTTTCGTGCGCTTCGTCGGCCGCGACGACGACGTCATCACGAGCGCCGGCTACCGGATCGGCCCGGGGCCGATCGAGGACTGCCTGCTCACGCATCCGGCGGTGCGAATGGCGGCCGTCGTCGGCGTGCCCGACGCGACGCGCACCGAGATCGTCAAGGCGTTCGTCGTGCTGAACCCCGGCCACGTCGGTGACGACACGCTCGTCCTCGCGCTGCAGGCCCACGTGCGCACGCGGCTCGCCGCACACGAATACCCGCGCGCGATCGCGTTCGTCGACAGCCTGCCGATGACCGCGACCGGCAAGATCGTGCGCCGCGCGTTGCGCGACGCGTAGGCCGCTCACCTCCGGCTCGGCCCGTGCGGCCGGATGGTTTATAGTGGCGCCACGCAGTTTTTCCAAGAAAACGATGTCCTCAGATCAGCCATCCGCCGCGGGCGCGTCGCACAGCCCGCTCTACGCCAAACTCCTCGGCGAAACCGCGAAGATCGACTGGTGCGATCTCGAACGCTTCTTCGCGCAGGGCAAGCTGCTGTCCGTCGCGCGCGACCTCGATCTCGTCAGCGTCGCGGAAGCCGTCGCCAGCGACGATGCCGAACAGGTCACGCGCTGGCTGTCGGCCGGTCTCGTCGCGCGCATGCCCGCCGAGACCGCCGCCGACTACGCGGCGCGCAACCCGGAGCTGTGGGCGGTCGTCGTCTCGCCGTGGGTCTGCGTGCAGGAACGCGCCTGACGCGTCCGCCATGTCCGAATCCGCGTTAGCGCACGGAGCCGGCGCCGGTTCGGCCACCGTCACGCATCGGCGCGTCCTCGCGCTCGCCTTCCCGATCGTCCTGGCGAACCTGACCCAGCCAATCCTCGGCGCCGTCGACACGGCCGTCGCCGGCCACCTCGACGGCGCGCAGTATCTCGGCGGCGTCGCACTCGGCGGGCTGTTCTTCAATTTCGTGTTCTGGGGTTTCGGCTTCCTGCGGATGGGGACGACCGGCCTCGTCGCACAGGCGCATGGCGCCGGGGACACCGCCGGTATTCGCCTGAACCTGCTGCGCGCGCTGATCGTCGCGTTCGCGCTCGGTAGCACCGTGCTCGCGCTGCAGGTGCCGCTGCTGTCGTTCGCACTGTCCGCGCTCGGCGGCAGCGACGCCGTCCGCGCGACGGCGCTCGCATACAGTCATGCGCGGATCTGGAGCGCGCCATTCGCGCTCGCGAACTACGTCGTGCTCGGCTATCTGCTCGGCGTACAGCGTGTGCGGCTGGCGCTGGTCGCGCAGGTGTTCATCAACGCGGTGAACATCGGTGCCGTCCTGCTCTATGTGTACGGCTTCGGTTGGGGCAGCGCCGGCATCGGTGCCGCGACCGCCACCGCGGACGCTTGCGGCTTCGCGCTCGGTGCGTGGATGCTGTGGCGGTTGCGCCCGCGCGGCCTTGCGCCGATCGCGGTACGCGCACTTGCCGAGCGCGCCGCGCTCAAGCGCCTGGTTGCGCTCAATCGCGACATCTTCCTGCGTACGCTGTGCCTGCTCGGCGCGTTCGGCTGGTTCGCGCACCTCGGCGCAAGACAAGGCGACGCGACGCTCGCGGCAAACGCGCTGCTGCTGAATTTCCAGACCTTCATGGCTTATGGCCTCGACGGCTTCGCGCATGCGGCCGAGGCGCTCGTCGGTGCGGCCGCCGGGGCGCGCGACCGCCGCGCCTTTCGGCAGGCCGTGCGCGTCACGCTGCTCTGGTCGGCGCTCGGCGCGCTGCTGTTCGCGCTCGTCTACTGGGCGGCGGGCGGCTGGATCGTCGCGCGCCTGACCGACCAGGCCGAGATCCGCGCCGTCGCGTTGCGCTATCTGCCGTGGGCTGCGATCTCGCCGATCGTGTCGGTCTGGGGCTTCCTGCTCGATGGCGTCTTCATCGGCGCGACGCAAACGCGATCGCTGATGCGCGCGATGGTCGTGTCGCTCTCGATCTTCATTGTTGCCACGTTCGCGGCCGTCGGCACGTTCGCCAATCACGGTCTGTGGTTCGCGCTGCTGCTGTTCATGGCCGCGCGCGGCGCGACGCTCGCGCGTTACCTGCCCGGGCTGCTGCGGCGCATCGGCGCCGACGCGCACGCCGCGTCCGCCGCCCGCGCGTGACGGCGAACCCTGTCGTTACTGCGTCGGTTTCGGCGGCGGCGCGTCGAGCATCGACGGCGGCGTCATGTCGGTCGGCACGCCGTGATAGTCGGCCGGGTCTTCCGGCGGGTGGCCGCGACGGGCCTGGCGAGGATCGCTGGTGCAGGCGGCAAGCAGGGATGCGGCCAGCACGGCCAGCATGAAACGGGTCATCGGATGTGGCTCCGGAAAACGGTGCGCCCATCGCGCGCCGGGACCGCGCCGAGTCTAGCGGAAATCCGGTTTCAGGGTCGTGCCGCGCATGTCCTACTATGTACGCATGGCGCTGTGCCGTGGAAAGGAGGCTGCCATGTCGTCTGAAGAAATTGCGGGCCTGATCGGCCTGTTCATTGGCCTGATGGTGCTGGTCGCGCTGTCGTACTTCGAGTCGCGCGAATACAAGCGCAGCCATGGCGGCGAAGGGATGATCCACCATTGGATGGCGGAACATCACCTGCTCGACTGGCGGCGCAAGCACTGAGCGAGCCGCCCCGCAGTCCGGCCCGTATCGACGATCCGGGCCGTCCTGAAACGTGCCATCCCGTGGCACGCCGGCAATCGCATACCGCGGAAATTATCAGGGCCGAATGCACGAACGCCGTCGCCTGACCAATGGCACGCGACGGCATTCGCGTGCGCGCACCCGGAGCGGGCGCGCCGCGGTTCGGACGGTTCAGCCCAGGAAGTGGCGGGCGTAGCGCGAGTTGATGTCGGACAGGCGGAACAGCGTCAGGAAATCCGCGCAGTTGAAGTCGGGATCCCAGGCCGGTGCGCCGCAAATCTTCGCGCCGAGACGCAGGTAGCCCTTGATCAGCGGCGGCGGTGCGACCACGGTGCCCGTCTGCAGTTCGTCGACCGGCAGCGCCGTGTGCGGGAACGCGCGGTACTCGGGCGCCGTCAGCGAGCCTGCCGACAGCGACTGGTACAGGTTCGCCGCATAGTGGCCGCCATCGGCCATCGACACGCTCGCGCAGCCGAGCATCGTCTCGTAGCCGTTCTGCATCATGTACGCGCCGAGACCGCCCCACAGCGCCATGATGACGGCGCCGCTGCGGTAGTCGCTGTGCACGCACGAGCGGCCGACCTCGACCATCTTGCCGCGCAGGTGCGTGAGGCGCGACAGGTCGAATTCGCCCTCGGCATACAGGCGGCCGACCCGCGCCGCCTGGTGCGGCGGCAGCACGCGGTACGTGCCGACGACTTTCAGCGTGTCGAGATCGCGCACCAGCAGGTGGTCGCAGTACGCATCGAACGGATCGACGTCGAGACCGGAGGGACCGCTGACCTGCGCGCCCATCTCTTCGGCGAACACGCTGTAGCGCAGGCGCTGGGCTTCGCGCAATTCGTCTTCCGTACGCGCCCATGCGGCGCGCAGGCGATACTCCGATGTGACGGTTTCACTGGCGCGCGGCAGGTGGCGCCGCGACGTGTCGAGGGGCAGCGAGGCAAAAGGGAGCGTAGGCGTCGGCAGTTCTCGCATTAGGCTTTCCTGGTCGTAAGGAATAAGGCGACATGCCCGCCAATGTAGTAACCGGCCGTGACCGTTATGTGGCACGACCGTGTCCTTTCAATGACGTGTCGCCGAATTGACTTTAGCAGAAAGCTTGCGAAACCGTATGATCAATCCCTTCAAACCTATTCAGCCGGGATTCACACCAGTTCCGGCGTCAATACCGCCCGCAATACCGCCTGCCGACTGCCGTCACGCGTGCGGCTCGCGAGCCACACGATGCCGCCCTTCCTGACGCTCCAGCTGTCGTCGCCGCCGGTGATCAATTGCGCGGCGACACTGCCGAGCGTCGGCTGGTGCCCGACGATCACGACCGTCGGCGCGATGCCGTCCGGCCAGCCTGCCGCTGCCAGCACGTCGTCGACGCTGCCGCCCGGTGCGAGCGCGTCGACGGTCCGGTACTGGTCGGTCAGCGCCTCGACCGTCTGCACGGTGCGAGCCGCCGGGCTCGCGAGGATCACGCTGTTCGTCTCGAGCCTGCCGCGCAGCCATTTGGCCATCGCCTGCGCGTCCTTGCGGCCGCGGACGGTCAGCTGGCGCGCGAGATCGCTGGTCGCATGGTCTTCGGCTTCGGCGTGACGCCACAGGATCAGGTTCATCATGATGTTCTCCTTGCTTCGGCGAGCGTCCGCGCACGCATGCGTCGCGGCCGGCCGATCGTCCCGTGGATTGTCGCAAATCGCGGCCGGTTCGCCGCCGCGGCATTTACCCGCATGTCGTGATTGACCGGATGGATCATGCAACGATATAATCTTTGGCTCGTCGGAGCGTAGCGCAGCCTGGTAGCGCATCTGATTTGGGATCAGAGGGTCGTAGGTTCGAATCCTATCGCTCCGACCAAAGGAATCAAGGGGTTACGGTTTAACACCGTAGCCCCTTTTCTTTTTCCGCTGGCCGTTACCGTCTTGTTACCGGAAAATGGCTGGCACGGCATCGAACATTGCCGGCACCAATCGAACCCCGACGGGTTCAACGTTAGCTTCCGCCCGCTTGGTCCATACGCCCTCGCTTGCATTTCGCAAGGCAAAACAGGGGCTGGACCAATTGCACTGCAAGTGATAACATGTGGTTTGTACGGGGTGGTGAAACTTGGTAGACACACCGACTTGCCAAGTCGGCGCTGCGAGGCGTGCGGGTTCGACTCCCGTCCCCCCCACCAAAATTGCGCGGGCTCTGAGTCTTGACTCAGGGCCCGTTTTGTTATGCTTCAAGGCAATCTGCGTCCTTCCGGGAGAGTATCGACTTAGGAAGGTCGCCGCGAGTCATCATTCGCTTCCGCGCAGCATCACCGAAGCAACCTTTCGTGCCGCCAATCGGTGTGAGAGCACGGGAACGTGCACCTCCACATCCAATCGCTCACCAGCAATACACGGGGAAGCCCTCACAGACTCCAAAATCTTTGGCCGTGTATCGAGGTATACGGACTCGCTCAAATCAGCCTCCCCAAGCTCGACCCAGTCCGCCCCAGACCGTCGCTCGAGAGCAAAGCGCGCGTCAGTGACGCCAACGTCTCCGTCTTCGGACCTAAATGTTTGGCTAACGGCGACATGCGTTGCCTCGGGCAGCGCTGTCCGTTTTATAAAGCGTAGACGATAGAGATCGTCCAGATCGAGATAGTCTTCCATATGTGGTCGATATTGACTGCTACTAAGTAGCCCGGAATTCAGTTGCGCCATTTCACGCTCATTGCGAGGCGAGCGATGGCCCGTTCCCGAGTAAACGCAATAGCGCGCTCGCGCTTTGCCCCGCTTGAATTCTCCCCTACGGCCTCGTGTCTTGCAACGTCGACCAGCTTTCGTTCCATGTATACATCGAAGTTCGAGCGACTACGATACGTTCCAGTAGGAGGACGGAAGCACATTTCTACGTTGCTCGGAACACAGTGCATGGAATCGCAGCATGGGTCGTCGCCGCGCTCGCGAGCGGCTACGCATCGGCGCGGACCGACACGAGCGGCATCCTGGTCGCCGTGGACGGCACGATTTCGTACGCATACGGCAACGAGGGCCGCGCGCATCTGGTTGGGCTGGGCAAGGCATCCCGGCGCGCTGGCGAGCACGCCGGCGAAAGTCGAGCTGGACTTGATGACGTTCGTCGAGCCGATCCAGCCCGCGCTGAACGCGATGTATCCGAGTCACGTGGTTCGCCTGCACACCGCATCCGACGAGTGGTGGCATGAAACGCCTGTCAGCGCGACTTAGCAGATGAATGTGTCGAGCGTGACGACGACAACGATTCCCGCGACCAGTGAAAAACCCGTTGACACACGCTATACGCTCAAGCCAACGCACAAGGCGCGCGCCGAGGCGATGTCTGCCTCGACCCCGAACCTCGCGAAGAAGTGCCGGATAGCGATGGGGAAGATCCTGTGGATGCGCTGAGCGTGGCACAGCTGATACGGATAGGTACGGGCACGTAGACTCGTCGCGTGAAACTGACGGCGTCGGTATCCGAACGCAACCACGGAAATGACGAAGGACCAGGAAACAATATCCCTGGCCCTTCGTTCGATATGGTGCGGCTGCGGGAACCACAAAACAACCATAATGCCTTGATTAGCAAGGACATCCACGGACCGCCGATCGCCCGTCGATTAGCCGAAAAAGCGCGTCACGTCCCTTCCTTACCTTTGATCAGATAATGCGCCAGACGTTGATACTCGTCTGTGTTACCTGCGACCCCAAATGAGGCGGAGAATTCGATTAACTCTTCGATGTCTTTTACCGAGCGCCCAGCCAAAACGGACATCAAAGAACTGATTGTCTCCTTCCGCGCTTTCTTGGGCTCGAAATCTTTGGTCAAACGCTCACCGAACCGGCGAAGATCGTCATTGGTCGGCAGCAATTGTCCTCGCCTAATCAGCTTATCGAATTCCGAAAGGACACGAAACTTCTCCGCATCTTTGTCCTTCAAGGCGAAGACCGCACGGGATGTAATCTCCTCCATCGGCTTGGTTTTCATTGGTCGAGAAGCAGCAGAGGATGAAGTTGGTCGATGCGGAGGCTCACGCTTGCCAGAGAGAAAATCCAGAAGTGACGTCCCATAGCCACGCTTACGCAGAAGTTCAACCGCCTCCTGCAGTTCGCCATCTGAATACTCTTCTAGTAGCTGCGCGATCTGAAGTGCCAACGAGACAGTCGTTTTCCTCATTTTGCTCCAATTGCCTCCAAGAACTTATTACCAACATTGGCAAACTCATCCTTCACGTAGTCACGCGCATGGTCAGTCAAGAAGATTGGCCACCCTTGCCGCGATCCAGCAGGGTACGAATCCGAGTGGTGCGCAGCTTCATCGAAAACAGGCCAACCGAAGGTGTTTGCAAGCTTCTTAACGTCGGACCGCGATTTTTTTTGCTCGGGCGGTGTGCCAGTCCTGCGGAGATCATTGAAAATGATCCCGGCCATTTCTAACGTTTGGTCCTGATGCATTAGTCGGAATTCTTCCAACGAGCGCGCAAGCAAGGGCAAACCAATCGTTGCGAGAAACTCAGGCTTAACCGGCACGACAACATATCGACTAGATCGGTAAGCGGCTGTAGTCAGAATAGATTCGGTAGGTGCGCAATCAATAAGGATCAGATCGTAGTCGCCACTTACCTTGGCCAAGAACTGTGGAAGAAGATGCGCCTTCTCCGTAGGATTTTTGAGTGTCCACGCGAGTTCCAGACGCGACGGAATCAAGTCCAACAAACTACCATCTTGCTGCCAATGGTGGAGACGATGAATGACATCGCCTGGATCAAGCAAGGTTGGCGCCCCCTTCGCGGGCTTCGGAGCCGAAAATTGCTCAAAGATATCAACGACCGTCGCCTTCTCAGAGTCCAGATATTCTAGGTATTTCTCAGCCCCCATGAAGTACTGGCTCAAGTTCGCCTGTGGATCAAGATCGATCGCCAATACACGCATGTTGGCGCGCCACGCACAAAACCAAGCAAGATTGAAAGCAAGTGTCGTCTTTCCAACCCCGCCCTTCATGTTTATCAAAGATACAGTAACGGTCACGTCTGGTTCCTCTATTATTTTCTGTAGCGTTAGAAATTTTTGAAACCGCCGTAGCGTCCAGCGATACTGCCCCCGAGAACTAGGCCGACCAACTTCGCCCGAGTCTTTCAAGCGATAACAGCTTACCACCCTCCCCTTTGCCGACACACCCCCATCCGTCGCTATCAGCCGCCATGGCGGCTTGACACGCCGGTCAACAAACGTCCGGTTTCTGACCGCCGTGAGAACCACCCCGGCAGCGGTAATCAATCCCAGCCGGGGTAATTTATTACCGTATAATATGATTTCCACGTTTGTTTACCGGTGAAATCATGTCCCGCACGTTCCTCTACGCTCGCGTGTCCACGGCCGAGCAGACTACCGACAATCAACTGCTGGAAGCCAGTAGCGCGGGTTTCGCCATTCAGCCCCGCCACACGGTTACGGAGACCATTTCCGGCAGCGTGCCGACCGCCGAGCGCCCCGGCTTCTCAAAGTTATTGGAACGGTTGGACGATGGCGATACGCTCGTCGTTACTAAGCTAGACCGACTCGGCCGCAACACAACCGACGTGCTCGCGACCGTCGAGCGGCTGGCCGAGATGGGCGTTCACGTCCATTGTCTTGCGCTCAAGGGTGTCGATCTGACCAGCGCATCCGGAAAGCTACACATGACGGTGCTCGCAGCTGTTTCTCAGTTCGAGCGCGACCTGCTCATCGAGCGCACACATGCGGGACTGGCGCGCGCGAAAGCCGAGGGCAAGAAACTGGGGCGCAAGGATGCCCTAACGCCGGAACAGAAGGATGAGATTCGGAACAAGCTTGCAGCAGGGGCTACTGCCCGTGGACTGGCCAAGGAATACGCCGTTTCTCACCCCACTGTGCTGAAAATCGCTCGTCCGCACTGACTGCCGTCCGTCATTCTCGCGCACCCCAGCTTGACCTGACGCAATATCCCAGAAATCGCCAAATACTGTACGCATATACAGGTGCCGCACGTTATAATTCGGCCGGGCTTGCCCGCCCTCTCACCGCACTCTTCGACGACTCACCAGCATATGAAGGCAACCGAGCTTCAACTTGTAGACACCCCTGAAGCCCGAAAAGCGCGGGGGGCTTTCTTTACCCCGCCCGAGATCGCCAAATTTGTCAGTAACTGGGCCATTCGCACCAGTGACGATCTTGTTCTAGAACCGTCGTGCGGTGATGCCGCATTTCTGTTGCCGGCTGCTCAAAGGGTCTGCGCACTAGGCGCACTAGAGCTTCAACTCGCGGATCAACTGCATGGGATGGACATCCACGAAGGCTCAGTTGCCATGGCGCGGGGCTATCTCTCCGCGAATGGCTACTCATCTCGACTGACCACGGGTGATTTCTTCGAGCACGAGGCTGCCCCCAGGTACGACGTAGTAATTGGCAATCCGCCGTATGTGCGATATCAGCAGTTTTCCGGGGCAGCTCGCGCACGATCCTTGGAAGCCGCGCTGCGCCAAGGTGTTCGCCTCACACAACTCGCGAGTTCATGGGCGGCCTTCACGGTCCACGCGGCGGCATTCCTGAAGCCCGAGGGACGCCTTGGCTTAGTACTTCCTGCGGAGCTGCTGTCCGTCAAATACGCTGCGCAAGTCCGCTCGTTTCTTCTGAAGCGTTTCCGCAGCGTACGCCTCGTCTTGTTTGAGGACTTGGTGTTTCCGGGTGTTCTGGAAGAAGTGGTTCTGCTGCTGGCGGAAGGCAGCGGCGGAGCGACAAGCTTTGAGGTATTTCAGGCGCGCAATGCTCAGGACCTGGCAAACATTGCTTCGGCTACATGGACTGGCTTCACTCCACGCGAAGATGAGAAGTGGACCCCGGCTCTTCTGTCACACGACGCGATTGAGGTGTACGAGCGCTCGCTCGCGAGTGGCGGATTCGAGACCGTACGGGATTGGGGCAAGACCTACCTCGGGGCTGTCACCGGCGGAAACAAATTCTTCACGCTGACCAAGCAACAAGTAGCAAAGCTCAAGTTGTCGTCGCAAGAGATTTTGCGGATATCCCCACCTGGATCGAGGCACTTGCGCGGCTTGACATTTAGCGAAAGTGCATGGGAAGCGTTAGCCGATGCGGGCGACAGTTGCTATCTGTTTGCCCCCAAGTCACAACCGTCGGAAGCAGCCAAGCAATACATCGAAACCGGCAAAAAGCTGAAAATTCATAAGGCATATAAGTGCTCCGTACGCGACCCATGGTGGCAAGTGCCGCTTGTTGATCGGCCCGATCTACTTTTTGCCTATATGAATCACGATCGCGTTCGCTTTATCCGAAATGGAGCCGGCGTACATTTGCTCAACTCGCTTTATGGGATCAAGCTAGTTGAAACACGAAGAGAACTCGGTCAGGAAGCTTTACCTCTTGCGGCATTGAACAGTTTAACTTTGCTTGGAGCTGAGATCGTTGGACGCGCCTATGGCGGCGGCATGCTGAAGCATGAGCCGACGGAAGCAGACGCCATACCGTTGCCGTCCTTTGCAACGGTAGACGCAGTCAGAGAGCGACTGTCACTACTCCACAGCCAAGTATCCGGCCTGATGAGAAAAAACGACATCAATCCAGCCATCGACATCATCGATCGGGTTATATTAGGCGACCAACTGGGGTTTAGCGAGGAGCAGATCGGGGCGCTCAAGCAAGCTCGCGAGACTCTCTTGCAAAGAAGGCATACAAGAGGACGCAAACAAGGTGGCGAGGATTGATGATCTGCTGACAGAAGCACTGAAGCTTCTGCCAACGAAGCCTGCTGACTCCGCAAAGCCGGATGCAAAAAAGCGATACAGCGAGCTGGTATCTCAAAAAGTTGCGCTGGCAATTGCGGATGAGCTACGACATCGGAGCCTGAAAGGGGCGCGCCCGGCTGGGGAGGGCGAAATCGGCGACTCGGGGGCCGAACGCCGTATGGCCGGGGGACTCGGCGCAAAGAAGGTTGATGTAACGTGGGCGACCGAAGAATCAGGGTTGCTGCTTGGCATCTCGGTTAAGACAATAAATTTCCGCGATTCGAAAACGAAGAATTTTCAGAAAAATCTCGTCAACAGGCGTGGCGACATGTTGATGGAAGCAATGACGCTCCATCGCAGATTTCCCTACGCCGTGCTTGGCGCGTTTTTCTTTCTCGATAAAGGCGCGGAATCCGACCATACCAAGACGCGTCGCTCGACATTCCTGAACGCTCACGCACGCCTGCAGTTGTTTACTGGTCGATCGGACCCGGCTGGCCGAGAAGAGCAGTTCGAGAAATTTTACGTACTATTGCTTGAGGCATCGCCGGCCAGCGTGGAAATCAGGGCCTTTGAGGTCGGAAAGCCCGACACTCCAGTTTCGCTTGAAGTTGTATTGGACGATTTGCTTCGACTGGTAGCACAACGGAACCCCGACTTCTACGAATTTGTGGATGGGAAACTGGTTAGGGCAAGCTAAGTGACGCTCGAAGCATTGCGATCCTTCAGCTATTCCGACGAGAACCTTGGGACGATTCCCGATTCCCATTTGGGTAGCGGAGGCGCTATGAGCGAAAACGCCCAGTTATCGTTGCTGTCACCCGTCAGCGACTTGGATCTTACGCGGGACCTGTTAGCAGACTTGCACGATGATCTAAAGGGGAAGGTAGCGCGTTTTCACCAACTCGCGGACCTTTCTACTGTCCTCGGTGCGGTAGCAACCATGCTCCCCGGAGGCGAAATTTCCTCGTTCGCTTGGTCCGAGGCTCGCACCAGTTTCATACATGGAAACTATGTGGCGACAGTCCTGCTGTGTCAGGGCTTGGCCGAACATGTGCTTGCTGGATACCTGTCGCTGTCGATGGGGGGCGGAAAGCTTCCTGACCGCATTTCGTTTCAGGAAACGCTCAGACGATGTGTGGAAGAGAGCATGATCGCCAAGGAGGATGCAGATGATTTACGACGCCTCATGGGAATGCGCAACCCACTCTCCCATTTCCGACATTTTGACGATCCCGCGAACCTTTCGCATCGAGTAGTCGAGACAATGCAACCCGCCGAACTTCATTTGTCCATCGACGCCAGTTTCGCAATCAGCGTCGTTATTCGCTTGCTGGCGCTACCGGCATTTCGAGTAGATCGGTGAGTTCACTTCATCCGATCAACGTTGACAAAGCAAAGAATAACCAAAGGTACCCACGATGCAAATCTTTGTTGTTGACTCAAATCTAGAAGTAAATGCAGGTCAAGGTGTGGCTGCTTTCCTTGTCGACGATAGATGGGACGACTGGGGTAAATTTCGAACGCAATTCGCCCTTGTGGTAATTGATGAGCAGGGTCAAAAGCACTATCCCGGCGACGTCAAAATCGGAAAGTTCGGCCTGAAAGCGGGGAATCAGATTGCTGAAAATACTCGGGCCCCCTCTCCACCGGGTGTTTTTGAATCACTCCCTCTGGAATTTTTCTCACTCGGGCAAAACGAGACGTACTATGAAACGCTCGGCAAGCTTGATCCTGCGATTCGGCAATCACTCCTGACAGCATTGAACGATGTGGCTTATAACCTTACGCTATTTGAGCTTGCGAAAGGCGAAGAGGTCATGCAGGAATCTTTGCTGAGAAGTGTGCCCGCTGAAAATGTCAAATCTCGCTTTCACCGGCTTGCGCATGGAGATGCGGTATTAACGTCATTCCGTTTTCGGTATGAGTTTCCCAAGGCGGCCAGTACGTCAGATTCCCATTCGATCTCATTTGAAGTTGAACCCGGCTCACTACCTCCTACGAACGTACATGTGCTCATCGGCAGAAATGGTGTTGGCAAGACGACATGCATGCAAAATATTGGCCGCGCGCTGCTAGGCGTGCAGGACAGCGAAAAGCCGGCAGGATCGGTGCTGCCGCTTCGCGAGCACGATGACGATTGGTCTTTCTCCAACCTAGTATCTGTTTCCTTCAGCGCATTTGATAATTTCGACCTCCCCGAGGCCCCATCAGGAATGCGGGCAACCATGGTTGGACTTCGATACACGATACCTGATACAAAGGAAGTGCGCGTTAGTACGCCACCGCAACTCGCGGCAGATTTCACGACTAGTTTTGCAACTTGTAGGCGCGGATTAAGAGCTCAACGTTGGCGAAAAGCGGTTGAAACTCTCTCAAACGATCCCCTGTTTGCGGAGGCAAACGCGCTGCTGCTGCTCGATCTAGGAGATGAAGATTGGCGACGTGACGCTGAAAAATTTTTCGGGCGATTAAGCTCCGGGCATAAGATTGTTTTGCTCACTATTACCAGACTTGTCGAGTTGGTCGATGAACGCACACTTGTTTTGCTAGATGAACCCGAGGGACATCTCCATCCCCCGCTGCTGTCAGCGTTCATACGAAGCCTAGGTGATCTGCTAGTCCAGAGAAATGGTGTAGCGATCATCGCGACGCATTCGCCCGTTGTTCTTCAAGAAGTACCAAACTCCTGTGTCTGGATGCTGCGTCGCGCCGGTTCAGAGTCGACGGCCGAGCGTCCTGCAATCGAGACGTTCGGCGAAAACGTCGGCGTGCTTACGCGAGAAGTATTCGGACTCGAGGTTACGACGACAGGTTTTCATCAGACGCTTAATTCACTTGTGAATGATGGTAATCGCGGCTACGAGGACGTTCTTGGCGCTCTTCAAAATCGATTAGGTGCAGAAGGTAGAGCAATAGCAATGGGGCTTGTCGCAAACCGAAATGGCGGGGGAGTTTGATGCGTCCAGTGCCTCAGCCAACCGATGACGTCGCGACTGTCGCGAGCCTGTGCGTCAAAAGCGTTAGAGACATCGGCTTGAAAAAGCGGTTGCAGACCTTATCGCCCCAGCTTTCCACAATGGAAGGAGATTATCAACGCGAGGCAGCCCAGTGGAACCTTTTCGCGATACCAGAAAGCAAAAACTGGCAGGGGTGCGTGAGCCCAAATGAAATGAGGGCGTTATACGAAAATACGTTTGTGAAGAGCGCGAGAACGAGAAATATTTACGAAAAATTGAAACTCGCTGCGCCGGGAGGGATTTGTCCGCTGTGTAATCAACGCACGGTTTCCACCCTAGATCATCATCTTTCAAAGTCGACTCACCCAGCACTTGCGATAACACCATCGAATCTCGTGCCGTCTTGTAAGGACTGTAACAGCGATACGCTTGTCCGACGGGCTAGCGTCGCTGGCGAATTGACCATTCATCCATATTTTCATGCGGTAGATGATGAGGTATGGCTTTTCGGACGTGTGATTGAAACAACGCCGCCCACGATTAATTTTTTTGCGCAGCCGCCGGCAACCTGGCCGAAGATCAAGAGTGATATCGTAAAATCCCACTTCAAAACGTTTGGCCTTTCCACGCTATACACCACCCACGCTGCAGTCGAGCTAAATAATATCTATTACGACATCTCGACGGTTTACTCGGCAGGAGCGGCCACCGCGCTAAAGAGTTATTGCTCAAATATGGCGGACAATCGACGACACGTCGTACGCAACTCATGGCAGGCTGCTGTATATCAGGCACTTCACGATTCTGACTGGTTTCTTCAAGGTGGGTTCCGGTCAATTGTTACTGGGCCGTCAGCGAACAACCTGCGCTAGTCGCAACACTACACATTCGTACGGTTATCGGGGGTGTTCTCGATGAAGCCCCCGTACCGGACAGATCGCAAAATCACCCTTGCTCGCCGACGCCCGCTTTGGGATCAAAGTTTCATATGCTTACGTCTCACCGCCTTGCTTCCGAGTAGAGAAATAAGCGTGTTTGTCGTCGTTTTCTACGGCCTACGTATCCGGAGTTCAGAGCGGATTTGGTAATGCGTTGGCTGCCGAGAGACGTGAGGTATGGAGGACAGCGGCTTTTGCAGCAAGCAGTTTTTCGTCGTCGACTTCAAACCTGCGAAGCCAAGTAGCGGTCGACTCCTTAGTGTTGTACACCGGGGCGTCGCCGTTGACAGTACCTCGCTGAAGGCTGTCAAAACGATGCACTCGAATTTCGCGTAGCCTTGGACGACCGTTCATGTCCATGCCGGGATTTTTGCTCGTGACAATCGGGTATGCGCCGCCGCATTTGGGACAAGACACCATGTCTCCCAGTCGCGCGATTCGCTTGCCGTTAATTATGCTGATCGAGGCGCAGCCGAATACCTTTCCGCCGTGGGAGGTCGTGTCGCCTTCAACGATAAATGCGCTCATTGGTTTTGCCGGATGCTGAGACGCTCGCCACTGTACATCATTTGTCTGCTGATAACGCAAACAGGCGAGGCATATATCCAGCCATGAACCGGTAACGGCGTGGATCGAAGAAAACTCAGATTTGGATAGGCTACGGCAGGCAAAAACAAGGTTCGACGCAATCCCGCCCTAATCTTCGGGATACAAATTACCTGAAACGACCTCGTTTGCTTAAAAATTGAGCAAAATTGCTCGTTTTCCTGCCCCGAAATGGGCCGACTCGGTGATTGCTGCATTGCAGCATTTATTTCAATATTCTTTCGCCCGAAAATCAGAGTCGTAGCGCCGATGAGTGACCGCACGCTACCCAACCCCTATCCGGGGCAAATCGAAGCCGCTGGTGGCTCGGAAAACGGGTCAGAGGGCCATTCTCCTATCCGAAGAGCGTCCGGAACACGACTAGTTAGCTGAATCGGTAACAAGTGCCGATACTGAGCACGGACAGTCCGTCCCTTTTATTGGTTTGGGTCATTTGTGCTACATTTCACTCACCGAGGGGCGGTTCGCGGCTGATTTTTGGCGAATTTTGGGCACAAACACGTTCTTTTACCCTCTGCCTCATAGTTGCCTCCACGCCTTCTTGCTCCGCTTGGGCGTCGCGCCTTGAACGGTTCCCGCGATCCCTTCGCCGCACCTTGCTTTCCTGAAACGCCCCCTGTAGTCGCATCGCGTTTCAGGTTTTCCAACCATGAGCCTGGTCTCGAACATTCGTTCGGTGCCTTTGCTCGCCTTCATTACTTTGGATGCCTAATCATGGTAGCACTTGGTCTTGAACATCTGTTTCCTCTTGGACGCGTCCTTGCCACGCCGGGAGCAATTGATCTGCTCGATAGAGCCGGCACCAATGTCGATGACCTATTGCGACGCCATTTGCGGGGTGATTGGGGTGTCGTCTGTTCGGCCGATGCACGCGCGAACAATCTGGCCGTCGTGAACGGCACGCGCATCCTCTCCGCCTACGAATTGGGGGACCGCCCAGAAAAATTGTGGGTGCTCACCGAAGCAGACCGCCGGGCAACAACCCTCTTGCTACCGTGTGAGTACTGATCCGATGGAGGCCACCGTGCAGAAACTCCATCCGGCTCTTCAGGCCGGCCGACGCCTCACGCTTGTTGGCTCGAATGCCCCAGCCTTCAGTTTCCAAGGCTGCTGGGACGGCGGCTGCGCACTGCATGCGACGGCGATGGCGCTCGCGATACTTGGTCGCTTGTCCGATCCAGTGCATGTGTCGTCGCGTCGTCGCGCACCTGAAGCTGAGTTCTGGCGTCGCGCGCAACCGTTTTACCTCTCGGGCGTATCGCTCGAAGAACTGCAAGCGCTAATTCGGGAACTCGACTGGGGATTACACCCGACCTCCTTCGAAGGAGCGCACGCAGACGTTCTCCGGTTCAGCGAACAAGAAATTTTGCGCGGTCGGCCGGTGATCCTGACGTTTCGACAGTCACGCCGAGCGACTCTGCACGCGGCACTTGCAGTCGGCATCGAAGGGCGGAGGATCGGCCGAACCTTCGACGGACACACGTTGCTGGTGGTCGATTCCGCCGAAGCTGAACCCGTACTTGCAGCCTACAACGCGCGGCTGACGTGGACAGACAGCGGCTGCGGCAGGTCGGGCGGGTGCGCGCAATACGTCACTGGGTTCGATAAGCGAAAAGTCACGCTCACCGGCGCAGTTTCAATCCGGAGCGGGAAGCCGCCGTAGCGCGTCCGAGTCTCGCCCTCGCTGGGCAGCCTTCTGTAAGGGCTTAGGGCCGCTCAAATAATCGAACCGGGTCAATATCGAGTGCAATCGCTAATCGCTCGATGTTATCGATTGATACGTTCACGCGAGCGCGTTCGACTTGACTTATGAACGTGCGGTCTAGCCCAGCAGCAAAGCCAAGCTCCTCCTGAGACAGCGACTTCTCGACCCGATTGGCGCGGACATTGTAAGCCAGCACGTCTCGAAGGGAGACGAGTTTGGCTTTGGGATCGGGGCCTCGGAGCGGTGCGGACATGCTCCGATCTTTACGATATGATGCGTTTTCATCTACGGACTTTGCATCACATAACGGCTGTCCGGGAGTTCCGCGATGAGGGTGAGAGACCGTGGACTGTGCCACCCGAAGCCGATAGCCGAGTCTCTCAATGACGAAAGCAGCACTGATTCCGCCAATGGCGCGCTTGGACGCTCAGACAACTTCCATTCGACTGTAGACCTATCTTCCATTCGCTACGGAGACCAGAAACCATGAGAATTTCGCGAATTTCGATCGTTCTTGCCATCATTGCGCCTGCCATTGCGCATGCGCAGATGAACCAGATTTTTGGGGCAATTCACTCAGCTCAGTATGCCGTCACCGAAGTGAAAAACCTGATGCCGCAGCAGGACACCGCCCAGCAGCAGGCGCAGCAAGCTCAACAGCAACGGATCGATTATCTGAAGCAGCACCCACCTTGCAACGCCAACTGTCCGCTCGATGCTGATGACAAGCAGAAATATGAGGCTATGCAGCGGCGCGATCAGCAGCAAGGGCAGCAGCAGCTTGACGCTGCGAAGAAGATCGCGGGCATGTGTCCCGACCTGACGAACTCGAAGTTCAACTCGGGGGAACGGATTATTCGATGCCGCAATAAGGGACTAACGGAGGAGCAACAGATGACCTTCGTGGGTGGTTTGCCGGTAATGGCCCAAGCCTATGCGGCTTCCATGGTCCAAGATATCTACGAAGACAACGTGACCGATCCAAATAGAGGAAAAGCAATCTCCGATTACTACAACGCATGCCTCCAGCGCGGAACGCCGTGCGTTCGTCCAAAATGGTAAACGTCCGCATGCTGTGGCTGCCTGCGTCATCTCAGCGGATGACTTAACATAAGGCGAGCGAGGTGTTCCTGTACAGGAACACCTCGCTCGCCTTACATAGGCTATCGCGTCGGTGCCTTTACTCGCCGCAATGCAACTTCGCTCTCACACGGCGGTCGAGCAAACGAGATGGTTCGACAAACTTCTGTCGCGATGGCGCATGACAATACGGCGCATGGAACAGGTGCAACTGCTTGCGCGCCCGCGTAACCGCAACGTAGAAGAGCCTGCGCTCTTCAGCGATGTCGCCCCTCTTGATTTCCCGGTAGAACGGAATCGAACCATCGGTCACGCCGAGCACGATAACGTAATCCCACTCACCTCCCTTTGCTCCGTGAATAGACGACGTGACGATGGGTGCCTGCATGCGAAGTATCGCGATGTGCTCACGAAACGCGCGCACCGTCCTGAACCTTCGGCTAGTCGCTTGCCAGCGCCCCAGTTCACTCGCAAGATTTTTCGGCATATCGCCCGTTGCCCTCGCCAGACGCAGATAAATGCGCGTCGCCATGACGTAGCGACCCTCGAACGACGGGATGCGCCATGCCTTCGTCAGCATGCGCAGACAGTCATCAAGAACGGTCGGTCGAATGTCCTTCCCGATAATCTCGCGAAGACGACGAGTTCTCCACAGCCGCTTCGGCTTCCGACCGGCCTTCGCCGTAATGACGCATGCCTGGACCAGCGACAGCATGTTCAGAGCACGATTGACGTGCTCGGGCAGCCGAGGGCTATACACCGAATCCGTTTCGTGACCGGCAGCAAGCAGCGCCTGCTCGACAGCTCGCAGCGACGCTTTCGTCCGGCTAAGGATAGCAATACGATTGCCGGATACACCGTCTTCCTTCAGCCTTCCGATCAACTTCACCACTTCGTCTTCTTGCTCGATTACTGACCCGCACTGCTTTAGTGACGGCGTGACGCCGTGACGGTCGCCGACGGTACGCCCCTTGCCATACCCAAGTATCGCGTTTGCCAATGCGGCATTTTCGTGCGTGAGCCGGAATGACCGAGAAAGAGGCAGTGTCACAACGTCACGGATCACTTCGCGCAAGTCATGCGCTTTGCCGCCAATAAAGCCGTACACCGCCTGATTTGGGTCGCCGAAAATCACTAAATTGCGTACCCGCTTCGCCAGACCAACGAGAAGTTGCATCTGTGCAGCATCCATATCCTGTGCCTCGTCCGCGAGGACATGCGTGTACGGCAGCGAAACATTCTCGATGGCCGAACAGGCGCGGCGCAGCATGGCCGGATAGTCAATCCCGCCAGCGCGCTCGATACGCTTCTCATACGCGATCCGGATCATGCGCAATTCCGTAAGCACGTCCGCATAGTCCGAGAAGTCGGATTCAGCGTCATCGACAAGACGTCGTGCCACTTCATCGCTTCCATTGCATCGCTTGAAGAACGCGGCCAGACGCCTGGTTTCGATATCTGTACGCAGCGCAATGCCTGTTCGTTCCCGGACAGCACGGCATATTTTCCGACAGGCCAGCAGCGCTTTCTGAAGCAACGCGACGCTACGTCGCGGCGACAGCACCACGGGGCGCGCGGCGTTACTACCGGCAGTTCTCCGCACGACGTCCAGCGAAAACGAGTGGAACGTCCGCACCGTAATGGCATCAGGCAGGCGCTTCTTCAATTCGTTGACAGCCGTGTTCGAGAAGCACAGCACGAGAATTTTCTTGGCGAGCACGCCACGATCAAGCTGACGACGCACGCACGCATTCAACGTGTGCGTTTTGCCGCTACCGGCGCAGGCAGACACGAACAAGCGCGGAATTTTCGTATTGATGATCGCAAGTTGCTCGTCGGTAAATTGGATATTTTTCACGATCATTTGCTGGTGACGCGTGACGGCGTGACATGCATCTACGCGCTGTTTTCGGTCCGGAGGTTGTGAATTTTCTCTTGGAAAATCGAGGGAACACCGGCCCGAAAATGCGAAAAACGCCATGACGTGTCGACGGAAATGGGTTTGGATAAAGAAGTGAAGGAAGGAGAAGGAGGAAAAGATTGGGGATATGTATCATTGCCTTACCCTTCTTCCCGTCACGCTGTCACGGCGTCGCATCCATGAAGAACAAAGCATTGTCGATCTGCGTCAACGTGTTCGCGATGCTCTGGTTCTCGCGCCAGCAATCCTGCAGCACAAAGGTGTCACCGTGGCTGTAGCGATCGAGGAACCGATCTGCGCGGTTTGCGAGTGCCGTGCCCGACACGTCGATGCTGTCCGGGTTGAGCCAGCGGCCGAGCTCGACTTTCGACGGCAGCCGGAACAGCCTCAAATGTTCGCCCCAATACGCCCGATGGTCGAAACGGATGCAGTCTTCCAAGCTCAGCAGCCCGCGCTGCGCCAGCGTGTCGACACCTTGGAATCGATGCTCAAGATGACAGCACGGGGAGTGAGCCTGACGCGCAGCCCACAACTTGCTGGGTCGATCGGCATATAGCACGACGTTGCGCACATTCTTCGACAAGTCATCCGCTGCGCGCGGCGCGAAATAGGCAGTCCCTTCTTCGAACGTGACTGCGTGACGGAGGTACGGCACGCGCATATGCTTCAAGATGAAGCGGTAGAGCATGTCGGCGGCGGCGCGATCGGTAACCAGCCAATCGAATGCCAGCTCGGCGTAACCCATGCGGACGCGGTGACGCGACTCAAGCGCTCGGTGCAATTCGATCAGTGCCTCGCGACTCGGTTGAAAAATCTTGACCTCCGTTTGCCAGACCGGATGAAACGGCCGCGAATAGCAGTTCGTGATCGTCATCTCGCCGCAGTGCTGTTGCACGATGGAAACCGGAATGTCGGGTGCCGGATGATCGATCCAGCAAGTCAACCGATCGAACCCGGTTACGCTTCTCATGATCGCGTCGAGTGCGCGCTGAATCTCGACGGACCGTTTCGTATGCGATTTCGGATGCGTAGATTTCATGGTGCAGGAAGAATCGGGGCGACGTCGCATCGAACACGCGACACCATCGCGGTATGGAATGAAGGCGAACCGAGAAGCGCAAGCGAGCCGTAAAGCCGCTTGCACTTCTCGCCTACAACGTCCGGAGGTGGGCGAAGTCGACGGCGTAGAAGCGTGCCCGCCCGCCGTCGATGCGCTTCTGGTACTGTGCGCCGTCGCCATTCGTCACGAGCAGTCGACGCTTGCGGAGCACATCGAGCACACGGGTTTTGTCGAAGTGAGCGGCGATGTACATATCGAACGTTCGAGGTTCGATCAACATGAGTTCCCGTTCCTTTACGGTCTCGAACATGACCTCGCGCTCGACCAGCTTCGCGCGCTGACATACCATGCCCGGATCGGCCAGCTTCTTTACAGCATCGATCACGTAACATTCGAACGCTAACTTGCGGTCGCAATGACGTTCCGCACAGCGCGTCACGCACGCATTCATCACCGCATCGACAGCTTCCGCCTCCCACGGAACGACTCCGAACTGACACCCGCACGTAAGCGCGTAGCGAAGCAACGCGAAGGCGGACGCCGTGATACGAACGGCGTCTTCGCTCGGGTCACCCTTCATCATCCCGAGATAGCGGTCGACGAATTTCGGCATCATCTTGTCGGCGTTACGAATAACCCGCTCCGGGGCGCGCAGCACGGCATCGATGAACGCCTTCGCTACAGCTGCATCAAGGGGCGCGTTTGAAGCCGAAGACGATTGCGCTGCCTCTTCAGCGACAGCGACCTGCGACACATCGAAGGAAATCTCGACACACCCGTTCGGCGGACAGGGGGAGCCGAGATTCCCCGAAGCGTCCTGTTCGCAGGTCACTACGAACGTAATAGGAGCCGGTGTCGAGTCGAGCTTGCCAGTGGGGCATTCAGCGCCCGTGCCTGCATCGCAAAGCGGGCGGACCCGCTGGAACGCCAGCTTGCGCGACTTGGCCGTTGCGAGCAAAACGAGTGTGCCTCCGTTCGCAAACGAGCGCGCATGCCATGCGGCTGCTTTTGTGCCGAACGCGGAATCCGCGAGCGAGTTGATATACGCTCCGTCCAATGCTGAAACGCCAGATGTGACAATCACGAGCGGGTCACAACCAAGCAGCGGCACCAGCAACCCCGCGAGGTGAGCGGCCACCAGAATGACCGAACACGGCGAAAGACCAGCCGTCAGCACTCCCCTCGGCAGATCGGGATCGCTAGCCTGCTTGCCGACCGGCGCGGGACCCTCGGCGTAAACGGGAATCGGACCAGACGACGAATAGGCCGTATTGCCGAAGCGATAGATCGGCCCAGCATCCTGACCGCGCGACCAACCGTAGGGAATCCCATACATGCCGATCATGTTCGGTCGCATCATCGCAACATCGAGGATCGCCGAAGAATTGGAAGAACAGTTGCCGAACGACATGCCAGCCTTGATCAGCGCCGTGCGAACCCGAGCAGCCGACGTGAAAACGCCTTCCGGCAGCAAGCGGCGCACACGGCGACCGGACGCGTGATCGAAATCGACTACGCGACGCGGATCGCGACCATGCAAATCGTAAGCGGTTGCGATTACCTCCAAAGCAGGCGGCTGCACGACTTGAGCCGCACCGGCGTTTTCCGGCTGTTCGGGATAATCGTCGGCGCACGGCTCTGGTGCCAATTCCGCATCGAGCACGTCGGTTATGATCCGGACGCTCATCGCGCCTCCTTGCCGAGTGCAGCAATGAAGCGTTCGATTTCCGACAGCTTCCAGCCGCGTGCTCGCGGGCCGAGGGCAACTGAGCGCGGCAAGAGACCGGCCTTTTGCCATGCGTATGCAGTTGTGCGGCTGATCTGGAGGATGGTGAGCAGTTCGGGGAGACGAACGATGCGGTCGGAAATGGTCGGCTCCCAGGTCCGATTGACCGACGTCGTTTCAGTCGCGTAAGCGGAAGGTGTGAACGTGCTTACGTCGAGCTGACGGCGCGCCTCACGCGACAGGTCGCCAAGTTTCACTTGGCGATTGATCGCCTCACTGTGAGACGGCTGCGCGTCACCTACAGAGTCGGAAGAATCAAGATAGAGAGGTGCCGCGCTGGTCGTCGGCCCATCGATAGAGTGTTTGGAACCCATGGCAAACAATTTGAGGGAGGTTCGACTCGAAAGTAATCCAGACGCTGAGAAGTCCTTTATCGACCATCACACACCAAGCCGCACGAAGACGAGGCTGACGTGTGAGCGCGTCTGGGCGCTTATGGTGCACACCTGCGAGCATGACTTCGCGAAGGCAGGTGGTGATAAAGGGCTTCTGAGCCCTGGAATACTTTGCCCGACCCGATTCCCAAACTGCGGGGTTCTCAACATCGATCGTATCCACAGACGACCGCGTTAGGCAGAGCTAGAACTGTATCATCCTTTAAGACGCGTGCAATCCTGCCAGAACCCGACCGCCACACTCTTCGATCAGGAGCCGGACTGAAATTGGATGCTATGCCGGAGTCGTGGTTAGTTCGGTCAGAACTTGGAGGCGCTGTCCCAAGACGTCCCACGCATGCGCCATCTCATCTGCATAGTCGTGCTGCAGGTAGACTCGGTCAAGCTTGTCCGCTCGGGCGTGGTTGAGGCATCGATGCACGATGCTTTCCGCGATTCCGAGACTCTGCATCAGCGTTCCGCAGGTTCGCCGCAGATCGTGGCACTTCCATTGCCCACCTTCCAATAGTAATACGTTCGTGTGCTCGGTTCGGCCGGGCAACGGCTTGCGATCCGGGCGCTGTCGATCTGCCAAAGCTTTCCCGACAGTCTGGTTGTTCAGTGCAGCGCGGTGGTTTCGGCTTGATGGAAATACAAATTCGCTGCGCAGCTCTTCCGGTAGGCTTTCGCGCCAATTCCATAACGCAGCAAAATGCGAGTGCGTGAAGTCGGACATTCGCACATTGTGCGTAACGCCGGACTTCGCGTTTTCGGCGGGGATGAGCCACGATTTGTTGTCGAGGTCGACATGCTTCCAGCACGAAGCGACGGTCTCGCCCACACGCGTCCCTGCAGACAACATAATCCAGATCGCGGAACGGATTGCGAGCGATAGTTCGGCTTTCGGTATGAGCTGAGCGAGTGTACGGATTTCGGCCTCGCTCAAAACTCGGTCCCGCTCGTTGTCCCGCACCGGGTCGTAGCCACCGCTTACGATGTCCTCGGCTCGGATGGCCAAAATGTCGCTACTTGCAAGGAGGCGCTTCCACGGTTGATTTTGGTCGCCCCAGCGAAACATCTGCTTTAGGTCGACAAGTAAAGCCGTGGCCTGTCTGTTCGCGCCGCGATCGGAGATTCGCGTAAGAATCGGCCGCACGTCTGTCGCGTACAACTGGGTAAGTGTTTTGCCGCCGATTTCGCTCAGAACGAACTTTGCGAATGTTCTGGCGATCTCACTGCCACCGTCTTTTCGGCCGCGCTTGCCTCGCTTCGTGGCGATTGTCGGGAACCATGCATCGTACAAGTCTTGCACGGTTTTAGCTTCCGATTGCTCGTGCTCGCGCTGGCGACGCTGCGCCTCGAGATCATCTTTGACTTTCTGCTGATGGTCGACACCGCTCCGTGCCAGAGCGCGAATGGCGGCAGCTTCATGCCTTGCATCGGCAAGTGACAGGTGGGCGGTGTCAGTATTTGACCCGTAGCGACGGGGCAGCGTGATGGTGGTTTCCTTGCCATCGACCGTGTATTTGACCTGCCAACTCTTCGTTCCGTCCGTCGCGACGCGAACGCGCAGGCCGTTGCCATCCGAAAGACAGTACGCCCTGTCCTTTCGTTTTGCCAACTCTATTGTTCGAACTGTAAGCTTCCCCATGCCCCATTAATCCGTCCTCGTTGCGTTACCGGTATGTTACCGGATTCCGCGCGAATTCAACCGAACCAAACGGAAGTCAAACGAACACCATAATCCGGTAATGCGTTGAAGACAAAGAGGATTTTTTTCTATCGCGAACGTTATCGAACCCATTCGGACTTGACGAAAAGTGATTTGGGATCAGAGGGTCGTAGGTTCGAATCCTATCGCTCCGACCAAGGAATCAAGGGGTTACGGTTAATACCGTAGCCCCTTTTCCGTTTCTGGGCCCTGCGCCGCCCGCACGGATTCCCGGCTCACGCACTTCCGTTCATTGTAGGGATTCATTGGGGCACCGACGCGACAACGCTCCGGCCCTGCCCGCACCCGCGCGCGACACTTCCGGGAACACGCGATAATGCGTATGAACAACCCGCATCCGCGCATGAAAAACAACATCGTCAAAACCGCCCTCTGCGCGTCGCTGCTCGTGCTCGCGACCGCCGGCCCCGCGTCGGCGAAAGCGCTCGACGACGCGCTCGACTGCCATTCGACCGGCCACAAGTTCGTCGCGCCGCTGCTCGCCGCCGGCGACATCCAGTCGGAGCCGATGCACGTCGAATCGAATTCCGTGAACGCATTCCGCACGAACCGCTCGCTGACGGCGTACGGCTTCGGCGTCTATGTCGTGCTGGGCTATCAAGCGAGCGACCCGATCTTCCGTCCGGGCGACGGCACGCCGATCGGCGACTGGGCCTACGGCGTCGTGGTACGCGGCACGAAGAGTGCGGTGGAGGAAGCCGTGCGCAAGGCCGGCAGCGACGCGACCGTCAAGCAGGCGTTCCCGTTTCTGACCGCGATCGTCTGCTCGTCGGATTGAGCGAGCCGTCAGGACGGTCGTGCGGCACGCCTGAGGCCACCGCAGCCACGCTCCCGCCCCATCAACGGCTTCTAGGCCACGCTTGCGGCCATTACGCGCCGGTGTACACCACGCGATACGGGATCCCGACCTTCTCCCACTCGGCAGCCTCCTGGCTGAGGCTGTAGTCGGTCAACGGATTCTGCTCGACCCACGCGCTCGGCAGGCGCACTTCGTACCCGCCCTTCTTCATCTGCGAAACGGCAATGTCGGGCAGCCCCGCATCGGTCCGGCGCCGGCACAGCAGCGCCGCGAGCCGCAGGCAGAACAGCAGCGGCCACTCGACGTCGCGCGCCTGCGACAGCTTGCCGAGCTTGCCCGCATGACCGAGCACGAGCGCGGCCAGCCGCGCCTGGTCGGTGCGCGAGAAACCCGGCATGTCCGCATTGCTCGCGATATAGGCCGAATGCTTGTGATACGCGCTGTGCGAGATCGACAGGCCGATCTCGTGCAACGCGGCCGCCCAGCCGAGGAACATCCGCCCTTCCTCGCGCGCCTCTTCGTCGTCTTCCTCGAGTTCGTCGTAGAAACGCACCGCAAGCGCACCGATCCGCTCGGCCTGCGCACGATCGACGCCGTAGCGGCGCGTGAAGCCCTCGACGGTCACCGCGCGCATGTCCTCGTGCTGCGTCCGGCCGAGCAGGTCGTACAGCACGCCGAGGCGCAGCGCGCCGTCGGTCGTATCGACGTAATCGACGCCGAGCTCCTCGAACACCGCGAGCATGATCGCGAGGCCGCCGGCGAGCACCGGCACGCGATCGGGCTTCAACGCGATCAGCTTGAGCCGGTTGACGTTCTCCGACTTGATCAGCGCGCGCTTCAGCCGCTCCAGGCCACCGCGCGAAATGCCGTGCGTGATGCCCGGATCGTTGAAGCCGTTCGCCTCGACGAGTTCCGCGAGCGCACGCGCAGTGCCGGACGACCCGATCGCCTGGTCCCAGCCGGCCTTCTTGTACTCGCTCGAAATGATCTGGATCTCGCGCTTGGCCGCGAGTTCGGCCTGCCGCATCGTGTATTCGTCGACGTTGCCGGCCGGAAAGAAGCTGCGGCTGTGGCTCACGCAGCCGATATACAGGCTCTCCATCACGATCGGCGTGTAGTGCGAGCCGATGATGAATTCGGTCGAGCCGCCGCCGATGTCGACGACGAGCCGCTTGCCGGCACTCGCCGGCACCGAGTGCGCGGCGCCCGCATAGATCAGCCGCGCTTCTTCGCGGCCCGCGATCACTTCGATCGGGAAACCGAGCGCCGCTTCGGCCTCGCCGAGAAATTCGGCGGCGTTCTTCGCGACGCGCAGCGTGTTGGTCGCCACCGCGCGCACATGGTCGGGATGAAAATCGCGCAGGCGCTCGCCGAACCGCTTGAGCGCCTCCCAGCCACGCTCCTGCGACGCGCGATCGAGCATCTTGTCGCTCGACAGGCCCGCGGCCAGCCGAACCGGCTCGCGCAACGCGTCGACGGGATAGATCTGGCTGCCCGCCGGCGTTTCCTCGACGCGCCCGACGATCAGCCGGAAGCTGTTCGAGCCGAGATCCACGGCAGCCAGCAAGTGGGGGGTTGTAACCATCAGAAGGGGGCTCCGTGCGCGGTCGCCCGCGGCAGCCGGACCGGCAACCCAGGGCGATCAATCAAAGGCGACATTTTAAGCGTGGAACGCTTGCCGTTACCACGCTTCACGGGTATGCACACTGCTCGATTCCATATAGCCGAAACATTTATGCGACGAAATGGTTAAGGCGTAGAATTTCCCGATATAAATACATGATTGTCATCAGCACGTCATCGTACCGTGAGAGTTTCCGAGCGTCCTTTCGAATCATCGCCTGAACTGCCCCCTACTCTGCCGATGTCCGTCCGTTATCCGCTTCTCAATCGTGAACTCGGCATCCTCGGTTTCAACGAGCGCGTGCTGGCCCAGGCGGCCGATCCGCAAGTCCCGTTGCTCGAGCGCCTCCGCTTCATCTGCATCACCAGCAGCAACCTCGACGAATTCTTCGAAGTCCGGATGGCCGGCCTTCAGGAACAGATCCGCGACAATCCCGGCGCGCTGACGCCCGACGGCATGTCGTTGCAGCACGCTTACGACCTCGTCGTCGAACGCGCGCAGCGGCTCGTCCATCGACAGTACACGATGCTGCACGAAACCGTGCTGCCCGCGCTCGAACAGGAAGGCATCTACTTCCACGCGAGCGACACGTGGAACGACGAGCAGCTCGAATGGGCGCGGCACTACTTCCTCGACGAGCTGCTGCCCGTGCTGACGCCGATCGGCCTCGATCCGGCCCACCCGTTCCCGCGCGTGCTCAACAAGAGCCTGAACTTCGTCGTCGAGCTCGAAGGCCGCGACGCGTTCGGCCGCCAGGCGGTGATGGGCATCGTGCAGGCGCCGCGTGCGCTGCCGCGTGTCGTGCGCATGCCGCACGCGCTGTCGGGCTTCGAGCACGGCTTCGTGCTGCTGAGTTCGTTCATGCAGCGCTTCGTCGGCGAACTCTTCCCGCAACTCGTCGTGAAGAGCTGCAACCAGTTCCGCATCACGCGCAACAGCGAGCTGTTCGTCGACGAGGACGAAATCACGAACCTGCGCGTCGCGCTGCAGGGCGAGCTGCCCGCACGCCACCTCGGCAACGCGGTGCGTCTCGAAGTGTCGGCCGACACGCCGGCGCACATCGTGCGCCGCCTGCTCGAGGAAAGCGAGCTCGGCGAAAAGGACTGCTATCGCGTGGCCGGTTCCGTGAACCTCGTGCGGCTGATGCAGATTCCCGATCTCGTCGACCGCCCCGACCTGAAGTTCGCGCCGTTCACCGCGTCGACCCCGGCCGCGATCACGAACGCGCCGACGATGTTCGACGCGATCGACGACGGCGACATCCTGCTGCACCACCCGTACGAGAGCTTCCAGCCCGTGCTCGAACTGCTGCAGCAGGCCGCGAGGGACCCGAGCGTCGTCGCGATCAAGCAGACGATCTACCGCACCGGCACCGATTCGCCGCTGATGGACGCGCTGATGGAAGCCGCGCGCAACGGCAAGGAAGTGACCGTCGTCGTCGAGCTGCTCGCGCGCTTCGACGAGGAGACCAACATCAACTGGGCGTCGCAGCTCGAAGCCGTCGGCGCGCATGTCGTGTACGGCGTGGTCGGCCACAAGTGCCACGCGAAGATGATGCTGATCGTGCGGCGCGTCGTGCAGGGCGGCAAGGCATCGCTGCGCCGCTACGTGCACCTCGGCACCGGCAACTACCACCCGCGCACGGCGCGCCTCTACACCGACTTCGGGCTGATGACGGCCGACCAGAAGATCTGCGAGGACGTCCACCACGTTTTCCAGCAACTGACGGGAATCGGCGGCGAGCTCACGCTGCACGAGCTGTGGCAGTCGCCGTTCACGCTGCACCCGCGCATCGTCGACGCGATCGGCGCGGAAATCGACAATGCGCGCGCCGGCAAGCGTGCGCGCATCGTCGCGAAGATGAACGCGCTGCTGGAGCCGTCGGTGATCGCCGCGCTGTACGAAGCGTCGCAGGCCGGCGTGAAGGTCGACCTGATCGTGCGCGGCGTCTGCGCGCTGAAGCCCGGCGTGCCGGGGCTGTCGGAAAACATCACGGTGCGCTCGATCGTCGGCCGCTTCCTCGAGCACCACCGGATCTACTACTTCCATGCGGGCGGCGCCGAGGACGTCTATCTGTCGAGCGCCGACTGGATGGACCGCAACCTGTTCCGCCGCGTCGAAGTCGCGTTCCCGGTCCGCGAGCGCAAGCTCAAGCGGCGCGTGATCGCCGAAGGCCTGTCGGTGTGTCTCGGCGACAACCAGTCGGCATGGCAGATGCACAGCGACGGCCACTACCGCCGCCGTCGCGCCGGCAAGACGCTCCGCAACGCGCAGCTCGGATTGCTCGCGAAGTTCTGCTCGTGAGCCGTCGGCGCGCCGCCAGTCGCGCGAAGCCTCGCGCATGAAAAAGAGCAGCCCGCGGGCTGCTCTTTTGTTTCGAACGTCGGAACGCTACGCGGTCACGCCTCGTACGCGGCCGGCCGGATCGCGATGACGCGCGAACCCGGGAACCGCGCGGTGAACGTACTGCCGCGCCCTTCCTCGCTCTGCACGTACAGGTGCGCGTCGTGCCGCTGCAGCACGTGCTTGACGATCGCCAGCCCGAGGCCCGTGCCGCCGGTGTCGCGCGAACGGCTGCGGTCGACGCGGTAGAAGCGCTCGGTGAGCCGCGGCAGGTCGGCGGCCGGAATGCCGAAGCCGCTGTCCGTGACGGAAAACACGCCCTGCGCGCCCTCGCGCCGCCACGTGACGACGATCTTGCCGCCTTCCGGCGTATAGCGGATCGCGTTCGTGACGAGGTTCGCGAACGCGCTGAACAGCTCCGTCTGCGCCCCCGTGACGCCGAGCGTCTCGTCGATCATGAACGCGATGTCGTGATGCCCGTTCGACAGCGTCTGCGCATCCTCCTTCAGATGGTCGAACACGGCGCGCATGTCGATCGCGTGATCGAGCGGCGGCTTGCTCTCGCCTTCGAGCTTCGCGAGCACCAGCAGGTCGGTCACGATGTGCCGCATGCGCGACGCCTGCTGCTCCATCATGTCGAGATAACGCGCGCGGTCTTCCTCGTTCAGCGGCAACTCGCGCATCGTCTCGAGAAAGCCCGACAGCACGGTGAGCGGCGTCTTCAGCTCGTGCGACACGTTCGCGACGAAGTCGCGCCGCATCGCGTCGGTGCGTTCGAGCTCGGTGATGTCTTGCGTGAGCAGCAGCTTGCGGTTCTCGCCGTACGGAAACACCTGCACTTCCAGCACGTTCTGCCGCGAGTCGCCCATGCCGCGCATCACGAGCGTCTCGTCGTAAAGCTGCGCATTCAGGTAGCGGACGAAATCGGGATGGCGCACCAGGTTCGTGATGTGCTGGCGCAGATCGCGCTTCGCGTCGAGGCCGAAATGAACCTCGGCGATCGCGTTGCACCACTCGATCTGGTCGTGGTCGTCGAGCATCGCGACGCCATTGGGCGACGCCTGGATCGCCTGGATGAAGCGCGAATGCTGCTGCTCGACCTGCCGCACCTGCGCATGCCACTGCTTCGCGAGTTTGTGCAGGCGATAGTAGATTTCGCCCCAAATGCCCGGCGCGCTCGGCACTTCGCCGTAGACGGGCGCGTCGAGCAGGCGCCACAGACGCTGCGTATGGAAGGTGCTGAAAAAGCCCTGCGCGACCAGCATCACGACCACGAACACGAGGCCCGCGGTCGGGCCGGCGAAAACGCCGACCAATACGCCGATCAGCACGAGCAGCACGAGCGACACCAGAAAGCGCGCCCAGATGATGTTCATGATTCAGCGTCCGAAAGAATGAACGGCATGCCGTGGCACACGGCATGCGCGGATACGTTACGCGTGCTTGGCGAGCCGGTAGCCGCTGCCGCGCACGGTCTCGATCATCGCATCGCAACCGGCCGGTTTCAAGGCTGCGCGCAATCGCTTGATGTGCACGTCGACGGTACGCTCCTCGACGAACACGTGGTCGCCCCATACCTGGTCGAGCAGTTGCGTTCGGCTGTGGACACGCTCCGGATGCGTCATGAAGAAATGCAGCAGGCGGAACTCGGTCGGGCCGAGATCGAGCTTGATCTCGCTGCCATCGCCGTGCGCGGCGACGCGATGCGTGGCCGGGTCGAGGCGCAGCCCGTTGATCGACACGACGTCCTCGGTCAGCTGCGGCGCACGGCGGCGCAGCACGGCCTTGATCCGCGCCATCAGCTCCTTCGGCGAGAACGGCTTCGTCACGTAGTCGTCCGCGCCGATTTCGAGGCCGAGCACCTTGTCCTGCTCGTCGCCGCGGGCAGTCAGCATGATGATCGGGATGTGCTTGGTCCGTTCGTTGTTGCGCAGGTCGCGCGCGAACGCAATACCGGACTTGCCCGGCAGCATCCAGTCGAGCAGCACGAGATCGGGCAGCACATCGCTGATCAGGTTCTGCGCCTGTTCGGCGTTGTACGCACGGATCGGGCAGTGACCGGCGTGCTGGAGATTCACCGAGATCAGTTCGGAAATCGCGGGCTCATCTTCAACGACGAGAATGTTGCTGGGCATCGGCACCTCTGTTTTTCCTGTGCTGGGTCGTATTAACTGTTGGCTTCACGGTCGAGCGTGTCGCGCGGCTGGTGCCGCACGTCCGTGCCCTTCACGATGTAGATGATGAATTCGGCGATGTTCTTCGCGTGGTCGCCGATCCGCTCGATCGCCTTCGCGATGAACAGGTACTCGAGGCCGACCGAGATCGTGCGCGGATCTTCCTGCATGTACGACACGAGCTTGCGCACGAACGCGCGGAATTCCAGGTCGATCTCCTTGTCGTCCTTGACGATCTGCGCGGCCGCGACCGTGTCGAGGCGCGCAAACGCGTCGAGCGCGCGGCGCAGGATCGTCACGGCCATCTCGCCCGACACCTTGATCTCGGCGATGTTGACCGCGCGCGCGGCCGGCTCGTCGACCAGGCGGCGCACGCGCTTGGCGATCTTCTCGGCCTCGTCGCCGGCGCGCTCGAGGTTCGTAATCGTTTTCGAAATCGACATCAAAAGGCGCAGGTCGCGCGCGGCCGGCTGCCTCCGCGCGATGATGTTGCCGCACTCCTGGTCGATGTCGACTTCCATCGCGTTCAGCGTTTCCTCGGCCGCGATCACCTTCTCGGCCGTCTCGCGGTCGAACTCGTTCAGCGCGTACATCGCGCCGACGATCTGCGACTCGACGAGGCCGCCCATTTCCAGCACTTTCGACGACACGGCATTCAGGTCCGCATCGAACTGGCTCGACAGATGTTTATCCGACATGGCTGTTGTTCTCCGTCATCAACCGAAACGGCCGGTGATGTAGTCTTCCGTTTCCTTGCGCACCGGCTTGATGAAGATCTTTTCGGTCTCGCCGAACTCGATCAGCTCGCCCAGGTACATGTAGGCCGTGTAATCCGAGCAGCGTGCGGCCTGCTGCATGTTGTGCGTGACGATCACGACCGTGTAGTCGCTCTTCAGCTCCGCGATCAGCTCTTCGATGCGGCCCGTCGAGATCGGGTCGAGCGCCGAGCACGGCTCGTCGAGCAGCAGCACTTCCGGACGGATCGCAATGCCGCGCGCGATGCACAGGCGCTGCTGCTGGCCGCCCGACAGGCCGTAGCCGCTCTGGCCCAGCTTGTCCTTCACTTCGTTCCACAGAGCAGCCTTCGTGAGCGCCCACTCGACGCGGTCGTCCATTTCCGAGCGCGTGAGCTTTTCGAACATCTTCACGCCGAACGCGATGTTGTCGTAGATCGACATCGGGAACGGGGTCGGCTTCTGGAACACCATGCCGATCCGCGCGCGCAGCAGCGAGATGTCGCGCTTCGTCGTCAGCAGGTTCTCGCCGTCCATCAGGATTTCGCCTTCGGCGCGCTGCTCCGGGTAGAGCGCGAACATCTTGTTGAACGTGCGCAGCAGCGTCGACTTGCCGCAACCCGACGGGCCGATGAACGCGGTCACCTTGCCGTCCGGAATACGCAGGTTGATGTTCTTCAGCGCATGGAACTTGTTGTAGAAGAAGTTGAGGTTGTTGACCTCGATCTTCGCGTTCAGCGGCGCGAGCGGGCGATCGTTCGCCGCGTCATGCGTGCCGGCCGGCGCAGCGGTGCGCTCGACGGGATTCAGGTGGCTCTCTGCCATATTCATCGGATTGCTCCGCCGTTACTTTTTCGAGAAGATCGAGCGCGCCAGGACGTTGAGTCCGAGCACCCCGAGCGTAATCAGGAACACGCCCGCCCATGCGAGCGACTGCCACTCCGCGAACGGGCTCATCGCGAACTTGTAGATCGTGACCGGCAGGTTCGCCATCGGCTGGCTCATGTCCCACGAGAAGAACTGGTTCGACAGCGCGGTGAACAGCAACGGCGCCGTTTCGCCGGCAATCCGTGCGACCGCGAGCAGCACGCCCGTCACGATCCCGCCGACGGATGCGCGCAGCGTGATCTTCAGCACCATCCGCCACTTCGGCGTACCGAGCGCGAAGGCCGCTTCGCGCAGCGCATTCGGCACGAGCTTCAGCATGTTCTCGGTCGTGCGGATCACGATCGGAATCTGCAGCAGGGCGAGCGCGATGACGCCGGCCCAGCCCGAGAAGCGTCCCGATTTCGCCACGACGATCGCGTACACGAACAGGCCGATGACGATCGACGGCGCCGACAGCAGGATGTCGTTGATGAAGCGGATCGTGCTCGCCAGCAGGTTCTTCTGGCCGTATTCGGCGAGATAGACGCCCGCGAGGATGCCGATCGGCGTGCCGACCAACGTGCCGAATCCGCACAGCAGCAGGCTGCCGACGATCGCGTTCGCGAGACCGCCGCCTTCCGTGTTCGGCGCCGGCGTCGATTCGGTGAACAGCTGCAGCGACAGGCCGCCGATACCGAGGTGCACCGTCGTGTAGAGAATCCACACGAGCCACAGCAGGCCGAACGCCATCGCGCCGAGCGACGCGGTAAGCGCGATCGCGTTGATCGCCTTGCGCTTGCGCTGCAGGCGGTTGCGCATCGCGTCGAGCACGGCGCCGTCGGCTCCCGGGAAATTCATGATGGGCTCGCTCATTTCTTGCCCTCTCCCTTCTCGAGACGAAGCAGCAGCAGTTTGGAGATGGACAGCACGATGAACGTGATCACGAAGAGAATCAGGCCGAGTTCCATCAGCGCGGACGTATGCAGGCCCGGCTGCGCTTCGGCGAATTCGTTCGCGAGCGCCGACGTGATGCTGTTGCCCGGCGCGAACAGCGATACGCTGTCGAGCAGGTTGGTGTTGCCGATCACGAAGGTCACGGCCATCGTTTCGCCGAGCGCGCGGCCGAGGCCGAGCATCACGCCGCCGATCACGCCGGTCTTCGTGTAGGGCAGCACGACCTTCCACATCACTTCCCAGGTCGTGCAGCCGATCCCGTACGCGGATTCCTTCAGCAGCACGGGCGTGACCTCGAACACGTCGCGCATCACCGACGCGATGTACGGGATGATCATGATCGCGAGGATCACGCCGGCCGCGAGAATGCCGATGCCGATCGGCGGGCCCGCCGTCAGCGGACCGAGCACCCAGACGTCCTTGAACAGGCGGCCGATCGGCTTCTGGAAGTATTCGGCGAAGATCGGCGCGAACACGAGCAGGCCCCACATGCCGTACACGATCGACGGAATCGCGGCGAGCAGCTCGATCGCGATGCCGAGCGGGCGGCGCAGCCAGACGGGCGACAATTCGGTGAGGAACAGTGCGATGCCGAAGCTGACGGGCACCGCGATGACGAGCGCAATGAGCGACGTCACGATCGTGCCGTAGATCGGCACGAGTGCGCCGTAGATGTCCGAGTTGGGATCCCACTCGGATTGCCACAGGAAGCCGAGGCCGAACTTCTCGATGGTCGGCATCGACGCAACGATCAGGGAAACGATGATCCCGCCCAGCAGCAGCAGGGTCACGATCGCGGCGAGCCGAGCGAGGCCGCCGAACAGGACATCCCCGAGACGACCCGGCGCGCGCTGCACACCGTCGGACGATCGGGAGGACGTGTAGGAAATATCAGACATGGGTGCCTGCTTTTGATCGCCGGGCGCCATGACGCCCGGCTTTACCGCACACACTGCCCGGCCGGCGCGGCCGGGCAGCGAACCGCTGCATTGCTTACTCGGCGGCGACCGACTTGCCCGAAGCGTCCGTCACCTTCGTCTTCCACTGCTTGCGGATTTCCGTCTCGACCGCCGACGGCAGCGAGATGTAGTCGAGGCTGTCGGCAGCCTTCTCGCCGTTCTTGAACGCCCAGCTGAAGAACTTCAGCGTTTCGGCGCCCTGCTCCGGCTTGTCCTGCTTCGCGTGCAGCAGCACGAACGTCGCGCCGACGACCGGCCATGCGTCCTTGCCCGGCTGGTTCGTCAGGATCTGGTAGAACGACTTCGACCAGTTCGCGCCGGCCGCGGCCGCCTTGAACGTTTCCGTCTTCGGCTCGACCACCGTGCCCGTCGAGTTCTTCAGGGCCGTGTAGACCATGTTGTTCTTCTTCGCGTACGCCCATTCGACGTAGCCGATCGCGCCCGGCAGGCGCTGCACGAAGGCCGCGACGCCGTCGTTGCCCTTGCCGCCCGTGCCCGTCGGCCAGTTGACCGTCGTGCCTTCGCCGATCTTCGACTTCCACTCGTCGTTGACCTTCGACAGGTAGTTCGTCCAGATGAAGCTGGTGCCCGAACCGTCAGCGCGGCGAACCACGGCGATGTCCGTATCCGGCAGCTTGACCTTCGGGTTCAGCGCGGCGATCGCCGGGTCGTTCCACTTCTTGATCTTGCCGAGGTAGATGTCGCCGAGCACCGGGCCCGACAGCGTCAGTTCGCCGGCCTTCACGCCCGGCACGTTGACGACCGGCACCACGCCGCCGACCACCGTCGGGAACTGGAACAGGCCTTCCTTCGCAAGCTCTTCATCCTTCAGCGGAGCGTCCGAACCGGCAAAATCGACCGTCTTCGCGATGATCTGCTTCAGGCCGCCCGACGAGCCGATGCCCTGGTAGTTGACCTTCGAACCGCCGGACTGCTGGTAGTCGGCAGCCCATTTCGTATAGATCGGCATCGCGAACGTGCTGCCTGCGCCCGTGATGTCGGCAGCGTGGGCGGCGACGGCGAAAAGCGCGCCAGCCAGGCCGGCAATCGCGGTTTGCATCAATTTCATGAGACCTCCAGTGTGTGAGCGGATGACTACGGCACCGCGAAGGTTAGGGGCTCCTCATGACGGTAATGTGACAATCGATGAAACTGGCGTGACAGTAACATGACTGGTTGAAAGGGAATAGCGAGGGGCCGCGGGCGGCGCCTGGGCGGCACCGGAACGGCCATGGCGGCAAGAATTGCCTGCCTGGCAAGGACCGGGCGGACACCCGATTCGCGGGTGGGCCGGCGGATCGCCGCGGGGCGCCGGCGAGGCGGGAAGCCCTGCCGGTGGCGGGCTGGATATCCGGGGTCGGAGGATTTATCTGGTCGGAAGCATGCGCGTGCGGAAACACACGCCCAAAACACATCTATATATCGCAAACCTTTGCGTCTGACGAAATGGCGGCGCCCCGAAGGCGCCGCCTGGTCATTCGTCGGAACGCCGGCGCGCGGGCGACGGGACTGCCGCGCGCCGCCATCCCGCATCAGGTTGTTGCGGCGCGCACCGCGTCGGCGATCGTCTCCGCATGGCGCACCGCGTCGGCCGCCTGCTGCGCCTCGACCATCACGCGCAGCACGGGCTCGGTGCCCGATGCGCGGATCAGCACGCGGCCGCGGCCGGCGAGCGCGGCCTCCGCCGCGTCGATCGCCGCGCGAATCGATGCGCTGCCCTTCCAGTCGGCACCCGGCTTCATCCGCACGTTGATCAGCTTCTGCGGGAACAGCGTGACGCCGTCGAGCATCTGCGCGAGCGTACGGCCGCCGCGCTTCAGCGCGGCCAGCACGAGCAGCGCCGACACGATGCCGTCGCCGGTCGAATGCCGGTCGAGCGACAGGATGTGGCCCGACCCTTCCGCGCCGAGCTGCCAGCCGTGTTCGCGCAACTGCTCGAGCACGTAGCGGTCGCCGACCGCCGCGCGGACGAACTTCACACCCTCGCGTTGCAACGCGACTTCGACCGCGAGGTTCGTCATCAGCGTGCCGACCGCGCCGTCGACCTTGCCGTCCGTCGCGATCCGGTCCTTCACGAGCACGTAGAGAAGTTCGTCGCCGTTGTACAGGCGACCGGTCGAATCGACGACCTGCAGGCGGTCCGCATCGCCGTCAAGCGCAATGCCGAGATCGGCGTGGTTCGCCCGCACCGCGCGCACGAGCGCGTCCGGCGCGGTCGCACCGACGCCGTCGTTGATGTTGAAGCCGTTCGGCGCGACGCCGATCGGGATCACGTCCGCGCCAAGCTCGTGGAATACGTGCGGCGCGATCTGGTAGGCGGCGCCGTGCGCGCAATCGATCACGAGCTTCAGCCCGCGCAGGTCGAACGCGGCCGGGAACGTGCTCTTGCAGAACTCGATGTAGCGGCCTGCCGCGTCGTCGAGGCGGCGCGCCTTGCCGAGGCCGTCGGACGACGCGCACTCGAGCGGCTTGTCGAGCCACGCTTCGATCGCGGCTTCCGTGTCGTCGGGCAGCTTGTTGCCGTCAGCCGAGAAAAACTTGATCCCGTTGTCGTGATACGGGTTGTGCGATGCACTGATCACGACACCGGCCGACAGGCGCAGCGCGCGCGTCAGGTACGCGACGCCCGGCGTCGGCATCGGGCCGGCCAGCATCACGTCGACGCCCGCCGCCGAGAAGCCGGCCTCGAGTGCGGCCTCGAGCATGTAGCCCGACACGCGGGTGTCCTTGCCGATCAGCACGGTCGGACGCGCGCCCGCCGCGACGTCGGCCGAACCGGCCAGCACCTTGCCCGCCGCATAACCGAGACGCAACACGAAATCCGGTGTGATGGGTGCCTCGCCCACCGTGCCGCGAATGCCGTCCGTGCCGAAATATCGACGTCCCATGGGATCCTTTCTCCTTCGTCTTTTGACTTATCGTTGCCGCGCGGCTTCGCGCACGGCATTCCACACTTTCAACGCATCGACCGTCGCCGCGACGTCGTGCACGCGCACGATCGCGGCACCGCGCCCGACCGCGCACAACGCGGCGGCCACGCTCGCCGCGACGCGCTCCATCGGCGGCTTGCCGCCGATCACCGCGCCGAGCATCGACTTGCGCGACATGCCCGCGAGTATCGGATATGCCCGCCCGTCGGGCCGCAGGGGCGCCGTGTCCGGCAACGCGGCCAGCAGCGCATAGTTGTCGTCGACGACCGCCTTGCCGAACCCGAAACCGGGATCGACGCAGATCCGCTCCGGGGCAATGCCCGCGTCGCGCAGCGCCTGCGCACGCACGGCGAGAAAATCGCGCACGTCGGTCACCACATCGCCGTAGTCGGGTTCGCCGACCTGCATCGTCTGCGGCTCGCCGAGCATGTGCATCGCGCACAGTCCGCTGTTGCCCTCGCGCACCGCGTCGATCGCGCCTGGCTGGCGGAACCCCCAGATGTCGTTGATCAGGTCCGCGCCGGCGGCCAGCGCCGCGCGCATCACGGCCGGCTTGTATGTGTCGATCGACAGCGGAACGTTCAGCGGCCGCAGCGCCTCGACGAGCGGAATCACGCGCGCCAGCTCCTCGTCGAGCGGTACGGGCGGTGCGCCAGGGCGCGTCGATTCGCCGCCGATGTCGAGGATATCCGCGCCGTCGGCAATCATCCGCTCGGCCTGGCGCAGCGCATCGTCGCGCGCGAGGAAGCGGCCGCCGTCGGAGAACGAATCGGGCGTGGCGTTGAGGATGCCCATCACGAGCGGGCGCTCGAACGTCAGCTCGAAGCGGCCGCACTGGAGGGGCGCGGGAATGAACGGGGACACAGCGGAATCGGACACGAGCGACTGGCGTGGATGAATGCAAAACGGGCCGGTGTGAAGCCACACCAGCCCGTGAACGGTGCTAAAGCGGAGAGATTACGCCGCCGGCGTAGCCGGCGCCGGTGCGTTGCCGGGCTTGACCTCGGCGCTGCTGCCACCGCCCGACGAATCGCCGCCGACCGCCGCCGAGCTCTTCGGCGAACGCGGCGGACGACCTTCCATGATGTCGTTGATCTGATCGGCGTCGATCGTCTCCCACTCCATCAGGGCGGCCGTCATCGCCTCGACCTTGTCGCGGTTCTCCTCGAGCAGACGGCGCGCAAGGCCGTACTGCTCGTCGAGCACGCGGCGGATTTCCGAGTCGACCTTCTGCTGCGTCGCTTCCGAAATCGTGCGCGTGAAACCGCGGCCGAACGGCGATGCATCGTTTTCGTCGTCGACGTAGACCATCGGCCCGAGCGCGTCGGTCATGCCGAAACGGGCGACCATCGCACGCGCCGTCTGCGTCGCCTTGTTGAAGTCGTCCGATGCGCCGGTGCTGACGAGGTTCATGAACAGCTCTTCCGCCACGCGGCCACCGAACAGGATCGCGAGGCGATCCATCAGGTAGTCCTTCGAGTACGTCTCGTTGTCGTGCTCCGGCAACTGCCACGTGACGCCCAGCGCACGGCCGCGCGGAATGATCGTGACCTTGTGCACGGGGTCGGCCTTCGGCAGCAGCTTCGCGATCACCGCGTGGCCCGACTCGTGATACGCGGTCGCACGCTTCGCTTCCTCGCGGATCACGGCCGACTTGCGCTCCGGACCCATGAAGATCTTGTCCTTCGCGTCCTCGAAGTCCTGCATCTCGACGATGCGCTTGCCGCGGCGGGCGGCGAACAGCGCGGCTTCGTTCACGAGGTTCGCGAGATCGGCGCCGGAGAAGCCCGGCGTGCCGCGTGCGATGACGGCCGCGTCGACGTCGTTCGCGATCGGCACCTTGCGCAGGTGCACGCGCATGATCTGCTCGCGGCCGCGGATGTCCGGCAGGCCGACATAGACCTGGCGGTCGAAACGGCCCGGACGCAGCAGCGCCTTGTCGAGCACGTCGGAACGGTTGGTCGCGGCGATCACGATCACGCCGGAGTTCGCCTCGAAGCCGTCCATCTCGACGAGCATCTGGTTCAGCGTCTGTTCGCGCTCGTCGTTGCCGCCGCCCATGCCGGCGCCGCGATGACGGCCGACCGCGTCGATTTCGTCGATGAACACGATACACGGTGCATGCTTCTTCGCCTGCTCGAACATGTCGCGCACACGGGCCGCACCGACGCCGACGAACATTTCGACGAAGTCCGAACCCGAGATGCTGAAGAACGGCACCTTCGCTTCACCGGCGATCGCGCGGGCCAGCAGCGTCTTGCCGGTACCCGGCGGGCCGACCAGCAGCACGCCGCGCGGAATGCGGCCGCCCAGCTTCTGGAATTTCTGCGGATCGCGCAGGAAGTCGACGAGCTCGGACACTTCTTCCTTCGCTTCGTCGCAGCCCGCGACGTCGGAGAAGTTCACCGCGTTGTTGTTCTCGTCGATCAGCCGCGCACGCGATTTCCCGAACGAGAATGCGCCGCCTTTGCCGCCTCCCTGCATCTGCCTCATCATGTAGAACCAGAACACGATGATCAGGATCGTCGGCCCGAGGTAGTACAGCGCGGACATCAGCGCGTTCGGCTCGTCGTCGGCCTTGCCGCTGACCTGCACGCCGTACTTCATCAGATCGCCGACCATCCAGATGTCGCCGGGCGACACGATCTGGTATTTCTGGCCATCAGCCGGAGTGACGGTGAGGTTGCGCCCCTGAACGATGACGTTCTTGACCTTGCCGTTCTTGGCGTCGTCCATGAACTGCGAATAGGACACGCCTTCCTGGACGCGGGGCTTGTCGAACTGCTTGAACACCGTAAACAGCACCAGTGCGATCACCAGCCACACCGCTGCCTTCGAAAACATATTGTTGTTCAAAGCACCACTCCTTCACTCGTAGACGAGCGCCTACATTTTCCTTGCGGCGCCCCTCGGTCATTCTAATCCAGTCCGACCACCCCCGCCATAAGCATTGACAACCGCCGCGATAGCGCTTCGCTTGTCTGGCAAGGGCCGGAGCCCGTTTGCGGTATCCCGCTCCGCGTCACCGCGGATGCTTCAGATGCCGACCCAAAATGAACGTTTCGGACGATTTGTCGCGGGACGCCTTCGGCTTGCGCGGCGCGACGGTCTTAAACTGCTGTTTGAATTTCTCGACGATCTGGCTGTAGCCGCTGCCGTGAAAGCACTTCACGAGCAGCGCACCGTCCGGCTTCAGATGATTCTGCGCGAATTCGAGCGCCAGATCGCAGAGATGCTCGATGCGCGCCGCGTCTGCCGAGGCCACGCCGGAGAGGTTGGGGGCCATGTCGGAAATAACAAGGTCCACCGCGCGCCCTTCGAGCACTTCCTCGAGCTGGTGAAGGACATCGTCCTCGCGGAAGTCGCCCTGGAGAAAGTGGACGTCGGCGATCGGCTCCATCGGCAGGATGTCGAGCGCCACGATCGTGCCGTCAATGCCGCCTTCGCGCTCCGCGTCACGCTTCTTGCCCTGCGCGAGCTTGTTGCGGGCATACTGGCTCCAGCTGCCCGGCGTCGCGCCGAGGTCGACGATCACCTGGCCCGGACGGATCAGCTTGTCCTGCTCGTCGATTTCCTTCAGCTTGTACGCGGCGCGCGCGCGATAGCCCTCCCGCTGCGCCATTTTGACGTACGGGTCGTTGATGTGGTCGTGCAGCCAGTGCTGGTTGAAGCGGTTTTTTGCCATTCGAGAGAGAGATTGCTGCCAATTGCTTCGTGAAGCCGCGCTTTTAGCGGATAATACGCGTCTTCTTCGCGCGGCTGCGGCCCCTTTTCAGGCCCAAGCCGCGATTTTACGTGGTTTCGGCGCACGGCTGACGCGGTAACTTCCCGCGATCGCCATTCAGTCAGCGCGCCCTTATTTAGATTTCGACATTCCCATGCCCGCCCTTTCGCTTTCTCCCGCCGAGCGCTCCGCGCTGCGCTCCCAGGCCCATGCGCTCAAGCCCGTCGTGCTGATCGGCGCCGAAGGGCTGACCGACGCCGTGCTGAAGGAAATCAAGGTGCACCTCAACGCGCACCAGCTGATCAAGATCCGCGTGTTCGGCGACGAACGCGACGAGCGCATCGCGATCTACGACGAGATCTGCGACCGCCTGAGCGCCGCGCCGATCCAGCACATCGGCAAGCTGCTGGTGATCTGGAAGCCCGAAGCCGCCGCGGCGGCCCCGGCCCGCGGCCGTCGTGCCGGCACGCTGCCGAGCGCGGCCGAAGCCGCCGACGACAGGAAAGGCCGCGCACCGCGCACCGTCAAGGTCGTCAAGGTGTCGCCGAACGCGAGCCCCGTGCGTCGCCCGAAGCCGACGAAGGTCGTCGTGCGCGGCAACGAGCGCGTGACGGCCGGCGGCAACGTGAAGCGGGCGAAAAAGCGCCAGGCCAGCACCAAGCGGCCGTTCCAGGACAAGTAATCACGCATGCGGCACGGGGCATCCCGTGCCGCGCAGCCCGCGCGGCGCTCAGGCGTCGCGTGCCGGCAGACGCCAGATCAGCATCAGCCCCAGCACGCTCTCGACGAGGTAGAACACGCTCGAGACGCCGTGCAGCATCCCGAAGCGGCTTGCATACGGCGAATTCGCGATATCGGTGCCCGCCTCAATCGCGGCCACCCGCAGCGCGTTCATGAACGGCTGCAGCGCAAAATACCCGACCAGAACGCACCCGACCATCGCGGCGACGACCCAGCGCACGCGGCGATATTCGCTGCTGCCGCGCCGCACCTGCTGGTTCGACAGCGCGAGCAGCAGCACGCCGCACACGACGCCGAGGATCGCCTCGATACGGAACAGCTGGGCGGCGACCGAACCGGCCGTCATCCGCTCCAGCGTCTTGAACAATACGGGCGCGACCGCATACCCGATCGTCAGCAGGCTGCCGACCCACACGGCCGACAGCAGGCGGAACACGCGATGCGGCATCACGTCGCCCCGCTTCAGATGTAGCTGACCGAGATGATTTCGTACTCGCGCACGCCGCTCGGCGCCTGCACGGCCGCGACGTCGCCTTCGGACTTGCCGATCAGCGCGCGCGCGATCGGCGAGCTGACCGAGATCAGGCCGTGATCGATGTCGGCTTCGTCGTCGCCGACGATCTGGTACTTGACGGTGTCGCCCGATTCGAGATCCTCGAGCTCGACGGTCGACGCGAAGACCACGCGGCCTTCCGCGTCGAGCACGGTGGGATCGATGACCTGCGCGGCCGACAGCTTCGATTCGATTTCCGCGATACGACCCTCGATGAAGCCCTGCTTTTCCTTCGCGGCATCGTATTCGGCGTTTTCGGACAGGTCGCCCTGTGCGCGGGCCTCCGCGATCGCGTTGATCACGGCCGGCCGCTCGACGGACTTGAGGCGCTGCAATTCATCGCGCAGTTGCTCCGCGCCACGCTTTGTCAACGGAATGGTGCTCATAAACGGCTCAATCGCTAAAAACGGCTTTAAAAAAAATCACCGCGATTAAGCGCGTTTCCGATGCACTGGAAACACCGCCTAATCGCGGCACGTGTTGCTTCGACAGGTAACTGACTGCTTAGTTTAGGCGAGCGTGAAGACCTTGTAAATCATAGACTTCCAGATCCTTCAGGTAGCGCAAGCCTTCGACGGCCGCGCGCGCGCCCGACATCGTCGTGTAGTACGTGACCTTGTGCGCCTGCGCGCTCATGCGGATCGAGCGCGAATCGGCGATCGCCTGGCGCGTCTCGTCGACGGTCGTGAACACGAGGGCGATCTCGCCGTTCTTGATCATGTCGACGATGTGCGGACGGCCGTCCTTCACCTTGTTCACGACCTTCACCGGCACGCCGGCCGCTTCGATCGCGGCAGCCGTCCCCTTCGTCGCGACGATCGGGTAGCCGAGGTCGTGCAGCATGCGCGCGACTTCGACGGCCTTCGGTTTATCCGCGTCCATCACGGTCAGCAGCACCGTGCCCGACTCCGGCAGGCGCGAGCCGGCCGCGAGCTGCGACTTGAACAGCGCTTCGCCGAACGTCTGGCCGACGCCCATCACTTCGCCGGTCGAGCGCATTTCAGGCCCGAGGACCGGATCGACGGTCGGGAACTTGACGAACGGGAACACGGCCTCCTTCACGCTGAAGTACGGCGGCTCGACTTCCTTCGTCACGCCCTGCTGCGCGAGCTTCTGGCCGACCATCGCGCGCGCCGCGATCTTCGCGAGCGGCAGGCTGGTCGCCTTCGACACGTACGGCACCGTGCGCGATGCGCGCGGGTTCACTTCCAGCACGTAGATGATGTCCTGCTTCGAACCGTCCGCCTGCGGCACCTGCTGGATCGCGAACTGCACGTTCATCAGGCCGACCACGTTCAGCGCCTTCGCCATCGCGCCCGTCTGGCGCTTCAGCTCGGCCACGGTTTCCTTCGACAGCGAGTACGGCGGCAGCGAGCATGCCGAGTCGCCCGAGTGGACGCCCGCCTGCTCGATGTGCTCCATCACGCCGCCGATGAACACGGCTTCGCCGTCGCAGATGCAGTCGACGTCGCATTCGATCGCGTCGTTCAGGAAGCGGTCGAGCAGCACCGGCGAATCGTTCGACACCTTCACGGCCTCGCGCATGTAGCGCTCGAGGTCGCGCGGCTCGTGGACGATTTCCATCGCGCGGCCGCCCAGCACGTACGACGGGCGCACGACGAGCGGGTAGCCGATTTCGTCCGCGAGCGCGAGCGCTTCGTCTTCGGCGCGCGCGGTGCGGTTCGGCGGCTGGCGCAGGCCGAGGTCCTGCAGCAGCTTCTGGAAGCGCTCGCGGTCTTCGGCCGCGTCGATCATGTCCGGCGACGTGCCGACGATCGGCACGCCGTGCGCCTCGAGGTCGAGCGCGAGCTTCAGCGGCGTCTGGCCGCCGTACTGGACGATCACGCCGACCGGCTTTTCCTTGTCGACGATCTCGAGCACGTCTTCGAGCGTCAGCGGCTCGAAGTACAGGCGGTCGGACGTGTCATAGTCGGTCGACACCGTTTCCGGGTTGCAGTTGACCATGATCGTTTCGTAGCCGTCCTCGCGCATCGCGAGCGCCGCGTGCACGCAGCAGTAGTCGAACTCGATGCCCTGGCCGATCCGGTTCGGGCCGCCGCCCAGCACCATGATCTTCTTGTTGGTGGTCGGCTGCGCCTCGCACTCTTCCTCGTAGGTCGAGTACATGTACGCCGTCTTCGTCGCGAATTCGGCCGCGCAGGTGTCGACGCGCTTGTAGACCGGGCGCACGTTCAGTTCGATACGACGCTTGCGCACGTCTTCCGGCGTCGCGCCGAGCAGCTTCGCGAGGCGGCGGTCGGAGAAGCCGCTCTGCTTCAGGTAGCGCAGCTCGTCGAACGTCAGCGACGCGAGCGTGCGGCCCGACAGCGCTTTTTCCTTCAGGATGATCTGCTCGATCTGCTCGAGGAACCACGGGTCGATCGCGGTTTCCGCGAAGATTTCCTCGGCCGTCATGCCGATGCGGAATGCGTCGCCCACGTACCAGATGCGGTCCGGGCCCGGCTCGTGGATCTCGATCGCGATCTCGTCGCGGTTGGTCGACTTCTCGTCGAGACCGTCGACGCCGACCTCGAGGCCGCGCAGCGCCTTCTGGAACGATTCCTGGAACGTGCGGCCGATCGCCATCACTTCGCCGACCGACTTCATCTGCGTGGTGAGGCGCGAATCGGCTTCACGGAACTTCTCGAACGCGAAACGCGGGATCTTCGTGACGACGTAGTCGATCGTCGGCTCGAACGACGCCGGCGTCTGGCCGCCGGTGATTTCGTTCTTCAGCTCGTCGAGCGTGTAGCCGACCGCCAGCTTCGCGGCGACCTTCGCGATCGGGAAGCCCGTCGCCTTCGATGCGAGCGCCGACGAACGCGACACGCGCGGGTTCATTTCGATGACGACCATGCGGCCGTCCTTCGGGTTGATCGAGAACTGCACGTTCGAGCCGCCGGTGTCGACGCCGATCTCGCGCAGCACCGCGAGCGATGCGTTGCGCAGGATCTGGTATTCCTTGTCGGTGAGCGTCTGCGCCGGCGCGACCGTGATCGAGTCGCCGGTGTGCACGCCCATCGGGTCGAGGTTCTCGATCGAGCAGACGATGATGCAGTTGTCGGCGCGGTCGCGCACGACTTCCATCTCGTATTCCTTCCAGCCGAGCAGCGACTCTTCGATCAGCAGCTCGCGCGTGGGCGACAGGTCGAGACCGCGCTTGCAGATCTCCTCGAACTCCTCGCGGTTGTACGCGATGCCGCCGCCCGAGCCGCCGAGCGTGAACGACGGACGGATCACGACCGGGTAGCCGCTGCCGCCGGTGCCGGCCATGATCTCGGCATGCACCTGGGTCGCCTCTTCCATCGAGTGCGCGATGCCCGACTTCGCGGAGCCGAGACCGATCTTGGTCATCGCTTCCTTGAACTTCTGGCGGTCTTCCGCCTTGTCGATCGCTTCCGGCGACGCGCCGATCAGCTCGACGCCGAACTTCTCGAGCACACCGTGGTGATGCAGGTCGAGCGCGCAGTTCAGCGCGGTCTGGCCGCCCATCGTCGGCAGGATCGCGTCCGGGCGCTCCTTCTCGATGATGCGTGCGACGACTTCCCACGTGATCGGCTCGATGTAGGTCACGTCGGCCGTATTCGGGTCGGTCATGATCGTCGCCGGGTTGCTGTTGACGAGAATGACCTTGTAGCCCTCCTCACGCAACGCCTTGCAAGCCTGCGCGCCCGAGTAGTCGAACTCGCACGCCTGGCCGATGATGATCGGGCCGGCGCCGATGATGAGGATGCTCTTGATGTCTGTGCGTTTTGGCATGGCTTGTGAATTCAATAAGTAATCGTTGTCGTGGGTCGGCCGGCAGCGCTCAGCTCATGGTCGCGAGCGCAAGCTTCACCGAGAAACCGATGAACAGGCCGCCCACGCTGCTCGCCGCGCCTGCCGCAAGCTTGCGGCGGCGGCGGAAATGCTCGGCGAGCCGCGCGCCCGCGAAGATCAGCGTGCTCAGGTACAGGAAGCTCGCGCATTGCGCGATCGCCCCGAGCACGACGAACGACAGCGCGGGATGCGGAAATGCCGGGTCGACGAACTGGATGAAGAACGAGATGAAGAACAGGATCGCCTTCGGATTCAGCAGGCTCACGATCAGCGCTTTCCGGAAGGGCCGCTCGCCGTCAACCGCCTGCGGCGCATCGACCGGTGCGTCGCCGCGCGCGCGCAGCTTGCGCCACGCGCTGCGCAGCATCCCGGTGCCGATGTACAGCAGATACGCGGCGCCGCCGTACTTGACGACTGAGAACAGCAGCGGGTTCGCCTTCAGCAGCGACGCGACGCCCGCGGCGGACAGCACCATCAGCACCGTATCGCCGACGAACACGCCGCAGGCCGCGCGGTAGCCGGCCTTCACGCCGCGCTGCGCCGCCAGCGACAGCACGTACATCGAGTTCGGTCCCGGCAGCAGGATGATGAAGATCACGCCGAACACGTAGGTCCAGATATCCGTGATGCCGAGTGCGTGGCCGAACATGATGTGAATCTCCCGTCCTTCGGTTGCGTCAGTGACTTAGGCGTTGCGCTGTTTCGCCGCGTCCATCAGCGCGGTGAAACGGTCGAACAGGTAGCCGATGTCGTGCGGGCCGGGCGACGCTTCCGGGTGGCCCTGGAAGCAGAATGCCGGCTTGTCGGTCAGCTCGAAGCCCTGCAGCGTGCCGTCGAACAGCGACACGTGCGTCACGCGCGCATTGGCCGGCAGCGAATCGGCGTCGACCGCGAAGCCGTGGTTCTGCGACGTGATCACGACACGGCCGTCGCCGAGATCCTTCACCGGATGGTTCGCGCCGTGGTGGCCCGTCTTCATCTTCAGCGTCTTCGCGCCGACCGCGAGGCCCATGATCTGGTGGCCCAGGCAGATGCCGAAGGTCGGCACCCCGCGCGCGATGAATTCCTTCGTGGCCGCGATCGCGTAATCGCAGGGCTCCGGATCGCCGGGGCCGTTCGACAGGAAGATGCCGTCCGGATTCAGCGCGAGCGCATCGGCCGCGCTCGCCTGCGCCGGCAGCACCGTCACGTGGCAGCCGCGCTCCGCGAGCATGCGCAGGATGTTGTACTTGACGCCGAAATCGTACGCGACGACGCGATACTTCGGCGCTTCCTGCATGCCGTAGCCGCCTTCGAGGCGCCATTCGGTCTGCTTCCACTCGAACGGCTTCGTGGTCGACACGACCTTCGCGAGGTCCATGCCCGCGAGGCCCGGGAACGAGCGCGCGAGTTCGATCGCCTTCGCTGCGTCGTCCGAGCCGGTCAGGATGCAGCCGTTCTGCGCGCCCTTGTCGCGCAGGATGCGGGTCAGCTTGCGGGTGTCGATGCCGGCGATCGCGACGACGCCTTCGTCGCGCAGGTAGTCGCCGAGCGTGCGGTCCATGCGGAAATTCGACGCGAGTGTGGGCAGATCACGGATGATCAGGCCGGCGGCATGGACTTTCGTGGCTTCGACGTCTTCGGCGTTGACGCCGACGTTGCCGATATGCGGGTAGGTGAGCGTGACGATCTGGCGCGAGTAGCTCGGGTCAGTCAGGATTTCCTGATAGCCGGTGATCGCGGTATTGAACACGACTTCGCCGATCGTGTGGCCTTCGGCCCCGATCGAATAACCACGAAAGACCGTGCCGTCGGCGAGTGCAAGCAAGGCGGGAGAAAAAGACGGCAACACGGGAGGCTCCTTGGGGAACACCCTGCTGCCGACCTGTTTACCCTGCCGCGCGAGCGCCGCGCTGCGTGGGCGCGCGTGGTCGCTTGCTGGACGCGGCCTGCGTTGTCGAGTCGCGAACCCGGCGCGTGGCGCACGAGGCTTCGCGGCATCGCCCGGCAGGCGGCGTGCGGCGGATGAACGGGATGAAAGAGGTAGGCGCTAGGGTGCGAGGTTGATCAGCACAAACTTTCAAATTATAGCCTGAAAATGGCCCTATCTTCAATGGATATGGCCGTCCGATCGTACGCGCGCCGCGCCCTGCCGCACGGCGCGGCGCGCTGCGGCCCCGTTTCCAGGACCGCCCTACCCGCCAGCGTACCGCCGGATCAGTGCGCTTGGCCAGCGCCGCGCGCGGGCCACACGTACCAGGCCGCACTCGCGAGCTGCAGCGCGAGCAACACGCCCCACGCGGTGAAGTGCGCGGCCGCCGGATAACGGCCGTCGACCGCCGGCCAGTGCGACAGCACCGCGCCGACGCCGATCTGGAACGCGAAGATCAGCAGGAAGATCACGAGCGTGAGCGTCGTGTTCGCGCGACCGATCAGATGCGCGGGAAAGTGTCCGGCCATCACCGCGTAGGTCAGGATGCCGACGCCGCCGAACATCCCGTATGCCGCCCACAGCGCGGCCGGCGGCAGCGGCACGCGCGCGACGATCGCCAGTTGCGTCGCGACGAACAGCGCCATGCCGACGCCGCAGAACGCGTAGACCGACACGCCGCGCCGCTCGAGCACGCGCGCGGCCGCGCCGAAGCCGACGCAGCCGGCCATCATCGCGAAGCCGAGCACCGACACGAGGCGCGCGGCATGCGCCGCATCGAAACCGGCGACATCGCGCAGATACGGCCCGACCCACAGCGACTGCATCGCGTAGAACACGCCCTGCGTGACGACGGAGAATGACGAGATCTTCCAGAACGCACGGCTGCTCAGGATGTGCCACGTGCCCTTGAACTGGCTGACGAGGCCGCCCTGGTGGCGCGCCTGCTTCGCCTCGGGCGCACCGAAGCCGATCGACGCCGCGACGGCCACCGTCAGCACCGCGAGGCCAAAACAGATCGCGCGCCAGCTCATCCAGCCGAGCAGCCAGGTCAGCGGCGAGCCGACCATCACGCCGCCAAGGCCGCCCACGGCCATCACGAGGCCGTTGACGAGCGGCAGCCGGCCGACGGGGAAATGCTGCGCGAGTGCCTTGAACGCCGCGCCGAGACATACCGATACGCCGACGCCGATCAGCAGCCGGCCGACCATCATCGTGCCGAGGCCGTGCGCGGCGCCGAACACGGCCGCACCGGCCGCCGCGAACAGCAGCATGCCGGCCGTCACGCGACGCGGGCCGAAGTGGTCGAGCATCACGCCGGCCGGAATCTGCGCGCCCGCGAAGCCGAGGAAATAGAGGCTGGTCAGCAGGCCGAGGTCGGCGGCCGACAGCCCGAGCTCGTGCGTGACGAACGGCGCGAAGCCCAGATTGACGCCGCGAAACACGTACGACACGAAATACCCGACCGAAAACAGCGCGAGCACCCTCACCTGCACCGACGACATCACTTCCCCTCGTTATATGAAGACATCCGAAACGGCGCCCTCGCACCGCGCACAAACGAAAACGCCGTCACCTCGGTGACGGCGTTTCGTCGCATTTCGTCGGATGATAGCGCAATCGCGCGAACCCGACCGGCCGCCCGCTGCGCGGGGCAGCCGCGTTACTTCTTCTTGCCCTTGTGTGCCGCGGCCTTGGCCGGCGCGGCCTTCGCGGGCGCCGCCTTCGCCGACCTGGCGGCCGGCTTTGCCGCACCGCGCTTCGCGCCGTGCGACTTGCCGCCCACCGCGAGGCTTGCACGCTCGATGTGCGCCCCGGCGGACGACGTCGCGATCCGCTCCGGGCCGGGTTCCGCCGGCACCGAACGGCCGACCGGCACGTGCAGCACGAGCGCCTGGCCCGGCATCGCGAGATCGCGGTGCGTGCGGTTCCACGCCTTCAACTGACCGACCGACACGCCGTAGCGGCCGGCGATCGCCGCCATCGACTGCTTGCGGCGCACGCGGATCAGCATCTTGCGCGTGTCGGGTACGTCCGGTTCCATCGCGAGCGCGCCGTTTTCGGCGACGTCGGCGCTGATGTCCTCGTCATCGTCGTCGCCGCGCGGCACGACGATCGTCGAGCCCGGCTTCAGGCGCATGCCGGCCGGAATCTTGTTGACCGACATCAGCGTATCGGCGTCCACGCCGATCTTCTCGGCGATCGCGGCCGGGCGCGCGCGCTCGCTCACCGTATAGGTGGTCCACGTCGACAGCTGGCCGTTGTAGGTCTTCAGGTTCTTCTCGAACGCCGACGCGTTGTCGAACGGCAGCAGGATCTGCGGCTCGGTCGCTCCGAGGATCACCGGCTTCGAGAACGACGGGTTCAGCGAGCGGAACTCGTCGAGCGACAGGTTCGCGAGCTTCGCGGCAACCGCGACGTCGATGTCGCGCGCGGTCGTGACCGTCACGAAATACGGGTGGTTCGGGATGTCCGGCAGCGTCAGGCCATACTGCTGCGGGCTCGCGATGATGTTCTTCACCGCCTGCAGCTTCGGCACGTAGTTGCGCGTCTCGTTCGGCATCCGCAGGTTCTGGTAGTCGGTCGGCAGGCCGGCGGCCTGGTTGCGCGCGATCGCGCGCTGCACGTTGCCCTCGCCCCAGTTGTACGCGGCCAGCGCCAGATACCAGTCGCCGAACATGTCATGCAGGCGCGACAGGTAGTCGAGCGCGGCGCTCGTCGACGCGAGCACGTCGCGGCGCTCGTCCTGCCACATGTTGCGCTTCAGGTTGTACGTGCGGCCCGTGCCGGGCATGAACTGCCACATGCCGGCCGCCTTCGCGACCGACAGCGCCTGCGGGTTGTACGCGGACTCGATGAACGGCAGCAGCGCGAGCTCGGTCGGCATGTGACGCGCCTCGAGCTCCTCGACGATGTGATACAGGTACTTCTGCGAGCGCTCGGTCATGCGCTGCACGTAATCCGGACGCTGCGTGTACCAGGTCGTCTGCATGTCGACGAGGTCGCTCTGCAGGTCGGGCATCTGGAAGCCGCGGCGGATGCGCCCCCACAGATCGGAGTCGGCACTGGTCAGGTCGCCGACGGATTGCTTGTCGACGTCGACAGTTTCTTTGGCGGTGGCTGATTTACGGAGGTAGTTGGACGTCGCCTGCGAATCGGCGGCGTTGTTGGCGACAGGCGCCTGGCTCGCACAAGCGGCGAGTAGCAGGACCACCATCGCACTCAATATAAGTCGCATGAAAATCTCGGCTTCCGACGGCTGGAAATTGCAGGCGATACTACGGAAGTGCGTGCTTCACGTCAATAAAAACACCGAAAACTCAGCGAAATCCTACATTTGGAGCAATTTTTACAGACACCGCTTGAGCTTTGGAGTCCTCCGGAAATCATCATCGGAACCGGTTTTTCCACTCGCGCATCAGCGTGAATGCCGCCAGACGATCCGGCACTGTTTCGTGCAGCTCGGCCTCGAGCGTGGCATGTATCGCCGCGCTGTCCGCCCGCATGAACGGGTTAACGGCACGCTCGTGAGCAATCGTAGTGGGCAGCGTCGGCACGCCACGCGCGCGCAGCGCCTGCGCTTCGTCGCGCCACGCGGCGAGCGCCGCATTGCCGGGCTCGCACGCGAGCGCGAAGCGGATATTGGACAGCGTGTATTCGTGTGCGCAATGCACGCGCGTGTCGCCCGGCAGCGCCGCGAGCGCGTCGAGCGACGCGAGCATCTGCGCGGGCGTGCCTTCGAACAGGCGGCCGCACCCGCACGAGAACAGCGTGTCGCCGCAGAACACGTGCGGCGCCGCGTTGCGCGGCCCGGCCGCCTGGAAATAGGCGATGTGGCCGCGCGTATGACCGGGTACGTCGAGCACGTCGAACGCGACGGCCGGCGCGTCGAGCGTCACGCGATCGCTGCCCGCCAGCGGCCGCGTGACCACGCCGATCGCTTCGGCCGCGGGGCCGTATACCGCCAGCGGCGCATCGGCCGGTTGGCTATCGCGCAGCGCCTCGACACCGCCGACATGGTCGGCGTGGTGGTGCGTGAGTAAAATAGCGGTCAACCGCCAGCCTCGTTCGGCAAGAACCCGGCGTACGGGCGCGGCTTCACCCGGATCGACGGCGATTGCATCGCGGCCGTCCGAGACGAGCCAGATATAGTTGTCTTCGAATGCCGGAACCGGCACGTATTCCAGCTCGTTCATGGGCGCGCAATCATCGTTATGTCTGACCGTCAAATTATAGACTGGCCCGCCTGGACCGACTCGCCTCCCGGCCGCTACGTGCTGGGCTGGGAGCAGGCGCAGCTCGACCGGATCGTGTCCGACGTCTTCGGGTTCCACGCGCTGCAGCTCGGCTTGCCGCAGCTCGACGCGTTGCGCGAGAACCGCATGCCGTATCGCGGCCTCGTGCTCGACCCGGCGAGCGGCGCGAGCGCGCCGTACCAGTACCCGTGGGCACGCGAGGCGCACGCACCCGAGCATGCGCCCGCCGATCGCAGCACGACCTGGTGCGACCTGCTCGACCTGCCGTTCGAGTCGCAGAGCGTCGACCTGATCGTGATGCCGCACACGCTCGAATTCACGTCCGACCCGCACCGCCTGCTGCGCGAGGCCGAGCGCGTGCTGATGCCGGAAGGCCAGCTCGTGATCACCGGCTTCAATTCGCTCAGCCTGTGGGGCATGCGCCAGTCGTTCGGGCGCATGGCGAACCACCCGTTCGTGCCGGCCACGCGCGACCAGATCGCGTTCATCCGGCTCAAGGACTGGATCAAGCTGCTCGGTTTCGACCTCGAACGCGGCCGCTTCGGCTGCTACCGCCCGCCGCTCGTCACCGACAAGTGGCTGGCCCGCTACGGCTTCATGGAGGCCGCCGGCGACCGCTGGTGGCCGATCTTCGGCGCCGTCTACATGGTGACGGCCGTCAAGCGCGTGCGCGGCATGCGCCTCGTCGGCCAGATCAAGATGAAGAAGCCCGTGCTCGCCCCGGGCCTGACGCCGGCGGCCTCCCCGACCACCCATCAAGAACATTCATGACAATCGATACCATCGACATCTATACCGACGGCGCCTGCAAGGGCAACCCCGGCCCCGGCGGCTGGGGCGCACTGATGCGCTACGGCGACAAGGAGAAGGAGCTGTTCGGCGGCGAACCGAACACGACCAACAACCGCATGGAGCTGATGGGCGTGATCGCCGCGCTCGAAGCGCTGAAGCGGCCGTGCCAGGTGATCGTCCATACCGACTCGCAGTACGTGCAGAAAGGCATCAGCGAGTGGATCCACGGCTGGAAGAAAAAAGGCTGGGTCACCGCGGCGAAAACACCCGTGAAGAACGCCGACCTGTGGAAGCGGCTCGACGCGCTCGTCGCGCAGCATGAAGTCGAGTGGCGCTGGGTCAAGGGCCACGCGGGCCACCCCGAAAACGAGCGCGCGGACGCGCTCGCGAATCGCGGCGTCGAATCGCTCACGGCCTGAACGCCGGCCGTTCCCCTGTTTTCTTCGTTTTCCCCGACATGCGCCAGATCATTCTCGATACCGAAACCACCGGCCTGAACGCCCGCACGGGCGACCGCCTCATCGAAATCGGCTGCGTCGAGCTGCTGAACCGGCGGCTCACCGGCAACAACCTGCATTTCTACGTGAACCCCGAGCGCGACAGCGATCCGGGCGCACTGGCGGTGCACGGCCTCACGACCGAATTCCTCAGCGACAAGCCCAAATTCGCGGAAGTCGCCGACCAGATCCGCGACTTCGTGAAGGACGCCGAGCTGATCATCCACAACGCGCCGTTCGACCTTGGCTTTCTCGACGCGGAATTCGCGCGGCTCGGCCTGCCGCCGTTCACCGAACATTGCGGCGGCGTGATCGACACGCTCGTGCAGGCCAAGCAGATGTTCCCAGGCAAGCGCAACTCGCTCGACGCGCTGTGCGACCGCTTCGGCATCAGCAACGCGCACCGCACGCTGCACGGCGCACTGCTCGACTCGGAGCTGCTCGCCGAGGTGTATCTCGCGATGACGCGCGGCCAGGACAGCCTCGTGATCGACATGCTCGACGACGCGGGCGCCGACGGCGGCGCGGCGAACGGCCAGCGCGTCTCGCTCGCCGCGCTCGACCTGGCCGTCGTGGTCGCGAGCGACGACGAACTCGCCGCGCACCAGGCGCAACTCGACGAGCTCGACAAGTCGGTCAAGGGCACCTGCGTGTGGCGCAAGTCCGCCGACGAAGGCGCCGCGGAAGCGGCCTGACGCCTGCCCATACCCGCCGCGGCCGCGCTTACGCGCGCGGCTGCAGCGCGATGACGGCCATCCCGCCGAGCGCGAGCGCCGCGCCGGCCACGTCCCAGCGGGTCAGCGCGACGCCGTCGACCACCCGCAACCACACCAGCGCCACCGCGATGTAGACGCCGCCGTACGCGGCATAAGTACGCCCCGCCGCGCTCGGGTGCAGCGTCAGCAGCCACGCGAACAGCGCAAGCGAGAGCGCGGCCGGCACCAGCAGCCAGGCAGGACGCCCGTCCTTCAGCACGAGCCACGGCAGGTAGCAGCCGACGATTTCGGCCAGCGCGGTAGCGGCGAACAGCGCCGCGATCCTGATCAGTTCGGTCATCCGGTTCCTCGTGAATTCGGCCCCCGTCGCCGGGCGCTGCACGGCCCCGCCGCGCGCCGCCGATCATACCCGAGCAGGCCGCGCCGAATCCCCCGCCAGGCGGGCGTCTCCCGGCAATTTGCACGATCATCCGTCATCGTGCTATCATGTCGCCTGTTTCAACATTCAATCTCTGTCTATTCGATTTCGAGAGAAACCCGTCCGCGCGTTGCGGGCCGGCCTTTCGACCGAAATTGCACCCACAGGAAAGCCCGCCCGACAGGCCCGCTTTTCTCGTTTCGTTGCCCCTCCGGGGCGTTGCCGGAACACCGGACCCTTCGTCCGCACCGGCATCCGCCGCCTGCATCACGCGGCCCATTCTTCATGAGCGCACTGTCGCGACGGCCCATCGGGCCCGCGTCGAAGCAGCCCCTTACGGCCTTTGCTGCCCCTTGTGCAGTAAGCGCTTAATGGCCTGCCCCGACGCGCCGCACCCGACATCGCGCTCGCCGGCAAACCGTGTCGGACGGCCCGCCCGTTCCGGCGCAGTCAAAGGAGTGCATGACCTTGACCGCAACACACGTCAGCCCGACCGCTGCTTCTTCCACCGCTTCGCCGTCCGGCGAGGCTCCGCTCGCCGCGGACGACATCACCGTCGTCGACCAGAGCCTGCTCAAGCGCGCCGTCAGCGCGATGGCCATCGGCAACGCGATGGAATGGTTCGACTTCGGCGTCTACAGCTACATCGCCGTCACGCTCGGCAAGGTGTTCTTCCCGTCCAGCAGCCCGTCCGCGCAGCTGCTCGCGACCTTCGGCACGTTCGCGGCCGCGTTCCTCGTGCGCCCGCTCGGCGGCATGGTGTTCGGCCCGCTCGGCGATCGCATCGGCCGCCAGCGCGTGCTCGCCGCGACGATGATCATGATGGCCGTCGGCACCTTCGCGATCGGCCTGATCCCGAGCTACGCGTCGATCGGCATCATGGCGCCCGTGCTGCTGCTCGTCGCCCGCCTCGTGCAGGGCTTCTCGACCGGCGGCGAGTACGGCGGCGCCGCCACCTTCATCGCCGAATTCTCGACCGACAAGCGCCGCGGCTTCATGGGCAGCTTCCTCGAGTTCGGCACGCTGATCGGCTACGTGATGGGCGCCGGCGTCGTCGCGCTGCTCACCGCGTCGCTGTCGCAGGAAGCGCTGCTGTCGTGGGGCTGGCGCGTGCCGTTCCTGATCGCCGGCCCGCTCGGCCTGATCGGCCTCTACATCCGGATGCGGCTCGAGGAAACGCCCGCGTTCAAGCGCCAGGCCGAAGAGCGCGAAGCGCAGGACAAGGCCGTGCCGAAGGCGCGGTTCCGCGAGACGCTGATGCGCAACTGGCGTGCGCTGCTGCTGTGCGTCGGCCTCGTGCTGATCTTCAACGTGACCGACTACATGGTGTTGTCGTACCTGCCGAGCTTCATGTCGTCGACGCTGCACTTCGACGAATCGCACAGCCTCGTGCTCGTGCTGATCGTGATGGTGCTGATGATGCCGATGACGCTGTACGCCGGCCGCCTGTCGGACAAGATCGGCCGCAAGCCCGTGATGCTCGCCGGCTGTGTCGGCCTGCTCGTGCTGTCGATCCCGTCGATGATGCTGATTCACGCGGGCACCACGGCGTCGGTGTTCGGCGGCCTGCTGATCCTCGGCGTGCTGCTGTCGTGCTTCACCGGCGTGATGCCGTCGGCGCTGCCGGCGCTGTTCCCGACCGAGATCCGCTACGGCGCGCTCGCGATCGGCTTCAACGTGTCGGTATCGCTGTTCGGCGGCACGACGCCGCTGATGACCGCGTGGCTCGTCGACGTGACGCACAACCTGATGATGCCCGCGTATTACATGATGGGCGCCGCCGTGATCGGCATCGTGTCGGTCGTCGCGCTCGCGGAAACCGCGCGCCAGCCGCTGAAGGGCTCGCCGCCGGCCGTCGCGACGCGTCGCGAGGCGCACCAGCTCGCCCGCAAGCTGCGTGAAGAGGACGATGCGCCGCAGATGTACGACGTCGCGACGCCGGCACGGGCGTGAGCGTCGCCCAATGAAAAAGCCCCGGCCGCAGCCGGGGCTCGATCGAACCCGATCCGCCCGACCGGCTTGCGCCGGCCGGGCTTTTTTTCATCCTTTCGATGCGGCCGCCTTCACGCGCGCGCTTCGCAATGGCGGCAGAAGATCAGCTCGCGCGAACGCGACACGGCCGCCTGGGCACCGCGCGTCGCCATGATCAATCCGACCTGGCCGAGATTGAAATCGCGCTCGACCATCAGCTGCGTCAGCGCGGCGAGCGGCAACACGACGGACGGGTGGTACAGGCTCGATTCGATCAGGGCTTTCATCATCGGCTCCATCTGGCAATGCGTCATTCGATGGAGTGGATTCTAGGGACCGGCCGCTTCCGGATAAACAGCGCGAATGCGAAGTCACTTGTCAGCGGTTGCGAACAATCGGCAAACCCTTGCCGGACAAGGCACTCGGCCTACGCGAGCGGCGTTTCGACGAATGCCGGCAGCGTCTCGGCCCGTGCCGAATGCGCGGCCAGCGCCGGATAGCGGGCCGGATCGATCCGCGCGAGCGCCGGGTAATCGGCCGCCATGAATTGCGTGAAACGCCATGCGACCGCGACCGTCACGTCGGATTGCAGCAGGCGCGCACCGCCTAACCAGCCGTTCGCGGCCGCGACGAGCGGCTCCAGTGCGCCGTATGCGGCCTCAAGCTGGCCCAGCACGCGCTCGAGCCACGGCGCGTGCTGCTTGTCGGCCGGTCGCAGCGCCTGCTCGTAGACGACCTGGACGGTCTTTTCGGCCGCCGCCAGCGCGAACCCGACGGGCACGAGCACGCGCAACCGCGCATCGGCGGTGTCGGGCAGCAGGCGCCGCTCGGGCGCGACGCAATGATCGAGATAGTCGACGATCAGCGACGAATCGATCAGCGTCGAGCCGTCGTCGGTCACCAGCGTCGGCGCCTTGACGACCGGGTTGAAGGTGCCGAACTGCTCGAAATGACGAAACACCGAGATCGAATGGTGTTCGAACGGCAGGTCGAGCAGCTTCGCCGAAATGGCGACACGGCGCACGAACGGGGAATCCAGCATGCCGATCAGCTTCATCGCAAACGCTCCGCTTCTGGGGGATGGGACCGAGGACTGTAGCAGTGTCGCGCCGCACCGGCCAGCGCGCCCGCACGCTTGATGCTAAGCAGACGGCCGCGCTTTCGGCTCCCGCTGCGCGGCCACAGTGACCATAATGAAGATTCACGCCCCCTTCCGCCCCAAGGTTCGCCATGTGGTATGCCCTCGTCGAGCAGCAGCGGGAATGGATGCGCGCCTGGCGCGCGGCGACGCGGCACGCGTTCGACGCATGGCCCGCGGCCACGCTGCCGCACGCTGCGTCGTCGTGCTACGACGACCTGTTCGAACCGCTGCTCGGCCCGTCGGCCGGGCCGCCGCGCTTCGACATCGGGCGGCCGGCCGTCGACGAGCGGGTCGTCGCCCGCACGCCGTTCTGCGACCTGCGGCGCTTCGTGCGCGCCGACGCACGGCGCACGGTGCTGCTGTGCGCGCCGCTCGCCGGGCACGCGGCCGTGATGATGCGGGAAACCGTCGAGACGCTGCTCGCCGACGGCGACGTCTGCGTGACCGACTGGCGCAATGCGCGCGACGTGCCGCCTGCAGCAGGCCGCTTCGGGCTCGACGAGTACGTCGCGCTGCTCGACGGCTTCGTCGACGGCCTCGCGCACGACGCCCGGCCGCTGCACGTCGTCGCCGTGTGCCAGGCCACCGTGCCGGCGCTCGGCGCGCTCGCGCTGCGTGCCGCGCGCGGCCTCGCACCGCCCGCGAGCATCACGCTGATCGGCGGCCCGCTCGACGCGCGCCGGAACCCGAGCGCACTCGGCACCGCCGCCGCCACCCACTCGCTCGACTGGTGCCGCCGCCACCTGATCGACATCGTGCCGCCCGGTTTCGCGGGGCACGGCCGCCACGTGTTCCCGACCTACCTGCAGCAGGGCGAGATCGCGCTGCTGTATCCGCAGCGCTTCCTCACGCTGATCGAGGCCTACGCGCTGGCCGCGTCACGCTTCGACATGGCCGGGCTCGCCGGTGCGCGACGGGCGCTGCTCGAATACACGGCGCTGCTCGACATGCCGGCCGATTATTTCCTCGACACGGTCGACATCGTGTTCCAGCGCATGAGCCTCGCGACCGGCACGTGGGACGTCGGCGGCACGCGCGTCGAGCCGGCCGCGCTGCGCGGCGTCGCGCTGCTGACCGTCGAAGGCGCGCGCGACGCGGTCACGGGCGCCGGCCAGACGCACGCGGCGCTCGACCTGTGCCGCGGCCTCACGGCCGGCGAACGCCATCGCGTCGACATCGACGATTGCGATCACTACGGGCTGTTTACCGGGCCGCGCTGGCGCGGCGACGTCCATCCGGCGCTGCAGCGCGTGTTCGCGCTGGCGGAAGCGGCCCGCCCGCGCACGCGCCGCGCCAGGCGGCCGTGATGCGGCGTCAGTGGCGCGCCGCGTCGAGCAGCCTGCGCACCTCGTCGTCGCTCGTCTGCTCGAAGCGGGCGTAGAACGGGCTGATCCCGAAGAACCGCAGCGGCTGCGACACCGTGACGAAGGCGTCGGCCAGATCGTCGAACGCGTGCCGCGCGCTCGCCGGCGCGACCGGTACCGCCGCGACGATGCGTGCGGGGCGGCGCTCGCGCAACGCCTGCAGCGCGACGCGCATCGACGCGCCGGTCGCGACGCCGTCGTCGACGACGATCGCGATGCGTCCGTCGACCGGCAGCGGCGGCACGGCGCCGCGATACAACGCCTCACGGCGATGCAGCTCGGCCGTCTCGCGCACGATCACGTCGGCGAGCTGCCCGTCCGACACGCCCATCGAGCGGATCACCGAACGCTGCAGATACATCGCGCCACCGGTCGCGATCGCGCCCATCGCGAGCTCGGGATCGAACGGCACGCCGAGCTTGCGCACGACCAGCACGTCGAGCGGCGCGCGCAGCGCGCAGGCGACCGGATACGCGACGGGCACGCCGCCGCGCGGCAACGCGAGCACGACGACGTCGCTCCGCCCCGCGTAATCGCGCAATGCGTCGGCCAGCTGGCGGCCGGCATCGGCGCGATCGGCAAAACACTCGGTCACGATCGGCTCCCTGCCGTTGCGCCGGATGCGCGAAACCCGCGCCGGCGCCTTGTCAACGAGCATGGTGCATCGGCCGCGCCGATGCAAGCAGGGTCATACCGGCGCACGCGACGCCGAAGGAAGGGATCAGAGGCCGCCGGCCTGCCGGTACAGCCGCCAGAACGACTGCGCATAGGATTGCGCAAGCTCGGGCGCGCGCTGGAACACATTCACCGTTTCCGCATGGGCGGCCGCACCGTCGGACAGCGTCGTCAGCGCGACGCTGTCGTCGACGATCACGAAGCGCGGTGCCGGATCGCCATGCCGCGAATCGATCGCGACGTCGATGCCCGCGGATTTCAGAAAACCGGCGCCGCTGTAGCGGCCCGCGCGCGGCGAGCGCACGAGCACGACACGCACCTCGACTCCGCGCGCGCGGGCCGCGCGCAACGCGCCCGCGACAGCCGGCGGCACGTGCGTATAGCCCGCCAGCAGCACGCGACGCTGCGCCTGTTCGATCAGGTCGACGGTCGCGTCGGCCGCCGCGTTGTCATACGAAAAGTATGTGCCGACCGACGCGGCGTCGGACGGAATCTGGCTGGCGTGGGCGCTCGTCGCGCAGCACAGCGCGGCGAGAAGGATGGCGGCTGGTCTCATGGCGGGCGCCATTGTAGCGATGCCAATTCGCGTGGCAAGCACCGGCTGCGACGCTGCTGCGCCGGCGCAACACCCAGCCTGGAACGCGGGCGCGACGACTGTGTTTCAGCCCGTTTTTCGGGCCGCGGGTCAGGCCGCGACGCGCGCGAGCCAGCTCGTCACGCCGTCGACGGAACGGAAATCCGCGAGGCTGCGCGCCGGCAACGCCGGGTACGCGCCGCCGGCCATCTCGGCCAGCGCGCGCCCGGGGCCCAGTTCGAGAAACGCCGTCGCGCCGGCCTCGACGCAGGCGGCGAGACAGGCCGCCCACTCGACCGGCTCCGCGATCTGCCGCGCGAGCTTGTCGAGGCCCGCGTCGACGTCGAGCACCGACGCCCCGTCGATCCCGGAAAACAGCCGCGTGCCGGGCAGCGGCCGCCGGACGCGCGTCGCGGCAAGCGCCGTGCGAAACACCGGTACAGCCGCGGCGAGCCGGCGTGTGTGCGACGCGATCCGCACGCAGACCGGTGCGACGCGCAATGCGCCGGCGCGCGCCGCATCGTCGGCCACCGCGTCGACGTCGGCCTGGCGCCCCGCGACGACGAACGCGTCGCCGGGATTCGCGATCGCGATGGCCGCATCGCGGCCGTCGCACAATGATGCGAGCCGCGCGCGCGTCAGGCCGCGCACGAACACCATCCGCTCGTCGCCGCCGCTCGCCGCATCCATCGCGCGCGCGCGCGCGTCGGCCAGGTCGAGCGCGTCATGCGGCTCGATCATCCCCGCGACGCTCCACGAACCGACCTCGCCGACGCTGTAGCCGGCGACGCAGCGCCGACGCGGCCACGCCGTATCGAGCAGCGCGGCGGCCGCGAGCGCCTGGGTCGTGCAGAGGATCTGCGCGGCGCGGTTCTCGCGCAGCGCGTCCGGCCCGGCCTGCCGGACCCACGCGCGCGGATCGTCACCAAGGAGCCGGCCGGCATGGGCGAACACGGCGTCGGCCTGCGGCGCGGCGCCCGTCAGGTCGAACATGTCGGCGCGCTGCGCGCCCTGCCCCGAACAGAGGATGGCCAGCGTCATCGCGGATGCCCGTCGGCGTCGAGCGCATCGACGAATACGCTCATCGCGAGCAGGTCGGCCGCGCCGCCCGGGCTCAATCGGCGTGCGACGAACGCACGGTGCGCGGCGGCCGCGCGCAGCCGCCAGTCACGCGCCCGCACGCCGCCGCGGGCGACGAACGCACGGGCGGTCGCCCGCGCGAAATCGAGGCCGTGCTGCCCACCCCGGTGCAACAGATTCGTGTCGTCGAGCGCGGCGATCAGCGCAAAGCACGCGTCGACGCGCGCGGCTTCCGGATCGCCGGGCAGGTCGCGCCGCGCACGGCGCAGCGCGGGCAACCCGACCCCGTACACGGTCGGGAAGCCGTCAGCCGCTTCGCGACGCGCGCCGCCGACTCCGTAGCGGCGGCTCGCCCGCTCGCCATGGCTGTCGGGCAAACGCGGGCCGCCGAGGATGTCGGCACCCCAGCGGCCGGAGACGAACGCGCCGAGCGTCGTCCCGTTAGGCACCGCGCCCGGCACCGCGCGCCGGCCCGCGGCCGCGCACAGCAGCCCGAGCCCGAAGATCGCGCCGCGATGCGTATTGACGCCGCCGGTCGCGGCGAGCATCGCGTGTTCGGCACGCAGGCCGATCTTGCGCAGCACCGCCATGTCCGCGTCGCGTGCGCCCGCGTCGGCGAGTGCCGCGAAGTACGGCCGCAGCACCGCGGCGCTGCGCGCGAACGTCGCGGCATCCATGTCGGTGTGACTGCCGGTGTCGACATGGCTGACGAGACCCGGCTTCGGATAAGTCTCGATCTCGAGCACGAGGCTGCGCTCGGCCAGCGCGGCGATGCGCTCGGCCAGCGCGGCGATGCGCTCGGCATCCGACGGCGCCGCTACGCGGCAGGCAGCCCATGCGCTCATCGCGCGCCTCCGGTGAATGCGTCGGCCGCCATCAATTCGACGGCGACCGCGGTCTTGACCGCGACTTCGGGGCGCCGCGCATGCAGTTCGCGCCAGTTGACGCCCGCGCCGTCGGCGCGCAGCAGTTCGCCGTCGATGCGCATCGGCGCGTGCGCGTCGATCGCCGCGAGACCGTCGAGCAACGGCCGGAGCGACGCGGCATCCGGCAGCGGAAACACGATGTCGAGGTCGGACGACGGGCCCAGGTACGGCTCGCCCGTCAGTGCCTGCCACGCGAGGCTGCCGAACACGCGCCCCTGCACGCCGCTGCGCGCGCCGAGCGCGTCGAGCGCGCGCAGCGGTACGTGCCATGCGTCGGGCGCGGCGCCGAGCACGTCGGCCAGCGCGGGCAGCGGGCCGACCGTCGCGAGCGCGTCGGCGGCGACGTTCAGCGCGATACGCCGCTTGCCCGCCGCCGGCGGCAGCGGCATGCCGAGCGGCACGCGGCCGGCGCCGGCTTCATCCGGCGACGCGCGGCGCACGATCAGCGGCCAGCCGCGTCCGGCCCATGCGCGCACGAGCGGATCGCCCGCGAGCGCGCGGTCGCGCGCGAACGCCGCGTCCCACCCGGCCGCCGTCAGCGTGACGAGCGTGTGGCGGCGCAGCGGCAGCTCAGCGTGCGGCACGCGCGAGTGCCTCGACGCGCTGCGCGACGTCGGTCGCGACCGGCCGGCCGCGCGACGCGCGCCGGTCGATTCGGTCGGCCGGTTTGCCGAGCCATTCGCCGACCTGTGCGTCAAGCGCGCGGGCCGGGTCGAGCACGGCGTCGACGGCGCCCATCTTCACGAGATTGTCGAGTCCCGGCGCGAACACCGGCGTCGAACGCGACATCTCCTTCAGCACGTCGATCGGCAGCTTGGTCACGCGCGACATCGACGGCAGGTCCATCACCTCCGGCTCGGCGCCCGGCACCGCGAGCAGCGTGCGCGTCGCGAGCGCGGTCGCGATGAACGCGCCGGCGGCGGTGTGGCCGTACAGCACGCCGATCGTCCGGTGCCCGGCGAGATCGGCATGCATCAGGCACTTCGCGAGATGCGACAGCCCTTCGTTCAGGCCGAGCAGTTCGTCGCGCTTGCTCATCCGCTGGCTGTCGCTGTCGACGAGCACGACGATCGGCGTGTCGCCGCCGCGCGCGACCGTGTCGAGCACCTGCGACGCGAGCGTCAGCGCTTCGTCGATGCCGAACGGCAAGCGGTCGGTGACGCCGATCACGTCGACCCGCGCGCCGGCCAGTTCCGCATGGCCGGTCAGCAGGCCGCCGTAACGCACGATCGAATGGCCCTTCGGAAACAGCGAATTCAGTACTTCATCGAGCGTCATGCTGCGGCTCCTGTAACTGGTCGGCGAGCGTGGCGAATGCGTCGTCGGGCATGCCGGGAATCGCCTCGGGCTGATCGGCCCCGAGCATGCGCCACACGTCGAGCGCATCCCTGCATGCGCCGAACCGGGCGACACGCGCTTCCAGGCGCGCCTGTTCCGCGCGCAGCATCGCCGCATCGAACCTCGGCGCGCGGCCGATCAGCTCGAGCGCCGCCGCGCGGAACGCGTCCGGCGTGTCGGCCACGTAACGGTCGGCGCCGCCGATCAGCCGCCGGTGCTTGCCGCCCATCGTGCGCCAGATCAGCGCGCGATCCTTGGAATCGAATTCCTCGACGCCGCGATTGGTCTCGATCACTTCGGGGCCCGACACGCTGATGCGCCCCTGCTCCGACACCGCGAGCGCCGAACAGCACGCGGCGAGCAACCCGCCGCCGCCGTAGCAGCCCGCGCGCCCGCCGATCAGCCCGATCACCGGCACGCCGGCCGCGCGCGCGTCGACGAGCGCACGCATGATCTCGGCGATCGCGAGCTCGCCCGCGTTCGCTTCCTGCAGCCGCACGCCGCCCGTATCGAACAGGATCAGCACCGGCTTGCCGATTTCGCGCGCGGCGCGCAGCAGCCCGGTGAGCTTCGCGCCGTGCACCTCGCCGAACGCGCCGCCCATGAAGCGGCCTTCCTGCGCGGCGACGAACACCGGCCGGCCATCGAGCCGCCCGTGGCCGACCACCATCCCGTCGTCGAACTGCTGCGGCAGGTCGAACAGCGGCAGGTGCGGGCTCGTCACGCGCTCGGCCGGCCCGAGGAATTCGTCGAAGCTCCCCGTGTCAAGCAGTCCGTCGATGCGCTGTCGCGCCGACGCCTCGTACCAGCTCGCGCCGTTCGCGACGAACGCCGGTGCGTCGTGGATCACGTCGCTCATCGTGCGTCCCCCTCGATCGCGCGCACGGCCTGCGCGAGCCGCAGCGACACCATGTCGGGCCTCGCGCCGCCGTCGTTGATCGACAGCTTCAGGCCGCCCGGCGCGCGCCGTTCGACGAAATCCGACACGACGGCCTGCCATACCGCACCGAAACCGACCGCCGCGGTGCGGATGTCGATCTCGCATTCGTTGCCCGGCAGCACGCGCTCGACGAGCACCTCGAGATTGCCGGACGCGACCACGCCGACGAGCGCCGCGGCCTGCTCGCCCTTCGCGCGTTCGCGCGCGGTGAAGCGATAGTTCAACTGTTCCATGCCCTCTTCCTCACCAGTTGCGGAACCGCGCCGGCGGCGCATAGAGCCCGCCCGACCAGTGCACGAGATCCTTGATCGAACGCGCGGCGAGCCAGCGACGGTCGGCGTCGAGCGGATCGATGCCGAGATCCTCCGGGCGGCGGATCACGCCGCGTTCGCGCAGCCGCTCGACCATCTTCCGGTCGCGGCCGCGGCCGATCTCCGTATAACCGGCGACGCCGCGGATCGCGTGCTCGCGTTCGTCCTTGTCGCGACACATCAGCAGGTTCGCGATCCCTTCCTCGGTGACGATGTGCGTGACGTCGTCGCCGTAGACCATGATCGGCGCGAGGTCGAGCTGCAGCTTGTCGGCGAGCTTCAGCGCGTCGAGCTTCTCGACGAACATCGGCACGTTCTTGTCGCCGAACGTCTCGCCGATCTGCACGACGAGCTTGCGGCCGCGCCTGAGCGCCGCCGGCGTGTCGGGGTCGGCTTCCGCGCCGGCCTTCAGCCACGGCGCGCTCGGATGGCGCCGGCCGCGCGCGTCGCTGCCCATGTTCGGCGCGCCGCCGAAGCCGGCGATGCGCTCGGCCGTGACCGTCGACGAATGGCCGGACAGGTCGATCTGCAGCGTCGAGCCGATGAACATGTCGCACGCGTAGAGGCCGGCCGTCTGGCAGAACGCGCGGTTCGAGCGCAGCGACCCGTCGGGGCCCGTGAACCACACGTCGGACCGTTCGCGGATGTAGTCGTCCATCCCGACTTCGGAGCCGAAGCAGTGCACCTGCTCGACCCAGCCCGACTCGATCGCGGGAATCAGCGTCGGATGCGGATTGAGCGCCCAGTGCGTGCAGACCTTGCCCTTCAGCCCGAGCTTCTCGCCGTAGGTCGGCAGCAGCAGCTCGATCGCGGCCGTGTTGAAGCCGATCCCGTGGTTCAGGCGCTTGATGCCGTACGGCTCGTAGATGCCCTTGATCGCGAGCATCGCGGTGAGGATCTGCGTTTCGGTGATCGCGGCCGGATCGCGGGTGAACAGCGGCTCGACGTAGAACGGCCGGCCGGCCTCGACGACGAAATGCACGCGGTCGCCCGGGATGTCGACGCGCGGCACCTTGTCGACGATGCGGTCGACCTGCGCGATCACGATGCCGTCCTTGAATGCCGTGGCCTCGACGACGGTCGGCGTGTCCTCGGTGTTCGGGCCCGTGTACAGGTTGCCGTCACGGTCGGCGCTGACCGCCGCGATCAGCGCGACCTGCGGCGTCAGATCGATGAAGTAGCGCGCGAACAGCTCGAGATAGGTATGCACCGCGCCGAGCGCGATCTTGCCGCCGAACAGCAGCTTAGCGATGCGCTGCGACTGCGGGCCCGAGTACGCGAAATCGAGGCGCTTCGCGATGCCGCGCTCGAACACGTCGAGATGCTCGGGCAGCACGACGCCCGACTGCACCATGTGCAGGTCGTGGATCTTCGCGCTGTCGACGTCGGCGAGCGCCGTCGCGAGCAGGTCGGCCTGCTTCTGGTTGTCGCCTTCGAGGCACACGCGGTCGCCGGGCCGCAGCACCGCTTCGAGCAACGCGACGGTGTCGCGCGCATCGACCCGCTTGCCCTGCGCGTAAGCCGCGCCGGCCGCGAGCCGTGCATCGCGCGCTTGCCGCGCGTGATTCCATCCCGTCATGAACAGTTCTCCCGCTTCGATGGTTCAGCGGCATTCTAAGCCGGGCGCCGCCGCCGATTGATGATGTTGACGAATGCGACTCAGAGGACGCCGCGATGGATGCGGCCCACGCGCGCGGGCCGCACCGCGGGGCGCTATGCGCCGACCAGCGCGCGGGTCGTGAAGTAGAGCACCGAGGGCCCGAGCAGGCAGCCGACGCCCGTATGGAACGTCGCGACCAGCGCGCCGTACGGGACCAGCCGGCGGTCGGTCGCGGCGAGCCCCGCGCTCACGCCGCTGACAGTGCCCGCGAGGCCGCCGAAGATCATCGCGGAGCGTGGCGTCTTCAGGCCCATGAAGCCGGCCGCGACCGGCGTGCCGACCATCACGATGATCGCCTTCACGAGCCCGGTGGCGATGCTCAGCGCGATCACGTCGGAACTCGCGCCGATCGCCGCGCCGGTAACGGGCCCGACGATGTAGGTGACGGCGCCCGCGCCGATCGTCGTCATGCTGACCGCGTCGGTGTACCCGAACGCGCGCGCGATGCATGCGCCGACGATGAACGGCAGCACGGTGCCGAGCAGCAGCGACACGACGCCGACGAGCCCGGCCTTGCGCGCCTCGGTCGGCTGCACTTCGAACGCGGTCGCGACGATCGCGAAATCGCGCAGCATCGCGCCGCCCATCAGGCCGACACCCGCGAACAGCGGCACGTCGGCGATTCCCTTTTCGCCGCCGGTGAACGCGCCGCCGACGTACGCGAGCGCGAGACCGATCACGATCGCGATCGCGGAGCCGTGCACGCGGCCGAACGTCAGCTTGCGCGAGGCGATCGACGACAGCCACATGATCAGGCCGACCAGCGCGAACGACGCGACGAGCCCGTTGTGGGCGACGGTTTTTTCGAGCATCTGCAGCATGGCGGCCTCCGTTACTGTTCTTCGAATTGCGGCACGCCCGCGAAGGCCGTGTCGTCGCGCCCGGTGCGCACCAGTACCGCGATGCAGCATGCGCAGATCGCGACCGCGCCGACGGCGGCCAGCAGCGCGACGGGACCGCCCTTCAGCGCGGCGACCACGTTCTGGTTCGCGGCCATCGCGACGACGACCGGAATGTACATCGCGCCCCAGAAACCGACGCCGGCCTCGGTCTCCTTCGGCAGCCAGCCGCGCCGGTGCAGCCACAGGCGCAGGCAGATCAGCAGCAGCATCGCGATGCCGACGCCGCCGACATTGGTCTTCACGCCGATCGCGCTGCCGAGCAGGTCGCCGAGAAACAGTCCGGCCAGATGGCAAAACGCCAGCAGCGCGGTTCCGTAGATGATCATGAGTCGTCTCCAGTCTCTTCGTGACGGGCGCCGGACGCACGCGGGAGCCGGCCCCGCACGGCGATCCCGTGCACGGACTTGTCTCCTGCGGCGGTGCGCCGCGGCCCGGCGGCCCGTCTGGCGGGCCTGTTCTCGGGCGGTCGATGGGATGATGCGGTTTCGGGCCGGACGCCGGATGCCGTAGACTGATCGAGGCAGCCGCCGGCACGACGCGGGCTACGCGCCGGTGCCCCCGTTGCGGGCCGCACTGGCGCGTGATCCGATACTAGCGCCGCCGATTCCCGCCATTTATGAAGTTGTCGAAACCGATTCAGTGGATTTAGCAATGCGTCCGTTACCGCCCGAGCTGCTGCGCAGCTTCGTCGCCGTCGCCCAATCCGGCAGCTTCACCGCCGCGTCCGAGCGCGTGAGCCTGTCGCAGTCGACCGTCAGCCAGCACATCCGCCGCCTCGAGGAGCTGCTCGACCGGCCGCTGTTCGAACGCGACACGCGCAACGTGCACCTGTCGCAGCACGGCGACGCGCTGTTCCGCTACGCGGTGCGCATCCTCGAGCTGATGGACGAAGCCGTCACGTCGGTGTGCGGGCCGCCGCTGTCGGGCAAGGTGCGGCTCGCGATGTCGGAGGATTTCGCGTCCGCCCACCTGACGGCCGCGCTCGCGAGCTTCGTGCAGCGCAATCCGGACGTCGAGCTCGCGATCTCGACCGGGCTGTCGGGCGACCTGTTCGATGCGCTCGACGAAGGCCGGCACGACCTGGTGTTCGCGAAGCGTATCGCGGGCAGCCGGCGCGGCCGCGTGATCCGCAGCGAACCGCTGTACTGGTGCACCGGCCCCGAATCGCGGCTCACCGGCCACGAGGTCGTGCTGCCGCTCGCGATGCATCCGGAGCCGAGCGTGTCGCGCCGCCGCGTGCTCGAATCGCTCGAGGCCATCGGGCGGCCGTACCGGATCGCGGTGGTCAGCAGCAGCGTCGCGGTATTGCGCGCGGCCGCGAGCGCGGGGCTCGGCGTCAGCGCGTTCGCCGGCTACGTGATCCCGGCCGGACTCGCCCGGCTCGACGCGGGGCTGCCCGAACTCGGCGAACTCGAATACGTGATCGACCGGCCGGCAGCCGCGTCGCGCTCGACGCTCGCGCTGGAAGCCACGCTGATCGCGGCGGCGGCCGGGTTGTAACCGCACCGGGCGCACCGGGCGCATGCACGGCCGCGCCCGCACCTGACAGCTTTGCCCGGAACGCGTCATCGTCCGCGCAGCACCCGCTCGCGACAATGGGACCCATCGGCAGGCACGGCGATCGCCGCGCGCATCCGGTACCCCGTCCCTTGATCGGAGCCCACCATGAACGTCTTGCGATTCGCCGTCGCGACCGCCGCAGCCGCGCTGCTGTCCCCTGCCTTTGCGCAAACCGACGCGTCGGCGCCCGCCCAGGGCCTGACGCGCGCGGAAGTCATCGACCAGCTCAAGCAGGCCTATCTCGACGGCGAACTGCCGACGAACGACGGCAACTACCCGCCGGATGCCGCGACGCGGGCACGCAACCGCGAACTCGTGCAGGCCGCGAGCCCCGCCTGGCTCGCGCATGCGCCGCCCGCACCGCAGGCCGCGTCGCAGCAATAAGCCGCGCGCTCAGGGCAGGAAGCTGCGGCGCCGCGCATCGATCAGCTCGACGAGCAAGCGGTCGCGCTCGGCCGCCAGCGCCTGCATCGAACGCTCGCCCTGGATCGCGCGCAGTTCTTCGTTCAGTTGGCGATCGACCTCCGGATCGAACGAGGGCGTGCCGAGGTCGTCCCACCAGCTCGCGATCGGCCCCGACAGGTGTTCGAGGAAGTGCGCGATCCCGCCCGCGCCGCCGCCGAGGTGATAGGTCAGGCACTGCCCCATCAGCCCCCAGCGCAAGCCGGGCCCCCACGCGACGGCCTTGTCCGCATCGGCGACACTCACGACGCCTTCGCCGACGAGGTGATACACCTCGCGGAACAGCGCGGCCGCGAGCCGGTTCGCGACGTGGCCGGTCATTTCCTTGTTGAGGACGATCGTCTGCTTGCCGAGCGCGTCGTAGAAATCCTTCACGCGCGCGATCACGTCCTGGCCGGTCGCATCGCCGCCGACCAGCTCGACGAGCGGAATCAGGTGCGGCGGATTGAACGGATGCGCGATCAGGCAACGCTCCGGATGCTTCGCGCACGCGGTCTGGATATCGGACATCTTCAGGCCCGACGAGCTCGATGCGATCGGTACGTGCGCGGGCAGCACGTCGTCCATCTGGCGGTACAGCGCACGCTTCAGGTCGAGCCGCTCCGGGCCGTTCTCCTGCACGAAGTCGACGCCGTCGAGCGCGCGCACCAGATCGGCGTCGAACGACAACCGCGAGGAAAGTTCGGCGGCACGCTCGCCGAGAAACGCGGCCAGCGCGTCGCGCAGCCGCGCGTCGGCTTGCGGCGCCGGATCGGTCGCGACGACGTCGAAACCCTGCGTCAGATAGAAAGCCGCCCAGCTCGCGCCGATCACGCCGGCGCCGACGATCGCGATACGTCGAATGTCCATGGTTGTCCCGTGTGGTTGTTCTGCGGATAGCTCGCGGCGATTGTCGCATCGAATCCCGTGCGCATGCGTTGACGCGGATTGCGGATTCCCTCTTGAAATGCGCGATGGCGGCCACTAATTACCCGTCGTCGGGCAGTGCCTCATCCGTTGCACTGCCTCCGTTTCGATCCAGTGGAGCCCCCGTCGCGCCCGCCGCAGGCGTCGCGCCGTCACGTCTCCCGTGTTCCCTGTTCAGGAGGACCCACATGAGCGGTATCCATTTCGGCAACGACCTGTTCGACGAATTCGCCCGCGTGCAGCGGCAAGTGGCGAACCTGCTCGGCGAACGCCCGACCGGCATCCGCGCGGTGCGGCACGGCACGTTCCCGGCACTCAACGTCGGCGCCACCGACAATGCGATCGAGATCGTCGCGTTCGCACCCGGCATGGCCGCGGGCGACTTCGACGTATCGATCGACAAGGACCTGCTGACCGTCAGCGGCGAGCGCAAGCCGGCGCCGGGCATCGAAGGCGAAGACGTGCGGACCTACGCGCAGGAGCGCTTTCACGGCGCCTTCCGCCGCGTCGTCGAGCTGCCGCGCGACGCGGATCCCGACCAGGTCACCGCGCGCTACGAAAACGGCTGCCTGCTGATTCGCGTCGGCCGGCGCGAAGCCTCGAAGCCGCGTGCGATCACCGTTCAGTAATCTTCAGGATACCGACATGTATACGAACCCGACCCTGGCCGAACGCCAAACGAAACCCGTTCATCCCGCCGCCGCCGAGGCCGCGCGCCGGCCCGCGATCACGCCGAACGTCGACATCGTCGAGACCCCTCGCGGCGTCACGCTGCGGGCCGATCTTCCCGGCGTGCCGCGCGAGAACCTCGACGTGAAGGTGCACGACAACACGCTGACGATCGAAGCGGACACGCACATCGACACGCCGGCCGACCTGCGCGTGCGGCACGCGGAAGTGCGCGCGACCCGCTATGCGCGCTCGTTCGTGCTGAGTCCCGACCTCGACACGTCGCGGATCGACGCGAACCTGCGCGACGGCGTGCTGACGCTGACGATTCCGCGCCGCGAGGAAACGCGCCCGCGCCGTATCGACGTGACGGCCGGCCACGCGTAAGCGTCGGCGTGAGTCGCGACGTGTCGCGGCACGCATGAAAGAAGCCCCGCCCGGCGCGATGCCGGGCGGGGCTTCTTTGTTGATCGGCGGCCCGGCGTGCGTGCAGGCACGCCGGATCCGGATTCAATCGAAATCGAACAGGTCGAACACCGACTTCTTGCGACGCTGGCCGTCGTGCCGGTAACGCTCGTCGCGCGAGCGGCCGTCGCGCCCCCAGCCGTCGTCGCGCCCGCGCTGCGCCGATGCGGCGTGCTGCGCCGGCGAATCGTCGCGGCGGGCCGGCGCGTCGCCGGTTTCGCGGGCGATCAGCTTGTCGAGCTCGCCGCGGTCGAGCCATACGCCGCGGCACGTCGGACAGTAGTCGATCTCGATCGACTGGCGCTTGGCCATCAGCAGGTCGGGCGTCTTGCAGACAGGGCATTTCATCGCGTTTCTCCTTTCCGTGCGAATCTCGTCCCGATTCCGTATGCAGCGCGCGCGCCGGCAGCAGCGGCAGCCGGCGTCACGCGCGGCGACTCAGTCGCCATCGACTTGCGCCGCGCGCTTCGCCTTCGCGCGCCGCGCCAGCATGTTCATGCCCTCGACGAACGCCGAGAACGCCATCGCCGCGTAGATGTACCCCTTCGGCACGTGCGAACCGAAACCTTCGGCGATCAGCGTCATGCCGATCACGACCAGGAACGACAGCGCCAGCATCACGATGGTCGGGTTGCGGTCGATGAAGCGTGCGAGCGGCTGCGCGGCGAACAGCATCACGGTCACGGCGACGATCACCGCGACGAACATGATCGGGATGTGCTCGGTCATGCCGATCGCCGTCACGATGCTGTCGATCGAGAACACGATGTCGAGCATCACGATCTGGCCGATGGCGGCCCACACCGTCAGCCCGGCCGCGCCGCCCGCCCCGCCCTCGCCGCCGCCGTCGTGCGACACGTGGTGATGGATCTCGGTGGTCGCCTTCCACACGAGGAACAGGCCGCCCGACAGCAGGATCATGTCGCGCCACGAGAACGCATGGTCGAACAGCGTGAACACGGGTTCGGTCAGGCTCGCGATCCACGCGACGCTGCCGAGCAGCGCCAGGCGCATCACCAGCGCGAGCGCGATGCCGAGGCGCTGCGTGCGGGCGCGCTGCGCCTCGGGCAGCTTGTTGCTGAGGATCGAGATGAAGATCAGGTTGTCGATGCCGAGCACGACTTCCATCACGACGAGCGTCAGGAGCGCGGCCCAGACGGCGGGGTCGGCGGCAAGCGTCAGCAGGTAGTCCATGAAATGGGCCGATTGAAAAGTGGAAAGCCCGATGATATGCCGCCCCGCACTTCGAAAAAATCAGAGAGAATCTGAATTTAAGTTCGGTTTTTTCGATATATCGATCCGATGCTCAATTTTCGACATCTGTACTATTTCTGGGTCGTCGTGAAGGAAGGCGGCTTCGCGCGCGCGGCCGGCCGGCTCGACATGGCCGTGCAGACGATCAGCGCGCAGGTGCGCGAGCTCGAGAAATCGCTCGGGCACCAGTTGCTGCGCCCGGCCGGGCGCGGCGTCACGATGACCGACGCGGGACAGGCCGCGTTTGCGCGCGCCGAGGTCATCTTCGAGATGGGGCGGCTGATTCCCGACGAAGTGCGCGCGGCGGCCAGCCAGCCGACCGTGCGGCTCGCGGTCGGGCTCGCGGACGGCATTTCGAAGCTCGCCGCGCACGCGATCCTCGCGCCGGTGCTCGACACGCCGACGTTGCGGCTGCTGTGCCACGAGGGCGAGCACGATGCGCTGCTCGCGGAGCTCGCGCTGCATCACCTCGATCTCGTGCTGGCCGGCCAGGGCGCGCCGTCGGGGTCGAACCTGCGCGTGACGAGCGAGCGGCTCGTCGCATCGCCGGTCGACTGGTACGGGCCCGCGGCGCTCGTCACGCCGGCCGCGCGGCAGCGCTTTCCGCAGTGCCTGGCCGACCTGCCCGTGCTGCTGCCGACCGCGCATTCGGCGCTGCGCGCGCGCCTCGACCGGTGGCTGGAAGGCGAGCGGATCGTGCCGCGCGTGACCGGGGAATTCGAGGACAGCGCGCTGATGGCCGTGTTCGCGGCGCGCGGCCTCGGCGTGTTTCCGCTCAGCGAACTCGGCGCGAACGATGCGTCGCTGCTGAGCGGGTTGCGGCGGCTCGGGCGCGCGGGCGACGTGACCGAGGAGATCCACGCGATCCGCTCGCGGCGCGGCGAACATCATCCGCTGACGTCGCAATTGCTGGCCGCGGTGCGCGTCGCGCCGGCCGACTGAAGCGAGCGCGACATCAAACGAAACTATAATGGCGCCCCGGCCTTACGAGATTGCCGCACGCCTCATCCAGGCACCGCCGTTGCGCGGCCGCTCGCCAAGCCTTCTGAAAGACGCCATGCACAACCGATTTCGCCTGTTTTCCGTTTCGTGCGCACTCGCGGCCGCGACCGTGCTGGCCGCGTGCTCGTCGCCGCCCAAGCCGATCTACCAGCAGGAACAGTTCGACGCGACCAGCAGCCCGTATGCGCATACGTTCCACTCGAAATCCGACGCGGCCTGCGAGGCCGCGCGGCGCGCGCTGCTGAGCCAGGGTTATGTGGTGTCGTCGTCGCGCAACGATGCGGTCGACGGCAGCAAGAATTTCCAGCCGAGCAACGACATGCACGTCGTGATCGAATTTCACGTCGTGTGCGCGGATGCGAACGCCGACGGCACGTCGAGCATCGCGTACGTGAACGCCGTGCAGGACCGCTACACGCTGAAGAAGTCGAATACGTCGGCCAGCGTGGGCTTGAGCGTGTTCGGCTCGCTGTCGCTGCCGATCGGGTCGAGCGACGACGCGCTCGTCAAGACCGCGAGCGAGACGATTCCGGCCGGCGTGTTCTATGAGCGCTTCTTCAATCTCGTCGACCATTTCCTGAAGATCGACCCGGCGCGCCGCGATCGCGCGACCGTGAAGGCCGCCGAGAAGGAACCCGTCACGCCGCTGCCGGAACCCGCGCCGACGCCGCAGGGCGAACCGCTGAAGATGACGACGCCGGTCGTGCCGACGCCGCCCGCGGCGCCGGTGCCGCTGTCGGTGCCGGGTGTCGCACCCGAGTCGGGTGCGCATGCCGTGCCTGCCGCGGCGTCGGCCGTCGCCGTGCCGGCCGCGGTGCGTGCCGCCGCGCCGGGAGCGGCGTCGGGTTCGCAGCCGGTTGCCGCACCGGCTGCGGCTTCCGCCGGTTCCGTGCCTGCGCCGGCTTCCGCTGCCGCGTCGGCTGCCACGCCTGCATCGGCTGCCAGCCCGGCGGCCGCGCCTGCCGCCGCGGCGTCGACGCCCGCCGTTCCGGCACCGGCCGCTGGCAAGCCGGCGTCGACCGTGCCCGCGCCTGCCCCTGCACCTGCACCCGCGTCCGCGGCATCCGCCCCCGCATCGGCATCCGCGCCGTCGAGCGCATCGCCGGCGCCCGCCACCGCCAACCCTGTCGCATCGTCCGCGCCGTCCGGCGCGAGCGCACCGGCCGCGAACTGACCGGGCCGCCGTATCGTCGCGCCCGGCTGCATACGGCTCGGCACGACGGCCCGCCTTCCGCGTTATTCACCGCAGCAGTTTCCGCCATCGGGCGGCGTGAGCGCCCTGCCTGCGGCGCTCCCGCCTTACCGCAACGTCGCGCGCAGCGTCTGCAACTGCTCGACGGACGCCGTCACGCCGCCGCAGACGATCACCGCGATGTCCGACGCCGACGCAAGCACCGGCACCGGCCGCTCGAGCGCAGCCAGCGCGGCGCCGCATGCGGGTTCGACGACGATCCGGTGTTCGTCGACGAACCGCAGCGACGCGGCCACCGCGTCCGCATCGGACACGACGACGGGATGGATCGCGTGCCGCGTCGCCCATTCGACTGCCGCATCGCATGGCCGCTTCGCGCCGAGCGACGTCGCGATGCTCGCGATTGCCGCGAGTTCGACCGGACGCCCCTGCGCGACCGAGCGCGCATAGCAGTCGGCGCCTTCCGTTTCGGCCGCGACGACCGGCACGTCGTGCCAGCCGTTGCGCGCGAGCCCTTCGAGCACGCCGCACAGCAGGCCGCCGCCGCCGACCGCGAGCACCACCGCACCGGGCTTCGGCCCGGCGGCCGCCATCTCGTCGATCATCGTCGCGTGCCCCTGCCACAGCACGGGATCGTCGAACGGATGGACGAACGCATCGTGCTCGCCGAGCGCCGATTGCGCAAACGCGTTTGCCTCGGCCCAGCTCGCGCCATGCACGACCACCTCGGCGCCTTCGACACGAATCAGCTCACGCGCGCGCGCCGAGGCGCTTTCCGGCACGACGACGCGTACCGGCACGCCGAGCACGCGGCCGCAATACGCGACCGCGATGCCCGCGTTACCGCCCGACGACGACACGAATCGCCGCGCGCCGGCCGCGTGCCGCGCTTCGCAGACGGCACCGATGCCGCGCAGCTTGAACGAGCCCGATGGCTGCAGCGCATCGAGCTTCAGCCGGATCGTCCGGCCGAGCCGGCGGGACGCGATTTGCGAGCGGATATAAGGAGTCGGGATATGAAGCGGCATCGGACAAGGCTCAGTGGAGACGGAGGAAGCGCACGCGACTCGCGAGCCAGCGCGTGCGCCAATGACGGTCATCGTACGGCAGGCCTGCCATGCTTTCCAATACCATCGAATGGTATTTGCTATGCTCCACAGGTATATTGACGAACCCGGACGAGCATCGCATGCGCCAGATCGAACTGCGTCACCTGCGCTATTTCGTGGCTGTCGCCCAGGCCGGCAGCGTGATGGCCGGCGCCCGCGCGGCCGGCATCGTCCAGCCCGCGCTGTCGCGGCAGATCCGCGAGCTCGAGGACGCGATCGGCACGCCGTTGCTGATCCGACGCGCGACGGGCGTCACGCTCACCGCGGCCGGCGCGAGCTTCCTGAAGGATGCGACCGGCCTGCTCGCAACGGTGCAGGCCAGCCGCGAACGCGCGTTGCGCAGCGCGGCCGGCCAGCTCGGCGAACTGCGGCTCGGCGCGCTGCCGAACTGCCTGCCGCTGCCGATCGTCGCGAAGGTGCTCAAGGCGTTTCGCGACGCGTGCCCGGACGTGCAGCTGTCGATCGCGCCGATGCTGTCGGCCGAACAGGCGAGCGCGCTGATGCGCGGCCAGCTCGACGCCGGGATCATGGCGTGGCGCCGCGACGAGGCGCCGCACCTGTCGGGCGTGCGGCTGCTGAGCGACCGCTTCGTGCTCGCGATGCCCGCGCCGCCGGGCGGCCGCTTCAATGCGCCGCGCGCGCTGGCCGACGTCGCGGACGAACCGTTCGTCTGGTTCGACGCGCAGCGCTCGGCCGCGCACCACCGGTTCCTGATGGCGCAGTGCCAGCAGGCCGGCTTCACGCCGCGCATCGCGCAGGTCGGCAGCGACATCCCGACGCTGATCGGCCTCGTCGCGGCCGGAATGGGGTGCGCGTTCGTGCCGGAAAGCGCGTCGCCGACCTGCCCGCACACGGTCAGGCTCGTCGCGCTCGACGAGCTCGCGAGCCGCTTCGACATCGAATTCGTGTTCGATGGCGCGGCGGCAGCGCCCTCGCCGATCGTCGCGCGGTTTCTCGCGGCCGTGCGCGATGCGGCCGACGAAGCGGGTTGACCCTGCACCGGGCGCCGGGCCAGCCCGGCATCCGGTCAGGCAAGGCGATCCGCACGCCAGCCGACGCGCGACGCCCCCTCTGCTGATTCGCCGTTTTGGCGGCCTCATCGCGCTAAACAAGATGGCCGTGCCAGCGAAAAATCTTTCAAAACCCCGACAATCCACGCCGCGGCGCCGGAATTTTTAAATTGGCACCAAAAACCGCCGTTTAACGCCGCTTCGAATTGTCATGGCCCGAAATATACTGCGCCCGCATCCAACCCTCGTGCCAAAGAGAGGATGCGTTTTCGCCCCGGCCACGGTCCCCCTGTGGTCGGGGCTTTTTTCGCTTGCGCCTTGCCTGTAAAGGGTTTCCAGCCGTGGCGCGAGGTCTGTGTCACGGGATGGAAGGCGCCCGGTCGACGGGCCCTGGCTGCCCGCCGCCCGTCACCGCACGGTTGCCGGGCAACGTGCGGCATGCGATGCCGGACGGCCCGCCCGTCCGCCGCAAACCGTCACCGAATCGCGGCGCGCGGCAGGACAATCCGATTTCCACCTTACCCATACCTTTCACCACCGACACCGTCGTTCGCCTGCCTCGCCGGCGCAACGCCCACGGCCTGGCGGGCACACCGCGCGCGCACCGTATTGTTGACATGGAATCAAGATAATTTCGTTCCAATCCGGCTTTTTCCGCAAAAATAATCCAGGCACACTTCGCCCTGTCCGCAACGGCCCCGTGCCGTCACCCACGAATACAGGAGCCCATCGCGTGAACACCACGACTTCCTCTCCTTCCCGCCCCGGCGGCAGCGCCGCGCTGCCGCTACTGGCGCTCGCCGCCGGCGCGTTCGGCATCGGCACGACCGAGTTCTCGCCGATGGGCCTGCTGCCCGTGATCGCCGACGGCGTGCACGTGTCGATTCCGCAGGCCGGCATGCTGATCAGCGCGTATGCGATCGGCGTGATGGTCGGCGCGCCGCTGATGACGCTGCTGCTCGCCCGCTGGTCGCGCCGCTCGGCGCTGATCGCGCTGATGTCGATCTTCACGATCGGCAACCTGCTGTCGGCCGTCGCGCCGGATTACACGACGCTGCTGCTCGCCCGCCTCGTGACGAGCCTCAACCACGGCGCGTTCTTCGGGCTCGGCTCGGTGGTCGCGGCCAGCCTCGTGCCGCGCGACAAGCAGGCAAGCGCCGTCGCGACGATGTTCATGGGCCTCACGATCGCGAACGTGGGCGGCGTGCCGGCCGCGACCTGGCTCGGCCAGATCATCGGCTGGCGCATGTCGTTCGCGGCGACCGCGGGCCTCGGCCTGATCGCGATCGCCGGCCTGTTCGCCGCGCTGCCGAAGGGCCAGGCCGGCAAGATGCCCGATCTGCGGGCCGAACTCTCGGTACTGACGCGCCCGGTCGTGCTCGGTGCGCTCGCCACGACGGTGCTCGGCGCCGGCGCGATGTTCACGCTCTACACGTATGTCGCACCGACGCTCGAACACCTGACCGGCGCGACGCCCGGCTTCGTGACCGCGATGCTCGTGCTGATCGGCGTCGGCTTCTCGATCGGCAACATCGCGGGCGGCCGCCTGGCCGACCGCTCGCTCGACGGCACGCTGATCGGCTTCCTGCTGCTGCTGATCGCGACGATGGCGGCGTTCCCGCTGCTCGCCAGCACGCATGCCGGCGCGGCCGTCACGCTGCTCGTGTGGGGCGTCGCCACGTTCGCGGTCGTGCCGCCGCTGCAGATGCGCGTGATGCGCGCGGCCCACGAAGCGCCGGGCCTCGCGTCGGCCGTCAACATCGGCGCGTTCAACCTCGGCAATGCGGTGGGCGCCGCGGCCGGCGGCGCGGCAATTTCGGCCGGGTTCGGCTACGCGGCGGTGCCGCTCGTCGGCGGCCTGATCGCCGCGGCCGGACTCGCACTCGTCCTGCTGCAGATCGCGCAGCGCCGCGCGCCGGCCGCCGCGAACTGACACGCGCGGCTCGCCCGGGCTGCCGCCCGGTGCGGCAAGGACACCTACGGCCGCGCAATGCGGCCGTTTTCATTTCCCGTCCGCCGTCCGGATTCCCGTTTTCTCTTCACCCTGGAAAAATCCGGAATATCCGTCTCCCGACATCATTTCGACCGGATCGATTCACGAACCGGTTAAATACTTGGCATCGCCCAACCGATTCATTGCCGCTCGTTCAATTTCACCGCGCGCATGAATTATCCAATTCGAATTCGCCGCCTCGATTCACCGAACCAATCGGAAAAATCGTGCCGCCCCCCACCCCGACAGGCATTCTTTTCCGCGTCGCAGCAAAATATTTCGCGTGGAATCCGGCAATTAAATCTAAATCCGTAATATTTCCCCGATTTATTCAATAAATAACTCATTCATTCGTCACGAAATACAACAACCCCAAATTTAAGATTGAAAGACTCATCGATTCGTATCAGCATTTACCGTGCTGCGGCGTGCGAAGCGCGGCATAAATCCAATGAAAAATCGACCGATGAGGGATCAGAGTGAAAGTCGCCATCGCTTCCACGACATTGTCGCTCGCGCTGTCAATCGGCCTTTCGACACCCACCGCCGACGCGGCCGTCTATACGAACGGCACCGCGACCGCCACCTTCAACGTCACGCTGACCCTGCAGCCGAACTGCACGATCGCCGCGAACCCGCTGGCCTTCGGGACCAACGGCGTGCTGGCGACCGCGATCAACCAGCAGACGACCGTCAGCGTCACCTGTACCAACACGACGCCGTACAACGTCGGCCTCGACGCCGGTTCGGTCACCGGATCGAGCGTCGCGAGCCGCCTGATGGCCGGCACGTCGACCGGCAATACGACGACGACCGTCGGCTTCCAGTTGTACCAGGACGCCGGGCGCACGACGATCTGGGGCAACACGCAGGGCACCAACACCGTGGCCGGCACCGGCACGGGCGCCGCGCAGGCGCTGACCGTCTACGGCCAGGTGCCCGCGCAGGCGACGCCGAAGCCGGACACCTATCAGACGACCGTCACCGCAACCGTCTACTTCTGACCGGCGCCGTTTCGCATGCTCGCAATACGTCGAACGCTCGCCGCGCTGCTGTGCGCGGCCGGTGCCGCGCACGCCGCGTCGCTGCAGATTTCCCCCGTCACGATCGAATTCGGCACCGACGACACGGCCACCGGCATCACGCTGCGCAATCCCGGCGAGCGGCCCGTGTACGGACAGGTACGCGTATTCCGCTGGGACCAGGCCGACGGCCAGGACACGCTGACGCCCACCCAGGATCTCGTCGCGAGCCCGCCGCTGATCGAGGTCGGCACGCAGTCCGAGCAGCTGATCCGCGTCGTACGCGCCTCGCGCGCGCCTTCCGGCGTCGAACAGTGCTACCGGCTGCTGATCGACGAGCTTCCGCCCCCGGGCGAGGCGCCGACCAACGGTGTCTCGATCCGGCTGCGCTATTCGATTCCGGTGTTCGTCGAACCGGCAGCCCCCGGCGCGCCGCAACTCGACTGGACGCTCGCGCGCGGCAACGAAGGCTGGGTGCTGCGCGTGCGCAACGTCGGCACGCGCCGCGCGCAACTGGCGTCGGTCGAACTCGTCAACGGCGACGGTCGTGCGTACCCGCTCACGCGCGGGCTGCTCGGCTACGCGCTGGCGGGCCGCACCGGCCAGTGGAGCGCGCCGCTGCCGGCGGGTCTCGTGCCCGGCGGCAAGGTCACGGTGCGGGCGGCCGTCAATTCGCAGCCGGCCAGCGCGGTCGTCGCGGTGGAGCCGCCGGGCTAGACCGCCGGTGCGCCGCCCGGCCTCTTCCCCTTCGCCACGCGCCGGCGCACGCCCGGCCAACGGACGCGGAACGTCGCGACGCACCCGCCGCATCGTGCTCGCGGCCGTCGTGGCGGGCCGCCTGCTCGTGCTTGGCGGCGCCCGCGCGGACGAACCTGCGGCGCTCGTGATGACCGACCGCACGCACGACGTGATCCTCGAAGTCAGCGTCAACGGCGAAAATACGGCGCTGCTCGCGCACTTCCGCGAACGCGACGGCCGACTGTCGGCGAGCGGCGCCGACCTGCGCACGATCGGCTTCGCGACCGACCGCCTCGGCATCGCCGACGCGGCGACGGTCGAACTCGACACGATTGCCGGCCTGCGTTACCGCTACGATGCGGCACGCCAGAGCGTCGATCTGGAGATGGCCGACGCACTGCGCCGCCCGTACGCGGTCGACAGCCGCGCGCTGCCGCCCACGCAAGCGGCCACCGCATCGCGCGGGCTCGCGATCAACTACGAGGCATACGCGCAGACGATCGGCGACCGGCAGTTCTCGCTCTACACCGACGTGCGCTACTTCGATCCGAACGGCGTGTTCAACCACACCGGCACCGCGTCCTTCTACAACGGCCAGCGGCGCTACACGCGCTTCGATACGTACTGGAGCCATTCGGACCCGGCGCGGCCGAGCACGACACAGATCGGCGACGCGATTTCCGGATCGCTCGCGTGGACCCGTTCGGTCCGTCTCGGCGGCGTCCAGTGGCGCAGCAATTTCGCGCTGCGGCCCGACCTCGTGACGTTTCCGATTCCGTCGCTCGCGGGCTCGGCCGCGGTGCCGTCGGCGGTCGACCTGTACATCAACAACGTACGGCAATACACCGGCAACGTACCGAGCGGCCCGTTCATCATCCACGACGTGCCGGGCATCACCGGCGCCGGCCAGGCGACCGTCATCACGCGCGATGCGCTCGGGCGCACGGTCGCGACGTCGGTGCCGCTCTATGTCGATACGCGCATGCTGTCGGCCGGGCTGTCGAGCTATTCGTTCGAGGCCGGCTTCCTGCGCCGCAACTACGCGCTGCAGTCGTTCGACTACGACACGCGGCCGGCCGTCAGCGGCTCGATGCGGCGCGGCCTCGGCGATGCGCTGACCGTCGAAGGGCATGCGGAAGCGACCGGCGGCGTGCTCAACGCCGGCGTCGGCGCGCTGATGCGGCTCGGTTATGCCGGTGTGCTGAACGGCGCGATCGCGGGCAGCGTCGGCCGCTTTTCCGGCACGCAGGTGAGCGTCGGCTACCAGCTGATCGAGCCGCGCTTCTCGATCAACGCGCAGACGATCCGCGCGTTCGGCCGCTACGGCGACCTCGCATCGCGCGACGGCTCGCCGGTGCCGTCGGCGACCGACCAGGCGACGCTCGCGCTGCCGTTCATGCACCGCCAGACGCTGTCGCTCAGCTATATCGGCTTCCGGCTGCCGCAAGGCCCGAGCGCGCGGATCGGCACCGTGTCGTACACGCTGAGCTTCGGCGATCTCGCGTCGATGAGCGTGAGCGCCTACCGCGATTTCGCGCAGCAGGGCGCGAACGGCGCATTCGTGTCGCTGAACATCGGGCTCGGCCGCAATACGTCGATCAACGCGACCGTCGGCCGCCAGCGCGGCCAGTCGAACTACACGGTCGACGCGAGCCGTCCGCCCGACTACGACGGCGGCTGGGGCTGGGGCGTGCAGACCGGCGGGACGGGCGCCGTGCCCTACCGGCAGGCGCAGGTGCGCTATCTCGGCCGCGCGGGCGAAGTCATCGCGGCCGCGCAGGGCATCGACCGCCAGACGGGCGCATCGCTCGACGTCAGCGGCGCGCTCGTGTTGATGGACAGCAGCCTGCAGATGTCGCGCCGCATCGACGACGGCTTCGCGCTGGTGTCGACCGACGGCGTCGCCGGCATCCCGGTGCTGCATGAGAACCGCGTGATCGGCACGACCGATCGTGCCGGGCATCTGCTCGTGCCCGACCTGAACGCGTACCAGAACAACCAGGTCGCGATCGATTCGATGAAGCTGCCGGCCGACGCGCGGATCGCCCGCACGTCGATGACGGTCGTGCCGCAGGCGCGATCGGGCGTGGTCGCGCATTTCGGCGTGTCGCGCTATCGCGCGGCGTCGGTGATCCTGCACGATGCCGCCGGCAAGCCGCTGCCGGCCGGCGCGCGCGTGCATCATGCCGAAAGCGGCGCGGACACGATCGTCGGCTACGACGGGCTCACGTTCATCGACGGGCTGAAGGCGGACAACCATCTCGTGATCGATGACGGCACGCGGCGTTGCGTCGCGGCATTCGCGTTCACCGCGCCCGGCAACGGCACGCTGCCGACCGTCGGGCCGCTCGTCTGCAGGGCGGCGCCATGAGGGCCGTGCTGCTGCTCGTCGTCGCGTTCGTCGCGTGGTGCGGCGCGTCGAGCCGCGCGCACGCGGAAACTTGCACGGCCACCGCGTCGACGGTCAGCTTCGGTTCGGTCAGCCCGATCACGCGCGCGTCGGTCGCCGCGACCGGCACCGTCAGTGTCACCTGCACGTGGTCGGCCGTCACGCTGACGCCGAACGTGCTCGTGTGCCTGAATCTCGGCGGCACGAGCCCGCGCAGCCTCGTGAACGGCACCAACGCGATGCAGTACGACCTCTATCTCGATGCCGCGCACTCCGTCGCGTGGGGCTCCGTCTACTCCGGCACGACGCCCGCGTCGGTCACGCTCGTCAAACCCGCGCTCGGCACGAGCGCGAGCGCCACGGTCACGGTCTACGGGCAGATCACCGCGAACCAGCCGACCGTGCCGACCACCGGCAACAGCACGACGACCTACTCGCAGACGTTCGGCGGCAACACGACATCGATCAACGCGGGGTTCTATCTGCTCGGTGCGCCGACCTGCGCGTCGCTGACGGCATCGAACGGCACCTTTCCGTTCAGCGCAACCGCGAACGTGATCAACGACTGCAACATCAGCGCGACCAACGTGAACTTCGGCACGGCGAGCGTGCTGTCGGGCGCGCTCGCGGCGACCGGTTCGATCACCGCGCAATGCACGAACGGCGACGCGTGGAAAATCGCGCTGAACGGCGGCGGCAGCGGCAACGTGACGGCGCGCCAGATGCAGCGCAGCGGCGGCGGCGGCGCGATCAACTACGGGCTGTACACGGATGCCGCGCACTCGGTCACCTGGGGCGACGACACGGGCGGAAGCGCGACCGTCACGGGCGTCGGCACCGGCACGTCGCAGGCCGTCACCGTGTACGGCGCGGTGCCCGCGCAGACCACGCCCGCGCCCGGCAACTACAGCGACACGATCACCGCGACGATCAGCTTCTAGCGGGCGGGCGGCGCGGCGCTCAGAACATCACGGTCCACGCGGCCGGCGCGCCCGCGCCGACGCTGCGCGGCGGCGTCGGCCGCGCGCCGGCCACGCTCACGTGGCTCACCTGGAACGGCGTGCCGTGCGCGCAACTGACGCTCGGCATGTCCGCGTCCACGCCCGGTTGCACGGCCGGCGCGATCGTGCAGGTTTCGGGAATCGTCAGGCTGACCCTCAACGGGATCGATGGCTCCGCGGCACGCGCGAGCGCCGCCACGCCCGCCAGCGCGAGCACCGCACACTTGATTCGGCCGGTTGCGCTCATCGTTCGGCTCTCCTTCATGCATTGATCCAGCGTATGCGCGAATTGACGGCGCGCAAGCCGAAAACTTGAGCGCATGCCGATGATCCGGCCCCTCCCCACGGCGCGCCGGCGTCCGCGTCAGCGCGCCTCGCCGAACCCGCCGAAGAACGCACGGGCGTTCGCGTCGAGGCTGTCGAGGTGATAGCCGCCCTCCTGCACGATCACCGTCGGCAACCCGAGCGCGCCGATCGCGCCGCCGAGCCGCCCGAACCCGTCGGTCGTGACGGCAACCTGCGATTGCGGATCGTCCTGGTAGATGTCGAAGCCGAGCGCGAGCACGAGCGCGTCGGGCTGGAATCGCGCGAGGGCGCGCAACGCGTCGTCGAGCCGCTCGAAGAATACCGATTCCGGCGCACCGTGCGGCATCGGCAGGTTGAGGTTGAAGCCGGCGCCGGCGCCCGCGCCCGTCTCGTCCTCGTAACCCGCGACGACCGGGTAGAAGTTGGTCGGATCGCCGTGGATCGACACGTACAGCACATCGTCGCGGCCGTAGAAGATCTCCTGCACGCCCTGCCCGTGATGCATGTCGGTGTCGAGGATCGCGACACGGCGATGGCGGCCCAGCAGCGCTTGCGCGGCGATCGCCGCATTGTTCAGGTAACAGAAGCCGCCGGCTGCATCGCGGCGCGCGTGGTGGCCCGGCGGGCGGCACAGCGCGTAGGCCTCGCGCGCGCCGTCGTTGACGTCGGCCGCGGCCGCGAGCGCGTCCTGCGCGGACCAGTACGCGGCGCGCCACGTGTTCGCACCGACCGGGCAACTGCCGTCGGCAAGGTAGCGCGCGGCTTTCGCGAGCACGCCGCGCAACGGGTTCGGGTCGCGCACGAACACGTTCGACATCACTTCGTCGCCCCAGTCGTCGGGCATCCGCTGCCAGTCGCGGTGCGCCTCTTCGAGAAAGCGCAGGTAGTTCATGTCGTGCACGGCCGCGATCGGCGCGGTGCCGCGGTCGGCCGGCTCGCGCACGTCGAAGTCGAGCGCGCGCACGGCCGCGACGAGCCGCGCCGCGCGTTCGGGCACTTCCTGCGGTTCGCGCATCCGGCCGCGCGACAGGTAGCTGCGCGGATGATGCAGCAGTTGTTCGGGATGGAAATAGGTTTTCATCGTTCGTCCTCGTCGAATCGCCGCGTCACGCCACGCGCGCGGCCGCCTCCGCTTCGACCGGCGCCGCGATGCCCGCGCGCGCCAGCACCGCATGGAACAGCACGTTCGTGCCGCGCGTCACGTCGTCGGGCAATGCGTCCTCGGCCTCGTTGTGCGACAGGCCGTCGACGCACGGAATGAATACCATCGCGGTCGGGACGCGGCGCGCGAGCAGGATCGCGTCGTGGCCGGCGCCGCTGACGATCCGCTCGTTCGTATAGCCGAATGCAGCCGCCGCCTGCGCGACCAGCTCGACGCAATCGCGGTCGAACGGCGTCGCCGGGCTGCGCCAGCAGGTGTCGATCGCGACCTGCACGCCGCGGGCGGCGGCGATGCGTGCACACGCATCGCGCAGGTCGCGCTCCATCGCGTCGACTTCGGCATCGTCGTGATGACGCAGGTCGACCGTGAACGTCAGGTCGCCGGCAATCGTGTTGCGCGACGCGTTGCGGATGCCGACCTGCCCGATCGTCGCGAGCCCGCGCGGCGCGTACCCGGCGACGATCCGCTCGAGTTCGAGCGCGATCTGCGCGCTCGCGAAATACGCATCCTTGCGATACGGCATCGGTGTCGTGCCCGCATGCGCGGCCACGCCCGTCACCGTCACGTCGAGCCAGCGAATCGCCTGGCCGCCGGTGACGACGCCGATCGTCGTGCCATTGGCCTCGAGTACGGGCCCCTGTTCGATATGGGCCTCGAAATACGCATCGACCGCGCCGCCCGCCGCGCGCGTGCCGCGATAACCGCACGCGTCGAGCGCCGCGCCGAGCGTGACGCCGTCGGCGTCCTGCTTCGCGAGCGCGTCGTCGAGCGGCAGCGCGCCCGCAAACACCGCCGAGCCGAGCATCGCCGGCGCGAAGCGCGCGCCTTCCTCGTTGGTCCAGGACACGATTTCGAGCGGCTTGTCGGTCGCGATGCCGGCGTCGTTCAGCGTGCGCACGAGTTCGAGCCCGGCGAGCACGCCGTAGACGCCGTCGAAACGACCGCCTTCCGGCTGCGTGTCGAGATGGCTGCCGATCAGCACGGGCGCGGCTTGCGCGTCGGCGCCGTCGCGCCGGGCGAACAGGTTGCCGACCGCATCGACGCGCACCGCCATCCCCGCGTCGCGGCACCATTGCGCGAACAGGTCGCGCCCGCGCCGGTCATCCTCGGTCAGCGCGAGGCGCCGCACGCCGCCGCGCGGCGTCGCGCCGACGCGCGCCATGTCGGCCAGGCTCCGCCACAAGCGGGCGCCGTCGATTTCCAGCAGGTCTTTCATGTGCACTCCGGATGAATTCGTACGTTGAGGGTCAGTGCGAACCGAGCGCTTCGGCGGCAGCCGGCCGGGCCGCACGGCGCGCGTCGAGCGCAACGATGCAGAGCAGCGAAATGCCGGCGAGACCCGTGTAGAACACCGCGAGCGGCCACCACTGCCCGGCGAAGCGATGCGCGAGCCAGGTGCCCACGAGCGGCGTCAGGCCGCCGGCAATCGCGCCGCAGATCTGGTACGCGAGCGAGATCGCCGAATAGCGCACATGCGCGGGGAAAACGTCGCTGACGAAACCCGCGATCACCGAATAGAAACCGGCCATGCAGACGACCGCGAGCGCGATGCCTGCGATCAGCGACGCGGACGTGCCGCCCTGCACGAGCATGAACATCGGATACGGCGACAGCATCGCGAGCAGCGCGGCGAGCTTCAGGAAGCGCGCGCCGCCGATCCGCTCGGCGGTCCAGGCGGCGACCGGCTGCGCGACGAACTGGATGATCGCGACCGCGAACAGGCTGTCGAGGATCAGCGAGCGCGATACGCCGACGTACTGGGTCGTGTACGCGATCATGAACGTGTTCGTGAAATAGACGCCCGCGATGCCGATCGTGTTCGCGCCGATGCAGAGCAGCACCAGCCCCGACGCGGAGCGAAACACTTCGGCGACCGGCAGCTTCACCGTGCGGTTGGTTTCCTTCACCCGCGCGAATTCCGGCGATTCGTTCACGCCGAGCCGGATCAGGATGCCGACCACGAGCAGCACCGAACTCGCGAGAAACGGCAGGCGCCAGCCCCACGCGAGGAAGTCGGCCTTGTCCATCGACGTGACCGCCCGGAACGCGACCAGCGACAGGATCAGCCCGGCCGGGCTGCCGAGCTGCGCGAACGACGCGAAGAACGTGCGGCGCCCCTGCGGCGCATGCTCGCCCGCCATCAGCACCGCACCGCCCCATTCGCCGCCGACCGCGATGCCCTGCACCACGCGCAGCGCGACGAGCAGCACCGGCGCGAGCATGCCGACCGTCGAATAATCGGGCAGCAGCCCGACGCACACGGTCGCTACGCCCATCATCATCAGCGTCGTCATCAGCGCCTTCTTGCGGCCAATGCGGTCGCCGAGGTGGCCGAAGATCACGCCGCCGAGCGGCCGCGCGAAGAAGCCGACCGCGAACGTCGCGAACGACGCCATCGTGCTGACGAAGCGGTCGTGCGACGGAAAATAGAGCTCGCCGAACACGAGCGCGGCGGCGGTCGCGTAGATGTAGAAGTCGTACCACTCGATCATCGTGCCGATGAACGCGGCCGTCGCGGCACGCCCCGGCTGGCGCGCGGAAGGAAGAGACTGGGTCATGCGGGCTCCTGACGCACGCCGCTGCGGGGCGACGCGCAATATCGTGGTGACGACCGTCTCGCGCGGCCTCGCGCCGCACGCTGCGGCGCCCCTCCTTTATCGGCGACCGCAAATCATTAGTCAAATTTCAAGTTATTATTCGCTGTATAAATTCAACTAATGCCTACCCGACGCCTCGCCCGGAGACCCGATGCGCCCCGACCTTGCCCCGTTCCTGAACGACCGCCTCGACTGGAACCTGTTGCGCACCTATCTGGTGATCATGCAGGAGCGCAGCGTGAGCCGCGCGGCCGCGCGCCTGCACGTGACGCAGCCGGCCGTGAGCCAGGCGCTGCGGCGGCTCGAGGAGACGCTCGAGCGCCGGCTGATCGAGCGGCGCGGCGCGCATTTCGCGGCGACGCCGGCCGGCGAGGCCGTGTACCGGATCGCAAGCGACATCTACGGCGGCATCTCGCGCCTCGAAACCGAAATCGACGACAGCACGGCCGACCTGACCGGCTCGATCCGGCTGCTGACGGTGAGCCGCATCGAGTCGCCCGTCTACGACGAATTCCTCGCGGAATTCCATCGCGCGTATCCGCGCATCGACCTGCAGATCGAGGTGATGCGCTCGTCGGACATCCTGTCGTCGCTGCTGCAGAAGACGGCCACGGCCGGGCTCGGCCTGTGCCGCACGCCGCACGACAAGCTGGAGATGCGCTGTTTCCTGCGCCAGCGTTATGCGATCTACTGCGGCCGCCATCACCGGCTGTTCGGGCAGACGCAACTGCGGATGGACGATCTGCTCGCGGAGAATTTCGTGTCGTTCACGAGCGACCAGATCGGCGACAGCCTGTCGCCGCTCACCGTGTTCCGCGACCAGAAGGGCTTCACGGGGCGCATCGTGGCATCGTCGCCGAGCCTCGAGGAAGTGCGGCGGCTGATCTTCGCGGGTTACGGGATCGGCTGCCTGCCCGAGCACATCGTGCGCGACGACATCGCGCAGCAGCGGCTGTGGCGGCTGCCGCCCGATGACGGGCTCGTCGATGTCGACGTGTTCCTGCTGTGGCATCGCGACCGCAAGATGAACGCGGCCGAGCAGGCGTTTCTCGACGCGATGGAGCGCTGCATGCAGCGCTATTCGCTCGCGGAGCGGCTGGGGAAGTGACGGTGCGCCTGCGCGCGGAGAACACGCCGGGCGCAGGCGGCCCGGCGCGTCGCACGCATCAGAAACGATGCACGATGCCGAGTTGCACGCCGCGCGCATTCGCGCCCGGGTAGGCGAGCGGCAGGCCGGGGTTCGCCGCGCCGGCCAGCGTGTAGCCGGCCTGGTTGCGGTTGCGCAGGTACGACAGCGCGCCGTAGAAGCTCGTGCGCTTCGACAGGTCGTACTCGTACATCAGCCCCAGCTGGTCCGCATTGTTGCCCTGCGACGACTGGTCATGCAGGTACGCGTAGCCGAGCGCGACATAGTTCGCCGGGTTGAACTGGTATTTGACCGACAGCCCGTACACGCGCGAATCGATCCCGAGGTCGGCCCACTTCACCGCGGAGAAACCGCCGTACACGGTTGCCTTGCCGATCTCGTACGAGGCGCCGGCCATGATCGTGCGATCGGTCGTGGTCGCCGTCGCGTTCTTCAGCCACTGGCCCGCGACGAACGCGCCGAACGGCCCGTGTTCGTAGGTCAGGTCGAACTGCTGGCTGGAACCGGCCGAGCGCACGCCGCCCGCGTCGCCGAAGCCGAAATACAGCCCGCCCCGGAAGCCCGCGATCTCCGGACTCTGGTACGACAGCGTGTTGCTGGTGCGGAACGCGAACACGGTCAGGTTGTCCATGCCGGATGCCTGCGTGACGCCGCCGAACGCGTCCTGCCCGCCCTGGTCGTTGAACAGCGGCGAATTCTGCCGGCCCGCGCGCAGCTTCCCCCACGCCCCCGCGACGCCGACCCACGCCTGCCGGTTGAACATGCTGCCGGCACTCGCCAGCGAACCGTCGTTCGGATTGAAGCCGTTTTCCAGCGCGAACTCGATCTTCTGCCCGCCGCCGATATCCTCGCCGCCCTTCAAGCCGAACCGGCTGCCCCACTGGCCACCCGAGTTGATCGCCGCCGTATAGCCGTTGCCCGTATTCACGTACTGCGCGAACTCGTCGATCACGCCGTACAACGTGACGCCGTCCTGCGCGAGCACGGTGCCCGATGCGGCGAGGCATGCGACCGTGACTGTCGCGCGAAGACCGGCGTGCACCGTCCGCGCCCGGCAATCGCTGCCGTACGCTTCAATATATTTAGTCATACTATTTAAATAGGCAGAGAAGGAAACGACACCGGGCGCGACAGTCACGCGGCACCGGTATCGCGGGAATGGGAATCGATCGGGTAGGCCCGGCGCGGACCGCACCCGGCTCGACGCTCAGGCCGGCAACGAGCCGGCCCGATGCGCGGGATGCGCCGTCAGTGGTGAACTTCGCCGCGTTCGAGCGGCAGGATCAGGCGCTCGGGAATGCTGCGACGCGATGCGCGCGCGCCGATGTAATACAGCACGGCCGGCACGATCAGCCCGAGAATCCACGAGATGTCGGTGCCGCCGAGCGCATCGACGAGCGGCCCCGTGTAGATGTGCGTCGACATGAACGGCAGTTGCACGAGGATACCGACCACGTAGATCGTGATGGCCATCCCGTTCCAGCGTCCGTAGCGGCCGTCCGGATCGGACAGCGCCGGCACGTCGTAGCGCGAGCGCGTGAAGCAGTAGTAGTCGACGAGGTTGATCGCGCTCCACGGTGTGAAGAACGCGAGCAGGAACAGGATGAACGCGGTGAATTCCTTCAGGAACGAATGACGGCCGGCGAGCGCGATCAGCGTCGACACGCAGATCATCCCGACGATGTACACGAGGCGGCTCTTCGACGACACCGCGCCCTTGCCGCGGAAGCCGCTGACGATCGTCGCCATCGACATGAAGCTGCCGTACGCGTTGAGCGCCGTCACCGTCACCTTGCCGAACGCGATGCTGAAGTACAGCAGCGCCGCCACGGCGCCCGTCGAGCCGAGCCCGACGATATACGACACTTCGTGATGCGCGAACTGGCTGCCGGCCAGCGCGGCCGCGAAGACGCCGAACACCATCGCCGCCTGCGCGCCGATCACCGAGCCGAGGCCGACCGCGAGGAACGTCGCGACCGACGACGTCGAGCGCGGCAGGTAGCGCGAGTAATCGGCAACGTACGGGCCGAACGCGATCTGCCACGACGCGGACAGCGACATCGACAGCAGGAAGCTCGCGAGCGAGAAATGACGGTTCGCGAGCAGCGCGCCGACGTCGTGGTTCGCGAACAGCTGCGCGAACATGTAGACGAACGCGACGATGCCGACCACGCTCGCGATCCGGCCGACGAAGTGGATCGCGCGGTAGCCGAATACGGTCAGCACGACGATCACGGCCGCGAACAGCAGGATGCCGGCGGCGTCATCGACGTGCAGCAACTGCGCGACGGCCTGCCCGGCCAGCACCGAGCCGCTCGCGGAAAAGCCGATATACATCAGGCACACGAGCACGATCGGGATCATCGCGCCGTACACGCCGAACTGCACGCGGCTCGAGATCATCTGCGGCAGCCCGAGCTGCGGCCCCTGCGCGCCGTGCAGCGCCATCACGGCGCCGCCGACGAGCTGGCCGAGCAGCAGCGCGACCAGCGACCAGAACACGTCGCCGCCGAGCACGACCGCGAGCGCGCCCGTGACGATGGCCGTGATCTGCATGTTCGCCGACAGCCACAGCGTGAACTGGCTCAGCAGCCCGCCGTGGCGCTCGGCGTCGGGAATGAAGTCGATCGAGCGGACCTCGATCAGTCCGCCGGCCTTTCCACTCGAATTCGTTGACACGGGTCAATCTCCCCAATACTCAGGACCACACATGGTTTGAACGGGACAGGATGCAGCGAGCCGCCCTTTCGGCTCTGCGGATGCGGGGCGCCGTGGATCGCCGGCATGCGCCACGCACGCATGGTCTGCACGCTGGCGCGCAAGCGGCACGACGTGTGCCGACATTGCCAGCGGATGATCTTGTATATACAACTTGTGAGATATCGGTGATTACCCGGTATCGACCGATTTTCGAAATCGTCCGAACAATCGGTGCGGGGTCGGGCAATTTCGCCGCAAGCCGGTCGTCGGAAAAATGAAAGGTCAGGCGCCGGCCGGCGGTGCCGGATCGGGCTCGGCCGTCATGCCGCCTGCGGGGAACAGGTTCAGCATGCGCCGCGCCGCTTCGATGTCGCGCGTGTGCAGCCACTCGTCGTAATCCTCGCTGCGCAGGATCACGACACCGCGCTTCTCGTCGCCGGGCCGATGCATTCGCGCGAACAGCGGATGATCGTCGGCGTTCACGGTGAGCATCGTCATGCCGATGCGGACGCGTCCGCCGCTGTCTTCATGGCGACGCCAGAGACCGGCGACGCAATACGGCTGCCAGCCGTCGACGCCGATCCGGTGCCACACGTTGCGGCCGGTCTCGTAACACGGCTCGCAGATCCAGCGCACCGGAATCAGGCAGCGCTGGCCGTTGCGCCAGGCGTTCCCGTAGAGACGCGATGCGCCGACCGTTTCCGTGCGCGCGTTCACCGTATCGAGCTTCCTTCTTTTCCGGCCGTGCTCGTCGAGCCGCTCGGGCTGCATGAACTTCGGCCAGAAGCCGAACACGGCCGCCACGACCGCAAGGCCGTCGCCGTCGGCGCATGCGACGGGCGCCGCGTAGTCGGGATACACGTCGGGTGCCCACGGGTCGCGGCGATACAGGTCGCCGATGCCGATCTTCAGTTCGCTGATGCCGGGGTCTTCGCCGGGAGCGCGGTAGTGAGTGCACACGGTTCGTGCCGACCATGGAGGCAATGCTTCCATCGTAGATCAGCGCGCATGCGGCAATGGCGTTATTGCTTGGTATGACGAAACAGTTTTACGGATCGCCGGCGTATCGAGATCCGGGCAGCGCATGCGGTCAGGCGCCCTGCCTCACCTGAAGCGTCAGGATTTCATCGCCGGCTTCATCGAGCCTGCCGGTCGGCATCCAGCCGAGATGTCGATAGAAGCCGTGCGAGCGCGACGCGGGATCGGTCGAGCAGCCGAGAAACAGCGACGTGAAGCCGTTCGCCGCGAAATCGTCGATCACGCGCCGCAGCAGCCGCTTGCCGATCCCCGCCCCTTCGTACTCGGGCAGGATCGCGAGCACGACGATCTCGCCCGAAGCGGTAGCACCGAAGCAGTAGCCGACCATGCGTCCGTTCGTGCAGCAGACATGGCCCGCGAACCGGCCGTCCCGGATCCCGTCGCCCCAGCTTTCGACGGTGATGCCGAGGTCGCGCAACTGCGTTTCGGTGAACGCGTTCTCGCGTGTCTTGCCGCGCAGTGCGATGCACGCGGCCGCGTCGCCGGGCACGGCCTTGCGCCAGATGAGGTCATCCATCGATCGATGTTTCCTTGGTGTGCCGCCGGCGCGACGCATACAGGCAGATCAGTTCCAGCGCGATCGTCGCGCCGGCCAACGACGTGATTTCAGCATGATCATACGGCGGCGACACCTCGACCACGTCCATGCCGACCAGGTTGATGCCGTCGAGGTGACGCAGGATCTCGAACGCCTGGTGGCTCGACAATCCGCCCGACACCGGCGTACCGGTGCCCGGCGCGAACGCCGGGTCGAGACAGTCGATGTCGAACGTCAGGTACACCGGATGATCGCCGACCCGCTCGCGAATCCGCGCGGCGACCGCGGCCGGTGTCGACGCATGCACGCGGCGCGCATCCTGGATGTCGAATCCCATCGGCTCGTCGTTGGTGGTCCGGATGCCGATCTGCGCCGATCGCGCGGGCACGACCCACCCTTCCCGCGCCGCGTGATGGAACATCGTCCCGTGATCGATGCGCTTCACGTCGCGGTCGGGCCAGGTGTCGGTGTGCGCATCGAAATGCACGAGCGACAGCGGGCCGTGCACCTTCGCATGCGCCTTCAGCAGCGGATACGTGATGAAGTGATCGCCGCCGAGCGTCAGCATCGCGCAGCCGCGCGCGAGGATCGCATCGGCATGCCGCTCGATCGCACCCGGCACCGATTCCGGCTGCCCGAGATCGAACGCGCAATCGCCGTAGTCGACCGCGGCCAGCACGTCGAACGGATCGAACGACCACGGCCACGGGCGCTCCCACGCGAGGCCCGTCGACGCGATCCGCAACCCGCGCGGGCCGAAGCGCGTGCCGGGCCGGTGCGACGCGGCGGCGTCGAACGGCACGCCGGTGATCGCGAGATCGACGCCGTCGAGATCGCGGCTGAAACGCCGCCGCATGAAGCTCGTCGCGCCCGCAAACGTCGGTTCGGCCTGGGTGCCGTGGAGGCTGTCGCGCGTAAACGCGAAATCGTTCTGGCTCATCGTCGGATTCCTGTCTGAAGGGGACACGGCCGCGCGGCTGGCGACCTCGTGCCCGATTCTGCCGCCACGGCATCCAACGAAAAATATGAACTAACATAAGCCGACTTCACGAAATGCGATGTATTGCCATGCTGACCCGGCTCCGAGACATGGATTTGCAGTTGCTGCGGCTGTTCCTGACGATCGCCGAGTGCGGCGGCTTCAGCGCCGCGCAGGGCACGCTCGGCATGGCGCCTTCGACCATCAGCACGCAGATGGCCAAGCTCGAGACGCGCCTCGGGTTCCGGCTGTGCGATCGCGGCAAGCGCGGCTTCCGGCTGACGCCGAAAGGCGAGCGCGTGCTGCAGTCGACGCGGCGGCTCCTGCAGGCGATGGACGTGTTCACGCGCGACACGCAGCACGTGTCGGGCACGTTGCTCGGCGAGCTGCGCGTGGGTTTGTCCGAACGGCTCGCGCCGGACATCGTCGAATCGATCGCGGCGGCCGTCGGCCGTTTTCGCGAACAGGCGCCGGACGTGCTGATCGAGATGCTCGCGGTTCCGCCCGACGAACTGGAGCGCAGGCTGCTGAAAGGCGAACTGCAGCTCGCGATCGGCTATTTTTCCGGCCATCAGGCCGGCCTGCACTACGCGCCGCTGTTCGTCGAACATCAGTCGCTGCATTGCGGCGCACGCCATCCGCTGTTTGCGAAAAAAAGCGTGTCGGCGAGCGACATCGCGCGCGCGAGCAACGTCGCGCGGCTCTACAAGACGAACACGTCGGGTGCGGCGCTGCGCAACGCACAGCCGACCGCGTTCTCCGAAAACGTCGACGCCGACGTGATCTTCATCCTGTCCGGCGCGCATGTCGGGTTCCTGCCCGACCACGTCGCGGCGCCGTGGATCGCTGCCGGGAAGATGCGCCGGCTGCTTGCCAGCAAGCTGAGCCACACGGTCGAATTCCAGCTCGCGACGCCGCGAAACCGCGACGGCAGCGACGCGATGGACGCGTTCACCGCGGCGCTCGCCGAGCAGTTCGGCGGGCTCGATGACTGGTCGGGCCGGTAACCGGCTACGCGAGGCAGCCCGCCGCGCGTCAGACGAGCCGGTCCGATGCGACGACGTGCACGCCCGGCCGCGCGTCGATCGCGGCATCGACCAGCGCACGCGCGATCCGCGACGCCGGATTCACGCGCCACTTCGCCGGCAGCACCGGCCCGACCGCGTTCAACGCGAACACGAACAGCCGCTCGCCGAACCTGAATTCGTCACGACTGCCGCCGATCAGGCCCGGCCGCACATAGGTGAGCGACGCAAAGCCGACGCCGGCCAGCGCCTGCTCGACCTCGCCCTTCACGCGGTTGTAGAAGATGCGCGACGCGGCATCCGCGCCGAGTGCGGAATTCAGCACGTAGGTCGGCGTGCCGTGCCGGTGCGCGTGCCGCGCGACGGCCAGCGGATAATCGTGATCGACGCGCCGGAAGGCCGCCTGCGAGCCGGCGGCCCGCATCGTCGTGCCGAGCGTGCAAATGACCGCATCGGCCTGCCACCAGTCGGCCGTGTCGGGCAACTGGTCGAAATCGACCTCCAGCGCGCGCATCTTCGGATGCGGGGACAGCGGCCGGCGCGCGAGGACGATGACCTGATCGACCCGCGAATCGGCAAGCGCGACTTCGAGGACGTGGCGCCCGACGAGTCCGGTCGCGCCGACGAGCAGCAGTTTCATGTCCGGTTCTTCCGTGTGAAGCCTGCGTTGGCGGGCCCGATGCGGCCCGGTTTCCGGCTATCGACATGATCCCCGGCCGGCCGCTCGCGCACAACCCGTCCGTTGTCTCCCAAAATTACCGACCGGGCGTCTTCCCTGTCCTGTCGCGCGCCACGACGCGGCCGACGCCGGCCCGATCGACAGCCGGCCTTCGGCGATCAGCGCCGGCGCGGAAGCCGGCATCGATGCATTCCGCATACCGACTGGATGCACACGACGCAAGCGTGAAAAAGCACGAACCGCCGATGCGCGCATGGCACGCCGGCGGTTCCGTTTCAGGCGGCCCGCCTATCAGACATGCAACGCGTGCCCGAGCGCGCGCAATGCGGCCTCCTGCAGCGCCTCGCCCAGCGTCGGATGCGCATGGATCGTGCCGCCGATATCCTCCAGCCGCGCGCCCATCTCCAGCGACTGCGAGAACGCCGCGGCCAGTTCCGACACGCCGCGTCCGACGGCCTGCCAGCCGACGATCAGGTGATTGTCGCGTCGCGCGACGACGCGCACGAAGCCATCGGTCGCCTGCAGCGTCATCGCGCGCCCGTTCGCCGCGAACGGGAACGATGCGCTCACGCAATCGACGCCGGCCGCATGCGCATCGTCCGGCGACCAGCCGGCCGTCACGATCTCGGGATCGGTGAAGCACACGGCCGGAATCGACGCCGGCACGAACTGGCGGCGCCGGCCGGCAATCAGCTCGGCCACCATCTCGCCTTGCGCCATCGCGCGATGCGCGAGCATCGGCTCGCCCGCGACGTCGCCGATCGCCCACACGTTGTGCATCGACGTCCGGCACGTGTCGTCGATCCGCAGCGCGCGGCCGTTGCGATCGAGCTGCAGCGTCTCCAGCCCGAATCCGTCGACGCGCGGCCGGCGGCCGACAGCCACCAGCACGCGATCGGCCGGCAGCGTCTGCTCGGCGCCGTCGGCGGCCTGCACGCGCACCGCGCCGTGCTCCGCCAGCCCGAGCACCTGGTGGCCAAGCCACAGCCGGACGCCGAGCCGTGCGAGCGAATCGGCAACCGGCCGCCCGAGTTCCGCATCGTATGCAGGCAGCACGCGCTCGGCCGCCTCGACGACGCTGACGTCGACACCGAGCTTGCGATAGACGGTCCCGAGTTCGAGCCCGATGTACCCGGCGCCGACGACGACCAGCCGCTTCGGCAACGTCGCGGGCGACAGCGCCTCGGTCGACGACACGACGTGCCCGCCGAACGGCATCGTCGGCAGCTCGACCGGCTCGGAACCCGTCGCGAGCAACAGGTGTTCGCAACCGATCCGCACCGAATGATTGCCGGTGACGACGTCGACGGTCTTGCCGTCGATCACGTGGGCGTCGCCGTGCAGCACGCGCACGCCGTTTTTCTTGAGCAGCGCGCCGACGCCGCGCGTCAGCCGGTCGACGATGCCGTCCTTCCACGCGACGCTTTTCGCGATGTCGAGCTCGGGCGTGCGCACGCGGATCCCGAGCGCGCCTTCACCCGCCTGGCCGCACGCCTGTTCGAACGCATCGGCCACGTGGATCAGCGCCTTCGACGGAATGCAGCCGATGTTCAGGCACGTACCGCCGAGCCGGTCGCGCTCGACCAGCACGGTCGGAATGCCGAGCTGGCCGGCGCGGATCGCGGCAACGTAGCCGCCCGGGCCGCCGCCGACGACGAGCAGTGTGGTGTGTTCGTTCTTCATCGCGCTCACTCCACGAACAGCAGTGCCGGGCGTTCGAGCACCGCGCGCACGGCCTGGATGAATTCGGCCGCATCCGCGCCGTCGACGACGCGATGATCGAACGACGACGACAGGTTCATCAGCTTGCGCGCGACGACCGCCCCGTCGCGGATCATCGGCCGCTCGACGATCCGGTTCACGCCGACGATGCCGACTTCCGGGTGATTGATCACCGGGGTCGACACGATGCCGCCGAGCGCGCCGAGGCTCGAAATCGTGATCGTCGACCCGCTCAACTCGTCGCGCTGCGCGCGGTTCGCGCGCACGGCATCGGCGAGCCGCGCGATTTCCGCCGAGATCGACCACACGTCGCGCGCTTCGGCATGGCGCAGCACGGGCACCGTGAGGCCGCCGTCCGTCTGCGTCGCGACCCCCATGTGCACCGCGCCGTAACGCGTGACGACGCCTGCTTCGTCGTCGAAACGCGCGTTGATCTGCGGGAAATCGCGCAGTGCGATCACCATCGCGCGGATCAGCAGCGGCAGCGGCGTGAGCTTGCCGCGCGTGTCGCCGTAGCGTCGGTTCAGTTCCGTGCGCAACGACTCGAGCTCGGTGACGTCGATTTCCTCGACGTAGCTGAAGTGCGGGATGCGGTGTTTCGCTTCCTGCATCTTGCGCGCGATCGCGCGGCGCAAGCCGATCACCGGCACCTCGGTCTCGTCGTTGCGTTCGTCGTAGCCGTGCGCGTGCACCGGCCGCGCCGCGCCGCCGCCCGCATACGCATCGAGGTCCGCGTGCAGGATCCGCCCGGCTTCACCGGTGCCGCGCACATAGCGCAGCTCGATGCCCATGTCCCACGCGCGCTGACGCACGGCCGGCGACGCGAGCGGCCGTTCGCCCGGCGCGAGCGCCGCGCGCGGCTGCGCCGCCGGTGCGTCACGACGCGGCCGCGCCGGAGCGTCGCTCGCCGTCGGCCGTGCAGGCGGCTCGGCCGGCACGTCGACCGCCGGCTTCGCCGGCGCCGCCGCGACCGGTGCGGTTGCTACCTTTGTTTCCCGCACCGGTGCGCCGGCCTTCAGGTTACCGTCGCCTTCGACTTCGAGTCGAATCAGTTCGCTGCCGACCGCCATCATCTCGCCGATCCGGCCGCCCAGTTCGATCACCTTGCCCGTCACCGGCGACGGAATCTCGACCGCCGCCTTGTCGGTCATCACGTCGGCGAGCGGCTGGTCTTCCTTGATCGTCTGCCCGACTGCCACATGCCAGGCCACCAGCTCGACCTCGGCGATCCCTTCGCCGATATCCGGCATCTTGATGACATGAATCCCCATTTCACGCCTCCATCACGCGTCGCAACGCTTCACCGACCCGGGCCGGCCCCGGAAAGTACGCCCATTCCTGCGCATGCGGATACGGCGTATCCCAGCCCGTCGTGCGCTCGACCGGCGCTTCGAGGTGGTAGAAGCAGTGTTCCTGAACCAGCGAAACGAGTTCCGCGCCGAAGCCGCAGGTGCGCGTCGCCTCGTGCACCACGACGCAGCGCCCGGTCTTGCGGACCGACGCGACGATCGTGTCGAGATCGAGCGGCCACAGCGTGCGCAGGTCGATCACCTCCGCGTCGATGCCCGTCTCCTCGGCGGCGGCGAGCGATACGTGCACGGTCGTGCCGTACGTCAGCACCGTCACGTCGCTGCCGGGCCGCGCGATGGCGGCCGTGTCGAGCGGCACCGTGTAATAACCCTCGGGCACCGCGCTCGCCGGATGCTTGAGCCACGACGTGACCGGCCGTTCGTGATGGCCGTCGAACGGCCCGTTGTACAGCCGCTTCGGCTCGAGGAAGATCACCGGATCGTCGTTTTCGATCGACGCGATCAGCAGCCCTTTCGCGTCGTACGGATTCGACGGCATCACCGTGCGCAGCCCGCACACCTGCGTGAACATCGCCTCCGGGCTCTGGCTGTGCGTCTGGCCGCCGTAGATGCCGCCGCCGCACGGCATCCGGATCGTCATCGGCGCGGTGAACTGGCCGGCCGAGCGATAGCGCAGCCGCGCGCCTTCCGACACGATCTGGTCCGACGCCGGGTAGAAATAGTCGGCGAACTGGATCTCGCACACCGGGCGCAGCCCGTACGCGCCCATTCCGACCGCCGCGCCGACGATCCCGCCTTCGGAGATCGGCGCATCGAACACGCGCGACTTGCCGTATTTGTTCTGCAGTCCTTCGGTACAGCGGAACACCCCGCCAAAATAACCGACGTCCTGCCCGAACACGACCACGTCGCTGTCGCGGCCGAGCATCACGTCCATCGCGGAGCGCAGCGCCTGGATCATCGTCATCGGCTGCGTCGCCGTGTCTGTCTCATGTTGCGCCATGATCATGCTCCCAGTTCCTGGCGCTGACGGCGCAGGTGCGCGGGCAGCTCCTTGTACACGTCGTCGAACATCGAGGCCGGCGACGGAATCCGGTCGTCGGCCAGCGTCCCGTATTGCTCCGCTTCCTTCTGCGCGGCAATCACCTCGGCCTCGAGTTCGGCCGTCAGCGCCTCGTGTGCGCTGTCCGACCAGATGCCCTTCGCGATCAGGTGACGCTTGAAACGCTCGATCGGGTCGCCGAGCGGGAAATGGGACCAGTCGTCGCTCGGGCGGTACTTGGTCGGATCGTCCGACGTCGAATGCGCGCCCGCGCGGTAGGTCACCCATTCGATCAGCGTCGGGCCGAGATTGCGGCGCGCGCGTTCGGCGGCCCAACTCGACGCCGCGTAGATCGCGAGGAAGTCGTTGCCGTCGACGCGCAGCGATGCGATCCCGCAGCCGACGCCGCGCCCCGCGAAGGTCGTGCCTTCGCCGCCCGCGATCGCCTGGAACGTCGAGATCGCCCACTGGTTGTTGACGACGTTCAACACGACCGGCGCGCGGTACACGTGCGCGAACGTGAGCGCGGTATGGAAGTCGGCTTCGGCTGTCGCGCCGTCGCCGATCCACGCGGACGCGATCTTCGTGTCGCCCTTGATTGCCGACGCCATCGCCCAGCCGACCGCCTGGATGAACTGCGTCGCGAGGTTGCCGGAAATGGAGAAGAAGCCCGCTTCGCGGTCGGAATACATCACCGGAAGCTGGCGGCCTTTCAGCGGGTCGCCTTCGTTCGACATCAGCTGGCAGATCATCCGTTCGAGCGGCACGTCGCGCGCGATCAGGATGCTCTGCTGCCGGTAGGTCGGAAAGCACATGTCGCCGTCGCGCAGCGCCATCGCGTGCGCGGTGCCGATCGCCTCCTCGCCGAGGCTCAACATGTAGAAGGAGATTTTCTTCTGGCGCTGCGCGATCATCATGCGCGCGTCGAAAATGCGGGTCTTGAGCATCGCGCGCAGCCCGGCGATCAGTCGCGCGTCGTCGAGCTCCGGCGCCCACGGGCCGACGGCCTGGCCGCTGTCGTCGAGCACGCGCACGAGGCTGCGGGCGAGATTGGCGGTGTCCGCCGCGGCCACGTCGATCGGCGGGCGGCGGACCGCGCCGGCCGGCGATAGATGCAGATAGGAAAAATCCGTCTTGCAGCCCGGACGCCCGGTGGGCTCCGGCACATGCAGACGCAATGGCTCTGACAGGCTCATCGTGTCGTCTCCACGCTCGATTGTGTCTCACGCTGTTGGGAACGCGCGGCCGGTTGCCGGCCTGCGCGCGGGTTGGCGCGCGGATAAGCGCGTCAACCTTGGAAATCTATGCCTTGCGGCGCCGGGCGTCGATGTCCAAGCCGCTCGTTCGTCGTGAGCAGATTTGCCATGGCAGAGGTCCACGGCGCGCGTCGGGCGGGCGGAACCGGCGAAGGATGTGGTTGCTGCAGTGCAAGACCGCCGGGCCGGCCGCGATCGGGCATCGGGGGCGGACGAATCGGCCCGTCCGTCTCATGCGAGGGTACGAAGCAAAAGACCCCGCGACATCGTTGCGCTGCGCGGGGTCCTTTCAGGTTCGGGCGCTTCGGCGCCCGGTCGCCGGCTTGCGCCGGCGCGATCGATCACGCGTCGGGACGGAAAATGTCGAAGCGACTGTCGGGCTTTACGTGCACGTAGGCCGACGGACCGCCCGCACGAAGAATGATGCCGGCGCCAAACGTGTCGAAGATGCCGTCCTTCAGCAAGTCATGGCGGATATGAACCGCGATGACCTCACCCAGCACCAGCGTGGCTGGCGTCTCGACGCCGTGATGATCACGCAGCGGGACCACGTCGGTCACCTTGCATTCGAAGTTGACGCCGCTTTCCGCGACGCGCGGCACGTTGACGAGGCGCGACGGCACCGCGGTCAAGCCGCCGAGTTCGAACTCGTTCACGTCGTACGGCACGGCGGCGCAGGTCTGGTTCATCCGCTCGGCGAGCTCGCGCGTCGCGAGGTTCCACACGAACTCGCCCGTCTCCTGCACGTTGCGCAGGCTGTCCTTGGCGCCGGTACTCGAAAAGCCGATGATCGGCGGGCGATAGTTGAACGCGTTGAAGAAGCTGTATGGCGCGAGGTTGAGTGTGCCGTCGCTGCCGCGAGAAGAGATCCAGCCGATCGGGCGCGGGCCCACGATCGCGTTCAACGGATCGTGCGGCAGGCCGTGGCCTTGCGACGGTTCGTAATAGTGATGGGTCGAGTCGGTCATGACGATGTTTTTGCGTGACGCAAACGATGTTGGAGGCGGTCGGCGGGACGCGTGTGCCGATGGCGACCCACGCGTCCGGTACGACGGGCGTCGCCAGTATCACATGACGCCGTTTTTGCCGCAGCGCAGCGGCAACGCCAATGAAGGCTTCGCGTGTCCCGGTGCCCGCGTTGTGCCGGTGCACGGCGTCGCGCTTCAGGCGTCCGGTTCGCCGGGACGCGTCAGATGGTCGATCAGCCACTGCGTCGCGGGTCCGCACGCACGATCGGCCCGCCTGATCAACGACAGGCCGTATCGAAACACGCGCCCGTCCCCTGCCGGAATATCGCGCACTCATCGTCAGAAACGAGCCATGCGAACGGCCGGGTCTCGGGAGAGGGCATCGGCCGGGGATCTTTCGACACTCCGCCCGCCGCAACATCCTCGACATCCGTCCCCGACACCGCAGCCTCCGACGAATGGCCACGCCGCACAAACAAAAAACCCGCGAGCGCTTCAATTCTCGCGGGTTTTTTCAGACCTTCATCGAAACGCATCGAAGCGATCGTGGTGCGGGGACCGGACTAGAATTTAGACCGACATAGCATGCTGGCAAGGGGTTAAAAGAATATCGGACAAAATATACCCCCACAAACACCCCCAACGTCAGCGCACTGTCCCCTAATGTCTATCGATCAGGGCGCGCTCCCTGCTACGACTAGTAGTTAACGAGGCCCAGTTCCTTGATGCGGATCGCCATCGCCGTCGGCGACATGCCAAATTCGTTCGCAAGCGACTTGAAGTTGTTGCCGGGGCCGAACTTCTTTGCCGTCGCGACCGCTCGCGGAAACTCCATCGAACCAGTCTTTGCGCGAAGAAGGTCCTGCATCATGTTGCTGCCCACGAGGGCGAACGCAACATTGTCGTCAAGGTGCAGGATGTCTGTCCCAAAGCGCTGCTTGAACGCCTTGCGGACCAGCTTTTCAGGGGCAAGGAAACATGCCGCAAAGTAATTCGCCTCCCGCTCGCGCTTATCGAGCGACGTCGTTTCGCCCAATAACGGGCGGTCCCGATGCAGTGTCAACCCCGGGTGCAGGACCATGTGTCCGAGTTCGTGTGAGCCCGTGAAGCGCTGGACCTCGTACGAGAAGTTACCGGCGACCTTGATGATGCCGCGCTCCACATCGACAAGTCCCGCAACTTGGTATTGCTCGTTCCCGACGCCGTGGACCCCAAGTGATCCGGCCGCGACTTCGTATTCGTAACCATGAACGCTCGCGGCATGGTCTGGCCGAAACAATTGCAACAAGTGCGGAATGGTGTTGTGTGTCCGCCCCGCGCGCTGCCAGACTTCATACTGGAAACGCCAACACTCTTTGGCGATTGCTTCTCGATCGATCTCGTCCATGTGGAGACCTCCCCTAGGTTACGAGGAATCTACCACACAATATATGGTGTTGTAATGTATTTCTTATCTATATCTTGTGTTGCATTGCGGAAAGGTAAGATCATCATCGCCAACACCGCTCCGAGCACCTTCGTCGATCAGATTACGGTACTTTCTAGAAGCAAGCTTACGGGCACGAAGGCATAAAAGCGCGAACTTCCAACAAGTGTAGCGAGGTATCTGATACCGGAGCCACTTGCTAGGCTCCGGACTCAGTGGATTGTCACAGTGTGCCGTACCGCTAGTTGAAGCTCTTCGCCTGCTGGCTCGCCGTCGCAACGCTCTTAACGTAAAACGTGTTGTCGGGATAGATGCCAGCCTCCCATCCACTGTCGTCGCGATATCGCAGGTACTGACTCAGCGCCGGGTTGTCTTGCGCTGGGTCCATACGCGGGATGTTGTATGCCTTCATGAAGTTCTGCGTGAAGTCATTGAATGGCATCTGGCCGAATGCCAGACTTGTCAGGGCGGAATAGAACTTGAAGCTGGATAGTTTGCCGGATTCGTACGTGAAGCTACCCTGCAGACGTTGCGCCGTGCTCTCGCAAACCACCCTCACCGCATTATCGCTCACCAGACACGTACTGCTCGGCGGCAATAACGCAGTCAGCGCCTGACGCACAGTATCGGGCGAATCACCGAGCGCGATATTTTTAACACGCGGCCCCCGTCCTGCAGCGGAAGCGGGGGACGAGGTCGCCGCTTGTTGACCCTGACCCAAGAAATAGTCCGGTGCAAAAGTAGAGAAATTCGGCATGATGTGTCCAAGCGGACACGAAGGCCATGCCATGAAGACGAGCAAGTTTACGGAAGAGCAGATCGCATTTGCCCTGAAGCAAGCCGAGCTGGGTACGAAGGTCGAAGAGATCTGCCGCAAACTCGGAATAAGCGAGGCGACTTTCTACAACTGGAAGAAGAAATTCGGAGGGTTGGGGCCTTCTGAGCTGCGCCGCTTGCGCCAGCTCGAAGAGGAAAACGCGAAGCTGAAGCGGCTCGTGGCGGACCTGAGCCTGGACAAGGCCATGTTGCAGGACGTACTCGCAAAAAAGCTCTGAAGCCTGCCCGTCGGCGCATGTTGATCGATGAATTGCGTGATCGCTATCGAACCAGCCTGACGAAGACTTGCGCGTTGTTTGGCATGTCTCGTTCGCTGTATCGGTATCAGTCGGTTGCGCGCGATTCGTCGGCGCTGCTCATGCGTATCAAGGAAATCACCGCCACGCGCGTGCACTATGGGTATCGGCGCGTTCACGTGGTCCTGCGACGGGAAGGCTGGCGAGATAACTGCAAGCGCGTCTACAGGCTGTATCGGGCGGAGGGCCTTTCACTGCGGCATAAGCGACCACGACGTAACAAATCGGCTCGGCTGCGACAGCCCAAGCATATCGTGACCGCGATCAACGAAATTTGGAGCATGGATTTCGTTGCGGATGCACTGTTCGATGGGCGACGCCTTCGGACTCTGACCGTCGTCGACAACTACACACGGGAATGCCTGGCCATCGAGGTTGGACAAAGCCTGAAGGGAGAGCATGTGGTCGAAGCGCTGACGCGTATCACCGCCATGCGCGGGCACCCTGCCACGATCAAGGTCGACAACGGCAGCGAGTTCATCTCGAAGGCAATGGATCGCTGGGCGTATGAACATGGCGTCGAACTGGATTTCAGCCGGCCGGGCACGCCTACTGACAACGCCAAGGTCGAAAGCTTCAACGGGCGCTTCCGGCAAGAATGTCTGAACGCGCATTGGTTCTTGTCATTGGCCGACGCGCAGAGCAAAATCGACGACTGGCGCACGTACTATAACGAGGTGCGTCCCCACTCTGCATTGCAGTGGATGACGCCCGCCGAATTCGCCCGTCAGGCAAGGGAATCCGCCTCGCCTGACAACTCAACCAAGCCGGAAATCTCCACTTCCGACCGGGACTAATTCTGGTTCAGGGTCACAAGCCGGAAATCTCCACTTCCGACCGGGACTAATTCTGGTTCAGGGTCACAAGCCGGAAATCTCCACTTCCGACCGGGACTAATTCTGGTTCAGGGTCACGACGACGCTCAGCTCGTCGTTCGGTTGAGCACTTTGCACACCAATGATCGGCCAAGACCGAAGCGGCTGTGGCCTCAAACTTATGGCCTGCAGCACAGACGAAGCGGTAGCGCGCGCTTTTTCCACGATACCGCTTACTCAGGCACTGGCCTCCAGCCGAGCCCGCAGTCTCATGGATTCGAGTCATCGTCTGCTCGACCCAGCATTGACGGCATCGTAGCGAGCCCCGCGCCCCTCGGACGAGGCGCAAAAGACTCGCTCCCGACTGGGACAACGCGTGACCGTTCTCGCAACGAAACCGATACTGACTCGCTACGTTGCGCCACTCGCGGGCCATCAGCGTGAATCCTGCTGTTGCGAGGTAGTCACGGATTTTCGAGAGGCGATCGTTGCCGGTTGCCATAAAAACAGTAAGCGCCCGAGCAGTACCGTAGTGCAGGTTGTTGACTGCGGAGCTCTGCGACGCTATCGGATGGGGTCGACGCGAGCAGTAGGCGGCAGCGACGGCGCCACGTTCCACGGCAGCAGCTCGTCGACGCGGTTAGCCGGATAGTCGGCGATGCGCTCGAGCACGTAGGCGAGATACGCCTCGGGATCGAGGCCGTTTAAGCGCGCCGTGCCAATCAGGCTATACATCGCGGCGGCACGTTCGCCACCGGAGTCGGCGCCGGCGAACAGATAGTTCCGCCGTCCGAGAGCGACGGCTCGCAATGCTCGCTCGGCAATCAGGTTGTCGATCTCCGCACACCCATCGCTGCAGTAGTAGACGAGCGCTGGCCAGCGATTCAGCGCGTACCGAATCGCCTTGGTCGTGTCAGATTTTGCAGAGAGGTTGGCGAGCGTCGCTTCGAACCAACGCTTCATGTCGTCGAGCAGCGGCACCGCCCGCGCTTGGCGCACACTGCGCCGTTCGTCGGGCGGCTTGCCGCGGATCTGCTCTTCGATCTTGTAGAGCGCGCCGATCCGGCGCAGCGCCTCCTCCGTCACGGCGTTGGGGCGCACCGCATGCAGGTCGTGGATCTTCCGGCGCGCGTGAGCCATACATGCGGCTTCCTGGACGCGCCCGTCGAGATATAGCTCGGCATAGCCCGCGAACGCATCGGCCTGCAGCACACCAGTGAAGTCAGCGAGATGTCGCTGCGGATGCTCACCGCGGCGATCTGACGTGTAGGCGAACCAGGCCGCCGGCGGTTCGTCGGAGCCGCTCGGCCGATCATCGCGCACGTAGACCCAGAGACGTCCTGTCTTCGTTCGACCGTTGCCCGGCGCCAGCACCGGCAGCGGAGTGTCGTCCGCATGCACCTTACCGCAGGCCAGCGTGTAGCGGCGCACGGCGTCGACCAACGGTGCGAGCAGCGCCGTGATGCTGCCCATCCAGTAGCCCATCGCGCCGGGATCGATCTCGACGCCGTCACGCGCGTACATCACCGCCTGGCGGTGCAGCGGAAGGTGGTACGCGAACTTCGACACGGCGATGTGGGCGAGCAGCGCCGGACCCGGGATGCCCCGATCGATCGGGCGGCTCGGCGCCGCAGCCTGCACGATGCGATCGCAGCGCGCGCAGGCCAGCTTCGGGCGGCGATGACGGATCACACGGAAGTGCGCACGCACGTATTCGAGTTGCTCCGCGACGTCTTCGCCCAACGGCTTGAGCTGTCCACCGCAATCGGGGCAGTCATCATCGGCGGGCAGATGGACGCGCTCTTCGCGTTCAAGATGTTCGGGTAGCGGCTTGCGGCTCGGACCTTCGCGGCGCGGCCGCTTTGCCTCGGGAGCGGCTGCTACATCGGCGGCGCCTTCGTCGGCCTGCAGATCCTCCAGCCGCAATTCGAGCTGCTCGATCTGACGATCCAGCTTCTCCGATTTACGGCCGAACTGCATGCGGCGCAGTTTCGCGATCGTGAGCTTTAGGTGCTCGATCTCAAGTGAGCGCGACGAGAGTTGCTGCCGCAGCTCGGCGACCTGGGCGTCGCGCTCACGCAGCAACGCTTTCAAAGCGTCGATGTCGTCGGGCAGCGCGGTCGAGGTCGATTCCATGAGGACAGTTTACGACTGCCCATGATCACGCGAGCACCAGTTAACAATGGTTTACAGCGCGCTGCGTGGGCGCGCGGCTTCGACCGGCTGCCGCCAATCGAAACCCTCGAGCAAGAGCGACAGTTGGGCGGTTGTGAGCGCGACCACGCCGGCGTCAGCACGCGGCCACGCAAAACGCCCCTTCTCGAGCCGCTTCGCCAATAAACATAGCCCGCCGTCGCTCCAATACAAGCACTTCAGCAGGTCACCGCGCTTGCCCCGGAACACGAACACGTGTCCAGAGAACGGATCTTTCTCCAGCACCGTCTGTACCTTCGCGGCCAACGAATTGAAGCCGCATCGCATATCGGTGACGCCCGCCGCGATCCAGATCCGCGTGTTTTGAGGCAGACCGATCATCGTAAAATGCGATCGAGAACAGAACGCAGCACGTCCGGGTCTGGCGCGCCTTCGATGCGAATCGACGTCTTGCCATGCTGGATCTGGATCGAGCCGGACGGTATGTTGTCGGTCGCAGTCGGCACCTCGAGCGCCATCGACGGCTGAGACGGTTCGTTGACGACAACCGGCAGCATTGCGTCTGGAATCGCATCGTCCGTTAGCAGGCCTTGCGCATGGAGGCGACGCCATGCCCACACCTGATTGGCATTGATGCCGTTCTCGCGAGCAACACGGGCGACCGATGCGCCGGGCTCGAATGTCAGCGCGACGATGGTCCGCTTCCATTCCGTGGGATGTCGGCGAGTTTGCCGTTTCGGCGGGATCTCGACTGTCTGAGTCACTCTGTCCACAACTCCTATCGTGGACACGACTGGTCATTCGTGTCCTTCACAGGACATCATGGCACTCGTCACCGAGCGTTCACAGACGGTACTGGTCTCGTGCTTACTAAAAACAGCGCTCGTTACCAATAACAAACCATGTGTTACCCAACACCACAGCCCGGCATAGGTGCCGGGCACTAGGTGCTATACATTTGCGAGTGCGGATTCGATACATGGCCGACGATAGTGTCGACGCAGTGCCGCCAGTTCGATCTCAGGCTCAAACGAGACTTGAGATAAGGTGACAGCCACATGTGGCGCGATGGCCGTGCCGTGCGATCGGGATACCATCATCCGTCATCGACGGATCGCCTTCCTCTATGAGGTTAGGCGACACATCGGGATGCTGGGGGCACGAGACGCGATCGCCCTTGCGGGCGACATAGCGGCCGTCGAATCGCATGGTCGCAGAGCCCGTTTCGACCTTGCCGCCGTGGTCGGTGTCGTCGCCGATGCGGATAAAATCAATCATGGCGGGATAATCAATAAAGTATTGTTCCCAGGAGGAATTTATATCTTTTGTTATTTGATGCCCAGGTTCCAACATATGAGCTATCAAGCCTCTTTCCGGTGAATGTCGCAACAGGCATGCTTCCTGAGCTTGAATATTCTGTTAAGTTTATACTTCCATTCGCCACCGATCCTTTAATGGAGATTGGTGTTTTTTTCTTCAGGTAGATGTAACTTCCGTCGACTGTGCCAGCCTCACTTTCGGGCAGGGACGCATCTATCCAAAAATCCTTTCCAATCCAACCACCCAAACGCTGATGTGCCGGATCAGTTTTACAACCAGAAAGGCAGAGTAATGCGCTTGCGTCGGGCATAGTGTTGGATGGGAATGCGTACGTTGCCACCGACCAAACTCTTGTATCAGCATCATACATTGGCACTGTTACAACAAGCCCCGTTTGGCTTGCAATTTTTATTGCCTCTGTGTTCGGTGAGGTTGGTGAATTATTGCTTACATTTCCATTGCATAAGGCGTTAAAGGCACTCGCCAGAATTGTTTTTCCTCTGGGCAAGACCACATCGCCTCGACAACTTTGCCCACCCCATCGCTCACCATTCACTAGCGTCATCTTCGAGAGCGAGATGTAATTCGTGGCATGCAACGTGCCATTCTTGTAGGAGAAGATCAGGACGGTCCAGTTTTTTGACGATGATGAATCGCTGTATTCCAAAGCCAAACTTTTCTTGCTTTCATAGAGCGTAGCATCATTCACGACTCCCTTGAAATCGGGATCGGAAGACAAGCGTGTACCGCTAGCGCTATCGACGAGATATCCATTGCCATCCAGCTGGAGGGCGCAATGCTTCGCAGATGAGTTCGCATCACAAACGTCGAGGCCAGGGATTTGATAACTGCCCGCCATTGCAGTTGAGGTCAATGTTAAAGCGAGCGATGCTCCGAAGATAAACTTAGAGATCATTTGGTTTCCCTGATAAGCTTTTCGAACTTCTCTGCATAAAATTGAAACTGCTCGGCTTTGTCCGGATGCCCTGATCCAGCCGGACTATCGCCATTAATAATGTAGCGAGCATGATAGTAGTCAGGCTTGGCTCCATCGAGGTGGGTTGAGAGCGAATTTCCCCCTCTAAACATTCCATCCCTCATCCCGATCATCATAATCCGAACTGCGACGGGTAAATCCAAAACAGCATCCGGATTTGCGACAATGTCGGCGCCGGCTATCTCTTTAAATTTATTGTATCCAATTTTCCACGTAAGTTGAACCAGTCCACGGCCTCGATATTTATATCCATCGCCTTTCTCTGTGTTTCCGTTGGCGATAGCCCGTTTTTTGTGTGCCTCCGTTGCGTTGGGGCCGACTCCGTAATTTGTCTCCGCCTCATCATACGAAATGCCTTCGCATATCGGAGAGAAGAAGTGTTGAGTATGCCAATCGTATGATTCAATTCGAGCCGTTGCTAGCATATACGCCAGGTACTCTGTCTTGCATTCCTTGAAATGGATGGGGTATTGCTTCATCATTTCGGTCACGAGATCATGCAGGCTCTTGACCGACTGAGGATTCATTGGTGGTAATGTCACATGTTTGCTGCCTTCGAACCAGCCAAACTCAGTCGGATGCTGATCCGCATATCGCTTACAAAACTCATCGACGTTTATGCAATCGCATGAGCCTGATGCCGTGAAATTCCCAATCAGCCCGATCGGGTGAAAATGCCATGGCTTTGGCTCTTTCGGAAGAATCTTAGTGTCAACGCACTGAACTTCTTCCCACCATTGAAGCTTATTGATCCGCTCCAACTCGTTCTGCCATTTCCACGGCACGAGCTTCATATGAGGCGTGATGTCCTCCCACTTCCCCATATTGCCGCCCCATTCGCTCTCGCTCTTCACAACTATGTGTGAGATCGCCTCGGCCAGCCACGTCGTTTTCTGTGCATCCGCCAATTCCGCGGCAGTTACCTTGCCATCGTGATTGACATCAATGGCTTTTTCGAGCTTCTGGATGAGGTCACTGGTGGCCAACGCGTCCGCACTCGGCTTGAAGTTATCCTGATCCTCACCCATAGCCAGTCCAGCGACGAACACATAACGCTTGAACATGTCGACCATTGTGGTCGAACTGTTGTCGACGAGCTCGAACCCCGGCCAGTCCCACGGGCTACACAGCTTTACTTTAGGATGGTCCTGCTCGCGCACCCAGCCTTGACGGGTTCCACCGTCTTTCGTGCCGACCAGCACGTTCCACCAGCGTTTCGTTTTTCCGCTCGCGTCCTTGTCTTCTCGTGCCGAGCTTTGCGGACCCTGCTTGTCGAGATCGACCACTCGGAAGACGTCGCGGAAGTCCGTTGCGGGCCCGTCTGCCTGGCTAACCTTCAGTGGAAAGTCTTTCCAGCCCTTGACGGGCGCCTTCGTCATTTGATTGACCAACCCTAGGCTGCTGTCGACCCAGAACGGGCTACCGGTCGGCGTCTCGGTCGGATCCGGCTTTTTCGCTGGCTTCACCTTGTGCTTCTTCCCCTTGCCAGCCGGAGCGGCTGGCTCCGGCTGCGCGGCCGGCATCGTAACGATCTTGGGCTGTACCTTGATCCATCGTGATTTCGAATCGCTGACCGGTACCAGCTTCAACCCCGTCTGCTCGAGGGTGTAATCCGGATCAGGTACTTTCGTCACGAGTTTTGCACCCGCCAGCACTTCCAGAAACGGCTTGTCTGTATCCGGCAATTCCTTCACGCGTGCTTGGCTCTTGGCGATGAACGCCGGAAGATCAGGGCCTGCAAAGACTTCGAGATGCAGCAACGGCCGAGTGGGTAGCGGAGGAGTGGGCTTCGCTTCACGGTAGCGCTGGTATTGTCCGATATGCGCGACGATGTCTCCTGCCTTGACAGGGTACGCCTTCTTAAGAACGACTACCTGATCGACAGGACCGGACTGGGGAATCAGTTCCAGTTCCGAAACAAAAACGTAACCCCACTTCAGTTGTACATCGGGCGACTGACCAACGACTGGGCCCACCGGATCACCTTTAATGATCTTCGTGATCTTTGCCCAACCCTTGTGGCCACCGTTATCGGCCTCGTTCACGGTGAGTTCCGTCCCCTCGGGTAGCAATCCGAGGAGCTTGGCGTTCGGAGTAATGCGAACCCGAACACCCAATACAGGCTCCGGCAGCGCATCATCTGCGCCTTGTTGCTGCTGCGACGGATCGTCACCGAGCGCACCCGGATCGACCGGCTTCGGTTTAGGAAGGTCCTGCTTGTTCGGCTTCAGTGCTCGATATGAGCGGTCGGCTTCCCAGTACGGAAGAGGCTTGAGTTGCGGCGCCTTGGGGGCCGCACTCTCCGTTTTGGGCTGATCGAGCGCCGCTTTATACGTTTTCCAGTCGAGCGTATGCATGTACAAACTGAAGAACGTCAGCGTTTCACCGGGAGGTGGACCGGAGGACGCGGGTGCGGGGGCTGGCGCAGGGGGCGTTGCATTGCTCCCCGAGGCAGGTGATCCGGCTGGTGCATTTGAGGGGGCGGGTGCGGGTTCCGACTTTTTCGGTGCGGGTGGCAATTGCAAAGTATGGCGGATCAGCACAAATCCCCGCGAGTACAACGCGTGACGCTGGTCCTGGTAGGTCAGCGTGGGGTATTCCTTGTCGAGTCGGTAAGCAACGACGTCGCCCGTGGCGATCGCGCGTACGCCCTCGTCCTGTTTCAGGGCCTCACCCGTTTTCTGTCCGAAGTGAATGCCGCCGTGCCAGATGCCGCTGGTTCCCAGCGGATAAAAACCATCTTCGGCGCTCGCAAGCGCCTTCATGTAGGTCATGGGGTCTGCGGCATCCGACGCCGCACCTTCCTTGGCCGCAGGGGAAAACGGATAGCTCCATGCGAGAGGCGTGTACGCAGGCTTAGCATCCGGCTCAGGCGTCTTCGGAGGTTGCTTTTTAGGAGGGTGCTTATCCGTCATGGCAATTAGAATCGTAAGTCGTTATCGTGCTTCAGGAACTGGGCATCTCGATCAACCAGAGAAATCGTCCGCGTAGCCACCATGCTTCGAAATCGGCGTGCCGTTCAGCGGGTCGCGCAACGTCATGGTCGACGCACCGGGCTTGTCCCACGACGCACATTTTTCGAGAATCTGGCCCGACGTCCCGTTCTCGATCATGTCAGGCGTGATCTTGATATACGATCCGCCGACGTTAAGAATCAGTTCCTTTTCCGCGCGCAGAATCATCCGTCCCGACGCACTCTCGATCTTGACGTCCTGCTGCGCCAGCATCGTCAACGCATCGTTTTGAGCCTGGATTTCGATAGGACCTTTGGTCGCGAAGATTTTGATCCCGAGGTTTTGAGCGTACAGGCTGATCTTGTCCATCACGCTCGCGAGGAGCGCCTTCCCAGCTGCGAGGTTGACGTTCTTCCCCGCCACCAAGTTGACCTGTTGATTCGCCGACGCATGAATCGATTGCTGGCTGGACAGCCCAACGCCCGCAGGGCTCGATAGCAGCAACGCCGGTTTCGCAAAGCCACTGGCGCTCCCCGTTCCGCCGCCAGCCGTGCGACCGCCTTTTGTTGCGCCGGGGACACTGTGCTGCGTCATCTCGGTAAAGGCTTTCAGCGCATCGCTGCCGTCCTGCAGACTCTCGGCCCGATTCGTTTCGCTCGCCTGCGAGACCGTCTCGAATACTGCCTCCGAAGCTGCGAGCTGATCGGTCGCGGCCGACACGTTCATCGGCTGTACCGCTGCCGCGTGAGTCGAGATCGACAGCCCCTGAACCGCCCGGATCGCTCCGTGTGCCTCCGACTTGAGGTCGAAGCCACTGCCAACGAACGAGCCGCGCGTGTTATCGGACTGTTCGATCAGGTAGCCAAGATGAAGGTGTGACGCGTAACTCGTCGTGGAAAGGTGGACCCGGTTCTGGCCGCTTGCGTCATCCAGCACGAGTTGGTTGAATCCGTCGCCACCATACTCGCGGGAACGGAAGCCAGACAGCAAGCCGTGCGTATGCCATACCGGCATCGTCACGCCCCCGTGCAGTCGCGAGATGATCACCGGCCGATCGCAATCGCCATTTACGAATCCGAGAAGCACCTGATCATCTTTGCGCAACGGAAAGTAACCGCCTCGCTTCGCGCCGGCGTCCGGCATCGCCGCGCGAATCCAAGACGTGGACTTCGTATTGCGATCGTTTCGACTGTTCGACGTCCGGACCCGTACGCGATTGCCATCGTCCGTGACGATTTCTTCGTCGCTGTCGGTTACGACGATTGCCGTCTGCAAGTGCATCTCCGGCTTCTCATGCTCGAACGGGCTGCGGAATGGCGTTTTGCGGCGCTGCGCTTCGATCTCGACGTGAAAAAAACCGACACCGCCATCGCGGTGACTCACGGTCGTACCAGTCCCAGCCGCCTGGACCTGTTCGATCTCGCTGCGCAGGCTGCGCGGGAATCGCGTGAGCGCGTCCAATCCTGGCAAGTTGTTCTGAATCAGCCAGTCGCTCGCAATGATCGACAGCTCACGCTCCTCCTCCGGCAACGCATCTAGGACGGGATGACCCGACACTTTGAACCAATAGCCAGGCAGGGCATAGCGCGGACTGCCGATCGCGAAATAGCGCTTTGCTCGCGAGGCCCATTCCTCGGTGCGGACGCGAGCTTGCTGTTGCCCGACATCAGATTCAGCCCAGGTCTGCGAGCCCGTATAGAGATAGTCTTCACCTTGGCCGGGTAAATCCTCGAGGTCCGCCGCCGGCGTACTGGTCTGTTTGTCCAGGTCCGGTCGTTTGTAGTCGGCTGTGCCGAGCGTCAGCGTCGCGCTTTGTGCGTCCTGCTGCTCGCTCAACTGGGTGAGTCCGTTGAAATCCTCGTCGGTACCCGCATGGCTGAACTTCATCTCCGAATTCGGCAGCGATGGCCCGAAATAGAGATCGTCCATCATGACGACCTTGTGCGACTTGCCGTCCTTCGCGAAATCGAAGCGCGAAAACACGCCGACTTCCTCCAGACTCCGGTGCACGAAATTCCAGTCGGTTTCCCACTGCACGCGGTGCGAATACGAACGCATCGCCGCGCGCAGTTCCTGTCCATAGTTGCCGGAAGCCTGCGGGTGCTTGTCGAACACGTCGGTGAGAATCTGCCAGCCGCCGGCTTCCTGCCAGTCCCGTCGATCGCTGCTGAGCTTCAAAAAACTCAGCCAAGAAGAGAACTGAAGCTGAAAATACGAGACGGTCCCATCATTTCCAAGGCGGCGAGCCCTCTGCACATAGCCATGGATCGGCAGATAGCCGCCGTCGGTCTGGCGAATCCAGAGCGTGACGGGCTGCAGTATCAAGGCGTTGAGCTTGATCTTGTCGCCCATGACGGACGAGGCGTCGACAGTCACCTCGAAATTGCGCCCAAGCCGCGCGTTGATTTTGACGTACAGAGGCGTGAGCCAGTCGTCGCCGAGCGGCGTGTCGAGTTTCACGATGCGATCGAACTGCGCGTAGCCGCCGCGCAGCACCTTCAGCAAGACTTCCCCGCTCATGCGGTCACCTCGTTTCGTACAGAACGCGTCCGACCGTAACTAGACATCAAAACGCCAGGACTGCGTATGTGTTACATTAAAATTACAAATTGCAAACATAAATATTAAATTCCGCCTTCACGTAGAGGCCGCAGGCGACCTAAAGTGTGATTGCGGAAGATGTCTCCAAAGATCATACCAAAGTCCGCTCGCCACGATAAAGGCGCCGTGACGATTCTTGACTGTCTTCTTGACGCTACCCGCCGAAACTCATCGCAGATTCGAATTACCGACCTTCACACCAGCGCAACCAAAATCAGCGCCCGCCGACCTGTCGATCGTCGAGTCGTCAACCACTCAGTGCGTCATTTACTACGAGAAATCAGAGTGGTTGACGGGCCGCTTCACGAGCCATCTACATCGCGCCCCAGTAAACATACAAAGCGCTAACAGCACCCTATTCCGACAATAAATTATGTAGTCTTCTCCACGATTTTTCGGTTCGTAGAGTAGGGGCAGCCTCGACAATTTCATCCAGTAGCTCCCGCAATCCCATAGGGGGATAGCTAGGTGCCTGTTCGATGATTCTGTCTATCAAGAAAAGCACCTGCTTTGGCCATCTTCTAGAGAGTGACAGATTGTCTGTCATCTTTTCTCGCAAGCCATAAAGCACCACGTCCGGATGCTCAATTGGGGTAAGGTAGTCTCGCACAGCCTCTACAACCTTATTGAAGAGATTGGGTAGATCCTGAGCCATACGAATCATGCTTTCCGTGACAGCACTAGACTGCAATACGACTTCCTGCGGCCAAGTCGATACAAAAAATGACTTACCAAATGTTTCCCACGCCGACTGATCCACCACGATCCGACCAACCATCCATAATGCAGACTGCCGTCCCAAATCACTGATCTCCTGTAGAATGCGGCGGCATTCTACAGCATTAATATATCGCTTATCGTTAGTCCACCAATATCTGGCGACGATCAACATATGTACCGCATTCCTTTCCAGCTCCTCATCTGACAACAGACTTTTGGATTCCGAGAAAAGCGCTACAAAATCACTCTTCAACAAATGAAAGAGCGCAGCCGAAGGCACATTTGCCTCCCAAATTAAACCTGCCCATACTGCGTTCGACAATGTGTTCTTGCGAGAGAAAAGTTGAAGTATTCGGCGCTTTACCCATCGGCTGTCCACATAAAAGAGGAAGTTCAATCGTCGGCCAACCAAGGTAGCCGCATGATGCGCCCCGTCACCAGGGGATGTAAGCGCTCGGCAGATTCTTTCAAGCAGTTCAGCATCGAGCCCCTCATTTAATTGGTAGCTCTTCTCCCCCAAAGTAGAAAACAACGTCTCAACCATACGACCTACCGGTGCATTTATGGCAAAATCCATCGTCCTCGAAAAAGATTTCACCTCCCCACCCTGCCTTATCTCATGAATAGCACTTTCCGTTGCCCTCCCCCCATCGCAATAATCTTATCGAACACCCTGTCCCATAGGCTCCAGAAGACATTTTTTCGATAAGAAAACAAGCGAGGCAAGTATTTTTCAATCCATGATGTAGCCTCAAAGCGAATTCTAAAAAATAAATCTTCCTGAGCGTCAGCAAGCTTGCATGCACAAATCAGAAGTGCTTTTCTCGGCGCGGCATCCGGCCAATTGGAAAGCAACTGTTTCCAAAGAAATACACTATGGTCGCCCCCTGGTTCATACAACGAAAGAGCCCTGAGTGCTTTGACTGGCAGCGCCGACACAAGTCCAGCGAACGGTGCGTGTTCGACAAAATCTGAATTGTCATGTCGCGACAATTTAAGAGCTTGCGGGACAATTTCGGCCAATGGCAGGTGCAGCAAATTCTCTGGGTCCGTCTTTCGTTGAACCCAACCGCTTCTACCATCCCAATCGTGGTCGGCAGCCTTCTCAGCATCCTCACTCCAATCCGGTCTTCTTCGGATAGCACTGAGAATATTTACGGCTGATCGCGATAACTCGCAGCCATTCCGTTCGAGCCATCCTAGAGAAGTACCGGCATCAAAAATAACTCTCTGCTCATAGTCCTCCGGTGCCTCCCCCTCATACGGTTGCCGACCGCCGATGAACCTCTGCTCTATGCGCCTTCGGATCTCAGGTCGAACATCACACCATCGATCTCTGAGCAACAGAAGCACTTCCCGCCGCATATATGCATTCCAGAACACCTCATCAGATAATCCATTAAGCCCCTGCTCAACACACTCACCATCAAATACGATTCGATTCCGCCAAAAATGTAATTTCAGCTTGTCAAAAAAATACCTATCTGATTTGGGCCATGTCACCACCTCATCACGCGCGTCTTTCGGATAAAGATCGCACAAGCGTTGAAACAATTCAACCGCCCAGAAGAAATCCGCCTCGACACCTTCACGATGACGGATATGCCCTCCCGGTCTTGCATCAGGTTCAATTGCAGGCAACCTAAAATAACCTAACGATCCGATGATTTCGTTCAGAAGGTCTATTGAACGGAGCAATATTCGCCGAACAATCTGAAAAACAGCAAGCACGAGATGGTCCGGGACGTTAATGTCGGCTCCATGTCGCTGCGCGGTTACAACTTCAAATCGAACAAGCCTCTCCATATCCACCGATTCATCTATCGGCGGTGGTACTGGCGGGCGGGTGGCAGACATAGCCTTCACTGAAAGCCGTGGTTGCGCGATTTTTTCAAGTTTGCGAAGTACGGAAGTAGACCAGCCCTCGGTACGAATTCGATCAGCAAGCCTATACCATGAAAACTCCCATACATCTTCCGGCAACTCAGCGAACGACTCGGACATGAGCGCCCAAATATGTCTAGATTCGCCTTCAAATGCTGAAACGGCTCCATTGCGCCCATTCAATCGACGATCCACAGCCTCCAAGAGCGATGAATGTAGACTCCGCTGCCGCGCGGCCCACCAAATAGCGGCAGGTTGTTCTGCGACTCGCTCAAACCAACGGACAAGCCACCAGAGACGCTTCGAATCCACGGCACCGGGAGAGGATCGCATCCCAGCGAGCCGCATGTAGTTCTGACCATCGTCATCAGTGGCCAATGTTCCGATCAGATCGACACCGCCTACGTCCGTAGACCGGCCATTCGCTGGAGGACGAGGTGGATCATCATCCAGTCCAAACTCTACGTGCGGATTGATCTCTGCTGCATCATTCGACCAGCCATTCTTTTCTGGACGTCCATATCGCGAGAATTTATCAAAAACACACAGCCATTCTGCTGGAGGTGGGGGCTCAGCGTCAGCGAACGCTTTCGCGCCTTCTCGAGTTTCGACCAACGCAACAACCTGACCACGCTGATGTGGAAGCAACGACCGTGGCGATGTGTGCGCATGCGCGAGAACACTTGCAGTCCACGAGTCCTTGTTGATTGCTCGAACAGACCAAGCTTCGAGCGTTGTCCATAAGTCATCAAACTGCCGAAAGGCTATACCGGTTACGCCCAATTCGTGCCACTTCGCGCGCACGGTCTGCGGCTCCCCTCGGTCGAACGCATAGATTGTGCGCAATTTCGCGGAATTGCTTGCGGACAAACCTTCGAGGAGATAACGAACCGGGGGATCACTTGCTGAGTATCCCAATAGAACAACCACCCGCTGCTCAAGCAACTGACGCATAAATGTCGTCGCCCAGCCGTCTGCTAGATACGCACGGCCGAAGTCGGCCGAACTCAGCACGAGATTCTGACCATCGTCGCTCTGCTGCCGCAAACGGCCGTGAAGATAAACAATCCCCGTCGGCACCTCCATGGCCGTCATCGGTGGCAACAACGGTGGCGTCCACCGACGCAGCTGTCTATTCGCCCGCTCAAACATCAGATCGAAGTTTGTCGTCACTACTAGCGGAGTACCGGAAGCATCGGCAGAGAGACGGAGGATAGCTTCATGCTTAGTCGGATTTGCTGCCTTTGGTATCTTCAATAGCCAATTGACCTCCCGCTCGACCCTCGGACGGGAATACTCTCTATGAAGAAGGCCAAATACTTGATCCAACGGCGGCGCCAGATCCGGGTCGTTTTTCTCCATTGCAGGCGCCATGAGCTTGCCAATTTTTGACGCTGGGGATACACCCAGACGGGTCATGACGCACTTCGTAAGTTTGAAAAAACTCGGTAAGCCAACTGGCATAGAAACACCAGCGCCACAAAAAAATACTACTTCGCCTTTATCCCTGAGGCTTAGCAGCTCATTTGGGATCGACGGCCCGTCAGGTAGGAACCTCAGTTTAGTCTCCGTTTGGTCGAAAATGACATCGAACAAAGTCTGATATCGAATGCCGTAGCCTACCGCAACTCGCAGAGTCGACGGGAGCAGCACGCATAAACACCAGCGCGCACGCCATTCATAAATATGGATCACTTGGGTACCATAGCGGGCCATGCACCGGATCATCTGGACGTGGATCAATAGGGTCAACCGGTTGTTTGATCCATGCTAAAATTGATCCATCAATTTAAACGATCCACCTAAATATCATGCGCAAACTCTACTACGGGCGAATTTCCACCACGGACGGCCAGTCATCCGCGAGCCAGTACGAGGACGCCAGAGCCCACGGCGTGCAGGACAAGGACGTTTTCATTGACGAGGGCGTGAGCGGCTATCACGTGGCTCCTGACGCACGGGAACAGTGGGGCAGAGCCGAACACGATCTGCGTCACGGAGGCATTCTCATCGTGCGCTGGCTGGACCGGATCAGCCGCCGCTACGACGAGCTACACGCGACCATGCGCCGACTCATGCAACTGGGCGTGCGTGTCGAATGCACCCTCAACGGGATGGTGTTCGATGGGAAAGCAAAGGACCCCATCGAGAAAGCAACGCGCGACGCGATCCTTGCATTCATGGCCGCGCAGGGCGAAGCCGACTACCTGAACCGCGCCGAGATGCAGCGTCGGGGCATCGCAATTGCCAAGGCCGATGGAAAGTACAAGGGGCGAGCGCGGTCGAACGACTACGCAGCGATCAAGGAGTGGCGCGCTGAGAACGGCGCGAGCATTCGAGGGACGGCAGAGCACTTCGGGGTCGGCACTGCGACGGTCAAGCGAGCGTGCGCGGACGGCAATTGAACATGACGGGATGCCCCGCTCCGTCAAGTTTCCGACATGCAAGCCGGTCGGTGCAAATGCTCAAGCGTGCATTAGAATCGAGATTCCGTGACGAGGTGACTCGTACCAGTGCGACAAAAAATACAGAACGAGGGATGCCATGCTTACCAACATCCGGGGACTTGTCGATAGACTCGATTTAGCGCCGTCGCGCGGTCTCATGCCGCTCTTTGAGGCGGTATCGAACGCGATGGACGCTATCGAGGATAAGCATGGCAGCTCTGCAGCCGGTTCAATTAAAATCAAGCTGCTCCCGTCCGACGACCTTGCTCAGAAAGGCGGTGACGACACGCTGATTACGGACGGCTTCGACGTAGTTGATGATGGCGTCGGGTTCAATGAACTCAACATCGCTTCTTTCGGAGAGGCATACACACTCTCGAAGGTTAAGCTCGGCGGCAAGGGCGTCGGCAGGTTCACCTTCCTCAAGGTCTTCAACCATTGCGAAATACGTAGCGTCTACGAGCGCGACGGCAAGCATTTCGCACGCAACTTCAGTTTCTCGATCACAGAAGAGCTTAATGGGGCGGACAAGGTCACCCCGACCAGCGCTCCGACTGGCACGACGGTTCGTGTGCGCGGTTTAGCAGACCGATACCGCGCGGCGTGGCCGACCGATCCCGCGATACTTGCCGCACATATCGTTGCACATTTTCTCATTCGCTTTGCTGCGCGCTCTTGCCCCCGCATGACGCTTGAAGCTCCCAGGCACGAACCAATTGACCTCCATAAGCTTTTCCAGTCCACCGTGCAGCCGCACATCGAAGATCGTTTCTTTGACGTGCATGGACACACGTTCGCGCTCCAAGCATTCCGACACCGTGACGGTCGCTCGCGTCACGACTATCACTTGTGCGCGAACGGCCGCGACGTGATGACGTACAAGTTGCGCGATCTGCTCCCCGAACTTCCGGAGCGACTGGTGGACGACGCGCAGGAAGCCTACACACTGATAGTGCTTGTGACGGGGGAGTATCTCGACGACCACGCCAATCAGGAACGTACAAAGATTGCATTTCAATCCGAGGAAGAGCCCGAACTTGAGGAAACCCGGGTTTCGCGTCAGGCGCTTAACAAAGGACTTGCGGCAGCGCTACGGTCTGTCCTTGCCGCCGATCTCAAGGTTACCAACGAGGAGAAGATCGCTCAAATCGGTCGCTTCGTTGAGCGAGCACCTGAGTACCGAGTTCTCACTCATGAAAAATATCGTCCGATCCTTGAGCAGCGAGTGCAGCCTGGCCTCAAGGATGAACAACTTGACGAAGCCCTGCTTCATATTCGCCGCGAAATTGAAGACAGTATTCGGGTCGAGGAGCGCCATGTCGCGGCGCTTATCGAAAAGGAATCGTTTGATGCGTATCAGGAGCGCATCAAAGGCCTGATGGAAGAAATGAATGATGTTGGCAAAGCTAAACTGGCCGACTATGTTGCGCATCGGCGCACAATCCTGGACTTGGTTGATCAAAGCCTTAAGCGAGTACAAAACGACGAGAAGTACCCCTTCGAGAAGGTATTGCACAAAATGATCTTCCCAATGGGCGTTTCGTCAAAAGACATCTTTCTCGACCAGCAAAATCTTTGGCTCATTGACGAACGTCTGTGCTTTCATACGCTGTTGACTTCCGACAAGAAACTGAACAAGGTGCCCGGCCTAGGCCAGACGTCCGGGAAGGAGCCAGATATATTTGCGTTCTTCTACGACACCCCCATTGGAGTTGCTGAACCAGACAATCTGCCCAGTGGCGGAGTCGTAGTCGTCGAGTTCAAACGGCCAGGCCGGGACAACTATGACAAAGACCCTGCCGACCAAATCATCCAGCGTTTCGTAGAGATCGACCAAGGCGGGGTTAAGGACATCGACGGCCGACCGATAAATCCCAAACGCTTGAGATATACGGGTTACCTCATAGCCGATTTGACCCCGACGCTGCAACGGCAGGTCGCTATGCGTTACCACAGGACCGCTGACAACGAAGGGTACTTCTACACCCTGCCCGGTGGGAATGGCTCGATCGAGATCATCTCGTACGATAAGCTACTTCGAGATGCCAAACGACGGAATAGAGTACTCTTCGACAAGCTTGGCCTGCACAAGCACTGAAATATCGCCAGTGGCGCGTTCGCTACCGCGCAATGGAAGCGAGCAGCGATGCAACGTTATTCGAACTCTTTACATACCTCCCTATGGACTCTAACCTTCCTACTTCCGACGAAAATAATCAAACGGGCCGCCTAGGTGTAAGCCAGCTTCAGGTCATCTTCGAGAAAGAGGGTTGGATTTTTCGACGTCAAGCCGGGGACGACGATTTTGGCATTGACGGCGAAATCGAAATTGTTGAACGCAACAAGGTCACCGGGCGCATCGCGAAATGTCAGGTCAAATCTAGCAAGATGATCACGTTTAAGGATGGCGAGTCGTCAGTGTCCGTCAAAACTTCGACGTACAACCTATGGAAAGCGACCCCAACTATTACAATTTTGTTCCACGTTGACACCTCCTCTGGAACCGCTTACTGGACCCCTGCGCTGGCACATCACCCTAGACCGGGAGCATCTTCATTTTCCGTTAAATTCGATGAATCGAATGACCTTCGGCACGGTCTCTCACCCCTTCGTGCTTACCTCGATTCTTGGTTCACAGCTCGCGCCGGTGATGCAATGTTGCGAGAGATTCCTCCGTTCCATGCCATGTACGAAAGGCTCAAATCCGATGTTGACCACTACGATGCATGGTCTGAACTAGCAGAAGCAGAGGACGGAGATTTTCGCCTTTTCTATCGTCATGCCCTTCGTTTGCGCCTCGAAGTCGGCCTCTCGAACGACGAACTTCCGTCGCTTGATGACTGGTACATGCGCAACTCGGGTTTATGGAACGGTGATTCCTTGCTGTTCTGGGGAACCTTCAGCGAAGCGATGAAGTTGATCGGTCAAGCTTATCAGGAGGCATTGAGCAAGGTCGTCGAACGAGTCAAAAGCACAGAACTAACCGTCGAAAACCAAGACCTCTGGAATTTTGCCGGGCGTATAACGACCGCCCGGCACATTCAGCAGGTAATGGTGGATCACCGTGAATCGGACCCAAAGTTTCACGCAGCCATCGAGGCCAAGCTTAAAGCAATCGGCGCACTCAAGTTTTCATTTCAAGCGCGCAAATCGTGATATGCCAGCGCGAATATGCTGCGGCATGTCACTCGCCGGTTGACATGTCATCAATAGGGCAAACGTCCGGAGTACCACTCGCGCGCCCGCAGAAGCAAGGACCTTCGAAAAGCTATACACCTAAGCGCCACAACCAAGCGCTCATCGTGCTCCCACAGCGACGCTGCGACGTTCTGTTCGCCATGCTGCGCGACGGCCCCATTTACCAACCCGAGTCAGCCTCTAACGCTTGACGAAACACATAGGGGCACCCCTCGCGACAACTGACATAAGGGTAGATGCAGTCCAGTTGATCGATAATCGAGGCGCCTGTGCCATCGCAGCGACGGCGCCTCCATCAAGTTCGGGGCCTCATAGGGACAAAGAAAGAAGGAACAACGATGTCGGGAAATCTGGGCGATTTGAAGGTGGTGGACCCACAAACCATTGGAATGAGCCTCTTGGAACGCTGGCGTTTCAAAATACTTCGGCAACTCAGGCCCCGTAAGCGCATAAAGCGCAAAACGCCCTTCGAAAATATTATCGACATGGCCCATGCTGTCGCAGATAAAAATCCGGACGCGCTATACGATCTTGTCAAATTGATTCTCCGACCAATTCAGGCTGAGGCAATGCTTGGTGTCGCGGAGAATGCCGAGCATGAGGCACCGGCTGACATTGAAGGCCCGACATTTTTCTTCACCGACAATAATTTTCGAACCGGTGAACTTTACGAGCGCGAGCTACCCAATGAGCAGTTTCGCATACGGCTGTCGACAGACGTTGTGCTCCCTTGGCCGTGGAATCGTCAGCGCATTGCAAATACGCTCTCATCAATCGGCACCGGCAAAGCGGCAGGTCCATGGGAACAGGATTTCAACAACCACTGTGTGTTGCTCTGGCTGCCGTGGGGCATTGCGTTTGTCGCAGGCGGCAATCATTCACTGACAGCGGGAATTGTGTCAGGTGAAGGTGAGCTGGTACCGGAAGCCGTCTATGACATGTCCGCCATGTTGGACAGGGTCCACTGTGATGGACGGCACTATCATGAGGTTGCGACTGGCCGCAGAATCGCTCCAGTCAGCAATCCACGCATTGCTGCCGTATTTGAAATCGGCCGCCTCATGATGGCGCATGGCGTAGTACCGAACCGTCTCCGCAGCCAGTCGTGAACACGTTCATATACAGGTTGATCGTCTCCGAAGACCTCATGCTGATCGCCATCGAAGCCTCCGTTCCGTCATTTAGTTCAAGGCTACGTAGATTTGCAGATTTGTAGATCGGAGGCCGCAGCATCATACTGCGGCCTAATCGCGCCTACTCTACAAAAAATTGCATCCTTATGCAACGCATACGTGCTTGGCTTCACGTTGGGATGATTGGGCACGACGAACTGATTCGTTGGCCTGCCTTCTAACCCGAGGATCAGCAGCCCCTTGCGAACCAGAGCATTCTTTGCCGCCTTCTTGCCGTACTTCTCGTTGATCTTACGCAAGGCATCGGGGAGCAGCAGCACCAGATCGATGCCCTTTGCTGTATGCGTGAACCCGATCTGCGTGTCGCGATCGGCATCGCAAAACGCCGAGTACGGCGGCAAGCGATTCCGGTGTTTCAACACGAGGTCGCGTACTGCCTCTGCAATTTCGTCTTCCGGCGCATGCGTGTCCGCGCGATATTGCCGCAACCAGTCGGCGAAACAGGAGCACATGGCGGAGGCGACGTCCCCCGTTGTAACGCCAACCGCGCCCGCATCGATAGCAACGAAGCCCGCAATGGCTGCAAACGCGAAGTGCTCAAGCACGCGCTCCTGAACACCGTCTGCAGCATCGACGTTGCAGCCCTCGCTAATGGCCTCCTTCAGACCGGCATAGTAGTCTTCGCGCCTTTGACGAACCGCCGGAATGTTCGCAGCCACGTACTGGCCGAACGACCGCCATGCGACCCCATGTACTTCACGCAGTTTCGACCGAACCACTGCCGAGAACGCCGCGCCGTTCCTTTCACCGTGCAGGTTGTCGAACGCACCGTGCTCGCTTCTGATCGGTAGCGTAACGAAGCGTGCGAGTTGACCAGCCACAACTTGCTCGCCGCTACGACGAATACGCTCAGCCGGGCTTTCTTCGCCCGCCGAGATAATCACGGTTGACAACTGAGCCTGGTCCGCAAGACCGCCGTTCGTCTTCGCGCGCAGTCTGCCGCTTCCGTTCGTCAAACGATACATCGACTGCCCGAAAGACGCGATATCTGACTGGCCCAGTTCGTCAATGATGAGCGGCAAGTCCTTGTGCTGCGCCGCGTACGCTTCCAAACCGTTCGCGGTCGCTTCCCAGTTAGCAAGGAACTCCGGAGAACCAGTCAGTGCTTGCACGAGGCGCAGGATTGTCGATTTTCCAGTGCTGGAGCTGCCGACCAGATTCACGCAAACGCCGCTCTGACCGAACAGCTTCAGGAGCGCCGACGCGAAGGCGAAGCAAAGTGCGACGATCATGAGTGCATTGCCTCTGCACAGGGCTGTCACAGCGTTCCAGTCCGCGAGCGTACCCGCCGATACGCGCACGCTCGCCTGAACGCGGACTACGCGCTCGACACGATCGGAAAAACGTTCGTTGCCGAAAACGTAGCTCAGCTCTTGGCCGTGGTCGATCCATCCGTCGCGCTCTACACGCAGAATCGTCGTGCCGCCGCGGCAGGTGCGCAGGAAATCCGCGACGTGCTTCGGCGCATCGTTCGAGTGCAGATCGACACCGTGTTCGATCAGGTGACGCGCAAGCTGCATCGGGCTCAGGATCAAGGTGACCGGAATCTCGATCTCCTTCCAGGCGTCACCCGCGCCCTTGATTTCAACCAGGTACGCGGGGTGGCCGCCGTCCGCATTGACTACTTTGGCGATGTACCTCATTTCCGAGCACGGCAACTTCCACACGTCAGGGGGCACGTTGAGCGCCACACTTTCAACGTCAGTAAGGTTCATATTGTTTGGTGTTCCATTTGCGGCCCACGCTGCCTCGTGATAGCGCGGGCCGTAGTTGAAAATTGCGTCATGCCTGTTCGTGCAGTTCTACGCGATCCTAGACACACGCCCCTTTACGGGAGACGGCAATGCGCTTGCTTCACAGGGCAGCGGTGCGAACCGTGCATCGATCAACCGCGTCGGTGTCGGTTTGATACGCGAAGCGGTCAGCACTTTCGCCAGCGGCACAACTTTGGCGCGCGCGGGGGACTTCAGGTCGATCTTCTGCTTGCGGAACGTCGCGCGATGCCGAGCCATAGTGCGCTCGGAATACACCAGTTCCATCGGCGCGTTCAGCTTGTGCAGCGCGACGACGGGTCGAAGGCGATCCGGCACGCCATCGAAGTCGGCACGGGTCATCCCCGACGACACGACGTTGAGGACTGGGACGTTCCGGTAGTAGCGGTTGAAGATTTCCTTCGGCGCATCGCCACTCCATGCCTTAACATTCTGCAATCCGCGCTTCTTCAATTCCGCACTCCGCAAGCGAACTTCAATGCGCAGCAGACCATCGCACTCGTTGCACCGGGCTTCGAAAAACGTCTGCTCCCTGTCGCCCGTGCGCTTCGCTTTGGGGAGGTATTTACGGCGTACGTCTTCGCCCTTGTCGTAAAAGATAATGCTGTAGTAGCGGCTGTTCTGCGGCGTCCAGTAGACCGAGGTGAACGCCTTCCTCACCATGCAATCCTGTTCGATCAGTTGCCGGGCGATCTGACGCAAACACGTCTTCACGAAACGACCCGAGCCGAACTGCAGATTCACGGCCAGATCGACGCGGTGCAACGTCACATGCTCGTCGATCAGTTTCTGCATCGGCACGGCAAACGAAAACCCCAGCTTCTTCTTGAGATACGAGATCACCCACGCCAAACCCTTCGCGAGACGCTGCGAAGTGAACACGTTCTGGCCGAGGATAAACCCGAACAGTGAGCCCTCCACGCGCAACGTCTTGGTGATCGGGTTGTATCGAACCTGCAAGTTATGCATGCCGTACTTGCCGGTTACCGGCAAGCGATTCGTGCTGTTGAAAAGGACCTCGCCATCGGCGTTGCTAACCAAGCAGCGTGTCTGATTGGACACGTCCCACTCGATGCCGCTAACCGTGAACTCGACCGTATCGACGTTCACGCAGTCAGCCGGTCGGAACGCCATGCCGATCTGCGCGAGCGTCTTGGTAGTCGCTTTCAGGGGTGGACTGACAAATTGACTCGGACGAGTTTTCATCAGGCATGCACCTGCTGCAACACAACCTGCGGTTGCGTATTAGCACCGAGGCCGACGCGGGACGATCCGTCGTGTGGCGGTCCTACACCACGCTTGGTGTTGGAGAGAGGCATAGCAACTCCTTATATTAAATAGGAAGCCTATACATTTACAATTGATGTCGTAATGGGTATATAGAGTATGTAATTACACGACAGCGGAAAGACGAGAGCGGGCAACACCTTTTGCCGCTCTCTCTGCCAGACTGTCAGTTACGTACGCAGGCTGATCTTCGCGTGCATCCACGCCGCGACTTCAGCCTCGATCCACGCAACCGACTTTGCACCGATCGGGACCGGCTTCGGGAACTCGTTCTTGGCGATAGCGGCGTAGAGCGACGAACGGGACAGCCCCGTGCGGTTCTCGACCACCTTGCGGCGGAGGAACACGACCAGTGCGCTTGCCTTCCCGTCTACCGGCAAGTTGAAACTCCCTACCGCCGACGGACCACCTTGGTGACTCTTTGCGTACATCTCAAATCTCCCATGTATGTGCAGTGAAATCCTGCATGAACATAAGACCATGACGACGCAGATGCTGTAAGGAGCAGTATTGGAAGATGACTCGTGCAACATGGTTCACGAGTCGGGTGGGACTCGTGAGCCCTCCCACAGCGGACAAGCCAACGTGGGAGACGAAAAGACGTTGTATCGGTTCGAGTGCAGAAAGCTACAGCTCGGCAGCTTCGCCAACCCTGACATGGCGGCTGGCATTCTCTATCTGCCCGGCGAGTACCATTTCAAGGTAGGTATGCTGAGTGCATTTCTCTGCCGTTCGGAAAGCGTTCTTGAACTTGGCACGGAGTTCGTCGCGTTCCAGCCTCTTCGCGACGGCAGGAAATAGATTTCGATAAATTTCCGGCTGCGACCATGCGTCGCCTTGAGATCGCGCCTCGGCTGACTGCGCGTGACGCTTGGCGTCCAGCATACGAAGCCAACGAATTCGCTCGCCTACCGTGCCGATCCTAGCTTTGTTTCTCGGTAGCCCGGTATTTTGCAAACGAGCAAGCATGCGCGCGTGCTCTTTCAGAGTCTTCTCTGCCATCAGAAGCTGTGCCGTAAGGGCGTTACTGCTATACAGCGCGGCCTCGGGGTTGAAGCGGATGAGAACTTCCCCCTGACGTATCGATACGTCCTCGCAATAAATTCCTCGCTGCCGTTCCGTGCAACGCCATATCCCTATGACATTGAACGCGGGCTTCGCGCCGACCTGATAAGGTTCGTCGCAATGCTTGAACTTCTTCAGGTGAAATTGACGCGCGATGCGCGTTCGCGTCGAAAGTTCTTCACCCGGTGTCCGAGCCGGCGTACGACAAGCCGCAATAAATTCCTCGTTGCGGCACAAAAATTCCCATGCCCATCGATGAAGAGGCCATTTTTCATAACCCTTATAGGCGGATTCCTCGTGGCCGCTGGGAAGCTGCCGTCTTTTCGGCGGTTGGTCTGGTGCCATAGATCGTGCCCATATGAAAGCGGTGCTCTTTACCGCACACCAATAAGAAGACGTCGATGTGACCGCTCCGCACCTGTTGCGCCAATGAGGATATGCGCAGGAAATCGTCAAGCGCCAACAATCAGATGAGCAGCCGCGACATGTCCGCGATCGGATACCGATGCACTTTCACGGTATTGCCGGCACGCTCGCCGTCGAGTACTGGCTTGCGGAACAACTTGCGCTGAAACAGCGTTATCCCAATGCGGCATCAATCGGAATTGTCTGCGCACCGTCCTTCAATTGCTCCAAGTAGTCCGCCCATTGTTGCATCATTGCACGACGCTCTCGGAGAAACTTGGTCCGGTTGTAGGCGGAACCCAGGTTATCTGATACAACGTGGGCAAGCTGATGCTCGATGACTTCCGGTTTCTGCTCCAGTTCCTCATGCAGAATCGTGCGAGCCATCGCCCGGAATCCGTGGCCCGTAATTTCGGTGCGTGTGTCGTAGCCAAGCCGGCGCAACGCCGCATTGATTGCCGCATCACTCATCGGACGGTCCTTTGTTCGCGCACCCGGAAACACAAAACGCCATGTCCCTGTTAGCGCGTGCAATTCCCGCAAGATTGCGACGGCTTGGGTGGCAAGTGGCACCAAATGCTCGGTCCTTGTCTTAGTCACGAGATAACGCCATTCACCTTTATCTAGATCGAACTGTGACCACTCGGCCTGCCGCAACTCGCCGGGCCGTACGAACAACATGGGCGCAAGTCTGAGCGCGCATTGCACCGGGAATGTACCGGAGAACCCGTCAAACGCCCGAAGCATTTCCCCAACTTTGGCCGGTTCAGTAATCGCCGCAAAATGAGTTGTCTGCGCAGGCGGTATTGCATCTACCAAATCGCGGGCGGGATCGGTTTTGCAGTAACCTTCCTTGATGCCGTAACGAAAAACGCGGCTGATTTCGCTACGAACCCGGTGGGCAGTAAACCGTGCCCCGCGACCGTCGATCCGTTTCAGCACTGCGAGAATCTCTGGCGCATCAATCTCCGCTATCGGCCTTCGGCCGAGCCACGGAAATACGTCGCTCTTGAATCGTGCAAGCGTCTTCTCGTACTGACCGATCTCCACGACCGTTTTCCGCTCGTCCATCCATCCTTGCGCGACTACCTCGAAGGAGTTGCTCGCCGCAAGGCGAGCCGCTCGCTTCTCTACACGCTTCGCTTCGCCGGGATCGATTCCCACTGCCAGCTTTTTGCGGGCTGCATCCCTTTTTTCTCGCGCAACGGCCAGAGTCACATCTGGATAGACGCCGAGCGCCAACAATTTTTCCTTTCCGGCAAAGCGATATTTGAGTCGCCAGTAACGCTGCCCTACTGACGTAACAAGCAAGAATAAACCACCGCCATCGAACAGCTTCTGCGGCCGTGCCCCGGGCTTGGCATTCCGGATGGCTGTATCGGTTAGCGGCATAGGGGGTATCTCATGAAGAACGTGTGAAAATGGTAGCACACCCCCCCAAACATACCCCCAAATACCCCCGGATTTCAATCGCTCGAAGCGGAACAGCTTGGAAACAAAAAACCCGCCAAAGCTTGATTTTTGGCGGGTTTCAGGGCTTCCTCGGAATCAACTAGAACGTTTTTTGGTGCCGGGGACCGGACTCGAACCGGCAAGCCAGTTAAGGCGGCGGATTTTCGTCACACTGCTTCTTTCAAAGCCGACGTCGCGTAAGCGAAGCCGTTCGTGCGCTGGACTATGCCTTCACCGTCGCGCGCGGGCGTGACCGCTGCCCGTGCGCCTTAGGCGCCCCCCGTCTAGTCTCTACACCTTCCTCGCGGATGCCGCGAGGCTTGGCTCGGCGTTGCCTCGATGCGCGCATCAGGGGTTTCGCCGAATTTGAAGGGTTCTGCACCGACCGTTTCCGGCCGGGCACTCAATCGTTTAAGTCCGCTATGTTTACCAATTTCATCACCCCGGCAAGAGGGCGGACGCGATTCTACCATTGCTTGCGCATGCGTTCCCTTATTCTGCCGCACCGCATCGCGACACCGGCCGCCGTCGCGCGGAGGCACTCCCGCCCGCTCGCCGTCGCTACGACAGGGCCGCCGGTTTCGTCGCGCGCCGCGCCCTCCCCGCTACAATCGAGCCCGCGTCGTCCGACGGCCCCAACCGTCTGACGTTTGTATCGTGCTTTTTTGCGAAACAAGCGTCGCGTGCGTCATCGCGAAGTCACAAACGTTTTCGATAATTCCCTCGCCGAAAACGTTTACATCGCGTTATTTCATGACCTCGACCATCAAGGACGTCGCTGCCCTCGCGGGCTTCTCGATCGCCACCGTCTCGCGCGCGATCAACGCCCCGCATACCGTCAGCCCCGCCACGCTGCAGACGATCCGCACCGCGATCGATACGCTGCAGTTCCGCCCGAGCCCGCTCGGCCGGCAACTGCGCGGCGAACGCACGCGACTCGTCGGCGTCGTCGTGCCGACGCTGTCGAACCCCGTGTTCGCCGACTGCCTGCAAGGCATCGACGCGCTCGCGACCGCGGCCGGCTTCAAGCTGATCGTGATGACGACCGAGTACGACGCCGCGCGCGAACGCCATGCGATCGAGACGCTGCGCGAGCAGCGCGTCGAAGGGCTGATCCTCACCGTCGCCGACGCGGACACGCACCCGCTGCTCGACATGCTCGACATGCTCGACCGCGACGGCCCGCACTACGTGCTGATGCACAACGACACGCAACGCCGCCCGTCGGTGTCGGTCGACAACCGCCGTGCCGCCTACGACGGCGTGCGGCTGCTGATCGCGCGCGGCCACCGCCGCGTGCTGATGCTGGCCGGTTCGCTCGCCGCGTCGGATCGCGCGCGCCAGCGTCATCTCGGCTATGCGCAGGCCCTCCAGGAAAGTGGCATGGCCACGCTGCCGCCGGTCGAGGTCGACTTCAACGCACCCGAGCTGCCCGAAGCCGTGCTCGCGCATCTCACCGCGCACGCCACACGCCCGACCGCCCTCTTCTGCAGCAACGACCTGCTCGCGATGGTCGTAATGCGCGGCCTGCGCCGCGCCGGCTTCTCGATTCCCGACGACCTGTCGGTACTCGGCTTCGACGGGATCGCGATCGGCGAACTGCTCGCGCCGCCGCTCGCGAGCGTGGCGACGCCGAACCGCGACATCGGCCGTCACGCGTGGCGGCGTCTCGTCGAATGCATCGGCGGCGCGACGCTCGAGCGCACGTCGCTGATCCTGCCGCATGCGGTGCGCGACGGCGCGACGGTCGCACCGCCGTCCACCGATCTGCAATGGCGCCAGGCCTGAACGCAGGCCGCCCCCGACCACCCCACCACCCCAGCGCACCACCCACTCGCCCGGAGACCCACCGTGTCCTTTCGCCTGACCTCGCTGCTGCGCGCGCTTGCCGCGCCGCTCGCCCTTGCCGCGCTCGTCGCCGGCGCGCCCGCCGCCCACGCCGACGAAACGGCGATCTGCTACAACTGCCCGCCCGAATGGGCCGACTGGGCCGCGCAGATCGCGGCGATCAAGCAGAAGACCGGCATCCGCGTGCCGTTCGACAACAAGAATTCGGGCCAGTCGATCGCGCAGCTGATCGCCGAACAGAAGAGCCCGGTCGCCGACGTCGTCTACCTCGGCGTGTCGTCGGCCTTCCAGGCGAAGGACAAGGGCGTGATCGCGCCGTACAAGCCCGCGCACTGGAACGACATTCCCGCGAACCTGAAGGATCCGCAAGGCTACTGGTTCGCGATTCACTCGGGCACGCTCGGCTTCTTCGTGAACAAGGACGCGCTCGACGGCAAGCCGGTGCCGCGTTCGTGGGCCGATCTGCTGAAGCCCGAATACAAGGGCATGGTCGGTTATCTCGATCCGTCGAGCGCCTTCGTCGGTTATGCCGGCGCGGTCGCCGTCAACCAGGCGTTGGGCGGCAGCCTCGACAACTTCAAGCCGGCCCTCGACTGGTTCCGCAAGCTGAAGGCGAATGCGCCGATCGTGCCGAAACAGACTGCGTATGCACGCGTGCTGTCCGGCGAGATTCCGATCCTGCTCGACTACGACTTCGATGCGTATCGTGCGAAGTACAAGGACAGCGCGAACGTCGAGTTCGTGATTCCGAAGGAAGGCACGATCGCCGTGCCGTACGTGATGAGCCTCGTGAAGGGTGCGCCGCACGATGCGAACGGCAGGAAAGTGCTCGACTTCGTGCTGTCGGACGAAGGGCAGAAGCTGTGGGCCAACGCCTACCTGCGCCCGGTGCGCGCGCAGGCGCTCGGCGCCGACGTCGCCGCGAAGTTCCTGCCGGCGAGCGAGTATGCGCGTGCGAAATCGGTCGACTTCGGCAAGATGGCGGCCGGCCAGCAGGCGTTCGGCCAGCAGTACCTGCAGGTGATGCAGTAAGCGGCAGGACACAATCGATGCTCGACCTGACTTTTCCGCTGCGCTGGCGCGTCGCGCTCGTCGCGCCGGCGCTGGCGGTGTTCGCCGCGTTCTGGCTGCTGCCGATGGCGGCGCTCGTGCAGGTATCCGCCGACGGCGCGTTCCTGTCGCACTACGCGGCGCTGCTCGGCAATGCGCGTTACATGAAGAGCCTCGGCGAGACGGTCGCGCTGTCCGCGGGCGTCACGCTCGCGACGCTCGCGCTGTCGACGATCTCGGGCCTCCTGCTCGCGCGCCGCGAGTTCGCCGGCAAGCGCGTGCTGCTCGCGCTGCTCACGTTTCCGCTCGCGTTCCCGGGCGTCGTCGTCGGCTTCATGGTGATCATGCTCGCCGGCCGCCAGGGGCTGATCGGCATGCTGTCGGCAAAGCTCACCGGCGACAAATGGGTATTCGCGTACTCGGTCGCGGGCCTGTTCGTCGGCTACCTGTACTTCTCGATTCCGCGCGTGATCGTCACCGTGATCGCGGCCGCGTCGAAGCTCGATGCGTCGCTCGAGGAAGCCGCGCGTTCGCTCGGCGCGTCGCCGTGGCGCATCTTCGTCGACATCGTGCTGCCCGCGCTCGCGCCCGGGCTGATCGCGGCCGGCGCGATCTGCTTCGCGACCGCGATGGGCGCCTTCGGCACCGCCTTCACGCTCGCCACCGACCTGAACGTGCTGCCGATGACGATCTATACCGAATTCACGCTGAACGCGAACATCGCGACGGCGGCCGGCCTGTCGATCGTGCTCGGCATCGTCACCTGGGCCGTGCTCGCGCTCGCGCGCCGTTTCACCGGCCACACCGCCGCCGCCGCGGCCTGAGGATTCCCGCATGCAATCGCTTTCCAGCTCCTCCGCGCCGTCACCGGCGCCCGCTCCCGCGCAGGCGAACGGCGTCGCGCGGCGCGCGCCGCACGTCACGGGCGCGCGCGCGATCGCCGCGCTGCAATGGGGCGTCACGCTGCTGCTGTGCGCGTTCCTGATCGTGCCCGTCGTGATGTCCGTGCTCGCGGGCCTGACCGTCAACTATTTCCGCGGCCTGTCGAGCGGCCTCACGCTGCGCTGGCTCGAACAGGTGTGGCAGCAGTATCACGGCTCGGTCGCGCTGTCGCTCGAAGTCGCGTTCGCGACGCTCGCGATCGTGCTCGTCGCCGGCGTGCCGGCCGGCTATGCGCTCGCGCGCAGCAAGAGCCGCGTCGCACGCGCGATCGAGGAGGCGCTCGTGCTGCCGGTCGCGCTGCCCGGGCTCGCGTCGGCACTCGCGCTGCTGGTCGTGTACGGCGGCTTCACCGCGTTCCGGATGAGCCTGTGGTTCATCGTCGTCGGCCACGTCGTGTTCACGCTGCCGTTCATGGTGCGCGCGGTGGCCGCCGTCGCGGCCGGCGCCGACCTGCGCACGCTCGAGGAAGGCGCGGCGAGCCTCGGCGCGTCGTTCGTCACGCGCTTCGTCACGATCGTGCTGCCGAACCTGCGCCCCGGCATCGTCGCGGGCGCGCTCGCGGTGCTCACGCTGTCGATCGGCGAATTCAACCTCACGTGGATGCTGCACACGCCCGACACCAAGACACTGCCGGTCGGGCTCGCCGATACCTATGCGTCGCTGCGCCTCGAAGTCGGCAGCGCGTACACGATCCTGTTCCTGCTGATGACGCTGCCGCTCCTCGTCGCGATGCAGTGGCTCGGCGTCGATCCGTCCGGCACGCGTGCGCTCAAGCAGCGCCCGCGCTGAATTTTTCGCTGATATGAAACTCGATTCCACTCCCATCACCCTGACCCGTTGCGCGAAGACGTTCCGCGGCACGCGCGTACTCGAACCGCTCGACCTGTCGATCGGCGCGGGCGAGACACTCGTGCTGCTCGGGCCGTCAGGCTGCGGCAAGACGACCACGCTGCGCCTGATCGCGGGCCTCGACACGCCGGACGCCGGCGGCACGATCGCGTTCGGCAACGACGACGTCACCGCGCTGCCGATCGAGCGCCGGCAGGTCGGCATGGTGTTCCAGAACTATGCGCTGTTTCCGAACCTGACGGTGCGCGGCAACGTCGGCTACGGGCTGAAGATCCGCAAGACCGAGCCGCGCGCGCTGCGTGAACGCGTCGACGAACTGCTCGCGATGATGCGGCTCGACACGCATGCGGACAAGCCGGTCGATCAGCTGTCGGGCGGCCAGCGCCAGCGCGTCGCGCTGGCCCGCGCGCTCGCGGTGCGGCCGCGCGTGCTGCTGCTCGACGAACCGCTGACCGCGCTCGACGCGAAACTGCGCGACGTGCTGCGCCGCGAGATGAACACGCTGCTGCGCGAGCTCGGCGTGACGACCGTCTACGTGACGCACGACCAGGCCGAGGCGATGGAACTCGGCGACCGGATCGTCGTGATGGGCGCGGGCCGCATCGAGCAGATCGGCACGCCGCGCGACATTTACTACCACCCGGCGAACCGCACCGTCGCACAGTTCATCGGCACGCTGAACCGGCTCGCCGGGCAATGGCGCGACGGCGCGCTGGTGACGACGGGCGGCGCGATCGCGACGCCGCACGCCGCCGACGAATGGTTCTTCCGCCCGGAGGACGCGCAGCTCGCCGATCCCGCGCATGCGCCGCTGCGCGGCGCGGTCGGCGCGTGCGCGTTCCTCGGCGAGCGCACGCGGCTCACGATCGAACACGCGGCACCCGATGCGCTCGTGATCGACGTGCCGGGCCGCATCGCGCTCGCACGCGGCACGGCGGTCGGCCTCATGATCGCACCGGAAGGCCTGATCGCGCTCGGCGCGTGACCCGTCGTTCGGGCATCATTCCCGCAGCCCCCACCGCGGCGCACGATAGCGCCGCGACAACAAACAGACGATTCCGAGGAACGACGATGCTGCTTGCTCAAATCAGCGATCTCCACATCAAGCGTCCGGGCCAGCTCGCGTACCGGCGCGTCGACACGGCGGCCGCGCTTGCGCGCTGCATCGCGAAGCTGAACGCGCTCGAGCCGCGTCCCGACGCCGTGCTCGTCACCGGCGACCTGACCGACTTCGGCCACGACGAAGAGTACGGCAACCTGCGCGGGCTGCTCGCGGCGCTCGAGATTCCGTACTACCTGATGATCGGCAACCACGACGACCGCGCCGGGCTGCGCCGTGCGTTTGCCGCGCGCGCCGAATTGCAGGACGGCGCATTCGTGCAGTACGCGCTCGACGTCGGCGCGGTGCGCGTGCTCGCGCTCGATTCGCAGGTGCCCGGCGCGAGTCACGGCGATCTGTGCGACGCACGGCTCGCGTGGCTCGCCGCGCAGCTCGACGCCGCACGCGACCGGCCGGTGATCGTCGCGCTGCATCACCCGCCGTTCGTGGCGGGCATCGGCCATATGGACAAGCTGCGCCTCGCGCCGGCCGCTGCCGCGAAACTCGACGCGCTGCTGCGCGGTCATCCGAACGTCGAGCGGGTGCTGTGCGGCCACGTGCACCGCACGATGTTCACGCGCTTCGGCGGCACGCTCGCGGCGGCGGTGCCGTCGCCCGCACATCAGGTGGCGTTCGACCTGCGGGCCGACGCGCCGTCCGCGTTCCGGCTCGAACCGCCGGCGTTCGCGGTCCATCGTTATGCGCCCGATACGGGGATGACGTCGCATCACGTGTACGTCGACGAAGGCGCCGGCCCGTATCCGTTCTACGAACCGACGGGCGAACTGGTCGACTGACGGCTTGCGGCACGCACGACGGCGGGCGGCGGCCGGTTCGTCGCCTGCCCGGCAGGATTCGCGTCGCTCCGGTATGATCGGCAGCCTCGACCGGCGCTCGGCCCGCCTGTGCACCCGACGCTTGCCACGCCGTCCAACTTCGTCCGCGCAGCCATGTCCACCGCCTCCACCGACCGTCCGACCGACACCGCCTCGCCCCACTACTCGCGCAGCCTGCTGTTGCTGCTCGCGACGATCGCGGGCGTATCGGTCGCGAACATCTACTACAACCAGCCGCTGCTCGACAGCTTCCGCTCGACTTTTCCCGACGGCGCGTCATGGATCGGCGCGGTGCCGACCGCGACGCAGCTCGGTTATGCGGCCGGCATGTTCCTGCTCGCGCCGCTCGGCGACCGGTTCGACCGCCGCGGGCTGATCCTGATGCAGATCGCCGGCCTGTCGGTCGCGCTGATCGTGGCGGCCACCGCGCCGTCGCTGGCCGTACTCGCCGCCGCGAGCCTCGCGATCGGCGTCCTCGCGACCATCGCGCAGCAGGCCGTGCCGTTCGCCGCCGAAATCGCGCCGCCCGCCGAACGCGGGCATGCAGTCGGCACCGTGATGAGCGGCCTGCTGCTCGGCATCCTGCTCGCGCGCACGGCCGCCGGTTTCGTCGCCGAGTATTTCGGCTGGCGCGCGGTGTTCGCCGCGTCGGTCGCGGCACTCGTCGTGCTCGCCGCCGTGATCGTGATGCGGCTGCCGCGCAGTTCGCCGACGTCGACACTGTCGTACGGCAAGCTGCTCGGCTCGATGTGGCATCTGGCCGTCGAACTGCGCGGGCTGCGCGAGGCGTCGCTGACGGGCGCCGCGCTGTTCGCGGCGTTCAGCGCGTTCTGGCCCGTGCTGACGCTGCTGCTCGCCGGCGCGCCGTTCCATCTCGGCCCGCAGGCTGCCGGCCTGTTCGGGATCGTCGGGGCGGCCGGCGCGCTCGCGGCGCCGTACGCCGGCCGCTTCGCGGACACGCGCGGCCCGCGCGCGATCATCTCGCTCGCGATCGCGCTGTTGGCGTTGTCATTCGTGATTTTTGCGGTGTCGGGTTCGAGCCTCGCCGGACTCGTGATCGGCGTGATCGTGCTGGATGTCGGCGTACAGGCCGCGCAGATCTCCAACCAGTCGCGCATCTACGCGCTGAAGCCCGACGCGCGCAGCCGCGTGAACACGGTGTACATGGTGTGTTACTTCATCGGCGGCGCGCTCGGCTCGTCGGCCGGGGTTGCCGCATGGCATGCGTTCGGCTGGACCGGCATGTGCGCGACGGGGCTGCTGTTCGCCGCGCTCGCGGGCTGGTCCCACCATCGCGGCGGCCGGCACGGCTGAGCGCGGCCGGCCACCGTGGTGTCACGCGTCGGCGCGCGGCACGGCCGGTTCGTCGACGGGCGGCGGCGCGAACGCCGGTGCCGGGTCGATCACCGCGGCGGGATCCATCACGGCAGCCGGCGCCGGCACCGCGAGCGGAACGGCGGAAGGCGCGAGGATCGGCGCCGCTTCGGGAATCGCGATCTGCTCGGGGGCGGCATCGGCCGCCGCCGCCGGCGCGTGCTCGGCCGCCACGGCCGCCGAACCGTCGGCCGCCGCCCGTGCCGCCGGCCGACGCGCCGGATCGAACACGAACGACAGCGCGACACTGCCGAGGATCGCGACGGTCGCGACCACGGTCGCCATCGTCACCGGCTCGCCGAGCAGCAGCGCACCGAGCGCGACCGCGACGATCGGGTTCACGTACATGCAGCTGCTCGCGATGATCGGGCTCGTATGGCGGATCAGATAGCCGTACGCGACATACGCGGCCATCGTGCAGAACACCATCAGGTACAGGAACGCGAACACCGGCCCCACCATCACCTGTTCGATGCGTTCGCCGATCAGCCAGGCGACGAGCGTCGAAATCAGGCCGCCGAGGCCGATCTGCAGCGACGTCGACAGGAACAGGTCCGACGGCAGCCTGAGCCGCGTCGCGAGGTGCGCGCCGCCCGCCCAGAACAGCGCGCCGGCCAGCACGCAGATCGTGCCCAGTGCCGAATTCCGGGCCGCCGCGCCACCCGAGTTCAGCACGACGATACCGACCATCCCGAGCGCGACGGCCGCCCACTCGCCCTTCGTCACGGGCCGCCCGGCCACCGCCGCGATCACCGTCGCGAACAGCGGCACGGTCGCCACCATCACCGCGGCCGAGCCGCTGCTGACCGAGCTGATCCCCAGCGCGATCGTGCCGGACGACAGCGCGACGAGCATCGTGCCGACAATCCCCGCGTTGCGAATTTCGAGCAGCGTCGGCCATTCGGGCTTGCGTCGCAGCGCGAAAATGAACAGGCCGATCCCGCCGAGCAGGTTGCGCAGCCCCGACAGCAGCAGCGGCGGGAACGACTGCAGCGCGAAATGCAGGCCGCTGTAGGTTGAACCCCAGACGAAATAGATGAACACGAGCGCCAGCGCGACCCGGCCGCCGCGGCTTTGCGGCAGGCGGATCCGGAACGAAAAGCGCGCGAGGAAATCGAGCAGGCGGTCGAGCGGCGTCATCGTGCAGCCCGCCCGCACGTCACGCCGCGTGCCCCGCTGAAAGACGCCGGCCATGCCGGCAAACGGTCCTGGCGGGACCGGAAAGGCAGAGCGAACGTGCGGAACGACATGGCAGTGCGAACGGCGACGAAAGAGAACCGGCGAGCGGCGGCAGAGGGACAAAAAAAACGTGCGCACCCGCTTCGGCTGCACACGCTCGGCATTATGGCATCAAGGATTCGAAAGCATCGTCAGACCTGTCTGAAAGCATAAAGACTGACGTTTCGGCGCGACATTTTTCGGCCCGCACGCGGATGAAATCCGGGGCCGGATGAGCGGAACGCGCGCGGAACCGGCGCCGATAACGCGCGCGCACCCGCGCAATCCGGGGCCGTCGAATCCGGCGTCGGCCAAACGGCCCGCCGTGCGCGCCGGTCCGTCCGTCGCGCCGGTCGTGACGGACGACGGGTGGGCTCGACGCGTTCGCGAACAGGGCCGCTGCGGTCGGCCCGCCTGTCGATCTTCAGGTGCGCGAATCCGCGTGCCGGACGCGCGCGCCCCGCGCGCCGCTCACGATCCGCCGAACCAGTTGTAGCCCTGATCGACCCAGTAGCCGCCCGGGAACGTATCGGTCACGAAGATTTCCATGATGTGCTTCGGATTCTTGTAACCGAGCTTGGTCGGCATCCGCAGCTTCATCGGGAAGCCGTACTCCGGCGGCAACTGGCGGCCGTCGTACTCGAGCGCGAGCAGCGTCTGCGGATGCAGCGCGGTCGGCATGTCGATGCTTTCGTAATAATCGTCCGCGCACTTGAAGCCGACGTATTTCGCCCGCGTGTCGGCGCCGGCGCGCGCGAGGAACGCGCCGAACGGCGTGCCGCCCCAGCGGCCGATCGCACTCCACCCTTCGACGCAGATGTGCCGCGTGATCTGTTCCGCATGCGGCAGCGCGCGCAGCTCGTCGAGCGTCCACACGCGCTTGCCCGTCACGCGGCCGGACAGCACGAGGCGATACGTCGACGCATCGACATGCCGCACTTCGTCGATCCCGTAGTACGCGTTGAATGGGAACGGACGCGTGATGTCGGCCTCGGTGTAGGTCGGCGCGAGCCGGTCGGGGTTGAACAACCAAGCCTGCACGCGATCGTTCATGCGCGACACTTTCTCGAGAAACGTGTTGACCGACGCGTCGTCCTGCAACGTGCAGCCGGTCAGCATCGCGAGGCCGCCGAGCGTCAGGACGCGCCGGTTGAAGAGCCGCCGCGACGGCATCTCGAGCTCGCGGCGCACGTCGAGTTCGAGCGACTTGCGGTCGAGCGTCCAGCGCGGCTCGTCGCGGCTTTTTTCGGATTCCGACATGATGATTTCCTTCGCCCGCGGTGGGCAGGTCAGCGGCCGCGCAGCATCGCGAGCAGCGAGCGCGGCACCAGCAGCGCCATCGCGACATGGACGACAAAGAAGGCGACCAGCAGCGACATCGCCCAGAAATGCACGACGCGCGCGTTGTCGTAGCCGCCGAACAGTTCGCGCAGCAGCGGAAACTGGACGGACTTCCAGATCGTGAGCCCCGACAGCACCAGCACGACGAGATCGACGATCGCGGTCAGGTACGCGGCACGCTGCACCGCGTTGTAGACGCTCAGGTCGTCATGCGCGAGCCGCCCGCCGAGCGCGGCGCGGATGTCGCGCCATACGGATGCCGGCGTGACGGGCAGCAGCTTGCGCGCGAAGCGCCCCGTCGCGATCGACATCGCGAGGTAGAACAGCCCGTTGGCGACCAGCAGCCACATCGCCGCGAAATGCCATTGCAGCGCGCCGCCGAGCCAGCCGCCAAGCGTGATGCCGTGCGCGAACGTGAATGACGGATAGATCGGCGACGCGTCGTAGATGCGCCAGCCCGACAGCGCCATCAGGATCGCCGCGAGCGCGTTGAGCCAGTGGCTCACGCGCACCCACGGCGGATGAATCGTGGGCGCGGGCGGCGGCGTGCTCGTGCGATCCGTGACAGGAACCGTTTGCATGATGAAGACTCCCGGATTGAGGCGTCGGGGCGGGACGCGATGCGTGTTGCCGGTCGCGCCCCGCGCATTCGTCAGTTCGACGGGCTCATGGCGTCCTTCTTCATCGCGTCGCCCTTGGACATCGCGTCGTGGCCCATCGCGTCCTTCTTCATCGCGTCGTGCTTCATGCCGTCCTTCTTCATCGCGCCGTCCTTGGCCATCGCGTCGTGGCCCATCGCGTCCTTCGACATCGACATGCCGTCCTTCGACATCGCATCGTTCTGCGCATATGCGCCCGTTGCGATCGTGGCAAGCGCGGCGACACAGGCAACCAGGAATACGTTTTTCATGACATCTCTCCACTACATGGGTTTAGGAGCCGAATAGACGGAGCACACCGCCGGAAATGACAGCGATGTCAAAAAAAATTCTAGACGCCGAAAATGAAGACGCGAATGCTGCACCGCTCGACCCTGGGCGGCCCCACCGGGAAGCCGTTCGGCGGCCGCGATTGCTGCGGCGCACCCCGCCCGGTCCGGCCGCGGCGATCAAGCGATCGCCCGGCGGCATCCGCTCCGCTCCCGGTTGAAACCGCCGCCAAGCCGGTGTATCGTGTGCCCTTGCTAACGCGGGGGTCCTGCAATGCGCCCGGTCAAACAACCGGCATTGCGGGTGAGAAATACCCTTTGAACCTGATCTGGATAATGCCAGCGCAGGGAAGCGTACGGATTTCGCCGCCATCCCTCTGACGAAACCCGCCGCCTCACGAATCTCGTCTCCTGCTTAGCTCGCGCCCCACAATTGCTTTGCATGGGGCCCGAGTAAGCGCCGAAGCGCCGACTCGGGCCGACACAGGAGATCGAATGAACGCCAATCCGAAGTTTCTGTCCGCCGACGCCCACGTCGACGCGGCTGCCGTCGCGCCGCTGCCGAATTCGCGCAAGGTCTACGTCACCGGCTCGCAGCCCGACATCCGCGTGCCGATGCGCGAAATCACGCAGGCCGACACGCCGACCGGCTTCGGCGGCGAAAAGAATCCGCCGATCTACGTGTACGACACGTCGGGCCCCTACACCGATCCGGACGCGAAGATCGACATCCGTGCGGGCCTGCCCGCGCTGCGCCAACGCTGGATCGAGGCACGCGGCGACACCGACGTGCTCTCCGGCCTGTCGAGCCAGTACGGCCTCGAGCGCGCGGCCGATCCGGCCACGGCCGACCTGCGTTTCCCCGGCCTGCACCGCAACCCGCGTCGCGCCCAGGCCGGCAAGAACGTCACGCAGATGCACTACGCGCGCCAGGGCATCATCACGCCGGAAATGGAGTACATCGCGATCCGCGAGAACCAGCGCCGCGCCGAATACATCGAGAGCCTGAAGTCGAGCGGCCCGAACGGCGCGAAGCTCGCCGCGATGATGGGCCGCCAGCACCCGGGCCAGGCATTCGGCGCCGCGGCCTTCGGCGCGAATGCGCTGGCCGAGATCACGCCGGAATTCGTGCGCGACGAAGTCGCACGCGGCCGCGCGATCATCCCCGCGAACATCAACCACCCGGAATCCGAGCCGATGATCATCGGCCGCAACTTCCTCGTGAAGATCAACGCGAACATCGGCAACTCGGCCGTCACGTCGTCGATCGGCGAGGAAGTCGACAAGATGACGTGGGCGATCCGCTGGGGCGGCGACACGGTGATGGACCTGTCGACCGGCAAGCACATCCATGAAACGCGCGAGTGGATCATCCGCAACAGCCCGGTGCCGATCGGCACGGTGCCGATCTACCAGGCGCTCGAGAAGGTCAACGGCAAGGCCGAGGACCTCACGTGGGAAATCTTCCGCGACACGCTGATCGAGCAGGCCGAGCAAGGCGTCGACTACTTCACGATCCACGCCGGCGTGCGCCTGCAGTACGTGCCGCTCACCGCGAACCGGATGACGGGCATCGTGTCGCGCGGCGGCTCGATCATGGCGAAGTGGTGCCTCGCGCATCACAAGGAAAGCTTCCTGTACGAACACTTCGAAGAGATCTGCGAGATCATGAAGGCGTACGACGTGAGCTTCTCGCTCGGCGACGGCCTGCGTCCCGGCTCGATCTACGACGCGAACGACGAAGCGCAGCTCGGCGAGCTGAAGACGCTCGGCGAGCTCACGCAGATCGCGTGGAAGCACGACGTGCAGGTGATGATCGAAGGCCCCGGCCACGTGCCGATGCAGCTGATCAAGGAGAACATGGATCTCCAGCTCGACTGGTGCAAGGAAGCGCCGTTCTACACGCTCGGGCCGCTGACGACCGACATCGCACCGGGCTACGACCACATCACGTCGGGCATCGGCGCGGCGATGATCGGCTGGTTCGGCACCGCGATGCTCTGCTACGTGACGCCGAAGGAACACCTCGGCCTGCCGAACAAGGACGACGTGAAGGAAGGCATCATCACGTACAAGCTCGCCGCGCACGCCGCCGACCTCGCCAAGGGTCACCCAGGCGCGCAGGTGCGCGACAACGCGCTGTCGAAGGCACGCTTCGAGTTCCGCTGGGAAGATCAGTTCAACATCGGTCTCGATCCGGACAAGGCGCGCGAATTCCACGACGAAACGCTGCCGAAGGATTCGGCGAAGGTCGCGCACTTCTGCTCGATGTGCGGCCCGCACTTCTGCTCGATGAAGATCACGCAGGACGTGCGCGAGTTCGCGGCACAGCAGGGCGTGTCGGAAACCGAGGCGCTGAAGAAAGGGATGGAAGTGAAGGCGGTCGAGTTCGTCAAGACCGGCGCCGAGATCTATCACCGTCAGTAAGCGCAAGCAGCGATCCGCGCCGGGTCGCATCGCGATGCACGAAGCCCGCTTTCGAGCGGGCTTTTTTGCGCACGTCGCGTGCCTGCGGCGGCACGGGAAACAATTGATTACGAAACCGCGCAAGCCTTAACAAGTCCTTACAGCAGCACCGCCAGGCGGCGCGTAGATTGGGGTCATGCGCGGCCGCCAGCCGGTCGCGCGACCTCCGCTCACTACCACAAGGACAACGATCATGAACTCGATTCGGCGTTTTGGGGTATGCGCGCTTCTCGTCGCGACGGTGGCCAGCCTGTCGGCCTGCGATTCGATGTCACGACGTCAGCGCGACACGGCAATCGGCGCGGGTGTCGGCGGCGTCGCCGGCGCGGCGATCGGCGGCAGCGCGCTGTCGACGCTCGGCGGTGCGGCAGCCGGCGGCATCATCGGTAACCAGGTCGGCAAGTAAGCCGCCGGCCGGACCCGGCGCAACCTTCGTCCAGACGGCGTTTCCGCGATGCGGAAGCGCCGTTTTCGCATGCGGCGCCGCAATAGGCGCGGCAGCCACCCGGAAATGATCGGTTACCGTTTTGCACACCGTGTCATCGGCGCGCGGCCTAAGCTTAAGCATCTGCCGATTGCCGACTCCGCCGGAGAGACATCATGAACAGGACCCTCGTCGCGGCGGCGCTCGCCTGCACGACGCTCGCCGGCTGCTACTACCCGTACGGCTATTATCCCGGCGGCTATTACACGGCCGCGCCGGTGCAGCCGGCGCCCGTGTACGTCGATCCCGGCCCCGCCTACTACTATCCGGCGCCGGCCTACGCGCCTGCCTGGGGCGGCTATTGGGGCCCGGCGCTGTCGCTCAATTTCGGCTTCGGCGGACGCGGCGGCTGGCGCCATCACTGACCGGGCACGGCCGCCGACGGGTGGCCCCCTGCCCCCTCGACCGGCGATATTCCCGTTTCTTGTCGTTTCATCGAATCGTGAAACGACGGTGCGGTAACGCGGTGTAAGATTCATCGCATCCCGTCTCCGCCCTCACGATCGATGTCACCCAAGAACGCCTTCCTGCTGACCGTGCTCGCTGCCCTGTGGGGCGCGTCGTTCCTGTTCATCCGGATCGGCGTGATCGATCTCGGCGTCGCGCCGCTGATGGCGTTGCGCGTGGGCATCGGCGCGCTGTTTCTCACCGGCTTCGCGCTGACGCGCTTCAAACCCGCCGACCTCGGTGCGCGATTGCGCCGCCATGCGTGGCCGTTGTTCGTCGTCGGCGCACTGAACTCGGGCATCCCGTTCTGCCTGTTCGCGTTCGCCGAGCTGACGCTGTCGGCCGGGCTCACGTCGGTGATCAATGCGACGACGCCACTGTGGGGCGCGCTCGTCGCGTACCTGTGGCTGAAGGACAAGCTGTCGTTGCCGCGTGCGCTCGGCCTCGTGATCGGCTTTGCCGGGGTCCTCACGCTCGTGTGGAACCAGATCGCGAACGCGCACGGCGACACGGGCGCCAGCGCGACCGCGCTCGCTGCCGCCGCGGCGCTCGGCGCGACGCTGCTGTACGGCATCGCGGCCAATTACACGAAGCGCACGCTCGGTGGCGTCGATCCGCTCGTCAACGCGGCCGGCAGCATGATCGGCTCGACCCTCCTGCTGCTGCCGTTCGCGATCGCTACCTGGCCGGCGGCGCCGGTCAGCGCCCACGCCTGGGGCGCGGTACTCGCCCTCGGCATCGCGTGCACCGGCATCGCGTATTTCATCTTCTTCTACCTGATCGCGCATGTCGGCCCCGCCCGCGCGATTACCGTGACGTTCGTGATCCCGGTGTTCGGGCTGCTGTGGGGCGCGCTGTTCCTGGGCGAACACGTGTCGGCCGTCATGATCGAAGGCTGCGCGATCGTACTCGTCGGCACCGCGCTCGCGACCGGCGTGATCAAGCGGATTCCCGGCATCCGGCCGCGCGGCGGCGAAGCGGCCTGAGGATCCGGGCGCGGGCGCCAACGCATCGCGGATGGCGGCACCGCGCACCCGCATTCATCCGACGGCGGATCTCGTTCGCGCCTGTCTCCGCCGCCGGGATTTTTCGTCCCCCGCCCTTTACCATTCGCCATGCGGTCGGGTTGTCATGTGCGCCGGCAGCGCCCGCCGCTGCGTGACGGTCATGCGCGGCACGCACGCGAACGGCACCCGGCCCCCCCGCGCCGTTGCCATGGCCGGGCCGTGTACCGTTTGCGTCTGGAGTTACCCTGATACGCGCGCCGCTGCAATCCCGGTACACTCGAAACACTTATCCGCACGAGGCGGCCTCGATGTACCACGTTCTTTCGCGTCCGCCTGCGCGTGCGACCGCATCGGCGTGGCGGCCCGCTCCCGCGCCACCGTACGCCCCCGGGCACCGTTGACATGAAGCCCGCCCGCGACCTGTCTCTCGACTCCCTGCTCGAACGCCTGACGCCGACGCCCGGCGGCTGGGTCGCCACCTTTCGCACCACGACGCTGCGCAGCGTGTTCCAGCCCGTGTTGTCGATCACGCACAAGCGCGTCGTCGGCTACGAAGCGCTGCTGCGCGTCGTCGACGCGGACGGCACGCTGCTCTCGCCCACCGCCCTCTTCGACAAGACGCGTGCCGACGCCGACGCGCTGCTGCTCGACCGGCTCGCGCGCTGCCTGCACACGGCCAACTTCGTCGCGCAGGGAATCGGCGACGGCTGGCTGTTCCTGAACGTGACGCCGCGCGTACTCGATACGGGCCTCGTGCAGCGCGAGTTCGTCGAGGCGCTGTGCCGGCATTTCGGGTTGCCGCCGAACCGCATCGTGCTGGAGGTCGTCGAGCAACCGGCGCGCGACGAAGCCGCGCTCGCCCGCACGATCGACATGATCCAGCATCGCGATTTCCTGATCGCGATCGACGATTTCGGCACCGGATTCTCGAATTTCGACCGCGTCTGGCGCGCACGGCCCGACATCGTCAAGCTCGACCGCTCGCTCGTCGAACGCGCGACCGGGTCGGCCGACGATCGCCGCATCATGCATCACCTCGTGTCGATGCTGCACCAGGCCGGCGCGATGGTGCTGGCCGAAGGCGTCGAAAGCGACGACGCGCTGCAGACGCTGATGGAGGCCGATATCGATTTCGTGCAGGGTTTCCAGTTCGGCCAGCCCGATGCGTCGATCGCGCATGCGAGCGCGGCCGCGCCCGCGATGCTCGACGCCGCGTGGCAGCGCTTCATCGCACGCCGGCGCCCGCCGGTCATCGCCGAGCAGCCGGGCTTCGATGCGATCGAACGACTCGTGCTGGGCGGTGCGGCCGCCTTTTCCGCCAGCGGCAATCTGCAGGATGCCGCCCAACGCGTGTTCACGGTGCCGGCCGCGCGCCGCGTGTTCGTCACCGACGAGATCGGCGAGCAGTTCCTGCCGTCGATCACCGCGCGGCCCGACGACGGTCAGGCAGTCGCCGCCCGCCTCGCGCCGCTGTTCCCGGAAACCCACAGCAACTGGTCGCGGCGCCCGTACTTCCAGCGCGCGATCGCCGCACCCGGACGCGTCGCGCTGATGGGCCCGCATTTCTCGCTGACGGAAGGCCGCGACTGCTACACGGCCGCCGTCGCGATCCGCGCACGGAGCCGGCTCGTCGTGTTCTGCGTCGACTTCGTGCTCGACAGCGCGGGAACGGTGATGCGCTAGCCGCGCGCGCCGCCGGCCGTTCATTCGTCAGTCGATCACCTTCCCTCTTCCGGACTTCACCACGCTGCGGCGCGACTTGTGTTCGAGCCGCCGCTCCTTCGACGCACGCGTCGGCCGCGTCGCCACGCGTGCGCGCGGCGTGAACGCGACGCTGGAGATCAGCGAATCGAGTCGCGCCAGCGCGGCCTCGCGGTTCTTCTCCTGCGTGCGATATTCCTGCGACTTGATCACGACGATGCCGTCGCGCGTGATGCGCTGGTCGGACAGCGCGAGAAGCCGCTCCTTGATCACCGGCGGCAGCGACGACGCACGGATGTCGAAGCGCAGGTGAATCGCGCTCGACACTTTGTTCACGTTCTGCCCGCCCGCGCCCTGTGCGCGCACGGCCGTCCATTCGACCTCGGCCGGATCGAGCGTATAGCGGATCATCATCGCGAAACCTCCGTGCGGCGTCGCGCGAGCGCTTCGTCGACGCGCGCCGCGAGCCCCGAATCGCGCTGCGTGCGTGTCGCGACCGCCTGCGCCAGCACGCGCCGCGGCCCGATCACCTGCACCCGCGTGCGCGCACGCGTGACGGCCGTATAGACCAGCTCGCGCGTGAGCACCCGGCTGAACGAGGCCGGCAGCACGAGCGCGGCTTCGTCGAATTCCGAGCCCTGCGATTTGTGGACGGTCAGCGCGAACGCCGTCTCGTGCGGCGGCAGCGCGGCCGGCGACACCGCACGCGCGGTGCCGTCCGCGCGCCGGAACCACACGCGCAGCACGCCGTGCGCATCGGGCAACGCGATGCCGATGTCGCCGTTGAACAGCCCGAGCGCGTAGTCGTTGCGCGTCACCATGATCGGCCGCCCGGTGAACCAGTGCGCGCCGACCGCGAGCGGCACGCGCGCCGCGTGCCGCACGTGCGCGGCCACCAGCGCGTTGACGTGCTCCGCGCCGCGCGAGCCGTTGCGGGTCGCGCACAGGATTCGGAACCGGTTGAGCGCATCGAACAGCGGCAGCGGATCGGGCACCGGCGCGTCCAGCGCGGCGCGCAACGCGTCGAGGTAAGCGCCGAACCGCCGCGCGAGCCGCTCGACCGTCGACGATGCAAGCGTATCGCCCGCATCGTCGTGGAACGACGCGGCGGCCGTATCGTCGGCGGGCAGCGCATCCAGTGCGGCCTGCACGTCGCCGCCGCGGATCGCGACCGACAGCCGCCCGATCGGCGAATCGAGACCGAAACGGTAGTTGCGTTCGAGCCAGACGACGCAGTCCGCGAGCGGCGCCGGCGCGTGCGCGACGGCGGCTGCGGCGTCGACTTCGCCGGTCGATGCGGAGGTCGCTGCCGTCACCGATGCGAGCGCCGCGTCGCCCGCGTCGAACGGCGGCAGTTCGACGGCATCGAGCCATGCGAGTTCGTCGACTTCGATCCATGCGGGTGTCTCCCCCGCGGTAACGGTGCCGCCGATATCGGCCGGCGCCGGGACTGCCGGCGGTGGCGATACGATCTCGGCCGACGAAACCTCGTCATCCTGCGGTTCGTCGTCGAAGAGCGATGCCTGTCGCGGATCGGCCTTCTGCCGCGACGCCGGTTTGCGGGAAACGGAAGCCGATGCCGAAGGCAACGCCTGCGCCGAAACGGAAGCCGGACGTGCGGTCGGCACACCCGCCGCGGTGGCGATTGCGGCTTCGTCCGGCACCGGCAACGCCGCGACGAACGTCGCCTCGTCGATGCCGAGCGCCTGTGCGATGCGCGTGCGCGCCGCAGCCGTAAAGGCGGGCCGCGCGCTCAACTCGGCGAACACGGCCCCCGCTTCGACCGCGGCCAGTTGATCCTTGTCGCCGAGCAGCACGAGCCGTGCGCCCGGCGCAAGCGCGTCGAGCAGATGCGCGGCGAGCGCGACGTCGATCATCGACGCCTCGTCGACGACGATCAGGTCGTACGGCAACGGATTGTCGCGATGATGGCGGAAGCCGGCCGCCCCGCCGCCGCCCAGCAGCCGGTGCAGCGTATACGACGTGTCGGGCAGGCGTGCCGCGAGTTCGGGCGGCAGGTCGCCGGCCCGTGCATGCAGCGCTTCCTGCATCCGCTGCGCGGCCTTGCCGGTCGGTGCGGCCAGCGCGATGCGCAGCCCCGGGTGCGCGTCGAGCAGGCAGGCCAGCACGCCGACGACCGTCGTCGTCTTGCCCGTGCCGGGGCCGCCGCTGACGATCGTCACGCGGCCCGTCAGCGCGACGATCGCCGCCACGCGCTGCCAGTCGACTTCGCCGTTGGCCGGCCCGAAATAGCGCGCGAGACTGTCGCGCAGCCGGTCGGGCGACAGGCCTTCGTCCGGACCGGCAACCCCGGCCTGTGCGACGAGCGCATCGGCAAGCCGCCGTTCGTAATCGAAATAGCGCGACAGGTACAGGTGATCGTGCCGGTCGACGATCAGCGGCCGCTCGTCGCCGCGCGCCAGCGTGCCGAACGCGACCACGCCGCTCGCGGCAAGCGCGGCGCGCACCTCGTCGAGCGGTGCGTCGTAGCGCTGCGCGAGTGCGCCGAGCGCGACGCACACGTGGCCGCCGGCCGTCGCGCGGCTCGTCGCGAACGCGGCGCGCGCCGCCCAGCGTGCCGCGGCCGACGGCGCGCCGGCGCGCCGCGCGAGTTCGCCGATGCGACGCGCGAAGCCTTCCGCAAGCGCGATGCCGAAATCGGCCGGCTCGGGCAGCCGCGCGACGAGGCCGCCGGTGAATTCGAGCGTGTCGTCCGACGCGTTCATGCGCGCCTCCCTTCCATCATGCGGTCGAGGGCCTCGACGAGCGCACGCGCGGGCCGGCGGGCATGCACGCCGGACGGCTCGCCGCCGCTGCGCCAGCCGGGCCGCACGCCGCGCACGAACAGGTACAGGTAGCCCGCGATGTGCGTATCGTAGTCGTAGTCGGGCAGCCGTCCGCGCAGGTAGCGATGCAGCGCGACCGTGTAGAGCAGCGCCTGCAGGTGATACGCGTGATCGGCCATCGCGACGTCGAGCGCGCGCGGACCGTAGGCATCCGGCGTCGTGCCGAGATGGTTCGACTTCCAGTCGACGATCCAGAAGCGGCCGTCGTGTTCGACGATCATGTCGATGAAACCCTTGATGAAACCGGCGAGCGTGCCCGCCTCCAGTGCGACGTCCGGATAGCCGTGCGCGACCAGCAAGCGGCGCAGCGCCGCCAGGTCGAGCGACGGTGCCGGGAACAGGAACCCCATTTCGTCGAGCCGCTTCGCCGGATCGAGATCGGCGAGCCGCATGCCCGGCACGAGCTCGGTGTGCACGACATCGTCGACCAGCTGCGCCATCATCGCCGGCAGCCGGGTAGCGAGCTCGGGCTCCGCCTCGACCGGCCGGTCATGCAGCGCGCCGAGCGCGGCCGCGTGCCACGACTCGGGCTCCGTGAAGCGGCTGAGTTCGAACAGGCGGTGCAGGCATTCGCCGGCCGCGGCCCCGCGCGGGAACACGAGGATGTCGTCGTCCGGCGGTTCCGCCGCGGCCGGCTCCGAGAAGTGCCATTCGCCGTCCGGCGTCACCTCGGCAAGCGCATCGTGATCGGGCCGCAGTTCGTCGTCGGGCACGGCCGCGACGCCCGCCTCCTCGCGCGCCATCGACTCGGTCAGCGAGCTGAAGCTCGCCATCCGCCACGCGTCGCGCAGCACACGCGTCGCGTGGCGCGCCGCGAGCGTCTGCGAGGCGTCGTGCCCCGCCGCGAGACGCTCGCGGCGCGCGGGCACGGGCAGCGGCGCGACGCTCACGGGGCCGCCCGCGAGCGCGCGCCACGCCGCCTCGAGCGCAGCCTCGTCGGGCGGTTCGTCGAGCCACGCATCGAACGACTGGCCGGCGCCGGCGACGAGCCAGTTGAGCACGCTGCGCCGCGCTTCGCGCGTCGAGCGCGACGACAGGTACGGCCCGGCAACGACATAACAACGATAGACCGCACGCGTGAGCGCCACGTAGACGAGCCGCGCGCGTTCCGCGGCCTGCTCGCGCAACGCCTGCCGCGCCGCGTGCGCGGCCGCCTCGTCGTCGCATCCGTAATGCAGCACGGCGTCGCCCGCTTCGTCGTGATACTCGCGCGCATCGGGCAACGCGGACGCAGGCGGTTCGCGCAATCCGCCGTCGTTCAGGAACGGACAGAACACGATTGCGTATTCAAGCCCCTTCGACTTGTGCACCGTCACGATCTGCACGAGGTTGCGATCGGATTCGAGCCGCAGCTGCGCTTCCTCGCCGCCGCCGTCGAGCCGTTGCGCGGCGAGCCAGCGCAGCGTCGGCGCGATGCCCGGCTGCGCGGAAGCGCGCGCCTGCGTCAGTTCGGCCAGATGGTTGATGTCGGTCACACGACGCTCGCCGTCCGCACCGGCCATCAGCCGCTCGGCGATCCGCAGCTCGCGCGTGAACGTGCGCCACATCACCGCGAAACCGCGTTCGCGCCACAGCAGCCGATAGCGCGAGAAGCGCTCGACCCAGCTCATCGCGTCGGTGCTGTCGGACGCGCCGCTCGACGCGTCGCCGTCGCCCTGCTCCATCCGCCACAGTGCACCAGCATCGAGGCCGAACCAGTCGGATGCGAGCGCCGCGCGCAGGCGCCGCAGGTCGCCCGGCGCATCGATCGCCGCCAGCACGCGTTCGAGCTGCTCGGCGTCGCCGGTCGAGAACACCGACGCCTGCGCCAGCTCGACGCTGCCGATGCCCCAGGTGGCGAGCACGCGTTTCACGAGACTGCCCTGCCGGTGCGTCTGCACGAGCACCGCGATGTCGCCCGGCGACAGCGGCGTGTCGCCGAGCCGCACGTGCCCTTCGCGCGCGCCGCGCATCAGCCGCGCGATCTCGGCGGCACACGCCTGCGCGGCCTGTGCCTGCGCATCGCGCTTGAGCAACGTACCTTCCCCGCCCGGCAATGCCCAGACCCGGAAGTCGCCGGACGGGCCCGGATCGGTTTCGTCGACGAACGGCGCGCGCACGCGCGTGCCGGCACGCACCGCGTAATAGTCGAGCCCGTCGAGCACGAACGCGCGCGGATTCGACATGAAGAAGCGGTTGCATGCGTCGACGATCGCGGGCGTCGAACGCTGGTTGACCGCGAGCGTGTAGCACGCGCTCGCTCGTGCGCGCGCCGCCAGATAGGTATGCAGATCGGCCGCGCGAAAGCTGTAGATCGCCTGCTTCGGATCGCCGACCAGGAACAGCGGGCCGGCCGGCGCGAAGATCCGGTCGAAGATCGCGAACTGCAGCGGGTCGGTATCCTGGAACTCGTCGATCAGCGCGGCCGGATAGCGTGCGCGCAGCGTCTCGGCGAGCCACGGATGCGCATGCAGCGCGTGGTACAGGTTAGCCAGCAGATCGTCGAACGACACGACGCGCCGCGTGCGCTTGCGCTCGGCCAGCTCGCCCGGCGCCACGTCGAGCCAGTCGGCGATCAGCGCGAGCCAGCGCGCGCGCTGCGTGGCCTCGGCGGCGGCCACCGCGGCTTCGAGCGCATCGGCGACGTCGAAGAACGCGTGCTCGGGTGTCACGCCGCCTTTCTTCGTCGCTTTCGTCAGCGCGGATTGCGTGAGCTTCAGCGCGGCTTTCGGCAGCGCGGCCGTCGCGTCGCCCTGCGCGAAATGCGCCGTCCAGGCGGCCAGCGCATCGGCGACCGCATCGGGCTTGTGCGAGCGCTGGTTGAGCGCGGGCTGCGCCGTGCGCAGCAACGCGTCGATCGTCTCGCGCTCGGCCGCCCACAGCCGCGCCGCCTCGGCGAAGCATTCGGCCGCGGCGGCCTCGGCCGACTCGTCCGGCTCGGTCACGCCGTCCCAGCGCAGCGCGGCGAGCGGCTTCTTCAGCCGGCGCGCAAGCTGCGCATCGAGCGCGGCCGGGCCGGCGCCCGATTCGACGAGCCAGGTCGCGAAACCCGGCCAGCGCGCGGCCGCCGGTTCGACGCGCGTGCGCCAGAAATCCGCCGCGAGTTCGAAGCGCAGCGACGCATCGTCGGCCTCCATGTCGAACGCGAACGGCATCGCGGCGGCGAACGGCGCTTCCTGCAACGCACGCTGGCAGAACGCGTGAATCGTATGGATCGCGGCCTGGTCGAACGCGCGCAGCGCGCGCCGGATGCGCTTCGCGGCCGTCTCGGGGTCGAGCGCGCCGTCTGCGCCGAGCGTGGTCTCGAGCAGGCGCGAGATGAACGGGTCCCCGCCGTCGTCGCCCGTATCGAGCGCATGCGCAAGCTGCGCGAGCCGGCTGCGAATCCGCTCGTGCAGCTCGGCCGTCGCCGCCTTCGTGAAGGTCACGACGAGGATTTCGTCCGCGCCGAGATCCTTCTCGAGCAGCAGGCGCACGTACAGCGCGCAGATGTTCCAGGTCTTGCCGGTGCCGGCCGATGCCTCGATCTGGTTGACGCCGTCGAGCGGGCACGCGAACACGTCGAGTTCGAGCGCCTGCTGCGGCTGCGACACGGCGCTCATGCAACCTCCTTCAGATGCTCGATCAGCGGCTCGAACACGAGCCGCGCCAATGTGCCGAACGGCTCGTCGAGCGACGGGTGCGCACCGCGCCATGCGATCGCGATCGCCGGATCGTCCGCTTCGCTCACGACACGTTCGTTGATCCACACGCTCGCGGCCTTGGCCTCGCCGTCGGACACCCGCGCCCATGCGCTGCGCGGAAAGAACCGCAGCGGCATCCGCCGCCCCGCGCGGAACAGCGCGGCAAGCGGCGCGAGCCGTTCCAGCGGCGCCGCGACGGGCGTCAGCTCGAACGCGCCGCCGCTGCCGAACCACAGCGTGCGGCGCGGCCCGCCGGGCTCGACCGCGCAGTACACGAGATGCGCGAGCCAGGCGGACAGATAGTCGCGCGCGCTCGGTCGTGCGTAGCGATAGATGATCTGCCCGGCCGGCGTCAACCGGTTCAGCGTGCCCTGCAATTCGAGCGGCGCGCTCACCGCGTCGGCCGACAGCATCGCGTCGTCCGTGCCGAACAACGCCTGCTCCGTATCGGGCCATGCCGGCACGACCGTGAGCGAGAACGGCCGCCGCTCGATGCCGTCGGCCAGCGCGCGGCGCACGCTCGACGCAAGCTGCGTCATCGAGCCGAGCGCCTGATCGCGCCACACCGTGCCCGTCGCGCCGCCCGGCAGTTCGGGGCTCGCATCGGCAATGCGCAGCGCGTGGTCATGCACCGTGCCCTCGTCCGATTCGATCAACAGCGGCAACACGCGCTCGGCGAGCGCATCACTGCCGGCGAAGTCGAGCGAGAACGGTTCCGTATCGAGCAGTTCGGCCTGCGCGTCGGCAAGCACGATGCCGAGCCGGCCGCGCAGCAACGCGCGCGCCGGATGGCGCCAGAAGCGTTCGAATTCGCTGAACGCGACGGGCTCGACCGGTTCGGCCGGCAGCGGCTGCGCGAAGAACGGCAATTCGCGCGGGCCGTCGCGCGACGCTTCGGCGGCGAGCAGCGACGCGAGCGTCGCCCGCTCGGCGTCGTAGGACACGAGCGCGCTGCCGGGCTGGAAATACGCGGCCGCGAACGGTTGCAGCGGATGCTCGACGATGAACGCGCGCCGCGCGGCATCGACGGCGTCCGGCGCGGCGTCGGGCCCGGCCGTGACGATCGCCAGATGATCGAGCAGTTCGTCGACGAGCGCCGCGGGCGGCAACGGCGCGTTGTCGCGGATGCTGCGGCCCGTATAGGCGATCAGCAGCCGGTCGCGCGCGGCCAGCAGCAGGTCGAGAAACAGGTTGCGCTCGTCGTCGCGGCGCTGCCGGTCGCCGAGCTTCGGCAACACGGCCATCAGGTCGAATTCGTCCGCGCGCGCGAGGCTCGGCAGCACGCCGTCGTCCATCCCGAGCAGACAGACGACGCGATACGGCAGCCCGCGCAGGCTCGTCAGCGACGAGAACGTGACGCCGCCCCACGGCACCCCGCCGCGCGCCGGATCGTCGAGCGCCGCGGCCAGCCCCGCGCGGACGACCGCGGCCGGCAACGCTTCGTCGGGCGCCCCTTCCGTCATCGCGGCCAGCATCGCGTCGAGCGCATCGCGCACGCCGGCCAGCGCGTCCGCATATGCGGCGCCCGAATCGAAGAAGCGCGCGAGCGTATCGGCGAACAGTTCGCTCCAGCCGCTCGGCGTGTGCGATTCGGCCAGGCGACGCGCGAAGCCGTCGAGATCGTCGGTAAAGCGCGCCAGCCGGCCGAGCAGTTCGGCCTCGCTGCCCGTGGCCGCCTCGATCGGCAGCCACGCGCCGATCGGCGCCGCGCCTTCCGGCATCGCATAGCCGAGAAAGAGCCGCGCGAGCGCATCGGAGAACGTATGGCGCGGCGCGGGCACGGCCGCGTCGTCGCTGACAAGCGGCGACAGCCCGCGCCGCGCGCCGGCGGCCGCGAGCCAGGTCTGCACCGTCTCGAGCGCGGCCGCGTCGATGTCGTATCGCGCGGCCACCGCATCGACGCGCAGCCATTCGACCAACTCCGGCGCGCCGACCTGCCGTTCCGGCAACGTGAGCCAGTCGAGCAGCACGCGGGCGACCGGGTTCGCCTGCGACGGCGGCAGGCCGGTGATCCGGTAAGGCACGCGCGCGCCGCCGGCGCCGGCCGTGCCGAACACCGCATCGATCAGCGGCCCGGCCGCCGCGAGGTCGGCCACCGCGACCAGCACGTCGGACGGCTGCAGGCTCGCATCGGCGTCGAACCACGCGAGCAGGCGGTCGTGCAGCACCTCGAGCTGGCGCGCGAGGCTGTGGCACACGTGCACCTCGATGCCGCGCTCGGCCGGCGTGTCGCCGGTTTCGGCCTCCGGCCGCAGCTCGAGGATCGCGTTCTGCACGCGTGCGAGCCACGTGGGCGCGGGATTCTCGACGAAGCGCGAGGCATCGCCCGACGCGGCGCTTTCAGTCAGCTCGTGCAGCATGTGCAGCTGCGCCTGCGTCTGCCGGCCCCACTCGGCGAGCAGCGGATGGCCGACTTCCTGATAGTCGAGCCGCCCGGCCGCATCGAGTGTCTCGGCGTGCGCGGCCGTGACGATGTCGAACCAGAATTCGCGGCACGGGTTCAGCGCATAGACGCGCACGTCGATCCAGCGCGACAGCTCGCGCAGCAACGCGACGTGCAGCGGCGGCATCGTCGGCAGCGCGAACACGCTGACCGATTCCGGCCAGTCTGCGCACGCGACCGTTTCGGCATCGAGATGGCGCGCCTCGACGAGGAAACGGTGCGCGGGCGGCGTGCCGCTGTCGCTCAGCTCGGCGAGCAGCGCGCGCCACAGCGCGGCCTGCCAGCGCTCGTCGTCGCGTGCGGCGTCGCCCGCGAGCACGGATTCGCCGGCCTGCCAGGCGGCCAGCCATTCGGGGCGATAGGTCAGGTAATGATCGAGCACGGCCGCGACGCGGTGCGCGAGCTCGTAGCGCATCGCATCGTCGGAGGCGGACAGGTACGCGGCCAGCCGTGGCGAGGCGAGCCATGGCGCGCCGCCGGCCGCCTGCGCGAGCAGCCGGTAGCAGCGCCACACGAGACGGTCGGGCGCGAACGGCGAACGCTTGGGCACCTCCATCACGCGGCCGATCTGCGCCCACAGCCACTGCGCGAGATACGTGAACTCGACGTTCGCGCACACGCCGTTGCGTGCGGCGATGTCGAGCTCGAGACGACGGCGCAGCGCCGCGCTCGGCACGATGACCTGTTGCGGCGCCCACAGGCCGTTGCGGGCCGGGAACGCGGCCAGATCCTCGAGCAGCGCGTCGGCCAGCGTCTCGTGACGGTTCGAATAGAAGAGATGGAGCATGAAGCGGGCGTCGGAACCTCGCCCCGGCCGGGCCGGGCGAACAGGATCACCAAGGATAGCAAATGGACCGCCGCCGCGAACCTCTGCCGGAAAGCCAGGTTTTGCGGACCGCGAAATACGATAGACTCGTCGCCAGTCAATACGCCGCCCCGGCGTCTTCGTCTGCCATTCAGCCCATCGATGCGCTATTCGGTCGAAATCAGAAAGTTTTTCTACAGCCAGTACTTTTTCGGCGGCCTGCGGATCGCGGTCGGCGTCTCGCTGCCGGCCGTGCTGTGCCTGATCGTGTTTCACAACCGCGAACTCGGCTTCACGATCTCGACGGGCGCGCTCGGCGCCTGCGTCGTCGACATGCCGGGTCCGCTCAAGTACAAGCACAACGAAATGCTCGCGTGCAGCGTGATCGGCTTCCTCGCGGCGCTCGCCACCGGCCTCGCGACACCGAACATCTTCGCGCTGTGGCTCACGATCGTGCCGCTCACGTTCGTGCTGTCGCTGATCGTCGTCTACGGCAACCGCTGGCCCCAAATCAGCTTCGCGACGCTGTTCATGATGGTGATGACGCTCGAGGAGAAGTTCACGCCGCTGCAGGCGTTCATCAACGCCGGCTGGATTCTCGCGGGCGGCCTCTGGTACACGTACTGGGCCACGCTCGTGTCGCGATGGCAGGCGCGCCGGATCGAGCAGCAGGCGCTGGCCGAGAGCCTGTTCGCCTGTGCCGACTACCTGCTGGCGCGCGCACAGTTCTACGATCTCGACGCCGATCTCGACGAATGCTACCGCAACCTGGTCGCGCGGCAGATCACCGCGGTCGAAACGCAGGAAACCGCGCGCGACATCGTGCTGCGCAACCTGCCGAAGCTTCGCCGCGGCAAGCTCGATCCCGGCCGCACGACGATGTACAACCTGTTCATCAACAGCGTCGACCTGCACGAGCTGTTCGTCGGCGCCCACACCGACTACCCGCTGGTGCGCAACACGTTCGGCGGCTCGGATCTGATCATTTTCTACCGCGACCTGATCCGCAAGGCGGCCGCCGATCTCGAGGAGATCGGCCTCGCGGTGCTCGAGAACCGCGCGCCGCATTCGCGGATCAGCGTGAAGGCCGAGCTGCGCGCGATCGAGTACGAGATCGAGCTGATGCGCAAGAAGAACTTCGCGGCCACCAACGCGGAAGCGTACGCGGCCGTGCTCGCGACGTTCCGGCGCATCTGGAGCGCGACGCGCCTGATCGACCGGATGCGCCGCAACCTGTCGGGCCACGCCGATCCGCAGCAAACCGAACTGAAGATCGACAAGGCGCTCACGCGCTTCCTGCAGCGCCGCCGGATGTCGCCGCTGCTGATCTTCTCGAACCTGAACATGCGCTCGCCGAGCTTTCGCCACGCGCTGCGCGTGACGATCGCGGTGGCGGTCGGCTTCTGGATCGGCCGGCTGCTGCCGCTCACGAACGCGTACTGGATCGTGATGACGACCATCATCATCCTGAAGCCCGGCTACTCGCTGACCAAGCAGCGCAACGCGCAGCGGATCATCGGCACGCTGATCGGCTGCGCGGCGAGCATCGCGCTGATCTACACGGTGAAGGAGCCGCACCTGCTGATCGCGATCATGTTCGGGTCGATGGTGATGAGCTACAGCCTGCTGCTGTTCAATTACGCGGCAAGCGTCGTGTTCACGTCGTCGTACGTATTGCTGATGTTTCACCTGCTCGCACCGGGCAGCATGCGGATCATCGGCGAGCGCGCGATCGACACGGTGGTCGGCTGCATGATCGCGATCGCCGCGAGCCGGCTGTTCCCGTACTGGGAATACCGGCTGATGGGCAAGCAGGTCGCCGACATGCTCACCGCGACCCGCAAGTATTTCGAGGCCGTGTGGCGCGCCGGGCGTGGCGCGTCGCCGCCGCCCGTGCCCGCCGCCGACGGCGCCGCCGTCGTGCCGGTCGTCGCCGCGGCGGTCGAAACGCCGGCCACGAGCCTCGACGACGACTACCGCTACCGCCTGGCGCGCAAGGACGTGCACATCGCGTTCGCGAACCTCGGGCAGGCGTTCCAGCGGATGATGATCGAGCCGAAGGCGCACCAGCGTTTCGTGCCCGAACTGAACGACCTGCTCGTGCAGACGCACGTGCTCGGCGCGCAGATCACGGCCGCCGCGCCGCTGATCCGCAACGCGTGCTCGGCCGACGGCAGCATCGAGCACGACGACGCGCTGCATCGCGGCCTCGCCGCCGTGCTCGACAATCTCGAGAAGGCCGAGGCCGGCGAGCCGCCGCCCGCCGACCAGCTCGAAGCGTCGAAGCAGATCACGCGCGATCTCGACGCGATGGTCGTGTCCGCGGAGAAATCCGATGCGGTCGGCGCCGAGCTCACGCACGACCTGAAAGTGCTTGCCCACCAATGCAAGCAGATGCTTGCGTCGTCGCTGCTGATCCGCAAGGATGCGAGCGTGATCCGCCTGCCCGCCTGACCCCGACCACCCGCGCCGGTGGCCGGCCCGCGCACGCCGCGGGTCGGCCACCGGCGCGCCCCGACTCAGCGATCCCCGAAGCATGACCCGCCCGCTCCACGCGGCCCGCGCATCCGTCGCGCGACCGCCCCACGCCCCTTCCCGCTCGCCGCGCCAGTCAGGGAATACCCGATTCCGGTCACCCGGCCCGGCTTGTTATCATTCGTTCACATTCAAGTTGTATAGACAACTTGAGCCGATCGGACCGGCCCCGCTCGCCCGGTCCGTCGAATAACGATATCGGAGACTCGATGAAAAACTTGCAGCGCCACCTGAGCGCGCGGCACATCCGCTTTCTCGCGCTCGGCTCGGCGATCGGCACGGGCCTGTTCTACGGCTCCGCGTCCGCGATCCAGCTCGCGGGCCCGGCCGTGATCCTGGCGTACATCCTGGGCGGCGCGGCCGTCTACATGGTGATGCGCGCGCTCGGCGAAATGGCCGTGCGCGAACCCGTCGCCGGCTCGTTCGGCCATTACGCGACCGAGAACCTCGGCCCGTTCGCGGGTTTCGTCACCGGCTGGACCTACACGCTCGAAATGGTGATCGTCGCGATCGCCGACATCACCGCGTTCGGCATCTACATGGGCTTCTGGTTTCCGGATGTCCCGCAATGGATCTGGGTGCTCGGCGTCGTCGCGATCATCTGCGGGCTGAACCTGTGCCACGTGAAGGTGTTCGGCGAGCTCGAATTCTGGCTGTCGATCATCAAGGTCGGCGCGATCGTCGCGATGATCGGCGGCGGCGTCGCGATCCTGCTGTCCGGCATGCACTTCGGCCATTCGGCCGACGTGCCGACGTTCGCGAACCTGTGGAACCACGGCGGCTTCCTGCCGAACGGCATCGGCGGGCTGGTCGCGTCGCTGTCGGTCGTGATCTTCGCGTACGGCGGGATCGAGGTGATCGGGATGAGCGCCGGCGAGGCGAAGGATCCGGAACGCGTGATTCCGCGCGCGATCAACGCGGTGCCCGCGCGCATCCTGCTGTTCTACGTGCTGACCATGGTCGTGCTGATGTCGATCAGCCCGTGGACGGGCGTCGGCAGCGACGGCAGCCCGTTCGTGCAGATCTTCTCGGCGCTCGGCGTGAAGTCGGCTGCCACGATCCTCAACCTGGTCGTGATCAGCGCCGCGATCTCGGCGATCAACAGCGACATCTTCGGCGCGGGCCGCATGATGTTCGGGATGGCGCGACAGGGCCAGGCACCGCGCGTGCTGATGACGACGTCGCGGCACGGCGTGCCGTGGGTCACGGTGCTCGTGATGGCCGGCGCGCTGCTCGTCGGCGTGCTGCTCAACTACCTGATGCCGAAGGACGTGTTCCTGGTGGTCGCCGCGATCGCGACGTTCGCGACCGTATGGGTCTGGCTGATGATCCTGCTGTCGCAGGTCGCGATGCGCCGCCGCCTGTCGAGCGCGGAAGTCGCCGCGCTGAAGTTCAAGGTGCCGCTGTGGCCGGCCGCGCCGGCGCTGACGATCGCGTTCATGGGTTTCGTGATCGTGATGCTCGGCTGGTTCGAGGATACGCGTGTCGCGCTGTATGTCGGCGCGGCATGGCTCGCGCTGCTCGCGGCCGTGTTCTACGCACGGATCCGCCCGAAATTCGCCCCTGCGTCACGTTGACGCACGGCTGACCCGAATGCGCGGCGCGCCTCGTTCGGCGCCCGCTGCCGTCAAGGCTCCGCGCGGCGCCCGTCGCGCCGGAAGCCGCGGATTGCGCCCCTTCGCATGCGCCGCGTGCGCGGCCCGGCCGGCCCGCGTACCGGCACGTCAGTGCGATGCCGCGCTCGCGGCCTCGGCCGGATGGGCCTCGTCGTACGCCCGCTTCTGCGAAATCGCGTTGTACAGGATCGTCCCGATCACGAGGAGCACGGCCACGACGATCAGGATGCTCACGTTGCGAACAGGGTTCTTCTTGCGCTGATCGTTCATGGTCGGTGCGTCTCCGTCAAATTCATCGAAGCGCGCATTCTACGCGCTTGCGCCCGCGCTGCGACGTCCCGTTTCCGATCGCCGTTACGCCCATCCCCCGCTGCTTTCCGCACGCTTTCAGTTGGTAATCGTTCCCATTTCGATTTAGAATCCCGAATCTTTCATTTTGTAATATTTCCTTCGTCCACCCGTCCCACCGGAGTCACCATGTCGAATCCGCGCACCCGCCTGCTGCCGCTCGCCGGCGCCCTCGCCCTGGCCGCGGCCGCCTTCGCGCCGCTTGCCCAGGCGGCCGAGGAAGTGAGCCTGTACACCACCCGCGAACCCAAGCTGATCCAGCCGCTCATCGATGCCTTCACGAAGCAGAGCGGCGTCAAGGTCAACACTGTGTTCGTGAAGGACGGCCTGCTCGAGCGCGTGAAGGCGGAAGGCGCGCAGTCGCCGGCCGACGTGCTGATGACGGTCGACGTCGGCAACCTGCTCGACCTGGTCGACGGTGGCGTCACGCAGCCAGTACGCTCGAAGGCGCTCGACGACGCGATTCCCGCGAACCTGCGCGGCACGAGCGGCGACTGGTACGCGCTGTCGCTGCGCGACCGTGTGCTGTACGTCGAGAAGGACCTGAAGGTCGACGCATTCCGCTACGAGGATCTCGCCGATCCGAAATGGAAGGGCAAGGTCTGCATCCGCTCGGGCCAGCATCCGTACAACACGGCGCTCGTCGCGGCGATGATCGCGCACGACGGCGAGGCCGCGACCGAGAAATGGCTGCGCGGCGTGAAGGCGAACCTCGCGCGCAAGGCGACGGGCGGCGACCGCGACGTCGCGCGCGACATCCTCGGCGGCATCTGCGACGTCGGCCTCGCGAACGCGTACTACGTCGGCCACATGAAGAACGCGGAAGCCGGCAGCGACGCGCGCAAGTGGGGCGACGCGATCAAGGTCGTACGCCCGACGTTCGCGAACGCGAAGAGCGGCGGCACGCACGTGAACATCAGCGGCGCGACGGTCGCAAAGCACGCGCCGCACAAGGCCAACGCGGTGAAGCTGCTCGAATACCTCGTGTCGCCGGAAGCGCAGGCGCTGTACGCGCAGGCGAACTACGAATACCCGGTACGCGCGAACGTGAAGCTCGATCCGGTGATCGCGAGTTTCGGCGCGCTGAAGGTCGACCCGCTGCCGCTGGCGGACATCGCGAAGCATCGCAAGCAGGCGAGCCAGCTCGTCGACAAGGTCGGCTTTGACAACTGACGCCGCATCGTCCGGCGCGTACCGCGCGCCATCCCGGCTGCGTCTGCGCCCGCGCGCGGGCAGCCTGTGGCTGCTCGCGGCGCTGGCGGTCGCCGCGGCGGTCGCGGCGCCGCTCGCGGTGCTCGTGGCCGCCGCGTTCGACGCCGATCTCGCGCACTGGCGTCATCTCGCCGAATTCGTGCTGCCGCAGGCGCTCGTCAATACGCTGCTGCTGCTCGCGGGTGTCGGCGCGATCGTGTCGATCGTCGGCACCGGCTGCGCGTGGCTCGTCACCGCGTACGATTTTCCCGGTCGCCGGATGCTGACGTGGGCGCTGCTGCTGCCGCTCGCGGTGCCTACCTACATCGTCGCATTCGCGTATCTCGACCTGCTGCATCCGATCGGCCCCGTCCAGGGCGCGATCCGCTGGCTGCTCGGCTTCGACAGCCCGCGCCAGTTCCGCCTGCCGGACCTGCGCTCGCTGCCCGGCGCGATCTTCGTGCTCGGCTTCGTGCTGTATCCGTATGTGTACCTGAGCACGCGCGCGATGTTCGTCACGCAGTCCGCGAGCCTGCTCGAGGCCGCGCGCACGCTCGGCGCGGGACGCGTCGCGACGTTCTGGCGCGTCGTCGTGCCGCTCGCGCGGCCCGCGATCGCGGTCGGCGTGAGCCTCGCGCTGCTCGAAACGCTGAACGACATCGGCGCGTCGGAATTTCTCGGCGTGCAGACGCTGACCGTGTCGGTCTACACGACGTGGATCACGCGCTCCGACCTCGCCGGTGCCGCGCAGATCGCGCTGGCGATGCTCGTGATCGTCGTCGGCATGATCGTGCTCGAACGTCATGGGCGCCGCCGCCAGCGCTACGCGCATGGCCGGCGCATGCGGCCGATCGCGCCGCGCCGCCTCACCGGCGCGGCCGCGCTCGGCGCCGCCGTGTTCGGCTGGCTGCCCGTGCTGCTCGGTTTCGGCGCACCGGCCGCGTACCTCGCGGTGGAGACCGGCAAGCGGCTGCATCTCGTCGGCGGCGTGTCCGCGCAACTGCTGACGGGGCTCACGAACACGCTGACGATCGCCACCGCGGCCACCGCCGCGACGCTCGCCTGCGGGCTCGTCGTCGCGTGGGCCGCGCGCGCGCAACGCGACAGCGCCCGCGCGGGCCCTGCCCGCCTGTGCGCGCGGATCGCGAGCCTCGGCTATGCGGTACCGGGCACCGTGCTCGCGATCGGCCTGCTGATTCCGTTCGCGGCAGCCGACCGGCTGTTCGGCGCGGCGCTCGGCCGCGACGGGCTGCTGCTGATGGGTTCGGTCACCGCGCTCGTGATCGCCTATTCGGTGCGCTTTCTGGCGATCCCGGCCGGCAGCATCGAGGCCGGTCTCGCGCGCATTCCGCCGTCGCTCGAACAGGCGGCGCGCTCGCTCGGCGAGACGGCCGGCGGCACGCTGCGCCGCGTCCACCTGCCGCTGCTGCGGCCCGGGCTCACGACAAGCGCGCTGCTGGTGTTCGTCGACGCGATGAAGGAATTGCCGGCCACGCTGCTGCTGCGTCCGCTGAATTTCGACACGCTCGCGACCTGGCTGTATGCGGAAGCCGCACGCGGCACCTACGAAGAAGGCGCGGTCGCCGCGCTCGCGATCGTGCTGGCCGGGCTCGTGCCCGTGATCCTGCTCGCCCGCACCCGCCACAAGATCGGAGCCTGAACCCGTGAACCTGCTTGAACTCGATGACCTTTGCATCGCCTACGACACGCCGCACGGCCGCCGCACGGTGGTCGACGGGCTGAGCCTCGCGCTGCCGCGCGGCGACATCGGCTGCCTGCTCGGCGCGTCGGGCTGCGGCAAGACGACCGTGCTGCGCGCGATCGCCGGCTTCGAGCCCGTTCGCATGGGGCGCATCATGCTGGACGGCAGGCCCGTCGCGGCATCGTCGTTCGAGGTGCCGCCGGAGCGGCGGCGCATCGGCATGATGTTCCAGGACTATGCGCTGTTCCCGCACCTCAGCGCGGCCGACAACGTCGCCTTCGGTTTGCGGCGCATGCCGAAGATCGAACGGCGCCTGCGTGTCGCCGAAATGCTCGAACTCGTCGGCCTCGCCGATTCCGGCGGCGCCTATCCGCACGAGTTGTCGGGCGGCCAGCAGCAACGCGTCGCGCTCGCCCGCGCGCTCGCGCCGTCCCCGGAGCTGCTGCTGCTCGACGAGCCATTCTCGAATCTCGACGTCGATACGCGCGAGCGGCTCGCGTTCGAGCTGCGCGACATCCTGAAACGCACGGGCCACACCGCGATCCTCGTCACGCACAACCAGGCCGAAGCGTTCGCGATCGCCGACCGGATCGGCGTGATGAAGGACGGCCGGCTCGCGCAATGGGACACGCCGTACGCGCTGCACCATCATCCAGCGAGCGCATTCGTCGCGGATTTCGTGCGCCGCGACGCGCTCGCCGACGAACGCGCACGCGCACTGGCACGCGGCCGCTGACGCCGTGCCGCGGCCGCGTCGCGCGACACCGTCAGCCTCCGTGCCGCGTCCTCGACGCGCTACGCCGGCTCCGCGAGATCGCGCACGGGCAGCGCGGTCGAATACTTGATCTGCTCCATCGCGAACGACGAGCTGACGTCGAACAGCGGCACCGTGCGAATCAGTTGCTTGTAGACCCGATCGTAGTCGTCGATGCCGGCCACCACGACGCGCAGCAGGTAATCGGTCTCGCCGCTCATCCGGTAGACCTCGACCACTTCCGGCATGTCGCGCACGGCCTGCGTGAAACGCTGCGCCCATTCCTCGGTGTGCTGGTTCGTGCGGATCGCGACGAACACGGTCGTGCCGACGCCGAGCTTGCGCGGATCGCACAGCGCAACCTGCGCGCGAATCGCGCCGGTCTCCTTGAGCCGCTGCACGCGCTTCCAGCATGGCGTCTGCGACAGGTTCACGCGCTGCGCCAGTTCCGCGATCGGCAATGTGGCATCGGCCTGCAGCAGTTCCAGCAGCTTGCGATCGATGGCGTCCATTTCTCCAGTCCCTCGTAGATAGAAATTTATTCTATTCATCCTGCACAACGGGGAACAGTATGAAAACGGCTTCGCCGCGTCGACCGGTATAAATACCGATCCGCCACGTGCTCGCCACGCCAAACGAAACAGGCGACGCCGCCCGTGAGGATGGCATCGCCCGACCTTGTTACGCGCCGCGGCTTGTACGCCACGCCCCGGCCGGCGCTCACACGCCGCCGGTCGTCACGCCGCTCAATACGCGACCGTCGCGATCTCGCGCACGAAGCTGTCCTGCTCGAGCGTGTCGACGAACGCGACCGCGTAGTCTTCCGCCGAGATCTTGCTATTGCCCTGCGCGTCCACGATCAGCTTGCCGGCGCCCGTGCGGAACGTGCCCGTGCGCTCTCCCGGCGCGATCAGCGCGGCCGGCGCCAGGAAGGTCCAGTCGAGATCGGTGACCGTCTTCAGGTAGTCGAACGCGTCGCGATGGGCCAGCGCGACCGCCTTGTACGCGTCAGGGAAACCTTCGCTGTCGACCAGCTGCTTGCCCGGCGCGACTTCGAGCGAACCGGCGCCGCCGACCACGACGAGCCGCTTCAGGCCGGCCTGGCGCGTGCCGGCGACCAGCGCCTGCGCGGCCCCGACGACCTTCGCCGCATCGTCCTGCTTCGGACCGTACGCGCTCGCGACCACGTCATGCCCCGGCAGCGCGGCCGCGATGCTGGCCGCGTCGAACAGGTCGGCCGCCTGCGCGGTGATGCCGTCGCCGGCCGTGCCCGGATGGCGCGACAGCGCGGTCACGCGGTGGCCGCGTCGTACGGCTTCCGCCGCGATGCGCGAGCCGATCATGCCGGTGGCGCCGAACAGCGCGATTTTCAACGAACGTTGCGTCATGGCGATTCTCCAGTCAGAAAATATGTAACACAGTTAATTACAGATAAGATCGAAAAAAACGGGGCGAAGCCCCCGTTGCACCGGACACCCGCACCTGCGCGCCGTCCGGCTTCCTGCCCTGCCTGCCGCCGGCTACCTGCCGGCTGCCGCCTGTTGCGTGCGCCGCTCGAGATCCAGCATGTCGGCCGTGACGTCGACGAGCGTGCGCGTGGCGAGCGATGCCTCCATCGCGCGCTGCGCATCGCCGATATAGCCGGTCAGCGCGACCTGGATGTGCCGCCCGACGAGGCACGCGGGATTCGGTGCCTCGCGATGCAGCGCGAACAGTTGCGCGTCGTCGACCGCGCGATACACGTCGAGCAGCGTGATCTCGCCGGGCTCGCGCGCCAGCAACGCGCCGCCGCCCGCGCCGAGCTGCGACGTGGTCAGCCCCGCGGCTGCCAGCATCGACAGCAACCGGCGAATCAGCGCCGGATTCGTATTCACGCTGCCCGCGATGATGTCCGACGACAGCGGCACGCCTTCCTGCATCGACAGCAAGGCGAGCACGTGGACGGCAAACGCGAACCGGCTGCTGGTATTCATTCCTCACTCACTCGGCGACACCGGCCCGAACCGCGACCGGCGACATGTGTAATCATGATAATTACATTTCGTGGATCGTGCAAGCCCGCGTCATTCCCCGCTCGCGGGCTTGGCGCCCGACGCGTTCTGCTGGCTCCACTGCTGCAGCTTCTTGCCGGCTTCCGCGATCTTCGCACCGGCTTCGGAGGCCGCATGCGCGACGACCGCGGAAGCGGCCGCGTCGATCTGCGCCTGCGCGGCCGACGCGAGACCGCTCGCGGACAGCGGCGGCACGGCCGACGCCGCCGAAGCGATGCCGGCCTTCGCGGCGTTGATCTGCTGGTTGACGGTGCTCGCGACCTGGTCGAGCGCCTTGGCCGCGTTGTTCGCGGCATCGGCGGCCGCGCTGGCGGCCGTATCGGCTTGCGTGGCCGGCGCGCCGGACTTCTCGCAGCCCGCGAGCAACAGCAGCGCACCGGCGGCCACCGCCGCCAGTACGGACCCGGGCACGCGACGCGCCCGCGATGTCTTCATGTTCATCAGCAAATCTCCGGCCGTGCGTCGCACGGCCTTGTGGTTGGACCGGTGTCGATGATACCGCCTGTGGAACAGGCCAAATGACGACCAGCCATTAAAAATGCCTTTCAATTTCGGATTCGTCTGATTCAATCGCAGGCGCTACGCCACTAAAGTGGGCACGCCTCAATCCGCTTCGTACGTGTCCCTTTTTTCTTATGGCTTTTCTCGTCGACTGGTTCATCGTTCTGGCCACGCTGCTCGCCGCCACCCTGTTCCTGTGCCTGCGCGCGCCGTCGGCGCCCCGCCTGGCCGAATCCGGGCGCCCGCGCCGCGTCGCATCCGCGCGCCTGCTCACGCAGGCCGTGATCGGTTTCTGGACGGCCGCGCTGATCATCGCGGAAGGCATCCTCGGCGCCGACGGCGACGGCCAGTCGCTCGCCGGCTTCGCGGCCCTCGCGTTCGCCGCGCTCGGGCTGTCGACCGTCGCCGCCTACTGGTCGGCATGCGCGTGGCGGCTGCGCCGGCCGCCCACGCTGTTCGCCCGTCACTGACGCGCCAGATCGGTGCGCCACGGCGCACCACATCGCATCGCCTCGCTCGCCGCACGCACCAGTTCAGCACGCACCGCACCACACACGTGCAAATCGTGCGGTCACCAATCGTCGTCGGCCGCTCCGTCACCCGTGCACGATTCACCGGAATGCCGCACCACGCGGTATCGAGGCACCAATTCCACGCAGCCGTTCACCAAGTTGGCTCGATATTTGCGTTCCTTGCCCGTTTTTTGCGCAAGGAAGCCACGGCATGGATGGTCTGAAATCCGGCGTCGATACACTGTTCCTGTTGATCGGCGCCGTCATGGTGCTCGCGATGCACGCGGGCTTCGCATTTCTCGAACTCGGCACGGTCCGCAAGAAGAACCAGGTCAACGCGCTCGTGAAGATCCTGGTCGACTTCTCGGTGTCGACGCTCGCGTATTTCTTCATCGGCTACACGATCGCATACGGTGTCGAGTTCTTCGACGACATCGGCACGCTGTCGCAGCACAGCGGCTACGCGCTCGTGCGCTTCTTCTTCCTGCTGACCTTCGCGGCGGCCATTCCCGCGATCGTGTCCGGCGGCATCGCCGAGCGCGCGAAGTTCAATCCGCAGCTCGTCGCGACGCTGATCATCGTCGGCTTCATCTATCCGTTCTTCGAAGGGATGGCGTGGAACGAGCGCTTCGGCGTGCAGGCGTGGCTCACGCACGCGTTCGGTGCGCCGTTCCACGATTTCGCCGGCTCGGTCGTCGTGCATGCGTTCGGCGGCTGGGTCGCGCTGCCGGCCGTGCTGCTGCTCGGCGCGCGTCACGGCCGCTACGCGAAGGATGGCCGGATCGCCGCGCACCCGCCGTCGAACATCCCGTTCCTCGCGCTCGGCGCATGGGTGCTCGCGGTCGGCTGGTTCGGCTTCAACGTGATGAGCGCGCAGACGCTCGACAAGATCAGCGGCCTCGTCGCCGTGAACTCGCTGATGGCGATGGTCGGCGGCACGCTCGCCGCGTGGATGGCCGGCCGCAACGACCCGGGCTTCACGTACAACGGGCCGCTCGCGGGCCTCGTCGCCGTATGCGCGGGCTCCGACGTGATGCATCCGATCGGCGCGCTCGTCACGGGCGCGGCCGCCGGTGCGCTGTTCGTCGCGATGTTCACTTGCGTGCAGAACAAGTGGCGCATCGACGACGTGCTCGGCGTGTGGCCGCTGCACGGCATGTGCGGCGCGCTCGGCGGCCTCGCGGCGGGCGTGTTCGGCCTGCCTGCGCTTGGCGGCCTCGGCGGTGTGTCGTTCCTGTCGCAGCTCGTCGGCACGCTCGGCGGCATCGTGATCGCAAGCGCGGGCGGCACGCTCGTCTATGGCGCGCTGAAAGCGACCGTCGGGCTGCGCCTCGATCGCGAAGCCGAGTTCGACGGCGCCGACCTGTCGATCCATCGCATCACGGCAACGCCCGAGCGCGATTGATCCATCGAAGGACGCCAGGCACACCATTACGGTTTCAATTCAAAAAACTTTCATCTAGCATCCTTACACTTCCGTCCAGTTTTCAATCAGCCTTCGCGAAGCTTGCCGACCGCCTGCTTCGCGAAGGCCATTCTTCCAACAACCGAAACTGGACTCCACATGCCCGCGTTGCCCAATGCTTCCCGTCGTCAGGCCCTGAAGATCCTCGCCGGCGCGCCGATGCTCCCCCTTTCCGGCCTCGCGCTGCCGGCCCTGCTGACGGGTTGCGGCGGCGACGATCCCGCGTCGACGCCGGCCCCGGTCGCCGCTGCCTATACGTCGGCGACGTTCTCGGCGATGGCCGCCCCCACGCTCGACAATGCGGCCGCGATGGCCACGACGACGGTCGGCTCGACGCTGTCGGTGTCGTTCTCGGACGGTTCGTCGCGCAACTTCAAGCTCGCGTACCAGCCGTTCTTCGTGACGGGCGACATGGTGCCGGACGGCAAGGGCGGCACGACGCTCGCGGGCGGCTACTACGACATCAACAACCAGCCGATCATCGATCGCTCGGTCGCCGGCAAGGAGCGCCAGTTCTATTCCGACTGCCCGGACGGCAGCTCGCTGCTGACGCTGAAGAACGCGAACGTGCCCGGCGTGAAGGGCAACACGGTGTTCGCGGTCGTGCAGTTCGAATACACGACGCGCGACCAGGCGAGCGCATCGCAGTACGGCCAGTTGCCGTCGCCGATCGCGGTGCTCTCGCTCGACCAGGATCCGGCCACCGGCGCGCTGAAGGTCGTGAAGTACCACAACGTCGACACGTCGAAGGCGCACGGGCTGTGGATCACCTGCGGCGCGAGCCTGTCGCCGTGGGGCACGCACCTGTCGAGCGAGGAATACGAGCCGGACGCGACGAAGGCTGCCACCGACGCGCAGTTCAAGGCGTTCAGCAAGAACACGTTCGGCGACGAGACAAAGGCGAACCCCTACCACTACGGCCACCTGCCCGAGATCACCGTGAACCCGGACGGCACGGGCAGCGTGAAGAAGCACTACTGCCTCGGCCGCATCTCGCACGAGCTGATCCAGGTGATGCCGGACCAGCGCACCGTGATGATGGGTGACGACGCCACCAACGGCGGCCTGTTCATGTTCGTCGCCGACAAGGCGGCCGACCTGTCGGCCGGCACGCTGTACGTCGCGAAATGGACGCAGACGTCGTCGGCCGGCGCCGGCACCGCGACGCTCACGTGGATCAGGATCGGCCACGCGACGAGCAGCGAGATCGAAGCGCTCGCGAACATGCTGAAGGCGTCGGACATCATGGACCTGGTGACCGCCGACCCGAACGACGCGAGCTACACGAAGATCCACTTCGGCGGCAAGTTCAACTGGATGCGCGTGAAGCCGGGGATGGAAAAGGCGGCCGCGTTCCTCGAGACGCACCGCTACGCGGCGCTGCTCGGCGGCAGCATGGGCTTCACCAAGCTCGAAGGCACGACCGTGAACGCGAAGGACAAGATCGTCTATACGGCGATGTCGCGGATCGAAACGTCGATGGTCAAGGGCAATGCGGTGTCGCGCGACGTCGCGGTCGACAAGAAGATCGCCGCGGGCGCCGTCTACGCGCTGAACCTGAAGGCCGGCCAGCGCGACACGACGGGCGGCGCGATCGACAGCGAATGGGTGCCGGTCGACATGGGCGCGCCGGCCGCGCTCGTCGGCGAGGATCTCGCCGCGGCCGACGGGCTCGGCAACCTCGCGAACCCGGACAAGATCGCGAACCCGGACAACCTGAAGTTCTCCGAAAAGCTGCGCACGCTGTTCATCGGCGAAGACTCGGGCATGCACGTGAACAACTTCCTGTGGGCGTACAACGTCGACACGAAGTCGCTCTCGCGCGTGCTGTCGTGCCCGGCCGGCGCGGAGTCGACGGGCCTGCACGCGGTCGACGAGATCAACGGCTGGACCTACATCATGAGCAACTTCCAGCACGCGGGCGACTGGGAATCGCCGCTGCACGACAAGGTCAAGCCGACGCTCGATCCGCTCGTGCGCGCGAACTTCAAGGACCGCTTCGGCGCCAGCGTCGGCTACCTGACGGCCGAGCAGACCGGCATCAAGCTCGCGAAGGCCTGACCGGGTCACACGAGGGGGGCTCGCTGGCCAGGCGTCCCTAACCGGGACTCCCCTTCTTCATCACCGTTCATTCGTCGGCGCTCCACGCCGTTTTGTGCGCGATGCCCAGTGCGGGCATCGCGCTTTTTTTTGCGCGTGCGAATCGTGTGCATGGCGTGCGCCAGCGCGCGCCGAACGGGCTCGGACGGGCGTTTCCAGCGATCGGGGGATAATACGGGCCTGACGTGCCCGGGCGGACAGTCAAAATGACGGGTATTGGCGAACATCAAAGTTTGCGGGAAATAACGGCTGCGATGTAACGTCCACCGCCACAATCAGCGCCCCGGAAAAAAACAAAGTCCGCTGGAATCCCTCGCGAGCCACGCTTAGCGTCAAATTTCCCGTACACAGAGTCTGCGGCATCCAGGGCAGACGGGCATTCCAGCAGCACAGAATAAAAGAGCCGAATCACGAACCTGGCGCAGCGCACAATCTCGCCGTCGCATTTATCAACGAGCAGCACCCTCGTAGCGCGCTGAAATACCGCTCGCAACGCGAGTTCAGGCGCAGGACCGAGTCATCAACTCAAGTGCGAGGCGGTGTCCGGAGACGTAGGCAAATCCAAATAACGATACGGCCCAGCGAGAAAACTGCCTCGCACAGGAAGGTCATGCCAAGCCCCGATTGGGCGCCGCGTTAATTAATTGCAGTTAATCAAATGTTCTCTGCATATACTGCATCCAGACAACGCAGACATTCTCTCCCAGATGAGCAACAAGACAGTCCAGCGGCTTCTGCGGGAACGCCGGCGTGGCCACCCTATCGCTGATGCTCAATGCCTTTCAAACCAGCACGCTGGCTTCCGTTATCGGGAGTCGTCTGAAAGCCAGTTTACGATGCGAGCCCTTTGTGCCGCAGTCAGCCTTTTGAGAGAAAACCCGCCCAGTGCGGAAAACTGCGCTAGTGAGGCAACTCGCTCTCCCGCCAATCGTTCGAACCAGTAGCCAATCAAACGGTCAATGAACACACTCCTCTCCTCCGTCAATGTCAACATGTGTCGCCTTACCGCAACATCCTGGCATCCTGGCAATCGACCGTTCAGTTCGGCACGTGCTAGAGCAACCAGCGCTTTTCGCGTAACCTGCTCAGGTGGAAGTCTGCCAGCAATCAGTTTGCGAGCGTCATCGAGTCTCGCGAAGATTTCCATGAGGCGAGCATCGCTACGTCCCCTCGAACTCCTATGTCGGGAATTGAAAAACAGGAACCACGTCCTGTCATAAATATGTAATTTCCGGTACAACCCTCGTTCCATTTCGTAAGCAGTCTTCAACCTTCGCTCTATCGGAGCTGATTCGACACAAGCACGCCATTTCGCACGAAGGGAGGCGCGGCAGGACCGGGAAAGCTGGGATGCTCCCGGTAAAACTTCCTGCTTCCAGGACCACGCAATACCTTTCTTGATTCCGATTTCTCGTCCGGCGGCCGGCGCGTTCATCCCCCCGCTAACGAGCTCTCTAAACGCCGCTTTGTACCGACGTCCATATCCGACCGTTTTCCGGTCGAAAACGTTCCCGTCGCAGTCAACTCTGACGCTTACCGACACACCGCATGTGCAATCTGTAACGTATCGCCCGCTCCCCTCTTGAAACCGCAACTCGCCGAAATTGTCTGCGTCACGGTGCAGCTTTCCCGAACAAATCAGAGGCTCATTCAATGTAGCGCAGTACGCTTCGACCCGCGGATGGAAAGATCCTTCACCGGATGCCAGATACGACAACATCGACTGGAAAGCTATGGATTTGAATGGGTGACGAGTCGCTGCGCATTGAAACGACGGATGTAATATCCGGGCCATGCCATCGTCAAAACCAGTTAGCCAACAAAACTGGGTACCAAAGTAACAGGTACATGCCTCGGTTAAAGCATTGCGCCGAACCTCACCGCCTTTCGAAAGAAGGCCAGCCGCTCTCAGCATCTCTCGATAGGGAAATCTCCCGAGGTTTAAATCAGCCGAAACAAGCACGTGCGCGCTGCGCCTAGCGACGTCGACCATCGCTTGCAATTCAAGTGGCTTCAGTCCTTCAAGCGCTGTCGCGTCTTTCCGGGACGCTAATGTTGTCAGGCTACCTGAACGAGAAAAATCCATCGTTTCCGTACCGACCACCACACGCAGCAACCTGGCATGCTTCAGACAAACATATACACCCGGCAATTGTTGATCAACGCGATAGTACAGTTCGACGGCGGTTTCACGACACTCGGCCACACATTCATCGCAATATCGCAACCCCTTTGTTTCTTTTCTCGTCATCCCGGGAGCTCGATATCTCCATGGCGCACCCACGCACCGCGACAGCATCTTTTGCATAGTTGCCCCACGCACATCTTCATTTGCCAACGCCATCAGATAGTTATACGGGGTATGCTGGCGAGCAATTGTCTCCCCATCCAGGCCTATGTATGCTGACGTCTCCTCCGAAAAACATTGAAGCCCAACGGGAAGATTTTTGATCGCTCTGCACGGCGAACCGAACAGAATGGGCAAGATAGTACCGAACGCTCGCAATCCCACTTCGTCTGCGTACCGACTAATATTGCTAAAAATTGTCTCGCCCTCAAGAAAAGGCTTCAAAGCCACCGCCATGACATCCTCCTTCTCGGACACGAGCGACAATCTTCAAATTTCAACATAGCTTGCCAGGTTTCCCGCCCCCGATCCGTGTAGTGTTTAGGTTGCGAGTATTTGCACGATCTCCATAATGATGCCCAGCGCTCCATTGACCTAGACGACGCAAATAGTCTCCGCGACACTCCGTATGAGCCTTGAGGAAGCTGTTGCAGGTCGGCAGCTTGAAAAGCTGATTTCTGGTGCCTTGCGGAACACCGGACAGCATCAAGATACTGATTTTGCTTACCCATCTCGGAGGCTCTATTGCTCTGAGCGTCTCCCATGCTTTCCTCATTGAAATCACATACGCAGCATCACGAGCTGACCAGTTGATACGTCTCGAGCTAGTCGTGCACTGATTCAGGCAACTCTGCTGTACCCACTTTCGGTCATATTGCAGAAGTCGTCGGTAAAGTGGTCGATGCTGCTTCCTGCACACCGCGGCTACAGAGCCTGGCGTGCCGGCAAGCGCAATGATCCATTCAGTCCGCCACGCTCGAATGTCGTCATATGAAGCGCAGTCTTCCCCGGCCGGAGTGTGCGACGTCAAACGCCTTGCGGTCATGATGCTGACACCCAGTCGCTCTGCGACTGTCCAGTGAGATTCGCCCAGTTCGAGTAGCGCTCTGGCTTCGCTACGATATGACTCCCCATAGCTAGAAATGCGACGCACGGCCGCGTGCCGATCTCGTACGTCAAACGTAAATTTCGTTCCGCAGACACACACAGCCCGTCCCGTTCTGAGGTCAGCGTCGAATTGAACGCGCCCTTCGAAGCTCGAATCCGCATGCTTGCCGAACCTTGCCGGGCATCGCACGACTACACTGTTCAATGCACTGCGTTCTGTCCGCTCCGCGGACTGAAGGAATGCCTCCAGGAGCACATGAGCAACTGTAGGCGGAACAGCTTGCCCCGCACACACCAGTGGAACTACCCAATCGCGCGTTTTTTGCCCCTCGCGAAACAGCCCGATCCACCCGAGGTAGCTGGCTCCATAAAACTCGACCAAATCTTGAGAGAGCCGGTCGATATGTACAGATGCACCTCTCCACGAATAGCCCAGCCCCCTGAGCCGCTCCCTGTACATATCCTGTTTTTGAAAGAACCCAGCCTCTCCGACGCGTCCGCGCAATATCTCCTCCGAAAACTCGGCGACTCGAACGAGGCGCCTCATCTTCTCGACGTCAGGTACGTCAATATCGATCGACCGCCCTCCCTCTAAATAGTCATTGAAATGTTTCGCTCCGTCGAAAGGCGCACTCGCCGCGACTCGAGATATCAACAAGGGAACCTGATGACGGGCGCAATATGCGACGCCGGGCAGTTGTTGTGACATTCGAAAAAATGGACGATAACCCGCCGCCACATCATCCGATGCACACTTAGGGCAGTACCGGAAAGCTTCCAGCCGGTTGAACCTCCCGAAGCCCAGACCTCTTCTGTTCCTCACCCCTGCGACCCGGCTTTTCATCGCTGAGCGCACCTCTTCCGCCACCTTCGCCGAGCAACTTGCCGTGTGATAGGGATAGTTTGTGTGGCAGCGCGTAATCTCGTCGGAGGTCAGTCGCCAATAGTCGGCAGTCTCCTCCGCAAGCCTGTCCAGTCCGCCAGCCATATCGAACAGGGAAGTGGCACAATAACCCAGCACACGACGCAAAAAAGCGCCCTGATGTGCAACGCGTTCGTCGCTGACATACTCCGCAAAAACACTGACGAGAAGCTCATCTTCTCGTGGCCTTCTCAATGCGATAGCCATAGCCGCCGCTCCGATCGATAAGGGATACTGATATCAGGTAGATCAAGACTGCCCCTGACATCCGCCCCCCATCACTCTCAATCAGCCAATAACCGATGCTTCCTCATCCGATGTGCTGGACGACTTGCGCGATAACGTTGAAGACTTCGTGCCGTAGTACTTGACGCAAACTTCGTGGATTAGTTGTTCGCGAGATGCATTCGGGTGGTGTTTTTGCACAAGCGCAGTCATCGACGATGCCGTCTCCCTGGGAATGCCGATAAGCATCAGGGACGAAACTGCATCGAGGCCAGTCTCCAACCTGTCATGTCGAATGGCCTCATCGTAGAACAGGTTATGCTGCATTTCTGTCTTCATCTCGGCAACGACATCGTTCAACGTATCGCCCAGCACATCGTCATATTTCATCATTGCCACTTTCTTGCCCGAACGAATGGCGCGTATGATCGGTTTCAGGGAAGACATTTTCTCGTCAAATACCCGCACAAACATGCGCACCGAGAGGCGTTCCTCGCCGCACGCAATGGCCGCATACTGCGCAAGCTGGAACAGCGGAACTGCCAATCCCGGGAGCCCCTGAGTCAGTCGCCAAAGGCATTTTCGCTCGGCTGCGGATAGCGGCGCCGCTTTAGATAGCCATTGATATTTCGACAGCTCCTTACAGAACCGATCCCAATCCCGCTCATTGGTAATCCCCTTCCAATTGGTCACCCCTCCGCTGCTAGCTCGCCGTGCCAATCGTAGTGTCCGACGGAAAAGACGCTCCGCGCGGGGTGTCCCTGCGACAAGAACCGGAACCTGAACGACGTTTGTGAAGTTGACGAAGAAATCGAACAGCGGGTCGTGCGATGCCGCTGCATAGAGTGCGTTCTGGATTTCGTCGAGTACGATAAGTCCCGTAAAATGTCTCCGCGCGACGCGATGGACCTTGTTGGCGAAATCGGCAACCGTTGCACGACTGCCAACTTCTTTCTCATAGTGCGTTCCGAGAAGGTCATCGTAGGTTGCGAGCAGAAGCCGAAGCGTGTCCTTCAGGCTGGCGCTTCGTGGACAGTCAATCTTGATACGGACGACCTGCGTGACGCCGTAACTTGAGTGATGAATAACCTTCGGCAGAAGCCTGAGCGCAGAATCCAGAACGGTAGTTTTTCCCGAGCCGGATATGCCAAAGAGCCCTGCACAGTATGCATGGCTTCTCTCGTGAGGATAGACTGCCGTCAGCCGACCGTCCGCCGAGATTCCATAACGTTCCTTGATCCCGTCAATTCCATTTTTATGAATAGACTGCTGAGAGTAGTGCTGCCTGATGAGTAGATGTACCGTTGAAACCACTTCAACCTGAGACGGCAACCCCACGATCAAGTTTCCCAACCGCGCAACCGCATTTGTCCGGTACTCTTTTGACCTGCACCTCTCATCCTGAGAGAATGGTATTGGAACGCTCAATTCGCGGACGATATCTTCGATGCGCCAGTATGGGCCCAGCGCAGAGATCAAGGGGTTGCTCGCATGCTCAGGAAGTAGATCACCCTCATAGTATTGAGCCTCGACTGCTTCGATACATTGCTTTACCGGCTGAGGCTTCACCTGAACCTCGTTCACGTTTGCTTCGGTACGCTTTACCATGGCAACCTCCGTTAAAGGCATGTTGATGCGACATCGCCATAAACCGTCCAATCAAAAAGATTCAGAGACTACCGGCCACCCTCCTTTAATAAAATCGGACATCTTCTCAACGACATAGTGAATGCATACAGTGCGACTATTGCGAATCAAGCCAGGACGCGCCGCGCTCGCTCATGCATCGCTCGAAACAGCAATGTCCATTTCGGCTGCAACTTCAAGTACTTCGTCTACGAGTCAAACCTTATCGAACAGGTCGCGCATGCCGGCCTCAATCTGCTCTGAAATAGCCCCGAAATCTGAGCTACCGCTACCTTCCGACAAGTCAGTGATGTCGGCGCCTGCACTCTGAGGATCGATGCCACGATGATCCTCCGCCTGAGGGCGCGCCGAACGGGTAAGGCCCCCAGTCACACGCCGGAATGGCTTGCTACGCTTTTCGACTATTGAGCTATTGCGATCCTTGCCACTCATGGCGGCATCTGCTTGTCGAATGCCCACCGCGCCTAATGTAGGGTCCTGTGCTTCGCTACGTTCGTCCATCTCGCGTTCAGTTCGCTCATCAGCGCGCTCACATGACGTTTCGGTATCCATATTATTTATATCAGGATGCCTCAGTCCGGCCGCTTCCAATGCCGCTTTCGTCTGCTTCACGGACTGTTTGGCTGTAGCTGCGATGTTGTATTCGGTTATCGCGAGACTCTTCTGCACTTCGGCTTCGTGGCACCCAATGTTCGCTGCATTGACAGATCGATAGACTTCAAGTTCGTGGTATGTTAATCCTGCCATCCAGTCTGGCTCAGATTCTTGCAGAGCGCACGCGATCGGCTCCCCAAGACCGAGCAGGTTGATATTGCTGACGTCGGAGGAATCGGGAGTCACGTCAACGATCGTTTCTTTCCCCTCGGCGCGAAACATGGCCTGCCTCTCTATCAAGGACAGAGGGCACGCGTACATGACACGCCTGAACTTGATGCCGTTGGCCACGATGACCGCCTTCTCTGGGGCTATGACCTTCGAGCGGAATTCCGCGACATCGACCTTACGGCCACGCCCGTTGACTTTGATACCGTATTTCCAGAGGTTCAGTGGCGTCGCCGCTTCTCCCGCTTCGACCATCTCGGGTGGAGTCGGATAGCCTGTCACCGCCCGGGTGTTGTAACTAAGTATCGCCATCACTACAATCAGAAGCAGTTGTCCGATGTCCAGTGCCGCGTCGAGAGCCGGGTGTACCCGGCCTCTTTCAAACGAGTCTTTTTCGACTGCGCCCGGGACCAAAGGCATCCACGTCGCCGGCAGAAGGCGGAATCGCACTTCTATGACACCACGCAGGTCGGGTCGATACGCCTCAGGATTCAATATCTCCACCCGATAGTCTCGATGGAGTGGCTGCGCCTTGTGCACGCTACTGATCTCACCCTGGTCACCATACAGTTCCTCGCAGAGAATCTCCGAAGGCCACTGACCTTCTGTGATGTCGAGTCCGAGCCTTTTACAGAATTCGACCTTGGAACTAGTAGCGTTGACGAGAGCCATCATTGCCCCGTTCCAGCAAGGAGGGTCAAACGTCAGATGCACACCCACAATCATGCGGGAATAGTCGTCGACAACCAGATACAACGTAGGCCTGCGAAGCGCGATGCTGCGCATGATGCGAGAAACGGGATACACGTCAATGATCGTCGCATCAATATGGAATCGTTGACCCGGTCCCCGCGTGTTCGAGAGTCGCCCAGTCAGTGGCCGCTCATGCAGCAGATAGCGTCGAATTCCCACCTTGCGCACCCGACGATCCTTGTACGAATAAGTTTGCGCAATGTAGTACTGCAGTTGCCTTGGCGTTATGCTGGCTCCTTCGACAAACTCCATGTCCACCAGCCTGCCGTCTGCATCAAAGACTTTTCGACGCGCAAACAAGGTCATGACCCAACGGACTGCCGCCGCCATCGACTTAGACGCTCGAGGCCCCTTCCTGTACTCAGCAGTAAAATAGTAGTCTGCCGCTATCGCCAGTATTTTTCGAACCTCCTCATCAAGTGCGGGACCGCTCAAACTTTTGCCGCGTGACTTCCGGCCGGGTTTCAATGTGAAATTCTTTACTTTTCCCTTCCCGCCACAGCAGTCATAGTCGTCTCCGGCGGCGGCAGGCGTCATACCGCGCTGCCAGAAGCGCCGCAGCACGCGTCGTACTGTAGCCTCGGAATATCGATACATCGCGATAAAACGGTGAATCCGCTTCGCGCGAGTCGACCGTTCAAGCAACGCCTCATGCTCATCACCATGAAGCGACGGTTCTGGTTGCAAGTCGCCGTCAGGTTGCCTATCGAACGTAAGCAACCGTCGGATGAGTACCCACCCCCGATACCTCTCAGGTTCCTCGACGCATTCGAGGCTTTCCTTCGACCGCCGGTTCGGGACGTATGTCGCGGCTCGACGCCGCTCTGCAACGCTCACTGGCAACTTCGAAATGATGTCAAGTGCATCGTCGTCTTCGACGTTGAACGACAGTCGTCTGAGGACCTCGTCGGTTTTCAGTTTGAACGGGCTAGCACGATGCGTACTTTCCGGCTTCCCATGCTCGATATCAATCAGGTGCGTCCATCTCAGTCCGTCGCCCGTTTTCAACACGATATAAATCGTGTCTCCATTGCGCTTCTTCAGTACATCTCCCATTGCAATGGACGACGGACAGGTCGCCTTTTTCAGCATAGCAACCTCCTTTACTATCTATCAATTCCGTATTACTTTGGATTACTGCACATTTACAATCTAACGTTCACACGCAAATCTTCAACAACGACGAGCACGGGATTTTTCGATTCAAGGTCAAAACTGACAATTCTCTTCGCCGCCAGCTGACGAAAGGCTTGCGCGCCGGCACCGCTCTGCAGTGAAAACTGGCGTTCTACCGCCTCGCAGGCGTCGACAACACGAGCGTCTATACACTTTCGCAGACGTCGCAATAGCTCCCGTTGCGCGATCTCTTCGGCTTCCGACAGTTCCCGCCCCAGCATGTCATTCTCGGCTTTTAGTAACCAGCCGAGATTCTTGTGTCGTGCTGCATGCATCCCATGGGCTTTGAAGATCTCAAACCGCGCCCCCTCACCTAGCCAATATTGCTCTTCTATTTTTTGCTTGGGCGTCTTGTCAGTCGTACCGAATCTCTCTGAGGATTTGACCGAAATAGCACGCTTGTAGAGCCGACCGTTCCGTTCACCTATCGCTACAAGGTCCGTGCTGAGTACAACTGGATCGCCCGTATCCGGATACCGCGGATGATCCACGCCCGCACGCGCAGCTGCCCGCAATGTCTTTTCTGGCTCAAGCATTACCTGGTCGTATACGGTCAATATGCGTCGATCCCACCAGAGTTCGAGGAAACAAGCCTTCTCTCCATCCGATAGCAGATGAATTGCTCGCGGGCCGGTTTTCGAAGAAGTCAATCGCGTTTTCATACCGACGCCCGGCATATCGCGCGTCCCAATCCAGCGCTCGTGCCTCCCCTCTCTCTTCGCAGTCTCCTGCTCCTTCAATTTGCGTTCCATCGTGGTCCGACGCATACGAACGGTTCTGCTAGTCATGACCAGCCTCCTTCATATCATTCGGCGACGGCCAGGCTTCCATTAGCCGCGGCCCGACAGCAGCGGGCCGTGCCGTCGACCTTCACGCAATCGACTTGTTTCGTCCTCGCACCGACTGAGCTCAACGTTGAAACCGTGGATGGAGGGACTGCAATTTGTCGCGGCTGCGCAAACAGCCCGTCACATTCCATGCCGTGACGGGCAGACCCAACTACCACTTCCTCTCTGCCAGAAGGCGGCTGATGGCAAAAGGATTGCAGTAGGCCGCAGCGAAACGCGCTGCACATTCATCGAGCCGGCATCGCTTCGATTTCGGCCTCGTGTCAGGCACTGTGCCGTCGGCGACGTCAATCTGCGTAAATGAGTCGGCATGCTTTCGAGCCACGTACGCGGTCAGCGCCGGAGTGTGGACAGTGGGAAACCGCGGAGTTACGCCAATTTCCGTTACGGAAGAGGAGCACAGATTCTCCCGAACCACTGTGATACCAAGCGTGCGGAGATGAAACATCAGCAAATGAGCGTCGCTATATCGACCATCAACGGTGCAGACGATTGTTGCGCCGACGTTTACTAACGTTGCCAGTTGGGCCGCGACCGAACTCGGTGATGTGAGTCGCTGGTCGATTCCGTCAACGCCGATAAAGACCGATCGCTCTGAAAGTTGAGCACACAGCGTCGCGGTCGAGGTTGCCGCGCGAAGCTGGGCGCCCACATCATCCGGCCCGCGGAGCATCAAAAGCGTGTGATGACGGCCATTTGCAAGCTCGGCTAGGCGAAGCTGGAGCCGCTCCCGTCGTATAGGCGTGTCGGGTCCCGTGACAATTCGAATAATTCGCGGTTGATAGTTGCTGCACGCCACAGCCGTTCCTGTGGGGGAAGGCCTTCATCGTTAGGTGCGTCGTCAATCGACGATTGCGTGACATCTGACACCACTTCCGCGCCGACATACGCGCCGTACGTGGCGCAGATCGTTTGGCGTATGGACGACATTGCATCGTCGACAAAGTACATAGACGTGTTCATACCTGCCTCCGCTCGTTGGCTCTTGACAAACGGGCCGGTTGGGCAGAGTATGAGTTCACAGGAAGTGAGTTCACGCTCTGCCATACTAGGCCGAGACAAACGGGCTCCCGGTTTGCCGACCGGGAGCCCGTTTAGTTTCAAGCAATCAGTTTCCCTGGCCGATTCTGACGGCCCTGATTCATCGTCGTCGCCTCCTCTGCTGGCTCATCACCCAAAAACGATTGGTCGAGATACGACCGCAAGACTCCAGACGGGGACCGTAGACCTTTTCCACCGGTCGGAGTCTATGAACATCTGGCCGCATTTCAAGTCGAAAAAGTTGCTGCACGGGCGTGAGAGATGATACAGAGTGATGCGCACCTCAAATCAATGACCTTGTTCAGTCCAATCGACAAATGAACTTATGGTTCGAGAATGCAGCCGACTCTTTCGGACGATGTCTTAGGCGGTGTCTTGCACTCAAATGCACTCAAGTTCGCAATTCGCTTCATATAAGCCTACCAATCACAATAGCGCCATTGCATCGCTACTCGCACTAAATTCCGACCATAGATGGAGCGCACCAGTCCACCAACAATATCGTAGGACCCGTCGCCAATATCGAGACGACGCCCGGAATTTTAACATCATCGTCCGTTGAAACGTGAATGTGGCAGAACTGATTGCGATCGTGATTACGCAATTATCATGCAATGACATTTACAATATGAGAAGGATGAACGCATTGCTTTTTTAGCCTGCAACTCAAGCAATCGACCATACCGCCGTAAAATTTCGGCGCACGCCATAGCTGTACACCGAAAAGCGTGCGCGTCACTTGCAAGCTCCCTTCCCCAGCCACTTCTTGGCCGGAATCATCACGTACCCGTGCGGTAATCTGATCGATGCGATTAGGGCACGATTTAAGCGTCAGAATGCACTCTTCCATTACCGACGCATAAGTCGCGGCCACCATCTTACTTCTTATCAAGAAGCATTTAGCACAACACTCCCAAAATAGCCGGCCAATCAAAATCCCGATTTTCATTTATGAAACATTTCATGATTTCTGCGACCACCAGCACTATCAATCTAGAAATGTTATAAAGACATTTTCGCCCGATTTAATGCCGATCCCCGTTAACCGGAAAATTCCGAACGAATGTTATTTTTCCCACACCATCAGCTCCTCAAAATCTTCTTTCATTGTCGTGCTTTGCGTTTGGCGTGATCGAAAAATTACCGTGAAATGCAGTCGATGCCCCAAAGAATAAAACTGGCGCCGGAAGCGGCGACAGTAATGTCACGGCTACGCACGCGCATCAATATTCATTGAACTATGATGAAGTCCTCTCTGTCGCGATCATTTCATGATCGCGCGGGGTCTCGCGTCGGCTTCGCATCAAGGCAAACGATGACCATATGATGCGTACTCCAGAATCGAATATCGATCTCCGGCGAGAATGGTACTTTCGCCTTTGCTGCATTGCAGAAACTCCTCAAGATGGAATTTTTGCTCCACCGCCATATTTTAAGTAACTGCAAAATACACTCCCTCCCCAAAGTCGCCCCCTCCCGGGATGACTTCAGTTTATCTACATACAACGAGGCCGGCGCGGAAGGCACTCCAGGGTCACAGCACCTCCCGGTGGAGCGATTCCATGATGGCGAGATGAGAGAGACCGGCAGCAAATAAAATCTAGACCGAAACATCCGTGCACCCGTCCGAACCGCTTGTTCCCTGTGCGAGAACGTCATCGCCAGATTGTCGGGCGCCTAATTCATTGCGCTCGACCGGAAGGGCAAGCTTTCCCCACCCACCCTGGAACGCACCCGATCGGAACTGGTGGGGACGACAAAGCAATAACCCAAGGCTCCGATGGCCCCGTATTAGCAAGCGACACCCAGACAATCGACCAGCACAAACGAGAGAAGCTGGCCCGACGTAGACGCGTTCATCGCCTGCATTGCCGCAGTAATTGCAGATTTTGTCACACCGTGGGTCCTGCCGCGATCCATCGGACTCGCCTCGGTTTTGATATTCGCGGCGGTGTTCGCGTGGCAGTTCATTGTTCCGATAAAGCAGATTGCTACCGATTGGTGGTGCCACCGGTGTTACCGGCATCAAATCTGATCCCTACCAAATCGCACCGCCGTGTACTTACATGAATAATCCGAAGCGCTGTCGAGAGGGTCACAACGATGAGCTACCCAACCATTCCTGAAGACTTTCCTCGGGAGTCCCCCCAAGGTGCCATTGGCGGGTATCGACCGAAACTCTTACTCCGGCGTGCCGGCGGCCGGCTTATCTCAGGGCCGACCGACGAAGAACTATTCACGCGATACGATGCTTGTGAAGATCTCGCCAGACAGTTCGCAACCTACACCCGCAGGAAATTCACCGAGGACCCGTTGCAGTCACAGTCCGATTCGCTTTCCCGCATCGAAACCGAAATAACCAAGAAGGTCTCCTTGGGACAGTGGGATATTTCCCCGGCCGAGATCGCCTGGATCATGAAGCGTGTTCGCGACTTGCTGGCAAAGCACGTGTTGGATGACCGAGATGACCACAGCCCCGAAATACCAGGGGCTGCAAGTAATCAAATGAGGTAACCATGATCCAAGTCCAAGACCCAAAGACCACTGATATCCCAACTGCGGATCTTGTGCTCAGCCTAAGCCTGCCGGCCGGCACCGATCCAGCGATCGTTTCGTCCCTGAAACGAGGCCTGGAGGATCTGGTGGCAGCCGTGCTGACGACAACACCTTTCGAGGAAGTGATTATCCAGCGGGCGGACGATCTTGCCACCGCGATCACCGGACTGTCGGCGCCGGCCGCGCCCCTGATCGAGGAACGCATTCGGCGTCAGGAGACCATGCGCGCGGTCTTTGCGCGAGGTGACTGGCTCACCGCAGAGCAGATCAATGCGCTCCAGACCAAGTCCCCCGCTAACAGGGCGCAGCCGGCCAGCAACTGGAGGCGTCGCGGTCGCATTTTCAGCGTGTCCATCGGCGGCAAGGAATACTTTGCCGCCTACCAATTCGACGCAACATGCCACCCGCTGCCGATCATCAAGGAAATTCTGGAAGCACTCGGCCCCGTCGCCGACTCGTGGAAAATCGCTGCCTGGTTCCATTTCGAGAATGGATGGATCTCGGGCACCGGGGACCGTGAAGGTCAGCCAGTTGCTCCGATGGATGCACTCGATCGACGCGAAATCCTGATTAACGCAGCCAAGCAGCTGCAGGGCACTCACATAGCCTGACGCGTCAAATAAACGAAAATCGGTTGTTGAGGCCCAAACGATCATGTCGATCAGTCCAATCGCCCCCTTTCTCCTCCTGTCTGCCCCTTGACGCGAATACGTCAGCCCGAAGGTTCGGATAGCCCTCGAACGTCTTGCCATTGTAGGCACCGAAACGCAAGAGGCCGCGCACTGGGTTCGCCACCGCGTTCTACGACGAGACGCTGCGTGAAGCGTTTCGCGGACTGTACAACGCGTGCGACGCGTTGTCGGAGGACCTGGGCGACCGCACATCGCTGTACGGCAAGGCGGCCGATCGGATCTGGGTTGTGCATGCACAGTTTCGGGACCGTCCGAACGCTGACGACCTGGGGGATGCGACCGAACTCGACAAGCTCGCAGCGCAGTTTGCACGGGTGTACGAGAACTATCTGATCTTGTGCCGAACGGCCCTGTATTCCTGATATAGTGGTGACAGGCTGTCGTCGCCTGCCGCACGCGCCCTTCGGGGCATGACGAAGACGATGTCTCACCGCACCTACCCCATTCCATAGTCCTTGTTTTCGATGGGCGGTCCGCAAAGCGTGCACCGGATTTGCCGCCCCTGGAGAAAGCAATGGATACGCAGCAGTTGAAGCTGCTGGCCGGGCTCGTCCGCGGCCTTTTGCAGCCCACGCACCCCTCCCTTGGTCACGGCCAGGCGCTCGATCTGATCGCAGCGCTGCCCGGGCTTCGTAACTGGCCCGAGGTGATGGCATTCCCCGAACGCGTCGCCGCGGCCGAGTTGGACACCACCTCAACTGGCCGCCTGGCGTTCCGTCTGAAGAAGCGCTTCGCGGTCGACATGTCGCCGCAGGAGTTGGTCGTCGCCCTGTCGCCGCCCGGCGCGGTCGTCGCCCGTAGTGCCCCACAGATCTGGCCGACGGGGCCCGTGCCGGGCGTCTACGTCACGACCTCCTCGGACGCGATCGACGCCCTTCTGGAAGCGTATGAGGACGCCACCGACGGCGCGCTGGTCTATGCCGAGAGCGCCGGCAACGGATGGTCCGGCAGCATCGACCTGGGCGACTACGGGTTGTGGTCGTCGGGCCTCGATCGGGTGCCCAGCGGCACGCTGCTGGTCGTCGGGCCACTCAAGCTCGACCAGCAGTCGTGGAACGACGCGGGCGAGCGCCTCGAAATGGCCTGCAACCATGCCCTGAACTCCGGGCATCGCATCGCGGTCCTTCTCGACACGCCGACGCCGGACACCATCAACGAGGACGTCCAGTTGATCGTGACGTCACGCCCCAACCACACGGACCACGACACTGCGCTGATCGGCGTCGTCACGGACGCGGGAGAACTGGAAGCGGTCACGCCGTTCACCCGGTCATGGCCACGCATCGAACACGTGCCCACCGTGGCCACGACGGACGCGTTCCCGGCCTCGGTGCTCGGTCCGCTGCGCGACGCCTTGGCGGGCAAGACGAGCGGCCTTGTGCTGTTCGGCTCGGGTGCCATCGAGGACCACGCCGCGATTCACCTGGTGGCGGCGTCGCTCGCCTTGACCGAGCACGCGGGCCCTGCCGTCCGTGTCATGCCCCGGCACCGCTCCACCCCGTCGAAGGACTGGGACGTGCCTGAAGCCATCCGGGCGTTGCCGTACCTGCCGTCGATCGAAAGCGCCTACGCCCAGGGGTATCGCCGGATCGTCTACACCCCGAGCTACACCCATTCGGACCGGCTGTTCGAGGCCGGCAAGGATATGTTGCTCATCAGCGGGGCCTACGGCAGCGACCTCTCGCAGGTGTTCATGGCCTCCGCCCGTTACGGCAGTGCGAAAGAAGAGGAAAGGCTGCTGACCCGCATCATCGCCATCGCGGCCACCGTCGACATCCCGACGGCCAGCGGCACCGCCTCGGTCGCCGACCTCTACATCGCCAGCGGGCACGACGTCGGGGGGATCAAGCGATCCACGGACGTCGACGAGTTCCTGACCGCCCACCGCCTGGTGCGTTGGGAGGACGAGTTGACCCGCCTGCTTGACGATGGGACGGTCACGCACGAGGCCGTGAAGAAGGCGTTCCCGCGCACCCATGGGATCGAGACCTTCCTGGCCAACCACAAGGCCCAGCGATCGCGCCAGACCGCGTAAACGCATGATCCGCCCGGTGCCGCGCATGGTGCCGGGCGCAACGTTTCGGACACCTGCAATCGAAGGACCGCCATGGACGTGGCCTGGTTTCTGAACCAACGCTTGGATTTCATCCGGCAGCTTTACGCCCGCTCGTCGGCGCCCTTCGTCGAACGTCGGACCAGGATCGAGAATGAGGAAGAGCCGTTTGTTCCGCCGTACTCGGAGGACCCAGAGCCCGCGTTCATTGTCGAATGGCAGGAGGCCAACGATTCGATCGACGTCCTAGGCCATGCGTGCCTGTGCATGCTGGCGTCGGCGTTGCAGGCGTACCTGCAAACGCGCGTAAGGCTCCACTGCGAGGAGCTGAGCCCCGAGGACCGCAGACGCGTGTTCAGGAAGGGCTGGGTGCGGGGCTACGACACGATATTCACCGAGGCGTTCAAGATCCCGTTCGCCGACGGCCCGGTGCCCATCGCCGTCCTGGAAGACATCGTGCTGACCCGCAACAGGATCCAGCACGACTTGGAGATCACCACCAACCGGCCCAAGCACGCCGACCGGAAACCGGGCGCCGCGCGCTCGGTGTTCCTGGACGCCCGCGAGGTGGAGCTGCTCGATCGCCTGGACCCGGACGCGCAGACCTGGTTGGCGCCGCCCACGGTGCACGTGAGCCAGGCCTCCCTCGAAGCCACGATCGACACCGTGGAGCAGTTTGTCGCGTGGCTCGACGCGGCCATCGAGGAAAAGCTGTACGGGCCGAGGTGAGATCCGACGGACCCGAAAACCCCACCTCCGATGCCGTGCCAACGGGTGATGCCGATGCTCATTGCATGGCATGCGCGGCCCGCCTGCAAAGCAGCGTCAGGCTATCATGACGCGACCGGGTCTCTGGCATGACCGAGACCGGTTTTCCGGGGTTATTGCAGGGTAGACGATGAAAAAAGAATGGGCTCCCTCCACGTGGGGCCGAAAACTGACACGATCGCCGGATTGGCGCCTCTTCCTTGAAGGCTTGAAACTGTCGTTGACGGTGGATGGAAAAACGCACGCCGTCAACGTCGACGACGCCGGCTCGTACCGGGTGAATCCGGGCGTGTTCTGGACCGACGTCACGCTCCACCCAGGCCCCTCGCGGGCCGTGAAGGTAGACGGGCTGCCCAACGCCCGAGGGACCGATTTAACCAGTGCTGTGGAAGCTGCGCTGGTCGAGAAGCAAGTCCGCGAGGACGTGGCGTTCGTGCGCGACGCACATCAGACCGTGCTCGACTGGCTGGACCACAAGACCCAGCTAGAGCAGGCTGCAGAAGCCGGTCGGCGATGGATCACACACGAGGTGCAGGCGGCCATTGAAGCGGCCCGACCGTCCATCGACGTGAAGGCCATTCGTGCGCGCATGACGAAGGCCAACGTGAACGCCAGGCTCGGAAAGGAAGCTGCCGATGTGGAGCGTTCCCTGGTCCAATGGGAAACCAACCATCGCCCCTACTGGGCCGCCCTCAACGCGGCCCACACGAAGCGCGAGTTGACGGCGTGCAAGGACCTGTTCGACCGGGTTGAGCGCAAGCCGCTGACCGAGGAGCAAGCGCGAGCGGTGATCTGTTTCGACAACCGCGTGCAGGTCGTTGCGTCGGCCGGCTCGGGCAAGACGTCCACCATGGTGGCAAAGGCCGCCTACGCGATCAACCGGGGCTTCGTCGCGCCGAAACGGATCGTCATGCTGTCCTTCAACAAGCAGGCCGCCGTCGAACTGGCGGAACGTGCCGCCAAATCGTTCGAGCGGCTGGGCATGGACGACGTCGCGGTGGAAGCCTCAACCTTCCATGCCCTTGGCCTTGGCATCATCGGCAAGGCTACGAAGGAAAAGCCTGACGTCCCGGATTGGGCCACCGACACCGCCGGCGGCATCAGCAAGCTGACCGAGATCGTCGATCAGCTCAAGGACCGCTCCGCCACCTTCCGAACCCAATGGGACCTCTTCCGGTTCGTGTTTGGCAAGGATCTGCCTGCGTTCGGATCGAACGGCTCACCCGACGTCTGGGACGATCAAGGCAACGGCCGAACCCTCACCGCCGACGGGAAGCGCGTGCGCAGCCAGGAAGAGGCCACCCTCTCCAACTGGCTGTTTTACAACGGCGTGGATTACCTCTACGAGGAGCGGTACAAGTTCAAGACCGCCGACGAGGACCATCGCCAATACCGCCCGGACTTCTTTTACCCGGGCATTGATCTGTACCACGAGCACTTCGCCTTGGACGCCAACGGCAACGCCCCGCCACACTTTGGCGACTACCTTACCGGCGTCGACTGGAAGCGCACGTTGCATCGGGAACGTGGGACGTCGTTGATCGAAACGACGTCGCACCAGGTCCGCACCGGCGACGTGTTCAAGCACCTCGCCAGCGAGCTGACCCGCCGGGGCGTCCAACTCGACCCCAACCCGGATCGCGAGATTCCCTCGGGCGGTCAGAAACCCATGGAGGCAGCGGAACTGGTGACCTTGGTGAGAACGTTCATCAGCCACGCCAAAAGCAACTGCTTGACCGCGGCGGCGCTGCGCCAACGCCTGGACGCCCTGCCGGACGATGCGTTCAAGCACAGGCACCGCCTGTTCCTCGACATCGCCGAGCCCATCATCAAAGCGTGGGACGCTGCGCTGGCGGCCGAGGACGGCATCGACTTCGAGGACATGCTGAACCTAGCGGCCGAGCATCTGGAAAGCGGTCGGTACGAGGCGTCCTACGAGTTGATCATGGCCGACGAGTTCCAGGACGCCTCCCGGGCTCGGGCCCGCTTGTGCCGCGCCCTGGTTCAGAAGCCTGGGCGACACCTGTTCGCCGTGGGCGACGACTGGCAGTCCATCAACCGCTTCGCCGGCGCGGACGTGTCGGTGATGACCGGCTTCCGGGAATGGTTCGGCCACGGGCAAGTTCTCAAGCTCGAACAGACGTTCCGCTGTCCGCAAGCGCTGTGCGACGTGTCCAGCCGGTTCGTGTCGAAGAATCCAACGCAGATCAGCAAACGCGTGACGTCCGTCACCCCCGCCATCGGACCCGTGCTCCAGGCGTTTCAGGTGGACAACAAGGAAAAGCTGGCCAACGCCATCGATCAGTTCGTGATGAAACTGGCCTATGGGGTCCGCGACGGCAGCATACCCGCCGGGCACGGTGGGAAGGTTTCGGTCTTCGTGCTTGGCCGGTACAACGCCGATCGACAGTACGTCCCGGCCAACAAGGCCCGCTTCGAGCGCTGGGTGGATGCGTCGTTCCTCACCGTCCACCGATCGAAGGGAAGCGAAGCCGACTACGTGATCTTGCCGGAAATGCTGAGCGTGCTACGCGGCCGGAGCTTTCCGAACACGCGCGCTGACGACCCGGTACTGGCGTTGGCCATGCCCGCCGGGGACAACTATCCTAACGGAGAGGAACGTCGCCTGTTCTACGTGGCCCTGACCCGGGCTCGGCGTAGCGTGGCCATGTTCACGGCACGCGGTCAGTGCTCCAACTTCTTGCGTGAACTCGAGCAGGACGGCGCGGTGTCGATCACCGACACCGACGGCGAGGTCGTTCAAGAGGAAGAATGCCCCTCGTGCAAACGAGGCGTTCTGGTCTTGCGTCGTGGGCGCTACGGAGAGTTTCGTTCCTGCTCTAACTTCCCTGCTTGCAGCTACAAGCCCAAGAAGCGAGAAAAGCCACCTTTCCCAGCAAACGAGAAGGCGATAAGGGATGGCGAAGTCGCACGCTGAATAGCCTACCGTGGTCACACGGATACGACCTACACCAACATGATGTACCCTCCCTACACACGTAGGGTGAAGTCATTGGCATCCGAAGTCGTTAGGCGCACGACGATGCGACGCACCGCGCACCTCACCCTGCAAGCGACCCAGCTCACGCCAGGCATCTACCTGATCCTGCCACCGGGTGATCGACGTCTCGGAACTAGGACAAGACTTTGGATTCAACGCTGCTACAACGGCTGCCCAGTGATGGCCGGATCTTCATTCTGACGGGCCCAAACGGTTCTGGAAAGACACGCGCTCTAGCGCGTATGACAGAAAATTATCTCAGCAACATGCATTCGGGCTCGTCTGCCGTGAGCCGACTAATCTGCCTGTCTGGAACCGTACTAGACAAATTTCCACGGCACCACGACGGCACGGCCTACGCGTACTTCGGGCGGCGCACCAATTCGAACATGTTCTCAGAGGTTGCCCCATACCGCCGCCTTGCCGAATTTCTGATGACCGACTGCGCTGACTGGGCAGAACGCGCAGCAACGGCAAAGCGCCTGCTCGAGTCAATCTCGTTGGGTCACATGATCCATTTTAAGTTTCGCCGCGGACGCAACACCAAGGACATCGCACCTCATACAACTTCCGACAATCTGGATATCGCAATCGATCTAGGCCTGCCGTTCCTAAAACAGCGCGGCTGTAAGACGAGAGTGGGCCAACTCAAGGACAACAAGGTGCATGTCAGCGGGGTCTCGTTTACCAAAGGTGACCAAAAGTTCGATATAGCGGATCTGAGCTCCGGAGAACGCAGCTACGCTCTGTCTGTCCTTGCTATGGCGTTCAGCGTAATTGACGCGTCAGTTGTCATTTTTGACGAGCCGGAAAACTCGCTACATCCCAAGTGGCAGGGATCCATCATTCGCGACATTTGGACGGCGATGTCCCAGATTTCTAGTAACTCAACACTAATCATCGCAACCCATTCCCCGCTCATTGTAGCGGGCGCAAAAAACAGCTTGACCTACGTCCTTGATCTCGCCTCAAGCCAACAGTGGTCGCACTCGGAGATGTTTGGCAATACGAGTGACACAGTCTTGAAAGAGCAATTCGGCCTGATTTCGCCGCGCGCCATCTCGTTCCTGACGCTCGTCCAAGAATGCCTAAAAACTATGGTCGAAATGCAAATCAGCCCAGTGCCCTTCCGCGACGCGGCCGATAGCCTTCTGGCGATGAACGTACAGCTCGACCGGGACGATCCATTGTACCTAACGCTGGAAAGCATCAAGGAAGCGCGGGAGGCTCTCGCATGACGCTCGGACCAGCTCGACTTTCCGACGGCCAAAACCTCAACCGCATGATCCTACGGAGGAAGGAAAATCGCCCCTTGTTCAGATTATTCTTCGCCGAAAAAATCACTTGGGGTCATTCGTCACTGAGCGACCTGAAACGAAGGCTGCGCATGAATTTACGCGCGGAACAGGAAGGTCGATGCATCTACTGCCGTCGACTCATTTTGATTGAACGGCGCAATGTCTACGAGGATATCGAACATTTTCTTGACAAATCGAAAGCGCAGTACCGCCGGTGGGCCTTCACCTATCTCAATCTGGCGCTCGCTTGTCATGCCTGCAACGTTGAAAAGAACACCAGGGATCTCGGCGCGCAGGGCAGCTTGACGTCCTCAAGCTATCTCGCCGGAGCAGGCATCTACAGATGGCTACACCCATATTTCGATGACTACCATGCCAACGTGATCATCGGCAAGGGCTGGACCTACACGGTACCGCAAGGAGCGCCGGCCGCCGCACAAGCTGCTCGCTTGATTGCCGAATGCAAGCTCAGCGAGATCGAGACCATCGAGGCATACGGCGAGGCAATCAAGAAAAGAATCCTCCGACTCACGGTATTGGCTGGGAAAGCCACGACGCGCCAGCGCTACGCCCTCGCCAGCCGGTTGATCGCGGAATCGATACGGTATCAGGAGGAACAATGGCCCAACCACTAAGCAATCCTACCGAAGAATGCACCGCCCGCTCGACGGACTTTTTCAAGCAGGGGGTAGCCGTGTCAAACAAGTTTCAGGGCGAATGGGAGGCCGCCACGGCAGCGGGTGGCTCATCCGCGTCACCGAGCCTAGGCGGCCGAGCTATTTTTTCGTGCAGTGAGCTGGCGCCGGCCCCAAGCACGTCAAGCAATCAGACCTCGACGCGCTCTGCGGCGGACGAAGCGTGCCCGGCAATACATCCAACGACGACTGGCTGGGACTGAAGCCATTCCCCGCCGAACTGGCGCTTGCTTTGGCCGACGGCGGTTGGCTGCAGAAACAGCTCGGCGCGCCACGATACTGATGATCTGTAGGCCGGCTGCGGCCGTTTTTTCTGCCGCGTCCAACGTTGCGGCCAGTGCTGGCCGCTGGGGCAGGAAATATTCGGCAGCGACTTACCGATCCACCGGACAGAATTGATAGCGCCGCCGGTCCGGTGGTTGTGTTGGGCGAGCGATCAAGACACCGGGCGAACTCGTGACACAGAAAATAGGTGTCCTGCGCCTTCGGAGAGAGCTGGCGCACGCGCATTTCGCCGATCATGCGATGGCTCAGTGGGCTGCCCTTCTTCTCAATCGAGTCGACCGTGTAGAAGCTTCAAGGCGGACCTCCTCTCGGGTCTTTCCGTCGAGATTTGGCAATCTCGGCATCCATCGACGGTAGAACGACCTTTCATCACCGACGAACACCAACCTCGTCCCGATAGCCTGATCCACCGCTCGGTCTGCAATTGAGAATGCGCGCGCCAGCCATGGTCGAAGCTTGGACTTAAGCATCAAAACGCCGTCTCCCCACGCCGAATCTGTTGCAACTGCACGGCACATGTGCCTTACTTCGTCCGAAACTGAGACATCGTCCTCTCCAAAGCACAGCTTGTATTGTCTCATCCCGAAATGGGCGATGATGTCGGGAATTTTTAAACGTTTTCCGACTTTCCCGATGCCGGATTCAATGACGCTGAGCTTGTCGAAGCACTCACAAATAGCATGCCATTCATGTTCATTCAATGCGTGGTATTTCTTGTGTGCGCCCCGCTCGAGTTTATGCTGCGCCCGGATTATCGTGGCGAATATATCGCGGAACCACCGTTGAACTTCCGTCCGCAGTGGAAACAACAAGCCCCCGCGCTCACTCAGCTCATCTGGATCCAGGTAAATTCCATCAATCAGGCCAGCCGTCAGCACCGTCTCTCGAATAGGTCGAAACTCCCCTTCCCGGCATAGCTTCCCCTTTGCCTCATTCAACCAAGGCAGGCTTCCATCAGAATCAATTGAGTAGCCACCACCGCTTCTGATCTCCATATGGTTTCGAAAAAACCCAATAGCCTCTTCCACTGCGTGGTAGGCATCCCAGGCGTCGCCGTCGCTCCCAAACTTATTCCTCATCGCTTCGGCAACGCGAGCGTCAAGCTCAGTTCTTGGGACGACCAGAGCTCCGTGCCAGTCAACCGCTAACGCCCGAATCTCGTCAGCATCAATGTATAGTACATCAGTGCATATCCTCGGGTCTGCACCGTTCATCTCAATACGCTTTACGACCGTCTGCAATTTCTCCAGCACGCATTCAAGTCGGGATGAAATGATTCTAGCTGACGAATTGAAAGCACCTTGCAGCATGAGTGCGTCCACAACGAAATTGCTCTCTTTGCTGTTGCAACGCGGGCAAGACAGCTTCAGATTGAGCAAATTATCGACATCGAGATAAGAAAAGTATTTCTTCATTAACGCTGGATGGCTCCGCGCAATTATGTGCGCGACGTGAAAATTATCCCCTTCAATCGGCCGGCGACAAGTGACGCACGCCCCTTCGTACAATTGAAATACCACCGATCTGCAGTTCGGCTTTCCATAAAATCCGTTGTACTGAACGAATTTTTCCTCGCGAAGAACACGGCTCATTCAAATCTCCTGAAAGCTCCGCCCGGCGACGACATTCATTGACACAAGTCCCAGTATCCTCCGAAACACAGCTCTATCGCTCCAGAGAGCCGACTGAGCTCGCCTGCGTTGATGCGGAAACGATTGTGCTCGACAAAGCCCGGGGATTGCGCAGGGCTATCGGAGACGTAAAGCGGCGAACGATGTCGCTCGCTAGAGTTGAATCGTCCCCGCGACGTGCACGGAAACGATCTGAGCTTCACTCCTTCGCGGTAAGCCTGAAAAAGCCGCGCTGTTTCCGTTGACCTTCCTCGAGAAAACCTCTTCGTGCGAGCTGGGTACAGGCACGATTCACATCCCATGGCACCTCTTCCAATGCCTCAGCTAACGTTGTGAAGTGCTGCCACTCGTCCGAGCACAAGGGAAGCACACGCCGGCGCAATTCGATCTCGTCCTCGACAACAATTTCTTCGCCGTCGTCTGAGCCGTCGCACCAAAGGATAGTGTGATGCCAGATGATGAAGTGACTCTGGCAACCAGTGTCCCGCCAAACCGACGGGAACACTGACAACTGATTGCGCTTTCGGTAGTGGCGCCATGCTTTATCTGTACGCGGATCAAGATTGATCGTGAGCGTTTCGCCACAACCATCAGGGCATGCTAGCACCAATGAACGAGGCACGCCCCGGTTCACCAAAACGAAATCTCCCGGCCCCTCCAGTAATGCGTCTGCGGCATGCCGGTGTGTGACGGTTCCTCGGTCGCGAACTCGCAGTGCTTTAGTCACGATTCCTCTTCCTTATAATTTCTTCGCTAAGCTTTGCGCCGAGTTCCAACGCGACGACGCGACGGCCCCTGTCTGCATTGGATGCGGCCTGAAATTTGCACCAACGCCACATCGCTACAACAAGTGCAATCGGATACTCAAAACTATCGCTCTGCTCATAAATGCCGAACGCCCTGATACGCTGAAGACACCCAAAGAGCCAGGAGTCCGGTTTCGGCTCGAGTTCTACGTGAGGGCAACTGCTCAGTATCGCGTCGAGAGTGTAGTATGGGGTTATTTCACCCTTCCATTCCGACTGGTCAAAGACATCCGGTCCATCCTCGGAACCTCGATAAGTAAAGACGAGGGCAACTTCAAGCATCGCGACGTCAAAGCAGAGCGGTGCGCCCATCCCCACTTCGGTATCTCCCTTGACCGCACCAAGGTCAATTAGGATCGCGTCATCCCCTCGTACCCGCACATTCTCACCATGCAGGTCGCCATGTATTGTCGCGACACGATGCGGAAACTTAATATCCTGCAAAGACTGCCAGAGGCCCACCGGGTCGATCTGCTCCCGTTGGATGGGTTCCGAGTCAAGATACTCGTGCTGAATCTCTTGAGGGGAGATCATCTTCAACCGTTCAGCAGCAGTGACGAGCGGCTCATCAGACATGATGGTCTGTCTTGCCCGGTCCCGCCATCGATGCAATGTCCGGTTGAACAGGTTCGAGATAGCAGCCTCGGCGCGCCCAGCGCGCACCGCATCAAGGAGGGACTCTGACTTGTCCACGAAGTCGGCAACATACACGGCCTTATGGAACCCTTCGACGAATCTTTCAAGGTTCGGCCGTAACTCAAACGGAACAAACGGAGAGACCAATTCCATCGCGCGAACCTCTCTACCCAACGGTTCACGCTTGTTGATTTTCACGAGTCGTGGCTGCGTCCAGTGGGCAACCGAGCTCTCAGCCTCAAGGCGCTTCTCGTACGCCATGAATACCTTCGAACCGGAGAAACCCGGAGCGATTTTTCGCAAGTGTATTTCCTGCGCCTTCGGGAAAGCCCGGTCGACGAGGCGTCGCTCGTCCTCCGTCAGTTTTTCCTCCGGGCCAATCTCCTTAATGTGGCAGCCCGTCCACTTCGGCCCACGTTCGAATCGAACGATATGGTCGAAATGTATCCCTTTAAGATTGGGCGCGAAGCGAACCTCTCTGTCCCACGGATAAACTGGGCTCACCTGCACGAGAGCCTGTTCGCGAATCCGCAGTCTTTCCGCCCGGTCCTCCGCCAGGAACACAATGCGGATGCCGTGATCGATGAACCTCGGAATCAGCTTGCAGAGCGCCGCAATCTCATTCGAGTCCGTTGACAGCTGGTTGACAACGACGACCGATGTCGCGCCAAGCAACGAGTCTTTAACAGACTCGGACGGTGGGTTCTCCATGACCTGGAAGCCGCGAATTTCGAGCTTTTCTCGCGTACCAGGCAGTGGCGCAACGCCATACCAGAGGATGTTAGTTGCAATGCTCACCGTCCCTCCGCGGGAAGAAAGGTCAGACGGCGCGAGTCACCCGCACCAGCAACACCATCTGGGCCGCAGACGCCACAATCCAGTTGCGGTGAGGTCCTAAGCAACCGGACGACACCGGTCACTGCGTCGTATGACTGCCAACGCGCGCGAGCGGGAATCGCAGTGAATGCGCCGAGAAGCATCGTCACGGCCAATGACACCATCGCGCTGTTCAGTGATATCACCGCAGGCTGTTTCACGCCACCCTCGTTGAAATACGGATCAGCGGCGCGCTGTGCATCCGTCATCAGCTCTTCGCGAATACGTCGCGAGTCGAGTGCGTTGCTGCACACGAGGCAAGGCAACCCGGGCGCGAGCATTTGCGTGCGCCCGGTCATCGCCTGGATCTTGCCGTCGAGCGCGTTGATGCCAACACCAACGTCAATGGCAGGCACTAGGTATTGATAGGAAAACTCGGAAACAAACGCCCGACTCGAATGGGAATCGGTGCAAATGAATATGCAGTCGGTTTTTCGCAGCAGCGCCGACGCTTCGCCGGAGATAACTGAGCCGATATAACGGCTGACGCGCGCTTTGGGATTGATGTGTTCAATCATCTGCGCCGCCACATCCACCTTTTTGCGGCCCACCGACTGTTCCATGGCTCCGACCACGCGATTCAGATTGGTTTTCTCGACTACGTCGGAATCGACGAGTACGAAGGAACCCACACCCAGATGCGCCAGTTGCTGTGCGGCAACCGACCCGGTCCCGCCGAGGCCGACAATTGCGACTGTCATAGAGCTGAGAATCGCCTGGCCTTCCTCGCCGAATGCTCGCACCTGCCGGTCATAGCGTTCGTCCTGCTGGATTTCACCCGAACGACCAGGGAGCAGTACCTCTGCGCCGACGATGCGTACATTGACGCGCTCGGCTGCGCCAAACGTCCGTGCGATGACGTGGCCGTCGCAAAGCACAACTGAAAAACACTCATGCGCGGGGTTACGATCGGACATGAACCCCTGTAGACCGGCTTCGGTCTCGTCATCGACGGGGGAAAAATCGTTGTAGCCCGAGGGATGCGTATGCAGAAGCGCGAGCGAAAATCCCCCCTCACGTGCACGCCTCGTCACGCGCGTGAGGAATTGCGGCGCAAACGTGATCTCGCTAGCCGAGGCGTGCAAACAGTCCTCGGGCTGGGCGAGTTCGACCTCTCTAACCAGGTAGCGGTCCCCGTCGAGGTCGCGCGTCAGATAGAGGACCGCTCCGCGCTCGACAGCAGCGCCCAGAGACTCATTGAGATAATGAAGCGTCGGTGCGCTGATGACGAGTTCGCTCATTGCACCGCCTTAAAACGATTGAGGATAACGTTCACGTACGTCGTCAGCGTGCACTTCGACGCGTTCCATGACTGGTTGACGTGCCACGAAAACCACAATGTGTTCGCGTCCAGTTGGCCCGGCATCGTTTGTCCGACATTCGCGTTCTGTGGCATCGCGCCGTTCTTCAGGCGAAGCGAGCTGTCGGCCCAGAAGCAGTCCGGTGCTGCATACGGGTAGCCGTTCGGAACGATGAATCGCACTTCGGTGCAAGCCTGCGACCAGCCGTCGGGTAACGGCACCTGCGGAATTCGCACCAAGTACATGCCCCCGCCCACCGACGTGAGCGTCGCCCCGGGGTACACCCGCTGCACGTCGGCGAATTGTTCCTCGACGCTCTTCATGCGTCACCAAACGTTGCCGGGGGAACGATAGCAAAGTGCGCTGGCGTTGCGCGTCCTTTGAACTCAACCACGGTCGCCGGGTGAATCACCTCATCCGGCTCGGAACCCTCGCCCTCGAGCACGAGCGAATTCGCCGGATCCCAGCCCGGAATCATCGCGGTGATTTGAGCGCCGGTCAGACGCTCGTGTTCGGTCTTGTACTCGACACCGTCGACAAAGAAGACATAGAGCGACGGCGGCGGGCGCTTGTGCGTGCGCAGGTGTTCGATACCTCGCTTGCCCAGCTGAAAGACATCGCCCGACTTCAAGACTTCATTGCCGGCTTCGTCGCGAATCCACACCAAGTCATTGTCTTCCGACACGTTGGCGAGAGAGCGGATTTGGTCGACGCGGATCGTTTGTTCGCCCCAAAAAACCGAATGCTCGTTCACCGTGAATTCGAACGCTTCACCGCCTTCGAACGCGAAAAATTCGGCATGCCCGTCGCCGACATTCAGCACGTCGTCCGACGCCACCACACGCGAACCGAACTTGCTGCGCTGGATCAGCACGTAGTCATCGGCCGGCTCATACCCGGCGTCCGCCAGGATCTGCGCGCTAGTTGGCGTCGGGTCGTCCGTGCTCGCCGGCTTCCCGTTAATCAGATACTTAAAATCTTGGTTTGCTTCAGCCATGTTGGTCACCTCGGATATGGAATGGCTCTGCCCCCCGTCTACCCCGTACCACCCATGCTGCACCGCACCACAGGTTTTACCCTACAGCGGACTTCGACAGGTACAATTTCATGATACATCAAACAAACACGATGGATCAAGTTTCTTTACGTATCGAGGACTGGCATGAGCGAAGCATCTCCCAAGAAGCGCTGGGGAACCGAACAACGCCTTGAATTTATTGACTTTACGGCGTACTGGCAGGGTTCGATAAATAGGTCTCATATCGTTGATCACTTCGGTGTGTCGGCCCAGCAGGCGTCGAATGATCTGACCGAGTACCAAAAAGGCGCACCCGAGAACCTGCGTTACGACCTCAGCTCCAAACGGTACCTCGCCACCGAAAGCTTTCATTGCGCCTTCATAAAACCAGACGCTGAACGCTATCTCGCGCAGTTGGGTGCCTTGACTGCGAACACCGTAGATAAGGAGGAAACGTGGCTAGGCGACGCCCCTGTCACTGCCACGTTGCCCATACCGGCTCGACGGGTTGACGCACCGTTGCTGCGCGCCGTGCTGAAAGCGATCCGGACAAATCAATCTGTCGAGATTGAATATCAGTCGCTCAGCAGCGCTGGCCCGACCGCCGTCTGGCGTCGTATTACACCGCACGCATTCGCATCCGACGGTTTCAGGTGGCACATGCGAGCTTTTTGCCATCGCGACAATCGGTTCAAGGATTTCCTCCTGTCTCGATGCCGTGATGCGCGTGACGAGCAGGCCCCAGGCGCGGACGCCGCAGACGACAAGTTGTGGCACACAAACTTTGCTGTTGAACTCGTGCCGAACCCTCGTCTGACTGAGTGGGAGCAGAAAGCGATCGAGCTCGACTACGGCATGTTCAACGGACGCGTGGTTCTGCAGGTACGCATGGCGATGCTCTACTACTTCGACAAACGAATGCGAAACGAATTTGCGCTACGAGGACCAATCACGTTGACTGATGACCCGAAACAAACGCCAGTTGTCATTGCAAACTTAGAAGAATATGAAAAGGCGAAAGCTTCAGTCGGTGCATAGCTGACATCGAATAAGGCTCGCTTCTTCGATTTCGAACTCGCGCTTCGCGCTCGTCGACCATACCGACGAACCATCGGAAAGCACTGACTACCTAACTGTACGCGCGGCACCGAGACTGGTTAAAACGCCATTCCAAGACCGAAAGCGACTACGTAACGCGTCCGGCGGTGGATGCTTGCTCAGGCTGTTTGCGATAAATATCCTTATCGCATGGAGCCTATGGGCGACCTAAACTGGATGCATGTGTACTGCCCCGACCTCCTCCGCACGGCCGGGCGACGGAAATTTCGCTGGGACAGCCCTGCCCGATCTCGCGTCGCTGGCCGCCCTGCGCGCCTGGCATGAAGGCCTCACCGCCCGCGCGGCGGTCGCGCGCTACCTGCCGCACCGCAAGGCCGATGGACAATCGTCGCGTGGCCTCCTGGGCCGCATCCGTCGTCAGCTCGTCGCATGCGCGACGGCCCGCCAGCGCGACGACCTGATTCCACTGTTCACGCACCCGGCCGCGGACCGCACCCGCCATGCAGCGCAGGTCGTTGTCGCCCTCGACGTGCTACGCACCACGCCCATTCCCGCACCGCTGCCAGCCGACCCCGTGAACCGGTGGCTGCCGCCGCGCACCGCACGCGCCCTCGCCACCGCCCACATCAACTCGCTCGCCGACCTGCTCGTGCACCGGGCGCGGCGCAAGCGCTGGTGGCGGAACATTGCGGGCCTCGGCCGTCAGGGCGCGCAACGCCTCGAGACTTTCCTGGCCGCCCATCACGCGTTGGTCCAGCGCGCCGCTACGCTCGTCGCCTACGAGGCCGACGGGGCTCAACTCGTCCCACTATGGTCACTTGAGTCCCTGCCCGCGGCCCTCGATGGCTCACACGGCCGCTTCCGGGCCCCGCGCGACACCTGTGGCCTCGCCGCGTCCAACGACTACCAGGCGATCGAGGCTTGGCTGACACTGCACGAATCGGCGCACACCGCACGTGCCTACCGGCGCGAGGCGGAGCGGCTGTTGCTGTGGGCGATCGTGGAACGGCGCGTTCCACTTTCATCGCTCACCACCGACGACGCGATCGCCTATCGCACCTTCTTGCGACATCCGACGCCCGCCGCGCGCTGGATCGGGCCGCCGTGCCCGCGCGCCACACCGGCCTGGCGCCCGTTTGCCGGGCACCTGACAACGCGCTCAACAGCCTATGCGCTGGCCGTCCTGCGCGCGCTCTTCGGGTGGTTGGTCGGCCAGCACTATGTCGTGCTCAATCCGTTTGCGGGGGTGACCGTCCGCGGCGGCGCAACGCGCGCGCCGTTCGATACCGGGCGGGCGTTGACTGACCGGGAGTGGCGGGTCGTGCGAACTGCAGCCGACCAGCTCGAGCGGACCGGCTGGAGCGCCCCGGCTGCCGAGCGGCTGCGGTTTGTGCTCGACTTCGGCTACGCGACCGGCCTGCGCGTGCAGGAACTGGTGGCCGCAACGCTGGGCGACATCGCGACGGACGCCCGCGGCGCGTTATGGCTCGAGGTAATGGGAAAAGGGGCGAAATCGGGGCGCGTGGCCCTGCCGCCGCTCGCGCGGGACGCGCTACGGCGCACGCTGAAGGCACGGGGTCTGCCGGTCAGGCGCCCCCATTGGCAGCCAGCCACCCCGTTGGTCGCCGACCTCAATGTGGTCCATCGTGCAGCACGCCCTGGCGGGGCCCACATCAGTGCGGCGCGGTTGCGGCAGGTGTTAGGTGAGTTTTTTCGGGAGACCGCCGAGCGCGTGAACACCCGCAATTCGGCACTCGCGGCGAAGCTGCGGTGCGCGAGCCCCCACTGGCTGCGCCATACGCATGCCACGCATGCACTCGACGCCGGCGTGGAGCTGGTTGTCGTGCGAGACAACCTGCGCCACGCCTCGGTGGCAACCACCTCGACCTATCTCCACGGGGAAGAGGCGAAACGCGCGCGCCAAGTCAGCGCGGCGTTCCGGCGGGCCCCGTCACGCATGTCGCGCCGTCAGACGGCATCCCGCTCACGTAACAACAGCAGCATCCGATCACCATTTAAATAGGTAAGCACGTCGACCAAATCCGGTTGAACGAGCTACCGAGCAATCCTCATCAGCCGCCGCCGAATCGCGCCGAGGGTGGTAGTTGCCGATTGCCTCGCTCCCACGTGATCGGGCTGATAGCATTCCGTTGCTTTCGGAGCAGTCATACCGGCACGGCAGATCTGGGTCAGCTCGGCGGCGTACGAACGTACGCGATCAATGAACGACACCCTTTCGTCGCGAGGCTGAATCGCAGAGGCTACCTGTCCATGTTGAACCTGAGTTTAGACTGGCAATCGTGCCGCAGCGGTAAGGGTTCCTTATCTCGTTATCGATCCGTTCGGCGACGCAAGCAGACAGCCACGCGCGGTAGCAAATGTCCGTTGTGGAGTCGCGTGAAAGGCTCGTTGCATCCGAGGCTGCGTGGAAACTGTTTGCGCTCCGCTGAGATGGAATGCACCTCGCGCTAGCGAGACTACGTTTCATGGCGCATGCGCAAAAGTTACACGACGCGGTTCGCGGCCCGTGCTTTCGCAATGCGCGGCGGCGCTGGCCGCCTCCCGCCACCGTCTTTATGAATCACATAGTGAACATTACGTGATTAATCCTTGTTAATGCCTAACATATGAGACGTTACTTGCAGAGATGCAATGTATGCTATATGATACGTTAGTAACTAAATTCGCGTTAATGTACCGGATACTGAACATGAACCTTGCCGAACTGGGTGAGGCCTTCCGCCGTGCGCGTATGGCCGCCAATCTGACCCAACAACAGGTTGCCGATATCACCGGCGTGACGCGCGGCCGCATCAGCACGTTTGAGACGGGGGCGCTGCCAGAAATCGGCGCCGTCAAGATGCTCAGCCTGTTCGACGCGGTCGGCCTGGAACTGATCGCCCGCCGGCCTGGCCATCGGCGCACGCTCGACGACGTCCTGATTGAGCCCATCGAATCAGACAACGCGCCGCCTCGCCAGCGCGTGCGTCTGAACGCCGCTCAACGCCTGAAGGCCACGGAGGGCCAGTCGTGACCCGCGCCCCCCTTGACGTGTATGTGAATGGTCAGCAGATTGGCACGTTAGCCGAGGAGGCCGGCAAATACGTCTTCACCTACCTTCCCGATGTTCCGGCGACAGACCTCGTATCCCTGCTCATGCCCGTGCGTGCGGAATCATATGGCTGGAAGACGCTGCACCCCTTCTTCCAAATGAATCTGCCGGAAGGCTTCAAGAAGGATCTGATGATTCGCCGTCTTGGCCCTCACGCTGACGTGAGTGATATTGGTCTGCTTGCGCTTACTGGCGCAAACACGATCGGGCGTGTCCAGGTCGTTCCGAGAGGCGTTACACCTGCGATCGTCGCCAGCAAAGCCGATATGGCTGGGCTACTTGCGGCGGCCGACTCACGCGACAACCTTCTGCGCCAGCTTGAGGGCGGGATCACGGAAGGGGTCTCGGGCGTCATGCCCAAGGCGCTCATTCGGCCAGACGACCGGGCAACGGTCTGGACCGACGAGTTCATCGTGAAGACAGGATTCGAGGATCTACCAGGGCTCGCGATCAACGAATACCTGTGCCTTGAAGTGGCTCGCGAAGCTGGCCTTGAGGTGCCTGAGACGCGATTGTCCGACGACGGGCAGGTGCTAGCCGTACGTCGCTTTGACCGCCAAACAAATGACCAGGTACTTGCGGTCGAGGACTACTGCTCTCTCAAATCAAACAATGCCGTCGACAAATACAGAGGGTCGCTGGAGGACCTTGCCAAGCTCACCGCGTACTATGTGCCGCGTGAGACGTTCAAGGACACTGCGCGGCGTCTCTACACGCTAATCCTGCTGAACTATGCGATTCGCAATGCCGACGCTCACCTGAAGAACTTCGCGCTCGTCTATTCAAGCGGGGATGACGTTCGGCTTGCTCCGGTTTATGACGTTTTGAGCGGGACCGTCTACCCGAAGTATCAGACGCATCTGCCCGCGTTGACGCTGAATGGAAAACGCGTATGGGCGTCGGGTCGCATGCTGGCGGCATACGGGGGTGCCCGGCTGGGCTTGAGCAAGGGCGATATGGACGAAGCGCGCGAGCGGATCACGAGCGCGGTGCACAAAGTCTCACCGATGGTCACCGAATACGCGGAACGTTACCCAATCTTCCGGGAAGTAGCCAAGGGCATGCTGAACGTGTGGGGGAGCGGGATCGAAGACATCAAGGCTGACGCGAAGCCGGGAAAGACCACTCCGGCGCCATTGCGTGAGCAGATGGGTATGTCCGATCTGAATTCGGCTACCCGGCGCAAGGAGGCGAATCCCTACGCCAACACCGACGGAGCTTTCAGCTACAAGTCCCGGTAGGCCGCTCGTCACATCGTTCGGTCTACACTACCCGTTAGCCGGAGCAGTGTAAGCGGCCAGCCAACCCATCTTGACGAGCGAGTTTAGGCGACGGTCGAGAGAGGTTGCCAGCTATGCGGCAGCAGCGCGTCGATGTCGCTGGCCTTGTGGGTCGGCAAACGTGTCGTCGATTGCGCGCGCCGTTGATACTTCGGTTCTTCCTGAACATCGTAAGCCGTCAATAAACGACGCCCTACCAATGGTAGGCATAAGGTCAGATGCTAAGTGTCCGCGTGGACACATGCACTCAGACCATGATGACAGAGAAACAGGACCTTCGAAGCAGACTGGTAGTTGGCCAACGACGGGATGGCCGGCGGGAATTTGATGAAGATGCCGTGCGGGAGCTGGTCGAGTTTTGCCTGAAGCCGGGGGTATCGATCGCCCGGGCGGCTATGGACCATGACGTCAATCCGAATCAGTTGCGCCGCTGGATCTCGCGCCATCAGCAGCATACGCTGCAAACCCCAACGAGGCCGGACCCGCTGGTGATCGACGGCGTATCGATCGACATTCCGGGCACTGCCCGTCGGGTTCCGATGAGTGAAGCGCGGGCATTCGTTCCTGTCGTCACGACTGCGTCGACCGTGCCTGCCGTTTCCCCAGTACTGCCACCAGCCCCGTCGTTGATGGCGCTCTCGTTACATGTGCGCTTGTCCAATGGTGTCGAATTTGATCTCGGCGAGGCGAGTGTCGATGAGCTGGCCACGGTGATCCAGATGCTCGGGAGGCTGCCGTGTTCCGGTTCGACGAAGAGCTGAAGGTTTATCTGCATCGCGATCCAGTCGACTTCCGCATGGGCATCAACGGGTTGTCGATTCTGGTCGAACAGGCGATGCGCCTGAATCTGATGACCTCGGCGCTGTTCGTGTTCGGCAACCGACGACGCGATCGCATCAAGATTCTCGGCTGGGGCGGCAACGGCTTCTGGTTGCTGCTCAAGCGACTCGAAGCCGACCGCTTCGTCTGGCCGAACGGAGGCGACACGATCACGCTCAGCGCTGAGCAGTTGCACTGGCTGCTCGACGGAATCGACCTGGCCGTGATCCAGAAGCATCCCCAGCGATATTACGCGCGGATGAGCTGAACACGACGAGGGCGACATGGTCTAACCGGCCATGCCGAACAATCCCGTCATGTTGAGCGCCGAGGAGTACGAGGCGCTGATTGCCGCGAGCGCCGAACGCGATGCGCTGCGCGGTGAGCTTCGACTCGTGACGGCTCAGCGCGATCTGGCCGAGGAGAAACTGCGGGCCTACAAGCACGAACTGTTCGGCGCATCGAGCGAAGCGCGCCATGCTGACCAGCTCGGTCTGTTCAACGAAGCCGAGGCGCTGGCGACGACTACCGACGCGCCCGCGCGCGAGGATATGCCCGGCACATCGGTCGCCGCTCACACGCGCGGCAAGCGTGGGCGCAAACCACTCGATCCGAACCTGCCGCGCGAGGTCGTGCGACACGAGTTGCCCGAGTCCGAACGGTTCTGCGCGCATGATGGCCATGCTCTCGTCGAGATCGGCGTGGAAACGAGCGAACAGCTCGACGTGATTCCCGAGCAAGTGTGCGTCGTTCAGCACCAACGGGTCAAATACGCGTGCCCATGCTGCGATCTCGGTATCAAGGTCACGCCCGCACCGGCGCGTATCATCCCTCGCGGGCTGCTCACGGAATCCGCGCTGGCGTGGATCATCACCGGCAAGTACCAGTACGGCATGCCGCTGTATCGCCAGGCCACGCTGCTGCGTCGCTTCGGCGGCGCCATCTCGTCGAACACGCTGGCCGCCAGCGTAGTGCGGGTGGGGCTCGCCACGCAGCCGGTGATCAATCTGATGCGCGACGCGCTGCTCGAATCGGACCTGATCTACGGCGACGAGACAACGTTCCAGGTGCTGAAGGAGCCGGGACGAAGGCCGCAGGCGAAGAGTTACCTGTGGGCGCAGGTCAACAGCTCGGGGCCGCCTGTGCGGATGTTCTCGTACTCGCCGGGGCGCGGCGCCCAGCATGCGCAGAAGCTCTATGCCGGCGTGCAGCCTGGCACCGTGCTGATGACTGACGGGTACGAGCTCTACAACGGCATCGCCCACGATCACCAGCTCGTGCATCTCGGATGCTGGGCACACGTGCGCCGCGGCTTCATCAAGGCCGAGGAGTCGGTGCCGAAGGCGGCACGCTCGCCGGACCTACTGGCGACGCGCTTCGTCGTGCTGATCGGCAAGCTGTTCGCGGCCGAGGCGCGCAGCGCGAAGTGGAAGTCTGAACGCCGGCAGCGACTGCGTGCCCGGTACAGCGCCCGCGTGCTCACCATCATCGAGCGCATGCTGGTCGAGCATCTGCCAGGCGTCGTGCCGTCGAGTCTGCTCGGCAAGGCATTGCAGTACATGAGCGGACAGTGGCCCAAGCTGGTCCGCTACGTCGGTAACGGCAACTGGCCGATCTCGAACAACCTGTGCGAGAACGCGATCCGGCCGTTCGTCGTCGGCCGCAAGGGCTGGCTGTTCTCCGATACTGTCGCCGGCGCGCAGGCCAGTGCCAACCTGTACTCCCTCGTCGAGACGTGCAAGGCGAACGGCATCGAGCCGTATCGCTATCTGGTCTGGCTGTTCACCAGGTTGCCGCTCGCTGCAACTGCCGACGACTACGCCGATCTGTAAGCGCCCGAGCAGTACCGTAGTGCAGGTTGTTGACTGCGGAGCTCTGCGACGCTATCGGATGGGGTCGACGCGAGCAGTAGGCGGCAGCGACGGCGCCACGTTCCACGGCAGCAGCTCGTCGACGCGGTTAGCCGGATAGTCGGCGATGCGCTCGAGCACGTAGGCGAGATACGCCTCGGGATCGAGGCCGTTTAAGCGCGCCGTGCCAATCAGGCTATACATCGCGGCGGCACGTTCGCCACCGGAGTCGGCGCCGGCGAACAGATAGTTCCGCCGTCCGAGAGCGACGGCTCGCAATGCTCGCTCGGCAATCAGGTTGTCGATCTCCGCACACCCATCGCTGCAGTAGTAGACGAGCGCTGGCCAGCGATTCAGCGCGTACCGAATCGCCTTGGTCGTGTCAGATTTTGCAGAGAGGTTGGCGAGCGTCGCTTCGAACCAACGCTTCATGTCGTCGAGCAGCGGCACCGCCCGCGCTTGGCGCACACTGCGCCGTTCGTCGGGCGGCTTGCCGCGGATCTGCTCTTCGATCTTGTAGAGCGCGCCGATCCGGCGCAGCGCCTCCTCCGTCACGGCGTTGGGGCGCACCGCATGCAGGTCGTGGATCTTCCGGCGCGCGTGAGCCATACATGCGGCTTCCTGGACGCGCCCGTCGAGATATAGCTCGGCATAGCCCGCGAACGCATCGGCCTGCAGCACACCAGTGAAGTCAGCGAGATGTCGCTGCGGATGCTCACCGCGGCGATCTGACGTGTAGGCGAACCAGGCCGCCGGCGGTTCGTCGGAGCCGCTCGGCCGATCATCGCGCACGTAGACCCAGAGACGTCCTGTCTTCGTTCGACCGTTGCCCGGCGCCAGCACCGGCAGCGGAGTGTCGTCCGCATGCACCTTACCGCAGGCCAGCGTGTAGCGGCGCACGGCGTCGACCAACGGTGCGAGCAGCGCCGTGATGCTGCCCATCCAGTAGCCCATCGCGCCGGGATCGATCTCGACGCCGTCACGCGCGTACATCACCGCCTGGCGGTGCAGCGGAAGGTGGTACGCGAACTTCGACACGGCGATGTGGGCGAGCAGCGCCGGACCCGGGATGCCCCGATCGATCGGGCGGCTCGGCGCCGCAGCCTGCACGATGCGATCGCAGCGCGCGCAGGCCAGCTTCGGGCGGCGATGACGGATCACACGGAAGTGCGCACGCACGTATTCGAGTTGCTCCGCGACGTCTTCGCCCAACGGCTTGAGCTGTCCACCGCAATCGGGGCAGTCATCATCGGCGGGCAGATGGACGCGCTCTTCGCGTTCAAGATGTTCGGGTAGCGGCTTGCGGCTCGGACCTTCGCGGCGCGGCCGCTTTGCCTCGGGAGCGGCTGCTACATCGGCGGCGCCTTCGTCGGCCTGCAGATCCTCCAGCCGCAATTCGAGCTGCTCGATCTGACGATCCAGCTTCTCCGATTTACGGCCGAACTGCATGCGGCGCAGTTTCGCGATCGTGAGCTTTAGGTGCTCGATCTCAAGTGAGCGCGACGAGAGTTGCTGCCGCAGCTCGGCGACCTGGGCGTCGCGCTCACGCAGCAACGCTTTCAAAGCGTCGATGTCGTCGGGCAGCGCGGTCGAGGTCGATTCCATGAGGACAGTTTACGACTGCCCATGATCACGCGAGCACCAGTTAACAATGGTTTACAGCGCGCTGCGTGGGCGCGCGGCTTCGACCGGCTGCCGCCAATCGAAACCCTCGAGCAAGAGCGACAGTTGGGCGGTTGTGAGCGCGACCACGCCGGCGTCAGCACGCGGCCACGCAAAACGCCCCTTCTCGAGCCGCTTCGCCAATAAACATAGCCCGCCGTCGCTCCAATACAAGCACTTCAGCAGGTCACCGCGCTTGCCCCGGAACACGAACACGTGTCCAGAGAACGGATCTTTCTCCAGCACCGTCTGTACCTTCGCGGCCAACGAATTGAAGCCGCATCGCATATCGGTGACGCCCGCCGCGATCCAGATCCGCGTGTTTTGAGGCAGACCGATCATCGTAAAATGCGATCGAGAACAGAACGCAGCACGTCCGGGTCTGGCGCGCCTTCGATGCGAATCGACGTCTTGCCATGCTGGATCTGGATCGAGCCGGACGGTATGTTGTCGGTCGCAGTCGGCACCTCGAGCGCCATCGACGGCTGAGACGGTTCGTTGACGACAACCGGCAGCATTGCGTCTGGAATCGCATCGTCCGTTAGCAGGCCTTGCGCATGGAGGCGACGCCATGCCCACACCTGATTGGCATTGATGCCGTTCTCGCGAGCAACACGGGCGACCGATGCGCCGGGCTCGAATGTCAGCGCGACGATGGTCCGCTTCCATTCCGTGGGATGTCGGCGAGTTTGCCGTTTCGGCGGGATCTCGACTGTCTGAGTCACTCTGTCCACAACTCCTATCGTGGACACGACTGGTCATTCGTGTCCTTCACAGGACATCATGGCACTCGTCACCGAGCGTTCACAGACGGTACTGGTCTCGTGCTTACGCCGATCTCATGCCTTGGAGAATGCCTGCTGCCCTCAACCACTGAGGGGCGTCGTTAAAAGACCGCGTACTGAACATCCACGTTCAGGTATTTGCTAATCGTGTTGCGCGATAGGCTTGTGAGACGCGATATCTCGCGTACCGACTTGTTCTGGCGGTGGAACATACGCCGCACCTTGCCAATCATGGTCATCGGGATCATCCCCAAACACCCTGCCTGAAAAGCTAGCAGGATAGGTTGATTGCCCGGCTCAGTTTTCAGTCGGCGCGATCCCTACAAGTGGCTCAATTTCCGGTCGGCGTAAACAATCCCGTGCAAGTTGCGTGAACATGCGAAGTCATATCGAGCCTAGCCGCTAATCGGACACCCCAGGACCGTTCGCCGTATCAGTCAATGTGGATCGGATGAGGTAACGTGCCGAGCGTCGCGCAGTATGTGGTACGTGCTTCCGTCATTAAACAAGCGCACAAACGGAATTGTCATTGCTGTGGTCACGAGCGCCATCGTCACAAGGATCGCGTAGACATTTTCGGGCAGCACGCCCATCTGCAGCCCCATCGCGAGTACGACTAGCTCCATCAGGCCTCGCGTATTCATCAACGATCCGATGATTGCGGCATCGCGCGTTCCGGTACCGCCTGCGCGCGCGCCGAGAAACGAGCCCCCGAACTTGCCAACGAACGCGACGAAAAAGAACACCGCAAACCAGAACCACGCGGCTGACGTCGTTAGCACGCTAAGCTTCGCGTGCAGTCCAGCGTACGCGAAGAACACAGGCAGCAAAATCATACGTACGAAGCTGCCAAAATACGCATCCCAGTTTTCGCGCAAATTGGCCAAGTCTCCCAGTAGGATCGCCGCGAACAACGCGCCGAACAAGCTGTGAAACCCGAGCGCCGCAGTTCCCCACGCGGAAGCGAAGATGTATGGTACGACAATCGACAGGCATTCGCCGGGAGACTTGGCGCGCCTGCACAGCGGCCGCACAATGAACTTCACGAGCAGGATTGATACGACGCCAAAACCAAGCAGTTCGGCGATTACGACGACAAAACTGATTGCACCCGATCCCGCCACTGATAGCGATGCGACAACACCGAGCGCAATCCAGCCGGCGAGGTCGGTAATCATCGCGGCCCCCAACGCAAGCCTAGCAGCCGGATGACGGGTAAGGTTCAAGTCGAACACAATCTTCGCCATCACGGGGACAGCAGATACGGACAGCGCGACACCGCAAAACAGGACATATTCGAGTTTCGGGTAGTTCGCCGCGAGCGCTGACCGCGACCACAATGCGGCGCCGATACCGAGGACAAACGGCAATGCCATCCCACATGCAGCGACGAGCAGTGCGGGTTGGAACGATTTCAGTCCATCGCCTTTCTTGCCGAGTTCGAGATGCAGGCCGACATCGAACATCAACATGACGACGCCAACCTCACCGAGCTGGGAGATGCCAGCCGATGCAGACGGCCCGAACACAGTCGCGTAGAACTCCGGTGTGATAGCACCGATGATCGACGGCCCAAGCACGATACCCGCGACGATCTCGCCAACAACACGTGACTGGCCGATGCGCCTTGCAAGCGCGCCGAAGCATCCGCACGCCGCGACGATGATGGCTAGTTGAAGCAGCCAGAATGTCATAAACCGATCCTCCGAAATTTTGGATTGCGAACGCGACTCTGAAGTGGGCGCACTATGACCGATTTAAAAAACGGCCCTCATATAGCCATGAATAAAATAACGAAATGGACGAGAATGCGCACGCAGAAACCATCTATGACTAATGCGTCCCCGGGACAGCACGAGCACACCATCGACAAGAAAATAGCGAGTCCAGTCACCGAGCAGCACAAGCACGATTGACCATCGCTGGACGATCACGAAAATAGGGCAAAACGTCAAATACAAACAGAAATCTCTCGCCCCATAAAATTCACTCTAAAACATCGATGTTCATCGACTCGCCACACCGCACCCCGGCATAAAGAATACCCCTAATAAGCGACAGGCAGCATGATGCTCTGTCGCGATAACGCGACAGAGCCCAAGACCCTCGTTCCGACCACCGAAGAAGCAGCACATTAATTTCGAACGTCAACTCACAACTACACATTTTGCGCGAACGCGACCAAAGACTTTACCTACCTAGTTCATTAAATACAAAATCCACTTCGTTTCGCGCCACTCCTTCCCGAGGATTCACGCGAATTCACCCTTTGCCGGCTTAATCGGGGTACACCCCGTATTACACAGGTTAATATTATCCCTAGGATGAATTGGATGGTTATCTACACTACGGTAGACGTTTGCCACTAGGACGCGAACTTTATTGGAGAGATTCGGTTGCGAGGCGTGGAGATTCCTCGAATCGAGAATCCAAGCAGTACCAGCCGGACCTTCAAGGTAGATTTTCTCGAATTTCCGATCGTATTCCGCGATTTTCTCTGGCTTTATCTGGAGCGACAAATATGCCCCAGTGTCAGAACTATTATCTCCATCTTGACGATTACTGAAATCAGTCTCATCCCTAAGATCATCCATACTCATGTGATGAGCGCGCTTCCACGTATAAGTCGCCCCATTTTCTTTTGTTTGATCGGTAACCGCAATAAAAATAGAGACGATTTTGGTCGGATCTGGCACGCCGTCCAAGTAATGCCAAAACGTGATACCGCGATGAGGATCCCATTTTTCCCCAGCCCCACTGGGCGCCTTGGGATTGTATTTCGTTTGATGAAAAACCACATCCTCACCAATTATCGATTGGACGGCCCCAAGAATCCGAATATCTGTAGCAAAATGTGCGAGAAGAGGATTTGCGTTTTCCCAACCCATCACACTCCTGACAATCCCCGAGCCACTCTCAGTGATGACATCAATGTGATTCGGATCTGCACAGACACCATCAAATGATTCTTGAACACTCTTCATTTCCTCGTCTGAAAAGACCTTCCCGAGATTAATCACACTTTCTCGCCTAAAATTTTCAATATCCTGCTCATTCAACCGGAAATCAAAACCGGATTTATTTCCTGACTCGAACTCGCCGAACCCACCATTCATTCCAGATTTCATACCTTTCCTCTCCAGTTTACTAGCAACATGGCCCGATTCCACACTTAACGAAGTGCTCTCACGGGAGATTTTCCGAATGCACATTCATCCAACCAGAATCTACTCCGTGCACCTTCCATCCATGAAATTTCGAGTCATCTCTCATAAATATCTGCACGAATTTCAGCCACCTCAAGAGTTGGCCGATATCCGCACAAGCCACGCCTCTTTACAACACCAAATTTAACCGGAATTTAACTGCGTGTTGAGCCGCTCAAATGCCAATGGCAAGGGATTATCGGCCAGCCAGTTTGATATTTCAGCAGCGACCTTATCCACTTCCTTTCCAGTAGTATCTACTTCAAAATCGTATTGCATCGATTTGTGGATCCAATCCACCTGACTGGCCGCCAAACCAACACTACGATCGCTCCGGGCACTCTCGCGCCGCGCCAGTTCAGCAGCATCACACTTCACTGCGATGAGATATACAGGAATGTGGGCGAGATTTTCGACAAGTAAGTGCCTTGCACGTGCGTTGCTAAGGACAGTATCCAAAACTACCTCTTGACCATACTTCGCGTACTCACCAACGGCTGCGTACATGGCACAACACAGCGCGCATAACATCAGCTCCGTTTCCATCTTTTCCCGCCCCTCCCACCCTGTCCAATAGTCGGGCGGCTCCATATCTCTGAATGCATCGAGTTGAACGTGATGAAGTGGTGCCCCCCAAAGAGCCTGCATCGCTTTCGCCAATGTAGTCTTGCCTGCACTCGATGCTCCGTTTAGGACAATGACTCTAGCCGGCTGAGGTAGAACTAGTTGCTGTAGATACGGCATGAGTTTTCGCCTTTGTAGATAAATGATTAAATTACGGGAGGCACGTCTTTTCCGATTAATATCAACCGTCTACGCCAAAGGTATACGTGCTTCAATTGCTCTCCGCTTTAACCCGTAGTGATTTAGGACGCATATCGAGCCAGATTGAGTCAATCTGGCTAAGACACTGCTCACGCGGGCTCGCTTCGCCATGGGCAATCCACCCCTCCGGCAGGTGGCGGTCGGCAGGCCATATCGAGTACTGCCCTTCTTCGTTGACCACGACTTTGAACAAGGAAGTGCTTGTTTGGTTTGTCATATTCTCACCTCGAGAAATACTGATTAGTTACTCGATGGCCATCCCTGGCGCAACCGAGGACGTTGTGAAGAACAGCTCACGAAACTAACTCACGACAATGAAGCAACAAAATTTATGTTTCAGCATATGCCACTACGATCACTGATCCGGCTCCTCGTTTGACCCATGTTTGACACAGTGTCGGGCAAGTGCTCTAGCAAGTACCAATCCAGCGTCTATTGCCACACATTCATCAGAGGGCGCTACGAAGGCCAAGGGAATTTCCGTACAACCAAGAATAAACGAATTGCAGTCATACTCCTCACTAAGGTCTGCCGCAACCTGCGAAAAGCACTTCTGCGCAAACCCTATGTCGCCGGCTTTTACTCCCTCGTATATTCCTTTCATAAGTAGCATCTGCGCGTCATTAGAAGGCACATAGCACACGATACCGTGCAATGCCAATGTCTGTTGATATATACCCGATCGATAAGTTCCCTGCGTTGCAAGAAGAACAGTCCGGGTAATTTTCTGCTCTGTCAAAAACTGAGCAACTTCCCGACCAATATGTAAAAACTCGATGCTAGGAAAAAGGACTTCCAACTTCTCATGCCAAGCATGTGCCGTATTACACGGTATCGCGATGTGAGTTACCCCCAACTTGACAAAACGAGCAGTCACCTCGGTAAACTCACTCAAAAGCTTGTCTACCCCGCGATCGGATGATGTTAGCGCCACGCTTCTGTCACTGAAGGGTATTTGGGCGACCCAATGTTCTGGATAGGCCTGGTCACAAATATAGGTACCTTGCGAGTCAAGTTCGGCTGTGCAACATCGAACGAACATCTCAACGAACTTTGCCCCCGCCTCCGGCCCCATACCCGCAAGAATTCCAGCGACGGCCCTTCCCGGAATTCGCCGAGGGCTACTCTTTATCCCTTTTATGAGAATCAACGCGCGAAACTTCCATGCGAATTCCCGAAATAGAAAGATCGTACCGTTCTTCATTGCAGTCATTTATTAGTTAGCCAAAAGCCTTCCAATATAAAACAGCCACACGAATCTAATGCGACTTACACCGGCTTGCGCAAATACCCTCAAACCCCTCTTTCAATATCCAGAAATCTCTCAACAAACGTCACGACTTCTTTCATTTCCGAATTCAAAAAAAAGTGCCCTCCTGAAAACGTCTTTAATTGTGTGCGGCCGCAACTTAGCTGCAGCCAACCATTGAGATCTTCTAGCGTCACATCCGCATCTTCGAGACCACCCAAAACGCCAATCGAAGAGCGAAGAGCGTCTGTATGCTTATATACATAACTGTCAATCATCGCGTAGTCATATCGCAAGATGGGAAGAAGAATCTCGCGCATCTCTTTATGTTCTACAAGCTCTTTAGGAGTACCCCCAACTCAACCAAGTTAGAAAGTATGTAGGAATCTGTCCAGGATGATCGACATCCATGTTGCGTCCAACGTTGAGGTGATCGGCATCCAGACACGAAAACCGCCATGGGCAATCGCGCCGCTGCTTTTTCAATCAAACGTGTGACCTCATACGCTAACAATGCCCCCATACTATGACCAAATAATGCATATGGAACCCCATTTACCATTTGTCGAACGTGGTGCATCAGCGCCTCGCTAAGTTCTGCAAAGTTGGTTGGCGTTTGACTACCCGTGGGGAAATTTCGGCCAGGAAGTGGAACAGTTACAATTTCAAGAAATGACGCATACTGCTTCCATGGAATATAAGTCCGACTACTTCCACCTGCATGCGGAAAGCAGATCAGTCGGATCGCGGAATTATCGATAGAGCTCATGACTTCTTAAACTGATTGATAAACAAAATACAGACATATTTTATGTTGAAAATTTCAATCATTAATTTCATATTCACTTAATTTAACCCAGCATGAAAATTTTACCCACTGCTGTTGATGGCGCACTTGAAACGGCCGTCATGTCCTGCCGTTTTGAAATTTTGTTGAGCTTCATATTTATAACTCCCACACTCGCTCATTAGACTCGGCCTCTGTCCCTTGGTGCAATGGAATAATCTGAGGAAGCTCCTGTGGGATAATCTGCTCCGATGCCGCCCGCATGGCCAACCCCTCCACCGTCGGTGTCTCGAACACGGCTTTCAGAGGCAACTCCAGTTCCAGTTCTCGACGCAGCTTGGAGATCACTTGCGTCGCCAGCAGTGAATGTCCGCCCAATTCGAAGAAGTTGTCGTGGATTCCTACGCGGTCAAGTTTGAGCACCTCTGCCCATACCTGCGCTATCACCTCTTCCGTCTGTGTCCTCGGTGCGACGTATCCCTGCTCCCCTCGGCTCATCTCCGGCGCCGGCAGCCTCCTGCGGTCCACCTTCCCGTTCGGTGTCAGCGGCATCTCCTGCAACAGCACGAAATGCGCCGGTACCATGTACTCCGGTACGCTCCTTTGCAGATGTGCTCGCAGCCTCGATACCTCAAGCTCTTCGCCCTCCTGCGCACCCACTACGTACGCCACCAGCCGCTTCTCTCCAGGTTCGTCTTCACGGGCAAGCACCACCGCCTCTTGCACGCCCTCAAACCCGCTGAGCGCCGCCTCGATCTCACCCAACTCAATACGAAACCCTCGAATCTTGACCTGCTGGTCGATTCGTCCCAGGTAGTCGATGTTGCCGTCCGGTAAATAACGTGCAAGGTCTCCGGTGCGATACATGCGCGAACCTCGCGCACCGTACGGATTGGGCACAAACCGCTCCGCCGTCAGCCCGGGCCGGTTCAGGTACCCGCGTGCCAGACCAGCGCCTGCTATGTACAACTCCCCGGCCACTCCTATCGGTACCGGGTTCAGTTCACCGTCAAGAATGTAGATCTGCGTATTAAAGATTGGGCGCCCGATATTAGGACGGGCTGCTTGCAGCGCTTCGCCGTATGTAGTAGTCATAGTGCATTCAGTTGGCCCGTACTGGTTAACCAACCGCACCTGACTTCCGAACAGTGCTCTAGCGGTCGTTGCGATGGCCTCGGTAAGCTCCTCCCCGGACACAAGTGCTATGCGAAGGCTGTAATCTTCTTTTCGTGGCATGGCAGCGATAGCAGCCAACATGGATGGAGTAATGCTCAGTATCTGCGTGATTCCAAGTGTATATAGCTTCTGCGAGATTGCTTCGGGATTACCAGATTCCAACGGATTCAGTAAGTACAATTGCCCGCCAGTTATCAACGTTCCAAACATATCTCTAACAGAGGCATCGAAAGCAAATGTTGGAAGCTGAAGTGTCCTATCGCTCGCTGTTGGTTGGTACCTGCCAATGATATGTCTGAGATAGTTGATGGCGCCTCCCATGCGAGTCATTACGCCCTTAGGCCTACCTGTAGATCCCGAGGTGTAGATGACGTACGCCAGGTGCTCGGGGTGCGTGACATTGGGCAGGTTCTGCTGCGACACCTGCTCAAGCTCCGACCACTGACTGTCCAGACAAAATGTCGGCACACCCTGCATCGGCAACGCCCCCAGCAACTCACTTTGCGTGAGCACCAGCACCGGCCTCGCATCACCCAGCATGAACTCCAACCGCTCTCGCGGATAAGCCGGATCCAGCGGTACATACGCACCGCCCGCCTTCAAGATCCCCAGCAACCCCACCACCATCTCCAGGCTGCGCTCCACGCAAATACCTACCAGACTGTCCGCCCCAACCCCGCGCCCGCGCAGGTAGTGCCCCAGCCGGTTTGCCCGCTCGTTGAGCTCCCCGTAGGTCAGTTGCTCGTCCTCAAACACCACCGCCACGCTATCCGGGCTGCGCTCCACCTGCGCCTCGAACAACTCGTGAATCGTCTGCTCCCGGTCGTACGTCACCCGCGTGTCGTTCCACTCCACCAGCACTTGATGACGCTCCTGATCGTCCAGCATCTGAAGGTCACCCAGCCTCTTGCGCGGATCCGCCACCACCTCCTGCATCAGCCGTCGCAGATGCCCAACCATCCGCTCGATCGTCTGTACATCGAACAGATCCGTGTTGTATTCCAGCGCACCGTACAACTGCCCCTGCGACTCCGTGAAGCTCAGCGTCAAGTCAAACTTGGCCGTCGCACTGTCCGAGGACATCGGCTGCAGATTCAACTGCGGCAACTCCAGCTCGCCCATCGGGGCGTTCTGCAACACCAGCATCACCTGGAACAGCGGCGAATGGCTCATATGCCGCTGCGGCTTGAGAACCTCCACCAACTGCTCGAACGGCACATCCTGATTCGCATACGCCTCCAGGGCCGTCTTGCGCACCTGCTCGAGCAAGCCCGCAAACGTCTCATCCCCCGACACCCGCGTCATAAGCACCAGCGTGTTGACGAAGAAACCAATGAGGTTCTCGATCTCAGTCCGGTTGCGGTTTGCGATCGGCGTACCTATGCAGATGTCCGCCTGCCCCGAATAACGCTCCAGCAGTACGTTGAACACCGCAGTCAGCACCATGAACAACGTCGCCTGCGTCTGCCGCCCCAACTCCTGCAGCCCTGCCGTCAGCGGCGCATCCAGCACAAACTCCAGTGTCGCTCCACGGTGGCTTTGCACCACCGGCCTCGGCCTGTCCGTTGGCAAACTCAGCAGCGTCGGCGCCTCCTGCAACTGCTGCTTCCAGTAACCGAGCTGCCGCTCCAGCACCTCTCCACTGAGCCACTGGCGTTGCCAGTGCGCAAAATCCGCATACTGGATCGCCAGCGGCGGCAGCGGCGATGCCTGACCGTTCACATATGCCGCGTACAGCGCCGCCACTTCGCGAACCAGCACCCCCATCGACCACCCATCGGAGACAATGTGGTGCATCGTAAGCAACAGCAGATGGTCCTGTTCATCCAACCGGATTACCCGGGCCCGGATCAATGGTCCTTCGCTCAGATCGAATGGCTGCTGTGCCTCTTGCTGTGCAAGCTCTCGTGCCCGCACCTCCCGCTGCGAGGGCGGCAGGTCGCTCAAATCCTCAACCTCCAGCGGCACTTCTTGCAACTCAGAGATCACCTGTGCCGGCTGTGCGTCGACCACGATAAATGTAGTGCGCAGTATCTCGTGCCGACGAACCACGTCATTAAAGGTCTTCTCTAGCGCATCAAGACTCAGCGTCCCTTCCAACCGTAGCGCCACCGGGATGTTGTAGTTCGCACTGCGCTCATCAAGCTGGTCCAGGAACCATAGCCGCTCCTGCGCAAATGACAGTGCCAATGACTGTTGCCTCGATACCGCCACCATGGGCAGCGCGTCTCCAAGCGACACCTCCGACGCCGCCCGCACGGCCAGTCCTTCCACCGTTGGCGTCTCGAACACGGCTTTCAGAGGCAACTCCAGTTCCAGTTCTCGACGCAGCTTGGAGATCACTTGCGTCGCCAGCAGTGAATGTCCGCCCAATTCGAAGAAGTTGTCGTGGATTCCTACGCGGTCAAGTTTGAGCACCTCTGCCCATACCTGCGCTATCACCTCTTCCGTCTGTGTCCTCGGTGCGACGTATCCCTGCTCCCCTCGGCTCATCTCCGGCGCCGGCAGCCTCCTGCGGTCCACCTTCCCGTTCGGTGTCAGCGGCATCTCCTGCAACAGCACGAAATGCGCCGGTACCATGTACTCCGGTACGCTCCTTTGCAGATGTGCTCGCAGCCTCGATACCTCAAGCTCTTCGCCCTCCTGCGCACCCACTACGTACGCCACCAGCCGCTTCTCTCCAGGTTCGTCTTCACGGGCAAGCACCACCGCCTCTTGCACGCCCTCAAACCCGCTGAGCGCCGCCTCGATCTCACCCAACTCAATACGAAACCCTCGAATCTTGACCTGCTGGTCGATTCGTCCCAGGTAGTCGATGTTGCCGTCCGGTAAATAACGTGCAAGGTCTCCGGTGCGATACATGCGCGAACCTCGCGCACCGTACGGATTGGGCACAAACCGCTCCGCCGTCAGCCCGGGCCGGTTCAGATACCCGCGCGCCAGACCAGCGCCTGCTATGTACAACTCCCCGGCCACTCCTATCGGTACCGGGTTCAGTTCACCGTCAAGAATGTAGATCTGCGTATTAAAGATTGGCGTGCCGATGGATGGTGGCAGCGGACCATCAAAATCGAGGTTATCTCGCAAAGTCAATGCGGTTACCACATGGGTTTCGGACGGGCCATAGAGATTATGGAGTCGCCGGCCGCCTCGTCCCTGCACGAAGTTAGAGATCGCACTTGTCGCTGTCAGAGCCTCACCTGTCGCAATCACTTCAACTAGCGAGGAAAGTGACTGTTTGGCCCCCTGCAGCCACACTGCCATCGCCTGCAAAATTGCGACTGGAAACATGGCTGCTTGAATTTGATAAACATTGACGTAGGTACAAAGGCTCTCGATGTTTGTGCGTATCTCTTCTGCAACCACAAAAATGGTTGCGCCTTTCGCTAGTGAAGTAAAAATTTCATAGAAACTCGCATCAAAACTTAGAGACGCCAATGCTAAACCGTGTTTAGGCTTAGGCAATGCGCGGTCACTCCAGTCCAGCAAATTTACAAGGGCTACGTGGGGTAAAGAAGCGCCTTTCGGCTTGCCGGTAGATCCTGAGGTATAAGTGACATAAGCCAGGTGCTCGGGGTGCGTGACATTGGGCAGGTTCTGCTGCGACACCTGCTCAAGCTCCGACCACTGACTGTCCAGACAGAATGTCGGCACACCCTGCATCGGCAACGCCCCCAGCAACTCACTTTGCGTGAGCACCAGCACCGGCCTCGCATCACCCAGCATGAACTCCAACCGCTCCCGCGGATAAGCCGGATCCAGCGGTACATACGCACCGCCCGCCTTCAAGATCCCCAGCAACCCCACCACCATCTCCAGGCTGCGCTCCACGCAAATACCTACCAGACTGTCCGCCCCAACCCCGCGCCCGCGCAGGTAGTGCCCCAGCCGGTTTGCCCGCTCGTTGAGCTCCCCGTAGGTCAGTTGCTCGCCCTCAAACACCACCGCCACGCTATCCGGGCTGCGCTCCACCTGCGCCTCGAACAACTCGTGAATCGTCTGCTCCCGGTCATACGTCACCCGCGTGTCGTTCCACTCCACCAGCACTTGATGACGCTCCTGATCGTCCAGCATCTGAAGGTCACCCAGCCTCTTGCGCGGATCCGCCACCACCTCCTGCATCAGCCGTCGCAGATGCCCAACCATCCGCTCGATCGTCTGTACATCGAACAGATCCGTGTTGTATTCCAGCGCACCGTACAACTGCCCCTGCGACTCCGTGAAGCTCAGCGTCAAGTCAAACTTGGCCGTCGCACTGTCCGAGGACATCGGCTGCAGATTCAACTGCGGCAACTCCAGCTCGCCCATCGGGGCGTTCTGCAACACCAGCATCACCTGGAACAGCGGCGAATGGCTCATATGCCGCTGCGGCTTGAGAACCTCCACCAACTGCTCGAACGGCACATCCTGATTCGCATACGCCTCCAGGGCCGTCTTGCGCACCTGCCCGAGCAAGCCCGCAAACGTCTCATCCCCCGACACCCGCGTCCTAAGCACCAGCGTGTTGACGAAGAAACCAATGAGGTTCTCGATCTCAGTCCGGTTGCGGTTTGCGATCGGCGTACCTATGCAGATGTCCGCCTGCCCCGAATAACGCTCCAGCAGTACGTTGAACACCGCAGTCAGCACCATGAACAACGTCGCCTGCGTCTGCCGCCCCAACTCCTGCAGCCCTGCCGTCAGCGGCGCATCCAGCACAAACTCCAGTGTCGCTCCACGGTGGCTTTGCACCACCGGCCTCGGCCTGTCCGTTGGCAAACTCAGCAGCGTCGGCGCCTCCTGCAACTGCTGCTTCCAGTAACCGAGCTGCCGCTCCAGCACCTCTCCACTAAGCCACTGGCGTTGCCAGTGCGCAAAATCCGCATACTGGATCGCCAGCGGCGGCAGCGGCGATGCCTGACCGTTCACATATGCCGCGTACAGCGCCGCCACTTCGCGAACCAGCACCCCCATCGACCACCCATCGGAGACAATGTGGTGCATCGTAAGCAACAGCAGATGGTCCTGTTCATCCAACCGGATTACCCGGGCCCGGATCAATGGTCCTTCGCTCAGATCGAATGGCTGCTGTGCCTCTTGCTGTGCAAACTCTCGTGCCCGCACCTCCCGCTGCGAGGGCGGCAGGTCGCTCAAATCCTCAACCTCCAGCGGCACATCCATGTGCTGCCGGATCAGTTGCCTTGGCAATCCCTCAATCGTCTCGAATGTTGTACGCAGCGACTCATGACGTTCCACCACCTCCTGCAGCACGCTCGCCAGCAACCGAACCTGTAGCCTTCCCTCGAGCCGCAATGCCACCGGGATGTTGTAGTTCGCACTGCGACCATCAAGCTGGTCCAGGAACCATAGCCGCTCCTGCGCAAATGACAGTGCCAATGACTGTTGCCTCGATACCGCCACCATGGGCAGCGCGTCTCCAAGCGACACCTCCGACGCCGCCCGCACGGCCAGTCCTTCCACCGTTGGCGTCTCGAACACGGCTTTCAGAGGCAACTCCAGTTCCAGTTCTCGACGCAGCTTGGAGATCACTTGCGTCGCCAGCAGTGAATGTCCGCCCAATTCGAAGAAGTTGTCGTGGATTCCTACGCGGTCAAGTTTGAGCACCTCTGCCCATACCTGCGCTATCACCTCTTCCGTCTGTGTCCTCGGTGCGACGTATCCCTGCTCCCCTCGGCTCATCTCCGGCGCCGGCAGCCTCCTGCGGTCCACCTTCCCGTTCGGTGTCAGCGGCATCTCCTGCAACAGCACGAAATGCGCCGGTACCATGTACTCCGGTACGCTCCTTTGCAGATGTGCTCGCAGCCTCGATACCTCAAGCTCTTCGCCCTCCTGCGCACCCACTACGTACGCCACCAGCCGCTTCTCTCCAGGTTCGTCTTCACGGGCAAGCACCACCGCCTCTTGCACGCCCTCAAACCCGCTGAGCGCCGCCTCGATCTCACCCAACTCAATACGAAACCCTCGAATCTTGACCTGCTGGTCGATTCGTCCCAGGTAGTCGATGTTGCCGTCCGGTAAATAGCGTGCAAGGTCTCCGGTGCGATACATGCGCGAACCTCGCGCACCGTACGGATTGGGCACAAACCGCTCCGCCGTCAGCCCGGGCTGGTTCAGGTACCCGCGTGCCAGACCAGCGCCTGCTATGTACAACTCCCCGGCCACTCCTATCGGTACCGGGTTCAGTTCACCATCAAGGATGTAGATCTGTGTGTTCGCCAGCGGTTTCCCAATCGGGATGCTTGTTGTGAGCTGCAATGGATCGAATTGGTACCGAGATACCACGTCCGAAGCTTCCGTTGGACCATAAGTATTGTAACAACTGGGCCATTGTGTCCCGGTGCCAAATCCATCTGTGAGTAAATGGACTTGAATCGGTTCTCCGCCCAGAAACAGCACTCTCAACGCCCACGTGTGATGATTGGTACCACATTGCATTAATGGATAAAACGCGCTCGGAGCGCAATTTAATATCGAAATTCGACAATTGGAAATGTAAGCGGAGACAGATTGATGATCATATACATTACACCCCATATGCACGGTTCCACCGACCGCGAGAGGAGCAAATAAGTTCTTCTGCGTAAGATCAAAGCTGATTGAAGAATAAATCAAGCTCGAATCAACATGGGATATATCAAAGTCGTAAATAAACGCTCGGATCAAGTTGCTCAAGCCATGGCTTGAGATGGCAGCACCCTTAGGCCTACCTGTAGATCCCGAGGTGTAGATGACGTACGCCAGGTGCTCGGGGTGCGTGACATTGGGCAGGTTCTGCTGCGACACCTGCTCAAGCTCCGACCACTGACTGTCCAGACAAAATGTCGGCACACCCTGCATCGGCAACGCCCCCAGCAACTCACTTTGCGTGAGCACCAGCACCGGCCTCGCATCACCCAGCATGAACTCCAACCGCTCCCGCGGATAAGCCGGATCCAGCGGTACATACGCACCGCCCGCCTTCAAGATCCCCAGCAACCCCACCACCATCTCCAGGCTGCGCTCCACGCAAATACCTACCAGACTGTCCGCCCCAACCCCGCGCCCGCGCAGGTAGTGCCCCAGCCGGTTTGCCCGCTCGTTGAGCTCCCCGTAGGTCAGTTGCTCGTCCTCAAACACCACCGCCACGCTATCCGGGCTGCGCTCCACCTGCGCCTCGAACAACTCGTGAATCGTCTGCTCCCGGTCGTACGTCACCCGCGTGTCGTTCCACTCCACCAGCACTTGATGACGCTCCTGATCGTCCAGCATCTGAAGGTCACCCAGCCTCTTGCGCGGATCCGCCACCACCTCCTGCATCAGCCGTCGCAGATGCCCAACCATCCGCTCGATCGTCTGTACATCGAACAGATCCGTGTTGTATTCCAGCGCACCGTACAACTGCCCCTGCGACTCCGTGAAGCTCAGCGTCAAGTCAAACTTGGCCGTCGCACTGTCCGAGGACATCGGCTGCAGATTCAACTGCGGCAACTCCAGCTCGCCCATCGGGGCGTTCTGCAACACCAGCATCACCTGGAACAGCGGCGAATGGCTCATATGCCGCTGCGGCTTGAGAACCTCCACCAACTGCTCGAACGGCACATCCTGATTCGCATACGCCTCCAGGGCCGTCTTGCGCACCTGCTCGAGCAAGCCCGCAAACGTCTCATCCCCCGACACCCGCGTCCTAAGCACCAGCGTGTTGACGAAGAAACCAATGAGGTTCTCGATCTCAGTCCGGTTGCGGTTTGCGATCGGCGTACCTATGCAGATGTCCGCCTGCCCCGAATAACGCTCCAGCAGTACGTTGAACACCGCAGTCAGCACCATGAACAACGTCGCCTGCGTCTGCCGCCCCAACTCCTGCAGCCCTGCCGTCAGCGGCGCATCCAGCACAAACTCCAGTGTCGCTCCACGGTGGCTTTGCACCACCGGCCTCGGCCTGTCCGTTGGCAAACTCAGCAGCGTCGGCGCCTCCTGCAACTGCTGCTTCCAGTAACCGAGCTGCCGCTCCAGCACCTCTCCACTAAGCCACTGGCGTTGCCAGTGCGCAAAATCCGCATACTGGATCGCCAGCGGCGGCAGCGGCGATGCCTGACCGTTCACATATGCCGCGTACAGCGCCGCCACTTCGCGAACCAGCACCCCCATCGACCACCCATCGGAGACAATGTGGTGCATCGTAAGCAACAGCAGATGGTCCTGTTCATCCAACCGGATTACCCGGGCCCGGATCAATGGTCCTTCGCTCAGATCGAATGGCTGCTGTGCCTCTTGCTGTGCAAGCTCTCGTGCCCGCACCTCCCGCTGCGAGGGCGGCAGGTCGCTCAAATCCTCAACCTCCAGCGGTACATCCATGTGCTGCCGGATCAGTTGCCTTGGCAATCCCTCAATCGTCTCGAATGTTGTACGCAGCGACTCATGACGTTCCACCACCTCCTGCAGCACGCTCGCCAGCAACCGAACCTGTAGCCTTCCCTCGAGCCGCAATGCCACCGGGATGTTGTAGTTCGCACTGCGCTCATCAAGCTGGTCCAGGAACCATAGCCGCTCCTGCGCAAATGACAGTGCCAATGACTGTTGCCTCGATACCGCCACCATGGGCAGCGCGTCTCCAAGCGACACCTCCGACGCCGCCCGCACGGCCAGTCCTTCCACCGTTGGCGTCTCGAACACGGCTTTCAGAGGCAACTCCAGTTCCAGTTCTCGACGCAGCTTGGAGATCACTTGCGTCGCCAGCAGTGAATGTCCGCCCAATTCGAAGAAGTTGTCGTGGATTCCTACGCGGTCGAGTTTGAGCACCTCTGCCCATACCTGCGCTATCACCTCTTCCGTCTGTGTCCTCGGTGCGACGTATCCCTGCTCCCCTCGGCTCATCTCCGGCGCCGGCAGCCTCCTGCGGTCCACCTTCCCGTTCGGGGTCAACGGCATCTCCTGCAACAGCACGAAGTGCGCCGGTACCATGTACTCCGGTACGCTCCTTTGCAGATGTGCCCGCAGATCATCCTTCAGCATAGAAGTAGGATCCAGACCGACCGGATTATTGGTCATCCGTCCACCCCTTTTCTCAGATGGCAGAGAGCTCCAGTCGACAGTTACTCTCTCTCGTGACAAGAAAAGATGTATTTCGCCCTCAGAATTCATTGCAAACTGACAGTTCCATCCCGCCTTTCCCGCTGCCTCGGAAATCTTCCAAAGATCGACTCCGTGATAATCCTCGCTCGATATCAATGAGCGGATCGACTCGATAGTAGATGACGCATCAGCATTCTCTTCAATGAGGCGAGCAGCATGCAGGTCTGGAGCAACTACACGATTCGTCAAACCAAGAATAGCCTTGCACTCACAACCCTCCTCTATACATTTTTCAAGAATCTCCTCCCCACTAAGGAGACTTCTCTCCCATGATGGCTTTATTTTTTCAATGCATGATTTATGGCCGACAGAAATGATCGCGTCATAGCGAAATTTAGTCATCTCGTTGGCATAAGGCGAAATCTTCGGAAGAATATGAACAGCTGAAATCCTAGGGAGGATCGACTTTAATTTTTGAAAAAACTCTGGATCTATCAACAACTCGGCTTCCAGATCATACATCTGGTTGATTTGCTCTCGAGCAGAAGCTGTCGACAGTTTTTCGCCTGCCCGTGCCATCACAACAGATGCATAAAATGCTGTTGATAAAGAGAGATTTCGTATATCCCCAACGAAGATATGCCCTCCATCGGAAGTCGCATTAACTGCGGCACTAAGCACCTCAATGAGATATGATTCTCCGGGGAAATATTGCGATACAGAATTTATAACAACGACATCAAACTCATTCTCACCAAATCCAACCCAATCATTGGCTGATTTGACAAACAATTCAACGTTTTCGTTATTTTTAGCCAGATCGGACTCCAACTGCCGAATAACTTCAGCAGAGATATCCGTTCCCACATACCGAGCGCAGTTTCCAACAATTTGATGTGCCAGCAATCCAGTGCCGCAACCTATCTCGATTAACTTCTCCGGCTTCAGCCCGAGGATGCGAGAAATCGTTGAAGACACCCATTCTTGCATCTGCTGATTTGGAATCGCACTTCCGTCAGAGCGAGTTGTCCACCCCGCTGTATTAAATTCTTTACCGATGACTGACTTATCTGCTTCCAAATAGATATTATCGAATGTCGCGGCCCACTGCATAACTCGCTCGTCACTTGGACGGTCTCGTTCGTTTAAAATAGGGCTCGAGACTACGTACGCCACCAGCCGCTTCTCTCCAGGTTCGTCTTCACGGGCAAGCACCACCGCCTCTTGCACGCCCTCAAACCCGCTGAGCGCCGCCTCGATCTCACCCAACTCAATACGAAACCCTCGAATCTTGACCTGCTGGTCGATTCGTCCCAGGTAGTCGATGTTGCCGTCCGGTAAATAGCGTGCAAGGTCTCCGGTGCGATACATGCGCGAACCTCGCGCACCGTACGGATTGGGCACAAACCGCTCCGCCGTCAGCCCGGGCCGGTTCAGATACCCGCGCGCCAGACCATCACCTGCTATGTACAACTCCCCGGCCACTCCTATCGGTACCGGGTTCAGTTCACCATCAAGGATGTAGATCTGTGTGTTCGCCAGCGGCCTACCGATATTCACTCCGCTAGAACAGTCGACTTGCCGATAGCTTGAGTAAGTGGTGTCCTCTGTTGGTCCGTAGAGGTTGAAGATCTGGGTGGTCGGGAAAGCCCTTTTCAGATGAGCTGTCAGTTCCTGGCTTAGTGGTTCCCCTGCGAGATTTATTACCTGCAAATCTGTCTCTCGCCATCCAAGTCGAGAAACAGCAGCGATAGCCGACGGGACTGTATTGATCAACCTTACTGCAGAGCCGATGAAGTCGCTCTGCACAACCTCCAGGATGTCTTTTACCAATAGACATTTACCACCCTTGGACAAGGGCGCAAACAGTTCAAAGACCGACAGATCGAAACAGATCGATGTAGAAGCAAGCACTCCCGCAAGGGCTTCATAACTAAATGTTTGTCCAGCCCATCCAAGAAACACTGCCGCAGCCTTGTGTCGGATCCCCACTCCCTTAGGCTTGCCTGTAGATCCCGAGGTGTAGATGACGTACGCCAGGTGCTCGGGGTGCGTGACGTTGGCCAGGTTCTGCTGCGGCATCTGCCCAAGCTCCGACCACTGACTGTCCAGACAGAATGTCGGCACACCCTGCATCGGCAACGCCCCCAGCAACTCACTTTGCGTGAGCACCAGCACCGGCCTCGCATCACCCAGCATGAACTCCAACCGCTCCCGCGGATAAGCCGGATCCAGCGGTACATACGCACCGCCCGCCTTCAAGATCCCCAGCAACCCCACCACCATCTCCAGGCTGCGCTCCACGCAAATACCTACCAGACTGTCCGCCCCAACCCCGCGCCCGCGCAGGTAGTGCCCCAGCCGGTTTGCCCGCTCGTTGAGCTCCCCGTAGGTCAGTTGCTCGCCCTCAAACACCACCGCCACGCTATCCGGGCTGCGCTCCACCTGCGCCTCGAACAACTCGTGAATCGTCTGCTCCCGGTCATACGTCACCCGCGTGTCGTTCCACTCCACCAGCACTTGATGACGCTCCTGATCGTCCAGCATCTGAAGGTCACCCAGCCTCTTGCGCGGATCCGCCACCACCTCCTGCATCAGCCGTCGCAGATGCCCAACCATCCGCTCGATCGTCTGTACATCGAACAGATCCGTGTTGTATTCCAGCGCACCGTACAACTGCCCCTGCGACTCCGTGAAGCTCAGCGTCAAGTCAAACTTGGCCGTCGCACTGTCCGAGGACATCGGCTGCAGATTCAACTGCGGCAACTCCAGCTCGCCCATCGGGGCGTTCTGCAACACCAGCATCACCTGGAACAGCGGCGAATGGCTCATATGCCGCTGCGGCTTGAGAACCTCCACCAACTGCTCGAACGGCACATCCTGATTCGCATACGCCTCCAGGGCCGTCTTGCGCACCTGCCCGAGCAAGCCCGCAAACGTCTCATCCCCCGACACCCGCGTCCTAAGCACCAGCGTGTTGACGAAGAAACCAATGAGGTTCTCGATCTCAGTCCGGTTGCGGTTTGCGATCGGCGTACCTATGCAGATGTCCGCCTGCCCCGAATAACGCTCCAGCAGTACGTTGAACACCGCAGTCAGCACCATGAACAACGTCGCCTGCGTCTGCCGCCCCAACTCCTGCAGCCCTGCCGTCAGCGGCGCATCCAGCACAAACTCCAGTGTCGCTCCACGGTGGCTTTGCACCACCGGCCTCGGCCTGTCCGTTGGCAAACTCAGCAGCGTCGGCGCCTCCTGCAACTGCTGCTTCCAGTAACCGAGCTGCCGCTCCAGCACCTCTCCACTAAGCCACTGGCGTTGCCAGTGCGCAAAATCCGCATACTGGATCGCCAGCGGCGGCAGCGGCGATGCCTGACCGTTCACATATGCCGCGTACAGCGCCGCCACTTCGCGAACCAGCACCCCCATCGACCACCCATCGGAGACAATGTGGTGCATCGTAAGCAACAGCAGATGGTCCTGTTCATCCAACCGGATTACCCGGGCCCGGATCAATGGTCCTTCGCTCAGATCGAATGGCTGCTGTGCCTCTTGCTGTGCAAGCTCTCGTGCCCGCACCTCCCGCTGCGAGGGCGGCAGGTCGCTCAAATCCTCAACCTCCAGCGGCACTTCTTGCAACTCAGAGATCACCTGTGCCGGCTGTGCGTCGACCACGATAAATGTAGTGCGCAGTATCTCGTGCCGACGAACCACGTCATTAAAGGTCTTCTCTAGCGCATCAAGACTCAGCGTCCCTTCTAACCGTAGCGCCACCGGGATGTTGTAGTTCGCACTGCGCTCATCAAGCTGGTCCAGGAACCATAGCCGCTCCTGCGCAAATGACAGTGCCAACGGCTTTTCACGTTGGTTCTCCTGCAGCCGATTTACCCGCCGTACACGACGCTCCGCGAGCAATGTTGCGAGTTCATCCCGATGAACCTTCAACAATTCGATTATTTGAAGACTCAACACACCGCGAGGTGCTCTGCATCGGACGTGTCCGTCAACGACCTCCAAACTTCCACCCGAATTTGAGACAAAGTCGATCAGGTCAAGTGCTTTCACAGGTTGATTTCCTCCATGTCCACCCCCGGAACCGATCCACCCCGTTTAATATCCCACTCGCGATACATTTGTAAAACTTCAAGAACACAAGGCTCATCCAAAAAGCGCATGAGATCCGGCTCGAAGTCAAATTCATTTGCTAAAGCATTAGAAATTCTCACAAGATCTAGCGAAGATGCCCCAGCAACCAGCAGATTCTCCCGCAAATCAAGAGTGGGAAGATGCAACGTCTCTCGAACAAGAACAACAATTCGCCTCTCTGTTTCACTCAACTCGGCGACATCATCAATTGAAGCATTATCCTCTGACCTATTTGCAACTAACACTGCTCTATCTACCTTCCCGTTCGCAGTCAATGGAAGAGAAGGAACAACCCAAATTTGGCTAGGAACCATATAGCGCGGCAACTGCGCCGAGATAAAATCTTTTAATCTATGGATTTCCAATTTTTCACCGGTACTCTCTACTACAAATGCAACCAACGTCTTAGATCCACTCTTCGTATCATCACTAACCACGACGGAGTTAGCGATCATAGGATATGAATCGATCACTGCCTCAATTTCCCCCAACTCGATGCGGTAACCATTAATTTTTACCTGATGATCTTCCCTGCCAAGGAACTCAATGCTTCCATCACTCATGTATCGCCCAAGATCTCCCGTTCGATATAAGCGAATTCCGGTTCTCGGATGCTGCACAAAACTTTGCATTGTCCGGCAATCATCATTCCAATATCCGGCTGCCAATCCACTTCCTGCAATGTAGATCTCCCCGACAGCATGAGTACATCTTTGACGCAACTCTTGATCTAGAACGAATACGCCTTGATTCCGCAGAGGCTTGCCATAAGGAATGCTTATCCATTCCTCCGGAAGTTCTTTAATCTCGTGAAAAATAGACCAAATTGATGCCTCGGTAGCACCACCAAGGCTAACAACCCTCGCATCTGGAAATATATTTTTTAATCGCTTTGCCAGAATTAATGGTATCCAATCACCTGACAAAAAAATTGTCCTTAGCGAAGACAGCTTTTCACAAGAATCCTTTGACGCACCATCGAGCAGCAATGTCATCAGCGCAGGAACACTATTCCAAAACGTAATAGCATGCTTTTCGACCTGATAACGCCAGAACCCCGGATTCATTGCCTCGGCGCTATTTAAAAGCACTACGCGACCGCCCACAGACAACAATCCGAATATGTCAAACACCGAAAGATCGAAGGTAAATGCCGATACCGCCAACACACTATCAGCATCAGTCAATCCATAGGAAGTGCAAATATCACAGATAGTGTTTACAGCCGAAAAATGCTGAATCATTACTCCTTTCGGCTTTCCCGTTGAACCCGAGGTATAGATAACATAGGCGAGATCTTCAGGACTAGGATTACATGACAGCCTTATTTCTTCATTTGAAATTGTAACTGTATCTGCATTCAATTTTTCGTTTCGCGAGTCAACCAGTGCTTCCGTTGTTTTGTCAACCAATACCACTCTGGCTCTCGAATCGACAATGACTCTGTTCACGCGCTCCGCAGGCCACTCTGCATCAATCGGCAAATACGCGGCACCGGAGTACAAAACGGCAAGGGCCGCGACAACCTGGTGCACGCCTCTATTTGTGCACACCCCAACCAGCTCGTTATTGCCAATCCCGGCTGTTTGCAGATGAAAAGCGAGATTTCTTGCACGAGTCCGCAACTCACCGTAAGTGATCTCTTCATCGCTTGACACAAGCGCTATTGCATCGGGGCGTGCAAGGGCCTGTGCTTCGAATCCGGCATGAAGAAGGCCCTTGGCTGGTAACACGTGTTGGACCGGATCTGATGTCAGCTCCAGCCCACGTCTCCGTGCATCCATGTCATTCGAGAGCTGCTCCAATCTGGTGACATAAGCAAGGAACATTTCATCTAACAGACCCAATTCAAAAAAATCGACAACGGAGTCCCAGACAATCGATATTTGATCGTCCCGTTCACTCAATTGATGATCGAGCCAGACTTGCGGAGTTTGAGTAATTGCATAATCTGGATCCATCAACAAATCAGAATCATTAAAATCCCTTGCAATTCCCATTGTACTAGTAAATACAACTGGCAAAAGCTGCTCTCGCATTCCTTTCCGGCGAGCTAACTCACGATTGATAGCCATCCCACTTAAAACCGAATTTTCAAGACCCAGAAAAATCTTTTTTTGAACAGATTTTGCACGCCCTTCAAAATCCATCACATTCGAATCGGACTTCAACATCATCATGGTGGTGAAATCACCTACGATATCGTCAATTTCCGGGTGAAGTGGTTGTCGATTGAAAGCTGTAACATTTAGAGTGAAATCTGGATCTTTACTCCAGTTCTCCAAAATTTCGATGAAGGCAGCAAGAATGAAGGCGGTTATGGTCACCCCCATGGATTTTGCCGAATCTCTTAATCGACAAGTCTCGATCTTATCAAAAATGCGAAACCGCCTTTCAAATTTATTATTATTTCTTGCGCCATTTACTTCACGCCTCGGGAGCGATGGAGGATGAGGCATCGATGGGAACTGGCCATCCCAATATTCGAGCACATTTTCTAAATTTGGTTTTGCCGATTTTTCCAAAGCAACGACATAATCACGAAAAGATATCGTCAGCGGGTGAAAATCAATCCGAGGATTCACATAAATAGCCTCAAATTCTCTTCTCAAAATTTCGGTGCTTCCCGCATCAATTATCAACGCATCCATATTAATTTGCAGCACAATCCGCGAGTTCGGCAAGCGTGTAGCGCAAACGTTAAACAGCGGCCAGGAATTCGGCATAAAAACTTGATGCGACTGAATTTCTCTAAATTCTTTACGCCGCGCCTCTGCTTCGACGGAATCGAGATTGCTCAAATCAAATAATTTGATCTGATAGTAAGGAACATGTTCCAAAATCGATTGATTACCTGTATCACTGAAAACCGCTCTCAGCATTCCGTGCCTTTGGACGAGTACGTTGATTGCTACCTCTACACGATTGATATCAATTTCCGGCAACTCGAACTCGGCGTAGACATGCGCACCGACCCCTCCGAGCTCTAGATCACCGTGACGGCCAACGAGATATGCCCGTTGAATATCAGTTACAGGAAATGGATCTTTCCATCCATCTGCATCGGAAAGAATTGGACTTGCACCACAGAAAATTGCACCCGCATCAGGAGCGTCTTTCGTGCCTCGAGATTCGCCAATTCGCTGGGCCAATTCCACAGGAGTGACGCTGTGGAAAAACGAGGATAATCGAACTTCCGTTGTTAGCCGCTGATTGATAAGATGCAATGCTTTGATTGCCAGCAGCGAATGTCCACCCAACTCGAAGAAGTTGTCGTGGATTCCTACGCGGTCAAGTTTGAGCACCTCTGCCCATACCTGCGCTATCACCTCTTCCGTCTGTGTCCTCGGTGCGACGTATCCCTGCTCTCCCCGACTCGTCTCCGGCGCCGGCAGTTTCCTGCGGTCCACCTTCCCGTTCGGTGTCAGCGGCATCTCCTGCAACAGCACGAAATGCGCCGGTACCATGTACTCCGGTACGCTCCTTTGCAGATGTGCCCGCAGCCTCGATACCTCAAGCTCTTCGCCCTCCTGCGCACCCACTACGTACGCCACCAGCCGCTTCTCTCCAGGTTCGTCTTCACGGGCAAGCACCACCGCCTCTTGCACGCCCTCAAACCCGCTGAGCGCCGCCTCGATCTCACCCAACTCAATACGAAACCCTCGAATCTTGACCTGCTGGTCGATTCGTCCCAGGTAGTCGATGTTGCCGTCCGGTAAATAACGTGCAAGGTCTCCGGTGCGATACATGCGCGAACCTCGCGCACCGTACGGATTGGGCACAAACCGCTCCGCCGTCAGCCCGGGCCGGTTCAGATACCCGCGCGCCAGACCAGCGCCTGCTATGTACAACTCCCCGGCCACTCCTATCGGTACCGGGTTCAGTTCACCGTCAAGGATGTATACGCTCAGATCGTTAATGGGCCGCCCCACCGATGATCCGAAGCTCGTGCGTTCTTTTAGATGCATCCAAGTCACATGGACGGTAGTCTCCGTGATCCCATACATATTGGTCAGCTCGACCCCACGCCGCTTCTGCAGCCAATCTCCCAGCGAGAGTTTGTCGATCGCCTCACCGCCAAAAATCACCCGTCGAAGCTGCAACTCGTTTGTAGCACCGCCCCCCAGATCTGCTTCCAGCAGAGCGTGAAATGCCGACGGCGTTTGATTCAACACGGTGACCCGTTCGCGCTGCAGAAGCCGCAGGAACTGTTCCGGACTTCTCGATACGATGAATGGAACCACGACCAACCTACCACCGTGCAGCAGCGCGCCCCACATCTCCCAAACGGAAAAATCAAACGCAAATGAGTGGAATAGGCACCAGACATCCTCTGGCCCGAAGCCAAAGCCCTCGGTCGCCGCGAGCAGTCGACAGAAATTGTGGTGGCTAATCCCCACTCCCTTGGGTCTGCCTGTAGATCCCGAGGTGTAGATGACGTACGCCAGGTGCTCGGGGTGCGTGACGTTGGCCAGGTTCTGCTGCGGCATCTGCCCAAGCTCCGACCACTGACTGTCCAGACAGAATGTCGGCACACCCTGCATCGGCAACGCCCCCAGCAACTCACTTTGCGTGAGCACCAGCACCGGCCTCGCATCACCCAGCATGAACTCCAACCGCTCCCGCGGATAAGCCGGATCCAGCGGTACATACGCACCGCCCGCCTTCAAGATCCCCAGCAACCCCACCACCATCTCCAGGCTGCGCTCCACGCAAATACCTACCAGACTGTCCGCCCCAACCCCGCGCCCGTGCAGGTAGTGCCCCAGCCGGTTTGCCCGCTCGTTGAGCTCCCCGTAGGTCAGTTGCTCGCCCTCAAACACCACCGCCACGCTATCCGGGCTGCGCTCCACCTGCGCCTCGAACAACTCGTGAATCGTCTGCTCCCGGTCATACGTCACCCGCGTGTCGTTCCACTCCACCAGCACTTGATGACGCTCCTGATCGTCCAGCATCTGAAGGTCACCCAGCCTCTTGCGCGGATCCGCCACCACCTCCTGCATCAGCCGTCGCAGATGCCCAACCATCCGCTCGATCGTCTGTACATCGAACAGATCCGTGTTGTATTCCAGCGCACCGTACAACTGCCCCTGCGACTCCGTGAAGCTCAGCGTCAAGTCAAACTTGGCCGTCGCACTGTCCGAGGACATCGGCTGCAGATTCAACTGCGGCAACTCCAGCTCGCCCATCGGGGCGTTCTGCAACACCAGCATCACCTGGAACAGCGGCGAATGGCTCATATGCCGCTGCGGCTTGAGAACCTCCACCAACTGCTCGAACGGCACATCCTGATTCGCATACGCCTCCAGGGCCGTCTTGCGCACCTGCCCGAGCAAGCCCGCAAACGTCTCATCCCCCGACACCCGCGTCCTAAGCACCAGCGTGTTGACGAAGAAACCAATGAGGTTCTCGATCTCAGTCCGGTTGCGGTTTGCGATCGGCGTACCTATGCAGATGTCCGCCTGCCCCGAATAACGCTCCAGCAGTACGTTGAACACCGCAGTCAGCACCATGAACAACGTCGCCTGCGTCTGCCGCCCCAACTCCTGCAGCCCTGCCGTCAGCGGCGCATCCAGCACAAACTCCAGTGTCGCTCCACGGTGGCTTTGCACCACCGGCCTCGGCCTGTCCGTTGGCAAACTCAGCAGCGTCGGCGCCTCCTGCAACTGCTGCTTCCAGTAACCGAGCTGCCGCTCCAGCACCTCTCCACTAAGCCACTGGCGTTGCCAGTGCGCAAAATCCGCATACTGGATCGCCAGCGGCGGCAGCGGCGATGCCTGACCGTTCACATATGCCGCGTACAGCGCCGCCACTTCGCGAACCAGCACCCCCATCGACCACCCATCGGAGACAATGTGGTGCATCGTAAGCAACAGCAGATGGTCCTGTTCATCCAACCGGATTACCCGGGCCCGGATCAATGGTCCTTCGCTCAGATCGAATGGCTGCTGTGCCTCTTGCTGTGCAAACTCTCGTGCCCGCACCTCCCGCTGCGAGGGCGGCAGGTCGCTCAAATCCTCAACCTCCAGCGGCACATCCATGTGCTGCCGGATCAGTTGCCTTGGCAATCCCTCAATCGTCTCGAATGTTGTACGCAGCGACTCATGACGTTCCACCACCTCCTGCAGCACGCTCGCCAGCAACCGAACCTGTAGCCTTCCCTCGAGCCGCAATGCCACCGGGATGTTGTAGTTCGCACTGCGCTCATCAAGCTGGTCCAGGAACCATAGCCGCTCCTGCGCAAATGACAGTGCCAATGACTGTTGCCTCGATACCGCCACCATGGGCAAGACATTCATCATTCCCTTGCTTGCTAACAACTCCTTCACGGCAGCGCGCTGCCCTTCATCGAGTCCCGAGTAATACGCCACAAACTCTTCTTTGTTCATATCAACGTACTATCCCTTTGTTGTATATGCCAAGATCGGCTGCATCGCATCAAAATCATCAAGCAATATTTAAAATCGGCTTGCCACAATAACAGCGTGCCCTAGAATTTCTTTGCATCGCGCATCCTCTGGGAACGAGCTCGTACAAGCTAGACCAGCGATACTCAACTTCTCCTTCCATTTAGATTCAGATATAAGCGTCCTGAACGTGTCAAGGCGCTCATCTTCAAAATCTGTAAATCCTGGCATCAACCCCGGAATCAGCATATGACTATCGCGATTCTCGATCAATTGTTCGTTTACGAACCAACCGTCCTCGTTGAGCAAATCCGCAAGATGGACGAGTGTTGCCTGCAAGTTCTTTGCACAATGCAGTACATCAAAGGCTAGAATAAGATCAAACCGCCCAACTATGCCACATTCTCGCGGGTTCTTGTTTATGTCGTAATCCAGATAACAAATATTCTCTACACCAGAAAATCGCTGCGCCGCTTGACGAAGAAGTGCTTTACTGATGTCCGTGTAAACATACTCATACTTTCCAAATCGCTCAAACAATGGAAAAATGTGCGCACTCAATCCTCCCATTCCAGCACCCACCTCAAGTATACGAAGCGTTTTACCACCATCAGCCCCAGCCACCCGAGTCGAGACAATTGATTTAGTGATTTCGTGCAAGTATTTAGAAACAGGGTCCGCATCATAATCGTCAGGCGTATAAGCCTTAAACCAATCTGGTCGAGCTGAGCCGAAGATAAATTCCAAAATATGTCGCCGACCAAGAACGACGTCAGTACAGATACGCACAATCTCCGGAACTCTTCCGTCCGAAATCGATTTTTTTTGAATCTCGGATTCCATTCGGGCATCACTAAAGCAACCCAGTGCACACGCCGTCTGAATCCATCTGGAAACCAGTTTTCGATAGGCCGGTCGAATTTTCAATTGGCTGACACAATCGGCCAACGAATTGGCACCAGCTAATTCACTATTCATCCCAAGCTCAACAAGGGAGTTAACAATTACCTCTATCGCCAGGCGATCGTTAGAGCCAGAGATCTTCTCTAACGCGACCCAGTCCAACATACCCTTATGGGCGCTAGAGCTTTTTGACGCTGCTTCGTAAGCTGCACCAACCATATCACTTTCTCCGATTGAAAATCGCAACTAGCGCTCTAAAATCCTCAATGAAAACTCCGATTCGTTAGAATCGACGAAATAAATTGCGCAATGTCGCTTGCATTTTCTTTGTTAAGGATCGTAAAATGGTTTCCTCCGATACGCTTGACCGCTTTGAACTGATCGCTCACTTCGAGTAGACCGCTCCGGTCTGCAAATGCTCGACCCTCTTCAGCTTCACAAAGATAGACAGGGCAAGAAATTTTTCCTGGTGCAAATGTCGCCGCCAGCCTTACGTCGCCTTTAATTCTGTCAGCCAATCGAGTACTTACCTGCCCAATCAAATTGGATTCTTGCACCGATATCTCCGGGGAGACATCCCAATTTTGATTGCCGCCTGATCTAGAGATTCGCCCCTTGATCACTTCGTTAGCTTGCCTTTCAAAATCTAATTCCTGCCAGATAGAGACCTTCTTCGGACGATGAGTATCCACAAGAACGACTCCTTGCAATAATTGATTATTTTTCTTAGCCATTTCGAGTGCAATGACTCCCCCCATAGACCAGCCGACAAGAAGATATGGCCCTGGCATTTGTTTCAAAACTTCGAGCCTATAGTACTCCGCTAGATCTTTGAGTGATTTAGGCATATCGCATTTGCCTACAGCTGCAGGCGACTGAATACCAAAAACACGATATTGCTGCCGAAGCGTGGTCGCAAGATCATTAAAATAGCCGATTTCGCCGCCAGCCCCATGAATAAGAAAAATAGTTACAATATTTCTCCGCTCAATATTCGGCACCCCCCAATTCCAAACAATACTTTTCACTTTTACTGAATTATCCAAATCAATAGCAAAATCTTCCAGACGAGGCGATCGGAAAAGTTGCTGTATTTTGACCGAAATACCAAGTTGCATCCCTATAGTCTCACTGACGGTAAGCGCCAGCAGCGAATGTCCGCCCAACTCGAAGAAGTTGTCGTGGATTCCTACGCGGTCAAGTTTGAGCACCTCTGCCCATACCTGCGCTATCACCTCTTCCGTCTGTGTCCTCGGTGCGACGTATCCCTGCTCCCCTCGGCTCATCTCCGGCGCCGGCAGCCTCCTGCGGTCCACCTTCCCGTTCGGTGTCAGCGGCATCTCCTGCAACAGCACGAAATGCGCCGGTACCATGTACTCCGGTACGCTCCTTTGCAGATGTGCTCGCAGCCTCGATACCTCAAGCTCTTCGCCCTCCTGCGCACCCACTACGTACGCCACCAGCCGCTTCTCTCCAGGTTCGTCTTCACGGGCAAGCACCACCGCCTCTTGCACGCCCTCAAACCCGCTGAGCGCCGCCTCGATCTCACCCAACTCAATACGAAACCCTCGAATCTTGACCTGCTGGTCGATTCGTCCCAGGTAGTCGATGTTGCCGTCCGGTAAATAGCGTGCAAGGTCTCCGGTGCGATACATGCGCGAACCTCGCGCACCGTACGGATTGGGCACAAACCGCTCCGCCGTCAGCCCGGGCCGGTTCAGATACCCGCGCGCCAGACCATCACCTGCTATGTACAACTCCCCGGCCACTCCTATCGGTACCGGGTTCAGTTCACCATCAAGGATGTAGATCTGTGTGTTCGCCAGCGGCCTACCGATATTCACTCCGCTAGAACAGTCGACTTGCCGATAGCTTGAGTAAGTGGTGTCCTCTGTTGGTCCGTAGAGGTTGAAGATCTGGGTGGTCGGGAAAGCCCTTTTCAGATGAGCTGTCAGTTCCTGGCTTAGTGGTTCCCCTGCGAGATTTATTACCTGCAAATCTGTCTCTCGCCATCCAAGTCGAGAAACAGCAGCGATAGCCGACGGGACTGTATTGATCAACCTTACTGCAGAGCCGATGAAGTCGCTCTGCACAACCTCCAGGATGTCTTTTACCAATAGACATTTACCACCCTTGGACAAGGGCGCAAACAGTTCAAAGACCGACAGATCGAAACAGATCGATGTAGAAGCAAGCACTCCCGCAAGGGCTTCATAACTAAATGTTTGTCCAGCCCATCCAAGAAACACTGCCGCAGCCTTGTGTCGGATCCCCACTCCCTTAGGCTTGCCTGTAGATCCCGAGGTGTAGATGACGTACGCCAGGTGCTCGGGGTGCGTGACGTTGGCCAGGTTCTGCTGCGGCATCTGCCCAAGCTCCGACCACTGACTGTCCAGACAGAATGTCGGCACACCCTGCATCGGCAACGCCCCCAGCAACTCACTTTGCGTGAGCACCAGCACCGGCCTCGCATCACCCAGCATGAACTCCAACCGCTCCCGCGGATAAGCCGGATCCAGCGGTACATACGCACCGCCCGCCTTCAAGATCCCCAGCAACCCCACCACCATCTCCAGGCTGCGCTCCACGCAAATACCTACCAGACTGTCCGCCCCAACCCCGCGCCCGCGCAGGTAGTGCCCCAGCCGGTTTGCCCGCTCGTTGAGCTCCCCGTAGGTCAGTTGCTCGCCCTCAAACACCACCGCCACGCTATCCGGGCTGCGCTCCACCTGCGCCTCGAACAACTCGTGAATCGTCTGCTCCCGGTCATACGTCACCCGCGTGTCGTTCCACTCCACCAGCACTTGATGACGCTCCTGATCGTCCAGCATCTGAAGGTCACCCAGCCTCTTGCGCGGATCCGCCACCACCTCCTGCATCAGCCGTCGCAGATGCCCAACCATCCGCTCGATCGTCTGTACATCGAACAGATCCGTGTTGTATTCCAGCGCACCGTACAACTGCCCCTGCGACTCCGTGAAGCTCAGCGTCAAGTCAAACTTGGCCGTCGCACTGTCCGAGGACATCGGCTGCAGATTCAACTGCGGCAACTCCAGCTCGCCCATCGGGGCGTTCTGCAACACCAGCATCACCTGGAACAGCGGCGAATGGCTCATATGCCGCTGCGGCTTGAGAACCTCCACCAACTGCTCGAACGGCACATCCTGATTCGCATACGCCTCCAGGGCCGTCTTGCGCACCTGCCCGAGCAAGCCCGCAAACGTCTCATCCCCCGACACCCGCGTCCTAAGCACCAGCGTGTTGACGAAGAAACCAATGAGGTTCTCGATCTCAGTCCGGTTGCGGTTTGCGATCGGCGTACCTATGCAGATGTCCGCCTGCCCCGAATAACGCTCCAGCAGTACGTTGAACACCGCAGTCAGCACCATGAACAACGTCGCCTGCGTCTGCCGCCCCAACTCCTGCAGCCCTGCCGTCAGCGGCGCATCCAGCACAAACTCCAGTGTCGCTCCACGGTGGCTTTGCACCACCGGCCTCGGCCTGTCCGTTGGCAAACTCAGCAGCGTCGGCGCCTCCTGCAACTGCTGCTTCCAGTAACCGAGCTGCCGCTCCAGCACCTCTCCACTAAGCCACTGGCGTTGCCAGTGCGCAAAATCCGCATACTGGATCGCCAGCGGCGGCAGCGGCGATGCCTGACCGTTCACATATGCCGCGTACAGCGCCGCCACTTCGCGAACCAGCACCCCCATCGACCACCCATCGGAGACAATGTGGTGCATCGTAAGCAACAGCAGATGGTCCTGTTCATCCAACCGGATTACCCGGGCCCGGATCAATGGTCCTTCGCTCAGATCGAATGGCTGCTGTGCCTCTTGCTGTGCAAACTCTCGTGCCCGCACCTCCCGCTGCGAGGGCGGCAGGTCGCTCAAATCCTCAACCTCCAGCGGTACATCCATGTGCTGCCGGATCAGTTGCCTTGGCAATCCCTCAATCGTCTCGAATGTTGTACGCAGCGACTCATGACGTTCCACCACCTCCTGCAGCACGCTCGCCAGCAACCGAACCTGTAGCCTTCCCTCGAGCCGCAATGCCACCGGGATGTTGTAGTTCGCACTGCGACCATCAAGCTGGTCCAGGAACCATAGCCGCTCCTGCGCAAACGAACAACACAAGGGAAGATGCCGCCGCGCTGCGTGTGCAGTTGCTACTCCAGCGCCACGCAGAACTTGAAGCAGAATTGCTTTCTGTGACTTGAGAACAGAAACAATATCTGCGCCAGGAGTATCCAGGCCAGAGGAATAACAGAGCTTCTCCCCGTCAGCCCAGACGGAAACATTGCGTCCCGCAAGAAAGCGCAGAAGGTCAGTAGGCTGCAATGTTTTCCCCTTTCCCATCGTCGACTCGCAGTTGGGTGCTATTTTCCCCAGCCTTTATCTCGATAAGAGCAACAATTTCCGCAAATACTTTTTCTTCTTCAATGGCTTTATCTAGTTGACGATCTTTAAGATTGGCGACATATGACGACAAGGCTGATACAGTCGGTTGACTAAAGATATGAACCAAAGAAAAGTTGATAGACAAGACCTCTTCAATTCGCGAGATCACTTGCGCTGCCAGCAGTGAATGTCCACCCAACTCGAAGAAGTTGTCGTGGATTCCTACGCGGTCAAGTTTGAGCACCTCTGCCCATACCTGCGCTATCACCTCTTCCGTCTGTGTCCTCGGTGCGACGTATCCCTGCTCTCCCCGACTCGTCTCCGGCGCCGGCAGTTTCCTGCGGTCCACCTTCCCGTTCGGTGTCAGCGGCATCTCCTGCAACAGCACGAAATGCGCCGGTACCATGTACTCCGGTACGCTCCTTTGCAGATGTGCCCGCAGCCTCGATACCTCAAGCTCTTCGCCCTCCTGCGCACCCACTACGTACGCCACCAGCCGCTTCTCTCCAGGTTCGTCTTCACGGGCAAGCACCACCGCCTCTTGCACGCCCTCAAACCCGCTGAGCGCCGCCTCGATCTCACCCAACTCAATACGAAACCCTCGAATCTTGACCTGCTGGTCGATTCGTCCCAGGTAGTCGATGTTGCCGTCCGGTAAATAACGTGCAAGGTCTCCGGTGCGATACATGCGCGAACCTCGCGCACCGTACGGATTGGGCACAAACCGCTCCGCCGTCAGCCCGGGCCGGTTCAGATACCCGCGCGCCAGACCAGCGCCTGCTATGTACAACTCCCCGGCCACTCCTATCGGTACCGGGTTCAGTTCACCGTCAAGGATGTATACGCTCAGATCGTTAATGGGCCGCCCCACCGATGATCCGAAGCTCGTGCGTTCTTTTAGATGCATCCAAGTCACATGGACGGTAGTCTCCGTGATCCCATACATATTGGTCAGCTCGACCCCACGCCGCTTCTGCAGCCAATCTCCCAGCGAGAGTTTGTCGATCGCCTCACCGCCAAAAATCACCCGTCGAAGCTGCAACTCGTTTGTAGCACCGCCCCCCAGATCTGCTTCCAGCAGAGCGTGAAATGCCGACGGCGTTTGATTCAACACGGTGACCCGTTCGCGCTGCAGAAGCCGCAGGAACTGTTCCGGACTTCTCGATACGATGAATGGAACCACGACCAACCTACCACCGTGCAGCAGCGCGCCCCACATCTCCCAAACGGAAAAATCAAACGCAAATGAGTGGAATAGGCACCAGACATCCTCTGGCCCGAAGCCAAAGCCCTCGGTCGCCGCGAGCAGTCGACAGAAATTGTGGTGGCTAATCCCCACTCCCTTGGGTCTGCCTGTAGATCCCGAGGTGTAGATGACGTACGCCAGGTGCTCGGGGTGCGTGACGTTGGCCAGGTTCTGCTGCGGCATCTGCCCAAGCTCCGACCACTGACTGTCCAGACAGAATGTCGGCACACCCTGCATCGGCAACGCCCCCAGCAACTCACTTTGCGTGAGCACCAGCACCGGCCTCGCATCACCCAGCATGAACTCCAACCGCTCCCGCGGATAAGCCGGATCCAGCGGTACATACGCACCGCCCGCCTTCAAGATCCCCAGCAACCCCACCACCATCTCCAGGCTGCGCTCCACGCAAATACCTACCAGACTGTCCGCCCCAACCCCGCGCCCGTGCAGGTAGTGCCCCAGCCGGTTTGCCCGCTCGTTGAGCTCCCCGTAGGTCAGTTGCTCGCCCTCAAACACCACCGCCACGCTATCCGGGCTGCGCTCCACCTGCGCCTCGAACAACTCGTGAATCGTTTTGTCCGACCGTCCTATAGCCGGAGCAGCGTTAAATTCTTTGAGTATGCGGTCTAATTCATCGAAACTCATACACCTTAGTTCGCTGACGCGCTGCGAAGAATCCACCACCATACTTTTCAAAATTTCCCTGAAATAATTGCTCCAGCGATTGATTGTTTCACGCTCGAAAAGATCACTCGCATACTCCAGTTCCCCGGCAATTTCATCCACTCCTTCCGTCAACCAAAGCGTCAGGTCGAATTGCGAGGTTTTTCGATCGACGAACTGCTGTGTGACGGTCAAACCTGGCAAGGACAGAGGCTCTCCGGGCGCTTTCTGCAATACCAGCATAGTTTGAATCAAAGGTGCATGACTTAAACTACGATGGGGTTGAAGCGCCTGAACCACGAGGTTAAAGGGAACATCTTGGTGACTGTAGGCTTCCAGAGTCATGCGTTTAACTCTGCTAAGCAACTCGCGCACGCTCGGATTACCATCTAAACGAGCGCGCAATGCCAAAGTGTTTACAAACAGTCCGATCAGATTCTCGACTTCACCACGGCGCCTGTTTGCAATCGCCGTGCCGATCACAATATCATTCTGGCCGCTTAATTTAGACAAAAGAATGGCCCAACCCGTGTAAAGGACCATATATAACGTGACACCATATTGCTTCGCAAACGCCCGAATACGCCGAGTGAGCACCGGATCTAAGTTAATTTTTTCCCGAGCACCGACAAAGCTTTGTGTCAATGGTCGCGTTTTATCCGTAGGCAATCCAAGTAGCGCAGGTGCGTCAGTTAGCTTCTCACGCCAATACTCCAATTGATCCGTCTGCCAGCGTTCTTGGATTGAAGCACATTGCCACGCGACATAGTCTGCGTACTGAATCGAAAGCGGCGCCAAGGGATCGGGAACACCTTGGCGATATGCGTTATAGAGCGTCGTCACCTCATGAATCAGCACCTCCATCGACCGTCCGTCTGAAATGATGTGGTGCATCATCACAATCAAATACCATTCGCGCTCAGCAAGCCGCAATAACTGCCCACGGAAGAGTGGCCCGCGCCCCAAGTCGAAGTTACGTCGAACACCTTCGTCTACCAGCTGAGCCACCATCATGTCCTTAGCATCTGATGCCAATTCAGATAAATCAATATATTCCAATGGAAAATCTGTTGCGGGACAAATAAATTGCTGCAAGACTCCATCGATATTTTTAAAAATTGTTCGAAGACTCTCGTGTCGAGCCACCACCCTGTTCAGTGAAGTGCGTAGCGCCCGATCATCCAAAAGACCGTCAAACTTTAATGCTCCCGCGATGACGTAGGCACTCCCCGCACCTTCGAACTGACTAAGGAACCACATTCTCTGCTGTGCCTGCGATAGTGGTAGTGGACCACTCCTATCAGCATGTCCAATTGAGTCGACAACATGCCCAAACGAGGCGTCTCTGCCACTCTTTAACCTACTTAGCAGAAGCTCTCGCTTCAGAAGATCTAATCTACTTTTCATTTAGCCTTCCCGCTCACCATGTCTGATCGAAGCATTCAGTCCCATGAATACCCGCGCTGGTCAGTAACGTTCCTGAGCCAAAATAGCCTCAATCTCATCCACCGAAAGGACATCAATCTCGGCCATAATACTTTCAACGCGATTATCTTCATACGATGCAATCAATTCCGTCATCACAGCATCCGCAAGCTCCCGAATCGTAGGCGAAAGAAAAATTATCGAAAGATCAATTTCAACCGCAAATTCTCGACGAATCTGGCTGATAACCTGAACGGCCAATAAAGAGTCTCCACCTAATTCAAAAAAATCTTGCTGACGACCCACCAGATCGATACGAAGAACACGCTGCCAGATAGCCGCGAGTTTCTCCTCCGTCGCGGTTGCAGGCGCAACATAATCGTCAAAGCAGGATGCCCGCCTAGCACCGCCCTTATCTATAATCTCAATGACGTTTGCTGGACTGTATAGGCCCAACGCGATGTCGCGTAATAGCATCACCATTTCGCGCCCCAACCCATCCGAAGCAGAGGAAATTAGCTCCTTCCGCTGTCCGCTCTGAATTTTAAATCCATGGTCAGATTTGAATCTAGCATCAGCCGCCTTCGACAGAGAAACACAATATGTGTGACTTAAATCATCCAAGTGTGAATGATCTTCCGAAAGTGCGCTCAAAAATTCCAGAATCGGTTGATTTTTCGCCGAACGAACGTATGGAATTAATATCTGATCACATTTATTTTCCACAGCCACTTTTGCCAGATAATTAAACAACTGATGCTCAACTCCACGCCCCAGCACACGACAACTTAGCAGCAAAGTTTCTATCTCAAGCGAATTATTTTTCACTGAATGAATAACCACGCCAGTGAGACCATAGTCGCCAAATCGGTCCCGCACGTGGACCACATCGCAGGAGACCCGCTCTTCGCGGACTAACTTTCTAACTTCTAGAGCGTTACGCCTTATCGTAGATGCGTTGAATTGATTTGTCCGGGCAATCAATTCAGCGACGCGTCGTATTTGTTCATCTCGTATCGGTTGCACCGAAACTTCGAGTTCCAGACTTTCCAGAAACTTATCAAATCCTCCGGAATTTAAAAGCGCAGCGTCGCGATCTTTGTTGCTCTGGTAGTAGCTCGTGCGAAGTCTTGCCTCCGACGTGCTCATTCTTCGATCGAACGCCCATACGTTCTGAAAATATTCCTCAATCTTTGTCTCGTCACTTGGCATTTGCAGAACCAGAACTTGGGGGCAATTCGCCTCGACCTCCGCACACTCCAGTGGATTATCATCAACGAATACAAAACTATCCAAACTCAGGCCAAGTTCATTCGCAAGCGAAACCAAATTTTCCGATTTAGATGACCAATTAATCCTCGCACCAGCAAAATGAGACCGCTTCAGTAGAAAATCGCTTCTCCGCTCAAATACTTCCCACACGTCCTGCTCATTGTTTTTACTACACACACAAAGCAATACGCCTGCCTTATGCAGTTTCACTGCGAGTTCATGAAGTGCTCGCCTTCCAGGATCGAGGATCAAATTTTCCGGCGCGTCTTCTCCACATACTCCACGCCATAGAGTTTCATCACAATCAAATACCAAGACTTTGTATGGCTCCGACACCAGTGAATATGCCTGCCGGGCAATCTCACTTGAGATTGCCGCAAATCCCTCTCTCGTATAAGGAACATGCGCGATTTCATCAGCATGGAAATCACACCACTGATTCACCAAATGTCGCTGCACCATTGTCGAGGAATCAACAAAACACACCTCATCAAATTCGGCTATACACGCCGACAACTCTTGCTCTGCACGACGGATGAAATAGGTATCAACTTGCATTTCGGCTCCTTGCCTCGAACTGGGGCAAGACAAAATAATTAAAGGAGCCGTATTAATTGCGACATAATTCTTGACGGAGTCACATAATTCACCCGTAATAATCTCAATTTTCCTCTCGATCGAATCGCGACGAGCAGCCTCATCATTTTCTAAAATGTCACACTGGAGCCAATCCTCAAAACGAAATAGCACCACATTTAGTCCACGTGAATTTTTCGAAAAAGCACCACTCGGATTAAGAATCTCCTGAAATACTTGGCCATATGAAGCATACTTAATCCTTGCCTTCTTTTTCAATTTCGCCACCCAAAATCGAAGCGATTCATCAATAGAATCCGCAACGAAACTCGATGCAACATTTAATATCAAATCGATCTTCCCATCTCGCACTTCACTCTTATTACCCAGTCCATTAGGAATACTAAATTCACTGACAGTAAGATGACGACTTTCTAAAATCCACTCGAGACAAGCTCGATACGAATCGAGCAACTCCGCGATCGTACCCACATTAAATATATCTTCGCGATACTCGCAACACACCGAGAATGCGTCAGGCCTGTTTTCCGCCACGAATCTCAGATCAAGCAACGCGGCTTTCGATTTAATCTCGACCACATCTTCTACTACAAAACTTGTCTTTTCTACTTCCCTTTCTCGACTCCGAGAACGACGAGCGACAGTTTCAATATAATCTTCCTGCAGCAATAGAGCCACATTGAAGATAGGATTGTGAGCAGCGCTTCTCGCAACATTCGTATAGCGAACTATTTCATCGAAAGGACATCGTTGATTCTCATGTGCCTCTAGAATTTTAGACGCAACTGATTCCAGCAATTGATCAACATTTCCATTATCAATATTTTTACTACGCAGTGGAACGAAATTCACGAAGCATCCAATTAGTGACTCAGTCACCAAATGGTCCCGCCCTGACAAAACAGTTCCTATCGTAATGTCTGATTCGTTGGACCAACGACAGAGCAATACCTTTAATGCGGTTAACAACACGGAAAACAGCGTTATCCCTTTTTCGCCTGCCAAGCTCCTAAGTCTCTCAACTAGGGATGTTGGAAGCACAATACTTCTATGGCCACCATCGAAATTTGAAATAGCGGGTCGTGGATAGTCCGTTGGAATATCGGTCAACTCCGGAGCTCCGATCAGCTCTCTTCGCCAATATTCAGCTGAGATTCGTATTTGATCGCGTGTCGCTTGCTCAAGCTGCCATGCAGAATAATCTGCATACTGAACTTCTAATGCAGGAAGAGGATTCGGCTGATCAAGTTGAAAGGCGGTGTAAAGCACCTCGATCTCTCGTACTAACACTCCCACTGACCATCCGTCCGCGATGATGTGATGCAGTGTAATTAACACGAGACTATTATCTTCCGATGTCCGAAGTAGCCGACCGCGGACTAGCGGTCCACGCTCCAAATCAAATGGGGTATCCCGTTCTTCATTGAAAAATCGTTGAATCTCAGTGTCGCGCATCTCGTTTGGCAAACCACTTAGATTAACGAAAGACAAGGGAAAATGTGCCTGATCCGCGATGACCTGCACTGGTTTACCTGAAACCACAACGATCGCCGTTCGCAAAATTTCATGGCGAGCTACGATCGTATCCAGCGTCTTCTGAAGCAAAGTTTGATCTACGGATTGCCCAATTTTCAAAACTACCGGGATAATATATGCTGACCGTGTGTGTTCGAGTTGGTCCAAAAACCACACCCGGCGCTGCGCATGCGACAAACCTAGTTGGTTCTTTCGATCCGCCAGGGTGATAATAGTGTTTTCGTAAATTGGCGCGCACCCCACTAGCCTTGCAAACTCTCTAAAGATCGGACTTTTGAATACGTCTTGGAATGCTACCTTCCGCTTTAATTCGAGCTCAATTCGTGCCAGAACTTGCATAGCCGACAGAGAATGACCACCAAGTTCAAAAAAATTATCTTGACGCCCAATCGACTCAACCCCTAGAACCTCACACCATATCCTACCCAATACCTGCTCCATTTCCCCTTCAAGAGGAATACAACCAAACGGAGAAAGCGTCTTAGGCTTATATTCCAAATAGGCGCGTCGCAACGATACAAATAGGTCGCCTTCCAGTTGCATTCTCAGCTTATGTCGCTGCACCTTCCCACTCGATGTGAGTGGTAGTCGATTAATCGGAATCACAGCATCGACTGGATATTTAAGATATTCCTCGGCCGCAGATCCAATATTGTGGAGCGTTGCCCAAAAATCTCCTTTTTGACGGGTGACGACAAATATTGATACCCGATCGCTTCCGGTATTATGATCTGTTGTCCCGCAAGCAGCGACAGACAGTTCCGACAAATCAAATTTCTCGCATAGCATGCGCTCCAAATCGGCTGCCATGACGTTCCTACCGTTGACAAAGATAATGTCTTTCAATCGCCCGGCAACCACAAGTCGTCGATTCTTCAAAAAACCAATATCCCCGGTTCTCAACCAACCGCCTGATGCGAAGAGTAATTCCTCCCAGCTATCGTCTGATCTAGCTTCATAACCGGAAGTCACATTATCGCCTCGAATTTGTACCTCGCCTATCTTGCACTCCCCAACTTCCTCGCCAGTCTCATTAACTATCCTAATTTGAACAGAAGGCAGTGGGCTGCCGAGATCGACATATTCGATAACGTCTGCTTCAGGCGGAGTCGCCTTCGCGACCCCTTGATTAACGAGAATTTCTCGGTCGATACAATGAATTAAAGGCTCTTCATTAACCGGACTGAACGTTACCCCAAGACAAGCCTCAGCCAGTCCGTAAACCGGTAGCATCGATGACCTTTTAAATCCCGCATGCTCGACTAGACCCAAGAAACGTCTCATCACAGGGCAGATATTGGCTCCGCTCCATTGAACAACCGACGCACACAAGAAAGATCGAACTTCTTGATATCACTAACCGACACCCGCTCAATTACATGCTGCAAGCCAAAATTTGGGCAGCCAACAAGGCTCGCCCTATGCGTCGAAATTAGATGCAGCCAAAAATTAGGATCAGCCACAAAATCTATCGATCGGATATTAATTTGATTTATCCCGAGAAAAGTGGGCACCAAATGAAATCCGATCAACCCCATATCGTGGAAATATGGCATCCAATTGAGTGTCACGTCATCCGGCTTAAGATCGGCCGCTTCGACGATGTCTCGTATATTCGAGAGAACATTTCGATGCGTAATGCGAACTCCCTTAGGCTTTCCTGTTGAACCGGACGAAAATTGCAGATATGCAAGATCATCCAAATTTGCGACGTAGAAAGCAGCACTTCGGGGATTGCCTCCATTCGGATCGTCAACGATCAGGTGACTAGATTTTAAATTACCTTTAATTACGACACTATTTGCTTCCAAATTCTGCAGGGTGTCATCCACCACCACAAATGAACTTGCAAACAATTCGAGAATACCCGCCAGCCGTTGACGCCCCTCCGATTTTTCCCTCAGCGCAACTGCTTTTGGAACAAGCACCGGAATAATACCGCCTAATACACATGCCCAAAATATCTCAAGCTGCCTATGCTCCGATTGAATCTGCAGGATCAAATGATCTCCAACACCGACCCCATTTCCCTGAAGGAATGCCAAAGTGCGTTGCGCGCGATAAATTAACTCTCGATAACCAAACACTTCTTCGGTCGAGTCACGCTCAATGAATCTCAACTCGGCCCCTAAATTGAGGTCAGCGGCTCGAACGAGCATTTCCCACATATTCATATCGACTCCGATCAGCGAAACCGGCGGCGCGGCAACAAAAAGCTGAATTGAAAAAAATTAATGTGTGGCGAAAATTTTCAATTCAAAAAATATACGCACTCAACAGTAGAGTGTATGTGCAATTTATTTTTACTACCTCACCAACATCACCGCCTTCAGAATGAAGTTGGCTTAAAGGAAATCTTTGAAATATATTGCTGATTCGCTTAAAACGAATGGTTGGCTGATTGATCGCTCACTTTATAACAGTTCACCATTGACAGTCTGCTGCGCATATAGGGTTGCATACATCCCTCCTCTAAGAAGAAGTTGATGGTGCGTACCTTGCTCAACCAATCGACCTTCATTCATTACGAAGATCTGATCTGAATCCCGAATGGTATGCAGGCGATGAGCAATGGTTATGGTAGTCCGGTCTTGCATCACGCTTCTCAGACCGATTTGAATCGCAGCCTCAGTCTCAGAATCTATGTTCGATGTCGCCTCATCCAAGATCAAAACATCTGGGTTATGAGCTACAACACGAGCGAACGCGAGGAGCTGTTTTTCACCCTGAGATAAACCGGATGCCTTGTCGTCGATAAACGTGTGGAACCCTCGCGGTAGCGCTTCGATAAATCGCCTGGCCTGTACAGCTTCTGCAGCCCTCATCGCAGTATCAAGATCAATTCGGGAATTACCAAGTGCAATATTTTCTAAAATAGTTCCTGGAAAAATATGGAAATCTTGAAAAATCACACCTATATGCTGCCGAAGCTCACCCGGGGAAATACGCATGATATCTACACCGTCTATAAATATCATACCTTCTGGAATATCATAAAATCTGCAAATAAGCCGCGATAATGTTGTTTTCCCTGATCCGGTAGGGCCGATTATGGCAACATGCTGCTTGCTCTCTATCGCCAGACTCACGCCCGCAAGCGCCAAAATCCCAGGACTATAGCAAAACTCCAATCCTTTACACTCTATCTTGCCAGGTACGATTTTTCCGAGAGCCACTGGACTATCCGGAACTTTTAAAGCCTCATCCCAATCAAGCAATTTAAAAATTCGCTCACACGAAACACGCGCGCGCAGCAACCCGTTGACTTGAAGCCCCAATTCAACCAAAGGCCGAAATAGCATCTCACTATACTGCAGGAATAATATTAATGAACCGAGCGACAATTGAAGCGCAAAGACTTTGTGCCCACCGCTCCACAATATTACCGCGAGGGCAACTCCCCACAAACTGTCCAAAAATGAGAAATACGTCGTTTCTACCTTAAATGCCTTCTCTTCCAGCAAACTTCTTGAAGCGAGAGAGGTGGTGAACCGCCGATAATCAAACTCCTGTCGATTGTTTAACTGTACTGTCTCGATAGCGGAGAGATTTTCATACAAATGTCCGCTTTGCAGTGTAGCGATCTGAAGAATTCTTTTGTATAAAGGTCCGATAATTCCAAGAAATCCCGCCGTCAAGCCAACGACCAGCACCACAAATGGCGTTAGTTCCGCCGCCAACGAAATATCTAAAGACCATATCACGCTGATCGCCAGAAATAGTGGAACTATGGCTCCGGCGACACTGCTTACACCAAAAACGAGTTGCGCCAAAAGCTCGATATCCTGATTTATGTGTGTTGCAATCGTACCAATCTCATTTCGATCGAAAAATGCCGCCGGCAGCTTTTCCAGATGCTCAAAAAGATCACACCGAAGATCACATAATCCGTTGAGCGCCGCGGTCATCAATTGCGTTCGATAGAAATGCGCGGAGACAACAAACACCAACATTAGCAACATCATGGATACGCCTGCCGCGGCCAGCATCGAAATCGATAAATTTATAGATATCCAACGGCAAATATCGAGTAACCATAAATTTATACTGATTTTGGATATCTCATGATTCATTAATACATTATCGATGACAACATACGCTAGCAAAATCGGCTGTATCACCGCGCAAGCGGACGATAATACAAGCGCGAGCAATGCCAACCCGATCTGAAACCTGTATGGATAGAACCAATGCCGGATACGCCAAACCGGCGTGAAATCCCCGCCGCTACCCAACTTGCAACTCCGATCTAACGACGCCATCCCGTGGTGGGTTTTCCAAACCACACAGGCTCCGATAGAGCTGACTGGTGGTTAGAAGATCCTCGTGACTTGCGCAGCCAACGATACGTCCGTGATCCATCAGTATCACCCGATCGGCATACTGTGCTGCAGACGGTCGATGCGAAACAATTACTGTGGTGAGGGAATGCCTCGCTGCTTTAAGGGCTGACAACACAGTAGATTCTGTTTTTGCATCAAGCGCGGAAAATGTATCGTCTAGAAGTAAAACAGGAGACTTTCGGATCACACCTCGAGCTAGAACAGCACGTTGCCTCTGCCCTCCTGAAAGCGTAACGCCACGCTCACCAACCAATGTTGAAAGGCCCGCGTCCATATTGAGGATAGTAGCCTCCAGGTCTGAAATTCTGGCTGCCTGCCACACGTCATCATCATTTCGATCCGGATCATGGTACGCAATATTTTCACGTAAAGTTGCAGCGAACACATGACTGTCCTGTGCGACAAGTACAACTGCATTTCTTAGATCGCGGAGTGAATATTCTGTAATGGCCTGACCATCAAGCTCTATACATCCTAGTTGCGGTTCGTTCAGTCTCGTCAACGACCTAAGCAGCGCTGTCTTTCCCGCCCCTACGCGTCCGACAATGACCACAAACTCGCCCGCAGAAACCTCTAAAGACACCTTGTCAAGCACATAACGCGATTTTTCACTTTCTGAATACTTAAATGAAACGTCACGTAGCAATAAGTGTCCTTTCACATCCCCAGTTAAGCCATCACGCCCTTGATCTGTCAACCGAGGTTTCTGGTCAAGCACATGAAAAATTCGAACCGCAGCCGCCGCAGCGCTCAAATAGGCAAACACCGGGGTGCTGCAGCGACCATAAACTCCCATGATCATAGTCAAATAGAAAATAAATGCGCTTAAGGTTCCAACGCTCATTCGCCCCAAGAGCACTTCACTGCCACCGACCATAGCGACGATCAAGCCCATCAACGCTGCAATTACAAATGTGAAATTATTGAGATGTGATTGCAACCTATTTAGCTCGACATTCATGCCCGCGTAAGCCTGAGACTGCTTAGCAAAGTATGCCACCTCCCTTTCTTCTTGGCAGTGCGCCTGAATCGTCCTAATTCCTCTAAGGTTTTGAAGCACGGATTCACTCAAATCGCCCGTTGCAATCTTAACGCTCGCCGTTTGCTCTCGAATCATCCTTGTAAGCCACCAAACTCCGACGACAGTGACGACAAACATTGGAAAGATGCAAACGGCTAGTCGAACTGAGAGATTAGCCATGAATATCGGCGCAATGATTGTCACGGCCACCAGACTTGTGAACTGATTGGATGAGTATCGAAAGAATGTTTTAATTGATTCAATATCACCGGTAGAACGCGCAATCAGATCCCCTATCTTATGCTTTTCATAGAAAAAGAAGTCTAGATTTTGCAAATGTGCATACATGTCCGCTCTCAAATCCCGTGCCATCTCAACGGATATCCTCGCGTTGACGCGACGACCAAAGCTTAAGCAAGCATACTTTGCAATCGATAATAGCGTTAATATCAGAACGATGCCTTTTATATCGATACGCCCATGTGCCAAGCGATCAACACCCTCCCTAAGCACTCCCGAGATACCTGCCTCAAATAAATGAGCGATTACTAGAGCACAAATCCCAATAAACGACTTCAGTCGATGCCGCTTCCACCACCAGAGCAGCCTCTTGAATGTCATTAACTCCGACATGCGAGATCGAACCCTCTTTTATCGAGCAGTTAGTGTTCAAGAATGTAAGCCTTGAGAACCAGTATAGGACATCCGATAGAATCAAGACGGTTTCGTCATAATTAATTCACCTACCGAAGTCTGGCATTTCTTCCCAGTTTTCCATAAAGCGTGAACCTAGTATTTTTGTCAGTATCAGATATCTCGCATCCGCTCATATCGAATCTGAATTTTAAAAATATTCAAATACTGGGAGTTGAGACACGCAGTCGTGCGAAAGCTAAGTGGTCGCAGGTTCATTATTTCGCCCAGGGAAATTATTTATTTCTTTTTTTGCGATCCCCGGGAAGCTGGCATTTCTATCAGCTCGAATAGGTTCTAACCACTTCCTTCGAAGTCCATATTGTGAAATTTGAGGTAGGCCTCTTTACGTCTTTCTGTATCTCCGACCCCAATTTCGGCTTTTTTGCATTACGACATGAGTTTCGTGGTGCTGGTCCGACATCGATTCGGACACGGATCAGCCGAACGACTTCGGTAAGCTCGCCTGAGATAATCGTCAATCACTCGCCGACATGCAGTATCGTCCGGAACTCGAACAACAGTAGATTGCGCGCAGCACCGAGCTCGCGAATACAATATCCGAGCGGCGCTCGAGACAACACGCACATCCAGCCCCCCGAGCTGTCCCCACAAAGCGAAGAGCAGATCGCATATGCGTTGAAGCAGGCCGAGCTGGGCACGCCTGTCGCGGAGATCCGCCGCAAAATAGGGATCAGCGACGCGACGTTTTAATTGGCGGCCGAAGTACGGTGGGCTGTCACCGTCGGAGTTGCGCCGGCTGAAGCAACTTGCGGAAGAGAACGCGAAGCTCAAGCGGCTCGTAGCCGATCTGTCGCTGAACAAGCCCATGCTGCAGGACGTTCTGTCAAAAAGCTCCGAAGCCTTCTCGGCGCCGTGAACTGGTCACGGACTTGATGCTGCGTTTCGGCGCAAGCCAGCGGAAGACTTGTGCGTTGTTGCGGCTGTCCCTCACGGTCTACCATTACGAGTCGCTCGCGCGGGATCAAAGCGCACTGGAGATGCGCATCAAGGAGATCACAGAAATGCGGGTGCGTTACGGTGCGCCACGCGTACGTGATGCTTCGCCGGGAAGGCTAGTGGGACAGCCATAAATGCGTCGAACGCGGGTGTCGCGAACTCGGGCTTTCATTGCGTCACAAACGACCGCGACGCAACAAGTCGGCAAGACTCAGGCAGCCGAAGCAGTCTGTCAGTGCCATCAATGAAGTATGGCGCATGGACTTTGTGGCAGATGCGCTGTTCAGCGGCCAACCGCTACGCACGCTCACGATCGTGGATAACTACACGTGGGAATGTCTGGAGATCGAAGTCGACGGTTCGCTGCGGGGCGAGCATTTTGTCGCAGCGCTGCCCCGACTTGCCCAATACCGCTCACTTCCTTGCTATATCAAGGCCGACAACAATGACAGCGAATTCGTTTCAAAGGCGCTCGGCAGTTGGGCGTATGAGAATGGCTTGGAGATTGACTTCTCACGCCCTGATTTGGAAGCGACGTTGCGCGAAGTCGCCAGCACACCAAAAGCCTCGAATCACGGCTCAAGAGTGCAGGCATGGAATGAAAGCGGAAGCTGACAGAGCCGTGGGCTTGATGCCTGACATGGGCAAAGTTCTGCTCCAAGGCACTCTAGGCTTCGTCAAAATCACCCATCATGTGATGGGCACCTAGCCGAGCACAGAGCGATGTTTCCCACGGTCAGCCAAGTCGTAGATGGGGAGATTTATTCCTGAATCAGGAATCGATTTCGGTTCTTAGCGTCCTTGATCCACGCCGGCGCGCGGCCGCGGCCCGACCAGGTCGCGCCGGTCTTCGGATCACGATACTTCGCTTCCACCGATGCTTTTGCCTGTTTTGCCAAGCGTCCGCGGAAGATGTCCTTCTCGGTAAGGCCGTACTCCGCAACTTTGACGCGGATGTCATCGACGATGGCTTGGATTTCCTCGCGCCGCGCCGCTTCCGTTTTCTCTGCCAAGGCGTCCATTTGAGCTTTCAGCTCTTTGTAAGTAGCCATCCGTTTCTCCTCTAGTTGGAATCTCTGTATACATGATAGCGGTTTTGGCCACGGGAGCGAGCAGGTAGCGCTTAGACATACTAACGTAGATATATATACATCCCCCAATCAACACCTGGGTGAGTTCATCAAGAAAACAACTATGACGGCGTCATTTTCCGCAGTTCCGTCAGCGTTGGCATAAACCTCGCTCAGGACCACCGTCAATCCATTGCTGACGTTCGGATTCCTTCTCTTGAAGGTGGTCGAGGCGTTGCACCAGCACGGCGCGCTCTAAGCCCGAAGCGCCCGCCTGCCGGCGGTCCCGCTTGGACTGCACAGCCAGGTGTTTGGCTTGCGATTCGTGGCCGGGGGAGAATGTCCCGAAATGAAGGCTAACATAGCCCTGCGATCCGACGCGACGGCACGATCTGATCGCCGACCGACCGCAACCGTGTAGACGTCTGCATGCTCCAATCGGTAGGCTTGCCGACAATCGGAGTCACTACTCAAGACGCGTTCACGGCATCTTTGAACGCCTTGCCGGCACTGAGCTTCACCATCGTCGCTGCAGCGATTGCTATCTCAGCACCCGTCGTCGGATTTCTACTGGTCCGTGCTGCACGTTGCCCTTGCGCGAACAAGCCAAATCCGACGAGTTGCACGCTGCCGCCGTCGCTAACAACACATATGATCACGTCCAGTACAGCCTGGATCGTCTCGCTAGCGGCCATCTTGCTCAGACCAGTATCGGCTGCGACAGCATTAATGAGTTCATGAGCCGACCTCGTCAATGAAGGCGCCGTCTACCCTACCGCATCGAGCGACGCCGGGGCAACTCAGTGCAGTTTCACCCAGCGCCAGGCTATCGAAATACAAATTACCATAGCCAATCGCTCTCAAAATGGTGCACCAAACAATGCTTTTCCCCAATGCTGCATACTTTGATGTCTCTGAATTCGCTCTTCCTCGTTGCTGCAGACTTTGTTGTGCGCCGATAACGGGCAAAAAAAAGCGCCACGGAGACCGTGGCGCTAAAAAGTTCTAGCCATTCCGAGGGCCGTGCTAGAACCTGAGAGACTGCGCGAAACATCGTTGCCGGTTAAACTCTTGAAACGATGTTTCGAAAACGTGAGACATTCTTTCCGTTTCCGCCCGACAAGTCAAGCGGTATTTGCACCGGTTCATGCACTTTCTGGCAACGCTCATTTGAGCGTTTTCCTAATAAACCAAGGGTGAACCCGTAAAATTTCATCCAATGACCGGTTCGCCCGCGGAACATGCATCCTTTGACAATAGTCCTACAATACCAACAAAATTGAAATCGAGTTTCGGAATTAGAGAGAATCCCTCGTGTCGACAACTGTAACCTCTCCCGCGTCGCGGGACCGTGAATCGTCGCCCGACGAGATCACCGCCCTCGCCCGCGGCCTCGCCGTGCTGCGCCGCATCGCGGCTGCCGACGCCCCCGTCAGCAACCGCGAACTGACCGAATTGACCGGCATCCCGAAGCCGACCGTCTCGCGCATCACCGCGACGCTCGTCAGCGCCGGCTTCCTGTTCCAGTTGCCCGACAGCGAGCGCTTCGTGCTCACCGCGTCGGTGCTCGAGCTGAGCCACGGCTTCCTGCGCAACTTCGACATCCGCGCGCGCTCGCGGCCGTTCATGATCGAGCTGGCCGAACGCACGTCGCTGTCCGTGCACCTCGCGGTGCGCGACCGGCTCGACATGGTCGCGATCGACGTGATCCGGCCGCGCTCGGCCGTGCTCGTCACGCGCCTCGAAATCGGCTCGCGGATGGACATCGCGCGCACGGCGGTCGGCCGCGCGTATCTCGCCGCGCTCGAGGACGACGAGCGCCGCCTGCTGCTCGAGTCGCTGCGCACCACGGCGGGCGACGACTGGCCGCACGTGTCGGCGCGCCTGACCCCCGCGCTCGACGACGCGATGCGCGACGGCCACGCGATCGCGATCGGCGAATGGCGCGAAGGCCTGAATGCCGTCGCGGCCGGTTTCGTCGGCCCGTCGGGCCAGCGCTATTCGGTGAATTGCGGCGGCGCGTCGCACCAGTGTCCGCCCGAATGGCTGCAGGAACATGTCGTGCCCGCGCTGCAGGAGTGCATCGCGAAAATCACCCGCGAGATCGGCGGCGCGCCGGCCCGGCGCGTCGGCGTGTAATCGTTCCGTCACCGTTCCGTCGCGTTCTGTAACGACCGTAACCCGTTGAAAGATAGACGACTGGACTGTAACGGGGACGGGACGTAGGATCATGCCCATCGTCGCGCCGCACTCTCGGCGCGCACCGCTCTTTTCCCCGCGCGGGTCGACGGGGGCCCCGGACCGAGCCGGGCCGCCCCGTCCCGTCACCCGCTCGCCCACGCGCAGCCCAGCAGTCCGATTTCCGGCACGCCGCGCCGTCTTCCTGACAGATCACGATGGATAACGAACAAAAGCCCACGCCCCCTTCGAAAGACCCTGCGTCCCCCGCCGCGCGACGCCCGCGCCGCATGCTGATGATCGGAACGCTCGCGGTCGTCGTCATCGGCGGCCTGCTGTGGTGGCATCCGTGGAACCGCACGCCGGCGGCCGGCAGCGCGGCACAAACCGCGGGCGCAAGCGCCGGCGGCGGCGCAGGCGGCCATCGCGGCCGCGGCGGCCCCGCTGCAATGGCGAACGTTCCGCAGCCCGTGCAGGTCGCGACCGCGACGCAAGGCGAGATGCCGATCGTGCTGTCCGCGCTCGGCACCGTCACGCCGCTCGCGAACGTGACGGTCAAGACGCAACTGTCGGGCTACCTGCAGTCGGTGTCGTTCCAGGAAGGCCAGATCGTCAAGAAGGGCGACGTGCTCGCGCAGGTCGACCCGCGCCCGTACCAGGTGGCGCTCGAGAACGCCGAAGGCACGTTCGCACGCGACTCGGCGCTGCTCGCGACGGCGCGCCTCGACCTGAAGCGCTACCAGACGCTGCTGTCGCAGGATTCGATCGCGTCGCAAACCGTCGATACGCAGGCGTCGCTCGTCAAGCAGTACGAAGGCGCGGTGAAGACCGACCAGGCCGCGATCGATTCCGCGAAGCTGAACCTCACGTATGCGCGCATCACGGCGCCGGTATCGGGCCGCGTCGGCCTGCGCCAGGTCGACCCGGGCAACTACGTGACGCCGGGCGACACCAACGGCATCGTCGTGATCACGCAGCTGCAGCCGATGAGCGTGATCTTCACGACGTCGGAAGACAACCTGCCGCAGATCCTCAAGCAGGTGAACGCGGGCCAGAAACTGTCGGTCACCGCCTACAACCGCAACAACACGGTGCCGCTCGAGACCGGGTCGCTCGCCACGCTCGACAACCAGATCGACACGAGCACCGGCACGGTCAAGCTGCGCGCGAACTTCGATAACAAGGAAGGCATGCTGTTCCCGAATCAGTTCGTGAACACGCGGCTGCTCGTCGACGTGCTGCGCAACGCGACGATCGTGCCGACGTCCGCGGTGCTGACGGGTTCGATCGGCCAGTTCGTCTACGTCGTGAAACCCGACAACACGGTAACCGTGCGCAAGGTCACGATCGGCCCGGTCGACGGCGAACGCACGAGCATCGTCAGCGGCGTCGCGCTCGGCGAGCGCGTGGTGACCGACGGCTCCGACCGCCTGCGCGAAGGCTCGAAGATCTCGATTCCGGCCGACAAGCCGAAAGGCGCGTCGGGCACGCGCGGCGCCGGCGCGGCGTTGGGTGCTGCCGGCCATCACGGCGGACACAAGCACGGTGCGTCGCAGGCAGCGGCCCAATAACGCGCGGGCCGCTCGATGAATCCTTCCCGCCTCTTCATTCTCCGGCCGGTCGGCACCGCCCTCCTGATGGCGGCGATCATGCTGGCCGGTCTCGTCGCGCTGCGGTTCCTGCCGCTCGCCGCGCTGCCCGAAGTCGACTACCCGACGATCCAGGTCCAGACCTTCTACCCCGGCGCGAGCCCGGAAGTGATGACCTCGTCGGTCACCGCGCCGCTCGAGCGCCAGTTCGGGCAGATGCCGTCGCTGAACCAGATGTCGTCGCAAAGCTCGGCCGGAGCGTCGGTGATCACGCTGCAGTTCTCGCTCGACCTGCCGCTCGACATCGCCGAACAGGAAGTGCAGGCCGCGATCAACGCGGCCGGCAACCTGCTGCCGTCCGACCTCCCGGCCCCGCCGATCTACGCGAAGGTCAACCCGGCCGATGCGCCGGTGATCACGCTCGCCGTCAAGTCGAAGACGCTGCCGCTCACGCAGGTGCAGGACCTGGCCGACACGCGCCTCGCGATGAAGATCTCGCAGATCGCGGGCGTCGGCCTCGTCAGCCTGTCGGGCGGCAACCGCCCGGCCGTGCGGATCCAGGCGAACCCGACCGCGCTCGCGCAGTACGGGATGAACCTCGACGACCTGCGCACGACGATCTCGAACCTGAACGTCAACACCCCGAAGGGCAACTTCGACGGCCCGACGCGCGCCTACACGATCAACGCGAACGACCAGCTGACGAGCGCCGACCAGTACAACAGCGCGGTCGTCGCGTACAAGAACGGCCGCCCGGTGATGCTGACCGACGTCGCGACGGTCGTCGCCGGCTCGGAGAACACCAAGCTCGGCGCGTGGGTGAATTCGGATCCCGCGATCATCCTGAACGTGCAGCGCCAGCCGGGCGCGAACGTGATCCAGACGGTCGACGCGATCAAGGCGCAATTGCCGAAGCTGCAGGAGACGCTGCCGGCCGCGCTCGACGTGGAGATCGTCACCGATCGCACGACGATGATCCGCGCGGCCGTGCGCGACGTGCAGTTCGAGCTGCTGCTCGCGGTCGCGCTCGTCGTGCTGGTGATGTACCTGTTCCTCGCGAACATCTACGCGACGATCATCCCGAGCCTGTCCGTGCCGTTGTCGCTGATCGGCACGCTCGCGGTGATGTACATGGCCGGCTTCTCGCTGAACAACCTGTCGCTGATGGCGCTCACCATCGCGACCGGCTTCGTCGTCGACGACGCGATCGTGATGATCGAGAACATCGCGCGCTACGTCGAGGAAGGCGAGTCGGGGCTCGAGGCCGCGCTGAAGGGCTCGAGGCAGATCGGCTTCACGATCATCTCGCTGACGGTGTCGCTGATCGCGGTGCTGATCCCGCTGCTGTTCATGGGCGACGTGGTCGGGCGCCTGTTCCACGAGTTCGCGATCACGCTCGCGGTGACGATCGTGATCTCGGCGATCGTGTCGCTCACGCTCGTGCCGATGATGTGCGCGAAGCTGCTGCGTCATTCGCCGCCGCCGGAAAGCCACCGCTTCGAGGCGCGCGTGCACCGCACGATCGACTGGGTGATCGCGCGCTACGCGGTCGCGCTCGAATGGGTGCTGAACCGCCAGCGCTCGACGCTGGTCGTCGCGCTGCTGACGCTCGGGCTGACCGCCCTGCTCTACATCTACGTGCCGAAGGGCTTCTTCCCCGCGCAGGACACCGGCGTGATCCAGGCGATCACGCAGGCGCCGCAGTCGATCTCGTACGGCGCGATGGCCGAACGCCAGCAGGCGCTCGCGGCCGAGATCCTGAAGGACCCGAACGTCGACAGCCTCACGTCGTTCATCGGCGTCGACGGCAGCAACATCACGCTGAACAGCGGCCGGATGCTGATCAACCTGAAGGCGCGCGACGACCGCTCCAAAACGGCCGCGCAGATCATCCGCGACCTGCAGCACCGCGTGGCGAACATCACCGGCATCTCGCTGTTCATGCAGTCGGTGCAGGACCTGACGATCGATTCGACCGTCAGCCCGACGCAGTACCAGTTCATGCTGACGAGCCCGAACGCGGAAGAATTCGCGACCTGGGTGCCGAAGCTCGTCGCGCGGCTGCAGCAGGAGCCGTCGCTCGCCGATGTCGCGACCGACCTGCAGAGCAACGGCCAGTCGGTCTACATCGAGATCGACCGCCCGAGCGCCGCGCGTTTCGGCATCACGCCGGCGACCGTCGACAACGCGCTGTACGACGCGTTCGGCCAGCGCATCGTGTCGACCATCTTCACGCAGTCGAACCAGTACCGCGTGATTCTCGAGTCGGAGCCGAAGGAGCAGCACTACGCGCAATCGCTGAACGACATCTACCTGCCGTCGGCCGGCGGCGGCCAGGTGCCGCTGTCGTCGATCGCGTCGTTCCACGAGCGGCCGTCGCCGCTGCTGGTCGCGCACCTGTCGCAGTTCCCGTCGACGACGATCTCGTTCAACCTCGCGCCGGGCGCGTCGCTCGGCGAGGCCGTCAAGGCGATCGAGGCCGCCGAGAAGGACATCAGCCTGCCCGCGTCGTTCCAGACGCGCTTCCAGGGCGCGGCGCTCGCGTTCCAGGCGTCGCTGTCGAACCAGCTGTTCCTGATCCTGGCGGCGGTCGTCACGATGTACATCGTGCTCGGCGTGCTGTACGAAAGCTACATCCACCCGATCACGATCCTGTCGACGCTGCCGTCGGCCGGCGTCGGCGCGCTGCTCGCGCTGATGATCACCGGGCACGACCTCGACATCATCGGCATCATCGGCATCGTGCTGCTGATCGGTATCGTGAAGAAGAACGCGATCATGATGATCGACTTCGCGCTCGAGGCCGAACGTGTCGAAGGCAAGCCGCCGCGCGAGGCGATCTACCAGGCGTGCCTGCTGCGCTTCCGGCCGATCCTGATGACGACGCTCGCCGCGCTGCTCGGCGCGGTGCCGCTGATCGTCGGCTCCGGCGCCGGCTCCGAGCTGCGCCAGCCGCTCGGGATCGCGATCGCCGGCGGCCTGATCGTGTCGCAGGTGCTGACGCTGTTTACGACGCCCGTGATCTACCTCGGCTTCGACTCGCTCGCGCGCCGCGTGCGCGGCTGGTTCGAACGCCACGGCCCCGACGCCGGCAAGCGCACGGATGCGTAAGCCATGAACCTGTCGCGCCCCTTCATCACCCGCCCCGTCGCGACGACGCTGCTCGCGCTCGGCGTCGCGCTCGCGGGCCTGTTCGCGTTCATCAAGCTGCCGGTGTCGCCGCTGCCGCAGGTCGACTTCCCGACGATCTCGGTGCAGGCGTCGCTGCCGGGCGCGAGCCCGGAAACGGTCGCGACCAGCGTGACGAGCCCGCTCGAGCGGCACCTCGGCTCGATCGCCGACGTCTCCGAAATGACGTCGACGAGCACGGTCGGCAACGCGCGGATCATCCTGCAGTTCGGCCTGAACCGCGACATCGACGGCGCCGCGCGCGACGTGCAGGCCGCGATCAACGCGGCGCGCGCCGACCTGCCCGCCGCGCTGAAGAGCAACCCGACCTACCGCAAGGTCAACCCGGCCGATTCACCGATCATGATCGTGTCGCTGACGTCGGAAACGTCGTCGCCCGCGAAGCTGTACGACGCCGCATCGACGGTGCTGCAGCAGTCGCTGTCGCAGATCGACGGGATCGGCCAGGTCTCGGTGAGCGGCTCCGCGAACCCGGCCGTGCGCGTCGAGCTCGAACCGCAGGCGCTGTTCCACTACGGGATCGGCCTCGAGGACGTGCGTGCGGCGCTGGCGTCCGCGAACGCCAACGCGCCGAAGGGCGCGATCGAGTTCGGCCCGCAGCACTACCAGCTCTATACGAACGACCAGGCCTCCCAGGCGTCGCAATACCGCGACCTCGTCGTCGCCTACCGCAACGGCTCGGCCGTCAGGCTGTCCGACCTGTCGGACGTCGTCGATTCGGTCGAGGACCTGCGCAACCTCGGCCTGTCGAACGGCAAGCGCGCGGTGCTCGTGATCCTCTACCGCTCGCCCGGCGCGAACATCATCGATACGATCGACCGCGTGCGCGCGGCGCTGCCGCAACTCACCGCGTCGCTGCCGGCCGACATCACGGTCACGCCGGTGCTCGACCGCTCGACCACCATCCGCGCGTCGCTGAAGGACACCGAGCACACGCTGCTGATCGCGGTCAGCCTCGTCGTGATGGTCGTGTTCCTGTTCCTGCGCAACTGGCGCGCGACGCTGATCCCGAGCGTCGCGGTGCCGATCTCGATCGTCGGCACGTTCGGCGCGATGTACCTGCTCGGCTTCTCGATCGACAACCTGTCGCTGATGGCGCTGATCGTCGCGACCGGCTTCGTCGTCGACGATGCGATCGTCGTGCTCGAGAACATCTCGCGGCACATCGAGAACGGCAAGTCGCGGATGCAGGCCGCGTTCGACGGTGCGCGCGAGGTCGGCTTCACCGTGCTGTCGATGAGCATCTCGCTCGTCGCGGTGTTCCTGCCGATCCTGCTGATGGGCGGCATCGTCGGGCGGCTGTTCCGCGAATTCGCGCTGACGCTGTCGCTCGCGATCGCCGTGTCGCTCGCGGTGTCGCTCACCGTCACGCCGATGATGTGCGCGCGCCTGCTGCCCGAGTCGCACGACCCGCAAAACGAAGGCCGCTTCGGGCGCTTCCTCGAGCGCGGCTTCTCGCGCATGCAGCGCGGCTACGAGCGCTCGCTGTCGTGGGCGCTGCGCCGGCCGCTGCTGATCCTGCTGACGCTGTTCGCGACGATCGGGCTGAACGTGTACCTGTACATCGTCGTGCCGAAGGGCTTCTTCCCGCAGCAGGACACCGGCCTGATGATCGGCGGCATCCAGGCCGACCAGTCGACCTCGTTCCAGGCGATGAAGCTGAAGTTCTCCGAAATGATGCGGATCGTGCAGGGCAACCCGAACGTGAAGAGCGTCGCGGGGTTCACCGGCGGCACGCAGACCAACTCGGGCTTCATGTTCGTCACGCTGAAGGATCGCTCCGAGCGCAAGCTGTCGGCCGACCAGGTGATCCAGCAGCTGCGCCCGCCGCTGGCGGACGTCGCGGGTGCGCGCACGTTCCTGCAGGCCGCGCAGGATATCCGCGTCGGCGGCCGGCAGAGCAACGCGCAGTACCAGTTCACGCTGCTCGGCGATTCGAGCGCCGACCTGTACAAGTGGGGGCCGATCCTGACCGAGGCGCTGCAGAAGCGCCCCGAGCTGACCGACGTGAACTCCGACCAGCAGCAAGGCGGCCTCGAGGCGATGGTGACGATCGACCGCGCGACGGCCGCGCGCTTCGGCATCAAGCCCGCGCAGATCGACAACACGCTGTACGACGCGTTCGGCCAGCGCCAGGTCTCGACGATCTACAACCCGCTGAACCAGTACCACGTCGTGATGGAAGTCGCGCCGAAATACTGGCAAAGCCCGGAGATGCTGAACCAGGTGTGGATCAGCACGTCGGGCGGCAGCGCGAACGGCTCGCAGACCACCAACGCGGCCGCCGGCACCTATGTCGCGACGTCGGCCGGCACGTCGAGCGCCGGGACGGCCACGCAGAGCGCCGCGGCGATCGCGTCCGATTCCGCGCGCAACCAGGCGCTCAACTCGATCGCCGCGAGCGGCAAGTCGAGCGCGTCGTCGGGTGCGTCGGTGTCGACGTCGAAGTCGACGATGATCCCGCTGTCGGCGATCGCGACGTTCGGGCCGAGCACGACGCCGCTGTCGGTCAACCACCAGGGGTTGTTCGTCGCGACGACGATCTCGTTCAACCTGCCGCCGGGCGTGTCGCTGTCGCAGGCGACCCAGGTGATCTACCAGACCATGGCGCAGGTCGGCGTCCCGCCGACGATCGTCGGCAGTTTCCAGGGCACCGCGCAGGCGTTCCAGCAGTCGATGAACGACCAGCCGATCCTGATTCTCGCCGCGCTGCTGGCCGTCTACATCGTGCTCGGGATCCTGTACGAGAGCTACATCCACCCGATCACGATCCTGTCGACGCTGCCGTCGGCCGGCGTCGGCGCGCTGCTCGCGCTGCTGCTGTTCAAGACCGAGTTCAGCATCATCGCGCTGATCGGCGTGATCCTGCTGATCGGCATCGTGAAGAAGAACGCGATCATGATGGTCGACTTCGCGATCGACCAGACGCGCAACAACAAGAAGTCGTCGTTCGACGCGATCCACGAGGCGTGCCTGCTGCGCTTCCGCCCGATCATGATGACGACGATGGCCGCGCTCCTCGGCGCACTGCCGCTCGCGTTCGGCAGCGGCGACGGCGCCGAGCTGCGCGCGCCGCTCGGGATCGCGATCGCCGGCGGCCTGATCGTGTCGCAGGTGCTGACGCTCTATACGACGCCGGTCGTCTACCTGTACATGGACCGGTTCCGCGTGTGGGGAGAGAAACGCCGCAATCGCCGCGGCAATTCGGGCGGGCCGGCGGTGGCCGGCGAATGACGGGAAGCGGCGGCCCGACTGAGCCGACCCCAAGGGTTGGAGTGGTGTCCAACTCCTGGGGGCAATTCAGGCAGGCGGCCGTTTTTTTGCCCTTGAACCCGGGCGGCGATCGGCTATCGTGAGTCCATGCCTACCGCGAGCCCTTCGCCGGAACCCGCCATGAACGTCCAGCTCAATCACACGATCGTCTGGTGCAGCGACAAGCATGCGTCGAGCCGCTTCCTGACCGAACTCCTGGAATTGCCGCCGCCGACGCCGTTCGGCGCGATGCTGGTCGTCGCGCTCGACAACGGCGTGTCGCTCGATTTCTACGAACAGGCGGGGGAAATCAGGTCGCAGCACTATGCGTTCCTGCTCGACGAAGCCGGCTTCGATCGCGTGCTGGCGCGCATCCGCGCGCGCGGGCTCGCGTACTGGGCCGATCCCGCGAAGCGGCAACCCGACGACATCTACCGCCACAACGGCGGGCGCGGCGTGTACTTCGACGACCCGGACGGCCACTTCCTCGAAGTGATGACGCGTCCGTATGTGCTGAACGGCTAGCACAGCCGCGCCGGCATTGCGCCGGCCGGTATCGTTCGGCGCGGATGCCGTCCCGCTTCGGACGGCACCCGGACGCCTGCCGTTACTCGGCCGCCGTCGTCTTGCGCGGACGACGTGCGCGCGGTGCCGCCTTGCGGGCCGGCTTTTTCTTGGCAGCGGCCGGCGCGTCGGCATGCGCTTCGAGCGGCGCCGCCTCATGCGACGGCTGGGCGGCAGCCCCGTCGCCGCCGACATCGCCGGCCGCCGGCTCGGCACGCGTCACGGCGGCATGCCGTTCGTCGCCCTGCTCCGCGTCGTCGGCATGCCTGCCGTGCGCGTGCTGGTCGCCGCCGCCGTGCTTCGCCTCACCGTGGGCGTCGTCGGTCTTCCCGGCCGCATGATGGCCGGCGCCCTTCGCGGCGGCACCCTTCTTCGCGCCCGTCTTCTTCGCCGCGCTCTTGCGCGCACGCTTGCGGCCGTCCTTCGCCTCGCCCGGTGCGTCGACCGCCTCCGCCGCTTCAGCCGTTTCAGCCGGTGGCGTCACCGACCCAGCCTCGACGAACTCGGCGACGTCCGCCGCTTCCGCTTCGGCCTGCTCGCTTTCGTGCGCCACCGCTTCGGCCCGCTGCCCGCGACGTTGCGCATTGCGCCCGGCCCGCGCCGGTTCGGCCGCGCGCGCACCGTGGTGGTGGGCGCCGCCGTGCGCGCTGCCGTCCCCGCCCGCCGCGACATGCTCCATGGCCGCCGGCTGGCGGGCCCGCGACACGAACGCGCCCGACTTGTCGTCGCGCCCCACTTCCAGCAGGCCGCGCGCCTGCGCTTCGTCGAGCAGGTTGCCGAACGCGCGGAACCCGTAGTACGACTCGTTGAAATCCGGCTTGCGGCGCTTGATCGCGCTCTTGAGCACCGACGCCCAGATCTTGCCGACGTCGTCGCGCTCCGACGCGAGCGCATCGAACGTCTCGACCGCCAGCGCGATCGCCTCGGCCTTGCGGGCATCCATGTCGTGCTTGCGCGAGGCCGGCTCGTCAGGCCGCCTCGCGCCGCCGTTGCCGGCACGCTGCTGCTGTTCGCGCTTCGCGAGCGTGCGCTGCTGCTCGCGCACCAGATCGTCGTAGAAGATGAATTCGTCGCAGTTCGCGACCAGCAGGTCCGACGTCGATTTCTTCACGCCGACGCCGATCACCTTCTTCGCGTTCTCGCGCAGCTTCGACACGAGCGGCGAGAAGTCGGAATCGCCGCTGATGATCACGAACGTATCGACGTGCGACTTCGTGTAGCAGAGATCGAGCGCATCGACGACGAGCCGGATGTCGGCCGAATTCTTGCCCGACTGGCGCACGTGCGGAATCTCGATCAGCTCGAAGCTCGCCTCGTGCATCGACGCCTTGAAGCCCTTGTAGCGATCCCAGTCGCAATAGGCCTTCTTCACGACGATGCTGCCTTTCAGCAGCAGGCGCTCCAGCACGGGCTTGATGTCGAATTTCTCGTACTTCGCGTCGCGCACGCCGAGCGCGACGTTCTCGAAGTCGCAGAACACGGCCATGCTGACGTTGTCCAGGGGTAATGCCATGTGTACTCCAACCGGTGGGCCGGCGCGTTATACGCGTAACGGCGAAAAAACCATCGCGCACATGATAGCCGGTCGGCGCGTCATTCCCGCATCCGTGTGAACGAATGAACGCCCGACGCCGGTACGCCCCTTAATACGCGCCCGCCGGCGGGGCAAATCGACATTACACTTGAGTTATCGGTCGTCCGTCCCTATCTGGACGGAAGACGCATCGAGCAAGGAGCGGTTTCATGACGACGAAGGTACTGCTGATTGGTGCGACCGGCCGGACGGGCCAGGCCTGCGCGGATCTGCTGCTCAAGCAGCCGGAGTTCGAGGTCACGGCGCTCGTGCGCCGGCACGGCTATGCGCTGGCGGGCGCACGGGTCGTCGAGGCCGATCTGACGAACGATTTCTCGCACGCGTTCCAGGGCATCACGCACGTGATCTACGCGGCCGGCTCGGCCGAATCGGAGGGCGCGGCCGAAGAGGAACAGGTCGACCGCGACGCGGTGGCCCGCGCGGCCGAATACACGCTCGCCTTCAACGCGCAGAAGCTCGTCGTGATCAGCTCGCTTTCGGCGTACCGGCCCGAACAGGCGCCGGACGCGCTGCGCCATTATTCGCAGATGAAGCGCGAGGGCGACGACCGCGTGATCGCGTCGGGTGTCGACTACGTGATCCTGCGCCCGGGCCCGCTCACCGACGATCCGGGCGTCGGCAAGATCGCGCTGACCGACGCCTGGCTCGACCCCGCGCCGCCCGTGTCGCGCCAGGACGTCGCATGGGCCGCGATCGAGGCGATCAAGCTCGGCATCTCGCGCAAGATCGTCGGCTTCGTCGGCGGCAGCGTGCCGATCGAGCAGGCCTTGCGCGCGTGACGGCCCGCTGCGCGCCGCCGCCCGGCGGCGCGTGTTGTCGTGCCCACGGCCCGCACGGCGGGCCGTTTTCGTGCCAGGCGCGGCCGCTTACGGCTTCGGATGCGCGTCGGCCCACGCCTTCACGGCGGCGAGCGTGTTCTCGACGTGCTTGTCGGGCGACAGGCTCGTGTATTCGTAGAGCACCTTCCCTTCCGGCGAGATCACGTAGGACACGCGGTTCGCGCGGTCGAGCGCCGGCAGCTTCGCATCGTATTCCCGGATGATCTTCGCGTCCGGATCGGCCGCGACCGGGAACTTGCTGCGGCACTCGCTCACCGAGAATTTCGTCAGCGTGTCGATATTGTCGGCCGATACGCCGATCACCGTCGCGCCGTAAGCCTTGTAACGGTCGACCGCATCGGCAAACGCATGCGCCTCGATCGTGCAGCCCTTCGTGAACGCCGCCGGGTAGAAATACAGCACGACCGGCCCCTGCTTCAGCGCGCCGGCGAGCGAGTACGTGTAAGTCTTGCCGCCCAGCGACGCCTGCGTCGTGAAATCCGGCGCCGCGGCGCCCGGCTTCAATTCCGCCTGCGCCATCAGCGCATGGCCGGCCACCAGCGCCGCCACGGCGCCCAGCAACAGTTTTCGCTTCATCTGCGTCCTCATTTCTTATAAAGTCAGCCTCGATACAGGCCACGCCGGCGTTCGCCTGTCGAACATCCGGGATGCGATCCGGGCCGGCGGCTGCGCCATCCGCGGCCGGCCCGTTAAAGATTCCGCACAATCTGCCGTTATTCCTTGCGGACAACCAGTTCCAGCCCTTCACGTCAGCGAGAAACATGGAAGCCAACAGGAAACAGACGTCACGCAAGGGCTCCTGGCGCAGCGCCTTGCATACGCTGCGCCGCTTCGCCTGGTCGGGCGGCGCGCTGATGCCGGCGCGCGCCGGCGCGCCGCGCCGCGACGACTCCGTGCGCAACTGGCTGGAACAGACGGTCGGCACGGTGGATTTCCTCGCCCATGTCGACCGCGAGCTGCGCTTTCTGTACGTGTCCGACGCGAGCCTGCGCTTCATCGGCTACCACCGCGACTACCTGCACACGCTGACGCTGCGCGACCTGATCGCCGAACAGGATACCTCGGCGCTCGAAGGCCTGCTTGCGCGCGCCGCGCGTTCCGGCCAGGTCGAGAAGGCGACGATGTGCATCGTCAAGTCGCTCACCTACCCGCTGGACGTCGAGGTCCGTGCGTTCAAGAGCCGCCATCACGGCGTCGACGGTTTCGCGATCGCGGCATTCGACGTGTCGTCGTGGCGCGCGCTCGAGGCGAAGCTGACGTATGAAATGCACCATGACCCGATGACGGGGCTCGACAACCTGTCCGCGCTCGTGCCAGCGCTGATGCGTGCGCAGCAGACCGCCGACGAGGACGGCACCTGCGCGGCGCTGCTGCTGCTCGACCTCGACGACTACCAGCGGATCAACCGCGCGCTCGGCTACGACGCGGGCGACACGCTGCTGCGCGAGACCGCGCAGCGGCTGAAGGCGCTCGTCACGCCGAACGAGCGGCTCGCGCGCGTCGCGAGCGACAAGTTCGCGATCGTGCTCGGCGCCTCGGACCGCTCGCAGGCGAGTCACGCAGCCGACGCGCTCGCGCGCCGGCTGCAGGCCGCGGTGCGCGAGCCCTACGTGTACCAGGGGCAGACCGTGCACCTGTCCGCGAGCATCGGCATCGCGCTCTACCCCGACGAACGTGCCGCGCCGCATCGCGCGCAGCATCACAGCCCGCTGCTGCGCCGCGCCGACCATGCGCTCGCGCAGGCGAAGGCATCGGGCGGCAACGCGCTTGCGTTCCATGCGCCGGTCGACGATCCGGCCGACGCCGAACGGCTGAAGCTCGAGGCCGACCTGTACGACGGCGTGCGCAACGGCGAGTTCTCGCTCCACTTCCAGCCGATCACGCACAGCCAGTCGGGCGCGGTGGTCGGCGTCGAGGCGCTGATCCGCTGGCGCCATCCGGTACACGGCCTCGTGCCGCCGGCGACCTTCATTCCGCTCGCCGAATCGATCGGCCTGATCAACTACCTCGGCAACTGGGTGCTCAAGGCCGCGTGCATGCAGCTCGTCGCATGGGACAGCCAGGGGCTTGCGCTGCAGTACGTGGCGGTCAACGTGTCGCCGCAGCAGTTCCGCGACCCGCGCTTCACGCAGAGCGTGCGCGAGGCGATCGCGCTGACGGGCATCGACCCGCGCCGCATCGTGCTCGAAATCACCGAAAGCCTGCTGATGCACGATCCCGCGCATGCGAAAGTGCTGCTCGAGGAGCTGACCGATCTCGGCATCCGCTTCGCGATCGACGATTTCGGCACCGGCTATTCGAGCCTCGCGTACCTGCAGCGCTTCCCGCTCGCGAAGCTGAAGATCGACCGCAGTTTCGTCGAGAACCTGCTGACGTCGCGCAACGACCGCGCGATCGTGTCGGCGGTGGTCGGCCTCGCGCAGACGCTCGATCTCGAACTCGTCGCCGAAGGCGTCGAGACCGAGGCGCAGCGCGCACTGCTGACGGAGATGGGCTGCAATCACATCCAGGGCTGGCTCGTCTGCCAGGCGCTGCCGTCCGAGGAGCTCGCGCGGCGCTTCGAGGCGCAGCAGCTGCACCTGCACGCCGCCGCCTGACGCGCGCGGCGAACCGGACAGATCCGTATGTCAATCACCGAACACCTGCCCCGCACCGCTTTGCTGGACAAGCTGTGGGCCCGGATGAGCGAACGGGGCGATTTCCCGCTGCTGTCGGAATCGCTGCGCGCGACGATGGCCGCGATGAAGAACGACGACCTCGACTTCACCGCACTCGTGCGTGTCGTGCTGTCGGACTTCGCGCTCACGCAGAAAGTGCTGCGGCTCGCGAACTCCGCGATGTACATGGCGTTCGGCGGCAACATCACGACCGTGACGCGCGCGCTGATGGTGCTCGGCATGGACGCCGTCGGCCATCTGGTCGTCGGGCTGAAGCTCGTCGACCATTTCCACCACAGCACGCCGCGGCGCATCGACGCGAAGCTCGAGCTGAACCGCGCGCTGCTGTCCGGCTGCGTCGCGCGCAAGCTCACCGAGCGCGCCGACCTGCGCGCGGGCGAGGAAGCCGTCGTCTGCACGCTGATGCGCCAGGTCGGCAAGCTGCTCGTGGTCTGCTATCTCGACAGCGAATGGGACAAGATCCGCCGCCGCGCGGCCGAGATGCACGTCGACGAATCGGCCGCCTGCGTCGAGGTGCTCGGCGTCGGTTTCGACGAGATCGGGCTCGAGGCGGCGGCACGCTGGCGGCTGCCCGACATGATCCGCGACGGCATCGCCGACGACCACCACCACGTGAACCGCGTCGACGCGTTCGGCCGCGAACTCGCGGCCGACGAGGACATGATCGAACGCGTGAACTGGCTGCGGGCGGTGAGCCGCTGCTCGGCCGACGTCGCGAGTGCGCTCGCGATGCCCGATGGTCCGCAGCGCGACGCGCACATCGCGGCGCTCGCGCAGCACTACGCGCCGGCGCTCGATACGGAACCCGACGCGCTCGTCGAGATCGCCGACCGGCTCGCGCACGAGGAAGCGAGCGACACCGTGATGCGCGAGATCGTCGAGTTGCGCGCGAACGCCGATGCGATCGCGCGTGCGCAGGCCGAGCCCGAAGCCTGTCTCGAAGCCGGCCTCGCCGACCTGCGCGCGCTGCCGTCCGAGCACGTGCTGACGCCGGTGCTCGCGCTGGCGTCGGAAAGCCTGCTCGCGAGCCTCGCGTTCACGCGCACCGTCATGTTCGTGCGCCACGACGACGGCACGTTCGCCGCGCGCCTGGGTTTCGGTCCCGGCGTCGACGCGGCGCTCTACCGGCTGCGCTTTCACGAGCGCTTCGAGCCGGACGTATTCCATCTCGCGATCACCAATTCGGTCGGCATCTTCATCGAGCAGGCGCAGGAACCGAAGATGCTCAAGCGCCTGCCCGCGTGGTATCTCGACGTGTTCGACGACACGCGCGCGTTCGTGCTGCTGCCGGTGCGGGTCGATGCGGCGACGGTCGCGCTGCTGTATGGCGACTGGGCCGGCGCGCAGCCCGCACGCAAGATCTCGCAACAGGAAATGAGCATCCTCAACGAACTCGCGCACGAACTGGGGCGGTTCTTCCCCGCGCAGCACGGCTGACGGCCGGCCGCCCGCGCGGTTTCCGGTTCCCAAAAGCAAACCGGCCGCATCGGCGGCCGGTTTTTTGCATCGTGCGTTCGAACGAAGCGCTTACTTGAGCGTCACGGGCACGCTGAAGTACTTCTTCGCGAGGTTGTCGATCGTGCCGTCGGCCTTCAAGTCCTTCAGCGCCTGATCGAGTGCGGTCTTCAGCGCCGCGTCGTTCTTGCGCAGGCCGAAGCCGACGCCCGAGCCGAGGATCTCGGCGTCGCTGACGGTGCCGCCCGCGAACGCGAAGCCCTGGCCTTGCGGCTTCGTCAGGAAGCCCTTCGAGCCGGCTTCCGAATCCTGGAACGTCGCGTCGAGACGGCCCGACTTCAGGTCGGCGTAGGCCAGGTCCTGCGTCTGGTACGGCACGACTTCAACGCCGACCGGCGCCCACTTCTTCTTCGCGTACGCTTCCTGGATCGTGCCCTGCAGCACGCCGACGCGCTTGCCCTTCAGCGACTGCGGGGTCGGCAGCAGGCCGCTGCCCTGCTTCGCGATCAGCTGGTTCGGAATCGTATAGATCGGGTCGGTGAACGCGATCGCGTGCTTGCGCTGGTCGGTGATCGTCATGTCCGAGTTGATCGCATCGAACTTGCGCGCCTGCAGCGCGGGGATCAGGCCGTCGAAGTCGTTCTCGACCCACACGCACTTCGTCTTCAGCTTCGCGCACACCGCGTTGCCGATGTCGATGTCGAAGCCGGTCAGCTTGCCGTCGGGCGTCTTGTATTCGAACGGTGCGTACGAGGCCTCGACGCCGAACCGGATCTCCTTCAGATCCGCGGCAAACGCGCTGCCTGCCGCCACCGCCGATGCCGCCACCACCGCATGCGCGGCCACTTTACGCCAATCCAACTTCATCAGGTGCTCTCCTCGATACTCGAATGTTCCGGAACTACGGGCGCAGGCATCATTGCAGGGTCGGATGACCCCGACAATGCGGCTGCCGCGCCGTGATGCGGCGCAACAGCCGCAAGGCCGCGATTGTACCAATCCGCGCGGCCCGGCATGGCAAAGCGGCTGCCGATGCGCGATGCTGCGGTGCGCATGCGGCACCGGCCGCGCCGGCCATCGAACTTGCAAGACGATGTCGCAAATACGCAAGGCGGCCCGCGCGTCGGCGCGGCCGCCGATCGGTCAGACCAATGCCGCGATCGTCTCGCGCGTCGTGTCGACGACGAGCAGGCCCGCACGCAGCCCCGGCTTCACGGTCGGGTTCGGAAACACGATCCGCTCCTCGTCGTGCGTCACCGTGTAGCGGTAGTCGCCGTCCTGCGCGAGCACCGTGCCGCGCGCGAACGCGGTGAAGTTCGCGACGTCGGCCGCGACGAACAGCTCGAGCGCGTCACTCTGCTTCGTGATCTGGTCGATCACCGTGAAGACGCGCGGCAGCGCCGCGTCGGCATCCGTCGGCCGGCCCGACACCAGCTTGCGCACCGCGCGGTCGGCCGGCGCGAAGCGCGTCAGGTCGTTCTGGCCGAACGGCCGCACCTTGCCGAGTTCGAGCGTGCAGGCGAGCGCGCCGCAATGCTCGGCCGTGAAATGCGAATACGTGTTGCCCTTCGCGGTGTGCAGCAGCACGGCCGCGATGCGCGCGTCGCCCAGCCATTCGACCATCGTGCGCGTCGGCGGCGTGCCCGTATGCGGCAGCAGCGCGAACTGCTCGAACACCGACGCGCGGATCGCCGTGTGCATGTCGATGTGCCAGCGCGCGCTGCCCGCCGGCGCGGCCGCGAAGAACGCGGCCGCGGCCGCTTCGAGCTGCGCGGCGCGTGGCGCTTCGCGGCTCGCGGGCACCTGCGTGTGACGGCCGCTGAACAGGCGGTTCAGGTCGTCGTCGAGATAACGCTCGCCCGCGCGCATCGCCGGCACGTTGCCGAGCACGACGAGCAGCCGGCACGCGAGCGGCAGCGCGCCGGACGCGAGATCGCGCACCAGCATCGACAGCAGCTCGATCGGCGCCGTCTCGTCGCCGTGCACGCCCGCCGATACGAGCACGCTCGCGCGTGTTGCCTCGTTCGCCGCGACCGGTTCGAGCACGAGCAGCCCGTCGCCGGGCCATTGCCAGCGCACCGCACCGCCCGCGCAGGTACCGCCCTGCTCGGCCGGCACGCTGCCGGCCAGCGTGAACGCGAGAAAGTCGTCGAGCAGCGCGGCGGACGGCATCCGTGCCTCAGCGCTGGAAGTCATACAGCGAACCGACGCGCAGGATCTGCGTTAGTTCGTCGAGCGCCGTGCGCGATTCGTCGAGCAGCGCCGGATCGGCGAGATCTTCCGGTGCGAGGCGATCGCGGTAGTGCTTGTCGATCCATGCGTCGAGCGACGCGAACAGCGTGTCGTTGATCCACACGTTCGACGTGACCGCCGCGCGCTCCGCGTCGTTCAGCACGACGCGCAGGCGCAGGCATGCGGGGCCGCCCCCGTTCTTCATGCTTTCGCGCAGGTCGAACACGAGCACGTCGTGAATCGGGCCGTTGCCGGCCGCGAGGTGGTCGAGATAGGCCGCGACGTTGGCGTTCTCGCGGCATTCCTGCGGCACGACGAGCACCTGCGAGCCGTCCGCGCGCGACAGCAGCTGGCTGTTGAACAGGTACGACGTCACCGCGTCGTTCACGCTCACGGCCGCTTCCGGCACCTCGATCACGTTCAGGCGCGCGCCGCGTGCGTCGAGCGCGGCGGTCAGCGTGTCGTAGATCGCCTGCTTGTTGACGAACGCGCGCTCGTGCGTGAACAGCGTGTCGCGGTTGCCAACCGAGATCACGTCGTTGTGGAACACGCCCGCGTCGATCACGTCCGGATCCTGCTGCGCGTAGACCGTCGCTTCCTCGGCGAGCCCGTGGCGATGCGCGACCGCGCGGCTCGCCTCGAAGGTCTGCCGTGCCGGGAAGCGCTTCGGTTCCGGCCCGCGGCGGTATTCCGCGCGGCCGTACACGAAGAATTCGATGCCCGGCTTGCCGTATTCCGCGCAGAAGCGCGTATGGTTCGCCGCGCCTTCGTCGCCGAGCGCCGGCGTGCCCGTCAGCGCTTCGTGCACCGCGAAGTGCGCGGGATCGGCGAACAGCGTCGACAGCGTGCGGCGCGTCGCTTCGTGCTCGATCGCGCGATGCAGCTTGCTGCACAGGTTCGCCGGCGTGAAGTGCACGCGGCCGTCGCTCGTGTCGGCCGACGGGCTGACCGTGGCCGCGTTCGCGGTCCACATCGCCGACGCCGAGCTCGCCGCGGCGAGCAGTTCCGGCGCCTGCTTCGCGGCCTTCGCGATCACGTCCGCGTCCTTGCCCGAGAAGCCGAGCTCGCGCAACAGGCGCAGCGACGGCCGCTCCTGCGGCGGCAGCACGCCCTGTGCGAAACCGAGATCGGCGAGCTGCTTCATCTTGCGCAGCCCCTGCTTCGCGGCGGCCTTCGGGTTCGCGGCCGACTTCTCGTTGTTGAGGGACGCCACGTTGCCGAACGACAGCCCGGCGTAGTTGTGGGTCGGGCCGACGAGCCCGTCGAAATTGGCTTCTTGTGCGTTCATCGTCGCTCCCTCGATCAGAAATGCAGGCCCGGCGACAGGCTCGCGGGCAAGGTCAGTTGCGTGCTTTCCACCGACGCCATCGGATACGCGCAGTAGTCGGCTGCGTAGTACGCGCTCGGGCGATGGTTGCCCGAGCGGCCCGTGCCGCCGAACGGCGCGGCGGACGACGCGCCGTTGGTCGGCCGGTTCCAGTTGACGATGCCGGCGCGGATCGTGCGGCGGAAGTGTTCCCATGCCTTCTCGTCGTCGGCCAGCAGGCCGGCGGACAGGCCGAACTCCGTGTCGTTCGCGCGCTCGATCGCTTCGTCGAACGTCGCGTAGCGGACGATCTGCGCGAGCGGGCCGAAATGTTCCTCGTCGGGCAGGTTGGCCACGCCCGTCACGTCGACGATCGCCGCGTTCACGAAGCCGAGGCGCGGATCGCGCTGCGTCATCGCGATGACCGGTTTCGCGCCCTGCTCGATCAGGCGCGACTGGGCATCGACCAGCTTCGCGGCCGCGCGTGCCGAGATCACCGCGCCCATGAACGGCTGCGGATCGGCATCGAACACGTCGGCCGTGATCTTCGACGTGACGTCCGCGAAGCGCGCGAGGAAGCGGTCGCCGAACGCGCCCTGCGGCACGAAGATGCGGCGCGCGCACGTGCAGCGCTGGCCGGCCGACAGGAACGCCGACTGGATCGTGTGATGCACGGCCGCGTCGATGTCCTCGACTTCGCCGATCACGAGCGGATTGTTGCCGCCCATTTCGAGCGCGAGCACGATCTCCGGACGGCCGCCGAACTGCTTGTGCAGCAGCGTGCCCGTATCGGAGCTGCCCGTGAAGAACAGTCCGTCGATCTGCCGATGGTTCGCGAGTGCGATGCCGGTGTCCTTCTCGCCCTGCACGAGGTTCAGCACGCCGGCCGGCAACCCGGCCTCCTTCCACACTTCGACCGTCGCGCGCGCGACGCCCGGCGCGAGTTCCGACGGCTTGAACACGACCGCATTGCCCGCGATCAGCGCGGGCACGATATGGCCGTTCGGCAAGTGGCCGGGGAAATTGTACGGACCGAACACCGCGACGACGCCGTGCGGACGGTGGCGCAGCACCGCGACGCCGTCGGCCATGTCCTGGCGCTTCTCGCCGGTGCGTTCCTGGTAGGCCTGAATCGAGATGCCGACCTTCGCGGCCATCGACGCGACTTCGGTGCGTGCTTCCCACAGCGGCTTGCCCGTCTCGCGGCCGATCGCGGTCGCGATCGCTTCCTTGCGTTCGTTGAGCAACGCGGCGAAACGCTTGACGATCGCGCAACGCGATTCGAAGTCGAGCGCCGACCAGCCGGCGAATGCACGGCGCGCGCTCGCGACCGCACGGTCGACGTCGGCCGCCGACGCGCTTTCGCCCTGCCATGCGATCTCGTCGGTGCCCGGGTTGCGCGAAGCGAACACGGGGCCCGAGCCCGCGACCCAGGCGCCGTCGATGAAGAGTTCCGTCATGATTCGTTTATCCCTGTTTGACTTTGAGCGGCAGCACGCGGACCGGATCGCCGGCCTTCACGTCGAGCGCGGCGGCATCGTCGGCCGACAGCACGAACGAGCCGTTCGCCACGACGCCCGGCGCGACGCCGACGCGGAAATCGCCGAGCGACGTATTCGACACCAGCGACCTCGGCGGATGGCCGCCCTGCGCGTCCTCGCCCGTATCGGGCACGCCGATCGCGACCGGCACGACGACGCTCTCGCGCACCGTGCGCAGGTCGTTGATGTGGCATTCGAGCACGGGGCCCGCGTCGAAGATGTCGACGTGATTCTGGTAACGCAGCCCTTCCGCTTCGAGCATCTTGCGGGCCGGCAGCGTGTCGCGGTGCGTGAGGCCGACCGCGTCCTGCGCGTCCTGCGGCAGCAGGTCGACGTACACCGGGTAGCGCGGCATCAGTTCCGCGAGGAACGACTTGCGGCCGTGCGAGCTGAGGTAATCGGCTGCGTTGAAATCGATCTGGTAGAAGTGCGAACCGACTGCGCGCCAGAACGGCGACGTGCCGTCCTCGTCGAAGTGGCCGCGCAGTTCCGCGCAGAGGCGTTCCGGGAAGCGCTCGCGGAACTGCGCGATGAACATGAAGCGCGAGCGCGACAGCAGGCCGCCGACGCCGCCGGTGCGATAGCGCGGGCTCAGGAACAGCGAGCACACTTCCGCGTAGCCCGTCAGGTCGTGCGAGATGTTCAGCGCGGACATCCGCGTCCACACGCCGAGCTCCTGGCTCGCGTGCACGACGGTGCTCACGCGATAGTTGTAGAACGGCTGCTCGAGGCCGACCTGCGTTTCGATCCCGCACACGCCCGCGATGTCGCCCGTCTTCGATTCTTCCATCACGAAGAAGTAGCCGGCCTCGCCCGGCGCGGCCTGCCCGTCCAGCGTGCGGCGCGCGCGCGCGATACGCGCGGCGAGCGCGTCGCGGTCGGGCTTGAACGTGGTCAGGCCCGGCCCGGTTTCCTTCGCGAGCGACACGAGCGCGTCGACGTCGCCCGTTTGTACGACCCGAACGACGATCATGCTGCGTCTCCCTTCAAATCTTCATCGTCGCGGCGGTGCAGCGGCACGCAGCGCACGACATCGCCATCCTTCACATCGAGCGCCGCGCGCACGTCGCCGGCCAGCGGTGCCTCGGCCGTGTCGCCCGGCAGGTCGGCCAGCACGCAGCGGAACGATTCGCCGCTGCCCGTCGACACCAGGTACGCGACATCGCCCTGCTGGTGCGCGGCCTCGCGCACGACGCGCTCCGAGCCGTGCTTCACGCACGCGGTGCGGTCGACCTGCGCGGTCAGCACCGGGCCCGCGTCGAAGATGTCGACGAAGCGATCGGGCTCGAAGCCTTCCTCGAGATGGATGTCGTATGCGAGCAAGGCCGTTTCGTTCGGCTCGCCGAGCACGCGCTGCGCGGCTTCCGGCAGCAGCGGCACGTAGAGCGGATAGGCCGGCATCACTTCCGCGATGAACGTGCGGCTGCGGCCGCCCGACGCGATGTCGACGTCGGTGAAATCGCGGCCGAAGAACTTGCGCCCCACCGCTTCCCAGAACGGCGATGCGCCGTTGCCGTCGCTCACGCCGAGCAGCAGCGTGAATACTTCCGGCGTGAAGCGCCGGCGGTTCGCGGCGATGTACATCATCCGCGCGCGCGAGATCAGGTGCGCGGCCGCATCGCCGCGCAGCGACGGATCGACGTAGAAGCCCGCGAGCCGGCTCTTGCCGGTCAGCTCGTGCGACATCGTGAGCGCGTGGATCTTGCGGTTCACGTGCAGCTCGCGCGACGCGTGGATCAGTGCGTCGTTGCGGAACGCGTAGAACGGCTCCGAGTAGCCGGCCGCGGCCACGATGCTCGCCGTGCCGAGCAGCTTGCCGGTCGACGATTCCTCGAGCACGAAGAGGTAGAACTCCTCGCCGGCGAAATCGACGTCCGCGCGAAACGAATCCTCGGAGAGCGCCACGCGCGCTTCGAGCGCCGCGCGGTCGTGCGGCAGCGAGTGCAGGACCGGCTGCGCGGTGCGCGCCATGTGCGCGAGCGCATCGAGATCCGTGAGTTTGCCGGGGCGAACAAATAGCATCGTCGTTCCTGTCTGCGATGGGGGGCGCCGATCAGCGCGCGGTGGCTTCCTGTGCGGCGAGCACCTGTTCGACCGCCTTCTCGAAGCGCTTCACGCCTTCGTCGAGCAGGTCGAACGGGATCACCAGCGACGGGACGAAGCGCAGCACGTTCGGGCCGGCGATCAGCATGATCAGGCCGTTCTCGGCGGCGGCGGTGACGAAGTCCTTCGCGCGGCCGTCGAACGCGGCGGTGAGTTCGGCGCCGACCAGCAGGCCCTTGCCGCGCACGTCCTTGAAGATGCCGAAGCGTGCGTTGATGCGTTCGAGCGCGCCCTTCAGGCGCACGCTGCGTTCGCGCACGCCTTCGAGCAGTGCCGGATCGCCGATCAGCTCGACGACCTTGTCGGCGATCGCCGAGGCGAGCGGGTTGCCGCCGTACGTCGTGCCGTGCACGCCGACCTTGAAGTGCGCGGCCAGTTCGTTCGTCGTCAGCATCGCGCCGATCGGGAAGCCGTTGCCGAGCGCCTTCGCGGTCGTCAGGATGTCCGGCGTGACGCCCGTGTCCATGTATGCGTAGAACTGGCCCGTGCGGCCGACGCCCGTTTGCACTTCGTCGAAAATCAGCAGCGCGCCGTGCGCGTCGCACGCTTCGCGCAGCGCCTTCAGGAAGGCCGGATCGGCCGGGATCACGCCGCCTTCGCCTTGCACGGGCTCGACGATCACGGCGCAGGTTTGCGGGCCGATCGCGGCCTTCGCGGCTTCGATGTCGTTGTACGGCAGGTGCGTGATGCCGGCCGGCACGGGGCCGAAGCCTTCCGAGTACTTCGGCTGGCCGCCGACGCTGACCGTGAAGAACGTGCGGCCGTGGAACGACTGCACGAACGAGATGATTTCCGCTTTATCGGCGCCGTGGCGGTCGAACGCGACGCGGCGTGCGAGCTTCAATGCGGCTTCATTTGCTTCCGCGCCCGAGTTCGCGAAGAACGCGCGGTCGGCGAAGGTCAGCGATTCGAGACGCTTGGCGAGGCGCAGCACCGGCTCGTTCGTGTAGCCGTTGCCGATGTGCCAGAGCTTGCGGCTTTGTTCGTCCAGGACCTTCAGCAGTTCCGGGTGGCCGTGGCCCAGCGACGTGACCGCGATGCCGCACGCGAAATCGATGTATTCACGGCCAGCCGTGTCCCACACGCGGGAGCCCTCTGCGCGATCCGGCACGAACGGGGCGGGGGAAAATACCGGCACCATCACTTCGTCGAATGTCTGGCGGGTCACGGTCGAGGTCGTCATGGTCGTTCCTTTCGGTTTCGTAAGAGGGTTCAACAGGATCAAGTTTAGGTAAGGGTGACGCAAGCGTCTTGCGGATTTGCGACGGGTTCTATCGGAAGCGGATAGTGTGCTTTTATTTTGCCTTCTGGGGGTGGGGGGTGGTTTTTTTGGGGGTTTTGGGCGGTTCGCTCGCGTTTTGACGTGAATTGCCTGTGATCGTAACGGTCTATTAGCGTCGCCCCTGCGCGGGGCGGCGGTTACTTTTCTTTGTCTTGCCAAAGAAAAGTAACCAAAAGAAAGGCGCTGTGAGAACGCAAGACTTCCCGGTGCCATGGTCAGCAAAGTGGCCCTCGCCTAAGTGTCCGCGCCAGCAAGGAACCCGGAGTGGTTCGAGCAATGGTTCTGACATCACTCATCCCCCAGCGGAGCGGTATACCGCCCGCTAGCTCCGCCCTCGCTTCGCTCGGCCGACAGGTACACCCCCTCCAGCGTCGCCATCGATCAGCAATCGCCCTCACTCGTCTGGGCAAGACGTCATTTTCGGTGAACACCTGATTCGCTGCCCCGGCCAGGAAAAATGGGGTACAGCAATACACCGCGAGCAATGATCGATTTGCAGGCGGCGTAATTGCACGATCGATGTGAATCGTCGGAGATGCCTGGCAGGCAACGGCTCCTGGATAAGCAAACGTGCGCACCGCACGACCAGAAGCACCTTGCAGCCGAGCGAAGCGAGGATGGAGCTGGCGGGCGGTATACCGCTCCGCTGGAGGATGAGTGGAGTCAGAACCATTGCTCGAACCACTCCGGGTTCCTTGCTGGCGCGGACACTTAGGCGAGGGCCACTTTGCAGGCTATGGCACCGGGAAGTCTTGCGTTTTCACAGCGCCTTTCTTTTGGTTACTTTTCTTTGGCAAGACAAAGAAAAGTAACCGCCGCCCCGCGCAGGGGCGACGCTAATAGACCATTACGATCACAGGCAATTCACGTCAAAACGCGAGCGAACCGCCCCCAAAAAAACCAAAAAAATCAATCCTTCCCCCACTCCACGAGCGCCCCCGCCCGCGGCTCACTCCCCCCACCTGTCTGCTTCTCGAGCCACGCGCGCCGATCCTCCCGAGGCGTGACCCCGAACCTTTCGCGATACGCATTAGAAAAGTGCGCAGCAGAAGAAAACCCACAAGCGAGACTAACCTGCACGACCGACTTGCTGGTCCGCTGCAACTGCGTCCTGGCCTTGAGCAATCGGAGATTGAGGTAATACTTGGAGGGCATCGCCCCGAGATACTGTCGAAAGAGCCGCTCCAACTGTCGGCGCGACACGCCGACCAGCTCGGCGATCTCGTCGGTCGTCAGCGGATCCTCGACATTGGCCTCCATCAGCAGCAACGCGTCATTCAACCGAGGATGCCGCTCACCGGGCGCGGTGACGAAGGGAATCCGCTGCCGCTCCTCGCCGCTGCGCAAGGTCCCGGCGCCGAGCGCATCGGCAATCCGCTCGCCCAGCTCGGGCCCGTGTTCCCGGCCAATCATGGCCAGCATGAAATCGACGGTCGCCTGCCCGCCGGCACAGGTCGCCCGATCGCGATCGATCTCGAAAATCTGCTGCGTGACGATCGACCGCTCGAACTGCTCGGCGAACTGCTGATACGTCTCCCAGTTCACGCTCACGCGATACCCGGAAAGCTGCCCGGCCATCGCGAGCCACCACACGCCGTGGTGAATGCCGGTCACGACCGGCGTCCGCTGCCCGACCCGCGCGAGACTCGCGAGAAACAGCCGGTAATCGGCAAACTGCTGAAACCGCTCGGTCACGACGATCAGCCAGTCGCATGCGATCGCATCGTTGAACGCCGCATCGGCATGCCACTGCGCCCCGCCCGCGAGCGGCACGGGCCGCCCGTCCCACGAACACACCTGCCAGCGGTACAGCAGCCGCCCGTCGATCTCGTTCGCCAGATTCAACGCATCGACGATCGGACCCACGCCCGACATCGACACGGGCGGCAATGCAACGATCACCACCTGCGTCGTGCGGGTGGCGCCTGCGGGACGAGACACCGGTACCACGGCTGAAACCTGCCCCGTCGCGTTACTTGAGGCTGCCCGACAGGAACTGCTTGAGCCGCTCGCTCTGCGGGCGCACCAGCACCTCCTTCGGATCGCCCTCTTCCTCGGTCCGCCCCTGATGCAGAAACATCACATGATTCGACACGTTGCGCGCGAAACCCATCTCGTGCGTGACGACGATCATCGTGCGGCCTTCCTCGGCCAGCTTCTGCATCACCTTCAGCACTTCGCCCACCAGCTCCGGGTCGAGCGCCGACGTCGGCTCGTCGAACAGCATCACGTCCGGATGCATCGCGAGCGCACGCGCGATCGCGACGCGCTGCTGCTGGCCGCCGGACAGGTGCGACGGATACTGCTTCTCGACGCGCGGCGGCAGGCCGACCTTCTCCAGGTACTCGCGCGCACGATCCTCGGCTTCCTTCTTGGAAATGCCGAGCACGTGCACGGGTGCCTCCATCACGTTCTCGAGCACGTTCATGTGCGCCCACAGGTTGAAGTGCTGGAACACCATCGCGAGCTTCGTGCGGATACGCTGCAGCTGCTTGTGATCGGCAACTTCGAGCGCGCCGGCGCGGTCGGCCTTCGTGCGGACGGCCTCGCCGTCGACGACGATCTGCCCCGCATTCGGCCGCTCGAGGAAGTTGATGCAGCGCAGGAACGTGCTCTTGCCCGAGCCGCTCGCGCCGATGATGCTGATGACGTCACCGGCCTTCGCGTTCAGCGACACGCCCTTGAGCACTTCGTTGTCGCCATAGCGCTTGTGGATGTCGAGCGCCGCAAGCTTGGTGGCACCGTGCGTTTGAGTGATCTCGGCCAACTGGCTCTCCTCGAAGTGAATCAATGACGGGCGGCCGCGAGATACGCGAGCCAGTGGCGCTCCGCCCGGCGAAACGCCGCGACGAGTGCGAACGATACCGCAAGATAGATCAGCGCGGCGATTCCGAACGACTGGAACGCCATGTAGGTCGCGGAATTCGCGTCACGCGCGACCTTCAGGATGTCCGGCACGGTCGCCGTGAACGCCACGGTCGTCGCGTGCAGCATCAGGATCACCTCGTTGCTGTACAGCGGCAGCGCACGGCGCAGCGCCGACGGCAGGATCACGCGGCGATACATCGTGAACGGCGACATCCCGTACGCGCGCGCCGCCTCGACCTCGCCGTGCGGAATCGCACGGATCGCGCCGGCGAAAATCTCGGTCGTGTACGCGCAGGTATTCAGCGCGAACGCGAGAATCGCGCAATTGAAGCCGCTGCGGAAAAACGCGTCGAGCAGCGAGTGCGACCGCACGAACTCGAGGCTGTACATGCCCGTGTACATCAGCAGCAGCTGCACGTAGAGCGGCGTGCCGCGAAACACGTACGTGTAGAACCGCACGGGCATCGACACCCACTTCTTCTTCGACACGCGCGCGACCGCGAGCGGCACCGCGCACACGAAGCCGAGCGAGATCGACGCAACGAGCAGCCACAACGTCACCGCGAGGCCGGAGAGGCGCTGGCCGTCCCAGAAAAGGAACGCCTTGCCGAATTCCTGGAGGATCTCGATCATAGTTCTGCGTGCCGCACGCCCATGGAATATCGCTTCTCGAGCTGGATCAGCACGAGGTTGGAAACGGTCGTGATCGCGAGGTAGATCAGCGCCGCGACGAGGATGAAGAAGAACATGTTGAACGTGCTCTTGCCGGCGTCCTGCGCGGCCTTCACGACGTCCGCGAGGCCGATGATCGACACCAGCGCGGTCGCCTTCACGAGCACCTGCCAGTTGTTGCCGATGCCCGGCAGCGCGAAGCGCATCATCTGCGGAAACATGATCCGCGCGAACACGCGCGCGCCGCTCATCCCGTAAGCCGCGCCGGCCTCGAGCTGGCCGCGCGGCACCGACAGGAACGCACCGCGGAAGGTCTCGGTGAAATACGCGCCGTAGATGAAGCCGAGCGTCAGCACGCCGGCCACGAACGGGTCGATGTCGATCTGGTTCCAGCCGACGAGGTCGGTGAACTGGTTCAGCCAGATCTGGATGCTGTAGAACAACAGCAGCATCAGCACAAGATCGGGCACCGAGCGGATCAGCGTCGTATAACCGGTCGCGATCGCTCGCAGCACCCGGTTGTGCGACAGCTTCGCCACCGCGCCGATCAGCCCCAGCGCCACCGCAGTGGCAAGCGACAGCACCGACAGCTCGATGGTCTGCACGGTGCCGGCCCAGAGAACAGGACCAAAGCCGTAAAGGAACACGCGCGTCTCCAGAGTTGGAATGGATGCCGACGCGTCGCCTGTCCCGCGCCGGGCTGACGCGGATAGTCGCAAGCGAAATTGATTGTCTCAAATCACCTGGCGCGCGATTGCTGCATCGCAGCAACCCGCCTCGTCATTTGCGACCGATGTCTACTTCGCTGTTTCAAAAGGAAAAAAGCCGCTTCCTGACAGTCGGATGACACGCAGGGAAGCGGACTTTTTGCAATTTTCCGGTCGCTTTTTCGATATAGCGCCGCAGACGGCCGCGCTTACCGTCCCTTCAGGATGTCGGAGCGCGAAGTCGTATAGACCAGCCCGTCCGGGCCGAAATGGACGTTGAAGAACGCGTCGGTGTTGACGCCGTCCTCGAGCCAGCGCCAGCTCCAGACCGTCTCGGGCTTCAGCGGGTACTGCGCGATGTCGCCGGGCTTGCCGAGCAGGCGCCGCACCTCGTCCTCGTTCATCCCCGGGCGCACCTTCGCGAAATTCTCGGCGGTCAGCACCTGCGTCGCGCCCGCGTAGCGCCCGTTCGCATCGAGATCGACGAACCAGGTCTGGTTGCCCATCGGGCCGCGCGGATATTCGTAGCGCTTCGAGCCGTCGGTGAACTCGCGCACGATCTCGGGCTTGCCCATCGTGCCGCGCACGTCGGCCTCGGTCGATTCACCGACCTTCAGCCCCTTGAGCAGCAGCGGCGCGGGCTTGATCGCGTTGAAGAAGTCCCTGATACGTTGCACGTCGAGGTCGCCTTGCTTGTCGTCGCAGCCGGTCAGCGCCAGCGCGGCGGCCAGCATCGTCACGGGAAGCAGCCGGAATCGGAAAATCATCGGAAGAAATGCGCGTCGAGAAAACACGCGGCAAGGATACCCGTGCGACGCCAAAAGCGCGAGACGGGCGCGCGGCCCGTCTCCTGTTCAATGCGTCGTTTCGGTTTCCGTCTCGGCGTCGGTCACGCGGCCCGCCTGCGCCGCGCGCGGCGCGGCCGGCGGCGCACCGATGCGGCGGCGCGTACGCACGAGTTCGGCAAGCTGCCACGAGCCGAGCGCCAGGCAGCCGAACAGCACCTCGCGGCCGCGCTTGACCACCGCGAGCGACAGCGCCGTCTCGCGGTCGACGCCGAACATCTGCGCGAGCAGCACGACGGTCGCCTCCTGCACGCCGAGCCCGCCTGGCACCATGAACGCCGCATGCCGCACGGCCTGCGTCATCGCCTCGATCGCGATCGCGCCGCCGATCGACACCGGATGGCCGAGCAGCGCGAGCGCCCAGTAGATCTCGAGCGCGCCGAGCACGTAGCCGGCCAGTTGCCAGAAGAATGCGCTGAACAGCAGGCCCGTGCGCGACATCAGCGCGTCGATGTCGGCGTCGAGCCGGCGCCCGTCGACGCCCTGCAGCAGCCGGTGCGAATCGCCGAGCAGGCGCCCCGCGAAACGCTCGATCGCGTGGAAGACGCCGCCGCGCCGCATCAGCACGACGCCGAGCACCGGCAACGGCAGCGTCAGCAGCAGCGCGAGACCGATCGTGCCGCCGCCCATGTTGTCCGTCGTCGCGAGCAGCAGCACGAGGCCGAGCGCCGCGAAGGCATACTGGACGACGATCGTCACGAGCACTTCGACGATCACCGATGCGGTGACACGGCTCGCATCGGGCACCTGCCAGCGCGCGAGCCGGATGCCGACAATCTCGCCGCCGATCCCGACCACCGGCAGCAGCCGGTTCACGGCCTCGCGCACAGTCGCGATCCACCACAGGAACGGCAGCGAACTGCGCCGGTCGAGCAGCAGGTGCCACGCGTATGCATCGAGCAGCAGCGGCAGCCCATGGAACGGCACGAGCCACAGCAGCGCATAGCCGGCGCGCGCGAGCATCTGCGACACGTCGCCGACGCCTTCGTGCAGCCCCAGCGCGAGCAGGATGCCGATGCCGATCGGCCAGCCGAGCCACTTGATCCACTTGCTCATGACGGCTGCGCTCCCGGTGCGCGCGCCGCCTGCGCGCCGCGACGTGCCGCGGGCTGGCCGAAGACGTCGGCAAAGCCGCCGGTCGCGACGCCCGCCGCCTTCAGCGCGGCCGCCACGCGCGGCGACAGCAGCGCGTCGAGTTCGTCGACCGGACGGTAGCCGGCCATCGTCGGCGTGATCGGGCCGTCGCCGGCCTCGGCCGGATGGCAGTAGATCTCGCCGACGCCCGGCGGCAGCGTCGCGAGCGCGTCGAGCAGCACGGCCTCGTCCATCGCGCCCGTCTGCGCGATCCCGACCACGTAGTCGTTGTGCGCGAGCCCGGCGCGGTCGAGCCGCGCGCGCACGAGCGCGATCCACGGCTTGAGCAGCGCGGGCGCGCTCGTCTCGTACGGCAACCGCACCGCGCGCAACCCGTAGTCGCGGCCGATCTCGATGATCATCGACAGCACGGTCGGATGCAGGTGGAAATGCTTGTGCGCGTTCACGTGATCGAGCGGCAGGCCGCTCGCCGCGAACGCGTCGAACTGCGCACGGATCTCGCGGCGCAGTTGCGCGCGAACGTGCGGCAGGAAGAAAAAGCGACAGCCGTCCTTCGCCATCGCGTCGCCGAACCGTCCGTCGGGCCCGACGAGCGCGGGAATGTCATGCGCGGGCAGCGTGGCCGGCCCGTCCGCGAGCACCAGGTGGAGGCCGACCGCGAGCGACGGCAGCCGCCGCGCGCGTTCGATCGCGTCCCGCGCCGCGGGCGCCCCGACCATCAGGCTCGCGGCGTTCAGCACGCCGTCGCGATGCGCGCGCTCGACCGCCGCGTTGACGCGCGGGTGCAGCCCGAAGTCGTCCGCGGTGAAGATCAGCGCCCGCGCCGCCCGCTGCGTCGCCACGGATTACGCCTCGTGCGCGCGCAGGAAGCGGAAGAACTCGACGCCTTCGCGCAGGCGGCGCTTCATCATGTCCCAGCTCGTCAGCATCTCGCGCACGATCTCCCAGATCTTCGACGGGCGGAAATAGAACTCGCGGTAGAACTGCTCGAGGTGGTGATAGATCTCGTCGCGCGACAGGTGCGCGTAGCCGATCGCCGCGAGCTGCACGCCTTCCTTGCTCACCAGGTTGATCGTCTTGTTCTCTTCCATCCAGCCGTTTTCGACGGCCTGCTTGTAGAGCGTCGTGCCCGGATACGGCGCGGCGAGCGAGACCTGGATCGTGTGCGGATTGATTTCCTTCGCGTACTCGATCGTCTTCTTGATGGTTTCCTGCGTCTCGCCCGGCAGGCCGAGGATGAAGGTGCCGTGGATCTTGATGCCGAGCTTCTTGCAGTCCGCGCTGAAGCGGCGCGCGAAATCGGTGCGCACGCCCTTCTTAATGTTCACGAGGATCTGGTCGTCGCCGGATTCGAAGCCGACCAGCAGCAGGCGCAGGCCGTTTTCCTTCATGACCTTCAGCGTCTTGTACGGCACGTTGGCCTTCGCGTTGCACGACCACGTGATGCCGAGCTTGCCCAGGCCGATGGCGATGGCTTCGGCGCGCGGCAGGTCGTCGGTGAAGGTGTCGTCGTCGAACATCAGTTCCTTCACTTCCGGCATGTTGTCGCGGATCCACTTCGCTTCCGCGAGCACGTTCTCGACCGAGCGCGTGCGGTAGCGATGGCCGCTGACCGTCTGCGGCCACAGGCAGAACGTGCAGCGCGACTTGCAGCCGCGGCCCGTGTAGATCGACACGTACGGATAGTTCAGGTAGCCGATGAAGTAGTTGTCGATCTTCAGATCGCGCTTGTAGACGGGCGCGACGAACGGCAGCTCGTCCATGTTCTCGAGGATCGGACGCGCTTCGTTGTGCTCGATCGAGCCGTCCTTCGCGCGCCAGCTCAGGCCCTTGATCTCGGGGAACGGCTTGCCTTCGGCGAGCTCCTTGCACGTGTAGTCGAATTCCTCGCGGCACACGAAGTCGATTGCGTCGCTCGCCGTGAGCGAGTTGTGCGGATCGACCATCACCTTCGCGCCCACCATGCCGACCAGCATCGACGGCTTCATCTTCTTGAGATCCTGCGCGAACATCGCGTCGGTCGGGAACGACGGCGTGCTCGTGTGAATGATCACGAGGTCATAGTCGTTGGCGATCTTCAGCGTTTCCTCGACCGACAGGCCGTCGGCCGGCGCATCGACGACACGGCTGCCCGGCACGAGCGCGGCCGGCTGCGCGAGCCAGGTCGGATACCAGAAGGAACGGATTTCGCGCTTCGCCTGATAGCGCGAGCCGGCTCCGCCGTCGAAGCCGTCATACGAAGGGGCCTGCAAGAACAGCGTTTTCATGAATGCTCCGGTAGCCTGCATAGTTCGTTTCGTTGCAACGATTCAGTCAAAAAACCGCGGGCCGCCGTGCCGGCGCCCGCCTCTCTGTCATGTCGCGCCGCGCGGCGTCGCCGTGCAGCGCGTCTCGGCCCTCGGGCCGGGTTCGATCGACGGTCCTAATGGCCGTCCACTGCTTCCACCGCCGCCGTCGCGCGTTCGCCGCCGACGACCGTCATCCTTGCGCCGCGCCACACGACGTGCGTGCCGAACACGGCCGCGAGCCATTCGAGCGCGAGCAGCGTGTCGCGCACCGCGACAAGCGGCAGGTCGCGCCAGAACGCGCGCCAGCCCTCTTCGCCGCGCGCGTGCAGCACGAGCCGCCCGAATGCGCCGACCACGGCTGCGCCGCCCGCCAGCGTGCCGGCGAAGGTGCCGTCGAGGCGCAGCGCGAGCGCCGCGCCGATCGCGAGCCACGGCACCGTAAACGTAATGAACAGGAACGCGAAGCCGGCCGGGTTCAGCGAACGGATCGTGCGCAGCCAGCGCGTTTCGCGGTGCCACAGCGGCCCGAACGACGGCTCGATCACGTCGGTCGCGACCTCGACCTCCGACAGTACTGTGCGCCGCCCGAGGCGCCTCGGCAATTCGGCCAGCCAGAAATCGTCGGCCAGCTCGTCCTTCAGCGCGAACAAGCCACCGATCCGGTCGAGCGTGTCGCGCGTCAGCGCGAGCGTCGCGCCGAAGCCGAAGCGGCTCGAGCGGCCGAGGTGCGTGATCCGCACCGACGGCGCGAACCACGCGTCGACGAACTGTGCGCCGATCCGCGTCCAGAAGCCGCCGACGCTGCGCGCATGATACAGGCACGTGACGACCCCGACCGACACGTCGGCGAGCGGCGCCGTCACGCGCTCCAGATAGTCGGGCTGTACCGCGATGTCGCTGTCGGCGATCACGATGCGGTCGTATTTCGCGCGCGCGGCGAGATTGATCAGGTTGCTGACCTTCAGGTTCTTGCCGTGCACGCGCGCGTCGACCACCAGCGTGATGTCGCACTCGGGATAGTCGGCGCGCAGCCGCTCGACGACGGCAATCGCCGGATCGGCCGGCGACGCGACCCCGAACAGCACCTCATGACGCGGGTGGCGCTGCTCGCAGAACGTCGCGAGGTTTTCGTACAGGTGCGGCTCCGCGCCGCACAGCGGCTTGAGCACGCTGACCGGCTCGAAACCGTCGCGCGCGGCGGTGCGCGGCGTGCGCGGCCGCGGCGCGAAGGCCGCGACGAGCGCATAGCCGGCCGCGGCCAGCGTGAAGGCGATCAGGAGCCAGTCGAGCAGTGTTGCGGTTGGCGTCATGCGCAACGCCTCCCGGCAGCCTGAACGCCATGGAGAACGCTTGAGCGCGATTGAGCGTGATGCGGTATTCCGGCGACGACGAACGCGGGCACGACCCGACTCCTTGTTCCAGCAGCGTCTGTAATGGGGGAGGCGCGCCCCGTTGTTCGGGTGCGGCCATGCCCGGTTTCGCGTGGCATCTCTCCGCGCAATGCCCGGAAGGGGATGCGGGAAGACTCGAATGGCTACCATCGGCACAACATGGGCAGGCGCCGGATTTTAGCAGTCCGCAGCCCCCCGCGCGTGGCACGACGAGAAACGGACTAGTGCAATTCCGGCAAAGCTGAGCGGACGACGAACCTTATCGGTACAGCCACGTTCACGTTAGCGTAAGCACTTTGCAGGCGTATTGCAGTCTTGAAAATCAGACGTTTCGTGCAAATTTGTACGTCGATGCGGATTCACCGCCAATCGCCGTAAAGATTGGTAATTAATCGGCGATTAGATTGATTTCTGCAACGATCAAGAACGACGCCCCTGCACCCCTGTAAGGCGCATGGGTATCGGCGCGCCGCCAGCACGTTCCGGAACCCTTTGGCAAAATCCTTGGCATTTGTTGCATAAGCGCATCACCGCGCCCCTCATTCGAAGGCCACCCGATGACACCGTTTTCCGTACTCGATCTCGCCCCCATTCCGGCCGGCACCGACGCCTCGCAGGCGTTCCGCAACACCGTCGATCTCGCGCAGCATGCGGAGCGCTGGGGCTACCAGCGCTACTGGCTGGCCGAGCATCACAACATGCCGGGCATCGCGAGCGCGGCCACCGCGGTCGTGATCGGCCACGTCGCGGGCGCCACGCGAACGATCCGGGTCGGCTCGGGCGGCATCATGCTGCCGAATCACGCGCCGCTCGTGATCGCCGAGCAGTTCGGCACGCTCGCCTCGCTGTATCCGGGGCGCATCGACCTCGGCCTCGGCCGCGCGCCCGGCACCGACCAGACCACGTCGCGCGCGCTGCGCCGCGACCTGATCGGCAGCGCCGACTCGTTTCCGGACGACGTCGCCGAGCTGCAGCGCTACTTCGCGGAGCCGGTGCCCGGCCAGCGCGTGCGCGCGGTGCCCGGCGCGGGGCTCGACGTGCCGGTATGGCTGCTCGGTTCGAGTCTGTTCAGTGCACAGCTCGCCGCGATGCTCGGGCTGCCGTTCGCATTCGCGTCGCACTTCGCGCCGGACTACCTGATGCGTGCGCTCGAGATCTATCGCGCGCAGTACCGGCCGTCGGCCGCGTGGCCGAAGCCGCACGCGATGGTCGGCGTCAACGTGTTCGCGGCGGAGACCGACGACGAGGCACGGCGCCTGTTCACGTCGCTGCAGCAGCAGTTCATCAACCTGCGGCGCGGCACGCCGGGCAAGCTGCCGCCGCCCGTCGACGTGCTCGAGGCAAACGAGCTCGAGCTCGCGACCGTCGCGCATTCGCTGTCGTTCGCGGCGGTCGGCTCGCGCGACACGGTGCGCGACAAGCTGCGCGATCGTATCGCGCAAACCGGCGCCGACGAGCTGATCGTCACCGCGCAGATCTACGATCACGCCGCGCGGCTGCGCTCGTTCGAACTGACCGCGCAGATTCGCGACGAGCTCGCGAACGAGGCGCGCTGACGGCGCCCCTGCCCCCGCGTCACTGCGGGTGCACGGCCTCCAGCCCGTCGAGCAGCGCCTTGTGGAACGCGTCCGGATCCTGGATCTGCGGCGCGTGCCCGAGCGCCGGGAATTCGACGAGCTGCGCGCCGGGGATCGCGGCCTGCGTGCGCTTCGCGAGTTCCGGATAGCGGCCGAGCTTCGCATGCACGTCGGGCGGCGCGACGTCCTTGCCGATCGCGGTCGTGTCCTTGTCGCCGATCATCAGCAGCGTCGGCACGCGGATCGCGCCGAGTTCATAGACCACCGGCTGCGTGAGGATCATGTCGTAGATCAGCGCGGAATTCCACGCGACCGCATCGCGGCCGGCGCCGCGATACATGCCGGCCAGCATCTGCACCCAGCGCTCGTACGACGGCGACCACTTGCCCGCGTAGTACGTGCCCTGCTCGTAGCGGCGGATGCCGTCGGCCGTCGTCTTCTGCTCGCGCGCATACCAGTAGTCGACCGACAGCGGCGGCACGCCGAGCGCCTTCCAGTCCTCGAGGCCGATCGGGTTCACGAGCACGAGCTGGTCGGTCGCCTTCGGATACATCAGCGCATAGCGGATCGCGAGCATCCCGCCGGTCGAATGACCGACGATCGTCGCCGACTTCACGCCCACCGATTCGAGCAGCGCATGCGTGTTGCGCGCGAGTTGCTGGAACGTGTACTGATAGCGCTCGGGCTTCGACGACTTGCAGAAGCCGATCTGGTCCGGCGCGATCACGCGGTAGCCGGCACGGCTCAACACGCCGATCGTGTCCTCCCAGGTGGCCGCGCAGAAGTTCTTCCCGTGCAGCAGCACGACGGTGCGACCGTTCGGGTGGGCGGGCTGGACATCGAGAAACGCCATCTCGAGGGTTTCGCGCTGCGACACGAACGTATACAGGTGCACGGGCGCCGGATACGTGAACCCTTCCAGGCGCGGGCCGTACACGGGCCCGTCGTTGCCCGCGGACGGTGCGGCAACGGCCGCCGCAGGCATGGCGCACACGGCGGCGGCGGCCGCGCCGAGCACGGCGGCGCGCGCAACAGACAACATCTTGCAAATCGAAAGCATGGCGATCACGGAGATTGGAGACGCGCGCGGGCAGCCGGGCCGCCGCGCGCCCCGCGATTCTACGCGCTCGCGTGACGACGGCGCGCAACACTCCGGGGCCACGCGACTTCCGCGCGTGCGACGAACTCGGGTATCGTGTGACGTGACCCTGAAACGCGTGCAGGCGATTCCCATGAAAAACGTCCTCAGCATTCAGTCGCACGTCATCTACGGACATGCCGGCAACAGTGCGGCCGTGTTCCCGATGCAGCGCCTCGGCGTCAACGTCTGGCCGCTCAACACCGTCCAGTTGTCGAATCACATGCAGTACGGCCATTGGGCCGGCAGCGCGATCGATGCCGCGAAGATGGAACAGCTCGTCGACGGCATCGCCGCGATCGGCGCGCTCAAGCGCTGCGACGCCGTGCTGTCCGGCTTCCTCGGGTCGCCGCCGCAAGCACGCGCGGCCGTCGAGATCGTGCGCTCGGTGAAGGCGATGAATCCGGACGCGTGGTACTTCTGCGATCCCGCGATGGGCCAGACGGGCGGCATCCGGCCCGAGCCCGGCGTCGAGGAGTTCATCGTGCAGGAGGTGCCGGCGCTCGCGGACGGCATGTCGCCGAATCACACCGAACTGCAGAAGCTCGCCGGGCGGCGCATCGAAACCGTCGCCGAAGCCGTCGACGCGTGCCGCGCGCTGATCCGCCGCGGCCCGCGGATCATCCTCGTCAAGCACCTGCACGACCGCAACAGTCCGGCCGACCGTTTCAACATGCTCGCCGTCACCGAAACCGAAGCGTGGATCGGCCAGCGCCCGCTGTACGCGTTTCCGCGCCATCCGGTCGGCGTCGGCGACCTGACCAGCGCGATCTTCGTCGCGCGCCGGCTGCGTGGCGACTCCGTGCGCGCCGCGTTCGAGCACACGCTCGCGGCCGTGCATGCGGTCGTGAAGGCGACCTACGATGCGCGCCGCTACGAACTCGAACTCGTCGCCGCGCAGGACGAGATCGCCCGCCCGAGCGAATGGTTCGGCGCGTGGGTGACCGACGCCTGACGCATCGCCCTCCGCTCCGCTTCACCGGCGAGCCGCCTGCGCCGCTTGCCCGCTTCCCCTGCCGCGCCACGACCGCGGGCGCCCCGTGTCCCGATGCTGCTTCGCCGTCGTTTCACCGCATCTGCAAACGTTTCCGGACTTCACATGAATGACACCGATTTCTCGCTATGCTCGCGGCGGCACGAACCCGCGCAGCCGCATCCTGCGCCCCGGAGCGCGCCCTTCCAGCAGGTCCCGCCAATCGGCTTCCCCCTTTAACGCACGATAACGACCATGACCCGATCGAACCGTCGTGACTTCCTGCGCGTCGCCGCCGGCACTGCCGGCGCCGCCGCGCTGAACCTGTTTCCGCCCGTGATCCGCGATGCGCTCGCGATTCCCGCGAACCGCCGCACCGGCACGATCCGCGACATCGAACACATCGTGATCCTGATGCAGGAGAACCGTTCGTTCGACCATTACTTCGGCACGATGCGCGGTGTCCGCGGTTTTGGCGACCCGCGCCCGCTACGTCTCGCGAACGGCAAGTCGGTGTTCCACCAGCCGGTCGGTCCGGCCGAACTGCTGCCGTTCCATCCGGGCGCCGACAAGCTCGGCCTGCAGTTCCTGCAGGACCTGCCGCACGGCTGGCAGGACATGCACGCCGCATGGAACAAGGGCCGCTACGACCAGTGGGTGCCGAACAAGGGCACCACGACGATGGCGTACCTGAAGCGCGACGACATCCCGTTCCACTACCAGCTCGCCGATGCGTTCACGATCTGCGATGCCTACCACTGCGCGATCCCGAGCTCGACCGACCCGAACCGCTACTACATGTGGACGGGCTACGTCGGCAACGACGGCGCGGGCGGCGGCCCGGTGCTCGGCAACGAGGAAAAGGGCTACGGCTGGACGACCTATCCGGAAGTGCTCGAACAGGCCGGCGTGTCGTGGAAGATCTACCAGGACGTCGGCACGGGCCTCGACGCGAACGGCTCGTGGGGCTGGACGCAGAACCCGTACATCGGCAACTACGGCGACAACGCGCTGCTCTACTTCAACCAGTACCGCACCGCGCTGCCCGGCACGCCGCTGTACGACAAGGCGCGCACCGGCACCAACATCAGCGCGGGCGGCACGCTGTTCGACGTGCTGCAGCAGGACGTGAAGAACGGCACGCTGCCGCAGGTGTCGTGGATCTGCGCGCCGGAAGCCTATTCCGAGCACCCGAACTGGCCCGCGAACTACGGCGCGTGGTACATCGAGCAGGTGCTGAAGACGCTCGTGTCGAATCCCGACGTGTGGAGCAAGACCGCGCTGTTCATCACGTACGACGAAAACGACGGCTTCTTCGACCACGTGCCGCCGCCGTTCGCGCCGCAGTCGCGCGACAACGGGCTGTCGACGGTCGCGACGACCAACGAGGCGTTCGCCGGCGACGCGTCGCACATGGCCGGCCCTTACGGGCTCGGGCCGCGCGTGCCGATGCTCGTCGTGTCGCCGTGGACCAAGGGCGGCTGGGTCTGCTCGCAGACCTTCGATCACACGTCGCTGCTGCAATTCATCGAGGCACGGTTCGGCGCGCAATATCCGGTCACGGCCGCCAACGTGTCGCCGTGGCGCCGTACGGTGTGCGGCGACCTGACCGCCGCGTTCGACTTCGCGACGTCCGATGCCGGCTGGCCGACGCTGCCCGACACGAGCGGCTACGCGCCGCCCGACCGCAACCGTCATCCCGACTACATCCCGGTGCCGCCGGTGCTGCAGAAGCTGCCGAAGCAGGAGGCCGGGCTGCGTCCGGCGCGCGCGCTGCCGTACGAGCTGTTCGTGCACGGCCGCGTCGAATCCGTCAACGGCGAGTTCCGGCTGACCTTCGCGAACACCGGCCGCGCGGGCGCCGCGTTCCAGGTCCAGTCGCGCAACCGCCTGGACGGCCCGTGGGCGTATACGGTCGAAGCCGGCAAACGCGTCGCCGACACGTGGAGCGCGGCGGCATCGCTCGGCCTGTACGACCTCGACGTGTACGGCCCGAACGGCTTCTACTGCCATTTCCGCGGCCCGTTCGCGACCGGCGTGGGCAGCGCGAACGTGAACCCCGAGGTGATCTACGGCTATGACGTCGCGAACGGCAACATCACGCTGCGCCTGATGAACCGCGGCCACAAGGCCGTGCGGCTCAAGGTCACGAACGCCTATGGTCATGGCCGCCCGCGCACGTTCGACCTCGCGCCCGGCGCGCACGTCGACGACTACTGGGATCTGCGCGGCAGCCACGGCTGGTACGACCTGACCGTCAGCGACGGCCGGCTGCTCGGCTTCCTGCGCCGCTTCGCGGGCCACGTCGAAACGGGCCGCCCGAGCACCAGCGATCCGCTGATCCGCACGCACGCGTCGCACGACGACACCGAGGCCGCATCGGACGCGCTGTCCGACTGACGGCATCGCTTGCGCGGCACGGCCCCCGGCGGGCCGTGCCGCGCCCTTGTCTCGCGCCCTTGTCTCGCCCCCTCCTCCTGCCCTCCTCTTCGCCCCTTCCGTCCGCAACGGGAAACTCCGGATACCGGCCGGTCCTGCCCGCGCGGAAGCTATGCGCAAATCCGCATCGAATGCGCAGCAAATTGCCAAGACCCGCGCATATCGGCGACCTATATATCGAGACAATCGGGGCTCTTCACCGAGCCTGACGGGGGCGTGTTCCGAAGATCGCGATGCCGACCTCCCCGCCCGATTCCGAGAAGCGGTCGAACCGCCCGCCCGTCGCACGCGCCCGGCTCGCCCGGACGCGCGCGGTACCCACTCGCTGGTGTCGAACAAGAGGAACAACATGAAATTCCGTCATTCCCTGCTGTCGGTGTCGATTGCATCCGCGCTGGCCCTCCTCTCGCAACAGGCCGCCCAGGCTGCCGACGCAACCGACGTGAAGGTCGGCTTCGCCGCACCGCTCACGGGTGTGAACGCCGGCTACGGCAAGGATCTGCAGAACGGCGTGCAGCTCGCGCTCGACGATGCCGCCGCGCAGAAGGTGCAGATCGCCGGCAAGCCGGCTCACTTCAATCTCGTCGTGCAGGACGATCAGGCCGACCCGCGCATCGGCGTGCAGGCCGCGCAGGCGCTCGTCGACCAGAACGTGTCGGTCGTGGTCGGTCACTTCAACTCGGGGACGACGATTCCGGCATCGGTCGTCTACGACAAGGCCGGCATCCCGGTGATCGACCCGGCCGCGACCAACCCGACACTCACGTCGCGCGGGCTCGCGAACATGTTCATGGTGATCGCGACCGACGGCCAGAACGCCGGCAACGCGGGCAAGTACGCGGTCGACGTGACGAAGGCGAAGCGCATCGCGATCATCGACGACCGCACCGCGTTCGGCCAGGGCGAGGCCGACGAGTTCGAGAAGGCCGCGAAGGCCGCCGGCGGGAACATCATCGGCCGCGAGTTCACCAGCAACCAGGCCGTCGACTTCCGCGCGCAGATCACGAGCCTGAAAGGCAAGAACCCCGACCTGATCTTCTTCGGCGGCCTCGATTCGCTCGCCGCGAACTTCATCAAGCAGATGCGCCAGCTCGGGCTGAACGCGCAGTTCGTCGGCGGCGGCGGCGTGAAGGACAACGAGTTCATCAAGATCGCCGGTCCGGCCGCCGAAGGGGCGATGGCGTGGGAATACGGCCAGCCGCTCGACGAGCTGCCGCAGGGGAAGGATTTCGAACAGCGCTTCAAGAAGCGCTTCGGCGTCGACGTGCTGTCGTATGCGCAGTTCGGCTATGACGCGGCGTGGGCCGCGATCAAGGCGATGCAGGCGGCTGGCTCGACCGACCCGAAGGTCTATCGCCCGGCGCTGAAGAAGATCGACTTCGAAGGCGTCACCGGCCGCATCTCGTTCGCGAACGACGGTTCGCTGAAGAGCGGGATGTCGACGCTCTACCAGGTGAAGAGCGGCGCGTGGAAGACGATCGTGACGAAGGGAGGCTGATCGGTCATGCAGGCGGTCTGGCGGCGAACCCGCCGCCAGGCCGGGCGGATCGATGCCGTCGCATCGATCTTGTATGACGACTGATGTTGAAGCGATTCGACCGGGCCCACGCCAACGCGGGCCCCGTGACGCGACGGTCAGCCGGCTTCGGCCTCGGCCGCCTCGTGCGCGCGGCGCAGCCGCTCGCGGCTGTTCGTGAGGTGCGTGCGCATCGCGGCGCGCGCGGCTTCGGGGTCGTGGCGCGCGATCGCCTCGTAGATATCCTCGTGCTCGTGGTTCAGCCGGCCGACGTAGCGCTCGAGGTCGTCGCCGGCGAAGCGCGCCGAATTCACGCGTGTGCGCGGGATGATCGAGGTGCCGAGCTGCGTCATGATGTCGACGAAATAGCGGTTGCCGGTCGATTGCGCGATCTGCAGGTGAAACTGGAAGTCGAGCTGCGCGGTATCGCGGCCGCCGCCCGCGCCCGTCGCGATTGCGTCGAGCGCGCGCCGCAGCGCGGCGAGGTCGGCATCGTTCGCGCGTTGCGCGGCCAGGCTCGCGCACTCGCTCTCGAGGCTGATGCGCAGTTCCAGCACCGCGAGCACGTCGCGCAGCGTCGTGATCGTCGCGGGATCGATGCCGAGCGTCTGGCGGCGCGACGGCTCCAGCACGAAGCTGCCGATGCCGTGGCGCGTCTCGATCAGGCCGCTCGCCTGCATCCGCGAGATCGCCTCGCGCACGACCGTGCGGCTCACGCCCTGCGCCGCCATGACTTCGGTTTCGGTCGGCAGCTTGTCGCCGGGACGCAGCGTGCCGTTTTCGATCTGCGCGGTCAGCGCGTCGACGACATCTTGTGCGAGGCTGCGTGCGCGACGGCGCGGCGCTGCGGGAAGCGTGGGCACGGACATGAGGCCGGTTCCTTTTTGAATGATCGTAATGTGAGCCGAGGGTTTACGCGGGGTTTGAGCGAAAGCCGATGATTCATTATACTGCGTCACAAGTCATCCGACGACTGATGATCGGTGCGCGAATCTCCTGTCGACTCAGGGCCGGCACTTCAGCGCCGCCTGGTCTCGTGCCTGACGATCGGCCAGCATTCGCGTTCCGCGCTCCGCTGGTCTCGTTGTCGCTCCCACCCCCGTTCCGGGTTGCTGTCGACATGCGGGCCTTGCGCGCCGCGCACGTCGGTTGTCGAATGATCGCACCTCCCGCCGCGCGCGGCAAAGCTTTTGCCGCACGGCATTGCCTACTCTTCTGCCATCGCCGCCCATGAACGCCGTCACTGCCTCGCCTTCCCACGACACGCCGCGCATCGTCGACCTGCAAGCGATTCCGGTCGCCGGCCACGACAGCATGCTGCTCAACCTGAGCGGCGCGCATGGTCCGTTCTTCACCCGCAACCTCGTGATCCTGAAGGACAGCGCGGGCCGAACCGGCGTCGGCGAGGTGCCGGGCGGCGAAAGCATCCGCCGCACGCTCGACGATGCGCGCGCGCTCGTCGTCGGCCAGCCGGTCGGCAACTACCACGCGGTGCTCAACGACGTGCGGCGCACCTTCGCCGATCGCGATGCAAGCGGCCGCGGGCTGCAGACCTTCGACCTGCGCACGACGATCCACGCGGTCACCGCGCTCGAGGCCGCGCTGCTCGACCTGCTCGGCCAGCATCTCGGCGTGCCGGTCGCCGCGCTGCTCGGCGAAGGCCAGCAGCGCGACCGTGTCGAAATGCTCGGCTACCTGTTCTACATCGGCGACCGCACGAAAACCGCGCTCGCCTATCGCGACGGCAGCGGCGCGACCGACGACTGGACGCGCGTGCGCGACGAAGCCGCGCTGACGCCCGAGGCCGTCGTGCGGCTCGCCGAGGCCGCGCATGCGCGCTACGGCTTCAACGACTTCAAGCTGAAGGGCGGCGTGTTCGAAGGCGCGAGCGAGATCGAGGCCGTGACGGCGCTCGCCGAACGCTTCCCCGACGCGCGCGTGACGCTCGACCCGAACGGCGCCTGGTCGCTCGACGAAGCCGTGCGGCTGTGCCGCGATCAGCATCACGTGCTTGCGTATGCGGAAGATCCGTGCGGCGCGGAGAACGGTTACTCGGGCCGCGAGGTGATGGCCGAATTCCGCCGCGCGACGGGGCTGCCGACGGCGACCAACATGATCGCGACCGACTGGCGGCAGATGGGCCACGCGGTGCAGCTGCAGGCCGTCGACATCCCGCTCGCCGACCCGCACTTCTGGACGATGCAGGGTTCGGTGCGCGTCGCGCAGATGTGCCGCGACTGGGGTCTCACGTGGGGCTCGCATTCGAACAACCACTTCGACGTGTCGCTCGCGATGTTCACGCACGTCGCGGCCGCCGCACCGGGCCAGGTCACCGCGATCGACACGCACTGGATCTGGCAGGACGGCGAGCGGCTGACGCGCGAGCCGCTGAAAATCGAGAACGGGCTGGTGGAGGTGCCGAAGCGGCCGGGCCTGGGCATCGACATCGACATGGATGCGGTCGCGCTCGCGCACGAGCTGTACAAGCAGCACGGCCTCGGCGCCCGCGACGACGCGGCAGCCATGCAGTACCTGATTCCGGGGTGGACGTTCAACAACAAGCGCCCCTGCCTCGTGCGCTGAACGCGGAACGAACCGGGCGCCCGGATCGCCCGGTTGCCCGTGCCGTCCCCGCCCTGTCAGACGATCTGCTTGAGCGCCGCGTCGAGCGCGAGCACCGCGACGCGGTCGCCTTCGGTCGCGAGCGGCGCGCGCATCACGATCTGCCGGTTGTGGCCGACGGCCGCCGGCGAATCCCACAGCAGTTCGACCTTGGGCCGATTGAACAGGCTGCCGCGACGCGGCGGCACGACTGCCGGCTGCCCGTCCGCCGCGCCCTGCTCGCCCGGCGCGGCAGCCTTGCGGCCCGGCCAGCGCACCGACAGCTCACGCGCGTCGTACTGGCCAACCTTGCGGCTTTCCATCCAGACGATCGCGGTACGCGTCAGCACGTCGAGTGAAATCGCATACCGGCCGACCGCGAAGCGGCGGGCGGCCACGTTGGTGCGCCACAGCGGCCGCGGGCGGCAGATCCAGACGATGGCCGCGTAAAGCGCCGGCGCGGCGACGAGCCAGCCGTTGGTCGCCGTCACCGCATGCAGCGCGCGGCGCCAGCCGGCCGCCCACGTGAACGCGCCGATCGACCAGACGGCGAACAGGAAACCGATCAGCGCGAAGACGCGCAGCGCCTGACGCAGCCACTGCGGCAGCGGATGGAACGGCCGCTCGGCGCGCGCGACGGCGCCAGGCAGCGCGAGCAGCAGGAAGATCAGCACGAGGTAGACGAACGCCCACGGCGACGACACCATCGCGGACAGCGACGAGCGATAGCCCATCTGGGACATCGAGAACAGCCAGCGCGCGAGCAGCACGAGACCGATCGCGCGCAACGCGAAGATCACACCGGCGCCGGGGGCCGGCGCTGCGCGCGTGGTTTTCGTTCTCGCCAAGACTGCTCTCCTCTTGATATTCGTACAGGGCCGGATTTCACGGCACGGCCATTATAGGGACATTACCGTCTGGACAGACGGCCGGATGGCGTGCCGGGCCGCTTCGGGGGGCGTTCGCGGCGCCGGGCGCGGCGAGAATACAACACATCCGCGCCGCGGATGTGACAACGCCCCGCCGGAAACCCGGACGGGGCGTCGATGACGGCCGCGCGCCGCAGCGCGGCGGCGGCCCGCGATCAGCTTGCGTTGACTTCGCGGAGCACCGTGCGGCGCTTCTGGCGCAGCAGTTCCTCGTAGCCCTTCACGTAATTCTGCGCCATCACCTTCGACGAGAAACGTGCTTCGAACGCGGCGCGAACCTTCTCGCGCGGCAGCGTATCGAGGCGCTTGAGCGCCGCGACGGCCGACAGTTCGTCTTCGACGACGAAGCCCGACACGCCGTTGTCGATCACTTCCGGCACCGAGCCGCGCTTGAACGCGATCACCGGCGTGCCACACGCCATCGCCTCGATCATCACCAGGCCGAAAGGCTCCGGCCAGTCGATCGGGAACAGCAGCGCATGTGCATTGCCGAGGAATTCGGTCTTCTCGGCCTCGCTGATTTCGCCGATGTACTCGACGTGCGGCAGCGCGAACAGCGGCTTGATCTTCTCTTCGTAGTACGCGCGATCAGCCTTGTCGAGCTTCGCGGCGATCTTGATCGGCAGGCCGGCCTGCTCGGCGATGCGGATTGCCGTGTCGACGCGCTTCTCCGGCGAGATGCGGCCCAGGAACGCGAGGTAGCTCGGCTTCACGTTCGGGATCGGCGTCAGCAGGTTTTCCGGCAGGCCGTGGTAGACGGTCGACAGCCAGTTCGCCTGCGGCAGCGGGATGCGCTGGTTGTCGGAGATCGACACGACCGGCACGTCGCTGAATGCATTGAAGATCGGCTGCAGTTCCGGCAGGTCGAGACGGCCGTGCATCGTCGTCAGATGCGGGACCGGCTGGCGCGAGAACAGCGAGAACGGGTAGTAGTCGATGTGGCAGTGCAGGACGTCGAACTCTTCCGCACGGCGGCGCACCTGCTCGAGGAGCAGCATGTGCGGGGCCATCACGTCGCGGATCGTCGGGTCGAGGCGCAGCGCCTGCGGCCAGCACGCTTCGAGCTTCGCGGAGGTTTGCGAATCGCCGCTCGCGAAGAGCGTGACGTCATGCCCCATCTCGACGAGTGCTTCGGTGAGGTAGGACACCACTCGCTCGGTACCACCGTACAGTTTCGGGGGTACCGCTTCATGCAACGGAGCGATTTGGGCGATTCGCATGCGTAACTCCTAAAAAATCGGCTAAAAACCAGGTATGGGTCGGCAACCTGCCGGCGGTCCGGGCTGGATGCTTTTCATCCGAACCATCGGACGAATCAGCCTGCCGGGGGCGTCGAACCCGCGCTGCTCAAGGAGCGTCGGCGACGCGACAGGCATAGAACGTTTGAAACGAAGACCCGTTGACAGGGGTTCGTAAAAAAACCTGGAATCGAACCCGGAGCCGATTATCTAGGGTTAATCCCGATACGGCGCACAACATTTCAAACACTTTACTTTGTTACAAAGGCGCAACACTTTGCAACCCGCGGACTCGGGTGTCCGTTCTAGAGTGGAAGGCCCTTTGGCGATCCTCGTCACCCGTGGCTGCCGGCAGCGTGATTCGGCACACGAGGCAGGACGGGATGCCGGATTTTATCTCAAAATCGACCGCGAGCCCCTGGCCAAGGCAAGATTCGCGCAGCGCGACGCACGGCCTTGTTTACAATGCCGGATTATTCAGTCCGGGCGAACGCCGGCATGCGATCCAGCCGCCACGCTCAATCACCGAATCACCGCACGCATATTTTGGAATATCTCACCCCTGCCCAGCGCAACGCCCACAACGCGAAGCTGTCGAGCTACGCGCACCGGCCGATCGCGTTCCTGTTCCGCTACATCCGCCTCCACCCCGTCGCGCACCTCATCGTGCTCTTCAGCGTGCTGGCCGCCGTCGGCTGCGCGCTCGGTTCGCAATATGCGATCAAGCACCTGATCGACGTGCTCGCGACCGGGCGCCATCACCCGGGTCCGCTGTGGAGCGCGTTCGCGCTGCTCGTCGGGCTGATCGCGGCCGACAACCTGCTGTGGCGCGTCGGCGGCTGGGTCGCCGCGCACACGTTCGTCGCCGTGACCGGCGACCTGCGGCGCGACCTGTTTCAGTACCTGATCGGCCATTCGCCGACGTATTACTCGGAGAAGCAGCCGGGCACGCTCGCGAGCCGCATCACGGCCACGTCGAACGCGGTGTATACGTCCGAGAACACGATGGCGTGGAACGTGCTGCCGCCGTGCATCGCGGTAATGGGCGCGATCCTGATGATCATCGTCGTCAATCCGCTGATGGCCGCCGGCCTGCTCGGCTGTTCGGCCGTGCTGTCCATCATCCTGTTCAAGCTCGCCGGCCGCGGCTCGGCCCGTCACCATGCGTTCGCGGCGAAGGCCGCGGCGGTCGACGGCGAACTCGTCGACGTGATCGGCAACATGGGCCTCGTGCGCGCGTTCGGGATGACGCTGCGCGAGCAGAAGCGCTTCGGCGCGACGGTCAAGGCCGAGATGGACGCGCGCCAGCAAAGCCTGCTCTATCTCGAAAAGCTGCGCCTGCTGCACGCGGTGATCACCGCGATGCTGTCCGCCGGCCTGCTCGGCTGGGCGCTGTGGCTGTGGGACCAGGGCCGCGCGACGTCGGGCGACATCGTGCTCGTCAGTTCGCTCGGCTTCACGATCCTGCACGGCACGCGCGACCTCGCGGTCGCGCTCGTCGACGTCACGCAGCACGTCGCGCGCTTGTCCGAAGCCGTGAAGACGCTGCTCGAACCGCACGGGATGCCCGACCGCTCCGACGCGCAGCCGCTGGCGGCCACGGGCGGCCGCGTCGACTTCGAGCGCGTGACGTTCGCGTATCCGCACCGCCGCGCGATCCTCGACCACTTCGATCTCCATATCGAACCGGGCCAGCGCGTCGGCCTGATCGGCAAGTCGGGCGCCGGCAAGTCGACCGTGCTCGCGCTGCTGCAGCGCTTCTACGACACGCAGGACGGCGTCGTGAAGGTCGACGGCCAGGACGTGAAGGCGATCACGCAGGACAGCCTGCGCCATGCGATCGCGCTCGTGCCGCAGGACATCTCGCTGCTGCACCGGACGATCTACGACAACATCGCGTACGGCCGACCCGACGCGACCCGCGACGAAGTGCTCGCCGCCGCGCGCGACGCGCGTTGCGCGGAGTTCATCGAGGCGATGCCGGAAGGCTATGACACGATCGTCGGCGACCGCGGCGTCAAGCTGTCGGGGGGCCAGCGCCAGCGCATCGCGATCGCGCGCGCGATCCTGAAGAACGCGCCGATCCTGCTGCTCGACGAAGCGACGTCGGCGCTCGACAGCGCGTCCGAGGAAGCGATCCAGAGCGCGCTCGACCGCCTGATGGTCGGCCGCACGGTGATCGCGATCGCGCACCGCCTGTCGACGCTGCGCAACTTCGACCGGATCATCGTGATGAACAACGGCAAGGTGATCGACGACGGCCCGCCCGAGGTGCTGCGCAATCGCCCCGGCCTGTACCGCGACCTGCTCGCGAAACAGCACGGCCGCCATCACCCGGCGCACGACGGCAACACCCCGACCGGCGAGCGCGTGGCCTGACGCGCCCCCGCCAGCCGACAAAAAAGCCGCGGTGCATCACGCACCGCGGCTTTTTTCATTGGCGCGGAAACGGCCGGTCAGGCGTGCTGCAGGTCGCGCAGGAAGTTGTCGCGCCACACCGACACGTTGTTCTCGCGCAGCTGCGCGATCATGTCCGTATAGCGTGCGCGCCGCTCGGCGAGCGGCATCGTCAGCGCCTGCGACAGCGCATCGGCCATCCCGTCGATGTCGATCGGATTGACGATCAGCGCGCCCGTCAGCTCGCGCGCGGCGCCCGCGAAACGCGACAGCACGAGCACGCCCGGATCGTCCGGATTCTGTGCGGACACGTATTCCTTCGCGACCAGATTCATCCCGTCGCGCAGCGGCGTCACGAAGCCCACGCGCGCGAGCCGGTACAGCGCGGCCAGCACCTGCCGGTCGTACTGGCGGTGAATGTAGAGGATCGGTGCCCAGTCGAGCTCCGCGTAGCGCCCGTTGATGCGCCCCGACTCCGCTTCGAGCTGCAGCCGGATATCCTGGTACGCGCGCAGGTCCGCACGCGTCGACGGCGCGATCTGCAGGAACGACACGCGGTTGCGGATCGACGCCTGGTGCTCGAGCAGCTTCTCGAATGCCCGGAAGCGCTCGACGAGCCCCTTCGAATAATCGAGCCGGTCGACGCTCATGATCAGCTGCCGCCCGCGCAGCGACGTCGCGAGCGTGCGCACGGCCTTGCCGTGTTCGCCCGCCTGCGCGAGCGACGCGATCTCGTCCGGATAGACGCCGATCGGATAGGCAGCCGCACGCAGCGTCTGGCCGAACGCGCGCACGCGCACGGTGTTGTGCCCGTCGCGCTCGACGTCGCCCCCCGCCTCGAACTCGACGTAGTCGCAGAACGCGCGCAAGTCGGGTTCGGTCTGGAAGCCGAGCAGGTCGAACGCGCACAGCGACTCGACGAGTTCGCGATGCGGCGGCACGTTGACGAGCACCTGCGCGGCCGGAAACGGGATATGCAGGAAGAAGCCGATCCGGTTCTTCACGCCGGCCTCGCGCAGCGCGCGCGCGAACGGAATCAGGTGATAGTCGTGCACCCAGATCACGTCGTCGTCCTGCAGCAGCGGCACGAGCTGCTGCGCGAGCCACACGTTGACGCGACGATAGCCGTCGAATTCGTGGCGGTCGTACTGGATCAGGTCCGCACGGTAATGAAACGCGGGCCACAACGTGGCGTTCGAGAAACCCCGGTAGTACTGGTCGTAATCGCGGCGCGACAGCCCGACGGTCGCGAACGTCACGGGCCCGCGCTCCTCGATGCGGATCTGCGGCTGCGGCGCGCCGGATGCGACGACCTCGCCGCTCCAGCCGAACCACATGCCGCCCGTCTCCTTCAGCGCGTCATAGACGCCGATCGCCAGGCCGCCCGCCGCCGGTTCGCCTTCCGAAATCGGTGCGACGCGGTTTGAAACGATGATGAGCCGGCTCATGCGTGCGGCTGCCCCGTGCCGAGCCAGCGCGCGATCTGCTCATGCAGCGCGTCGACCGAATCGAGCCGCGCGCGGGCCGAGGTCTCGCCCGCGCCGACCTTGATCGACAGGCCGCCGCGCGCGTTGACCACCGCGAAGCCCTTCTCGTCGGTCAGGTCGTCGCCCGCGAACAGCGGCATGCGCCCCGCGAACGGCGGTTCGTCGAGGAACGCCGCCAGCGCACGCCCCTTGTCGACGCCCTTCGGCTTGATCTCGAACACCATCTTGCCGGGCTGCAGCACGTATGCATCGGCATAGTCGGCCACGAGACGCTCGGCCGCTTCGCGCGCGACCGCCTCGCGCTCGGGCGCATTGCGAAAGTGCAGCGCGACGGCCGCGCCCTTGATTTCGAGCAGCATGCCCGGATGACGGTCGACGACACCCGCAAGCTCGCGCTCGATGCGCAACAGGCGTTCGTCGTTGAAGCCGATGCGCTGCGTGTCGCCATTCGCATCGCGGCGCTCCGCCCCGTGCAGGCCCGCGATCGGCAGGCCGGGCATCTGCAGGAACGTGTCGAGGTTGTCGATGCCGCGCCCCGACACGATCGCGACCGCCCCGTGCGAGCGGCGGCGCAACGCGTCCAGCAGCGTCAGCAGCGACGGCGGAACGTGGATGCTGTCGGGGGTGGGCGCGAGTTCGACGAGCGTGCCGTCGAAGTCGAAGAAGAACGCGGTATCGGTCAGGGACAGGGAAGCCGGAACGGATTGCATCGATTCGATAGTCTGAGGGTCGGCCGGCAACCACGGGCCGCCGCTGCGCGAATGGAATTGTGCGCATCTTACCGCGCCTGCGCACCGAGATGGGCGAAACCGGTACGTCGCCTGCCGCGCGCCGCCGCTTGCGTCAACTGCGACATATTGCCCCGCTCGCTCGCCCCGTACGGGTTTCGAAAGGACGCGGGCGCGCGAATTGCGCTACAGTCGCAACCGCCTGCCGCGCGACGCCTGGCATCACCGCCGGCCGGCCACTTTTCCGACCGATCGAGCCCCAGGATGTCGTCTGCCCGTCCCGCGCCGCCGTGGCGCCTCCCCCGCCTCATCCGCACGGCCGCGGCCCTCGCCGCCGCCGTGACGCTCGCCGCGTGCACGCACGACGAGCCGCGCTGGAACCTGACCAACGTCACCGGTCACCTGCCCGACCTGTCGTTCACGCTGACGGGCGGTGACGGCCGTCCCGTTGACGCCGATGCGTTCCGCGGCCGCGTCGCGCTCGTCTACTTCGGTTACACGCACTGCCCCGATGTCTGCCCCGAAACGATGGCGCGGCTGATGGAAGTGCTCGGCAAGCTCGGCCCGCGGGCCAACGACGTGCGCATCCTGTTCGTATCGGTCGATCCCGCGCGCGACACGCCGCAGATGATGCAGTCGTACGTCGCCGCGTTCGACGCCGCGCACGCGCGCGGCCTGACCGGCACCGACGGCCAGATCGAATCGCTCGCGAAACGCTATCGCGTCGCGTACCAGATGGAAAAACGCGATCCGTCCGGCGGCTACGAAGTCACGCACAGCTCGGCCGTCTACATCTTCGACGCAACCGGCCGCGCGCGCCTGCTCGCGACCGATCGCGATTCGCCCGACGCCATCGCCGCCGATGTGCGCCGGATCATCGACACCGCCTCCACGACCTGAATTCCGCCATGAACACGAAGACGACCTTCAAGACGTTCGCCCTCCTCGCCGCGCTGTGCACCGGCGCCCAGGCCTATGCCGCCGGCGCGATCACCGCGCAGGGCGCGTGGGTGCGCTGGCTGCCGAACAAGCTGCCCGCGGGCGGCTACGTGACGCTCGTGAACACGAGCGACAAGCCGGTCGATCTCGTCGACGTCGACAGCCCCGACTACGGGATGGCCATGCTGCACCAGACCGTGTCGAACGGCTCGACGCAGAAGATGGAAATGGTCGACAAGCTGACGATCCCCGCGCGCGGCAAGGTCGACATCGCACCGGGCGGCTATCACTTCATGCTCGAGGAACCGAAGCACGCGATCAAGCCGGGCGACACCGTGCACCTGCGCCTGAAATTCTCCGACGGCGAAACGGTCGACGCACCGTTTGCCGTGAAGTCGCCGGCCCAGGCGAAGTGATCCGCGCGCAATGAACCTCCTGTACTGGCTCGACCCGTGGGAGCCGTCGCCGACGGTCGTCATCGCGGTGCTGACGGCGGCCGTGCTGTTCGCGCGCGGCGTGAAGAAGGCGAAGGTGTCGCCGCTGCGGCAGTTCTCGTTCTGGTTCGGGCTGACGGCGCTCTACATCGCGCTGCATACGCGGCTCGACTATTTCTTCGAGCACGAGTTCTTCATGCATCGCGCGCAGCATCTCGTGCTGCACCACCTCGGGCCGTTCTTCATCGCGCTGTCGTATCCGGGCGCGGCGATCCGCGCGGGCATCCCGTTCCGCTGGCGACAGCGCTTCGTGCGCCCCGCGCTCGCGTGGGCGCCCGTCCGGGCCACGCTCGACGTGGTGTTCCATCCGGTCGTCGCGGTCGTGCTGTTCGTCGGGCTGATCTATTTCTGGCTGCTCTCGCCGATCCACTTCATCGCGATGCTCGACTGGCGGCTCTATCGCGTGATGAACTGGAGCATGGTGATCGACGGGCTGCTGTTCTGGTGGCTCGTCGTCGATCCGCGGCCCGCGCCGCCCGCGCGGCTGTCGCCGGGGCGCCGGATCCTGATCGTCGTCGCGGCGATCCCGCCGCAGATCGCGCTCGGCGCGCTGATCTTCTTCACGCCGCACGAGTTGTATCCGATCTACTCGATCTGCGGCCGTGCCTTCACGTGGCTGAGCCCGCTGCGCGATCAGCAGATCGGCGGGCTGCTGCTGTGGATTCCCGGCTCGATGATGAGCGTGATCGGCGCGCTGATCGCGCTGCGGCACTGGCTGCGGCTCTCCGCGCGCGGCCGCCTGATCGGCGAACGCGCGGCGCGGCACGCGGACAAGCCGCCGGTGCCCCGCGCCGCGCACTGACCGCTGCGCGTCATGCGCGCGCGCTGCTCATCCACACGTGCGGGATGCCGTCCTCGTCATGCACGTCCGAACTCGGCGTGAAGCCGAACGCCCCGTAGAAACGCTGCAAGTGAGCCTGCGCGTGCAGGCTCACCGGCGTATCCGGCCATTGCGCGCGGATGTGCTCGAGCGCGCGCGACAGCAGCCCGTTGCCGAGGCCCGCACCACGAAACGCGGCGGTCGTCAGCACGCGGCCGATACGCACGTCGGTATGCTGCGCATCGGGCAGCAGCACGCGCAGATAGCCGGCCAGGCGGCCGGCCGGATCGAACGCGGCGAGGTGCCATGCGGCCTGGTCCGCATCGTCGATATCGCGATACACGCAGTTCTGCTCGACGACGAACACGGCGCTGCGCGCCTCGAGGATCGAATAGACTTCGCGCGCCGTCAGCGCGTCGAAGGATTTCCAGCGCCAGTCGAGATCGGCAGCGCTCGGAGATGCGGCGGATGCGTTCATGTACGGTCCTGATTCGGGCGCGCCGGCCGGCGCGCGACAACCGTCGATTATGCCTCGAAGCGCCTGTCGCGCACGACCGCCTGCCCGCGCGCGAAAAAAAAGCCCCGCATTGCGCGGGGCCTGTCCGTCATGCCGTCACGACTGTCATGCCGGCATCTGGCCGAAGCGGCCGCCGTTGAAGTCCTCGATCGCGGTACGGATCTCCGCTTGCGAGTTCATCACGAACGGACCATAGCCGACGACCGGCTCGTCGATCGGCTCGCCGCTCAGGATCAGCAGCTTCGCGTCGCCGTTCGCTTCGATCTCGACGTCGCTGCCGTCGCGGCCGAGTTGCACGAACTGCGCTTCGCGCGCGACCGTCTCGCCGTTCACCTGCACGGTGCCGCTCAGCACGACCACCGCGAGCGTGCGCCCTTCGGCGATCGGGAACCGCGCGTGGCCGCCGGCCACGAGCCGCACGTCCCACACGTCGATCGGCGTGTGCGTGCGGGCCGGGCCGCGCCGCCCGTCGAGTTCGCCGGCGATGATCCGCGCACGCCCGGCGCCGTCCGGCAGCTCGACCACGGGAATGTCCGCGTTCAGCAGCGTCTGATAGCCGGGCGCGCCCATCTTGTCGGCGGCGGGCAGGTTCACCCACAGCTGCACCATCTCGAGCGGGCCGCCCCGCTTCGTGAACGCCTCCGAGTGGAATTCCTCGTGCAGGATCCCGCTCGCGGCCGTCATCCACTGCACGTCGCCCGGGCCGATCGTGCCGCCCGCGCCGGTCGAATCGCGGTGCGCGACTTCGCCGTCATAGACGATCGTCACCGTTTCGAACCCGCGGTGCGGATGCTGGCCGACCCCGCGCGGCGCCGAAACCGAGCCCGGCTCGAACGTCGCGGGGCCGGCGTAGTCGAGCAGCAGGAACGGGCTCAGGTGCGCGCCGTGGGACTGGTAGCTGAACATCGAACGCACCGGGAAACCGTCGCCGACCCAATGTCCGCGCGGCGCACTGTACACACCCTGGATCTTCTTCATGGCCCTTCTCCAAATTGCGGCGAAACACGTGTTTCGCATCCATGAGTAGCAATATAGTGGTGGAACGATCGATCCGGTAGACTGCCGAAATCGCACTCAGCGTTCTATTTCATGAACGATAAAGCACGGGATCTGAACGATCTCTACTACTTCGTGCAGGTCGTCGAACACGGCGGCTTCGCGCCGGCCGGGCGTGCGCTGGACATGCCGAAATCGAAACTGAGCCGCCGCGTCGCGCTGCTCGAGGCACGGCTCGGGATGCGGCTGATCCAGCGTTCGACGCGCCGCTTCACGGTCACCGACGTCGGCCAGACGTACTACGCGCATTGCCGCGCGATGCTCGTCGAGGCCGACGCGGCCGACGAGGCGATCGCGCTGCTGCACGAGGAGCCGCGCGGCATCGTGCGGGTCAGCTGCCCGGTCGTGCTGCTCGATTCGCTGGTCGGGACGATGATTGCCGCGTTCATGGCCGCGTGTCCGCGCGTCGACATTCATCTGGAAGCAACCAACCGTCGCGTCGACGTGGTCGGCGAAGGAATCGACGTCGCGATCCGCGTGCGCCCGCCGCCGCTCGAAGACAGCGATCTCGCGCTGCGCGTGCTGGCCGAGCGCGGCCAGTGCCTCGTCGCGAGCCCCGCGCTGCTGCGCGAGCGCGGCGCGCCGGCCGTTCCCGCCGATCTCGCCCGCCTGCCGAGCCTCGACCACGGCGTGCCGCAGTCCACCCACGTGTGGCGGCTGCGCGGGCCCGACGGCGCGCACGCGGAAATCCATCACCAGCCGCGCCTCGTGACGGGCGGCATGCTCGCGCTGCGCGCGGCGGCCGTCGCGGGGGTCGGGGTCGTGCAGTTGCCGACGATGATGGTCCGCGACGAAGTCGCGCGCGGCGAACTGGTCACCGTGCTGCCGGACTGGGCGCCGCGCCGCGAGATCGTGCACGCGGTGTTCGCGTCGCGCCGCGGGCTGCTGCCCGCGGTGCGCGCGCTGCTCGACTTCCTGGCCGAGCGGTTTGCCGAACTCGAGCCCGACTGAGCGCTGCAGACCGCACGTGCGTGCCGTAGACTGCGGTACGCGCCACGCGTCTTTTCACAACCCTTATCGCTTTCCCGCCATGTTCACGCTGTCCAACGACCCCAACGCCTCCAAGGCCGATCAATACGCGACGCTCGTCGAGCAGGCACGCGCGCTCGTCGAGTCCGAACGCGACCTGACGGCCAACGCGGCGAATTTCTCCGCGCTCGTCTATCACGCGCTCGATCGTCTCAACTGGGCGGGCTTCTACTTCTTCGACGGGACCGAACTCGTCGTCGGCCCGTTCCAGGGCAAGCCCGCGTGCGTGCGCATCGCGCTCGGCAAGGGCGTGTGCGGCACCGCCGCGCAGACGCGCGAGACGCAGGTCGTGCGCGACGTGCATGAGTTTCCCGGCCATATCGCGTGTGACGCGGCCTCGGAATCGGAAATCGTCGTCCCGCTGGTGGCCGGCGACGGCACGCTGATCGGCGTGTGGGACGTCGACAGCCCGGTCGCCGCGCGCTTCGACGACGAAGATCGCAAGGGCATGGAAGCGCTGTGCCGCGTGTTCGTCGAACACGCGTGGCAGAAGGCGCGCGGCTGAGCCTCGCCGGCCGGTTGCCGCAAACGGAACGGGCCCCGCGAAAGGGCCCGTTTCATTGCAGTGCCGCGCCTCGTCATACGCGGCGCACGGCCGCTGTCAGGCCGCGTGCGTGCCCGACAGCGCCGCGAACGCCTGCGGCTTCGCGTCCTCGGTCAGCACCTCGAAGCCCGTTTCCGTCACCACGACCATGTGCTCCCATTGCGCGGACAACGAATGGTCCTTCGTGACGACCGTCCAGCCGTCGGCCAGCACGCGCGTGTCGCGCTTGCCCGCGTTGAGCATCGGCTCGATCGTGAAGATCATCCCCGGCCGCAGCGGCACGCCGGTGCCCGGGCGGCCGTAATGCAGCACCTGCGGCTCGTCGTGATAGACATCGCCGATGCCGTGCCCGCAATACTCGCGCACGACGCTGAACCCTTCGCGATGCGCGACCTGCTGGATCGCGTAACCGACGTCGCCGAGCGTCGCGCCCGGACGCACCGCGCGGATGCCCGCGTGCATCGCCTCGTAGGTGGCCGCGACGAGGCGCCGCGCCAGCTCGTTCGGCTCGCCGACGAAATACATGCGGCTCGTATCGCCGAACCAGCCGTCCTTGATCACCGCGATGTCGAGGTTCACGATGTCGCCGTCGCGCATCGGCCGCGAGGTCGGAATGCCGTGACAGACCACATGGTTGACCGACGTGCACAGCGTCTTCGGATAACCGTGATAACCGATGTTCGCGGGAATCGCGCCGAGTTCGTCGACGATGTATTCGCGGCAGCGTGCGTCGAGCTCGTCGGTGGTCACGCCCGGCTTCACGTGCTCGGTGATCATCGTCAGCACCTGCGACGCGAGCTTCGCGGCTTCGCGCGACTTCGCGATTTCCGCGGCCCCGCGGATCGGGATTTCTCGCCTCGCCATTACGCCACCTGCTCGATCTGCGACGCGACCGGTTCCGCCGGCCCCACGTCGCCGCCCCGCGCCTCGGCCTCGATCAACATCTTGCAGATGTCGCCGTAGGACAGCGCCGGGTTGAGTTCCGCCAGCATTCCGACGCGCAACCAATGTTCGGCCTGCGCATTGATCGAACGGCTCAGCGCCGTGCTCGTCGAGCGCAGCCGTTCATGCATGTGCTCGGAAATCTTGATGATGCCCATATATCCCCAATTAAACGAAACGTAGCTATTTCGTATATTACGCTGCGCACGCGCGCCGGGCAAGCTGCCCGAATCCCGCTCCCCTCTCTGTCGGCTGCGGCAAATGCCGTTGACATCAAATTCCAGTTTGCTGGAAAATCAATCCATCATGAAAGAATCCACGATCACCGCGGCCGACGACAGCGGCATCAACGAGCGCATCGCACGGCGCGTGCGCGAACTGCGCACCGTTCGAGGCTACACGCTCGATGCGCTGGCCGCGCGTTCCGGCGTCAGCCGTTCGATGATCTCGCTCATCGAACGCGCGTCGGCCAGCCCGACGGCCGTCGTGCTCGACAAGCTCGCGGCCGGCCTCGGCATCTCGCTGGCCGGGTTGTTCGGCGGCGACCGGGACGACGCGCCCGCGCAGCCGCTGGCCCGGCGCGCGCAGCAGGCCGAGTGGCGCGATCCGGCGTCCGGCTACGTGCGGCGCAATCTCTCCCCGGCCGGCTGGCCGTCGCCGATCCAGCTCGTCGAGGTCGATTTCCCGCCCGGCGCGCGCGTCGCGTACGACAGCGGCGGACGCGAGCGCGTGCTGCATCAGCAGGTGTGGGTCATCAGCGGCCGCGTCGACGTCACGCTCGGCGATGCGCTGCACGCGCTTCACGAAGGCGACTGCCTGGCCCTGCGCCTCGACCAGCCGCTGATCTTCAGCAATCCGTCGCCGCATCCCGCGCGCTATGTCGTCGTGATCTGCGATGCGTCCGGCGCGGCCGGCGCGCGGAACGCGTAACGCATGCGTGGGGTGTACGCCCCCGTTCAACCCCACCAGGAACCCGTATGAATTCCCCGAAACAGCACGACGACGTGCGCCTGATCGATTGCAGCGAGGCCGAGCACGCAGCGGCCATCCTCGAGATCCTGAACGACGCGATCGCGAATTCGACCGCGCTGTACGACTACCGGCCGCGCCCGCCGGAAGCGATGGTCACGTGGTTCGCGACGAAACGCGCGGGCGGGTTTCCGGTCGTCGGCGCCGTCGACGCATCGGGCACGCTGCTCGGCTTCGCGAGCTGGGGCACGTTCCGTGCGTTCCCTGCGTTCAAGTACACGGTGGAACACAGCGTCTACGTGCGCAGCGACCAGCGCGGCCGCGGGCTCGGCGAACTGCTGCTGCGCGAAGTCGTCCGTCGTGCGCGCGACGCGCAGGTGCACGTGCTGGTCGGCTGCATCGACGCGACCAATGCCGGAAGCATCGCACTGCATACGAAACTGGGATTCGTGCACTCGGGCACGATCACGGAGGCGGGATTCAAGTTCGGCCGCTGGCTCGACGCGGCGTTCTATCAGTTGAAGCTCGATACGCCCGCGCAGCCGGTGGATGGCTGATTGCGCGGAGGCCGTCGCATGCATCCCGTACGGCGGCCGGCAAACGATGCAGAAAAAAGAAAAGCCCCGCCGAAGCGGGGCTTTTTCTCTTCCTACCTGGAGGCGCGAGCCGGAGTCGAACCGGCCTAAACGGCTTTGCAGGCCGCTGCATAACCGCTTTGCTATCGCGCCAAAAGCGGACTGTCCGGATGCCGTGAGGCAAGCGACAGATTTCTATTCGAGGACCGGAAGTCCATCAAATAAAAAGGGAAGCTTGGCTTCCCCATTACTTGGAGCGGGAGACGAGTCTCGAACTCGCGACCTCAACCTTGGCAAGGTTGCGCTCTACCAACTGAGCTACTCCCGCATTGTCCTGCACCTGCAGCGCTTCGCCGACCAACACGCTGCCAGAAAAATCTGGAGCGGGAGACGAGTCTCGAACTCGCGACCTCAACCTTGGCAAGGTTGCGCTCTACCAACTGAGCTACTCCCGCATGGGTCCTGCATCTGCAGCGCTTCGCCAACCAACGCGCTGCCAGAAAAAATCTGGAGCGGGAGACGAGTCTCGAACTCGCGACCTCAACCTTGGCAAGGTTGCGCTCTACCAACTGAGCTACTCCCGCGTATCGCTACGCTACTGCTGCTTCCCCGTCACACGCTTACTTCGTCGTGCAGCGGAGAAGCGAGATTATGTCGAAGGCACATTCGTGTGTCAAGGGCTTTTCCAGCCCTTTTTACAAAAACCGCCTCGACCGAACGCGAGACGCACGTCTCACGCACCGCCGCGCTCACGGATCTGCGGCCACGCGAGCTTCATGTAGTAAAGCATCGACCAGATCGTCAGCACCGCCGCGAGATACATCAGCCACTCACCCCACACGCGCGTGTCGATCGTCACGACGCCGAGCGGCAGCGGCCCGTAGAACAGCAGCATCGGGATCGCGACCATCTGGCATGCGGTCTTGAACTTGCCGAGCTGGTTCACCGCGACGCTCTTCGATGCGCCGATCTGCGCCATCCACTCGCGCAGCGCCGAGATCGCGATCTCGCGGCCGACGATCACCAGCGCGATCGCCGCATCGACCCGCGAAATCTGCACGAGGATCAGCAGCGCGGCCGTCACCATCAGCTTGTCCGCCACCGGATCGAGAAAGGCGCCGAACGACGAGGTCTGGTTCCACTTGCGTGCGAGATAACCGTCGAACCAGTCGGTCAGCGCCGCGAGGATGAAGATCGCCGCCGCCGCGAGATTGCGGTGCGCGCCGCCCATCACCGTGTCCGGCAGGTAGAACACGCCGACGACGAGCGGAATCAGCACGATCCGTACCCACGTCAGGAAAATCGGGAAATTGAACGGCATGGCATGCGGGACAGTAAAGGATTCGCAATTGTGCCGTGTCGACCGGCCTGCCACAAGAACGCTGGCGAGGCAGCCCGGCCGCACGGGCGCGTCAGTGAAGCTGCTTGTAGATCTGTTCGGCGAGCGCGTGCGAGATGCCCTCGACGCTCGCGAGTTCCTCGACGCTCGCGGCCACCACGCCGCGCAATCCGCCGAACCGCGCGAGCAGCCGCTGCCGGCGTTTCGCGCCAACGCCCTCGAGTTCCTCGAGCCGCGACGTCTGGCGCGCCTTCGCCCGCTTCGCCCGCATGCCGGTGATCGCGAAGCGGTGCGCCTCGTCGCGGATCTGCGCGACGAGCATCAGCGCGGCACTCTCCTTGCCGAGTTCGAGCGGCGTGCGGCCGTCCGCGAACACGAGCGTCTCGAGGCCGACCTTGCGCCCCTCGCCCTTCGCGACGCCGACCAGCATGGACGTGTCGAGCCCCAGCTCGGTGAACACCTGGCGCGCGATTTCGACCTGACCCTTGCCGCCGTCGATCAGCACGATGTTCGGCAGCAGGCTCGACGCCTCGGCCTGGCGCGTCGATTCGCCGTCGATGCCGGCCGCTTCATCCACCGCGGCCGCCTGCGCGGCCTGCTCGACCATCTTCTCGTAGCGGCGCGTGAGCACCTGCCGCATCGCCGCGTAATCGTCGCCCGGCGTAATGCCCGTGATGTTGTAGCGGCGGTACTCGCCCGACTGCATCTTGTGATGATGGTAGACGACGCACGACGCCTGCGTGGCCTCGCCCATCGTGTGGCTGATGTCGAAGCATTCGATCCGCAGCGTCGCGAGATCGTCGATGTCGTAACCGAGCGTTTCCGCCAGCGAGCGCGTACGCGCCTGCTGCGAGCCCTGCTCGGACAGCAGCCGCATCAGCGCGATCTGCGCATTCTGTTCGGCCATCGACAGCCACGCGCGCCGCTGCCCCTGCGGCTGCCGCACCAGCGACACCTTGTGGCCGGCCTGTTCGGACAGCAGCTCGAGCAGGTCGCGGCTCGCGGGCGCGTGGCTGACGACAAGCACCGGCGGCACGCGGTTGCCGAGATAGTGCTGCGCGATGAACGCATCGAGCACCTCCGCCTCGACCGATGCCGCCGCCGCGCCGCCGCGCACGCTGCCGGCTTCTTCCGCGGGCTGGTCGGGCACCCCGGCGGCGGTCGCGCCGGTTGTGTCGGCCGCTTCCGACGACTCGGCCTCGTCGCCAAGACCACCTTCGGCGAGCGTCAGCGCGCTTTCGACGTGCGTCGGGAAATACGCCTTGTCGCCGAGATGCCGGCCGCCGCGCACCATCGCGAGATTCACGCACACACGCCCGCCTTGCGCGACGACGGCGAGGATGTCGACGTCGCTGTCGCCGCCGACCTCGATCGCCTGCTGGTGCAGCACCGTCGCGAGCGAGCTCATCTGGTTGCGCACGGCCGCCGCCTGCTCGAATTTCAGCTCGGCCGCGAACGCATGCATCTTCTGCTCGAGTTCCTTCATCACTTCGGACTGCCGGCCGAGCAGGAACCGCGCGGCGTTCGACACGTCGACCGCGTAATCCTCGCTGGAGATCGCGCCGACGCACGGCGCCGTGCAGCGCCCGATCTGGTGCAGCAGGCACGGCCGCGTGCGGTTGTTGAACACCGAATCCTCGCAGGTCCGCAACTGGAACACGCGCTGCAGGATCTGGATGCTCTCGCGCACGGCCCACGCGCTCGGGAACGGCCCGAAATACTGGTTCTGCTTGTCGACCGACCCGCGGTAGTAGGCCATCCGCGGAAACCGATGTGCGGTGAGCTTCAGGTACGGATACGACTTGTCGTCGCGAAACAGGATGTTGTAGCGCGGCGCGAGTGCCTTGATCAGGTTGTTCTCGAGCAGCAGCGCCTCGGCTTCCGAGCGCGTGACGGTCGTCTCGATGCGCGCGATGCGCGTGACCATCATCGCGATGCGCGGCGACAGCTGGGTCTTCGTGAAATAGCTCGATACGCGCTTCTTCAGGTCGCGCGCCTTGCCGACGTAAAGCACGGCGCCCGCGGTGTCGTAATAACGATAGACGCCGGGCATGTGCGGCAACTGCGCAAGGATCTTCTTCGGTTCGAACGGGATATCGGAGGCTTCTGGGGCTGTCATGCGTGATCCGGGCGCCTTGTAACGCGGAACGGGTCTATTAGAATCGCCAGTTTAGAGCATTCACCGGCCCGCTTCGATGCCACGCACCACCGCTGCCCCACACCCCGCCGCAACGCTCGCGCCGGGCGAACCGATCGCCTGCGACCTCTTCTGCACGGTGATCGACAATTTCGGCGACATCGGCGTGTGCTGGCGCGTCGCGCACCAGCTCGCGCATGAGCACGGCTGGCAGGTCCGGCTGTTCGTCGACGACCTGCGCACCTTCGCGCGCCTGCTGCCGAGCGTCGATCCCGACGCCGGACGGCAGACGATCGACGCGATCGCGATCGAGCACTGGCATGCGGAAGTCGGCGACGCACTGGAGATCGCCGATGTCGTGATCGAGGCGTTCGCGTGCGAGCTGCCCGGCGCGTATCTCGCGGCGATGGCGCGCCGCGAGCGCCGCCCCGTGTGGATCAACCTCGAATACCTGAGCGCCGAGGACTGGGTCGCCGATTTCCATTTGCGGCCGTCGCCGCATCCACGCTACCCGCTGCTGAAGACGTTCTTCTTCCCCGGCCTGTCGGCCGGCACCGGCGGCGTGCCAAAGGAGCACGACCTCGACGCGCGCCGGACGGCCTTCGATGCCGACGCCGCGGCCCGCGCCGCATGGTGGCAGCGCGCGACCGGCGGCGCGCCGCCGGCGCCCGGCACGACGGTCGTCAGTCTGTTCGCGTACGAAAATCCGGCCGTCGACGCACTGCTCGCCCAATGGCGCGACGGCCCGTCGCCGGTCGTCGCGCTCGTGCCGGCCGGCCGCCTGTCGCCGGCCGTCGCGCGCTTTTTCGGGGTCGAGTCGTTCGCGGCGGGCGCTCATGCACGCGCCGGCAACCTGGTCGCCCACGGGCTCGCATTCGTCCCGCAGGCCGACTACGATCCGCTGCTGTGGGCGGCCGACCTCAATTTCGTGCGCGGCGAGGATTCGTTCGTCCGCGCGCAATGGGCGCGCAAGCCGTTCGTGTGGCACATCTACCCGCAGGCCGACGACGTGCACCTGCCGAAGCTCGACGCCGCGCTCGCGCACCTGTCGGCAGGCCTCGCCGATGCGCCGCGCGCCGCGCTCGAGCGGTTCTGGCATGCATGGAACGGCGCCGGCACGCCCGACTGGGCCGATTTCTGGCAACACCGTGCCGCACTGGACGCCAATGCGGCCCGCTGGGCCGACGCGCTCGCGGCGGTCGGCGATCTCGCCGGAAAGCTGGCGGAATACGCAAAATCTCAGTTAAAATAAGCGGTTATCCGACGGCTGACCAGGCAAGCGCTCGCTTTTGGCGTCCACCGGAACGCACCGCTTGCGCCGTCAGCCGTTGCGCAACGCTCAGGCACCTATTTATTTGATTGGATCAGGACAGTTTTTATGAAGACCGCACAGGAACTCCGCGTAGGCAACGTCGTGCAGATCGGCAGCGACGCATGGGTCATCTCCAAGACGGAATACAACAAGTCGGGCCGTAACGCCGCCGTCGTCAAGATGAAGATGAAGAACCTGCTGACGAACGCAGGCCAGGAATCGGTCTACAAGGCCGACGACAAGTTCGACGTCGTCGTGCTCGACCGCAAGGAAGTGACGTACTCGTACTTCGCCGACCCGATGTACGTGTTCATGGACGCCGACTACAACCAGTTCGAAGTCGAAGCCGAAATGATGGGCGAAGCGCTGAACTACCTCGAAGACGGCATGGCGTGCGAAGTCGTGTTCTACAACGAGAAGGCGATCTCGGTCGAACTGCCGACGATCCTCGTTCGCGAGATCACCTACACGGAGCCGGCAGTCAAGGGCGACACGTCGTCGGGCAAGGTGCTGAAGAACGCCAAGCTCGCAACGGGCTTCGAACTGCAAGTGCCGCTGTTCTGCAATACCGGCGACAAGATCGAAATCGATACGCGTACGAACGAATACCGCAGCCGCGCGTAATCGTCAGCGATACCCGCATCGAACAAAGCGCCCTTCGGGGCGCTTTTTGTTTGTCTGGCGCCAACAGCGGGCACCAGCCAAGGGCATAAGGAACACAAAATCCACCGGTAAAGATATTCAATTTGTATCATCGGTAACTGTTTTATAGCGCCGGAGAAATAATGCGCGTGACGGGTTCGGCGGGGCATAAAATCAGTTTTTAATCTGACATGCGGCTGCGGCCCCGATGGCCGACAGCCCGCCTCTCTTGACTCGACTCGCGTCCACCATGCCACACGCCCTGATTGTCGAAGACGATCCCAACAGTCTCTCCGGCCTCACCGCGCTGCTCGCCGCAGACGGCTTCTCGGTCGACACGGCCACGTCGCTCGCCGAAGCCCGCACGGCGCTGGGCCGCTCGATCCCCGATGTCGTCCTCGTCGACCTGAACCTGCCGGACGGCAGCGGGTTCGACCTGCTCCAGCACCTGCCGCAGCAACAGCCGAACGGCTCGTTGCCCGTCATCGTGCTCACGGGCAACGCGACGGTCGAGAGCGCCATCGAGGGCCTGCGTCACGGCATCTGGGACTACCTGCTGAAGCCGATCAACATTCCGCGCCTGCGCAGCCTGCTCGCGCGGATCCCGCGCCCGTACGAACTGATCGACGAAGTGCAGTCGCTGCGTGCGTCGCTGCGCCGGCTCGGCCGCTTCGGCGCGCTGGTCGGCTGCAGCGATGCGATGCAGCACGTGTACGACATGATCGAGCACAACGCGCGCACCGAAACGGCCGTGCTGTTCTCGGGCGAGGCCGGCACCGGCAAGAAGCTGGCCGCGCGCACGCTGCACGACCTGAGCCGGCGCCGCAAGGGGCCGTTCGTGTCGTTCGACTGCCGGACGATCGCGCAGGCCGGCCGCCATGGCGCGTCGCTCGACAGCGTGCTGTTCGGCCATGAGCGCGGCGCGTTCGACGGCGCCGAGCGCCGCGAATCGGGCCTGTTCGAACAGGCCGGCGGCGGCACGCTGTTCCTCGACGAGATCACCGCGCTGCCGCTCGTGCTGCAGGAAGCGCTGCTGCATGCGCTCGATTCGCAGAACTTCATGCGGATCGGCGGCACGAGCTCGATCACGAGCGATTTCCGGCTGATCGCGACCACGCGCCGCCCGGCACGCGAAGCGGTCGCGAACGGCACGCTGCGCGAGGATCTATGGTTGCGCCTCGATGCGGCGTCGATCACGATGCCGCCGCTGCGCGAGCGCGACGGCGACGCACTCGCGATCGCGGACGCGCAGATCGACGAACTGAACCGCGAGGCGCGCGCGACCGGGCGCAGCACGACCGACAAGCGCGCGGCGCCGGGCTTCGTGCGCGAATGCCTGTCCTACGAATGGCCGGGCAACGTGCGCGAACTGCAGGAACGCGTGCGCTTCGCGTACGACGCGTCGGGCGACTTCATCGAGACGCTGCGCGCCGGCGAGCCGAGCTTCTCCTCCGGCGCCGCGCTGAACGGCAGCAGCGTGCAGATCAAGGTCGGCACGCCGCTGTCCGACGTCGAGGACCTGCTGATCCGCGCGACGCTCGACGCGGTCGGCGGCACGCGCCATCGTGCGGCCACGCTGCTCGGCATCAGCCCGAAGACGCTGTACAACAAGCTGCAGCGGATGAAGGTGAACTGAGCGGGCGATCGTGAATACGGGCACTGGCCGGACCTGACCGTTAGTTGCGCAAAAGCCCACCGTGCCGATTGCCCTGTTTGCCCCCGTTTGCCCCGTGCCGTCACCCATGAAAAAGCCGCGCAATCGCGCGGCTTTTCGTTTCAGCGGGTGACAGGACGCGAACCGCACCGTCCCCTCCCCGTTTACGCCAGTGCGCTTTTCAGCAGCGCCTGCGCCTGCAGATACTCGGGCTGCGCGACCAGCTTGTCCCACTTGAGCGCCTTGCCGCGCGCGCGCATCCGCTTGATGCGCCGCACCGACTCGGCCGACGCCCGTGCCTTCAGCTCGTTCAGCACGACCTCGGCCGCCTCCGGCTGGTTGCAGACGAGCACCATGTCGCAACCGGCGGCGAGCGCGGCATCGGCCGCCTGCGTGAGCGTGCCGCCTTCGCGCGCGGCCTCCATCGACAGGTCGTCGCTGAAGATCGCGCCCGTGAAGCCGAGCTTGCCGCGCAGGATGTCCTGCAGCCAGACGCGCGAGAATCCGGCCGGCCGCTTGTCGACCTGCGTATAGATCACGTGCGCGGGAATCACGGCCGACAGCGACAGGCCGAGCCAGTCGTACGGCGCAACGTCCTGCTTGAGGATCGCGTCGAGCGTGCGGTCGTCGGTCGGCAGCGCGACGTGCGAATCGGCTTCCGCGAAACCGTGCCCGGGGAAATGCTTGCCGCAGTTCGCCATGCCGGCGAGCGACAGCCCGTGGTTCAGGCTCTTCGCGAGCAGCGTGACGACGCGCGCGTCGCGATGGAACGCGCGGTCGCCGATCACCTTCGAATGCCCGTAGTCGAGGTCGAGCACGGGCGTGAAGCTCATGTCGATCCCGCACGCACGCAGTTCGGCGGCCAGGATGTAGCCGACGGCGGTCGCCACCTTCGTCGCGAGCAGCACGTCGCGATCCCACAGCTCGCCGAGGCGGCGCATCGCGGGCAGCACCGTGAAGCCGTCGGTGCGGAACCGCTGCACGCGCCCGCCTTCGTGATCGACAGCGATCAGGATGTCTTCGCGCACCGCGCGGATCGAGTCGGTCAGCGCGATCAGCTGCGCGCGGTTCTGGAAGTGCCGCGCGAACAGGATCACGCCGCCGGTATTCGGATGCGCAAGACGCCGCGCATCGTCGCGCGACAGGGCCGTGCCGACGACGTCGAGCATGACCGGGCCGGGAGTCGTTTTCATCGAATCGGAAAGTCCGTCAGGAGGAGGTTCGGGAAACAGGAGCAGGAGCAGGCGCGGCGTCCGTTTCGGCGATCACGAACGACACCGCGTAGTCGCGCTCGTCGCTGACCGTCACGCGCGCCGTGATGCCGCGCGCGGCCAGCCAGTCGGCCAGCTCGCCCGACGCGACCACGTACGGCTCGCCGCTCGGATGGTTGAGCGTCTGCAGTGCGCGCCACGTCATCGGCCAGTGCATGCCGAGCCCGATCGCCTTCGAGAACGCTTCCTTCGCGGAGAAGCGCGTCGCGAGAAACGCGATGCCGCGCGCCTCGGAGCGCGCGCGGCGCGCATGGAACACACGCAGTTCGTCGGGGCCCAGCACCTTCTCGGCAAACCGGCCGCCCGTGCGTTCGAGCACGGCCGCGACGCGGCTTACCTGGGCGATGTCGGTACCGATGCCGTAGATCGCCATGTCAGTACGCGCGCACGCGGCGGTGTTTCATCTTCAACGCGCGCCGCCGTGCAGCGCGGCGACGCGGGCGGCGACCATGATCGCCTTCATCTCGCGCACCGCGTTGTCCCAGCCCGCGAAGATCGCATGCGCGACGATCGCGTGACCGATGTTCAGCTCGACGATGCCGTCGATCGCGGCGATCTGCTGCACGTTCGTGTAATGCAGCCCGTGCCCCGCATTGACCTTCAGGCCCAGTTGCGCACCGGCCTGCACGCCCGCGACGATGCGTTCGTACTCGCGCTGCTGCTCGGCTTCGTCGTGCGCTTCGGCGTAGCGGCCCGTGTGCAGTTCGATCACCGGCGCGCCCGCTTCGTGCGCGGCGCGGATCTGCGTCTCGTCCGGGTCGATGAACAGCGACACGCGCACGCCGACGTCGGCCAGTTGCTTGCAGGCCGCGCGCACGGCTTCGAAGTGGCCGGCGACATCGAGACCGCCTTCGGTCGTCAGTTCCTCGCGCTTTTCCGGCACGAGGCACGCGTCGTGCGGACGCACTTCGCACGCGATGTCGAGCATCTCGGCCGTCACCGCGCATTCGAGGTTCATGCGCGTCTTCAGCAGCGGGCGCAGCTTGCGCACGTCGGCGTCGACGATGTGGCGGCGATCCTCGCGCAGATGCAGCGTGATCGCGTCCGCACCGGCCTCTTCGGCGGCGAGCGCCGCGCGGATCGGATCGGGATAGGCCGTGCCGCGCGCATTGCGCAGCGTCGCGACGTGGTCGATGTTCACGCCGAGGTCGATGGCGGTGGGCGTTGTCAGGAAGAAGCTCATAGGTTTTGCAGGTCGATCAGGATCTGACGCGTGGCAAGCGGCGTACCGCCGAGATAGGTGTTCAGCAGGAAGCGCATCAGCGTCTTGCTTTGCGCGACCGTCTGGGCTCGATGGTAATCGTCCTGCTCCATGTCGAGCAACGTCTGTCCGGTGATGACCGGCCAGTGCGACGGCACGTCGTCGTCCGCGTTGCGCACGCCGCGTTCGGGATCGAACACGTAGCGGCGATCGGGCTCGACCGCGCGGCGCGCGACCGTGCGGTTCAGCGCCATCGCGTAACCGGTCTCCTTCAACAGCACGCGCTCGAACGAACGCAGCACCTGCACCGCGGGTTCGCCGTGCGCGAGGCGCGTGAGCGTCAACACATAATGATTGAACAGCGGCGGCTGCGGATCCTCGCGCGCGCAGAATTTCACGAGCAGCTCGTTCGCGTAGAAACCGCACAGCAGCCCGTCGCCGCCGAGCGGCAGCATGCCGCCGACCCACTCGGCCCCCGTCAGCGTGCGCACCTCGGATTTGCCGGACCAGGACAGCAGCAGCGGCTGGAAGGTCTGCAGCACGCCGCGCAGCGCGGAGTGCGGGCGTTTCGCGCCCTTCGCGACGAGCGCAAGCCGGCCGTGATCGCGCGTCAGCACATCGACGATCAGGCTGGTTTCGCGATACGGATAGCTGTGCAGCACGAACGCCGGCTGCTCGGCGACGCGGAAATCGGACGTGCGAGACGTCGCGCGCCGCGCCTTGCGCGGCGGTTCGGGCGGAGCCGGCAGCGGCGCGTCGTTCGCGCCGGCCGTCACCGCGTCTTCAGTCGACGTCAGCGCGTCATTCGTACCCATAGGCGCGCAGTCCGGCCTCGTTGTCGGCCCAGCCGCTCCTCACCTTCACGAAGGTCTCGAGGTACACGGGGCCGTCGAACAGCTTCTCCATGTCCATCCGCGCCTCGGTGCTGATCTGCTTGAGCTTCTCGCCCTTCTTGCCGATCACCATCGCCTTGTGCGAATCGCGTTCGACGAGGATCGTCGCGAAGATGCGCTTCAGCCGCCCTTCCTCCTCGAACTTGTCGATCACGACGGTGCTCGTGTACGGCAGCTCGTCGCCGGTCCAGCGGAACACCTTTTCGCGCAGGATTTCGGCCGCGAGGAAGCGCGAGCTGCGGTCGGTCAGCTCGTCCTCGCCGTAGATCGGGGCGCCTTCCGGCAGGTACGGCTTGATCGTCTCGAGCAGGCGCTTGATGTCTTCCGGCTGCTGCGCCGACAGCGGCACGAGCTCGGCGAATTCGCGCAGCGTGTTCATCTTCTGCATGAACGGATACAGCGTGGCCTTGTCGGCGACACGGTCGATCTTGTTCGTGATCAGCAGCGTCGGCATGCCGGGCGGAATCAGGTCGAGCACCTTCTGGTCGTCGGGCCCGAAGCGACCGGCCTCGATCACGAACAGGATCACGTCGACCGACGTCAGCGTCGACGTGACCGCGCGGTTCAGCGATCGGTTCAGCGCGGTGCTGTGACGGGTCTGGAAACCCGGCGTGTCGACGAACACGAATTGCGCGTCATCGAACGTGTTGATGCCGGTGATGCGATGGCGGGTCGTCTGCGCCTTGCGCGACGTGATGCTGATCTTCTGGCCGACGAGTGCGTTCATCAACGTCGACTTGCCGACGTTCGGGCGGCCCACGATCGCGATCATGCCGCAACGGAAGCCGGTAGGAGCGGGAGTGTTCATATCGTTTGGGAGGCAGGTTCGGAAACGGCCGCGCGGCGCGCGGCACGATCGCTGGGCAATTCAGTGGTCGGCATCGGCCACGCGCGCCTGCGCGGCGGCGAGGCTCGCGCCGCCCGGCGGCGTCTCGGCGTCCGGTGCGGCAGCGTCGCGCGCACGCGTGCGTGCAGCGGGGTCGGAACCGGCGGAAGGCTTGTCGGCGGACGATGCGGCCGGATCGGCAGCACGCGGCGCGGCGTCCGCGGGCTTGTCCGCCGCCTTGTCGGGACGGTCGGCGGGTTTATCGGCCACCTTGTCGGCCGCCGGCTTCGCCGCCCGCTCACCCTTGTCGGCAGCCGTCTCGACATGCGCCGCGCGAATCGCGGCCATCGGCGCGACGGCCGGCTCGGCACCGGTCGCAGCCGCCGCGGGCACCGCACCGGCGGCCGCCCTGGCCTCACGGGCAGCCGCCCGCTCCTTCCGCTCCGGCGAGCGCAGGTCGAGCGCTTCCTGCACGCCCTTCACGCCCGGCACGATTTCGGGTTCCACATGCTTCGAGCCGCGCGCGTTTTTCGAGCGCTTCGGCTTCGTGGCCAGCATCGGCGCGGCCGCCATCACTTCGTCGAGCGCCTTCTTCGCGGCGGCCTGCTCGGCCGCGCGCCGGCTCGCGCCGGAGCCCGATACCTTCACGTCCAGCTTCGGCACCGTGCATTCGACCTCGAACTGCTGATTGTGCGCCGCACCATGCGTCGCGACGACCGTATAGGTCGGCAGTGCGATCTTGTGCCCCTGCAGGTACTCCTGCAGCAGCGTCTTCGCGTCCTTGCCGAGCGTGCGCGGATCGATGTGGTCGAGAATCGGGATGTAGAGGCGCTTGATGACCCCTTGGGCGGCTTCGAAGCCGCCATCGAGGAACACGGCCCCGATGATGGCTTCGAACGCGTCCGCGAGGATCGACGGGCGACGGAACCCGCCGCTGCGCAGTTCGCCCTCGCCCAGCCGCAGGCCGTCCGAGATATTCAGGGCCTGAGCAATTTCGTACAGCGACTGCTGCTTGACGAGGTTGGCGCGTACGCGCGACAGGTCGCCTTCGTCCAGCTTGCTGAAACGCTGGAACAAAAGGGCGGCCACCGCGCAATTCAGAACGGAGTCGCCGAGAAACTCGAGCCGTTCGTTGTGCGTGGCACTGTGACTGCGATGGGTCAAAGCCTGGCGCAACAATTCCGCATTGCGAAATTCGTAGCGCAGCCGGCTTTCCAACTGGGATAGGGGCATGTGCAGGAGTATAACGCGGGCGCCGGTCGGGCCGAAACGGCACGGCCGGAGACGAAAAGGCGTGACGAGGCGGTGTTACCGCCGGTTCTTAAAGTAGTTCGGCAATACGCGACGCGGCCCGTGCGTCGCGTATTGCGTGCGAGTCGACTGCGATCAGTTGAAGGAGCCGATGCGCTTCAGGTCGCTGAAGTTCATCCAGATGAAGAACGCGCGGCCGACGATGTTCTGGTCCGGCACGAAACCCCAGTAGCGGCTGTCCGCACTGTTGTCGCGGTTGTCGCCCATCATGAAGTAGTGACCGGGCGGCACCTTGCAGATCACGCCGCGGCTGTTGTACGTGCAGTTGTCGCGATACGGATAGTCGTAGGCGCCCATCACGAACGGCGGCACGGCCGGGTTGTTGAGGATCGCGTTCTTCTTGTTGCCGATCGTTTCCTCGAACTGCTTCGCGTAATTCTGGCGCTCGTCGTCGAAGAAATCCGGCAGCGGCGTTTCGGGCACCGGCTGGCCGTTGATCGTCAGCTGCTTGTCCTGGTAGGCGACCGTGTCGCCCGGCAGGCCGATCACGCGCTTGATGTAGTCGACCGACTCGTCCTTCGGATAACGGAACACGACGACATCGCCGCGCGACAGCGGGCTGCCCTGCGTGATCTTCGTGTTCGTGACCGGCAGGCGCAGCCCGTATTCGAACTTGTTGACGAGGATGAAATCGCCGACGAGCAGCGTCGGCACCATCGAGCCCGACGGGATCTTGAACGGCTCGACGACGAACGAGCGCACGACGAACACCGCCAGGATCACCGGAAAGAAGCTCGCGGTGTACTCGAGCCACCACGGCTGGCGCAGCTTCTCGTCGCGCAGCTTCGAACGCGTTTGCACCGCGTTTTCATCCGCGAAGCGCTTGTCGATGCGCGACTGCTGGCGATCGAACTCCTCGATCGCCGAGTCGGCCGCCTTGCGTCGCCGCGGCAGGAACACCAGTTTGTCCAGCACCCACGCTACGCCCGTCACGATGACGAGCACAAAAAGAATCAGCGCAAAATTCATAAAAGGATCAGTCCTGTTATTTGTCTTCGACGCGCAAGATCGCAAGGAACGCTTCCTGCGGGATCTCGACCGAACCCACCTGCTTCATCCGTTTCTTGCCTTCTTTCTGCTTCTCGAGCAGTTTCTTCTTCCGCGTGATGTCGCCGCCGTAGCATTTCGCGAGCACGTTCTTGCGCAGCGCCTTGATGTTCTCGCGGGCGACGATGTGCGCGCCGATCGCGGCCTGGATCGCCACGTCGTACATCTGGCGCGGGATGATCTCGCGCATCTTCGCGGCCACCTCGCGGCCGCGGTATTGCGACTGCGACCGGTGCACGATGATCGACAGCGCATCGACCTTGTCGCCGTTGATCAGCATGTCGACCTTCACGACGTCCGACGAACGGTATTCCTTGAACTCGTAGTCCATCGACGCATAGCCGCGCGACACCGACTTCAGGCGATCGAAGAAGTCGAGCACGATCTCGGCCATCGGGATCTCGTACGTGAGCTGCACCTGGCGGCCGTGATACTGCATGTTGATCTGCGAGCCGCGCTTCTGCTCGCACAGCGTGATCACGGAGCCGACGTAGTCCTGCGGCATGTACAGGTTCACGGTGACGATCGGCTCGCGGACTTCGGCGATGCGGCCGGGCTCCGGCATCTTCGCCGGGTTCTCGACCATGATCGTCGAACCGTCGCTCTGCACGACCTCGTAGACGACCGTCGGTGCGGTCGTGATGAGATCCATGTCGAACTCGCGCTCGAGCCGCTCCTGCACGATTTCCATGTGCAGCAGCCCGAGGAAGCCGCAGCGGAAACCGAATCCGAGTGCCTGCGACACTTCCGGCTCGTACTGCAGCGACGCATCGTTCAGCTTCAGCTTCTCGAGCGACTCGCGCAGCGCGTCGTACTGGTTCGCCTCGACCGGATACAGCCCCGCGAACACCTGAGGCTTCACTTCCTTGAAGCCCGGCAGCGGCTCGGCAGCGGCCTTGGCCGCGTGCGTGACGGTATCGCCGACCTTCGCGGCCGTCAGCTCCTTGATGCCGGCGATGATGAAGCCCACCTGCCCTGCCGACAGCGAGTCGAGATTGCGCGACTTCGGCGTGAACACGCCGACGTGCTCGACCGGATACTGCGCGCCGGTCGCCATCATCTTGATCTTTTCCTTCGGGCGCAGCGTGCCGTTGACGATACGCACGAGCATCACGACGCCGACGTAGTTGTCGAACCACGAATCGATGATGAGCGCCTGCAGCGGCGCGGCCGGATCGCCCTTCGGCGGCGGCACCTTCGCGATCAGCGACTCGAGCACGTCTTCGACGCCGAGCCCCGTCTTCGCGCTGCAGCGCGTCGCGTCGGTCGCGTCGATGCCGATCACGTCCTCGATCTCCTCGATCGCGTTCTCGGGGTTCGCGGCCGGCAGGTCGATCTTGTTCAGCACCGGCACGACCTCGACGCCGAGCTCGATCGCCGTGTAGCAGTTCGCGACCGTCTGCGCCTCGACGCCCTGGCTGGCATCGACGACCAGCAGCGCGCCTTCGCAGGCGGACAGCGAACGGCTGACTTCGTACGAGAAGTCGACGTGCCCCGGCGTGTCGATCAGGTTCAGGTTGTAGACCTTGCCGTCGCGCGCGCGATAGGACAATGCCGCCGTCTGCGCCTTGATCGTGATGCCGCGCTCGCGCTCGATATCCATCGAGTCGAGCACCTGCGCTTCCATTTCACGGTCGGCGAGACCGCCGCATACCTGGATGATGCGATCCGCGAGCGTCGACTTGCCATGGTCGATGTGCGCGATGATCGAGAAATTGCGAATATGATCCATTCAGTGCCGATCAAGCGAAAAAGGCGCGCTCGACGACTGCGGAGCACGCCTTGTGTAAGTCGGTGAAAAAACAGCTTATTTTAGCTGAAAAGGCTTTCGACGGGCGGTATTTCGGACGCCCGCCCGCAGCGCGGCCCGCCGCGGGCACCCGCCGGACGCGGCCGGAACTCAGCGCCGGGCCGCCAGCGCGTCGCGCACCCGCGTGTCGTCGAACCGGTGGCGGCACACTTCCGCGCCGTCCAGCAGCAACACGGGCACATCCTCGTCGTAACGGGCAACCAGCGCCGCATCGGTATCGATGTCGACGTAGTCGACCGCGACGCCGAATTCGGCCGCCACCGGCGCCAGTGCGTCGCGCATGTCGTCGCACAGGTGGCACCAGCCGCGGCCGTAGAGCGTGAACATCGGCGCGTTACTTCTGGCGCGGCCGCACGGGCACGAACTGCGTGTTGTCGCCACGCCGCACGAGCACCGCGACCGCCTTCTGCGGATCGAGCTGCGCCGTCACGTCGGCGAACTGCTTCGCGTTCGTGATGTCGGTGTCGCCGACGCGCAGCACGATGTCGCCGCGCTGCAGGCCCGCACGGGCAGCCGGGCCGTCGACGCCGTCGATCTGCACGCCGTTCTTCAGCTTCAGCGCCTTCATCTGGTCGGCCGTCAGGTCGCTCACCGTCAGACCGAGCGAATTGGTCTGGCGCGGCTTCTGCGGCGCGTTCTTGCGCTGTTCGGCCTTCGCCGTCGACTCGGCCGGCGTCTCAGCGATCGTGATCGGCAGATCGCGTGCCTGACCCTTGCGCCACACGCTGACCGTCGCCTTCGTGCCGGGCTTGGTGTCGCCGACCATGCGCGGCAGGTCCGACGCCGTATCGACCGAACGGCCATTGAACTTCAGGATAATGTCGCCCGGCTGGATGCCCGCCTTGTCGGCCGGGCCGCCCGGCTCGACGCTGCTGACGAGCGCGCCTTCGGCCTTCGGCAGCCCGATCGAATCGGCCACGTCCTTCGTCACCTCGCCGATCGCCACCGCGATCCGGCCGCGCGTGACCTTGCCGGTCGCCTTCAGCTGGTCGGCCACGCGCATCGCCTCGTCGATCGGAATCGCGAACGAGATGCCCATGAAGCCACCGGTACGGCTGTAGATCTGCGAATTGATGCCGATCACCTCGCCCTGCATGTTGATCAGCGGGCCGCCCGAGTTGCCGGGGTTCACGGCGACGTCGGTCTGGATGAACGGCAGATAGTCGCCCGTGTTGCGGCTCTTCGAGCTGACGATGCCGGCCGTCACCGTGTTGTCGAGGCCGAACGGCGAACCGATCGCGACGACCCACTCGCCGACGCGCACCTTGTTCGAATCGCCGATCGCGACGACCGGCAGGTTCGACGCCTGGATCTTCACGACCGCGACGTCCGTGCGGTCGTCCACGCCGATCAGCTTCGCCTTGAATTCGCGCTTGTCGGTCAGCGTCACGTAGATGGTGTCCGCATCGTCGACGACGTGCGCATTGGTCATCACGTAACCGTCGGCCGACACGATGAAGCCCGAGCCCACGCCACGGTTCTGCTCGGTGTCGGGCGGATTGTCCGGCGCCGGCGCGCTCTTCGGGTTGCTGCCGTTGCCGCCGCCGTTGCCGGGCGCCTGCGGCAGCGGAATGCCGAAGAAGCGCCGGAAGAATTCCGACATGTCGCCGTTGTCGAAGCCCGGCGGGAGCATCCCGCGCGGGCCGCTGTTGGTCGGCACGTTGGCGGTGGTCCGGATGTTCACGACGGCCGGCCCGACCTTTTCGACCAGGTCGGCGAAGTCGGGCAGGCTGGCAGCGGGAGCCGTCACGGCGAATGCGGTATGCGGCACGAGCGGCAGGCAGGCAGACAACGCCGCCGCCGCGAGCCATTTGCGCAGCGTGAGTTTCATCATGTCGGAAGCCGTAGCGTTACTTGGAAGCCTTGTATTCTATGGCAGACGCGAACTGCTGCAACGTGGCCGGCGGCACTTCGCCGAGCACGGTGATCCAGTAGTCGCCGCGGCGCTTCACGAGAACGTGCGTCGCACCGGTGCTGCCCGCGCCTTCCTTGCGCGTATTCTTTTCGGCCGGCTCGATGAACACCGAGATCGTCGCGAGACCGTCGGTGAAGACGGCCTGATCGACCGCGATCGGCGGGTCGCCTGCATCGCGCGCGGCCATCGGCCGGCGCACTTCACGAATCTTCTGGAAGCCGGCAACGCTCGGTGCGAGCTGCCAGCCCTGCGCTTCCATGTCGACCGTCGCGACCGGCGGGCGCACGACCGTCCAGCCGCTCAGGTTGCGCATGCCGGCCGCGATCGCGGCCTTGTCGCCGTTCGCGCCCCCCGTTTGCAACTGGGAGAACGCAATCTGTTCGAGCACGTGATCGTTCGCATCGAGCGTCTGCGAACGCAGCAGCAGCCCGGTGCGCGCGTCGGCCCACAGCTTGTACGTGAAACGGTACGCATCCTTCGGCACGAGCTCGACGACCTGCGCGTCGATCCCGGCCACGCGGTCCTTGCCGAGCGACTTCGCGTCGTAGACCGACATCACGTGCTCGCCGCTCGCGCCGAGCAGCGCGGGGAACGAGTCGCGCGTCTGGCGGCGCTCGACCACGCACAGCTTGCGCTCGGGCACGAACGTGTACAGCTCGTCGTTATGCCGCAGCAGCTTGCGCGGCTTGCCGTCGAGCGTCTCGATCCGCTCGAACTCGCCGTCGCGGGACGCGACGTGCGCGATGCGCGACGACTGGACATACCCGCCGCGCTGGTAGACGAACGTGCCTTCGTAACTCTGCTGCTGCGCCGCCTGCTGGACGCGGTCGAGCCAGTCCGCGGCGCCCTTGCGGGTCGCGACGGGATCGTCCGGTTGCTGGGCGCTGGCAGGAAGGGATTGAACGGACAACAGGGCGGCTGCGCAAAGCAGGAGGGCCGGCAGCCGCTTCCACCCGGAGATGGCGTGATTCAACTGCAATGTCCGCATCGGGTTTATTGGCCTGGCGTGGTGGTCACGGCTGCGCGGATCAGCGGCATCGAACCCGTGACGACGGGCTGCTGCGCGAATTGCTGGTGCGCTTCAAGATATTGGTCGAGGCTCGCGTCGCGAATGATGTTGACGTCCTGCAAGCCCGGCTGGGCCGATGCCTGCGCAACCGTCACGCGCTGCAGGTTGCCGCCTTGCTGCGCACCGGCCGATGCGACCTGGACGGCGCCCGGGGCACCGGCCGTCTGCATCTGCGGGACGACGATCCACGTCAGCGTGGCCGCCGCGGCCGCGACCGCGAACGCGGGCACGACACGCCGGCGCAGCGACAGCAGCTTGCGCGCGACCGGCGCCGCCGCCGGCGCGAGCAGGTGCGGCTCGCTGTCGAGCGCAGCCGACATGCGCGCGGTGAACGCGACGCTCACGGCGGGCGACAGCGCGAGCTCGTCCGAGCGCAGCGCATCGCCGATCAGGTGGTAATGGGCCCACGCAGCGCGATCCGCGCGGTCGAGCTCAGCCAGAAACTGCCCGTGGTCCGGGCCATCGAACATTTCGCCGTCGACCAGCGCGGAAAGGCGCTCGCCGCGCGAGCACGCTTGCGATTGCGTATTGACCGACCCCATGATGCTCCCCATCTTGCACACCCCGTCGTGACTTCACGACTCTATCCGTAACTAGACCCCGACCCGCGTCGTTACGCCCATCGCGCTTACCAGCGCTTGCCTTCGGGCGTATCGAGCAGCGGACGCAACTTGGCAGCGATTGCTTCGCGCGCGCGGAAGATCCGCGACCGGACCGTCCCGATCGGACAGCCCATCATTTCCGCGATCTCTTCGTAGCTCAGGCCCTCGATCTCGCGCAGCGTGATTGCCTGGCGCAGTTCCTCGGGCAGCAGAGCCATTGCAGCGTTGACCGTCTCGGCAATCTGCTTGCTCATCAACATCGACTCAGGCGTGTTGATATCCCTTAGTTGGTCTGCGTCGGAGAAAGTTTCCGCTTCCTCTGCATCGGCCTCGGTCGAGGTCGGTGCCCGGCGGCCTTGCGTCGCAAGGTAGTTCTTGGCCGTATTGACGGCAATCCGGTACAACCACGTATAGAACGCCGATTCGCCGCGAAATTGCGGCAGCGCACGATACGCCTTGATGAACGCGTCCTGGGCCACATCCTCGACCTCGGCGGGATCCCGCACGAGGCGCGAGATCAGCCGAATGATCTTGCGGTGGTATTTGGAGACCAGGAGTTCGAACGCCGCCTTGTCGCCCTTCTGTACGCGCTCGACCAGAGCCTGATCGATTTCTTTTTCACTCACCTGACAAATCCGTTAACTAGGGATGCAACGCGGAGCGCTATTGTAGCGTTCCGGCGCCGGCCGCTGGTTACGGTCGGTAACCGTGCCGCGGTCATGCCCGCCCCGCCGCGCCCGCGGTTCTCGCCAGCACGGACAGCGCGCTGAACGATGCCGCGTCGAGCGCATCGGCCGGAATCAGCAGCGGCCGGGCCCGCCGGGCACCCTGCCCGACCGACAGCACCAGCAGCAGGCTGCTCCAGTGCGCATGGCCGGTCACGCGGCCACGGGCCAGCAGCCGCCCGGTGCGGCCAAACGCCGCAATCTCCCCGAATGCATCGATCCGCAGCTCGGCCGGCAGCCGACGCGCACCGGCCCGCGCCGCGCACACGGCCAGCAGCGCGGCCGTCGCGGCCGACACGCATGCGCCGGCGGCGGCGCCCGCGCGCGGCGCCCAGAACAGATAGGCCGACGCGGCAGCCGATGCGACGAACACGGCCAGCACGAGATACGAGACAGCCGAGGCCCGCAACGCAAAGCGCTGCGGGCGCCCGGCCGGCATGTCGAATGGACTCGTCAAGCGATTCAGCGTCAGACGCGCTTGAACACCAGCGTGCCGTTGGTCCCGCCGAAGCCGAAGTTGTTCTTCACGGCGACGTCGATCTTCATGTCCCGCGCGGTGTTCGCGCAGTAATCGAGATCGCACTCGGGGTCCTGGTTGAAGATGTTGATGGTCGGCGGCGACACGTTGTTGTGCAGCGCCAGCACCGTGAACACCGATTCGAGGCCGCCCGCGCCGCCCAGCAGGTGGCCCGTCATCGACTTCGTCGAGTTCACGACGAGCTTGTATGCGTGCTCGCCGAAGGCCGCCTTCACCGCGTCGGACTCGTTCTTGTCGCCCAGCGGCGTCGACGTGCCGTGCGCGTTCAGGTACTGGACCTCGTCCGCGTTCATGCCGGCGTCGCGCAGTGCCGCGACCATGCAGCGGCGCGGGCCGTCCATGTTCGGCGCGGTCATGTGGTACGCGTCGCCCGTCATGCCGAAGCCCGAGACTTCCGCATAGATCTTCGCGCCGCGCGCCTTCGCCGCCTCGTACTCCTCGAGCACCATCACGCCGGCACCCTCGCCCAGCACGAAGCCGTCGCGGTCCTTGTCCCACGGACGCGAGGCGCTGGCCGGATCGTCGTTGCGGGTCGACAGCGCACGCGCCGCCGCGAAACCGCCGATGCCGAGCGGCGACACCGTCGATTCGGCACCGCCCGCGACCATTACGTCGGCGTCGCCGGCCTGGATCAGGCGCGCGGCGAGGCCGATGCTGTGCAGGCCGGTCGTGCAGGCCGTCACGGCCGCGAGGTTCGGGCCCTTCAGGCCGAACATGATGCTCAGGTGGCCCGAGATCATGTTGATGATCGAACCCGGCACGAAGAACGGCGAAATCCGGCGTGCGCCGCGATCGACGTAGGTCTGGTGCGTGTCTTCGATCATCGGCAGGCCGCCGATGCCGGAACCGACCAGCACGCCGATGCGTTCCGCGTTGGCTTCGTTCACTTCCAGCCCGCTGTCCCGGATGGCCTGGACGCCGGCGGCGATGCCGTAATGGATGAACGTATCCATGTTCCGGGCTTCCTTCGCCGGAATGTACTCCTCGGCGCTGAAACCCTTCACTTCGCCCGCGAAATGGCAGGCGAGGTTCGACGCATCGAACTTCGTGACGGTGGCGATACCGGACTTGCCGGCGACGAGATTGGCCCAGCCGTCGGCAACATTATTGCCAACAGGCGAAATCAGCCCCAGGCCTGTAACAACAACACGACGGCGGCTCACGGTAACCTCTTTTCCATTATTGGATGACAAAAACAAAAGCCACAGTGGCCACAGGAACCAGCCCTGCGAGCCCTGTGGCTGTTAGTCCGTCCGGCGCGAAGCCGGCAGGATGGCGCGTCAATCGCGAAGATCGCGGCGACGTGGCGGACAAGCGCGAAAGGCGCTTACGCCTTGACGTTTGCGCGAGCGTAGTCGATCGCTTGCTGAACGGTCGTGATCTTCTCTGCTTCTTCGTCCGGGATTTCCATGCCGAACTCGTCTTCCAGAGCCATCACCAGTTCGACCGTGTCGAGCGAGTCGGCGCCCAGGTCGTTCACGAACGAAGCTTCGTTCTTGATCTCGGCTTCCGCGACGCCCAGTTGCTCAGCGACGATCTTCTTGACACGTTGTTCGATGTTGTCCATTACCCCTCCGAGGGAAAGTTCAGATTTACAAGTGCGCGCATTTTATCAGGTTTGCTGACGCCAAAACGCGCGTTGGCTTGATGGTCGATCAAGCGCCTATCCGCCTGAAAATCGGGATACGGCGCGGATGGTAAACGAAAACCGTTACGACATGTACATGCCGCCGTTCACGTGCAACGTCGTGCCGGTGATATAACCGGCCTGCGGCGATGCGAGGAACGCGACGGCATGGGCGATGTCCTCCGGGCTGCCGAGGCGGCCGAGCGGAATCTGGGTCTTGAGCGCGGCCTGCTGTTCTTCCGGCAGCGTCTTCGTCATGTCGGTATCGATGAAGCCCGGCGCGACGCAGTTCACGGTGATGCCGCGGCTGCCGATCTCGCGCGCGAGCGCACGCGTCATGCCCGCCACGCCGGCCTTCGCGGCCGCGTAGTTGACCTGACCCGGGTTGCCGGCCGAACCGACCACCGACGTGATGTTGATGATCCGGCCGCCGCGCGCCTTCATCATCGGGCGCAGCACCGCGCGCGACAGGCGGAACACCGATTTCAGGTTGGTGTCGATCACCGCGTCCCAGTCCTCGTCCTTCATCCGCATCGCGAGCTGGTCCTGCGTGATGCCCGCGTTGTTGACGAGCACGTTCAGCGCGCCGAATTCCTTCACGGTCGCATCGATCAGCGCCTCGGCGGCCGCTGCGTCGTTGACGTTCAGCACCGCGCCGCGGCCCGTGACGCCCGCCTCGGCGAATGCCGCGCTGATCGCGGCGGCGCCCGATTCGCTCGTCGCCGTGCCGATCACCGTCGCGCCCAGGCGCGCCAGTTCGAGCGCGATCGAACGGCCGATGCCGCGCGACGCGCCGGTCACGATCGCGACCTGTTTATCGAGAGTCTTTTCCATGAATCGAATATCCGTTTCTTGAAAAAAGGCGCCGCGTCAGGCGGTCACCAGCTTGAGGGCTTCGTCGAGCGATGCCGGATCGAACACCGACGCACCGGTCAGGTTGCCGTCGATGCGCTTCGTCAGGCCGGCGAGCACCTTGCCCGGACCGCATTCGATCACGTGCGTGACGCCGGTGCCGGCGATGTGCCGCACGCACTCGACCCAGCGCACCGGGCCCGCGGCCTGGCGCACCAGCGCGTCCTTGATCGCGGCCGGATCGCTGATCACGGCCACGTCGATGTTGTTGACGACCGGAATCTGCGGCGCCTTCACGTCGACGTTCGCGAGGTAGTCGCGCAACTGGTCCGACGCCGGCTTGAGCAGCGACGAATGGAACGGCGCCGACACCGGCAGCGGCAGCGCGCGCTTCGCGCCCTTCGCCTTCGCGAGCTCGCACGCCTTTTCGACCGCGGCCTTGCTGCCCGCGATCACGACCTGCGCGGGCGCATTGAAGTTCACCGCTTCGACGACGCCCGCTTCCGCGGCTTCGGCACACACCGCGCGCACGGTGTCGTCGTCAAGGCCCAGGATCGCGGCCATGCCGCCCTGGCCGACCGGCACGGCCGTCTGCATCGCCTGCGCACGGAAGCGCACGAGCGGCACCGCGTCCTTGAACGCCAGCGCACCCGCGGCGACGAGCGCCGTGTACTCGCCGAGGCTGTGGCCGGCGACGATCGACGGCGCCGGGCCGCCTGCCTGCTGCCACGCGCGGTAGCACGCGTAAGCGGCGGTCAGCATCACCGGCTGTGTATTGGTGGTCAGGTTCAGCTCTTCGGCCGGGCCTTCGGCGATCAGCTTGCCGAGATCCTGATTGAGTGCATCGGACGCTTCCTGAAGCGTCTCGCGCACGACGGCCAGATCGGCGAATGCGTTGAGCATGCCGATCGCCTGCGAGCCCTGCCCCGGAAAAACGAATGCAAATTTCATATCGTCCCCAATTGAATCGATTCGGACGGCGCGCACGAACGGCGCGCCGGTGGGATCCGCGCGCAGCGGTCGCGCGCCGCGGATCAGAAGCGGAAGACCGACGCGCCCCAGGTGAAGCCGCCGCCGACGCCTTCGATCAGCACGTGCTGGCCACGCTGGATGCGGCCGTCGCGCACCGCGGTGTCGAACGCCAGCGGGATCGACGCGGCCGACGTGTTGCCGTGCTGGTCGACCGTCACGACCATGCGCTCCTGCGGCAGGCCGAGCTTGCGGCAGGTGCTGGTCATGATGCGGATGTTGGCCTGGTGCGGAATCAGCCAGTCGATCTGTTCGGGCGCGAGATTCGCCTTGGCGAGCGCCTCGATCGCGACCTTTTCGAGCACGTTGACCGCGAGCTTGAACACGGCCTGCCCGTCCATGTACAGGAACGCGCTGCCCTCGATCACGCCGCGGTTGACGTTGCCCGGCGTGCAGAGGATGTGCGAATAGCTGCCGTCGGCATGCAGCGCGCTGCCCAGCACGCCCGGCTCCTCCGATGCGGACAGGATCACCGCGCCCGCGCCGTCGCCGAACAGCACGCAGGTCGTGCGGTCCTTGAAGTCGAGAATGCGCGAGAACGTCTCCGCGCCGACCACGAGCGCCGTACGGTGCTGGCCGCTGCGGATGAAGCTGTCGGCCGTTGCCATCGCGTACGCAAAGCCCGAGCACACGGCCTGCACGTCGAACGCCGCGCCGCCGTTCTTGATGCCGAGCTTGTTCTGCAACAGGCACGCGGTGCTCGGGAACACGAAATCGGGGGTCGAAGTCGCGACGATGATCAGGTCGATCGACTGCGGATCGACACCGGCCGCCTCGATCGCACGGCGCGACGCCTCGAGCGCGAGATCGCTCGTCGTGACGTCGGGCGCGGCGAAATGGCGCGCATGGATGCCCGTGCGCGCAACGATCCATTCATCGCTCGTCTCGATGCCTTCCTTCGCAAGACGATCGGTCAACTGCTGGTTCGTGACGCGGTCGGGCGGCAGGTAGCTGCCCGTGCCGAGCACGCGGGAATAGAGAGTCGATTGGGCCATTTATGCTTTAGAGGATTGCGCAGCGGAAGGTTCGGCGTGTTGGCCTGCGGCCGGGCTTGCCTGGCCCGCGCCACCCGCGTCGTGTTCGCCATCGCCGAGCGACACTGAATTATCCGCCATCGCGCGCGCGAGGCGCTCCAGCACGCCGTTTTTGACGGCATCATACCCGCGTTTGATCGCCCACTCAAACGCGTAGGCGTCGGCCGAACCGTGGCTCTTGATCACGAGGCTCTTCAGCCCCAGCAACGCCGCGCCGTTGTACTGGCGGTGGTCGACGCGCTTCTTGAAACGCATCAGCACCGGCAGCGCGAGCAGCGCCATCAGCTTCGACATCAGCGAACGGCCGAACTCCTCGCGAATGATGTCGGACAGCATCTGCGCGAGTCCTTCCGACGTCTTCAGCGCGACGTTGCCGACGAAGCCGTCGCACACGATCACGTCGACGGTGCCCTTGTAGATGTCGTTGCCTTCCACGTTGCCGCGGAAATTGAGCGTGCTGGCGCGCAGCAGCTCGCCCGCGCGCTTGATCGTCTCGTTGCCCTTGATGACCTCCTCGCCGATGTTCAGCAGGCCGATCGTCGGACGCTCCTTGCCTTCGAGCGCCGCCACGAGCGCGTGCCCCATCTCCGCGAACTGCAGCAGGTGCTGCGGTTCGCAGTCGACGTTCGCGCCGAGGTCCAGCATCATCGTGTAGCCGGTCGGGTTCGGCAGCGCGAACGCGATCGCGGGCCGCTCGATGCCGGGCAGCGTCTTGAGTACGTAACGGGAAACGGCCATCAGCGCGCCGGTATTGCCGGCGGAGATGCAGGCCTGCGCCGCGCCATCCTTGACGTGATTGAGCGCGACACGCATCGAAGAATCCTTCTTCTTGCGCAGCGCCACTTCGACAGGGTCGTCCATCGCCACGACTTCGGTGGCGGGAACGATGGTCAGCGCGGGATCGTCGAGGGCTTTCAGCTTCTTCAGCTGAGCGCGGATCGCGCTTTCGATGCCGACGAGCATCAGGTGCGCATCGGGATGCGCGCGGACGAACTTGACTGCCGCGGGAACGGTCACGGACGGGCCGTGGTCGCCTCCCATGCAATCGATTGTGAGCTTTACGGTCATGGAATGCGACGAATTTCAGGCACAAAAAAGCGGCAGTAGAATGCCGCCTTTTTGTTGCGCCAGGAAAGTGTCAAGCGAACCAGTTGTCACGCGAACGGCAAACGTAGCGCGCAACGCGTGACTTGACGCTTAGTCGTTCTTCGTCTTGACGACTTTCTTGCCGCGGTAGTAGCCGTTCGGGCTGACGTGGTGACGCAGGTGCACTTCACCCGTGCTCGGCTCGACTGCCAGCGGCGCTGCCGTCAGGAAATCGTGCGAACGATGCATGCCGCGCTTCGACGGCGACTTCTTGTTTTGCTGGACTGCCATGACTAACTCCTAAATAATTTTCCGGATTCTAACACAGCCCGATCCGGCGCTTAACTACCCTGGCCCAAAGCCCTTACGCCTTCCCGCGCCACAACTGCTTAGTGTTTCTTGTTGCCGTCACCGCCCTTCTTCAACGCTTCCAGCGCTGCGAACGGATTCGGCCGTTTGCCTTCGTCCCCGGCTTCGTCGGACTCTTCGTCCGACTCTTCCGCGGGACCGCTCGCACCCGACACGAGGCTTTCGTGAACTGCCGGGCAAACCTCGTGCTTGGGCACGAGCGGCAACGAAAGCAGCAATTCCTCTTCGATCAAGTCGACGAGATCGAACTGGCGTGAGCCCACGATCACATCGGCTTCATCGTCGTCGAGCGGAAATTCTTCAGCTTCTTCTTCGGTCGCGACGATCCGGTACGTCATGTCGACGTCGAACGTCTGGTCGTACGGCGTCATGCAGCGCTGGCACGTGAGCCACGCATGGCCATGCACCGCGAGGCGCAGGTACGGCTGCTGACCGTCGGCGCCGTCGTCCTGCAGTTCCTTCTGCGTGAACCCTTCCGCCTGCCATGTGAAGACCGTGTCGCGATCTGGCGCGTCCGCCGGCACTTCGTTTAACATGCGCGGCAGTTGCGAGAGATGCACCGCACCGGCTGCCTGCCGCCCGCTGCGGGCGAACTCGAACAGGTCGACCGCGCGCGGATCGAGCGCCGCCGCAGGTTTGCCAGAAGAAGTGTTCATGTGCGCTCCCGCCTACAGGCTGACTTGCGGATCCGGCTTGGTACCGCTCGCGTACGGCTCATCCGCGGATGACGTACTTTACTTCCGAAGACCCGGCAGGCGCCACCACTGCGGAAGCCTGCCGACGAAAAGCGGGAAAGCATACCTGTTTTACCTTTTGCGGTCAATCACTTAAGCTTGCGTCCGCGCAACGCCGCGCCACACCTGAAGACTCACCGATCCAACCGACCATGCCGGATACCGTTTGCCGCCCGCCGCGGCTGATTCTCGCCTCCAGTTCCCGCTACCGCCGCGCGCTCCTCGAGCGCCTCGGCGTGCCGTTCGACGTCGTGTCGCCCGACCTCGACGAGACCCCGCTCGACGGCGAAACCCCGGCCGCGACCGCACTGCGCCTCGCCGGCGCGAAAGCGCGCGCCGTCGCCGCGACGATCGACGCACCCGATGGCGTGCTCGTGATCGGGTCGGACCAGGTCGCGACCTTCGACGGCCTTCAGATCGGCAAGCCCGGCACGCACGAGCGCGCGCTCGCGCAGCTCGTGTCGATGCAGGGCCGCGCGGTCGAATTCCACAGCGCGCTGTGCCTGTACGACAGCCGCACGGGCGAAGCGCAGGTCGAGGACGTCGTCACGCACGTACGCTTCCGCTCGCTGCCCGAAGCCGAACTCGACGCGTACCTGCACGCGGAAACCCCGTACGACGTCGCCGGCAGCGCGAAATCCGAAGGGCTCGGCATCGCGCTGCTCGACGCGATCGACTCAGACGACCCGACCGCGCTGGTCGGCCTGCCGCTGATCGCGCTCACGCGGATGCTGCGCGCCGCCGACTACCCGCTGTTTGCAACCACCCGTGGAGACCGCGCATGACCGCCGGCACGCTTTACCTCGTCCCGAACACGCTCGGCGAAGGCGACGAATCGATGCTTGCCGCCGTGCTGCCCGCCGCCGTCCAGGCGCGCGCCGGCACGCTCGGCTATTACATCGGCGAGAACGCGAAAACGACGCGCGCGTTTCTGAAGAAGATCGGCACGACCCGCCCGATCCAGGAAATCGAGATCAGCGAGCTGAACGTCAATACGCCGGCCGGCGCCATCGACCGGCTGCTCGCGCCGATCCTGGCCGGCGCGGACGCCGGCCTCGTGTCGGAAGCCGGTTGCCCGGCCGTCGCCGATCCCGGCGCGCTGCTGGTGCGCCGCGCGCACGAGCGCGGCGTGAAGGTCGTGCCGCTCGTCGGGCCGAGTTCGATCCTGCTCGCCTTGATGGCGTCGGGCCTGAACGGCCAGAGCTTCGCGTTCAACGGCTACCTGCCGGTCGATGCGGCCGCGCGCGCGAAACGGCTGCGCGAACTCGAGCAACTGTCGCGCAAGGCGCGCCAGACGCAGATCTTCATCGAAACGCCATACCGGAATCACGCGATGCTCGACACGCTGATCGCGACCTGCGCGCCGTCGACGCAGATTTGCGTCGCGGCCGACCTGACCCTCGCGACCGAAACGATCGCGAGCCGCACCGTGACCGACTGGAAAAAGGCGCCCGCGCCGAATCTGCACAAGCGTCCCGCCATCTTCCTGCTGCTCGCGAACTGACGCGTCAGCCGGCACAAGCCGGTGGCACGAAGGCGGGCCGTCGCGGCCCGCCGCCAGCCGGTCAGCGCAGGCTGACCGACGCGCCGACGGCCGTCAGCGCCTTCATCGCGGCGCCGCCGACGGCCGCGCCGAACTTGCGCGCGACGCGGTTCGTCAGGCTTTCCTTCACCGTGTAATCGACGAGGTCCGGCGCCTTCAGCACGTCGCGCGCGACCGTGTCGGTGGTGCCGTAGCCGTCGGCGAGCCCGAGCTCGACGCTCTTCTCGCCCGTCCAGAACAGCCCCGAGAACAGGTCGGGCGTCTCGTGCAGCCGCTTGCCGCGGCCATCCTTCACGGCCTTGATGAACTGCGCGTGCACCTGGTCGAGCAGCGCCTGCGCGTGCGCGTCCATCTTCGGCGTCTCCGGCGAGAACGGATCGTAGAAGCCCTTGTTTTCACCCGACGTATGCAGGCGGCGCTCGACGCCGAGCTTGCCCATCAGCCCGGTGAAGCCGAAACCGTCCATCAGCACGCCGATCGACCCGACGATGCTCGCCTTGTCGACGAAGATCTTGTCGGCCGCGGCCGCGATGTAATAGCCGCCCGATGCGCACATGTCGGTCACGACGACGTACAGCGGCTTGTCCGGATGCTTCGCGCGCAGCCGCCGGATCTCGTCGTAGACCATCCCGGCCTGCACGGGGCTGCCGCCCGGGCTGTTGATCCGCAGCACGACACCGACCGTGCCGTCGTCGTCGAACGCGGCGTCGAGCGCCGTGTTGATGTCCTCGGCGTTCGCGTTGACGCCGGCCGCGATCTCGCCGTCGATCGTCACGAGCGCCGTGTGCCGCCCGCTCGACGAGAACTTCGAATCGCTCGAGAAATCGATCAGCGCGAACGCAAGCAGCACGAACACGCCGAGGAACGCGAAGCGGAAGAAGATTTTCCAGCGCCGCGCCGCGCGCTGCTCCTTGACGGCCGCGAGCGCGATCCGTTCGAGCGCCGCGCGCTCCCAGTTCGGTTCACGGCTGTCGGGACGGGAGGAGGATTCCGGGGAATTCGGTTGGTCGGCCATGCAGTGGTGTCGTCAGTCGGTCGTGGCGGAAGTGGCGGGATGCAGGTCGGCATCCGGCACCCAGAATACCGCACGGCCGTCGGGCGTGTCCCGTTCGTCGACCTCGACCGGGCGCAGGTGGCCGCCGCGGCACGGGCCGCCGACACACTTGCCGGTGTCCGGCGCATAGATCGCGCCGTGCGTCGCGCACATCAGGTAAAGGCCCGACGACTCGAAGAACTGCCCTTCGGCCCAGTCGAGCTCCATCGGCACATGCGCGCAGCGGTTCAGGTAGCCGTACGCGCGGCCGTCGTAGCGCACGAAGAACACGACGGCCTGCTCGCCGCGCAGCGTCGCGTCGACGCGCACGCCGGCGCCGCCGTCGGCCAGCGCATCCGATGCGCACACGCGCACGGCGTCCGGCGCCGCGCTCATGCGTGCTCCCTCAGCCATTCGGCCAGCGCACCGACATCGGGCGCGACGAAGCGAGGCGCGAGCGCCGCCAGCGCATCGGCCGTATGCGCGCCATACGCGACACCGACACCGGCCGCCCCGGCGCTCGCGGCCATCTGCAGGTCGTGCGTCGTATCGCCGATCATCACGGTGCGCGCCAGATCCTGCCCCAATTCCCGCGACAATTCGTGCAGCATCGCCGGGTGCGGTTTCGAGAACGTCTCGTCCGCGCAGCGCGTCGCGTCGAACAGGCTCGTCAGCTTCGACTGGTCGAGCACGCGGTTCAGCCCCACCCGCCCCTTGCCGGTCGCCACCGCGAGCAGGTAGCCCGTGTCGCGCAGCTCGGCGAGCAGTTCGCGCACGCCGGCGAACAGCTCGATGCGCTGGTCGTCGAGCAGATAGTGATAGCGGTAGCGCTCGGCGAGCCTCGCGTACTCGGACGGATCGAGGGTCGGAGCGGTAATCTGCAGCGCGTCGCGCAGGCCGAGGCCGATCACGTAGCGCGACGCCTCGTCGGACGGCGTGGGCAGGCCGAGATCGCGGCACGCGGCCTGGATGCTGTGCGCGATGTGCGCAGTCGAATCCATCAGCGTGCCGTCCCAGTCGAAGACGATCAGGTCAAATTGCTGTCGAGCCATGCGGTTCAGGCGGTATCGCGCAGTGCGCTGAGTTGATCGAGGAAGCGCCGGCATTCGTCCGGCAGCGGCGCGTCGAACTGCAGCGCCTCGCCGGTCAGCGGATGCGCAAGCCGCAGCCGGTGCGCATGCAGGAACATCCGCTTCAGTGACGGTTGCGCGTTCGCGCGCGCCAGCGCCTTGTTCAGTGCGAAATCGCCATACTTGGCGTCGCCGGCGATCGGCAGGCCGAGATGCGCGAGGTGCACGCGGATCTGATGGGTCCGACCCGTTTTGAGTTCCGCCTCGACGAGCACATAGTCGGACCAGCGGTCGACGAGGTTGAACACCGTATGGGACGCCAGCCCGTCGTCCTGCACGCGCACGCGGCGCTCCCCTTCCGGGGTCGAATACTTGAACAGCGGCGCCTTGACCGCGCGGCGGCGGCCCCAGTCGGGCTGCCATTCGCCGTGCGCGCACGCGAAGTAACGCTTGTCCATCCGGTTCTCGCGGATCTGTTCGTGCAGGCCGACCAGCGCCGTGCGCTTCTTCGCGAGCATCAGGATCCCGGACGTCTCGCGGTCGAGCCGGTGCACGAGCTCGAGGAATTTCGCGCGCGGGCGCGCCTGGCGCATCTGCTCGATCACGCCGAACGCGACGCCGCTGCCGCCGTGCACGGCGACGCCGGCCGGCTTGTCGATGACGAGCATCGCGTCGTCCTCGTACAGCACGTCGAAATTCGCGGGCGGCACGACCGGCGTGTCGGCGCGCGCCAGGTCGGCTGCCGCCACCCGTACGGGCGGCACGCGGACGATGTCGCCCAGCGCCAGGCGGTACTGCGCATCGATCCGGCCCTTGTTCACGCGCACTTCGCCGCTGCGGAGGATCCGGTAAATATGGCTTTTCGGCACGCCTTTACAGACGCGCAACAGGAAGTTGTCGATACGCTGACCGGCCGAGTTTTCGTCGATCTCGATCATCGATACCTGGCCGCTTGCGACCGAATTCTGGGATATTTTGCCTAACTCATTCATACTGAATATAATTTTGCCCAGCCTGACGTTGTGGGTGGCCTGACCGGCCGGCCCCGGCTGAATCGGGCAAGGCGCAAGCGCAAACCGTTATTTTACTTGCGCCGGGGGTCCGCTGCTCACCCCTAATCAAAGAGATGCAGCAAGTTGCACGCACGGCGCCGCCCGTCGGCAAGGATCGCGCCCACAGGCGGATTCGGTCGGCAAGGCGCCGCGGTAACGGAAAGTTGGTTGAAAAGAATTTGATCGGCAGCCCGACGGCGCGAAGTGCGTCCGCAGGCTGCCGGTTGCGAAAATTACGGCGTTGCGCCCGATTTGGTCCCGCGAAGCGTGCGGGACTTGGCGACGTCAAACCAGGGAAGTACACCCCAAGCGGGAAAGTCGGGCTGGATTCGATACTCCCCGCTGCGGCCCAAGCCGCAGCATCTGCCGCCCGTCGGCGCGCGCGACGCATTGTGCGCGCCCGTGGCAATGCCCGGACTCAGGCTTAGCGCGCTTTTGCAGCGTGCGGTGTGTGAACGCCGTGCTTTGAAGCCGTATTCGCAGGTGCCCTATGGCCGCCGGCTCCGTCTTTCGGGCCCAAGCGCCTCTTCAGGCAATTCTCCCCGCCATCGTTCCCGCTCCAGCGTGCTCGTGACAACACAACAAGGTACGGCCTGCCGTCGTTCCCGCCCTCGCGACTGACAACCGCGAGGCGCCGGCAGCGGAGCCGCCTGGAGCCGTTCATGAAACGCATGCTGTTCAATGCGACGCAGCAGGAGGAGCTGCGCGTCGCCATCGTCGATGGGCAAAAGCTCATCGACATCGACATCGAGACAGCCGGGCGCGAACAGCGCAAAGGCAATATCTACAAAGGTGTCATCACCCGTATCGAGCCTTCGCTCGAGGCGTGCTTCGTCAACTACGGCGAAGACCGCCACGGCTTCCTGCCGTTCAAGGAAGTCGCCCGCCAGTACTTCAAGGAAGGCATCGACATGCGCTCCGCGCGCATCCAGGATGCCCTGCGCGAAGGCCAGGAGCTGATCGTCCAGGTCGAGAAGGAAGAGCGTGGCAACAAGGGCGCCGCCCTCACCACCTTCATCTCGCTCGCCGGCCGTTACCTCGTGCTGATGCCGAACAATCCGCGCGGCGGCGGCGTGTCGCGCCGGATCGAGGGCGACGAGCGCCAGGAACTGCGCGAAACGATGGCGCAACTGCAGATCCCGGACGGCATGAGCATGATCGCCCGTACCGCGGGCATCGGCCGCAGCGCCGAGGAACTGCAGTGGGACCTGAACTACCTGCTGCAGCTGTGGCGCGCGATCGAAGCGGCGTCGCAAAGCGGCAATGCCGGCCAGCCGATGCTGATCTATCTGGAATCGAGCCTCGTGATCCGCGCGATCCGGGACTATTTCCAGCCCGATATCGGCGAAATCCTGATCGACACGACCGAGATCCACGATCAGGCCCGTGCGTTCATGGATATCGTGATGCCGGACAACGTGTCGAAGGTGAAGCGCTACCACGACGACGTGCCGCTGTTCTCGCGCTTCCAGATCGAGCACCAGATCGAAACCGCGTACTCGCGCACGGTGCCGCTGCCGTCGGGCGGCGCGATCGTGATCGACCACACCGAAGCGCTCGTCGCGATCGACGTGAACTCGGCGCGCGCGACCAAGGGCGCGGACATCGAGGAAACGGCGACCCGCACGAACCTCGAAGCGGCCGACGAAGTCGCCCGCCAGCTGCGCCTGCGTGACCTCGGCGGCCTGATCGTGATCGATTTCATCGACATGGAATCGGCGAAGAGCCAGCGTGAAGTCGAGCAGCGCCTGAAAGATGCGCTCAAGCACGACCGGGCGCGCGTGCAGATGGGCAAGATCTCCCGCTTCGGCCTGATGGAGCTGTCGCGCCAGCGCCTGCGTCCGGCCCTGTCGGAAGGCAGCCACGTGACCTGCCCGCGCTGTAACGGCACCGGCCACATCCGCGATACCGAATCGTCCGCGCTGCAGGTCCTGCGGATCATTCAGGAAGAAGCGATGAAGGAAAACACCGCGGCGATCCACTGCCAGGTGCCGGTCGAGGTGACCGCCTTCCTGCTCAACGAAAAGCGTCAGGAAATCAACAAGATCGAGTCGCGCTTCAAGGTCGGCATCGTGCTGATCCCGAACAAGCACCTCGATACGCCGCACTACAAGCTCGAGCGCCTGCGTCACGACGATGCGCGCCTCGACGATCCGCGCGCGTCGTGGAAGATGGCCGAGGAAGCCGCCCGCGAACTCGAGTCGGAAACCGGCTACAGCAAGCGCGCCGCGGAAGTGAAGCCGAAGCAGGAAGCCGCGGTCAAGGGCATCACGCCCGAGCGTCCGGCCCCGAGCCCGGCGCCGCAGCGCCCGGTCGAACCGGTGGCCGCGCCCGCCCCGGCTGCCCCTGTCGCCGCGGCAAGCGGCGGCTTCATCGGCTGGCTGAAGGGCCTGTTCGGCGTCGCGCCGGCACCGGCGCCCGCACCGGTTGCTCCGGCACCGGCGAAGGAGCAGGCGGCCCGTCCGGCCCGCGAGCGGACCGAGAAGACCGAGCAGCGCGGCGGCGATCGCAATCGCAACCGCCGCGGCGGCGCGCAGCAGGCGCAAGGCGGCCGCGATCAGGCAGCGGCAGGCCGTGGCCAGCCGCAACGCCAGGAACGCGAAGGCAAGGAAGTGCGCGAACCGCGTGAAGGCCGTGAGCCGCGCGAGGGCCGTGAGCTGCGTGAAGGTCGCGAAGGTCGCGAAGGTCGCGAGGGCCGTGAAGGTCGCGAGGGCCGTGGCCCGCGCGAAGGCCGCGAGCCGCGTGAAAGCCGTGAGCCGCGCGAACCGCGCGAGAACCGCGAACCGCGCGAGCGTGCCGAGCAGCCGGACGCCGTCGAGGCAACCGGCCGCGGCGAGCGCCAGGAACGCGGCGAGCGTCGCGAGCGCGGCGAGCGCCGCAAGCCGACCCAGCATGCGGCCACGCTCGAGACCGTCAACCGCGGTGAAAACCACCCGGAACCGGAAGACGACAAGGCCGTTGCGGAGGCCCTGCCCGGCGCCGATCTGGCAGCCGATGCGGAAGCCGTCGCGCGCGACGGCGAAGAGCGCCGTCGTCGCCGTCGCGGCCGCCGCGGCGGTCGTCGTGAGCGCGAAGAAGACGGCACGGTCGTCGACCAGGCCGAGCAAGGCGCGGATGGCGAAGGCGCCGTGCAAGCCGTGACGCCGGCGGCACCGGCCGCTGTCGAACCGGCCCACACGGCCGCGCCGGCAGTCGTCGCAGCCGTGGCAAGCGCGGTCGTCGTGGAAGCAGTCGTCGAGCAGCATGCTGCTCCGGCCGCTGTCGAAACCCCGGCGCCGGCACCCGTCGAAGCGGCTCCGGTCGAGCCGGCCGTCGCCGTGCAGGTCGCGGAACCGGCGCCGGTTGCACCGGCCGTCGTCGCCGAAGCCGGTCCGGCTCCGGTCGCGGTTTCGCCGACCGACGCGTTCGAAGTGCCGGCAGTCCCGGCCGCGGCCCCGGTCGCTGTCGAGGCGCCGCAGCCGGCGCCCGTCGAGCAAGCCGCGCCGGCCGTAGCGATCGAAGCCGCTCCGGTGGCAGTCGAACCGGCACCGGTCGCCGTTGCGCCGGTCGAGGTCGCCGCCGCACCGGCGCCGGCAGCCGCTCCCGCGCAACCGGCAGCCGCGCCCGCTTCGGCGAGCCTGGATGCCGTGCTGGAGCAAGCCGGCCTCGTCTGGGTGAACACGGACGCCGGCAAGCTCGCTGCCGCGCAGGAAGCCGCGTCGCAGCTCCCGCGCCCGGCCCGCGTGCCGCGCGAACGCAAGGTGCTGCCGCCGGCCGATACGGCCCCGATGCAGCAGGTCGAAACGACGCATCACTAAGTCGCATCGCCCGACCAGGAAAAGCCCGCCTCCGGCGGGCTTTTTCATGTCCGCGCTGCGGGTTTCCGCCCACCGGACCCGCCGGCCGCTTGCGGCTAAAATGGAGGTCTGGTTCGCACTTCTTTCAACATGTCCCGACGCATCATTCCCCTCGCCGACGTCAGCGGGATGCCGGACGTCTCCGGCGTCGCGCATGCCCCCGACGGCACGCTGGCCGACACGCTCGCCAGGCCGCTGCGCGACCTGCGCATTTCGGTGACGGACCGCTGCAACTTCCGTTGCGTGTACTGCATGCCGCGCGCGGTCTTCGACAAGGACTACCCGTTCCTGCCGCACAGCGCCCTGCTCACGCACGAGGAGATCGAGCGCGTGGCGCGACTCTTTGTCGCACACGGCGTCGAGAAGATCCGCATCACGGGCGGCGAGCCGCTGCTGCGCAAGAATCTCGAATTCCTGATCGAGCGCCTCGCGCGCCTGACGACGCACGCCGGCCGCCCGCTCGACCTGACGCTGACCACCAACGGCTCGCTGCTCGCGCGCAAGGCGCGTGCGCTGAAGGACGCCGGGCTCACACGCGTGACGGTCAGCCTCGACGCGCTCGACGACGCGCTGTTCAAGCGCATGAACGATGCCGAGTTCGCGAGTGCCGACGTGCTCGACGGCATCTTCGCCGCGCAGGCGGCCGGCCTCGCGCCGGTCAAGGTCAACATGGTGGTGAAGCGCGGCACCAATGACAGCGAGATCCTGCCGATGGCCGAGCGTTTCCGCGGCACCGGCGTGGTCCTGCGCTTCATCGAATACATGGACGTCGGCACGTCGAACGGCTGGAACATGACCGAGGTGCTGCCGTCGGCCGACGTCGTCGCGCGGATCGCCGAACATTTCCCGCTGGTGCCGCTCGACGCGCACACGGCGGCCGAAACCGCGCAACGCTGGGGTTATGCGGACGGCAGCGGCGAGATCGGCGTGATCTCGAGCGTCACCCAGGCCTTTTGCGGGGACTGCACGCGCGCGCGGCTGTCGACCGAAGGCAAGCTGTACCTGTGCCTGTTCGCGTCGACGGGTCACGACCTGCGCGCGCTCGTGCGCGGCGGCGCGACCGACGCCGAGATCGCGACCGCGATCGCCCGCATCTGGCAGGCCCGCACCGATCGCTATTCGCAGCTGCGTGGCAGCGCATCGGCCGAGGCCATGCCCGACGGCACCGGCAAGCGTGTCGAAATGTCGTATATCGGCGGCTGACGCACGCCGCCCCGTTCCGCTTTCGCGCGATGCCCGCTTCCGCCTCCCCCTCGATCGCCGGCCTGCTGCTCGCAGGCGGGCGCGCCACGCGCATGGACGGCGTCGACAAGGGCCTGCAGTTGCTCGACGGCACGCCGCTCGCGCTGCACGTGCTGCGCCGGCTGTCGCCGCAGGTCGACGAGACGCTGATCAGCGCGAATCGCCACGCCGATCGCTATGCCGAGCTCGGCGCGCCGTTCGGCGCACGCATCGTCGCGGACGACACAACCGACTTCCCCGGCCCGCTCGCGGGCCTGCTCGCCGGCATGCGGGTGGCGCGCGCACCGCTCGTCGCGTGCTCGCCGTGCGATACGCCCTACCTGCCCGCCGACCTCGTCGCGCGGCTGCACGCGGCGCTCGACGCGCAACAGGCCGACATCGCGATGGCCGTGACCGTCGATGCGCAGCAGGCGCGCTCGCCGCAGCCGACGTTCGCGCTGCTGCGCACGTCGCTGGCCGACGATCTGGCCGCCCGGCTCGCGGCCGGCGACCGCAAGGTGCGTGCGTGGTACGCACGCCACAAGACGGTCGAAGTCGAGTTTCGCGACGAGCGTGCGTTTTACAATGCCAATTCCTGGCAGGATCTCGCCGCGCTGGCCCGTCGCTGACGGCGCGTCCGTGCCGCTCCCGCCCGGTGCCCGCCGCACGCGACACTCGCGCCCAGGCACCCTCCTCGCGCCACCGGCCACGAACCCGATACGCCTTGCGGCGCAGTCCGACTGATGATCACGCAATCCTCGCCCGCCTCCCGAGCCGCACCCGATTCCGATGCCCCGCTGTCGCTCGCCGACGCACAGGCACTCGCGTGCCGTTTCGCGGCGCCGGTCGACGCGTGCGACACGGTGATGCTGCGTGATGCGCTCGACCGCGTGCTCGCGGCTGACGTGAACGCACCGTTCGACATTCCCGCGTACGACAACTCGGCGATGGACGGCTACGCATTCGACGGCAGCGCCGGCGCGCCCGCGACGCCGCAGGGCGACATCGCGATGACGGTCGCCGGCACCGCGTTCGCGGGTCATCCGTTCGATGGCGCCGTGGCAACCGGCTCGTGCGTGCGCATCATGACGGGCGCGCCGATGCCGGCCGGATGCGACACGGTGATTCCGCAGGAACGCGTGCGCGTCGACGGCGACGCGATCCGTTTCGGCGCGCACGAAGTCTCGCGCGGCGCGAACTGCCGCAAGGCCGGCGAGGATCTCGCGCGCGGCGCCTGTGCGCTCGCCGCGGGCCGCATTCTGCGCCCGTCGGATCTCGGCCTGCTCGCCTCGTTCGGCGTCACCGACGTCGCGGTGCGCCGCCGCGTGCGCGTCGCCGTGTTCTCGACCGGTGACGAGCTGCGCGAACCCGGTGAACCGCTCGCCCGCGGCGCGCTGTACGACAGCAATCGCGGCATGCTGATCGCGATGCTGAAAAGGATGCATGTCGACGCGCTCGATCTCGGGATCGTCCGCGACGACCCGGCCGCGCTCGAAGCCGCGTTGCGCGACGCCATCGACGCGCAGGCCGACGCGGTGATCACGTCGGGCGGCGTCTCGGTCGGGGAAGCCGACTTCACGCGTGACGTGATGGCAAAACTCGGCGACGTGACGTTCGCGAGCCTCGCGCTGCGGCCCGGCCGGCCGCTCGCCTGCGGCACGCTCGCGCGTGCGGCCGGCGGCACCGGTCACGCGCTCTTCTTCGGGCTGCCCGGCAATCCGGTCGCGTCGGCCGTGACGTTCTACGCGATCGTGCGCCCGGCGCTGCTGACGCTGGCCGGCGCACGGACGCCGCCGCCGGCGACGTACCCGGCGCTCAGCACGCAGCCATTGAAGAAGCGCCCCGGCCGCACCGAATACCTGCGCGGCATCGCGACACGCGCCGCCGACGGCCGCTGGCACGTCACGCCGGCCGGCTCGCAGAGTTCCGCCTCGTTGAGCGGCCTCGCGGCCGCCAACTGTTTCATCGTCCTGGGCCACGATACCGCGACAGTCGACGCGGGCACCCCGGTCGACATCCTGCCGCTCGACGGCCTGATCTGAATTCCACTATCGGTATATTTCTACGGGGGCAATCCGCACATGAAGAAACAAATCTCGTCGATCGCCGCGGGGCAGACCGCAAAGGCGCTGATCCTCGTGTATCTGACGTTCAGCGTGCCGATCGTGCTGCTCGGCATTCTCGTCGCGTACATCCGCTACGGGATGGTCGAACTGAGCACGATCCTGAGCGCACTGCTGCTGAACGCCATTCTCGGCTTCGTGCTGCTGTGGATCGCTTGCCACGCGTACAACTGGGTCGCGTCGCGCTTCGGCGGCATCGAGATCGTGCTGTCCGATCCGCCGGAGGAAGCGTGAGCGGCACGTCGCTGATCCGCGCGGCCGAAACACGCGACGTCGGCGCGATCCTCGCGCTGATGCGCGAACTGGCCGCGTTCGAAAAGCTCACGGATCTGTTCGTCGCGACCGAGGCCGATCTCGCCGATGCGTTGTTCGGCGAACACCCCGCCGCCGAAGCGCGGGTGGCCGAGCACGACGGTGCGATCGTCGCGTATGCACTGTTCTTCCACAACTATTCGACCTTCCTCGGCCGTCGCGGCCTCTACCTCGAGGATCTGTACGTGCAGCCGTCGCAGCGCGGCACGGGCCTCGGCACCGCGATGCTGCGTCATCTCGCGGCCCTGGCCGTCGAGCGCCGTTGCGCTCGCTTCGAATGGTCGGTCCTCGACTGGAACCAGCCCGCGATCGATTTCTACGAGAAGATGGGCGCGACCGTACTGCCCGAATGGCGCATCGTCCGCGTCACGGGCGACGCGCTGGGTACACTCGCCGGACAATGAGCGCGGGCCGGCCGCTCCGGTGGTCGCTTCGGAAACTGCTTCAACGGAAAACGGGCGCCTCGGCGCCCGTTTTTTCGTCCCGCTTGCTGTGGGCGACTCACGTCATGCGTCGTCCGCATCGGCGCCGTCAGCACCTTCCGCACCGAGCAGCCCGGCCGCCGTATCGCCCGGCAGCGCCTCGACCTGCTTCAGCTTGCGGCTCATCACGCGCGTGCGCTGCTCGGCCGCCTCGATCGAACGCGTGACCGTTTCGAGCTGCGACTTCGTGCGCGCGAGCACGTCGCCGAACTTGCCGAATTCCGCCTTGACCGCGCCGAGCACCTGCCACACCTCGCTCGAGCGCTGCTCGATCGCGAGCGTGCGGAACCCCATCTGCAGGCTGTTGAGCAGCGCGGTGAGCGTCGTCGGCCCGGCAATCGTCACGCGATAGTCGCGCTGCAGCAGGTCGGTCAGTCCGGGGCGGCGCAGAATCTCCGCGTAAAGCCCTTCCGTCGGCAAAAACAGGAGCGCGAAATCGGTCGTGTGCGGCGGCGCGACGTATTTCTCGGCGATCGTGCGCGCTTCCAGCCGCACACGCGTCTCGAGCGCACGGGCCGCCTCCTCGACGGCCACCACGTCGGCGCGCTCCTGCGCATCGATCAGCCGCTCGTAGTCTTCGCGCGGGAATTTCGCATCGATCGGCAGCCACACGGGCGGCGCATCGCGCGTACCGGCGTCGCGCCCCGGCAACCGGATCGCGAATTCGACGCGCTCGGTGCTCTTCGGCACCGTTGCGACGTTCTTCGCGTACTGGTCGGGCGTCAGCATCTGTTCGAGCAACGCCTCGAGCTGCACTTCGCCCCAGGTGCCGCGCGTCTTCACGTTGGTCAGCACCTTCTTCAGGTCGCCGACGCCGGCCGCGAGCGTCTGCATTTCGCCGAGCCCGCGATGGACCTGTTCGAGCCGGTCCGACACGAGCTTGAACGATTCGCCGAGCCGCTGCTCGAGCGTCGCATGCAGTTTCTCGTCGACGGTACGGCGCATCTCCTCGAGTTTCGCCGCGTTGTTGGTCTCGATTTCCTTCAGCCGTTGTTCGAGCGTCGCGCGCACCTCGCCGATCCGGCGGTCGTTCGCCTCGGTCAGTTGCGTGAGTTGCCGGTTCAACGTGTCGCCGAACAGCCGGAGCGCGCCCGTCTGCTCTTCGCGCGCCTGCTGCGCCTGGCGCTGCACGCTCTCGCGCATCGCGTCGAATTGCTGCGCATTGCCGGCGACGAGCTTGCCGAGCTGCTGCGCGAAACCCTCGATCTGGTTGTTCTGTACGGTCGCCACGCTCGTCAGCTGCGCGGCGAGCGTCTGCTGAAGCTGCGCGAAACTGCCGGCCAGCTCGGTGCGCGAGCCGCGCGCACTCTCGACGATCTCCCCGCGCAATTCGCGTTCGAGCCGCTCGACCGCGCGCGCCTGCGCGTGCGCGGCGTCCTCGATCTGGTCGCCGAGTACGGCCGCGTCGTCGTGACGGCCGCCGCCGCGCACGAGCGCGACGATCGCCACCGCGAGCGCGACGGCCAGCACGACGACCGCCGCAAGCAACAACGTCATCGTCATGCGCGCGGCTTCCCGATCACGTCAGGGTTGATCGGATTCGGCGGCTGACCGGCGCGCGGCCCCTCGCCCAGTGCGGCGATCAGGTTGTCGGCGGCGAGGTTCGCCATCGCGCGGCGCGTCTGTTCGGTCGCGCTCGCGATATGCGGCGTCAGCACGACGTTCGGCACCTCGAGCAGCGCCGGATGCACGGTCGGCTCGCCCTCGTACACGTCGAGGCCGGCCGCGGCGATCGTCCCGTCACGCAGCGCGGCAGCCAGCGCCGCGTCGTCGACGATCCCGCCGCGCGCGATGTTGGTCAGCGTCGCGGTGGGCTTCATCTTCGCGAGCTCGGCCGCACCGATCGTGTGATGGTTCTCCTTCGTGTACGGCAGCACGAGCACGACGTGATCGGCGCGTGCGAGCAGCGCATCCTTCGACACGTACTCGGCGTTCAGCTCGGCCTCGATCTCGGGCGCGACCCGCGAACGGTTGTGATAGATCACCTGCATCCCGAAGCCGCGCGCGCGGCGCGCGAGCGCCTGGCCGATGCGGCCCATCCCGATGACGCCGAGCGTCGAGCCGTAGATGTCGGAGCCGAGAAAACCGTCGTACGCCCACTTCCGCCAGTGACCGGCGCGCAACCAGTGCTCGGATTCGGCGATCCGGCGCGCGGCGGCCATCATCAGCGCCCAGCCGAAATCGGCGGTCGACTCGTTCAGCACGTCGGGCGTATTGGTGCCGAGCACGTTCGCCGCGTTGAACGCGGCCATGTCGAAGTTGTTGTAGCCGACCGCCATGTTCGCCACGACGCGCAGGCGCGGGGCCGCCGCGAGCGTCGCCGCGCCGACCGGGTCGCCGGCCGTCAGCGCGCCGTCCTTGTCGGCCAGACGCGCGGCGAGCGCATCGGGCGCGAGCGCGTCGCCGTCGTTCCAGTCGACGTCGAAATACTGCTTGAGCCGTTCGATCACGTCCGGAAAGATCGGACGCGCGACCAGGATCTTCTGCATCGCCATCTCCGTATGCCGCGAGCCGGTCGCGGCGCGCGCCGCGCCACCGGGACCACCCGCGCTGGGTTGAAAGTCGTCAGGTTACGCCGGGAAGAAAATCAGCGACGTCAGCAGGAACACCGGGACCAGAATCACGAGTGCCCAGCCGAGGTACGCGAAGAAGCTCGGCATCTTCACGCCGCGCGACTCCGCGATCGCCTTCACCATGAAGTTCGGCGCGTTGCCGATATAACTGTTCGCGCCCATGAACACCGCACCCGCGGAAATCGCCGCGAGCGTCGATGCGCCCGTCGTCATCAGCGCCTGCGCATCGCCACCCGCGAGGTTGAAGAACACGAGATACGTCGGCGCGTTGTCGAGGAACGACGACAGGATGCCCGTCGCCCAGAAGTACATCGCGTCGATCGGCTTGCCGTCCGGCCCCGTGACGAGATGGACGATCTGTGCGAACGCGCCGTCCGAGCCCGCGCGCAGGATCACGATGACCGGCGCGATCGTCACGAAGATCCCGGCAAACAGCTTCGCGACTTCCTCGATCGGCGCCCAGTTGAATGCGTTGCCCTCGCGCGCGGAACGCGGGGTGAGCGCGAGCGACGCGAGCGTCACCAGCACGAGCGCGACATCGCGCACGAGATTCTGCAGCGCGACGTGCGTGCCCCACACGTCGAACGCGATGCCCGGCTTCCACACGCCGCTCATCAGCACGAGCGCGATCACGGCCGCGAGCAGCACGAAGTTGATCTTGCCGTCGATCGACAGTGCGGCGCCGTCGGGCGTCGGGTCGAGTGCGGCCGGCCGCTCCTCGCCGCCCTTCCGGTAGAAGTATGTATCGAGCGCGAAGAACAGCGTCAGCAGCACGACGCAGATGAACAGCATCGGCAGCGCGAGATGGGTCGTCGTCCAGAAGAAGCTCACGCCGTTCAGGAAGCCGAGGAACAGCGGCGGATCGCCGAGCGGCGACAGCGAGCCGCCCGCATTCGCGACGAGGAAGATGAAGAAGATCACGACGTGCACGACATGCTTGCGGTTGTCGTTCGCGCGCAGGAGCGGCCGGATCAGCAGCATCGCGGCGCCCGTCGTGCCCATCACGCTCGCGAGCAGCGTGCCGAGCGCGAGGATCGCGGTGTTCAGCTTCGGCGAGCCGTGCAGGTTGCCGTTCACGCAGATGCCGCCCGCGACCGTATAGAGCGCGGTGAGCAGCACGATGAACGGAATGTATTCCTCGAGCAGCGCGTGCACGAGCGTGCCGAACGCGGTGCCCGCGCCGAACGCGACCGCGAACGGGACCAGGAACACGACCGCCCAGCCGGCCGCGATCTTGCCGAAGTGGTGATGCCAGAACACCGGCGCGACGAGCGGGAACAGTGCGATCGACAGCAGGATCCCGGCGAACGGGATGCCCCAGAGTGCGGACAGCGCGGCACCGTCGAGCGTGGCGGCCGATGCAAGCGCGGGCGCCGCGCCAAGCGCGATTCCCGACGCCATGCCTGCCCAGGCGGCATGTCGTTTCATGCAGAACTTCCTTGTTCGAGTGGTAGCGGATGCAGCGGGCGCGTCATGCGCCGCGTACGATGATCACATGCACGCGATACGGGCCGTGCGCGCCCAGGACGATGGTCTGCTCGATGTCGCCCGTGCGCGACGGGCCCGACACGAAGTTGACCGCGCGCGGCAATTCGCCGCGCTCCGCGCGAATCAGCGCGAACGCGTCCTCATGCCCGGCGACGATCCGCGAAGCCGGTACGAGCGCGATGTGCGTTTCCGGCAGCAGGCCGGCCGATGCATAGGTGTCGGGGCCGGACAGCAGCACCAGCGAACCCGTTTCGGCGGTCGCGCAAAAGCAGCCGGTAAGGCCGACGAGATCGCCGTCGCGCGGCTTGCGGCACTCGACCGACAGGCCGGCGCCGGCCCAGTCGAGATCGGCCAGCGTGCGCCACGCGACGGCCTGCGCCGGCAGCCCGTGAGCGGAAAGATAGCGGGCGGCGGCGGCAGGCGCGTCGGCAAGCGTCGCGACTTCGTCGACCGTGGTCGACAGGCGCGCGGCTTCGTCGACGAAGGCGGCGACGAGGTCGGCCGGCGCCGGCGGGCGCGGGCCCGGCGGATGACGCGCGAGATAGTCGGCGACGCCGTCGCGCTCCGCTGCGTCGGGTTCGGCCGCGCGCCCCTGCGCCGCGCGGATGCGCGCGAGGATCTGGCGACGGGCAGCGGAAGTGTCCATGAACGGTCCTCGTGACGTTGGCGTGCAATACCGTCCGATTATACCGGCCGCCCCTGCCGCCACGCACCTTCGGCCGAACGGCCGGCGCTCACTTCGACGCGTCTTCCTCGACCGGCTGCGCGATGCCGAACACCTGGCGCAGGTACGCGAGATACGCCTTGTCGTCGCACATGCTCTTGCCCGGCGAGTCCGACAGCTTCGCGACCGGCTGGCCGTTGCAGCGCACCATCTTGATCACGATCTGCAGCGGCACGTAGCCGAGATCGTTGGTGAGGTTCGTGCCGACGCCGAACGCGAGCTTGCAGCGCCCGCGGAACCGTTCGTACAACTGCATGACCTTCGGGATGTCGAGCGCGTCGGAGAACACGAGCACCTTGGTGCGCGGGTCGCAGCGGTTCGCCTCGTAGTGGCGCAGCATGCGCTCGCCCCATTCGAACGGATCGCCCGAGTCGTGGCGCGCGCCGTCGAACAGCTTGCAGAAGTACATGTCGAAGTCGTTCAGGAACGCATCCATCCCGTAGACGTCCGACAGCGCGATCCCGAGGTCGCCGCGATATTCCTTCGCCCACATCTCGAAACCGTAGATCTGCGAATCGCGCAGCCGCGGGCCGAGCGCCTGGCATGCCTGCAGGTACTCGTGCGCCATCGTGCCGAGCGGCGTGATGTCGTGCTTCATCGCGTACAGCACGTTGCTCGTGCCCGCGAACTGCGGGCCGAGCCCGTCGCGCAGCGTGAGCGCGACTTCCTCGTGCCAGACCTTCGAGAAACGCCGGCGCGTGCCGTAGTCGGCGATCTTGCAGTCGGCGAACTCGGGTTCCGCGCCGAGCAGCTTGATCTTCTCGCGCAGCCGCTCGCGGCCCTCGCGATAGTCGGGCTCGCGCTGGGTGTTGCGGAAATAGACTTCGTTGACGATCGCGAGCACCGGGATCTCGAACAGGATCGTGTGCAGCCACGGCCCCTCGATCACGATGTCGATCTCGCCGTTGCCCTTCGGCGACGGCGTGATCGAGATGTATTTCTCGTTCAGGTGGAACAGCGCGAGGAAGTCGACGAAATCGCTCTTGATGAAGCGCATCCGCCGCAGGTAGTCGAGTTCGACGTCGGAAAAGCGCAGCGCGCACAGGCCGCGCACCTCGTCGCGGATCTCGTCGATGTACGGCACGAGGTCGACGCCGGGCGTGCGGCACCGGAAGCGGTACTCGACGTTTGCAGCCGGAAAGTGATGCAGGACGACCTGCATCATCGTGAACTTGTAGAGATCCGTGTCGAGCAGCGAAGTGATGATCATGGTGACGGCACCGCCAATATCGAGACAGGGCACCTGCGCACCGCGCGCCGCCCGGTCAGGCGGCCATGTTACCCGAATGCGGGGCCGACCATCGGGAAACCGCCCGCGGCCCTGCTCCCGTCGCGCAGGCGCGCCGCGCACGCGCCTGCGTTGCGCACCCCATAAACTAATCACGAAACGATATAAGCCGGATAGCCGACCACGCGATGCGGGTTTGGCGCTTCAGTTACAATGCCGCTTTTGGCGCAAACGCCACCCCATATATACCGCCAAGCAGGAGCGTTTTAATGACTCACGTTGTGACCGAAGGCTGCATCAAGTGCAAATACACGGATTGCGTGGATGTGTGCCCGGTGGATTGCTTCCGTGAAGGTCCCAACTTTCTCGCCATCGATCCGGACGAGTGCATCGACTGCGCCGTGTGCGTCGCCGAGTGCCCGACCAATGCGATCTATGCCGAAGAAGACGTTCCGGGCGACCAGCAGCAGTTCACCGAGCTGAACGCCGAGCTGGCCAAGAACTGGCCGTCGATCACCAAGACCAAGCCGGCACCGGCCGACGCGGACGAGTGGAAGGACGTGCAGGAGAAGCTGCACCTGCTCGAGCGCTGATCGCGCGGCGGCCGCAGAAATTTTTTTGTAGATCGCGGCCCGAAGGTATTGACAGGTTAGCGACCACTCCATACAATCTCGTTTCTCTGCTGTTGTTGTTTGTTCCCCGATAGCTCAGTCGGTAGAGCGCCGGACTGTTAATCCGTAGGTCCCTGGTTCGAGCCCAGGTCGGGGAGCCAAAAACACGAAGGCCCGTTGAAAGTGGACGGGTTTTTTGTTGGAAACAACGCACGCAGATGTACCGATTTATTCCCCGATAGCTCAGTCGGTAGAGCGCCGGACTGTTAATCCGTAGGTCCCTGGTTCGAGCCCAGGTCGGGGAGCCAAACAATGAAAGGCCCGTCATTCGACGGGCCTTTTGTTTTTCCGGCCACCCTTCCGCGTTTCCGCCGTTCATCGCCCCGTCGCGCGCATGCTAGAGTCTTTGTCCCGCATTCGCATCCGGTTCCGTCGATGAAGCATCGTCTCCTGCGCTCCGCCCCGTTCGCCCTCCTGTTCTCCGCCTTCGCCGCGGCACCGCTCGCGCACGCGGAGGAAGTCGGCAGCGTCAACACCCATTTCCGCGTCACGGGCTCCGACCGCGTGGTCGTCGAAGCGTATGACGATCCGGTCGTGAACGGCGTGACCTGCTACGTATCGCGCGCCCGCACCGGCGGGATCAAGGGCACGCTCGGCGTGGCCGAGGATCCGAGCGAGGCGTCGATCGCCTGCCGGCAGGTCGGGCCGATCAGCTTCAAGGAGCCGCTCAAGCAGCAGACCGACGTGTTCAGCGAACGCATGTCGTTCATCTTCAAGACGCTGCACGTCGTGCGCGTGGTCGACCAGAAGCGCAACACGATCGTCTACCTGACCTACAGCGACCGGATCGTCAGCGGCAGCCCGAAGAATGCCGTCACCGCGGTGCCGATGCCGGCCGGCACGACGATTCCGGTCAAGTAACGCGCACACCGGCCGGGCGCGCGAGCGATACACTGTCGTGTCCGACCGCTCCCGCGCCCGATCATGTCCGCCACCCGCCTTCCCGACGCCGCACGCTACTGGCGCACGCCGCTGCTGCCGGACGCGGATCTCCTCACGGCGACCTATCGCGACCACGCGTTCGCGCCGCACTGGCACGACGCGTACACGATCCCCGTGATTCTCGAGGGCGCGGAACGCTTCACCTATCGCGGCAACGGCTATGTCGCCGAAACGGGCACCGTGCCCGTGATCAATCCCGGCGAAGTGCATACGGGTTCGCGCGCAACCGACGAAGGCTGGTGCTATCGCGTCAGCTACCTGCCGGTCGAATTCGTCCGCGGACTCGCGAGCGCGATCGCCGGCCGCCCGCAGGATGCGCCGTGGTTTGCCTCCGACGTGATTCGCGACGCCGATCTCGCCGCCCGGCTCACGCTCGCGCACCGGATGATGGAAGCCGGCAGCGAGCGCGCGCTGTCGTCGCATGCGCACGGGCAGCCGGCCGGCGATCCGGCAGCCGACGCACCGCGCATCTACGATCCGCTCGCCGCCGAAACGGCGATGCTCGACGCACTGTCGACGCTGATCGTGCGCCATGCCGACGCGCGGCCGCGACCGGCGCCGCTCGCGGCCGACGAACCGCGCGTCGACGCGATGCGCGAGCGGCTCGCGGCCGATCTCATGTGCACGGTGACGCTCGATGACGTCGCGCAGGCAGCCGGCCTGTCGCCGTTCCACGCGGCACGCCTGTTCACGCGCACCACCGGCATGCCGCCGCATGCGTGGCGCAACCAGTTGCGGCTGCAGCGCGCGCTGGCGCCGCTGCGCGCGGGCGTGCCCGTCGCCGACGTCGCGGCGGCCAGCGGCTTCGTCGACCAGAGCCACTTCACGCGACACTTCAAACGGATGTTCGGGGTTCCGCCCGGGCGCTGGCAGGCGAGCTGACGCGGCCGCCCACGCATTCGCGAGCGCAAGAACATACAAGCCGGCCCGCCACCGGCCCGCTATCCTCCCGTTCATGGAGGAGCCCCTTTGAACCCGACACCCGCCTCGCCCCCTCGCCGCCCGCTCAACGAATGGCTCGACGGCGCGCGCGACACGATTCCGATGATGATCGGCGCAGCACCGTTCGGCGTGATTTTCGGCACGCTCGTCGGCGGCGGCCCGCTCGCCGCATGGCACGGCGCACTGATGTCGCTCGCCGTGTTCGCGGGCTCCGCGCAATTCATCGCGCTCGGCCTGATCGCGGGCAGCGCGAGCTTCGTCGTCGTGCTCGCGACCACGCTGATCGTGAACCTGCGCCACCTGCTGTACAGCGCGACGCTCGCGCCCTACGTCGCACACCTGCCGTTGCGCTGGCGTGCCGCGCTCGGCGCGTTGATGACCGACGAGGTGTTCGCGGTCGCCCATGCGCACTACCGGCACTTCGCGCCCGGCACGGTTGGCCCCCACTACTTTTTCGGCTCCGGGCTTGCGATGTACCTGAACTGGCAGGTCTGGACGCTCGCGGGCATCGGCTTCGGCGCGGCGTTCCCGGGCCTGCAGTCGCTCGGCCTCGATTTCGCGATGGCGGCGACCTTCATCGCGATCGTGGTCCCGCAGCTCGGCACGTTGCGCTATTTCGCGGCGGCCGCGACGGCCGGCACGCTCGCCTGCTTCTGGCAGGGCTGGCCGTACAAGCTCGGGCTGCTCGGCGCGGTCGCCGCCGGCGTCGCGATCGGCGTCACGCTCACGTTGCTGCACGAACGCAGGCGCACCGGCTCGCGCACGGAGGCGACATCGTGAGCTACGCGCTGCTGATCCTCGGAATGGCCGTCATCACCTACGCGATCCGCTCGACGCTGTTCCTGTTCGGCGAGCGGCTGACCTTCCCGCCGCTCGTGCGGACCGCGCTCGGCTTCGTGCCCGTGACCGTGCTGACGGCGATCATCGTGCCGATGACCGTCTCGCCGCACGGCGGCCCGGCCGAGCTGACCTGGCGCAATCCGCAGCTCGTCGGCGCGCTCGCCGCCGTGCTCGTGTCGGCGGCAACCCGCCGCCCGCTCGTGACGATCGCCGCGGGGCTCGCGGCGTTCTTCTTCTGGCAAGGGGTCGTGATCCCGCACTGGCTGCCCGCCTGAGCGGACGCTCTACCGCGCACGCTCAAGTTTCCGCCCGGCGCGCCGATATAGGGGATGAAGACCCGCCACCGGCCTCGGCGCGCACCGGTCAGTCGACGCTGCGCCCGCCCCGGTGCGCCGTGCCGGCCGTCGGCTTGCGCGGGCCGCCATCGAGACGATTCATGGGCCAGATCACCCTTTCCCTCAAGGACGACACGCTCGAGTCCCTGCGCAAGGACTACGACGCGTTCGTCCGCGTGTCGCTGAAACTCGACCCGCAGTTCGCGACACCGTCGTTCGAGGATTTCCTGCGCGCCAAGCTGCTCGACAACATGGTGCCGCTGACCGAACACGCGGTGCAGCGGATGCTGCAGGGCGGCCAGTACGCATGGGCCAAGCGCACGCTCGACAAGGAGTTTCCGGACGTCGTCGCGATCCTGATGCGACAGGCCGGCGAATTCGGCTTCGGCTTCGCGTCGCGCTCCGAATGGACCCCCGACGAACTCGCGAAAGCGTGCCGCGACTGGGCGAAGGCGATCGTCGCCGAAGCGCAGGGCGACCCGTCGCTGATCGACCCGCTCGCGTCGCAGATCAAGGGCGCGGCGCAGGACATCCAGGCGCTCGAGGAGCTGATGCAGACGCCTGCGTGGCGGCTCGCCGAATCGTTGCGCCAGCGCATCTACGAGGCCAAGCTCGCGTGCGAGATGAGCGTCGGCAGCACCGCGCGCGACAAGCTCGGCGAACTGCGCGGGCTGCTGCGGCTGGGCCTTGCGCACGGCTCGTTCCAGAAGCAGGAAGCGCAGCAGATCATGGAGTACCTGCGGCTGCTGAAGCCGGAGATCTTCGTCGAGGAACCGTACGACGTCTTCGCACGGCTCGCCGCGTGGCTGCGCAGCGTGTTCACGCCGGCCGCCGTGCGACCGTCGCAGGGACAACCGGGACAAGGGCAAGGACAGCGCCGGCCATGACCGCGCACCCATCCCGCTGATAGCATGAACCCATGAAAACGGCCCGGCTCGCATGAGGCGAACCGGGCCGTCGGACCGCTGCCGGCGCGACGCCCGGGGGGCGAGCGTCGCGCGGCGCCGGGCGTCGCTTACTGCGTGGCGCCCTGGGCCGATGCACCGCCTTGCGCGCCGACCGACGCGCCGCCTTCGGTCGCTTCGCCGGCTTTCGCCTTGGCGGCGCCGACATGGCCCTTGGCCGACTTCGCGGCATGCTTCGTGTGCTTCTTGGCCGAATGGACGGCCGACGACGCGGTATCCTTCGCGCCGTCGGCTGCCGCGCCGACCGCATCGGTTGCGCCGCCGACCGCGTTGCCCGACGCGTTCGCGCCGGCGCTGCCCTGTACGCCTGCGCCGACACCTGCGGCCGGCGTCTGTGCCTGCACGCCGGCACCGGCTGCACCCTGCGCCGCCGTCCCCGTCTGGGCAAATGCGGCCGAAGTGGCGAACGCCGTCAGCGCGGCACCGATCAGCATCGTACGAATCTTGGACATGGCAATTCTCCTCGAGAAGTTGTGAGCCCGGACCGCTGCGATGCGGTCCGTCGCGTCCCCGCCGCAACACGCAGCAGGTACGACAAAGACCCGCGGCGCGCCCGGCCGGTTCTCGAATCTCTCAGACTGTTACCCACCGTTTCATTTGCTGACGAATCGCTCACAGTCCTTAACAACTGCGGGCCGTGACGGCCCGCGCTCGCGCGTCGGCCCGCGGTGCCGTATGATGCGGAGCGTTTCCTCCCGCGCCTTGCGCACCTCCTTCGTCATGCCCAACCTGGATTTCACGCTGACCGGCGAATACGTCGAGCTGCACAACCTTCTCAAGATCACCGGCCTCGCGGACAGCGGCGGGAGCGCGAAAGTGATCGTCGCGTCCGGCGCGGTCAAAGTCGACGGCGCGGTCGAGCTGCGCAAGACCTGCAAGATCCGCGCGGGCCAGGTCGTGCTGCTCGGCGACACGCGCATCGCGGTGCGCGAGGCCTAGCACCCGCGGCGTTCCCCCTGTCCGCGACATGGCCATCGGCGCACGCGTTCGACACCGTACGAATAAAGCCGTAAGCTAGCCGTCTCTCAAAATAAATACATACAGCGCGGGCCCGCACCCGCGCGAGCGCCCATTCCATGTCGCATTCCGGTCTTACGCGGACGGCCGCCGCGCCGCCGTCGCTATCCAGTCACGCCGCCGATACCGCGCGCCTCGCCGCGCCACTCGCGATCGCGCAACTTTCCCAGATGGCGATGAGCGTCACCGACACGGTGCTGCTCGGTTCGCTCGGCCCCGATTCGCTCGCGGCGGGCGGGCTCGGCGCGAACTTCTTCTTCGTCATCGTCACGATCCTGCAGGGCGTGCTGTCGTCGGTCAGCGTGAGCGTCGCGCACGCGCGCGGCGCGCAGGCCGAGGACCGCGTGCCGCACATCTACTGGACGGGCTTCGCGCTGTCGGTGCTGCTCGCGATCCCGGCGATCGTCGCGCTGTCGCTGTCCGAACCGATCCTGCTGATGTTCCACGAGCCGCCGCTGCTCGCGCATCACGTCGGCGAATACACGGGCATCCTGCGCTACGCGGCGCTCGGCAGCCTGATCGGCGTCGGGCTGATGCGGGCATTCCTGCCGGCGATCGGCGCCGCGCGGCGGCTGCTGTGGGTGTCGATCGGCGGCGTCGGCGTCAACGGCGTGCTGAACTACGGGCTGATCCACGGCGCGTTCGGGCTGCCGCGCCTCGGTTTTCTCGGCTCGGCCGTCGCGACGACGATCACGATCTGGCTCACCGCGCTCGCCCTGATCTGGCTGCTGCACGGCCGGCGGCGCTTCCGCCATTTCGTGACCGCGTCGCGCCCGAAGCTGCCCACGATGGGCGAACTGATCGGCATCGGCTGGCCCGTCGCGATCACGTACGGGGTCGAATCGACGCTGTTCCTCGCCACCGGCCTCACGGTCGGCGTGCTGGGCGCGACGTCGCTTGCCGCGCACCAGATCGCGCTGAACGTCGCGTCGGTGTCGTTCATGGTGCCGCTCGCGATCGGCCAGGCCGCCAACGTGCGCGTCGGCTACTGGGTCGGCGCGGGTTCGCCCGTCGCCGCGCGGCACGCGGGCTTCGTCGCACTCGCGCTCGGCGTCGCGTTCATGTCGCTGTCGGGCGTCGTGATGATCGTCGCGCCGCATACGATCGTCGGCCTGTACCTGAATCTCGACGACCCGGCCAACGCGGCCACGGTGTCGCTCGCCGCCTCGCTGCTCGGCATCGCCGCGGTGTTCCAGATCGTCGACGGCATGCAGACCGTCGCGTCGGGCGCGCTGCGCGGCCTGAAGGACACACGCATCCCGATGCTCGCGGCGACCTTCGGCTACTGGGGCATCGGCTTCCCGACCGGCTACTGGTTCGCGTTCCACGCGGGCCTCGGCGCACGCGGCCTGTGGTGGGGGCTCGCCGCCGGCCTCGCGAGCGTCGCCGCGCTGATGGCATGGCGCTTTCATCTGAAAACCGCGTCGCTCGTCGCGACGCGGCACTGAGCGCGACACGACGCGAAATCGCGACCGGCGCTATGCTTGTCGGCTGAACACCTCGAGACGCCGCGCGAGCGGCGCGACTGCCTCACGATACGCCTGATGCCGCGCGACGACGCGCGGCCTTTCCCCTTTCCAGGAGGAGTGCATCATGAACGAAGCAGTTCGGATGGAACGCGACACGTTCGGCGAAATCGCCGTGCCGGCCGACCGACTTTGGGGCGCGCAAACCGAGCGCTCGCTGCAGAATTTCCGGATCTCGACCGAGAAGCAGTCGCCCGAGCTGATCCACGCGCTGGCGATCGTCAAGCGCGCCGCGGCGGCCGTGAACCAGTCGCTCGGCGTGCTCGCCGACGACAAGGCGCGCGCGATCATCGACGCGGCCGACGAGATCATCGCCGGCAAGCATCCGCGCGAATTCCCGCTCGCGGTGTGGCAGACGGGCTCCGGCACGCAGACCAACATGAACCTCAACGAGGTGATCGCGAATCGCGCGAGCGAGCTGCTGGGCGGCGAGCGCGGCGAAGCGCGCAAGGTCCATCCGAACGACGACGTGAATCGCGGCCAGTCGTCGAACGACGTGTTCCCGACCGCGATGCACATCGCGGCCGCGTACGCGATCGTCAATCATCTGCTGCCGGCGCTGCGCACGCTGCGCGCGACGCTCGACGCGAAGTCGAAGGCGTTCGCCGACATCGTGAAGATCGGCCGCACCCACCTGCAGGACGCGACGCCGCTCACGCTCGGCCAGGAGTTTTCCGGCTACGTCGCGCAGCTCGACCAGGGCATCCGTCACGTCGAATCGGCGCTGCCGCACCTGTACGAGCTCGCGCTCGGCGGCACCGCGGTCGGCACCGGGCTGAACGCGCATCCGGAGTTCGCGGTGCGAGTCGCCGACGAGATCGGCCGGCTCGCGAAGCTGCCGTTCGTGACGGCGCCGAGCAAGTTCGAGGTGATGGCGGCCGCCGATGCGCTGGTCTTCGCGCACGGCGCGCTGAAAACGGTCGCGGCGGGCCTGATGAAGATCGCGAACGACGTGCGCTGGCTCGCGAGCGGGCCGCGCTGCGGGCTCGGCGAACTGTCGATTCCGGAAAACGAGCCGGGCAGCTCGATCATGCCGGGCAAGGTGAACCCGACGCAGTCGGAAGCCGTGACGATGCTGTGCTGCCAGGTGTTCGGCAATGACGTCGCGGTCAACGTCGGCGGCGCGAGCGGCAATTTCGAGCTGAACGTGTTCCGGCCGATGATCGCGCACAACGTGCTGCAGTCGGTGCGGCTGCTCGCCGACGGCGCGCAGAGCTTCAACGACCACTGCGCGGTGGGCATCGAACCGAACCGCGCGCGGATCGACCTGCTGCTGAACGAGTCGCTGATGCTCGTGACGGCGCTCAATCCGCACATCGGCTACGACAAGTCCGCGCAGATCGCGAAGAAGGCGCACAAGGAAGGCACGACGCTGAAGGCGGCCGCGCTGGCGCTCGGCTACCTGACCGAGGCGGAATTCGATGCGTGGGTGCGCCCCGAGCAGATGATCGGGACGCGCTAGGGGCAGGACGACGGGCGCGGCGCGTCGAGCGCGGCGCCCGCTGCGGTCAGACCGTGCCCTTCGCGACTTCTTCCGGTTTCATCTCGACGATCTTGTCGAGCGCGGCCCGTACGTCGGCCGCATATTTCGCGAGTACCTTCTGCTCGTCGGTCTCGGGCACGAACGGCGGCACCGGCACCGGGTTGCCGTTCTCGTCGACCGCGACGAACACGACGAGGCAGTCGGTCGTCTGGCGCAGCACGCCGCCCTTCGGGTCCCCCGCGTGCACGGACACATGGATGTGCATGCTGGTGCGGCCCGTCGCCACGACGCGCGCCTTCAGCTCGACCAGGTTGCCGACCAGGATCGGACGCTGGAATCGGATGTTGCCGACACTGACCGTCACGCAATAGCGGCTCGACCAGACGGCCGCGCACGCATACGCGACCTCGTCGATCCACTTCATCAACGCGCCGCCGTGCACCTTGCCGCCGAAGTTCACGGACGAAGGCTCGGCGAGGAAGCGGAATACGGTTTCGGTACGGTCGAGGGCGGCCGGCACGGGGGACGGTTGGGGCATCGTTCTGGCTCCAGGCGGCAGGGGCGCTGTAATCGGGCCATTATACGTTGCAGTGCGGCAATGCGTCGCGGCCAGCCCCGCGCCGGCACCACCCGCCCCGCCCCGCGCGCGCAGCGCCGCCGGTCAGCGGCGCACCGTGACGCCCTGGTCGATCGTCCCGTACATCTCGATACTGCCGCCCTGCCCGCCGGCGGCGCCCGCGCCGCCCTGCGCACAGGCCACGCAGACGAGCGCGGCGGCCAACATGCAGAAAATCGTCTTCATCGTTGCATCGTGTCACATGCGGCGGCCCGCTGCCGCCGCGTCCGGCCCATTCTACGCGCGCCGCAACGGGCCGCAGCCAGGCTGCCGCGGGACGGCGCCGCCGCATCCGACATTTCATCCGGATACGAAACATCGAATGCGCACACCCACTACACTGCCCCTCATCCCGCTTGACGAGAGACGACGATGACCGATCAAGACGACCACCACTTTCCGGGCCTGAGCCGCATCGGCGCACTGATCGCCGACCCCGGCCGCGCCGCGATGCTGTGGGTGCTGATGGACGGCAGCGCGCGGCCGGCCGGTGAATTGACGATGATCGCGGGGCTGTCGCCGTCCGCGGCAAGCGCGCACCTCGCGCGGCTGACCGAAGGCGGCCTGCTCGCGCTCGACGTGCGCGGCCGGCACCGCTACTACCGCATCGCGTCGGCCGACATCGCGGCGTCGCTCGAGGCGCTCGCGAACGTCGCCCGCGCGGCTGCGCCGCACCGCCCGGTACCGGCGCCGTCGCGCACGGTACCGGCCGAACTGCGCTACGCGCGCACCTGCTACGACCACATGGCCGGCGAACTTGCGGTGCGCATTTTCGACGGGCTCACCGCGCGCGGCTGGCTGCTCGCGGACGGCGACGCGATCGAAGCCACCGAGCTCGGCACGCAGGCCCTCGGGCAATGGGGCATCGACGTCGCGCAGCAGCGCACGCGCCGGCGCCGCTTCGCATGCGGCTGCCTCGACTGGAGCGAGCGGCGCTCGCATCTGGGCGGCGCGCTCGGCGCGGCGCTGCTCGAAAGCTTCTGTGCGCACGGCTGGATCGAACGTTCCGCACGGCCGCGGGTGCTGCGCGTCACCGTGCCCGGCCAGCAGGTTTTCGACGCGTGGCTTACGTCCGCTTGACGCCCGCATTGCGGCTGCACGACAGCGGCACGCGACAGACAGGTTTTGTTACACCGCGTGCCATCCGACTTACAAAACACCGAGCATTGAAACAGGCCGAGCGGATATTGTGAACTCAACGGCACGAATCGACGCGCCGCGATAACGACGATGACGCTCACCATGGCCCCCCTGTTCACGCTCAAGCGAACCGCCCGCTATACGCTGCTCGCGTTCGCCGCGCTTGCGGCCCTGCCGCCCGCCTTCGCGCAATCGGCCGGCGCGCCGCCGTATTCGGCCGCGGCACGGCAACCGGGCGGCGACCCGCCCGGCCGCGTCGCGCGGCTCAACTACCTGTCGGGTGCCGTGACGACCGAACCGGCCGGCACCGATACGTGGTCGTATGCGGCCGTGAACCGGCCGCTGACGACCGGCGACCAGCTCTGGAACGACGCCGGCGCACGCTCGGAACTGCATATCGGCTCGACCGCGGTGCGGCTCGGCGATTCGACGAGCCTGTCGATCCTGAATCTCGACGACACGACGACGCAGTTGAAGGTCGGCCTCGGCACCGTATCGACGCATGTGCGCGATCTGCCCCGCGGCGGATCGTACGAAATCGACACGCCGAACCTCGCGCTCGGCATCACGGGCCCCGGCAACTATCGCGTCGATGTCGCGCCGAACGGCGCGAGCACGACCGTCACGATGCGCAGCGGCAGCGCGACCGTCTACGGCAGCAACGGGCAGTACCCGCTGTCGCCCGGGCAGCAGGTCGTGTTCACCGGCACCGACCTGCAGGTCGCACAGCAATCGGCGGCGCCGAGCCCCGACCCGCTCGACCAGTGGGCCGCCAGCCGCGACGCGGCCGAGGAGCGCTCGGTGTCGGCCCGCTATGTGTCCCGCGACATTCCCGGCTATCAGGATCTCGACGCGAACGGCACGTGGCGCGAAACCCCGAATTACGGCTCGGTCTGGGTGCCGAACGACACGCCGGCCGACTGGGCGCCGTATCACGACGGCCACTGGATCTGGCAGGCGCCGTGGGGCTGGACGTGGGTCGACGACGCACCGTGGGGCTTCGCGCCGTACCACTACGGCCGCTGGGCGTACGTGGACGACAGCTGGGCCTGGGTGCCCGGCCCGATGGTCGTCAGCCAGCCGCCGGTCTACGCGCCGGCGCTCGTCGCGTTCGTGGGCGGGGGCGGCGGTCCCGACTGGAGCGTCGCGCTCACGGTCGGCGGCGTCGCCGCGGCCGGCTGCGCATGGTTCGCGCTCGGCCCGGGCGAGCCGTGGCACCCGCGCTGGGGCGGCTGGAGCCCGCACTACTACGACCGCGTGAATCGCAATATCGTGGTGAACAACGTCAACGTGAACAAGACCGTGAACGTGACGAACATCACCAATATCACCAACATCAACAAGACGTACGTGAACTTCCGTGCGCCGCACGCGATCACGGCCGTGCCGGCCGCCGCGTTCGTGCATGGCCAGCCGGTCGCGCACTTCTCGCAACACGTCGATCCGCGGCAATGGCGCAATGCGCACGTCACGCCGGGCACACCCGGCATCGCGCCGGTGCGCCAGAGCTTTACCGGCGGGCTGCGCAATGCCGGCTACCGTCCGCCGGCGGCGATCGCGCAGCACCCCTACGTCGCGACGCGCAACCCCGCGGTGCCCGCCGCCTATCGAGACCAGGCAGCCGCGCATCTCGCGCAGCAAGGCGGGCGCGTGCCGGGCGCCGGCGCGCCGGTCGTGAAGACGAGCGTGCCGGCCGATTACAGGGCCCGCCCGGTCCGCGTGCCGGGTAATCCGAGCGGCGGCGCGTGGGCGATGCACAACGTGCAGCTCGTGAATCCGCACGGCCCCGTCGTGCAGCCGTCACGCGCGCCGCGCGAAGGCCAGCCGCCTGCCGTGCAAACCGGACGGCCGGGTGCGCCCGGTGCGCCATTGCCGGGCGTGCCGAATGCCGGACGGCTGGCGAACGGCGAAATCCCCAATGGGCCGCATTTCGCCAACGGCGGCATGCCGCAGGCGCCCGGCAACGCGACGCCGCATCAGGCCTTCGGGCCCGGCAACGGCGTCCCGCACCCGCCGATCGCAAGCAACACGCCGTCGGGCATCGGCAACACGCACGCACCCGAGGCGCCGTCGCCGGCGTGGATGCAGCCGCACACGCCGATGGAACGCCAGCGCCCCGCCCCGCCGAGCGCCCTTCACGCGGCAGGCCAGAATGCACTGCCGCCCGTGCGCAGTGCGGCGGTGCCGCATCCGGAGGGCATACCGACACCGCAGGGCACGCAGCCCGGCGGCCGGAACGACGCGCCGCGCGCGTTGCCGCAACCGAGGGTCGACAACACGGCACAGATTCCGCAGCCGCGTCCACGCCCCGATTTCCCGACACCGGCCCAGCACGGGCAAGCGCAACCGGAACGGGCCGCTCCCACGCCGCAATCCCGCCCCGAATTCGCGCAACCGGCGCCGCACCGCGAAGTCGCACCGCCGCGCGTGAACGAGTACCGTCCGCCGGCGCCAGCCGTACACGACATGCCGCGCCCGCAACCGCAGGCGCCGCGCATGGAGCCGCGCCCCCAGCCCGCACCTCGAATGGAGCCGCGACCGCAGCCGGCACCCCGCATGGAACCGCGCCCGTCGATGCCCGCTCCCCGCATGGAACCGCGGCCGCAACCGGCACCGCACGTCGAGGCGCCGCGCCCGAGCAGCCCGCCGCCAGGCGGGCACGACGAGCGGCATCGCCAGTAAGTGCCGCAAACGTGAAACAAAAAAGCCCGACCGGTCTCAGCCGGTCGGGCCTTCTTTCTGCAGGGCGCGGATCGATGAAACCGCGCGCTCAGACCGCCATCGGCGCAGTCAGCGGCTCGTGGTGGCGGTAACCGACCAGCGAGAAATCGGACGGCTCGACCTGCTCGAGCCATTCGGGCGCATAAACGCCCGTCTTCGCGTAGTCGGGCACGCGCTCGGCAATCTCGAGCCGCGGGCTTTCGTAAGGCTCGCGCGTGAGCTGCCGCTGCAGCATGTCGAGCTGGTTCTCGTAGATGTGCGCGTCACCGATGAAATACGTGAACCAGCGCGGCGTGTAGCCCGTCAGGCGGCCGACGAGCGACAGCAGCGCGGCGCCTTCCGTCAGGTTGAACGGCGTGCCGAGGCCGACGTCGTTGCTGCGGATGTACAGGCACAGCGAGATCTCGCGCTTCGTCGCGTTCGGCAGGAACTGGTACAGCAGGTGGCACGCGGGCAGCGCGATCTGGTCGAGCACGGCCGGATTCCACGCGTGAAACAGAATGCGGCGGTCGGCCGGATTCTCCATGATCGTGTCCAGGCACTGGCGCAACTGGTCGATCGCCTTGTACAGCAGCACCTTCGGCGCGCCGTCTTCGTCGAAACGCGTGACGATCCGGAAGCCCCGGCGCGTCGCGTCGGCGATCTGCGCGTCGGCGCCCGCGTCGAGCACCTTGTAGCCCGGCCACTGGCGCCATTGCACGCCGTACACGTCGCCGAGATCGTCGACGCCCTGACGGTACGGATTCGCGAGCCACTGCGCGTTCTCGTTCGCGTTCGCGTCCCACACCTTGCAGCCGAGCGCGCGGAACTCGGCCGCGCTGCGCGACGCGCGCAGGAAGCCGACCAGTTCGCCGATCGCCGACTTGAACGCGAGCTTCTTGGTCGTCACGGCCGGAAAGCCTTGCTGCAGGTCGAAGCGGAGCATCGCGCCCGGCATGCTGATGGTGCGGATCCCCGTGCGGTTCTCCTGCCAGGTGCCGGTATCGAGAATGGTACGAACGAGGTCGAGATACTGTTTCATGCGGGTTCCTTCGGCCGCGAGGGCGGCCGTACCCGCCAATTTTAGCAAGCGTGGTGAGGAAGCTCCGGCAACGGCGCCGAAAACCCTGCCAGCGTGTCGCCGCGATCGCGCATGCCGTGCGCGCACATCAGCCGGTAGAGCGTGACGCGCGACACGCCGAGTTCACGCGCGGCATCCGCGAAACGGCCGCGGTGGCGCAGCAGCGCCTGCTCGATCGCCTGCCGTTCGGCCGCTTCCCGCGCCTCCAGCAGCGACACGGGCGCGAGCGTCGCGAAGTCATTCAACTCGAGATCGGCCGCGGTGATCATCCGGCCCTCCGACATCACGATCGCGCGGCGCACGCGATTGATCAGCTCACGCACGTTGCCCGGCCACGAATAGCCGTACAGCGACGCGACCGCGTCCGGAGAGAAACCGCGCAGGCGGCGATGCGCATCGCCCTTGAAACGCTCGAGCATGTGACGCGCGAGCACCTCGATGTCCTTGCCGCGCGCGCGCAGCGGCGGCTCCTCGATCTTCAGCACGCACAGGCGATGGAACAGGTCCTCGCGGAACCGCCCTTCGCGCAACGCGGCGTCCATGTCCACGTGCGTCGCGCAGATCACGCGCACATCGACGGGCACCGACACGTGCGCGCCGAGCCGCTCGATCTTGCCTTCCTGCAGGAAGCGCAACAGGCTTGCCTGGCTTTCCAGCGGCAGATCGCCGATCTCGTCGAGAAACAGCGTGCCGCCGTTGGCGGCCTCGACGCGGCCGATCTTGCGCTGGTTCGCCCCGGTGAATGCGCCGCGCTCATAGCCGAACAGTTCGGCCTGCAGCAGCGTCGACGGAATCGCGCCGCAATTGATCGCGATGAACGGTGCCTGCGCGCGCGACGAACGCTCGTGAATCGCGACCGCCGTCAGTTCCTTGCCGGTACCCGATTCGCCGGAGATGAACACCGGCGCATCGGTCGCCGCGACGCGGCGAATCGTCCTGAAGAGCCCGAGCATCGCATCGCAGGTGCCGACCATCTCGCCTTCGCTGCGCCCGGCGCCGACCGGCGGCGCAACGGGATCGGTCAGCGCGACCATGCCGTGCGCATGACCGACGGTCTCGACGATTCGCGACGTCTCGTACGGCATCGTCACATAATCGAAGCAGTAGTCGCGAATGAGGTGGCGCAGCGTGGCATCCTGCAACTGGCCGCGACGCGTCGCGGCGATCCAGCCGATGTGCTGGATGCTCAGGCAGGATTCGAGTTCGCGCAGGTCCGAGGGCTTGAAGCCCGGCGAAAAGTCGAGCAGGCCGGCGGTTGCCACGCCATGCTGCACGACACGCCGGACGTCGCGTACGGTCTCCGCGAGATCGACGCGCCAGCCGCACTCGTCGAAATGGCCGCGCAACGCGTCGTTCGGTTCGCGCGAATAGTAGATCACGTGCCGCTGATCGGCTCCCATATCCTCACCCCGTTCATCAACCGTCTAACGATTGCCGCGCACGTCAGAGTTCGTGCGAAAAGGATCGAATCGGGTCAGCCAGAGGCGGCTCGATTCGCCATGCCGATGCTCGGCAACGACAAAGCCTCGCATGATGGCGCTTATCTCGCGTCCAGTTATTTTTGGTCAAGACAGCTTAGTTATAGGCACCAAATACGACAAACGGATTTCGGCGCCGACGGCGATACGGCCCAATCGCACAGGAGGTCGATGCAGGTCAATCATCTGCACATAGCGCATGCGCAGCAAGGTGTTCGTTCATCAACACACGGGCCGATTTTCATCCTTGAAGCGAATCGATTGAATCCGCAGTATTCCCGAGCCCCCTCGTTTCAGGCCTGAAACATTTTCAGGCGTTTTCGGCCACAATTCGCAACGCTTGAGCGCGAATCGCCGTAGCGACAACGGTCCCGGCACGGTGGCATGCATTTCGCTGAATCCGTAAACGATCGGAGACAGCGGCCATGCGCAAACATCTTTTACTTTCTTTCGTGCCGATGGCGCTCGCGCTCTCGGCCGCCGGCCCGCCTGCGCCGGCCCGCGCGGATGACATCGCAAAACCGGATCGCGCCATGCTGCCGGCCGAAAATGCGCCGAGCCTGCGGCACGGCGGCGGCTTCGGCATCGTGACCGTGTCCGCACCGCAACCGCTGCCGACCGGCAAGGCAACCGTCACGCTGTGGGACGAGATCCCGCCACCGCCCCCACTGCCGATGCCGCTTCCGGTATCGCAACCCGGTGACGTGCAGCACGCGATGGAAGGCAACGTTCAAGGCAACAAGCGTCAGTGAGCCTGCGCCGCCCCACTCAATAAGGATTCCGTATTGATTTGACGATTCGAGCCGACCGACACCGATCCGCGCCGGTATCGCCGTTCCCGCGACACGACAAAGGTTTTGTGCTCCGTCCCCCGGCGGGCACTCTTTTTATTCGGTCCGTCGCCGCGACGCCATGCATCGAGCGTCGCGGCGCGCAGCACGCGAAAGGCGATGCGTGCCGCCGTTCCGGTAGAATCGGCGCCATTCCGGTTTTCCTCTTCCCCGACCTTCATGACGACGTTGACCCTGATCGTCGCGCGTGCCCGCAACGGCATCATCGGCCGCGACAACCAGTTGCCCTGGAAACTTCCCGAGGATCTCGCGTTCTTCAAGCGCACGACGATGGGCGCGCCGATCGTGATGGGCCGCAAGACCCACGAATCGATCGGCCGGCCGCTGCCGGGCCGCCGCAACATCGTCGTCACGCGCGATGCGGCGCGCCGTTTCGACGGTTGCGACACGGTCACGTCGCTCGCCGATGCACTGGCGCTCGCCGCGCGCGACGGCGTACCCGAGGCATTCCTGATCGGCGGCGCGCAACTCTACGCGGAAGGGCTCACGCTCGCCGACAAGCTGGTCGTCACCGAGATCGACGCCGACTTCGACGGCGACGCGTCGTTCCCCGCGCCCGATCCCGCACATTGGCAGGAAGTGTCGCGCGATGCGCACCAGGCTGCCGCGCCGAACACGTTTGGTTATGCGTTCGTGGTCTACGAACGCAAGCGCGGCTGACGCGGTACGCGGCCGCACGCGATGAAAAAAGCCCGACCGGCTTGCCGCCGGTCGGGCTTTTTCGCTGGAGGGCGGGCGGCTGACGCCGCGCCTCGCTTACTGCCCCGCGATCGTCATCTGCTCGATCAGCACCGAGCCCGTTTCCTTCGTACCGCGCACGATCGAATCGGCACCGATCGCGACGATGTGCCGGAACATTTCCTGCAGCGTGCTCGCGACGGTGATTTCCTCGACCGGATACTGGATCACGCCGTTTTCCACCCAGAAACCCGCCGCGCCGCGCGAATAGTCGCCCGTCACGTAGTTCACGCCCTGCCCCATCAGCTCGGTCAGCAGCAGGCCCGTGCCGAGCTTCTTCAACATGGCTTCGAAGTCGTCGCCCGCCTGCGTGTTCGAGCTGCGCAGCGCGAGGTTGTGCGACCCGCCCGCGTTACCGGTGGTCTGCGTGCCGAGCTTGCGTGCCGAATAGGTCGACAGGAAGTAGCCCTCGACGACACCGTCCTTCACGACGCTGCGCGCGCGCGTGCGCACGCCTTCCTCGTCGAACGGCGCGCTGCCCATCGCGCGCGGCACGTGCGGATCCTCGACGACCTGAATGTGCGGCGCGAACACCGGCTTGCCGAGGCTGTCGACGAGGAACGACGTCTTGCGATACAGCGCGCCGCCGCTCACGGCCTGCACGAATGCGCCGAGCAGGCCGGCCGCGAGCGGCGCCTCGAACAGCACGGGCACCTTGCGGGTGTCCAGGCGGCGCGCGCCCATCCGCGCGAGCGCACGCTCGGCCGCGTAGCGGCCGACCGCCTCGGGCGCCGCGAGATCGATCGCGCTGCGCTTCGACGAATACCAGTCGTCGCGCTGCATGTGACGGCCGCTGCCCGCGATCGGCGCGCAGGCGATGTAGTGGCGCGAGTACGGGTAGCCGGACAGGAAGCCGCGCGACGTCGCGAGCACGAACTGCGAATGCTGCGCCGACACGCTCGCGCCTTCCGAATTGCGGATCTGCGGGCTGACCGCAAAGGCGGCGTCTTCCGCGCGGCGGGCCAGCTCGACGGCGTCGTCGGCCGTCAGCGCCCACGGGTGGTAGAGATCGAGATCGCGCGGGTCGGTTTCGAGCAGTTCGGCCTCGGCGAGGCCGGCTGCCTCGTCCTCGGCCGTGAAGCGCGCGATGTTGTACGCGGCGGCGACGGTATCCTTGATCGCGGCCGGCGAGAAATCGGACGTGCTCGCGTTGCCGCGCTTCTTGCCGATGAACACCGTCACGCCGACCATCTTGTCGCGGTTGTGCTCGATCGTTTCGACTTCGCCGCGGCGCACCGATACCGACAGGCCGTCGCCTTCGGAGATTTCGGTCGCGGCGTCCGACGCGCCGAGCGCCTTCGCATGGCGAAGGATGTCCGACGCGATTTCCTTGAGCTGGTCCTGCGTGTGCGGGAAATAGCGCGCTTGTACGTCGAGATTGGCTGCCATCGTCTTGGTATCCGGTGGCGGGCGGGCGCCCGCATGGTCAAAATGTTGCGTATCCCGCGATCATAGCAAGGTCCGGGGCCGGACACAGACAAGCTTGGGGTGTCCGCGCCGCGATACAATGCCGCCCATGACACGCAAAACCCGAATCCAGCCGATCGAGCATGCCGTCGAAGACGACGACAACGGCTACGATCGCCCCAGCAAATCCCAGTTGAAGCGCGAGATGCACGAGTTGCAGGTGCTCGGCCAGGCGCTCGTCGACCTGCCGAAAGACGCACTGAAGCGCATGCCGATGCCCGAAAACCTCGCGGACGCCGTTCGCGAGGCACGCCGGATCACCGATCACGAAGGCAAGCGCCGCCAGCTCCAGTACGTCGGACGCGTGATGCGCTCGCTGACCGACGACGAAACGGCCGCACTGCGCACCGCACTCGACGCGCAACGCGGCGTGAACAAGGCCGCGACGGCCCGCCTGCACTGGATCGAACGCACGCGCGACCAGTTGCTCGCCAGCGACGACGCGCTGACCGAATTCCTGCGCCAGCACCCGGAAGCCGATATCCAGGAAGGCCGCACGCTGATCCGCAACGCGCGCAAGGAAGCGCAGCAAGGCAAGCCGCCGCGCTATTTCCGCGAGCTGTTCCAGTGGATCAAGACCGCGAGCGGCTCGCCCGACGCGGGTGACGATGCGCCGGACGACACCGAAGACGACCATGACGACGAAGCGTAACCACCCGGACGAACTCGTCGTCGGCCTCGTGTCGGTCAGCGACCGCGCGAGCACGGGCGTCTACGAGGACAAAGGCATTCCGGCGCTGCAGGAATGGCTCGGCGCCGCGCTCACGTCGCCGTGGCGCGCCGAAACGCGCCTGATCCAGGACGATGCGCCGACGATTTCCGCCACGCTCGCCGAGCTCGTCGACGTCGCGGGGTGCGACCTCGTGCTGACGACCGGCGGCACGGGCCCCGCACGCCGTGACGTGACGCCCGAGGCCACGCTGGCCGTGGCGACGAAGGAAATGCCGGGATTCGGCGAACAGATGCGGCAGATCAGCCTGAATTTCGTGCCGACCGCGATCCTGTCGCGGCAGGTCGCGGTGATCCGCGAGACGGCCGACCATGCGGCGCTGATCATCAACCTGCCGGGCCAGCCGAAGTCGATCCGGGAAACGCTCGAAGGGCTGCGCGATGCCGACGGCAAGTCGACCGTGCCCGGCATCTTCGCCGCGGTGCCCTACTGCATCGACCTGATCGGCGGCCCGTACGTCGAGACCGACGCCGCGGTGGTCGCGGCGTTCCGGCCGAAAAGCGCGCGGCGGGCGCCGCGCTGACCGCGCGCCGGCCCGCTCAGGCGGCCGGCGCGGATTCGCCTGCCGGCGCCGATGCGGCCGGAATCAGGAAATGCTCGCGGTAGTACTTCAGCTCGTCGATCGACTCGTGGATGTCCGCGAGCGCCGTATGCATCGCACGCTTCTGGAAACCCTTGTAGATCGCGGGCTGCCAGCGGCGGCACAGCTCCTTGAGCGTGCTGACGTCGAGATTGCGGTAGTGGAAGAACCGCTCGAATTCCGGCATCCAGCGCGCCATGAAACGGCGGTCCTGGCAGATCGAGTTGCCGCACATCGGCGACTTGCCGGGCGACACGTACTGCGCAAGGAACGCCTGCAGCTGCGCGGCGGCTTCCGCCTCGGTCACGGTCGACGCGCGCACGCGGTCGATCAGGCCCGAGCGCCCGTGCGTCGACTTGTTCCAGTCGTCCATCTTCGCGAGCGTCTCGTCGCTCTGGTGGATCGCGAACACGGGGCCTTCGACCGCGATGTCGAGCGTGGAATTGGTCACGACGACCGCGATCTCGATGATGCGGTCGTTATCCGGGTCGAGGCCCGTCATCTCCATGTCGAGCCAGACGAGGTTCAACTCGTTGCGCACGAGCGCGGGCTGGCTGGCGGAAGCGGCGGTATCGGTCATGAGTCATCCTGGAAAATGGCGGACGGCGCGCGGCGCCGCCCGGGCGGCCGGCATCGCATCAGCGGGGCCGGTCCGCAAGAACATATAATTCTCGCATAGAACCCTTTGGCGCCTTCGATGTCACCCTTTTCATTCACCCTGCTGTTCGCGATCGCCGTACTCGCGATGGTCGTCACCAAGCTGTGGCTCGCGTCGCGGCAGATCCGCTTCGTCGCGGCGCACCGCAACGGCGTGCCCGCGCAGTTCAGCGCGACCATCCCGCTGACCGCCCACCAGCGCGCGGCCGACTATACGGTCGAGCGCACCCGGCTGACGATGCTCGAGATCGTCGTCAGCGCGGCCGTGCTGGTCGGCCTCACGCTGCTCGGCGGCGTCGGCGCGCTCGATATGCTGCTGACCGGCTGGCTCGGCCGCGGCTACGGGCAGCAGGTCGCGCTCGTCGCCGCGGTGCTCGTGATCACGAGCGTGATCGACGTCCCGTTCGAGTACTACCGGCAGTTCGGGGTCGAGCAACGGTTCGGCTTCAACCGCATGACGAAACGGTTGTTCTTCACCGACATGCTGAAAAACGCGCTGCTCGGCGCCGCGCTCGGCCTGCCGCTGCTGTTCGTCGTGCTGTGGCTGATGAACCAGGCCGGCAGCCTGTGGTGGCTGTGGACCTGGATCGTCTGGGTCGCGTTCCAGATGCTCGTGCTGCTGATCTACCCGACCTTCATCGCGCCGATCTTCAACAAGTTCGAGCCGCTGAAGGACGACGCACTGCGCACGCGCATCGAGTCGCTGATGAAGCGCTGCGGTTTTGCGGCGAAGGGGCTGTTCGTGATGGACGGCAGCCGCCGCTCCGCGCACGGCAATGCGTACTTCACGGGCTTCGGCGCATCGAAGCGGATCGTGTTCTTCGATACGCTGCTCGCGCGCCTGTCCGGCCAGGAAATCGAGGCCGTGCTCGCGCACGAGCTCGGCCATTTCAAGCGCCGCCACGTGATGAAGCGGATGCTCGTGTCGTTCGTGCTGAGCCTCGTGCTGCTCGCGCTGCTCGGCTGGCTCGCGCAACGCACGTGGTTCTACACCGGGCTCGGCGTCACGCCGTCGCTCGACACCAGCAACGCGGGCGCCGCGCTCGTGCTGTTCTTCCTCGCGATTCCGGTATTCCTGTTCTTCGCGACGCCGTTCAGCAGCCTTACGTCGCGCAAGCACGAATTCGAGGCCGACGCGTTCGCGGCCAGCCAGACCGACGCGCAGGATCTCGTCAGCGCGCTGGTGAAGCTCTACGAGGACAACGCGTCGACGCTGACGCCCGACCCCGTCTACACGGCCTTCTACTACTCGCATCCGCCTGCGTCGCAGCGGATCGACCGCCTGCTGCAACACGCATGAGCCGCCCGACGTCCCGCAAGCCGGCCCCGCGCGCGTCGAACGCGCAACGGGTCGAAGGCCGCGTGATCGCCGCGCACGGGCGCCACTACATCGTCGCACCCGACGACGGCGGCCCGATGCTGCAGTGCTTCCCGCGCGGCAAGAAGAGCGACATCGCGGTCGGCGACCGCGTCGTGTACGAACTCGCATCGGCCGACCAGGGCGTGATCGTCGAGATCGGCGAACGGCGCAATCTGCTGTACCGCTCCGACCAGTTCAAGTCGAAGCTGTTCGCGGCCAACCTCGACCAGTTGCTGATCGTGCTCGCGACCGAGCCCTATTTCAGCGAGGACCTGCTCGGCCGCGCGTTGATCGCGGCCGAGGCGAACGAGCTGAAGCCGCTGGTCGTGCTGAACAAGATCGACGTCGAGGCCGCGCTGCCGGTCGCACGCGAGCGCCTCGCGCCGTACCGCGCGCTCGGCTACGACGTGCTCGAGCTGTCGGTGAAGGGCTCGCCCGACGACGCGCGCGCGCAGTTGATGCCGCACCTCGCCGGGCACTCGACGATCCTGCTCGGCCAGTCCGGGATGGGCAAGTCGACGCTCGTGAACCTGCTCGTCCCCGATGCCGAAGCCGCGACGCGCGAGATCTCGGCCGCGCTCAACAGCGGCCGCCACACGACGACGTTCACGCGCCTCTACCCGCTGGAAGGCGGCGGTGCACTGATCGATTCGCCGGGTTTCCAGGAATTCGGCCTCTACCACCTGACGGAAGGCCGCCTCGAGCGCGCGTTTCCGGAGTTCCGGCCGCTGCTCGCGGATTGCCGTTTCTATAATTGTCATCATCTGCACGAGCCCGGCTGCGCGATTCTCGAAGCCGTCGCCGACGGCCGTATCGCGCCGTCGCGGCATGCGCTGTACGCCCAGCTCGTGCACGAGGCGAGCCAGATCGTCCGCTGAGCGCGAGAGGCGCGCGGGGCCGGCCGGCACGCCCGGGCCGGCCTTCATCGACAGGAGCCGCGATGCGTTTCAAGGCACCCGATCTCGCGACCGCGCAACATTGGGCCAACGTGCTTCAGGTGGCCGGCGTCGGTTGCGAGCTGCATAACTGCTACGCGACTGGCGCGCTCGGCGGCCTGCCGGCCGATGCGTGCACGCCCGAGCTGTGGCTCGACGACGAACGCGACGGCGCCCTCGCGCGCCGGCTCCTCGATGCCGCCTCGCACGGCCCGTCGGCCGGCGCCGCGCCCTGGTTTTGCCGGCAGTGCGGCGAAGCGCTCGAGGCCCAGTTCACCGCGTGCTGGCAATGCGGCGCCGTGCGCGATCCGCGCGACGACTGACCCACAGCGACAAGGCCGGCATCGAGCCGGCCTTGTTCTTTCATCGGATCCCGCCGTGCGTCGTCACGACACCCAGACGGCGAGCGTCAGCATCAGCAGCAGGATCATCCACAGGATCACCGCACGCCAGACGAGGCCGACCGCCGATTGCAGCGTCCGCGGCGTGCAATCGTCTCCGACCGTCAACGGACCGCTGTCGCCGACCGCCAGCGCATCGAGGCTCGACGGCTCCGCGAGCGGCCCCGCGAGACGCGCGCCGAGCGCCCCGCTGCCGGCGGCGAGCAGCACGCCGTCGTTCGGGTCGGGCCACTGGCGCGTGTGATTGCGCCACGCGTAGATCGCATCCTCGAAATTGCCGACGATCGCGAAGCCGAGCGCGGTCAATCGCGCGGGAATCCAGTCGATCACGAAAAACGCGCGCTGCGCGAACGTCGAGAACGCGGCCGTGCGGTCGTCGCCCGGCGTCGACCAGCTGCGCGCGAGGTATTCGGAAATCCGGTACAGCACGGCGCCGGCCGGGCCGATCGGCAGCACATACCAGAAGAACACGCCGAACACGTGGCGATGCGACGCGACAACTGCATGAATCAGCGTATGGCGGACGATTTCGCCGACCGGCATGTCGACCGTGTCGATGCCCGTCCACTCACGGAGGATTTCGCGCGCACGCGGCACGTCGTCGTTGTTGAGCGCGAGGTGGATGTCGGTGAAGTAGTGGCTGAACTGGCGGAAGCCGAGCGTGAAATACACGACGACGACGTTCCACAGGAACGCGAGCACGAAGCTCACCTTGTACAGCAGGAAATAGATCAGCGCGACGATCAGCACCCACGGCAGCACGACCGCGAGCCAGGCGAGGATGCCGTGCTTCTGCTTGCCGGCGTCGAGGCCATGCGCAACGGTTTCCGCATGAAACTGGAACAGCGCAAACACCGGATTGCTCGGTGATAACGCGCGGACCTGTTCGATGATGAGGGCGAGGAGAACCGAAAAGAAAGTCATGCGTGGCGCCGTCTTCGGAGTTATGTCATTTTTTGCATAACGATAGCACAGCGCCAGCCCCGCATGGCTGCCGGCGCGGTCGCCCGGCGGCCGGCCGCGCGCGCCGGCCGGTGCATGCGCCTAGCCGGCGGCCAAGAAGCGGTAGAGATTGCGAAACATGCCGGCAGTTGCGCCCCAGATGAAGTAATGCCCGCCCGGTTCGCCATTCGGATAGGGCATCGAAAAAAAACGACGCTCGCCGCCTTCCCAGCGGAACACGCGGACCTGATGGTTCGCGGGATTCATCACGAACGCGAGCGGCACTTCGAAAATCTCGGCGACTTCGAACGTATCGGCCTGCACCGTGAACGGCGGATGCACGAGGCCGACCACCGGCGTCACGCAGAAGCCCGTGCCGGTCAGGTAGTCGGGTAGCGCACCGAGGATCTCGACCCGTTCGGCGGCCAGCCCGATCTCTTCCTTCGCCTCGCGCAACGCGGTGGCCGTTGCATCGCGATCGAACGTCTCGCGACGGCCGCCGGGGAAGCTGATCTGCCCGGCGTGGTCGTTCAGGTGGTCGGCACGCTGGGTCAACAGCACGGTCAGGCCCGACTCGCGGACGACGAGCGGCATGAGGACGGCCGCGCTGCGCGGATCGACGCCTTCCTGCAGCCTCGCCTCGCCGGGCTCGACGCTCCAGTCGAGCGTACGCGCGAAACGTTCGCGCAAGCCGGACGGCGTCATCAGCGGGGGATCGATGACAGGCAGGCCGGCACCGGTGCCTTCGACCGGCAGGACTTCGGGATCGATGATGGGGCGGCGATTCAATGGGGCTCTCGGGTTCGTGTCGTATCGAGCATATTGTCGCGCCAGAATGAAAAAAGCACCCGGGTGGGTGCTTTTTCCTTACAGCTCTTACTCTTGGGAAGCTGCTGCGGCGCGATCCTTCGACACCAGCTTTTCCTTGATACGAGCCGACTTGCCCGAACGCTCGCGCAGGTAGTACAGCTTCGCACGACGCACATCGCCGCGACGCTTCACGACGATGCTTGCCAGCAGCGGCGAGTACGTCTGGAACGTACGCTCGACGCCTTCGCCCGACGAGATCTTGCGGACGATGAAGTTCGAGTTCAGACCACGGTTGCGAATCGCGATCACGACGCCTTCGTAAGCCTGAACGCGCTTGCGGTTACCTTCAACCACGTTCACGTTCACGATCACCGTGTCGCCCGGGGCGAATTCGGGGATCGTCTTGCCGGCGAGCGCGCGCTCGATTTCTTCCTGCTCAAGTTTTGCGATCAGATTCATTACTGACTCCTTATGCCATCGTGTCGGCGTTGGTACCCGCCTGCTTCCAGGCCTGGCCCCGATAGAGGATGGATTCACATCAGGCACCGCACACGCATGCACGGCACCGCCAATTCCCGCTCGCGCAGCCGCCTCAGGAGGCGTCCTTCGCTTCGCGTGCGAGGTTCGCAAGCCACGCCTCGTCGGCCCGGCTCAGCAACTTCTCGCGGCGCGCCCGGACGATCAGGTCCGGCCGCTTCCGCCACGTATTCCGCAATGCTTCCTGCCGCCGCCACCGCTCGATCTCGGCATGATGCCCGCCGAGCAGCACGTCCGGCACGCGCACGCCGTGGTATTCCTCGGGGCGCGTGTAGTGCGGGCAATCGAGCAGGCCGTCGGCGAAACTGTCCTGCACGGCCGACAGCGAATCGTTCAGCACGCCGGGCAGCAGCCGTACGACGGCATCCATCATCGCCATCGCCGGCAGTTCGCCGCCCGACAGGACGAAATCGCCGAGGCTGATTTCCTCGTCGACGCACCGGTCGAGCAGACGCTGGTCGATCGCTTCGTAGCGGCCGCACAGCACGACGACACCGGGCTCCTGCGCCATCCGCACGGCACGCTCATGCGTGAGCGGCGCGCCCTGCGGCGACATCATCACGACACGCGTGCTCGCGATGCCCTGCTCCGCCTGCGCCGCTTTCGCGGCGTCAATGGCGGCTTCGAGCGGCTTCGCCAGCATCACCATGCCCGGACCGCCGCCGTACGGACGATCATCGACCGTGCGGTAGTTGTCCGTCGTGAAATCACGCGGGTTCCAGGTGCGCAGCCCGAAGCGCCCCTGCTTGACGGCCCGGCTGGTGATTCCCCAGTCGGTCAGTGCACGGAACATCTCGGGAAAGAGCGTGACGACGTCGAACTGCACCGCGCTCTCGGTTACCTGGTTCATTTCAGTAATCGGCTTCCCAGTCGACGACGATCCGACGCGCCGCCTGATCCACCGTTTTGACGTATACGCCGACAAACGGGATCAACCGTTCGTCGGTGGTCGGCTGACCGTCTTTGCCGGTCGCCGGATACTCGACACGCATGATCGAATGCACGCCGTTGTCGATCATCCCGCTCACCTTCCCGAGCGCCACCGATTGCTCGTTGACGACATCGAGACCGATCAGGTCGACCCAATAGAATTCGTCCGCGGCCAGTGCCGGGAAATCTTCCCGGCGCACGAACACGCGAAAGCCGCGCATCGCGAGTGCGGCATCGCGGTCGCTGACGCCCGCGGGTTGCGCAACGACGGTGTCGCTGTGCGTCTTCGACTGCATGATGCGAACCGAAAGCCGCTCCGCACCGCGCTCCAGCCACCAGCGACGCGCGTTGAGCAATGCATCGCCGCCGCGACCGGCGTCGGCATGCGTCGCCACCTTGACCCAGCCCTTCAGGCCGTAGGCGTCGACTACCGCCCCGACCTCGACTGCGTCGTCGGGCCAGGCTTGCGTCGCTTCGAGACCACCTTGCTGGGCAGCCTCACCGGCGCTCGCGACAGCGTCGCGCTCGACCGGCTTGCGGACGAACGCGCCGAATGACGCACGCCCGCGCCTTGCATTACCGGAATCGTGACCCGCCATCAATGCACCTCACAGCCGGCACGACCGGCACACCGTGCCATGTTAGGCAGCCGGTTGCGCCTTTTGCGCTTCCTTCACGAGACGCTGGACGGTCGGCGACAGTTGCGCGCCAACGCCTTGCCAGTACGTCAGGCGATCCTGAGCGATACGCAGCGATTCGCCCTTCGTGGCGACCGGGTTGTAGAAGCCGACGCGCTCGATGAAGCGGCCGTCACGACGGTTGCGCGAATCGGTAGCGACGATGTTGTAGAACGGGCGCTTCTTCGAGCCGCCACGAGCCAGACGGATGATAACCATATGATGTCCTTCGGAAAACCGGGTTCGAAACTACTGAAACACGCGATTATAGCCGGAAACCAGAGGTACAACAAACACTTACGCGCAAAATTCCGCGGGCGGCCTGTCGGGCGGGCATACAATCGTCGTGTCCAGGACGTTTCCCGCCGTCATGCCGCCCCTTCCCGCTGCCTCGACGCGCCGCGCGCAGAACCGTTTCACGGCGCTGCTCGCCGGCCTTGCCAGCCTCGCGTCCGCACCGGCGTTTGCCGCGCCGTTGCCGGTGAGTGAACTCGTCGTCCCGCCCGGCTTCCACGTGGAAATCCTGACCGACACGGTACCGGCCGCGCGCGAAATGGCCTGGTCGCCCCGCGGCATCCTGTATGTCGGTACACGCGAAGGCCGCGTGCACGCGTTCGCGATGCACGAGGGCCGGATCACCGCGCACTACGTGATCGCCTCCGGGCTCGACATGCCCGTCGGCGTCGCCTACCGCGATGGCGCCCTCTATATATCCGCCGTATCGCGGATCCTGCGCGTCGATCATGTCGACGATCGGCTCGCCCGACCGCCCGCCCCCGTCGTCGTGACCGATGCGCTACCGACGGAACATCATCACGGCTGGAAATTCATCGCGTTCGGCCCCGACGGCAAGCTGTACGTGCCGACCGGCGCACCGTGCAATGTCTGCCTCGCCGATCGCAGCCGCTACGCAATCATCGCGCGCATGAAGGCGGACGGCAGCGAACGCGAGGTGGTCGCGCGCGGCGTACGCAATACGGTCGGCTTCGCATGGCATCCCGATTCGGGCGAGCTGTGGTTTACCGACAACGGGCGCGACCTGATGGGCGACGACGTACCCGATGACAAGCTGAATCGCGCCCCGCGCGCCGGGCTCGACTTCGGCTTTCCTTATTGCCATGGCGGCGATACGCCCGACCCCGAATTCGGCAGCGCCGGCGTGTGCCGCCGCTACGCGCCGCCCGTCGTGAAACTCGGCGCGCATGTCGCCGCGCTCGGCATGCGCTTCTATACCGGGCCGATGTTTCCGGCGTCGTATCGCAATAACGTGTTCATCGCCGAACACGGGTCGTGGAACCGCAGCACGAAGGTCGGCTACCGCGTGATGCGCGTGATCGTGTCGGCGGACGGCAGCCACGCGCAGCAGATGCCGTTCGTCACGGGCTGGCTGCGCCCCGACGGCACGGTATGGGGACGCCCGGCCGACGTGCTGCCGCTGCCGGACGGCTCGCTGCTCGTCAGCGACGATTACGCCGGCGCCATCTACCGCGTGACCTATGCGGCACCTTGACGCAGGCAAGGGGTGACCGGGCCCGACCGGGCATCGTAGAATGCGTGCCGGGCCGCGCGCCCGCGCCGGCCCGCCGGCCGCCCATGCCAACGACCATCCGCCGCCATCCATGTCCAGCAGCACCGCACCGTCCCGCCGCTTCCGCTCCAAGACGCTCACTGCCGCCCTCGCGTTCCTGTTCGGTTCGCTCGGCGCGCACCGCTTCTATCTGTATGGCTTGCGCGACGTGTACGGCTGGGCGCACCTGCTTGCGACGATCGTCGGCATCCCGGGCTTCCTTTTGCTTGCGGCGACCCAACGCACTGCCGGCCTCGGCTGGTGGCTCGCGATACCCGGCGCGATCTCGCTGCTGGCGGCATTCCTCGCCGCACTCGTCTACGGGCTGCGCCCTGACGAAAAATGGGATGCGCAATTCAACGCGGGCACCGGCAAGCACAGCAAGTCGGGCTGGACCGTGATCTTCGTCGTGATCTTCTCGCTGCTGATCGGCGCGTTCCTGCTGATGACCGCACTCGCGCTGTCGTTCCAGACGTATTTCGAATCGCAGGTCGAAGCCGCGAAGCAGATTTCGCAGTAAGCACGACGGACGCGGCGCCGAGGGCCCTCGCCCGGTGCCGGCACGCGGCGACCTTGCTCGCGTATCAGAACAGATTCAACTGCATGTCGTCGCGTGGCTTCGCACCGGCCGAACGTCCGGCAACACGCGGCACCGGCGCGACCGCGGCCGGCGCACCGCGGAACTGCGACAGATCGAGAATGCCGTTCGTGCGCTCGTTCAACCCGAGCCGCTTGACGGCCTGGCGAAAGCGCTGCCGCAACAGGTCCGCCCAGATCCCCTCGCCCTTCATCCGCTTCGAGAAATCCGCGTCGTAGTCCTTGCCGCCGCGCATGTCGCGCACGCGGTTCATCACGCGTTCCGCGCGGTCGGGGAAATGCGCGGCGAGCCAGTTCTTGAACAGCGGCGCGACCTCCCACGGCAGCCGCAGGATGATGTAGCTTGCGTGCGTCGCGCCGGCTTCCGCGCACGCTTCGAGCACGCGCTCCATGTCGGGCTCGGTCACGAACGGAATCACCGGCGCAATGCTCACGCCGACCGGCACGCCCGCGTCGCGCAGCGCGCGGATCGTGCGCAGCCGTCGCGCCGGCGTGGCCGCGCGGGGCTCGAGCGTACGAGCGAGATCGGCATCGAGTGTCGTGATCGTGACCGCCGCCATCACCTGCCCGCGCTCGGCCATCGGTGCGAGCAGGTCGAGATCGCGCTCGATCAGCGACGATTTCGTGATCGCCGCGAACGGCAACCCGCGATCGTGCATCACCTGGATCACGCTGCGCGTGATGCGCAGGTCGCGCTCGACCGGCTGGTACGCGTCGGTGTTGACGCCGAGCGCGATCGGCTCCGGCACGTAGCGCTTGCGCGAAATCTCGCGCTCGAGCAGCTCGGCCGCGTTGACCTTCGCGTAGATGCGGCTTTCGAAATCGAGCCCCGGCGACAGGCCGAGATAGCTGTGCGTCGGCCGCGCGAAGCAGTAGATGCAACCGTGCTCGCAGCCGCGATACGGGTTGAGCGATACGCTGAACGGAATATCGGGCGACTGGTTGTGCGTCAGGATGCTTTTCGCACGCTCCTCGAACACCTGCGTGCGCAACGGCGCGGGGAAGTCGGCATCGTCCGACTCGTGCGTCCAGCCGTCGTCGACCGCTTCGCGCTGCGCGATTTCATACCGCCCCTGCAGGTTGTCGACCGCACCGCGCCCCTTGCGGGGCACGGGCGGTGCTACCGGAAATTCGTTGTCGGACCGATCGTCCATATGCCCACCCCTTCGCCTGCGCCCAATACTGTACATTTATACAGTATTGGGCGCAGCATGCCAAGGGCGGGATAAGGGGCTCGACAACAGGCTGCCGACGCGTCACTCGCCGACGGCAATCGTCAGCGTTTCCTTGATTTCCTCCATCACGACATAGCTCTTCGACTGCACCGCGCCGGGCAGTTGCAGCAGGATGTCGCCGAGCAGCTTCCGGTAGTCGGCCATCTCGCCGATCCGCGCCTTGATCAGGTAGTCGAAATCGCCGGAAACCAGATGGCATTCGAGCACCTCGTCGATCTTCATCACTTCCCGGCGGAATTGCTCGAACATGTTGCCGCCCTTGTGGCCAAGCGTGATCTCGACGAACACCAGCAGCGCGGCCCCCAGCTGACCTGGGTCGACCCGCGCGTGATAGCCGGTGATCACGCCGTCGCGCTCCATGCGACGCACGCGCTCGATGCACGGCGTGACGGTCAGTCCGACCTGTTCCGCGAGGTCTTTCATCGCCATCCGGCCGTCGTCCTGGAGCAGTTTCAGGATGCGCCGGTCGAGCTTGTCGAGCGAGCGTACGGGCTGACGTTGCGTTCTCATTTGTTTATGCTGAAAACCGGAAAAATACGATAACAAAACCTACACATTCGACAATACCATAGCGCAAAAAACTAGATCAGCTAGAGGTTACACGGAGCCGCACACGCGCCCGGCCTCGATCTGGTCCCTTCCATCTGGAGCAGCTATGCGAGTCGTCATTCTGGGCAGTGGTGTAGTGGGCGTGGCAAGCGCGTATTACCTTGCACGCGCCGGCCATGAAGTCACCGTGATCGACCGGGAAGCCGGCCCGGCGCTCGAGACGAGCTTCGCGAACGCAGGCCAGATCTCGCCCGGTTATGCCGCACCGTGGGCCGCGCCCGGCGTGCCGCTGAAAGCCGTCAAGTGGATGTTCGAAAAGCATGCGCCGCTCGCGATCCGCCTCGACGGCACGCGCTTCCAGCTCCAGTGGATGTACCAGATGCTGCGCAACTGCACGGCCGAGCGCTATGCGGTCAACAAGGGCCGCATGGTCCGCCTCGCCGAATACAGCCGCGACTGCCTGCAGGCGCTGCGCGCCGATACGGGCATCGAGTACGAAGGCCGCACGGGCGGCACGCTGCAACTGTTCCGCACGCAGCAGCAACTCGACGGCGCGGCGAAGGACATCGCGGTGCTGCGGGAAGCGAACGTGCCGTTCGAACTGCTGTCGCCGGCCGAACTGAAGAATGCCGAACCGGCGCTTGCCGCCGTCTCGCACAAGCTGACGGGCGGCCTGCGCCTGCCGGGCGACGAAACGGGCGATTGCCAGCTGTTCACGACGCGCCTGGCCGCGCTCGCCGAATCGCTCGGCGTCAAGTTCCGCTACAACACGCCGATCGATGCGCTCGCGATCGCGGGCGGCAAGATCGCCGGCGTGCAGTGCGGCAGCGAGACGGTGCGCGCGGACGCGTACGTCGTCGCGCTCGGCTCGTACTCGACGAACTTCATCTCGAACCTGATGAAGATCCCGGTCTATCCGCTGAAGGGCTATTCGATCACCGCGCCGATCGTCAACGAAGCGGCCGCTCCGGTGTCGACCGTGCTCGACGAGACCTACAAGATCGCGATCACGCGTTTCGACCAGCGCATCCGTGTCGGCGGCATGGCGGAAATCGTCGGCTTCGACAAGAAGCTGCGCGCCGCGCGCCGCGAAACGCTCGAGATGTGCGTCAACGACCTGTTCCCGGGCGGCGGCGACACGTCGAAGGCCACGTTCTGGACGGGCCTGCGCCCGATGACGCCGGACGGCACGCCGATCGTCGGCCGCACGCCGGTGTCGAACCTGTTCCTGAACACCGGCCACGGCACGCTCGGCTGGACGATGTCGTGCGGCTCGGGCCAACTGCTCGCCGACCTGATCTCGGGCAAGATGCCCGCGATCCAGGCCGATGACCTGTCGGTGCATCGCTACCTGAAGGACGTGGCCGGCCAGACGCGCCCGGCCTACGCCTGAGCCGCGACGGCCCGCAACACGGGCCGGCCGGCGGCAAAAGGAAAAGGAAAGGCGCCCTCGGGCGCCTTTTTCGTTGCGTCGACGGCGTTGCTCGCGGTCAGAACTGGTCTTCCGTCAACGCGAGCACGCTCTCGTTGCCCTTCGTGCCGACGATCGACGCCTCGAGCGCACCGGCCTGCACGAGAATGTGTTCCGCATAACATTGCGCGATCGCGATCTTCGCATCGAAGAACGCCGGGTCGCTCGCGCGGTTCGCCTGCGCCGCCACCAGCGCGCGCGCCATCTGCCACCCGCACAGCACCACGCCCGCCAGCTTCAGGTACGGCACGCTCCCCGCGAACACCGCGTTCGGATCCTGCTTCACGTTCGCCAGCACGTAATCCACCGCCGACGCCAGCGCGCGGGCGCCCTTCTCCAGCTGTACCTTCATCGACGCGGCCGCCGCACCGTCCAGCTTGCCCAGCGCCGCCACCGTGGCGTCGATCTCCGCGAGCAGCCCCTTCGCCACCGCGCCGCCGTCGCGCATCGTCTTGCGGCCCACCAGGTCGTTCGCCTGGATCGCCGTCGTCCCTTCGTAGATCGCCAGGATCCGCGCATCGCGGTAGTACTGCGCCGCGCCCGTCTCCTCGATGAAGCCCATCCCGCCGTGCACCTGCACGCCCAGGCTCGCCACGTCGTTCACCATCTCCGTGCTCCAGCCCTTCACCACCGGCACCAGATACTCGTAGATCGCCTGATGACGCGCCCGCGTCGCCTCGTCCGCATGGCGATGGGCCATGTCGCTGTGCGACGCCGCCACGTACGCCAGCGCCCGCGCGCCTTCGGTCAGCGCGCGCATCGTGCCGAGCATCCGCCGCACATCCGGGTGATGGATGATCGTCACCGACTGCCTGGCCGAGCCGTCCACCGGGCGGCTCTGCACGCGCTCCTTCGCGAATGCCGCCGCCTTCTGGTACGCGCGGTCGGCCACGCCGATCCCCTGCATCCCGACGCCGAAGCGCGCCGCGTTCATCATGATGAACATGTATTCGAGGCCGCGGTTCTCCTCGCCCACGAGGTAACCGATCGCCCCGCCGTGATCGCCGTACTGCAGCACCGCCGTCGGGCTCGCCTTGATCCCGAGCTTGTGCTCGATCGACACGCAGTGCACGTCGTTGCGCGCGCCCAGCGACCCGTCCGCGTTGACCATGAACTTCGGCACGATGAACAGCGAGATGCCCTTCACGCCTTCCGGCGCGTTCGGCGTGCGCGCCAGCACCAGGTGGACGATGTTGTCCGCCATGTCGTGCTCGCCCCACGTGATGAAGATCTTCGTGCCGAACACCTTGTACGTGCCGTCGCCCTGCGGCTCGGCGCGCGAGCGCACCAGCGCGAGGTCGGAGCCCGCCTGCGGCTCGGTCAGGTTCATCGTGCCGGTCCATTCGCCCGAGATCAGCTTCGGCACGTAGCGCTGCTTCTGCTCGTCGGTGCCGGCCGTCAGCAGCGCCTCGATCGCGCCGTCGGTGAGCAGCGGACACAGCGCGAACGACAGGTTCGCGGCGTTCAGCATCTCGATGCACGGCGTCGCGATCAGCTTCGGCAGCCCCTGGCCATCGTACTCGGCCGGATGCTGCAGCCCCTGCCAGCCGCCTTCGACGAACTGGCGGAACGCGTGGCCGAAGCCGGGCGTCGCGGTCACCACACCGTCTTTCCAGCTGCTCGGGTGGCGGTCGCCCTCGACGTTCAGCGGCGCCAGCACCTCGCCGCAGAATTTCGCGGACTCCTCGAGCACGGCCTGCGCCGTGTCGTAACCGGCATCCTCGAAACCCGGCAACTGCGCGACGGCGTCGATGCCCGCGAGTTCCTTCAGCACGAACAGCATGTCCTTGACGGGGGCGACATAACTCATGGCGCGTCTCCTCTTCTCTCTTTTGTCGATGGCGTAAAAAAAGGGGCGCTCGGCGCGCCCCTTTCCCGTGTGCTTAACGCTGAAGCGTCACGCCGCGTCAGCCGAGCTCGCTCACGAGCTCCGGCACCAGCGAGAACAGATCGCCGACGAGGCCGTAGTCGGCCACGCTGAAGATCGGCGCTTCCGGATCCTTGTTGATCGCGACGATCACCTTCGAATCCTTCATGCCGGCCAGATGCTGGATCGCACCCGAGATGCCGACCGCGATGTACAGCTGCGGGGCGACGATCTTGCCGGTCTGGCCGACCTGATAGTCGTTCGGCACGTAGCCGGCGTCGACTGCCGCGCGCGATGCGCCCAGTGCCGCCGACAGCTTGTCGGCCAGCGGCTCCAGCACCTTCGTGTAGTTCTCGCCGCTGCCCAGACCGCGGCCGCCCGACACGATGATGCTCGCCGACGTCAGCTCCGGACGGTCCAGCTTCGTCACTTCACGGCTCACGAACTGCGACTTGCCGGCATCCGCCGCCGCGTCGATCTTCTCGACCGCTGCGCTGCCGCCTTCCGCTGCCACCGGATCGAAACCCGTCGCACGCACCGTGATGACCTTGATCGGGTCGCTCGACTGCACCGTCGCGATCGCGTTGCCCGCGTAGATCGGGCGCTCGAACGTGTCGGCACTGTCGACCGCCGTGATGTCCGAGATCTGCGCGACGTCCAGCTTCGCGGCGATACGCGGCGCGATGTTCTTGCCGTACGCGGTGGCCGGCGCGAGGATGTGCGAGTAGTCCTTCGCGATGTTCAGCGCGGTTGCCTCGACGTTTTCCGCCAGGCCCGCGGCCAGTTGCGGCGCGTCGGCCAGCAGCACCTTGGACACGCCTGCGATCTTCGCTGCCGCGTCAGCCGCTGCTTGTGCATTGTGGCCCGCGACCAGCACGTGGATGTCACCGCCGATCTTCGCTGCCGCCGCCACCGTGTTCAGCGTCGCGGCCTTGATCGACGCGTTGTCGTGTTCTGCAATCACCAGAATCGTCATTTCTTTCCGCTCCCTCTTACAGCACCTTGGCTTCGGTCTTCAGCTTCTCGACCAGCGTCTTCACGTCCGGCACCTTCACGCCGGCCGCGCGCTTCGGCGGCTCGACCACCTTCAGCGTCTTCAGACGCGGCGCGACGTCCACACCGAGGTCTTCCGGCTTCACGGTTTCCAGCGGCTTCTTCTTCGCCTTCATGATGTTCGGCAGCGTCACGTAACGCGGCTCGTTCAGGCGCAGGTCGGTCGTCACGACCGCCGGCAGCGTCAGCGACAGCGTTTCCGCGCCGCCGTCGACTTCGCGTGCAACCGTTGCCTTGCCGTCCGCGATCGTGACCTTCGACGCGAACGTCGCTTGCGGCAGGCCGGCCAGCGCGGCCAGCATCTGGCCCGTCTGGTTCGAATCGTCGTCGATCGCCTGCTTGCCGAGGATCACCAGCTGCGGCTGCTCCTTGTCGACCAGTGCCTTCAGGATCTTCGCGACGGCCAGCGGCTCGACGCTGTCGTTCGATTCGACGAGGATCGCGCGATCCGCGCCGATCGCCAGCGCCGTGCGCAGCGTTTCCTGCGCTTGCGTGACGCCCACCGACACCGCGATCACTTCGGTCGCGACGCCCGCTTCCTTCAGGCGCACGGCTTCTTCAACGGCGATTTCGTCGAACGGGTTCATCGACATCTTCACGTTCGCGATGTCGACGCCCGTGTTGTCCGACTTCACGCGGACCTTCACGTTGTAATCGACCACTCTTTTCACTGGCACCAGGATTTTCATGCACACGCTCCAAAGTTACGAATACGACCAGAGGCCATTCTATAGCGAGGCCTCATGACTGCGCGGCCAAGCGGACCCATCCATCGTGGCTGTCGAGGATACCGCTTCTTGGCGACGCGCCAATGATAGCGAACGGTCGTTCTATTTTAAAAGAGAAAAAACCCGGACGCAAAGCCCGGGTTTTCGATCATCGACTCTAATCCCGCCGGGCGTCCGTCCTCCGCCCGTCACCAGGCGGCGATGACCGCCCCGCCGAACTTGCCCTCGATGAATTGCTTCACGTCGGCCGAATGATAGGCCGCGATCAGTTTCGCGACCCACGGCTTGTTCCGGTCCGCGTCGCGAATCGCGAGAATGTTTGCGTAAGGGCCGTTCGGGCCCTCGATCGCGATCGCATCCTGATTCGGTTTCAACCCCGCTTCCATCGCGTAGTTGGTGTTGATCGCGGCCGCGTCGACGTCGCCGAGCGAGCGCGGAATCTGCGCCGCATCGAGCTCGACGATCTTCAGCTTGCGCGGATTGTCGACGATGTCGAGCGGCGTCGCCTTCAGCCCCGCATCCGCGCGCAGCTTCAGCAGCCCCTGCTTCTGCAGCAACAGCAGCGCGCGGCCGCCGTTGGTCGGGTCGTTCGGCACCGCGACGCGCGCGCCCGGCTTCAGTTCGGCCAGCGATTTCACGCGCTTCGAATAGATGCCCATCGGAAACGTCACGGTATCCGCGACCTTGATCAGCTTGTAGCCGCGATCCTTCACCTGCGCCTGCAGATACGGATCGTGCTGGTAGCTGTTCGCGTCGAGGTCGCCCGACGCGAGCGCGGCGTTCGGCTGCACGTAATCGGAGAATTCGACGATACGGATATCGAGGCCGCTCTTCGCCGCGACCTTCTTCACCACTTCCATGATCTGCGCGTGCGGTCCGCCCGTCACGCCCACCTTGATGGTTTCGGCCTGCGCGTGCGCGCCCGCGAACAGTGCGGCCGCACCCAGTGCCGCCGCGAACTTCAGCATGAAACGTCGTTGCATCGTGTCCCCCTTACGGACCGGTTTGATCTTATTTGTGGCTCAGCCGGCGCACGAGCCAGTCGCCGAACGACTGGACGATCTGCACGAACACGATCAGGATCGCGACGACCGTCCACATCACTTCCGGCAGATAGCGCTGGTACCCGTAGCGGATCCCGAGATCGCCGAGCCCGCCGCCGCCGATGGCGCCCGCCATCGCCGAGTAACCGACCAGCGACACGAACGTGATCGTCAGGCCCGCGACGACGCCCGGCAGCGATTCGGGCAACAGCACCTTGAAGACGATCTGCGACGTGGTCGCGCCCATCGATTGCGCGGCCTCGATCAGCCCGCGGTCGACTTCGCGCAACGCCGTCTCGACGAGACGCGCGATGAACGGCGCGGCCGCGAGCGTCAGCGGCACGACCGCCGCGGCCGTGCCGATCGACGAACCCGTGACGAGACGCGTGAACGGAATCACCGCGACCAGCAGGATGATGAACGGCGTCGAGCGGACGGCATTCACGATGCCGCCGAGCACGCGGTTCACCGCGAGGTTCTGCAGCACGCCCTGGCGATCGGTCAGGTAGAGCAGCACGCCGAGCGGCAGGCCGACGAGCGCGCCGACCGCTCCGGAGATGCCGACCATGATCAGCGTCTCCCAGAACGACTGCACGAACATATCGAACATCTCACTCAACATACGAAAGCTCCTCTACCACCACACCTTGCTCGCGCAGGAACGCGAGCGCCTGCCCGACCTTGCCCGGCTCGCCGCCCGCGAGCACCGCGAGCGAACCGAATGCCTGCCCCTGGATCTCGTCGATCTGACCGTGCAGGATGTTGAAATCGAGTTCGTACCGGCGGATCGTCTCCGACAGGATCGGCTGGTCGACCCCCGAGCCCGTGAACGCGAGCCGCAGCAGGTGCCCGCTGCCCGTCTTCAGCCGCTCGGCCACGCGTGCCTTCAGCGCGGGCGGGAGTTCCTGCGCGATCACGTCGCCGATCAGCGCGCGCGTCACCTCATGATGCGGCTGCAGGAACACGTCGATCACGCGGCCCTCCTCGACCACGCGCCCGGCATCGAGCACCGCGACGCGATCGCATACCTGCTTGATCACTTCCATCTGGTGCGTGATCAGCACGATCGTCAGGCCGAGCTCGCGGTTGATGCGCTTCAGCAGATCGAGGATCGAACGCGTGGTTTCGGGATCGAGCGCGGACGTCGCTTCGTCCGACAGCAGCACCTTCGGCTGGCTCGCGAGCGCGCGGGCAATCCCGACGCGCTGCTTCTGCCCGCCGCTGATCTGCGACGGGTAGCGGTCCTTCTGCGCGGACAGCCCGACGAGGTCGAGCAGCGGCAGCACGGCGGCCTCGATCTCGGCACGGCTCGCACCGGCCAGCTCGAGCGGCAGCGCGACGTTGTCGAACACCGTGCGCGACGACAGCAGGTTGAAGTGCTGGAAGATCATGCCGATCTCGCGGCGCGCCTCGCGCAGCGCGCCCGCCGGCAGCAGCATGAGATCGCGCCCGCCGACGACGACGCTGCCTTCGGTCGGCCGCGTGAGCAGGTTGATGGTGCGCACGAGCGTGCTCTTGCCGGCGCCGCTTCGGCCGATGATGCCGAACACCTCGCCCTGCGGGATCGTCAGGTTGACGTTGCGCAACGCCTCGACCCAGCCGCTCGGCCCGGGGAAACGCTGCGAAAGATTGCGTAATTCGATCATGTAAACAAAACGGCGGCCGGCCGGCGAGTTGGCCCGCCAGTCGGCCGCCGATGCATCTGGAATAGCCGGCGATTTTACCGCAAACCCCTCATTCCACTTAATAATCGATTTCGATCTTTTCATAACTACACGAAATTAGAGGGGCGCCGCTGGCCCGCCGCGCGAAGGCCGCGACTATGATCCGGAACACCTATGCCAACCAACAGGGGACACGCCAGATGACCGCTACCACCACGCCGGCTGCCGCGCCCGCGTCGCCACCCGCACCGACAATGGGCCGGCTGCGTACCGCGGACGGGCTCGAACTGGCGTCGTACCGCTGGCCGGCCGGCGACGGCACGGTACCGCCGCGCGCGACGATCGCGCTCGTGCACGGCCTCGCCGAACACGCGGGTCGCTACGCCGCGCTCGCCGGCCGGCTGAACGCGGCCGGCATCGACGTGCACGCGATCGATCTGCGCGGGCACGGCCAGTCGCCCGGCCAGCGCGCGTGGGTCGACCGTTTCGACGGATACCTGAACGATGCGGATGCGCTGGTCGCCGAAGCCGCCCGCGGCAATGCGCCGCTGTTCCTGATGGGACACAGCATGGGCGGCGCGGTCGCGGCGCTCTACGCGATCGAGCGTGCGCCGGCCCGCGGCCATGTGCTGACGGGCCTCGTGCTGTCGAGCCCGGCGCTCGCGCCGGGGCGCGACGTGCCGCGCTGGATGCTCGCGGTGAGCCGCGTCATCAGTCGCGTCTGGCCGACCTTCCCGGCGATCAGGATCGATGCGGCGCTGCTGTCGCGCGACCCGGCCGTCGTCGCGGCCAATCGCGCCGATCCGCTCGTACATCACGGCGCGGTGCCCGCGCGCACCGGCGCGGAGATTCTCGACGCGATGGCGCGTATCGAAAGCGGCCGCGGCGCGCTGCGCGTGCCGGTACTCGTCTATCACGGCACCGAGGACAAGCTGACCGAACCCGACGGCAGCCGCGCCTTCGGCGCACGCGTCGGCTCGCCCGATCGTACGCTGACGCTATACGAAGGCGGTTTCCACGAAACGATGAACGATCTCGATCGCGACCGCGTGATCGACGCGCTGATCGCGTGGATTCACGCGCGCGTGCCGGCACGCTGAGCGCGCCCGCACGTCCTGCCCGTCAGGCGTCGGGAATCAGATGCCGGCCAGCACGCGCAGGTGCGCGACTACGCTGCGCCCGAGCGCGGACAGGTTGTAGCCGCCTTCGAGGCAACTCACGATGCGGCCCTGCGCATGCCGGCGCGCCACGTCGACGATCTGCGCGGTCAGCCATTCGAAATCGGCCTCGACGAGGCCGAGGCTGCCGATGTCGTCCTCGCGATGCGCGTCGAAGCCGGCCGACACGAACAGCATCTGCGGCTTGAATGCGTCGAGGCGCGGCAGCCAGAACATGTCGACGGCTTCGCGGATCGCCATGCCGTTGCTGCGCGCGGGCATCGGCAGGTTGACCATGTTCGGCGCCTGGTGATCGACGCCGGAGAACGGATACAGCGGATGCTGAAAGAAGCTGCACATCAGCACGCGCTCGTCGTTCGCGAACGCCGCCTCGGTGCCGTTGCCGTGGTGCACGTCGAAATCGACGATCGCGACACGCTCGAGACCGTGTACGTCGAGCGCATGCCGCGCGGCGATCGCGACGTTGTTGAAGAAGCAGAAGCCCATCGCACGGGCGGGCTCCGCGTGGTGGCCGGGCGGGCGCACGCCGCAGAACGCATTCGCATAGCGGCCTTCGATCACCGCGTCGGTCGCCGCGATCGCGGCGCCGGCCGCGCGCAGCGCCGCGCGCCACGTGTCGCGATTCATCAGCGTATCGGGATCGATCTCGACGTAGCCGTCGACCGGCGTCATGCTCCGGATGTAATCGATGTGCGCCTGCGTATGCACACGACCCAGCGCGACCTCGCTCGCGAACGGCGCGGTTTCGTGCACGATCAGATCGTCGATGCGGCTCGCGATCAGTTGATCCTGGATCGCCGACAGGCGGGCCGGGCACTCCGGATGCCATTCCCCCATCTCGTGCAGCATGCAGTCGGGGTGCGTATAGAAAGCGGTTGCCATAAGCTGTCATCCACGACGCTCGGTGCGCCGCAGGTCTCCATCAATGATGTCCATCGTCTGCCGCGAATTCGCCGCTAACTTACCACAACGGGGGCCCGCCACGCCCCGGCGCGCCGGATCCGTCGGGTATACTGCGCCGAACACAATCGCCCTGTCCGCCCGCTTCGACATGAATTCCAGCAAGCCTGCCGCCCTCCTCTCCGCGCTGTCCCGTGTCCGCGTCCCGCTCGTCGCCGCCGCTGTCGTCGCGGCCCTCGGCACCGCGCCTGCCGGCGCGCAGACGCAGCCGGCGAAGCCCGCCGGCAAGCTCGTCGCCCAGGCCCAGCCGCAGCAGCCGTTGCCGCAAGGTCAGACCTTCGAGGAGGAAATTGTTCCGCAGCGTTATGCGAACAACGCCAAGGTCGACGCCTTCATCGACGAGATGGTGAGCCGCAACGGCTTCGACTCCGCGAGCCTGCATGCGCTGTTCTCGCGCATCAGCTACTCGGCGACGGCCGTCAAGCTCGTGAAGCCGGCCCCGTCGCCGACGGTCAAGAACTGGCGCGTCTATCGCTCGCGCTTCATCGAGCCGATCCGCATCAACGCGGGCGTGAAGTTCTGGAAGGCGAACCAGGCAACGCTGCAGCGCGCGTCCGAGCAGTTCGGCGTGCCGCCCGAGGTGATCGTCGGCATCATCGGCGTCGAGACGATCTATGGCCGCTACATGGGCAATTTCCGCGTGCTCGACGCGCTGACGACGCTCACGTTCGATTATCCGGACACGCCGAATCGCGACAGCCGCCAGGCAACGTTCCGCAAGAACCTCGAGGACTTCCTGGTCTGGACCCGCGACAACCAGCTCGACCCGACCACCGTGCTCGGCTCGTACACGGGCGCGATCGGGATCCCGCAGTTCCTGCCGAGCAGCATCCGCGAGTATGCGGTCGACTTCGACGGCACGGGCCACGTCGATCTGCGCAGCAGTCCTGTCGATGCGATCGGCAGCGTCGCGAACTACCTGAAGCAGCACGGCTGGGAAACCGACCGGCCGGTGGTCTGGCAGATCACGCCCGATACGGGCAGCCTGGGCATTGCGCAGGCCGCCGCCGACGGCCAGCCCGAGCCGCACTGGGCGCTGTCGCAACTGACGCGCGCGGGCATGACGCTGAACGAGCCGACGGTCAACATCACGACCGAAGCCGGCACGCCGGTGACCGTGGTCGACCTGCCGTCGCCGGGGCGCGCGACCGAGTACATGCTCGGGCTCAAGAATTTCTACGTGCTGACGCGCTACAACCGCAGCTTCTTCTACGCGCTCACCGTGTACCAGCTCGGCGAAGCCGTGAAGGCGCAGATGGAAGCGAGCGGCGCGCTGAAGCCGGCCGCCGCCGACGACGACGCGCAGTCGCAGTAAGATCTGCCCGCCCAAAGAAAAAGCGCCGCACGAGCGGCGCTTTTTACATGGCTGGCGCGCGGCGCACGCCAACCCGTGTTCAGGCGGGAAACACGCCCGTGGACAGATAGCGGTCGCCACGATCGCAGACGATGAACACGATCGTCGCGTTCTCGACCTGACGCGCGATGCGCATCGCGACTTCGCACGCGCCGCCCGACGAAATGCCCGCGAAGATGCCTTCGACCGCCGCCAGCCGGCGCGTCATCGTTTCCGACGCGGCCTGGCTCACGCTCTCGACACGGTCGACGCGGCTGCGATCGAAGATCGTCGGCAGGTACGCTTCCGGCCACTTGCGGATGCCCGGAATGCGCGAACCGTCTTCCGGCTGCGCGCCGATGATCTCGATCGCCGGGTTCTGTTCCTTCAGATAGCGCGACGTGCCCATGATCGTGCCCGTCGTGCCCATGGCCGACACGAAGTGCGTGATGCGCCCTTCGGTGTCGCGCCAGATCTCCGGCCCCGTCGCTTCGTAGTGCGCAACGGGATTGTCGGGGTTCGCGAACTGGTCGAGGATCACGCCCTTGCCTTCGCGCTGCATCTCGTCCGCGAGATCGCGCGCCAGCTCCATCCCGCCCTTCACCGGTGTCAGGATGATTTCGGCACCGTAGGCGGCCATGCTCTGGCGACGCTCGACCGACAGGTCCTCCGGCATGATCAGCACCATCTTGTAGCCGCGGATCGCGGCGGCCATCGCGAGCGCGATACCCGTGTTGCCGCTGGTCGCCTCGATCAGCGTATCGCCCGGCTTGATGCGCCCGCGTGCCTCGGCCTTGCTGATCATCGACAGCGCCGGGCGATCCTTCACGGAACCGGCCGGGTTGTTGCCTTCGAGCTTCGCGAGCACCACGTTGTTACGCGCGCGAATCTCGTCGTCCGGCAAGCGGACCAGTTGCACGAGCGGCGTATTGCCGATCGTGTCTTCGATAGTTTTGTAAGCCATGGATATACCGTCAGTGCGAGGCCGATCAATCGATCGATTGTAAACCAGCACCGCCGCTCGCGCCGGCAACCCCCATTACGACGATGGAATACGCATGCCGCGCGACACGTGATCGCCCCCCGTATCGCACGCGCTCCCCCACGCAAAAAACCCGCGGCATGCCGCGGGAAGCCGTCATGACGACGGCGGCTGAAGGAGCTCGTTGCCGGTCGCGCGCGATGCGTTACTTCTGTGCGGTGCGGGCGGGCGCGGCGGCAGGCTTGGCCGCCGCAGGCTTGCCCGCGGCGGGCGGCGCCGCGGCCGCGCCGGCTGCGCCCGCCGCGCCGATCGTCAGCCCTTCCTGCTGAAGCCGCTCGACGATATGCCCGCCCATGCCTTTCACGCGCGCGGTGAGATCTTCCGCATTCCTGAACGGACCGCGCGTGCCGCGTTCATCGACGATCGCCTTCGCCCGCGCCGGACCGATGCCCTTGATGCCGACGAGCGCATCCTCGCTCGCGGTATTGACATCGACGGCCGCCCAGGCCGACGCGACTGCGCCGAGCATGACCGCTGCGGCAAACCATTTCCTGATCATGTGCTGGATCTCCGAAGAAAAACGGCCGGCGGCTGCCGACCGTGAGACCCAGTCTAGCGACGCAACGCCTGCGTTTAAACCTGGCCGGATAGCCAACGGACGTAGCGGTCGACGCCTTCCTGCACGGTCAGGAACGGCGCGTCGTAGCCGGCTGCGCGCAGTTTCGTCTGGTCGGCCTGCGTGAAGCACTGGTACTTGCCGCGCAGCGCATCGGGGAACGGCACGTATTCGATCAGCCCCTGCTCGACCTGCTGCGCGAGCGTCAGCGGCGGCTGGTTGTCGAGCGCGCGCAGCGTGTTCACGACCGTCGACGCGATATCGTTGAACGGCTGCGCCCGGCCCGTGCCGAGGTTGAAGATGCCCGACTTCTCCGGGTGGTCGAAGAAGAACAGGTTCACCTTCGTCACGTCCTCGACCGACACGAAGTCACGCGTCTGCTCGCCCGGCGCATAACCGTTGTACTCGCCGAACAGCTTCACCTTGCCTTCCGCGCGGAACTGGTTGAAGTTGTGGAACGCGACCGACGCCATGCGCCCCTTGTGCGTCTCGCGCGGGCCGTACACGTTGAAATAACGAAAGCCCGCGATCTGGCTCTTCGCGCTCGGCAGCACGCGGCGGATCACCTGGTCGAACAGGAACTTCGAATAGCCGTACACGTTCAGCGGCGCCTCGACGTCGCGCTCCTCGACGAAACGCGTCGAGCCGCCGTAGATCGCGGCCGACGACGCGTACAGGAACTGCGTGCCGTGCGCGAGACAGGTATCGAGCACCGCGCGGCTGTAGCGGAAGTTGTTGTCCATCATGTAGCGGCCGTCGGTTTCCATCGTGTCCGAACAGGCGCCTTCGTGGAACACCGCGCGCACCTTGCCGAAATCGCCGCGCGCGAAGCGCTCGACGAATTCCGTCTTGTCGAGATAGTCGTCGATCTCGCAATCGACGAGATTGCGGAACTTGTCCGCGCGCGTCAGGTTGTCGACCGCGATGATGCGCGATTCGCCGCGCTCGTTGAGCGCCTTGACGATGTTCGCGCCGATAAAACCGGCCGCGCCGGTGACGATGAGGGTCATGATCGTCCTGCCTGAAAAGTGCGAGCCACTCGTGCGACGCGCTCGTCGCGCCGCCGAATGCGCTCAGTGAAACAGTTCGTCGTAGTCCACCGTGGCCGTGCCGAGCTTGCCCACCACGATGCCTGCCGCGCGATTCGCGAGCACGACCGCGTCGACCAGCGGCACGCCGGCGCCGAGCATCGTCGCGACCGTCGCGATCACGGTGTCCCCCGCGCCCGACACGTCGAACACCTCGCGCGCGAGCGCCGGTGCGTGCAGTTCGCCGGTCGCGGAAAAAAGCGTCATCCCCTCTTCCGAGCGCGTGAGCAGCAGCGCATCGATGTCGAGCTCCGCGCGCAGGTTCGCGACGCGCGCGCGCAGGTCGCCTTCCGACTTCCACTGGCCGACCACTTCACGCAGCTCCGCGCGGTTCGGCGTGATCAGCGACGCGCCGCGATAGCGCGCCCAGTCGTCGCCCTTCGGGTCGACGAGGACGGCCTTGCCGGCCGCACGCGCCTTCTCGATCATCGTCGTGACGTGCGTCAGGCCGCCTTTCGCGTAATCCGACATCAGCACGACGTCGTGCTGCGGCAGCAGCGCGTCGAAGCGCGCGAGCCCCGCGAGCAGCACCTCGTGCGTCGGCATCGCCTCGAAGTCGACGCGCAGCAATTGCTGCTGGCGCGCAAGCACGCGCAGCTTGATCGTGGTCGGCAGCGCCGGGTCGCGCTCGAGATGCGGCGTCACGCCGCTGCCGGCGAGCAGTTCGACGATCCGCTCGCCGGGCTCGTCGCACCCGACGACGCACAGCAATCCCGCCTGGCCGCCGAGCGTCACGGCATTGCGCGCGACGTTGGCCGCGCCGCCGAGCCGCTCCTCCTGACGCTGCACGTGCACGACCGGCACCGGTGCTTCAGGCGAAATGCGATCGACGTTGCCGAACCAGTAACGGTCGAGCATCACGTCGCCGACGACGAGCACGCGCGAGCGCGCGAGCTGCGCGCGCGGCACCGATACGATTTCGTGAAGAGTATTCATCGTGTGGTCAGCCGCGGGAGGACGACTGCGGATCGACATACGGACGGCCGATCGCATAGTAGTCGATGCCCAGCTCGGCCATCGCGTCCGGCTCGTACAGGTTGCGGCCGTCGAAGATGACCGGCGCCTTCAGTTCGGCCTTCAGGCGCGTGAAATCGGGGCTCCGGAATTCCTTCCATTCGGTCACGATCACGAGGGCATCCGCGCCCGTCACGGCGATATCCTGCGTGTCGACGAGATGCAGCCGCGCCAGCGCATCGGCATCGTGGCCGAAATCGAGCTCGAACACGCGCCGCGCTTCGTCGATCGCGACCGGATCGTACGCGCGCACGGTCGCACCGCGCTCGAGCAGCGCGGCGATCAGACGCCGGCTCGGCGCCTCGCGCATGTCGTCGGTGTTCGGCTTGAACGCGAGGCCCCACACCGCGAACTCGCGGCCCGTCAGGTCGGCGCCGAAGCGTTGCTCGATCTTGCCGATCAGCACGTCCTTCTGCGCATGGTTGGCGGCCTCGACGGCTTCCAGGATGCGCAGCGGCTGGCCGTTCTCGCCGGCGGTGCGAATCAGCGCCTGGACGTCCTTCGGGAAACACGAGCCGCCGTAGCCGACGCCGGCGTACAGGAAGTGATAGCCGATGCGCGGATCGGAGCCGATCCCGCGGCGCACGGCCTCGATGTCGGCACCGACCTTGTCGGCGAGATTCGACATCTCGTTCATGAACGAGATGCGCGTCGCGAGCATCGCGTTCGCCGCATACTTCGCGAATTCGGCCGAGCGCACGTCCATGTAGATCGTGCGCTCGTGGTTGCGGTTGAACGGCGCGTAGAGCTTCTTCATCTTCTCGCGCGCGATCGTGCCGGTCTCGTCGTCGTCGACGCCGATGATGATCCGGTCCGGACGCATGAAGTCCTCGACCGCGGCGCCTTCCTTGAGGAACTCCGGATTCGACACGACCGAGAAGCGATGCGCGACGCTGCCCGCGAGCCCGCGTGCGGCAAGCGCCTCGTCGACCACGCCGCGCACGCGCTGCGCGGTGCCGACCGGTACCGTCGACTTGTCGACGATCACCTTGAAGCCCGTCATGTAGCGGCCGATGTTGCGTGCGGCCTCGAGCACGTACTGCAGGTCGGCCGAGCCGTCCTCGTCGGGCGGCGTGCCGACCGCGATGAACTGGATCTCGCCGTGCGCGACGCTCGCCTCGATGTCGGTCGAGAAGCGCAGGCGCCCCGCCGCGCGGTTGCGCGCGATGATGTCCAGCAGCCCCGGTTCGTGAATCGGCATGCCGCCGTTGTTCAGGATGTCGATCTTGCGCGGATCGACGTCGAGACAGAAGACGTCGTGACCGATCTCCGCGAGGCAGGCGCCCGTGACGAGGCCGACATAGCCGGTGCCGATGATGGTGATTTTCATAGATGTTCCGGTACTTCCCGGTAATTGACTAACTTGGCCGCCGGGGCCAGCCCGGCGGCAACCGCAGCGCGTTGGCTCCGCGTGCCGGGATCAGCCCGGCATCGCAGGTTCGACGCGGCGCGGCGCATAGGTTTCCCAGCCGCTGCATCCGGGGCACTGCCAGTAGAAAAGCCGTGCCCGGAAACCGCAATTCTGGCACGTATACCGTGGCAGATTTTTCGTGCGCTGCTTGATCAGCGCACGCATCATTTCAAGTTCCTTACGGCGCGGTTCGTCGGCCGCCGCGATCTGCGCATCGAGCAGGTGCAGCATCCCCGACAGGTTCGGCGACTTCTCCATCTGCAGGCGCGCCAGCGTGTGCGCCGCTTCCTGGCCGCGCAACCCGGCGATATGCTGGTACGCGATGTCGAGCAGGTCGTTCGACGGATAGCGGTCGACATACCCCATCAGCAGCTCGGCGCCTTCCCCGTTCTTGCCGAGCGCGACATACGCCTTCATCAGCTTGTCGGCGACGAGCGGCAGATACGCGGGGTTCTGCGCTTCGACACGCTTCCAGTGCCCGATCGCGGCGGTGTGGTCACCTGCCGCCTCCGCCGCGTCGCCCGACAGGATCGTCGCACGCACGTTCTGCGGGTTCACGGTCAGCGCCAGGCGCAACTGTTCGGCTGCCGCGGCCGCATTCTTGCGCTGCAGCGCTTCCTGCGCGAGTTCGCAGTGGAACTGCGCAATTTCGACGCCGAGCGGTTTGTCGCTCATCGATTCGATGCGCTTCGCGGTATCGATCGACTTGTTCCAGTCCTTCTCGATCTCGTAGATCGTCAGCAGCGCCCGCTGCGCGCCGAGCGCATAGTCGCCGTCGGCGAGCTTGTGGAACGCCTCCTCGGCGCGATCGAGCAGGCCGGCCTTCAGGAAATCCTGGCCGAGCTCGTACAACGCGTGGTCACGCTCGTTGACCGGCAGGTCCGTGCGGCTCAGCAGGTTCTGGTGCACGCGGATCGCGCGGTCGGTCTCGCCGCGGCGGCGAAACAGGTTGCCGAGCGCGAAGTGCAGCTCGACCGTCTCGGGATCGAGCTTGGCGACCTCGATGAATGCGTCGATCGCCTTGTCGGGTTGTTCGTTCAACAGAAAATTCAGGCCGCGGAAATACGAGCGCGGCAGGTTGGCGCTCTCCGACAGGAGATTCTTCAGGTCATAGCGTGACGCCGCCCACCCGAGCGCGAACGCGACCGGAATCGCGAGCAACCACCAGAAATCCAGATCCATGCGAAATATCGAAGCAGAGACGAAAACCGCGCGATGATCGCGCGGCGTCCGTGTTAAATGACGGGCGGCATCGGCGGCTGATCGATGACGGCGGGCGTTTCACGCGCCGCGCGCAGATCGCGCTTCAGGCGCCCGTTCTCGAGACGCAGGCGGAAGATCGAAGGCAGCGCGGACAGCAGGCCCGCCAGCAGCCCCACGGCGAAAAACGCCAGGCCGATCAGGATCAGCGGCGCTTGCCATGCGTAGCCGGCAACGAAATTCAGCGTCGCGGTTTGCGTATTGGCCAGCGCGAGCACCAGCAGCAGGACGAACACCAATACCCGGATCAGCCAGACGATAAACTTCATGAAGCCCTCTCTTTGTTGAGGTTTGCTGCGGCGCGCGACTCCCCTTCGTCGCACCGAATCGACCCGTATTGTAAAGGAAGCGTTTCCGCGACTGCGCACATCCTGCGCCGGCCGTTGCATCGCTGCCGCCGGAAATGAAAAAAGCGCCCCAAGGGGCGCTTTTCTTTTCAGCCTTCGCCGGACGGGTTCCGGGCACACCAAACGACGTTCAACGCTCGTCGTCCGGATCGTCAGCCTTCAGCGGTTCACCGGCGCGGCCGTCGACGCGTTCGCGCAATTCCTTGCCAGGCTTGAAGTGCGGCACGAACTTCTCGGGCACCTGCACTTTCTCCCCCGACTTCGGGTTGCGTCCGACGCGCGCCGGGCGACGGTTGAGGCCGAAGCTGCCGAAACCCCGAATTTCGATGCGATGCCCTTTCGCCAGGGCATCGGACATCGCATCGAGCATCGTTTTCACCGCGAAATCCGCATCCTTGAGGACAAGTTGCGGAAATCGCAATGCCAGCTGCGCGACCAACTCGGATTTGGTCATACTTCAGCAGACCTCGTGAGGCTTACTGGTTCTGGCCGTCGAGCTTCGCCTTCAGCAGCGCGCCGAGGTTGGTCGTACCGGTCGCAGCAGCGCTCGTGTCCGACTGCAGGCCGCGGATCGCTTCCTGTTGCTCAGCCGAATCCTTTGCCTTGATCGACAGGTTGATGCCGCGCGACTTGCGATCGATGTTGATCACCATCGCGTTGACCTTGTCGCCTTCCTTCAGCACGTTGCGTGCATCTTCGACGCGATCCTGCGAGATTTCCGACGCACGCAGGTAGCCTTCGATGTCGCCCGTCAGCGTGATGACCGCACCCTTCGCATCGACCGTCTTCACGACGCCGTCGACGATCGAGCCCTTGTCGTTCATTGCAACGTAGTTGCTGAACGGGTCGCCTTCGAGTTGCTTGATGCCGAGCGAAATACGCTCCTTCTCGACGTCGATACCGAGCACGATGGCTTCGACTTCGTCGCCCTTCTTGTACTTGCGAACGGCTTCTTCGCCGGCTTCGCTCCACGACAGGTCCGACAGGTGGACCAGGCCGTCGATGCCGCCCGGCAGACCGATGAACACGCCGAAGTCGGTGATCGACTTGATTGCGCCCGTGATCTTGTCGCCCTTCTTGAAGTTGCGGCTGAAGTCATCCCACGGATTCGGCTTGCACTGCTTCATGCCGAGGCTGATACGACGACGGTCTTCGTCGATCTCGAGGACCATGACTTCGACTTCGTCGCCCAGCTGGACAACCTTCGACGGCGCAACGTTCTTGTTGGTCCAGTCCATTTCCGACACGTGGACGAGGCCTTCGATGCCCGATTCCACTTCGACGAATGCGCCGTAGTCGGTGATGTTCGTGACCTTGCCGAACAGGCGCGTGCCCGACGGGTAACGGCGCGAGATGCCTTCCCACGGATCGTCGCCCAGTTGCTTGATGCCCAGCGAGACGCGGTTCTTCTCTTGGTCGAACTTGAGGATCTTCGCGGTGACTTCCTGGCCAACCGACAGGACTTCGCTCGGGTGACGCACGCGACGCCATGCGATGTCGGTGATGTGCAGCAGGCCGTCGATGCCGCCGAGGTCGACGAACGCGCCGTAGTCGGTGATGTTCTTGACCACGCCGTTGACGATCGCGCCTTCCTTCAGCGTCTCGAGCAGCTTCGCGCGCTCTTCGCCTTGCGTTGCTTCGATCACGGCACGACGCGACAGCACGACGTTGTTACGCTTGCGATCGAGCTTGATCACGCGGAACTCGAGCGTCTTGCCTTCGTACGGGGTCGTGTCCTTGACCGGACGCGTGTCGACCAGCGAACCCGGCAGGAACGCGCGGATGCCGTTGACCATCACGGTCATGCCGCCCTTCACCTTGCCGGTGATCGTGCCGGTGACGAGTTCGTTGTTGTCGAGTGCCTTTTCCAGCGACAGCCACGATGCAAGGCGCTTTGCCTTGTCGCGCGACAGGATCGTGTCGCCGTAGCCGTTTTCGAGTGCGTCGATCGCGACGGACACGAAATCGCCCGACTGCACCTCAACCTCGCCCTGATCGTTCAGGAATTCCTCGATCGGAATGTAAGCCTCGGACTTCAGGCCTGCATTGACGACCACGAAGTTGTGGTCGACGCGCACGACTTCGGCGGAAATCACTTCGCCGGCGCGCATGTCTTGGCGGGTCAGCGACTCTTCGAACAGAGCCGCAAAGGATTCGGTATTCGGGGTGGAGGTTTGCAGGTCGGACATAAAAATCTGATTGTGCATGGATCGCTGTGCCACGCCGGCCGGAATGGCAGGCTGAAAGGGCCAGATCGATGACCACACGGGGTTAAGGGTTCGAAACACGCTCCGCGCTTGCGACGCGGAACACCTACCGCTGCCCGCCTTCTCAGGCGGGCTGGCCGAGCGCCCGGTACCACTGCAGCACTTGATCGACGGCTTCATCGACCGACAGCGCCGACGTATCGAGCAGCTTGGCATCTGCCGCAGGCTTCAGCGGCGCGGCCGCGCGATTGCTGTCGCGCGCGTCACGTTCACGAAGATCCCGGAGCAAGTCATCCATATTAGCAGAAAAACCTTTTTGCATCAATTGCTTATGCCGTCTGGTCGCGCGAGCCTCCGCGCTGGCCGTCAGGAACACCTTCAGCACGGCATCCGGGAAGATCACCGTCCCCATGTCGCGCCCGTCCGCGACGAGGCCCGGCGTCTTGCGGAACGCGCGCTGGCGCGCGACGAGCGCGGTGCGCACGGGCCCGTGCACGGCAATGGCCGACGCGCGGTTGCCGACCGCTTCGGCGCGGATGTCGTTCGACACGTCGACGCCGTCGAGCTGCGCACAGCCTTCACGAAAGGTGATGTGGAGATCGTCGATCAGCTTCACCAGCGCGTCGATGTCCTCCGCCGCGATGCCGTAGCGCACGCTCGCGAGCGCGGCGAGCCGGTACAGCGCGCCGCTGTCGAGCAGGTGGAAGCCAAGGTGCGCGGCGACGAGCGCGGCAACGGTGCCCTTGCCGGAGGCGGTCGGGCCGTCGATCGTGATGACGGGAGTCGGGTGAAAGGGTCGGGTCGATTTCATCGGTACAGTCGGGTCAGGCTTTGGCGAGCGCGGCGAAGCGGTCGAAATAGTCGGGGAACGTCTTGCCGACGCACTTCGGGTCGTTGATCCGCACCGGCACGCCGCCCAGGCTGACGAGCGAGAAGCACATCGCCATCCGGTGATCGTCGTACGTATCGATCGCCGCGTTCGGCGTGAGCTTTTCCGGCGGCGTGACGACGAGATAATCGGGGCCTTCCTCGACGATCGCGCCGACCTTGCGCAACTCGGTCGCCATCGCGGCGATGCGGTCGGTCTCCTTCACGCGCCAGCTCGCGATGTTGCGCAGCGTGCTCGTGCCGTTCGCGAACAGCGCCGCGACCGCGATGGTCATCGCCGCATCGGGAATCAGGTTGAAGTCCATGTCGATCGGTTCGAGCTTGCCGTGGTCGTGGCCGATGCCGCGCACGTCGATCCAGTCGTCGCCCATCGTCACGTTCGCGCCCATCTGCATCAGCGCGTTCGCGAAGCCGACGTCGCCCTGGATGCTCGCGCGCCCCACGCCCTCGACGCGCAGCGGGCCGCCGCCGAGCGCGCCGGCCGCGAGGAAGTACGATGCGGACGACGCGTCGCCCTCGACCATGATCCGCCCCGGCGAGCGGTAGCGGACGCCGGCCGGCACGACGAAACGCTGCCAGCCGTCGCGCTCGACGGTCACGCCGAAGCGCTCCATCAGCCGGATCGTGATGTCGATGTACGGCTTCGAGATCAGCTCGCCGTCGACCTCGACGACGGTCCGGCCGTCCTTCGCCTTCACGAGCGGCAGCGTCATCAGGAGCGCCGTGAGGAACTGGCTCGACACGTCGCCGCGCACGCGGATCGGCGCATCGACCGAGATCGTCGCGGGCTTGATCCGCAACGGCGGGTAGCCTTCGTTCAGCTCGTAGTCGATCTGCGCGCCGATCTGGCGCAGGCCGTCGACGAGATCGCCGATCGGCCGCTCGTGCATGCGCGGCACGCCGTGCACGCGATAGTCGCCGCCATTCACCGCGAGCGCCGCGGTCAGCGGCCGCACGGCCGTGCCCGCGTTGCCGAGGAACAGGTCGGCCGTCTTCGCGGTGAAGGCGCCGCGCGTGCCCGTGACGACACAGGTGTCGCCGTCGCGCGCGAGCTTCACGCCGAGCTTGCCGAGCGCGTCGAGCATCACGCGCGTGTCGTCGGAGTCGAGCAGGTTGGTGATCGTCGTTTCGCCTTCGGCCAGCGCCGCAAGCAGCAGCACGCGGTTCGAGATGCTTTTCGAGCCGGGCAGGCGCACGGTGCCCGATGCGCTGGAGTACGGGCCGAGATCGAGATAGTCCATGGGAATCGTCCTGTTATTTCTTGACCGGTTCGGCAGCGGGCGCGCCGCCGCGCTCCTGCCATGCCTTGCGTGCGGCGCGCGAGCGCGTGAACACGGCTTCGAGCGCCGCGCCGTCGCCGGCGTCGATCGCCGCGCGCAGCCGCGCGAGCACACGCGTGTAGCCGTCGAGTTCGTCGAGCAGCGCCGCGCGGTTCGCGACGCAGACGTCGCGCCACATCTCCGGGCTCGACGCCGCGATGCGCGTGAAATCGCGGAAGCCGCCCGCCGCGTACGAGAATTTCAGTTCCGCGTCGGCCTCGCCGAGAATCTGCTCGACGAGCGCGAACGACAGCACGTGCGGCAGATGGCTGATCGACGCGAACACGCGATCGTGCTGCTCGGTGCTCATCGTGCGCACGTCGGCGCCGCTCGCGCGCCACATCGCGTCGATCCGCGCGACCGACTCGGGCGCGTTCTCCGGCAGCGGGCACAGCACGACGTTGCGGCCGACGTACAGGTCCGGCAACGCGGCCTCGACGCCGCTCGATTCGCGGCCGGCGATCGGATGCCCCGGCACGAACTGCGCGATCCGCGCGCCGAGCGCCGCGCGCGCGGCCGCGACGACGTCGGACTTGGTGCTGCCGGCATCGGTGACGATCGTCGCATCGTCGAGCCACGGCGCGATGCGCGCGAGCAACGGGCCCGTCTGGGCGACCGGTGCCGCCAGCAGCACGAGATCGGCGCCGGCGAGCGCGTCGCGCAACTGCGCATCGTCGTCGAGTGCCGCCGCGCGATCGATCACGCCGAGCGTCAGCGCGCGCTCGACCGAGCGACGCGAACGGCCCACGCCGACGACCTCGCCCGCACCGCCCGGCGCGCGCTCGCGCAACGCGCGCGCCAGCGAGCCGCCGATCAGGCCGACGCCGAAGATGACCAGTTTGTTGAATGCAAAGCCTGACACGAGAAGAGCCAAGTTACGCGCGCGGAACGACGCCCCGCACGCGGAATTCCAGATTCCGGGCCACGGGTCCGCACCCGGCGCAACCAGCGCCGGATGCCGCCCGAACCCGCCTTCGGCAGCGCCGAACGGCCTGCCCTGCCCGCCTGGCCGCCACGCCCGCGCGAGCGGGCGGCGCACCAGCGCGTCAGCGTGCGCGCGGATACGAACCGAGTATCTTCAGGAACGCGGCCTTCTGGCCGAGTTCCGCAAGCGCGGCCGCCACCGCCGCATCGTCGCGGTGCCCTTCGATGTCGATGTAGAAGTAGTACTCCCAGGTGCCGACGCGCGCCGGACGCGACTCGAAACGCGTCATCGACACGCCGTGCCGCGCGAGCGGCTCGAGCAGCTTGAACACGGCGCCCGGCTCGTTCTTCACCGACACGATCAGCGACGTCTGGTCGTGACCGCTTTGCCCGGCCGGCTGCTTGCCGATGATCACGAAACGCGTGCGGTTGTGCGGATCGTCCTGGATCAGCGAGAACGCGATCTGCAGGCCGTAGTGCGCGGCCGCGCGGTCGCCCGCGATCGCGGCGACGGTCGGATCGGCCGCCGCGAGGCGGGCGGCCTCGGCATTGCTCGCCACCGCCTGCCGCTCGAGCTGCGGCGCGTTCGCCGCGAGCCACTGCTGGCATTGCGCGAGCGCCTGCGCATGCGCGCAGACACGCTTCACGCCGTCGAGCGTGCCGCTTTGCGTCAGCAGGTTGTGGTGGATCGGCAGCGCCAGCTCGCCGCTGATCAGCAGTTGCGTCTGCAGCAGCAGGTCGAGCGTGCGCGATACGGCCCCTTCGGTCGAATTCTCGACCGGCGCGATGCCGAACGCGGACGCACCGGCCTCGACCGAGCGGAACACCTCGTCGATCGACGGGCACGGCAGCCCTTCGATCGACTGGCCGAAATACTCGAGCATCGCCTGTTCGCTGTACGTGCCGACCGGCCCGAGGAATGCGACGTGGATCGTCTGCTCGAGCGCGCGGCTCGCGGCCATGATCTCGCGCCAGATGGCGCTGATGTGCTCGCTCGCGAGCGGCCCCGCGCTCATGTCCTGCAGCCGTGCGATCACCTGCAGCTCGCGCTCCGGCCGGAACACCGGCGCGTTGAAATGCTTCTTGACCTCGCCCACCTCCAGCGCCACCGAGGCGCGCTGGTTCAGGAGCGCGATCAGCTGCGCGTCGATCGCGTCGATGCGATCGCGCAGCGGTTTCAGGCGGGAATTCAGTTCGTCGTCCATGCGTTTTGCCGTGCTGTTTGAGCAGCGCCGCCGTCAGGCGCCGCGCTGCTCGAAGTCCTTCATGTACTCGACGAGCGCTTTCACGCCCTCGAGCGGCACCGCGTTGTAGATCGACGCCCGCATGCCGCCGACGGACTTGTGGCCCTTCAGCTGCAGCAGCCCGCGCGCCTTTGCGCCGGCGAGGAAGTCTTCATTGCGCGTTTCGTCGGCCAGGAAAAACGGCACGTTCATCCGCGAACGCGCTGCCGGCTCGACCTTGTTCAGATAGAAGCTGCTCGCATCGATCGTGTCGTAGAGCAGCTTCGCCTTTTCGATGTTGCGGGCCTCGATCGCCTCGAGGCCGCCCTGCCGCTTCAGCCACTGGAACACGAGGCCCGCGATGTAGATCGCGTAGGTGGGCGGCGTGTTGTACAGCGAGTTGTTCGCGGCGACGGTCTTCCACTCGAACGCGGACGGGCAGATCGACAGCGCGCGATCGAGCAGATCCTCGCGCACGATCACGACCGTCACGCCGGCCATCCCGATGTTCTTCTGCGCGCCGCCGAACAGCACGCCGTATTTCGCGACGTCCATCGGGCGCGACAGGATGTGCGACGAGACGTCCGCGACCAGCGGCACGTCGCCGAGATCGGGAATCTCGAACGTCTCGACGCCGTCGATCGTCTCGTTGGTGCACAGATGCACGTAGGCCGGATCGTCCGACAGCTGCCATTCGGCGCGTGCGGGCGCACGCGTGAAGCCGTCTTCCGTCTTGCCGGTTGCGGCGAGATGCGGCGTGCAGAACTTCTTCGCCTCATTGAACGACTTCTGCGACCACGACCCCGTCACGACGAAGTCGGCCGTCTTGCGCGAGCCGAGCAGGTTCATCGGCACGATCGCGTTTTCCGCGATGCCGCCCCCCTGCAGGAACAGGATCCGGTGGCTGGCCGGCACGCCGAGCAGGTCGCGCAGGTCGGTCAGCGCGGCCTCGTGGATCGACATGAACTCCTTGCCGCGATGGCTCATCTCCATCACGCTCATGCCGCTGCCGTGCCAGTCGAGCATTTCGTCGGCCGCTTGCCGCAGCACTTCCTCGGGCATCGCCGCAGGGCCGGCGGAGAAATTAAAGACGCGCATCGTGAAAACCTCGGAGGGACGCGACCGGCTCGCCGCCGGCAGAACGCGCCAGAAAAGAAATGGCCGTTTGCGCTCGCGCGCAAACGGCCATTATCGCACTGTCGTCAGGCTCCCGCCAAACCCGGCCGAACGGCCGGGGGCGTGCCCGGACGGCTTTACTTGCCCGGCTTGACTGCTGCGACTTCCTTGTCAGCCTGCGTACGCGTTGCCTGGATCGCTTGCGGCATGTACTTCTGCATCAGGCCGTTGACCACGTCGCGACCGACCTGATCCTGCACCTGGATGAACTTGCGGCCCGTCGGGCTCTTGTAGAACGTCGTCAGATCCTTGATCTCCGACGTGCTGTAGTACTTCGCGTACGCGTCGTACTGAGCCGACATCGCGTCGCTCTGGAACTGCTGCGTACCGAACACCTTGCCCGCGCCGTCGACCAGCTTCGGCACGGCGTTCTTCTGCAGCGTCGGAACGGCAGCCTGCTTCTGCTTGTCGTTCAGCGTCTTGTTTTCCGACAGCGCGTCCGACAGGATCGCCGGCACGAGTTGCTTGGCCTGCATTTCGGCGCTGTTGCCGATTGCCGACACGAGCTTCGGCGCGTCGATCGCGTCGAGCAAATCCTTGATCGCCGCCTTCTTGTCAGCGTCGATCGGCGCAGCTGCCGCGGCGGGCGCCGGTGCGGAATTCGACAGCGCTTGCGCCATCGCGAACGTCGGCACCAGTGCGGCCAGCAGGACCAGTTGCTTGAATTGCTTTTGCATCATCACTCCCTTTTGGAAATATGAATGGTTGCTCGCCGGCCGCGGCGCTTCGCGCCCGCGGCGGTCAGAGTCTCATCCGTTCTTCAGGCTTCGCCGTCCGACGCCTCGTCGGCCTCGCCATCGCCCTCTTCTGCCTCCGCGATCTGCTGCAGGCCCGAGAGCTTGGTACCTTCATCGAGACTGATGAGTGTAACACCTTGCGTGGCCCGTCCCATCTCGCGAATCTCGGAAACGCGGGTGCGAATCAACACGCCCGCCGTCGTGATCAGCATGATCTGATCTTCGGCGTCGACGAGCGTCGCCGCGACGACCTTGCCGTTACGCTCCGACGTCTGGATCGCGATCATACCCTTCGTGCCGCGGCCGTGACGCGTGTATTCGGTGATCGGCGTGCGCTTGCCGTAGCCGTTCTCGGTCGCGGTGAGCACGGTCTGCTCCTCGCTGCCGGCAACCAGCATCGCGATGACCTGCTGCCCGTCCTCGAGCTGCATGCCGCGCACGCCGCGCGCCTCGCGCCCCATCGGACGCACGTCGTTCTCGTCGAAGCGCACGGCCTTGCCGGCGTCGGAGAACAGCATCACGTCGTGCGCGCCGTCGGTGATCGACGCACCGATCAGGTAGTCGCCATCGTCGAGGCCGACCGCGATGATGCCCTTCTTCATCGGACGGCTGAATGCCTCGAGCGGCGTCTTCTTCACGGTACCGAGCGACGTCGCCATGAAGATGAACTTGTCGGCCGAGAACTCCTTGACCGGCAGCACGACGTTGATCTTCTCGCCTTCCTGCAGCGGGAACATGTTGACGATCGGGCGGCCGCGCGAGTTGCGCGAGCCCTGCGGCACTTCGTAGACCTTGACCCAGTACACGCGGCCGCGGTTCGAGAAGCACAGGATGTAGTCGTGCGTGTTCGCGATGAACAGCGTCTCGATCCAGTCGTCTTCCTTCATCTGCGTCGCCTGCTTGCCGCGGCCGCCGCGCTTCTGCGCGCGGTACTCGGACAGCGGCTGCGACTTCACGTAGCCCGCATGCGACATCGTGACGACCATGTCCTGCGGCGTGATCAGATCCTCGGTGTTCAGCTCGGTCGCGTTCAGCTCGATCCTCGAGCGGCGCGCGTCGCCGAATTCGGCCTTCACCGAAGTCAGCTCCTCGCCGATCATCGTCGTGATCCGCTCGGGGCGCGCGAGGATGTCCAGCAGGTCGGCGATCTGCGCCATCACTTCGCGGTACTCGCCGATGATCTTGTCCTGCTCGAGGCCGGTCAGGCGCTGCAGACGCATCTGCAGGATTTCCTGGGCCTGCGTGTCGGACAGGCGGTACAACCCGTCGCCCTGCATGCCGAACGCCGGGTTCAGGCCTTCCGGACGATACGCGGAACGGCCGCCCGCCGACGCGTTCTCGGCTTCGGCACGGGTCAGCATCTCGCGCACGAGCGACGAATCCCACGGCTTCGCCATCAGCTCCTGCTTCGCGATCGGCGGCGTCGGCGCGGCCTTGATGATCGCGATGAACTCATCGATGTTCGCGAGCGCGACCGCGAGACCCTCGAGCACGTGGCCGCGTTCGCGGGCCTTGCGCAGTTCGTAGATCGTGCGGCGCGTCAGCACTTCGCGTCGGTGCGACAGGAAGCACTGCAGGATTTCCTTCAGGTTCAGCAGCTTCGGCTGACCGTCGACGAGCGCGACCATGTTCATGCCGAACGTGTCCTGGAGCTGCGTCGCCTTGTACAGGTTGTTCAGCACCACTTCCGGCACTTCACCGCGCTTGAGCTCGATCACGACGCGCATGCCGCTCTTGTCGGACTCGTCGCGGATGTCGGAGATGCCTTCCAGCTTCTTCTCGTTGACGAGCTCGGCGATCCGCTCGAGCAGCGAGCGCTTGTTCACCTGGTACGGCAGCTCGTCGACGATGATCGCCATCCGCTGGCCGCGGTCGATTTCCTCGAAGTGGGTGGCCGCGCGCATCACGACGCGCCCGCGCCCGGTGCGGTAGCCGTCGCGCACGCCGGCGACGCCGTAGATGATGCCGGCCGTCGGGAAGTCCGGCGCCGGGATGATCTCGATCAGTTCGTCGATCGTCGCTTCGGGGTTGCCCAGCAGGTGCTGACACGCGTCGACGACTTCGTTCAGGTTGTGCGGCGGGATGTTGGTCGCCATGCCGACCGCGATGCCCGACGAGCCGTTGATCAGCAGGTTCGGGATGCGCGCCGGCAGGACGGACGGCTGCGTTTCGTTGCCGTCGTAGTTCGGCTCGAAATCGACCGTTTCCTTGTCGATGTCGGCGAGCAGCTCGTGACCGATCTTCGCCATGCGAATTTCGGTGTAACGCATCGCCGCGGCATTGTCGCCGTCGATCGAGCCGAAGTTGCCTTGCCCGTCGATCAGCATGTAGCGCAGCGAGAAGTCCTGCGCCATCCGCACGATCGTGTCGTAGACCGCGGTATCGCCGTGAGGGTGGTACTTACCGATCACGTCGCCGACGATACGCGCCGACTTCTTGTACGCACGGTTCCAGTCGTTGTTCAGTTCGTGCATCGCGAACAACACGCGCCGGTGCACGGGCTTCAGGCCATCGCGGACATCCGGGAGGGCACGTCCGACGATCACGCTCATCGCGTAATCGAGATACGAACGGCGCATTTCCTCCTCTAGGGAGGTGGGCAGGGTCTCTTTGGCGAATTGATCCATGTATCCGTATCGTTTCGGAGCGAAGACGGCGAACGCCTTTCGCGTGGGCGCTGCATGCGCAACGCAACGCGAGATTCTAACATGCGCCCATCAGCCGCCAATTCGCGACCCCTCTATATATAAATAGCAAAAATCGCGGCAGCGGCGATTCGACCGACATCGCACGCGACGCGACGTCGCAGGCCATCCCGTCACGCGTGTTTCGCGCGCACGTGTAAACAACAGCACACATTCGCGCAATTTCGCCGACACACTCTTGACAATCTCTAAAAGTTGCGGCAGGGCGGTGTTGCGCATGCACCACAAAGTTGAAGCGATCTTAGGGTGGGGAGGATTTTTTTTCGTAGGAAGGGAACGATATGGCAAAATGCCAACGCACTGAAAGTTAGACGCTGCTCGAAGTCTACACAGAGCGGTGCCGCGTTTTTTGTGCCGCACCAATGTTATACTTCGAGCAATGTATGACTTGTCACCGTCAACAGGCTCGCAGTAAACCTGCGGTAATCTCAATTTCGAGAGGAGAAATATGAATAAACTTTCAAAGCTCGCGTTCATTGCAGCTACCGCAGTTATGGCTGCATCCGCTTCGGCACAGTCGGTGCCGGCGTCGCGTCAAGCCGTCAATGACAACTGGGTGAACGGCACGGGCGAATGGGTGTGGATGAACGGCACGAACGAGCTCTGCTGGCGCGATGCGTTCTGGACGCCGGCCACCGCCAACGCGAAGTGCGATGGCGCACTGGTCGCCCAGGCACCGCAGCCGCCGGTCGCTCCGGTCGCTCCGGCCATCACGAGCCAGAAGATCACGTATCAAGCCGACGCACTGTTCGACTTCGACAAGGCAACGCTCAAGCCGCTTGGCAAGCAAAAGCTGGACGAACTGGCTTCGAAGATCGAAGGCATGAACACGGAAGTCGTCGTTGCAACGGGCTACACGGACCGCATCGGTTCGGACAAGTACAACGACCGTCTGTCGCTGCGCCGTGCGCAAGCCGTGAAGTCGTACCTGGTCAGCAAGGGTGTGCCGGCCAACAAGATCTACACGGAAGGCAAGGGCAAGCGCAACCCGGTTACGACTGGCTGCAACCAGAAGAACCGCAAGCAGCTCATCGCCTGCCTCGCACCGGACCGCCGCGTGGAAGTCGAAGTGGTTGGTACGCAGCAAGTGCAGAAGACGACCGTTCCGGCAAACTAAGCCGCGGTTTTCGACTGCTTCAAAGCCCCGCTCCGGCGGGGCTTTTTCATTGATGCCCGTCCGGGCGCTCGTCGCTTCGCCGCTCGCCTGCTTCTTATATACTCGGGTCTGACGAACCGCAGCACCGCCCTCCTCCTGTAGCCCGTTTGCCGACATGACCAACGCCGATCCGCACGAACTCCAGAAATTCAGCGACCTCGCCCACCGGTGGTGGGATCCGAATGCCGAATTCAAGCCGCTGCACGACCTGAACCCGGTCCGGCTCGGCTGGATCGATGCGCACGCGCACCTGGCCGGCAAACGCGCGCTCGACATCGGCTGCGGCGGCGGCATCCTGTCCGAATCGATGGCCGGACTCGGCGCCCAGGTGAAGGGCATCGACCTGTCGACCGAAGCGCTTGGCGTCGCCGACCTCCACAGCCTCGAAAGCGGCATCATGGTCGACTACGAGGCGATCGCCGCCGAAGCGATCGCCGCGCGCGAACCAGGCACCTACGACGTCGTCACGTGCATGGAAATGCTCGAGCACGTGCCGTCGCCCGGCGATATCGTCGCCGCATGCGCGACGCTCGTGAAGCCGGGCGGCTGGGTGTTCTTCTCGACGCTGAACCGCAACCTGAAGTCCTACCTGTTCGCGGTGATCGGTGCGGAGTACATCGCGCAGATGCTGCCGAAGGGCACGCACGACTACGCGCGTTTCATCCGTCCGTCGGAACTGGCGGGCTTCGTGCGCGCGACCGATCTGCACATCGTGGAGATCAAGGGCATCACGTATCACCCGATCGGCAAGCGCTTCGCGCTGTCGAACGACACCGACATCAACTACCTCATCGCGTGCCGCCGCGGCGCGTGACCTTCCGACCGGCATGACGAATCCCCTTTCGACCGCGCGGGCAGCCGACGAACCGCGCCTGCTGCACTGCGATGCCGTGCTGTTCGACCTCGACGGCACGCTCGCCGACACGGCGCCCGATCTCGCGGCGGCCGTCAACAAGATGCAACGCGAGCGCGGCCTGCCCGAAACGTCGCTCGACGTGTTGCGGCCGCTGGCCTCGGCCGGCGCGCGCGGCCTGCTCGGCGGCGCGTTCGGCATCGATCCGCGCACGCCCGGCTACGAAGCGATGCGCGACGAGTTCCTGGCCAACTACGCGACGGATCTCTGCGTGCATACGGTGCTGTTCCCCGGCATCGGCGACGTGCTCGACGAACTCGATGCGCGCGGCGTGCGCTGGGGGATCGTCACGAACAAGGCGATGCGGCTCACGGCGCCACTCGTCGACCTGCTCGGTCTCGCACCGCGCGCCGCTTGCATCGTCGGGGGCGACACAACGCCGCACCCGAAGCCGCACCCGGCCCCGCTGCTGCACGCGGCCGACCAGTTGACGCTCGCGCCCGCGCGCATCGTCTACGTCGGCGACGACCTGCGCGACATTCAGGCCGGCAGCGCGGCCGGCATGGCGACGGTCGCGGCCGCGTACGGCTATTGCGGCGACGGCGTCGCACCGACCGACTGGCAGGCGCAGCATCTCGTCGATACGACGCAGGAACTGCGCGAACTGCTGCGCGATGTTGGGCTATAATGATTGATCTTATCCGCGGGGGCGACCTGGTTTCGACAGGGGTTGTGAAGCGGCTAGGGCATGTCGAGGACCCGTCACCTCGTTAATCAATGGGAAAATCGTAACTGCAAACGACGATACGTTCGCACTGGCAGCCTAAGGGCCGCCGTCCTCTGCCTAGTTCACTGACGGGCTAGTGTCGCAAGACCGGTAGCAATACCGCCAGAGGTCATTTACGTCAGTTAAGCCCTGTCGGCGTCGCGACGCCAGGGTCGAAAATCTAGCGAATCGCCGTAGTGCAGCGTGTTCGTCCGCGTCGCTGCGGTTAAATCAAAAGACTGGACTAAACATGTAGAACTAGTCGTGGAGCGCTTCTGGACGCGGGTTCGATTCCCGCCGCCTCCACCAAATTCCGCGCTCGTCGCACGAACCCCGCATGACGCAAGTCTGCGGGGTTTTTTGTTGCCGGCGAAACGCATGCCTCCCTCTCCTGCCGAAAAAGCGCCCAGCCACTGACGGACGGGCGGCCGGGCGGAATGCCGCCGGTACTCCGGCGGCAGGAGGTGACGGATGGTCGGCCGCCCCCGCGCAGTCACTCGCTGCGCCTGACGGCGGCCAGCCCGGCTACCGCGGCCCCGGCCACGACGCGTCGTCGCGACCGGTTCGCGCCGGGCGACGCGCGGCTCAACTGCCGCGATACAGCGACTTCATTTCTTCAGCGCTGGCGGGACGCACGCCCATCGCACGCGAACCCGATGCCGATGCGCCCTGCGCCTGTGCGCCGTAGCCGCTGACGTCGGCGCCTTGCGCTTGCGCCAGCGCACGCTGCTGCTCTGCAACCCGGGCCGTCGCGGCCTGGATCGCTTCCGGATAATGCGGATCTTCGCCGCGGGCGGAGTTGTAACCGGCCTGCTGGAGCTGGACCAGTTCGGCACGAACCTGCGCGCGGGTGATCGTCGAGCCCGACTGGGCGAACGACACGACCGGGGCAACGAGCGCAGCGGCAACGACGACGGCTTGAATGAGCGACTTCATGATGACCTACCTCCAGATTTGTCTGTGTTCGCGGTGAACACCTTGTTCATCGCTGACAAACCGAAGTTTATGTAGGCAGATGCTTAAGAATAAGGCAGGTTTCTGGAAGACATCCTTCCTGAATTACGGGTTAACCCTAGATCAATGAGCGGGATGGCCAGACGTGCGTACGGCGGCTCCGCCCGGCACCCCGTTGGATGCGGGCCCGTCGAAAAGCACGAGCCCCGCAAAGCGGTAACGCTTTGCGGGGCTCGACCACCAATAGGCCCGGAATCGACGCTCGTCCACCCGCGGTCAGATGATGGGCAGTCGTGCGAAAGCACGGCGCCTCACCCCGGGCACAAACGCGCCGGTCAGCGCATTACTGGGTATCCATCGGGCACTTCAGGTTGCAGCCGTTCGGGTCACCCAGGTCGCCCTTGCGGCGCAACGCCGACTTCTTGCCGCCCTGGTATTTCTGCGATGGCGCCGACGCCGCGAACGGCATCTGCGGATGCTCGTTCAAACGAAACTGTTCGCTCAGGATGCCGCCCGGCACACCCGGGGAATTCTGCGCGGACGCAAACGGCGAAACGACGACCAGCAGCCCCGCGGTCAACGCTGCCGCGGCGTGGGGAACGGAAAATTTCATGGCGGAATGACGCCTGAACGGCGTGCTTGTTGGAACGTTGATCAAGCGCCAAGCGTAGCGCAAATCCCCCGCTGTTGCAGCGCGACCCGATCGCGTCCCCGTTACCGGGAATTGCCGTGCCGCGCCTGCGCGCCGTCGTCGCCGGCCAGCCCGGCCGCGATGCCCGTCAGCGTGCCGCACGCGGCCGGATCGTAGCCGTCCAGATGCGCGACGCGCTCGACGAAACGTGCGTCGCGCAGCAGCGCCAGTACGCCGGCGAGCGGCCGGGCGTCGAGCCGCGCACGTTCGCATGCGAAGTAATAGTCCTCGTCGACGACCGGGATGAAGTCGAGCCCGAAATGATGCGCGGCCGGCTCGACGCCGAAGCCGAGATCGGCCATCCCGCTCGCGACGAATGCCGCGATCGCCGAATGCGTGAGCTCGGCCGATGCATAGCCGTCGACGCGCTCCGGATCGATGCCGATCGCACGCAGCGCGAGGTCCAGCAACATGCGCGTGCCCGACCCCGGCTGCCGGTTGACGAAGCGGATGTCGTTGCGCGCGAGATCCGCGAGACCGCGGACCTGCTTCGGGTTGCCACGCAGCACGAACAGCCCCTGTTGACGACGCGTCAGGTGGATCAGCACGTGGCGCGTGTCGTCGAGCCACGGCCGGTAGATCTGCGCGCACTGCGCGCGGAACGCGCCGCGCGGCAGATGGAAGCCCGCCAGGTCGCATTCGCCGCGCGAGAGCGCCTGTACGGCCTCGATGCTCTCGCGATACTTGATGTCGACGGCCGCCTGCGCATCGACGAGCGCGGAGACGAGCGTCGCGACCGCGTAGCCGTGCGACGCATGGATGCGCACAGCGCCGTCGCGCTGCGCGAGCCGCCGGTTCAGGTCGCTCGCCACTTCGGCCGCCAGCGTGCGCAAATTCCCGTCGAGCCGGCTGCGCGCGAGGCGCTGCGCATCGACGACCGCCTGCCCGAGCGCCGACAGCGTCGAGCCCTTGCCGCGTGCCGTTTCGATCAACTCGCCGCCGATGCACGCTTCCAGCGCGCGGAGCATGCCCCACGCGTGCCGGTACGACAGCCCCTTGGCCTGTGCCGCCTGCGCAATGCTGCCCGTGTCGGCCACGAGTTCGAGCAACGGCGCGACGTCCGACAGGCTGGCCGACCGGCCTTCCGTGTCGCGTACGGTCAGATACGCGTCGCATTCGATCCGAATCAATTATGCACTCCGATTTCCTATTGCGACCGCGGAATGTTCCGCTTATGGTTGATAAAAATCAATCAGAACGAAGTCGAGATGCGCACTATATGAACTGCAAGCGCATATGAGATTTTGGAGGAGCATAACCGATGTCCCCGAATTCCCCTGCGCCCGACGCGCTCGTCGAGCGTCATGCGCGCGCCGGCCGGTCGCTCGTCGCGATCCTGCACGCGATCCAGGACGACGCGGGCTACGTGCCGCCGGGTTGCGTCGCACCGCTCGCCAAGGCACTCAACCTGTCGCGTGCGGAAGTCCACGGCGTACTGACTTACTACCATCACTTCCGCACCGCGCCGCCCGCGCGCGTGACGATCCAGATGTGCCGCGCCGAAGCGTGCCGCAGCATGGGTGGCGAAACGCTCGCCGCCCATGCGGAGGCGCGCACGGGCTGCCGGTTCGACGCGGCACACGGCGATGCCGCCGCTGCGCGCGCGCCGGACGCCGTCGCGCTCGAATCGGTGTACTGCCTCGGATTGTGCGCGCAGTCGCCGTCGCTGACGGTCAACGGCGTGCTGCACGCGAAGGTCACGCCGGAGAAATTCGACGCGTTGCTCGCCGACGCGGTCGCCCACTCGCAGGAGGCCGCATGACGACCCGCATCTACGTTCCACGCGATTCGTCCGCGCTGGCGCTCGGCGCGGACGCGCTCGCCGCCGCGATCGTCGCGGAGGCCGAACGGCGCGGCGTCGCGATCGAACTGGTCCGCAACGGCTCGCGCGGGCTGCTGTGGCTCGAGCCGCTCGTCGAGATCGGCACGGCCGCGGGCCGCGTCGGCTATGCAAACCTGTCGGCCACCGACGTGCCCGCGCTGTTCGACGCCCACTGGCTCGAGGGCGGCACGCACCCGAGCAGCGTCGGCCTCGTCGACGCACTGCCCTATCTCGCGCGCCAGCAGCGCCTCACGTTCGCGCGGATCGGCCTGACCGACCCGCTGTCGATCGACGACTACCTGCGGTACGAAGGACTCGCCGGCCTGAAGAACGCACTGTCGCTCGACGGCGACGCCGCCTGCGAGACGCTGATCGAATCGGGGCTGCGCGGCCGCGGCGGCGCGGCGTTCCCGGCCGGCATCAAGTGGCGCACCGTGCGGCACGCGCACGCCGCGCAGAAATACATCGTCTGCAACGCGGACGAAGGCGATTCGGGCACGTTCTCCGACCGCCTGATCATGGAGTGCGATCCGTACTGCCTGATCGAAGGGATGATCATCGCGGGCATCGCGACGGGCGCGACGGTCGGCTACATCTACGTGCGCAGCGAATACCCGCACGCGATCGCGACACTCGAAGCCGCGATCGTCCGCGCGCGCGAAGCCGGCTGGCTCGGCGAGCACGTGCTCGGCTCCGCGCACGCGTTCGAGCTGCACGTCGCGAAAGGCGCGGGCTCGTACGTGTGCGGCGAGGAAACCGCGCTGCTCGAATCGCTCGAGGGCAAGCGCGGCGTCGTGCGCGCGAAGCCGCCGCTGCCGGCGCTCGCGGGCCTGTTCGGCCAGCCGACCGTCATCAACAACGTGATCACGCTCGCGACGGCGCCGGTGATTTTCGCGCGCGGCGCGGCGTTCTACCGCGACTACGGGATGGGCCGCTCGCGCGGCACGCTGCCGTTCCAGCTGGCGGGCAATATCCGTCAAGGCGGCCTCGTCGAACTCGCGTTCGGCGTCACGCTGCGCGAACTGCTGTTCGACTTCGGCGGCGGCACGGCCAGCGGCCGGCCCGCTCGCGCCGCGCAAGTCGGCGGCCCGCTCGGCACCTACCTGCCCGACCATCAGTGGGACGTGCCGCTCGACTACGAGGCGTATGCGGCGATCGGCGCGGTCGTCGGTCACGGCGGCATCGTGCTGCACGACGACACCTCGAACCTCGCCGAACTGGCCGAATACGCGATGAAGTTCTGCGCGATCGAATCGTGCGGCAAGTGCACGCCGTGCCGGATCGGCTCGACGCGCGGTGTCGAGACGATCGCACGCATCCGCGACGGCGACACGTCGGAGCGTCAGGTCACGCTGCTGCGCGACCTGTGCGACACGATGCTGGCCGGCTCGCTGTGCGCGATGGGCGGCATGACGCCGTACCCGGTGCTGTCCGCGCTCGACCATTTCCCCGAAGATTTCGGGCTCGCTGCCGGCAAGGATGCCGCAGCGGGTCCGGTCAAGGCCGCGGCCTGACCCAGAAGGAGCCCTGCATGTCCCTCGACACGAACAACGTCCGCCAAGGCGGCTGCGGCTCGGGCCAATGCGCGTGCAAGAGCGCCGCTCAGGCGCGTGCCCGCGATCCGTTCGACGATACCGACTACGGCACGCCGCAACGGCATGCCGACACCGACGTCACGCTCGAAATCGACGGCCAGCCGGTGACGGTGCCGGCCGGCACATCGGTGATGCGCGCGGCGATCGAGGCCGGCGTCAACGTCCCGAAGCTCTGCGCAACCGATTCGCTCGAGCCGTTCGGCTCGTGCCGGCTGTGTCTCGTCGAGATCGAAGGCCGGCGCGGTTATCCGGCGTCGTGCACGACACCCGCAGAAGCCGGCATGAAGGTGCGCACGCAGTCGGACCGGCTGCAGTCGCTGCGTCGCAACGTGATGGAGCTGTACATCTCCGACCATCCGCTCGACTGCCTCACCTGCCCCGCCAACGGCGACTGCGAATTGCAGGACATGGCGGGCGTGGTCGGGCTGCGCGAAGTGCGCTACGGCTTCGACGGCGCGAATCACCTGAAGGACCGCAAGGACGAATCGAATCCGTATTTCACGTACGACCCGTCGAAGTGCATCGTCTGCAACCGCTGCGTCCGCGCATGCGAGGAAACGCAGGGCACGTTCGCCCTGACGATCGCCGCGCGCGGTTTCGAATCGCGTGTCGCCGCGGGCGAAAGCGAATCGTTCATGGCATCGGAATGCGTGTCGTGCGGCGCGTGCGTCGCCGCATGCCCGACAGCCACGCTGCAGGAAAAATCCGTCGTGCAGCTCGGGCAGGCCGAACACTCGGTCGTCACGACCTGCGCGTACTGCGGTGTCGGCTGCTCGTTCAAGGCCGAGATGAAGGGCACGCAGGTCGTGCGCATGACGCCGCACAAGAACGGCCTCGCCAACGAAGGCCACGCGTGCGTGAAGGGACGTTTCGCCTGGGGCTACGCGACGCACAAGGACCGCATCACGAAGCCGATGATCCGCGAGAAGATCACCGCCCCGTGGCGCGAAGTGAGCTGGGACGAAGCCCTCACGTATGCGGCTACGCAATTCCGCAAGCTGCAGCAGAAGTACGGCCGTGACTCGATCGGCGGCATCACGTCGTCGCGCTGCACGAACGAGGAAACCTATCTCGTGCAGAAGCTCGTGCGTGCCGCGTTCGGCAACAACAACGTCGATACCTGCGCGCGCGTGTGCCATTCGCCGACCGGCTATGGTCTCAAGACGACGCTCGGCGAATCGGCCGGCACGCAGACGTTCGCCTCGGTCGGCCAGGCCGACGTGATCGTCGTGATGGGCGCGAACCCGACCGACGGCCACCCGGTGTTCGGCTCGCGGATGAAGCGCCGCGTGCGCGAAGGCGCGAAGCTGATCGTGATCGACCCGCGCCGCATCGACGTCGTCGACGGCCCGCACGTGAAGGCCACGCACCACCTGCAACTGCGCCCCGGCACCAACGTCGCGATCGTCAACGCGCTCGCGCACGTGATCGTCACGGAGGGGCTCGTCGCCGACGCCTTCGTCGCCGAACGCTGCGATACCCGCGCATTCGAGCAATGGCGCGAATTCGTGTCGCGCGACGAGAATTCGCCGGAGGCGACCGCCGACGTGACGGGCGTGCCGGCCGAACGCGTGCGCGAAGCCGCGCGCCTCTATGCGACGGGCGGCAACGCGGCGATCTATTACGGGCTGGGCGTCACCGAACACGCGCAAGGCTCGACGACGGTGATGGGCATCGCGAACCTCGCGATGGCGACCGGCAACATCGGCCGCGAGGGCGTCGGCGTCAATCCGCTGCGCGGCCAGAACAACGTGCAGGGTTCGTGCGACATGGGCTCGTTCCCGCACGAACTGCCCGGCTACCGGCACATCAGCGACGCGGTCGTGCGCGCGCAGTTCGAGCAGGCGTGGTCGGCCACGCTGCAACCGGAACCGGGGCTGCGCATCCCGAACATGTTCGACGCGGCGCTCGACGGCAGCTTCAAGGGGCTCTACTGCCAGGGCGAGGACATCGTCCAGTCGGACCCGAACACGCAACACGTGGCGGCCGCGCTGTCGGCGATGGAATGCATCGTCGTGCAGGACATCTTCCTGAACGAGACCGCGAAATATGCGCACGTGCTGCTGCCGGGTTCGACGTTCCTCGAGAAGGACGGCACGTTCACGAACGCCGAGCGCCGCATCTCGCGCGTGCGCAAGGTGATGCCGCCGCTCGCGGGCTACGCGGACTGGGAAGTGACGCTGCTGCTGTCGCAGGCGCTCGGCTACGACATGCACTACACGCATCCGTCGGAAATCATGGACGAGATCGCGCGGCTCACGCCGACCTTCTCGGGCGTGTCGTACGAGAAGCTCGACGCGCTCGGCAGCATCCAGTGGCCGTGCAACGAGCACGCGCCGGACGGCACGCCGACCATGCACATCGACGCATTCGTGCGCGGCAAGGGCCGGTTCGTGATCACCAAGTTCATTCCGACGCCGGAGAAGGTCACGCAGCGCTATCCGCTGATCCTGACGACGGGCCGCATCCTGTCGCAATACAACGTCGGCGCGCAGACGCGCCGGACCGAAAACGTCCGGTGGCACGAAGAGGACCGCCTCGAGATCCATCCGCACGACGCCCAGGATCGCGGGATCCGGACCGACGACTGGGTCGGCATCGAATCGCGCGCCGGGCAGACGGTGCTGCGCGCGCTCGTGACGGAGCGCATGCAGCCGGGCGTCGTATACACGACGTTCCACTTCCCGGAATCGGGCGCGAACGTGATCACGACCGACAGTTCCGACTGGGCGACGAACTGCCCCGAATACAAGGTGACGGCCGTGCAGGTGCTGCCGGTCGCGCAACCGTCCGACTGGCAGCGTGCGTATGCGCGTTTCAACGCAGAGCAGATCGACCTGCTCGAGCGCCGCGCGGCCACGCCCGACACCGTGACGACAGGCAAGTGAGGCAGCGATGGATCAAGGACACCTGATCGACATGGCCAACCAGATCGGCGCATTCTTCGAATCGATGCCCGATCGCGACGAAGCGCTGGCCGGCATCGCCGACCATCTCCGGCGCTTCTGGGAACCGCGGATGCGCCGCGCGTTGCTCGCCGCGCTCGACGATCCGTCGAGCGAAGGCGCGCAACGCACGGCACCGATCGTGCGCGACGCGGTCGCCGCGCATCGGGCCTCGCTGGTGCCCGCCGCCGCGAGCGTCTGACCGCGCCGCTACGCGGACTGCGTCATGCCCGCGAACCAGGTTTCGCAGTGGCGCAGCAGCGCGTTCGCGTCGGTTGCCGTGCGCCCGCGCACGGCGACATAACCGTCGGGCCGCAACAGGTAGAACGACGGCCGCGAGCGGCCGTATTCCCGCGCCAGGCCGGCGGCGCCATCGCCTGCGGCATCGGTGACGCGCCACGCGCGCACCGCTTCCGGCATGATCCGTTCGAGCCCCTGCCCGAGCGCCCGCGCGTCGGCCGGCATCGGCGGCACCTCGCCGGTATCGGCATCCGCCGGTTCTTCCAGCAGCAACAGCGTGAAGCTCGCCGGATCGTGAAGATCGTATAACCGCGCCGTCCCCGGTGCGCGGCCGAGCGGCCCGTCGAGCACATGCACGAGTGCATCGGGTGCCCGCTCGCCCGCGCGCGGGCCGCCGTCGAGCACGCGCTCGAGCGTGAGCGGACTTTTCCGGTACTGCACGCCGAGCTCGCTGACCGTGCGCCGCACCGCGTCGCGCATCGGCCCGAACGACGCCAGCAGCGGTACGACATGATCGCGCAGCAGCCGCATCGCGCCGCGCTCGGCTTCGACCATCTGCGTGACGAATCCGGTCTGCCGCAACACGTCGCGCTCGATCGGATGGCGCTCCGCGTGGTACGTGTCGAGCAGCCGCTCGGGCGTGCCGGCGCCCAGCACGCGCGCGAGCTTCCAGCCGAGATTGAACGCTTCCTGGATGCCGGTGTTCATGCCCTGCGCGCCGGCCGGGCTGTGGACGTGCGCGGCGTCGCCCGCGAAAAAGACGCGGCCGTGACGCAACCGGTCGACCATCCGGCTATGCAGGTGAAAATAGGACGACCACGCGAGATCGCTCGGGGAGATCGACACGCCGGCACGGCGACGCACGATCGCGTCGCACTCCGCGAGCGTCGGCGTCGGCGCATCGGACGACGCGTCGCTGCCGGGTGGACGGTCGGCCACGAGCCGGTAACGGCCGTCGCCCATCGGAAACAGGCCGGCCATGCCGTCGGACGACGTGAACAGGTGGATCTCTTCGTCCGGCCAATCGGGGATCGCCGCGAAATCGGCAAGCAGGAACGTCTGTTCGAACGCCTGCCCGGCAAAGCCCAGGCCGAGCAGATGCCTGACCGTGCTGTGCGCGCCGTCCGCCGCGATCAGGTACGACGGCGCGAACGACTCGTCGCGGCCGTCCGCGTGGCGGATCGACACGTCGAGCGACGTGCCGCCCGCGTCGCACGCGGTCAGCGTCGCGCCGCGCTCGACCGTCACGCCGAGCTGCGCCAGGTGTTCGGCCAGCAGGCGCTCGGTGATGCTCTGATCGAGAAACAGCAGATACGGATAGCGCGTTTGCAGCGGATCGAAATCGAGCCGCGCGATCTCGCGGCCGTCGGCATGCAGCGCGGCCGCATGCGCGCGATGACCGAGCGCGAGAAACGGTTCGACCGCGCGATGCTGCTCCAGCAGCTCGAGCGTGCGCGCCTGGATGCCGATCGCGCGCGAATACGGCGCGGGCGCCGCGAGACGATCGATGATGCGCACCGGCACGCGGGCCCGCGCGAGGCTCATCGCCGCGGCGAGACCGGTCGGCCCCGCGCCGACGATCAGCACGGGTGGGATATCGGACAGTGTGTCAGCCATGAGAACCTCGATGACACGCGACCCTGCCAGTCTACGCCGCTCCGCGTGACGGGGCCATATGCCGACCGGCCGACCGGCGGCCCCCCCGCGCGGTGTGGGAAAATACGCGCTTTCCGTCAGTTTTCGCGTCATGGATTCCGCATTCGACCGGGCGTACGCCGCACACCGCGCAGGCCGCCTCGCCGAGGCCGAGCACGGCTATCGCAACGCGCTCGCCTCCGACCCCGCCAACGCCGACGCGCTGCACCTGTTCGGCGTGCTGCGGCACCAGCAGGGCCAGCATGCCGAAGCGGCCGACCTCGTCGGCCGCGCGGTCGCGCTGCGCCCGGACGATGCCGCGCTGCAGCTCAATCTCGGCAACGCGCTGAAGGCGCTCGGCCGGCTCGACGAAGCGATCGACCGCTTTCGCAACGCGCTGACGCTCGCGCCCGAATTCCCGCTCGCGCACTACAACCTCGGCAATGCGTATGCGGCGCTGCAGCGTCACGACGACGCGATCGATGCGTTCGGCCGCGCGCTGCGGCTCACGCCCGACGACGCATCGATCCACAACAATCTCGGCAACGCGCTGAACGCGCTCGGCCGCCATGACGATGCGCTCGCCGCGTTCGGTCGCGCGCTCGAACTGCGGCCCGGGCATGCGGGCGCGCACAACAACCTCGCGATGGCGCTGAACGCGATGGGCCGCGCCGACGACGCGATCACGCACTTCCAGGCCGCGATCGCCGCGCAGCCGCGCTTCGTCGCCGCGCATTTCAATCTCGGCAACACGTTCGACGCGGTCGGCCGGCATGCGGAGGCGGCCGCCGCGTTCGAAGCGGCGCTCGCGCTGCACCCGCCGTTTCCGCTCGCGCTGTTCGGGCTCGCGAACGCCCTGTGCGCACAGGGGCGCCACCGCGACGCACTGCCCTACTACGAGCGCGCGGTCGGTCTCGATCCGTCGTTCGGCCTCGCGTGGCTGAACCTCGGCAACGCGCATCACGCGCTCCGCGCATACGAGATGGCACTGCGCGCGTTCGACCAGGCACTGCGCGTCGCGCCCGATCTCACGCTCGCGCGGCTGCACCGCGCGGTCACGCTGCTGACGCTCGGCGACTTCACGCGCGGGCTGCCGGCCTACGAAGCGCGCCACGAGACGCCCGGCGCGACGTCGCTCGGCACGCTGCCGCGCTGGCAAGGCGAGCCGATTGCGTCACGCACGCTGCTGATCCGTGCGGAACAGGGGTTCGGCGACACGCTGCAGTTCGTCCGCTTCGTGCCGCTTGCCCGCGCACGCTGCGCGCACCTCGTGCTCGAAGTCCAGCCGGAACTCGTGCCGCTGCTGGCGCCGGCCGCGTCGCGCTGGCGCGTGACGCTCGTCGCACCGGGTGCCGCCAGGCCGCCCGCGGCGGATGTTGCCTGCACGCTGATGAGCCTGCCGTTCCTGCTCGGGCTGCAGCCGGACGACATCGTCGGCGGCTCGCGCTACCTCGATGCGCCCGACAGTGCCCGTCGGCGCTTTCGCGGCTCGCTCGGCGGGCAGTCGAAGCGCAAGTTCGGGCTTGCCTGGTCGGGGCGCCGGCAGGCGCAGGAAAACCGCTCGATGCCGTTCGATGCGCTCGCGCCGCTGCTCGCGCTGCCGGACATCGACTGGATCGTGCTGCAACCCGCGCTCGACGACGACGAACGCGCGCGCGTCGACGCGCATCCGCGCGTGCATCGCTTCGACGGCCGGTTGAACGACTTCGCCGACACGGCTGCGCTGATCGAGCGGCTCGACGGCGTCGTCACGATCGACACGGCCGTCGCGCACCTCGCGGGCGCCCTCGGCAAGCCGCTGTGGGTCATGCTGCCGTTCGCGCCCGACTGGCGCTGGTTCACCGGCGACGACTGCCCGTGGTATCCGCAGGCCCGGATCGCCCGCCAGCCCGCGCCGGGCGAATGGCTCGACGTCGCGGCCACGGTTGCCGGCCAGTTGCGACGCGACGCCTGAACGCAGACGAAAAAAGGGAGCGCGGTGCGCTCCCTTTTTCAATGCGATCCACGCGGCCCGTGCCGCGCGACGGAATGGTGCCCGTCAGGCCGCCTTATACTGGTTGCGCGCTTCGGACGTGCGATACAGCACGAGCGTCGCGATCAGCCCGCAGATGGCCGCCACGCTCAGCCACAGTCCCGGCGCCGCCTTGTTGCCGGTCTGGTGGATCAGCAGCGTCGAGATCGCGGGCGTGAAGCCCCCGATCGTCGTCGCCAGGCTGTACGCGAGCGAGAAGCCGGCCGTGCGCACGTCGGCCGGCATCACTTCGGTCAGCGCGACGACCATCGCGCCGTTGTACGACCCGTACAGGAACGACAGCCACAGCTCGACCGCGAGCAGCCTCAGGAACGACGGATCGCCGACGAGCCACAGCACGGCCGGGTAAGCCGTCAGCAGCGTCAGCACGGTGAACGCGATCAGCACGGGGCGGCGGCCGACACGGTCGGACAGCGCGCCGGACAGCGGCAGCCACACGAGGTTCGAAACACCGACGCAGACGGTCACGACCAGCGCGTCGAGCGACGACAGGTGCAGCACTTCCTTGCCGAAGGTCGGCGTATACGCGGTGATCATGTAGAACGACACCGTCGTCATGATCACCATCCCCATGCCGGCGACCACGACGCCCCAGTTATCGAGCATCGAGCGCATGATCTCGCCCATCGTCGGGCGATGACGCTTCGCGAGGAATTCGTCGGTCTCCTTCAGCGAACGGCGGATCAGGAACAGGAACGGCACGATCAGGCAGCCGATCAGGAACGGGATGCGCCAGCCCCACGCGGTCATCTCCTCGGCAGGCAGTACGCGATTCAGCAGCACGCCGACGAGCGCGGCGAACACCACCGCCACCTGCTGGCTGCCCGACTGCCACGACGTATAGAACCCCTTGTGGCCCTTCGTCGCGATCTCCGACAGGTACACCGACACGCCGCCGAGTTCGACGCCGGCCGAGAAACCCTGCAGCAGCCGGCCGAGCAGCACGAGCACCGGCGCGAGCACGCCGATCGTCGCATAGCCCGGTATCGCGGCCACCGCGAGCGTGCCGATCGCCATCAGCCCGAGCGTCAGGATCAGCCCCTTGCGGCGGCCGTGATGGTCGATGTATGCGCCGAGCACGATCGCGCCGACCGGCCGCATCAGGAAGCCGGCGCCGAACACCGACAGCGACAGCATCAACGACGCGAATGCGTTGCCGCTCGGGAAATAGGTTTTCGCGATGGCCGACGCGTAGTACCCGTAGACCATGAAGTCGTACATTTCCAGGAAGTTGCCGCTGACGACCCGGAACACGGTGCGGACTTTCGATTCCTGCGCGATGGCGTGTGACGCTGTGGACATGTTTTTCTCGCTCAGCTCGGATGGCGCGAATGCGCGCCGCATGGACCCGGCGATGCGCGCCGCGCCGGGCCGGCGCGCACGGGCATCGCTGCCCGCCGGTGGCGCATCGCACAACGACGCTTGCACCGGCATGGTTCGCGAATGATGCCACGCGAAGCCGACATTTGCCTTGGAGCGCCGCTGTCGTTGCCTTCGTGGCATTCGCCTCGTACGAGTCGCCCTGAAACGGGCAAAAGAATCAGATTGATCTGATCGACCGGCCTTCGCCGGCTGACCACAATGTCACGATTTGCGACGACATGTCCGCGCCGCCCTCATGACCCACTCGCCTCTTGTCCCCGTCGAAGGCGCGCTCGCCCGCCCTCGCGTCGCCCCGCTCGACCACGTGCCGCCGTTCGGCCGCGATTGGAAGTTTCGCGGCGCACCCGGTGCACGGCCCAGCAAGAACTGCCTCGCGACGCTGACGACGTCCTGCATCGACGTCGACCGGCCGCACCGCGAGTGCCGCTGGCAGCCGACGACGGCGGCCGGATCGCTTGCCGCGCCCGTCGTCGCCGGCCGGCGCGTCCCGCGTCCTTCAGGCAACCGCCGGGACCGGCGCGCGATATACGCAACCTGCTGGAGCATCGGCGCGTTCGGCATCATCGGCTGGCTGATCGCCGCGCATGAACCGTTCACGGGTTTCGGGCCTGCATACGCGCTTCAAGCGGCCGACGGTGCGCGCGGCCATGCAACGTTTTCGACCGGTACCGTACGGGTCGCGCCGGTTCAGCCGGACACGCCGGCGCACACTTCACCGCAGCACACGGCAGCAGCGCCAACGGCGAAAACTGCGGCGCCGCGATCGGCCGCGCATCGCGCTACGCGTCGCCCGGCGCCGCTTCAACCGCAGGCAAGCTCCGGTGTCCAGCGCGCTGCGACGCCACCACCGGCGTCCCCGCATCGAACCGCCGGCTCGCGCATGGCAGCGGCGCCGGCCCGGACACCAGGCAACGCGCATGTGGCGGCGCGCCGTCCATCCGGCATCGAACCACCGCGCGCCCAAACACGCGATCGGCTCGCCCCGCCGCCGCATGCAACGGACACACGCGAAGCCGGCGCCACGCCGGACGATCCGCTCACGCTCATCGCGACGGCAAACGCGCTGCGCATCACCCAGCCTGAGCGTGCCATGCACGCCCCCGCCGCCGGGTTCGACTGGACGTCCCGGCTGTCCCACCGCCGACTGACCGATACGCCCGACGCGTTCGCACACTGACGACGCCCCATCCCGGGCCCGCCCAACAAAAAACCCGGCGAAGATCGCTTCGCCGGGTTCCAGTGGTATTCGCCGTGCGTCCGACGAATCCTTACTTGTGCGCGGGCAGCCCCGACTCGGTCTGCTTCTCGAGTTGCCGCACCTGCTCCTGCAGATCGCGCAACTGCATCTGCGCGGCACGCTTCTCGACCTGCAGCGCCTGCGTCTGTTCCTGCGCCGACTTCTGGCGCTGCGCGACTTCGGCCTGCTGGCTGCGCGCGACGCTCAGGTCCGCCTGCAACTGCTGCGCGCGGTTCGCCTGCAGCGCGATCACGCGTTCGAGAAAGGCTTTCTGCGCCTGCAGTTCGGTACGGCGGATCTCGATATCGGCGAGTTGCACGGTCTGCTGGACGAAGTTTGCGTAGACCATCTCCGCGCGGTTCTTTTCCTGCGACCGGATCACGCGCCACAGATTCTTGTCCTGGAACAGCGCGACGTAGTACGTCATCTCGCGCGGATCGAACATCAGGCTCGCGCCGTAGCTGCCGTTGTACGTCGTGCGCATTTCGACGATCCGGCCGTCGTGCAGCATCCGCGTCAGCTCGGCGACGTTGCCTTGCGCGGTTGCGTCCGTCGCGGCCGGCGCCGGCGCCTCGGCACCGCTCAGGCTCGTGACTGCCGGGCGCGTTCCGGCGACGGGTGCGGTCGCGTCGGCCGACCAGGCCGCGCCCGCTTGCGCGCAGGCAGCCAGCGCAACGATCCACGCAGCGCATCGTGCAGGGGAAATATTTCGGAAAGCCAACGTCGGACTCCGGCGAACGAATCGGAACTCGCGATTATCGTTCAAAAAGAAACGGCCGCATCTCGAATTTATCGGGAAGCGGCCGGCCTTCGGACAACGCACGAAATACGGCTGGCTACAGACGCGTTTCACGCGCCGCGCGCAGGAATGCATCGAGCAGCGGCGTGCAGTCGAGCAACTCCGCGCCGCCCGCACGATGGAACTCGGGGTGCCATTGCACGCCAACGACGAACGGCGAACGACGATGGCGGATGCCCTCGATGATCCCGTCGCCGGCCGACACGGCCTCGATGTTCAGGTCGCGGCCGAGATCGCGGATCGCCTGGTGGTGGATCGAGTTGACGATCGCTTCGCTGCGCCCGGGGAACATGCTCGCCAGCGTCGACGTGTCCGGGAAGCGGATCGCGTGACGATGCTGGTCGTAATGCTCGCTCACGTGCGCATTCGCGGTCGGCACATCGGTGGCGATGTCCTGGTACAGCGAGCCGCCGAACGCGACGTTGATCAGCTGGCAGCCGCGGCACACGCCGAGGACGGGTTTGCCGGACTCGACGAATTCATGCAGCAGCTCGAGTTCGTACATGTCGCGCACGCGATCGCCCGGCCATTCGGGGCGCACATCCGAGGCCGCGTAGGTTTGCGGCGACACGTCGGCCCCGCCTTGCAGCAGCAGGCCGTCGAGATGCTTCGCGTAGTCGCGCAGACGGATGTTGCTCGGGTGGATCATCCCCTGGTGGCCGACGGTCGGAATCATGAACACGAGCACGTCGCGCGACATCACCCAGTGGGCGATCGATTCCTCGAGATACTGCAGCGTCTTGCCGCGCAGCCCTTTCGCACCCGGTTCCGGATGGAAGATCCGCGCCGACACGCCGATGCGCAGCGTGCGTTGCGTGATGCGCTGGCCGGCGCGATCGAACAGCCGGCGCGCCCGCGCCGCGACGATCCGGCCGAACACCGACCATGGCGTGTCGCTCTGCTTCAGGTAGGCCGGCGGCGCATTCTGCGCGCTCGCGGGCGGCGGCCGCGACGTTTCGAAATCCGGCGGCGCACCGAAGCCGGGAGGCGGCGCACCCGGCTTCGGCGGTGCGACCGCGCCATCGGGGGCGCCGGGCGCACCGGGCTCGGACGCGGTTGTGACCGGCGACGCGCCGTCCACGGCGACGTTCTGCGCGGCGGCTTGCGCGGCCGGCGCATCGGGCGTTTTCGCCGGCTCGGGACGGAGGGAATCGGAGGAAGCGGAAGAGGTGCCGGGCAGACCGGCCGGGGAAGGCGTGTGTTCGCTCATGACGATGGTCTGGTACGTCGCTCACGCGTATGGATAGACGAGGATTCATTATGCTTCAGTGCACGATCGTGCGGCAAACCCGCAACATCCTGTCGCCATTGTTGCAAGTGGTTGCCGGCGGCGCCGGGGCGTGTCCCCCGGCCGCGCGCCCGCACCGACGGCGTCTCGTCGCCCGCACTGGACATCAGTGATATATCACAATAATATCCAGACATCGTCCACGCCTCCCGATCGCCCGCGCCATGATCGCGCCCCGCCCGGCCGCCGCGCCGCTCCTCGCATGAATACCCTGACCGACGTCACCCGCGACCGGTTCGCCGCGCCGGCGGCCAGCCTCGCCGACCGTGCGTATGCGCTGATCCAGCGCGACATCATCACGATGCGCCTGAAGCCGGGCGCCGCGCTCAACGAAGCCGACCTCGTCGCGCGCACGGGGATCGGCCGCACGCCGGTGCACCAGGCCGTGCATCGGCTCGTGCTCGAGGGGCTGCTGTCGGTGATGCCGCGCAAGGGCTTGATGGTGCAGCCGCTGTCGCTCGACGACATCGTCGCGGTGATCGACGTGCGGCGCATCAATGAAGCGCACTGCGCCGAACTCGCCGCGCGCCACGCGACGCCGGACGATCTCGCGCGCCTGGCCGCGCTGCTCGACGACGGACAGGCCTGCGTCGACACGCATGACGTGGAGGGGATGATGGAACTCGACCGCGCGTTTCACCAGGCGATCGCCGCGGCCGCGCGCAACGCGGTCCTCGCCGAGATCCTGCGCGCGCTGCACGAGCGCTCGCTGCGCTTCTGGTTCGTCACGCTGTCCGAACCGCATCATCTCGCCGACGTCCAGCACGAACACCGCGCGTTGTTCGACCGGCTGTCCGCCCGCGACGCCGCCGGCGCGCGCGACGCCGTCGAGCGCCATATCGATTCGTTTCGCTCCACCCTTCTTCAACATCTTCGCCCCTGAGCCGCTCATGACCACGTTCACGCCGTTCCCCCCGCTCGCCCAGCTCGCCGCCGACCTCGCGGCCGGCCGCACCACGAGCCGCGCGCTCGTCGATACCGCGCTCGACCGGATCGCCGATCCGTCGGGCCAGGGCGCCGTCGTCTTCACCGAAGTCGACGCCGACAACGCGCGCGCGGCCGCCGACGCGCACGACCGGCTGCGCGCCGCGGGCACCGTGCTGTCGCCGCTCGCGGGCATCCCGGTGTCGGTGAAGGACCTGTTCGACGTCGCGGGCCAGGTGACGCGCGCGGGTTCGCGCGTGCTCGACGGCGCGCCGGCCGCGCGCACCGATGCAGTCGCCGTCGCGCGGCTCAAGCGTGCGGGCGCGGTGCTGGTCGGCCGCACCAACATGAGCGAATTCGCATTCTCGGGGCTCGGGCTGAATCCGCACTTCGGCAATCCGCGCTCGCCGTACCATCGCGACGTGCCGGGCGATGCGCGGATTTCCGGCGGTTCGTCGTCGGGCGCGGCCGCGTCCGTCGCCGACGGGATGGCCGCCGTCGCGCTCGGCACCGACACGGGCGGCTCGATCCGCATTCCGGCCGCGCTGTGCGGGCTGACGGGCTTCAAGCCGACCGCGAGCCGGATCCCGACGCAAGGCGGCGTGCCGCTGTCGACGACGCTCGACTCGTTCGGCCCGATCGGCCTGACGGTCGCGTGCTGCGCCCTCGTCGACCGGATGCTCGCGGGCCTCGAGCCGCACGTGCCGGCCGCCCGGCCGCTCGAAGGCGTGCGGCTCGGCGTGCTGACGAACTACGTGACGGATGGCGTCGACGCCGACGTCGCGGCCGCGCTCGACACCGCGCTCAAGCATCTCGAAGCCGCCGGCGCGATCGTCACCGACGTGCGCTTCGCCGCGCTCGACCGGCTGCCGGAGATCAACCGCTTCGGCTTCTCGCCGATCGAGGCGTACGCCTGGCATCGGCCGCTGCTCGCCCGACATCGCGACCAGTACGACCCGCGCGTGCTGACGCGGATCCTGAAGGGCGAACCCGCGAGCGCGGCCGACTATCTCGACCTGCTCGCCGCGCGCGCCGCGATGCTCGACGAAGCCGCGCACACGGTCTGGGCGCGCTTCGATGCGCTCGTCGCGCCGACGGTGCCGGTCGTGCCGCCGCGCATCGCCGACCTCGAAACGGACGACGACGCGTTCACGCGCACCAATGCGCTGATCCTGCGCAACCCGAGCGCGTTCAACTTCCTCGATGCGTGCGGACTGTCGCTGCCGTGCCATCCGCGCGACGCGGCGCCGGTCGGCCTGATGCTCGCGGCGGCGCCGCATCGCGACGACGCGCTGCTCGCGATCGGCCAGGCGGTCGAGGCCGTGCTGAACACGATCCGCTGACCGCATCGCCGATCGCCGGCGGGCGATGCGCGCGGTGCGGCAGGTTGCCGCACGCGCGCTGTCAGTTTCGTGCCAGACCGTTCGCGCTAAAATCGCGCGATTGTTTTCCGGACCGACCGACGAGGAACCCCGCCGACATGAACGACTACACGCTTGCGCTACGCCGTGAACGCCGCCTGCTGATGCTGCTCGGATGGGCGTGCATCGCCCTGCTGGCCGGCGCGCTGTACCTGCAGTACGTGAAGAACGAAGATCCGTGCCCGCTGTGCATCATCCAGCGCTACTTCTTCTGCGCGATCGGGATCTTCGCGTTCCTGGCCGCCGGGATCCGCAACTGGCGCGGCATCTGGGTGCTCGAGCTGCTGATCGCGATCGCCGCGGCCGGCGGTGTCGGCACGGCCGCGCGGCACCTGTCGATCCAGATGAATCCGGGCTTCAGCTGCGGCTTCGACACGCTGCAGCCGATCGTCGACAGCCTGCCGCCCGCGCAGTGGTTCCCCGGCATGTTCAAGGTCGCCGGGCTGTGCGAGACCGTCTACCCGCCGATCCTCGGCATCCTGCTGCCCGGCTGGGCGCTGATCGGCTTCGCCGTGATCCTGGCCGCGGTCGTCGCGAGCCTCTGGCGTCATCGCCGCAAGCTCGCCCGCTGACCGGCCGCTGTTGCGGCCGCCGGCAAGTGCGGCCCGGCCGATCGGGCCGCACGCCGATGACGCGAACCGCCGCTTCCGCCCGCCCTGCCGGCCGGCCGCGCGTAAACCCCTACTCCGCCGCCGCCCGGATCGCCGGGCGAACGCGCGTCGCGCAACCGACGCGCCCCCGCCCCGTCACGCATGCGTTTCGGCCCGATGCGCACGCATCGGCGCCCCGATCCCGCGCGGCGGGCCTATGATCGACATGATCGCCTCCTGATAGCCCGGATCACTGCCCGGCCATGTTCGCGCCGCGCGGCGATGCTATCTTCGGGACTGGATGGCGATCTACGTGCGCGAGGCCAGGCGGTCTCACCACCCCTGCGTAACGCGCGCCCGATCCGCAATGTCGACTGGATTCCTCATGACAACGCAAACCATCCGCATCCGTCACCCTCATGGCGTCCGCGTGTCCGGCGGCGCCGTTCGCGCGCAGCGTCGGCGCGCTGCCGTCGTCCCGCATCAGCCGTGCGGCCGGCCGGCCCGGCTCCCGTCCGTCATCGCCACGCCCGCCGGCCCGCGCCGCGTGTCGTGCCGCGTCGTTCCGAACGGGGTGTGCTGATGGAAGCCTGGCTCGGCGATCTGCAGCAACTGCTCGCGCACGGCGAAGCGGCCGTGCTCGTGACGGTCGCGCATACCGACGGCTCCGCGCCGCGCGAGGCCGGCACCAAGATGCTCGTCACGCGCGACACGGCGCGCCATACGATCGGCGGCGGTCATCTGGAATGGAAGGCGATCGAGATCGCGCGACACCTGCTGAAGGATGGCGCGCACGTGCCGCACGCCCGCCGGCTCGAACGGCTCGCGCTCGGCCCGAGTCTCGGCCAGTGCTGCGGCGGCGCCGTGGTGCTCGCGTTCGAGCGGCTCGACGTCGGCGATCTCGGCTGGATCATGTCGCTCGCGAAGCGCGTCGCGGCCGGCGCCGCGACCGTGCGTAGCGTATCATTCGGCCCCTCGCCGGGCGCGCCGCTGTTGAGCGAGCCCGAATCGGAAGCCGCGCGGGCCGACTGCCTGCTGTGGGAAACCGGCGGCGTGTCGCTGATGACCGAGACGATCGCGCCGTTTGCGTTCCCCGTCGTGCTGTTCGGCGCCGGGCACATCGGCACCGCGCTCGTGAAGGTGCTGGCGACGCTGCCGTGCCACGTGCGCTGGATCGACGGGCCCGCTGCGGTGTTCCCGCCGGCCGACGCGCTCGCCGGCATCGGCAACCTCGCGATCGAAGCGGCCGCTGCCCCGGCCGACGCGGTCGACGCCGCGCCGCCGCAGTCCTACTTCGTCGTGATGACGCACGACCATGCACTCGATTTCGTGCTGGCCGAACGCATCCTGCGGCGCGGCGACTATGCGTACTTCGGGATGACCGGCTCGCAGGCGAAACGCGTACAGTTCGATCATCGCCTCGCGGCGATCGGCATCGACCCGGCCCAGGTCGCGCGGATGCGCTGCCCGATCGGCGTCGAAGGCATCATCGACAAGGCGCCCGAAGTGATCGCGATCTCGGTGGCCGCGCAATTGCTGCAGGCCGTCGAGGCGAATGCGTCCGCGCAGGCTTCCCCTACCTACTGACCGACCAAGAACGACGCCATGACCCCGACATTCAAGGACAAGATTGCCCGCGCGCCGAAAGCGGAGCTGCACATCCACATCGAAGGCTCGCTCGAGCCCGAACTGATTTTCGCGCTCGCGCAGCGCAACGGCGTGAAGCTCGCGTACGACTCGATCGACGCGCTGCGCGCCGCGTACGCGTTCACCGACCTGCAGTCGTTCCTCGACATCTATTACGCCGGCGCGAGCGTGCTGCTGACCGAGCAGGATTTCTACGACATGACGGCCGCGTACTGCGAACGCGCGCTCGCCGACCACGTCGTCCATACCGAACTGTTCTTCGATCCGCAGACGCACACCGAGCGCGGCGTGCCGATCGAGACGGTCGTCGCGGGCATCGAGCGCGCACTCGCCGATGCCGAACGGCGCGGGCTGTCGAGCAGGCTGATCCTGTGCTTCCTGCGCCACCTGTCCGAAGAGGACGCGCTCGCGACGTTCGAATCCGCGTTGCCGCTGTTCGAGCGCTATCGCCACCGGCTGATCGGCGTGGGCCTCGATTCGTCCGAGCTCGGCCATCCGCCGGCCAAGTTCGCGCGCGTGTTCGAGAAGGCGCGTGCGCTCGGGCTGAAGCTCGTCGCGCATGCGGGCGAGGAAGGCCCGCCCGCCTACATCCACGAAGCGCTCGACGTGCTGAAGGTCGACCGGATCGACCACGGCGTGCGCAGCATCGAAGACGCGGCGCTCGTCGAGCGCCTCGCGAAAACGCGCACCGCGCTGACCGTCTGCCCGCTGTCGAACCTGAAGCTGTGCGTGTTCGACGACATGACGAAGCACACGCTGAAGGCGCTGCTCGATCGCGGCGTCGCGGTGACGATCAACTCCGACGATCCCGCCTATTTCGGCGGCTACGTCAACGAAAACTACTTCGCGACGGCCGAAGGGCTGCAGCTCACGGATGCCGAAGTCCATGCGGTGATCCGCAACGGCTTCGAGGCGTCGTTCATTGAACCGGCGCAGCGCGACGCACTGTACGCGCGCCTCGACGCGTACTGGCAGGCCGCGTGACGGCCCGCATCGAGGAACGCTAGACAGATGAGACACGGCAACGGCATCCGCTTCGCGCCCGCCGGTTCGGCCTTGCGCCGGGCCGGGCGCGGGCGGGCGTGCGCGGCGACGGCGCCGTCCGGCGTCGTGCGCCGTTGCCCGCCGTCGCGATGCGCCGTTGCGTTCGCCGCCGCATCGGTCGCGAGCGCGTGGGCCGCGAGGATCGCCGGCGACCACCGGCTGGCGGCTTCGGCCGCCACGTTCGCCCGCGCAATCGCCTCCGGTCGTGCCGCACGCAGCGTGCCGCCGCCGCTCGCGAAGCACCCGGCCGCCCCCGTGCGGCGCCGATCGCTTTCTTCTGTTCGCCTTACCTTGATGCAGGACCATTCGTCATGACGCAAACCGCTTTCCGTTCCCAGCTGCTGACCTTCAACGGCGACCCGGCGCAATCGAGCCAGGCCGCGAACCACGAGACCGACGGCCTCCTGATCGTCGCCGACGGCAAGGTCGTCGCGGCCGGCCCGTATGCGCCAGTCGCGGCAACGCTCGCGCGCGACGCGGTCGTCCACGACCTGCGCGACAAGCTGATCGTGCCCGGCTTCATCGACACGCACATCCACTACCCGCAGACGGACATGATCGCGTCGCCGGCGCCCGGCCTGCTGCCGTGGCTCGACAAGTACACGTTCCCGACCGAGCGCCAGTTCGGCGATCCCGAGCATGCGCGCGAAGTCGCCGATTTCTTCGTCGACGAGTTGCTCGCGTGCGGCACGACGAGCGCGCTCGTCTACTGCACGGTGCACAAGCAGTCGGCCGATGCGCTGTTCGCGGCGAGCGACGCGCGCGACCTGCGGATGATCGCGGGCAAGGTGCTGATGGACCGCAACTGCCCCGAGTTCCTGCGCGACACCGCGCAGTCGGGATACGACGACAGCGCCGAGCTGATCGACCGCTGGCACGGCAAGGGCCGCCAGATGTACGCGCTCACGCCGCGCTTCGCGCCGACGTCGACCGAGGCGCAGCTCGAGGCGTGCGGCGAACTCGCGCGCCGCCATCCGGACATCTTCGTGCAGAGCCACGTCGCGGAAAACGTCGACGAGGTGAAATGGGTGGCCGAGCTGTTCCCCGGCCACCGCAGTTATCTCGACATCTACGACCGCTACGGGCTGCTGCGCCCGCGCGCGGTGTACGGCCACTGCATCCACCTCGACGACGAGGACCGCCGCCGGATGGCCGAGACGCGCACGGTCGTCGCGCACTGCCCGACGTCGAACTTCTTCCTCGGCAGCGGGCTGTTCGACTTCGACAAGGCCGGCGAATACGACGTACCCGTCACGCTCGCGACCGACGTCGGCGGCGGCACGTCGTTCTCGATGCTGCAGACGATGAACGAGGCCCACAAGGTCGCGCGGCTGTCGGGCCACCACCTGACCGCGACGCGGATGTTCTGGCTCGCGACGGCCGGCGCCGCGCAGGCGCTCGATCTCGCCGACACGGTCGGCACGCTCAAGCCGCGCACCGAGGCCGACTTCGTCGTGCTCGATCCGCAGGCCACGCCGCTGCTCGCGCGCCGCACCAAACGCGCGGATTCGCTCGAGGAACTGCTGTTCGCGTTCGCGCTGCTCGGCGACGACCGCGCGGTGTACCGCACCTACGCGGCCGGCGAGCTCGTCCACGAACGCGGCGCCGCGCGCCGGCCGGCCACCGCGTAACGGTAACGCCGCGCCGGTACGCAGCCCCGACCGGCACGGCCCGATCGCGGCCGTACCGGCCGGGCAGCCAGGCGCGCCCTCGCCGACCGGGCTCCCACGCCCGGCCGGCCGCCTTCCCGCACGCAATGCGTCGTGCTAGAATTCGCCGCTCATTGGGGAGTAGCCGCTCCGCTCGATGTCCCGCGCCCCCGGCGCGCATCGTGACGGAGGCGTCCGTCAACAGACTTGGCCGTTCGGCCATGGCGGACGCAGCCACGCTGGCCTGGCGAGACCGATGGTTCACAGTGCGCCGCATCAGGGCCCGGCGCGCCGTGGATCGTCGCTCGCACGCACAACATCGGCCCGTGGAACCCCATACGTGTCCCAAGCCTTCCTGATCTCCACCGGCGCCGTCGCCCTCGCTGAAATCGGCGACAAGACCCAACTGCTTTCCCTCGTCCTGGCCGCGCGCTATCGCAAGCCGGTGCCGATCATTCTCGGCGTGCTCGTCGCGACGCTCGTGAACCACGGTTTCGCGGGCGCACTCGGCGAATGGCTCGGCGCGCTCGTCACGCCGTCGATCATGCGCTGGGCGCTCGCGTTCTCGTTCATCGCGATGGGATTGTGGATCCTCGTGCCCGACAAGCTCGACGCCGACGAAGCCAACGCCACCCGCTCGCGGCTCGGCGTGTTCGGCGCGACGCTCGTCGCATTCTTCCTCGCGGAAATGGGCGACAAGACGCAGATCGCGACCGTCGCGCTGGCGGCGCGCTTCCAGGACTACATCGGCGTCGTGGCCGGCACGACGTTCGGGATGATGCTCGCGAACGTGCCGGCGATCCTGCTCGGCGACCGCTTCGCGCACCGCCTGCCAACCCGGCTCGTGCACGGGATCGCGGCCGTGCTGTTCGTCGTGCTCGGCGCGCTCGCGCTGCTGGGTGTCGGCGTCTGACGGAACAGGATGACCGGCGCGGCCGGGTAGCCGCGCCGGGATGGGCACCGCGTTACTTCGCGACGGCCGCGCCCGAAGCCGGCGCAGCCGGCACCGCGCGCTCGTTGGCGGCCGGCGTCGCCGGCCCGCCGCGCTTGTCGACCGGCAACCGGACCGAGCGGACCGCGCCGTTCGACAGCGGGAAATCGGCGAGCGCGCTGCGCGCGAGGAACGGCATCGCATACAGCAGCGTGCCGTTGTCGCCGGTCGTGCGCGCGGACACGTTGTACACCTCCTTGCCCGTCGCGCGCTCGGTGATGCGGATCCCGAGCGTGTAGTCGAACACCTGGTACGTCTGCGCGACATAGCCGGCCGGCATCGGCCCCCAGGGCCCCCACGGGCCCCACGGCCCGCGCCGCCAGTACGGCCCGGGCGCGAACCACGGGTCGTAGTAGACCGGCTGCGGCACCGTCACGAGATCGCTGCCCACCGCATAGGTCAGCCCGACGAGATAACGCGCCTGCGCCGGCGGCACCTGCCGGAACGCATACGCGGACAGTTCGTTGGCGACGATCGGCTCGTAGGTCGACTGCTCGATGCTGTTCTTCTGCGCCTCGGTGCGCGTGAACGCATAGGTGCGTGTCGCGTCGCTGCCGCTCCAGTCGGAGAAGGCCGTGACCTGGGTCGTCACATAGCTGGTGCAGCCCGTCAGCAGCGCCACGCACAGCGCCGCCGCCCAGCCCGCACCGCGAAAAATCCATTCGCGTTTCATGTTGATCCTCGTCGATCCGTCACCCGTTCGTCGCACCGCGCGAACCGCAACGGGATGCCGATAATACGCGGACTGTCGAAAGCGGTAAAAAGTTCGCCCGGCACGCAGCCGCAAGCCTTTGTACAATGGCCCGGTTCGCCCGGCCCGCGTAACGGGCCCGTTCCCCACCCCACCGATCTCGACGACCATGTCCGACAACGCCTCCTCCACCGTGATCCGCCGCGCCGACTACACGCCGCCGGCATTCCTCATCGATTCCGTCGCGCTCGAATTCGATCTCGCGCCGGCCCGCACGATCGTCAGGAACACGATGCGCGTGCGCCGCAATCCGGACGCCGCGCCCGCGCCGCACCTGGAGTTGATGGGCGAAGCGCTCGAATTCGTCGGCGCGTCGCTGGACGGCGCGCCGCATGGCGCCGTGCGCGCGCACGAGCACGGGCTGACGGTCGAGAACGTGCCCGACGCGTTCGAGCTGACGCTCGAAAGCGCGTGCGCCCCCGACCAGAATACGACGCTGTCGGGCCTCTACGTGTCGAGCGGCAATTTCTTCACGCAGTGCGAGGCGGAAGGCTTTCGCCGCATCACCTACTTCCTCGACCGCCCCGACGTGATGGCGTCGTACATCGTCACGCTGCGCGCCGACAAGGCCGCGTACCCGGTGCTGCTGTCGAACGGCAACCTCGTCGATTCGGGCGACCTGCCCGACGGCCGCCACTTCGCGAAATGGGAAGACCCGTTCCGCAAGCCGAGCTACCTGTTCGCGCTGGTCGCCGGCAAGCTCGTCGCGATCGAGGAAAAGATCACGACCGGCTCCGGCAAGGAAAAGCTGCTGCAGGTGTGGGTCGAGCCGGCCGATCTCGACAAGACGCGTCACGCGATGGATTCGCTGATCCACTCGATCCGCTGGGACGAAAGACGCTTCGGCCTCGAGCTCGATCTCGACCGCTTCATGATCGTCGCGGTCGGCGACTTCAACATGGGGGCGATGGAAAACAAGGGGCTCAACATCTTCAACACGAAGTACGTGCTGGCGAACCCCGAGACCGCGACCGACACCGATTTCGCGAACATCGAATCGGTGGTCGGCCACGAGTACTTCCACAACTGGACCGGCAATCGCGTGACCTGCCGCGACTGGTTCCAGTTGAGCCTGAAGGAAGGCCTGACGGTGTTCCGCGACCAGGAATTCTCGGCCGACATGGCCGCGGGCGACGACGTCGAATCGGCGGCCCGCGCGGTCAAGCGCATCGAGGACGTGCGCGTGCTGCGCCAGCTGCAGTTCGCCGAGGATGCCGGCCCGATGGCACACCCGGTGCGCCCGGAAAGCTACGTCGAGATCAACAACTTCTACACGATGACGGTCTACGAGAAAGGCTCGGAAGTCGTGCGGATGTACCAGACGCTGTTCGGCCGCGACGGCTTCCGCAAGGGGATGGACCTGTACTTCAAGCGCCACGACGGCCACGCGGTGACCTGCGACGACTTCCGTCACGCGATGGCCGACGCGAACGGGCGCGACCTCGCGCAGTTCGAGCGCTGGTACAGCCAGGCCGGCACGCCGCGCGTGTCGGTGCGCACCGCGTACGACGCGGCCGCGCGCCGTTACACGGTCACGCTCGCGCAGGGCTACGGCGACGCGTCGCCGGCCGCGCGCGAAACGCAGCAGGGGCCGCTCCTGATTCCGTTCGCGATCGGCCTGATCGGCCGCGACGGCCGCGACCTGCCGCTGCGCCTGGACGGTGAAACGGCCGCTTCGGGCACGACGCGCGTGCTCGACTTCACCGACACCGAGCAGACCTTCACGTTCGTCGACGTGCCGGAAGCGCCGCTGCCGTCGCTGCTGCGCAACTTCTCGTCGCCGGTGATCGTCGAGTACGACTACAGCGACGACGATCTCGCATTCCTGCTCGCGCACGACAGCGATCCGTTCAACCGCTGGGAGGCCGGCCAGCGCCTCGCGACGCGCGCGCTGCTGACGCTTGCCGCGCGGGCGGCCGCGAACGAACCGCTCACGCTCGGCGAGAACTTCATTGCCGCGTTCCGGCGCGTGCTGACCGACGCGACGCTGTCGCCGGCGTTCCGCGAACTCGCGCTGACGCTGCCGTCGGAAACCTACCTCGCCGACCAGATGGCCGAGGCCGACCCGGCCGCCGTGCATCGCGCACGCCTGTTCGTGCGCCGCCAGCTCGCGACCGCGCTGCGCGCCGAATGGCTCGCCGCGTACGAGCAGCACCAGACGCCGGGCGCCTACGAGCCGACGCCGGAGGCCTCCGGCCGCCGCGCGCTGAAGAACCTCGCGCTCGCGTATCTCGCCGAACTCGAGGATCCGGCCGATGCGGTGCGCCTCGCGACCGCGCAGTACGACGCGGCGAACAACATGACCGATCGCGCGGCCGCCCTCGGCGCGCTGCTGTCCGCCGCCGCCGCGGGCGCGAACGAGCCGGCCGATCGCGCGCTCGACGACTTCTACCGCCGTTTCGAGAAGGAAGCGCTCGTGATCGACAAGTGGTTCGCGATGCAGGCGGCGCAACGCGGCACGGCCGCGCAGCCGACGCTCGCGAAAGTGCGCAAGCTGCTCGCGCATCCGGCGTTCAACCTGAAGAATCCGAACCGCGCACGCTCGCTGATCTTCAGCTTCTGTGCGGCCAACCCCGCGCAATTCCACGCGGCGGACGGTTCGGGCTACGCGTTCTGGGCCGAACAGGTGCTCGCGCTCGACGCGATCAATCCGCAGGTCGCCGCACGCCTCGCGCGTTCGCTCGAACTGTGGCGCCGCTTCACGCCGGCGCTGCGCGACCGCATGCGCGGCGCGCTCGAGCAGGTCGCGGCCGGCGCGAAGTCGCGCGACGTGCGCGAGATCGTCGAGAAGGCGCTCGCCTGACGCCGTCGCCCGCCCCGCATTCGCGCGATGAAGCCGGCGCCGCCCGATGCGGCGCCGGCTTTTTTATTGCACGGACGCGGCCGGCACCGAGCCGAATGACGGGGTCTGACCGCTCGGCCTGCCGCCGCGCCGGTACGCACCGCGCCCCCTCCGCCGCCAGAAACCGGGCCGGCTCGGCCGCCCGGCGATGTAACCGGACGAAAAAAGCCGGTGGCGCGGGAAGCGCGACAGGTAAAATTGCGGCCATTCAAGGATTCTTTGGCCTTTCGGAGTCTGTCATGTCCATTGCCCGCCGCACCACGCTGTCGAAGTTCCTGATCGAACAGCAACGTGAGACCAACAACCTTCCCGCCGACCTGCGCCTGCTGATCGAAGTCGTCGCACGCGCGTGCAAGGCGATCAGCTACAACGTGTCGAAGGGCGCGCTCGGTGAAGCGCTCGGCACCGCCGGCAGCGAGAACGTCCAGGGCGAGGTGCAGAAAAAGCTCGACATCCTGTCGAACGAAATCCTGCTCGACGCAAACGAGTGGGGCGGCAACCTCGCCGCGATGGCATCGGAAGAAATGGAAACGTTCTTCCCGATCCCGGCGAACTACCCGCGCGGCGAATACCTGCTCGTGTTCGATCCGCTCGACGGCTCGTCGAACATCGACGTGAACGTGTCGATCGGCACGATCTTCTCGGTGCTGCGCTGCCCGGACGGCAAGCAGGCGACCGAAGAATCGTTCCTGCAACCCGGCACGCAGCAGGTTGCGGCCGGCTACGCCGTCTACGGCCCGCAGACGGTGTTCGTGCTGACGACCGGCAACGGCGTGAACTGCTTCACGCTCGACCGCGAAGTCGGCTCGTGGGTGCTCACGCAAAGCAACATGCAGATCCCGGCCGACACGCGCGAATACGCGATCAACGCGTCGAACGCGCGCCACTGGTACGACCCGGTCAAGCGCTACGTCGACGAACTGAACGCCGGCAAGGACGGCCCGCGCGGCGACAACTTCAACATGCGCTGGATCGCCTCGATGGTTGCCGACGTGCACCGGATCCTGAACCGCGGCGGCATCTTCATGTACCCGGCGGACAAGCGCACGCCCGATCGTCCGGGCAAGCTGCGCCTGATGTACGAAGCGAACCCGATGTCGTTCATCGTCGAACAGGCGGGCGGCGCCGCGACGACCGGCACGCAGCGCATCATGGAAGTGCAGCCGACGGGCCTGCACCAGCGCGTGCCCGTGTTCCTCGGCTCGAAGAACGAAGTCGAGCGCGTCACCGGCTATCACGACGAAGCAAAATAATTGCACTGCAGCACTGGACGGAGGCGTGATGCGCAAGTACAATCTCGCCTCTTGATGTGGCCCTGACCGGTCGCATCACAGTGAAGTGAAAGCGGGCAGTCCGCCGGATCGAGGGTTTCGCGAAACAGCAGCAGCAAGCTGAAAAAAGTTCGCAAAACCTATTGCCAAGATCTCGGATTTGACCATATAATTTCATTTCTCTGCTGCCGGTGTAGCTCAGTTGGTAGAGCAGCGCATTCGTAATGCGAAGGTCGTAGGTTCGACTCCTATCTCCGGCACCAAGACATAAAGGCCTGACAAGCATCGCTTGTCAGGCCTTTTCTCTTTTCCGGCGCCGAAATCGTGCGCCCATCCGGTATCCGTATCCGCCCCGCTTGCGGGCATCCCCCGACTCACGCACCGCGTGCCGCCGATTACAATCGCCGGACCGCTCCGCCCTCTTCCCCGCCTCATGCGCACCTGGCGTCTCGAGCGACCGACTCTCAACGCGCAGCTGGATATCTCCCGCGCGACGCGTCTCGTCGCCGCGATCGGCGGCCACGAGGCGAACGCGTTCGCAGCCGAAGTCCTGAAGCTGTTCGACGCTGCGCTGTCGATCACGCAGTGCACGATCTTCGCGTACGAATTCGGCAATCGCCCGCGCACGATGTCGGTTGCCGATCATCGCGGCGGCCGCTACCTGCGCGACGTTGCCGACACCTACGCACGGCACTTCTACGCACTCGACGGCAACCAGCCGATCGTATCGGCCGCCCATCGCGGCACGCACCGCCACGACCTGCTGCTGCATCAGCAAGCGGGCGACGAGATCGCTCACGAAGCGTATCGCGCGGCATGCTATCGCGGCCCCGACGTATCCGACCGGCTGGCGCTGCTGGTGCAGCCCGACGATGCGACGTGGCTGTCGATCAACCTGTACCGCGCCCATCGCAGCGGCGCGTTCCAGCCGCGCGAGATCGCGGCGATCGAAACGCTCGCGCCGCTGATCGCGCAGGCGGCGAAGCATCACTACGCACTCGCCGGCGCGACGCAGGTCGGCATCCCGCAACGGATGCTCGCGCGATTGCGCCATGCGTGCCCCGAACTGTCCAAGCGCGAACTCGACGTGCTGCGCGGCATGCTCGAAGGCCAGACCGCGCGCGAGATCGGCGAGACGATCGGCGTGAAGGCATCGAGCGTCGTCACCTATCAGAAGCGCGCGTATCGGCGCCTCGGCATTTCGAGCCAGCGCGAACTGTTTGCGCTGTGCATGCAGCCCTGACCCGTTTCGGTTCGCGACGAACGTAGCGCCGCCACGCCTGCCGCGCCCGCCGTACCCGAAATGGGGACAACGGCGACACGCCCGGCTTCCATACTGCATCGACCCGTTGCCCATCGCATCGCCGATGCGCGCACGTCGAGTCAGACCACCGTGGAAGCCAACGATGACCATCGCGTTCAAACCCTATCCGTTCGTCGCCGCGCGCCATTCCGCGCATCTGCCGGACTGCGTCGACGGCATCGATACGCACCGGCATCGCGTCGCGATCGTCGGCGGCGGCCCCGTGGGCCTCGCCGTCGCGCTCGGCCTCGCGAATCACGGCATTCGCAGCGTGTTGATCGAAGCCGACGATTCGGTCTGTCACGGCAGCCGCGCGATCTGCATTTCGCGCCGCAGCCTCGAGATCATCGAACGGCTCGGCGCGCTCGACGATTTCCTGCGCACCGGGCTGCCATGGACCGGCGGACGCAGTTTCCATCGCGACGACGAAGTGCTGCACTTCACGATGCCGCAGGACGAGAACCAGAAGCTGCCGCCGATGGTGAACCTCGCGCAGTATCACATCGAGCAGTTCCTGCTGGACGCCGCGCGACGCCGCGCCGATTTCATCGAGATCCGCTGGCAGACGAAGGTCACCGGCGTCACGCGACAACCGGACGGCGTACGCCTGGACGTCGACACGCCGCTCGGCGGCTACGCGCTCGACGCCGACTGGGTCGTCGCATGCGACGGCGGACGCAGCACGATGCGCGACGCGCTCGGTCTGTCGCTCCGCGGCACGCGCTACGAGGGCCGCTATGTGATCGTCGACATCGCGCTCGACAGCAACCGGCCGACCGAGCGCCTCGCGTACTTCGATCCGTCGTCGAACCCGGGCTCGACGGTGCTCGTCCACAAGCAGCCCGACAACGTGTGGCGGATCGACTACCAGTTGCGCGACGACGAGGATGCCGACGCGGCCGTGAAGCCCGAGCACGTGATCCCCCGCGTGCAGAACCTGCTCGACATGATGGGCGAGCGCGGCCCATGGTCGCCGATCTGGATCACGATCTACAAGGCGAACGCACTGACGCTCGAACGCTACCGGCACGACCGCGTGCTGTTCTGCGGCGACGCCGCACACCTCGTGCCGATCTTCGGCGTGCGCGGCGCGAATTCGGGCATCGACGATGCCGACAACCTCGCGTGGAAACTCGCGTACGTGCTGCGCGGCATCGCGTCGGACGCACTGCTCGACAGCTACTCGGACGAACGCGTGTTCGCGACGCACGAGAACCTGCGTTACGGCACGAAGAGCACCGAGTTCATGGCGCCGCCGTCGTTTGCCTTCGAACTGATGCGCAAGGCCGTGCTGACGCTCGCGCGCCGGCATCCGGCACTGCGTTCGCTGATCAACCCGCGCCAGACATCGGCTATCGCGTATGCGAAGTCGCCGCTGAATGCCGCCGAGCGCGACACGTTCGCGGCCGGCCCGGCGCCCGGCACGGTACTCGTCGAATGTCCGCTGACGCTGTACGCGCCACTCGGCGGCGGCACGCGCAGCGGCCACCTGACCGATCTCGTCGCGCCGCGCTTCACCGCGTTCTGCTTCACGCGCGATGGCGTGCCCGATCCGTCGCTCGCCGATCTCGAGCGGCGCGTGCAGGATGCGCACGTGCCGTTCACGCTCGTCACGCTCGCACGCCAAGCGGGGCCGCGACACCCGGCCTGCGCCGGCCATGACGACGACGGCCGGCTGTTCGACCTGTACGACGCACGCGACGGCACCGTCTATCTCGTGCGACCGGACGGGCACGTACTCGGCCGCTGGCACGACGCGCGCGCCGACGATCTCGCCGCCGCGCTCGACCGCGCGCTCCACCCGCCCACGTCAACCGAGACCGACCTTCAGGAGACCGCATGATCACGGATATCGAACGCGACACGCTCTACACCGATCTGTGCCGCACGATGACGCGGATCGGTGAAACCGACGCACCGCTTTATCTCACCCGCTTCGCACTCCTGTCGATTGAGACGATAGCCGATCCCGCGATCGTCGCACGACTGATCGCCGATGCTGGCGAAGGGCTGCCCGATGCAAACGTTCCGGTGGCGGCACGCGGACAGCGGGACGCCTGACCGGCCAGGTCCGTCCCCGCCCATTTCTTACATATTCATTTCATGACGCATCGCAGCCAGACGAATTCCGCTGGAAAATCCGCTTAAGGGTGCATAACATTACTTAACGATCCTGACCCGTCTATCGCGTTACATTGCGTGGGCGGCGCGGCGGGTCGCATGCCGCTTTCATCCAGCTTGCGGCACACGACAGCCGTTGCCCGGTCATTTCGACTCAACCCAAGGAGAGGACCACCATGACTCATGGCTTGATTATGTGGCTCATCATCGGCGCGATCGCCGGCTGGCTTGCCGGGCTGCTCGTGAAAGGCGGCGGCTTCGGACTGATCGTCGACATCATCGTCGGGATCGTCGGCGCGGTGATCGGCGGCTGGCTCGCCGGAGTACTCGGCATCAGCGTCGGCAGCGGCTTCATCGGCTCGGTGATCGTCGCGGTCGTCGGTGCGGTGATCCTGCTGTTCGTGATCCGGCTATTCAAACGAGCGGCCTGACGCTTCTCTCCACGCGCCTTCGGGCGCGTTTTCGCATCAGGCCGGCGCGCGGCCCGTTTGCCGCGCGCCGCCCGTTCGATCACCGCTTCGCGTGCTGCAACTCGCCGTCGAGCACGTCGGTCGTCAACACCCCGCTGCGCGCTTCGCGTGCACGATCGCGCCCGATCCACACGGTGCGCGGCATGTCCCCCGCCATCCCGCATCCAGTGCCGCGCGCAAACGCTCGGGCACCGGTTCCGCGTGCGCATGCCGCGCGAGCGCTTACGCGAGCGCCGCACCGCTGTCGTTGTACGCATCCATCACGACCATCGCGAGCTACCCGTCCGGATGAAGGCGCTGTCATGCGACCCGATGCGCGAATGGAACACGTCGCACCCGCCGGAGACAACGCCGCGAACGACTTCACAGCGACCATTTCAGTTCTCCGTAGAAGGTACGGCCCGGATACGGATGGAACACGTAGTAGCGGCGATCCGTCAGGTTGTCGATGCCGAGCGATGCGGTCCAGTGACGATCGAGGCGATAGCGTGCCTTCAGGTCGACGACCGTAAACGAGCTCGTGCCGCCGTACACGTCCGGATTCACATCGCTGTTGTCGAGCGTGTTGAACTGGCGGCCCGAGTAGCGCACGCCGACGCTCGCGAGCCAGTGCTCGTCGAAGCGATAGGACGCCAGCAGGTTCGCGCGCATGCGCGGAATGCGCGGGAAGCGCGAGCCGACGTAGGCAGGATTCGCGGCATCGGCGAGGATCTGCGCATTGCTGGCCGATACGTTCGCGTCGATCGCGAGCCCCCTCAGCCCGACGTTCTCGCCGCTGAACGCGAGCTCGATGCCGCGTACGCGCACGCGGTCGACGTTCGAGACGTTGGTGACGGTCGTCGCGCCCGACACGGTCGTCTGGCTGTAGATCGAATCGCGCAGGTCGCTCTGGAACACGCTCGCGCGCACGACGCCGACACCGACGTCGCGCTCGGCCGTGAAGTCCCAGTCGATCGCCTTTTCCGGCCGCAGGTTCGGGTTGTTGTTGACGATCGCATTGTTCGAGATCGTGCCCTGGAACAGCTCGCCGACGGTCGGGAACCGCGTGCCGGTCGCGAACGACAGCCGGAAGCGCCACACGTCCGTCGCGTCCCATTGCAGCGCAACCTTCGGCGACAGCGCGTTCGCGCCGCGATCCGCATAACCGAGCGTGCCGCCCGCGTTGCCGAGCGCGCCGCCGTAAGCATCCCAGCGCTCGTAGCGCAACCCGAGCGTCGCGAGCCAGCCCGGCGCGAAGCGCCACGCATCCTGCCCGAACAGCGCCTGCGTGCGCGTGTCGCCACGATAGACGCTCGCGAGCGACGTGGTCGGCCCGGCCAGCCAGTCGGCCGTGTTGTACGTGACGTTGCGCAGGAAGTAGTTGTCGTAGTGGTAACCGAACGTGAACGTGTGGCCCTTCACTGTCGGCGCCTCGGCCTTCAGGTCGAGCGTGCGCCAGCCGGTGCCGTCGCCCTGGAACAGCGTGCCCGCCCCGCCCTGCACGGTCGAGGCCGCGCGCAGCACGTCGCGCGACACGTCGTACGCGGACACGACGCCCGACAGCCGCCAGCCCGAATCGAGCCGGCCGTTCAGGCCCAGCGCGTACAGCCAGTTCTCCTGGTCGCCGCGTTGCGGCGCGAACGCGTTCGGCGCGACGGTCATGCTCCGCCCGCCGATCGACACGTTGCCGCCGTAGACCGGGTTGCTGGCCGCGTCGCGCAGGAAGGTTTCGCCGTGCTGCCGGTAATGGTTCTCCCAATGCCCGAGCGTGAGCGTCGCATCAACGCGGTCGGTGAACGCGTAGCCCATCCGGACCGTCTCGTTGAGCTGCTCGGTCCGCTCGATCGTCTGCGCGCCGACGATCGTCCGCGGCTTGCCGTTCGGCCCGATGTCGGTCGCGGCACCCGTGACGGGTACGGCGGTGCCCAGCTTCGGGGTGTAGGCCGAATTGGGACTCGCATACTGCATCGGCTGACCGTTGTTCTCGAGCCGGTCGAGCGACAGCGCGAACCAGAACCGGCCGACGCGGTCGGCGATCCGCGCGGTCTGATGATTGCCGCCGAAGCTGTTCGCGAATCCGTAGCCGTCGTGATAGCGCTGCGTGAAGAATTGCGTCGACAGCGACGCCTCGAGCTCGTCCGGCCGTCGCGTCGTGAGCAGCACCGTCGAGCCGATCGCGTTGCCGGGATACAGCGCGGAAAAGGGGCCGTAGAGCACGTCGACGCGCGCGATGTCGTCAGGCGGAATCAGCGACCAGCGCGGCGGGTACGCATAACTCGACCCGAGCAGGTTCGACAGCAGCACACCGTCCGCGTACACGAGCCCGCGCGCGCTCTGCAGCTCGTTGAAGTCGCGGCCCGCGAACACGCTGTTGCGGTCGCCGATATAGCGCTTGCGGACCATCAGGTTCGGCGCGTACTTCAGCGCGTCCTCGGTGGTGACGTTGGTATGCGAGTCGATCTGCTCGCGCGTGATCGACGTGACGACGGCCGGCGTATCCGGATCGACCGGCTGCCGCTGGGCGGTCACGCTGACGGCGGTCAGCGTGTCGCCGGCCGGTGCCGGCGGCACGGCGGCGCTGGCCGGGCGCGCGACGCCACCAGGGGAAGAATCGGCGGGCGCATCGACCGGCGATGCGGCGTGCGCGGCGGGCCACGCAAAAGCGGCCGCGCATGCGAGCGCGAGCCGGCCGCGCGGCAACCGCGCGACGTGGGTAAACGACATGAAGTGAATTCCTGAAAACGTGATCGGACACCGCCGGGCACGCGCGCGCGCCGCGCGCGCACGACGCGGCGCGCGGACCGGGCCGCGGACGGCACGCGCGCCGCCGGGGCGCGCACGACATCAATCAGATCGGGACGTTTTCAGGCGGGGCCCGCGGCTGCGCGAGACGAATGCGCTTGCGGGGAAAATCGGGAACGGCCGGCGCGGCCACGCGATACGCGAACGTCCGCACGAAGCCCGGCATGTCGGGCAGGCGCGTGCCGAGCGCGAGGTTCGCCGCGAAGCCCGGGCAGTACACGCAGTGCGGCACGCCGGCATGGTCGAACGACGACGTGTCGCGGTCGTCGCCCGCTTGGGCGAGCACGACCTGGCGCGCGCCCGCTGCACTGCACAACTCGAGCGTGAGCGCGCCCGACCCGCTCGACGCAAGACGCGCGTAGCCGACGACGGGCGACAGTACGTTCAGTACCAGCGCCAGCCATACGAGGCCGATCCATCGCGTCGTTCGTCTCATCGCGGTCCAGGAAAAAGTGCGCGCAAGTATAACAAGCGACCCGATTGTTGCTGAATGCGCAGGAGGCAATAGCGGCCATCACACCTCGCGCCGCAGCGCATGTGCCGTTAATACAACAGAGACAAAATCTAACGATTCGCCACTGGCATAAATCCAAGCACGAGGTTGATAATCATCGAACCTGCTGGAGAAATGACCATGGACGAAAGACCCACTCGCATGCCACCGCCCGAGCAAGTGATGAGCCCGGATCCGGAACCCGTCGGCGTGGAATTCCTCGCCGAATTGCCCGAGCACGTGCGGGCATTCTTCGACGAGCAGCACAAGCTGTACTCGCCGAAGTGAACGCCTGTCCGGTTCTGTAACCGCCACGTGTCGATCATCGCTATCGTGCGGTTCATCACTGCGCATCGCGCGCCATTCGCCTCGCACCCGGGCCGCAACAGCCTGACGGTGCCGGATCAGCTCGCCTGCTGATTCTTCTGTCGCGTCGCTACGCCGCGCGACTGTCTTCGTCTATCCTTCTGGTTTTCCACCTCCGGTCCGCCCGGCTCCTCCGATCATTCCGATGAAGCAAGCCATTCGTGCCAGCGTCGCTGTCGCCGCGCTCGGTGTCGCCCTCTTTTCGTCGCCTCACATTGCCCGCGCCGACGGCGACGACACCGCGCTCACCAACCTCGTCGCACTCGCGTCGCAACGCCTCGCGCTCGCCGAACCGGTCGCGCGGTGGAAGTGGGCGAATCAGAAGGCGATCGAGGACCCGCCGCGCGAAGCAGCCCTGCTTGCGTCGGTCGAAAAGCGCGCGACGCAAGCCGGCGTCGATCCGGCATTCGCACGGACGTTCTTCGAGGACCAGATCACCGCGAGCAAAGACGTGCAGAATGCACTGTTCGCGACCTGGCGCGCGACGCGGCCGCCCGAGGGCACACCGCCCGACCTCGCGACCAGCACGCGCCCGGCGCTCGACCAGCTGACGCAGAAAATGCTCGCGGGCCTCGCGCAGGTCGCGCCGCTGCGCAATGCGCCCGATTGCCAGGCACGCCTCGCGCGCAGCATCACGAACTGGAAAACGCTGACGCGCTACGATTCGAAGCAGACACAGGCACTCGACACCGCGCTGTCGCACGTCTGCTCGGCCGGCGGCGCCAGCGCGATCGGCTGACGCGACCGGCGCCGCGCACCCTCAACCTGCCGGCGTGAGCGCGGCGAGCGGAATCAGTTGCAGCCCGCGCGCGAGATGCGTCTGCAGCAGGCGATGGGTAAAGGGTTCGAACGTGCCGTCCGCCGCCTCGGCGGCGAGCCGCGCGGCCGCATCGAGCGATTCGGCCGTGCCGAGGTAGCGCCAGCCGTCGATCACATGCAACAGGCGGCGCTCGCCGTTCGCCTCGAACGCAACGGCGCCGTCGAACGGCCAGTGCGCATTGCCGCCACGCACGCCATCGGCCGCGGGGCGCCGGTTGTACGACGGCCGCAGTTGGGCGATCCATTGCGCTTCCGCCAGCATCGCGCCCAGTTCGTTGCCGGTCTCGCGCCATTCGACGCGCCGCACCTGCTGGGCCAGCCGCATCTCCTTCGACGAACGGCGCTCGCCGGTCAGCAGCGCGCGCAGCCGCTGCCGCACCCTCACGCTTCGGCCCACATACAGCGGCGCGTCGCCCTCCCCGAACAACGCATAGGCGCCGCAGCCGGCAGGCGCGGTGTCGAGCCACGCCTCGGTCAGATCGCCGCCCAGGCGGAAGTGGCGCGTCGTGCACGCGATCTGGTCGCGCAACCGCTCGAGCGGCACGATGTCGTGCAACTGGCGCCAGAACTGCCACAGCAGATCGGCATCCGCCAGCGCGCGGTGGCGCGCAGCCGGAACGAGACCGTGCCGCTCGATCAACGCGTCGAGCCCGTGCCGCGATTCGCGCGGGAACAGCGCGCGCGACAGCCGGACCGTACACAGCACATCGGGATTGAACGCCAGGCCGGCGCGCTCGAATTCGGCGCGCAGGAAACCGCGATCGAAACTCGCGTTGTGCGCGACGAACAGCTTGCCGTCGAGCCGCTCGAACAGCGCCGGCGCGAGCGACGCGAACGACGGCGCGTCGCGCACCATCGCATCCGAAATGCCCGTCAGTTGCTGGATGAACGGCGGAATCGCCTGCTCGGGATTGACGAGGCTCGTCCACGTCGACACGCCAAGCGGACCGATTTCGACCACGCCGATTTCGGTGATGCGGTGCTCGGCGGGCGAGCCGCCGGTGGTTTCGAGGTCGACGAAGACGAGCGGTTGTTCGCTGGCGGGATCGGACGGACGAGAATCAGACATGAAAAGACAGGAAAACGATGCTTCCGTGAGTATGCACCGGCAAGCATGGCCACGGCCAGCGCGGACCGAAGCGATTCGTCCCCGGAAAACAAAAAGCCCCCGCGATGCGGGGGCCGGACGTGATCGGCAATGCGTGGCGCGTCAGACCGCCTGGATATTCGCTGCCTGCTTGCCTTTCGGCCCGACTTTGACGTCGAACGAAACACGCTGGTTTTCCTTCAGCGTCTTGAAGCCGTCCATCCGGATTTCGGAAAAGTGCGCAAACAAATCTTCACCACCATTGTCCGACGTAATAAAACCAAAACCTTTAGCATCGTTAAACCATTTCACGATACCGGTATCCATGTCTTCGTTCCCCACTCGATTAGATCAAAAAAGCTATTTTTATAGCCGTTTCCCGAAATCCCGAAACATTGCGCCAGCACCCGCACCAGCACGCCGCCCGAGGACGGAGTGCTGACTTTATAAATTGGACAATCCGGGTGCGTCAAGAAGATTTTTGACGTTAGTTTTATCGAAAAAGCGCTAATACCACTGGAATCGGTACACCACCGCCTTTGATTAATTGATGCGCATCAAAAACCTGTCAATATTACCGGGAACGGATCTGCGATAATCCCGACGATGAAATTCCTACCGGGGACAAATCAGCTCGGTAAATCCCTCGGGTTTTTTCCGGGTTGCGAAAATCCGGGGACGTTGAGATGCTGACACCACGCCGACAGGAAGGAGAGGGTCATGTGGCTGGACGGAATCAAGCGCTTCGCGAGCCGGCTCGGACGCGTACGCCGCAAGTCCCGCGCCCTGGCCGAGTCCGCGCGCGAAGCGCCGTGCGACACCGAATTCGATACGACCTGGCACGGCGACCACTGGCAGAACCTGCTCGCCTCGCCACTGGATGCCCGTCACTACGTGATGGAAGACTGGACCTATACACCGCCGCCGACCGATGCCGAGGAAGCCGCGCCTGCGCCCAAGCGCAAGCGGCGCTCGTACGCGCAGTAGCGCACGGACCGGCGGGGCAAAAAAAAGCGCGACTGGGAAGTCGCGCCGACAAAGGTTTGGAGATCTTTTCCGTCAACGAAAAAGTCTGCTTCGGAAAGCAGAGATCGCAGTATAGCGAGAGAACAACCTTTCATTAGCCATGCTCCACACAAACCTCTATTGCCGATGTGTCAATAATCGCGCTACGGCCTCCCTCGCCGGCCGCTGACCAGGTGTCGCGATCGCGCAACGCCCGTTACGGAGTCCTGAACGCCATTTTTCTTCGCTGCACCGCCGCAAACCCTTGATGTGCAACCGTTTACGCGCATCCCACGATCTTTGCGGATTCCAAAATACATTATTGCTTAAAGCGTCACCCTCCTCCGCTTCACGCACTCCGTACACTGCAGATGGCTTTCTGACAAGCGCACCGCCGCTCTGCCGGTCACAGCGTCACGCACATCAGCCCGGTCCGGCAGCAGGTTCGATCGACATCATCCTGTTTGGAGACAGATCCATGAAAAAAACCCTGATCGTCACCGCGTTGTCGGGTGTATTCGTTACCGCCGCACACGCACAAAGCAGCGTGACGCTATACGGCCTGATCGACGCCGGCATCACCTACACGAACAATCAGGGCGGTCACAGCGCCTGGCAGGAAACGAGCGGCTCGGTCAACGGCAGCCGGTGGGGCTTGCGCGGCACCGAGGATCTCGGCGGCGGCCTGAAAGCGATCTTCACGCTGGAAAACGGTTTCGGCATCAACAACGGCGCGCTGAAGCAGAACGGCCGCGAGTTCGGTCGGCAAGCGTTCGTCGGCCTCGCGCACGACAGCTACGGTTCGCTGACACTGGGCCGGCAATACGACAGCGTCGTCGACTACCTCGGGCCGCTGTCGCTGACCGGCACGCAATACGGCGGCACGCAGTTCGCGCACCCGTTCGACAACGACAACCTGAACAATTCGTTCCGGATCAACAATTCGGTCAAGTACCAGAGCGCGAACTACGGCGGCCTCAAGTTCGGCGCGTTGTACGGGTTCTCGAACTCGACGGCGTTCGCGAACAACCGCGCGTATAGCGGCGGCGTGTCTTACAGCTACCTGGGGTTCAACTTCGCCGCGGCCTACTTGCAGCTGAACAGCGACGTGAACGCGCTCGCGCAGGCCGCATCCGATCCGGGCGCGGTGACCGGCGACTGGACCTTCGCGTCGCGCGTGCAGCGCACCTGGGGGGCCGGCCTGAATTACGGCTTCGGCCCCGCCACGGTCGGCTTCGTGTTCACGCAGACGCGCCTGACCGGCATTCGCGCGATCAGCGCGGGGCAATCCGGCGTGTCCGGCGGCATCACGGGCCTCGGCGGCACCGCGCGCTTCAGCAACTATGAAGTCAACGGCCGTTACGCGTTGACGCCGGCCCTGTCGCTCGCCGGCTCGTACACGTACACGCAGGGCCGCCTGGCCGGCGACAAGCCGACCTGGCACCAGTTCAACCTGCAGGCCGACTATGCGCTGTCGAAGCGCACCGACGTCTATCTGCAGGGTGAGTTCCAGAAGGTCAACAACGACGGCCTCGACCTCGGTGCCAACATCAACGGGCTCGGCGCCGCATCCTCGACCAACAAGCAGATCGCGGTCACGGCCGGCATGCGCCACCGCTTCTGAGCGAAACCCGCCCGCAAGCCGGATGACGAAGCGCCCCGCCGGGGCGCTTTTTCGTTGCCGCGCCGTGCGCGCGGGCCGTGGCTCAGGCGGTGCCCTGCGCCGGATAGCGGACGTCGAGTATGTCGATCGGCTGCGGGCCGGCCGGCGTCATCAGCGTGACGGTATCGCCGATCTTCGCCTTGATCAGCGCACGTGCGACCGGCGAGATCCAGCTGACGCAGCCATGGTCGAGATCGACCTCGTCGATCCCGACGATCGTGATCGTGTGATCCACGCCATCCGGCGTCTCGTAATCGACCGTTGCGCCGAAGAACACCTGGTCGACATTCTCCTGCCGGCTCGCGTCGACGACTTCGGCGAGGTCGAGCCGCTTCGTCAGGAAGCGAATGCGGCGATCGATCTCGCGCAGCCGCCGCTTGCCGTAGATGTAGTCGCCGTTCTCCGACCGGTCGCCGTTCGACGCGGCCCACGACACGAGCCGCACGACCTCGGGGCGCTCGACGTCGATCAGGTTCAGCAGCTCGTCCCTCAGCCGCTTGTGGCCGGCCGGCGTGATGTAGTTCTTCGCCCCCGCCGGAATCGCGGGTTGAGCCTGGTCGAGATCGTCGTCGTCACCGTCCGACTCTTTGACAAACGCCTTGTTCATGATGCGGGTTCAACGTGGATGACTGATGCTCCAAGGGTACACGAAGGGCCGCCGCGAAGGCCATGCCGCCTAATTCGCGAATAAGGCTTCCCTTTTTATACAACCCTGCTATAATTTCGCTTCTGCGTGCGGCTGTAGCTCAGTTGGATAGAGTACTTGGCTACGAACCAAGGGGTCGTGGGTTCGAATCCTGCCAGCCGCGCCACTTTTTCGAGGGCCTTCCCAACCGAAGGCCCTTTCAGTTCGAAGCAGTAGAAGTTTTGTTTTGCGTGCGGCTGTAGCTCAGTTGGATAGAGTACTTGGCTACGAACCAAGGGGTCGTGGGTTCGAATCCTGCCAGCCGCGCCACTTTTTTGGGGGCCTTCCCATCGCAGAAGGTTCCGACAGTTGAAGCAGTACCGTTTTGCGTGCGGCTGTAGCTCAGTTGGATAGAGTACTTGGCTACGAACCAAGGGGTCGTGGGTTCGAATCCTGCCAGCCGCGCCACCTTAAAAGGGCTTTCCTTCGGGAAAGCCCTTTTTTCTTTTCCGCCGCCCCTCTTCCCTCGCGCGCGTTGCCGCAGGTTCATACCGCTGCCGGCATGAAAACGGCGGCCATTGGCCGCCGTCCGTCGATCGATCGCCCGCACACCGAGCGCGTCAGTAATCCTGCCGCTCCCGCTCGATGCGCATGCCGCCGTCGTGGCGCGCATGCGCTCCGTCGTCGGTCGAACGCTCGCGCATGATCCGCATCACGTCCGGATTGGTGCGCACGCGCCGCATCACGTTCGCGAGGTGCACACGGTCGCTGACCTGGATCACGAAGCGCAGCACCGTCGATTCGTGCGTCAGATCCTCGTCCATCGCGATGTGCACGATGTTCGCATCGGCCGACGTGATGTCCGCCGCAACACGCGCGAAGATGCCCTTCGTGTTCTTCACGAGCGCCTTCACCGCGACATCGAACAGGCGGCCCGGCTGCGGCGCCCATTCGACATCGATCCAGCGGCCCGGATCGCGGCGATGGATACGCTGCGCGACACGGCAATCGGTCGTATGAATCGCCATCCCCAGGCCGATGCCGATGTAACCCATGATCGCGTCGCCCGGAATCGGCCGGCAGCAGGCCGACAACTGCACCGACATCCCTTCGGTGCCGGTGATCACGACCGGCGGCGCATGGTGCACGGCATGCCGCTCGGACTTCGGCAGATCGTCGTCCGCATCGCGGCCGCTCATCAGCACCTCGATGCGCTTGGCCATCACCGCGGCGACGCGGCGGCCCAGGCCGATGTCCGCGAAAATTTCCTGGCGGCTCTTGTTGCCCGTCCACTGCACGAGCTTCTCCCACACTTCCGGCGCGACGTCGGCCAGCGCAAGACCATAACCCTTCAGGCTCTGGTCGACGAGCCGCTCGCCCAGCTGGACGGACTCGTTCAGGCGCATCGTCTTCAGGTAGTGGCGGATCGCCGAACGCGCCTTGCCGGTACGCACGAAACCGAGCCACGCGGGATTCGGCTTCGAATACGGCGCGGTGATCACCTCGACGATGTCGCCGCTCTTCAGCTCGGTGCGCAGCGGCAGCAGCTCGTTGTTGATCTTCACGGCCACGCACTGGTTGCCGAGATCGCTGTGGATCGAATACGCGAAATCCAGTGCCGTCGCGCCGCGCGGCAGCGCCATGATCTTCGACTTCGGCGTGAACACGTACACCGCGTCGGGGAACAGGTCGATCTTCACGTGCTCGAGGAATTCGCTCGAATCGCCGGCTTCGCTCTGGATGTCGAGCAGCGACTTCAGCCACTGGTGCGCGCGCTTCTGCACGTCGCTGAGATCGGCGCTGCCGTTCTTGTACAGCCAGTGCGCGGCGACCCCGGCCTCGGCGATCTCGTGCATCTTGCGCGTGCGCACCTGGAACTCGATCGGCGCGCCGAACGGGCCGACGAGCGTCGTGTGCAGCGACTGATAGCCGTTGATCTTCGGGATCGCGATGTAGTCCTTGAACTTGCCGGGCACGGGCTTGTACAGCGCATGCAATGCGCCGATGCACGTGTAGCAGTCGAGCGGACTGTCGACGACCACGCGGAAACCGTACACGTCGAGCACCTGCGAGAACGACAGCTGCTTGTCGCGCATCTTGCGGTAGACGCTGTAGATGGTTTTCTCGCGGCCGGTGATCTCGGCGTCGATCTTCGCGTCGGCCATCGCGCGCTGCGCGGCCTCGAGGATCTTGCTGATCACTTCGCGCCGGTTGCCGCGCGCGGCCTTCACGGCTTTCTCGAGCGTCGCGTAGCGATGCGGGTTGAAGTTCGCGAAGCTCATGTCCTGCAGCTCGCGATACGTGTTGTTCAACCCGAGCCGATGGGCAATCGGCGCGTAGATGTCGAGCGTTTCGCGCGCGACGCGGCGGCGCTTTTCCATCGGCACCGCGCCGAGCGTGCGCATGTTGTGCAGGCGATCGGCGAGCTTGACGAGAATGACGCGCACGTCGCGCGCCATCGCGAGCAGCATCTTGCGGAAGTTTTCCGCCTGCGCTTCCTCGCGGCTGCGGAATTCCATCTTGTCGAGCTTCGACAGGCCGTCGACCAGCTCGGCGACCTTCGGACCGAACCGCTCGGCCAGCTCGTTCTTGGTCACGCCCTGGTCTTCCATCACGTCGTGCAGCAGCGCGGCCATCACGGCCTGCGCGTCGAGCTTCCAGCCGGCGCAGATTTCCGCGACGGCGACGGGATGGGTGATGTAGGGCTCGCCGCTCTGGCGATATTGACCGAGGTGGGCTTCGTCGCTGAAGTGGAACGCCGCCTTGACCTCTTTGATTTCGTCCGGGGCGAGATACTCGGCCAGCACGGTGGTCAGTTTCGCAATCGAAACGACACCGTGCTTGCGCGGCTGCTCCGGAGTGGCGGTCGGCCCGAACAGATGCCGGAAGGACTGTTCGAGGACCGCGTCGATGTACTGGCGCGCAGGCGACTGGGCCGTGGCTTCGGTGGTCGAATCCGCGGAGGCGGACGATGGGGTGGTGCTCATATTCGCCTCCAGGTCGAGTCGTTGCGCGCGTGGATTACATGGCTGGAACGGGCCGGATGCGCGTTACACCGGCACCTTCTTCAGCATCTCGACGCCGACCTGGCCGGCAGCGATTTCGCGCAGCGCGACGACGGTCGGCTTGTCGCGGCTTTCGATCTTCGGCGTATGGCCTTGCGCGAGCTGCCGCGCGCGGTAGGTGGCGGCGAGCGCCAGTTCGAAGCGGTTCGGGATTTGCTTCAGGCAGTCTTCGACGGTAATGCGAGCCATGTTGGTAATTCCTTCTGAATATAGTCCTTATTCTACCTTATGTCCCTCGTCCCCCGCGTCATTCCGCGTGGGGCAGATGGATGCCGAGCTCGATGAACAGCTCCGTGTGTCGCGCGTACTGCGAAGCAAAGCGCAGGCGCGTCGCGGCGACGATGCATTCGAGCTCCGCGAGCGCACGCTCGAAATTCTCGTTGATCACCACGTATTCCGCTTCCGACGCGTGCGCGATCTCGCTGCCGGCAGCCAGCAGGCGCCGCGTGATCACGTTCGGTTCGTCCTGGCCGCGCTTCTTCAGCCGCTCCTCGAGCGCATCGAGCGACGGCGGCAGGATGAAGATGCCGACCGCGTTGCGGAACTGCTTCTTCACCTGCAACGCGCCCTGCCAGTCGATCTCGAGCAGCACGTCGTGGCCGCTCTTCATCTGCTCTTCGATCCAGACGCGCGACGTGCCGTAATAGTTGCCGTGCACTTCCGCGCTCTCGAGGAATTCATGCGCCGCGTGACGCGCGCGGAAATCCTCGACGGTCGTGAAGTGGTAATGCTGGCCGTCCTGTTCGTTCGGGCGCGGCTTGCGCGTCGTGTACGAGATCGACAGGCAGATGTCGCGGTCCTTCGACAGCAGCGCATTCACGAGCGTCGACTTGCCGGCGCCCGACGGCGCAATGACCATGAACAGGTTGCCGGGGTAGACACCCGCGTGAAGCGTATGCGTGTCGTGAGTGGGGTGGATCATGTTGCGTTACTCCAGGTTTTGCACTTGCTCGCGCATCTGCTCGATCAACAGCTTGAGCGCCATCGACGCGTCGGCCAGTTCCTTCGCCGCCGCCTTCGAGCCGAGCGTGTTCGCTTCGCGATTCAGTTCCTGCATCATGAAGTCGAGGCGCTTGCCGACACGGCCGCCCTTCTCGATCACATGACGCGTTTCGTTCAGGTGCGCGGTAAGCCGCGACAGCTCTTCCGCGATGTCGATCCGGATCCCGTACATCGTCACTTCCTGACGGATGCGTTCCGCGGCTTCCTCGCGCGTGACGATCGTCGCGCCGCCTTCGGGCGCCGCGAGGCCGAGCGCTTCCTGCAGGCGCTCGACGATCTTCTGCTGATGCTTGGCGATCAGCTCCGGCACGAGCGGCGTGATGCGCGCGACGATCGCTTCCATCTCGGTGACGTTCGACAGCAGCATCGTCGCCAGTTGCGCGCCTTCGCGCGAACGCACGACGACGAGCTCGCCGATCGCTTCCTTGCCGCACGCGAGCACCGCGTCGCGGATCGCTTCCGCCGACACGCCGCTTTCGGCGAGCACGCCCGGCCAGCGCAGGATCTCGCCCGCGCGCAGGCGGCCGACGCCCGGGAACGAATCGAGCACCGCACGCTCGAGATCGGCAAGCTGGCCGAGCGCCGACTGGTTCAGCGCGCCCGCGCCGATGCTCTGTTCGCCGCGTTGCAGGTTGATGCGCACGTCGACCTTGCCGCGCGACAGCTTGTTCATCAGCATTTCGCGCAGCGCGGGCTCGCACGCGCGCACGTCGTCCGGCATCCGGAAATTGAGGTCGAGGAAGCGCGAATTCACGGTGCGCAGTTCGACCGACACGCTGGTGCCGCCGTTGCCGGTGGCCGTCGCGAGTTCGCGCGTCGCGCTCGCGTAGCCCGTCATGCTGTAGATCATGGTTCGTCTCGCCGTCTGGGTGCCCTCGCGGGCGGGGATGTGTCGAGGCGCCCGGCGCATCGGAAAACGCGGGGCGGGAAGCGCGCATTATCCCATTTTTGCGGACCACCCCGCCGGGCAAGCCCGCCGTTCGGCGCTAAAATCGGGGTTTCCTCTCCTTCCGCGATTTCCCCATGACGTCTTCCGTTTCCCGCCCGAGCGGCCGCCGCGCCGACGCACTGCGCAAGGTCGCCCTCACGCGCCACTACACGAAACACGCCGAAGGCTCGGTGCTGGTCGAATTCGGCGACACCAAGGTGCTCTGCACCGCGAGCGTCTCCGAACGCGTGCCCGAGTTCCTGCGCGAGCGCGGGCAAGGCTGGCTGACCGCCGAATACGGGATGCTGCCGCGCGCGACGCACACGCGCAGCGACCGTGAAGCCGCGCGCGGCAAGCAGACCGGCCGCACGCAGGAAATTCAGCGCCTGATCGGCCGCGCGCTGCGCGCGGTGTTCGATCTCGAGGCGCTCGGCCCGCGCACGATCCACATCGACTGCGACGTGATCCAGGCCGACGGCGGCACGCGCACCGCGAGCATCACCGGCGCCTTCGTCGCCGCGCACGATGCCGTGTCGACGCTGATCGCGGCCGGCAAGCTCGCGCGCTCGCCGATCACCGACCACGTCGCCGCGATCTCGGTCGGCGTATACGAAGGCGCGCCGGTGCTCGACCTGGACTACGCGGAAGATTCGCAGTGCGACACCGACATGAACGTCGTGATGACGGGTGCCGGCGGTTTCGTCGAAGTCCAGGGCACGGCCGAGGGCGTGCCGTTCTCGCGCGCCGAGATGAATGCGCTGCTCGACCTCGCGCAGGGTGGCATCGCCGAGCTCGTGCAACTGCAGAAGGATGTCCTGGGCGCCGGCCATGCCTGACGATCGTACCCTCGCGCCGCTGTCGCGCATCGTCCTCGCGTCGAACAACCCGGGCAAGCTGCGCGAATTCACCGCGCTGTTCGCGACGGTCGGCATCGAGATCGTCCCGCAGGGCGATCTCGCCGTGCCCGAAGCGGAAGAACCGTTCGGCACGTTCATCGAGAATGCGCTGACGAAGGCGCGTCACGCGTCGCGGCTCACCGGGCTGCCGGCGATCGCCGACGATTCGGGCCTGTGCGTGCGCGTGCTGCGCGGTGCGCCGGGCGTCTATTCGGCACGTTACGCGCAGCGTGCGGGCCGCGACAAGGGCGACGCGGCGAACAACGCGTATCTCGTCGAGCAGCTGCGCGGGGTCGACGACCGGCGCGCATACTATTGCTGCGTGCTCGCGCTCGTGCGCCACGCGGACGATCCCGAGCCGCTGTTCGCCGAAGGGCGCTGGGCCGGCGAGATCGTCGATACGCCGCGCGGCGAGCACGGATTCGGCTACGACCCGTATTTCTACCTGCCGGCGCTCGGCGCGACGGCCGCGGAACTCGATCCGGCCGTGAAGAACACGCACAGCCATCGCGCGCTGGCGCTGAAGGCGCTGCTGGCGCGGCTCGCGGAGGAAGCATGAGCATGCCCGTTACCCGTTCGCCGCAGGGGGTTGCATGAGCCAGGCCGCGCAAACCGGCGCGCGCGTCGTCGCGACCTTCACGTCGCCCGGCCAGGTGCGGCTCACGTCGCTGCCGCCGCTCGCGCTGTACGTGCATTTCCCGTGGTGCGTGCGCAAGTGCCCGTATTGCGATTTCAACTCGCACGAATGGAAAGGCGAACGATTCCCGGAAACCGAGTACCTCGATGCGCTGCGTGCCGATCTCGAGCAGGCGCTGCCGCTCGTGTGGGGGCGGCAGGTGCATACCGTGTTCATCGGCGGCGGCACGCCGAGCCTGCTGTCGGCGGCCGGCCTCGACCGGATGCTGTCCGACGTGCGCGCGCTGCTGCCGCTCGACGCCGATGCCGAGATCACGCTCGAGGCGAATCCGGGCACGTTCGAGGCCGCGAAGTTCGCGCAGTTCCGCGCGAGCGGCGTGAACCGCCTGTCGGTCGGCATCCAGAGCTTCAACGAAACGCACCTGAAGGCGCTCGGCCGGATTCACGATACCGCGCAGGCGCGCGCGGCCGTCGAGATCGCCGCGAAGAACTTCGACAACTTCAACCTCGACCTGATGTTCGCGCTGCCGAACCAGACGCTCGACGAATGCCGCACCGACATCGAGACCGCGCTGTCGTTCGCGCCGCCGCATCTGTCGCTGTATCACCTGACGCTCGAGCCGAACACGCTGTTCGCGAAGTTCCCGCCCGTCGTCCCCGACGACGACGCGTCGGCCGACATGCAGGAGTGGATCCACGCACGCACGGCCGAGGCCGGCTACGGACGCTATGAGGTGTCCGCGTATGCGAAGCCGAATCATCAGTGCAAGCACAACCTGAACTACTGGCGCTTCGGCGACTACCTCGGGATCGGCGCGGGCGCGCACACGAAGCTGTCGTTCCCGAACCGGATCCTGCGGCAGGCGCGCTACAAGCATCCGGCAACCTTCATCGAGCAGGCGAAGGCCGGCACGGCCGTGCAGGAAGAGCGCGAAGTCGGCGCCCGCGACCTGCCGTTCGAGTTCATGCTGAACACGCTGCGGCTCGTCGAGGGTTTCCCCGTGCACAGTTTCGCGGAGCGTACGGGCCTGCCGATGAGCACGATCGAGCCGGCGCTGCAGGAAGCGGAGCGACGCGGGCTGATCGCGCGCGATTTCGCGCAGATCGCGCCGACACCGCTCGGCCAGCGTTTTCTCAACGACCTGCAGGAATTGTTCCTGCGTGACGATTGACGGGATGAACGCGGCGGCATTTCGGTTACAATGCCGCCTCGTGTGGAAGCGTGGCCGAGCGGTTTAAGGCACCGGTCTTGAAAACCGGCGACGGGAAACTGTCCGTGAGTTCGAATCTCACCGCTTCCGCCAGATCACCCATCCGCGCCCGTCCAGATTCATCCGAATCAATCGCCCAAACCCTTACCACAAAAGGGTTTCCCGACAAACCTCAAAACTCGAACCATCCGGATTCATTGCGATCCGTCCGGAATAGTCGTAAAGTTTTCGGTGGGTCGGTTGGTGGGTTGGACTCGCGCACTGGCGGCGCTATGCCGCTCCCGGAAAACCTCCGCCGAACTCGCAAAGGCCCCGCGTGGTGGGCCTCACGGCGAACAGTTCGATTGGATCATGCCCAAAACGGCAAAAGAGCTTGGCGCGCTAGCGGTTTCGAGACTGTCGGCACCCGGCTGGCACGCAGTAGGCCGAGTTGCTGGCCTGTACCTGCAGATCTCTCCGACCGGCACGCGCTCATGGATACTTCGCGCGACCGTGGGCGGCCACCGTCGCGAGATTGGCCTTGGCGCTTATCCCGGCGTACCGCTTAAAGAGGCTCATGAACGGGCCCAAGCCATGCGCGATGAGATCCGAAGCGGCGTCGATCCAGTGCTCGCGCGCAAGGAGGCGGCGAGCCGCCTAAGGGCGAGCCAGGCTTTCGAGATCACGTTCGAGGTTGCGGCCAAACGGTTCATCAAGGCCAAAGAACCCGAGTGGAAGAACGCGAAGCACGGCGACCAATGGCGCAATACGCTCGCCGAATATGCCTATCCTAAGCTCGGCACCCTGATGGTTCGACATGTCGCGCGCGCACACATCATGGAAGTCCTCGAGCCGATCTGGATGACGAAGACGGAAACGGCATCGCGGTTGCGCGGACGGCTGGAGGCCATCCTCGACTGGGCCAAGGTAAAAGGCTTCCGGGATGACGGGACCAATCCTGCTACGTGGCGTGGCAATCTCGATAAGCTCTTGCCGGCCCCGAAGCGGACCAAGCGAGTGCGGAATCATCCGGCCCTCCCGATCGCTCAGATGGGAACCTTCATGAAGGCGTTGCGCGCGACCGATGGCGTCAGCGCTCGATGTTTAGAGTTCACGATCTTGACCGCAGCGCGATCCGGCGAGGCTCGTGGCACCAGATGGAGCGAAATCGACCTCAAACGCGGTATCTGGTCGGTTCCGCCGGAGCGGATGAAGGCCAAGAAGGAGCACCGCGTACCGCTCTCGCCGGCAGCCATTGAACTGCTAAAGGCAATCGAGCGCACCGAAGATCAGGATCTTGTGTTCCCCAGCCCGCGGTCCGGCAGCGTATTGAGTGACATGGCTCTATTGGAGCTGATGCGTCGGCAGCACCTCGAGGCAACTCCGCATGGCTTTCGATCCACGTTCCGCGATTGGGCAAGCGAATACACCAATTATCCGCGCGAGCTCGCAGAGGTTGCTCTCGCCCACATCAAGACCGATGCAACGGAAGCGGCCTATTGGCGGGGCGATGTACTCGAGAAGCGCCGGCGCATGATGACGGATTGGGCCAACTTCATCTCAGTGCCATTCGTGGATGGCGGCGTGGTTCCGATTGGAAAGTCGGCATAAACAGATGAAATCGCCGGACTGGCGCGATCTAATTTTCCGGCCAACGTAGCTTTATGGGGAGGCGAAACGTGGACTCTATCGCTCGGCAGAATGAAAAGATGCTGAGAACTCTCGACATTGAAGTAAGCGAAATCACGCAACAATATCGATCCTCATACGAGTCCGTATTCAAGATGGATTACGACTCGTCGTCGAAGGTGCTCGACGCGCTAGGAGCAAGTCTAATCGACCAAGCACTTCTGGACGCACGTCTCAGTCAAGAAACTCCGGTGGGAAAAATCGCCACCCTCGAGTCGATATCCGCCCTATATAAGCTGTGCGGCAGAAGCACAACGAAGCGACGGCTGCTGATCTCGATTGCGCTGGGAAGAGTTTATTTGCGAAACATTCTTCGACTAGCACAAGCTGGAGATTTGGAATCCGCGATCAGTGCTCTTTCAGCCGCATCCATGACGAGTGGTGTCGTTCAGACGTGCACTGACGAAATTGTTGCAAAGGCCGCGCCTGGGAAGGTCAGCTCAAGCAAGCGAAATGCTACGTTTAAAAAGCTGTCAGAAGAGGCTCTCAAGAAATGGAGAGCCGAAGTTCCCCACAAATTGTCTGCTAGCCGTGCGGCGGAAAAACTGCGTGCGATGGGGATCCCTCTTTCTCACGACAAGCTGGCGCGACTCATCTCCGCAGAGAAACGAGCCAATCCGGTCGATGATCAAGATCCTTCGGCTGAGTAGGTCCCTGCATACGAACCGCAGCACGTGGTTTAGCTGCTAAAACACGCGTTCTAGTCGCCAGAGATCGTGTAATAGCAGGTTGATCTCTTGGGATTCTAGAATCGAAAAAATACGCTGTATCGACCCGTCCAATTCCGGACGCTTTTCGAGTCGATACGGATGAAAACGAAAGACAAGCTCAGGGATTTCGATAGCCTACCCAACGCTGCGTCTGTCGACGTGCACGTCGTCGCCGCTCTTTGTGGGTGCAGCGTTTCCACCGCGTGGAATCGATCCCGTCGCGGCGTACTGCCGAAGCCTCGCAAGATCGGTGGCTCTACCCTTTGGAACGTCGGCGAGCTGCGTGCGGTTCTTACGGGGGCACATGCATGACGATCCCGACGACCCAAAATGAAAAGGGCCGCGACTCCGGCAAGAGCGCGACCCAGACGACCCACAGCAATGATACCGCGCCGTCGGAACCCGGTGGGTATCTTCTGGATATGCAACGGAGTGCATCGGAACGCCTGCGCGTTCAGATCCGTCAGTTCCGCGGTCGTGAGTTCCTCGATGTTCGCTGTTGGTACGACGCCGGCGGCGGCGAATATCGTCCGAGCCAGAAAGGCGTCACCCTCAATCCATCTCAGCTCGCCGAGCTCATCCAGGCGCTCATGATCGCCGGCCGAGCGTTCGACGCGAAGGGGGTGAACTGATGTGGATCCACAAAAAGACCTTGCAGCTCGTAAACTCTGCGCGTATACTTTTCCCGTGGCTGAGACAACAGCCGCCCGGATTGGCGTCCGGAATGATTCTCTGGCGGACAACCGCCGCAGTGCGGTTTTTTTACGTCCGTACACCTCGTCCCATCTTCTATGGTCGGGCCTTGGTGGGGGTGCGCTTGCGCACGCCGGTATCCAGAGACGCCGGTACGCCAACCCTGCCATGTGCCCGGCCACCCCGATTGGCGTCGGGAGCCGGGTTACTCAACCCGTCTCTGGAGGCCGCACCATGTTGCGCCATATCCCCGCTCGTCCCGAGCAACCGCAGTGTTCGAATTTCCTCACCGATAAAGTCAGTATCGCCCTTCGTTCGGCTGCACTTGCGCCGAGCTTAGCCTCCGCACTCGACATCGCCGGCGCCGCACTCGTTGACATTGCGACGATCGCGCGCAGCGAACGCCGGTCGCCGACATGGGCAATGTCCTCTACCCACGACACCGCGGCGACGGCACTGCAGGCTCTCGATCGAGTCGCCAGCATCCTCGAATCAATCGAGCGGCTGGCATCCGACAACGACGACGCAATTGCTGACCTCGCGTCGCTCGCGCGGGGACTTCTCGCGCATCAAATCGGCCGTGCGGAGCTCGTCTTCACGTCGACCCTTTGCCAAAACATGAATGCGGAGATTCGTCATGGCTAAGATCGCTGATGCACGTCAGAGCGCTATATCCGGCGGCGCGCTGAAACACATGGCAGTGGCAACGGAAACCGAGCCGCTTGACGTCAAGGAAATCGCCGCAGTGTTCGAAAGTGCCAGCGTTGCTGCCTTCCACGCATGCGAAACGTTCGCGAACATGCGATCGCTGTTTGAAGCGATCAAGGAATCGTCTGAGCCCGGATCGCTGGCAGCACGCCTCGCATCACTGGGGGAAACGTTGTGCGACGACAGGGAAATGTGGTTTGGCGATCATCAAGCGACGTTTGACGGTAACGCCGAGCGCTTCTCCACCGTTACCCGACACATGAAGGGAGTCCGGCATGAGTGATCGCCGCATTGCCCCTCAATCGATCGATGTCGGCTCTGGCGAATACCTGACTCCAGCCCAGCTCATTCTCATGTTCGGCTTTCTAACGTACGAGGCCCCGCTCGCGCCGATGAATGCCAAAAGCAGCGCCCGAATCGCCCTTGCGGCGATTCTCAGCGCAGCTGCTGCAGGCGGCTTCAAATCATCCGATTTGCTCGATACGTTGATGTCGCGAGCCGAACGGTCCGCGCGCGTCGACGCACTGGCACAGGGGGCCGTGTGTGCGATCGGCGACGCCAACGCGTTTATCGCAGTCATTCGGCGCGCCGGCATCTCGCTGGAGGCTGGCCTATGAATGCCGTGATAGACGAACGCCAGCGCATCGAGGCGGCGCTTTCCGTCGTTCCAGCCGATATCGATCGTGACACGTGGGTACGGATTGCCATGGCGCTGAAAAGCGGCCTTGGTGATGATGGTTTCGAGCTGTTCGATTCGTGGAGCCGCGGCGGACAGTCGTATGTCGAAACCGATGCGCGAGACACGTGGCGCTCACTGAAGGTGAGCGGCGGAATCACGATCGCAACACTCTTTGCCGTTGCGAAGAAGTACGGCTTTGATCCCGTGCAGCACAAGGCCCCGGTGGTTGCCGAGGCCGAACTAGAACGACGTCGTATGCGCCGAGCGCATAATGCCACCGCGGATGCTGAGAAGCGGCAGAAAGCAGGTCGCAATGCGGCGACGCTAGCATTGGCGATCTGGTCTAAGGCCAGCCCGGCGCGCCCCGACCATCCATATCTTCTCCGCAAAGGCCTTCCGAACGTTGATACGCTCCGCGAGATAGAAGTACAGCGGCTCACCGCCCTGGCCGGATATGCGCCGAAGTCATCGGCGCATTGTCTTGCCGGCCGTGTCCTGCTCGCCCAGGTCGAGAAGGCCGGCTCAGTGACTAGCCTCGAGATGATCGACGAAGGTGGTCGAAAATCGGCTCTCGCCGGCGGCGTGAAATCGGGTGGGTACTGGATCGCGGCGGCGCCGGATTCCGGATCGAAGCGCATTCTCGTCGCGGAAGGCTGCGCGACAGCCTTGTCGGCGCACCTATGTACCGGGCTCCCGGCCGTCGCGGCGCTGTCATGCGGGAACATGCAGAAAGCGGCCGTCGCTCTCGCCGAGAGATATCCCGTCGCTGAACTCGTACTGCTCGGCGACATAGGCAACGGTCAGGAAAAGGCCCTCGAAGCCGCGCGAGCGGTGGGCGGCGCGGTCGCATTTCCGAATTTTGGTGATGGTCGGTCGGATGACGCAACGGACTTCAACGATATGCACCTGCTGCTCGGCGCGGATACCGTCAGGCGAGCGATTGAAGCAGCCGCCCCGGCCACCGATAACACGATCGACTCGGCCGATTCAACATCGGCACGGAGCAACTTCCCCGGGCTCGAAGATCGCCCCTGTTACCGCGTATACGAGGACTGGCAGGAAATCGGCGGCCGGAAGGTGAAACCAGGCGTCTACTGGCACGGCACGAAGGCCGAGAAGAACGATGCGCCGCCCGTGCTGATCGACAAATGGATCTCGACGCCTCTCCGGGTGCTCGCGACGACGAGCAACGGCGAGGATGCGGAATACGGACGACTGCTCGAAATCCTGTCACCCGCCGGCAAGCGCAAGAAATGGGCGATGCCTATGTCGATGCTGGCCGGCGACGGGAGTGAAGCTCGCGGCGTGCTGCTCAGCGAGGGCCTGATATTCGATCTGAACGACAAGAATGCCATCCTGCGATACGTCGCCGCTCAGATGCCGGCTGCCCGTATGCGGGCGGCGAGTATCACGGGTTGGAGCGGCGATGCATTCGTGCTGCCGGATATCGTGATCGGCGCCGACGACATATGGTTCCAGGCGTCCGGGCGCACTGCGCCCTACGCGAGTGCCGGCACGTTCGACGCTTGGCGCGACCTGGCGGCACTGGCGGTCGACAATCCGCTCCTGATGCTCGCCTTCTCGGCAGCGCTGGCCGGTCCCCTCCTCGGGCCGCTCAACATCGACGGTGGCGGCGTGCATATCTACGGCGACTCGTCGTCAGGCAAAACCACTGCGTTGCATGCCGCAGTGAGCGTCTGGGGCGGCCCGGCCTTCAAACGCACCTGGCGCGCAACGGCGAATGGATTGGAGGGAACAGGCTCGCTGCACTCTGACACGCTTCTGGCACTCGACGAGCTCGGCGAAATCGATCCGAAGAGCCTCTACGAGGCAGCGTATGCGCTTATCAACGGCACGGGTAAGACGCGAGCCAACCGGCATGGCGAAGCCCGTCAGGCGAGCCGTTGGCGCGTCTTTTTGCTCTCGACAGGCGAGCTGACGATCGCTGGGCGGATGAGCGCGGGCGGCATCGAGGCGAAGACGGGCCAGGAACTTCGGATCCTCGACGTGCCCGTACAGGGCAAATTCGGTCTATTCGACAACCTGCGTGGACGCGCGACCGGCGCCGCATTGTCTGACGAGGTGCGGAATCTCGCTGCCCGGCACTACGGACATGCGGGCCCTCTCTTCGTCGAAGCTCTTGTGCAGGCGCTGAAGAGCGGCATGAACCTGTCAGACGAGTTGCAGCCGATCCTCGAAAGCTTCGCAGTAGACGGCCAAGAGCGCCGGGCGGCGCGCACATTCGCAATTTGCGGACTCGCCGGCGAACTGGCGGCTCGATGGAAAATCGTTCCGTGGGAGTCTGGCGCAGCAACGCGTGCGGCAAAGCATGCATTCGGACTGTGGCGCCAGCGACGCGGCACGAACGGGCATAGCGCCGAACACGTCGCGATCCTGCGCGCCGTCTCCGATTTCATCGACCGACATGCAGAAGGCCGCTTCTCGAATATCGATGGGAGTGTTGACGTTGTCCGCGACCGTGCGGGCTTCTGGAAACAGGAATTCGAACGCCGTCTCTATCTGTTCCAGGCCGGCGGCTTGCGCGAAGCGTTGAAGGGCCACGACTTTGAGCGCGCATTGAAGGCGCTTGAGAGCGCGGGCGCGCTGGCCGCAACCGATCCGGGCCGACGATCGAAGACGACGCGGACTCCGGACGGTCACACACCGCGGCTCTATCACATCGACCCGGCGAAGCTTGACGCTGATCCGCTGTAGCAACGGATTTTTCTGGCAACAACCGGCAACAGAGGCAACAACCACAACCAGCAAGGAAATCAGGGAGTAAATGGCATGGCAACGTGTGGCAACAAACGGCAACCGTCTGCCCCTCTCAGATCTAATCGTCGGCGGTAGGCGTTGCCACTGTTGCCACGTCATTCGCGAAGTGGCAACGGCGGAGACGGCTGTCTGGTAAGGCTGTTGCCGGTGTTGCCACTGTTGCCGCACTAGCGATAACAGGAATGAAAGGGAAAGTCCGAACTACCGATTTGCGCGCGCGGCTTCGCCGCCAGCACGGTCACGGCTGATCAGCACGCGCCGGAGGAAACCGATTGCACTGCCCTCATGCTTTATCGACCAAGGGTTGGAAATCTATCTGGATCCAACGGAACGGCTCCCTGCAGCAGGTACTCCAGATACCGATTCATGATCGTCCAGGCACGTCGTGTGACTTCCATAGTCACTGCACCCGGCGTGTGGCCTGGTTGCCCGTGACGCGGGTCAGCCGACGCATCAGTGATGTACTTCAGATAGGCCTCGTCAATGTGCAGTACGTCGCGCAATTGGTTCCAGGCGGACTTGGGGCTAGAGCCGGGTGTGGCGATCAAATTTTTCAAGCGATCCATTGCGCGAGCACATTCAACAAGCGAGACATGCGGAAGCGAAATGGCTGTGATTAACTCGCGAAGGGCCATAAACAATAACGGCTGCCCAATAACCGTACGGCAAACGTCATCGAAGCGATGTTCCAATGAATATGCCGTGCAGAGACTGGCGAGCTCGGGATTTGCGTGCGCAATCGAAGTTGTCCTTCCATCGGGATCGATGAATGTGTCGAAAATTACTGTAAGTCCGATTCCTTGGCTGAACGCGATCACGTCGACCTGCGCTCGGCAAATGTCGAGCGCACGTTGATGTACTTGTGGAAAGTATTCTGGAAGCCATGTTTCGAGTTGACACTCGACGTCTACACTGGAATTTTGGATACGAAACAAAAACTCGAGCGCGACGCCCCAATCCACATCCCTCCATTTGATGGATGGCCGGTAGTTAATAGACACCTGTGGCTGGCTAGGAAGTACCCGCCCACGGAAATGGATTTTTTTCATAGTCTCTATCGACGGTCGAGGTTTCTAGCATATCGCGTTTCCGTTCGATATCGACACGTGCAAATAGTGAGCCGAATAGGAGACGCACATGAGCATTACATTCGCGAACGCGCGTGCGGCGGTGCTGGCGGCAACTCCAGCGGCGCCCCCAGATTTCTCACGCGAGCCGACGCTGGCGACCGTATCGCAGCCAAGCTATATCCGGACGAAGCTGAATCGTCGTCCGTTCGTTTCCCGGACGTTCTCAACAAGCGGAACGATGGGGCCAGCAGTATTGGCTGCGACGTCGGGGCATCAAAGTCGCTAACGCCCATGATGGACCATCGAGCCTCCGTAACTCTCTCGCCTCGCGCAGCGTTCCGCTAAGCAGCACGCCGTCAATTGATGGATAGAAACATGAGACCACGAAAACCGAAAAGACGCATCCCGGCCGAAATCGGTGCTACCGTCACAGTGGGCGCCTGTGATATCGCTGGCAGCTATTGCCCGCTCCCGCCTCCCGATTTTTTCACCCCAGCGAAGGCGGCGCTCCTGATTTCTGCGCAGCTTCATCCGGACGATGAAGGACTGCGCGCGGATACAGCACGGTGCTACGAAGAGAAGCTGTTCGACGATCTCTGCTGCGGTCGACTCGTTGGCCGCGATCCCCCTACCCGGCTGCCGATCGAATATCGCGATCTCGCGGGCGCGGTCATGTTCCGCTGCTGCCTTATCAGCACAGCTGATCTAAACGACTGGCTAGCAACCCTTGGCACCGGCATCTCCGTGGAATCCCCGGAGGACTGCCCATCCGATGGGCCGTTGGTCAATGAGGCGTCCACTGGCGAAATAGACGGCATCGGACGTCAAGATATGCCGCCCGGCCCAGCCCGCGATAGCGCTATTCGGACATATCACGACAACCTTGTCGCCGCGGGCGGCGGCAAATATCGAAAACGTACGGCATCCGCCTTTGGTCGCTCGCTGACTGTAATCGATCGAGCATTGAAGCGAACCGAAGCCACCATGCCAGTGCCCGCGGCAGGAAGTCGAGACAAATGGGACATGTGGAGTAATGATCCGTTCGGCAGATCCAGCCGCGTCCCCCTTGATACCAAATGACGCACACGCGCATGTGTGAAGTTGCAGCACACATGTATGACGCTCCAACCTGCCTCCATCCGCTGGCCACCTTGAGCACATCGCTCGAACCAGCGGGAGGAGAACAGCGTGAACAAGCGAGCCACAATCGTTTCTCGTCGTCGCCCCGAACACTGGGGGGCGGTCGCTTCGGCAGCCCGTGATGTCGCAGACAGCAATCGAGCTGGATCTCGTCGAGACAGCACCACCGGACGCGTGAAGCTCCATCCCGGCTGGGATGCCGCGTTCGAGCGCGCTATGGTACGGTGATGCAGGAGATCCAGCAATGAACCTCCACGAGGCCCTTCGCACGAATGTGCAGCTCGAAGCGGCGATTGCCGACGTCCGCGCTGCAATCCAAAGCCGCGCTAACGCCGATCTCGCGTTCACCTCATGCTGCAACAATCTCGACCAGGCAAATGCAGCTCTGCCGGAACTCGATCGCACGGCGGCATGCCTTCAGGCTGAAGCGATCCAGTGCGAGGCGCTGTCTGCAGCAAATAACGCCTCGAAGGCCGACGTGACTAAGGCCGTAAAGGCAGCTGACAAGGCAGCACTCGACGTCACCGAAAAGAAGCGCGAGATCGAGCGCCAGATGGCGGCGCGCGAAATGCTGATCGAAATGGCGCGGGCTGCCGATGAAGCGGTCAATGCCGCGAAGGCGAAGTTCACAGCGGCCGTTGCAGCGGTGCGCGCTGGACTCCTGACGGCGCTCGAGGAGGACCTCGTGCAGGCATTCAACAATGCGCTCTTCCCCATCCTCAGTGCGGCGAAAGCGATCGACAATTGCTTTCCTGGCGGTCTCGATCGGTCCTGGTTCAGTGACCTGCAGTTGATGTCGCCGCGCAACCACCGCGCCAATCTACTCAAACCGATTCCTGACACAACTCGCCTGCCCGAGCAGGCTGATCTGACGCTTCGCGAGATTGCCGCGACCACCAAAGCGCTGCAAAGCCACAAGGCGTTCATGCCGCCGCACGCCAAGGTGCCGCAAACCGAGACTCGGCAGAGAAGCGCTCGCGAACAACAACGGTTCGACGAAGCTGCCGAGCGCATTCGTCGGTCGGAGGAAGAGTTCGACCGGCGTCAGGAGCGCAGTAAAGAGCACAAAACTGGAAATTCATGGTCATTTGGGGAGCCTGGCGGCGCGCGTTCTGCACGTCCCGCTGAAATCAACATGGGCCCCGCTATTCCGGTGAACGATAGCTAAGCAGCCGCAGACAGGCGACGTACTACGGTCTCAGCCGGCGGTAGGCCAGCTCAGAAAAACACCGGCATCTGCCGACGCTCCTGGAAGCGAGCGCCACCTCCTGATTCACGCCCATCAGGCACGGCTCGCGGCGGGCGGCAGAACTTCCTCATCACTCACAGGACCTTGCAATGGACACTATGAGCACGGATCAGTCGAACGACGATGCACTGGCGAATACCAAAGTGGGCCTCATCACCTTCGGAGATCCATTCAACGGTAACGGGGGTGTGCAAAACGAATCGTTCAATGAAGTGACGGAGAACGATCAGCAAAAACTCTCGGAGAAGTCCTAATGGATCGACTCATTGCCGCAAACTCGGTACCTCAAGCACAGGCAGATACCGCTCCGGCGACCGGCACACCTCAATTTGCGACGGACGGAAATCCGGCCTCGAACGTGCCCGCGACACGTTGGCCGTCGTATGCGTTCAACGCGATCCAGGAAGAGCTTATCGCCATCCTAAGGATGGCGGGCATTACGCCTGACCGAACTAACAACGCTCAGATAGCCGCCGCGATTCAGGCGTTGATCACCCAATCTGCGCCTGTGGTTGGCAGCATGCGAAATCTCGCGATGTCGATCCCTACCGCGTCGTCGAGTGCAACGCTGACTGCAGACGAACTGGTGGTCGGAACTGCCTTGGGCAGTAAGAAGTACGTTCTCGGATCGTTCAGCAAGTCGATCAATATCGGGAATACAGGTCCTGGGGGAATGGATACCGGCAGCGCTCCGGTGTCGGGATTCGTGGCTCTATATGCGATCTATAGTCCTGCCAAGGCGGCTCAACATGCGTCCGACCCGATAACCTACCCGGACGACGGTATTGCGTTGCTAGCGACGGATGCGACCACAACTATTGCCCCGAATGTATATGCGGGTGCCAATATGCCTCCCGGTTTCTCCGGCTCAGCGCTCGTAAGCGTAGTTCCGACCAATGCTGGACGCCAGTTCGCTCAGATCACTCAACGTAACCGCATGATCTCTGTTGTCAATCGGCCGATCATCGCGACGTCGTCAGGATCCTCGACTCCACAGGCATATACCACGACAGCATTCCCCAAAAACGCTGTTCGTGTGAAGGGATATAGCTCCTTCACCACCGGAGTGGCATCGACCGTCAACGCAGGAATTTATGCTGATGCCGCTGGATCGGATCAATCCACCGTCGGAGGGACGTTCACCGGAGCACAAGGAATTGCGGGGAGCTTCGATGTCTTGATCGGTCAACCGCAGACGATCTATTACACGCTTACGTCATCGTCAGGTGCTCCGTCCTGGGGCGCAAACTGTGAGCGATACGAAATCTAAGGATTTGACATGGTCACGATCTATGTGCAGTTCAGCGATGGAACCAAAGAAACCATCATTTCAGCATTTACTGGCCCGCAAAATGAGGAAGCGTTTCCGAACCAGGGAACAGTCACAAGCGACGACGGACGTTGGCAAGAGTATTTCGCAACGATTCCGAGCGAGTTGGCTGCTGCCTGGCCTACGCCGGCAGGGCGCTCGTAATAACGCTCAGTCAGTGCTCTTCCACGGCGTCATCGTAGGCCGTGATCGGAAATATGAAATTCCCGCTTTTTCGAGTCGGCAGTGTTTGGCACTACCGCTTCCAGATCGATGGAGTTCGGATACAACGTTCGACGCATGAAACGGTCAAGCATCGCGCAGAAGCAGTTGCCGAGTGTGCATATCGCCACGCGCGCCTGTGGGCGCGCGGGGCTCTGGTCCCCACCCTTCGTCAACTGGTCCGGGAGTGGCTGGCCGCACATGAAACCATCCGTAGCCATGCCTATATACGAAATGTCGAAACATTCGGGCGTCTGCATTTGTACGGATTGGCCGATGTTTTGGTCGACGAGTTGACAACGCCGCTGGTCGAAACCGCGATGTTGGATCATCGGCGCAGCCATGCCGCAGCTTCCGTGAATCACTGGCTGAACCTGCTCAAGGTCGTCTGCAAATGGGCAGTGAGACGCAACGTAATGCCCACCATTCCTTGGTCAGTGAAGGCGCTAAAGGTCCAGAAAAGGCCACGTGCCACATTGCCCGTTTCGCGGGTCGCGGAATGGCTTGCTGCCGTCGACGACTACGCCCTCGATTGTCCAGGACTGTCGATCGCGGTGCGGCTCGCGTTCGGCCTCGGTCTGCGGGAATCCGAAATCATCACAGCGCGATGGGATTGGATCGACTGGGAACGCGGCACTTACACGCCAGGAGTTACCAAAGGCCGTGAGGCTGATCCGATTCCAATGTCGGACTGGCTCATCGACTACCTACGCACACGCCGACAACCGGTCGGCTTGATCGTCACCCGTCGACGCGGCCAAGCCTATCGCTCGGGCTTCCTTCGTCCCGTGTTGCGCAGTGCTAACGCGGCTTGCCAGTTGGTTGGCATCACGCCGCATAGGCTCCGAGGCACATTCGCGACACTGTTGAGCGAGAACGGTGCGTCGGTATCAACCATCCAGCGCGTCATGCGCCACAAGGATCCCATGACGACCATGCGCTACCTCGAAGCCAATCTCGCCACTGCGGCACTCGCACAGGCGTCCATCGCCCGGATTGCCGGCCTGCAAATCAACCCTGAACAGAGTGGCGAGAAAGTGGCGAACAGCACTCCGCAAACCCGCATCGACACTTGAATCCATGATTAACACGACTTGTCTGCAAAAACGGACCGCGCGGGGTGGAAATTGGCCCTTCGAAGCTGCGCCTCCGGGCCCTTCGACGCCCTCACCCCTCCTCGGCAGGCCGGGCGGGTCCTTACCCGCCCTGCCGGGAACACGGGCACTGCGCGCGCCCGTTCTTCCCGTTCTTTTGAGGAAAAAAAACACCTTACAAGTCGGAGCGAAATCGCAACGTTCGTGCTGTAAGGAATCTGGAAAGAAATTTTCAAAATCGCTGCAATCGCCCGTGCATCAAGGAACGAAGGAGTGGTTATGGATGCTGTAACGTCGACGGACCGTGTAACGCCGGACCTGACAAGTCGGCCCGAAAATCGGCGCGAGATCGTCGGGAAAAAGGCGCTATGCACTCGTCTCGGATGGTCGCGACCGGCGCTCGATCGGCGGCTGCAGCGCGACGCTTCCTTTCCTGTGCTGCACTGCGGCAAACAGGGCGAGCCTTGGCGATTCGATCTGCCGGCCGTGATCGCGTACCTTGAGGCGGCCGGCTCGACCCCGCGCCCGTCGAAATCGGGGCGAACGCGTGCGCTTTCAATGTCGTCGGAGGCCGGCTCGGACCTCTGCCGTGACCTGGCACATGCGCGCGCGCTTTATCGCGTCATTGCCGATCTCGTGGCCGAGCTCGGCGTGACGCTCGGTCGAATCGGATCCGCCATCGACTCCGACGCGGCGTCATTGCGTTCGGGGGCGCCAGTCACCAACGTCGAGAACGAGCATGACGATTGACTCAGATCGCATTGACGCGCAGCGCGCGCTCGTGAGTAAGAGCGCGTTGTGCCGGTTGCTCGGATGGTCGCGGCCAAAGCTCGATTTGCGATTGGAGACCGATCCTCACTTTCCGGTCGCATCCCGCGGCGTGAAAGGCGGCGGTTGGCGATTCGATACGGCGGACGTGGCTGCCTACCTAGGCGGCGCGGTATCGTGGGGCGGATCGACGGAGCTCGATGCGATCACCCGTCCGACTGGTCGACTGCCTCGCGCGGCCACCGTCGAGCATCGTGGCGAGCATTCGGCTCGACAACGGCGCGATGCAGTTCAGGCCGAGATACTCGAGGACAAGCTTCGGCGTGATCGCGGCGAACTGGTGCAGACCGAGGAGATGCGGCGAGTGATCCGCTCTCTCCAGAGCGGCATCAATAAGGGTCTAGATCGACTCGTGGGCCCAGTTGCCGAACTGGTCGGAACAGCAGGCGCAGAAGCCATCATTCGCGAGCTTGTTGATGAGTTGCGCAACATGATGGCGGCCGATTTACGGCCGCTTCTTGAACGACAGCGGATCTGAAATTGAAGCCTCCAGCGAAGTCCCCACCGTCAAGACCGGTGATAGAGGCTCATGGGCATTCTGGCAAACTAAGCAAATTGTCCAGGGTCGTTGTATCCCGCGTGGTCTTCAAATACTTTCGCCCCTCGGGAGTCTTAGCGATAACGACATCCGCCGTTTGACCACCGCCACTTACGTAAAACTGCCATTTTCCCGTCTCGATTCCAGAAATCGCATCGGATTCGGTAATTTTCCATCTCGTGCCGTCGGCGTTCTGCCCCCCGATATGGGAAATTGCCTCGTGTCGACTTGCCCGATTCGTTTTATTGATACACCGAACTTGATGTCTTGTCGCCATCGTTAGCCCCGCAAGAGAATATGTTTAGATTGTCTCTTGCGAACAACCACTGGAACCACCGCAAGAGAGTCATTAATATGCTCTCAAATTTCCGCCCATTGAATATCGGGAAAACCCTTTTAACTTTTCAAAATAAGTAGCAAAGGTAACTGCCCGGATCATTCTCCATCACATTATTGTAGCAGGCGACTTCAAATAACCACGCAGCGGCATAAAGTCGATATGAATCTGCTCAAAACCATCAAAAAATGGAATGCTTGTAGCGCTGCACGTCTGACGCTCGTCCGACTCGACAGTCTAACGTTCGGAGAAGCACTCGCTGATTACGCGCGCTGCGGTGGGCGCATCTTCGCGCATCTCAATGCATGACGATCGGCTTCGAGTTTTCTAGGGAGACGCTGTGGACGCGTGTCGAGCGGACTGCGCAGTTCCTCGGCTTCGCCCCCAGCTTGACGGTGACGACATTCGGCTGCTGTGCGATGGCAACGCCGAACAGGCATCGTAAGAAAGTGCTAGCTCAGTTTGACGTGGCGCGGCAGTCCACGTACACTTCGCGCCGCGGGGTGGAGCAGTCTGGCAGCTCGTCGGGCTCATAACCCGAAGGTCATAGGTTCAAATCCTATCCCCGCAACCAACATCGAAGCCCGCTCTGCGACAGCAAGCGGGCTTTTGCTTTGAGTTGGTCGCACCATAGAAAGCCGGTTGCGCTAAACCTGCTCGTAGCACCGGGCTGAACTGGACTGCACCGTGCCCCCTCTTGCAGATTTAAATCGGCATTCGACGGGTTGTCACCGGAGCCGCTGAGGAATTCCCGGTGGATGTGACCACCCACGCACGAGCGTTACCATTGCCAAGCCGCTGTCGACGAAGTCCGCGCTCGCCAAGGCGATCAGTTACTCGCTGAACCACTGGGCAGCCCTCACGTTCTACTGCGAGGACGGTCGAGCCGAGATCAGCAACGTGCTCGCCGAAAACGCCTTGCGCTGTGTCGCGCTCGGACGCAAAAATTATCTGTTCGTCGGCTCCGACAGCGGGGGCGAGCGGGCCGCCGCGATGTATAGCTTGATCGGGACGTGCAAGCTCAACGGCATCAACCCGCGTGCCTACCTGGAATACGTCCTGACCGACATCGCTGATCACAAGATCTCTCGCATCGACGAATTGCTGCCCTGGAACGTGGCTGACAAACTGAACCCCGTCACCCCGCCCACACTCTCAACCAAGTAGATCTGGATAGATTTAGATGGATCGTGCCCACGATCGCCGATCACGGACACGATCGCTCGTGATCAACACGGACTCCTCCACGACATCACCATCATGCCTCACGCGCGCGCGAAAGGGTAAACGGTCGGGCCGAGCCACTTACCGGTTCTGGGTCGTCTACAGCGAGCAACACGACGGCCGATAGGTTTGTATCTACGTTCACCGTCCGTAGCAAGGGCAGACTACTCCTTGGTGACACGACAGTTGAGTTCCCAGAGAGCTGTCTTGTTTGAATCCCAGCGCAGTAGCGCATTAATCTCTCGATATGTTCCCCAACGCACGTCCACGTGTTCGCTTGATAGAACAAGCTCCTTGTCTGTGCAGTCCAGCCCGAAGCAATATTCGGGGATGACAAACATGTCAGTCGGCCAATGTCCGCGGTCGGTGAAGTGCTCAACAGGAATCGACGCCCGACTTTTTAGCGATCGAACCCTGCTGCGTGAGCCAACGCCGACTTCTTCCTGGCATTCCCTGACTGCCGCCTGGAACGGAGTTTCACCAACTTCTCCGCCGCCAGCGACACCCTGCCAATGTCCATCGTCAGAACGTTTGAGGGCGGCGAACGTCGACCCTTTACAGCCGACACGATAAGGAATGGCAAGGATCTGAAACGGGGCGCGCATTGATCTCTCCTCCCCAAAAAACTCGCAGTATAGGACGTGTTGGTGGAGCGGGAGTTTGCTTACGCTAGCAAGTCGCGAACAGACGCCGCACAGATCGCGATCTTCGTCGACGCGCCGGTTCCGTTGTTCGGCCCTCGCTAGATCGATGGTCAGCCCCATCGCCAGACAGGCATCAGCGAGCGCGACGTGATGAATGAGCATCGGTCAACTGCATCGATGAACCGCTGCCTTGGGATGTGGCCGCCAAGTTGGCCACGCGATCCGCTCCGCTCTCAGCGATAACCTGATCTCCGCAACGTCTACCGAGTACTCATCAACGCGCTATCAATAGCTTGCCATCCGCGAGCGAGCGATCGCGAACGGTCGGCGTGAGGCGCTTACAGTCTGGTGAATCGAAACGCAAACAGCTAGCATCTATGCCTTTAATGCTTGGAGCGATCGGTCATGGGTGTGATGCATTCCGTCATCGCGTGGATGAGCGAAAGCGCTAACGCCAGCCTTGCGGGCTGGGCACAAGCCATTGGCGGGGCACTCGCCGTTGTCGCTGCCTTTCTGTTTCCTACATTGCAGTCAAGACGGGAAGCGAAGCTGCGTGCTGACGATCGGCGCATAGCAACGCTTGCGCATGCCGGCGCGCTGCGGTTGATCGCTATCGAATGCGAAGAGGCGATCCAAGAACTCGTCGGCACGCTGCAACTCGCGCCGGATTCGCCACCTCGCCACTATGGGTTCCCGCTGCCCGACCACCCGCAGCTTGGGATATTCGCAGAGTCGATGGGAGACCTGCTGCCTCGTATTTCCTCGCTGCTCCAGCAACCGGCCTTGCATGACGATCAGATCAAAGCGTTGGTCGCAATCCGTAGCTGTTTGAAGGAAGCCAGGCTTATTTTTGATGGCGTACATAGCCCATATCAAGAGTTTGACTCAAAAAGAAAGGAGCAAGCGCGAACGGTCCTGGACCGGATCCAGACATTGCGACAGGAAGCTCAAACTGTCTACGCGACCATTTCCGCATGACGGTAATGGCAAGTCATCGAACAGCGGAGCGCATGATCGGTGAATCACTCTCATGCGTCAATCAACTGACACCGAGGACCATGAACACTGCCTTCCTACTGATGGCCCAATACGGCGCGACGGCGATCGTCTCGGTCGAACTCGTCTGCCGCGACTATTTCTCACATCTCACCGTTGCACAGTTTGTCCGCAAAGTGAATGCTGGGGAGATCGCCATTCCCCTCGTCAGAATGGAAAGATCGCAGAAGTCGGCCAAGGGGGTTCATATACAGGATCTCGCGATCTATATCGACGAGCGTCGATCCGCTGCGCTGAAGGAATGCGCTCAGTTGCGCGCGTAGCCGCTGGTCGCGTACATCGATCAATTGACAAGACTGATGCCGATTGCAAGCGTGCTTGCAATGGCAAGTATCGCGCTTAGCCACCCACAGGTTTGGCCGGCGATATTGATTTTCCTTCCAGCGGTGAGAGGATCAAACGCCCGGTCAATTTTCTTGGTGAGGTCGTATACCTCGGCCATGCGCGACTTGACCTCGTTGAGGTTCCTGTCAAGGCTCAACCTAACGAGGTACATGTTGAGAATTGCCAAGGCTACACCGAGCCCGTATCCGAGCAATATGGCAGCACCGATCCACTTCGGCTGCTGCAACCTCCCGCCCGCCAACAAAGTCGCTGCCCCAGCGAGAGCCGCCGCATTTAACACGACGAGATGTTTGACCGTCTCAAGATCCCACGCAGAAGACAGTTGGGCCAAGCGCTCCCACCATTGCTCGAGTGACGACCGCGCTGCGTGCCGGTGTGCAAGCTCTTTCGCCTGCGCGTCGTCCCCTACACGATCATTTCTGACGTCCATGGCTAGGCCTCTTTGTCCAACCCTGCTACCCGAGAGAATATCGGATCGAGGACGTCGCAAGATGCTCGCGCCCAAGCTAGCCATTGCCCGATCTGGGACGCCTCGGAGACGTCGATTCCTCGGTCTTGCGCGAGGCGTTCGACCCGATGAAGGTAGCGCCGTCGACGTTCACATGCATCAGATTGGTCCGCCTCCGCGAATAATGCGTCGACGGCGGCTCTCTCTCGTTGAGCCGCCTCCGTTGCCGTTTGATCGTGCCACGTCGCATTCTCGATACGGCGCCTCATTTCGGTAATCTGCCGTGCCTGTTCTTGCCGATCTTCTTCGCGCGAGTCAAACCCAAGCACAGCGATCCTCAATCGCGCGGCAAGCATATTTAGCCGCTCTTCAAGCGTAACGTCGGCTTCATCTCGCGCTCGAATTTCCTTGCCAACATGCAGGCTTTCTCGCATGGTGATCCGCAGTCTTCGAAGCGGCCGCTGCCTATCGTAGCCAACGCCGCTCACCGTTTTCTCGGTCATTTCGGACAATCGAAACTGCATGGCGATGTCCTTGCAAGCAATCACCGTATGCGTGTCCGTGAGACGCACCTTGAATCCGCGCGCCTCCATTGCGACGAAAAACGCGTCAGCGATCGAAAGTGCTCTCTGCCGAGAATCAGGGGTGACGACTACGGCCGCGTAACCAGGTCCGACATCCAATATGCCGCCCGGTTTGGTCACCTTCCACTCGACCTCATGGAATCTCGGCTCTCCAAACGGATTGCGGCTCGGTTTATTCTCGATCGCAATTTGCCGATCGACTTCGGCCAAGCGCTTGGCCAGTGCCTTGATTAGGCGATGACACCACTCGCCGTGCTCTGTTGGTTTAATCTGGCTCGCAGGTCGCGCCTCCTCCCGTTCAATCCCTTCCCGGCTCGCTGTCCAATCTGCCGGCTCCGCGACGCGACGGGTATACGCCTCGGGTTGAGCGTAGAACACCGTCTGGCCATCATGACGTGGCAACGGTGCCCGTTTGACCTTCTGGCCGGCGCGCAGCTTCGCCCAATAACCGAGCGGCGGCAACGGTACTCCCAACTTATGGCAGACCTTCCTCAAGCCATTGTCAGACATCCCGTACCTCTTCGATACGGTGCTCACCGGATCAGCCCATACCTCCTCGTATAGCGCTGCTCGCTCGAATTCGATCACGTCGTCCATGGTTGTTCCGTCGCCCCGTTGCAAGGTCGGTTGCCCGCGATTCAGCACAGACATGACGCACGCGCCACTTCGCTCGCAAAAAATCGTTCTAAGCCTTACCTGCATTGGCGGAGCGATGCACCACTACCCGTGCCCTGACATCGACCAACGCACCGGGGATATCGACCGGAGCTATACCGGATCCTGGTTTGCAGCTGGCGCGATTTGCACCACGAAGACTTCGTGCACGCAACATGCCTCATGGCTGTTATTTCATCGGTGGTTTGCCCGCAGCGCCGAGTTTTGCGTCTAGCGCTGCTCGACGCTGGCGCGCTTTCTCGGGCTGCACGTAGAAGAAATCAAATAACTCCTCGAGCACATCCAGGTTCCATTCGGCCTCGTGCGGCTCCACGGGCAAAATCTGGTTGGTGCTTGAGTCCTTCATTGGGTGCGCAGCGAAATTTCCGATATTGCGGATCGCGTCTACGTTATCGGCCAATGCTGCGGGAAGGATTTTCGCGTCCAGCACCGCTTGGATAGCTGGTGCCAAATCCTTCTGCGCAAAGCCGTTCTCGCGCAGAACGAGCTGAAGACAGCGTCGGCTTAACGCCGCAGAGGCTTTTGGACTATCACCCAGCACTGCGCACGCTTCATGGAAATCCTCAGCAATATGTGCCGGAACTTCTTTTGGCGGGCGTTGACGTCCAGAGGACTTGGGGTAGACGAGCACCGGGCCAACTTCAGGATGAGGTGCGGCAGCCTGACCATACAAGTAGATAATTGCATCATTGCAAGCTGGACAAGTCATATATGCAAGCTGCCATTGGTGGAATCCGATCTTGTTCCACCAATGCGGCCCCCCGCTCACCTTTTCGTCTTGCAATGACGGGTGGACCTCGACAGCGCAATGCGGACACTTCATGTTTGGCGATCCCCGTAGATTTATTGGGCCGTTTACGGTGCCGTAAACAGGTCTGTCAAGCAAGGACGGCCAACTTGGTCGCTTTTTTGGTGGGTTGGTTGGCGGGTCAATTCTACGAATACCTTCCAAATCCTTTACCTACAAGGATCTTTAGCGGACACCGCTTCCGCCAGGAAGTTCGCCCAACCCCGTCCATTCATCGAATGACGGGGTTTTTGTTTGGCGGTTTGCCCGTGCGTGCGTGCTCCTCACGTTCCGACGCGTCGCGCCGGATGCCGTTACAATCCCGCGCTCCGATTCGCGAAACGGGAAACCCACTTCATGAAGCCCCTCATCGTCTCGTCGCTCGTCGCCATGCTGGCCGCCGTCAGCACGCATGCGGCCGCCGACACCGCGTCCGGCAGCGGCGCGCAGGCATCGTGCGCGATCGCAACCGTCAGCGGCGTCGGCGGTTCGCCGCGCGGCCTGAGCGAATACCTCGCGAGCCCGGCACCGTACAACTACCTGAAGGACAACGATCTTCAGTGCAAGGTGTCGGACGACGGACGCACGTCCAATTGCACCGGCGTCACCTACCTGCGCAACGAACAGGTCAGCGTGTACGACGATTCCGATCCGGCGACGCTCACCGTCGTCGCGCGCGTGGAACTCGACCACGGCCAGAAATACCCGGTGATCATCGTCGTGCAGCGCAAGGATGCGCGCTGCAAGCCATGACGCAGCCTCGCACGCGCCGCTTCCAATCGGGACGGAACGTGCCCGAATGCCGCGCCGGAAGCCTCCCGGCCCGCCCCGCGATCACCTAGAATTCGTTCAACACGGCGACACGACCGCCGCCGCGTACTCGATGCCGCACGCGCCACCCCTGCGCGCGGCACACGGAGATCGCCATGACCGAACTGTCGAGCGCGACGCAACCCGTCGATTACGAAGGCTTCGAGATCCATGTCGTGCCGGCCGCCGCGCCCGGCAGCGACACGCGCCATACCTACACCGGCTACGTGTGCCATCCGGGCGCGAACCCCGCGCTGCCCGGCCATGCCGTGGCGTTTCACGCGGATGGCGAGGAAAGCTTCGCGACCGTCGACGAGGCCGTCCATGAAGCCGTGCACATCGGCAAGAGCATCATCGACGGCACGCACCCCGACCTGTCGGTACTGTCGCTCGTCACGCACGGCTTCTGAACCCGGTGAAAGGCCTCGCGGGCGATCGCGCGGCCGGCTGGCCGCGGTGCGCACCGGCCGGACGATCGCGGCGTGCCGTGCCTTTCAACCTTGCGCCACGCACGCAGCCGCCACGCGTCGCGTTACATCGCGATGCGACCGCCCGGCCGTCATCATCGGCGAACGCAGTGTCCGGCGTCGCGCGCTATGCGTTTCTCCCCATATCGTCTCGCGCCGGGACGCCTATCATTTTTTTATAGTCCCTTCCGGCCGTCACCTCATGCGCCCCCCTCTCCGTCCGCGCGTCGCCCGGCTGCGTGTTGCCGCGCTGGCCGTCGCCGCCCTGCTTGCCGCGTGCACGATCACGCCCCCTTCGTCGCTACACTCGGTGCTGACGATTCCGTCGATCGTCCGCAGCGGCAACCTCGACCAGTATCGCGTCGAAGTCGCGCACCGCGTCGCCGAGCGCAATCCGTCCGGCATGCTGCGCGGCACGCCGCAGGCGATGCTCCGATCGCTCGTCGTCGTGTCCTTCACCGTCGACGGCAGTGGCCGTCTCGTCAACGCGTCCGTCTATCGCAGCAACGGCGACAGCGAGGCCGAAGCGCTCGCCCTCGCATCGCTGCGCCGCTCGACGCCGCTGCCGGCGCCGCCGTCGCGGCTGCTCGACGGCAACGGCCGGCTCGAACTGATGGAAGGCTGGCTCTTCAACGACGACGGCCACTTCCAGCTGCAAAGCACGGCGTCCGCGCAGGCGCAATCGATCGACTGACGCGCCGCCGCCGCGCGATTGCCGGCCTGCGGCGGCGCTGGCTATAATTTTCCGCACCCGCGCGGCCATCACGCCGCGCGCGCGTTCGCGCGCTCCACCCGGCACGCGAGCCGACCACGCCGGCACCGGGCGGCGGCGACCTACCCGTCTCCATCGTCGACCGGCGGGTGACGTCCGCGTCACGGCGCGCGTCCACGCCGCCCTCGCGTCATCCGCAGCATCCGCCGCACCCGCATCATCCGCTCGGCCGCACCCGGCAGGCGCCCGCCTGTCCGGCCGCACCCCCGGCCGACCGCCCCAACGACAAAACGGAGACATCCATGTCCGCATCCCCCCCGACCGTTGCTCACGCAACCGGTTCGGCCGGCGCCGTCAGCCACCGGCGCATCGTGTTCGCGAGCTTCATCGGCACCGCGATCGAGTTCTACGATTTCTATGTGTACGCAACGGCCGCCGCGCTCGTCATCGGCCCCGTATTCTTCCCGCATGGTTCCGCGACCGCACAGGCGCTGTCCGCGTTCGTCACGTTCGGCATCGCGTTCATTGCCCGCCCGATCGGCTCGTTCCTGTTCGGGCACTTCGGCGACCGCATCGGCCGCAAGTCGACGCTCGTCGCGTCGCTGCTCGTGATGGGCGTGTCGACCACCGCGATCGGCTTCGTGCCCGGCTACGACGCGATCGGCACGCTCGCGCCGGTGCTGCTGTGCGTGCTGCGCTTCGGCCAGGGCATCGGCCTCGGCGGCGAATGGGGCGGCGCGGCGCTGCTCGCGACCGAGCACGCGCCGCGGGGCAAGCGCGGCTGGTTCGGGATGTTCCCGCAACTCGGGCCGTCGGTCGGCTTCCTGATGTCGAACGGCCTGTTCTTCGCGCTCGCGCTGTCGCTGTCCGACGAACAGTTCCGCAGCTGGGGCTGGCGCATTCCGTTCCTCGTCAGCGCGGTGCTCGTCGCGCTCGGCCTGTACATGCGGCTGAAGATCACCGAGACGCCCGCGTTCCAGGCCGCGCTCGAGCGCAACGAACGCGTGCGCGTGCCGGTCGCGACGCTCGTCACGCAACACTGGCAGCCGACGCTGCTCGGCGCGCTCGCGATGGTTGTCTGCTATACGCTGTTCTATATCTCGACGGTGTTCTCGCTGTCGTACGGCGTGACGGCGTTGCATATTCCGCGCCAGAGCTTCCTCGGGCTGCTGTGCCTTGCCGTCGTGTTCATGGGGCTCGCGACGCCGCTGTCCGCCTGGGCGTCGGACCGCTTTGGCCGCAAGCCGGTGCTGATCGCCGGCGCGATCGCCGCGCTGCTGTCGGGTTTCGCGATGGAGCCGCTGCTCGGCAGCGGCTCGATGCCGCTCGTCGCGCTGTTCCTGACGATCGAACTGTTCCTGATGGGCGTGACGTTCGCACCGATGGGCGCGCTGCTGCCGGAGCTGTTCCCGACCAACGTCCGCTATACGGGCGCGGGCGTGGCATACAACCTCGGCGGGATCCTCGGCGCGTCGATCGCGCCGTATATCGCGCAGCTGCTGGCGGCGCGCGGCGGGCTGTCGTGGGTCGGCGGCTACGTGTCGATCGCGGCGGCGATCAGCCTGATCGGCGTGCTGCTGATGCGCGAAACGCGCGACGCATCGCTCGTCTGAGCCTCCGGGGCGACCCGGGTTGCGCGGCGGCAGGCGCTGCCTATACTCGATCCTGGGCGCGCCGTTGCGCGCCCGGGGATCCCGCCCCGAAAGGAGCCGCCGCCATGACCATCCGCCTCGGCAATGCCGATCTCGTCCTGATCCTCGCACTCGCGCTGGGTGGCGCGCTGCTGCTGGCGCTGCGGTTCCGGCCGAAGACGTGGCGCGGCCTCGTGTTCGAGGCGCTGCTGGCGAATCTGGCGGCTGTCGCCGCCGTCATCACGGTCGAGGCGCTGCTGGCCTGAACCGGCCGGCGGCCCGGCCTTCAGGCGGTCAGTCGCGCGCGCTGCGCTCCATAGGCAGGGGCGACCGCATCGATCGCATCCAGCGCCTCGTCGACGGACGGCATCGCGCCGGGCTCGCCGATCGACAGCGCGTTCGGCGCACCGCCGATCCCGCAATGGTGGCGCGACGTCGCGACGAAAATCATCACGGTCGGCCGCCGCAGCGCGTGCGCCATATGGACGAACCCCGTATCGACCCCCACCACCAGCGCGGCCCGGCCGAGCGCCGCACCAAGTTCGCGCACCGTCATCGCCGGTAACACGATCGCGCCCGGCGCGCGCGCGGCGATGTCCTGCGCATCGTCACGCTCGGCGCTCGATCCCCACGGCAACAGCACCCGCACACCGCTCGCCATCATCTGCGTGGCCAGCGCGGCCCAATGGTCGGCCGGCCATTTCTTGTCGGGATTCGACGTCGCATGGAACAGCAGCATGAACGGTCCGCCGTCGGTCACGGCCGGCGGCAGGTTCGCGTCCTGCGGCGGAACGATGCCGTATGACGCGATGCCTTCGGGCCGGTAGCCGAGCGCCTCGCCGGCGCTCACGCGCATCCCGTGCCACGCGTCGCAATCCGGCCGCGGGCCGAAACGATGCGAATACGCGAAGCGCGCGCCCGCTTCGCCGAGATCCTGCGTCTGGTAGCCGACACGGCGCGCGGCGCGTGCCAGCGCCGAGATGATCGCGCTCTTGTAGACCCCGTGCAGATCGATGACCGCATCGTAGCGATGCGCGCGCAACGCGCCGATCGACGCCGAGATCGCCTTCAGGTCGCCGACGTTCCGCAGCTTCTTGAAGCGACGCAGCGGCGCGCACAGCACGGCGCTCACGCCCGGATGCCAGCGCACGACCTCGGCACACGATTCGTCCACGGCCCAGTCGACCGCCACACCGGGAAAGGCACGATGCAGGTCCGCGACGACAGGGAGCGTCTGGACGACGTCGCCGAGCGACGTCACTTTCACGATGAGGATGCGTTTCACGTTTGCGGGAAAGAGCCAGCCATTTGGGGATGCTAACGACGGATGCCCGTCGCGGACATTACTTCCTGATTACATTTGCAACGAAATGCTACAACCTTGCAAAACATTGTCACCCGACTGCGCGGCCCCGGTTCTTTCTATAATCGATCCTTTGCCTGATGGCCCCGCCGATGCCACGCCCCGCGCTTCCCGCCCTGTTTCCCGCCCTCACCCGCCGCTCGCTGCGAATCTGGCGCCAGTACGGCGTCTTCTGGCTCGGCGCGATCGTCGTCGGGCTGGCAGCCGTACTTTACGCGCGGCTGATCGACTGGGGCTACGAGTCCTTCCGCGCGATGCGCGAGCACGCCGCATGGTTGCCGCTGCTGTTGACGCCCGCGATCGCCGCCGCGTCGGTATGGCTCACGCGCCGGTTCTTCCGTGGCGCCGAAGGCAGCGGCATCCCGCAGGTGATCGCGACGCTGCATGCGCGCCCGAGCGCGTTCGGCGCCCGGCTGCTGACGCTGCGCATCCTGTTCGGCAAGGTGCTGATTTCGTTCCTGGGCATCCTGGGCGGCTTCACGATCGGCCGCGAGGGGCCGACCGTGCAGGTCGGCGCGGCGCTGATGTTCAACCTGCGGCGCTTCTACCCGCGCTCGAACGCGCAGATCGAACGTCAGCTCGTGCTGGCCGGCGCGGCAGCCGGGCTGTCGGCCGCGTTCAATACGCCGCTCGCCGGGATCGTGTTCGCGATCGAGGAGCTGACGCGCAGCTTCTCCGCGCGCGCCAGCGGCGTGCTGATCACCGCGATCATCCTCGCCGGCGTCGTCGCGCTCGGCCTGAACGGCAACTACACGTACTTCGGCACGATCGACACGGGCCTCCACTTTCCGAAGCTGCTGGCGGTCGCGGTGCTGGTCACCGCGATCGTCACGGGCATCGCCGGCGGCTTGTTCTGCTGGCTGCTGCTGAACACGGGGCGCTGGCTGCCCGCGCGGCTGCTGGGCCTGTATCGCGAGCGGCCGATCACGTTCGCCGCGCTGTGCGGCTTCGCGATCGCCGTCGTCGGCCTGGTGTCGGGCGGCACGACCTTCGGCAGCGGCTACGCCGAGGCGCGCGGCCTGCTCGACGGCAGCCAGCACCTGTCGGTGTTCTATCCGTTCCTGAAGATGATCTCGATGGTCGCGTCGTACCTGCCGGGCATCCCGGGCGGGATCTTCGCGCCGTCGCTGTCGATCGGCGCCGGGTTCGGCAACCTGCTGCACGTCGTGTTCAACAACATGAGCCTGCCGATGCTGATCGCGCTCGCGATGGTCGGCTATCTGGCGGCCGTCACGCAGTCGCCGATCACGTCGTTCGTGATCGTGATGGAAATGATCAACGGCCATGCGCTCGTGATTTCGCTGATGGCGACCGCGCTGGTGTCGAGCCGGGTCTCGCGCTTTTTCGCGCCGCCGCTCTACGAAACGCTCGCGCAGCGTTATCTCGCGCCGCCCGCGGCGGCCGCCGCACCCGCCGCACCCGCCGCGGCATCGGCGGCGAGCACGGCGGCTGCGACCGGCGTGACCGAGCCGCAGGACGCCGCTGCCGCGCCCGCCGATCCGCTCGACACGTTGCGCGACGAAGACGGCGACGAGGCTGTCGCTGCGACGCCGGGCGCCCCCACGGCGCACGCGCCGGCTCCGGATGGCACCGAACCGGCCGCGCCCGGCGCGAGTGGCCCCGCGCAGCCGGGCCCGCGCGACGCTCAGTAGATCACGACCGGTGCGGGCCGGTAGTAGACGGGCCGCGCCGGCACGACGACGCACCCGGCCAGCGTGATCGCGACGAGCGCGACGGCGATGACGGTTCTTCTCATCGCGCGCCTCCGTCACGCCCAGTGGCCACGGGTCCAGAACCAGTTCGGACCGCGCTGGTCCCAGTGGCCCGGCACCCATTGCATGCCGACGCGCTCGGCTTCCCAGTGGCCGCCGATCCACACGTAGCGGCCATGGTCCCAGTGCCAGTGCCCGCGCTCCCACACGTAGCCCACGCGCGCGGTCGGCACGACCTCGTAGCGCACGGGCGGCGGCGCATTCGGCGCAACGACGACGATCTCCTCGGTGCGCACGGCAACCGGCTCGGCGACGACCACACGGCCCTGCGGCGCGATCACGGGTGTGCCGACGAGAATCTCGTCCGCCTGCGCGGCAAACGGCGCGACGACGGCTGACAGGCCCGCGGCAAACAGCGCGAGCGAAACGATACGACGTTGAACAGATGAGACAGCCATCACAACCTCCTGGTTGAACAAATAACGCGAGCGTATTCGTTCAATGCGGCAGGGGCGATTACGGCCGACAGGCGCCGTGTTACGGCGTGCCCGAAAGTGCAACAGGGCGTAAGACGCGCACGACGGCGGGCGCCGCCGTGCGGAGGGACACCGGCAAGCGTCAGGCTTGCGGGATCTCGATCTTCACTTCGAGGACTTCGAGGTCGTCCTGGCGCTCGAGGCTCACGCGGATGTCATCGTTCGAAATATGGACGTACTTCGAGATGACGGCGACGAGTTCCTTCTGCAGCGCCGGCAGGTAATCGGCCGGCGGCCGGCCGCCGACCCGCTCGTGCGCGATGATGAGCTGCAAGCGCTCCTTCGCGACCGATGCGGACTTCTTCTTCTCGCCGAGGAGAAACGAAAGGATGGACATGGGCGGCCTCCGTTACTTGCTGCCGAAGAGGCGCTGCAGCAGGCCCGGCTTCTGGTAGTCGGTGAAGCGCAGCGGCTTGTCCTCGCCGAGGAAGCGAGAGACGACGTCCTTGTACGCTTCGGCGACGTCGGTGCCGTCGATATGCACCGCCGGCAGACCCTGGTTCGACGCGTGCAGCACGGCTTCCGACTCGGGCACCACGCCGATCAGCTTGATGCGCAGGATCTCGCTGATGTCCTCGAGCGACAGCATCTCGCCTTCGCTCACGCGCTTCGGGCTGTAGCGCGTGATCAGCAGGTGTTCCTTGATCGGCTCCTTGCCTTCGGTCGCGCGCTTCGTCTTCGACGACAGGATGCCCAGAATGCGGTCGGAGTCGCGCACCGACGACACTTCCGGGTTCGTGACGATCAGCGCCTCGTCCGCGAAGTACATCGCGTGCAGCGCGCCGGCCTCGATACCGGCCGGCGAATCGCAGACGATGTATTCGAAATCCATCGCGACGAGGTCGTTCAGCACCTTCTCGACGCCGTCGCGCGTCAGCGCATCCTTGTCGCGCGTCTGCGACGCCGGCAGGATGAACAGGTTCTCGCACTTCTTGTCCTTGATCAGCGCCTGGTTCAGGTTCGCTTCGCCCTGGATCACGTTCACGAGGTCATACACGACGCGACGCTCGCAGCCCATGATGAGATCGAGGTTGCGCAGGCCGACGTCGAAGTCGATCACGGCCGTCTTGTGGCCGCGCAGCGCGAGACCGGACGCAAAGCTCGCGCTCGTCGTCGTCTTGCCCACGCCGCCCTTGCCCGAGGTCACCACGATGATTTTTGCCATTTACCCAATACCCTGTGTTCGTCAATGAGAGCCGATCGATCCGGAGCGTGCCGCGTGAATTTACGTCAGGCGCAGCGGTTCGATCATCAGTTTTTCCTCTTCGAGCCGGATCTGCACCGATTTGCCCAGTACGTCGGCGGGCAGCGGGTTCTCGGTTGTTCGATAGATACCCGCGATCGAAATCAGTTCCGGTTCGAGACACGTGCAGAAAATGCGCGCGTCGTGATTGCCGTGCACGCCCGCGAGTGCGCGGCCGCGCAACGGCGCGTAGATGTGGATATTGCCTTCCGCGATGATCTCCGCGCCGTGACTGACCGGCGCGAGCACCACGAGGTCTCCTTTCGCGTAAATCTGCTGCCCCGAACGCAACGGCCGGTCGATCACGAGCGTCTGGCCGCCCGGCTGATTCGATGCCGGCGCCTGCTCCGACGCCGGTTCGGGCGTCGCCGCGGCGGCCGCGGCGACGACGGCCTCGGCGATCGGCGACGGTTCCGCGCCCTCGGCCGGCTTGGCGGCCGGCACGCGGCGATCGCGCGCCTCGAGCAGCGGCAGGCCGGCTTCCCCCGCCCAGCCCTGCGTGGCCAGTGCGACCACGCCCACCGGGCGCATCCGCACGTCGTTCAGCATCTGCCGGATGTCCGCGAGCGCGACGCGTTCGCCGTCAGCCAGGCGGCGGACGTCGATCGCGACGACATCGTCGGCGAAAAACTCGGGAGTCGCTTCGAAGCGCTTGACCAGTTCGGCACGCAACGCATCGAGATCGGTCGTCTTCACGGTGAACAGCAACGTATCGACCGATCCGCTGCGCAGCTCGAAGAATGGCGATTTTTTAAGCGACATGGACACTCTGCAAAAATTTTTTGCGTATTTTACAGGCGTCCACGCGTGCGGCCATTATTTTTGGGACTCGGGGTGGCGGCGGCCCGGGCGGGCAAGCGACCGGCAGGGTGACAGGCAAGCGGACGGCGGAGCCCTCATCGCGCCGCGCGGCCCGCGTTTCGACGGGGCGTCAGTGCTTCACCTGCGACACGAACAGCGATTTCATCGCGCCCGGCATCCGCGCGACCGGCGCATGTTCACCGGTGTTGCCGAAACCCGCGCGCTCGTAAAAACGGATCGCGTTGCGGTTCGCATCGGCGATCCATGCATAGACTTCGCTCGCGCCGCGCTCGGCGAGCCAGGCGGTAGCCGTCTCCAGCAGCAGCACGCCGCCGCGCAGGTGGCGCACCGCATGCGCGACCCACAGTTCGCTGACGAACGCGCGCCGATCAGGCGTGTTGTCGAAATACGCGCCGATCATGCCGGCCGGATGGCCTTCGGTGTACAGCAGGAAAGTCGTCGACTCGTCGGACACGGCGCGCAGCGCGGCAATCGCCGACGCCGCGTCCGTTTCGACAGTCAGCAATTCGGCCTCCGGCGCTTCGCCCGGCGCATAGGGCTCACGCAGCGATGCGGCGCGGAGTTCGCGATACACGCCGCCCTGGTCGGCAACGATACGACGAACGGTCAAGGTCGAACTCATGCAGGCACAGCCCCCTTCGGACAGCAAGCTATTAGCTTCAACCGAAAGCGGGGCATGAGTCAAATCGTTATTTTCAAATGACGGCGCGGATCGAAAGGCAACAGGTGTCACCCGCGGCGACATGAGCCGACCGGTGTGCAGGTGCAGCATCGGCATGCCGATGCGCACCGACGGACAACCGTCGACGGTTCGCCGCTCGACGTCTCGCCCGGTTCGCCTTGCAATGCGCGGCAGTCGCGTTTCGAAGTGCACCGCCCGTCATGCTCGCCATCGTAATGTTGCGTAATACGAGCAACCCAAAACGTGTTCCGACCTTGGCCGCGCCCCTTCGTTTATTGCGACGCAACATTTGTTGCAGGCGAGCAGGATCGATGTGCGCGCACGCCACACCTCCCGATTCGTCTGACCAGCGCGCGGGATGCGTCGGCCGATCCGGTCTCCACCGGATGTTTCAATCAGCGCGTGCCGGCCCTTTCGGGCGCGACTCGCGCGCGGCCCTCCGTTTGGAGTCGCACGCCTAGCGCCGATGTTTGGCAAGCGCGCGCACGGGTCGTATAACAGGCAGAACCGGGCAACGATCCGGTGGCGCCGCGCGTGTCGCGGGCCGACGAGGATTCGAACAACCGTGCATGCGGCCGCCCATCGGGCCCGCTGACTGGAGGGAGACAATGGCAATGACCGACGGATCGGCCGCGAGCTGGTCGGATGGCAAGCGTTACCTGTGGCTGCTGGGCGCACTGACGATCACGCTGCCGATCCTCGCCGCGCAGCTCGCGCTGTCGACGGGCCTTCACGTGTTCTGGTGGTTCGGCCCGCTGTTCGCGTTCGGCGTGATTCCGGTCCTCGACACGCTGATCGGCGACGATCGCGACAACCCGCCCGAGGCCGTCGTGCCGCACCTCGAACGCGAGCGCTATTACCGGTTCATCGTCTATCTGGCGACTTGCGTCGAATACGTCGCGTTCTTCATGTGCGTATGGATCGTCGGCACGCACGCGCTCGCGTGGTACGACTACGTCGGCTTCGCGCTGTCGCTCGGCGCCGCGACGGGCATCTCGATCAATACCGCGCACGAGCTCGGGCACAAGACCGACCGCTTCGAACGCTGGCTCGCGAAGATCACGCTCGCGCCGGTCGCGTACGGCCACTTCTATGTCGAGCACAACCGCGGCCACCACGTGCGCGTCGCGACGGCCGAGGATCCGGCGAGCGCGCGCTACGGAGAGTCGTTCTGGGCATTCCTGCCGCGCACCGTGACCGGCAGCATCCGCTCGGCATGGCGGCTCGAGAAGGCGCGCCTCGAACGGCTCGGGCGGTCGCCGTGGACCTGGCGCAACGAGGTGCTGCACGCGTGGGCGATGACGGTCGTCGTGTGGGGCATCGCGATCGCGATGGCCGGCAAGGTCGTGATCCCGTTCCTCGTGATCCAGGCCGTCTACGGCGCCTCGCTGCTCGAAGTCGTGAACTACGTCGAGCACTACGGGCTCGGCCGCCGCAAGCTGCCGAGCGGCCGCTACGAACGCTGCACGCCGCAGCATTCGTGGAACAGCAATCACGTCGTGACCAACCTGTTCCTGTACCAGTTGCAGCGGCACGCCGACCATCACGCGAACCCGACGCGCTCGTACCAGGCGCTGCGCCACTTCGACGATTCGCCGCAACTGCCGGCCGGCTACGCGACGATGATCCTGTTCGCGTACGTGCCGCCGCTCTGGTATCGCGTGATGAATCCGCGCGTCGTCGCGCACTACGGCGGCGACATGGCGCGCTCGAACATCAAGCCGTCGATCCGCGACCGGGTGCTGGCGCAGTATCCGGCCGCGGCGTGATATCGGCCGGGGACGGCGCCGCGGCCGTCATTGCATGGCCGCGAACCCAAAACGAAAAGCCCCTTGATCCTTCCGGATCAAGGGGCTTCGTATTTTGGCGGAGAGGGTGGGATTCGAACCCACGGTACGGGGAAACCGTACGCCTGATTTCGAGTCAGGTACATTCGACCACTCTGCCACCTCTCCTTCCTTACTGCATTTCGCGTTTGGTCATTTCCGCGAAAGAAAAGATTATAAAACGATCTCTTCTTGGCTGACAAGCCCTTTGTGCAAAATTTTTTGCGAGGGCTTCGCAGACCTGCGTTACGACGCCTGTGCCGGCGTGTCGATGCGCGCCATGCCGCCCATGTACGGACGCAGCACGTCCGGCACCGTGACCGAACCGTCCGCGTTCTGGTAGTTCTCCAGTACCGCGACGAGCGTGCGGCCGACGGCGAGACCCGAACCGTTCAGCGTATGCACGAGCTCCGGCTTGCCCTGCGCGTTGCGGAAACGCGCCTGCATCCGGCGCGCCTGGAACGCCTCGGTGTTCGAGCAGCTCGAGATCTCGCGATAGGTGTTCTGCGCGGGCAGCCACACTTCGAGGTCGAACGTCTTCGCGGCCGAGAAGCCCATGTCGCCCGTGCACAGCGTGATCACGCGGTACGGCAGGCCGAGTTTCTGCAGGATCGCTTCCGCGTGGCCGACCATCTCGTCGAGCGCCGCGTACGACGTTTCCGGCGCGACGACCTGCACCATCTCGACCTTGTCGAACTGGTGCTGGCGGATCATCCCGCGCGTGTCGCGGCCGTACGAACCGGCTTCCGAGCGGAAGCACGGCGAATGCGCGGTCAGCTTGATCGGCAGCGCGGACGCGTCGACGATCGACTCGCGCACGGTGTTCGTCAGCGAGATCTCCGACGTGGAGATCAGGTATTGCGTGACCGTGTTCTCGGCGCCGCCCTTCTCGACGCGGAACATGTCGTCCGCGAACTTCGGCAGCTGGCCCGTGCCGTAGAGGATCTCCGGGTTCACGATGTACGGCGTGTACGTCTCGGTATAACCGTGCTGCTGCGTGTGCGTGTCGATCATGAACTGCGCGAGCGCGCGGTGCAGGCGCGCGATCGGACCGCGCAGCATCGTGAAGCGCGCGCCGGCGAGCTTCGCGCCCGTCTCGAAATCGAGGCCGAGCGGCGTGCCGACATCGACGTGATCCTTCACCTCGAAATCGAACTGGCGCGGCGCGCCCCAGCGGCGCACCTCGACGTTATCGGCTTCGTCCTTGCCGACCGGCACGCTTTCGTGCGCGACGTTCGGCATGCCCAGCATCAGGTCCGACAGGCGCGCCTGGATGTCGCCGAGCCTGGCTTCCGACGCCTTCATGTCGTCGCCGATCCCGCCGACCTCGGCCATCACGGCCGACGTGTCCTCGCCCTTCCCCTTCATCGCGCCGATCTGCTTCGACAGGCTGTTGCGACGCGCCTGGAGCTCTTCGGTGTGGGTCTGGATCGCGCGGCGTTCCGCTTCGAGTGCGGAAAACGCGGCGACGTCGAGGGTGTAGCCGCGATCGGCGAGGCGCTTCGCGACGCCGTCGAGGTCTTTGCGCAGCAACTGGATGTCGAGCATGGGAGGACTTGGAAAATCGTTGTGTAAGACGGGAATTCTAACGCACCGCGCGGCCGCCACGGCACCGGCCGAACGGACAATGCGCCAAACGGGCGGCGGCCATGGCAACATGGCCTTGCCGCCCCGTACGCCGGCGGCCGGCGAATCGCGGTACGCCCGACCGTTGCGGATCGCAAAACCGCGGCGCCGGCGGGCGGCAACCGATCGGGCGAAGCACCCGGCTTCGCCTCACCGCACCCGAGGGGACCCAATGACCATCGAACTCGACAAGGATGTCCGCGACCGCGCAATCGCGTCGCTGCAACGCTATTTCACGGAAAACATGGACGAGCCGATCGGCAACATCCAGGCCGGCGCGCTGCTGCACTTCTTCGTCGAGGAAATCGCACCGGCGATCTACAACCTCGCGATCGCCGACGCGCAGGAACGCCTGCATGCGCGCGTCGCCGAGCTCGACATCGAATGCCACGAGGAGCCGTTCGAATACTGGAAGAAACAGCAGCCGGGCCGCAAGCGCTGACGCAACGGCGGCGACGACCGAACCGGCCCGCGCAACGCGCGGTCAGTCCTTCTTGCCGGCCTCGCGGTCGAGTTCGCGCAGCCACGCGAGCTTGTCGGCGATCTTCGATTCGAGCCCGCGCGGCACCGGCTGGTACCAGCGCGGCTCGCGCATCCCGTCCGGCAGGTAGGTCTCGCCGGCCGCATACGCATTCGGCTCGTCGTGCGCGTAACGGTACGCGTGGCCGTAGCCGAGTTCCTTCATCAGCTTGGTCGGCGCGTTGCGCAGATGCACGGGCACCTCGCGCGACTTGTCCTGCTTCACGAACGCCATCGCCTGGTTGAACGCGTTGTAGCCGGCGTTGCTCTTCGCCGCGCACGCGAGATAGATCACCGCCTGCCCGAGCGCGAGTTCGCCTTCCGGCGAGCCGAGCCGCTCGTAGGTTTCGGCCGCGTCGTTCGCCACCTGCAGCGCGCGCGGATCGGCGAGCCCGATGTCTTCCCATGCCATCCGCACGATGCGCCGCGCGAGATACTTCGGGTCGGCGCCGCCGTCGATCATCCGGCAGAACCAGTACAACGCGCCGTCCGGGCTCGACCCGCGCACCGACTTGTGCAGCGCCGAGATCTGGTCGTAGAAGTTGTCGCCGCCCTTGTCGAAGCGCCGTGCGTTCAGCGTCATCGCGCTGCTGACGAAATCGGCGTCGATCGTCGCGACACCGGCCGACGTCGCCGCCGTCTGCGCCTGTTCGAGCAGGTTCAGGAAGCGGCGCGCATCTCCGTCCGCATAACCGACCAGCGTATCGATCGCCTTGTCGTCGAACGCGAGGCCGTCGAGCGCGATTTCCTGCGCGCGCTTCAGCAACTGCCGCATCTCGTCGTCGTTCAGCGACTTCAGCACGTACACCTGCGCACGCGACAGCAATGCCGAGTTGACCTCGAAGCTCGGGTTCTCGGTGGTCGCGCCGATGAAGGTCACGAGACCCGACTCGACGAACGGCAGCAGCGCATCCTGCTGCCCCTTGTTGAAGCGGTGGATCTCGTCGACGAACAGGATCGTATGGCGGCCGGTGCGGTTCAGCGTGTCCTTCGCCTGCTCCATCGACTCGCGGATGTCCTTCACGCCGCCGAGCACGGCCGACAGCGCGATGAACTCGCAGTCGAACGCGAGCGCGGTGAGGCGCGCGAGCGTCGTCTTGCCGACGCCGGGCGGCCCCCACAGGATCATCGAATGCGGCTTGCCCGATTCGAACGCGAGCCGCAGCGGCTTGCCTTCGCCCAGCAAATGCGTCTGGCCGATCACCTCGGCGAGCGTCTTCGGCCGCAGCGCCTCGGCGAGCGGGCGGCGCGGCTCGACTTGAAACAGGTCGGACATGAACCCTCGCTCCACATCAAACGATGGCGGCCGAACCGGCCGCCGGACCCGACATTATGACAGCCGCGCGACGGCGCCGCCGCGCCCGGTGCCCACGCCCGATGCCCGCAGGCGGAAACGACACGGGCCCGCCGTCGCCGGCGGGCCCGTTGCGAAAACGCGGCGCGCGGCGCCGGTCAGCCGGTGATCACGTCGGCGCCCTTCGGCACCACGAACTTGAACGTATCGCCCTTCAGCGGCGGGTTCGTCTGGATGTTCGTAAACGTCAGCAGCGTGACGTTGCCGAACACGTCGTGCAGTTCCATCGCGGCGAGCGTGCCGTTCCGGAAACCGATGCCGATCCGCTGGAACTGCGTGTCCTGCGCCTTCGGCAGCATCTCGAGCCACTCGATGCCGCCCTTCTCGCCGGCATCGCGCAGCGTGTAGTTCTTGTCGAGATCGTTGCTGCCGAACAGGATCGCGGCAGGGCTCGCGCCCAGCGCGCCGTTCAGCTTGCGCTCGGTGACCTGGTTCAGGTCGCGGTCGAACACGTACAGCTTGTCGCCGTCGGCCTGCAGCACCTGCTGGTACGGCTTCTGGTACGTCCAGATGAACTTGCCCGGCCGCGCGAACACGAACGTGCCGCTCGAATTGTCGGTGGGCTTCGGCGCGGCCTGCGCGGCGCTCGCGCCCTTGGCCGGCGCCTTGACGATCTGCTGCGTGAAATCGCCTTTCGCCGAACGCACCTGAGACACGAAGGCCTTCAGCTGCTCGGTGCCGCCCGCGAACGCGTGCGTCGCCGCGAGCATCAGCGATGCGCCGGCAAGCGCCGCGCCGAGCCAGCGCCGCGTCGAACGAAGGGACATTGCGAACGAAAGTTGCTGCATATTGCGGTTTTCTCCGTGGGTGGCCGGCGCGGCGGGCGCCGCGGACTCATTCCGCGTCGCGCGCCGGCACAAGAATTTCGCGGTTGCCGCTCGACGACATCGCCGACACGAGCCCCGATTGTTCCATCTGCTCGAGCAGGCGAGCCGCGCGGTTGTAGCCGATCCGCAGATGACGCTGCACGAGCGAGATCGACGCGCGGCGGTTCTTGATGACGATCTCGACCGCCTGGTCGTACAGCGGATCAGACTCGCCGCCGCCTTCGCCGGTTCCCGCGCCGGCCGAACCCTCGTCGCCGTCGGCGGTGCCGCCTTCGAGCAGGCCCTCGACGTAGTTCGGCTCGCCCTGCTCCTTGAGCTTCTCGACGACGCGATGCACTTCGTCGTCGGCGACGAACGCGCCGTGCACGCGCACCGGCAGCCCGCTGCCGGGCGGCAGGTACAGCATGTCGCCCATCCCGAGCAGCGATTCGGCGCCCATCTGGTCGAGAATCGTGCGCGAGTCGATCTTCGACGACACCTGGAACGCGATCCGCGTCGGCACGTTCGCCTTGATCAGGCCCGTGATCACGTCGACGGACGGACGCTGCGTCGCGAGGATCAGGTGGATGCCGGCCGCGCGCGCCTTCTGCGCGATCCGCGCGATCAGTTCCTCGACCTTCTTGCCGACCACCATCATCAGGTCGGCCAGTTCGTCGATCACGACGACGATGTTCGGCAGGCGGCCGAGCGGTTCGGGATCCTCGGGCGTCAGGCTGAACGGATTCGGGAGCTTCTCCTCGCGCTTCGCCGCCTCGTCGATCTTGTTGTTGTAGCCGGCGAGGTTGCGCACACCGAGCTTGCTCATCAGCTTGTAGCGGCGCTCCATCTCCGCGACCGTCCAGTTCAGCGCGTGGCCGGCCTGGCGCATGTCGGTGACGACCGGGCACAGCAGGTGCGGAATGCCTTCGTAGACGCTCATTTCGAGCATCTTCGGATCGATCAGGATCAGGCGCACCTGCTCGGCGGTGGCCTTGTACAGCAGCGACAGGATCATCGCGTTGATCCCGACCGACTTGCCCGAACCGGTCGTGCCGGCCACCAGCAGGTGCGGCATCTTCGCGAGATCCGCGCACACCGGCTTGCCGCCGATGTCCTTGCCGAGGCTCAGCGTCAGCGCCGACGGGGCGGCCGCATACACCTCGGAACCGATGATCTCGGACAGGTGCACGGTCTGGCGGCGCTGGTTCGGCAGCTCGAGCGCCATGTAGTTCTTGCCGGGAATCGTCTCGACGACGCGGATCGATACGAGCGACAGCGAGCGCGCGAGATCCTTCGCGAGATTGACGATCTGACTGCCCTTCACGCCGGTGGCCGGCTCGATCTCGTAGCGCGTGACGACCGGGCCCGGATACGCGGCGACAACGCTCGCCTCGACGCCGAAATCCTTCAGCTTCTTCTCGATCAGGCGCGACGTGAATTCGAGCGTATCGGCGGAAATCGCTTCCTGCGTCTTCGGCGCGGGATCGAGCAGCGACACCGGCGGCAGCGTCGAGTCGCCCGGCAGGTCGGTGAACAGCGGCACCTGGCGCTCGCGCTCGACGCGCTCGGACTTCGCCGGCGTGACGACCGGCGGCACGATCGTCACCGGCTCGTGATCCTCGATGCGCACGCGCTCCTCTTCGACCTTGCCCTCGCGGCGCACGGCCGCGGCCTCGCCGAGCTTGCGGTCGCGTTCGGCCTCGCGGCGCAGCTTCGCGACGTTGACGGCGGACAGGATCGCGCCGCCGACGCGCTCGGCGACCGACAGCCACGAGAAGCGGAAATACAGCGACAGGCCGATCGCCAGCGCGATCAGCAGCAGCAGCGTGCCGCCGGTGAAGCCGAACGCGTGCGACATCGCACCCGCGACGGCTTCGCCGACGACACCGCCCGGCGCGCGCGGCAACTGCACCTTCAGCGACCACATGCGCAGCGCCTCGATGCCGTCGCACGCGAGCACGACCAGCACGAACGCAAAGATTTCGGTGAGCCAGCCGATCGGCCGCTCGGGTTCGTCAGGAATCGCCTCGTGGCGCGTGATGCGGCGGTAGTTGACGGCGATGCGCCGCCCGAGCGGCACGATCAGCCAGTAGGCGGACAGGCCGAACAGCAGCAGGATGATGTCGGCCGTCCACGCGCCGACGCGGCCGGCCCAGTTCGAGATGTGATCGACCTGGGCGGCGTGCGTCCAGCTCGGATCGCGCCGGCTGTAGCTCAGCAGGGCCATCACCAGAAAGGCGCAGAGCGCGACCTGGAGAATCCAGCGGATCTCCGTGAGGAGCTTCGACATCCGGTGCGGCAACGCCTGTGCCTGGGCGGAATAAGGAGCTTTTGCCATGAATCCGTATAAAGAGGACGGGCCGTGCGCCCGCCTGTCGTTCGATCCCGCTTATTGTAAACGCTGCACCGTGCCGCCAAGTGTAAATGACGGTTACATAACGGGGACGGGATGCCGAAGCGGCCGCCTCGGGCCCGCCGGGCGCCCGTTGCCGCCGCGCCGGCACCGCCGGGCCGCCCCGACACGCTATCGCGGCGATTGAAACTCTCGTTCGGCAACGCAGCAACGGGGCCTTTATAATGCGCGTCTGATACCCATCTATGACGGCATCCCGGTCAACCCGGATCGTACGGCGAGCCCTACCCCGCCCGCCGCGGCCGCCTTTTACGGATTCGCACATGTCCACGCCCAAACACGCCAAAGTCCTGATTCTCGGTTCCGGCCCCGCCGGCTACACGGCTGCCGTCTATGCGGCTCGCGCCAACCTGTCCCCGGTGCTGATCACCGGCATCGCGCAGGGCGGCCAGCTGATGACCACGACCGACGTCGAAAACTGGCCGGCCGACGCGAAAGGCGTGCAGGGTCCGGAGCTGATGGCGCGCTTCCTCGAGCACGCCGAGCGCTTCAACACCGAAATCGTCTTCGACCACATCCACACCGCGAAGCTGCACGAGCAGCCGATCCGCCTGATCGGCGACTCGGGCGAATACACGTGCGACTCGCTGATCATCGCGACCGGCGCGTCCGCCCAGTATCTCGGCCTGCCGTCCGAGGAATCGTTCATGGGCAAGGGCGTGTCGGCCTGCGCGACCTGCGACGGCTTCTTCTATCGCGGCCAGGAAGTCGCGGTGATCGGCGGCGGCAACACGGCCGTCGAGGAAGCGCTCTACCTGACGGGTATCGCGAAGAAGGTGACCGTGATCCACCGCCGCGACAAGTTCCGCGCGGAGCCGATCCTGATCGACCGTCTGCTGGAAAAGCAGAAGGAAGGCGTCGTCGACATCAAGTGGGATCACGTGCTCGACGAAGTGACGGGCGAGGATTCGGGCGTCACGGGCCTGCGCATCAAGAACGTGAAGACCGGCGCGACGGAAGACCTCGCCGTGCAGGGCGTGTTCGTCGCGATCGGCCACAAGCCGAACACCGACCTGTTCCAGGGCCAGCTCGAGATGAAGGACGGCTACATCCTGACGAAGAGCGGCCTGCACGGCAACGCGACGTCGACGAGCGTCCCCGGCGTGTTCGCCGCGGGCGACGTGCAGGACAACGTGTATCGCCAGGCGATCACGAGCGCGGGCACGGGCTGCATGGCCGCGCTCGACGCGCAGCGCTACCTCGAAAGCCTGCACGACAAGAAGTAAGCCGCGAGCCTTGCCGCGCCGGGCGCTACAATGGCGTCCGCTGCCGCGAAGCGGGCCCGACCGGAAAGCCGCTGCCGCCGTGCAGCGGCTTTTTTTTGCCCGCGCGCCCGAACGCGCCTGCCCTGTTACCGAATCATGGCGAAGAACCAGCCCCATCCGAGCGATCCCGCGAAGCGGAAGATCGCTGCCCGCCCCGCGAACCCCGCGCCGGCCGCCCCGCCGCCCGCGCCCGATCCGGCCGCGCTGCGCGGCCAGGGCCTCGCGGGCCTCGGCGCATTGCGCCAGTCGCTGCAAGGCGAAGCCGATCGCCGCGAACGCGCGCGCGTCGAAACCGCGAAGGCCGAGCGCAAGGCGGAAGCCGACGCGAACCTGTTCCGCAACGAAATCGGCGCGATCCGGCCGCTGAACGCGCCGCCGCGCGCGTCGTCGGGCCGCACGCCGCCCGACCCGGTGCCGAAGCAGACGCAGCGCGACGAGGAAGCCGTGCTGAACGCGACGCTGTCCGACGAATTCGATCCCGAGACGCTGCTCGACAGCGACGACTCGCTGTATTACCACCGCCCCGGCATCAGCCGCGACGTCGTGCGCAAGCTGAGAAGCGGCGCGTGGATCGTGCAGGCGCAGATCGACCTGCACGGAATGCGGCGCGACGAGGCGCGCGACGCGCTCGCCGAATTCATCCGCGAAGCCGGCAAGAAGGGGCTGCGCTGCCTGCGCGTGATCCACGGCAAGGGGCTCGGCTCGATCGGCAAGGAACCCGTGCTGAAGGGCAAGGTGCGTGCGTGGCTCGTGCAGAAGGAAGAAGTGATCGCGTTCTGCGAGGCGCGCGGCAACGACGGCGGCGCAGGCGCGGTGCTCGTGCTGCTGCAGCCGCATGCGGCGCCGGCCGAGCGGGGGCCGCGTGCCGCATCCTAGGCTGACGCTCGCGATCGCGGTACTGGAGGCGATCGCCACGCTGGCCTTCGCGATTTCGGGCTTCATCGAGGCGCGCAAGAACCGCCTCGACTCGGTCGGCACGTTCGTCGTCGCGCTCGCGACCGCGTTCGGCGGCGGCACGCTGCGCGACATCCTGCTCGAGCGCCGGCCGTTCTACTGGGTCGTGCACGACGACTACGTGATCGCGATCTTCGTGCTCGCGCTGTTCGCGCCGTTCGTGCTGCGGATGCTGTCGCGGCTGTCGGCCGAACGGCTGCTGCTGATCGCCGACGCGATCGGGCTCGGCATCTTCAGCATCTCGGGCACGGCGATCGCGCTCGACGCCGAGATGCCGCGCTTCATCGCGGTGATGATGGGCGTGATCACCGGTGTGGTCGGCGGGATCGTGCGCGACGTGCTGTGCAACGACATCCCGCTGATCCTGCGCGATTCGCGGCCGTACGCGACCTGCGCGTTCGTCGGCTGCTGGTTCTACCTGCTGCTCGTGTGGCTGCAGTTCGACTCGGTGTACAGCGTGCTGCTCGCGACCGGCTTCATCCTCGTCGCGCGGCTCGCGACGTTCAAGTTCGACGTGCGGCTGCCGCACTGATCGCGCCGCCCGCGGCCGCGTCGGCCGCATCGCCCAGACAAAAGGGGCCGTTCGACACGGCCCCTTTCCCTTTCGCGCGGCACTGCCGCCGCGTCACGCGATCCGCTCTTCCGACGCCGGATCGAACAGCACGGCCTTCGACACGTCGAACAGCAGCGACTGCGTCTGCCCCGGCTGCGGGTTCGCGGCCGGATGCACGCGGCTCACGATCCGCTTGCCGTTCACCTGCGCGAACACGTGCGTGTCCGGCCCGGTCGGCTCGGTCACGTCGACGCGCACGTCGATCGGCTGCAGCGTCGACGCCTCGCCGTGGTGCGCGTTGCGCGCGTCGGTGATGCGCTCCGGGCGCAGGCCGAGGATCACCTCGCGGCCGACGTGGCCGTTCATCCGCTTCGCATCGAACGGCAGGTTCAGCGCGCTGCGCGCGAGGCCCGTGTCGATCTCGAGCGCGATCCCGCTGCCCTGCTCGACCAGCTTGCCGTTGATGAAGTTCATCGGCGGCGCGCCGATGAAGCCGGCGACGAACAGGTTCGACGGCGAATCGTAGATCTCCTGCGGCGCGCCGAACTGCTGGACCACGCCGTCCTTCATCACCGCGATCCGGTCGCCGAGCGTCATCGCCTCGATCTGGTCGTGCGTCACGTAGACGATCGTCGTGCCGAGGCGCTGGTGCAGCAGCTTGATTTCCGCGCGCATCTCGATGCGCAGCTTCGCGTCGAGGTTCGACAGCGGCTCGTCGAACAGGAACAGCGACGGATCGCGCGCGAGCGCGCGGCCCATCGCGACGCGCTGGCGCTGGCCGCCCGACAGCTGGCCCGGCTTGCGGTCGAGCAGGTGCTGGATCTGCAGCATCTGCGACACGCGGTCGACGATCTGCTGCTGCTCGCTCTTCGGCACCTTGCGGATGTTCAGGCCGAACGAGATGTTCTCGCGCACCGTCATCGACGGATACAGCGCGTACGACTGGAACACCATCGCGATGTCGCGATCCTTCGGCGACAGGTCATTGACGACCTTGCCGTCGATGCAGATCTCGCCGCTCGTGACGGTCTCGAGCCCGGCGATCATGTTGAGCAGCGTCGACTTCCCGCAGCCCGACCCGCCGACCAGGATCAGGAACTGACCGTCCTCGATCTCGATGTCGACACCCTTCAGGACCGGCACCCCGTTCGGGTAGGTCTTGTACACGTCACGGATGGAAAGGCTTGCCATGCTGTGAATCCTCTGTCTCGTCTCGCGCGGCGCCCTCGGGCGCCGCGTCGGGTTCGTTTCGATGCGCCGCGCGTCGTGCGCGGCCGGTTCGTCGTATCGGAAAAAGCCGCGCTTACCCCTTCACCGCGCCTGCCGTCAGCCCGCGCACGAAATAGCGGCCGGCGACGATGTAGACGAGCAGCGTCGGCAGCGCGGCGATGATCGCGCCGGCCATGTCGACGTTGTATTCCTTCACGCCCGTCGACGTGTTGACGAGGTTGTTCAGCGCCACCGTGATCGGCATCGAATCGACGCCGGAGAACACGATCCCGAACAGGAAGTCGTTCCAGATCTGCGTGAACTGCCAGATCAGGCACACCATGAAGATCGGCAGCGACACCGGCAGCAGGATCTTCGTGAAGATCGTGAAGAAGCCCGCGCCGTCGATGCGCGCAGCCTTCACCAGCTCGGCCGGCACGCTCACGTAGAAGTTGCGGAAGAACATCGTCGTGAACGCGATCCCGTACACGACGTGCACGAACACCAGGCCCGGAATCGTGTTGGCAAGACCGAGCATCCCCTGCAGGCGAGCCATCGGCAGCAGGATCACCTGGAACGGGATGAAGCAGCCGACCAGCATCATCGTGAACAGCGCGTCCGCGCCGCGAAAGCGCCAGTGCGTGAGCACGTAGCCGTTGAACGCGCCGATCAGCGACGAGATCAGCACGGCCGGAATCACCATCTGCAGCGAGTTCAGGAAGAACGGCTTCATGCCGTCGCAGCGCACGCCGGTGCACGCGCCGCTCCACGCCTTCACCCACGGGTCGACCGTCCACGTGGTGGGCGGCGTCAGCAGGTTGCCGGTGCGCAGCTGGTCGAGATCCTTGAACGACGTCGACAGCATCACGTAGATCGGGAACAGGAAATACAGCGCGAACAGGATCAGTGCCGCATAGATCACTGCCCGGCTGATCGTCATCTTAGGCTGCATTGCGGGTGCTCCTCGATTCCATATACATCAGCGGCACCAGCACCGCGACCACGGTCGCGAGCATCATCACCGAGGACGCCGCGCCGAGCCCGAGCTGGCCGCGGTTGAACGAAAACGTGTACATGAACATGGCCGGCAGCGACGACGACGTGCCCGGCCCGCCCGCCGTCAGCGCGACGACGAGGTCGAAGGTCTTGATCGTGATGTGGCAGAGGATCAGCAGCACCGAGAAGAATACCGGGCGCATGCTCGGGATCACGATCTTGCGGTAGATGGTCGGCAGCGTCGCGCCGTCCACCTGCGCGGCCTTGAAGATCTCGCTGTCGACGCCGCGCAGCCCCGCCAGGAACAGCGCCATCACGAAGCCGGTCGACTGCCACACGGCCGCGATCACCACGCAGAAGATCGCCTTGTCCGGATCGTCGAGCCAGCCGAACGAGAAGCTCGTCCAGCCCCAGTCGTGCATCACCTTCTCGAGGCCGAGGCCCGGGTTCAGGATCCACTGCCACGCGGTGCCGGTGACGATGAACGACAGCGCCATCGGGTACAGGAAGATCGCGCGCAGCGCGCCTTCGTTGCGGATGCGCTGGTCGAGCAGGATCGCGAGGAACAGCCCGAGCGCGACGCAGATCGCGATGAACGGAATCCCGAACCAGCCGAGGTTCGCGGCGGAGGTCCACCACACGTCGTTCTGGAACAGGTCCGAGTAACGGCCGAAGCCGTCGAATTCGTAGTTCGGCAACAGCCGCGAGCGGGTCAGCGACAGATAGCCGGTAATCAGGATGAAGCCGTAGATGAACACCACGGCGATCGCGACGCTCGGCGCAAGCACGAGCTTCGGAATCCAGCGATCGGCGAAGGCCGACATCGGCGACGTACGCCGCGCGGCGGCAGCGCCGGATCCGTTTCCGCTAAGAGGGGCAGCCACTTGATTCGACTCCTGGAACGAGGGCGACGCAGGCCGGGCCGGCGCCGGGTACGGCACGGGCCCGCGGGCGAGCCCGTTTGCTGCACTTGCAAAAACGCCCGGCCGACGAAGCGTTTCCGGCCGGGCGCCTGTCGCGCGTTACTTGACCTTCGCGGCCTTCGCAAGCGCGGCGACCGCGCTCTTCGAATCCTGCTGCGAGTTCATGAACTTCGTGACGACGTCGGTGATCGCGCCGGCGGTCGCGTCGCTTTGCGCCATGCCGTGCGCGAGCGACGGCACGAAGCCGCCCGACTTGATCGCGGTCTGCTCGTCGGCGTACGACTTCTTCGCGCAGTCGTCGAACTTGTCCATCTTCACGCCGAGGCGCACCGGCACCGAGCCCTTCAGCAGGCTGAACTGCTCCTGGAAGTCCGGCGTCATGATCGTCTTCGCGAGCGCGAGCTGGCCCGGCGTGGCGTTCTTCTCGCCCTTCTGCTGGAAGAACACGAACGAGTCGACGTTGAACGTGTACGCGTTCGCCGTACCCGGCACCGCCGCGCAGATGTAGTCCTTGCCCGCCTTCTTGCCGGCGTTCTCGAACTCGCCCTTCGCCCAGTCGCCCATGAACTGCATGCCGGCCTTGCCGTTGATGACCATCGCGGTCGCGAGGTTCCAGTCGCGGCCGTTACGGCCCGTGTCGAAGTAGCCCTGGATCTTGCGCACCGTGTCGAACACGGACAGCATCTGCGGCGACGTCAGCGTCGCCTGGTCGAGGTCGACCAGCGCCTTCTTGTAGAACGCCGGGCCCTGCGACAGCACGACGTCTTCCCACAGCGTCAGGTCCTGCCACGGCTGGCCGCCCATCGCGACCGGCTGGATGCCCGCGGCCTTCAGCTTGTCGGCCACCGCGAAGAATTCGGGCCAGGTGGTCGGCACCTTCGCGCCGACCTTGTCGAGCGCGGCCTTGTTGATGTACAGCCAGTTCACGCGGTGCACCGAGAACGGCGCGGCGACGGTATGGCCCTTGTACTTGATGATCTTGTCGATTTCCGGCGGCAGGTTCTGCTTCCAGTCGCCGGCGGCGGAATCGATGTTGACGAGCACGCCCTGGTCGGCCCAGTCCTGGATCAGCGGGCCCTTGATCTGCGCGGCCGACGGTGCGTCGCCGCTGATCACCTTGGTCTTCAGCGCGGTCATCGCCGCGGCGCCGGCGCCGCCCGCGACCGCGAAGTCCTTCCACACGTAGCCCTGCTTCTGCAAGTCGTCCTTCAGCACGCCGACGGCCTTCGACTCGCCGCCCGAGGTCCACCAGTGCAGCACGGTTACATTCTCGGCTGCCTGCGCCGCCACGGCGCCAGCCATCAGACCCGCGGCGCAGAGCGCGCCCATGATCGAGCGAACTTTCATTACTTATCTCCTCCAGACTGAATCAACTCGTGAGGTTCCCTGACCGGGAACCGGCTTCTTGATAAACGACGGGGAAATCGAGCCGCGGGACGCATGCAGCGTACGGGCCGATGACCGGCCGGGCTCTTACAGAAAGCGTGAATCGAGATTCAACGGCGTGTCTCCTCTTTGTGTTTCTGGCCCGCCGCGATGATGCGACGCGAGCCCGGGGCCGACGACGCGCGGACGATGCGCGCCGCCAATGTCCGATAACATTCGGCACAAGGCGCTCCCGAAGGCGAAGCTCGCGCAGTTCATCGACCGCACATCTTTTTTTCTTCACCCAGGTGCTACCCCTTGCGGCGGATTGTAGTTAAACTACAATTCAGTGTCAAAAATATTTTTATCGCACTACGGATCGCTTCCCAGCACCCCAACACGGCGGAGACACATGCATACCGATTCCAGCTTTACCTTCGTCCTTTTCGGCGGCACCGGCGATCTGTCGATGCGCAAGATCCTGCCCGCGCTGTTCGAAGCGCACCGCGCGAACATGCTCGCGGAGAGCGGCCGGATCGTGGCCGTGGCGCGACACGAATCGGATCGGGCGGCCTATCTCGAATGGGTCGATACGCACGTGAAGCCGCATGCGGCAAAGGCCGCCGGCAACGCGCTCGACGAAGCCGCATGGAAGTCCTTCCTCGACCGCATCGAATACGTGAAGCTCGACCTCGGCCGCGCGGAAGACTACGTCGTGCTGCGCGATGCGATCTCGTCGCTGCCGGGCATCCGCGTGTTCTATCTCGCGACGGGCCCGTCGCTGTTCGTGCCGATCTGCAAGGCGCTCGCGTCGGTCGGCCTGAACGAAGGCGCACGCATCGTGCTCGAGAAACCGCTCGGCTACGACCTGAAATCGTCGAACGCGATCAACGACGCGGTCGGCGAGATCTTCGCGGAAGGCCAGATCTACCGGATCGACCACTACCTCGGCAAGGAGCCGGTGCAGAACCTGCTCGCGCTGCGTTTCGGCAATGCGCTGTTCGAGCCGCTGTGGCGCCGCGAATGGGTCGAGAGCATCCAGATCACGATCGCCGAGGAGCTCGGCGTCGAGGCGCGCGGCGATTTCTACGACAATACCGGCGCGCTGCGCGACATGGTGCAGAACCACCTGCTGCAACTGCTGTCGATCGTCGCGATGGAGCCGCCGCATTCGATGGATTCCGACTCGGTGCGCGACGAGAAGCTGCGCGTGCTGCGCGCGCTCAAGCCGGTCGATCCGCGCGACATCGGCAAGGTGGCCGTGCGCGGCCAGTATCATGCGGGCGTGATCAAGGGCGCGCAGGTGCCGGCCTACGCGACCGAGCCGGGCGTGAAACCCGACAGCCAGACCGAAACCTTCGTCGCGCTGAAGGTCGAGATCGAGAACTGGCGCTGGGCCGGCGTGCCGTTCTTCCTGCGCACCGGCAAGCGTCTGGCCGACCGCGTCGCGGAGATCGTCGTCAACTTCCGCCCGGTGCCGCACTCGGCACTGGGCCCGACCGCGCTGCGTCCCGGCTCGAACCGCCTCGTGATCCGGCTGCAGCCGAACGAGACGATCCGCCTGTACTGCCTCGCGAAGCAGCCCGGCGAAGGGATGAACCTCGCGAGCGTGCACCTCGACCTCGCGTTCGACCAGTTCTTCAAGGAAGGGCAGATGGAGGCGTACCAGCGCCTGCTGCTCGACGTGATCAACGGCCGGCTCGCCCTGTTCGTGCGGCGCGACGAACAGGAGGCCGCATGGCGCTGGGTCGAGCCTATCCTGAACGAATGGGCGCGCTCCCTGAAGCCGCCGAAGCCGTACGCGGCGGGTACGTGGGGGCCGGCCGCGTCGAGCGCGATGCTCGCGCAGCACGACACCTGCTGGCTCGAAGAAGAGAACTGATGCAAACCGTTGCCGGGCACGATCGTGCCCGGCAACGTGCCCCACGATTCGTACGATTTGAACAGACAAAGCAGTCCGGAGGAGATGTGATCGAGATCCACGCTTTCGACACCCAGGAAGCGCAAAGCGAAGCGCTCGCGCGCGCCGTCGGCGATGCGCTGCGCGCGGCGCTCGCCGGCGCCGCGCGCCCGACGCTCGCGGTGTCCGGCGGCACGAGCCCGCGCCCGTTCCTGCATACGCTGTCGCACGCGGCGCTCGACTGGGCCGGCGTCGACGTCACGCTGGTCGACGACCGCTGGGTGCCGGAGGACGACGCGGCCAGCAACGCGCAGCTCGTGCGCGACACGCTGCTGCAGCACGCGGCCGCCCCTGCCCGCTTCCTGCCGCTCGTCGACACGCGCAGCGCGCTCGACGCGCACGTCGCCGCGCTGAACGCGAACGCCGACTACCGCGTACCGACCGTCGCCGTGCTCGGCATGGGCGAGGACGGCCACACCGCGTCGATCTTCGCCGACGCGCCCGAATGGGACCACGCGATCACGACGCCCGAGCGTTTCGTCGCCGTGCACCCCGGCGCCGCCCCGCATGCGCGCGTGAGCTATTCGCTCGATGCGCTCAAGCGCGTCGAGCGCCTGTTCCTGCTGATCGCGGGCGAGCGCAAGCGCGCCGTGCTCGACGCCGCCGCCGCGTCGCTGCAGAAGAACGCGATTTCCCAACTGGCCAACGACAAGGGGACCCAGCTCGATGTCTACTGGTGCGCAAAGTAAGGTGGTCGTCGCGGGTCAGCATGCCGACGGTCCGCGCCTGCTCGCGGACGTCGGCGGCACCAACGCGCGCTTCGCGCTGGAAACCGGCCCGGGCGAAATCACGCAGATCCGCGTCTATCCCGGCGCCGATTACCCGACGATCACCGACGCGATCCGCAAGTATCTGAAGGACGTGAAGATCAGCCGCGTGAACCACGCGGCGATCGCGATCGCGAACCCGGTCGACGGCGACCAGGTCACGATGACCAATCACGACTGGAGCTTCTCGATCGAGGCGACGCGCCGCGCGCTCGGCTTCGACACGCTGCTCGTCGTCAACGACTTCACCGCGCTCGCGATGGCGCTGCCGGGCCTGACCGATGCGCAGCGCGTGCAGGTCGGCGGCGGCGCGCGCCGCCAGAACAGCGTGATCGGGCTGCTCGGGCCCGGTACCGGGCTCGGCGTGTCGGGCCTGATTCCGGCCGACGACCGCTGGATCGCGCTCGGCAGCGAGGGCGGCCACGCGTCGTTCGCGCCGCAGGACGAGCGCGAGGACCTGGTGCTGCAGTACGCGCGCAAGAAGTTTCCGCACGTGTCGTTCGAACGCGTGTGCGCCGGCCCCGGCATGGAGATCATCTATCGCGCGCTCGCCGCGCGCGACAAGAAGCGCGTCGCCGCGAGCGTCGACACGGTCGAGATCGTCGAGCGCGCGCATGCGGGCGACGCCCTCGCGCTCGAGACGGTCGAATGCTTCTGCGGGATTCTCGGCGCGTTCGCGGGCAGCGTCGCGCTGACGCTCGGCGCGCTCGGCGGCGTGTACATCGGCGGCGGCGTCGCGCTGAAGCTCGGCGAGCTGTTCACACGCTCGTCGTTCCGCGCGCGCTTCGAGGCGAAGGGCCGCTTCACGCACTATCTGCAGAACATCCCGACCTACCTGATCACCGCCGAATACCCGGCGTTCCTCGGCGTGTCGGCGATTCTCGCCGAGCAGCTGTCGAACCGCTCGGGCGGCGCGTCGTCGGCCGTGTTCGAGCGGATCCGCCAGATGCGCGACGCGCTGACGCCGGCCGAGCGCCGCGTGGCCGATCTCGCGCTGAACCATCCGCGCTCGATCATCAACGATCCGATCGTCGACATCGCGCGCAAGGCCGACGTGAGCCAGCCGACCGTGATCCGCTTCTGCCGCTCGCTCGGCTGCCAGGGGCTGTCGGACTTCAAGCTGAAGCTCGCGACCGGCCTCACCGGCACGATCCCGATGAGCCACAGCCAGGTGCATCTCGGCGATACGGCCACCGACTTCGGCGCGAAGGTGCTCGACAACACGGTGTCCGCGATCCTGCAGTTGCGCGAGCACCTGAATTTCGAGCACGTCGAGAACGCGATCGAGATCCTGAACGGCGCGCGGCGCATCGAGTTCTACGGGCTCGGCAACTCGAACATCGTCGCGCAGGACGCGCACTACAAGTTCTTCCGCTTCGGCATTCCGACGATTGCGTACGGCGACCTGTACATGCAGGCTGCGTCGGCCGCGCTGCTCGGCAAGGGCGACGTGATCGTCGCGGTGTCGAAGTCCGGCCGCGCGCCCGAGCTGCTGCGCGTGCTCGACGTCGCGATGCAGGCCGGCGCGAAGGTGATCGCGATCACGTCGAGCAACACGCCGCTCGCGAAGCGCGCGACCGTCGCGCTCGAAACCGACCACATCGAGATGCGCGAGTCGCAGCTGTCGATGATCTCGCGGATCCTGCATCTGCTGATGATCGACATTCTCGCGGTCGGCGTCGCGATCCGTCGCGCGTCGACGAACGGCGAGCTGCCCGACGCCGTCGCGCAGGCGAAGGCGCGCGCGAGCGACGACGAAACGGCCGACGTGCTCGACTGGCTGAGCCACGGCGCGTCGCCGGCGGCGAAGGACGTCGCGCGGGACTGACGCTTCGGCGAAAACGCCGTCGATCCACGACACCCCGAACGCTGGTTTCAGGCCCGGCGTTCGGGGTGTTTTGCATGAGCGGCACCGCCCCGAACGACAGCGGCCCGGCCATCGTCGATAAACCTTCTCCCGATGGCGGTGCGTGACGTCATACGTTCGGACACACGCCCATTTTCGAACGAGTCCAATTGTCAGCAGTTGTCCAGGCTCGGTAACTTCCTTCACTCCGCGTGATGCCGCCATCCCTGTCCGATGCCAGAAATGGTGCGTCTCTCAACGAATCCGGCTTGGCATCGACAGCATCACGTTCATCCAGTTTGCGGAGAGGGAGATGCCTAGACCACGCTTTTCAGCTGCATGGGCAGCTGCAATGCGCATTTATGCGCCGATAAATTCCGCGGAGAAAGTTGCCTTGACCATCGGTGGCAACGTGGCCGTCAATATCAACAGCAGAGACCCAAAGCTACGTTGGGATAACACGTGCGCCGTGCGACTGAGCTATATTCTCGGCCAAGCCGGCATGCCGATACCTTATATTCCAGGGCAAACCGTGTCTGGTGCGGACAAGCGCTGGTATTTCTATCGCGTCAAGCATCTCATCCGCTTTCTCGAGCAGCGATGGGGCAAAGCAGACGTGATCCAATTCCCGCCTTCCCGGAAAGACAACGCCCTGACGGACAAGCAGGGGATCATTCTCTTCGAGGTTTCAGGCTGGTCGAATGCCGCGGGACATGCGACCCTTTTCAATGGACTCACCTGTTACGACCAGTGCTATTTCAACGAGCCGGGAGCCAACTACCACACCGATCGTGCACACTTCTGGAGTCTGCCATGAGACAAAATCCGCTGCTCCGGTGTGTGATGTTCGGGGTACTGACGTTAGCGGCGCAATCGGGTCATGCAACCGATGCAACGTCGTCGCCGCAAGCCGGCACCCGAACCTACGCACAGAACTACAAGGACATGGTGCTCGCCGAATGCATCGCGACCGCTTATCGGAATGAACCGTCCGCTGCGATGGACGCGGGAAGCAGCGCCAGTGCATTAATGGACTGGACCGACTTCGATCTCCAACGGAACCCCGACGCGGGCAAATCGCTGGTCAATCGTTTTCTTGCTCGCGACTATCACAACCCGATCGTCGAATCCGAAATCAAAGGCGTCAGGTTCGATTTTCTGAAATGCCTGGATCTGTACCACAGTCAGGAGCTCGATGCTCAGGTCAAACGATTCGTGACCAACCCGAAGCGCAGCTATCGACTCGACAATCGCTCGTCGGACCGCTCCAAGTGATGCCGAGGCGGGAAATTTGAACCCGCAGCTCACGCCCCGGCCGGCACGGCCCGACCGTGCCAACGCAGCACCAGATAACGCCCGACGAAGCACAGCACGCCCGACACGCCGATCGTCACGCCCATCGCGAACGGCGTGCCGTCCGCGAGTGCGCCGATCGCGACGCTCGCGAGCGCGCCGAGCGCGAGCTGCATCGCGCCGAACACCGCCGCCGACGCGCCCGCGTTGTGCGGATAGCGGTGCATCAGGTCGGTCGTGCAGTTCGCGGACAGGATCCCGACCACGCCGACCACGAAGAACAGGCACACGACGATCGACCACAGCCCGCCCCACCCGGTCAGCGCGACGAGCGCGACCGCGAGCGACGCGACGGCGCTCACGAGCGACGCGGCCGCGATGATGCGCAGCGAGCCGATGCGGCCGACGAGGCGCGTGTTCGCGAAGTTGCCGATCATGATCCCGACGACGTTCAGGCCGAACAGCAGCCCGTAGTGTTGCGGCGATACGTGGAAATACTCGATGTACACGAACGGCGTCGCGGTGATGTACGAGAACATCGCCGCGAACGCCATCCCGCCGCACAGCATGTGCCCCCACGCGACCGGGTCGGACAGGATGCGCCCGTACGACGCGAACGACGCGAGCACGGCCGTGCTCTTGCGCCGCTCCTTCGGCCAGGTTTCCGGCACGCGCAGGTAGGCGGTCGCCGCGCATACCGCGCCGAACACGGCCAGCACCACGAACACGCCGCGCCAGCCGGAAAAACGCAGGATCTGGCCGCCGATCAGCGGCGCGAGCAGCGGCCCGACCGCGGTGACGATCGCGACCATCGACAGCACCTTCGCCGCATCGCTCGGCTCGTGCGCATCGCGGGCGATCGCCCGCGCGAGCACCGACGCGGCGCCGGCACCGAGCGCCTGCAGGAAGCGCACGACGATCAGCATGTCGATCGAGCCCGACACGAAACAGCCGATGCTCGCGAGCGTGAACAGCGCGATGCCGCCGAGCAGCACGGGACGGCGCCCCCACGTATCGGACAGCGGACCGTACAGCAGCATGCCGACCGAGAAGCCGGCCATGAAGCTCGTCAGCGTGCGCTGCGCGGCGCCGGCGCTGACGGAAAAGCCGTTGGCGATCGACGGCAGGCTCGGCAGGTACATGTCGGTGGCGATCGGACCGCAAGCGGCGAGCGCACCGAGCAACAGGATCAGCCGGGCATCGGGCCGGCGCCGGACGACGTGAGACATGGGTATCCGGAATGGAGCCCGCGCGCATCGCGGCGCGCGTGGCGGTGAAGACGGGAGGCCGCGCCACGGATGGCGCGTTCAGGCCCATGATTGTACGCGCAACTTTTTTGCGCGCCTCCGGCCGCGTACGATGGCGGGCGCGCAAGCGGATTCGATTAAGCTTGCCGCTCTCGTCCGATCATTTGAATGCCCGACCGAACCGATGACCGCTTTCCTGCTGATCTGGAGCCCCAAGAAATGGCCGTGGCCCGAGCTGCCCGACGTCGCCGCGCGCGTGAAGGCCGGCGAGGCCGTGCATGATGTGTGGGGCTGCGGCTTCGCACGCGGCATCCTGCCGGGCGACCGCGTGTTCCTGCACCGCGTCGCGAAGGAGCCGAAGGGCGTGTTCGGCTCCGGCTACGTGACGCGCGCGCCGTACGAGGTGCCCGATTCGTCGACGAAGCGCGGCTACCGGCTGTGCATCGACTTCGTCTACGACTGGCTGGTCGATGCACACCAGGACGTCGTGATCGCGCGCGACGCGCTGCGCGTCCACCCGTATTCGGTGCAGACCTGGGACGCGCAGTCGTCCGGCACGTCGATCAAGCCGATGGTCGAAGGTCCGCTCGAGAAACGCTGGGCCGAACTGACCGGCAAGCGCAAGCCGCCGCGCTAGCCGGGGCGGGTGCCGGACCGAATCGGGCCCCCGTTTCCGGCCCAGGCCGGCCCCCGCGCGCCGAAAGGCCGCACAAGCGCCGGCGGGCCTGCCGCGCGCGTCTCCGGTACAATCAGACGATCGTTCCGCCCAGGCGCCGCGGCCCGTGCACAGGCCCCCGCGCCCTTCTCTCGCAGGTTTCGCTCATGTCCAACAATCAGATCCTCTTCGAACGCGCCCAGAAGACCATTCCCGGCGGCGTCAACTCGCCGGTGCGCGCCTTCCGTTCGGTCGGCGGCACGCCGCGCTTCGTCGCGCGCGCGCAAGGCCCGTATTTCTGGGATGCCGACGGCAAGCAGTACATCGACTACATCGGCTCGTGGGGCCCGATGATCGTCGGCCACGTCCATCCGGAAGTGCTGTCGGCCGTGCAGAACGTGCTCGCCGACGGCTTCTCGTTCGGCGCGCCGACCGAAGCCGAGATCGAGATCGCCGAGGAAATCTGCAAGCTCGTGCCGTCGATCGAGCAGGTGCGGATGGTGTCGAGCGGCACCGAGGCCACGATGAGCGCGCTGCGTCTCGCACGCGGCTTCACGGGCCGCAGCCGCATCGTCAAGTTCGAGGGCTGCTACCACGGCCACGCGGACAGCCTGCTGGTCAAGGCCGGCTCGGGCCTGCTGACGTTCGGCAACCCGACGTCGGCCGGCGTGCCCGCCGACATCGCGAAGCACACGACCGTCCTCGAATACAACAACGTCGCCGCGCTCGAGGAAGCCTTCGGCGCGTTCGGCGACGAGATCGCCGCGGTGATCGTCGAGCCCGTCGCGGGCAACATGAACCTGGTGCGCGGCACGCCCGAATTCCTGACCGCGCTGCGCGCGCTGTGCACGAAGCACGGCGCCGTGCTGATCTTCGACGAGGTGATGTGCGGTTTCCGCGTCGCGCTCGGCGGCGCGCAGGCGTACTACGGCATCACGGCCGACCTCACCTGCCTCGGCAAGGTGATCGGCGGCGGGATGCCGGCCGCCGCGTTCGGCGGCCGCCGCGACATCATGGCTCACCTCGCGCCGCTCGGCGGCGTCTACCAGGCCGGCACGCTGTCGGGCAACCCGATCGCGGTCGCCGCGGGCCTGAAGACGCTGCAGCTGATCCAGGCGCCGGGCTTCTACGACGCGCTCACCGCGCAGACGAAGCGGCTCGCCGACGACCTCGCGGCGGAAGCGCGCGCGGCCGGCGTGCCGTTCGCGGCCGACTCGATCGGCGCGATGTTCGGCCTCTACTTCGCGGAGCGCGTGCCGACGAGCTTCGCGGAAGTCACGAAGAGCGACACCGAGCGCTTCAACCGCTTCTTCCACCTGATGCTCGACGAGGGCGTGTACTTCGCGCCGTCGGCCTACGAGGCCGGCTTCGTGTCGAGCACGCACGACGACGCGGTGATCGACGCGACGCTCGCGGCCGCGCGCCGTGCGTTCGCGGCACTCGCTGCCTGACCCGGGGCCGCGCGCATGTTCTCGGATATCGATTTCGCCCACATGCAGCGCGCGCTCGCGCTCGCCGCGCGCGGCATGTACACGACGGCGCCGAACCCGCGCGTCGGCTGCGTGATCGTCAAGGACGGCGACGTGATCGGCGAAGGCTTCACGCAGCCGGCCGGCCAGGATCACGCGGAAGTGCAGGCGCTGAAGGATGCACGCGCACGCGGATACGACGTCGCGGGTTCGACCGTCTACGTGACGCTCGAACCGTGCAGCCATTTCGGCCGCACGCCGCCGTGCGCGAACGCGCTGATCGAGGCGCGCGTCGCGAAGGTCGTCGCCGCGATGGAAGACCCGAACCCGCAGGTGTCGGGGCGCGGCCTCGGCATGCTGCGCGACGCGGGCATCGACGTGCGCTGCGGATTGCTCGCGCATGAAGCCGGCGAGCTGAACATCGGTTTCGTGTCGCGGATGACGCGCGGCCGCCCGTGGGTGCGGATGAAGGCCGCCGCGTCGCTCGACGGCCGCACCGCGCTGCCGTCCGGCGAAAGCCAGTGGATCACCGGCGAGGCCGCGCGCCTCGACGGGCACGCCTGGCGTGCGCGCGCCTGCGCGATCCTGACCGGCATCGGCACCGTGCGCGAGGACAATCCGCTGCTGACCGTGCGCGGCATCGACACGCCGCGCCAGCCGCAACGCATCCTCGTGGACAGCCGCCTCGACCTGCCGCTCGACGCGCGGCTGCTCGAGGGCGCCCCGCTGCTGATCTTCTGCGGACGGCTCGACGCCGGCGGCGAAATGCGCGCGAACGTGCTGAAGTCGCGCGGCGCCGAAATCGTGCCGCTCGCGAACGCGCACGGCAAGGTCGACCTGCCGGCGATGCTGGCGGCGCTCGGCGCGCGCGGCGTCAACGAATTGCATGTCGAGGCCGGCCACAAGCTGAACGGCTCGCTGCTGCGCGAACAGTGCGTCGACGAATTGCTCGTCTATCTCGCACCGAGCCTGCTGGGCGCCGACGCGGCCGGCATGTTCGACCTCGCCGCGCCGGCGCATCTCGATGCGCGCACGCGACTGTCGTTCCACGGCGTCGAGCGGATCGGCGACGACCTGCGGATCCTCGCGCGTGTCGCGCCGCCCGACACGCGTCACTGAACGAAACCGTCACGATGTTCACCGGAATTGTCGCGGCCGTCGGCCGCATCGAATCGATCCGTCCGCTCGGCACGTCCGCCGACGCCGGCGTGCGCCTGACCGTGCAGGCCGGCGGGCTCGATCTCGCCGATGTCGCGCTCGGCGACAGCATCGCGATCCAGGGTGCCTGCATGACGGTGATCGAGAAGACCGACACCGCGTTCGACGTCGACGTGTCGCGCGAAAGCCTGAACCGCACGGTCGGACTCGCCCAGCCCGGCGAAGTGAACCTCGAGAAGGCGCTGCGTGCGCACGACCGCCTCGGCGGGCACATCGTGTCGGGCCACGTCGACGGCCTCGGCACCGTGTCGCGCTTCGCGCCGGTCGGCGAATCGCACGAACTGCGCATCGTCGCGCCGCGCGAGCTCGGCCGCTATCTCGCGTACAAGGGGTCGATCACGGTCAACGGCGTGAGCCTGACCGTCAACACGATCGACGATCGCGCGGACGGCTGCGAGTTCTCGATCAACCTGATTCCGCATACGGTCGAGGTCACGACGCTGCGCCATGTGAAGGCCGGCGACAAGGTGAACCTCGAAGTCGACATGATCGCGCGGTATGTGGAGCGGATGCTCTCGTCGTCACAGGGCGCGCATCAGGACTGATCGCAGCGGCCACCGTCGAAGCGGCGGCTGACGGCCCGACATCCGGATATCGGCGGTCGCCGTTTTTCGACATCCTGCCCGGCCCCCATCCGCCGGCATTCCGCCGGCGCTCAGGTATCCGCGCCGCCTCCGCCCGCCCGCACCAGAATCGTGTCGAGCAGTTGCCGGACATGCACCCGTGCCGCGCGCTCGGCGCCATCCGCATCGCGCTTCGCGATCATGTCGAACACCTGCCGGTGTTCGGCGACGTTCCCGCCCAGCCGCTCCCAGTCGTCCATCGGGCTCGCACCGCCCGCACACATCGTCTGCACCTGCGCGTACAGCGCCCTGAGCGACGTCTCGATCGTCGTATTGCGCGCGGCGGCGAGCAGCCCGTGGTGGAAATCGAGGTTGGCGACGCGGTATGCGCCGCCGTCGCGGCGGTCGACCGCGCGGGCCTGCCGCACCAGCGCTTCGTCCAGCGCTGCGCGCTCGTCGGGTGTCATGCGCTGCGCCGCCAGGCGCGCGGCCATGCCTTCGAGCGCTTCTCGCGCCTCGAAGATGGCCACGACCCGCGCGCGGTCGAACGCGATCACGAACACACCCTGGCGCGGCACGACCTGCAGCAGCCCCTCGGCCTCCAGACGCGAGACCGCCGCCCACACGGGCGAGCGGCTGATGCCGAGATCGCGCGACAGCGCTTCGATGCTGATCTTTTCGCCCGCCGCGAAGCGCGCTTCGTCGACCAGCATCTCCCGGATCGCCCCGTAGGCGTCGCGCCCCAGGGTCGTGCGCTCGAGTGCGGCGCGCGTCATGCCGGCCGCCGGCGACGTGCGATGTGGAGCCCCTTGCCGACCGGCACGATCGTCGTGTCGAACTCGCGCGTCGCGTCGACCGCGGCGAGATAAGCGGCGATTTCATCCGGATGGGACAGTGCGTTGTCGGCGACGAGCAGCGCATCGGCCGTCAGCTTCGGCAACAGGTGCGCCAGTTGACGCGGCGCGCTCACGCGGTCGGCATCGAAGAATACGCAATCGAACGGGCCCGTCACGGCCGCGCAGACCTGCGTCGCCTCGCCTTCGATCACCTGCGCCCAGTCCTGCAGCGACGCCGCGCGCAGGTTGGCCCTCGCCTGCCCGGCCTTCTCCGGCGAACACTCGACGGTGACGAGCGGCTGCCCGTCCGTTTCGCGCAGCGCATGCGCGAGCCAGATCGCGCTGTAGCCGTTGGACGTTCCGATTTCGAGCATGCGCCGGCGCCGCGCGCCGGTGACGAGCAGGTACAGCAGCTCGGCCGTAGGCAGTTCGAGGTTGAGCATCTTGCGGCTGCGGTCGGCCATCCGCGCGTCGTTTTCCTGGCCGAAGGACGCCAGCCGGGCAAGGACGGCCGACGCGGCACTGTCGAGTTCGATCATGCAGGTCTCCATTGCTTCATATTTCGTGTTTCGTGTTTCATGATACGACAATTTCCGGATCGCGGCGCGATACCCGTGAGGGCCGCGATTCCGGCGTGCCTGAAACCGCGCCAGCGGGACCGGCGGCCATTCGGTTTGAGGACTCCCGGCCGAATGGCCAACGACGCGCACGGGCCGTGCCGTCGCGCTAAGATGCGTCGACAGCGGTTTCAACGCCGCCACGCACGACGCGCCGCACACCGGCCGCCCCTCTTCCCACAGGAGTCGTTCCCATGTCCATCTCGATGTACCAGGCCTCGCTGCCCGTCCTGATCCGCGGCCTGACCAACCTGCAGCACATCCTCGGCAAGGCGCAGGCGCACGCGGCCGAGAAGCAGATCGATCCGTCGGTGTTCACCGGCGCACGCCTCTACCCGGACATGCTGCCGCTCGTCCGCCAGGTCTATATCGCGACCGATACGGCGAAGGGCTGCGCCGCACGGCTCGCCGGCACCGAGATCCCGAGCTTTCCCGACGTCGAGCAGACCTTCGACGAACTGCACGCGCGCATCCAGAAGACGATCGACTACCTGAAAGGCTTCGACGCCGCGCAGATCGACGGCAGCGAGACGCGCCAGATCGTGCTGAAGATGCGCGTCGGCCCGATCGAGTTCACCGGCCAGTCGTACCTGCTGAGCTTCGTGCTGCCCAATTTCTTCTTCCACGTGACGACCGCCTACGACATCCTGCGCCACAGCGGCGTCGAGCTCGGCAAGCTCGACTACCTCGGCGGACGCGACCAGCACGCGTGACGCGCGGCCGGGATCCGCCCGGCCCGCCACCGTCCGCACCCGCGCGCCGGTCACGCGCGGCGGCCCGCCGGGCCCGCCGCGCAGGCCGCCCGCGACACGTTCCGGGGCCCTTGCCCGACGCGCGCGGCCCATGCCAGCCGAAACGCCGTCCGGCTGGCGTAAAATACGCACTTTCCTCTTTCTCGCCCCCTTATGACGCTCGCCTCCACGCTCGACATCATCGCCGAGCTGAAAGCCGGCCGGATGGTGATCCTGGTCGACGAAGAAGACCGCGAAAACGAGGGCGACCTCGTGATCGCCGCCGAATTCGTCACGCCGGAAGCGATCAACTTCATGGCCAGGTACGGCCGCGGCCTGGTTTGTCTGACGTTGACGCAGGAACGCTGCAAGCAGCTGCACCTGCCGCTGATGACCTACCGCAACGGCACGCAGTACGGCACCGCGTTCACGGTCAGCATCGAAGCGGCCGAAGGCGTGACGACCGGCATCTCGGCCGCCGACCGTGCGCACACGATCGCCACGGCGGTCGCGCACGATGTGCGCCCCGAGCACATCGTGCAGCCGGGCCACGTGTTCCCGATCATGGCGCAACCGGGCGGCGTGCTCGTGCGTGCGGGCCACACCGAGGCCGGCTGCGACTTCACCGCGCTCGCGGGCCTCACGCCGGCCGCGGTGATCTGCGAGATCATCAAGGACGACGGCACGATGGCGCGCCTGCCGGACCTGATCGAGTTCGCGAAGGAACACAACCTGAAGATCGGCACGATCGCCGACCTGATCCAGTACCGCAGCCGCACGGAATCGATCATCGAACGGATCGCCGAGCGCACGATGCAGACCGCGCACGGCACGTTCCGCACGGTGCTGTACCGCGACCAGCCGAGCGGCTCGCCGCACATCGCGCTGGTACGCGGCACGCCGTCGCCCGACGTCGATACGCCGGTGCGCGTGCACGAGCCGCTGTCGGTGCTCGACCTGCTCGAGACGGGCGTGTCGACGCACTCGTGGACGCTCGACGCCGCCATGCGCGACATCGCGGAACGCGACCTCGGCGTGATCGTGCTGCTCAACTGCGGCGACACCAAGGAACACCTGATCGACGTCTTCAAGGCGTTCGACGAGGAAGAAAAGGCGGCCGCGCTCAAGCGCCGGCCGGTCGATTTCAAGACGTTCGGCATCGGCGCGCAGATCCTGCGCGATGTCGGCGTCGGCAAGATGCAGGTGCTGTCGAATCCGCGCAAGCTGGGCAGCATGTCCGGCTACGGCCTCGAAGTCACGGGCTTCATTCCGATGCCCGGCGGCGAAGCCAAGTCCTGCCCGGCGTCCAACGCGTAACCCGCCACGGCGCTTTCGCCCTATAACCGTTCATCCACACCACGGACAAGATCATGGAAATCGGACAATACCAACCGAATCTCGAAGGCGACGGCCTGCGTATCGGCATCGTGCAATCGCGCTTCAACGAGCCGGTGTGCAACGGCCTCGCCGACGCATGCGTCGAGGAACTGGAACGCCTCGGCGTCACCGGTGAAGACGTGCTGCTCGTGTCGGTGCCCGGCGCGCTGGAAATCCCGCTCGCGCTGCAGAAGCTCGCCGAAAGCGGCCAGTTCGACGCGCTGATCGCGCTCGGCGCGGTGATCCGCGGCGAGACCTACCACTTCGAACTCGTGTCGAACGAGAGCGGCGCGGGCATCACCCGCATCGGCCTCGACTTCAACCTGCCGATCGCGAACGCGGTCCTGACGACCGAAAACGACGAGCAGGCCGTCGCGCGCATGACCGAAAAGGGTCGTGACGCCGCACGCGTCGCCGTCGAGATGGCCAACCTGACGATGGCCCTCGACCAGCTCGGCGACGACGAGGACGAAGAGGAAGACGAAGACGACGAAGAGGAGCGCGCATGAAGAAGAGCGCCCGCCGACAATCGCGCGAGCTGGCGACGCAAGGCCTCTACCAGTGGCTGCTGTCGAACGCGTCCTCCGGCGAGATCGACGCGCAACTGCGCGGCGCGCTCGGTTACGACAAGGCTGACAAGGAGCTGCTCGACGCGATCCTGCACGGCGTGATCCGCGAGCACGCCACGCTCGTCGACGCGCTGACGCCGTCGCTGGACCGTCCGATCGACCAGCTTTCGCCGGTCGAACGCGCGGTGCTGCTGATCGCGACGTTCGAGCTCACGCACCACGTCGAAACACCGTACCGCGTGATCATCAACGAAGCGGTCGAACTCGCGAAGACGTTCGGCGGCTCCGACGGCTACAAGTACGTGAACGGCGTGCTCGACAAGCTCGCCGCGAAGCTGCGCCCTGCAGAAACGCAGGCACGCCGCAACGGCTGACACCGTCGGTCTGTTCACGGGCGCGCAAGCGCCCGTTTTTCATTCTTTCTCCCCTCCGCCCTGCCCGCCGATGAATACCACCGCCGATTCGCTCGTCACGCTCGCCGCACGCGTCGACGCGATCCAGCCCTTCCATGTGATGGAACTGATGAAGGAGGCACAGCGGCTCGAGTCCCTTGGGCGCGATGTTATCCACATGGGCATCGGCGAGCCCGATTTCACCGCGCCGGAGCCCGTCGTCGAAGCGGCCGCGGCCGCGCTGCGCCGCGGGGTCACGCAGTACACGAGCGCGCTCGGCATTGCGCCGCTGCGCGAGGCGATCGCCGCCCACTATGCGCGCGCATACGGCCTCGCGATCAGCCCGGAGCGGATCGTCGTGACGGCCGGCGCATCGGCCGCGCTGCTGCTCGCGTGCCTCGCACTCGTGGGCCGTGACGACGAAGTGCTGATGCCCGACCCGTCGTATCCCTGCAACCGGCATTTCGTCGCGGCGGCCGAAGGCCGCGCGGTGCTCGTGCCGAGCGGCCCGGACGCGCGCTTCCAGCTCACCGAGAACGATGTCCGCACGCGCTGGGGCGACCGCACCCGCGGTGTGCTGCTCGCGTCGCCGTCGAACCCGACCGGCACGTCACTCGAACCGGACGAACTGAAGCGGATCGTCGAGGCCGTGCGCGCCCGCGGCGGTTTCACGATCGTCGACGAGATCTACCAGGGGCTCAGCTACGACGCGGCGCCCGTGTCGGCACTGTCGTTCGGCGACGACGTGATCACCGTGAACAGCTTCTCGAAGTATTTCAGCATGACGGGCTGGCGGCTCGGCTGGCTCGTCGTGCCGCCCGCACTGATCGGCACCTTCGAGAAGCTGTCGCAGAACCTGTTCATCTGCCCGTCCGCGCTCGCGCAGCGTGCAGCGCTCGCGTGCTTCGAACCGGCCACGCTCGACCTTTATGAAGCGCGCCGCCTCGAATTCAAGCGCCGCCGCGATTTCATCGTGCCGGCGCTCGAACGGCTCGGCTTCACGGTCCCCGTGATGCCCGACGGTGCGTTCTACGTGTACGCGCATTGCGGCGGCGTCGCCCACCCGGCAGCCGGCGACAGCGCCGCACTCACGCAGGCGATGCTGCACGACGCCGGCGTCGTGCTGGTTCCCGGCATGGACTTCGGCGTCCATGCGCCGCGCGACTATATCCGCCTGTCGTATGCGACGGCCTACCCGCGGCTCGAAGAGGCGGTCGATCGGCTCGCGACGCTGTTCGGACAGCACTGACGCCGCGGCCCGCACACGGGCGTTTCACCCGCCGCAAAAAGAAAAGGCACCCGGATCGGGTGCCTTTTTCATGGCCTGCCGGCCGGAACCGCGCGAAACGCGTGACGTTACGCGCCGAGCTCCGAACGATCGCCGTGCGACTGCTTCGCGGTGTCGACGCTCGCGTCGTCCTGCGGCGACGCTTCCTTCGGCGCGGCCTTCACCGACGTCGCGCTGTCGAGCGTCGCGTGCACGCGCTTTGCGCCGCCTGCCGCCGCCGTCACGGCGGCCGTGACGATCGGCTTCGCCGGCTGGGCCGGTGCCTGCGGTGCATTGATCGGCACGCTGCGGCCGCGCGCGACGTCGCGCAGGCGGCCGCGCTCGGCCATCACCTTCGAACCGTAGCCGTTGTCGTCGGGGTTCGTCGAACCGTTGTACATGCGCAAGCCGTTCGCGAGCGAGCCGCCGCGTGCGATGCAGTCCTTCAGCACCAGCGCGCCGACCTGCAGGTTCGCGAGCGGCTGCAGCGCCGTATCGGTGCCGCCGAAATATTCGAACTTGTCGGAATGGACCTTCGACATGACCTGCATCAGGCCCTTCGCGCCGACGCCGCTTTCGGCATACGGGTTGAAGCCCGACTCGATCGCCATCACGGACAGCAGCAGCAGCGGATCGAGGCCGACGTCGCGGCCGGTCTGGAACGCCGCCTTGACGAGCTGGCCGAGCGGCTCCTGCGCGACGCGGTAACGGCGCGACAGGTAGGTCGCGACGAGCGCCTGTTCGCGGTTCGACGCCAGCGCACGATCGTCGCGCGCATCGGCGGCAACCCGCTGGGCGGGAATCAGCTTGGCCAGCGCGACCGGCGACGGGCCGTTGCGGGCCGGATCGGATGCATCGGCCTGGGCGCCCGGTGCGGCGGCTTCCGGTGCGACGTCGAGGCCGACCGCGAGCGCGTCCGCTTCAGGCGCATCTTCCTGCTGCGGCTGCGCGCCGGCAGGCGCGAAGTTCGGCAGCGGATGGCCGGACAGCAAACGGGCGGGCCCGGCCTGCACGGCCGCGGATACGACCGGCATCAGCTTCGCGGCGAGCGTGCCGCGGACGGTTGGCAGCAGCCACAGTGCAAGCGCAACCGCGACAGCGAAACAGCCGACAACGCTGAATAGATGGTGACTGACACGCGTCCCGCGACGCAGCATGTTGCGCACGATCTGCGCATGCTGCTCATTGGGACGCCACGATAACCAAGCGTTCATTCAGATCATCTCCCATGAACATGACTCGTGCGGCTCGCTCAGCTCGATGGCGAGACAGAAAACGCGCCGCGGAATCACGACGCCGCACGCCTTGGTTGGGACGTGCAGGCATCGGGGAAACGGTATAAGTACCGTTCGAGGCCACGGTGTAAGAGGGCCGGCACCTTCGCACAATGGGCGAGGCGGGCATACGCGGTGGCACCCACGCAAAAAACCAGCGTCTGGTAGCGCTGGCTGGGACTACGACTAAGGCCGTCGGATACGCCGTGCAGGATTCGGCGGACGGTGACGCGCTGCGTCAAAGATCGGTGATTGGCGGCTCGAAGCCTTTTACCCTGCAGCCAATGTGAGCGGATTCTAGCAGGGTTTTATAGATCGTCAACACTATAAAAACTCAAATCTATAACAAAAAGTAATTTGAGACGAGCCTTCAGATCGCAAATCCCGTGCCGTAGGGGGTTTGCGCGCGATCGACTTTTTTCTCTGCCGGGCGGCCGCGCGGCGGCGCGGGGTAAAATCGTCGGTCGATTCGGGGCCGCAGCCGGCCGCTGCGCCCGCCCATCGCCGCCCGTCATGCGGGCGGCCCGGACCTTCTTCATGAAATACAAAGACTTACGCGATTTCATCCAGCGCCTCGAGGCGCTCGGCGAACTGCGGCGCGTCACGCAACCCGTGTCGCCCGTGCTCGAAATGACCGAGCTGTGCGACCGCGTGCTGCGCGCCGGCGGCCCGGCGCTGCTGTTCAACGCACCGACCGGCCATGCGTTTCCCGTGCTCGGCAACCTGTTCGGCACGCCGCGCCGCGTCGCGCTCGGGATGGGCGTCGATGCGGGCGACGACGCCGCGCTCGATTCGCTGCGCGATCTCGGGCGCCTGCTCTCCGCGCTGAAGGAACCCGATCCGCCGAAGAGCCTGAAGGATGCCGGCAAGCTGCTGTCGCTCGCGAAGGCCGTGTGGGACATGGCGCCGAAGTCGGTATCGTCGCCGCCGTGCCAGGAGATCGTCTGGGAAGGCAACGACGTCGACCTGAACAAGCTGCCGATCCAGACCTGCTGGCCCGGCGATGCGGGGCCGCTCGTCACGTGGGGCCTGACGGTCACGCGCGGGCCGAACAAGTCGCGCCAGAATCTCGGCATCTACCGCCAGCAGCTGATCGGCCGCAACAAGCTGATCATGCGCTGGCTCGCCCATCGCGGCGGCGCACTCGACTTCCGCGAGTTCGCGCTGCGGAACCCCGGCAAGCCGTACCCGGTCGCGGTCGTGCTCGGCGCCGATCCGGCCACGACGCTCGGCGCGGTGACGCCGGTGCCCGATTCGCTGTCCGAGTACCAGTTCGCCGGCCTGCTGCGCGGCAGCCGCACGGAGCTCGCGAAGTGCCTGACGCCCGGCGTCGACACGCTGCAGGTGCCCGCGCGCGCGGAAATCGTGCTCGAAGGCTTCATCCATCCGCAGGAAGGCGCCCCTGCCCCCGCGCCTGCCGGCGCACCGCCGCGCCCGGCCGGCAACGCGTCGGCCGCGTACGAGCACGCGCTCGAAGGCCCGTACGGCGATCACACCGGCTATTACAACGAGCAGGAGTGGTTCCCGGTGTTCACCGTCGAGCGCATCACGATGCGCCGCGACGCGATCTACCACTCGACCTACACCGGCAAGCCGCCCGACGAGCCCGCCGTGCTCGGCGTCGCGCTCAACGAAGTGTTCGTGCCGCTGCTGCAGAAGCAGTTCTCCGAGATCACCGACTTCTACCTGCCGCCCGAAGGCTGCAGCTACCGGATTGCCATCGTCCAGATGAAGAAGAGCTACGCGGGCCACGCGAAGCGCGTGATGTTCGGCGTGTGGAGCTTCCTGCGGCAGTTCATGTATACGAAGTTCATCGTGGTCGTCGACGAGGACGTGAACATCCGCGACTGGAAGGAAGTGATCTGGGCGATCACGACGCGCGTCGACCCCGTGCGCGACACGGTGATGGTCGACAGCACGCCGATCGACTATCTCGACTTCGCATCGCCGGTGGCCGGTCTCGGCTCGAAGATGGGGCTCGACGCGACCAACAAGTGGCCCGGCGAGACGAATCGCGAATGGGGCCGCCCGATCGAGATGGACGCGGCCGTGAAGGCGCGCGTCGACCGGCTCTGGCAGGAGATCGGCCTCTGACGCCATGCGGCCGGCGCGCGCCGGCCCGTGCCTCGCCATCGCCACAAGAACGACGAAGATGAGTTTTCCACCCGCCTCCATGCTGTCCGACGGTTTCTTCCTGTCGCTGTCGCTCTGTCTCGACATCGGCCTCGTGAACGTCGCGATGCTGTCGCTGACGCTATCGCACGGCTTCCGGCCGGGTTTCTGGCTCGGCCTCGGCTCGTGCGTCGGCGATCTCGTCTATGCGGCGCTCGCGCTCGCGGGAATGGCCGTGCTGCTGCAGTTCGAGCCCGTGCGCTGGATCGTGTGGATCGGCGGCGGCGCGGTCCTGCTGTTTCTCACGTGGAAGATGGCGCGCGAAGCACTGGCGCCGGCCAGTGCGGCCGACGACGACGCGGACGACGCCCCGCAGCCGCGGGCGAGCGCGCGGCGCAGCTTCCTGCGCGGGATGCTGCTCGCGATGTCGTCGCCGAGCGCGATCCTGTGGTTCGCGGCGGTCGGCGGCGCACTGATCGCAAAGGCCGGCGCGACCACGCCGGCCACCGCGTCGGTGTTCCTGTCGGGCTTCTTCCTCGGCGGCCTCGCGTGGACGCTCTTCATGTGCACGCTCGCGAGCCAGGGCCGCAAGCGCGCGGGCGCCGGGCTGATGCGCGCGTGCCATATCGCGTCGGCGCTGCTGTTCGCGTATTTCTCGTACAGCGTGATCGTCGGCGGCTACCGCGACCTGATCGTGCACGCGGTGTAGGCGACGACGGCCCGCACGGGCCGCCCGTCAAGCGGCCGCCGCAAAGAAAAACGGCGCAGCGCCCCTCGCGGGACGCTGCGCCGTTTTGCCACGCGCGGTCAGGCCGCGCGGGACGAATCAGCGACGCCAGTAGCCGTGGTGGCCCCAGCCGCCGTAACCGTGACGCCAGTACGGGCGACCGTAGTAGCCGCCGACGACCACGGCGGGCGGCGGCGCATAGTAGGCCGGCGCAGGCGCGTAATAGACGGGCGGAGGCGGCGGCGCGTAGTACACGGGCGGCGGCGGTGCATAAACGGGGTACGCAGGCGCGACCGGGATACCGATGCCGACCCCGATCGACACGTGAGCCTGCGCGGCGCTTGCGGCACCCAGGCCCAGCGCGGCGGCGGCGATGAACGGAATGAGCTTTTTCACTTCGATTCTCCTGCTGGAGCGGTATTTTGTGCGCTCCTGTCGGCAACGGCGGACATGCACGTCGCATGGAAGCAATGTAGCGAAAACCCGCCCCTCGCGTATCGCGCATTTGTTGCAAATTGCAATTGCACGCAGCGGGAGATGCCCTGCGGCATGGCGTCCTGAGCGGGCGGCGACCCTTGCGGAACGCGCGATTCCGTCCGACGACTCGGGTCGCGACGCACGGGCCGGTCAGTCTTACCGGATACGGCACGCGCAGCGGGTACACGCACGTAATGAACGATTACAAATTTGAGACAAGATGCCGACATTTCAAGCGCCGCGGGCACGCGCCATGTTTCGGGGTCGGATTCTCCGGTCGTCATTCGGCCGTGACGCCGGGCATCGGTACGCAGGGAGACCGGGCCGCACACCGGTCATGAATACCTGCCATGGCACGGCAGCCGCCCTTGCGCAGCGCCACCGACATTCCTGCGATACTGGCGGTTGCTTCGTTTTTGCTTACGTCCGCCGCCATGCCGCTTCCCGACATCCCCCGCCTCGGCTTCATCGGTGCCGGCCGCCTCGCGCGCTGCGTCGCGCAGCGCTTCGCGCAAGCCGGCTTCCCCGTCGTCGCGATCGCGAGCCGCACGCCCGCGTCGGCGGCCGACCTCGCCGCGCGCATCGACGGGTGCCGGGCAGTCGATACGCCGCAGCAGGTTGCCGATGCCGCCGACCTGATCTTCGTGACGGTGCCCGACGACCATCTCGCACCGACCGCCGCGGCGCTGCGCTTCGACGCGTCGCGCGCCGCCGGCCAGGCGGTCGTCCACTGCAGCGGCGCGTCGGCGGTTGCGCTGCTCGATCCGGCGAAGCAGCAAGGCGTGGCCACCGGCGGCTTTCATCCGCTCTACCTGTTCGGCGGCACCGATGCCGACCTCGCGCGCATCGACGGCTGCTCGGTCACGATCGAAGCCGACGGCGCGCTGCATGCGACGCTGCTGCGGCTTGCTGCCGCACTCGGCTGCCATCCGCTGTCGATTCCGGCCGGCGGCCGGATGCTCTACCACGCGGCCGCGCACTACGCGGCGAGCTTCGCGCTGTGCGGGCTGTCGGAAGCGGTCGAGCTGTGGCGCGGCCTCGGCTTCGACGAGGATGCCGCGCTGCGCGCGCTGCTGCCGATGCTCGCCGGCACGATCGAGACCGCCCGCGACAAGGGGCTCGCCAACGCGCTGGCCGGCCCGGTGTCGCGCGGCGATACGGGTATCGTCGAACGCCAGCTCGCGCTGCTCGAGGCGCGCGGCGGCGATCACGCGGCGCTGTATGCACTGCTGACGCGCCGCGCGGTCGCGCTCGCGGCGAAGCGCGCCGCCCCGCCGGCGTCGCTGCCGGCGCTGGCCGAAGCCGTCGAAACGTCGCTCGCGCGCACGGCCGCGCCCCCCTCCCCGTCGCGCGACGAGGCGTGATAAGGTGTCGGCCGATGCGCCGCCAACCGGCGTTGGCGGCCGCACGCTACTGACTGTATAAAAAGGATGCCAACGATGTTCGGCGAGATCGCCCGTTTTCTGCTCAATACCGTCTTCACGCTGTTCGGCGCCGCGCTGATCCTGCGCGTCTGGATGCAGGCCGTCCGCGTGCCGCCGTACAACCCCGTCACGCAGGCCGTGCTGCAGGCGACCAACTGGCTCGTGCTGCCGCTGCGCCGCGTGATCGCCGGCGTGCGCGGCATCGACTGGGCCAGCGTCGTCGCCGCGCTGCTCACCGCGCTCGTCTACGTCGTGCTGATGGTCGTGATGGCCGGCTTCGATCCGGCCGCGGTGATCGCGACGCTCGTCGTGGTCGCGCTGCTCACCGTCGTGAAGTGGGCGCTCAATCTCGTGATCTGGATGACGATCCTGATGGCGCTGCTGTCGTGGCTCAACCCGCGCTCGCCGGCGATGCCGATCCTCTACCAGCTCACCGCGCCGTTCCTGAACCCGCTGCGCCGCGTGATCCCGAACCTCGGCGGCATCGACCTGTCGCCGATCCTGTTGTTCGTGATCGTGCAGGTGCTGCTGATGATCGTCACGCGCGCCGCCGTGTCGCTGACGATGTTCGGTATCTGAGTCGACGCCACCCTACGCCGCCGGCCCCTGCGCCGGCGGTGCGCCGAGCGTGTCGATCACGCCGAAGCGCGCCGGCATCATCGCGTAGCACACGCGTACTTTCTCGTGCGACAGCCGCTCGAGCAACCGCTGCGCCTCGTCCTCGGTGACGATGAATTCGACCTCGATCGCGAGCGAACCTTGCAGTTCGAAGAAGCGGTCCTCGTGCAGCACGCGATGCTGGCCGAAGCCGGCCATCGCGCGAAACGCGGACCCGCCCGCGACGCCCATCCGGTTCGCCTCCTCCAGCAGCCATTCCCACAGCGGTTTCCAGTGCAGCCGGTGCTGCTCGTGCACGTAAAAGCGCAAGAAGACGCGGTCCATCGCACCCTCCGATGGCGGCCGGCTCAGGCCGCCGCAAGCCACGCGCGCGCGGTCCACATGCCGAGCGCCGTCAGCGCGAACGATCCAGTCAAGTGTAGGGCAGCCACCGCCAATGCCCATCCGAATTCGCCCTCGAGCGCATGCGTCATCACTTCGACCGAATAGGTCGAGAACGTCGTGAGGCCGCCGAGGAAACCCGTGATCACGAACAGCCGCCACTCGGGCGGCAGCCCGACGCGCGCCGTGAACACGACGGCGGCCACGCCGATCACGTAGCCGCCGATCAGGTTCGACGCGAGCGTACCGAGCGGCACGGCCGGAAAGAGTGCGTTGAGCGCGAGGCTCAGGAACCAGCGCAGCAGCGCGCCGAGCCCGGCGCCGACGAAGATCGCGACGATCGAATAGAACAAGGCCACTCCTCACTGACGACGCCGCGCGGCGGACACGGCCCACGCTGAACTGTATGCGGAATCGCGCGACGGCGGCAATGCCGGCAGGCGAGCCGGTACGCGCCCGATCGTGTCGCGGCTGTTCGAGGCCTTCCGTTATTTTCGCCAGCGCGACGTAATCGATATTTCCGAACAATTCAATCCGTCATGACAAATTCGTTTTAATACGATGATTATTTATCGGATTTTTAAAAGACAAAAAGACAATTCATTTCCCCCGTCGACCCGGCAAACGTCTGCTTATACGGGCATTCCACGGATTTACCCTCATCAGGCATTCCCGCATCCTGCCGATATTCGATTCAATTGATTCCGTCGATTTCGTAAAATTGTTTCGCCACGCCACTCCATCGACATGGAGACTCGAGAAATGAACAAGATCCGCCTGTCATCCATGTTGATTCCGGCGCTGTGCACGTCGCTGCTCGCATCGGGCGGCGTGCTCGCCGACGGCAACGGGCCGCAGTCCTACGTCGAAGGCAACCGCGCGCCGAAAGGATTCGCGCGGCCGCCGTTCCACACGAAGCAGCGCGCGAGCACGGCCACGATCGCGGGCCTCACGCCCGCGCTCACGCGGCACGCATACGGGTTCGACTCGATCGCGAACCAGGGCGACGGGATGGTCGTCGCGATCGTCGACGCATACGACGATCCGAAGATCGAGTCGGACCTTGGCGTGTTCAGCAACGCGTTCTCGCTGCCGGCCTGCACGTCGTCGAACGGCTGTTTCACCAAGGTGTACGCGCATGGCGCACGGCCGAAGACCGATTCGGGCTGGGCGCTCGAGATCTCGCTCGACGTCGAATGGGTGCATGCGATCGCGCCGAAGGCGAAGATCATGCTCGTCGAGGCCGCGTCGGCCAGCTTCAGCGACCTCCTGGCCGCGGTCGACGTGGCCGTCAAGCGCGGGGCGTCGGTCGTATCGATGAGTTTCGGCGGCAACGAGTTCAGCAGCGAGACCGGCTTCGACGGCCACTTCAGCGTCGCGGGCGTCACGTTCGTCGCGTCGTCCGGCGACAGCGGCACCGGGACCGAATACCCGGCCGCGTCGCCGTACGTGGTGTCGGTCGGCGGCACGACGCTGTCGTCCGACAGCGCCGGCAACTACGTCGGCGAAGCGGCGTGGAGCGGCAGCGGCGGCGGCGTGAGCACCACCGAGGCCGAGCCGGCCGGCCAGACGGCATGGCCGATTCCGGTGGCCGGCAAGCGCGGCGTGCCCGACGTCAGCTACGACGCGAATCCGTCCAGCGGCTTCGCGGTGTACGACTCGGTCGCCTATCAGGGGCAGGCCGGCTGGTTCCAGGTCGGCGGCACGAGCGCGGGCGCGCCGCAATGGTCGGCGCTCGTCGCGATCGCGAATTCGCTGCGCGCCGCGGCCGGCAAGCGGTCGTTGAGCGGCACCTACGATGCGCTTTATACGGTCGGCAAGAACGCGTACGGCAGCGCCTTTCACGACGTGACGACCGGGTCCAACGGCACTTGCGGCAGCGTCTGCAGCGCGGCCGGCGGCTACGACTACGTCACCGGCCTCGGTTCGCCCGTCGCGCCGGCCCTCGTGCAGGCGCTCGTCGCCCGGCCGTAACGGCGCGATCGGCGCCGCTCGGCCCGTGGCGAGGTGCTCAGCCGCCGCGCCACGCGCGATCGAGCGTGGTCAACGTCGCAAGCGCACCGCCTTCCAGCCCGATCACGTCGGAACGGCGCGCCTGCGCTTCGCGCGCGTTGATGCGGATCACGTCCGCACCGAGCCGTTCGCTCAGCAGCCGCACGGTCGGAATCGCGGTGCCCGCGCCGATCTCGACCACGGCGACGCGCCCGGCCTGCGCGATCCAGTCTTCCAGCGCGCGTTCCTGCGCGTCGTAGCGCGCACCGAGCCAGCCGGTATCGCCGAACATCAGGATGTTCGGCCGCGCGAGGCCGCCGCAATGCGGACAGCCCGGCATGTCGCCGATCAGGCGGCACGTCGCCTCGTCGACATCCGGCACGAACGGCGCCGCCTCCCACGTATCGTCCGTGCACGGCCGCAGGCACTGCATCGCGTGAATCGACCCGTGAATCTCGACGATGCGCGCCGGATCGAAGCCGGCTTTCTGGAACTGGCCGTCGACGTTGCTCGTCAGCACGAAGCCGCCGTTCGGCATCGCGTCGATCCAGCGGCGCAGGATCGCGAAGCCCGCATGCGGCACCGTCGCGCGATAGAGCGCCAGACGGTGCCCGTAGAATCCCCACGCGAGCGGCGCACGCGCGCGAAATGCGTGCGGCGACGCAATCTCGTGGAATTCGAGACGCGCGTGACGCAGCGCCGGATATGCGCGCCAGAAGCCGTCCGTGCCACGAAAATCGGGCAGCCCCGAATCGACGCCGATACCCGCGCCGGCCGTCACGAGCAACGCGTCAGCGCGTGCGAGCGCATCGACGGCGGCGGCGACGAGATCGGCGGGCAGTTGCGCGGCGGCGGAATCAACGGAATCGGAGAACGGCATGATGGGGAGGCGGTAACGTCGAACGTTGCGCGGGTGGCGACGCGATCATACGCCCGTTCGAGCGTCGCGACGCCAGCGCGATACAGCGGCGCGATGCCACGCTCGTCCGGCCGCCCCCATGCGGACAGCAGCCGCTACGGCGAGGCCGCCCGCGAACCGTCGGCCCGGCGCCGCGCTGCCCGCTTAGCGATCCGAATCGTCCTGCGCGACCGGAATCGCGTCGGCCGAGAAATAGACCGGCTTGCCGAGCTGCCGTGCAAGGCCGACATCCATGTCCGCTCCGCGCGATGCGCCGTCGATCCGCAGCACCGCATCGCAACGTCGCAACAGCCGGTGCGCGGCCGGATACAGGAACGTCTCGCTGATCGCGTCCCCGACCTGCCGCGACCCGGCCGCGACCGCGAGCGGCAGCGATACCCACTCGCCGATCATCGGCACATGCCCGCGGCGATACACGGCGAGCGCCGCCACCTCCAGCCGGTGCAGGTTCGCGGCGATGCGCGCGGGGTCGCCGTCGGTGCCGCTGCGGTAGGGGCCGGCGACCAGCACGAGCCGCGGCCTCATGCGGCGCGCGCGCCGGCGGTTTCCCGCAGCGCGGCGTACTGCAGCAGCATGATCGTCTTCGCGTCGACGATCTCGCCGCGCTCGACCGCGTCCAGCGCCGCCTGCAGCGGCATCTCGACGACTTCGAGATCCTCGCCCTCCTCCGCGACGCCGCCGCCGTCGCCGGTGCGAAGCGACGCATCGTATTCGCCGACGAAGAAATGCAGCTTCTCCGTCACGGAGCCGGGGCTCATGAACGCCTCGAACACCTTGCGCACGCCGCGCACGCGATAGCCGGTCTCCTCCTCGGCCTCCGCGCGGATGCGCGCTTCGGGTGTTTCGTCGTCGAGCAGGCCGGCCGCCGCTTCGAGCAGCATGCCGTCGTGGCCGCTCACGAACGCCGGCATCCGGAACTGCCGCGTCAGCAGCACGTCGCCCGTGCCGGCATGGCGCAGCAGGATCGTCGCGCCGTTGCCGCGATCGTAGGTCTCGCGGCTCAGGCGCTGCCACGTTCCGTCGCGGCGCCGGAAATCGAAGGTCACCTTCCTGAGCACATACCAGTCATCGGACAGCACCGTCGTATCGACGATGCGCACCCGGTCATGCGTTGCAGCCATTGCAGCCTCCCGTTCGACAAAAGACGGCGCCCATGGTAACGTGCAGTTTCGTGCAATTTCAAGAATTTTCGTGCAATCACGATGCTGACGACCCAACGCAAGAAGGCGATCCTCGATGCGCTCGCGCGCGACGGCCAGGTGCTGGCCGTCGAGCTGAGCGCGCAATTCGGCGTGTCCGAAGACACGGTGCGCCGCGACCTGCGCGAGCTCGCGGCCGAAGGCCTGCTGCAGCGCGTGCATGGCGGCGCGCTGCCGGCGTCGCCGGCCGTCGCGCCGTTCGCGCAGCGCGAGGCGCTCGAGACGGCGGAAAAGCGGCGCATCGCGCGGCGGGCCGCGGAGATGATCGCGCCCGGCCAGGTCGCGATCATCGACGGCGGCACGACCTCCGCGCTGCTCGTCGGCCAGTTGCCGGCCGACCTGCGCGCGACGATCGTCACGCACAGCCCGAGCGTCGCGGTCGCGCTGGCCGCGCATCCGTCGATCGACGTGATCCTGATCGGCGGCCGGCTCTACAAGCATTCGATCGTCGCGGTCGGCGCGGCGGCGATGGAAGGCATCGCACGCGTCCACGCGGACCTGTACTTCATGGGCGTCACGGGCGTTCATCCGGTCGCGGGGCTGAGCACCGGCGATTTCGAGGAAGCGGCGATCAAGCGCGCGCTGGCGGAACGCGCGGCCGAGACCGTCGTGCTCGCGTCGCAATCGAAATTGCGCGCGGCGTCGCAGTTCGTGATCGGCGAGATCACGCTGGCGCAGACGGTCGTCGTCGAGCAGGAAACCGACACCGCGCTGACGAAACCGATCGAGGCGGCTGGCGTGACGGTCGTGCGCGCGTAGCGCGTCGGATCGTTGCGGATGCCGTCGCACCGGCGCCGGGCCCATGTCAGCCTGCTGACAGGCGCCGCTTGTAACATGGGCGATCGTCCGATCGCCACGCGCTACCCGCCCGATGCCCCCGTCCACCGCCACGACTTCCCCGGCGCCGCCCGCAGGCGCCGCACCGCCGCCCGGCCTCCTCGCGCTGTTCGTCGCGTTCACGCAGATCGGCCTGACCAGCTTCGGCGGCGGACTGAGCGGGCGGATGATGCGCGACTTCGTCCACGAGCGGCGCTGGCTCGACGAAGAGGCGTTCCTCAACGGCCTCGCGCTGTCGCAGGCGTTGCCGGGCGTCAACGTGAAGAACCTCGCGATCTGGATCGGCTACCGCCTCGCCGGATGGCGCGGCGCGGTGGCCGGCTTCACCGGCATCATCGCGCCGCCGGCCGTGCTGATCGTGCTGTTCGGCGTCGCGTTCTCGACCCTCACGCGCTTCCCGCTCACGCATGTCGCGCTCGCAGGCGCCGCAGCCGCGGCGATCGGACTGTCGATCTCGATGGCCGTCACCGCCGTGCGGCGGCTGCCGCGTCGCGCACTGCCGTTCGTGGTAACGGCGCTCACGTTCGTGTCGGTTGCGGTGCTGCACTGGCCGCTCGTGTGGACCGTGCTGATCGGCGGCACGCTGAGCGTCGCGCTCGAATACCGCCGCGCGGCCGCGGCACCGGCACCGGCACCGGCACCGGCACCGGCACCGGCCGGGAACGATACGCGATGACCGTGTCGCCCCGTTATGCGGCCCTGTTCGGCGTATTCGCGCCGTTGTCGATCGCGACGATCGGCGGCGGCCAGGCGATCATCGCCGACATCCAGCGGCAGGTCGTCGACATGCATCACTGGATGACCGCCACGCAATTCGTGAACGACTTCGCGATCGCGCGGATGGCGCCGGGCCCCGGCTCGCTGCTGGCGACGCTGATCGGCTGGCAGGTCGCGGGCTTCTGGGGCGCGGTGATCGCGACGCTTGCGCTGTTCGGCCCGACCGCGTTCCTGATCTACGGCGTCGCGCATCTGTGGCGGCGGCACCAGGGCAAGCGCTGGCAGATCGCGCTCGAAGCCGGCCTGCGCCCGGTCGCGGCCGGCATGATCCTCGCATCGGTCTGGGTGCTGCTGCAGGCGCTCGACGGCGGCTGGGCCGCGCGCGCGATCGCGGTGGCGTCGACGCTGTGCGTGATCTACACGCGCATTCACGCCCTGCTGCTGATCGCGCTCGGCGCGTTGCTGCTCGTCGGCGTGCACGCGCTCGGCGGCATGTAGCGCACCGCCGCAGCGCGACCGAACCCGCCTAGACGCCGCGAAACCGCGGCGCTCGGCGCTCGCCAAACGCACGCAGCCCTTCGTCGAAGTCGGCGCCTTCGCACGCTTGCCGGCGCAACTCGGCAATCCGTTCGAATGCGTCGGCAGGCAGCGGCCGCGCGTCCTGCAGCACGCGCAACTGCTCCTTCACCGCATGCACGGCAAGCGGCGCCTTCGCGGCAATCGTGCGCGCGACGTCGAGCGCCGCGTCGTCGACACCACCGGCTTCGGCCAGCCGGTTCACGAGCCCGTGATGCGCGGCGCGCGCCGCATCGAGCGGCTGCGCGCAGAAGAACATTTCCTTCAGCACGTGAATCGGCAGGTTGTCGTAAAAACGCAGCAGGCCGCTCGTCGAGTACGGCAGGCCGAGGTTCGCCGGCGTCATCGCGAAACGCGCGTCGCGCGCCGCGACGACGAGGTCGCAGCTCATCACGAGATCGACGGCCCCGCCCCACGCCGACCCGGCGACCGCCGCGACCACCGCGCCCGGATAGGTCCGCACGCGCCGCAGCGCGCGTTCGAGCGGCTTGCCGTAGGCGAGCGGATCGCGATCGTCCGCCAGTTCGCGCAGGTCGTGCCCCGCGCTCCACACGTCGCCGCTGCCGTCGTTCGACAGGATCACGACGGGCGGCGGACGATGCCCGGCCAGCGCATCGAGGTGCGCGACCAGCGCATCGAGCAACGGTGCGTCGAGCGCATGCCGCCGCGCCGGATTCGCGAACCGCACGCGCGCGATCCGCTCGCCGACCATGTCGACCGTCACGGTCGACGCGCTGTCGTGTTTCGTCATGGCGGTCATTGCACGGCCTCCGCCACGGCTTCCGCCTGGAAGATCGCACGCCCGGCCAGCAGTTGGTCGATCGCGTCGTCGCCGTAGCCCGCTTCGCGCAGCACGTCGACCGTATGCTCGCCGAGCAGCGGCGGCGCGTGGCGCGTGCGCGGCGCGGGCAGGTCGTCGCCCATCCCGCCGAGCGGCGTGACGACCTGGCGCAGCGTGCCGAGCGTCGGATGCGCAACCGGCTCGACCAGCCCGCAATGCGCGAGCTGCGGATCGTCGAACACTTCGTCGAGCGTGTTGATCGGCCCGGCCGGCAACCCGGCTTCGACGAAACGCCGCGTCCATTCGCGCTTGCCGCGCGTGCGCAGCCGGCTTTCGAGCAACACCTTGAGTTCGTCGCGATGCGCGACGCGTGCATCGTTGGTCGCGAAGCGCGGATCGTCCGACAGCTCGGGCAGCTCCAGCAACTGGCACAGCCGCAGCCACATGTCGGTCGTGATCGGCGCGAGGTTGAGCGGCCCGTCGGCGGTCTCGAACACGCCGTACGGCGCGATCACCGCATGCGCATTGCCGGTGCGGCGCGGCACGTCGCCGAGACTCAGGTAGCGTTGCCCGTGCACGCTCAGCAGCGCAACGAGGCTTTCGAGCAGCGACGTGCCGACATGCTGGCCGCGACCGGTGCGCTCGCGCTCGAACAGTGCGGCCATCACGCCGGTCGCGACCCACATTCCCGAGCTGAGATCGCCGATCGCGGTACCCGTGCGGGTCGGCTCGCCGTCCGCGAACCCGGTGAGGCTCATCAGCCCGGCATAACCCTGCGCGATCTGGTCGAAGCCCGGCCAGTCGCGCAGCGGGCCGCGCGGGCCGAACGCGGTGACGCTGCCCATCACGAGCCGCGGATCATGCGCGCTCAGCGCCGCGTAGCCGAGCCCCATCGCATCCATCGTGCCGGCCTTGAAATTCTCGATCACGACGTCGGCCTGCGCGATCAGCCGCCGCACGACGTCGAGGCCCGCTGGCTGCCGGAAGTCCACGCAGATACCGCGCTTGTTGCGGTTGCAGGACAGGTAGTACGTGCTCACGCCGCGATCGAACGGCCCCCATGCGCGGCTCATGTCGCCGTGCGGCCCCGACTCGACCTTGATCACGTCGGCGCCGAGATCGGCGAGCACCATCGAGCAGAACGGCCCCGACAGCGCGCGACTCAGATCGACGACCTTGATTCCCTTCAATGCCTGCATTCCGGACTCCTGATATTGATGACTGGGTGTGGCGTGGAAGCGAACGACGCGCGTGTGGCGCTCATTCGGGCAGCGTCTGATGCCGCGTTTCGACCGCGAACGGCAGGATCAGGATGCCGAGTCCGAACGCGGCCGCCGTCCACGCGACGGGCACGCCGAGCGACCCGTAGCCGTGAATCGCGGCGCCGAGCAGGAAGTTCACGCCCGCGCCGATGAAGCGGCCGACCGACGCGTTGAACGCGAACGCGGTGGCGCGCACGCGCGTCGGGTACTGCTCGGGCAGCCACAACGAGAAGATCGCGAAGTTGCCGCCGAAGAAACCGAGGAACGCGAGCGACACCATGAACGCCGCCAGCCCGTTCGGCTGGTAGAACGCCCAGCCGAACGCGAACACGATCGAGGCCGCCATTCCCGCGAAATACACGCCGAGCGCGGTGCGTCGGCCGAGCCGCTCCGACAGCCACGGTGCGACCAGGCAGCCGGCGATCGTCGCGCACGACAGGATCGCCGCACCAACGGACGCGAGCCGCAGCGCGCCGACATGATCGATGCCCGCGCGCGCCGCCAGCGTGCTGACCGCGCTCGCCTCGTAGACGGAACCGGCCCACAGCCCGACGATCGCGACGCCGACGAGGCTCGCGCTCGTCAGCGTGCGGCGCAGGAACGCCGGCGCGAAGATCTCGCGCAGCGGGTGCGCGCGCCGCGCGTCGGCCACGTCGCCGTCGCGCGCGTCGTGCCGACGCCACTGCCCGGGCTCCTTCACGCGCATCACCGTGAACACCGCGAGCAATGCGGGCGCCAGACCGCACAGGAACATCGCGCGCCAGCCGTAGGTCGCGCCGATCGTGTAGTTCAGGCAGGCGGCGATGAAGAAGCCGAAGTAGTAGCCCGTCTGCAGGTAACCGGCGCCCATCTTGCGGCGGTCTTCCGGCCAGCTCTCGGCCACGTAGGTGCCCGCGAGCGCCCACTCGCCGCCGACGCCGATCCCGGCGATCAGCCGGCACGCGGCCAGCGCCCATACGTCGTGCACGAACGCGGCCGCGCCCGTGAACACCGAGTAGATCAGGATGCTCGCGGCGAGCGTGCGCACGCGGCCGAAGCGGTCGGCGAGCGGCCCCCAGACGAACGACAGCCCCCAGCCGATCAGGAACAGCGCGAACAGGATCGACCCGTACATCCCCAGATTCGCGGGCGTCGCCGCGATGCCGGACGCCGGCAGCAGTTCGGTCAGCGCGGGAATCAGCACGAGCGCGTAGATCACCGAATCCACGCCGTCGAGCACCCAGCCCGCGTAGACGGCCCAGAAGCCCTTCACCTGCTCGCGCGTGAGCGGCGTGCGCCGCGGCTTCGCGCCGGCCGCCGGCGCGTCGATCGCCTTGAACATCTTCGTCTCCTTGCCGGCAGGGCCGGCACGTTCGCCGCGTCCGGTCCGGAATGGCCGGCAGTCGGGCTCTTTTGTGAGACGAGTATAGAAACCCGATCGATCGCGGAAAAATATGATATTCATCTTGCTCGATCGGATTGGCTTATGACTCGAACCGGGAGACGGCGGCGATGGACTTGAGACAGTTGCGCTATTTCGTGAAGGTCGTCGAATGCGGCAACGTCACGCATGCGAGCGAGGCGCTACACGTCGCACAGCCGGCGGTGAGCCAGCAGATGCGCAATCTCGAACAGGATCTCGGGATGCAGCTGCTCGAGCGAAGCGTGCGCGGTGTCGCGCCGACCGCCGCCGGCCGCACGCTGTACCAGCACGCGCTCGACCTGCTGCGCCAGGCCGACGGCACGCGCGAGCTGCTGCGCCGCGACGCCGACACGCCGCAGGGCCGCGTGACGGTCGGCATGCCGTCGAGCACCGCGCGCGTGCTGGCCATTCCGCTCGCCCGCGCGGTGCGCGACCGCTACCCGGGCATCATGCTGGAGCTGATCGAGGCGCCGAGCGCCGATCTCGACACGCTGCTCGAACGCGCGCGGCTCGATCTCGCGATCGTCGTCGATGCGGTCGACACGCGCGGCATCGCGGTCCACCGGCTGCTGACGGAGACGCTGTACCTGATCACGTGGCCCGAATTCCAGGTGCCGGACGATCCGGTGCCGCTCGACGCGATCGCGCGGATGCCGCTCGTGCTGCCGAGCGCGCCGAACACGATCCGCAACCGCGTCGACTGGGCAATGCGCGAGGCCGGGCTGTCGTACGAGATCAGCTTCGAGGCGAGTTCGACCGGGCTGCTGTTCGCGGCCGTGATGGCGCAGCTCGGCGTGACGATCCTGCCGTGGACGGCCGCGCACGTCGAGATCGAGGAACGCAAGCTCAAGCTGTCGACGGTCGCGCACCGGCTGTTCGCGCGCGACCTGTCGCTGTGCTGGCACGATACGGCGCTCGTCAGCAACGCGGTGCAGAAGGTCAAGGGCGAGATCGTCCGGCTGTTCGACACACTCGGGCAGCGGCCGGAGTGGGCGGCCGGCAATAACGATCGCAGCGATCGCACGTGACCCGTGCTCGCTTGCTTAGTGCGGCCCCACCGCACGTACCAAGCTCCTTTCGTGGGCGGACCGCTGACACCTCCGCTTCTCCTCGCCGCTCGGTATAAGCGTCGGGGGAAGGAGGCCGTTCGTGTCCCCGTCCCAGTCTGCCTGGTTTCTGCTAGGCGTCAGTGTTCTCGCCGAAGTGCTCGGCTCCGTCGGCCTGAAATTTTCGGTCGGTTTTTCCCGCCCGCTGCCGTCCGCGCTCACGATCGTCTGCTATGCCTGCGCCGTATCGCTGATGGCGCTCGCGACGAAGCGGCTCGAACTGGGGCTCGCATACGCGAGCTGGGCCGCCGCCAGCACCGCGGCCACCGCCGTGATCGGCATCGTCTGCTTCGACGAGTGGGTGTCGTCGCTGAAGCTCGCCGGCCTCGCGCTGACCGTCTGCGCGCTCGTCGCGCTCAACCTCGGCGATGCAGCGGCGCGGTGATCGACGCGCAGGCGCCCGGCGCGGCATTGACAACACCCCCCGGCCCCCCTTAACGTTGCTCACATCGTAACCATCACCGGTTCAGCTTAAGAGGTTGTCGGCCCGCTCGTGCTCGACACCTCTGCCTTCCTCGAAGGCCTGTTGCTTGGCGCCGGCCTGTTCACGTCGGTCGGCCCCAAGGACGCCTTCGTCATCAAGCGCTCGCTCTCGAGCCCTCACCTGCTCTCCATCGCCCTCGTCTGCGCAGGCAGCGACGCGTTGCTGATCGCGCTCGGCGCGCGCGGGTTGTCTTCGTTGCTGTCGCGCCATCCCGGCGTCGTGTCGGCCGCGCTGTGGGCCGGCATCGCGTATCTGGCCGGTTACGGCCTGCTCGCATTGCGCTCGGCGATCCGGCGACGACAGCCGGAACACGTCACGGGTCCACGCTCGGCCACCGAACCCACGCGGTCGAGCACGGTGCTCGCCACCGCCGCCGTTTCGCTGCTCAATCCGTATGCGTGGATCGATACCGTGCTGCTGCTCGGCACCGTGATCGTGAGTCATGCGCCGTCCGCACGCGCGCCGTTCGCGATCGGTGCGATGACCGCTTCGCTCGTCTGGTTCCTGATGCTTGCCTATGGCGCACGCGCGTGCCGTGCCTGGTTCGCTCGCACGCTCGCGTGGCGTGTGCTCGACGGCTTCGTCGCGGTGATGATGCTCGGCTTCGCGATTCGGTTCGCGATCGATGCGCTTTAGGTTTCAGCGACCGGATACCGGGATCGCGCGGAATGTATCGTGCGCGTTGGCATGCAGTTCGAAACCGATACCGGGCGCCTGCGGCACGCGTGCGTATCCGGCGTCGACGGTTTCGCCGTCGGCCAATCCGCTGAACGGATGGAACGCGAACGGGCTGACTTCCGCGCCGCCGAGACCGAGCGCCGCGACGACGTGCAGCGAGAACAGATGGCCGCCGTGCGGCCAGAACGCATCGCGCCGCCAGCCGCGCGACACGAAGTGATCGACGATCTGCAGATAGCCCGGCAGCCCGTAGCCGTGCACGGGATCGAACACGAGCACGTCGCGATCGCGGCGCAAACCGCCATAGCGCTCGAGCAGCTTCGCTTCCGCGAGCGAGAACAGCGCTTCGCCGGCCGCGATCGGCGGGGCGTATCGTGCGGCGAGGTCCGCCTGAAGCGGCAGGTCGAGCGGGTCGCACACGTCCTCGAACCACCAGAGATCGAACGGTGCGAGCATCTCGGCGGCCGCGCCGACCGTCGTGGCGTCATACGTATTCATCGCGTCGACCGCAAGATGCGAACTTCCCGCGAGGTGCGCGGCGGCGACTTCGATGCGGCGTCGATCCTGGTCGAGATCCGCGCCGCCGATCTTGATCTTCGCATGCGTGTAGCCGAGATCGGCGAAACGACGCATCTCGTCCGACAGGCGCGCGAGATCGTCATGCGGATAGCGGTAGCCGACGCCGGCATACACGCGCACGCGGGTTGCCGCCGTGCGTTCGAGCCGGTCGGCGAGAAAACGACTGAGCGGCAGGTCGGCAATTTTCGCGGCGGCGTCCCAGATCGCCATGTCGAGCGTGCCGACCGCGACGCAACGTTCGCCGTGGCCGCCGGGCTTTTCGCCGGCCATCATCGCGCGCCATGCACGGAACGGGTCGAGGTTCGTGCCGGTGTCGTCGGCGAGTGTATCGGCGGCGGCCAGCAGGCGCGGCGCGAACCGTTCGCGGATCAAACCGCCCTGCGCGAAGCGGCCGATCGATGCGTAGCCGTAGCCCGTCACCGGGCGGCCGTCGCGCACGACGTCGGTCACGACCGCGACGACGCTCGTCGTCAGGCCGCCGGACGGAATCGCGGGATCGGCATAACGCGACACGGGAATCGCGCGCTCGTGGATGGCGGTGATGCGCATGGTCGGGCTCCGGAGAGGCGTCCGGCGCAGGCGGATGGTTCATGCGCTGCAGCGGAATCGATGGGCGGATCGCTGCATCTTAGGGGTTTGCGTGACAGCGTGCAGGACCGGCGGCGACCGTCGTCGCGTAATCGCCGGACAACCGCGCGTCGCATTCGTCACGGGTTGAAGTCGGATAGCCGAGCGCGCCGAGCCTGTCGCCACGCTCGGCGCGCTATTTCCGGACCGGATCGGCATTCATTGATTGAGCCGGAGTCCTCGTTTGCTTCTCGCGGCTTGGTGAGCCGCGAGAAGCAGGGCGATGACGGTATGCGTGGGCCGGGTCGAATCGACCGCCCGCTCAGGCGAAAACGAAGTACTTGCGCACCGTCTCCACCACTTCCCACGTCCCTTTCATGCCGGGTTCGATCACGAACACGTCGCCAGCCTTCAGGTGCACCGACTCCTCCCCTTCCGGCGTGATGATGCAGTACCCGTCGAGGAAGTGGCAGTACTCCCACTTCTCGTAGTTCACCTCGAACTTGCCCGGCGTGCAGATCCAGGTGCCCATGATCTTGCTGCCGTCTTTCGAGACGTACGCGTTGAGGTTCACGGTGTGCGGATCGCCGCCGATGCGCTTCCACTTGGTCGCATCAAGGACAGGCGTCGGGCAGGTTTTGCGCAGAACGGTGATGAAATCGGACATGTCGGCTCCAGACTGACGATCGTGTAAGAGACCTGTCACGTTAGTTCGAAAGCCTTGCCCGGGCTTGTATGCGTCCGACACCGACTCGTCCATTTTCGACATCGGCTGGTAGAGGCACGCCGCCGGCGGGTTTCGTCCGATCTGGGTGCCACGGAACCGCCTCACTTAATGGCCGATCTGCCGCGCAGACGGTGCATCGAGATAGGTGTCCGTCGCGGTACACAAAGTCGTTTGCCAGCCGCCCAAACAACCTCACTTGCCACGTCGCCGCCAAACCTTGTAGAATTACGCGTTCTGCGGGCGTCGTATAATGGCCATTACCTCAGCTTCCCAAGCTGATGACGTGGGTTCGATTCCCATCGCCCGCTCCAGTTTTCGGCTGCATCGCAGCCTGCGCAAAAGCCGCCTCGTCGAAGGCGGCTTTTTTGTACCATGTGCCGGATCGCCCGGCGCACTGCCGCGCACAACGGGCCCTCGCCCGCAACCGAGCCTTTCTCTGTCACCGATGATGCACGACGATCCGAACGAAGCCGGCCTGCCGCCGCACGACGACGCCATTTCCGACGAAGCCGCCGAAGGCGCCGACGACGTCAATCCGCTGCACCGCCGCCGCATCCGCAGCTTCGTGACGCGCGCCGGCCGCGTGTCGACCGGCCAGCGCCGCGCGCTCGACGAGTTCGGCCCGCGCTTCGTCGTGCCGTATGCGCCGGAACTGCCCGACTGGAACGCGATCTTCGGCCGCAACGCGCCGCGCATCCTCGAGATCGGTTTCGGGATGGGCGCGTCGACCGCGGAAATCGCCGCGCACCGCCCGGGCGACGACTTCCTCGGCGTCGAAGTCCATGAGCCGGGCGTCGGCGCGCTGCTGAAGCTGATCGGCGAGCAGGATCTGCCGAACATCCGCATCATCCAGCACGACGCGGTCGAAGTGCTCGAGCACATGATCGCGCCGGAAAGCCTCGACGGCGTGCACATCTTCTTTCCCGATCCGTGGCACAAGGCGCGCCACCACAAGCGCCGGCTGATCCAGCCGCCGCTCGTCGCGCATCTCGCGTCGCGCCTGAAGCCCGGCGCCTACATTCACTGCGCGACCGACTGGCAGAACTACGCGGAGCAGATGCTCGAAGTACTCGGCGCGGAGCCGACGCTCGAGAACACGGCCGCCGACTACGCACCGCGCCCCGACTACCGCCCGGTGACGAAGTTCGAACGGCGCGGGCTGCGGCTCGGCCACGGCGTGTGGGACCTGGTGTTCCGCAAGCGCGCCGGTTAAGCCCTCGCTCCGCCCAGAAAAAACGGCCCGACCGGCATTGCCGATCGGGCCGTTTTTTCATGCCCGCACGCCGGATTCCGGCGCGCGCCTCACGCCCAGTTCAGCCAGCCGCTGTAACCGACCAGCAGCACGAACAACCCGAACGCGATCCGGTACCACGCGAACACCGTGAAATCGTGCGTCGCGACATAACGCAGCAGCCAGCGCACGCACACGAACGCGCTGACGAACGCCGCGACGAGCCCGAGCGCGAACAGGCCGAGCGAATCGACGGTGAACGCCTGCCAGTCCTTGACGGTTTCGTAGAGCGTCGCGCCGAAGATGATCGGAATCGCGAGGAAGAACGAGAACTCGGTGGCCACGCGCCGGTCGAGGCCGAACAGCATCCCGCCGATGATCGTCGAGCCCGAGCGCGACATGCCGGGCACTAGCGCGAAGCATTGCGCGATGCCGACCTTGAACGCATCGAGCGGCGTCAGCGCATCGACCGACATCACGCGCGGCGGCTCGCTGCGTTCACGCTGCCGCGCCTCGGCCCACAGGATGATCGCGCCGCCCACGACGAGTGCGAACGCGACGGGCACCGGCGAAAACAGCACGGCCTTGATCTTCTTCTCGAACAGGAGGCCGAGCGCGATCGCGGGAATCGTCGCGATCACGACGTTCAGCGTGAAGCGCCGCGCGTCGGGCCGGCTCGGCAGCCCGGACACGATGGATGCGATCCGCTGCCGGTATTCCCAGCAGACCGCGAGAATCGCGCCGAACTGGATCACGACGTCGAACGTCTTCGCGTGCGAATCGTTGAAATTCAGGAAGCTGCCCGCGACGATCAGGTGGCCGGTGCTCGACACCGGCAGGAATTCCGTCAGCCCCTCGACGACGCCGAGGATCAATGCCTTGCAGATCAGGATCCAGTCCATCCGTGGCCCAACTCCGAAAAGGTCGAAAGAAAGGGCCACTCTTCCACGCGCGGCCCGCCCGGCCGCGCGCGGTCCGTCGTCACTTTTCGACGATCGCCACGCGTATGCCGTTTGTAAGGATCGTAATTGTACCGGGTTCGTAGTTCACCCCGGCAAATTGCAGTTGCTCGGGCTTGAACGTGTAGATCGGGTAATTGGTCAGCAACTGCGTCGCGAGCAGGCCGGCGGCTGCCCCGACCTGCTGCGCGTACATCTGCGCGTCGCCGTCGAGCACGAGGCTGTCGACGGCCGGTGCCTTCAGCACGACCGAGCGGCTCGGCGCGTCGTACGCGAGCTGGCCCGACACGGTGAACTTGCCGCTGACGGGCGCGCGCAGGAACGGGCTCGCGAAATGCGCGTCGAGCTGCACCGCGACGCGGTTCTGGTCCGGCAGCAGGTTGACGTTCGGGTTCGCGAGCGACACGTCGACGACCTGCGCAACCGTCTTCTGGTACGGGAACTTGCGCCCGACGGCTTTCTGCACGTCGCCGCGCGAGAACGTGTAGTGATCGGGGATGAACGGGAACGTCGACGCGCACGCGGCGAGCGATACGCACACGCCGACGGCGCCGAGGGAGGCGGCAAGGAAACGGCGCCGGCCGGGCGCGCGAGGTACGGTCATGCTGAACGCTCTCCTGTAGGCGCCGACGGCCGCGTCGCGGCCTCGAGGCGCGTGAGCCACGCGAGCGCGTCGTCGCGCGACGCGCCGCACATGTCGGCGGACGGCTGCAGCCCGGAACAGCACGCGGGCCGCTCGGGCCGGCCGAAGATCATGCAGCGCAGGTCGTCGCCGAGCTGCGCGCAGCGCACGCCGGCCGGCTTGCCGCCGGGCATGCCCGGGATCGGGCTGGAAATCGACGGCGCGATGCAGCACGCGCCGCAGCCCTCGCGGCACGCATGCGGCGGCGGGACGTCGGCGGGCGCCGGGCGGACAGGCAATTCGACGGACACTCGGCTCTCTCGACACGACAGACAACGAAAACGGCGCGGCAACCGGACGCGGTGCCCGGTTGCCCCACCCCGCATTGTGCCATCGTCGGCTGCGACGTTATTACACAATGCAGCCGAATCGCGTGTTTATATACTCGAAAGCATCTAAAAAGCGCGAGACCGTCATGAGTTCTGGTTCTGCCGACACAATGTTCCGTCCCGATTTGCTCGCGAAATACGGCGCGAACGGGCCGCGCTATACGTCGTACCCCACCGCGCTGCAGTTCCGCGACGATTTCGACCCGGCCGACTACGTACGCGCGGCCAGCGACCCCGGCGCGTCGTCGAGCGAGCTGTCGCTGTACGTCCACATCCCGTTCTGCAACACCGCGTGCTTCTACTGCGGCTGCAACAAGATCGCGACCAACAACCACCGCCGCGCCCGCCCGTATCTCGACCAGCTCAAGCGCGAGATGGCGCTGCAGGCCGCGCTGTTCGATCCGTCCCGCCCCGTCACGCAGCTGCACTGGGGCGGCGGCACGCCGACCTTCCTGTCCGACGACGAAACGGCCGAACTGATGGCGGCCACCCGCGAGCACTTCGCGCTCGCGCCGGACGCCGACGCCGAGTTCTCGATCGAGATCGACCCGCGCACGGTCACGCCCGCGACGCTCGTGCACCTGCGCACGATCGGCTTCAACCGGCTGAGCCTCGGCGTGCAGGATTTCGACCCGGCCGTCCAGCAGGCAATCAACCGCGTCCAGCCGCGCGCGATGACGGCCGACCTGCTCGCCGCCGCGCACGCGACGGGCTTTCATTCGGTGAGCGTCGACCTGATCTACGGGCTGCCGCACCAGACCGTCGCCGTGTTCGCGCGCACGCTGGAGACGATCATCGAGCTCGCGCCCGATCGCCTGTCGGTGTTCGGCTACGCGCACATGCCGCACCTGTTCAAGATGCAGCGGCAGATCGACGACGCGGCGCTGCCGCCGCCGGAAGCGCGCATCGCGCTGCTCGGCCTCGCGATCGACATGCTGACGTCGGCCGGCTACGTGTACATCGGGATGGACCACTTCGCGCGGCCGTCGGACGAACTCGTGCGCGCGCAGCGCAACGGCACGCTGCAGCGCAATTTCCAGGGCTACAGCACGCGCGCGGACACCGATCTCGTCGGCTTCGGCGTGTCGTCGATCGGCAAGGTCGGCGACGTCTACGCGCAGAACGCGAAGGACCTGCCCGCGTACGGCGCCGCGCTCGACGCGGGCCGGCTGCCGATCGCGCGCGGCGTGCGGCTCACGCCCGACGACCGGCTGCGCCGCGACGTGATCACGCAACTGATGTGCAACCTCGCGCTGCCGTTCTCGCATGTCGAGGCCGCGCACGGCATCCGCTTCACCGATCATTTCGCGCGCGAACTCGACGCGCTGCGCCCGTTCGAGCGCGACGGGCTGCTGACGATCGCGCGCGACCGCCTGACGATCCATCCGGCCGGCCGGATGGTCGTGCGCAATATCGCGATGGCGTTCGACGCATACCTGGGCCAGATGCCGCGGCAGCGTTACTCGCGCACCGTTTGACACCCGCGCCGGCCGCACGCGGGCGGCCGGTTTGATACAGTGTGGGGCTTACGCTCCGCCAGAACCCGCACGATGCGCACCACCAAAGCGACCCACGCGGTCGAACGCCTGAAGACCCGCTCCGGCAACCCGCAATTCGCGGCCGTCGCGATGGCGGGCGGCCTGTTCTATCTCGTCGACCGTTCCGGCGGCACCGCCGAAAAGCGCTGCGAGCCGCTGCCGCTCGACGAGTTCGTCAAGTTCGTCGACGAATTCGGCCCCAAAAAGCCGCGCAAGGCGAGCAAGCTCGACCTCGCATTCGAGGCGCAGATCAAGAAGAGCAAGGGGTAAAGGTCTGTTGCAGGCCGCCTGAAGGCTTCGCGGCCGCCCCGTTTGGTACAATCACGAAGTTTCTCTATCCCCGCTGATGGCCGACCAGGCTGCGTGACCACACCATGAATATCGAAAACGCGCGTTTCAACATGATCGAACAGCAGATCCGTCCGTGGGACGTGCTGGATCTGGACGTCCTGGGCCTGCTGTCGATCGTCAAGCGTGAAAACTACGTTCCGGCCGAATACCGCGATCTCGCGTTCGCCGACCTCGAACTGCCGCTGCCCGGCGGCACCAGCAAGATGCTGTTCCCGCGCGTCGAGGCGCGCGTGCTGCAGGAGCTGACCGTCAAGAAACACGAAAACGTGCTCGTGATCGGTGCGGGCTCCGGTTACCTGGCCGCGCTGTTCGCACATCGCGCGCAGCACGTGACGGCCGTCGAAATCGATCCGGCGATCGCGAAATTCGCGGAAGACAACCTGCGCAACGACGGCGTGACCAACGCGGAAGTCGTGCTCGGCGACGGTTCGCGCGGCTGGGCGGCCAAGGCGCCGTACGACGTGATCTGCGTCGCGGGCGGCCTGCCGGTCGTGCCGCAGGAAATGCTCGAGCAGCTGAAGATCGGCGGCCGCCTGTCGGCATTCGTCGGCGGCCGTCCGGTGATGAAGGCACAGATCATCACGCGCATCGACGACAAGCAGTATCGTGTCGCCGACGTGTTCGAAACGTACATCAACCACCTCGTCAACGCGATCGAGCCGTCGCGCTTCAAGTTCTGAGCGGCGGAGCCTCCATGCAGATCCTGACGCCCGCGATGCTCGCGGAATGGCTCGGCGATTCGGCACGCCCCGCGCCGGTCGTGCTCGACGTGCGCGAGCCGTGGGAAATCGCGACCGCGCAGATCGCCGGCAGCGTGTCGATCCCGATGCAGCAGATCCCCGCGCGCAGCGAGGAGCTCGACGACGAAGCGGAAATCGTCTGCGTGTGCCATCACGGGATGCGCAGCGCGCAGGTCGCGATGTTCCTCGAATCGCGCGGCTTCACGAAGCTGTACAACCTGCAAGGCGGGATCGACGCGTGGTCGCGCGACGTCGATCCGTCCGTGCCGCGTTACTGACCTGTCCGGCGGCGCATCATGCGCCGCCCCGCCGGCCGGCCCGCTGCCGCCGGCCGCACTGATCCGCCGAACGGGCACGCATCGCGTGCCCGTTTCTGTTTTCCGCCCCGCTTCGTTCCCGTCCACATGCGCCGCCGGCGGGCAAAGGCACCGCGCCCCGGCCGACCGTGCACCATTTGCGCCCACGCGCCTGCACCGCAACGGACCGCACCTGCTGCGCGACGCATCATCCGCACCATCCCGACGCCCGGTAACGCCCCGCACAGGCACGCCCGGCGTGCATCCGTGCGACTGGCACATGCCTTGCGTTACAGGAAGGCCGGCGCCGCCACGGCGCACGCACAACCAACACGACAAGGGGATACCGATGAAACGTCGCAGTCTGTTGAAGTTCGGTTCGATGGCCGGCGCGCTCGCGCTGGCGGGCAAGAGCCCGTTCGCGCACGCGGCCGATGCCGGCACCAGTCCGATCAAGGTCGGCATCCTGCATTCGCTGTCGGGCACGATGGCGATCTCGGAGACGTCGCTGAAGGACACCGCGCTGATGACGATCGCCGACATCAACAAGAGCGGCGGCGTGATGGGCCGCAAGGTCGAACCGGTGGTGGTCGATCCCGCGTCGAACTGGCCGCTGTTCGCCGAGAAGGCGCGCCAGCTGCTCACGCAGGACAAGGTCGCGTGCGTGTTCGGCTGCTGGACGTCGGTGTCGCGCAAGTCCGTGCTGCCGGTGTTCGAGGAACTGAACGGGCTGCTCTACTATCCGGTGCAGTATGAAGGCGAGGAAATGTCGCGCAACGTGTTCTACACGGGCGCCGCGCCGAACCAACAGGCGATTCCGGCCGTCGAGTACCTGATGAGCGCGGAGGGCGGCGGTGCGAAACGCTTCTTCCTGCTCGGCACCGACTATGTGTATCCGCGCACGACCAACAAGATCCTGCGCGCATTCCTGAAATCGAAAGGCGTGAAGGACGCCGATATTCAGGAGGTCTACACGCCGTTCGGCCACAGCGACTACCAGACCATCGTCGCGAACATCAAGAACTTCTCGCAGGGCGGGAAGACGACCGTGATCTCGACGATCAACGGCGACTCGAACGTGCCGTTCTACAAGGAACTCGGCAACCAGGGCATCAAGGCGACCGACGTGCCGGTCGTCGCGTTCTCGGTCGGCGAGGAAGAGCTGCGCGGGATCGACACGAAGCCGCTCGTCGGCCATCTCGCCGCATGGAACTACTTCATGTCGGTCAAGAACCCGACCAACACGAAATTCAAGGACCAGTTCGCCGCCTGGGTGAAGGCGAACAACCTGCCGGGCGGCGCGAAGCGCGTGACCAACGACCCGATGGAGGCGACCTACGTCGGCATCCACATGTGGAAGCAGGCGGTCGAGAAGGCGAAGAGTACCGACGTCGACAAGGTGCGCGTCGCGATGATCGGCCAGACGGTTGCCGCGCCATCCGGCTTCACGCTCACGATGGACGGCAACCATCACCTGCACAAGCCGGTGATGATCGGCGAGATCCGCGGCGACGGGCAGTTCAACGTCGTGTGGAAGACGAAGACGGCGGTGCGCGCGCAGCCGTGGAGCCCGTTCATCGCCGGCAACCAGGGCAAGCCCGACGTCGTCAGCTCGATCCCGGCGTTCCTGCGCCGGCAGCGCACGGCGCTGGCCTGACGCGATGCAGGGGCACGCACACCGACGCGCTGCCCCGCTCGCACGCATGCACCGATGCGCCGGCCGGCCCATCGGTGCGTGAATCCGCCTCCCTACGCCGACAGGATCTCCCGATGCCTACACGCTTTCGCCGAGCCGCCGTCGCGATCGTCGCGTGCGCCGCCCTCGCGGGCATGCTGCCGCGCGCCGCGTTCGCGCTGACGGCGGCCGATACCGCCGCGCTCGCCGGCGACGACTTCGACGCGAAGACGGCCGCGATCGAACGCCTCGCCGCCGACACGGATCCGCGCGCGATTACGGTACTCAACGCACTGTCGAGCGGCGACGCGCTCGCGACCGGCGACGGCCGCCTGCTGATCCAGACCGGCGACACCGCGCACGATGCGCTCACGCAGGCCGCGACGCCGGCCGGCGATGCACAGCCCGTGATGCTGAACAACCTGCTGCGCACGAAGATCGCGGGCGCGCTGTCGGGCCTCGCGCTCGCATCGCCCGACGTCGCCGCGCGACGCGACGCGATCGATGCGCTGCTGAAATCGCCCGATCCGGCGCTCAAGCCGATGATCGACCGTGCCCGCGCGAAGGAAACCGACCCCGCACTGAAGCGCCGCCTCGACGCGCTGTGGGCGATCTCCGCGCTGCACGACGCCGATCCGGCGAAGCGCCTCGAAGCCGTGCAGGTGGTGGCCGCGCGCCGCGATCTCGACATGATCGAACAGCTCCGCCCGCTCGTCGCGAAGAATGCCGACGGCAGCTACACGGAACCCGACGCCCGCGTGCGCGACGCCGCGCAGCAAGGGCTCGACGCATTGCACTCGCTGCAGCGCCGCGGCGAGATCGTCGGCACGCTGTTCGCGGGCCTGTCGCTCGGCAGCGTGCTGCTGCTCGCCGCGCTCGGCCTCGCGATCACGTACGGGCTGATCGGCGTGATCAACATGGCGCACGGCGAGTTCCTGATGATCGGTGCGTACGCAACCTATGTCGTGCAGACGCTGGTCCAGCGCTACGCGCCCGGCGCGTTCGACTGGTATCCGCTCGTCGCCGTGCCCGCGTCGTTCGTCGCGGCCGCGCTCGTCGGCATCGTGCTGGAGCGGCTCGTGCTGCGGCACCTGTACGGCCGCCCGCTCGAAACGCTGCTCGCGACGTTCGGCGTGAGCCTGATCCTGATCCAGGCGACGCGCATGCTGTTCGGCGCGCAGAACGTGCAGGTCGTGAATCCATCGTGGATGAGCGGCGGCGTGACGGTGATGCAGAACCTGATCCTGCCGTACAACCGCCTCGCGATCCTCGCATTCGCGCTCGCGGTGGTATTCGTCGCGTGGGCCGTGCTGACGAAGACGCGGCTCGGCCTGTTCGTGCGCGCGGTCACGCAGAACCGCCGGATGGCCGCGTGCGTCGGCGTGAAGACCGCACGCGTCGACGCCTATGCGTTCGCCTTCGGTGCGGGCATCGCGGGCCTCGGCGGCTGCGCGCTGTCGCAGATCGGCAACGTGGGCCCCGACCTCGGCCAAAACTACATCATCGATTCGTTCATGGCCGTCGTGCTCGGCGGCGTCGGGCAGATCGCCGGCACCGTGCTCGGCGGCTTCGGGCTCGGCCTCGCGAGCAAGGCGATCGAGCCGTTCTGGGGCGCCGTGCTCGCGAAGATCGCGGTGCTCGTGATGATCGTGCTGTTCATCCAGAAACGCCCGCAGGGCATGTTCGCCCCGAAGGGCCGCAGCGCGGAGGCTTGACGTGACTTCAATCAGCGATTCGCTGTCGAACCCGGTCGCCGGCGCACCGACGCCCGCCGCCGCCGGACGGGCGGCCGACGGCTTCGCGCTCGGCCTGCCGCCGCGCCCCGCGCTCTTGTCGCGCCGCGCATGGCTCGCGCTCGTCGCGCTGTGCGTCGCGATCGGCATCGGCGTGCCGCTCGCCGCGCTCGTCGCGCCCGAAGCGAGCGCGTTCCATCTGTCCGCGTACGCGATGACGCTCGCCGGCAAGCTGATGTGCTATGCGATCGCCGCGCTCGCGCTCGATCTCGTGTGGGGTTATTGCGGCATCCTGAGCCTCGGCCACGGGCTGTTCTTCGCGCTCGGCGGCTATGCGATCGGCATGTACCTGATGCGCGAGATCGGTCGCGACGGCAAGTACGGCAGCGACCTGCCGGACTTCATGGTGTTTCTCGACTGGCACCAGCTGCCGTGGTACTGGAGCGGCACGCAACATCTCGCGTGGGCGCTCGCGCTCGTGGTGCTCGTGCCGGCCGTGCTCGCCTGGGTGTTCGGCTTCTTCACGTTCCGCTCGCGCGTGAAGGGCGTGTACCTGTCGATCATCACGCAGGCGCTGACGTTCGCCGCGATGCTGCTGTTCTATCGCAACGAGACGGGCTTCGGCGGCAACAACGGCTTCACCGACTTCAAGCGCATCGCGGGCTTCGCGATCACGTCGCCCGGCACGCGCACGGTGCTGTTGCTGCTGACGTTCGCGACGCTGGTGCTGGCGTTCATCGCCGCGCGCGCGATCGTCACGAGCAAGCTCGGGCGCGTCGTCACGGCCGTGCGCGACGGCGAGACGCGGCTGATGTTCCTCGGCTACAGCCCGCTCGCGTACAAGCTGTTCGTGTGGACCGTGTCGGCCGTGCTGTGCGGGATCGCCGGCGCGCTGTACGTGCCGCAGGTCGGCATCATCAACCCCGGCGAGATGTCGCCCGGCAACTCGATCGAGATGGCGATCTGGGTCGCGGTGGGCGGGCGCGGCACGCTGATCGGGCCGATCGTCGGCGCATTCGCGGTGAACGGCGCGAAGAGCCTGTTTACCGCGTACTTCGCCGAATACTGGCTGTTCTTCCTCGGCCTGATCTTCGTGCTCGTGCCGCTGCTGCTGCCGCGCGGCATCATGGGCCTCGTCGAAACCTTGCTCGCGAAGGGGAAACGCGCATGAACGGAACGGCCCTGTACCAGTTCACGCCGCCGCCCGAGGACGAATTGCTCGCCGTCAGCGGCGCCGCGTCGATGGGCCGCGTCGTGCCGCAAGGCATCGACACGTCGCACGGCACGATCCTTTATCTCGAGGATATCGAGGTGAGCTTCGACGGCTTTCGCGCGCTGAAGAAGCTGTCGCTCGCGATCGACGCGGGCGAGCTGCGCTGCGTGATCGGCCCGAACGGCGCGGGCAAGACGACGATGATGGACGTCGTCACCGGCAAGACGCGCCCCGATGCCGGCAGCGTGTTTCTCGGCCAGACGCTCGACCTTTCGCGGATGAGCGAGCCCGAGATCGCGCGCGCGGGCATCGGCCGCAAGTTCCAGAAGCCGACCGTGTTCGAACAGCATCCGGTGTGGGAAAACCTCGAGCTCGCGATGCAGACCGACAAGGGCTGGCTCGCCTCGCTGCGCGCGCGGCTCGACCGCTCGGCGCAAGCCAGGATCGAGGAGACGCTCGCGCTGATCGGCCTCGAAAGTCACGCCTACCGCACGGCCGGCGAGCTGTCGCACGGCCAGAAGCAGCGGCTCGAGATCGGCATGCTGCTGATGCAGCGCCCTGCCCTGCTGCTGCTCGACGAGCCGGCGGCCGGGATGACCGACCACGAGACGATGGAGCTCGCCGAGCTGCTGAACACGCTGCGCGGCACCTGCTCGATGATGGTCGTCGAGCACGACATGGAATTCGTCGCGGCGCTCGCGGGCGACACGGGCCGCGTGACGGTGATGGCCGAAGGCGCGGTGCTCGCGCAAGGCACGCTCGACCAGGTCAAGCGCGACGACGCCGTGATCGAGTCATACCTCGGACGATGATGCGATGCTGAAGATCGAAGCACTGAACCAGTACTACGGCGGCAGCCATATCCTGCGCGACGTGAACCTCGCCGCCGACGACGGCAAGCTCACCGTGCTGCTCGGCCGCAACGGCGTCGGCAAGAGCACGCTGCTGCGCTGCCTGATGGGCGTCGTCGCCGCGAAGAGCGGCAGCGTGTCGTGGCGCGGCACGGCGCTCGGCGCGCTGCCGCCGTATGCGCGCGTCGCGGCCGGGCTCGCGTACGTGCCGCAGGGCCGCGACATCTTTCCGCGGCTCACCGTCGAGGAAAACCTGCTCGTCGGCGCGGCCAGCCGCAAGGCGCCGTCGAAAGTGCCGGACCGCATCTACGAGCTGTTCCCCGTGCTGAAGGACATGCGCGCGCGGCGCGGCGGCGACCTGTCGGGCGGCCAGCAGCAGCAGCTCGCGATCGGCCGCGCGCTGATGAGCGAGCCGCAGCTGCTGATCCTCGACGAGCCGACCGAAGGCATCCAGCCGTCGATCATCCAGGACATCGGCCGCACGCTGCGCCAGCTCGTCGACGAATCGAGGATGACGGTGCTGCTCGTCGAACAGTATTACGATTTCGCGCAATCGATCGCGGACCGCTACTGGGTGATGAGCCGCGGCGAGATCGTCGCGGGCGGCGATGCGCGCGACATGGCGGCGAACGGCGTGCGCGAACTGATCGCGGTGTGATGCGCGGCACGGCGGTAGGCACCGCGGCAGGCACGGCGTAGGCACCGCGGCGAGAACGGATGGCTAGCCGGGCCGCGGCACGCGGCGCTTCCACCGAACGCGGCAACTGCATTATTGTTCCGGTAGCATCCACGTTCCTCGCGCCCGTTTCCTTCGTTTCCCGTTCCCGTTTGCCGCCGATGTCCGCCTCCGATTCGCACGCCCCGCTGTCCCGCCCCGCCGTCGCCAAGTCGTGGCGCGGCCGCCTCGAACTCGGTTTCGAGCGGCACGGTGCGCGCACGACGCTCGCGCACCGGTTGCACGACGGCCCGCTGCGCGTGCAGCGGCCGCTGTACCCGGAAGGCGACGCGATCTGCCACGCGGTGATCGTCCACCCGCCGGGCGGCGTCGCGGGCGGCGACCGGCTCGACATCGACATCGCGCTCGGCGACGGCACGCACGCGGTGCTGACGACGCCGGGCGCGACCAAGTGGTACAAGTCGAACGGCCTCGACGCGACGCAGCGCATCGGCATCACGGTCGGCCGGGACGCGAAGCTCGACTGGCTGCCCCAGAACAACCTGTTCTTCGACGCGGCGCACGCAGCGCTCGATTTCACGGTGACGCTCGGCGCGGGTGCCAGTGCGATCGGCTGGGACGCGACGCAGCTCGGCCGGCAGGCGGCCGGCGAAACCTGGGCGGCGGGACGCATCGCATCGACCTCGGCGCTCGTCGATGCCGACGGCCGGCCGCTTTGGACCGAACGCGCGCTGCTCGACGCGCACGATCCGCTGCGCGGCGCGCTGCAGGGCCTCGCCGGCTTTCCCGCATACGGCACGCTGTGGGCCGTCGGCGCCGCATGCGACGCCGCGCTGGCCGAGTCGCTCGCCGCCCGGATGCCGTTCGACGACACGCTGCGTGCGGGCGCCACCTGCGTGACGCCCGGGGTCGTGCTCGTGCGCGCGCTGTCGACCTCGATGGAAGCGCTGCAGCGCCACTTCACCGACTGCTGGCTGCACTTGCGGCCGATCGTGCACGGCGTCGACGCACGGCCGTTGCGCCTCTGGCAAACCTGAGCGCGTCCGCGCCGCGCACCGTTTCGGCGCAAGGCCGCCTCGGACACTGCACGTTCGTCATGCACGACGCACCATGAACGCGCATCGCGCACCATGCGACAGGCATGGCACGCGCCTTGCTCCTTACATAGTTGATACACGACGCACGCAAAACAGCGCGGTGCTACGATGACTCGCGCGTCCGCCTGGTCGCCTGTACACCGATAAAAATTACGTTTTCCCGAACGTTTGCCTTCATGAAACTGACTCCCCGCGAGAAGGACAAGCTGCTGATCTTCACGGCAGCGCTGCTGGCCGAGCGCCGTCGCGCGCGCGGCCTGAAGCTCAACTATCCGGAGGCGGTCGCCTTCATCACCGCCGCGCTGATGGAAGCCGCACGCGACGGCAAGACGGTGGCCGAAGTGATGCATTACGGCACGACGCTGCTCACGCGCGACGACGTGATGGACGGCGTGCCGGAGATGATTCCCGACATCCAGGTCGAGGCGACCTTCCCCGACGGCACGAAGCTCGTGACCGTCCATCATCCGATTCCGTGAGGCCCCGCATGATCCCCGGCGAAATCCTCACCGACGACGGCGAACACGAACTGAACGCGGGCCGCGCGACGCTGACGCTCGTCGTCGCGAACACCGGCGACCGCCCGGTGCAGGTCGGCTCGCACTACCACTTCTTCGAAGTCAACGACGCATTGTCGTTCGACCGCGCGGCCGCGCGCGGCTTCCGGCTCAACATCGCGGCCGGCACGGCCGTGCGCTTCGAGCCGGGCCAGACGCGCACCGTCGAGCTCGTCGCGCTCGCGGGCGCGCGCGCCGTCTACGGTTTTCAAGGCAAGGTGATGGGGCCGCTGTAAGCCGCGCCCCGCTCTTCAGGAACAGCAACATGACACTACGCTTGAGCCGCCGCGCGTACGCGGAAATGTTCGGGCCGACGACGGGCGACCGCGTCCGGCTCGCCGACACCGAACTGCTGATCGAGATCGAACGCGACTTCACGACCTACGGCGAGGAAGTGAAGTTCGGCGGCGGGAAGGTGATCCGCGACGGGATGGGCCAGTCGCAGCGCGTGGCCGCCGACGTGCCCGACACGGTCATCACGAACGCGGTGATCCTCGATCACTGGGGCATCGTGAAGGCCGACATCGCGATCAAGCACGGCCGCATCGCCGCGATCGGCAAGGCCGGCAACCCCGACATTCAGCCAGGCGTGACGATCGCGATCGGCGCGGCGACCGAAGTGATCGCCGGCGAAGGGCTGATCGTGACGGCCGGCGGCATCGACACGCACATCCACTTCATCAGCCCGCAGCAGATCGACGAGGCGCTCGCATCGGGCGTCACGACGATGCTCGGCGGCGGCACCGGGCCGGCCACCGGCACCAACGCGACGACCTGCACGCCGGGCCCGTGGCACATGGAGCGGATGCTGCAGGCCGCCGACGGCTGGCCGATCAACCTCGGCTTCCTCGGCAAGGGCAATGCCAGCCTGCCGGAGCCGCTCGTCGAGCAGATCGCGGCCGGCGCGATCGGGCTCAAGCTGCACGAGGACTGGGGCACGACGCCCGCCGCGATCGACAACTGCCTGTCGGTCGCCGACGACACCGACACGCAGGTTGCGATCCATACCGATACGCTGAACGAAGGCGGCTTCGTCGAATCGACGGTCGCCGCGTTCAAGGGCCGCACGATCCACACGTACCACACCGAAGGCGCGGGCGGCGGCCACGCGCCCGACATCCTGAAGGTGTGCGGCGAGTCGAACGTGCTGCCGTCGTCGACCAACCCGACGCGCCCGTACACGATCAACACGCTCGACGAACATCTCGACATGCTGATGGTGTGCCATCACCTCGATCCGTCGATCGCCGAGGATCTCGCGTTCGCCGAATCGCGGATCCGCCGCGAGACGATCGCGGCCGAGGACATCCTGCACGATCTCGGCGCGCTGTCGATGCTGTCGTCCGATTCGCAGGCGATGGGCCGCGTCGGCGAGGTGATCATCCGCACGTGGCAGACCGCGCACAAGATGAAGGTGCAGCGCGGCGCGCTGCCGGAAGACGGCGCGCGCAACGACAACTTCCGCGCGAAGCGCTACGTCGCGAAGTACACGATCAACCCGGCGCTCACGCACGGCATCGCGCACGAAGTCGGCTCGATCGAGCCCGGCAAGTGGGCCGACCTCGTGCTGTGGGAACCGGCGTTCTTCGGGATCAAGCCGTCGATGATCCTGAAGGGCGGGATGATCGCGATGGCGCAGATGGGCGACCCGAACGCGTCGATCCCGACGCCGCAGCCGGTCCACTACCGCGAGATGTTCGCGACGCGCGGCGGGGCGCTCGCGCGCACGTCGCTGACCTTCGTGTCGCAGATGGCGGCCGACGCGGGCATCGCGGAACGCTACGGCCTCGCGAAGCGGATCGTACCCGTGCGCAACTGCCGCAACGTGACGAAGGCCGACATGATCCACAACGCGTGGCGCCCGTCGATCAGCGTCGATCCCGAAACCTACGACGTGATCGCCGACGGCCAGTTGCTGACCTGCGAGCCGGCAACGGTGCTGCCGATGGCCCAACGCTATTTCCTGTTCTGATTGCCGGTTTTCCGTTTCATGCGCACCCTCGACAAACGCATTGCCCCGAACGTGAAACTCGCCGCGTCGCTCGTCGCGCGCGCGCCGACGCTCACGCTCGCCTATGACGCCCGCTGCAAGAGCCGCCTCGCGGCGACGCTCGACACCGGCGAGGACGTCGCGGTCCTGCTGCCGCGCGGCACGGTGCTGCGCGACGGCGACGTGCTCGTCGCCGACGACGGCGCACTCGTGCGCATCGCCGCCGCCCCCGAGACCGTGCTGCTCGTACGCGCGGCCGATCCGCTCACGTTGATGCGCGCCGCGTATCACCTCGGCAACCGCCACACGCCGGTCGAGATCGGCGACGGTTACCTGAAGCTCGAAGCCGACCCGGTGCTCGCCGACATGCTGCGCCGGCTCGGCACGCAGGTCGAGGAGACGCAGGTGCCGTTCCAGCCGGAAGCCGGCGCGTACGGCGGCGGCCACAAGCACGGGCACGACGCGACGTTCGCCGAGGACTACGCGCTCGCGCAGCAGGTATTCGGCGAACACCACGGGCACTCGCACGATCACGATCACGATCACGATCACGATCACGATCACGATCATCAGCATGGTCCCGGATGCACGCACGGCCACGGCCATGACCACCACTGAACTCGTCGCGCTGCTGCACCTCGCGTCGCCGGCGCTGCCGATCGGCGCGTACAGCTATTCGCAGGGCCTCGAAGCGGCACTCGACGCAAACCTGATCCGCGACGCCGATTCCGCGCGCGACTGGATCGCCAGCGGCCTGACCGACGTGCTCGCGCACGGCGAGTTGCCGTTCCTCGCGCACCAGCTCGCGCGCTGGCAGGCGCACGACACGCGCGCGCTCGCCGCCGAAAACGCGTGGTTCGTCGCGAGCCGCGAATCGGCGGAACTGCGCCGCGAAACCGAACAGATGGGCTGGTCGCTCGCGCAGCTGTGCGCATCGCTCGAATGGGGCGATGCCGCGCGCCGCGCGACGCTGGCGTCGCTGTCGCCGGTCGCGCTGCCGACCGCGTTCGCCTACGCAGCCGCCACGCACGACGCCAGCGCCGACGCGACGCTCGCCGCATATGCATTCGGCTGGGTCGAGAACCAGACGTCCGCCGCGCTGAAGGCCGTGCCGCTCGGCCAGCTCGCCGGACAACGCATCATCGTCGCGCTGCGCGGCGCGATCGACGCGGCCGTGCGCCGGGCGCTCGCGACGCCGCCCGACGCCATCAACACGTTCGCGCCGCAGCTCGGCATCCTGTCCGCGCGGCACGAGACCCAGTACTCGCGGTTGTTCCGCTCCTGACCCCCTCGCCAGACCATGAACGCACCTGCTCCCTCCTCCGCCCGCCGCACGAAGAAACTGCCGCCGCTGCGCGTCGGCATCGGCGGCCCCGTCGGCTCCGGCAAGACCACGCTGCTCGAAATGCTGTGCAAGGCGATGCGCGAGCGCTACGACCTCGTCGCGATCACCAACGACATCTACACGAAGGAAGACCAGCGGCTGCTGACGGTGGCCGGCGCACTGCCCGAGGAGCGCATCATGGGCGTCGAGACGGGCGGCTGCCCGCATACGGCGATCCGCGAAGATGCGTCGATCAACCTCGAGGCCGTCGACCGGATGCTGGCGCGCTTTCCCGACGCCGACATCGTGTTCATCGAATCGGGCGGCGACAACCTCGCGGCAACCTTCAGCCCCGAACTGTCCGATCTGACGATCTACGTGATCGACGTCGCGGGCGGCGAGAAGATTCCGCGCAAGGGCGGTCCCGGCATCACGAAATCCGACCTGCTCGTGATCAACAAGACCGACCTCGCGCCGCTGGTCGGCGCGAACCTCGACGTGATGGCGTCCGACACGCGGAAGATGCGCGGCGAACGGCCTTATGTGATGACGAACCTGAAGGCGCTCGAAGGCGTCGCGGACGTGATCGCGTTCATCGAGAAGAAGGGTTTGCTGACGGTCTGAGCAGCGTCGCGGCGACACTCGACGCCGCCACGCGCACCGGGGCGGCCTTGCGCCGCCCTTCGTCGATTCGTCCCACTCGTTCTATTCGTCGTCCGACGTGCCCGGCGCGTCCTGCGGCGTGCGCGCGCCGCGCTCGGCGGGCGGCAGCAGCGCCGCGAGCACGTCGACCGTACGCGCCGTCGCGCCGCGGTGACGCGACGCGAAAGCCGCGCCGGCCGCGCCCATCGCGACGCGCCGCGCCTTGTCGGCGAACAGCGCATCGAGCACGTGCGCGAGATCGAGCGGATCCGCGACCTGCATCGCCGCACCGGCCGCGACCGCGTCGGCGGTCGCCTGCGTGAAGTTGAACACGTGCGGCCCGATCAGCACCGGCACGCCCACCGCGCACGCTTCGATCAGGTTCTGGCCGCCGAGCGGCAGCAGGCTGCCGCCGATGAACGCGATATCGGCGGCCGCGTAATACGCGCCGAGTTCGCCCATCGAATCGCCGAGCAGGACCGTCACGTCGCCCGGCAGCGGTTCGGCAGCCGGCCGGCCGGCCGCGAGCGCGGCCGCGTCCGCCGCCCAGACGGAACGCCGTACACATTTGAGCCCGCTGCGCGCGACGAGCGCCTCGACCTCGGCGAAACGCTGCGGATGACGCGGCACGAGCACCAGCAGCGCGTCGGGCGTACGCATTTCCGCGAACGCCTGCAGCACCAGCGCCTCTTCGTTCTCGCGCGTGCTCGCGGCGACCCACACGGGCCGCGCGCCGACCGCATCGCGCCACGCATGGCCGCGTGCAGCCAGTTCCGGCGGCGTCGTCATGTCGAACTTCAGGTTGCCGAGCACCGTCACGTTGCGCGCGCCGAGCGACGTCAGCCGCTCCGCGTCGGCCGGACTCTGCGCGAGCACGCGCGAGAAGCCGCCGAACACATCGCGCGTCGCCGCGCCGAACTTCGCCGCCCGCCGGAACGAGCGCGCGGACATCCGCGCATTGGTCAGCACGAGCGGCACGTCCGCGCGGCGGCACTCGTCGATCAGCGTCGGCCACACCTCGGTTTCCATCACGAGGCCGAGCGTCGGCCGCCACGCGCGCAGGAAGCGCCGCACCGCGCCCGGCATGTCGTACGGCAGGTAGCAGCGCAGCACGCGATCGCCGAAGATCTGTTCGCCGGTCGCGCGGCCGCTCGGCGTCATGTGCGTGAGCAGGATGCGCGCATCGGGGCGCGCATGCATCAGCGCGTCGATCAACGGCTGCGCGGCACGCGTCTCGCCGACCGACACCGCATGTACCCAGATCAGCGGCGCGCGGTCGTCGCGCAAGCGGCCCGCAACGTGACCGAAGCGTTCGCCGATATGCTCGCGATAACCGCGCTCCTTGCGCGAGCGCACGTAGAGCCGGATGACCGCGGCCGGCGCGACGAGCCACCACAGCGCGCGATAGATCACCCTCAGCATGCGGCGGCCCTCGTGTTGCGTCGAAGCAGGTGCGCGCTCAAACCAGCGCCCTGCCCGTCAGGCGTTCGAGAATGCCGAGCGGCGCGCATTCGCGGCGGACCATCGCGTCGACCGGCAGGAAGAACGTCTGTTCGAGCATGAACTGGCCGGACATCACAGCGTGCGAAGTCTGATCGGAGAAACATATCCACACGCAACCCGGCGGAAACGGCATCGTCTCCTGCGGGCTCGTCTTCTGGTAGTCGAGATCGGCCTTCATGCTGTCGTGCAGGTTCAGCATCAGGTGGTCGTATGCGCTGCGCGGCGACTTCGTCACGTGCAGCAGGTTCAGCAGCCACGCGGCGCCCGGCAGTTGCGGCCTGATCGACGGCAGGAAGCGCTTCGCGACGTCCTCGAACGGCTCGCCGACGCGCCAGACGCGCGGCACGCCGGCCGGGTTCACGTTCGTGAACACGCGCAGGATGCGCTCGCCGTAGTTCGGCCGCGACGGGAACGCGTCGACGTGCAGCCGGCTGTCGTCCTTGCGCCACGACGTCTGGCGCGTCTCGACCTGCATCAGCCGCAGGCTGGTCGGCGCGACGCGCAGCTTGCCGCGGTATTCCGGAAAGAGGCCGTCGACGAGCGTGCCGGCCTGCTGCTGGAAGCGCGCGACGAGCGCGCGCACGGCCGACTGCGTGACGCTGTCGCCGAGCACGCCGGCGAGCGTGCCGCCGTTCGGCGCGAGGCTGATGTTCTTGCGTTTCGGATCGGCGAGCGCCGGATCGAGCAGCGCTTCCTCGCCGCCTTCGATCGCGAAGCGCAGGTGCGGGAAATACAGCACCTTGCCTTCCTCGACCGCGGCCAGCAGCTGCTCGCGCGGCGCCGACAGGTTGTGCCCGCTCCAGTCGGCGGACGGGACTTCGATGATCTGGGATTCGCTCATGATCGGTTCGCGTGTGGGACAGCGTTACAGGAGACCGAAGCCCGCGAGCGCCGACTTCACCTGCGCGATCGACGGGGGCTGCCCCGCCGTGCCGAGATTGACGACGTTCGGCGACCAGTAGCCGCCGGTCCGCCAGGCCGTCGCGAAATTGTACAGTTCGACCGTCGGACGCTTCAGCGCGGCCGCGATGTGAACCAGACCTGTATCAACCCCGACGGTCGCGGCCGCGCCGTCGATCAGACCGACCACGGCCGGCAGCGACAGTTTCGGCGGCACGATCGCAGCATCGCCGAATTCCTTCGCGAGCCGCTCGCTGGTCGCGCGTTCCGCGTCGTTGCCCCACGGCAGCACGAGCGACGCGCCGCGCCGCACGAGCGCCTGGCCGAGCTCGATCCACGCGGCGTCCGGCCACTGCTTGTCGGCACGCGACGTCGCATGGACGAACACCACGTACGGCACCGGCAGGTTCAGGCCGAGCGCGGCCACCGCGAGCGCCGCCGCGCGCGTGTCGAGGCCGAAGTCGACCGGATCGGCCGGCGTCGGCGCGGGGTCGTTCAGCGCCGCCGCGACGAGTTGCCGCGACCGCTCGACGACGTGCGTACGCGGCGCGATCGGCACGCGCTTCGCATAGAAGAAGCGCACCGGCCATTCGTAGCCGGCGCCATCGGTGCGGTTGCCGAGCCCGACCAGCGGGCCGCGCGCCCAGCTCGCGACCCAGGCCGTCTTGATGAGGCCCTGGCAGTCGATCACGAGATCGTACTGCTCGGCCGCGAGACGCTTGCGGAATGCGCGGATCTCGCGCCACGTGGCGCCCGAGAACGGTTTCTTGCGCCAGCGGCGCAGCGAGAACGGCAGCACGTTGCGCACGCCGTCGACGAGCCGCACGAGGTCGACGAAGCTTTCCTCGACGAGCCAGTCGATCTGCGCGTCGGGGTGGCGGCGCCGGATATCGGCGATCACCGGCATGTTGTGCACGACGTCGCCCAGCGACGACACGCGCACGATCAGGATCTTTTGCACGCTGAAAAAACGCCGGCTGGCAGCCGGCGACAGGCATAAAGGGGGGATTTTATCTCGCCCGGCGGGGCGGACAGACAAAAAGCGGCGCACGCCCGTGACGTGCGCCGCTTTTCGGGAGAATCGCGGCCGACGAAGCTGCCGCGGCACCGCGGGCGGCCCGCAGGCCGCCGGCGCTCAGAACGGCAGCTTGACGTCCGGCTTCGCGGCCGTCAGCACACGGCGGAAGTCTTCCTGGATCCGCTTGAGCCCTTCCTGCGTCTCGGCTTCGAAGCGCATCACGACGACCGGCGTCGTGTTCGACGAACGCGCGAGACCGAAGCCGTCCGGGTACTCGACGCGCAGGCCGTCGATCGTCACGACTTCCTCGGCACCGTCGAACTTCGCCTCTTTCTGCAGCTTGTCGATCAGGCTGAAGTTCTCGCCTTCGTCGAGCCAGAGCTGCAGTTCGGGCGTGCTCATCGCGTCCGGCAGCGCATTGAGCAGCGCGCTCGGGTCGGCCGTCTTCGCGACGATCTCGAGCAGGCGCGCGCCCGTGTAGAGACCGTCGTCGAAGCCGTACCAGCGATCCTTGAAGAACACGTGGCCGCTCATTTCGCCGGCGAGCGGCGCGCCCGTCTCGCGCAGCTTCGCCTTCACGAGCGAGTGGCCCGTCTTCCACATCAGCGGCTCGCCGCCCTTCGACTTGATCCACTGCGCGAGGTGACGCGTGCACTTCACGTCGTAGATGATCTGCGCGCCCGGGTTGCGCGACAGCACTTCTTCCGCGAACAGCATCAGCTGGCGGTCCGGATAGATGATCTGGCCGTCCTTCGTGACGACGCCCAGGCGGTCGCCGTCGCCGTCGAACGCGAAGCCGAGTTCGGCATCGGTGTCCTTCAGCGCCTGGATCACGTCCTGCAGGTTTTCCGGGTGCGCGGGATCGGGGTGGTGGTTCGGGAACGTGCCGTCGATGTCGGTGAAACGTTCGACGAGTTCGCAGCCGAGCGCCTTGAACAGGCGCGTCGCGAGCGGGCCCGCGACGCCGTTGCCGGCGTCGACGACCAGCTTCAGCGGCCGCGCGAGCTTCACGTCGCCGACGATGCGCGCGATGTACTGATCGGCGACGTCGACTTCCTCATACGTGCCGCTGCCCGTCTCGAAGCGCTCGTCGACGATGCGGCGGTACAACGCCTGGATCTGCTCGCCGTAGATCGCGGCGCCGCGCAGCACCATCTTGAAACCGTTGTAGTCGGGCGGGTTGTGGCTGCCCGTGACGACGATGCACGAATCGACGCGGCGCTCGCCGCCCTTCAGCGCCAGCGGCACGTTTGCCGCGAAATAGCCGACCGGCGTCGGCACCATGCCGACGTCGACGACATCGACACCGGCCGCACGCAGGCCATCGGCGAGCGCGCCGACGAGCTCCGGCCCGGACAGGCGGCCGTCGCGCGCGACGACGACCGCGTCGCCGCCCTGCGCACGCACTTCGCTGCCGAATGCGCGGCCGATCCCGCGCGCCGTATCGACGTCGAGTGTCTTGCCGACCACGCCACGGATGTCATATGCCTTGAAGATGGATTGGGAGATCATCGATTCTCTTCTCTCTCAGTTGCGTGCATGGAAAATTGTCTGGCTTGGCTGGCCGCCTCTCGCCGGTGCCGCGCATGATACATGCGGCCCCGCAAAACAAGGAACGGAACGGCTGGAGCGGTCGCGATCCCACTTATAATCGCGGGTTTCGATGACGCGCATACCGCCCATTTTAATGCCTAGCCGTCCCGCCGCCGCCAATCCGCAGCCTTCGGGCGCCCTGCCGGCCGCCCCGCACGCGCGCCGCCGCGCCGCATGCTGAAGCGCTTCGGCAACCCGGACGTCGCGAAAGCCGTCGCGAACCTCGTCTGGCTGGGGCTCGAACGGCTCACGCAGATCGGCGTCGCGATCGCGATCAGCGGCCTGCTGGCCCGTTATTTCGGGCCAGATGTGTTCGGCAAATGGCAGTATGCGAATACGCTTCTCCTGGTACTCGCGCCGCTCACCTGGGTGTGCGGCGCGGAAATCCTCGTCCCGACCATCGTCCAGCGCCCGCCCGCCCAGCTCGGCGCGGTGCTCGGCAGCGCGTTCGCGCTGCGCATCTCCGTATCGGTCGCCGCGCTCGCCGCGACCTGGATCGCGATCGCCGCGGGCGCGTTCGACCCGCTGGTCGGTGCGATGCTCACGGGTCTCGCCGTCACGATGGTGTTCCGCGAACCGTTCGTCGGCGTGATCAACGCGTGGCTGCAAAGCATGACCTACAGCAAGCCGCAGCTCGTCACCAGCATGGTCACGGCGCTCGCGAAGGCGCTGCTCGTGTGGCTGCTGGTCCGCGCGGCCGCCGGCCCCGCCCGCTTCGCGTGGCTGTGGGCGCTCGAGGCCGCCGCGATCGGCTTCGCGCTGCTGCTGTACTACCGGCATCGTAACGGCGGCGCGCTCGGCTGGACGTTCGATAAACCGCTGTTCAGGCACTTTGCGACGGCCGGCACCGTGTTCTGGCTCGGCCTGATCTGCATGTACCTGTTCCTGAAACTCGACCGCCTGATGCTCGAGCGTCACGTGTCGTTCGCCGATCTTGGCCGCTATTCGGCCGCGCAGCAGCTCAACGAAAACTGGATCACGCTCGCGCTGATGCTCGCGCAGACCATCGCGCCCGCGTTCGTCTACCGCGTGCAGGACGTCGCGCGGCTGCGCCGCAACATCGTCCGCCTGATCGCGATGACGGCCGGCCTGATGACGGCCGGCGCGCTCGTGCTCGACGCGGCCGCCCCGCTGATCGTCGGCAAGGTGTTCGGCCACGGCTACGAGGCATCGGTCGACATCTTCCGCTGGGCCGTCTGGCTGTCCGTGCCGGCCGGCATCGAGGCGATAGGCAATCTTATCGTTCTCAAATATCAAGCAAAATTCGTGTTGCTGTCGAAATGGCTGCTCGCGCTGGCGATCGCCGCGGTCGTCAACCTGTTCGCGATCCCGCGGCTCGGCCTGTACGGCGCGCTCGTCGGGCTGGCGGCCGGCTATCTGGCCGCGGCCGCCGTCAACTTTTATTACATCCGTTTCAAGCTGCGAACATGACGTCCCCTGATTGCCCGCCCCCGCTCGACGACGTGGCCGTGCTGATGCCGGCCTACAACGGGCACGACGACGTCGTCCGGACCCTTGCGTCGTTTCGCGAGGATGTGCCCGTGCACGTGCTGGTCGTCGACGACGGCAGCACGCCGCCGATCGTCGCGCCCGACCTGCCGGGCCTCGCGATCGAGGTGCTGCGCATGCCGCGGAACGGCGGCATCGAGCGCGCGCTCGCGGCCGGCATCGACGCGCTCGCGGCGCGCGGCTTCCGCTATGCGGCCCGCATCGACGCGGGCGACCTGGCCGTGCCGCAGCGCCTCGCGAAGCAGCGTGCGTATCTCGGCGCCCACCCGAACGTGGCCTGCGTCGGCATGTGGACGCAGGTCGTGTCGCGCGCCGGCGAACCGCGTTTCATGCTGACGCCGCCCGCCGATCCGCGCACGCTGCGCCGCACGCGCTTCCTGCGCTCGCCGCTCGTGCATCCTTCGGTGATGCTGCGCATCGACGCCGTGCGGGAAGTGGGCAACTATCGCGAGAAATACCGCGCGGCCGAGGATCTCGATCTTTTTTTACGGTTAATGCAACGCTACGATTGCGCGAACCTGCCGGAACTCGGCCTGTATTACGAACTGAACGAGGGCGGGATCAGTGCGACCAAGCGCCGGCGCCAGCTGGTGTCGACGCTCACGCTGCTGCTGAGCCATTTCAACGCGCTGAACCCGTACGACTGGGCCGGCCTCGCCAAGAACCTGCTGCATTTCGTGACGCCGTACCGGACGTTGCAGCGGATCAAGCAGACGCTGTTCGCCGCGCGGCCGTCCGCCTGACGCCGATCCGGCATTTACGACGCTTTATTTTTTTCTTTTTTCATGTCCGCCACTTCCCCGCTGCGCATCGCGCTCGTCTGCAACACGGCCTGGGCGATCTACACGTATCGCCACGGGCTGATCCGTGCGCTCGTCGCGCGCGGCGCCGAGGTCGTCGTGATCGCGCCGCACGACCGCACGGTGCCGTTGCTCGAGCAGATGGGCTGCCGCTACGTGAAGCTCGCGGTCGCGTCGAAAGGCACGAGCCCGCGCGAGGATCTCGGCACGCTCGCGGCGCTGGTGCGCCACTACCGCGCGCTCAAGCCCGATCTCGTGTTCCATTACACGATCAAGCCGAACATCTACGGGTCGGTCGCCGCGTGGCTCGCGCGCGTGCCGTCGATCGCGGTGACGACCGGGCTCGGCTACGTCTTCATCCAGAAAAGCCGCGCGGCGAGCGTCGCGAAGCGCCTGTACCGGTTCGCGTTCCGCTTCCCGCGTGAAGTGTGGTTCCTGAACCGCGACGACCTCGCGACCTTCACCGACGAGCAGTTGCTCGCGCATCCCGAGCGCGCGCGGCTGCTGCACGGCGAAGGCGTCGATCTCGAGCAGTTCGCGCCCGTGCCGCTGCCCGCCGGCGACGCGCCCGTCTTCATCCTGATCGGCCGGCTGCTGTGGGACAAGGGCGTGCGCGAATACGTGGAAGCCGCGCGCATCGTGCGCGGCCGCTTCCCGAACGCGCGCTTCCAGCTGCTCGGGCCGCTCGGCGTCGACAATCCGAGCGCAATCGGGCGCGCGGACGTCGACGCATGGGTCGGCGAAGGCATCGTCGAATATCTCGGCGAGGCGCACGATGTCCGCCCGCATATCGCGGCGGCCGACTGCGTCGTGCTGCCGTCGTACCGCGAAGGCGTGCCGCGCACGCTGATGGAAGCATCGGCGATGGGCCGCCCGATCGTCGCGACCGACGTGCCGGGCTGCCGCGACGTCGTCGCCGACGGCGAAACCGGCTTCCTGTGCCGCGTGCGCGACAGCGCAAGCCTCGCGGAGCAACTGCTCCGCATGATCGAACTCGGAACGGCCGGGCGCGACGCGATGGGCGCGCGCGGCCGGCGGAAAGTCACGGCGGAATTCGACGAGCAGCAGGTCGTCGAACGCTACCGGCAGACCATTCGTTCGTTGACCGGCATCACTCTCTGAAGGAGCGCATCAGCAATGACCGCTAAAGGCACCATCCTCGTTACCGGCGGCGCGGGCTATATCGGCTCGCACACGGCCGTCGAGCTGCTCGACAACGGCTACGATGTCGTGATCGTCGACAACCTCGTCAACAGCAAGGCCGAGTCCGTGCGCCGCATCGAGCGGATTACCGGCAAGACGCCCGCGTTCCATCAGGTCGACGTGTGCGACGAAGCCGCGCTCGCGAAGGTGTTCGACGCGCACCCGATCACCGGCACGATCCATTTCGCGGCGCTCAAGGCCGTCGGCGAATCGGTCGCGAAGCCGCTCGAGTACTACCAGAACAACATCGGCGGGTTGCTGGCGGTGCTCAAGGTCATGCGCGAGCGCAACGTCAGGCAGTTCGTGTTCAGCTCGTCCGCGACCGTGTACGGCGTGCCCGAGCGCTCGCCGATCGACGAATCGTTCCCGCTGTCGGCGACGAACCCGTACGGCCAGTCGAAGCTGATCGCCGAGCAGATCCTGCGCGACCTCGAGGTGTCCGATCCTTCGTGGCGGATCGCGACGCTGCGCTACTTCAACCCGGTCGGTGCGCACGCAAGCGGGCTGATCGGCGAGGATCCGGCCGGCATCCCGAACAACCTGATGCCGTATGTCGCGCAGGTCGCGGTCGGCAAGCTGGAGAAGCTGCGCGTGTTCGGCTCCGACTATGCGACGCCGGACGGCACCGGCGTGCGCGACTACATCCACGTCGTCGATCTCGCGAAAGGACACATCGCCGCGCTCGACGCGCTCGCGAAGCGCGACGCGAGCTTTGTCGTGAACCTCGGCACCGGCCAGGGCTACAGCGTGCTGGAAGTCGTGCGTGCGTTCGAGAAGGCATCGGGCCGCCCGGTGCCGTATGAACTCGTCGCGCGCCGCCCGGGCGACATCGCCGAGTGCTACGCGAATCCGCAGGCCGCGGCCGACATCATCGGCTGGCGCGCGACGCTCGGGATCGAGGACATGTGTGCCGACCACTGGCGATGGCAGGAGGGGAACCCGCGCGGTTTTGTATAATCCGCTGTCCATTTTCCGAGCGATCCCATGCTCAGCTTCGCATCCGGCTTCATCGTCTCCCTGCTCGTCACGCTGTTCATCGTGCGCTACGCGCACCTTCACGAGAAATTCTCGATCGACAGCGATCTGGCCGGCGTGCAGAAATTCCACGTGCGGCCCGTGCCGCGAGTGGGGGGCATCGGGATCCTCGCCGGGGTCGTCGTGGCCGCGCTGATCCTGTCGCGGCGCTATCCGACGATCGCGGGCAGCATTCTCGGCATCGCGGCCTGCGGGCTGCCGGCGTTCCTGTCCGGCCTCGTCGAGGATCTGACCAAACGCGTGTCGCCGCGCGCGCGGCTGCTCTGCACGATGGGCGCGGCCGCGCTGGCGTTCTGGCTGCTGGGCATCGCGGTCAAGCGCATCAGCGTGCCGCCGCTCGACTTCCTGCTCGGCTACGTGGCCATCTCGGCGTTCATCACGGTGCTCGCGGTCGCGGCGCTCGCGAACGCGATCAACATCATCGACGGCTTCAACGGCCTCGCGTCGATGGTCAGCTTCATGATGTTCGCGTCGCTTGCGTACGTCGCGTTCCACGTCAACGACCCGGTCGTGATGTCCGCGTCGATCATCATGATGGGTGCGGTGCTCGGCTTCTTCCTGTGGAATTTTCCTGCCGGGCTGATCTTCCTCGGCGACGGCGGCGCGTATTTCATCGGCTTCATGCTCGCCGAACTCGCGATCATGCTCGTGATGCGCAACCGCGAGGTGTCCGCGTGGTACCCGGTGCTGCTGTTCATGTACCCGATCTTCGAGACCTGCTTCTCGATCTACCGGAAGAAGTTCATCCGCGGGATGTCGCCGGGGATTCCGGACGGCGTGCATCTGCACATGCTGGTGTACAAGCGGCTGATGCGCTGGGCCGTCGGGACGAAGCACGCGCACGACCTGACGCGGCGGAATTCGCTCACGTCGCCGTATCTGTGGCTGCTGTGCCTCGTCGCGGTGATTCCCGCGACGCTGTTCTGGCGACACACGCTGCACCTGTTCGTTTTCGTCGTGCTGTTCGCACTGACCTACGTGTGGCTTTATCTCAGCATCGTGCGGTTTCGCGCGCCGCGGTGGATGGTGGTGAGGAAAACGCGACGACGGAATTGACGCAGTCTGCGACGAATCGCACGTCACGCCATGAGGTGCATCCCTCAACGAATCCATTCATGGTCCCGGACATGAAACCATGCTCGTGCGGCGCTTCAAATAGTGCTTCCCGCATGTTTCAACGCCGCGCCTCTTCAATCCTCAACACATCCGTCTTCACTAGATAATTCGCAACACGCAGCAATCCTCTCACCGACCGGTAAGCATCAGTGCGACGAACCCGACGATTTGTCGACTGGTATCGGCTGACCGACGAAAGCCGCGAATGATGGCAGCAATAGCATGTTGGAAAAATAACTCAGGTGGTCTCCGTCAAAGAGCAACGGCTTCCCGTCGCGAAAGGCATGGCACTCACTGTCCGGACACAACACGGGCATCGGATCCCAAACTGATATACCCGGAACGGACTGAGCCATGCTGCCATATGACGCGAGAATAGGGGCGCGAAGCTCCTCTAACAACGATTTAGAAATCGACATGCCTTTCGCGCAAATCGGGTTACTGCGATTGAACGGGTCCGAACATCGATAGGGGATGCTTTCAAGCATCGGTGTCGGCGCCTCGAATATCACACGGGCGCCGCGCCCCACCAATCCACGAAGTACTGGAATCGCTGCCTCTACTGCTTGATCTCGCCCCTTCTGGGCGGCTTGGCTGAACATGTTGCCCCTCGCCGCGCCCACACCGAATACCGCCCACTGATCGACCATGCGAGGAAGCCGCAGCGATGCGAGAAACACGACGTCGCCCGATTTGATCCGGGACATCACGTCGGCAATGGCTGCATCACCGAACTTCTTGCAAGTGTCGTCTCGACCAGGTACCCAAGCCTGCAAACTGATGAACGGGCAACCGCCTACGTTATACGCATACACTGTCGCCCCCGTGCGAACGACAAACTGCTTCATCAGGCCGGAATACGCCATCGCGTGAGAATCCCCGAGCACGAACACCGTATGCGGAAACGTCGAAGGCGCATCACAACCGCTTCTTTCGTGCACGAACACAAGTCCGCCGTCAAAACTGCGCGAAGAAGAAGCGACGCCGCATCCGCTTGGGGTACGTATCACGCTCGGGCCTTCGGGATACCAAAGATCCATGTGACGCGTCACCGTGCTGAGTGAAATGGCCGGCTGATTCGCCGCAATGGCCGCGGAAGCCACATAGCCGAAAGCCACGAGCGCGAGTCCCGCTGCAATCATGACAGCCTTTCGGGCCGCACGCGCCATGCGCCGCGGTGGCTGCTCCACGAATCGATACGACAATACGGAAAACGCAGCCGTAAGAGCAAGCGCAGCGGCCTGCCAGCTATGCGATTCCAGACCGACGGTCCACCGGAAGAGCACGAATACCGGCCAATGCCACAAGTACAGGGAATAGGAAATCGTGCCGATAAATCTGAAAGGCTTCCATGTCAGCAACGCATACGCAATGCCGCCGCGGCGACCGTGCAAAACACCGATCATGACGGCTGTGCCCACGACGGGCAAAACACACGCAGGAAATGGTGCCCCGTCGGGTCGAGCACGCACGAGGCCGACGACGAGCATCAGTAGTCCCAAGTCTGCCAGGATGGAAAATATTCGACTCGATGAACTCGCCGCATTGAATGAGTGTCCGCGTGCGTGCATGAACTGAAATAGCAGAACCCCTGCGCCAAGTTCCCAGAACCGGGACCACGTCATGTAAAACGCTCTCGTTTCGTCGACTTTGCTCAACCAAATCGAACAGATGACTGACGCGACAAGGGCAATCGAAAACATGCTGATCGAAAGGGTCCGCTTGCCTCGAAGCCATGGAACGAATAACCAGGGAAATACCAGGTAAAACTGTTCCTCCACCGCGAGCGACCACGTATGGGTAAACGGATTGAATTCCGCGATTGGGGAAAAATAGTTACCCGTATTGGAAGACAGAACAAAGTTCGACAGGCCCAGAAACGCGAACAACCCCGTCTTCTGGTTCGACGACGATAGCCACGCTTCCGGTATGAACAAGGCCGAGGCGAAAAACGTTACCAGCAGCATACCTACGAGCGCGGGAGTGATCCGGACCAGGCGCCGCGCATAAAAGTACGCAAGGAAGCGATGCAGCTTGATCGGACCAAGGTCGCTCACCGACATCGCTACAACGAATCCCGAGATCACGAAGAAGACATCAACGCCGGCAAATCCGCCAGGCAGCCATTTTGCATTCAGGTGATAAGTGACGACCGAGAGGACGGCAATGGCGCGCAAACCGTCGATGTAGTTCGCGTGAAAGGGCTTCTTTTCCATTTTGAGATCGGTATGACGATCGGCCATAGTCCTTCCTGCGGCGGATCGGGGTGTTGCTATGGATCGAGTGGCCGCTCTACGTTCGCCGCAACTCCCGCTCGCCACCAACCGAGTCGGCACGTAATGGTGCGTACGCCATGCTCGAGGGGTCGCTGTCGCGGGAGTCGTGAGTGGAGCAGGAGGCCGTCACAGTGCGGACAACGGCAGTTCTCCTGCTACGGCTCGCTACCGAAAGCGAACGAGATCGGCACCAGATACCTGGCCGCTCGTTAGCGATCGTTCGTCGCCGCTTGACGTGCCTCGCGTCGGGACGCTCTGCAAGAGCGGCACCGCCGCCGACTGGTATTCCGGCACCCAACGTCGCAAATCACGCCGCACTTCGTCGTCGCTCAGCACGCGATACTGCATCAGCCATGGCAGCAGTTCATCAAGCAGATGGTCAGGCACTTCACGCGCACGCGCGATTCGCAGTTTCGGGTGTGGCGTGCGCGTCGTCGCTTCGTCGTCCGCTAGCAGTTCTTCGTAAAGCTTTTCGCCTGGACGCAGGCCGGTGAATTCGATCCTGATCTGCTCCTCGGAGAAACCGTAAAGACGGATCAGGTCACGCGCGAGATCGACGATCTTGACCGGCTCACCCATGTCGAGAATGAAAATTTCACCACCGCGCCCCATGCTCGACGCCTGCAGCACGAGCTGCGACGCTTCCGGAATCGTCATGAAGAATCTCGTAATCTCCGGGTGCGTGACCGTCACCGGGCCGCCCTTCGCAATCTGCTGCTGAAACTTGGGAATCACGCTGCCAGCGCTACCCAGCACGTTGCCAAAGCGGACGGTCTCAAATTGGGTGCGCTGACTTGTCTGCTGGAGCGCCTGACACGCCATTTCGGCCAGGCGTTTACTCGCACCCATCACGTTCGTCGGGTTGACTGCCTTGTCGGTAGAAATCAGCACGAAGTGCCGCACATCATGACTGATGGCAGCACGCGCGACCCGATATGTGCCAAGCACGTTGTTGCGCAACGCCTGCCATGCGTTGTGTTCTTCCATCAACGGCACATGCTTGTAGGCGGCAGCATGAAACACGATATGTGGCGCATAGCGTGACATCACTTGATCAAGCAGCAGTGAATCCTTTGCGTCGCCGATGATGGGCACGATGGGCTGATCGGGGAAGCGGTCACGCAATTCCTCCGTGAGCCTGTACATCGCGTATTCGGACAAGTCAAATGCAACGATCTGCGCCGGCGCGAAGCGTAGGATCTGTCGGCAGAGTTCGGATCCGATAGAGCCCCCTGCTCCAGTCACCATCACAACGCGGCCGCGCAAAAGTGCTTCGACGTGAGCCGTGTCGATTGTCACTGCATCGCGCCCGAGCAGGTCTTCGAGATCAATGCTTCGTACTTGGAACAGAAAACCCTGCCCCGGCATCAGCGCGGGCAGCACCATCGCTTTCACGCCGGCTCGCACGCATAGCGTCGCGACGCGGCGTTGCGTTTCGACCGATGCAGAAGGAATCGCGATGATTGCATATTCGACCTTCATTGCATCGGTCCAGCGCTTCAGGTCGTTGATTGCGCCGAGCACCTTGTAGCCGTACACTTCCCGGCCATGCTTGGTAACGTCGTCATCGAGCAAACCAACAAGCCGCCACTCCCCCGAGCGAGACAATTCCCGCGCGAGACTAGCACCCGCCGTGCCGGCACCAAGCACCAGCACGGGTTTACCCAGGCCGACCAGGCCTCCGTAACGGTAGAACTCCTTGGTCGCTCGATAGAGCGCACGCGCCCCTCCCATGATGACGAACAGCAATATGGGAGAAAGCAACAAGACCGAGCGCGGAATGATTGGGTTGGGCTGAAGCATCACGGCCCCGATCATCGTGACGAGACTGCCACCGATGACAGCCTTCGAGATGCGCATCAGGTCGGGCAGGCTCGCGAATACCCAGAGGCCGCGGTACAGGCCGAACATATGGAACATTAGTGCGTAGACGGGCAGCACCCAACCGAGCGCCCTGAATGCCCCGTGCAGGAAGCCCGCCGGGACATATCCGTTGAAACGGACCAGATAGGCGACTAGCCACGAGGCCACGACGGCCAGCAGGTCGAACAGGAAGGCACTGAACGACAGCCATGACGCTTTACGGCGAAACATCGGCGTCACACCTCGATTTACTTTAAAACGGTTGTTTGAAATCTGCGCCAGCGTACATCGATGACGTATCCCAGCATCGCCAGCACGCCATACCACGCCAGCACGATAGCCCATTGGAAAGGCGCCGACAGGCGCAGCGCCCAAGTAGCGGCGATTATGCCTGCTCCCATGACCGCATACCAGCAACATGCCGTACGTGCATGTCCGATCCCGGAGCGCACCATCCGCTGATAGTAATGCTCACGATGCGCTTGCCAGAACTTTTCGCCGTGCAACAAACGTTTCAGCAATGTAACCGATGCATCTGCAATGAACGGCGCGAACAGCAGAGCAGGCAACCAGATCGGCCAGACACCGCTTCCCCATCCATAGAACCCGAATGCCCCCGCAAGAAAGCCAAGTGCAATCGATCCGGCATCGCCAAGAAAAATCCGGGCCGGATGGAAATTGAGCACCAGAAAACCGGCGGCCGCCCCAGCGACCGCTGCCGCGCACAACGCGAGATCGGCTGACGGATGCGGCCCGGTCAGTGCGACGAGCGCGTAGCCGCCAAAGCCGAACACCGCCATCCCGCCGGCTAGCCCGTCCGCGCCGTCCATGAAATTGTAGAGATTGATCAGCCAGACCATCAGGAAGCCGATCCCGACGAGCATCCACCACGGCAGGCCGGCCGGATAAGCCACCAAAAACGCGGAGACCGCGACGACGTGACCGGTGAATCGCACGCGAGCCGGCAGCCCGCGGCGATCGTCGATCTGCGACAGCAGCGCGAGCGCAGCTGCTGCGAGCACGACGACCCGCAGCGACGGCGACGCAAGCCACACCAGTACGCACGCGACCGGCACGACGCCCCAGCCGCCCACCCGTGGCGTTGGGCGCGTATGAAGCGAACGATCGTTCGGCACGTCGGTCGCGAGCAACCATGCCAGCCCCGAGCGCAGCAGGAGTCCCAGGATGCCCGCACTCAAGCAGGCCGAGGCAATTGCACCGATGACTGCGTGCGTCGTCGCATGGGAAAGAAAGGGGTGGATCTGCATAGGCTCAGTGTGTGGTGCGATACCACCGGGCCGTCTCGCGCAATCCGTCCTCGAGGGTGAACGGCGGGAGCCAGCCGAGCACCTCCCGGATGTGCCGCGTGTCGAGCCTCAACTCACCCGCAAGCCGATCGATTTGCGCGGAACGCCCGGTCAACCGCCCGGCGGCATGCAGCCACGCCGCGGGTACCGGGATCAAACGCGGGCGAACATCAAGCGCGGCCGCCATCAACCGGACGAGCTCCGCGACCCCAGGGTCGCGATAGTCCGCCACATGAAAGGTTTCGCCCGCGGCTGCTGCGTCGACGGCACACCGCACGAGCGCGTCGGCCAGATTGTCGACGAAGACGAGGCTACGACGGGCGTCAACGGCGCCAAGCGGTAGCGGCACCCCCTTCGCCACGGCGCCCATCAGGCGCAGGAAGTTCGCGCTCACGCCCGGCCCATAAACCAGCGGCGGCCGCACAATCACGATTTCCATGCCGCTGCGAACGCCGAACTCGCGCAGCGCCTGCTCCGCCTCGAGCTTCGAGCGTCCGTACGGATCTTCCGGGTGTGGTTCATCGCACTCGTCGAGTGGTGCCCGCCCACTGCTGCTCTCGCCGACCGCCTTGACGCTGCTCGCGTAGACGAAACGCCTCGCACCCGCTTGCCGGGCAGCTTGCGCGACACGCAATGCGCCGTCGACATTCGTCCGGCGATAGGCTGCCAGCGGGTTCGCGTCGAGGTCGTCCATCACGTGTACGCGCGCGGCCAGGTGAATCACGGCGTCGCAGCGCAGCCAGTCCGGCCATGCGGCCTCGATACCCGCGAAATCGGCCGCGTCGAATACCCATTCCCGCACGATCGGCTCCGGCTGCGCACGCCTGACGATACCGGCCACGTCATGACCGTATCCGGCAAGCCGCCTCAGCACGGCATGGCCGACGAATCCATTCGCTCCCGTCACTGCAATCATGTGTCGTCCGACATCGCTCGAATGGGGGCCGTTACCGCCGGCTGCCCGAAATCACTTCGGACAGCACATCGGCGCTCGCGCTCACGTGGTGGTTGCGCATCACATCTTCAAACGCCGCCGTCCGCATATCGGTACGCAATGCACGATCACCGGCGAGCCGTTCGAATGCGTCGACCCACCCGTCGAAGTCGTTGCTTACTAGCAGGCCGGTCACGCCGTCCGACACACTGTCGACGTAGATCGGTGCGCACGAGTAGATCCCCGGCACCTGCGCCGCGCCGTAATTCAGATACTTGAACGGGTTCTTGCACGCATTGAACTCGGCCGCCTCTTCATCCTCGCTGCTGCCGAGCGGCGTAATCGCGAACTGGTAGCGACCGGAGACGAGTGCCCGCATGTAGTCCGCGTACGGCATCCGGTTCGTGAAATGCAGGAACGGCAGCGAGAACATCTCCGGAAACGGGTCGCCGTAGAAGTCGAGCACGTACTCCGGATGACGCAGAAAGAACACCTGCAGCGCCGTCAGCAACATGTCCTTCGCTGCTTGCAGTTTCAGGAAATCGGCATTGGTGAACACAATGCGCGGCGGCGACGCTTCCTCGCCGGCAGCGCAAGAGGGCGTCACGTATTTCTCGACCCACATACCGTTCGGCACCAGTATCGCGTGCGGCACGATCGGCAGGATCTTGTTCAGGAGCGTGATATTCGCGACCGTCACCGCGTCGGACAGGCCGATCAGCTCGTGGATCAGGCCGAGCTTCGTGTTGTTACCCTGACCGCCGCTATAGCGCGGAAAGGAGAATATCCAGTCGTCGACATCATAGACGACGCGCACGCCACGTTCGCGTGCGCGCTTGACCAGTTCGACGGCTTGCCGCGAACTGTGCTTGCTTAGGATCAGCACGTCGCACCAGTCGACACCGGCCGGTGCACATTCGTCGTTTTCCGAAATCGCGGTGAATGACAGTTCACCGCGCGCCTCCATGAATTCGAGCACTTCGGTGATGCGCGCCGCCACCGACAGCGACGGAACGCCATACGCGACATGCGACTCTCGTTGCAAAGCCAGGACTTTCATCATGATGCACGCTGCCCGCCCGCGCCATGCACGGCAACCGGCAAATTCGATGCAGGGCCGAGCGAAAAACCGAGCAGCCGGCCCGTCGGCTCGCCGTCGCGCAACCGCACATCGACCACGGAAAGGCTCGCATGACCTGGCAGAAACGCCGGAAAGCGCGCCATACCGATCCCGGTCACCTGCTGCAGCATGCACGAGATCGGCCCGGAGTGCGCAACGACCATCACGCGCTCACAGCGCTGCTCGAGTTGCGTACGCAACCAGCCGAGCACACGCTCGTTCAACTCCAGGTGCGATTCGCCGCCCGGATAGCGATTTGCGGGATCGTCGTGAAAACGCGGCTCGGCAGCGAGAAAACGCGCAAGCGTCCAGTTCGCCACCTCGCCGGCGTCGGTTTCGCCCACACGCGCATCGACCTCCCATTGCACCTGCGGAAGCAGCAGGTCGGCTGTCTGGCGCGCGCGCCCCCACTGGCTGACGACATGGCGGTCGGCGGCGATACCTGTCTCGGCCAGCCAAGCCGCCATGCGTGCGCCTTGTGCAAGCCCCTCGTCACTCAGCACGTCCGCCGGCGTCCCGGTTACGAGACCCGCTTCGTTCGCGCGCGAGCGGCCATGCCTCACCAGATAGAGCATCATGTCGCGATGCTCCGCAGGATGTCGATCAGCGGATCGATTGCGTCCGGCAGGCAGAATCGCGTGAGTCCGTCGACCAGCGAGGGATTCTCGGGTGGCATCGCGAGCACCGCGTCGACGCCCCGCGCGATATCGGCCTCGTCGACCGGATTCGCGTAGATCGCCGCGTCGCCAAAATGCTCGCGCGACCAGTCGGAGTCGCTCAGCAACAGCCGGCAACCGGCAAGGCCAGCCTCGATCGCCGACAGGCCCGGCGGCTCATGCGACAGCTCGACATAGAACAGCGACTCCTGCAGCGCGGCACGCACGATTTCCGACTTTTGCGGCAGTCCCTTGATGAACAGCACGTTGTCGCCGCCGGCCGCGCGGCATGCCTGATAGTACGCTTCGTCGCGGCTGCGGCCCACAAGCACGAGCGGAATACCCTTCTCGCGCAGCACGCGCACGGCGGCCAGTTGGTTCTTGTTCGGCTCGATCACGCCGAACCAGATCGCGTAGCGATCGACGCCGTAGAGGCTCTTGAACAGCCCCTGCGGCGCGGGGCGCCGATACGCCGCATCGGCGCCCACGGTAATCCGGCGCGCCTTGTCGGCGGGCAACCCGAAACGTTGCGCGAAGTGCAGTTGCTCGGCGGCCGACTTGAAGATGACCGCGTCGGCCAGGCTGACGTGACGGTTGACCAGCGCCTCCGGCGTCTCGGTGGCATCACGCACCCATAGGTTCGGCCACAGCGCGACCGGCTTGCCGCGTGCCTTGACCGCTTCAAGTAATTCGAGACCGCCGCCATGCACCGAGAAATGCAGCACGACGTCGTAATCGTCGATCGAGCGCGCATAGGGCCCATAGATATCGACGATCATCCCGCGCTGCTTCAGGCTATCCGCAACGGAGAAGATCTCGTACTCACCACCGCCACGCACGAGGAATGCCTGATGGTAGGTCGTAATCAGTACGCGAGGATCCAACACTTTGATATCCAACAAAAATAGCCGGCAATATTAGCGTGCCGAACCTAGAATGGCACGAAAAACGTCGTCGCCGGTCTCATCCAGCAGCGCGGCGGCGCGGCGCTTGCCCGATGCCGCCGCGTGGGTCGCACGCGCCGGCTCGGACGCCACCGCGGCGATTGCATCGACCGCTGACGACGACGAATCGAAGATAAAGGCGGTGCCCGCCCCCACCTCGCTCGCCGCCGTCCCGTCGCGCACGAACGACGGAAGGCCGAGATGCATCGCTTCCAGGACGGGAACGCAAAAGCCCTCATGCCGGCTCACAGACAGCAACGCGTCGGCGCGATCGAAGCGCTCGAACAGGTTCTGATCGTCGACCATCCCCGCGAACTCCACGAACGGTGCCACACCAAGCGCCTGTGCGCGCTCGACCAGAAAGCCCGCGTACTGTCCATTAGGCGCCGTACCGATCACCTGCAGTCGCGCATCGACGCCCCGTTCGCGCACGCTGGCGACGATATCGATCGCATCCTCGATCCGCTTGTGCGGCACGACTCGACCGACAACGAGCAGCCCGAACGGCGCACCCGCTGTACGCTCGGTACGCGGCGGCGATACATGTCGGAACACCGCCATGTCGGCCGCCACCGGCGGCAGGATCCGAACGTCTTCAGACGCGACATACGGCGCGAGCGAACCGGCGGTGAACCGCGAATTCGCGAGCAGCGAGCCGAATCGGGCGAGCAAGGGGAACTGCTCGATCGACTTCGCGCAAAGATCGGCCGTCACCGGCTCGAATTCGCGCAGCAGCTCGGGCGACGTAACACCGTGGAAATAGCAGAGCTTCTTCCCCGGCAGCGCCAGCACGCGTTCGAGCAGCGGATCGTGGATCGAGTAACTAACCCACAGCATGTCGTCGTCGTCGATCGTGTCGAACAGGGCTTCCATCGGCTCGACATCACCCGCGTGGTGCTGCGCATGCAAGCTGACGTCGTAGCCGAGCCGGCGCGCGACGCGCGCGACGCCGAAACAGTGGTTGCCTACCGCATCGCCGGGAAAAATGTCGGGGGCCGCAATGAAAAGACGCATGACGATTCCTTACTCCAGCAGGCCGAGCGTCCGCAAACGCCCGACGTAGTTGCGCCCGACGGCCGCCGGCGCATAGTGTTCGATGATATGGGTCTTACCGTTGGCGGCACGACGATCGCGTTCCGTCGGATCTTCGACGCAGCGCAGCATGCATTGCGCGGCAGCCTCGACATCGGCGTCCCACCAGAACTGCCCGTCGCCGAAACTGTACTCCCCGGCAAGCACGGGTACCATCTCACCGCCCACCGGAAACGCAGTCGCGTCGGTCGTGAAATCACGGTTGCCCGAAAAATCTGAAGCGATGACCGGCTTGCCGAGCAGCATCGCTTCCGCGATGTTGCGCCCGAAGCCTTCGGCGCGGTGCAGCGACACGAAGCAATCGCACACCGACTGCAGACCGATCACGCGCTCCCGTTCGAACGCTTCCGAAATGATTGTGACGCGCGGATCGTTGCGTACGAATTCGAGCACCTCGTCCCATTGCGGCGACGACTTCCCCATGTTCATGGTCTTGAGCACAAGATGCACGCCCGATACATTTCCCGGAAATGCCCGCAGAAACGCACGCACGACGGCCAACGGATTCTTGCGATAGACACTCGAGTTGCCGTCGAGGATATGCAAGAACGTGAACGCGTGCTGCGGCACGCCGAAGTCGTTGCGTGCATACGCGCGCGTGAGCGGCGGCAGCGACACGGCCATCGGCATCACATGGACCGGCTTGCTGGTGGCGCCGCGCATTGCGTCGGCCGTGAAATTCGTGCTAGACCATATCTCGTCCACGACCTCGAGTGCCGCTTCCAGACCAGCCGGATAGCGCGGCAATTCCCATTGCCAGCAGCCGATGTTGTAGCGCCCGCCGAGTATTGCGTTGCCCGTGGCACCGAGCAGCCGGATCGTCTCATAGTGCGGCAGGAAAATCAGGTTCGTCCGGTACAGCGGCTTGTCGACCTCGAAGTACTCGAGTGTCCGGTCGCCCTGACGGGCGCCGATCGCAAGCGGCAGGCGCGGTATGCATTGATCGCAATCAACTTCCGTGAGCGCACGCGACGCCATCCGGACATCCTCGCCGATACCGAGTTCCCCACGCCCGAAGCCGACAATGTTCACACCACCACTGCGCCACGCACCTTCCCACGGGACAGGCTGGCTGACCTGGATGACGGGCACATTCTGGGCCGGCGGCGGCAGGCCGATCTCGAAGCGCCCGAAATCCATCAACCACTGGTTGAGCCCCGCCCGCGCCTCCTGCGTCTCGAGGTCGAATGCAGCGCGCAGATCGTCGCGCGCCTCGTGCAGAGCCTGTGCAAGTGGATGCAAGTCGCGCCACGCAGCCGGATCGACGTCGTCGCCAATGCCGAGCATTTCACGCGTCAACGGGAACGGCAGCTGCAAGCGGCCGCCAATAACCGCGCGCGCCCACCACAGTGTCAGCGCGCGGCGTCCCGCCGGCTGCGCGACGTCGACGTCGCCATCGCGCGCGCACAGCTGACGCATGAACCGGGTGATCGGCATCGGCGCGTCCTGTTCGACGGACGCGTCGATCTCGACATATGCACTCGCCGGCACGAGCACCGCGAGTCGCGGGTCGTGCATGCCAAACGCGATCCACCATTCGACAAACGCCGCGCGCCCCTCCGGCGTGGCGAGATCGGCAAGCTCGGAGAGATCGGCACGGGCTGCATGCAGCGCGCGCAACCCCTGCGTGATCGGCAGGCATGTATCCTGAACGATGTCGGATGCCGGCGCGACACAGACGTCTCGATTCATGAAGCCGCTCAGTTCCGGATCCTGCAGCGCCTCGGCAATCCACCAGCCGACGAGCGCGCGCCGGCCGCCCACCGTGCCGAGGTCCATCGATTGCGACAAGTCATCGCGCGAATGATGGAAGGCATGCATGCCGCGCGTGATCGGCAGGCTCGTATCCTGCGTCACCGTCCGGTCGACTTCGTTGAAGAGGTCCGCAGGAATCAGCTTCGCGATCGCGGGCTTCTTGCGTCCCTCGTTCATCCACCATGCAATCAGCCGGTTGCGCCCTGCCGGCGTCGCCAGATCGAGACCGGCAAGATCGGAGCGCGCGCGTGCAAACGCCAGCAGTCCGCAAGTGATCGGCAGCGGCGTATCCTGCTCGACTGCAGCGGACGGCCGCACGTATGCCGATGCCGGCATGAAGTTGTTGAACGTGTGGTTGAGCCGGCCATCGTTCATCCACCACGAAATCAGCGCCTCGCGGCCAGCCGGCGTCGACAGGTCGATGCGCGCCAAATCCTCGCGGGCGACATGCAGAGTCAGCAGGCCACGCGTAATCGGCAGCGATGCATCCTGCACGACGCCCGGCGCGGGTTCAGCATAGATGTTCGTCGGCATGAAGCCACGATAGCGCGCATCGCGCCACCCTTCGTCGACCCACCACGCGACCAGCGCACGACGCCCTTCCCGCGTCGACAGGTCGATCTGGCCGCGCAGATCGTCACGCGCATCGCAAAGCGCACACAGGCCGCGAGTCAGCGGAATCGGCAGATCCTGCTCGACCGACTCGTCCGGTTCCAGATAGACGGACGGCGCGATGAAGTCACGGTAGGCGAGGTTCGCTCGGCCGTCGTTGCACCACCAGCGAATCAGGTCACGCCGTCCCGCAGCGTCGTTCAAATCAAACGCTCCGCGCAGGTCGTCGCGCGCGAGATAGACCGCATGCAGCCCGCGTGTCAGAGGCAGCACACCGTCCTGCGGCAGGTCGTCGTCGGGCACCGCGAGCCACGCGCGCTGCTCGTCATCAATCGCGACGCCTTGATTCAGGTGAATTGCCGCGCAGTGCAGTGGCCGCGCCGGATCCAGATACTGGCGCAGCACGGCGTTCCCCAGCCACAGAGCGTCGATCACGCTGGTGCGGCCGAATGGCAGATGTCCTTGCAGGTGGAACATCTGCTGGAACCCATTGGTTGCGCGATGGTTCGTCAGATCGATACCGGGCTCGACGATCGGATTGCCGAACAGGTACAGATTGCGCTCGACGACCTGCGTACATTCGTCAGGAATCTTCGCCCCGTCGTGGCTGAGTCCGCGTGAATGCAGCCACGTGTAGTCGACGATCTGCGCCCCGCTCTCGCGCAACCGCATCGACAGGCTGTGTTCGTCGATGATCGACATCGCCTTCTCGCGAAACCGCTGCAGGTTCGCGTCGGACAGATCGAACACCGAATGCCATTGGCCATGCGGCAGCCCATCGCCAGTCAACCAGTCGATCAGATACTGACGATAGTTCTCCGACAACGGCGCATCCTGTCGGAATGGCGCCGTGCGTGACGACGTAAAAAACAGGTCCGTCGGGAATTGCCCCGTAAAGGTCCCCAGCGCACGAATGCGCTCGGGCACCGCGATCAGGAATTTCGAGCAGCCCCAGGTCTGAAAACTCCGCCCCACCAGGCGGGCTGGCGCCGGATACGCGTCGATATGCGCGAGGACGACATGGCGATTCTTCGCCGCGAACTCGAACATGCCGTAATTGATATACGGATAGAAACCGTTGTACTCGTTCTCGTACGCCGATGTCACGACATGGACGAGATCGTACCGATCGATATCCGGCCCGAGATGCGCAAGTGCTGTATCCCAGCCGCTGAATTCGCGGCGCGTGTTGTCCCCGCCGATCAGCAAGGCCCGCGAGCCCAGCCTCGCATGCACGCCAGGCCGCAATGCGGTGTCGATCAGCAACGCATCGTAGTCAAGGCCGCCGACGCGCTGGTACATCTGGCACAGTCGCTTGAATGCGCCCTCATAATCCGTGTCGCCATAGCGCACGAAAAGGGTGAGTAACTTCATTCCTCCAACTCCACCTCGAAGATGACTTTGTTCTGGTCGGCGTTCGCCCAGCCGGCCCGTTCGACGTCGAACTGGGCGGTGCGGTAGAAGAATTCCAGCCGTCCGAGGCTGCGCTCGATGCTCGCCTCGCCAATACGGTCGCCGACAAGCGCAAGGACTTCACGAGCGGCTTCGGCCCAGCCGAAGATCGCCTGGGGCCGTTGCGCCTGCGTGCGCGTCGCACTGCGCGTGTGCGCATCGTCAAGGACGGCGCGCACCGCACGCAACAGTTCGGTTCTGCGGTTATACGGCACGATGTCATCGATCGGGCTCACGCGCTCGCGGATTTCGTCGATCAGCACACTGTCGCGCGCAATCACCTGCTTGCCGAACGACAGCGCCTTCAGGACGGGCAGGCCGAACCCTTCGTAGTAGGACGGGAACACGAGGCACGCGCAATCGCGGAATAGACGGTCGACATCCTCGTTCGACAGCCTGCCTGACGGCAGTTGCTCGACTTTCGGAAACTGCTCGCCGGTCTCGCCGAGCACCTTGATGCTGACCTCGGGGAACCCGGCGGCAAGCACGCGAACCGCCTCGGCAAGGCCCTTGTGGTAGTACTGGTTGCCGACCACGAGTACGTAGGGCTCGGCTTCTGGCCGTGCAGCGCAGGTTTCCTCGGTGAAATATTCGGCCGGGTCGAGCGAGCAGTACGAGACCGCGGCAGGCACGTTGCGCGCGGCCGGGAAACGCTCCTCGAACGCTCGGCGCGTGTAGTGGCTGTTGTACACGAAGCCGTCCGAATGATCGGCTGCCGTGCGCCATACGCCGTCGATATGCGGCATCCGGATGTAATGGCAGTCCCAAGCGATCGCATCCAGGATCACGTACATGTTGACCAACGATCGCCACGCCTGATCGCGCAGTTCGCTGAAGCTCCATGGCTGCGAAAGGCGCACGCACGCGTCGAACAGGTCGTGCTCGCCGAGCTCGAACGCGAGCGTGCAGCCCGGGACGTCCTGCAATGCGTGAAAATCGGCCGACTGCGGAAGCACCCAGAAATATGGCTCGATGCGATACTCGGCCGCCAGCGCGCAGATCGGCCTCATCAGCGACAAGATATGCTGCGCCGTACCGTTGTAGCCCGGAGCCAGATTGCGGATATCGAACAGCACGCGGCGCGCCTCTTTCGGCTTGACGGCCTGCCACAACAGCTTCTGCAACCGCTGCTCCGGAAACTCGACCTGACGTTCGAGCGCACGGTAGAAGTCGGACGCGCGATCGATGACGGGCGGCGCGGCGGGTTCTGAAACATCGCCCGACTCGTGTGCCAGAAATAACGCACGATTGCTGACGACTGCACTGTAACCGCGGCGATTGGCGCGAATGAAAAGCATGGCGAGCGCATCGGACAGGTCGAAGGTCTTGCCTTCGAGTCGACCGAAGTTGTACAGCACGCCGGAGCGCACGAGCACCGGCGCGGCCTGCACGAGGCCGCCGCCAAAACGTTCGGGCAACGCCGCGACAAAGCGCTCGAACGCATCCGGACGATCGAGCGCCGGTTCGCCTGGCCTGCGCGGCACCGGAGCGGATCCGCCCACGTTCGTGCGCGGCAATGCAAAACCATACAGCGGATCGGCGGCGATGCCCGCGCGCAACGCATCCAGTGCCGGTGCGCCGAAATCGTAGGCCGGCCCGACGAACAGCACGTCGGTGCTCGCCTCGATCAGCGGATGAAGCGTGCGATTCAGCGCGGCGTAGAAGCCGCCTGCGTCGGCGACCCCAATTCCTTCGCAATCCGCAGCGGCCGCTGCATCCAGTGCGCGCTGATCGCCTACATGCGCGAACACCACGACACGGCTCGCGTGGGCACGCCACGCGGCCAGTTGTGCCGAACCGGCATGATTGCCGGCATCCGGCGTGACGATAATCGCGATCGCGTTATCCATTCTGTTCCTCCAGGATACCCATCGGCCGACGTGCCTCGATGGCTGCGCACAAGTCGCCATACACGCGCTCGGCGCGGAAGTGTTCGAAAATGAACGCATGCGCCGCAGACTGCATCGCCACGCGTCGCTCGCTCGAGCGCAGCACGTCGACGATCGCGTCTGAAAACGTGACCACATCGGTCGCGATCACGGCCGGCACCTCGCCGAGCTCGCGCAGCCCGTCCGCCGCCGAGGGCCAGGCGACGTGCGCCTTGCCCCACGCGAGCGCCTCGATGGTCTTGATCTTCAGGCCGGTTCCGACTCGGCAGGGATTCACGACCACCTCGGCCTGCGCATATTCCGCGTCCAGGCTTTCGACGAAACCGAGCAAAGCCACCGTCGGATCGTCGCACGTGACCTCGCGGCACACCTTGCCGACTACGCGCAGCCGTGCGTCCGGACAAGCCTGCCGAACCAGCGGCCACGTGAAGTCGAGAAAATCCTGCGTGCCGCGCACGTTGAACTCATTGCCCGACGCGACGATCAGCACACGTCCGGGCACAACAGCGGTCCCGTCATCCTGTTGCGGCACAAGGTCGAAACTCGTCAGCAGTACTTTGCGCGACGGTACAAACGCGGCTATTTCGTCCAGTTCGACGCGCTGGATCGCGAGCACGACGTCGGCGCGCAGCAACAGCCGACGCTCTTGGTCCTCCGTCAGGCTGAGGCCGTAATTCTTGATGCCGTACTGTTCGACCGTCGCCTGCTTGCGACAAAAAAGGTCGTGCGCATCGATGATCTTCAGCGCGTCTGCGCATTCGGGCAATTCGAGGATGCGGCTCATGAACACGTATTGAGCAATCACGACGTCGGGCTGAAGGGCTGCAGTGATCGCTGCGACTTCGTCGACGAACCAGGCCGGGCAGAAACCGTCCTGGATCTGCGCCAGCGCCGGATCGTCGAACCCGGGATCGACAGCGCGCGCCGTTGCGCCGGGCACGAAGCGATTGTCGAAAACGTACAGTTGATCGGCGACGTCGCGCAAACCGATGATGCACTCGTTCGGTACTTCGGTATCGCCGAGCGGCTTCAATACGAGCGTGATGCCATACCCGCGCTGCCGGAACCACGACAGCATCTTGTAGATGCGGATCTCGTTGCCGGCCGCCGGTGGATACGGCAGAACATGCGTGACCATCATCACGTGCGGCGTCGACTGCACCCGTACGGGCGCGAACAAATCAGATTTCATAAATTCCCATGCCTTGCAGCAGGCTTCGGTCCGTGCTTGACTCGTGAACTGTCGCGTCGGTCATATCAGTTGGCGATAAATGTCGCCCAGCGCCGCGGTCGTGCGGGCCCACGTGAACGCCGCCGGATCGAAGCCGGGCGCCGCCGCGAGCTGTGCGTCGCGGCCCGCATCGACGAGCGCACGCAGTTTGGCACTCATCGCGTCGATCGCGTCCGGCGCGACGTAGTCGGCGCGCGCGCCGAAGTATTCGGCGCACGACCCTTCCGACGTGATCAGCAGCGGCGCGCGCTGCGCAGAGGCTTCGAGCGCCGCGAGCCCCGGTGTCTCCAGCGTGCTCGGCAGGCAGAATGCATCGCAGGCCGCATAGCCGGACAACAGCAGGTCGTCGTGCGGCATCACGCCGGGGTAGATGACCTGCGCGCCCCCCTCTTCCAGCACCGCATCGGCATACGCGGTATCGCGTTTCGCGCCCACCAGCACGAGCTTCACGTCGGGCAGCGCCTTCATCGCGCGCACGAGCGCGAGCTGGTTCTTGCGCGGCTCGATGTTGCCGACGTTGAGCACGAATTTCCCTTCGAGGCCGAAGTGCCGGCGAAATGCGTGCGGCGACACCGACCGCAGAAACAGGTCGTCGATCCCGTTGTAGACGTGCGCGAAGCGTTCGCGCGGAAGGTCCAGCACCTCAGCCAGCGTATCGCTCTCCACGGCAGAATTCGTGACAATGACGTCGGCGAGGCCAAGCTGCGCGCGGATCTCATCGATCGGATACAGATGCCGGGTAGCGTCGGTAATCCATAGGCTTGCCGAGACCACGAGCGGCAAGCCGAGCCGCTTCACGAAGTGGCAGAAATGATAGGAACCGCTGATACACGAGAAGAAATGCACGACATCGTGTTCCAGAAACCGCGGCTCCCACATATTCATCAGCGTCGCGTCGATGCCGTGCGCAGGCACGTGCTTGTGGTACGCCAGCAGCTGGACCTCTCCGCCGCCTGGCGTATGAAATGCCATCGGATAAGTGGCAAAGAGTACCTTCATAAATTTTGTCTCAGTTGCAACAAAAGGGGCTCGAATCACGGTCGTGGACCTGACCGACGATTTTACCGGACCGGGCCGTCGGTCAATTCATCGAAATGGCACAGGGCTGCCCGCCCGGCTCGGTCAGCGCCGCACCTGCTCGTACAGCGCGCCATACGCCCGGCCCAGCGCGTCACTCGAAAACAGCCGTTCGTACCGCGCACGCGCCGCACAGCCCATCCGGGCGGCCAGCGCATTGTCGGCAAGCAGCCGGCCTGCGGCATCCGCCAGCGCCATCGGCTGCTCCGGCGCGACGACGAACCCGGTGACGCCATCCTCGTTCACGTAGGACGTTCCCGAACCCATTTCGCAGCAGACGGTCGGCTTGCCGAACATCTGCGCCTCGACCAGCACCATGCCGAATGCTTCCGAGCGCAGATGCGACGGCAGCACCAGCGCCCGGCACGCCGCAAGCAGGGCGATCTTCTCGTCGTCGGACACCTGTCCCGCGAAGATCACGTTGCGCGCGCCGAGTCGCTCGGCCTGCGCGTGCAGGTTGGCCTGTTCTGGCCCCGACCCAGCGATCACGATCGGCGCGCCGATCTGCGCCGCAGCGTCGATCAGCGTGTGAAACCCCTTGTAGTAGCGCAGCACGCCGAGCGCAAGCAGGAACGGCTTGGCCGCCAGCGCGGCAAGCTCAGGGCGCGTCTGCTCGAGCGACAGCACGCGCGGCGTGTCTCGATAGTCGGCGATGCCGAGCGGAATCGTATGAAGTTGCCTCGCGGAAACCGCCGTCGCCAGTACCGGGCTGGTTCGCGCATACGCCGGCGACGTCGCGACGACAGCGGCCATCGCCTTCAGTGTGCGCCGCATCAACGGCCCGTAGACGGCGCCGAGCAGCTTCTGCCGCACGATGTCCGAGTGATAAGTCATCACGGCGGGCTTGCGGGTCCGACCGAGCAGGTGCAGCACGTCAGCGAAAGGCCAGGGGAAATGGAAGTGGACGACGTCCGCCCAATCGACGAGTTCACGATAGCGCCGCAACGCGTCGATGCCGCCGAGATCACACGACGCCGGTGCCGCCCACGAACGGGCTCGCACGACGAGCCCCTCGTCGCGCTCGACGCAAGTCGGTTCGGGCGTCGGCGACAGCGCGAAAATGCGCGCGTCGACACCGTAGCGACGCGTCGCCATCGCGATCTGGCGAATTGCCTCCTGCAGCCCGCCCGGCGGATCCGGAAAATACGTTCGGTAGACGTGCGCGACCTTCATGCGCGCCCCCCGACCGCCATGCCCCGCCGTGCCGGTTGCCGGCGCGCATCGCCAAACGTAAGTGCGAGCATCTTGTCGAGCCGGCGATCCCAGGTATTGTCTCCGACCGCTGCTTGCGCCTCGTGGCGATCGAGCTTGCCGCGCGCGAGCTGACGCTCGATCGCCGCGACGAACGACGGCAGATCGCCGCCGACTTCGAGCCCTGCATGCGGATCGCGTGTGAAGTCCAGCGGCGTCGATACCACCGGCAGGCCAGCCGCGAGGTATTCGTAGAACTTCATCGGAAACATCGACCGCGTGTAGTCGTTCAGCAGCGTCGGCAGCACGCCGACACTCATCCCGCGCAAATAGGCGGGCAGGTCGCTGTAGTTCCGGTAGCCGAGCAGGTGTGCATTCGGCAACTGCGCGAATTCCGCGAGCAACGGGCTGCGCTGCCCTTCGCGCTCCTCGCCGATGATGACCCAGTGCCATTCGGGCCGGGTTTTCGCGGCGGCCAGCAACAGCGGCATGTCGATCTTGAAGTCGGACAGCACGCCGTGATAGACGAGACGCGGTTCCGGAATCGCCGCCAGCTCCGGCGGCAACGGTGTGTCGTCGAGCGCTGCACCGAAATGCGCGGCATCGACGACGTTGCTGAGATAGTACGTGTTCGGATTGTGCGGCGAGCATTGCGACTGCAGAGCCGGCGCCGTCGTGAATACCGCGTCGCTTGCGCCCAGCAGCAGGCGTTGCGCGCTGCCGAAAGCGTCGACATCAACGCCAGGCACCGCGCCGAGATCGTCCACGCAATGGTAGACGAGCGGCCCGCGCCGCAGGCCGCGGATCGCGTCGAGCATGAACGGATGGTAGGTCCACGTGACCGGCGTGTCGAAACGCTTGCCGCGCGCGAACCGGCTGACCGTCGTGCGCAACAGGAACTGGTTCAGCGCACGCACGAGCGGCCAGTGATGTTTCGCGGGAATCATCAGCGGCGACAACACCCAGACATTCCGTGCACGGCGCGGCGGCCCGAGCACAAGCGACTGCACCCCGCGCCACAGCCGCCGCCACAGGCGTGCCCAGTCACGGCCGCTGCCGACTTTCGGCGAACGGAACCCCACGCTCTCGACGTACAGCACGCGCCACCCGCGCGAGGCAAGCAGGCTCGCCGTATGCTGCTTGTTCGTCCAGTACGGTTCGTCCCAGTCCGCAGTCGAGAACATCACACAGTCGCGCGGCATCAGGCTGTCCTGAACGCGCTCATCCACGGAAAACCTCTGCTTGACGCCCCAGTAGACTCATGAGGATGCGTTGCGATGCACGGCTGTCCCCGTACGGATTTGCGCGAGCGGCCAGCTCGGCGCGGCGCCCGGGATCGTCGAGCCATTCGACGACCGCCTGCTCGATCCGCTCGACGGACTGGCCGGCCAGCGTCGCGAAACCCGCGTCCACGCCCTCGCGGCGCTCGGTGTGATTGCGCATCACGACGACCGGCACGCCGAACGATGGCGCCTCCTCCTGGATACCGCCCGAATCGCTGACAACGAGCGTGCTGCGGCTGATCAGGTACAGGCTCGTCGGGTAGTCGACAGGCTCGATCAGCGTGAGGTTCGGAATGCCGGCCAATTCGCGGTGGACCGGTTCGCGCACGGCCGGATTCAGATGAACGGGAAATACCCAGCGATACGTGTCGTAGCGTGCGCACAGATCGCGCAGCATCTTGCAGATGCTCTCGAGCACGTCGCCGAAATTCTCGCGACGGTGACAGGTCACGAGCACCTGCGGGCGACCGTCGCACATCCATTCAGGCAGCGTGGCCGCTAGGTCGCGCGTCTTCCAGACCTCGCGGACGAGTGAAATCGCGTCGACGACCGTATTGCCCGTGACCAACACCTGCGAAGCGGGAACGCCCTCCGCGAGCAAGTTGCGCGCGGCGGCGCCGGTCGGCGCGAAATGCAGCTTCGCAATGCGACCGAGCAGGCTGCGATTCGCCTCCTCGGGAAACGGGCTAGCCAGATCGCCGGTCCTAAGCCCCGCCTCGATATGTGCAACCGCAATCCCGCGATGGAACGCCGCGAGGCCGCCGCACATCGCGGTCGTCGTATCGCCCTGCACGAGCATCCAGTCAGGCCGGATGCCGTCCAGCACCGCGTCAAGCCCCGTGAGCAGGCGCGCCGACAGCCCGTTGAGCGTCTGCCGCGGTCGCATCACGTCGAGCTCGATATCGGGTGCAATGCCGAAAAAGTCCAGCGCCTGCGCGAGCATCTCGCGATGCTGCCCGCTCGAGCATACGATCGTCTCCACTTCCGTGCGCAGCGTGGCGACCACGGGAGCAAGCTTGATCGCTTCCGGGCGCGTGCCCATCAAGACCATCACTTTCATGACAGCATCATCCCCGCAGCGAGTTCGACATGCTCGCCACGCCATTCGACGCCCATCGCGAATGCGCCACGGGTGCCGGGCAGCACGCATGCGCGGATGCCGCCGACCTCCTCGACCATGTTCACGCGGGCCCGCGCCGCAAGAAAGTCCAGCGCGGTTTCTTCCGTCATGAACAGCGGATTGCGCGCCTTCGCGCGGATGTACGCGATCAATTGCTCATGCGCGTCGACTCGCTGCGGTTCGTCGCGCCAGCCGTATTGATAGCGTTCGGAAAACGGATGGTCGAGATAGCCGAACAGCGTACGCGTCTGGTACGCGAGATCGAATGCCTGTTTGTAGACGGCAAGCGGATCGCCCGCTGCCAGCAAACAATCGCCGTGCAGCATGCACTGCTGACTGTGACCGACGAACCCGGCAGGCATTCCGGCCAGTTCACCGCCACGCGCGATCAGGAACTCCGGATCATTGCGAATGATCCCACCGATGCAGCCTTCGTAGCCCGCATCCGCAAGCGCATGCAATGCGTACGGCGGCGACTGGTGGAACGGCGACACCGCATAGCGCACGCGCTGGCCGGTCACCTCTCGAATCAATTCGGCCGATTGCAGGCCCTCGGCGAGCGCGGCCTCATAGCTGCCGCCCCAGTTCGGCGCATGCGTCGCGGTATGCGACAGCACGGCGCCGCCGTCGTCGAGCAACTCGCGCAGAATCGGGTAGTGCTTCGGATCGTGCAGGTTCTGCGTATGGACCGCCAGCGAGAATGGTACGTCCATGCGTCGATACGCGTCCCACAACGGCCGCGATGCTTCGATATCCTCATCGCAGTCGAGGCGCGACGTGATCGCCGCATCGTACCCCCAGGGCAACTCGCCGAGTACCGCATGGCACGGCAGCCTGTCCGCGCGATGTGCCGACAGGAAGCGCTCGACGATTCGCCACTCGAACGAATCGATCGGCCCGACCGCACGGTTGAACCACAGCACGCTCGAGGCATCGTCGTCCCACAACGCCGCGTACGATCCTGCCGGTACGCCATCGATCCGCAGGCTCGCGAGTTCGGCGTCTGATGCAACGCGGGCCGGTTGTGCAATCGACCAGATCGATCCGTCGCAGCGAATCGCGCCGTGGCCCAGGTTGTTCCATTCGTCGGTGAAGTCGAAACGCTCGAACGGCCGTTGCCATGTGTCGCCGCCCAGCGTCGCTGCGGCAGCCGTATAACCGACCACAGCCCGGCTCGCCCGCGTGTCGCCGGTCGGCGCCGGTTCGCTGCGACTCGCGCCGGCCAGTTCATCGGGAAACGCCCCGTCCACCCGAACGCCGAGAGCTGCGGCGAGCACCGCCGGCATCCGCCCGAACACGAGCAGCTTGCGCGGCTGCGCACGCAGCCATGCCAATAGGTCGTCGCCCCACGCATCGGGCAAGTCGACGGCCACGATTACGCTGTCCGCCCTCGTGAGCAACGCACCACGCGAAATCGGACGCGCCTGGGCCGCGGTCACTGAGCGCCGAAGCGCCGCGAGGACGAGTTGCCCCGCTTGCGCGGCACCATCATTGAAAAGAACACCGATCATGCGGTCACCACGTGGCGGAATTTGGCGCGTCGGCCGACGCGTACAAGATCATCATGGCCGACGAAGGAAATCGTGAAGGCATCGCCCCAGAAATGCCGCAGCTTCGCGGTCGTTTCGTCGGCATTGGCCCACGGCTCGAGCACGATCCGCAATGTCGGCGGCGTGGTGCGAAGATCGATCTGGAACTCCTGGATACCGCCGACCCGGTGATCGAGCATGTCCTGAATATGATGCGTCGGGTGCGCGATGCCGTTGATCGGCACGACGTCGTGAATCCGCCCGACAACGTCGGTCAGCACGAACCCTTTCACCGGATCGTCCTCCACGCGGGCCAAGTCGCCGGTCGCATAGCGGATGAGCGGCATCAACCGATTGCGGAAGCCTGTAAATACGAGTTCGTGGGCAGCGTCCGCGCCATCGACGAGCCGGCTTTCCGGCCAGCCCTCGGAATCCATCACGCGAAAGCCGCCTTCATGCCCGTCGAGTTCATACGCCATCACGCCGAGTTCAGCGAGCCCGTAGCGATCGATCACACGGCACCTCAACGCGGACGCGATGACCTCGCGCGCATGCGGCTCAAGCAGTTCCCCGCTCGACTCGAACACCGCGAACGCATTGCCGCCTCCGTACTTGCGCTGCACGTAGCAAGCAAGCGCGTACATGGTCGACGGATGCGAATGGGCGAGATAAGGCCGGCGGCTTTTCAGCGTGCGCCACATTTCCTCGAGGCCCGCATCGTCGATGCGATCGAAGAAGATGTTGCTGCGGTTCATTGCGAAGCACTTGAAATCTTCGCGCGAAGGCCATTCCGGCACGACGTCGTCGGGAAAGCGGCACGCGAAATGCAGCTCGAAGCGATGGCGCAGCTTGCCGATACGCTCGCGCGCGTAGAACGTCACCGCCGACGAATAGTCCGCGCCGTCCTGATCGTAGAAGATCGTGCAGGACAGGCCGGTCGAGCCGCCCGTCTTGCAGACGTGATGCCGCACGCTATCGAGCGGCGCCGACAGCAAACGGTCGCCCTGCTCGCGAATGATGTCCTTCGTCAGATAAGGCAGCGCATCGAGATGGCGCACGTCGTCGCGCACACGTTGGGGATCGAACTGTCGCGCGGCAAACAGATCGCGATAGTACGGTACGGAAGTGCCGGCAAATTCGAGCGTGTCGACGAGACGATCAATCGCGATGCGGCGGCGCGCTTCGAGCGACAACCCGTAATACTGGCGCAATTCGGCAATCTTGGGGCGCACGCTGCGCTTTTCCCGGCTTTCCGCGATCGGGTATGCGATATACCCGCCCGCGAACCCCTTCAGCGTGCGGAACGGCTGCCGCCCGAACAAGGCTCCGGAGTGGCGAAGAAATGGATGATCAGCTCGCATGGGAATTCAACCTCGTGGCACCCGCGCAAGGCGGATGCGAATGCCGTTGGATCGGCAATGTATTGGGGACTTTCTCGCGCGGCCGCCGGCGAAGCGAGCACCTCCGCCGGCGGCTGTCGCGTTCAATGCAGCAGTCCCGCGGAATTACCGGCCGGCGGCAGTTCAATTGCCGGCGACTCCGGCTCCGGCGGCGGTGCGACGACCGGCTCGTCGCCGATGACCTTGCCATGCTCCATCGAGATCTTGCGTGTGCACACGCGTTCGACCAGCTTCGGATCGTGCGACGCGACCACGAGCAGCGACGCCTTGCCGACCAGGTGTTCCAGCCGCTCAGCGGCCTTGAGGCTGAACTCGGCGTCACCGACGCTCAGCCATTCGTCCATGATCAGGATGTCGGCCTCGACGCTCGTCGAAATCGCGAACGCAAGCCGCAGCATCATCCCGCTCGAGTAGGTCCGCACCGGCAGGTTCAGGTAATCGCCGAGTTCGCTGAAATCGGCGATCTCGTCGATCTTGCTCCGGATGCGCGCGGGCTTCAGGCCATCGAGGATGCCGCGCAAATAGATGTTCTCGAAGCCCGTCGCATCCGGATCGAGACCCATCGACACGTCGAGCAGTGAAGCGATCTTGCCGGTCACCTTGAGTTCACCGCGCACGGGTGCGTAGACACCCGACAGCGTACGGAGGAGCGTCGTCTTGCCGGATCCGTTGTGGCCGACCAGGCCGATGCGTTCCCCGTCCGAAAAGGTGAAATTCAGATCGTCGAGTGCGCGGACGACCGTGTGACGGCCTGCGTCTTGGCCAATCCGCCCGCCCGTCGTGAGATTCAGCACCGCCTTTTTCAGCGAGCGGTGTGAATTCTCGTAGATCGGGAATTCGACGAATACGTTACGAGCGACAATCGATGAGGAACTCACGGTAATCAAAGCCAATAAGGAACACGGTTACGGAAACGCTTCATCAGGTATTGGGCGAACGCGAACCCGACGATCAGCAGGCCAATCGACCAAGCCCACGATTCCCACAGAATCGGCCGCCCGGTCAACGGAGCCCGTACCGTTTCGATCAGGTGATAGAGCGGGTTGTATTCCGCAACCCATGCGCGGTCCTTCAGGATTTCTGGCGACCACATGACCGGCGTGAAGAAGAACACGACCTGAATCAGGTTCGTCACGATCGGCGGAATATCGCGGAAGCGCGCACACAGGATGCCAAGCGTGACGCCGAGCCAGACACCGTGCAGCAGCAGGACCACCAGTGCCAGCGGCACAAGCAGGAATTCCCACGATGGCATGTGGCCGAAGATCACGAACAGGATGATCACGACCGGCAGGCTGTGCAGCAGGATCACGAAGTTGCGCCACGCGATGCGGCAGACGTGCACGGTCAACGGCAACCGGATCTGCTTGATCAGATAGGCCGCGCTGATGAACGCGGTGCAGCCTTCGTTCGCCACCGACGCGATGTAGGCCCACACGACGAGGCCGATCGACAGATACGGCAGGTAGTTCGAAATTTCCTGGTGCAGCAATTGCGAATACAGCGCGCCGAGCACGGCCACCATCACGATGGTGCTCAGCGTGAACCAGAACGGGCCGATGACCGAACGGCGATAACGTTGCCGGATGTCATGCCATCCGAGCGTGCCCCATACGCGCGTCGCCATCACGCCGACGATCAGGTCGTCGCTGCCGGTATGGTTGCCGAGTTCGGCGTCGTCGTTGACGAAGGTAGCATCCATGTCACGCACGTCCGTAGTTGTCCTCGAAGCGGACGATGTCGTCCTCGCCGAGATATTCGCCGCTCTGCACCTCGATCATCACGAGGTCGACGACGCCCGGATTTTCGAGGCGATGCTTGTGGCCGGCCGGAATGTAGGTCGACTCGTTGGTCGCGACGAAAAACTCGCGATCACCGTTGACGACCTTCGCCATGCCGCTCACAACGATCCAGTGTTCGCTGCGATGATGGTGCATCTGCAGGCTGAGGCTCGCGCCAGGCTTCACCTCGATCCGCTTGATCTTGAAGCGCGGCCCCTCCTCCAGCACCGTGTAGGTGCCCCACGGGCGGTGCACCGTGCGGTGCAGCTTGTATGCGTCGTGGCCGGTCGCCTTGAGCTCCGCATAGATATGCTTCACGTCCTGCGCGCGCTCACGCGACGCGACGAGCAGCGCATCGGGCGTGTCGATGACGATCAGGTTCTCGACGCCTACCGCGCCGATCAGGCGATCATCGCTCTGCACGTATGTGTCTTTCACGTCGATCAGCAGAGCCTCGCCCTGCACACGATTGCCTTGCGCGTCCGGCGCCGCGAGATCGCCCAGCGCAGTCCACGAGCCGACGTCGCTCCAGCCGATGCTGCACGGTACCACTGCCGCATCGCGGCATTTTTCCATCACCGCATAGTCGACCGAAATGTCCGGCACCGCACCGAACGTATTCGGCTCGAGGCGGATCTGTGCGCCGCCGCTGCCGTCTGACGAAGGCGACGCGTCGATGCATGCCTTGACCGTGCGAAGCACGTCCGGGCAATGGGCCTCGAGCTCGCGAAGCATCGTTCCAGCGGTGAAGCAAAACATACCGGAATTCCACAGGAAGCGCCCCGACGCGACATATTCGCGCGCACGCTCGAGATCAGGTTTCTCGACGAAGCGCACCACCTTGTCGGCATCGGCCTCGATATAGCCGTACGCCGTTTCGGGAACGTCGGGCGTCACGCCGAACGTCGCGATCCGACCCGCCGCCGCGAATGCGGCCGCCTTGCCGACCGCGTCGGCAAACGCCGCCTGATCGGCGATCAGGTGATCGGCAGCCAACACGAGCAACGTCACCTGATCGCCGTGCGCGCGCGCCGCGTGCAGCGTCGCCGCCGCGATCGCCGCGGCCGTGTTGCGACCGAACGGCTCAAGAATGAACGAAGTCGTCAGCTTCTCGCGGTTGATTTCGCGGTACTCGTCTTCGGTCTTGAAGAACAGTTCGCGGTTCGTCACCGTCAGTACTTCATCCACGCCCGGAAGTGCTGCCGCGCGCAGGAAGGCCTTCTGCAGCAGGCTTTCGCCGTCCGCGAGACGGATGAACGGTTTCGGATGGGTTTCGCGGGAAACGGGCCACAGACGGGATCCGGCACCGCCGCACAGAATGATGGGTAGCAAATTCACAACAACCTCTCTCTTTCACAACCGGCAACGGGGCGATTCTTAGAATGATCGGGAACGTCGCCCGTCGGCGTCGTCCTTCCGCGTTGCCCGCCAAATCAATGATGCCCCCGCCGAATCGGCCGGCCGGGACACGTCGTCAGCCCTGCCGGATCCCGGCCAGGCAAAGTTCCAGCGCATCGCGCCAGTCGGGCGCCGCGAGTCCGAAAGTCCGCGCCAGCTTCTCGTTCGACAGGCGCGAATTCGCGGGGCGCGTGGCCGGAGTCGGGTAATCCGACGACGGAATCGGAATGACCGACGGACGCGACGCGAGCGACGCGCGCTCGACGATTGCACATGCGAACCCGTGCCATGACGTCTCGCCGCCAGCGCTCAGGTGGTAGACGCCCGAGCGTGCCGCCCACCACGCGGCTGCGTCGGCGGCCGCGAAGGCCTGTGCGGCGACATGCGCAGTCAGCATGGCGATCGTGTTCGCCCAGGTCGGAGCGCCGATCTGGTCGGCAACGATCTTGAGTTCCGGGCGTTCCGCCGCGAGCCGCAGCATCGTCAGCAGGAAGTTGCGTCCGCGTGTGCCATACACCCAGCTCGTCCGGAACACGATCGCCGCTCCGCCGACCGCTTCGATCGCCCGCTCGCCCTCGAGCTTCGATCGGCCGTAGACGTTCTGCGGTGCCGGCGTGTCGGTTTCCAGATACGGCGAAGCCTTCGCGCCATCGAACACGTAATCGGTCGAGTAATGGATCAGCGCGGCGCCCAGCGCCTTCGCCTCCTCCGCCAGGATCCCGGGTGCGACGGCGTTGACGCGCATCGCCGCCGCCTCGTCGCTTTCAGCTTGATCGACAGCCGTGTACGCGGCGGGATTGACGATCAGCGCGGGTCGCACGTCGCGCACGACCGCACGAATCCGGTCCGGGTCCGCCAGGTCCAGCGCGGTGCGATCGACCGCGACGACATGGCCAAGCCCCTGCAGCGAGCGCGCCAGCTCGAATCCGACCTGACCGCCAATGCCGGTAACGAGAATCCGTTTCCTGTCATTCATAGACGTCGGCCTCCGACAGGCGTTTCCCGGCGGCATCCTTCGCCGCGAGCACCGGCTCACAATCGAGTTGCCAGTCGATTCCAAGTGCCGGATCGTTCCACAGCAGGCTGCGCTCGAATTCCGGATACCAGTAGTCGGTCGTCTTGTACAGGAACTGCGCGGACTCGGACAGCACGACGAACCCGTGCGCGAAACCGGGCGGCACCCAAAGCTGTCGGTGGTTCCGCTCCGACAGCCGCACACCGACCCACTTGCCGAAGTTCGGCGATGCGCGCCGGATATCGACCGCGACGTCCAACACCTCGCCTTCGACCACGCGCACGAGCTTCCCCTGCGCATGCCGGATCTGGTAGTGCAAACCGCGCAACACGCCCTTCGCAGAGCGCGAATGGTTGTCCTGCACGAACGTCACGCCGGGCGCGACCTGTTCGTCGAATTCGCGCGCGTTGAAGCTCTCGTAGAAGAACCCGCGAGCGTCGCCGAATACCTTCGGTTCGATGATCTTGATTTCCGGCAGCGCCGTTTCGGTTACTTGGATGGCCATGCCACTTGATCTTCGAGAATATGTTGCAAGTATTTTCCGTAGCCGTTCTTCGCCAGCGGTCGCGCGAGTGCCAGCAGTTGCTCCGCGTCAATCCAGCGCTTGCGATAGGCAATCTCTTCCGGGCATGCGACGACCAGCCCCTGCCGCTTTTGCAGCGTCGCGATAAAGGTCGCGGCCTCGATCAGCGAATCGTGCGTGCCGGTGTCCAGCCACGCATAGCCGCGCCCCATGATCTCGACGTCGAGTTGGCCCGCCGCCAGATAGCGTGAATTGACATCGGTAATCTCGAGTTCGCCCCGCGCCGACGGCTGGATGTCGGCTGCAATGTCGCAAACCTGCCTGTCGTAGAAATACAGCCCAGTGACCGCATAGCTCGACCGCGGCTTTGCCGGCTTCTCTTCAATCGACATCGCGCGGAATTCGCGGTCGAACTCGACCACACCATACCGCTCGGGGTCCTGAACGTGATACGCAAATACGGTCGCGCCCGCGTCCTTTGCGCTGGCCCGCTCGAGCTGCTTCGCGAGATCGTGCCCGTAGAAAATATTGTCACCGAGGATCAGCGCTGACGGATCGTTGCCGACGAAGTCGCGACCGATGACGAACGCCTGCGCAAGACCGTCCGGGGAAGGCTGCACCGCATACCGGATGTTCATGCCCCACTGGCTGCCGTCGCCGAGCATTGCCTCGAAACGCGGCGTGTCTTGCGGAGTCGAAATGATCAACACGTCGCGGATGCCGGCGACCATCAGCGTCGACAGCGGATAGTAGATCATCGGCTTGTCGTACACCGGCAGCAACTGCTTCGAGACGACGTGCGTGATCGGATACAGCCGTGTGCCGGAGCCGCCCGCAAGGATGATGCCTTTACGTCCCATCGCAACCCTCCTCAAGCGCGCTGCGCGTAATTGGTCTCGACCCACTTGCGATACTCGCCCGACGCCACCTCGTCGGCCCAGGCCTGGTTGTCGAGATACCAGTCGACCGTCTTCGCCATGCCGGTTTCGAACGTCTCGGCCGGCTTCCAACCCAGTTCGCGCTCGAGCTTGCGCGCATCGATCGCATAACGACGGTCGTGGCCGGGACGATCCGTCACGTAGGTAATCTGGTCACGATACGAGCCGGCCGCTTTCGGGCGGGCGCGGTCGAGCAGATCGCAGAGCGTATGGACGACTTCAAGGTTCTTCTTCTCGTTCCAGCCGCCGACGTTGTATGTCTCGCCGGGCACGCCACGCGCAAGCACTTCGCGAATCGCGCTGCAGTGATCGCCGACGTACAGCCAGTCGCGCACGTTCTGGCCATCACCGTACACTGGCAGCGGCTTGCCCGCGAGCGCATTCGCGATCATCAGCGGAATCAGCTTTTCGGGGAACTGGTAGGGACCGTAATTGTTCGAACAGTTCGTCGTCAGCGTCGGCAGACCATATGTATGATGATAGGCACGCACCAGGTGATCCGAGCCGGCTTTCGTCGCGGAATACGGACTGTTCGGCGCGTACGGCGTCGTCTCGGAGAATTGCGGATCGGTTGCGGACAGCGAACCGAAGACCTCGTCGGTCGACACGTGCAGGAAGCGGAACGCCGCCCTGTCGGTGTCGCTCTGCCCGTTCCAGTATTGACGGGCGGCCTCCAGCAGCGTGAATGTGCCGACCACGTTAGTCTGAACGAAGTCCGCAGGACCGTGGATCGAGCGATCAACGTGGCTTTCGGCGGCAAAGTGAAGCACGGCACGGGGCTTGTGCTCAGCAAACAGCGTGTCGAGCGCATCACGATCGCAGATGTCGACGCGCACGAACACGTGTTTCGGGTTCCGGTCAAGCGACTGCAACGTGCGCAGGTTCCCGGCGTACGTCAGCTTGTCAACGTTGAGCACGGCTTCGTCGGATGCGCGCAGCCAGTCGAGTACAAAATTGGCACCGATAAAACCCGCGCCGCCCGTAACCAGGATCATGAGGCTCCCTTTAGTAATACGCGGCGAACACCATCGAGGCGCTCGTCGCATCAGATTCGCAAGTGCTCGTCACTGATAACTGTGACCACTACGCCAGACCGCGGATTTTAACCGGTCGACATGGCCTCCAAAGTCATGAAATGCTAATTTTGTTGGGGAGAAGCACAATTATAGGGAGGCGCCACATGCAAAAGCCATGCCGCTAACAACTTGATACAGCGCTCTGAACCTATGCTATCCGCGAAATTTCATACCAATTTTCGCGATTTTTTTCATGAGAAATTGCGCAAAACAACACCAAATTAACCAAACTTCCAACACCGCCCAGCCACGCAACCTACGTCGCTCCATGCCCCTCCCCCCCATCGCCATCGGCGACATCCAAGGCTGTCATTCCGCTTTCCGGTCGCTGCTCGACAAGCTTTCGCCGCCAGCCGATACGCCGCTGTGGATCGCCGGCGACGTCGTCAACCGCGGGCCCGGCTCGCTTGCCGCGCTACGTGCGGTCGTGGACCTCGGCCCACGCGCGACCGTCGTGCTCGGCAATCATGACCTTCACCTGCTCGCGGTCTCCGCCGGGCTGCGCACCGAGCGCCCGGGCGACACGATCGGCGAGATCCTCGACGCGCCGGATGCCGAGGCGCTGCTCGACTGGGTCCGCCACCGCCCGTTCGTCCATGCGGAGGACGGAATGCTGCTCGCGCATGCGGGCGTGCTGCCGCAATGGGACACCGCGCTCGTGCTCGAACTCGCGGACGAACTGCAGCGCGCGCTGCGCGCGCCCGACTGGCGCGACACGCTGCAAGGCCTGTACGGCAACGAGCCGAATCAATGGAGTCCGAACCTGAAGAAGCGGGACCGGATGCGCGTCGCCTTCAACGCGTTCACGCGCGTACGCTTCTGCACGCCCGACGGCGCGATGGAATTCAAGGCGAACGGCGGCCCGGACAGCGCGCCGCCCGGCTACCTGCCGTGGTTCGACGTACCAGGGCGCCGCACGGAGGACGTGACGGTCGTGTTCGGGCACTGGGCCGCGCTTGGCCTGACGCTGCGCGACAACGTCGTCGCGCTCGATTCGGGATGCGTATGGGGGAACCAGTTGTCTGCCGTCAGGCTGACGGCAGACCCCGCGCAGCGTACGGTCACGCAGGTGCAGTGCGAAGCGTGCCGCTCACCGGGCGGCGAGTAACGACACGCCGATTCGCGTAAACGGGGTGCGCATCAGCCCTCGCGCCCCGGCACCGGCTCATCGGCCGCCGCATCGGCTGCCGCCCCGCCACCGAGCTCGGTCGCCGGATACGCATGCTTCTGCAACTCCGCGAGCGCCTCGGCCGACGGCTTGCCGACCGTCTCCTGCAACGTCGCCAGCGCGGCCGCGATCGCATCGCGCGCCGCCGCGGACGTCGCCCGCCGGTCGCCGCCCGGCGCAATCGGATCGCACACGTACAGATGCGCGACGAGCGGCCCGCCACGCAGCACCATGTCGAGTGACTTGCCGAGCGACAGGTCGCCCGTGTAGGCCGGCGCGACCGACTGACGCCCTTGCGCATCCTCGTACATCAGACAGATCGGCTGCACCGCGCAGCCGGCCGATACCGCGGCCTGGAACAGGTTCGCATGGAACGGCAGCAGCGCCTGGCCGTCGGACGTCGTCCCTTCCGGAAACACGCACATCACACCGCCGTTGCGCAACCGTTCCGCCATCTCGTGCATCACCCGCATTGCCTCGGTGCGCTTCTCGCGCTGCAGAAACACGGTGTCGAGCTTCTCGGCCAACCAACCGACCACCGGCCACTGCCGCACCTCGGCCTTCGACACGAACGGCGTCGGCCGCCACGCGTTGACGGTGTAGATGTCGAGCCACGACACATGGTTGCCGACGACGAGCGCACCCGCGTCGAGGCGCGCCGCGTCGTTGTGGACGACGACGCGCATCCCGCAGATCCGCAGCATCTTGACCGACCAGCGACGTATCAGCTCGGCGCGACGCGCGGGCGTGACATGCGAAAAACGCAGCGCGACGATCGCCATGCCGCGCAACAGGTGAAAAACGAGACGCAGCTTGCGAAGGGCGGTCATGGCGAGGATCCGGCGTGGTTCAGTGGCGCTCGAATGCGACCTGCCCGGACACGAGCGTCGCGCGCACGGTGGCCGGCAGTTCGTAGCCGAGGAACGGCGAGTTGTGGCCCTGGCTCTTCAGCGCGCGCGGTTCGACGCGCCAGTGCGCGCGCGGATCGAACACGCACAGATCGGCCGCGCCGCCTTCGGCGAGGCGACCTGCCGGCAGCTGCAGCACGTCGGCCGGCGCCGACGTGATGCGGCGCAGCGCCTGCGCAAGCGGCGTACGCGTCTCGTCCGCCCACTTCAGCGTCAGCGACAGCAGCAGCTCGAGGCCCGTCGCGCCAGGCGTCGCTTCGCCGAACGGCAGCAGCTTCTCGTCGTCGTCGACCGGCGTGTGGTCGGAGCAGATCGCATCGATCGTGCCGTCGGCGAGCGCCACACGGATCGCCTCGCGGTCGCGCTCGCCGCGCAGCGGCGGATCGAGCCGGAACTGCGAGTCGAAGTAGCCGATGTCGACGTCGATCAGATGCAGATGGTTCACGCCGACGTCGCAGGTCACGGGCAGACCTTCCGCCTTCGCCGCGCGCACGAGCGCGAGGCCGGCCGCGGACGACAGCCGCGCGAGGTGCACGCGCGCGCCCGTCACGCGCATCAGCTCGAAGATCGTGTGCAGCGCGATCGTCTCGGCCGCGACCGGCACGCCGGACAACCCGAGCCGCGACGCGAGTGCGCCGCTCGCGGCCACGCCGCCGCGGCCGATGAACGCGTCGAGCGGACGCAGCCACGTCGTGTAGCCGTAGGTGCTCGCGTACTGCAGCGCGCGCAGCAGCACCTGCGTGTCGCGCACCGGCACGTTCGCATGCGTGAAGCCGACGCAGCCGGACTCGGTCAGCGCGACCATCTCGGTGATCACTTCACCCTTGAGGCCGACGGTCAGCGCGCCCAGCGGGTGCACGTTCGCCTGGTGCAGGTTGCGCGCGCGGAACTTGAGCATCTCGACGAGGCCCGGCTCGTCGAGCACGGGGTCGGTATCCGGCGGGCACACGAGCGTCGTGACGCCGCCGGCGACGGCCGCGGCCATCTCGGACGCGAGCGTCGCCTTGTGTTCGTAGCCGGGCTCGCGCAGCCGCGCGCACAGGTCGACGAGGCCGGGCGCGACGATCAGGCCCGACGCGTCGATGGTCTTCGCGGCGTTGAAATCGGCCGGCGCCTTGCCGTCCTCGGCGATCGCGACGATCTTGCCGGCCGCGACGAATACATCGGCCTGCCGCTCGGTGCCGGCGACCGGATCGATCAGCGTGCCGCCTTTGATATGAATCTTCATGCGCTGTCAGTGAATGCGTTGATTGCGTGAATAAGGAGGCGCGAAAGCGGGCTCAGTCGCTGTTGCCGGCAACGATGCCCATCACCGCCATCCGCACGGCGATGCCGAACGTGACCTGGTTGAGGATCACCGACTGCGGGCCGTCGGCGACCTGCGAATCAATCTCGACGCCGCGGTTCATCGGGCCCGGGTGCATCACGATCGCGTCGGGCGCGGCGAGCGCGAGGCGCTCGGGCGTCAGGCCCCACGTCTTGAAGTACTCCTGCGCGGACGGCAGCAGCGCGCCGCTCATCCGTTCGTTCTGCAGGCGCAGCATGATGATCACGTCGACGCCCTTCAGCCCTTCGTCGAGGTTGTGGAACACCTTCACGCCCATCTGCTCGAGCCCGCCCGGCAGCAGCGTGCGCGGCCCGATCGCGCGCACTTCCGGCACGCCGAGCGTGGTGAGCGCATGGATGTCGGAGCGCGCGACGCGCGAATGCAGGATGTCGCCGACGATCGCCACGCGCAGCTTCGTGAAGTCGCGCTTGTAGTGACGGATCGTGTACATGTCGAGCAGGCCCTGCGTCGGGTGCGCGTGGCGGCCGTCGCCGGCATTGATCACGTGCACGTGCGGCGCGCAGTGCTCGGCAATCAGGTACGGTGCGCCGCTCGACGCATGGCGCACGACGAACAGGTCGGCATGCATCGCCGACAGGTTGTTGATCGTGTCGAGCAGCGATTCGCCCTTGCTCGTCGACGACGCGTTGATGTTCAGGTTCAGCACGTCGGCCGACAGGCGCGTCGCGGCGATCTCGAAGGTCGTGCGCGTGCGCGTCGAGTTCTCGAAGAACAGGTTGAAGACGGACTTGCCGCGCAGGAGCGGCACCTTCTTCACTTCCCGGTCCGTCACGCTGACGAACTGCTCGGCCGTATCGAGGATATGGTTGACGATCGAGCGCGGCAGGCCCTCGATCGACAGCAGGTGCTTCAGCTCGCCGTTTTTCGTGAGCTGCGGGTTGCCCTTCAGGAACCCGTAGCGGAACCGGTCGGGGCTCGCGGCCGCGGCGGGATTGCCGGTGCGGCCAGTGGTGTCGGTGGTCATGGTGTGCGTGATTCCAACTATGCAAACGGGCCGCGGTGCAAACCAGCGGCCCGGGATACGGTTCGCGTGTCGTTCAGGCGCCGTGCGGGTCGACGCGCAGCGTGAACCGCGCGTCGTCGCGCGCGAGCACGAGCGTCGCGCCGGCCGGCACGTCGAGCGTGCCGCCCGCGAAGCGTGCGGCGACCGGCAGTTCGCGGCCGCCGCGATCGGCCAGCACCGCGAGCTCGACCGCGGCCGGACGGCCGTAGTCGAACAGCTCGTTGAGCGCCGCGCGCACGGTGCGCCCGGTGTACAGCACGTCGTCGACGAGCACGATGCGCGCGCCGTCGATCTCGAACGGCAGCGATGTCGGGCTGGCCTGGCTGTGGAGCCCCTTCTTCGCGTAGTCGTCGCGATGCAGCGCGACGTTCACGACGCCGAAGGCCGGCGCGCCGAGATCGCGTGCGAGACGCTCGGCCAGCCATGCGCCGCCGCTGTGAATGCCGGCGAGCCGCGGGCCGCCCGGTTCGGCGAACGCCGTGCCGTACGCGGCGCGGATCTGGTCGAGCAGGACGCGGTAAAGCGCCTCGGCATCAATGGTGCTCATGATCGGACAATTGATCGAGATACTGTTGAAGAATGATGCGGGCGGCCTCGGCATCGAGCATCTCCGCGCGGGCGCGGCCGCGCACGTTGCGCTCGCGCAGCCCGGCCTCGGCCTCGACCGACGAATAACGCTCGTCGACCCACGTGACGGGCAGCCCGAAGCGGCCGTTCAGTTGGTTGCCGAAGCGCTTCGCCTGCTGCGTCATGTCGTGCGGCGTGCCGTCCGGATGCATCGGCAGGCCGACGACGAGCGCGTCCGGCCGCCATTCGGCCAGCAGGTCGCCGACCGCCTTGAAACGGTGTTCGCGATTCAGGTTCTGGATCACGACGAGTGCACGGGCCGAGCGCGTCAGCGCGTTGCCGACCGCGACGCCGATCCGTTTTTCGCCGTAGTCGAACGCCAGGAGCGTCGCATCGCGCGCGCTCGCGCCGCTCATGCGTGCCCTGCTTCGCCGGACAACATCGACGAGCTGACGCCGAGCAGGCCGAGGGCGGCTTCGAAGCGCTCTTCGGCCGGCGTGTCGAACACGATGCGCGGATCGGCGGCCACGGTCAGCCACCCGTTGCGGGAAATTTCTTCCTCGAGCTGCCCCGCGCCCCAGCCGGCATGGCCGAGCGTCAGCAGGAAGCGTTTCGGGCCGGTGCCCGTCGCGACCGCCTCGAGCACGTCCTTCGACGTCGTCATCTCCAGCCCGCCGTCGACGGACATCGACGAGTTGTAGTTCGCGCCCTCGACCGGCTCGTGCAGCACGAAGCCGCGCTCGGTCTGGACCGGGCCGCCGAAGTACACGGGAATGTGCAGCAGCGGCTCGATGTCGAGCTTCAGGTCGATACGGTTGAACAGCGATTCGAGATCGATGTCGGTAGGACGATTGATGACGAGGCCGAGCGCACCGCGCTCGCTGTGATCGCAAAGATAGACCACCGTTCCCGAGAACGTCGGATCGGCCATGTTGGGCATGGCGATCAGGAACTGGTTGGTGAGATTGATGCGATCGGAAGGCTTTGACATGGTTTGAATTTTAGCAAAGACGCCGCGACCTGACCGGGCCGCGATCAACAAGCAACGCCGCGCCACGCTGGCAACGACGCGCGCGGATCACACGGCACTCTAACACGCGCGCGGGTGCTGTCGGCAGCGTGTTGCAGGCCCGCGCGACAAGGGGCGCCGCCATCTGCCCGTCCCCTCGTTCGTCAGGTCCGGCCGAGCGCCGTGCCGAGCGCGCCGGATGCCGCGGTGAGGTCCGGCGGCGCGACGCCGGCCGCGATCTTCAGCAGCGCCGCGCGCAGCATGTCGGACGCGTGGCCGTGCGCGTCGAGGCCGCCGTCCGCGAGCGGCATGCCGTGGGCGGCACGGCGCCATGCGAGGCCGAGCGTATCGGCCAGCAGTGCCGCGTGGCCGAGCCCGAGCGCGCACGCGGCCGTCCCGACCCGGTAGGCGGCGCCGGACGCGTGCCAGGCGGCGCCTGCGTCGGCTCGGGCCGGATCGGCGGCGAGGTCGGCCATCGACGCATCGGCCGTCTGCAGGAAATCCTCGTACGCATGCGCGTTGACGGTCACGACGCCGAGCGCGCGGGTCGGCGCGACGGCGACCGCATCGTGCTCGGCCCGCGCGGCATCGGCTTCCCACAACGCCTCGGACGCCGGCGTGCCGGCGACGTGCCAGTCGACCGTCAGCCCGTAGTCGTGCAGCACCTCGACGAGCGCGACGTCCTCGGCCGCGGCACCGAACAGCGCGAAATCGCGCCACAGCAGCGCCGCCGTCTCGCGCACGAGCTCGGGCGGCGCGCTGCGCCGGCCCCGCACCTGTTCGGCGAGCAGCAGGTTGGTCCGCGCAAGAAAGCGTTTCAGCTCGGGCGCGCCGCTTGCGCGCAGCGCGCGCAGGCACGCGTTCGCGAGCCGCCAGAAATCGTACGGCCCGTCGTCGGCGAGCGCGACCTGCATCGCATCGAGTTCGTCCAGCGCCGCGTCGGGCGCGCCGCGCTCTACGCGCAGCAGCCCGAGCAGCGCCTGCTCGTAGCGGGCGCGGATCCGGGCCGCTAACGCGTCGGGCAGCGCGCGCAACGTGGCCGGCGGCACCGCGCGGCCGACCAGCGCGAGCGCGTCGGGCGGCGCGCTGGCACGCAGGTCGGCGGCGCTTTGCGCGCGCAGTGCACGGAAATGGTCGAGGAGAACGGGCGAGCACGCGAGCTCGCGCAGGTTGTGACGCCCGACGGCCGCGCGGAAGTCGCGCAGCGCGCCACGCCAGCCGGCCGAAGTCGGCTCGGCGGCGACCAGCGGCGCGGCGGCCGCCAGTTGCCCGGCGAACCGCGCGGCCGGCAGCCAGCCGGCTTCCGCCAGCACCGCCGCGGCGGCGGACAGCGGCGCAGCCGCATCGTCGTGCCGCCCGAATGCGTCGGCGGCCGCCGCAAGCCATGCGTCGGCCGCGCGCACGGCCCCGCCGCGCGGGTTGGGCAGTGCGTCAGGGTGGGGAACGTTCGCCGGATCGGACGTCATGGACACGCGCGCCTGTCATCGTCAAGTCGCTCGCCCGAACCGCGGCGCGCGAGCGCCGGGCCGATGCGAGGCCGGAGCGGAGTGTCCGTGGGCCAGCGGTCCGATCAGATCTGGACCATCTCGAAGTCTTCCTTGCGAGCGCCGCATTCGGGGCACGTCCAGTTGATCGGGACGTCTTCCCAGCGCGTGCCCGGGGCAATGCCCTCTTCCGGCAGCCCGGCTTCTTCGTCGTAAATCCAGCCACAAATCAGGCACATCCAGCTCTTGTATTCCATCTTAGCCGCGTCGGGAAAAGTCGGTAAATTCGGGAGCCATGATGGTACCGTGTCGGGGCCGGACTGCCTAGCAATCGCGCTGGAGGACGGCGACTACGTTGCGCTGCGCTAAAAAATCCGTCGTGCGGGCCGGATTCCACCGCATAATGGCTGAAAAGTGCGGCCTGCCGGGCAACACAGGGCCGAAAACGGCCACTCGCCTCGCGGTCCGCATCTCCGTCGCTTTCCGTTTTTCTCTTGCCCCATTTTTACATGTCCAGCAACGCCCCTCCGATCGTCCTCACCTTCGGCCTGTCCGATCCCACCGGCGGCTCCGGCCTCCAAGCCGATCTGATGACCCTGGCGAGCATGGGCTGTCACGGCGTGTCCGTCCTGACGGGCTACACCGTGCGCGACTCCGCCGCCTGCGACGAAGTGACCGGCCTCGACCCCGAAGTCGTCGCCGCCCAGGCGCGCATGCTGCTCGAGGACATGCCGGTCGCCGCGTTCAAGATCGGCGCGGCGACGCGCGCGGAAGTCGTCAGTGCGATCGCCGAGGTCGTCGCCGACTACGACGGCGTTCCGCTCGTGCTCGCGCCGGATTTCACGCTCGACGACGAGCACGTGCTCGCGGCCGACGACCTGCGCGAGTCGATCGCCGACCTGCTGGCGCCGCAAACCACGCTGCTGGTCGCCGATCACGCCACGCTGATCGCGCTCGCGCAGCCGGACGGCGACGCCGAGGCGCCGAATCTCGACGCCGCCGTGTCGCACCTGCTGTCGCAGGGCTGCGAGTACATCCTGTCGTCGGAGGCGGGCTCGCACCGGCTCGTCAACACGCTGTACGGCGAGGAAGGCCAGCTTCGCGAGGACATGTGGGATCGCTCGCCGCACCGGCTGATGGGCATCACCGATACGCTCGGCGCGGCCATCGCGGCGCTGCTCGCGAACGGCCAGGAACCACCCGAAGCGGTGCGCGAGGCGCAGGAGTACCTGTACCAGGCCGTGCGCGACGCGTTCCGGCCCGGCATGGGCGCCTACCTGCCCGACCGGTTCTTCTGGGCGCGCAGCAATGAAGACAACGAGCGCCCATTGTCGGAAGGAAGCAAAAGCTCGCCGAGAATCGCCCGGCACTGAGCCAAAGGGCGGCGCACGCGGCACGGTCCATCTGTGACTACCACAACAGGCCCACCGTCATTGCCCGCCCGCATAGCTCCTCCCGCACCCCCTCGTTCCCGTCGTCAGCAAACCGGACTGCACGCGCGCCGTCGCGCCGCCTTCATCACCATCTCACGCGATCCACTTTGGCGCACACGCCACCTCATCCCGGCTTTTGCAACATTTGATTACGAGACCATGCGCCTGGTACGTGCGCCAGCCCATCGGCTGGACGGTTCGCACGCCGTCACGCACCGACGGATAGCCCATGAAATCAACCGTCTTCCGTTTTGCGATATCGCGCATGAAGCACGGACCCACACACAACGATCGGCCGCCAAAAGTAATTTATCGTAATTTTTTGTGAATTCGGTTTGATTTATATTCCATCGACGTCGGCCGGAAATAATATTGCTGTTTAGTGACTAGAAATCCGGCAGCTTGGGGGTGAATTTACAGTCATTGGCGATGAAGCTAATTATTCAAACCCCATGTTTCAACGAGGCCGCCACGCTGCCGATTGCACTGGCGGCGCTGCCTCGCCGAGTCGCCGGGTTTGACAGGGTCGAATGGCTAATCGTCGATGACGGCAGCACCGACGCGACGATCGACGTAGCACGTACCGCAGGCGTCGACCACATCGTCCGACATCCGCACAACCAGGGCCTGGCGCGCGCCTTCACGACCGGGCTTGAAGCCTGCCTGCAACGTGGAGCCGATGTCATCGTCAATACGGATGCCGACAACCAATACAATGCAGCCGACATTCCTGCGCTCATTCGACCCATTTATGCAGGAGAAGCCGATATCGTGGTCGGTTCACGGCCGATCGACGAAATCGACCATTTCTCGCCAATCAAGAAATTACTTCAGAAAATCGGCAGTTGGGTGGTCCGCGCGGTCAGCCGCACCGACATTCCCGATGCAACCAGCGGATTCCGCGCCTACAGTCGCCATGCCGCCCAACGATTGACGGTGTTCAGCGAATACACCTATACGCTCGAAACGATCATCCAGGCCGGCCAGCGCAACATGTCGATCGTCTCGGTGCCAATCCGAGTCAACGGGTTCCTGCGGCCGTCGCGTCTCGTCAAAAGCATCGGTTCGTACGTCACGCGTTCGGTTCACACGATCTTCAGGATATTCGTCATCTACCGGCCTGCCACGTTCTTCGGCTCGCTGGGCGCGACCCTGTTTGGCGCGGGCGTACTGACCGGGCTGCGTTTCATCTACTTCTGGGAGACCGGCAACGGCACCGGGCACGTCCAGTCCCTTATTCTTGCATCAATACTCATCGGCGCCGGCTTCCAGACGCTGTTGATCGCAATCATTGCCGATCTGCTGTCCACGAACCGCAAACTCCTCGAGGACGTGCGCTTCGCGGTCAAGCAGATGCAAACGGATCGTGGGCAGGCAACCTCGATGGAAAAAGAAGCGCCTCGCGCATTCGGGGTCGTCCGATGAAGATGGCGCGCGGCATGGCGGAACAAGGTATCGTCGTCGGCAACAACTACGACAAATACGGATCGACGAATCCGATCGTGAGACGCCTCATGCGAGGTTTCGACACCGCACTGACCGACGTCGTGACACAGGCGGCACCGTCTTCAATCCATGAAATCGGCTGCGGCGAAGGCTATTGGGTGCTCCAGTGGCAGCAGCAGGGCCTGCAGGCCACGGGCAGCGATTTCTCCGGTCGCGTGATCGAGCTGGCACGGGAGAACGCCGTTGCACGTGGCGCCGACCCGTCTCATTTCTCGCGTCAGGATGTTTATCGAATCGAAGCGCAGGACGTCCATGCCGATCTCGTCGTCTGCTGTGAAGTGCTGGAACATCTCGAGCAGCCTGAAGTCGCACTACACAAAATCCACGCGCTCGGCGCACGCCACGTGATTTTCAGCGTACCGCGCGAGCCTGTCTGGAGCGCGATGAATCTCGCGCGCGGAAAATATATTTCCGCGTTCGGGAACACACCCGGCCACGTTCAACGCTGGTCGAAACGGGCATTCATCGCGTTCGTCTCCACGCGCTTCGATATCGTGTGCGTGCGAACGCCGTTGCCGTGGACGATGTTGCTCTGCCGCCCTCGCAGCGCGACACGGTAGTGAAGTTCGGCAAACGGGAACGGCGCTGGGTACACCTCGCCGGTAGCGCACTGGGCGCGTTCGGTACCCTGTTCGTTGGCGCGAAGTTGTTCGAATACAGCCGCCAGCTTTCGATCGACGCCTTCTCTGCCGTTACGTGGGGCGCAATCGCATCGCTCAGCGCCGGCTACGGCGCCTGCGGCCTGCTGCTCGCGCTTGCGTGGCGACAGTTACTGGCTCACCACGGCGTCGCGCAGTCGCACACCTGGGCCATCAAGACGTACGGCGTCTCGCAGCTGGCCAAATACACGCCAGGCAACATTTTCCATCTCGCCGGCAGGCAAGCAATCAGCATCGCTGCCGGCATACCGGCCTGGCCTGTTGCCAAATCGATCGGATGGGAACTCGCTGTCATTGCGTCGACGGCCGTCCCGTTTGCCCTGCTTGCAGCACCACTCAGATGGCCCGCCATCGGTGTCGAAACCGCCACCACCGCATTCGCCGCCGTGCTGACGATCGCGGTGTGGGGAATCCAAACCCGCTGGTCCCCGCGCGTTGCGCAGGCAGTTTCGCTGCATGCGGCATTTTTGTTTGTCACCGGCCTGATCTTCAGCCAGCTGCTTGCGATCACCTCGCGACACGCGCAAATCGACTCGCACGACGCGGCATTCTGGCTACCGGTGAGCGGTGCCTACGTCATTGCGTGGCTTGCAGGACTCGTCACGCCCGGCGCACCAGCCGGCGTCGGCGTTCGCGAAGCCGTCCTGTACGGTTTGCTGCACAGTGTCGTCGGCCAAGCCGACCTCATCACCGCGATTGTCCTCGGCCGCCTGGTGACAGTCGCTGGCGACCTGCTGTTCTTTATCGGCGCAACGCTCACCCCTAAACACCCGCACTGATCACGCATGCGCGACACTCGACGAAATCCGTTGCCACTCCAACCGACCTTGCGCAAGTCGCTGCCGTTTGTGGTGGCGCTGGCAGTGGTCGTCGTCGTCTACGGAGCCGTGCCCTTCGTTGCTCTTCCGACGCTCGGTCAAGCCTTGTGGATTTCGTCGTTCGCGCAATCGTTCGCCAACAGTGGCTGGCCATCGATCTTCGCCCATCATTTCGGCCTCCCTGCCCCCGCGCCGATCGCATTCGGCCTGTCCGGCGCGTTTGTCGAGAGTGCGCTGCTTGCCTTTACGCCGCTGAATCCCGCAGATGCCTACAGTACAACCATGCTGCTGTTCCTGGCGCTCGCGCTGTGGGGCGCAAAACGCTACGCATCGGCACTGGGTGCCCCCGAACGATATGCACTGGCGCTCGCCGTGGCGTGGACGACCATGCCGGTCATATGGGCTCACTCCGGATACTCGATGCTGTCGATCGGGATCGCGCTGTTACCGCTTTACATGTGGACAACACATCGCCTGTGCAACGCGATCGATGCGCACGGCTCACGGACGATCACGATATCGGGAACGACACTCGTCACCGTCGCCTGTCTGGCAGCCTTCACCGACGGTTATACGTTCGTCATGTTCGCTTTCGGCGTACTCGTCCAGTACGCGGGCTGGATCGCACAGCCGGGCGGCCGCAGAATACGCCGGCTCGCCGTCGGCGTGCCTCTGTACGCTGCCGGCTTCGGAGTCGCCTTCGCACTTTACCGGCAATATGTCGGCACACAAGGCTTCGCCGCCGATTCCCTGTCCGTATTCCGTGGCTTTGGCGTGGACGCCACCATGCTCGTTCGGCCGACGCAAGGTCTCCTGTGGTTATGGGATGCACTGCATGTCAGCGCCCCGAGAAGCGACGCAGCCTACTTCGGAGACGCATCCGTCTGGTTCACCACGTTCGTCGCGCCTGTCGCCATTGCAGGCGTTGCCGGAGTCGTGCTGATGAAAGACCGGGCCCACGGCGCTCCGCTGCTGGTGCTTGGCGTACTAGCAACGTACCTTGCACTCGGCCCGTCGCTGAAAGTCGATTCCGTACGCCCCGATGCCGACCGCGCCGCAGGCAACTTCCAGGCTACGATGCCGCCCGAATACGCGATCGCCCCCACCGGAACGGCCTATTTGTCGACTCACGTACCGGGCTTCAAGAACATGCGTGCATCCTATCGCTGGACCGCATTGGCCGCTTTCGCGTTCTGGGCTCTGTTCATCCTGCTGATCACGGAGCTGTCGCGCCGCGACAAGCACAACGTTGCGTGGTCGCTGCTGGGTCTGATGCTCGCATCGAACCTGCCTAACCCGGAATCCCACCTCGTGTATTCCGAAGTGCGTCATTACGAGCATCAGGTGCGGCTGCATGCGCCGCTGGACTTCCGCAACCAGTTTGCGATGCTCGATCGGTCAATCGTTGAGGACTTCAGGCAGGATGTTCCGAAAGATGGCATCACTGCGTTCGTTCCGCAGGGCAACGACTTTCTGGCCGCCTATCTGGCCGCAGTGTCCAATACACACACCTACAACATTGGCGGCGACAAGAACGTCGCGCTCGCGCAAGCGCACTGGCCTGCATCCATTTCGACGCTGTTTTCGTCCGACACCTCGACCCTTGCCGGCAACATCGAACATGTGCTGACGGATCATAGCGCACATGCCGTGGTCATCAGTTATGTCGATCTGCTCTGGAATGCCCATCGATGGCCGCCATCGTCGGCTGAACTTGACCACGCTCGCGCACGCTACGCTGCAGTGGTCAACACACTCTCGACCCATCCACTTCTCGTCGTAAAAACGCGGCCCTACTACACCTTGGTCATACCACGTCAATAACAAGACGATCGCGCACTCATCGAACGTCACTCGGCCCATTTTCCACCGGGCATCAAGATCCTCGCACCAATAAAAAAAGACCCGCATCGCTGCGGGTCTTTTCTTTTGGCTGGAACGCGCATCGCTGCGCGTCCCGGACACCATCGACCGAGGTCGATTACATGTCCATGCCCATGCCGCCCATGCCGCCCGGCATGCCGCCCGGCATCGGTGCGTCTTCCTTCGGCAGTTCTGCGACCGCTGCGTCCGTCGTCAGCAGCAGGCCAGCAACCGACGCTGCGTTCTGCAGTGCGGTGCGCGTGACCTTGGTCGGGTCGACGACGCCGGCTTCAACCATGTCGACGTACTCGCCCGTTGCTGCGTTGTAGCCGTAGTTGCCCGTACCTGCAGCAACGGCCGCCACCACGACGCTGGCTTCTTCGCCGCCGTTCGTGACGATCTGGCGCAGCGGCTCTTCCATCGCGCGCAGCACGATCTTGATGCCGGCGTTCTGGTCGGCGTTCGCGCCGGTCAGGCCTGCGATCGCGGTGCGAGCGCGGATCAGCGCAACGCCGCCACCTGCCACGATGCCTTCTTCCACAGCTGCGCGCGTTGCGTGCAGTGCGTCTTCGACACGTGCCTTCTTTTCCTTCATTTCGACTTCGGTCGCAGCACCGACCTTGATCACTGCAACACCGCCGGCCAGCTTGGCCACGCGCTCTTGCAGCTTTTCACGGTCGTAGTCCGACGTCGCTTCTTCGATTTGCGCGCGCACTTGCTTCACGCGTGCTTCGATGTTCACGGCTTCGCCTGCGCCGTCGATGATCGTCGTGTTTTCCTTGCCCACTTCGATGCGCTTCGCCTGGCCCAGTTCTGCCAGCGTTGCCTTCTCGAGCGTCAGGCCGGTTTCTTCGGCGATCACCTGGCCGCCCGTCAGGATCGCGATGTCTTCCAGCATCGCCTTGCGACGATCGCCGAAGCCAGGCGCCTTGACCGCAACGGTCTTCAGGATGCCGCGGATGTTGTTCACGACCAGCGTTGCGAGCGCTTCGCCTTCGATGTCTTCGGCGATGATCAGCAGCGGACGGCCAGCCTTCGCGACTTGCTCGAGCACCGGCAGCAGATCACGGATGTTCGACACCTTCTTGTCGTGCAGCAGCACGAACGGGTTGTCGAGGACGGCGACTTGCTTTTCCGGGTTGTTGATGAAGTACGGCGACAGGTAGCCGCGGTCGAATTGCATGCCTTCGACGACGTCGAGTTCGTCAGCCAGCGACTTGCCGTCTTCGACGGTGATGACGCCTTCCTTGCCGACCTTGTCCATCGCTTCAGCGATGCGATCGCCGATCGACGTGTCGCTGTTCGCCGAGATCGAGCCGACCTGTGGCGATTTCCTTGTTCGTCGTGCACGGCTTGCTGATCTTCTTCAGCTCGTCGACAGCCGCTGCGACTGCCTTGTCGATACCGCGCTTCAGGTCCATCGGGTTCATGCCCGATGCGACGTACTTCATGCCTTCGCGAACGATCGATTGCGCGAGGACGGTTGCCGTCGTCGTGCCGTCGCCTGCGTTGTCGCTGGTCTTGGAAGCGACTTCCTTGACCATTTGCGCGCCCATGTTCTGGAGCTTGTCCTTCAGCTCGATTTCCTTCGCGACCGACACACCGTCCTTGGTGACCGTCGGGCCGCCGAAGCTGCGCTCGAGCACCACGTTGCGGCCCTTCGGACCCAGCGTGACCTTGACTGCGTTGGCGAGAATGTTCACGCCTTCGACCATCTTCGAACGGGCGGAATCGCCGAATACGACGTCTTTAGCTGCCATCTTCTAACTCCTTGAATTCTTGGGAATATGTACCGTCGGAGGACGCTTACTTCGCGTTGACCACGGCCATGATGTCTTCTTCGCGCATGACCAGCAGTTCCTGGCCGTCGACCTTCACGGTCTGGCCTGCGTACTTGCCGAACAGGACGCGATCGCCGACCTTCACGTCGAGCGCGATCGGTGCGCCCTTGTCGTCGCGCTTGCCCGGGCCGATGGCCAGGACTTCGCCTTGGTCCGGCTTTTCAGCAGCGGCGTCGGGGATGACGATGCCCGAGGCGGTCTTGGTTTCCTGATCCAGGCGCTTGACGATCACGCGATCGTGCAAAGGACGAAGGTTCATATTCACTCCTCTCTTGACTGAGATTGAAGAACGCTTAGGGAATCTGCCCGGCTTGTCGCCCGGCAGAGAATTGTTAGCACTCTCGTGCAGCGAGTGCTAATTATATGGACGGGTTTTGACAAATTCAAGAAGGGAAACCGGACGAATTTTCAACGCGGCACGGAAGCGGGGAAAACACCCGAAAATCACGAAAAATCCTTTTAAAACAAAACCCTGACCCACGCTACCCGGCTTGGCGGGCGAGCCCGCGCGGCCCGCGAATCGCATCCAGCCCCGTTTGGACACCGGGTAAGCACGGAGTTCCTGCGACCGGCGACATCGCATCGAAAAACCCGCGCAGGCGCCGATTCCGTCCGCCACAACGCGCCCGGTGCCCCGTCCCGCCCCCCTGCCGGCAATCCATCGCTCCGCATCGAAGCATTCATTTTCATTACGCCGATATTTACGTTTTTTCTTTCGGAAAACACCCGTCGGCCCCCATCCGTAAGCCCTCCCATTACATTCAGTAATTTAGATGCGAATCATTCTCGTTTACATTGACATTCCCATTCGACACTCCTACGATGCGCCGCGTTGCGCTCTTCTTCGTGCCCTGGCCGATCGGTGCCGAGCGTCGGGACAGCGACCGACAAGCAGGACTCCAAACCAATTAGAACCAGGAATTTGATATGAAGGTTGCGTCGTTCCATGGAGACCGCGTCCGCACCCGGATGCGCCCCGCCGCCTGTGCGGCCGTCCTCGCGTGCGCATCGTTCGCGAGCGGCGCTGCGTTCGCCGCCGCGTCGGTCGACGCGCAGCCCGAAGCGCCCGAGGCCGACCTCGCGATCCAGGCGAAGCCGGCCGGCATGTGGACCGGCATCTGGACGCGCCAGAGCCTGCTCGGCGACATGGGCGGCATCCGCCCGTGGCTCGGCAAGTACGGCGCGACGCTGCAGATCACCGAAACCAGCGAATACCTCGCGAACCTGCGCGGCGGCCTGAACCGTGGCGGCACGTATGACGGGCTGACGACCGCGACGCTGACGGTCGATACGCAAAAGGCGATCGGCCTGCCCGGCGGCACCTTCAACGTCAGCGCGCTGCAGATCCACGGCAGCAACCTGAGCGCGCGCAATCTCGGCACGCTCAACACCGCGAGCGGCATCGAGGCGCAGGACACGACGCGCCTGTGGGAACTCTGGTACCAGCAATCGTTCCTCGACAAGCGCGTCGACGTGAAGATCGGCCAGCAGAGCCTGGACCAGGAGTTCATGGTCAGCACGTATGCGAACACGTTCGTCAATACGATGTTCGGCTGGCCCGCGCTGCCGTCGTACGATCTGCCGAACGGCGGCCCCGCGTATCCGCTCGCGGGCCTCGGCGTACGCGTGCGCGCACAGCTCACGCCGAAACTCACCGCGCTCGCGGGCGTGTTCGACGGCGATCCGCTCGGCAACAACCCGGGCAACCTGAGCGGCACGAACTTCAACCTGCACAACGGCACGCTCTATATCGGCGAGCTGCAGTACGCGCTGAACCAGCCGTCCGACGGCGAAATGGACACCGGCCATTCGAACGGACTGCCGGGTACCTACAAGATCGGCCTGTGGTATCACAACGGCCGCTTCGCGGACCAGAACGCCGGCACCGACGGTCTGTCGCTCGCCGATCCCGCATCGAACGGCAACGCGCGGCAGCACCACGGCGACTACAGCTTCTACGCGGTGGCCGACCAGATGATCTGGCGTCCCGACCCCACCGGCGCGAAAAGCCTCGGGGTGTTCGCGCGCGTGATGGGCGCGCCGGGCGACCGCAACCTCGTGAGCTTCGCGGCGAACGCGGGCATCGTGCTGAAGGCGCCGTTCGACGGTCGCGACAACGACAGCGTCGGCCTCGCCGTCACGTACATCCGGGTCGGCAGCCACGTGACCGACCTCGACCAGGCCGCGCGCAACTTTGCAGCCGGCCCGTACGGCGTGCGCACCCGCGAGACGACCGTCGAGGCGACCTACCAGTATCAGGTCAACCCGTGGTGGGTGATCGCGGCCGATGCGCAGTACACGTTCAACGCCGGCGCGGGCCAGAACCCGGGCGACGCGACCCAGCCGCTGCGCAACACGTTCGTGCTCGGCGCACGCACGACGATCACGTTCTGACCGCCGCGCGCCCGCCGTCCGCCCACGCCACCCGTTTTCGCGCGCCGCCGACGCGGCGCGCCTCCCAGGAGATCCCGATGATTCAATCCGCCCCGCTTCGCCGCCTCGCGACGGGCGCGCTGGCCGCCGTCGCGCTGACGGCCGCCGCCGGCGCGTTCGCCGAGCCGCAAGGCTTCCTCGAGACGCTGCATCGCCATACGCTGCTCGTCAACACGGTGCCCGACAACGGCGACCAGAACCCGTACGCGATCGCGGTTGCACCGGTGTCGGCCGGCACGATCCAGGCAGGCGACGTGCTCGTCGACAACTTCAACAACGCGGCGAACCTGCAGGGCACGGGCAGCACGATCGTCGACTATCGGCCGTCGACCAAGCAGATGAGCCTGTTCGCGACGATTCCACGCGACCTGAAGGCGTGCCCGGGCGGCGTCGGCCTGTCGACCGCGATGACGATGCTGAAGTCGGGCTGGGTGATCGTCGGCAGCACGCCGAGCAACGACGGCACGACGGCGACGAAGGGCGCCGGCTGCCTGATCGTGCTCGATCCGCACGGCCGGATCGCCTCGACGTGGTCGAGCGCGAACATCAACGACCCGTGGGGCAACATGGCCGTGGTCGACCGCGGCGACAGCGCGACGCTGTTCGTCAGCATGGCCGGCTTCGGCGTCGGCGGCGCGGACGGCAACCCGCCCGTCTACAAGCAGGCGACGGTACTGCGCCTCGACGTCGACGTGCCGGCCGGCAAACCGCCCGTCATCAAGCAGGAAACGGTCGTCGCGAGCGGCCTCGGCGCGCAGGCCGACAAGGGCGTGTTCCTGGTCGGCCCGACCGGCCTCGCGCTGTCGGGCGACCAGAAGAAGCTGTACGTCTCCGACGCGATCGGCAACCGCGTCGTCGAGATCGACGATCCGCTCACGCGCGACACGAGCGCGGGCGTCGGCCGCCAGGTGACGGCCGACGGCTTTCTGCGCCGCCCGCTCGCACTCGCGACCGCGCCGAACGGCCATCTGCTCGCGACCAACGCGCTGAACGGCCAGGTCGTCGAGATCGATCCGGTCGCCGGCAAGCAGCTCTATGCGCGCTGGATCGATACCGACAAGGCGCAGTCGCCGCCCGGCAACGGCGACCTGTTCGGGATCGCGATGACGCCCGACGGCGACGGCTTCTATTACGTCCAGGACGACGTCAACACGCTGATGCTCGCGAAGTAACGGAGCCGACCATGGCAGACGATCTGAACCCGCCGTCGCGCCCCGCGCGCCGCGGCTTCCTGAAGGCCGGCGGCGCCGCAGTGGCCGCGGGCCTCGCGGCGGGCACGATGCCGGCCGCACGCGCGGCCGACGCGGCGCCCGCGGTCGCACCGGGCGCGCACGCGCACGACGACGACATCGAGCCGTTCTACGGCAAGCACCAGGGCGGCATCACGACGCCGCAGCAGCGCAACGCATATTTCGCGGCGCTCGACCTCACCACGACCCAACGCGCGGACGTGATCGCGCTGCTGAAGATCTGGACCGACGCGGCCGCACGCCTCACGCGCGGCGACCCCGCGCAGCCGCTGCCGGCGACCGGCGGCGACGACGTCGCGCCGGCCGACTCGGGCGACGCGCTCGGCATCGGCGCGTCGCGGCTGACGATCACGTTCGGCTTCGGGCCCGGCCTGTTCGCGGTCGCGGGCAAGGACCGCTACGGCCTCGCGAAGCAGCGACCGGCCGCGCTCGTCGACCTGCCGCGCTTCAACGGCGACCAGCTGATTCCGGAGAAGACCGGCGGCGACCTGTTCATCCAGGCGTGCGCGAACGACGCGCAGGTGGCGTTCCACGCGGTGCGCCAGCTCGTGCGCCTCGGCGGCAAGGCCGTGCAGATGCGCTGGGGCCAGGCCGGCTTCACGTCCGGCAAGCCGGGCGAGACGCCGCGCAACCTGATGGGCTTCAAGGACGGCACGATGAACCCGTCGCGCGACGATCCGGCCGCGATGAACGCGTTCGTGTGGGCCGGCAACGAAGGCCCGGCGTGGATGAACGGCGGCACCTACACGGTCGTGCGCCGCATCCGCATCACGCTCGAACACTGGGACAACACCGAGCTCGGCTTCCAGGAACAGGTGTTCGGCCGCAAGAAATACAGCGGCGCACCGATCGGCGGCCAGCACGAGTTCGAGGCGCTCGACCTCGACGCGGTCGACAAGGACGGCAATCCGGTGATCCCCGACAACGCGCACGCGCGTCTCGCATCGCCGCAGGTGAACAACGGCGCGCAGATCCTGCGCCGCGCGTATTCGTACAACGACAGCACGAACTTCTACATCGAGCGCTGGCCGCCGTGGCGCCAGCAGACCGAGTACGACGCGGGACTGATGTTCGTCGCGCACCAGCGCGACCCGCGCCGCGGCTTCATCCCGATCAACGAGAAGCTCGCGAAGCTGGACATCATGAACCAGTTCACCACGCACGTCGGCAGCGCGATCTTCGCGTGTCCGCCGGGCGCGCAACCCGGTTCGTACATCGGCGCCGCGCTGTTCGAAGCGTAACGGCATCGCGACGCCACGCCCCATTTCCCCGGCCCGCCCGGATGCAACTCACGACGACGACATGAACACTTTTCCCGTTAGCCGCCCGCTGCGGCACCTGATCGCCGCGGCCGCCGCCGCGCTGATGCTGACCGGCGCGCTGCACGCCACGCGCGCGCACGCCGCGACGCTCACGCTGTACAACGCGCAGCACGAGCAGGTCGTCAACCAGCTCGTCAAGGACTTCGAGGCACAAAGCGGCATCACCGTGAAGGTGCGCTCGGGCGAAGGCCCGGCGCTCGCCGCGCAGATCGTCGCGGAAGGCGACCGCACGCCGGCCGACGTGTACTTCACCGAGAACTCGCCGGAACTCGTGCTGCTCGACCGCAAGGGCCTGCTCGCGAAGACCGACGGCGCGACGCTGCAGGCGGTCCCCGCCCGCTTCAACCCGGCCGACGGCAACTGGGTCGGCGTGCTCGCGCGCGAGAACGTGCTCGTCTACAACACCGCGAAACTCCAGCCGCAGCAACTGCCCGCGTCGCTGCTCGATCTCGCGAAACCGGAATGGAAGGGCAAGGTCGGCGTCGCGCCGAGCGATGCGGACTTCCTGCCGCTCGTGAGCGCGGTGCTCGCGCTGCACGGCGAAGCCGCGACGCTGCAATGGCTGAAGGGCCTGAAGGCCAACGCGCAGATCTTCGACGACGACGAAGGCGTGACGGCGGCCGTCAACCGCGGCGGCGTGCAAACCGGCATCATCAACAACTACTACTGGGACCGCCTGCACGCGGAGCTCGGCGACAAGTCGACGAAAAGTGCGATCCACCACTTCGGCAACCATGACGTCGGCGCAGCCGTGAACGTGTCGGGCGCCGCCGTGATGAAGGCATCGAAGCACCAGGCCGATGCGCAGAAGTTCGTCGCGTATCTTGTCGGCGAGCGCGCGCAGAAACTGATGGCGAACGGCCACATCAGCTTCGAGTATCCGCTGCATCCGGGCGTCGCCCCCGATCCGATCCTGAAGCCGTTCAACGAACTGAGCCCGCCGGCACTGACGTTCGAACAGCTCGGCGACGACAGCCAGGCCGGCAAGCTGCTGCGCCAGGCCGGCCTGCTCTGACCGTGAGCGACGCCGTGTCCCGCACGGCGCGCATCGCGCGCGACGCAGCGCGCCCCGCGACGCGTCGGCGCCCGTCGCGCGCGCTCGTCGCCGCGGCCGCGTGCGGGCCGCTCGCGATCCTGCTGCCGCTCGCCTTCACGCTGTACCGCGCGGCCACCTTCGGCGTCGACGATGCGATCGCGCTGCTGTGGCGCCCGCTCGTCGGCGAGCTGCTCGTCAACACGCTGTCGATCGCATGCGCCGCGACGCTCGCATGCGCGCTGCTCGGCACCGCGGCCGCGTGGTTCATCGAGCGCACCGACCTGCCCGCGCGGCCGCTGTGGACCGCGCTCGCCGCGGCCCCGCTCGCGGTGCCGCCGTTCATCACGAGCTACGCGTGGGTGTCGCTGAGCCTCGACCTGCAGGACTTCGCCGGCGCGCTGATCGTGCTGACGTCCGCGTACTTCCCGCTCGTCTACCTGCCGGTGGCCGCCGCGCTGCGCGAGCTCGACCCCGCGCTCGAAGAAAGCGCGCGCACGCTCGGCTGCCCGCCGTGGCAGACGTTCTTTCGCGTCGTGCTGCCGCAATTGCGCCCCGCGCTGTGCGGCGGGATGCTGCTCGTCGCGCTCGGCGTGCTGTCCGAATTCGGCGCGTTCCAGCTGCTGCGCTTTCGCACGTTCACGACCGAGATCTATGCCGAGTACCGCACCGCGTTCGACGGCGGCGGCGCATCGCTGCTCGGCTGCGTGCTGATCGCGCTGTGCCTGCTGTGCCTCGCGATCGAGGCGCGCGCTCGCGGCCACGCGCGCTACGGTCATACGCACCGCGCCGCACGCCGCGTCGCGATGCGTTATCCGCTCGGCCGGTGGCGCGGCCCCGTCACCGTCGCATTCGCCGCGCTCGCGGCCGCGACGCTCGGCGTGCCGCTCGCGATGATCGGCTACTGGCTCACGCAACAAGGGGCTGCCGCCGTCACGCCGGCCGACGTGTCGCCCGAACTGCTGTGGCAAGCCACGCTCGCATCGTCCAGCTACGGCCTGATGGCGGCAGCCGTTACCACGCTGCTCGCGCTGCCGCTCGCGTTCCTGCTGGTCCGTTATCCGGGCCGCGTCGCGACGCTCCTCGAGCGCACGGCGATGACCGTGCAGGGCGTGCCGGGCATCGTCGTCGCGCTCGCGATCGTGTCGATCACGGTGCGGCTGCTGCAGCCGCTCTACCAGAGCGCGCCGGCGCTCGTCGCCGCGTACGCGATCCTGTTCCTGCCGCTCGCGGTCGTGAGCGTGCGCGCGGCGCTGTCGCACGTGCAGGTCCGGCTCGAGGAAACCGCACGCTCGCTCGGCCTCGGCTGGCGCGCAACGCTCACGCGCGTGGTGCTGCCGCTCGCGGCACCCGGCCTCGGTGCGGCCGCGACGATGGTGTTCATCTCGGTCGTCACCGAACTCAACGCGACGCTGCTGCTGTCGCCGATCGGCACACGCACGCTCGCCACGCAGGTATGGAGCGATACGGCGACGCTCGCGTTCGCGGCCGCGGCACCGTACGCGGCGCTGCTCGTCGCGCTGTCGCTCGGCGCATCGGGACTGCTGTTCCTGCTGCTCGGCCGCGCGTCGGTGCGCGACTGAGCATCGCCCTTTTTCCCGGAACCGCCCATGAGCGAACTACGCATCCACGGCCTGTCGAAATCGTTCGGATCGCATACCGTCCTGCACGACATCGATCTCACGGTACGGCGCGGCTCGCGCCTCGCGCTGCTAGGCCCGTCCGGCAGCGGCAAGACGACGCTGCTGCGCGTGCTGTGCGGCTTCGAGCGCGCCGAGCGCGGCACCGTCGAGATCGACGGACGCCGCGTGGCCGCCCCCGACGTGCACCTGCCGCCCGAACGGCGCCGGATCGGCTACGTGCCGCAGGAAGGCGCGCTGTTTCCGCACCTGTCGGTGGCCGACAACATCGCGTTCGGGCTGCCGCGCGCGGCACGGCGCCGCCATCACCGCGTCGACGAACTGCTCGAGATGGTCGGGCTGCCGGCGTCGTATGCGAGCCGCGCGCCGCAGCAGCTGTCCGGCGGCCAGCAGCAGCGCGTGGCCCTCGCGCGCGCGCTGGCGCCCGAGCCCTCGCTCGTGATCCTCGACGAACCGTTCTCCGCGCTCGACACGTCGCTTCGCCATGAAACGCGCAGCGCGGTGGCCGACGCGCTTGCCGCGGCCGGCGCGACGTCGGTGCTCGTCACGCACGACCAGCCCGAGGCGATGACGCTCGGCGACGAAGTCGCGGTGATGTGGCAAGGCAGGCTCGTGCAGACGGCCGCGCCGCAGATGCTGTACCGGCAGCCCGTCACGCGCGACGTCGCGTCGTTCGTCGGGCAGGCCGTGCTGCTCGCGGGTCACGTGCGCGATGCGCGCATCGCCTGTGCGCTCGGCGAGCTGCCGCTCGTCGCCCCGCTGCCCGACGGGCCGGCCGACGCGATGCTGCGTCCCGAGCAGATCGGCATCGTGCCGGTCGCGCAGGCCGGCGCGGCGCGCGGTCGGACGGCGCGCGTCGAAGCCGCGCAGTTCGCGGGCCAGGATGCCGACGTGCTCGCACGCCTCGATGCCGATCGCGACGTGCTCGTGCGTATCCGCGTGCCGGGACACCGGTGCCCGGCCGTCGGCGAACGCATCGCGCTGGCGGTGGACGGCGCGGTGATGGCGTACGCGCGCTGACCGACGCGACGCGCGTCCTCACGCGCTGCTACGCATCGGCGCAGCCTGCGCCGGACAGCGGCCGGAAGGTCCGGCCATCCGTCTCGACGGCCGCCCCCAGCAATCGCGCGAGCCCCTTCGCGCCTTCGCGCATCACGACGTCGTGATTCCAGCGGAACAGCGGGCGCGCGAGCGGCTCGAGCCAGTTCATCCAGCGCACCTGCGTGCGAATGTGCCAGTCGTAGCGCACGACGGTGTGCGCGCCGTCGCCGGCGAACGACCAACGCCCGTCGCCTTCGATCGCGCCGCTTGCGCGGCCTTCGAGCGCATGCGGCCGCTCGACGCGCCGCACGCGCATGTCGAACGTCAGCCGGTACGGCAACGCGCCCTTCCACGTATACCGGTGCAGCGCCCCGACGCCGCGCGCGTCGCCATGCTCGATCTCGACGGTGCGCACGGCGCCCTTCCACCAGTCGGGCCAGCGGTCGACCTGGTAGATCGCGTCCCAGACCGCCGCGAGCGGCGCGTCCACGCGCCAGGTCGTCGAGAACCGGTATTCCGCCATGCAGCCTCCGGCATGTCCGTCACGGACACGCGCCCACTCGTCGGTCAAGGTGCGAAGAAACGCTCGGGGAACGCGACGTCGATTTCGACGTCGTCGAGCGTCACGGTTTCGAGCGGCACGTCGTCGCCGTCGGCGAAGCTGACGACCTTCAGCGGAAAGCCGTCCCCGGCGTCCAGCCACAGCCGGTAGCGATGCACGCCGTCGACCGCGTGCGCGGGTGCGCCGGTGACCGACACGCGCAGCGCGGTCCGGCCGCCGACGGCCTCCTCGCCTTCGGTCACCGTCGCGCCGCCCTGCTGCAGCGCATGCACGTTGCGCAGCAGTTCGCCGACGTCCGACCGGTCGACCCGGTGGCCGCTGCGGTCGCGCACGAGCGGATTGGACGGCGACAGCGTCAGCGCGGGCGGCGCGTGCGCGCCGAACGGGCGCAGCCGCACCTTGCCGTCGCCGGGATCGTACGCGAGCACCGCGCCGCGATGCGGCGACACGAAATCCATCCGGACGAAGCCCGGTTTCAGGTAGGCGTAGCGGATTTCGGTGTGTTCGCCACCGCGCGCCGACGAGCGGATCGTCGCGCGATACGAGCGGACGTGGTCGAAATGCGCCTGGGCGACGGTCACGGGGTCGGCTGTCATGCTCGCTCCTATCAGGCTCGCGGCCAGCAACGCGGCGATCACGGCGCCGCCTCGACATCGAGCACGCCTTCCATTCCGCGCTCGCGATGGCTCCTGAAAAACAGCAGCCGATGCGTGCAATAGTAGGCGAACCGGCCCGGCTGCGCCGGCGTGAAGCGGAACGTCTTCGGCGTCGTGCCGAGCTCGGTGCGCACCGCCATGCCTGCTTGCGGCGGCGCAGCGATCTCGAAGCTGTGCGGCACGACGCCCGGCTCCGCCGACACGGTCAGCTCGACCGGCACGTGCGCGCGCACGATCACATGGTTCGGCCGGAAGAAATAGCTGCCGCCGACGATGGCGACCCGCTGCACGCCGTCGGCGTCGACCGGCACGCGCACGGGCGCGTCGCCGTCCGCCCGCGCGAGGGTCGCACCCGCGGCGAGCGCCGCCGCCACGAGCACCTTCGTCATCGTCGTCTTCATCGCCTGCTCCCTGCCGGTGGTACGCGTCAGCTCTTCCACGCGTCGGTCGGGCCGCCGAGCGCGCCGCACGCCTCGATCGCGAGCGCGCGCAGGCGCCGTTCGTCGCCGCGGCCGGACAACGCATAACCCATGCCGCGATCCGACCAGAAATACGTGTAGCGGCCGTCGGCCGACATCGACTGCGGCGCGAGATGCCGCGCATCGTAGGCGGTCACGTAAAGCGTCACGCGTGCGCCGTCCGCGCGCTGGTACATGAACTGCGCGGCCGGCCCGCCATCGCCGGGGAGCAACCGGCCGCCCAGCAGCACGTAGCCGTATTCGTCGAGCGACGGGGCGCGCACGGGCCGTCCGACGCGCGCCGACAACCACGCGGCGAGATGCGCGGGATCGCCCGCGCCGACCTCGACCGGATGGTCGCGATCGGCTGCGTACACGGCATACGCGACATCGGCGCGCGCGGCGAACGCCGGGTCGCGGCCGATCGCCAGCCAGCCCGCAGGCAGCGCAACGCCGATCAGCAGCCCGGCGGCCAGCCCCGCGAACGCATACGCGAAGGCACGACGGCGCGGCGCGCGACGCTGCACGAACAGCGCGGGGGCCGCGCCCGGCAGCGGGAACAGCGCCTTCAGCGCGTCGCGCTGCGCGCGATAATGCGCGAATCGTTCGGCCTCCTCCGGATCGGACTGCAGGCGCTCGAGCATCTCGCGCCGCTCGCTCCCGGACAGCTCGCCGTCCAGCAACGCGGACAGCAGTTGCGCCGACGCGTCCTCGTCCCGCCCGTTCGAAGGCTTGTGCGGATCGTCCATCATGTTTTCCCGATCACCCGTAACGCGGCCGTGCCGTGCGCCGACGGCTCGTCCGACAGCAGTGCGCGCATCTGCGCGCGCGCCCGCGCGAGCCGCGACATCACCGTGCCCACCGGTACGCCGAGTACCTGCGCGGCGTCGCGATAGCTCAATTCTTCAAGCGCGACCAGCAGCAGCACCTCGCGCTGCTCGACCGGCAACCGGTACAACGCGCGCTGCACGTCGCGCAGCACCAGCCCGCCGATCTCGCCGGCCGGCGCGGCCATCGTCTGCCACGGCGCGGTCGCATCGTCGACCGCGATCTCGTGCCGCGCGCGCAACTGGTCGATGAAACGGTGCCGCAACAGCGTCAGCAGCCACGCGCGCAGGTTGCCGCCGTCGCGCGGCGGCCGGTTCAGCGCACGCTCGAGCGTGTCCTGCACGAGATCGTCCGCCCACGCGCGGTCGCCCGTCAGCGCACGCGCATAGCGCGTGAGACGCGGCAGCCACACCAGCAGATCCGATTCGTAGCTCATCAGGAAGCCTTGCGCATCCGCATCGCCGCGCGGTCACGGGTGCGCGACGTGCCACATGCCGCCGATCCCGTCGCCGCCCGCGTCGCCCGCCTTGCGGTCCATCTTCCAGCGATACAGCGGGCGGCCGCGGTACGCCCATTGCTTCTTGCCATCGTCCCGCGCGACGAGACTCAGTGCGCCCGATGCCTTGTCGTACGCGTCCGCGATCGCGGGCGGCCAGTTGGCCGCACACGCGCTGTCGCACGCGCTCTTGCCGGGCGCATCGCGATCGAACACGTACAGCGTCATGTGTGCCTCGTCGACCAGTTTCCCGTCGCTCACCTGAGGCGGTTCCGCGGCCGCCGGCCGCACGATCGCCGCCGTCAGCGCGGCGGCAAAGAGCATCCGTTTCATTCCCGTTCTCCTTGGCAGGGCCTGGCGGCACGGCGCCGCCGGACGGGACGATCGGTTTCGTTGCGACCATTATCCCGCCGGCGGGCCGGGCCGGAACTCGGTAGGTAAACGGACGGCGGGAACCGGTTATTCCATGCCGCGTTGAAATAGTCGGCGGCGGTTGCTCATGCGACGCAAGACAGCGGGAAGCCCGAAAAGACAACGCGGCATGACATCGCTGTCATGCCGCGTTGCGCGAGCGCGGCGCACGGCGGCCATGCGGCGCCGCCGTGCGGATCCGGCCCTTACTTCGGCAGTGCGCCGGTCAGAGACTGGAGCAGCGACGTCACCGGTGCGAGCGGGTTGTTCGGCGCGCTATTGCCCGAATGCGGCGTCACCGACAGGCTCGGCGCGGAACCGAGCGCCGTACCCACCGACGTGCCGGCCGCATTGACGACCGTCGCCGTCGCGTTGGCGCCCGTCGTCAGCAGCGAGCCGACTGCACCCGCCGTGCCGCCGGCCGCGTTCGCGCCCGAGCCGAGCAGGCTGCCGCCCGCCGCTGCCGTCGAACCGGCCGCGCCCGACAGCGCACCGGCCGCCTGGCCGAGGGCTGCCGGGCCGTTCGCGAGTGCACCCGTCACCGAGCCGAGTGCACCGGTCAGTGCGCCGGCCGGGTTGCCGCCGCCCGTCAGGCCGTTCACGAGGTTCGTGATCGGGGCGATCGGGCTGCTGCCCGCCGCGCCCGACAACGCGCCGACGACCTGGTTCACGACGCCTTGCACCGGCGCCAGCGGGTTCGTGCCGCCGAGGTTGCCGAGCGTCCCGACGACCTGGTTGACGACACCCTGTACCGGCGCCAGCGGGTTCGTGCCGCCCAGCGCGCCGAGCGCACCCGCAACCGAGCCGACCGCGTTGCCGAGGGCGCCCGTGGCCGTCCCGACCGCGTTGCTCAGCGTGCCGGCCGGATTGCTCCCGCCGAGCGTGCCGACGACCTGGTTGACGACACCTTGCACCGGCGCCAGCGGGTTCGCGCCGCCGAGGTTGCCGAGGGCGCCCGTGACCGAACCCAGTGCGCCGGTCAGCGCACCGGCCGGATTGCCAGCGGGCAGCGCGTTCTGCAGGCCGTTGACGAGGTTCGTGATCGGCGCGATCGGGCTGCCGCCGCCCGCACCCGACAGCGTGCCGACGACCTGGTTCACGACGCCCTGCACCGGCGCCAGCGGATTCGCGCCGCCGAGCGCACCCGTCACGGCGTTCAGCGCGTTCGTCAGCTCGCCGGCCGGATTGCCGTTGCCGAGCGTGCCCGCGAGTTGCGTCACGACGCCTTGCACCGGTGCCAGCGGGCTCCCGGCGCCGCCGAGGTTGCCGAGCGAGCCCGTGATCGTGTTGACCGCGTTGCTCAGCGTGCCGGCCGGATTGCCGCCGCCAAGCGTACCCGTGACCTGGTTGACGATGTTCTGGATCGGGGTAATTGGATTCGTGCCGCCGCCGATGCCGCCCAGTGCGCCCGTGACCGTACCGAGGGCGCCGGTCAGCGCGCCAGCCGGGTTGCCGCCGCCGAGCGCGCCCGTCACCTGATTCACCACACCTTGAACGGGCGCCAGCGGATTCGTGCCGCCGCCGATACCGCCCAGTGCCCCCGTGACCGTACCAAGTGCGCCGGTCAAGGCACCTGCCGGGTTCCCGCTACCGAGTACGCCCGTGACACCGTTCACGACGCCTTGCACCGGTGCCAGCGGGTTCGAGCCGCTGCCGAGATTACCTAGCGCCCCCGTCACCGTGTTGACGACACCCGTGAGTGCGCCAGCCGGATCGCCGCCACCAATCGACCCCGTAAGCCCGTTCACCACACCCTGCACCGGCGCCAGCGGGCTCGACCCGCCGCCGATACCGCCCAGTGCGCCCGTCACCGTGCCGAGCGCACCGGTCAGCGCGCCAGCCGGGTTCCCGCCACCAAGCGCACCCGTGACCTGATTCACCACACCTTGCACCGGCGCCAGCGGGCTCGACCCGCCGCCGATACCGCCCAGTGCCCCCGTCACCGTACCGAGCGCTCCGGTCAGCGCGCCAGCCGGGTTCCCGCCACCGAGCGCACCCGTGACCTGATTCACCACACCTTGAACCGGCGCCAGCGGGTTCGACCCGCCGCCGATGCCGCCCAGCGCGCCCGTCGCGGTGCCGAGCGCATTGCTCAGCGCGCCGGTCGCCGTATTCAGGGCGCCCGTCAGTGCACCGGCCGGATTGCCGCCGCCGAGCGCGCCCGTCACCTGATTCACCACGCCCTGCACCGGCGCCAGCGGGTTCGAACCGCCGCCGACATTCCCCAATGCGCCCGTTACGGTGCCAACCGCATTGCTCAGCGTCCCCGTCGCCGTATTCAACGCACCGGTCAGCGCGCTTGCCGGGTTGCCGCCATTCAGCGCCCCCGTCACCTGGTTCAACACACCCTGGACCGGTGCGAGCGGCTGCACCGTGCCGCCGCCGAGTGCGCCCGTCACCGCCCCCACGGCTCCCGACAGCACTTGTCCCGGATCGCCGAGCGACGTCTGGATCGCGCCCGACCCGCCCGCCGTCACGGTGACCGAGCCCAGCGGCGACGTGCCCGTGGCGACCAGCCCGACCGACACGCTGTTCGTCGGCGGGTTGACGATCACTTGCGGGATCGGCAGCGAATCGAGGGCACCCGCCACTGCGGAACCCGAAGCCAGTACCCCGAACACCGTCGCGACCGACAGCGCCACACCCGTCAATTTAAGATTGTGTCTCATCGTTATTTTCCCTATCTCGGTTGGCACTACGTTGATAAAGCATGGGGACGGATTGCACGAAGCGTGCCAATTCAAAAAAAGGATGGATTCGTCAGCCTATTGACTGGAAATAACGATTTTTTAATCGATTTCAGACGAAATTCAGGGGCTGCCCAGGGATTGACGGGCATCAATCGTCTGATGAAAAAAGGCGGACAGGGCGTGGATGTAACGTAACGTTTGCGAGCCCCGCAGTAACGTGTTCCGGTACATTCCGCGCGGCGCCGGAACAGCCGGTCGCGATGGTGCCCGATACCGTCATGGACGGCTGCCCATTACGCATTTCACCGATATGAAAATGCATTGATAAATCGCTGATTTACTAATTTTTTGATTCGCGATTTTCTTTCTTGACGATTACGCAGATCATTTTCGATCACGCGGCTCTCGATTATCCGGACAGCAGAATGAAATACTGTGAATGCCCTCTCGTGATCGGCGCGCGTGACGCGACGCACGGCGGCGGCGGCAGGCGCCGCTTCGCCGCGTAGCGTCGCCGGTCAACCGAAGCGCGCGGGCCGGTATGGACGGGGATCGATGTAGGTCGGCGCGCCGGTCATCATTTCGGCGAGCAGGCGCCCGGTCGCGGGGCCGAGCGTGAGCCCGTGGTGGCAATGACCGAACGCGAACCACAGATGGCGATGGCGCGGCGCGGGCCCGATCACAGGCCGCATGTCGGGCGTGCACGGCCGCATCCCGAGCCACGGCTCGGGATCGAGCCGCTCGCCGATGCCGAACGCGTCGCGCGCCAGCGGTTCGGCGCGCGCGAGCTGCACGCCGGTCGGCGGCGCACCGCGCAGCGCGATCTCGACGCCGGTCGTGAGCCGCAGGCGGCCGCCCTCCATCGGCGCGACGACGAATCCTTCCTCGGTATCGCACACGGGCACGTTCAGCGGCGTGCGCGTCGGCCGGTAATGCATGTGATAGCCGCGCTTCGCGCGCAGCGGAATGCGGTAGCCGAGCGGCGCGAACACATGATCGGACCACGGTCCGAGCGCGACCACGGCCGAACGTGCCGAAATCGGCCCGTGTTCGGACCCGACCCGCCAGCCGCCGTCCACCTGCGCGAGCGTCCTCGCGTCGCCGAGCGCGAACGTGCCGCCGTCGCGCTCGAACAGCCGCGCGTAGGCCTTGGTCAGTCCGCCCGGGCTCGACACGGTCTTTGGGTCCTGCCAGTGGAAGGCGCCGCAGAATGCGTCGCCGATGCCGGGCTCGCGCTCGCGCAGCGCACGCGCGTCGAGCACGGCCATCCGCAGGCCGTGCTCGACAGCCACGCGTTGCTGCGCGCGCGCTTCGGCATCGAACAGCGCGGGCGAGCGGAACGCCTCGATCCAACCGCCGTCGTGCACGAGCGGCTGGGCATCGGTACGCGCGAGCAGCGCGTCGTGCTCTACGACGCTCGCCGCGACGAGCGGCAGCAGGTCGCGTGCGGCGGCCGCGAGCCGCTGCGGCGACGATTCGCGCCAGAACCGCGCGAGCCAGCCCGCATAAGCGGGCAGCGCGCGGTAGTCCCAGTACAGATCGACCGAACGGTTGCGCGCGTAGCGCAGCAGCGTGCCGAGCCGGCGCGGAAACGCGTACGGCACGACCGACGAGCGTTCGATCAGCCCGGCATTGCCGTGGCTGGTTTCCTCGCCGGGCGCGCGCCGATCGACGAGCGCGACGCGCAGCCCGCGATCCTGCAGGTGCAGCGCCGACGACACGCCGACGATGCCGGCCCCCAGAACGATGACGTCGAAATCCATGGTTCCCCGTCCTGCGTCGAGATTCGATGCGCCGCGCGCCGGCACCGCGGCCGGCGCGCGGCGGTGCTTATTTCGCGATGATGTCGCGCTTGAAGTACTTCTGCGACAGCGCGCTCAGCGTACCGTCCTTCTTCAGCGCATCGAGCGCGCCGACGATCTTCGCCTGCAGCGCCTTGTCGCCCTTGCGCATCCCGAAGCCCGTGCCTTCGCCGAGCGTCGCCGGATCCTTCAGCGCGTCGCCGACGATCTGGTAGTCGCGGCCGGCCGGCTTGTCGAGGAACCCGTCCTGCGCGGTCTGCGCTTCCTGGACGGCCGCGTCGAGCCGCCCCGCGACGAGATCGGCGTAGATCTGGTCCTGATCCTGGTACGACACCACGGCCACGCCCGCATTGGCCCAGTGCGCCTTCAGGAAATCCTCCTGCGACGAACCCTGCAGCACGCCGACGTGCTTGCCGCGCAGGCTCGCGACGTCGGGCCGCAGCGGCGAGCCGCGCTTCGCGACCATCACGATCGGCACCACGTAGATCGGCGGCGTGAAATCGATGCTCTGCTTGCGCTTCGCGGTGATGTTCATCGCCGAATTGATCGCATCGAACTTGCGCGCCTGCAGCGCCGGGATCAGCCCGTCGAACGCGTTCTCGACCCACACGCATTTCACGTTCAGCTTCGCGCACACCGCGTTGCCGAGGTCGACGTCGAACCCCTGCAGCTGGCCGGCCGGCGTCTTGCTCTCGAACGGCGGATAGGCGGCTTCGATACCGAAACGCAGCGTGGTCTGTTCCGCATGGGCCGTGACGGCGGCGCACGCGAGCGCCGCAGCGGCGCAAAGGGAAAGCTTCCAGTTCATGACGGTCCTTCTGTTCCGGATTGAGGCGAGGAAGATCGGTCGCACGACGCCGTCGGACAGGCGCCGGATCGGCATTCGATGCAGGCGGCCGCCGCAACACGACGTGCCGTGTCTCGCAGCCGAAATATAGACTCAAAGTCTACTATAGACTATAGGGGATACGATGATCGTGCGTCGTCGCGTGACCTCCCCGCTTGTGCCCGCCACGACGAACACCGTTGATTTACCTATGTTTTCCCGGAAAACCACGGCGAAACACGGTCTCGAAAAGAAAAATTCTCCAGATCTTGTTTGTCTATATTAGACTTTTCGTCCATCACAAACACCGCCGGACACCGTCTTTCGAGACCGTCCTGTCCGGCCCCGACCGGAGATGTCCCCATGACGCAAACCGCCCCGACCCCGCCACTGACCGTCGACGAAGCCGCGGTGCGCGCGGCCCTGCCGTCGCTCGACGTGCTCGGCACGTTGCGCCGCATGTTCGCGTCGCTCGCCGCGGCGCGCGCGGTGCAGCCGCCGCAGACGCTCACGCTGTTTCCCGACCAGGCCGGCGACTTCATCACGTATCTCGGCGCGCTCGCCGATGCGCAGGTGTTCGGCGCGAAGTTGTCGCCGTACGTCGTGACGGGCGGCAAACCGATCGTCACGGCCTGGACCGCGCTGATGTCGATGCGGACCGGCCAGCCGCTGATGTGGTGCGACGCGGGGTTGCTGACGGTCGAACGCACGGCCGGCACGACGGCGCTGGCGGTCGACTGCCTCGCGCCGCGCGACGCACGCCGTCTCGCGATCGTCGGCGCGGGCGCGGTCGGTCTCGCGCATCTGCGGCACACGGCGGCGCTGCGTGACTGGGAGACGATTCGCGTGTACTCGCCGGCGCTGGCCGGCAACGCGGCGCTGCAGGCCACGCTCGCCGAACTCGACCCGCGCGCCCGTGCGGCGGCGAGCGTCGCAGCCTGCGTGCGCGACGCGGACGTGGTGATGCTGTGCACGTCGTCGGGCACGCCCGTGCTCGGCGACGGGATGCTCACGCGCCCGGCGCTCGTCACGTCGATCAGCACGAACGTCGTGCGCGCGCACGAAATCCCGCCCGCCTGGCTGCCCGACATGGATGTCTACTGCGACTACCGGCACACGACGCCCGCCAGCGCCGGCGAAATGCAGATCGCGACGGCCGATCACGGCTGGGATGCCGGGCGGATCGTCGGCGACCTGCCCGCGCTCGTCGCCGGCACCTGCGCGGCGCCGTCGCGCACGCGTCACGCGTTCTTCCGCTCGATCGGCCTCGGGCTCGAGGACATCGCGATCGCCCACGCGCTGTACACGCACCTGACGCACGCATGAGCGGCGCGCGCGCGGGGCCGATACAATGGCGCAACCGCCGCGGCGGCCGCGCGCGGGCGCACGGGCATGCCGGCCACCGGTATGCCCGTGCGCCGGCCCGATGCGCTGCCCGGCCCCCGCCCACCCGAGATGGCGACACCGATGCGCAAGAAGAAATCCCCCGTCAAAGACCTGCTGCTCACCCGCTATGCGCCGATCGCCGACGGTATCGCCGCGCTGTTCTTCCCGTACGCGGAAGTCGTGATCCACGACCTGCACGACCAGACCGTGCTGTATCTCGCGAACAACCTGTCCAAGCGCGAGGTCGGCGACGATTCCGCGCTCGAGGAAATCGATCATTCCGCGCGCGAACGCGTGATCGGCCCGTACGAGAAGCTGAACTGGGACGGCCGGCGGATGCGCTGCGTCAGCAACGTGCTGTTCGACGACGAAGGCCGCCCGGCCGGGATGATGTGCATCAACTTCAACATCGCGGTGTTCGACGAGGTGCGCGCGACGCTCGACCTGTTCATCAAGGGCGCGGGCGTCGTCGCTCAGCCCGACGAGCTGTTCCGCGACGACTGGCAGGAGCGCATCAACACGTTCCTGCACGGCTGGCTGCGCGAGCGGCAGGTCGGGCTGAACGGGCTCACGCGCGAGCACCGGCGCGAGCTCGTCGAGGCGCTGTACGCGGAAGGCGCGTTCCGCGGCAAGAGCGCGGCCAACTACGTCGCGAACGTCCTCGGGATGGGGCGCGCGACGGTCTACAAACACCTCAAGCACCTGAAGGAAACGCAGGGCGACGCGTAAGCGCCCTGCGGCGAGCGCACGACGGCCGCCTCGGTCGTCGCTATCGGGATGCCGTTTCCCTGTCTATGCTTCGTGGTACGCCGGGCGCGCCCCCGCTCCACACGAAGCTTCGCGCGACCGGCGGTGTCGAAGCACGAAATGATACAATCACGGTTACATTTCATTGCCGCCCGGAACCGCCCATGACGACTGCTCCCGCCCCGACTGCCCGCCCGACCCTGACCGTCGAAATCTGGTCCGACCTGATCTGCCCGTGGTGCTGGATCGGCAAGCGCCGCTTCGACGAGGCGCTCGCCGCGTTCGCGCACGCCGATCGCGTCGACGTCGTGCTGCGCGCGTACCGGCTGATGCCCGGCCAGCCGGTCGAGCCGGTCGAGGTCATGCTCGCGGGCAAATACCGGATGTCGCCCGCGCAGGTCGACCAGATGCTGCGCCAGGTGACCGATGCGGCCGCGAGCGTCGGACTGCGCTACGACCTGCCCGGCACGCTCGTCGGCGATACGCTCGACGGCCACCGGCTCGTGAAGCTCGCGGAAGCGACGGGCCGCGCGCACGCGCTGACCGAACGGCTGTACCGCGCGTATTTCTGCGAACACGGCTCGCTGTTCGATCACGCGGCGCTGACCGAATTCGCGGTCGAGGCGGGGCTCGAACGCGCGGCCGTCGAAGCCGTGCTGCGCAGCGATGCGTACCGCGACGAAGTCGAAGCCGACATCGCGCGCGCCGCGCAGATCGGCGGGCGCGGCGTGCCGCTGTTCGTGTTCGGCGGCCGCTACGCGGTGTCGGGCGCGCAGCCGGCCGACGCCTTCGCGCAGGCGCTCGACCAGGCGTGGCGCGACGGCATCGTCGAACTCGACGGCGCCGACGCGGCCGCCTGCGGCCCCGACGGCTGCGCACTGCCGGCGCGCGCGTAACGCGCGTCGATGCGTCCGGCCCGCCCGTCCGCGGATGCGTGCCACTACGCGACGCTCCTGCCACAAACCGGCAGGAAGCGCGCACCGATGACGTCTACAATGCATCCCTTCAAATAACTGTCAGAAGGCTGCGAGCCCATGACTCACGGGATCCACGGCGTGAAACGCTGGTACGCGCTGATCGTTCTCTGTCTCGGCGTGCTGATGATCGTGCTCGACAGCACGATCGTGAACGTTGCGCTGCCGTCGATCAGCACCGACCTCCATTTCACCGAAACGGCCCTCGTGTGGGTCGTCAACGCGTACCTGCTGACGTTCGGCGGCTGCCTGCTGCTCGGCGGCCGGCTCGGCGACCTGTACGGCCAGCGGCGCATGTTTCTCGCGGGCCTCGTCGCGTTCACGCTCGCGTCGCTCGCATGCGGCCTCGCGCAATCGCAGACGATGCTGATCGCCGCGCGCGCGGTGCAGGGGCTCGGCGGCGCGGTGGTGTCGGCCGTCTCGCTGTCGCTGATCATGAATCTCTTCACCGAGCCCGGCGAGCGCGCACGCGCGATGGGCGTCTACGGCTTCGTCTGCGCGGGCGGCGGCAGCATCGGCGTGCTGCTCGGCGGGCTGCTGACGAGTTCGCTGTCGTGGCACTGGATCTTCCTCGTCAACCTGCCGATCGGCATCGCGGTTTATGCGATGAGCGCGGCGCTGCTGCCGCGCAGGCGCGCGCCGGCCGGCGCCGCGCGGCTCGACGTCGCGGGCGCGATCACCGTGACCGCTTCCCTGATGCTGGCCGTCTACGGGATCGTCGGCGGCAACGAGGCCGGCTGGCTGTCGACGCAGACCGTCGCGCTGATCGGCGCGGCCGCCGTGCTGCTCGCGCTGTTCATCGCGATCGAGGCGCGCAGCGCGCATCCGCTGATGCCGCTCTCGCTGTTCGCCGCGCGCAACGTCGCGCTCGCGAACGTGATCGCCGTGCTGTGGGCGGCCGCGATGTTCGCGTGGTTCTTCCTGTCGGCGCTGTACATGCAGCGCGTGCTGCAATACGGGCCGCTGCAGGTCGGGCTCGCGTTCCTGCCGGCGAACCTGATCATGGCCGCGTTCTCGCTCGGGCTGTCGGCGCGGATCGTGATGCGCTTCGGGATCCGTGGCCCGATCGCGGCCGGCCTGCTGATCGCGGCCTGCGGCCTCGCGCTGTTCTCGCGCGCGCCGGTCGACGGCGGCTTCGTGTTGCACGTGCTGCCCGGCATGACGCTGCTCGGCATCGGCGCGGGCGTCGCGTTCAACCCGATGCTGCTCGCCGCGATGAGCGACGTCGATCCTGCCGATTCGGGGCTGGCGTCGGGGATCGTCAATACCGCGTTCATGATGGGCGGTGCGCTCGGCCTCGCGGTGCTCGCGAGCCTCGCGGCCGCCCGCACCGATGTGCTCGCGGCCGCGCAGGCCGCGCCGCTCGCCGCGCTGAACGGCGGCTACCACGCGGCATTCGCATTCGGCGCGGTGTTCGCCGCCGTGGCCGCGCTGATCGGCTTCGCGCTGCGCATCCGGCGGCAGGAAGCCGTCGAAGGCACCGGCCCCGCGATGCACTGAGCGGCGGCCGCCGCCATCGAACCGGGGCGCGCACTGTCGCGCCCTTTTTTACGCATGCCGGGCGCGGCACGCGCCGGATTCGTCATGCGTTTGGCCCGATCGCACACGATCGGCCGCACCGCCCATCCGAACGACCGCGCCCCCGCCGTCCGCCCGCCCGTCGCGCGGGCTTTCCCGGCCTATTTTTAACGCAGTCGTACGCCGACGCGCCACATTTGCGACAATGGCGGACTTTGACGCGCGCGCCGCAGCCACGCGCCGCCGCAGAACGCCGCATAACCGCCTGCTTCCGATGTCGCTTCCCCATATCGATCTGCTGTACTCCCTGTCCGGCCTGTTCGTCGGCATTCTCGTCGGCTTGACGGGCGTCGGCGGCGGTTCGTTGATGACGCCGATCCTCGTGCTGCTGTTCGGCGTGCACCCCGCGACGGCGGTCGGCACCGATCTGCTGTACGCGGCCGCGACCAAGGCCACCGGCACGCTCGTCCACGGCCTGAAAGGGTCGATCGACTGGCGCATCACCGGCCGGCTCGCGGTGGGCAGCGTGCCGGCCGCGGCCATCACGCTGTGGTGGCTGCATACGCACGGGATGAATGCGCCCGGCACCGCGCGGATGATCCAGCTCGTGCTCGGCATCGCGCTGCTGCTCACGTCGATCGCGCTGATCTTCCGGCCGCAACTCACCGCGTTCGCCGCGCGCAACCCGCTCGCGCCGAGCCCCGCGCGCACGCTGTGGTCGACCGTGCTGACGGGCGCCGTGCTCGGCGTGCTCGTGTCGATGACGTCGGTCGGCGCCGGCGCGATCGGCGTCACCGTGCTCCTGCTGCTGTATCCGCTGCTCGCGACGACCCGCATCGTCGGTTCCGACATCGCGCACGCGGTACCGCTCACGCTGGTCGCCGGCATGGGCCACTGGCTGCTCGGCTCGGTCGACTGGTCGATGCTGCTGTCGCTGCTGCTCGGCTCGCTGCCGGGCATCGTGATCGGCAGCCTGCTGTCGGCGCGCGCGCCCGAGCGGCTGCTGCGCAACCTGCTCGCCGCGACGCTCGTCGCGGTCGGCGTCAGGCTCGTGCTCGCGTAAGCGGTTCCGGCGTCGCCCTTCCCTCGCGGTTGCGCCTTTTCCCGGCGGGCGCCTCCGATACGCCGCTCATCCGCCGCGACCCAGGAAAAAACAGCCCGACCGGCCTGCGCCGATCGGGCTGTCGTCCATCCGGGGCGGCGACGTGCCGCCCGCGCCGCTTACTGCCCCTGCTGCTGCAGTTTCTGCTGCTTGAGCTGCTGCGTGCGCGCCTGCAGTTTCAGCACGCGCTGCAGTGCGGTACGGTTCGCGAGGATGCCGTCGTAGAAGTTGGCGAGATCGCCCTTCAGCGCGGTCCGCGACGCGTCGTTCAGGTAGATCATGTGGCCCGACGGGTAGTTCTTGATCGTCAGGTTCTGCGCCTTGAGCGTCGGATCGAGCGGCATCTGCGCGAGCGTCAGCTCCGTCTGGTGGAACGGCGTGACGGCGTCGAAATAGCCGTTCGCCGACAGCACCTTCAGGTCCGGGTTCACGCTCATCGTCGATGCGAGGTCGCCGGCCGTGTACAGCGTATTGCCGCCGCCCTTGTTCGCGCCGGTCGGGTCGATGTGACTGAAATCCCAGTTGTTGAAGACCTGGTCGTTCAGGTCCACGAACGACGACGTCGACGTGTACTTGAGGTCGGTGTTGATGTAGCTGTTCCACAGCACCGTGTACGCGCCGCCGACGTTCGTGATCGACGGATCGTTGCTGCCCGAGTTCGGCAGGATGTACGGCGCGATGCCCTTGCCCGTGAAGTTCGCGCGGCCGTCGTACTGGCCGATCTGCGTGCCCGGCACGAGCGTCAGGAAGAACGTGTACGGCGGGTTGTCGTCCGACGACGGCACGTTGCCGAGCGCGGCCGGGTTGCCGAACGTCTGGATCAGCGACGTCGGATCCGTGCCGATGTACGCGCCCATCTGCTGCGCGGTCTGCAGGTTCAGGTTCAGCCGCACGTTGACGAAGCCGCCGTCCTGCGGGTTCGGCTTCTGCGCGAGCGGCGCGAGCGTGTTGTCCGCGTAGTTGCGGGCCTGGATCATGTACGCGTCGAGATCGGTCGGCGTCGGGTTGAGCGTCGTCTTCTTCCAGTAGAACGCATCGGCCGCGAGCGTCGGGAACGTGCCCGGCGCGGACAGCGCGTTCGCATAGTCGAGGATCGACGACTGCAGCGTGATCCCGTTCAGGTCGATGCCGTCCTCGTGCAGCACCCACGACACGACCGCGCTGCGCGCGGTGCCGTACGACTCGCCATACAGGAACTTCGGCGAATTCCAGCGCGAGTACTTGGTCAGGTAGCGCTGGATGAAGCGGTCGATCGAGTGGGCGTCCTGGTCGGTGCCCCAGAAATCCTTGTTCTTCGCCGGAGCGATCGCTGTCGAATAACCGGTGCCGACCGGGTTGATGAACACGAGGTCGGTGCGGTCGAGCAGGCTGTCCGGGTTGTCGAGCAGCTTGTACGGCGCGGGCGGCGTGAAGTTCGGGAACGACGACTGCAGGCGCTTCGGCCCGTACGAGCCGAGCAGCAGGTAGACCGACGACGAGCCGGGGCCGCCGTTGTAGAAGAACGTGACCGGGCGCGGCTTCGACGGATCCGGGTTGTCCTGCGTGTAGGCGACGTAGAACATCTTCGCGTTCGGCGCCGACGTGACCGGATCGATCGTCGTCAGGTGGCCCGTGGTGGCCGTGTACTTGATCGTCTTGCCGCCGATCGTGACCTGGCGGTGCACGACCGCCGCGCCTTCGGTCGAATCCGTGACCGCGTCGTTCGGCCCGGTGCCGTACACGTCGGTGTCGACGTACGGCTGGTCGGCCGCGGCGGCGGCCGTCGCATTGGTGTTGGCCTGCGTGCTGCCGCTGGACGTCGCGGCCGCCGCGGCGGCCGAAGCAGTCGGGCTCGGCCCGTCGTCGCCGCCGCACCCCGTGACGAGCAGCGCCGCGGCCGCTGCGGCGGCGAGCGGCACGCTCAAGGTCGTTCCGAATAGCGCGAAACCGTCTTTCAAGGACTTCCGTGTCGTCATTATTGCCTCTCGAACAGAACGATAAATACCGCCGGCCGCAAAGGATCATTTGCGCCGGCGCTCCGCACCGGGAATGCATTCGTTATGCGACGCACTCCGAGTTTTTTACCGGGTCGACGAATATCGACCGGCATGATTTACCCCACCCATTTTTTGCGACTGCACAATGGAAGCAATTCCATTGCAAACGACAATTCAATAATCCGCAGCAATTCGGATTCATTCCGCCAATCCGCATTTGCACAAAATCGACGGCAATAAGACGCCCCGCAAAGCATGCCCGGCAAGGAACCTTCGCTTCAGACAGACGAACGAACCCCCTCGGCGAGATGCAGATTAATCGCCAAACGGCGACCAAGCGCAGCCCGAGCCGATTTAACAAAATCGAAAGGATCGATTAACTAAACGGAAAGGAATATTCTCGTATCTGGAATTTATTAAATTAAGTGAAAATACCGGCGCATAATAGGTTCCGGATTTTCCGCCGTAAAGTAACAATTTGTTACGGAGCTCGCCAATCCGATAAAAGGCTATACGGGACCGATTCCAGACGACGAAAAGAAAAAAGCCGGACGACTGTCCGGCCTGGCGGGGGCGGCGCGGCGGCGGCCGTCAGAGCGGCACGTCGATCGCGCCGGCGCCGGTCGTGATCGCGTTCGCGCCCGGCGCGGCCGAGATCGGCGGCAGGTTCGCGCTCGTCAGCGCCGGCGCGGCGCCCGGGCTGCCGCCGCGCGGCACCGTGCGGATCACCTGCGACGGCGGCAGCGGCGCGCCGTTCTTCAGGTGCTGCCACATCAGGTTCAGCGCCTGCAGGTTGTAGTAGTGGACCGGCACGAAGCGCGTGTCGAAGCCCGCAACCGGCAGGAACGCGTCGAAGTGCTGGCCGTTCGTCACCTCGTAGAACACGAGCTGGCTGCGCCCGGCTTCGCTGATGCCGTTCTGCGCGACGTATGCGCGCGACGCGTGGTTCACCGGCACGAGCGCGTCGCTGCGGCCCTGCACGATGATCGCCGGCTTGCCGTGCAGGTTCGCGTTCACGCGTACCGCATCGACGTTCGCGGGCATCCCGAGCATCCCGTTCGTCCACAGCTGGCGCAGGCACAGCGCGCCCGCGAAGCTCGCATCGGGCGTCGCGAGCCGGTGGTCGACACCCGCGCCGTTGTTGAACACGAGGTTGATGCCGGCCGTCGGCGGCACGCCGTTGCCGACGCCGAACACGGCCGGCATCGGCGAGGCAGCCGGCGCCGCGACCGCGCCCGTCGCCGGATCGGTCGTCGCGAAGCTGAAGTTGCACAGGTTGTCGGTGACGCGCGAGCGCGTGTACGCATTCGCGTAGGTGACCGCGATCGCCGGAATCGCCTGCGAATCCCACATCGGCGCCTGCAGCAGGTCGGAATCGGCCAGATAACCGGCCGCGTGGAGCTGCGCGAGCGCGTCGGCCGCCTGGCTCTGCGTGTCGGCCCCCGACACGAGCCCGGCCGCGGCGAGCGTCGCGCAGCGCTGGGTGCGGATCGACTGCGTGGTCGCGACCGGCAGCGCGCTCAGGTACGGCGCGCCGGCGAGCGACGCCGACGCGGCCGCGCACGGCTGCAGCAGGTTCGCGAGCGTCGCGTAGTCGGCCAGCGGCCGGCCGAACGACGGCACCGGCTGGCCGCCCGTGCGCACGACCGCATTCGGCGACATCCGCACGTTGATCTGAGGCTCGCCGACCACGACCGCGGTGATCCAGCCGCGGCTGTCCTGCTCGGCCGCCGCGAGCGACGCGCCGCCGCCGTTGCTGACCGACGCGGCGATCGTCGTGATGTCGCCCGCGCGATAGCGCACGCCGTGATGCGAACCGTCGATCAGCGGCCCGAACTGCTCGTTGAGCGCCCAATACGCGAACTCGACCGACTGCAGCGTCACGCGTCCCCAGTCCTGCTCGGGATTCTGCTGCGAATGCGCATGCTTGAACGCGTAGCGGTTCGGAAAGCGGTTGTTGAACGCGGCGAGATCGCCGCTCGTCACGTTCGCGGTGAACAGGCTCGCGGTGCCGGCCAGCACCGCGTTGGCGAGCGTGCCGTCGATCAGCGTGACGGTGTCGGTACCGAGCTCGTGCGCGCCGTTGCCGCCGCCCTTGTCGTTGTAGGCCACCGCGCAGCCGCGCTTGAGCGCCCACTCGCCGGCCGCGGAGATCGCGCCGTACACGCCGCGCGAGCCCGACGACGTCGCGGTGACGATACATGGCTGCGCGGGATTGAAGCGGGCGGGAACCTGCACGAGCAGCGTCACGTTCCTGGTGCCGCTGCCGTCGTCGGAGTACGCGAGGTATTCGGTGCCGGGGATCTTGCCTTCGCCGAGCGTGTCGTTGCCGTCGAGATCGACGTTCGGCCCCCAGAAGCGGCCGTAACCGCCGTTCGCGCTCATGTCGACGAGCGCACGGTAGTTCGACCAGATCGCGAGGCGGCGCAACTCGGCGCTCGTCGGCCGCGCCGGATTCGCGAAGCCGGGCGCACTCGCCGCCGCCAGCCCCGTCTTGCCGAGGCCGGCCGTCAGCAGGTCGTCGCTCGCGCCGTCGTAGGCCGTCGTGCGCACGCTGCCGGACACGAAGCCGGGCAGCCGATTGCGCTCGGCCGTATCGTCGCCGTTGCACGCACCGAGCATCGCGAGCGCGGCCAGCACCGCGCCCCACCCCATCCGCCTGCCCCACCCGAGTCTCGTCATCGCCGCCCCCTCGATTTCGTTATCGGTCCGCCGCCGCGTCGCGCGCGGCCCGCGGCCTCTGAAGCGCAAACGGGCCCCGGCATGCCGGGGCCCGCCTGGAAACGAGCGCGCGCGGCGCTCGCGCGCCGCCGCCCGGCATCACTGCTGCTGAACCGTCAGCTTGTTCGTGACCGACGTCACGCCCTTCACGTCCTTCGCCGCGGCTTCGGCCTTGTCGATCTGGTCCTGGGCCGGCATCGTGCCTTCCAGCGTGATCGCGCCGCCCTTCGAACGAACGACGAGGTTCGACACGTTCACGCCCTGTTCCTTCGAAATGGCCTTGCGCACCGCGTAGCCGAGCTTGCGGTTGGCCTTCTTCGCGGTTTTCGCGGCGGCCTTCGGCGCGCTGGTCGCGGCCGCCGGCGCTTCCGTTGCCGCTGCGTCGCTCGACTGCGCATACACGCTGCCCGACAGGCAGGCCGCCACGGCGGCAACGCCCAACGCTCTCAACACGATCGACTTCATGCTATCTCCTTATCACTCCGGAACGGCCGTGCACAGTACGGCCGGATACCCCCAAAAACAGCCGGCCCGCGCGCGAACGGGCGGGACAGCCGGTGTTTTCCACGGCGATACGAGAGAGGCGACACGGGCCGGCGGCCGGCGCACGCTGATAGCGGGCCGGCCGGGCCGGACAGCCGCCGGCCGGACGCGCCCGGTCTCATTGCGTGCCGGGTCGCGCGCGAATCGGGCGCGGCTGCGTCGCACAATGTAATCCAGCGCCCGCGGAAGCGCAAAGCTTTTGACGCGGGGCCGCCCGCCGCTGTCGCCGCCGCGCCGCGCCGGGCTGCCCGATTCGCGCACGCACGGTGAAACCGGGTACCATCGCCGCGAGCATCCGCATCGCCCGCGACAATCGCCCGACCGTCATCGATGCGTCACGCCAGCGTCATCCGCCGACCCCATGAAGCCTGCCCGCCCTCGTCCGCCTCGTCGCATCCTCGCCCGCTTCGTCGCGGTGTCGTGGCGCGACCTCGCGCTGTCGATCGGCCCGACCGTCCTGCTCGCCGCCGCGGCCGTCTGGCTCGCCGTCAGGCTGATCCAGCCGGCGCCGCCGTCCACGCTCGTGATCTCGTCCGGCCCGCCCGGCAGCACGTACTGGAACGCCGCGCAGAAGTACAAGACGATCCTCGCGAAGAACGGCGTCACGCTCGACGTCCAGTCGTCTGAAGGATCCGCGCAGAACCTCGCGCGGCTGTCCAACCCGAACGCGCCGGTCGACGTCGGTTTCGTGCAGAGCGGCATCGGCCCGAAGGAGCGCGACGAGCACCTCGTGTCGCTCGGCAGCATCGGTTACGTGCCGCTCGCGATCATGTACCGCGGTCCGGTGGTCGCGCGCCTGTCCGACTTCAAGGGCAAGCGGCTCGCGCTCGGCGCGGAAGGCAGCGGCGCGCGCGAGCTGAGCCTCGCGCTGCTGAAGATGAACGGCATCGTGCCGGGCGGCTCGACCGAGCTGCTGCCGACCGCCGGCGAGGACGCGGCAACCGCGCTGCTCGACGGCAAGATCGACGCGGCGTTCCTGTCCGGCGACTCGACGCAGATCCCGGTGATGGCGAAACTGTTCCGTGCGCCGGGCGTGCACGTGTACTCGTTCACGCAGGCCGAGGCGTACGCGCGGCGCTTTCCTTACCTGACCGCGATCACGCTGCCGATGGGCGTCTACGATCTCGGCCGCAACCTGCCGCCGGCCGACATCCACACGGTTGCACCGACGATCGAACTCGTCGCGCGCGATTCGCTGCACCCCGCGCTGTCGGACCTGCTGATCGAGGCCGCGCGCGAGGTGCACGGCCACGCGACGATCCTGCAGCACGCGGGCGAGTTCCCGTCGTCCGTCACGCGCGGGTTTCCGCTGTCCGACGACGCCGCGCGCTACTACAAGTCGGGCAAGACCTTCCTGTACCGGCGGCTGCCGTTCTGGGTCGCGAGCCTGGTCGACCGGCTGCTGGTGGTGGTCGTGCCGCTGATCGTCGTCCTGATTCCCGGGCTGCGGCTCGTGCCGTCGCTGTACGGCTGGCGCGTGCGCTCGCGCATCTACCGCTGGTACGGCGCGCTGATCGCGCTCGAGCGCAGCGCGCTCGGCGAGCACACCGCCGAGGAACGCGTCCAGCTGCTCGACCAACTGGACGACATCGAGGAAGCCGTGAACCGGATGAAGATGCCGCTCGCGTACGCCGGGCAGTTCTACGTGCTGCGCGAGCACATCGGCTTCGTGCGCGAGCGGCTCACGTCGCACGACCCGGATACGCCGACGGCCCCGCCCGGCGCGGGCGGGCCGCCGCCGGCACGCGCCGAAGCCGCGCCGCCGCCGGCCGACGGCGCCCCCCGGGCGACTCCCGGTTCCGCGTGAGCGGACGATCCGCGATCATTGCTGCATGCGCGTGCCGCCGCGTAACATGGAGGCCGCCGCCAGGCGCCGCACGCCCCACCCTCTGGAGAACGACATGACAACCGGCCTCGATACCGCCCAACCTGCCTGGTTCTTCGACTTCGTGTCGCCGTTCTCGTATCTGCTGCTCGAGCAGCACGACAAATGGCCGGACGTGCCGTTCGAACCCGTCGCCGTCTCGCTGCTCGACCTGCAGCGCCACTGGGGGCAGCGCCCGAGCGCCGACGTGCCGGCCAAGCGCGTGTTCACGTACCGTCACGCGCTGTTTCGCGCGGAACAGCTCGGCATTCGCTTCAAGATGCCGCCCGCGCACCCGTTCGATTCCGACAAGCTGCTGCGCCTCGCGATCGCGCTGCGCGCCGACATCGCGACCGTGCTGGAAATGTTCCGCTTCATCTGGCGCGAGGGCAACGATCCGTCGACGCCGGAAGGCTTCGCGGCGCTGTGCGAGCGCGTCGGCGTCGGCCATGGCGATGCGCTGATCGAATTCGAGGAAACGAGCGCGCAACTGGCCCGCAACAACGCCGATGCGATCGCGCTCGGCGTGTTCGGCGTGCCGACGTTCTGGATGAACAAGCAGTTGTTCTGGGGCGAGGATGCGCTGCCGATGGTGCTGTACTGCGCACGCACGCCGAACTGGCTCGAATCGCGCGAGGTCAAGCGGATCAGTGCGCTGCCGAAGGGTCGCGCGTGATGGCCGGTATCACGCACGCCAACGCGCGGCTGCGGTAAGGTTACGCGTCACCCGAATCACCCCCATCCGATGGAAGACGACGACCGTACCGCCTCGCTCGATATCTGGCTCGTGCGCGTGTTGCGCACGCTGCTGCTCGAGCGCAGCGTCACGCAGGCCGCGCTGCGGCTGAACCAGACCCAGCCCGCGATCAGCACCGCGCTGCGCAAGCTGCGCGAGACGCTGAACGACCCGATCCTCGTGCGCGGCAAATCCGGCATGGTGCCGACCGAATACGGCGCATCGCTGCTCGAGGCCGCGTCGCGCGCGCTGCGCGAGGTCGACTTCATCGCGACGCCGCACGGCGACTTCGATCCGTCGTCCGCGCGGCGCACGTTCCGCGTCGCGGCGCCCGACTACCTGAACGATTTCTTCATGCCGACGCTGATCGAGCGCTTTCGCGACGCGGCGCCGCATGCGCATCTGGAAATCGACTCGCTGAATCCCGCGCTCGACCACGCGGGCGCGCTCGAATCGGGCGCGCTCGACCTCGTGATCGGCAACTGGCCGAAGCCCGACCCGCGGTTCGTGCGCCAGGATCTCTTCTCCGACACGATCGTATGCCTGATGCGCGATACGCATCCGCTCGCGCACGTGCCGCTCACGCGCGAAGCGTATGCGTCGGCCGCGCACGTCGCGCCGACGCCGTACACCGGCGACAAGCGCAACGCGATCGAGATCGGCCTCGCTCGTGCGCGCCTCACGCGGCGCATCGTGACGACGCTGCCGTACTTCGGGATCGTGCCGCAGGTACTGCTGCAGTCGGACCTGATCTTCACGACGACGCGCCGCTTCGCGACGCACTATGCGCAGTTGCTGCCGCTCGTCGTCGTCACGCCGCCCGTGCCGTTCCCGCGCATCAAGAGCTACCTGCTCACGCATCCGCAGCCCGACCGGCCGACCGACATCGCGTGGCTGGGCGCGCTGATGCAGAGCGTGTCCGACGAATTGACGGTCGCCCGCACGCGCAAGCGCTGATACGCGGCCGCTCAGGCCGTGCAGAAGGTTTCCTGCAGATGGGTCCAGCGCACGACGCCCGCCGCGTCGCGCTCGAACACGGCCGTCGCGCGGCGCGCAGGCAGCGCGCCCGCCGCCGCGTGCTGCGCTTCGAGATAGGTGATCACCGCATGCGATGCGTCGGCCGCGAGCACGCGGATCTCCGACAGCGTGATGCGCAGCCCCGGCTTCGCGCCGACGAGCTTCGCGAACAGCGCGCGCGTGCCGTCACGGTCGACCACGCGGCCATCGGTCAGGATCATCGTGAAGCCGGGGGAAAACGCGGCGAGCAGCGCGTCGAGCGCCGCGGGCGCGGTGTCGATGCCGGACAGCCAGCGCTCGATGGCGGCGACGCTCGCATCGAGCGCGTCGAGATAGATCGGGTAATCGGACATGGCATGTGCACGGTGACGGGATGCGCAGCCCGATGCCGCGCGTTGCCGTGCAGTGTATGCAAAAACGCGCGGCCCTGCGCCGGCCGCGCGGTGCTACCGCGAGCAGGACACCTCGTCGCATGCGCGTCCGGCCGCCAGCGCCTTCGCATCGGCCACCGGCATGCCCGAGCGCGCCTGCAGCAGCTCCGCGCACACGGCCACCGCGATCGCGCCCGGCGCCTTGTCGACGATACCCGCGACGCCGATCGGGCACACCATCTCCACGAGCCGCGCCGGATCGACGCCGCGCGCGGCGAGCCGGCGCTCGAACTTCACGCGCTTGGTGCGCGAGCCGATCATCCCGAAGTACGCGTAGTCGCGCCGCCGCATGATCCGCGCGGCGAGCGAGAAGTCGAGCGCGTGGTTGTGCGTCATCACGAGGAAGTACGCGCCCGGCGGCGCCGCGTCGACGACGGCCTCCGGCGTGTCGGTCGGCTCCGGCTGCACGTTCGGCGGACATTCGTCCGGGAACAGCTCGTCGCGCGTGTCGACCCACTGCACGACGCACGGCAGCGCGCCGAGCAGCGTGACGAGCGCGTGACCGACGTGCCCGGCGCCGAACAGCACGATGTGCATCGGCGCCGGCGCACCGCTCGCGCGGTTGCGCTGGCCGGTGCCCTGCGCGAACGCCGGGGCCGGCGCGGTGCGAAGCGAACGTGCGGGGCCGTTCATGTCAGCCTGCCTGCGTGGCGCGGGCCGCACGCACTGCCGTGATCGCGCGCAGGATCGACTCGCCGGTGGCCGGCGCGTCGAGCGGCGGGTTCACCCGGTAGTCGCCCACGGCCGCGACCGCGTCGCGCACCGCGAAGAACACCGAGAACGGCAGCAGCAGCGGCGGCTCGCCGACGGCCTTCGAACGGTGGATGCTGTCCTCGATGTTGCGGTTCCGGAACAGCCGCACGTTGAACTCGGGCGGCGTGTCGTTCACCGTCGGGATCTTGTACGTCGACGGCGCGTGCGTCATCAGCTTGCCGCCCTTGTTCCACCACAGCTCCTCGGTCGTGAGCCAGCCCATCCCCTGGATGAACGCGCCTTCGACCTGGCCGACGTCGAGCGCCGGGTTCAGCGACGCGCCCACGTCGTGCAGCGCATCGACGCGCAGCGTGCGCATCTCGCCCGTCAGCGTGTCGATCACGACTTCCGACACGGCCGCGCCATACGAGTAGTAGTAGAACGGCCGGCCCTGCAGCTTCGACTGGTCCCAGTACAGCTTCGGCGTCGCGTAGAAGCCGTCGGACCACAGCTGCACGCGCGCGAGGTACGCCTTCGCGATCACTTCGCCGAACGGCACGCCGTGGCCGCCGACCGACACGACGTCGTTGCCGAACGTCACGTCGGCCGCCTCGACCTTGCCGTCGCCGAACTGCTTCGCCGCGAACACCGCGAGCCGCTCGCGCAGCTGGCGCGCCGCATCCTGCGCGGCCTTGCCGTTCAGGTCGGAGCCCGTCGACGCGGCCGTCGCGGACGTGTTCGCGACCTTGCTCGTGTCGGTCGCCGTCACGCGGATCCGGCCGAAGCGGATGCCGAGCTCGTGCGCGACGACCTGCGCGACCTTCGTGTTGAGCCCCTGCCCCATCTCCGTGCCGCCGTGGTTCACCAGCACCGAGCCGTCGGTGTAGATGTGCACCAGCGCGCCGGCCTGGTTGAAGTGCGTGACGTTGAAGGCGATGCCGAACTTCACCGGCGTGATCGCGATGCCCTTCTTCAGCACCGCGTTGCGCGCGTTGAATTCGCGCACGCCCGCGCGCCGTGCGCGGTAGTCGCTCGTCGCCTCGAGTTCACCGAGCAGCTCCTGCAGCACGTTGTCCTCGACCGTCTGCCCGTACGGCGTCACGTTGCGTTCGGTCTTGCCGTACAGGTTCGCGTAGCGCACGTCGAGCGGATCGCGGCCGAGCGAACGCGCGACGTCGTCGAGGATGTACTCGATCGCGAACGCGCCCTGCGGGCCGCCGAAGCCGCGGAACGCGGTGTTCGACTGCGTGTTGGTCCTGCCGCAGTAGCCGGCGATGGCGACGTCGCCGAGCCAGTACGCGTTGTCGAAGTGGCATACCGCGCGCGTCATCACCGGGCCCGACAGGTCGGCCGAGAAACCGCAGCGCGACGTCATGTCGAGCGCCACGCCGTCGATGCGGCCGTCGTCGTCGTAGCCGACGTCGAAGCGGTAATGGAAGTCGTGCCGCTTGCCGGTGATCATCATGTCGTCGTCGCGGTCCGGACGCAGCTTCACCGGGCACAGCAGCTTCCACGCGGCGAGCGCCGCGCAGCACGCGAACAGGCCCGACTGCGATTCCTTGCCGCCGAACCCGCCGCCCATCCGGCGGCATTCGACGAGCACGTTGTGCGACGCGACGCCAAGCACGTGCGCGACGAGGTGCTGCATCTCGCTCGGGTGCTGCGTCGAGCAGTACACGTGCATCCCGTCGTCGTCCTTCGGCACCGCGTAGGCGATCTGCCCTTCGAGATAGAACTGCTCCTGGCCGCCGAGCAGCATCTCGCCCGACTCGCGGTGCGGCGCGACGGCGAGCCGCGCGGCCGCGTCGCCGCGCGCGAGCTTCAGCGGCGGGATCACGTAGGTTTCGGCCGCGCGCGCCTCCTGCGCGGTCAGGATCGCCGGCAGCTCCTCGTAGTCGACCTGCGCGCGGCGCGCGGCGAGCCGCGCGATTTCGTGCGACGTCGCGACGACGATGAACATCGGCTGGCCGACGAACTGCACGATGCCCTTCGCGAGCACCGGGTCGTCGTGGATGATCGGGCCGCAATCGTTGACGCCGGGAATATCGTCGGCCGTGAACACGGCGACCACGCCCGGCGTCGCGCGCACCGCGTCGAAGTTCATCGACACGATCCTCGCGTGCGGCTTCGCCGACAGGCCGAGCGCCGCGTGCAGCGTGCCCGCGACGACCGGAATGTCGTCGGTGTAGGTGGCGCGTCCGCTGACGTGCAGGTGCGCGGATTCGTGCGCGCGCGACACGTGGACCTGCGCGGCGTCGGCTTGCGGGTCGAGGGTGCTCAGGAACGGTTCTGCTTGCTGGTTCATTGTCGGGGTTCTCCGTCTTCAGACGCGCGCCGCGCCGGCGCCGGCTTCGGCGGCCACTTCACGCACATTCAGGGCTTGCGGCGGCAGCGGGTCGTGCGGGCGCGTCTCCAGCCAGAATCGGTACATCAGGTTCTTCGCGGTATCGAGGCGGTACGTGCTCGTCGCGCGCATGTCGGACAGCGGCTGGTAGTCGCGCTCGAGCGCCTGCATCGCGGCCTGCGCGGTGGCTTCGTGCCATTGCGCGCCGTCGAGCACGGCTTCGGTGTGGGTCGCCCGCTTCGGCGTCGCGGCCATCCCGCCGAACGCGATGCGCGGCTCGCGGATCGTGTCGCCGTCCGCGATGAACGCGAAGGCCGCGCACACGGCCGAGATGTCGGAGTCGAACCGCTTCGACAGCTTGTACGTGCGGAACTGCAGCTTCTCGCGTGCTCCGGTGCGGGTCGGCACCTTCAGGCCGACGACGAATTCGTGCGGCGCCATGTCCTTCTGCTGGTACCCCGTGTACAGCGCTTCGAGCGGCAGCTCGCGCACCGTGTCGCCGCCGCGCAGCACGACGCGCGCGCCGAGCGCGATCAGGCCCGGCATCGAATCGCCGATCGGCGAGCCGTTCGCGACGTTGCCGCCGATCGTGCCCGCGTTGCGGATCGGCAGCGACGCGAAGCGCTTCCACATCTCGGTCAGTTCCGGGTACGTGCCGGCCAGCGCCGCATAGGCCTTCTCGACCGTCACGCCCGCGCCGATCTCGATCCAGTCGCCGCGTTCGGCGAGGCGCTGCAACTCGGCGATCCGGCCGACGTAGATCAGGTCGTCGAGCCGGCGCATCTGCTTGGTGACCCACAGGCCGATGTCGGTACTGCCCGCGAGGATGCGCGCGTCGGGACGCTCGGCCTTCAGCGCGGCCAGCGCGTCGAGCGTGCGCGGCGCCGCGAAGCGCGCGCCGTCGCTCGTCGTGTAGTCGAACGTGTCGTCGCGCTTGAGCGACGCGAGCGTGCGGGCCAGCGCGGCCGTGTCGACCGGTGCCGACGGCGCCGGCGCATCGAACATCTGCACGGCCGCATCGACGATCGGGCGATAGCCGGTGCAGCGGCACAGGTTGCCGGTCAGCGCATCGGCGATCTCGGTGCGCGTCGGCACGTCCTTCGCCTTCGTGCACGCGCCGGCACAGCCTTCGTGGCCATGCTTCTCGTACAGCGCCCACATCGACATCACGAAGCCGGGCGTGCAGAACCCGCATTGCGAACCGTGGCAGTCGACCATCGCCTGCTGCACCGGGTGCAGCGCACCGTCCGGCTGGCGCAGGTCCTCGACCGTGAGCAGCGCCTTGCCGTCGAGCGTCGGCAGGAACTGGATGCAGGCATTGACGGCCTTGAACTCGACCGCGCCGGCGTCGTTCAACTCGCCGACGACGACCGTGCACGCGCCGCAGTCGCCTTCCGCGCAGCCTTCCTTGGTGCCGGTGCAATGCGCGTCCTCGCGCAGGTACTGCAGCACGGTGCGGGTGACGTCCGCGCCGCTGACTTCGCGGATCGCGTGACGATGGTAGAAGCGGATCGGCTCACTCATGTCTCGATGGTTCTTCAATTGGGGGCAAGGCGGCCTGCGCGGAGCGCCCGACCGACGTTTTTCTGACAGTTTGCACGCTATCACCATCAAATTTCGCAACCCATAGCCCATCACGCATGGGGCCCATATAACTGCCGCGATATGAGCGCCGGGGCCGCCCGCGGCCCTTTCCGCACGGTACTCCGCGCCCGTGCCCGACGCCCCTGCAGCCATCCGCCATCGCCGAAAACAGGTCGCGATGAACTAAATGGTACCTGCGGGAAAACCGGTTCCATGGGAAAATCCCGATTCCCTTTTTCGCCGTCTTCCGTCTGCTTCGTTCATTCGTTCCGACCCCATGTCCTCCGATTCCGCCACACCGCCGCGCAGCGGGTTCGCGGTCACGCTGCAAATCGTGTCCGTCGTTTGCTTCACGTTCATCTGCTATCTGACCATCGGCCTGCCGCTCGCGGTGCTGCCGGGCTTCGTCCATGGCGACCTCGGCTTTTCCGCGATCGTCGCGGGCGGCGCGATCAGCGTCCAGTACTTCGCGACGCTCGCGTCGCGGCCGCTCGCCGGGCGCCTGGCCGATACGCTCGGCCCGAAGCAGACGGTGCTGCGCGGGCTGATCGGCTGCGGCGCGTCGGGCGTGCTGCTGCTCGTCGCGCTGCTGCTCGCGCGCTGGCCGGTCGCGAGCCTCGTGCTGCTGGTCGCGAGCCGGCTCGTGCTCGGCGTCGGCGAAAGCCTGTGCGGCACCGGCGCGATCCTGTGGGGCATCGGCCGCGTCGGCGTCGCGCACAACGCGAAGGTGATCTCGTGGAACGGCATCGCGACCTACGGCGCGCTCGCGCTCGGCGCGCCGGTCGGCGTCGCGATCGCGAATACGCTGAATCCGGCGCTGATCGGCGTGATCGTGATCGCGCTGGCCGCGAGCGGCTTCTACCTCGCGCGCCTGATCGCCCCGGTGCCGCTCGTGCACGGCGAGCGGATGTCGTATGCGAGCGTGTTCACGCGCGTGCTGCCGCACGGCCTCGGCCTGGCGCTCGGTTCGGCCGGCTTCGGCTCGATCGCGACCTTCGTCACGCTGTACTACGCGGCGCGCCACTGGCCGAACGCCGCGCTGTCGCTGACCGTGTTCGGCACGCTGTTCATCGGCGCGCGGCTGCTGTTCGCGAACACGATCAAGACCTACGGCGGCTTCCGCGTCGCGATCGTGTCGTTCGCCTTCGAATGTTCGGGCCTGTTGCTGCTGTGGCTCGCGCCGGTACCGCACATCGCGCTCGTCGGCGCCGCGCTGACGGGTTTCGGCTTCGCGCTGATCTTCCCGGCGCTCGGCGTCGAGGCCGTCGCGCTCGTGCCGCCCGCGAGCCGCGGCGCGGCGCTGTCCGCGTATTCGGTGTTCCTCGACCTGTCGCTCGGCATCACGGGCCCGCTCGCGGGCTATGTCGCGGGCGCGTTCGGCTATCCGCAGGTGTTCCTGTTCGCGGCGGTGGCCGCCGCCGCGGGCGTCGCCCTGTCGATGATGCTGTACCAGCGGCAGGGGCGCGTGGCGGGGAGCGGCGCCGCAGCCTGACCATGTCGTGCGTCGGACGGCAGCCGGTCGCGCCCGTCGCGCCGCCGGCGCCTCAAGAAAAACGCCTGCATCGCGCAGGCGTTTTTTATTCGTCGGCGACCGCGACGCTCAGGCCGTCCGCAAGAACAGCCGGCGCGTCAGGTCGAACGCGACGAGATTGCCGGCCACCACGAGCAGCAGCCCGATCACCGCGAGCGGCGACCACTGGTAACCCTCGAACACCGTCGACACGGCCAACGCGACGATCGGGAACAGCACCGTGCAGTACGCGGCGCGTTCCGGCCCGATCCGGCCGACGAGCGTCAGGTACGCGGTGAAACCGATCACCGAGCCCGGCACGGCGAGGTAGACGAGCGCCCCCAGATAGCGCGGGCTCGTATCGAGCGTGAACGGCATCCCGGCCGCCACGCTGCCGACGGTCAGGATCGCCGCGCCGATCAGCATCGCCCAGCCGTTGGTCACGAGCGGGTGCAGCCCCATCGACTGCATCCGGCTCGACAGCAGGTTGCCGATCGAGAAGCACATCGTGCCCGCGAACGCGATCGCGAGCCCCGTCCAGGTCGCATGATCGTCGAGATGGCCGGCCATCTGCTGCCAGAACAGGCACGCGATGCCGGTCAGCCCGAGCAACGCGCCGGCGATCGCCGACGGCCGCAGCGGGCGGCCCATGAACAGCCGGCCGTTGATCGAATTCAAGAGCGGCGCGGTCGAGAAGATCACCGCGACGAGGCCGCTCGGCACGACCTGCTCCGCATAGTAGAAGCACAGGAAGTTCACGCAGAACAGCGCGAAACCCTGCGCGACGAGGAAACGCCACGCGTCGCGCGGCGGGCGCACCGGCCGGCGCATCACGCGCAGCAGCGCGAACAGCACGACGGCCGCGAGCCAGAAGCGCCATGCGATCGACACGGGCGGCGGCACCGAGCCGAGCTGCCACTTGATCGCGATCCAGGTGGTGCCCCAGATCAGCACGGTGACGAAATAAAGCGACAGGTTCATGGCGGCAATCCGGAAAATCGGGTGAATCGGGATCCCGACTATGCCGCCGCGCGGGGTGGGACGATTGTCCGGAATTGCGGTCTTTTTCGGGACGCCGCACGCGCTGCCGCGCGCCCGCTTATACTCGGCCCATCATGAGCCTCTCCCTCTCCGCCCCACCCGCCGACCACGCCGCCGCCCTGGCCGGCGGCGATCTGCCGTTCGGCCTGCAGTCGGTCTGCCGCACCCTCGCCGAGGCGAACGCGACGCTCGAGCGCTTCGCGTGGCTCGGCGACCACCTCGCGATCGCCGAATGGACGCGGATCACCGACGAAAGCGAGACGGTCTACGAGCAGCCCGGCCACCACACGCTGTCGTGCTACCTCGACGGCGGCTACCGGACCGAGCGCCAGCGCGTGCCGCGCTACGGCGCGCCGAGCCTGCTGTGCGCGCTGCCGGGCGACCATGAATCGCGCTGGTGGGTGCGCGGCGAGATGCACTTCGTCCACCTGTATTTCCTGCCCGAGCACTTCACGCAGCGCGCGATCCGCGAACTCGACCGCGAGCCGCGCGAGCTGAAGCTCGCCGATCGCACCTATTTCGAGGATGCGCGCGTCGCCGCGCTGCTGCGCTCGCTCGCGCTCGACGGCTGGGACGACGCCGACGAGCGGCTGCGCGTGAACGAGACCGCGCACGAGGTGCTGAGCCTGCTGCTGCGCGGGCAGAGCACGACGCGCACCGACACGACGTTCCGCGGCGGCCTCGCGCCGGCCGTGCGCCGCCGCGTGCGCGACTACATCGACACGTATCTCACGCAACCGCTGACGCTCGGCGAACTGGCCGAGGTCGCCGCGCTGTCCGAATACCACTTCTCGCGGATGTTCCGGCTGTCGTTCGGCCGCGCGCCGCACGCGTGGGTGGCCGAGCAGCGCCTCGCACGGGCGCGCGAGCTGCTGCGCACGACGGCATTGCCGCTCGCGCAGGTCGCGGCCGACTGCGGCTACGCGAACGCCGGCCACTTCAGCCACCGCTTTCGCGACGCGCACGGCACGACGCCGAATACGTACCGGCGCGCGATGCAGGGCCGCTGAGCGCGGCCCGTTTTCACGCTTTCCCGCTTACGCGCCGCGCCGGGACAGTTCCTGCTCGAGCGCCGCGACACCGGCCGGCAGGTCGACCGGCACCTTCAGGTCGACCATCGTGCGGCCGAACGCATGCAGCGTGCGGAACAGGTTGTGTTCGCGGCATTGCTCGCCCATCTGCCCGATCCGTACGATCGGCAACCCGAACGAGCCCGAGATCTCGACCTGATACTGCTTCGAGATATGGCCGCAGACCATGCCGGGCGTCAGCCCTTCCGGCGTCTCGATCCCGACCACCGAATTGAGCCGGCAGTCCTTCGGCGCGTAGAGCCTGAGCCCCATCGACTCAACCCCCGCCTGCAGCGCGAGCGAGCAGCGCAGATGGCGCGCAAAGCGGCTTTCGAGCGTCTCCGCGCAGACGAGCCGCAGCGCCTCGTGCAGCGCCAGCACGCCGGACACGGGCGCCGTGTAGTGATAGCCGGCGTTGTGCCAGAAGTTCTCCGCGAGCGCCATGTCGAGGCACCAGTGCGCGTTCGGCTCGGGGCGATGCTTCATGCGCTCCCACGCGGCGTCGGAGAAGGCGATCAGCGACACGCCCGGGATCGACGACAGCCCCTTCTGGCCGCCGGTGATCACCGCGTCGATGCCCCACGCGTCCATCTCGAGCGGCATCGTCGACAACGTGCACACCGCGTCGACGACGACCAGCGCGCCGGCCGCCTTCGCGAGCGCCGCGATTTCGCGCAGGTCGCGGTTCCATACCGTGTTCGACGTCTCGCCCTGCACGATCGTGACGATCTCGGGCCGCTCGCGCGCGATCGCATCCGCGATCTCGTCGAGGCTCGCGACCGCGCGGTCGGCCACCTCGAGCGTCGCGACGTCGGCGCCGACGCGCGTGGCCATCTCGGCCATCCGCGCGCTGAAGAAGCCGTTGCGGATCGACAGCACGCGCGTGCCGCGCCACGCGAGGTTCGAGATCGCCATCTCCATCGCCGCCGAACCGGGGCCCGCGACGCCGAGCACCCACTTCGTGCGGGTCTGGAACACGTAGCGCGCCATCTCCTTCACCTGCTCGATGATCTTCGCCATCGTCGCGCCGAGGTGGTTGATCACGATCGTGTTCGCCTTCGCGACGGCGGCCGGGATCGGAACCGGGCCGGCCCCCATCATCAGCAGCGGTTCTTCGGGCAGGATCGCGTCGAGCGGCACGACGACGGGACAGGGAATCGGCGAGTAATCGATGGACATGGCTGGCAAGAGGTGAGGAAAGGACATGCTCGGACGCTCGCCGCACGGCATGGCGAACTGATCGATCATTCCGCGTTCCGCGGCCTCGCGCAAGAGGCACGCGCGGCCGGACAGCGCGACGGTGGCCCGGTCGCCGGACCGGGCCAGCCGGCCGCGTGCGTGTCGCGCGATGGCCATCCCGATTGGAAAGGGATGGCGGGCCGGTCGTGAAACGGTTCCATTCGGCTTCCGCCTCGCGTGATTTTCTTCGCCAATAACGTCGCGATTCGCCGATACCGGTGGCATGCGACGACTTTCGCGTCAGTCGAAATAGACCGGCTGCCCGATAAAAACCGCCGCCCGGAATGCGGCATGCAATATCGCCTCCACCCTGAAAACATCCATTACCGCAGCATGTATTGGGGAACGACTCCGCAAATTAACGAAACCAGGCCGCCTTATCACCCGACAAGCCATTGATTAACATAGATAATATTCGCCACCTTGGCGCATATTCCAATACCGCGTCAGTTTTGCGCGGAACGCAAATGCTGCATTGCAACGTTTAACCGTTACCCGTGATTTCGATTTTCCGCAACCCGCCCATTTTCTCAGGTTGACGAATATAGGTTCAGTATTGAACAATCGTCTGCGGAATCGAAAAAAACGATTTTTCGATACGAGGGAGAACTGGGGTCGTGCGATGGGCTTTCGAGGTCGCATGGCGAAAAATCACAACCATAATCAATCAACCGGGCCAGAAATACGCAAGCCATGAACCAGATTCAGACCATGCGTGTATTCGTCTGCGTCGCCGAGCAGCAAAGCTTCCGGCGCGCGGCGCACCATCTCGGCGTGTCCAATGCACTCGTCACGCGTTCGATCGCGATGCTCGAGGGCCACCTGAACACACGGCTGATCCACCGCACCACGCGCAACCTGTCGCTCACCGAGGCCGGCGTGCGCTACCTCGACGGCTGCCGCGCGCTGCTCGAGGAATTCGACCACCTCGAGTCGTCCGTCACGCATGCCGTGCGCGAGCCGGCCGGCACGCTGCGCGTCGTCGCGTCGGGGCTGCTGTCGCCGCTGGCGCTGACGCCGCTCGTCAGCAGCTTCCGGCTCCGCTACCCCGAGCTGCGCGTACAGCTGACCGTCGCCGAGGGGCCGCTCGACGTGCTCGATTCGGGGTACGACGTCGGCATCGTCACGGGCAACCGGTTCGACGGCAATCCGTCGCTGATCGGCCATGCGCTCGCGCCGAACCCGTTCGTCGCATGCGCGGCGCCGGCCTATCTCGACCGGCGCGGCGAGCCGCGCGCGCCCGACGACCTGCCGGGCCACGACTGGGTCACGCTCGCGCCGCACCAGCATGCGCCATCGTGGCAACTGGTCGGCCACGACGGCGTCGCGCATTCGGTCACGGTGCGCCCGGCATGCACGGTCAACCAGCTCGCGCTGGTGCAGGCCGCCGCCGTGGCCGGCGCGGGCATCGCGGTGCTGCCCGAGCCGTGCGTCGCCGACGCGCTCAACAGCGGCACCCTCGTGCGCCTGCTGGCCGGCTACCGGATCGACGATCCCGACACGCAACTGTCGCTCGTCTACCCGAACCGTCAGTACGTGCCGGCCCGCACGCGCAGCTTCGTCGAGCACGCGCTCGACCACTTCAGCGCACCGGCGCCCCGCGACCGGACCGACTACGGCTTCCTGCGGCCGCCGCGCGGGCCCGAGCGGCCCGACATCGTCACGGGGCTGCAGTAAACTGCGCGCGTCAGCCATCGGAGGTGCAGCGTGCGCGTGATCCTGTTCAGCAGCCGGCAGTACGACGACGATTCGTTTACCGCCGCCAACCGGCAGTTCGGCTATCGGCTGCATTTCCAGCCGTCGCACCTCGACGCGGAAACCGCGATCCTCGCGCACGGCTATGAAGTCGTGTGCCCGTTCGTCAACGACACCGTCGACGCGGCCGTGCTCGAACGGCTCGCCGACGGCGGCACGCGGCTGATCGCGCTGCGCTCGGCCGGTTTCAATCATGTCGACCTCGCGGCCGCCGCGCGGCTCGGCATCACGGTCGTGCGCGTGCCCGCGTATTCGCCGCATGCGGTTGCCGAGCACGCGGTCGCGCTGATCCTCGCGCTCAATCGCCGGCTGCCGCGCGCGGTCGCGCGCACCCGCGAGGGCGACTTCTCGCTGAACGGCCTGCTCGGCTTCGACCTCCACGGCAAGACCGTCGGCGTGATCGGCACCGGCATCATCGGCAGCGTGTTCGCGAAGATCATGATGGGCTTCGGAATGCACGTGCTCGCGCACTCCGTGCCGCCGTACAACGACGAGTTGATCGCGTTCGGCGCGCGCTACGTCGAGCTCGACGAGCTGCTGCGCCACGCCGATATCGTCAGCCTGCACTGCCCGCTGCTGCCGTCGACGCACCATCTGATCAACGGGCAGACGCTCGCGCGCATGAAGCACGGCGCGATGCTGATCAACACCGGCCGCGGCGGCCTCGTCGATGCACAGGCGCTCGTCGACGCGCTCAAGAGCGGCCAGCTCGGCCACCTCGGGCTCGACGTGTACGAAGAGGAAAGCGGGCTGTTCTTCGAGGATCACTCCGACCTGCCGCTGCAGGACGACGTGCTCGCGCGCCTGCTGACGTTCCCGAACGTGATCGTCACGTCGCACCAGGCGTTCTTCACACGCGAGGCGCTGGCCGAGATCGCGCATACGACGCTGCTGAACATCGAGGCGTGGCACGCGGGCACGCCCGCGAACGTCGTGAGCGCGAATCGCTGACGCATCGCACGCACTCCCTCAACAATCCCGCCTTTTGTTTCGACTGACGTAACGCGGCACGTGCGCGGTCTGCTATCGTTGCGCCGACGTCCTTCCCTGCTCCTGCCGCTCATGCGTTTCGACGACTCCGACATCGCCGCGGTCTACCGCGCCATTTTCGAACGGCGCGACATGCGCCACTTCACGCCGGCGCCCGTCGATCCAGCCGTGCTCGCGCGCTTGCTGCGCGCGGCGCATCATGCGCCGAGCGTCGGCTTCATGCAGCCCTGGCGCTTCATCCGCATCACCGATCCCGCGCTGCGCACCGCGATCCACGCGCTGGTCGAGGCCGAGCGGCGCGCGACCGCCGATGCGCTCGGCGAACGCCAGGACGCATTCATGCGGCTGAAGGTCGAGGGCGTGCGCGAATGCGGCGAGCTGCTGGTCGTGGCGCTCGCCGACGGCCGCGAGCGCCACGTGTTCGGCCGCCGCACGCTGCCGGAGATGGATCTGGCATCCGCCGCATGCGCGATCCAGAACATGTGGCTCGCGGCACGCGCGGAAGGGCTCGGGATGGGCTGGGTATCGCTGTTCGACGTCGATGCGCTGCGCATGCTGCTGCGCATGCCCGACGGCGCGAAGCCGATCGCCGTGCTGTGCATCGGGCACGTCGACGCGTTCTACGCGAAACCGATGCTCGAACAGGAGCGCTGGGCCGCGCGAATGCCGATCGAGGCATGCCTGTTCGAGAACGGCTGGGACGACCCGGCTGCCATCGACGGCGCCCGCGCAGCCTCGTCTCCCGTGAATGCGGAATCGGATGCCGACGTGACGAACGCGTCCAATGCCCTCCCCGACGGCGCGCCCGAACGCATCGCGTGACGGCGGCGCCTCGCAATTGCCTACGCTCTGGCCCCGATACGGCCCGACGCGGAAAATCGCCACCCCATCCCACACTGTGAGCTTTCGGCATCGCGCCCCGTCGCACGCCGGCAACAACCGTTTTGGCCCCGAGCGTAGGGGTTTTCACTGAAGTAGAATCGCGGCTGTCGACCGTCTTACCGTCCGCCCGTCCCGCGCATCCCGCGCCCGGCATGAGCGGCGGCTTTTCCCGAGCCTACCGCGATGCCCTTGCCTCTTTTCGCCCTTGCCGTCGCCGCTTTTGGAATCGGTACCACCGAATTCGTGATCATGGGGCTGCTGCCCAATGTCGCGCGCGATCTCGGTGTGTCGATTCCGGCCGCCGGGATGCTCGTGTCGGGCTACGCGCTCGGCGTGACGATCGGCGCGCCGATCCTCGCGGTCGTCACCGCGAAGATGCCGCGCAAGCGCGCGCTGATGGGCCTGATCGGGCTGTTCATCGCCGGCAACCTGTTCTGCGCGATCGCGCCGGGCTATGCGGTGCTGATGGCCGCGCGGGTCGTCACCGCGTTCTGCCACGGCGCGTTCTTCGGGATCGGCTCGGTCGTCGCGAGCAGCCTCGTCGCGCCGAACCGCCGCGCGCAGGCGATCGCGCTGATGTTCACCGGCCTCACGCTCGCGAACGTGCTCGGCGTGCCGCTCGGCACCGCGCTCGGCCAGGCATTCGGCTGGCGCGCGACGTTCTGGGCCGTCACCGGCATCGGCATCGTCGCGGCCGCCGCGCTCGCGGTGTGCCTGCCGAAGCACCTCGCGATGCCCGACACCAGCATCACGCGCGAATTCAGCGTGCTGAAGCACCCGCAGGTGCTGATGGTGCTCGGCATCAGCGTGCTCGCATCCGCGAGCCTGTTCAGCGTGTTCACGTACATCACGCCGATCCTCGAGGACGTGACGGGCTTCTCGCCGCATCAGGTCACCTATGTGCTGCTGCTGTTCGGTCTCGGCCTGACGGTCGGCGGCACGCTCGGCGGCAAGCTCGCCGACTGGCGCCGGATGCCGTCGCTGATCGCGACGCTCGCGCTGATCGGCATCGTCCTCGCGCTGTTCGCCGGCACGATGCACGTGCCGTTCGCCGCGCTCGCGACGATCTTCGTGTGGGGCATCCTCGCGTTCGCGATCGTGCCGCCGCTGCAGATCATGATCGTCGATCGCGCGAGCGACGCGCCGAATCTCGCGTCGACGTTGAACCAGGGGGCGTTCAACCTCGGCAACGCGACCGGCGCATGGCTCGGCGGGATGGCGATCGGCTCCGGCGTCTCGCTCGTGAACCTGCCGTGGGTCGGGGTCGCGATGGCCGTCGCGGCGCTCGCGCTCACGCTGTGGTCGGCATCGCTCGAACGCCGCCCCGTGGCGGTGCCGACCCACTACGTATAACGCAACCCTGCCGCAATCGTTGCGGACACAACCCCATTCGATCCTGATGGCCTTCATGGACCTTTCAAGGGCCGCGGTGTAGCATCCCGGCCGATGAAAGCCATTCTCAATCGCGATTTCCTCGCGCTGATCCTGAGCGTCGCGGTCGTCGGCCTCGGCACCGGCGCCACGCTGCCGCTCACCGCACTCGCACTGACCGAAGCCGGGCACGGCACCAACGTCGTCGGCATGCTGACGGCCGCGCAGGCGCTCGGCGGCCTCGCGATCGTCCCGTTCGTCACCGCGCTCGCGCGGCATATCGGCTCGCGGCGCGCGATCGTCGTGTCGGTCGTGCTGCTCGCGGCCGCCACCGCGCTGATGCAGTTCACGTCGAACCTGATCGTGTGGGGCGCACTGCGCGTGCTGTGCGGCGCCGCGCTGATGCTGCTGTTCACGATCGGCGAAGCGTGGGTCAACCAGCTCGCCGACGATGCGACGCGCGGCCGCGTCGTCGCGATCTACGCCACCAATTTCACGCTGTTCCAGATGGCGGGCCCCGTGCTCGTGAGCCAGATCGCCGGTGCGACGCACATCCGCTTCGCGCTGTGCGGCGCGCTGTTCCTGCTCGCGCTGCCCACGCTCGCGACGATCCGGCGCGCCCCGCTCGCCGGCGACGACGCGCATCACGCAGCGCACGGCCGCTGGCTCGACGTGCTGCCGCGCATGCCCGCACTGATCATCGGCACCGGCTTCTTCGCGCTGTTCGACACGCTCGCGCTGTCGCTGCTGCCGCTCTATGCGATGGATCACGGCGTCGCGAGCGCGACCGCCGTGCTGCTCGCGTCGATCATGCTGTTCGGCGATACCGCGATGCAGTTCCCGATCGGCTGGCTCGCGGACAGGCTCGGCCGCGAACGCGTGCACCTCGGCGCCGGCTGGATCGTGCTGGCCGGCCTGCCGCTGCTGCCGTTCGTCATCGCGAATCCGTGGCTGTGCTGGCCGCTGCTGTTCGTGCTCGGCGCGGCGGCCGGCAGCATCTATACGCTGTCGCTCGTCGCGTGCGGCGAACGCTTCCGCGGCGCGGCGCTCGTCACCGCGAGCTCGCTCGTGTCGGCATCGTGGAGCGCCGCGAGCTTCGGCGGCCCGCTGGTGGCCGGCGCGCTGATGGAGCAACTGGGCAGCCATGCGCTGGTCGGCGTGCTGCTCGCCTGCGTCGCGGCGTTCGTCGCGGCCGCGCTGTGGGAACGCCGCGCCGCGTTGCAACGCGCGGTCTGATCCGTATCGACGAAACGACAACGGCCCGCACGATGCGGGCCGTTCGGTCTTGCCGTGCGACGCGTTATGCCTGGCGCGCCGGCAGGATCTTCCCGGCGCACGTGCCGAAGCCGACGCGATAACCGTCGCCCTGGCACCACCCGGCGAGCGTGAGCTCGTCGCCGTCCTCGAGGTACGTCCGGCTGCCGCCGCCGTTCAGCGCGACCGGCTCCTTGCCGTTCCACGTCAGTTCGAGCAGGCTGCCGAACGAATCCTTGGTCGGCCCGCTGATCGTGCCCGAGCCCATCAGGTCGCCCACGCGCGTGTTGCAGCCCGCGACCGTGTGATGCGCGAGCTGCTGCGCCATCGTCCAGTACATGTGCTTGAAGTTGGTGCGGCAGATCGACGTCGCGTCGGCCGCGCCTTCGGCACGCAGCGTCACTTCGAGCGCGATGTCGAACGCATGCCGGCCCGCGTGCCGCAGATACGCGAGCGGCTGCGGCGACTGTTCGGGCTGCGCGGTGCGGAACGGTTCGAGCGCGTCGAGCGTGACGATCCACGGCGAGATCGTCGACGCGAACCCCTTCGAGTTGAACGGGCCGAGCGGCACGTATTCCCACTGCTGGATGTCGCGCGCGCTCCAGTCGTTCAGCAGCACCATCCCGAAGATATGCGCTTCCGCATCCTCGCACGCGATCGGCTCGCCGAGCGCGTTGCCCTGGCCGACGATGAAGCCCGTCTCCAGCTCGATGTCGAGCTTGCGGCAGGCACCGAACACCGGGCGTTCCTGGTCGGGCAGCTTCAGTTGCCCGTTCGGCCGCCGCACCGGCGTGCCGCTCACGACCACCGACGACGCACGGCCGTTGTAGCCGATCGGCATCTCCGACCAGTTCGGCAGCAATGCATTCTTCGGATCGCGGAACATCGAGCCGACGTTGGTCGCATGCTCCTTCGACGAATAGAAATCGGTGTAGCCGGGAATCTCGACCGGCAGATGCAGCGTCGCGTCGCGCCGCGCGACGAGCACCTGCGCGCGCAGCGCCGCGTCGTCTCGCAGCGTCGCGTTGTCGCGCGAGAACAGGCCCGACAGCTGCACGCGCACGCCGCGCCAGGCGTCGCGGCCGAGCGCGATGAACGCATTGAGCGTCGGCGCGGCGAACGCGTCGGCGCCGGCCGGCAGCGTCACGAGGCCCGCGCGCGCGAGCGCCGCGAGATCGACGATCTGGTCGCCGAGCGCCACGCCCGCGCGACGCGCCGGCTGCTGCGCATCGCTGAAGATCCCGAACGGCAGGTTCTGGATCGGGAAATCGCAGGCGGGATCGTTCGCGGTGTCGAGCCAGCTCTTGCGAGCCGGGTCGAGCGTCGCGCGCCAGTCTTGGGTGTCGCTCATCGTTGCTCCGGATTGAAGTGTTTCTTGATGCCTTGCCAGCATTCGAAGTAGTCGGCCTGCAGTTGCGCGGTGTCGAGCGCGTAACGCGTCGGCCGGATCAGCGTGCGGGTTTCGAACATGAACGCCATCGTCGCGTCGACCTTGTGCGGTTTCGTCGTGTCGCTCGCGGACGCCTTCTCGAACGTGTCCGCGTCGGGCCCGTGGCCCGACATGCAGTTGTGCAGGCTCGCACCGCCCGGCACGAAGCCTTCGGCCTTCGCGTCGTACGCGCCGTGCACGAGTCCCATGAACTCGCTCGCGACGTTGCGGTGGAACCAGGGCGGCCGGAACGTATCCTCCGCCGCGAGCCAGCGCGGCGGGAAGATCACGAAGTCGATCGTGTCGACGCCCGGCGTGTCGCTTTGCGCCTGCAGCACGAGGAAAATCGACGGATCGGGATGGTCGAAGCTGATCGAGCCGATCGTGTTGAACAGGCGCAGATCGTACTTGTACGGCGCGTAGTTGCCGTGCCACGCGACGACGTCGAGCGGCGAATGGCCGATGTCCGCGCGCCACAGGCGGCCGTTCAGCTTCGCGATCAGTTCGAACGCCCCTTCGCGGTCTTCGTACGCGGCTTGCGGCGTCAGGAAGTCGCGCGGGTTCGCGAGCCCGTTCGAGCCGATCGGGCCGAGATCCGGCAGGCGCAGTTGCGCGCCGAAGTTCTCGCAGATATAGCCGCGCGCGTCGCCGTCCGGCAGCGCGACGGAAAAACGCACGCCGCGCGGGATCACCGCGATCTCGAACGGCTCGACGTCGACCCGGCCGAATTCGGTCGCGATATGCAGCCGCCCCTGCTGCGGCACGATCAGCAGCTCGCCGTCCGCGCTGTAGAAGAAGCGGTCCCGCATCGAGCGGTTCGCCGCGTACAGGTGGATCGCGCAACCGTTCATCGCGGCGGCCGAGCCGTTGCCGGCCATCGTCACGAGCCCGTCGACGAAATCGGTCGGCTCGACCGGCATCGGCAGCGGATCCCAGCGCAACTGGTTCGGCGGCGTCGGCGGCACGTCGGCCGAATCGCCGAATTCCGCCACGAGCCGCTGCGGGCCCGCGTACGGCTCGAACGGCCGGTGCACGGCCGCCGGGCGGATGCGGTACAGCCACGAACGGCGGTTGTGGCCGCGCGGCGCGGTAAACGCGGTGCCCGACAGTTGCTCCGCATACAGCCCGTACGGCGCGCGCTGCGGCGAGTTGCGGCCGTGCGGCAACGCGCCGGGCAGTGCCTCGGTGGCGAATTCGTTCCCGAAACCGCTCAGGTAGCCGGCATTCGCCGGTTTCGACAGGTCAAGCGTCATCGTTTCCTTTCTCCCTCAATTCGTGGCGGCGGTCGGCGCCTGTACGCCGTTGCGCCGCGTTACGCCCGCGAGCCCGAGGACGAACAGCGCCGAGCACAGCACGGGCACCGCGGCCGCGTGGAACAGCGCGCCGTTCGACCAGTTGAGCGCAATCAGTTGTCCGCCGACGAGCGGCCCGAGCACCGAGCCGATCCGGCCGATGCCGAGGCTCCAGCCGATGCCCGTCGAGCGCAGCGACGTCGGGTAATACTGGCCCGCGAGCGCGTTCACGGCCGGCTGCCCGCCGACCACGCAGAACCCGCCCGCGAACACGACGACCAGCAGCCACGGCAGCGCGTGCGCGACCGAGCCGATCAGCCCCACCGACACGGCCGCGCAGGCGAAGCACACGAACAGCACGCGCACGAAGCCGTGACGTTCGATGAACCAGCCGAGCGACAGCGTGCCGATCACGCCGCCTGTCTGCAGCACCGTGCCGACGATCACCGCGGTGCCCGGCGAATAACCGGCGTCGCGCATCACGGTCGGCAGCCAGTTCGACAGGAAATACAGATCGATCAGGTTCATGAAGCTGATCGCCCACAGCAGCAGCGTGACCGGCAGGCGGCCGTGGCTGAACAGTTCGGCGACCGGTGCGCCGCTCGCCGCGCGCTCGCGCACGACGAGCCGCGTGTTCGCGTCGATACCGGCCTGCGGCGCGAATCGGGCGAGCCAGCCGCGCGCCTGCGCGACGCGCCCTTTCAGCACCAGGAACTGCAGCGACTCGGGCAGCCGCGCGAGCATCGCGATCGTCAGCACGAGCGGCACCGCGCCGCCGACGAAGAACACCGAACGCCAGCCGAACGCCGGAATCAGCGCGGCGCTGATGAAGCCGCCGAGCGCCGCACCGAGCGTGAAGCCGCACGACACGATCATCATCCGCTTCACGCGATGCGCGGCCGGGCTGAACTCGCCGACCAGCGCCATTGCGTTCGGCATGATGCAGCCGAGGCCGAGCCCGGTCACGAAGCGCAGCGCCATCAGCACCGGGATCGAACCCGCGAACGGCGTCGCGAGCATCGTCACCGCGAAGAACAGCGTCGAGCCGATCAGCACCGGGCGGCGCCCGATCCGGTCGGCCAGCACCGACAGCCCGAGCGCGCCGAGCAGCATCCCGAACAGGCTCGCGCTGAACACCGGGCCGAGCGCCTGCTTCGGCACGCCCCATTCGGCGATCACGCTCGGCGCCACGTAGCCCATCGCCTGCGCATCGAAACCGTCGATCACGAGGCACAGCCCGCACAACGCGAGCAGCATCCAGTGAAAGCCCGGGCGATGGGTCTCGTCGATCACGCGCTCGACTTCGAGCACGCGCGCGTCGGCCGGCGCCGCGCTCATTGCGCCACCTCGGCGGCCGGGTGCACGGGCGGCGTCACGCCTTGGCGCGCGAGCGCCATCGCTTCGCGCAGCACGTCGGCATCGCCGATCTGGTTCGCGAGCAGCAGGATCAGCTTCGCGTTGACGAGCTGGCTGTCGCTGTCGGACAGGTCGCGATGCATGTCGATCAGCGCTTCATAGAACGCGTCGGGGTCGGTCAGGCGCGGGCGGGTGTCGAGTGAAGGCATGACGGGTCTCCGGTGTCTTTATCGTATTCAGCGTGCGCAGGTCGCGCGCGCCAGCGCGTCGGCAATCGCCTGACGGTCGAGCGTGCGCGTGCGCGCGCAGACGTGCTGATCGGGACGCAGCAGGTAGAAGGTGCCCGGCTGCGCGTCGTAGCGTTGCGCGGCGAGCCCGTCGACGTCCTCCACGACGTCGACGCCGGCCGCCGGCCGCGCATGCCCGGCCGGCACGACGAGCACGGGCCGCACCGGCAGCGCGAGGCCGTCGACGGCCTTCGCGAGCGCGGGCGCATCGCCCGGCAACCCGAACAGCACGCCGGTGAAGCCGTCGCGCAGTCGCTGCAGCAGCCAGCCCGGCGCGCCCTGCACGCGCACCGGCGCATCGGCTGCCGCCGCGCCCGGCCGCATCGCGCACGCGAACGCGTCGCCGCCGCGATCGGGCGTATTCAGCGGGGAATCGGCGAGCACCGCCGGCACCGACAGGCGGCCGCTGTTCACGAGCTTGCGCGCGAACTCGCAGTCGCGCGCCAGCTTCAGCGTCGCGTCGCGGAACACGCGCGACACCGCGCTCTTCGGCGTGATGAAGTCGGTCGAACGGGTCGAGTTGCGGATGTTCTCGTCGGCCGCGAATTCGCGTTCGCTCGCATACGTATCGAGCAGGCTGTCGGCCGAGCGGCCGTCGAGCACGAGCTTCAGCTTCCACGCGAGGTTGTCCGCGTCCTGCACGCCGCTGTTCGCGCCGCGCGCGCCGAAGGGCGACACGCCGTGCGCGGAATCGCCCGCGAACAGCACGCGCCCGTGGCGAAACGTGTCCATCCGCTGGCAGCGGAACGTATAGACGCTCACCCATTCGAGTTCGAACTCGGCATCCGGCCCGAGCAGCGCGCGCACGCGCGGGATCACCCGCTCCGGCTGCTTCTCGGCGACGGGGTCGGCGTCCCAACCGAGCTGGAAGTCGATGCGCCACACGTTGTCCGGCTGGCGATGCAGCAGCACCGACTGGTTCGGGTGGAACGGCGGATCGAACCAGAACCAGCGCTCGGTCGGAAACTCCGCCTTCATCTTCACGTCGGCGATCAGGAAGCGGTCCTTGAACGTGCGGCCGCGGCTTTCGAGCCCCATCATCGTGCGCATCGGGCTGCGCGAGCCGTCGGCCGCGATCACGTACCGCGCGCGCAGCGTCGCGACGCCGTCCGGCGTCTCGATCGTCAGCACCGCGTGTTCGGCCGACTGCTCGATGCCCGTCACCTTGTGCTTCCAGCGGATGTCGATGTTCGGCAGCTCGAACGCGCGGTCGGCCAGATAGCCTTCGACGTAGTACTGCTGCAGGTTGATGAACGCGGGGCGCGCATGCCCTTCCTCGGGCAGCAGGTCGAACGCGTACAGCTGCTCGTCCTGCAGGAACACCTTGCCGACGTGCCAGCTCACGCCCTTGTCGACGAAGCGCTCGCCGCAGCCGAGCCGGTCGAAAATTTCGAGCGTGCGCTTCGCGAAGCAGATCGCGCGCGAGCCGGTCGACAGCGTGTCGTCGTCGTCGAGCAGCACGACGGGCACGCCTTGCTGCGCGAGGTCGATCGCGGCCGCGAGGCCCACCGGGCCGGCGCCGACGACGATCACCGGATGGACGGCCGCGTCATGGGCGCGCGCGCGGTACTCGAACTTCAGCGTCTGGTAATCGATGCTCATGGTCGCCATCCGCTCGTCAACCCCGCCGTGCGCGCACCGGCGCGCCCGTCGTTCCTTTCGTCTCCTGCCGGCGTGCCTGCCCGCCTGTGTTGTCATCCGCCACGTCTCGCTCCTTGCTTCCTGTTGATTCGCGAACGGCGCCGTCCCGCGGCGCCCGCATGCCGCATTTCTTGATCGGCGACAAATTCTGGATTTACGAATAGTAAAACCAATTACGAATAGTGAAATCAACGTAAACCCTAGGCACTGCCTCCGGGATGGGATAACCATATGAATGAAACGGCGAGCCGAGCGCGGCGCGCGCTGCTAATATCAAGAGACGAGGCGGCCCTTTCGGCCGCCGTTTTTCCTTTTCACGCCGATGATTCCGCCCACCATCCCCGAGCTGGTCGCCCGTGCCGGGCAACTGCCGTATCTGCGGGAACACCTCGCGCTGGCCGAAGGCGGCACCGCGTGCGCGAATCTGCCCGAGCGCACGCTCGCCAGCGCGTACGAACCGATCTACGACGTGACGATGCCCGGCGCGCCGCAATCGACGTCGTTCGCCGACGCGATCGAGCGCTACGGCGACGAGCTCGGCTTCCAGGCGGTCACCGTCGTCACGGGGGCGGCGCACGATCCGGTCGACTCGGCCGTCGACGACCAGACGCTGGTCGCGATCGACCGCCTGTCGCGCGCGCTGCATGCAATCAACTTTTTCGGCGCGCAGCGCCACGGGCTGCTGTTCCTGCGCGTGCACGAACGGCTGCTGAAGAGCGTGAAGTACGACCACGGCAAGCACTTCTCGTCGGTGCTGCAGCGCTTCGGGCTGCCGCCGGAGCGGATCGTGATCGAGCTGCCGGCGGTCGCGGTCGCGCACAAGACCTTCCTCGGCTACCTGACGCGCAGCTACCAGCATCACGGCTTCAAGGTCGCGGACAAGCTGCCCGATCCGGGTCGTATCCTCGCGGTCGAATCGGACATGGCGCGGCCCGACTTCATCAAGATGGATGCGGGCATCGCGTTGCGCGACGGGATGGTCAAGGCGCTCGTCGCCTATGCGCAGCGCGTGCGGATTCCGCTGATCTTCGACGGCGTCGTCGACGAGACGCAGTGCGAGCTGCTGCGCCAATACGACGTGCGGTTCATGCAGGGGCCGGTGTTCGCCAAGGTCGTGACGGCCTGATCGGCAGGCGGGGACCGCGCGTGCGGGCAGCGGCGCGCGGGATGCCGGGCCCGGATGTCGCGTGGCGCGCGGGCCGGGGGAGAAACAGGCCGTCAGGCACGCGCCGTCGACTCGCGCCTGTCCGCCCGTGTCGACGGTTACCGCTCACGGCACGCCATCATCGTCGTACTTGGGCAACGCATCGTCGATCTCGATGCCCGGGAAACGGTCCCGATACCAGACGTGCCAGGCCGGACGCAGCCGCGCCGGCTCGTCGAGCGTCGCGTAATTGATCTCGACCGTCTGCGGCGCCTCGGCGAGCCGGTATTCGAGTTGCGCGCCGCACCGGCCGCAGAAGCGTCGCTCGCCCCACGCGCTCGACGCGTAGACGGTCGGTTCGCCTTGCAGGTATTCGAACGCGCCGATCGGCACCGATGCCGATGCGACGACCGCCGCACCGGTCGTGCGCTGGCAAAGCCGGCAATGGCAGAAACCGGCATCGGTCGGTACGTCGGCGATACGGTAGCGGATCGCCCCGCATGCGCATCCGCCTTCCATCGGTTCCGGGTCGGGCATCGCACACCTCATCGTCGGGAAGCAGGCGAACGATGATGAGCGCGCTCCGGCCACAGTACAAGTGGCAGCGCCGTCGCCCGCCCTCACGCACGACGCGGAAGGCGCGCTTGCGGGGCGGCGGCGAGCGCCGCGCGCCGCGTTGCTCAGGCCGTCGGCCCGAGCCGCTGCGCGAGCGCCTTCAGCTTCGGCCCGACCTGCGTGCGGAACACGTCCTCGCCCATCGACGACGCGGGGCCGCTGCAGCTCAGGATCAGCCAGCGCCCCTCGCGCGGCTCGCGAAACGGAACGGCCGCCGCGTTCACGTCCATGTGCCACGCGCGGAACGAATAACAGCACCCGCCCGCCGAGAACTCGGCCACCGCGTGCTGCGCGGCCGCGACGAGCGCATCGGCATCGGCCGCGCCGCCGGCCGCGCGGTGCAGTTCCGCGTACAGCGCGCGGCGCACGTCCTCCGGCTGCACGGCCAGGTACGCACGCCCCATCGAACTCGTCAGCATCGACAGCCGCGAACCGGGCGCAAGCCCGAGCGTCAGCGCCGTCTCGCTGCGGATCGTCTCCAGATAGATCATGTCGAGCCCGTCGCGGCAGCCGAGCGACACGGCCGCGCCGATCTCGCGCGCGAGCGCCTGCATGTGCGGGCGTGCGAGGTCGATCGTCCCCGAACCCGCCAGCAGCGCGTAGCCGAGCGACAGCACGCCGGCGTCGAGCGCATACTTTCCGAGCGTCTCGTCGTAGCGCAGGTAACCGAGCACGGTCAGCGTGTAGGCGAGCCGGTTCACGGTCGCTTTCGGCAATCCCGTGCGCTCCGCGAAGTCGCGGTTGCCGAGCATCGTCTCGCCGGGCCGGAATGCGCGCAGCAGGTCGAGCCCGCGTGCGAGCGCGACGACGAACTTGCGCTCGTCGATCGTGGTTTCGTCGATGGTTGAAAGTGTCATCTGGTGCTACACTGGGTTCGATTTGCAAAACATTGTTCCGCACAGCGGAACTACAGTCAAGCGAACTTTTGGCATGGGGCCCGGCTGGAAGACCGGACCAACAGGAGATGAAACGATGACCGCTGCAACTTTTCACTGGGACGATCCGCTGCTGCTCGACCAGCAGTTGACCGAAGAAGAGCGCATGATCCGCGACGCTGCGCAGGCGTACGCACAGGACAAGCTCGCGCCGCGCGTCACCGAAGCGTTCCGCCACGAGCGCACCGACGCCGCCATCTTCCGCGAGATGGGCGAAATCGGCCTGCTCGGCCCGACGATTCCCGAGGAATACGGCGGCCCCGGCCTCAATTACGTGAGCTACGGACTGATCGCGCGCGAAGTCGAGCGCGTTGACTCGGGCTACCGGTCGATGATGTCCGTGCAGTCGTCGCTTGTGATGGTGCCGATCCACGAATTCGGCTCCGACGCGCAGAAGCAGAAGTACCTGCCGAAGCTCGCGACCGGCGAATGGATCGGCTGCTTCGGCCTGACCGAGCCGAACCACGGCTCCGATCCGGGCAGCATGGTCACCCGCGCGAAGAAGGTGCCCGGCGGCTACGCGCTGTCCGGCGCGAAGATGTGGATCACGAACTCGCCGATCGCCGACGTGTTCGTCGTGTGGGCCAAGCTCGAGGAGAACGGCAAGGACGCGATCCGCGGCTTCATCCTCGAGAAGGGCTGGAAGGGCCTGTCGGCGCCCGCGATCCACGGCAAGGTCGGGCTGCGCGCGTCGATCACGGGCGAGATCGTCCTCGACGAGGTGTTCGTGCCCGAGGAGAACCTGATGCCGAACGTGAGCGGCCTGCGCGGCCCGTTCACGTGCCTGAACTCGGCACGCTACGGGATCGCGTGGGGTGCGCTCGGCGCCGCCGAGTCCTGCTGGCACACCGCGCGCCAGTACGTGCTCGACCGCCAGCAGTTCGGCCGGCCGCTCGCCGCGAACCAGCTGATCCAGAAAAAGCTCGCCGACATGCAGACCGAAATCACGCTCGGCCTGCAAGGCGTGTTGCGCCTCGGCCGGATGAAGGACGAAGGCACGGCGGCCGTCGAGATCACGTCGATCATGAAGCGCAACTCGTGCGGCAAGGCGCTCGACATCGCCCGCCTCGCGCGCGACATGCTCGGCGGCAACGGCATCTCCGACGAATTCGGCGTCGCGCGCCACCTCGTGAACCTCGAAGTGGTCAACACGTACGAGGGCACGCACGACATCCACGCGCTGATCCTCGGCCGCGCGCAGACGGGCATCCAGGCATTCTTCTGATCATCCGGGCGTGACGCACGCGGCAGCGGTGCCGCGTGTGCGCTCCCCAAGCAAACGGCCCGCCCGGCATCACTGCCGGGCGGGCCGTCGTTCATCGGAACCGCGGTTGCGGGCCGCCGATGCTTACTTGTTCGGCTGCGGCGTCAGGCGCAGATACGGACGCACCGCGTTGAAGCCCTTCGGGAAACGCTTCTTCAGCTCTTCCGGATCCTGCAGCGACGGCACGATCACGACGTCGTCGCCGTCCTTCCAGTTACCGGGCGTCGCGACCTTGTAGTTGTCGGTCAGCTGCAGCGAGTCGATCACGCGCAGCACTTCGTCGAAGTTGCGCCCCGTGCTGGCCGGATAGGTGATCGTGAGCCGCACCTTCTTGTTCGGGTCGATCACGAACAGCGAGCGCACCGTCAGCGTTTCGTTCGCGTTCGGATGGATCATGTCGTACAGCTGCGACACCTTGCGGTCCGCGTCGGCGATGATCGGGAAGCCGACGACCGTCGACTGCGTTTCGTTGATGTCGTTGATCCAGCCCTTGTGCGATTCGACGCCGTCGACCGACAGCGCGATCACCTTCACGTTGCGCTTCTCGAATTCGCCCTTCAGCTTCGAGGTCAGCCCGAGTTCCGTCGTGCACACCGGCGTATAGTCGGCCGGATGGGAGAACAGGACGCCCCAGCTGTTGCCGAGCCAGTCGTGAAACTTGATGGTGCCCAGGCTCGATTCCTGCTCAAAATCCGGTGCGATGTCGCCAAGACGCAGACTCATGATGTTCCCTCCTCGAACGATGCTGGTTGAAACCGCGCGCTTGACGGCGCGGAACAGTCCATCAGCTTACGGGAAGCAATGGGCCGTGCGAACGATTATTCCGTTTGATATACATACTTTTTTGTCATTTTTACCCTGTGTCGAGCGGGACAGTCGGCCGCGAGGGAAACTTTTCACCCCGTTTGCCGCTCTGTTCATGATTACAAGTCGTTTACCATGCAGTCTTGCACTGCCGCCGTGTGTCTTCCCGGCTCGCCAGCAGGCAGGGGTTTCGCTACGATGTGAACCTGCAGCATGACAGCATGAAGGGAGTTGCAATGTCGGAAATCAACAAGGAGAAACTGATGTCGGATATCAAAACCGTTCTCTCGGACGCCGAAGACCTGCTCAAGCAAGCGGCGAGCAGCACGGGCGACCGTGCGGCCGAGCTGCGCGAGAAGGCGATGTCGCGCCTGAAGCAGGCCAAGGAAAAGGCAGCCGACGTCCAGGTCGTGGTGGTCGAGAAAGGCAAGAAGGCCGCACGCGCCACCGACGATTACGTGCACGAGCACCCGTGGACGTCGATCGGCGTGGCCGCCGGCGTCGGCGTGCTGATCGGCCTGCTGATCAACCGCAAGTAACGGGCTCTGCGCCGTTTCGTCCCGCGGGCCGCGTCACGCGGCTCGCGGGCGTCGAAGCCAGCCTGCGGAATTCGCCGGCCGGTTTTGTTCTAGCTGCTCACTGCACGCGCACGCACCTCATCCATGACGACAGACACCACCTCGCAGCCGTCCGGCCAAGGACCGCTGCGCCGCCTCGTCGGCTCCGCGATCGGACTTCTGCAGACGCGCCTCGAACTGGTGGGCATCGAGCTTGCCGAGGAGAAGGAGCGCCTGATGGGCGTGCTGTTCCTCGGGCTCGCCGCGATGATGCTCGCGACGATGGCGCTCATCAGCCTGACCGTGCTGGTCGCGATCGCGTTCTGGGATACCTATCGCTGGCAAGCGCTCGCGGCGATCACCGCGCTGTATGCCGTTGGCGGCATCGCGTGCGCGCTGAAGGCACGCTCGGGCCTGCGCGATGCGCCGACCGTGTTCGAGGCGACGCTCGCCGAACTCGAGAAAGACCGCGAACTGTTCCGCGGCAAGCCGTGAGCGCCATCGCGCTCGCCCCATCCACCTACTTCGCCGACGCGCCATGAGCCAGAACGTCACGGGCAATTCACCCCGCTCCCATTCGTCGCGATCGAACTGGAGTGCGTCACAGCATCGCGCGCTCCGCAAGGAATTGCTGATCCTGCGATCCGACGTCGAGCGACTCGAACTCGCGGAAGCCGCCGGCGAGATGCGCCACGCCGTCACGCGCTTCAGTTGGCTCAAGGTGTTCATCCCCGGCCTTTCCACCAACAAGTTCAGCCAGTCCGCGAAGAACCTGAACGCGAGCCTCGGCAATCTCGTCAACCAGTATCCGATGCTGAGTTCGCTCGCGTCGCTCGTGCTGGCGAAGCCCGTTCGCTCGCTGCTGCGCGCGAGCGCGGGCCCAGCGCTGAAGTGGGGCACGCTCGGCTTCGCCGCATGGGAGGTCTACCGGATCTGGAAGCAGTCCCGCGACGAGCGCGGGCTCGACACGCACGACGACTGACCGCCGGCATCCCGCGCGCGCGGCCATGCGCCGTCGCGCGCCGTTCCTGCAGAGTCAACGCGCACCCCAGCACGCCGTGCCCGGTTCGTCCGCGTCATCGCGCCGCGCATTGCCTTTCGTTCCGGCCGAATCCAGCGTGAAGGTACCGCAGGTATCGTCGTGCATCGGGCCTGTGTCCAACGGGCTGGCCTCCAGTTCGTAGCTCACCGGCGAATCGGTGCCATCCGGCCGCCGCAGCGTCAAGCGATACACGGCTCGCCCGTCCGGCGGTGCCAACGCGAGCGCGTCCGGTAACGCCGAAGGCGGAGAACCCTGCAGCGTTTCGAGATACTGGGCCGCGCGGTACAGCGCGGCGACCGCCGACGCGCGATGAACGCGCGCGACATGCTCGCGATACGACGGGACGGCCCATCCCGCCAGCACCGCGACGATCGCGAGCACGATCATCAGCTCGACCAGCGTGAATCCCGTCGATCGGAAGACGATAGAGCGACCGTTCATTGCAGCACAGTCGCGACCCGACGCCAGCGCAGCGCGACGACACGCGCGTCGCGTATCGCGACCTGGTGCTGCAACCAGACCGCGCTCGATGGGTGCGCACCGATGCCGCGCGCGGTGACGAGATAAGCACGGCTACCGGGCGGCCCCGCTCCGCGCCATGCCTCGATCAAACACCGCGGCGGCCCTGCGGCCATCGGCCATCCAGCGAACGGCGTGAATGCTTCGGCGGACGCGAGCGGCGGCATGCGCCGCCAGCTGTCCGGCTCCACGTGCGATTCGCGCTCCCTCACATAGGGTGCCGAGCCACCGAGCAATCGCGCGGTGCACGCCGCCAGCGCGGCATCGGCTGCGTGGAATGCGATCAGCCGATCGGACAGCGCTCGCGTACGGCGCGCTTCCGTCAGCGCGGCTTCGAACCACGTGCCTGTCAGCGCTGCAATGGCCGCACCGACCGCAATGACTGCCGGCAATGCGAGCCCTGCGTCGCGACGCCAGGACCGGTGTGCTGATCGGACGCGGATGCGCAGTTCGCGCGGGTTCGTCGCCGCGGCGCTCATGCACGCAGCCTGCCGTCGTTCGTCACCGCTTGCGGCGACGCGCCCATTCGCGTTGCCAGTTGCAACGCATCGCGATATTGCCCACGTGTACCGGGCGGCGCCGCTCATCGCAACACCTCACGCGTGTGCGCTGCATCAGGCAACGCCGCGTCGAAACCGAGCGCGGCGTTCCGCAACGCGATGATGCGATCGAGCGTCAAACCTGCGCGACCGTCCCGGGCAACGACAACACGACCGTTGCAGTCGACATGGCTGGCCGGCTCGCGCATCGATTCGCCGCGTGCCCGCACGCAGACATGCACGGCTACGACATCGCGCCAGTCGTCGACACGCATCGCGTCTGCGTCGACAAACTGCGCGCCGCCGCGACGCAAATAGCGCACGCGCAATTGATCGATGCCCGACACGACGGGCTGCGGCGTCCCCGGACGGCCGCTACCTTCGCAATACAGCTCGGGCTCGCCCGTTGACGGACTGACATGTGCGTCGAAGCGGTTCTCCACCTGCGGCCGTTCGCCGGGCGCGCCTACGCCCTGCCCGAGACAATCCGACACCTGGCCGCTCACCGTCGACCACGTCGACACCGCATCGCCGACATACCGGACCAGGAGGGCGTCCGATGCAGCGCGCGCGGACTCGCACTGCGCCTGTGCGCCCTCACCCCGCACACGCGCCATCGAACAGCCGAACACCGGCGGCAACGATGACGCACCATCCGTATCGAGCGGCCGGAACCCCGCCATCTGGATCTGCTGGCCAATCAACAACAGCGCGGTGCCTGCCGCATCGCGCATCCGGAATCCGTCTTCCGCACGCCGTTGCGCAATGCGCTGTGCATGATGGAGCGCGCCGGCCGCTGCCAGCACGAGGAAACCGACGGTCATCGCAATCAGCACCTCGAGCAAAGTGTGTGCGCGCATACGACGATCAGCGTGCATCGGCATCAGTCTCCCGAAATGGAATCCGGACGCACGAGGGCGGCTGCGCCGACGCGCCCGCGGCTTCGCAACGCGGCGACGCAGCCGTGTTGCCGCTGCGCCAGCCGACGACCGCGTAGCGGGCACCGCCCGGCCCGGCGTCGAGTGTCATCGTGCCGCCGGGCAACGACGCAGCCGCCAGCGCCGCAAGGCCGTCGTTTGCCCCTGCGCCTGCGTACGAGCGCTCGATACGCGCATCGGCCAGCCACAACGCACGCTCGCGCCAGATCGTCGCTCGCTGAGCGCGCGCCATCGCGAGCTGACTGCCTGCCACCGCCAGCATCACGGTCGCGAGCAGCGCGATGGCCAGCGTCGCCTCGATCAGCGACGTGCCGCGCATGGCGTTGCGCCGCGCGCTCATGCCGAGCCGCAGCGACCGGCGACGACCCGCGCCCGGCCGCCTGCCGCAATCCGTACACAACGCGATACGCGTGCGTCTTCCGCGTCGGACACGCCGCGCCGCGGTCGCAATTCGAAACGCCGGATTCCGCCGATGGCCTGACCGGCCGGCGGTGCGAAAGCCAGATCGTGCGCGGCGCCCGCGACGACCACTTCGGCATCGCGCGGGTAGCGTCGCAGCACGCGCGACTGCCCGTCGACCTGCCCGCTGACGATCCAGTCGCACGACCATTCGGCCGCGTCGCCCTGCTCGCCGGCACGCAGGCAGGTGCCGTCGTTCCCGGCCCGGCACAGCGTGACACGCGTGCCGAGACGCATCGCTTCGGTACGCGCAAACGACAGCGCGCCGAGCAGCGCACGCGAGCGTGCATCCACGCGCTCGCGCATGCGCCACTGGTCGAATGCAGGCGCCGCGTAGAGCGCGAGCCCGGCCGCCAGCGAGAGCGCGACCATCAGCTCGACGAGCGTGAACCCGCCCGCGAGCCGCGCCGAACTTTTAAAGGGATGAGCGCGCAGTTCCATCGCAATCGTCCTCCACCAGGATGAGACGAGGACTGTAACGACGCGTGCGGACGCGCGCCATTTGCCGAACGGCCGACTGGCGACAAACGATCGCGGCCGACACAATCGGCGCGAACTGGACCAACGGAGGAAACGATGAACGGACGCAGCGCGTCAGCGCTTACGCGGGGTCTTGGCGGGAGAGGCGCGACGGAACTCTTCGATCACGTCGGCAAATTCGGAAACGTCCTCGAAGCGGCGATACACCGATGCGAAGCGGACATAAGCGATCGTATCGAGGCCGCGCAACTCGTTCATCACGAGTTCGCCGAGCTTCTCGCTACGCACTTCACGCTCGCCTGTCGCGAGCAGTTGATATTCGATACGGGCGACCGCCGCGTCGATCGCGTCGGCAGCAACCGGCCGCTTGCGCAGCGCGAGTTGCATGCTGGCGACGATCTTGCGACGGTCGAATTCGGTGCGGCTGCCGTCCTTCTTCACGACGAACGGCAGCGACAGCTCGACCCGCTCGTACGTCGTGAAGCGCTTGTCGCAAGCCGAGCAGCGACGGCGCCGGCGAATCGCGGCGCCATCCTCGGACACGCGCGAGTCTACGACCTGCGTGTCGTCATGCCGGCAGAACGGGCAGCGCATCGTCGATCAGCGATAGACCGGGAAACGCTTGGTCAGCTCGGCGACCTGCGCACGCACGCGCTCGATCGTCGCCGCATCTTCCGGGTTCTCCAGCACGTCGGCGATCAGGTTGCCCACTTGCTCCGCTTCCGCCGGGCCGAAGCCACGCGTCGTCATCGCCGGCGAGCCCAGACGGATCCCGCTCGTCACGAACGGCTTTTCCGGGTCGTTCGGGATCGCATTCTTGTTCACCGTGATGTGTGCCGCGCCGAGTGCCGCTTCCGCTGCCTTGCCCGTGATGTTCTTCGCACGCAGGTCCACCAGCATCACGTGGCTTTCCGTCCGGCCCGACACGATCCGCAGCCCGCGCTTCACCAGCGTTTCAGCCAGCACGCGTGCGTTCTCGACCACCTTCTCCTGGTATGCCTTGAACTCCGGCGACAGCGCTTCCTTGAACGCCACCGCCTTCGCCGCGATCACGTGCATCAGCGGGCCGCCCTGGATGCCCGGGAAGATCGCCGAGTTGATCGGCTTCTCGTACTCGGCCTTCATCAGGATCACGCCGCCGCGCGGGCCGCGCAGGCTCTTGTGCGTCGTCGTCGTCACGAAATCCGCGTGCGGCACCGGGTTCGGGTACACGCCGGCCGCGATCAGGCCTGCGTAGTGCGCCATGTCGACCATCAGGTACGCGCCCACCGACTTCGCGATCTTCGCGAGGCGTTCGAAATCGATCTTCAGCGAGAATGCCGATGCGCCCGCGACGATCAGCTTCGGCTTGTGTTCCTGCGCGAGCTTCTCGGCCGCTTCGTAGTCGATGTCCTCGTTTTCGTTCAGGCCGTAGCTCACGACGTTGAACCACTTGCCCGACATGTTCACCGGCGAGCCGTGGGTCAGGTGACCACCGTGCGCGAGGCTCATGCCCATGATCGTGTCGCCCGGCTTGAGCATCGCGAAGAACACGCCCTGGTTCGCCTGCGAACCCGAGTTCGGCTGCACGTTCGCGGCTTCCGCGCCGAACAGCTGCTTCACGCGGTCGATCGCGAGCTGCTCGACGATGTCGACGTACTCGCAGCCGCCGTAGTAGCGCTTGCCCGGATAACCTTCCGCGTACTTGTTCGTGAGCTGCGAGCCTTGCGCGGCCATCACGGCCGGGCTCGTGTAGTTTTCCGACGCGATCAGCTCGATGTGATCTTCCTGGCGGCGGTTTTCCTGCTCGATCGCTGCAAAGACTTCGGGATCGACGTTCGCGATGGTGCTTTGGGCTCTGTCAAACATACGGTTTCCGTTAAGTGTGTACAGGTTGACCGGGGCGGCCTAGTACGGTGCGCTGCTGGCGGGACCAGCTCGACGTGGCGGAAGAATCCGTATGACGCGAGGCAGGACAGCCACCGGCGATGCACGCGACGGCGCACAACGGCTGCCCAGGCGAACGGCAAAAACGGCGCCCCGCGCTTCACGGTGGGATGCTCCACCTTGACCCCGAAAGGGTTCTATCGCCAGTCACGCAGGGGTGATGAGCGCATTAGTGTATTGGATGCGTCATGATTAGGCAACCGCACGGCAGTGGCCTCCAAACAATAAGGGCCAGACTCTACGCGCCCGTGCCGAAACACTTCGCCGTCTTGCCGCGGTGCGGCATTCTCAGTAGGCTTGCGGGATTCCACCCGCTATTCCGTTACCGACCAGGAGCAGCAATGATCGTGTTCGTCACAGGTGCGTCCGCCGGCTTCGGCGCCGCCATCTCCCGCGCCTTCGTCAAGGGCGGCCATCGCGTCGTCGCCACCGCGCGCCGCAAGGATCGCCTCGACGCGCTCGCGGCCGAACTCGGCGACGCGCTGCTGCCGTTCGAGCTTGACGTGCGCGACCGCGCGGCCGTCGAAGCCGTGCCGGCCGCCCTCCCCGCCGAATTCGCGGCGCTCGACGTGCTCGTCAACAACGCCGGCCTCGCGCTCGGCGTCGAGCCGGCCCAGAAGGCCAGCCTCGACGAGTGGCAGACCATGATCGACACGAACTGCTCGGGCCTCGTGACCGTCACGCACGCATTGCTGCCCGGCATGATCGCGCGCGGTCGCGGCCATATCTTCAATCTGGGCTCGGTGGCCGGCACCTATCCGTATCCCGGCGGGAACGTATACGGCGCAACCAAGGCTTTCGTCAGACAATTCAGTCTGAACCTGCGTACCGATCTGATCGGCACGCCGTTGCGCGTAACCGACATCGAGCCGGGCCTGTGCGGCGGCACGGAATTCTCGAACGTCCGCTTCCGCGGCGACGACGCAAAGGCGGCGAACGTCTACGAGAACGTCCAGCCGCTCACGGCCGAGGACATCGCCGATACGATCTACTGGATCGCCACGCGTCCCGCGCACGTCAACATCAATACGATCGAAATGATGCCGGTCGCGCAAGCTCCGGCGGGCCTCACGATCCATCGCGGCTGACACGTCGCCCGCGGCCGCAGGCCCGCCCGCGGCCGGCCCCGGTGTGCCACGACGCACTACATTCCGTTACGAAACGGTTACGAATCCGGCCTTTGCCTTCCGGTAGAATGCGCGCCATGACTCAGCCTACCCGCTCCCCGGAAGCGCCGTCCGGCTTCACCTGGCCGGTGCGCGTGTACTACGAGGATACCGATGCAGGCGGCATCGTCTTCTATGCCAACTACCTGAAATTCTTCGAGCGCGCCCGCACCGAGTGGCTGCGTGCGTGCGGCATCGACCAGCGCCAGCTCGCCGACGATACCGGCGCGATCTTCATCGTCCGCAGCACGTCGCTCGACTACCGCGCGCCCGCGCGACTCGACGACACGCTGACGATCACGAGCCGGCCCGGACGCATCGGCCGCGCGTCGGTGGATTTCACGCAGGAAGCCTGGTGCGGCGACACGCTGCTCGTGGCCGGACACATTCGCCTCGGCTGCGTCGACCGTGACGGTATCCGGCCCGCGGCCATCCCGCCGGCCGTGCTCGACGCGCTGCAACGCGGGCCCGTCATCGACGCCGGGCACACTCCATTGTCAACGAAGCTCGCATGAGCGCCGTTTAGACAAAGCCTATGAACTTGCGGTTCTGATTCGATACTAAGCAAGGTTCGGCGTCAGGCATGGCCGGCGCGCCGCGCCGCACGCATACCGGGCGCCCCCGAAGGGCCGTTACTCAAACCTCTATGAACACTTCTCAAGACCTGTCGATCATTTCCCTCGTCCTCAATGCGAGCGTGCTCGCCCAGGCCGTGATGGGACTGCTGCTGTTGCTGTCGCTGATGTCGTGGACCTTCATCTTCCGCAAGTGGTTCGCGATCCGCCGCGCGCGCGCGCAGACCGAACGCTTCGAGAAGGATTTCTGGTCGGGCGGCGACCTGCAGGCGCTGTACCAGAGCGCGGCCAACAACCGCCACACGATCGGCGCGCTCGAGCGGATCTTCGAATCGGGGATGCGCGAATTTCTGAAGGCGAAGGAAAAGCGCATCAGCGATCCGGGCCTCGTGCTCGACGGTGCGCGCCGCGCGATGCGCGCGTCGTTCCAGCGTGAGATGGACGTGCTCGAAGCCAACCTCGCGTTCCTCGCGTCGGTCGGCTCGGTCAGCCCGTACATCGGCCTGTTCGGCACCGTCTGGGGGATCATGAACTCGTTCCGCGGGCTCGCGAACGTGCAGCAGGCGACCCTCGCGAACGTCGCACCGGGCATCGCCGAGGCACTCGTCGCCACCGCGATCGGCCTGTTCGCCGCGATTCCGGCGGTGGTCGCGTACAACCGCTACGCGCACGACATCGACCGCCTCGCGATCCGCTTCGAGACCTTCATCGAAGAGTTCTCGAACATCCTGCAGCGTCAGGCCCAGTAAGGAGCGCGCCATGGCAGGAAGTCCCATCCGATCCAGCATGCGCGGCGGCCGCTCGCGCCGTGCGATGGCCGACATCAACGTCGTGCCGTACATCGACGTGATGCTGGTGCTGCTCGTGATCTTCATGGTCACCGCACCGCTCGTCGCCCCGTCGATCATCAACCTGCCGACCGTCGGCAATGCCGCGCCGCAGGAGCAGACGCCGCCCGTCGTCGTCAACATCAAGGCCGACCGCACGATGAGCGTCAAGTACAAGGGCGACTCGGGCGCGACCCAGGAAGACACGATGACGAAGGCCGAGCTCGACAGCTTCATCTCGGCCCGGCAGGCCGATCACCCTGACCAGCCGGTCGTGATCGCGGCCGACAAGACCGTGCAGTACGATGCCGTCATGACCGTGATGTCGGATCTGAAGGCGCGCGGCGTCAAGCGCGTCGGTCTCCTCGTCAAATCGCAATGAACCGGCAGCAATCCACGCGCAGCGCCGCCTACCCGCCTCAGCCTCCCCGCGAGCGCGGCACCTGGCGCGCGTTCGCGCTCGCCGCGCTGATGCACGTGCTGCTCGCGCTGTTCCTCTATCACGGCGTGCAGTGGCAGAACAGCACGCCGGCCGGCGCCGAAGCCGAACTGTGGACCGAGGTGCCCGACGTGCCCGCGCCGCGGCCCGTCGTCACGCCCGCGCCGCCCGCGAAGGTCGCGCCCCCCGCTCCGCCGGTGCGCGACGAGCAGGCCGACATCGCGCTGCAACAGAAGAAACGTCAGCAGGAAGCGGCCGCGCGCGAAGCGCTGCTCGAGCAGCAGCGCCGCGCGCAGCAGTTGAAGCAACAGGAAGAGGAAGCGCGCCGCGCGCAACTCGCCGCGCAGCAGGCCGCCGCGCTCGCCGCGGAAAAGGCCGCCGAACGCGACAAGCAGAAGCAGGCGGCGAAACTGAAGCAACAGCAGCTCGCGGAGCAGCAAAAGCTCGAACAGCAGAAGCTCGAGCAGCAAAAACTGCAACAGCAGAAGCAGGCGCAGCTCGAAGCACAGCAGGCAGCGAAGGCCAAGGCGGACGCCGCCGCGAAAGCGAAGGCGGAAGCGCAGGCGAAGGCAAAGGCCGAAGCGGCTGCGCACGCGAAGGCCGACGCGGCCGCCAAGGCGAAGCTCGACCGGGAACGAAATGCGCGCCTCGCGCAGATGCAGGGCCTCGCGGGTGCCGGTGAAGGCGGCGGCCAGGGCCTCGCGAAAAGCGGCACCGGCACGGGTTCCGGCGGCAACGCCGCATCGCCCGGCTACGCCGACAAGGTGCGCCGCCGCGTGAAGCCGAACATCGTCTGGGGCGGCGAGCGCGCGGGGCTCACGACCATCGTCAAGATCCGCTGTACGCCCTCGGGCGACCTGCTGAGCGTGTCGGTCTCGCGATCGAGCGGCAATTCCGGGTGGGATCAGGCGGTCGTCAATGCGATCCAGGCGTCGGTTCCGTTACCGCCCGATACTGACGGTCATACCCCGTCGAGCATTACGATTACCTTCAAGGCGGCGGAGTGAGCGCAAATGCGCTTAAACTCCGTGCGTCGCTGCCGGACGGGAACGAATCGGGTATTTTTACTGTCTCTGCGGTTGCGCAGCGATCCAAGTCACATGGGAAGCAGAAGCATGAGTTTGATGACAAAGCTAGGTTTCAGGGCACTCGTGGCCTCGTGTCTGATTACGGCGGGCAGCGCCGCTAACGCCCAGGTCAACGTGCTGATCACCGGTGTCGGGTCGACCCAGTTCCCCATCGCCACCGCGAATTTCACGAACGAGGCGAGCCTGCCGCAACAGGTCACGTCGATCGTTCGTGCCGACCTCGCCCGCAGCGGCAAGTTCACCAACATCGACGCCGGCAGCACGCCCGTGCCCGAGACCGCATCGGTCGATCTCGGCGCATGGAAGGCCAAGGGCGCGAACGCGTTCGTCGCCGGCAGCGTGAACCGCGACGCGAACGGCCAGTACAAGGTCAACTTCATCCTGTACGACACCGTGAAGCAGCAAAGCCTCGGCGGCCTGTCGCTGACGGCGACCGACACCACGCTGCGCACGGCCGGCCACAAGATCGCCGACTACATCTACCAGAAGCTGCTCGGCGTGCGCGGCGTATTCGCCACGCGCCTGTCGTACGTGATCAAGACCGGTAATCGCTACCAGTTGCAGATCTCCGATTCGGACGGCCAGAACGCGCGCATCGCGCTGTCGAGCACCGAGCCGATCATCTCGCCGGCGTGGTCGCCGAGCGGGACGAAGGTCGCGTACGTGTCGTTCGAGCGCAAGAAGCCGATCGTCTACATCCATGACCTGCCGACCGGCCGCCGCTACATGGTCTCCGACCAGAAGGGCAACAACAGTGCGCCGGCGTGGTCGCCGGACGGCAACACGCTCGCCGTCGCGCTGTCGCTGACGGGCAATACGCAAATCTACACGGTCAACGCGAATGGCGGCGGCCTGCGCCGTCTCACGCAGAGCAGCTCGATCGATACCGAGCCGTTCTACTCGCCGGACGGCCGCTGGATCTACTTCACGAGCGATCGCGGCGGCGCGCCGCAAATCTACCGGATGCCCGCACAGGGCGAAAGCGCCGGTGCCGCGCAGCGCGTGACCTTCACCGGCAGCTACAACACGAGTCCGCGGATCAGCCCGGACGGCAAGCTGCTCGCTTACATCTCCCGCACGGGCGGGGGCTTCAAGCTGTACGTTCAGGATCTGCAATCCGGCGCGGCGAACGCCATCACGAATACCAATCGCGACGAATCGCCGAGCTTCGCGGCAAACGGCCAGTACGTTCTGTACGCTACCCAGTCGGGTGGTCGCAATGTTCTGGCCGCAGTGCCTTCCGACGGCAGCGCGCCGCCGCAAATCCTGTCCGTCCAGGGCGGCTCCGTTCGCGAGCCGTCGTGGGGGCCCTTCATGCAATGACCACAAGGAGAGTAACCATGATGTCGAATAAAGCTCGTCTGGCCCTGGCCGTGATGATGATCAGCGCGCTCGCCGCATGTAAGTCGGGCGTGAAGCTCGACGACAAGGCGAACAACGCGGGTGCCGTCAGCACGCAACCGAGCGCCGACAACGTCGCGCAAGTGAACGTCGATCCGCTGAACGACCCGAACAGCCCGCTCGCGAAGCGCAGCATCTACTTCGACTTCGACAGCTATTCGGTGAAGGACGAGTACCAGCCGCTGCTGCAGCAGCACGCTCAGTACCTGAAGAGCCACCCGCAGCGTCACGTGCTGATCCAGGGCAACACCGACGAACGCGGCACGAGCGAGTACAACCTCGCGCTGGGCCAGAAGCGTGCGGAAGCCGTCCGCCGCGCGATGGCACTGCTCGGCGTGAACGACTCGCAAATGGAAGCCGTGAGCCTCGGCAAGGAAAAGCCGCAGGCAACGGGCCACGACGAAGCATCGTGGGCGCAGAACCGTCGCGCCGACCTCGTCTACCAACAGTAAGTAACGGAAGAATCGCCGTATGACGCACCGTGTAACCTGGCTGCGTGCAGCCGCAGCTCTCTGCGTCGCCGGCGCGGCGTGGTCGGCCGCGCCGGCGCACGCCGGCGTGTTCGACGACAACGAAGCGCGCCGTGCCGTGCTCGATCTGCGTAGCAAAACCGACAACCTGGCGAACCAGTTGTCGGCCGCCCAGCGTACGATCCTCGATCAATCCGGCCGTCTCGACCAGCTGAACCAGCAGGTCGCGACGCTGCGCGGCGAGAACGAGGATCTGACGAACCGGCTGACGACGCTCGAGCGGCAGCAGAAGGAGTACTACCAGGATCTCGACACGCGGCTCAAGAAGTTCGAGCCGCAGCAGGCGACGATCGATGGTGTCGAAGGCACCGTGCAGCCGGGTGAAACGGATGCGCTCAATGCGGCGCAACAGCAGTTCCGCAACGGCAACTTCAAGGCAGCCGCGGCTTCGTTCCGCGCGTTCATCGCGAAGTATCCGCAGAGCCCCTACCAGCCGACCGCGCAGTACTGGTACGGCAATGCGCAATACGCGCTGCGCGACTACCGCGGTTCGACCGCGACGTGGCAAGGGATCGTCAGCAAGTTCCCGCAGCACCCGCGCGCGGCCGATGCCCTCGTGGCGATCGGGACGAACCAGCTCGAACAAGGCCAGAAGGCGGCCGCGAAGAAGACGTTCGAGCAAGTCGTGTCGCAGTACGCCGGGTCAAACGCGGCGCAGACGGCGCAGGGCAAGCTCGAAACGATCAAATAATTATCGCGGCGGGTTGTTGACACCCCATCAATCCGCCGCTATAATCTTTTGCTCTTTGGGTCGCTTGCCAAGTTGTTAAAGCAACGAACCAACAGGTTTCAAGAACGTGGGGTGGTAACTCAGTTGGTTAGAGTATCTGACTTTTAATCAGAGAGTCGAGGGTTCGAGTCCCTCCCACCCTACCAACTATCTTTGATAGTGCATTCAAGCCTCCCGCGTGGAGGCTTTTTTGCGTCTGTCGTCTGGCCGTTCGAGCTTGAATGCATCGACGATGCGCGCCGCGCACTCGGTCGCGCGCGGCCCCTGAGCATCGCAGCTCCCGCAGGCACCCTCCACTACCGCGTCCTTCGACATCGCCACCACCACCGTTGCGGTCACTGCCTGAACGTCAGCGCAGGCTGTTCGTCTCCAGCACGAGCGCGGTCTTCGCCGCCATGGAACGAGCGGCCGCGGTGCGGCTTCATTGAAGTTAGGCATCCGGAATATCTCCGCCTTCATGCGCGGCGGCATGGATGAACCGACAGTAAGGAGGCTTGTGGCACGCCGACGAAAGCGGGCCGCCGCGACCCTCATCGCGAAGCGGGCGGCCCGATCAGGCGCCCGCCGTGCGCAGCATCACTCCTGGATCGACGGCGCGGACTCCGCGTCGGCAAAACGCGGCTTCGCGTTCTGCAGGTCGCGCGTGTTCTTTTGCACGGCCACCGAGCCGAACAGCGCGAGCACGAACGACATCGCGTAGAAACCCTTTTCGCTCAGTTGCAGCGTGGCATTGAACAGGCCGACGATCAGCAACGCGATCGACAGCAGCAGCGCGATCCAGCTGAGGCCGTAGTAGATGCCGGTGACGGGAATACCTTCCGCGCGGTCGCGCACGCTCTTCTGCAGCGAGATCGCCGCGTAAAGGCCGAATACCAGCACGGTGAAGTAGTAACCCTTCTCGTTGAGCTGCATGCCGGCGTTCCAGAGGCCGATCAGGAACGCCGCGAAGCCGGCGAGCAGCGCGGCCCACGATGCTGCCACGAACGCGAACGACGGCTGATGGATGGTGGTCTGGTTCATTGCTTTGCCCTCTCTCTTCTTGTTCGAAATCGTTTTCGTTGAACTGCGTTTTGCGCATGGTAGCAGCTTTGGTCCGCGAGACGACAGCCGCCGGTGCAGTCTTACATGCCGCGCTGCGCGCGGCGCCAGCGCCCGGGCGTCATGCCGAGCACCGCGCGAAACGCCTTGCCGAAGGCAGCCTCGGACTGGTAACCGACCGCCTGCCCGATCTCCGCCTGACCGCGCTGCGTGTCCTGCAGCAACGCGCATGCATGCATCATCCGGATCTGCGCGACGAACGCGCCGACACTCATCCCGGCTTTCTCGCGGAAATGCCGCGCATAGGTCGCGCGCGACATGGCCGCCGCGTCGCCAAGCGACTCGACCGTCCACGGCTGCTCCGGCGCCCGCAGCACAGCCTGGACCGACGGGCCCAGCCGCGCATCGGCCGCGAGCGCGAGCCAGCCGGACGGCACGCTCGCGCCGCGGCCATAGGCACGCAGCGCATACGCGAGCAGCGCCTGGCCGAGCGCGTTCACGATCGCGCCGGCGCCCGGCTGCACGTTCGACGCCTCGGTGCGCAGCACGCTCGTCAGCAGTTGGAGCGGCTCGAACCCCGAGGCCTCACGCAATCCGACGTGCAGCACCTGCGGCAACGCGCGCATCAGCAATTCGCCTGCACCACGCGCGTAGACGAACCGTCCGCACAGCAGGTCCACACTCGCGCTGTGCGGCGCGGCCGGATCGAGATTCGACTTGACCGGCAGCACCGCGCCGTCGCCGGCACCCGAATCGCGTAGCGGCACGACCGGCTGCGACCGGTCGCGTCCCGTGTCGAGCAGGTCGTGTGCGCCGCCGGCTGGCAACAGCAGGAAATCGCCTTCGGCGAGCTGCAGCGTGCGTCCGTCGGCCGTGCGCAGCCGGCACGTGCCGGTCAGCACCAGATGGAACGCCGCCTCGCCGGGCGGCAGCGGGTCGTGCGGCATCGCGAATGGCCCGTCGAGCAGGCATCGCACGTCGAGCTCGACATGGCTGCGCCCCAGCGACAGCAGTTGACTCAAGGCATCCATGAGACGATTGCGCTAAAAATTGACACTCTAGCGTATCGAAACCCTCAGCGCGAACGATCAGAATAGGTCTGCATCGCCCGAGATCGCGGCGCCCGCCGCCCTCCTCACCTCTTCTCGAAAAGGACGCATCATGCTGAACTGGAACGAATACCGGAAGGAACTCTCGACGCGCATCGGCGACATCGCCAAGCTGTCGCCCGATACGCTGGCCGGGTACAAGGCGCTGTCCGGCGCCGGCGCCAAGACCGGCCATCTCGACGCAAAGACGCGCGAGCTGATCGCGCTCGCGGTGGCCGTCACGACGCGCTGCGACGGCTGTATTGCCGTTCACACCGCCGAGGCGACGAAGCACGGCGCAACCAAGGAGGAAGTGGCGGAAGCGCTCGGCGTCGCGATCGCACTGAATGCAGGCGCGGCGCTCGTCTATTCGGCGCGCGTGATGGACGCGCTCGGCGACTGACCGTCACCGCAGTGCCGTCGCGGGCCACCCTGCTGCGTGGCGCCCGGCCGTCCGGCCGGGTGGCCACGCACCTCGCGATGGTTGAAGATTGACCGGCGTGCTCGCGCCGGCAGCCGCCGCTGCGCCGCGCGCAGGCGCGGGCATGCCGCGAAGTCGGCTACCATGCGCGAACGATCCATCGTGAAGGAGCGTTCCATGTGCCGCTGGCTCGCCTATACGGGTAATCCGATCCATCTGGAAACCGTGCTGTTCCGCGCGAAACATTCGCTGATCGACCAGAGCCTGCATTCGGAACTCGGCGCCACAACCACCAATGGCGACGGCTTCGGCATCGGCTGGTACGGGCGCCCCGACGAGCTCCCGTTCCGTTACCGGTCCGTCCATCCGGCATGGAACGACCGCAACCTGCGCGAAGCCGCGCGCGCGATCCGCTCGCGAATGTTCATCGCACATATCCGCGCGGCGACCGACACGCCGGTACAGGAAACCAACTGCCACCCGTTCCGCCACGGCCGCTGGCTGTTCGCGCACAACGGATTGATCCGCGACTTCCACAAGCTGCGCCGCGACCTGACGATGAAGGTCGATCCCGCGCTGTTCCCGACGCTCGAAGGCTCGACCGATTCGGAGCTGATGTTCCGCCTGGCGCTGACTTACGGCCTCGAACAGACGCCGCTGCCGGCACTCGAACGAATGGTCGGCGTGGTCGAGGAAACCGCCGCGCGGCATCGCGTGGCCGATCCGCTCAACATGACGGTCTGCGCGACTGACGGCGACCGGATCATCGCGGTGCGCTATTCGAGCGAACGGCAATCACGCTCGCTGTTCCACAGCACGTCGTTCAAGCACCTGCACGAGCTGTATCCACATAACCCGCGCATCGCCGAAGCCGGCGACGACGCGTTCATGGTCGTGTCGGAACCGCTCGTCGACCTGCGCGGTGCATGGGAGGAAGTGCCGGAGGGGATGGCGATTGTCGCGCATGGCGCGGATGTGCTGCAGCAGCCGTTCGCGCCGCGGCACAAGTGACACGCCGCAGTCCTGAAGAAATCGAGCGTATTCAGGTGGCGAACACTTCGGTGCAGTGAGGCAATTGCGGCGATCCGGTTTAGAGGGGGCAGTGCTCAGTACTGCCGAGTCAAACCTGAAACGATACGGATCGTGGCGCGGCAAATACCATCGGGCAACTCGCCGCGAATTATCCTCGATCCGATAATGGGCGCCGGGGCCGTATGACGAAGGCAGGCGGCGCTCCTTACCCCGGTTTTCTCTGAATAAAAAATTGATATTCTTGCGATTTCATACCGGCCAGGGACCAGCACGATAATCGATACACGGTCGAGTACATATGTACGAGGAATGCCGCGATACGTCGACCGGCAAGCGTTCCCATTCTTCCCACGATTCCGGCACAAATCGCCCACGCCCGGATGCCCTACTGCACCGGGCCTGATATGGGTGTACCGATAATCCAGAGAGCGATGAAATGGGGCCGGGATTCTACGTGTCTTTTACTCCGTCCGCGACAGGCCTTCATTTCAATTTATTACGACGCATCGGCAATCATTACCGGACAGGTGGTGCTCGCGCACCGTCGCCGTGCGCGAGAACGAACGCTTATTCCTGATTAAAATATTCAAGTTACAAATTTGGAAAAGGCACGTTACAATTCGTCAACGGATGAATCCGAATCACAATAAAGCAGCGACGCAGTTACCGGCACATCGAATCCGAGATGACTCAAGATCTCCAAAATTCTCTTCCTGTCATGCTGACGGGCAATCAATCCGTGCTTTCCAGCATGAAGCAGGACCATGCCTTCGTGGTATGGCTCACCGGCGTCTCCGGTGCCGGTAAATCGACGCTGTCGAATCTGCTGAAGGAACAGCTCGACGCGCGCGGTCTGCGGACTTTTCTGCTGGACGGCGACCAGCTTCGCGAAGGATTGAATCAGGACCTGGGGTTCAGCGACGCGGACCGCCACGAGAACATTCGTCGGACGGCCGAGGTTGCGCGCCTGATGATGGATGCCGGGCTCGTCGTCATCGTTGCGCTGATCTCGCCGTTTCAGCAGGCACGCGCGAAGGCTCGCGCGCGTTTTCCCGAGGGAAAGTTTCTCGAAGTCTTTGTCGACGTTGCACTGGATGTCGCGGAAGCGCGCGATCCCAAGGGCCTGTATGCGCTGGCAAGGCAAGGAACCATTCGCCAATTCACCGGCATCGAATCGACCTATGAAAAGCCGGTATCGCCCGACGTGCACGTGCGCACGGGCGAAGCAAATCCGCTGGAATGCGTGCACGCGATCATTCAAAAATTGCCGTTGAACGGCTGATACCGGCGCGACCACCGGCCCGCCCCTCCGTCACCACCCGCTTCTGTTTCAGCGCGCCAGTTTGGCGAGCGGAGATTGAGTGGCCTGCCCTGCGCCACACCGGTCAACCCCCTCTTCGTCAGCCGCGACGATCCAACCGCATCCGGATCGAATCGAGCTCGGCCGGCAGCCGGCGCGAACGCTCGCGCCGCCGCGGCAGCGCGGCGAACCCCAGCCGCTCGTACAGCGCCCGGGCGCGCCCGTTGCGGGTCAGCACGTCGAGCACGACCTCGCGGCTGCCGTCGGCCGGCAACGCACCGGCGTCCAGCGCATCGCGGAACAACGCACTGAAGATACCCGTGCCGCGCTGCCGCTCGTCGGTCGCGCAATGCGCGACGAGGATCTGCGAACGCTTCGGCGCCGGAAGTTCCGTTTCGAGGATCAGCCCGCGCAGCAACTGGCCGGTCGTGCGGCGCACGCCGAAGAAACGCGCAAGGGCCCACACGACATGCACGTCGTCGAACATCGTCCGCTGCCCGTCGTGAATCGCCATCACGGCAAGCACGGTGCCGTCTTGCGCAACCGCGACGCGGTGCCGGCGCCACGAGAAGCGCCCGTGACGCGAGCGGAATGCCCGCTGCAGGAACGCGATGCAGCGCGCGTCGCTTTCGCCGAGAAAGAACCCGAATTCGGCCACGCCGGACGCAAACACGAGCGGCCCGCACGCCGCCGCATCATCCGCATCGGCCGCGCGAAACCGCGCGGGCTCGCCGGCGCGCGGAACCGCCCGCGGGAACGCGGCGGCCTGCGTCATGCGCTCCGCCCCGCCAGCCGCGACAACACGCCAACCGTCCGGCTGATCTGCTCCGGTTCGTGCGTCGAGCAGATGAAGAAACGCAGCCGCGCCGCCTTTTCCTCGACGGCCGGATAGAAGATCGGCTGCACGTTGATCCCTTCATCGAACATCGCATTCGCCCATTGCGCGGCCTTCAGCGAGCTCCCGGTAATCACCGGCACGACCGCATAACCCGCACTCGTGCCGGTATTCAGCCCGGCGGCGCGCGCCTCGGTCAGGAACTGCCCCCCGCGCGCCTGCAGTTGCGCGACGCGCGCCGGCTCCGCCTGCAGGCGTTCGAGCGCGGCCAGCGACGCTTCGGCGAGCGTCGGTGCGAGTCCGACGCTGTACAGAAAACCCGGCGCCAGATGACGCAGCATGTCGACGAGCGGCTGGCAGCCGGCGATGAAACCGCCGCAGCCGGCCAGCGTCTTGCTCATCGTGCCCATCCACATGTCGACCTGATCGGGGGCGACGCCGCAATGCTCGCGGATACCCCTGCCGGTCGCGCCAAGCACGCCGAGCGAGTGAGCCTCGTCGACCAGCAGGAACGCGCCGTGGCGCGTCTTCACGTCGACGAAGCGCTGCAGGTCGGGGAAATCGCCGTCCATGCTGTACAGCCCTTCGATCGCGATCAGCACGTGCCGATATTCGCGGCGCACGCGCGACAGCAGTTCGTCGAGCGCCTGCCAGTCGTTGTGCGGGAAGCTCAACCGCTTCGCGCCGCTCAGCTGCGCGCCCTGCACGATGCTGTTGTGCGCGAGCGCATCGTGGACGACCAGGTCGCCCGGGCCGAACAGCGCGCCGATCACGGTCACGTTGGTCGCATGCCCGCTCACGAACGCAACGCAGTCGTCGGTCTCGTAGAACGCGGCCAGCGCGCGTTCGAGGTCGCGCTGCACTGGGCGTTCGCCCGCGACCATGCGGCTTGCCGATGCCGACGTGCCGTAGCGGTCGATCGCGGCTTTCGCACGCGCGGACACGTCCGGGTCGCCGGCCAGGCCGAGGTAGTTGTAGTTCGCGAAGTTCAGGTATTCGCGGCCGCCGATCTGCGTCGTCGCACCGGCGACGCCGTCGTGCACGCGGAAAAACGGCGAGTCGACGCGCAGCTTCTCGCCCATCTCGCGCATGATCCGGACCTGCTGATACTGCGGCATCGATTCGAAGCGGCTGCGCGCCGACGCGGTCTGCGCAGCTGGCGTGCCGGGCACGCCGGGTGCCGCCGCGGCATCGGTCGCGCGTTCCAGTTGCCGTTTCAGGGCTTTCGCCGCCAGTTGCTGGCGAAGATGCTCTCCCAGTGCCATCGCTTCCTTCGCTTTATCTCGAAAAGACGCTATGTTACGCCGCGTATTTTGAAAAAGCGTGGATTCAAGTCTCGGAAAAGTCGGCCCACTGCCACGCATCGGGCGTAGCGAGCAGCGCATCGACCAGCCGGAAGTTCATTTCGTGGCTCGGCCGCAGCGCGCTCACGCGCGCCAGCAGCGGCGCACCGGCCAGCGCGAGATCGCCGACCAGGTCGAGCACGCGATGCCGGACGAACTCTTCCGGCAGCCGCATCCCGCCCAGCACGCGATTGCCGACGATGGACGCGGTACACGACGGCCGCGCGCCGCGCAGGATCGGCACGCCGCGCAGATACCCGGCGACGATCGCCGGCACGGCCCACTTCACGCGCCCGTACGAGCGCGACGGCGCGATTTCGGTCGCGAATGCGGCCGGCGTCAGCGCGCCGTCCCAGTGCATGTCGCCGAAGCCGCGCAGGTCGTTGCGTACGCTCAGTTCGTAGCGCGGCGCCGGCTCGATCCGCATTTCACGCCGCTGGTCGCCCTCGCCGTCCGTGACGACGACGGGCCGCAGCACCCGGATGAAGCGTTTCGGCGCATCGAGCGCGACGCGGCCGCATGCGCGGATCGCATCGACCCACGGCGTTGCGCTGCCGTCGAGAATCGGCACCTCCTCCGCGTCGAGCTCGACGATCGCGTGATCGATTTCGCACGCGAGCAGCGACGCAAGCAGATGCTCGACGGTGCGCACGCCGACGCCGTCGGCATTGCGCAGCATCGTGCAGAGCGGCTGCGCGCGGCGCAGCGCGGGATCGACCGGCAGCGTCGCGAGTGTGCGCCCGTGCGCGACGCGGCGGAACGCAATGCCCGTCACACCGTCTTCCGGGCGTCCGGGCAGGATCCGCACGCCCACCCGGCGCCCCGTGTGCAGCCCGTGCCCGTCGATCGTCAGCGGCCGTGCCAGCGTACCCTGGCGCGTCGCCCAGCCTGCCGGTGCGCTCATCGAACAACCTCCAGCGGCGGCGACGCATGACCGGCGACGGCCGCCGGCCCGGTGTCGAGCATCGCGCGCGCTTCGCCGTCGATCGCATGCTTCGCGGCAAGCGCCGCGACGGCCTCCTGCGCGGCATCGGTCGCGGAGCCTGCGTCGGCATCGGCCGACGCGCCGATCGAATCGACGATGCGCCCGGCCAGCGTCGTGACCGACGCGCCTTCGGCAATCGCCATCACCGACAGCTTGACCTCGAACGCTTCCTCGACGGCAAGGCCGAGCTCCATCCCCATCAGCGAATCCATGCCCATGTCGAGCACCGACTTGTCGAGCGCGATGCGGTCGGGCGTCATGTGCAGAATCCGCGCAATCTGCGCCTGCAGCGTCCGCGCCACCAGCGCGATCGCTTCGTCGCGCGGCAACGCGAGCACCTCTTCGCGCAGCTGCGTGCCGCCGTCGCGCGCGTCGCCGCCGCTCGCGTGCGATTGCAGCAGCGCATACCGGCGCGCCTTCGCGGCCGGCATCCCGCGCGCCACCGCGTGCCAGTCGAGCCGGACCACGGCTTCGCCGGCCGCGCCTGCAACCAGCGTGCGCTCGAGCGCGACCATCGCCTCGTCGGACGTGATCGACGCACCGCCGATCCGTGACTGCAACGCTTCGCGCGTATCGGCGTGGCGCGCGAGGAAACCGACGTCCTCGAGCGGGCCCCAAGCCATGAACGTACCCGGCAACCCTGCCGCGCGGCGATGTTCGACCAGCGCCTCCAGGAAGGTGTTGGCCGCGACGTAGTTCGATTGCCCCGGATTGCCGAGATAGGTCGTCGCCGACGAATAGACCACGAACAGGTCGAGCGGCAGCGCGCGCGTCGCGCGATGCAGGTTCCACGCGCCGGCCACCTTCGGTGCGAGCACCGCGGCCATGCGTGCATCGTCGAGATTGCGCACGAGACCATCGTCGATCGACATCGCAGAATGCAGCACGCCCTTCAGCGGCACGTCGCGCCGGACGATCGCGGCGATCATCGCGTCGACCGCCGCGGCATCGGTCACGTCGCACGACACGACGTCGACGGTAACGCCCAGCGTGTCGCGCCAGCACGCGACCTCGTCGCGCGCCGCGGCGGCGAGTTCGCCGGAGCGGCTCGCCAGCGTGATCCGGCGCGCGCCGCGCTCGACCATCCAGCGCGCGCTCGCGAAGCCGAGCCCGCCCGTGCCGCCGACCACCAGGTACGCGCCCCGCGGATCGAGTGCGAGCGAGCCCGCGCCCGTCACACCGCGCGTCGGCGCCGGCGTGCCGGACGGATAGGTCACGAGCACCTTGCCGATCTGGCGCGCCTGCTGCATGTAGCGGAACGCATCCTCGGCCCGTTCGGCGGGGAACGCGCGATACGGCAGCGGATGCAGCACGCCTGCCGCGAACAGCGCCATTACTTCGCCGAACAGGCGTTCGGTCAACTCCGGCAGCGCGCCCATCAACTGGTCGGCATCGATGCCGAAATAGCTGATGTTGTTGCGGAACGGCCGCAGCCCGATATGGCTGTTTTCGTAGAAATCGCGCTTGCCGAGCTCGAGGAAACGACCGAACGGACGCAGCGTGTCGATGCTGCGCACCATCGCTTCGCCGGCCAGCGAATTCAGCACGATGTCGATGCCCTGCCCGCCCGTCATCGCGCGGATCTCGTCCGCGAACGCGAGACTGCGCGAATCGAGCACGTGATCGGCGCCAAGCAGGCGCACGAATTCGCGCTTCTCGTCGCTGCCGGCCGTCGCGAACACTTCCGCGCCGAAGTGGCGCGCGAGCTGGATCGCGGCGATCCCGACGCCGCCCGCGCCGCCGTGCACGAGCACGCGTTCGCCGCGGCGCAGCCGCGCGAGTTCGACGAGCGCGTAATACGCGGTGAAGAACGTGGTCGGCACGGTCGCCGCTTCCTCGAACGACAGGCGTTCGGGCTTCGGCGCGATCGCTTGCGTACGCGTCCTGACGCGCGTCGCGAACGATGCCGGCGCGAAGCCGAGCACCGCGTCGCCCGGCGCAAATGCCTTCACCGCGCGGCCGACCCGGACGACGCGGCCGGACAGCTCCATGCCGATAGACGCGCCCGCGAAGCCGGTTTCGACCGCCTCATCCGACAGGAGCCCCATCGCATACATCACGTCGCGGAAATTCAGGCCGGTGGCAACCGGCTCGATTTCCACCTCGTCCTCGCCCAACGGGCTTTCGGGCAACGCAAACCATTCGAGATTGCGCAACGAGCCCGGCGCGTCGAACGCGAGCACCGACGCGCGCGCGATCGCGCCATTGCTGCGCGCCGCGGCTTGCGCGGCCGTCAGCATGCGCGGCACCCGCCGCCCGTGTGCGCTCAGGACGACTTCCTCCTCGACCGCCGAGCCGGTCAGCTCGCGAATCAGCGCATCGGGAATCCCGTCCGCCGTCTGGTCGACGTCGATCAGGCGGCACGCGAGTTCGGGATGCTCGTTCGCGAGCACGCGACCGAGGCCCCACAGCGTCGCCTGTTCCGGGTGCGCATTCGCGGCCCCGGCAAACGGCGCGCCGCCGCGCGTGACGACGGTCAGCCGCGTGGCCGCGTTCGGCTGCGCGCCGAGCGCGCGCACGAGTGCCGCCAGCGCGATCGCGCCGTGACGCTGCGCGGCCATCAGGACGTCGCCCGTCGCGGCCTCGGCGAGCGGCGTTTCCGGTGCGCAGAACACGACGTGCGTCGGCTGCCCGGCCGGCAACGACGCAATCGCGTCGGCCGCATGCGTGAGATCGACGATATCGGCCGGATAGCCCGCCCGCACCAGCGTATCGGCCAGTTGCCCGCCGAACCCGCCGACCGCACCCGGCGCGTGCATCACGAGCCAGCGTTCGTTGCGTGCGAGCGCATCGAGATCGCTCGGGTCGCTGCCATGTTGGGCGGCCTTCGTGCTCGCGGGATTGCGCGCGACGACGAACGTCGGCGTGCCGTCCAGGTCGAGCGATTGCTCGACGTGCCGCACAACGTCGACGTAGCCTGCGCGCGCGAGCGCGGCCTCGAGATCGGCCGGCGCCAGCGGCACGGGCGTGTCGGCTTCCGTCGACGCCGCCTGCGCGGCGAACACGATGTCGGAGAAACGGCCGCGGCGCGACTCGGCCAGCAGCAGCAATCCACCGGGCGCCAGCCACGACCGTATCGCATGCAGCGCGTCGGCCACGTCGTGACGGCCGCTCAGCGCGCGGTTCGCGACGATCAGGTCGTAAGGCCCGGCGTCGTCGGCCGACAGCGACAATCGCTCGCCCGACTGCAGCGCCACCGTGCGCACCGCCGCTTCCGCGTCCGTGTCGAACCCGGCCAGCTGGCCGGCCGTCGCGGCAATCGTGTGATCGCAGCGTGCGGCCGCGAGATGCATGCCGAGCGTCTGCAGCACGTCGCCGTCCGTCGCACCGAGTTCGAGCACGCGCAGCCGGCGCGCCGGCTGCCATGCGTCGACCGCGTGCCCGACGCCGGCCGTCAGCAGCGCGTGCACGTGCTGCCAGGTCGGCGACGCGGCAAGGAGCTGCTCGACCAGGCTGTGGCCGGTCGGCGACAGCCAGCGTGCGCCATCCTTCGCGCCGCTCAGCACGTCGGCCAACGCCGCGCCGCAGTGCGCAAGCAGCGTCAGCTCGGCCACGTGCGCCGGCGATTCGGCCAGCAGCCCGCGCCACAGCTCGTCGAGCGGCGGCAACGCCGCGCATGCCGCGTCGTCGCGTACGAGGTGCGCGCCGTCGCGATGGGCCAGGCCGTCCTCGACGAGCATGTCGGCAAGACGCGCCGCCAGCGCCGCACGCCCGGGCGCCGGCTGCCAGGTGTCGGCGAACGCGCCGAGCGCATCGAATGCGCGCAGCACGTAGAGGCTCGCGAGCACGTCGAGCAGCGGCAGGATTTCGGTCAGATGCCGCGTGCGGCGGCCGTCGTCCTCGGCCGTCTCGAGCCGGGCGACCGCCTGCGCAAGCAGCGCGTCGGGCGCCGGCAGACCGGCCGCATCGACATCGCCCGGCAGCGGCGCCTCTTCGAGGCGGTACACGAAGCGCGCAGGCAGGTTCTGCCGGCGGCCGACGAGGTCGACGCGCCGGAACCGGCAAGCGCCGAGCCGCGCGACGATCGCGCCTTGCGCGTCGAGGAATTCGAAATGCGCGACGACCGAATGCGGGCTGCGCCGGTCGATCCGCGCGAGCACGCGAGCGACCGTATCGCCGCGCAGGTAGTCGACCCGGCCGATCTGCACCGGCACGTAAGCCGGATGCTCGCCGTCGCGCGCGTGCGCGGCGAGCAGCGCGAACAGCGGATGAAACCCGCTATCCATCAGCGCCGGATGCAGCAGATAGGCGGACAACGCCCGCGCATCGCCGCATGCGGCGGGTGCCGAGACGTCGGCCAGCGCCGCGTCGTCGCCCGCGGCGACCCGCACGCTCCGGACCCAGTGGAACGCCGGCCCGTACGTGAGGCCGATCGCTGCGGTGTTCGCATACAGCGTGTCGCCGTCGGCGGCCGGCAGCGCAAGCAGGCGCTCGAGCGTACCGGACGGGACGACCCGCGCAGCGCCGAGCGCGCAGCCGCTTTCCAGCATCCGCCCCGTCACGTTCAGCGTCCATGCGCCGTCCGACATCCGGTCGCGCGTCTCGATCGTGAAGGTCGCGGTGCGCGGCTCGATCACGAGCCGGAACAGCTTCGACTGCTGCGGCTGGAACACGACCGGCGTGCGGATCTCGACGTTTTCGAGTGCCGCATCCGGCGTATCGAAGAAGGTGCGCGCAGCGGCAAGCGCCATTTCGACGTAACCCGCGCCCGGGAACGCCACGCCGCCGTCGACGACGTGATCGGCCAGCATCGGCAGCTTCGCCGGATCGAGCTGGTTTTCCCAGCCGAACGCGTGTTCGTGCAGGCGATAGCCGAGCAACGGATGCTCGCGGCGGCGATTGACGAGGCCGTAGCCTTCGACGGTCGGCGTCAGCCAGAACCGGTCGCGCTGCCACGGATAGGACGGCAATGCCGCGCGCGACGTGCCCGGTGCAAAGCGATCCGGATCGACGCTCGCACCGTGCGCGATCGCCGCGAGAATCGCCTGTCGCAGCGTCGCCGCGCTGCCGTGATCGCGCTTGAGCGTCGGCAGCACCGTGCCGGCCACGCCGGCAGCCGTGAACGCCTGCTTCACGTACGTGCGCAGGATCGAATGCGGCGACACTTCCACGAACAGCCGGACGCCCTGCTCGATCAGATAAGCGACACCGTCGCCGAAGCGCACGGGCTCGCGAATATTGCGCCACCAGTAGCGCGCGTCGAGCTCGGTACCGGCGAGCGCCCCGCCGGTCACGGTCGATACGAACGTACCGTTGCCCGGTTGCGGCCGCAGGCTGGCCAGTTCGGCCAGCACGATCGGCTCGATGCGATCCATGTGGCTGCTGTGGAACGCATAGTCGAGATCGAGCATCTGGAAGAACTTGCCGCTGCCGCGCAGCGCGGCCTCAAGTGCCTGCAGGCCCTGCAGTTCGCCCGCCAGCGTGACCGCATCGGGGCTGTTGATGCCGGCGATTTCGACGCGCCGCGCGAGCCCGTGACGCGCGATCAGTTCGCGTGCGGCCGCGTCGCCGATGCCGACCGCGGCCATCCGGCCGCTGCCGCGCGTCATCGCCTGCGCGCGGCTGCGGATCTTGATCACGCGCACCGCATCGGCGAGCGACAGCGCACCCGTCACCCACGCCGCGGCAATCTCGCCGACGCTATGGCCGATCGCCGCGTCGTAACGCATCCCGCGCGCATCGATCACGCGGATCATGCCGACCTGGATCGCGAACAGCAGCGGCTGCGCGTTCTCGGTCGCGGCGAGCCATTCGGCGCCCGCGCCGGCCAGCCATTCCGCGCCCGGGCCGCCGCGCATCACGTCGACGAGCGACGGGCTGCCGTCGGCGCACCACAGCGCGTCGACTTCGTCGAGCGCCGCGCGGAAGACGGCGTTTTCCGCGTAGAGTTCGTTGCCCATCCCGACCCACTGGCAACCGTTGCCCGAGAACACGAGCGCGGTGCGCGGCGTGTCCGCGGGCGCCTGACCGGTGACCACGCAGGCCGGCACGCCTTCCCGCGCCGGCTGGGCCAGTGCCGCCAGCGCCGCGCGGCCTTCGGCCACGTCGGCCGGCGCGATGATCGCGCGATGTTCGAGCCATTGACGGCGGCGTGCGGCCGCGGCGGCAAGCGCCTGCCAGTCGCCGCCGTTGTCGAGCGTCGCCAGATAGCGGCCCGCGAGCGCGCCGAGCGCAGTCGCGCCGCGCGCGGTCAGCACGAGCGGAGACAGCGCATCGGCCGGTTCCGGCGCAGCCGTCGACACGTCACGGGCAGCCGGCGCCTCGGTCAGCACGACGTGTGCGTTCGTGCCGCCGAAGCCGAACGAGTTGACGCCGACCGTCAGCGGCGCGTCGCCCGCGTCGAGCGGCATGAAGCGATCGACGACGCGCAGGTGCCCGCCGTCGAAATCGATGCCGGGATTGGGCGTGACGAAATGCAGCGAGCGCGGCACCGCGCGATGCTTCAGGCACAGCACGGCCTTCAGCAGGCCGGCCATGCCGGAGGCCGTTTCAAGGTGGCCGATGTTGGTCTTCACCGAACCGATGAGTAGCGGACGGTCCGCCGGGCGCTGGCCCGATACGACGTCGATCAGCGCGCGCGCCTCGATCGGATCGCCGACCGCCGTGCCGGTGCCGTGCGCCTCGAGGTACGCGAGCGACTGCGGATCGATACCGGCGCGCGCGTACACGCTGCGCAGCAGCGACGCTTGCGCGGCCGCGCCGGGCACACTGATGCCGCCCGGCGAGTGGCCGACCGAGTTCACGCCGGAGCCGGCGATCACCGCATGGATCGTGTCGCCGTCGGCGAGCGCGCGATCGAGCGGCTTGAGCACCACGAGCGCGCCGCCTTCGGAGCGAACATAACCATCGCCGGTCGCGTCGAATGCGCGGCAACGGCCGCGCGGCGACAGCATCGACGCCTTGGAGAAGCTGACGAAGCCGAACGGATGCAGCAGAAGGTTGACGCCGCCCGCGAGCGCCATCTCGGCTTCGCCGGACTGCAGCGCCTTGACGGCCTGGTGGAGCGCGACGAGCGACGACGAGCAGGCCGTGTCGACGGACATGCTCGGACCGCGCAGGTCGAACAGGTAGGACACGCGGTTCGACGCGATGCTCAGGGTGTTGCCGGTCGCCGAATACGGATCGATCACGTTCAGATCGTCCATGTTGCGGTTGCCGTAATCCATGCTGGCAGCGCCGACGAACACGCCGCAGTTGCTGCCGCGCATGTCGGCCGGGCGCACGCCCGCGTCCTCGAACGCTTCCCATGCGAGTTCGAGCAGCAGGCGCTGCTGCGGGTCCATCTGGGCCGCTTCGCGCGGGGAAATGCCGAAGAATGCGGCGTCGAAGCCGGCGACGTTGTCGAGCACGCCGGCCGCGAACGTGTAGCTCTTGCCCGGTTCGCGCTTGGACGGGTGCTGGTAGAAATCGGTGCCGAAGCGGTCGGCGGGGATTTCGGTCACTGCGTCGCGTTCGTCGCGCAGCAGTTGCCAGAAGTCGCCGAGATTGTTAGCGCTCCCGGGAAACCGACAAGCCACCCCAATTATTGCAATCTTACTGTTCATCTTTTATGTCGCTTTCTCGGATGCGTGCGGCTCTTCCACGCGATTTCCGTCATCTTGTACCACATGCAAAAGTACCGACCCGAGTTCTTCGGCAGCCAGGTCACGGCGTTCGGGAGTATCCGTGCCGTAGTTCCGCCATATGAAGTAGTCGCTGTTTTGCGGTGTAACGCCTAGTTTTTCGAATACATGAGGCAGCGCGGGAACGTGGTCGCCGTAGAAACAAACGACTGTTTCACGATCGCTGGTACGCAAATGATCGAGCAAGCGGCCGATCATCGCGTCGGCATTTTCAATGTGCCGTAGATATGCGGTCAGGTCGCGCCAGGAGGCGTCTTCGCCAAGAGTATGCCTCGAAGACGATTCTCCGGGTAAAACCTGCTCCAGGTGCAGGGGGCCGTGGTTTTCCATTGTCATTGCGAAGATGAAGCGTGGCGCGCTCCGGGGCTCGTCCAGCACATCGATGACGGTATCCAGTACGGCCGAATCGGCAATATATGGTCCCGCTCGCGGCGAATCGGAAAAATATTCGATATCCAGAAATTTATCGAATCCCAGCAACGGAAAGACCCTGTTCCTTCCGAAGAAGTCTGCATAGTACGGATGAATCGCGACAGTCGTGTAACCGCCGTGCTGGAACCAAGCTGCGAGTGTGGTGCACGCGCGCCGCACGAAAGCGTAAGGATAGAAACGAGCGTAACCGAGACGTGCAGGCGTCAATCCGCTCAGCATCGCAAACTCCGTACGCATCGTATTCGCCCCCCACGCGGGCACGATCAATTCGCCGTGGTAGCTGGACTCCCGGCGCGCGATGTCCAGATGACGGTAGTTCACGGGCTCGATCCCCGTGCCAAGGCAACGCGCGTCGAAATACGACTCGCTCTGGATCACGATCACGTCAGGGCCCGCAGTCAGTGCGCCCGATGCGTACGGACCTGTCTGCGCAGCGTGTTCGAACGCACGCAGCGTCGCGGGCCGCAGGCCGTTCAGCAGATACGCGACGAATACTGTAAAAAATCCATGCCGCTGCTGGTCAGCGCCGGCATCCAGCGTAAGCGGCAAGCGTGCTGCCAACCAACAGGTTGCGACTGCGGACGCCACGAGGAGCGCCATCACTGGCCAGAGCGGCCCGTCGAACGGGCGCTCAGCAAAAAAACCGCTCACCAGAAACGCAACGCCAATTACGATTACGATTACCTTGCCAACGCTCAAAAATGGCAGGTACAACCGGGGATGCGCGAACAATTGGCTGAACAGGCTCAGATCCGTAAAAACGAATGGTTCGCGCAGCGACTCATACTTTGCATTGCTAACAAGCGCCAGCAGAGCAAGAATTACTAGTGCAGCACACGCCGAAAGGATCGGCCGCGTGGTAATGAGCAAGACCAGCGATCCGATGAATGTCAATGCAGCGAGATGCAGGCTGACCGCTTCCAGCGGTCGGCCCGCCCCTGCACGAGGTAACGCCAATCGGTCGAGCAAAAACGACGCGATAAACGCGAACGCGGCAATCGCTGTCTGCGGCACTGTCAACTAAACCTCCTTGCGAGGCAGATAGGAAAGCCCGTCCAAAATGGCATCGGCTACCCTGGCAGGCAATATCGACAACAACCGCATGCCAACAGCGAGTGCCATGGGGAATGCGATCTCCGCTCGGCGCTTGTCGACTTTGCGCCGAATGAACCGAGCAGCGCGTTCTGCGCTCCACATGAACGGTTTGTCGCCTGGAAAGACGTCACTCATCGCTGTTCGGACGAAACCCGGAAACACAAGAGAAACTGCAATCCCCTCCCGCACAAGCAGTGGCCGCACCGAGTCGGCATAGGCCCTAACCGCTGACTTGCTCGCACAATATGCCGGCGAAATAGCCATTCCGCGGAATGCGGCGAGCGAACTGATCATTGCAATCTGTCCACTTCTTCGCATGCGCATCCGCTCTATAACAGGGAGTACGCAATGAACAACACCGAAAAAGTTGGTATTCACAATCGTCGCTGTGCGCTCCAACCCTTCCCAATCACTCGCCGATGCAAGCGTACTTGCCACCCCAGCATTTGAGATCAATAAGTCGATCGGAGCGAAATCGTCAAAAGCGCACAACCAATCGGCCATGGCGGTTGCATCCCGAACGTCGACGCGACCGACGCGCGTCGACGCACCACGAGCGCGGCACTCGCGCGCTACGCTCTCGAGTCGCTCGTCGTCGCGCCCAATCAAACCCAATACAATGCCCGGCGCCGCATACTCGAGGGCAAGTGCCCGTCCTAACCCGTTGCTTGCGCCAGTGATTACAATATTCGTTGACACCGCATTACTCATTCCGAAGCCTCGAGCCGTGACACAGCACCTCGAATCGCCCGTTCGATCCCAGTACGGGTATAGAAGTCTCCGTTGATTTGCGTGTGATGAATAACGTAGTCAAGAAATGCCTGGTAAAGCTCACGATCGGGTTCAAATTCGGCTTTCCAGAAATCATCAAGACCGCCCTGCCACGTCAGCCCCTGCATATCGTAGATTGCGTGCCCGAGAGCGATGAGTGGCCGCCGATGATGAAGGGCTGACAACCCAACCGTACTGTTTACGACGATCACGCCCCGGGCATACTCGAGCAAGGTCGGCAAGTGCCCCGCGTCGATGAAGGTAACGCGGTCGGCGACCCCCAATTCCTGCGCAAGCAGAAGCACATGGCTCCGGTGATCGATTAGCCCCGTATCCAACGGATGATTCTTGACCACGAGCCGGACGTTTGAATCGGCATGGGCAGCGAATGAGCGTAGTACTTGATCGACCGCTGGCCGGGTTCCGCCAAACGGAGAATGCACGACGAGTTGAGCATCCGAATTGAGTTGCAGCGGGAACAAGAAGTAGCCATCAGTTGCACGAAGCAGTTGATCCGTTACCCGGCCCGCATCACGCTCAAACCGGCGCTGCGCAAGTGCACGCCAGGCGAGCCCGACATACTCCACGAATCCGTTATGTGGCCGATGACTACGATAGTGCGGGAATCGGCGCGAAAATAGCGTATTGGCGCTACGATAAGCGATATCGTGAAAGGCTCGCTCGCGAAGGTTATAGCCGGTCGGCGCGGCAGGCGGACTTGCTGGCGTCTCCTTGCGCCGGTCACGATACCAATCCGGATCTCTAGGTAACAGGGAGCGACCGTTGACTCCATGGCGCTCCAACGTCAGCCAGTGCGGCCGCACATAGCCCTCTTCGAATACATGCACACGCATGCCCGCCTTCTGCGCCATCGCGTGCGCAGGGACATGAACCTCGCGACAGTCGCCGAACATCAGCACATCGGTGAAGCCACCTCGTCCGATTACGTCCGAATACCATGCCGGCAGTTCGCCAAGGCGCCCTTCGTAATTCATCGCGTGGCGCGCGGCCCCACCGTATAGAAGATCTCCTCCACAAAAATTGACCTTCTGTACTGCATGGCCGCGCATGCGCAAAGCCTCGGCGAGCTTGGAAAAAAAGGGGAGGCCGTACCCTGAAGCGCAAGATATGAGCGACGCATGAAAGAATGTTGCGAGCAGTGTGGGCGCACAAGAATCCGAGACGCTTTCGCCTCTCACGGCATCCACACTATATATATGAACCGGACGTGGAAATCACCCGAGCGCCACCGCTAGCAATTATCGCATTCGACAGCGCCAAAAACATTAGCGCGAACAAAATCGCGCACTCAAACAAAAATGCGGTGACGCAAGTCACGCAACTTGGCTATAATAGGCGCCCCGCGCTGTACACCCCCACCGCCATCATGCTGGGCCGGATCAGGCAACACCACTGATCGGCATGCACACGCCATCAGGCCCGCCCCGCTGAAATCACCCGAATCCGTCCCGCAGAATCACCAAATCACTTGCAAGCCTTACCGCTCACATTCGAAAAAATTACACAAATGACACCGCTGAGTCAGGTGCGAAAAACCACACTCAGATAGCGCAAAATTATGGCGCTGGCTATAATCACTCGCCCGAATTTCGGTGTGAACGTCGTCTGCCAGAGGTGCAGCGGCACGAGCGCTGGGTCGCGAAGCAATCCACCACGCATACCCTGCGCTGGTGGCGCCATGCCCTTGACGGTGGACGCGAGCGGCGCCCCCGGCATCCCAAGACCTTTGGCAATTGAGTTTGGACAAGACGTTGAAAACGCTATCGGAAAAGTATTCGGCGTCGTCGTTAGGCGGCAACGATAAAGGTGTAGTGGCGCGGCTCAAACGAATCAACACGTTGTTTGCACTTACCGTTCTGGCCCCGACCATCATCGCCACGGCCTACTACGGACTCGTCGCGTCGGACATCTATGTTTCCGAATCTCGGTTCGTCGTCCGCAGTCCGCAGCGTCAAAGCCAGACAAGCCTTCTCAGCTCTCTGCTGCAAGGGACTGGCGCGGCACGCGCGCAAGACGACACATACTCCGTAGTCGACTACATTCGATCCCGCGATGCACTGCGCGAGCTGAATCGGGGTAACTATATTCTTGACGCCTACAGCCAGCACGGCGACGTAATCAGCCGCTTTTCACGTTATTTCGACGATAGTTTCGAAGCACTGTGGCGCTACTACGGCAAGCAAATCGTCTCCGTCGATCTGGATTCGACGTCAGCAATCACGACCCTGCAGGTGCGCTCGTACACTGCACAAGATGCGCAGAAGATCAATGAAGATCTGATTGCGATGAGCGAGCGCCTTGTGAATCGCATGAATCAGCGTGCGGCGGCAGATACGGTCAGATTTGCACAACAGCAAGTGGACTCTGCAGCGACAAAAGCGAAAGACGCGGCCGCAACCGTAGCGGCCTATCGCAATTCTTTTTCTGTGTTCGACCCAGAACGTCAGTCCGCTTTGCAATTGCAGCAAATCACCGGTCTGCAGAATCAGCTGCTGACAGCCCAAAACCAACTCATCCAGCTTCAGTCAATCGCTCCGCAGAACCCGCAGATTCCGGTGCTGAAGACGAATATTCAGACGCTCGAAAAGCAAATCGCGAATACAACCGTCGGTGTCGCCGGAAGCAAAGACTCCCTTTCCGCGAAGGCCGCCAATTACGCACGCCTGCAGCTCGATGCTCAATTTGCCGATCGCCAACTGGATGCGGCAATGACCGCTCTTCAAAACGCAAGAGTGGAAGCAAATCGCAAGCAGCTGTATCTTGAGCGTCTTGTCGAACCTAACAGGCCCGATGTGGCGATCGAGCCCAAACGCATCCGCGGCATTGTTACTGTGTTTGTGCTCGGCATCGTGGCGTGGGCCTCACTCAGCCTGCTGATTGCAAGCGTGCGCGAACACCAGCACTGACGTCATGTCGTCTCCTCGGCCATATCCTTCACTGCTTACCTCGCTCAAAATTCAGATGCGAGTGGTTTTCGCGCTAACCATGCGCGAAATCATTACGCGCTACGGTCGTCACAATATTGGTTTCGCATGGCTGTTTGCAGAACCGATGTTGTTCACGGTCGGTATCGCGGCACTTTGGAACCTGCTACACGAGACGGGGCAAGGACACGAGATCAACGTGACAGCCTTTGCGGTCACCAGCTACTCCACGGTCCTAGTCTGGCGCAATACGATTGGACGATGCACGTTGGCCGTCGAGCCTAATGCAGCCTTGCTGTTCCACCGCAACGTTCGCGTTATCGACCTATTTTTCGCGCGCATCACACTTGAGATTGTCGGTACAACGCTGTCGATGCTGGTGTTGACCAGCACGCTGATCGCGATAGGGATAATCGACCCACCCGCCGATGTCCTGAACATGGCAGCCGGCTGGGTGTTGTTATGCTGGTACTCGGCTGCACTTGGCCTGCTGATCGGTGGACTGTGCGAATACAGCGAACTCGTCGAAAGACTCTGGCACCCGATTTCCTACTTCCAACTTCCCGTATCCGGCGCCTTCGTTATGGCGAGTTGGCTTCCTCCCAACCTGCGTGATATCGCAATGTTGTTTCCTGCGCCGAACTGCGTGGAATTATTTCGCTACGGTTACTTCGGCTCACAGATTACGCCATACTACGACGTTCCCTATACGATCATGGTCTGTGCTTTCCTCACGTGGATCGGACTTGCGGTTGTGAGAGACGTGTCGACAAGAGTGGAACACTGATGTTAAATCTTCAAGACGTGTCGAAACACTACAGCACACGCAATGGCAAACGGTTAATTCTCGACCATATCAATCTTACAATCGAGCCCTCCGAACGCATCGGCATCCTTGGTCGCAACGGTGCGGGGAAATCAACACTGGTCCGTCTGATCAGTGGCTCCGAATTACCGACTTCGGGTGCCATCGAACGAGCAATGAGCGTGTCTTGGCCGCTCGCCTTTTCAGGTGGATTCCAAGGAAGTTTGACAGGTCTGGATAATCTGCGATTCGCCTGTCGAGTCTACGGCGCATCTTACGAGGCTGCTCTACCTTTTGTGGAAAGTTTCACCGAACTGGGAACGTATCTGCGAGAGCCGGTGAAGAAATATTCGAGCGGCATGCTTGCTCGACTCGCGTTCGCGATGTCGATGGCGATCGAATTCGATTGCTTTCTTATCGACGAAGTTATAGCAGTCGGTGACGCACGTTTCCGCGCCAAATGTCATCAAGAACTTTTTGAAAAACGTCGCGATCGAGCGATGATTATGGTGTCACATGATCCCAATACCATCCGTGAACACTGCACGCGCGCTTGTGTACTTGAGAAAGGAGTGCTGCGTGAGTTCCTGGATGTGGACTCGGCATTTGATTTCTATCACGAAATCACGGGTCAACCTGTTCATTCATAAGTTTAGACCGCCTTCTTTCGTCGAACACGTGCCGCATCGTCAAATTCACTCAACAAGACAACAAGTAGGCTGACATCTCGCCTGTCGCCGTTGTGCATTAGACAACATCCCGAGCAAGACTTTCGCAAATCCGATCACGCACGCATTGGAGCCCCACCGTGATTTTCAAGAAGCGCAAAACTGACGCCACCACAGAACCGGCTCGGGCATCACAAGCCGATAACGTCAACGTAGTGACATATGACGTTGCCACCGAAGGGTTTCAATCATCCTCGGCGATAATCCGCGAGAACGATCCGGCCGCTGATGAACTCGTACGCGACCTGATCGAAGATGCGAAGCGACGTACGCATACGGGTGCCATCAAGGAACTATGCGAAGAATATTTGAAGCACGAGAGCTATCGGATCGCACGGCGAATTCTCGATCTTGCGAAAAATGAATTCCCGAATGACGCGAGCGTGCATGAGCTCCTGGCACGCGCTTGCCATTTTCTTGGCGATCATTCTGCTGAAGCAGACGCTTGGCATCACGCCGCTACGCTGACGAACCGGGTTGAATTCAATGTCTGCGAAGCCCATGCCCGGCTACGCACCGGCGATTTCACACGGGCCGAGACGATTCTCCAGGCGGTCTCCAGCGATGGCATCACTCGTTTCGATGTTGCCGCCGGCCTTGCGGAATGCGCGTACCGACGCCACGATCTGATGCGCGCTTTCGAGTACTGGACTCGTGCAGCGGAACTCGACCCCGAAGACTTAAATGCCTCCCTGCAGCGGACCAATGTCCTGATCGAAATGGGAGACTTGCGTACAGCCGAGTCCATTATCGACGACGCGCAGGAGAGGTGGCCAGGCTCGGCGCTCGTTGCGGAAACGAAGGCGCGCGTTCTGAAAAGCCGTGCCGATTATCCCGCGGCGCTCGAATTCAGCCGGCTCGCTATCGTTATGGATTCGTCACCCAATCTCCATTTGACCCATGCAAGTGTCTTGCTGGCACTCGGCCGCGCAGATGACGCGTGCCAGACACTACGGCAAGCGCTCGCACGGCAGCCTCGGGATACGAGTGTGCTTGCCATGCTCGCGGAATGCGAAGAGGCTGCTGGTCGCCGTTCGATAGCATTGGCAACCTGGCGCGGTTTGCTGCACTTTCAACCCGATTTTGTTCGAGCGCACATCGAGACGGCCAGGTTGGAAAATGTCGGGCGCTCCGCACAGGATTACCGCGACGCATTGCTGAAGATTGCCGGACGCCATCCGCTGGCAGCGGAGCCTCTCGTCGCGGTGGCCGATATTGCACGCGACGCTCGCCAACAAACAGAAGTCGAGTCACTGTGGAACCGAATACTGACTATCGCGCCTGGCCGCAAAGAATTCTGGCTACGGTGTGCAGCGGCCCTGCGCGAGTGCAACAAACTCGACGACGCAGAAAAAGTGGTGTGGAGTGCACTCGAACGTTTTCCGGAGGATCGTGATCTGCTGGAGGATGCGCTCGACCTCAGTACTGGCTTGGAGCATCAGACCCGAGCGATCGAAGCCGGTCGGCGCCTGACTTCGCTGCTGCGCCGCACCCGTAGCGATGAGCCGGGATCACCCGATATGGCCAATCCCCTGTTCAACGCATACACTCGCCTAACTTGGCTGCACTTCAACGTCGGGGATTTCCAGAATTCCCGCGCGATATGCGAAGAAATCGCGGAAATCTGGCCGAATTGCGCGTTTTATCTTGAACTGCGCGCGATGATGTCGATTCGAGAACGCAACTGGCAGGAGGCGCTCGATTCCGCGCGTACCTACAATTACCTGTTCCCACACTACCCGCGTGGCATCGAACTCGAGTACGAAGCGTTGCTCGGCGCTCGAGAATTCAATGCCGCAGCAGATCTGCTTACTCGCGAAGACCTCGCGATGCGTTTTCCTGAATGGACCAGCCGATTTGCAGCCTGGCGCGACGCGGTTCGCTCCATTCGCCCACCTGACCAGCCCACTGATACGCGTCTTGTGCTGGACGTGACAAGCCTCGCAACCGTTGTTGCCGCGTCCGCTGCACCTGGCGGAATCGAGCGCACGATTGTCGAAGTCGTACTGGAATTGTTCGAAAGCTGGAAGGGCAATCTTGTACTCGTGAACTGGAAAACGATCGCTGTCGAAGTCAACCAGACGGACTTCACATCGGCCATCTTCCCATCGAGTTTCGGTGAAGCATCGCAGAAAAAACCCAACCCGTTCGTCCAGCGCACGCTGACGAATGGCGAGAAAGCATTCGAGTCAAGTCCACACGATATCGTCGTTATTCTCGGTTCGGCGTGGCACTACGATGCAAATAACTCGATTCTCGATGAATACAAACGAGCCGGAGCACGTGTCGCAATATACATCCACGATCTGTTACAGCTGTACTATCCCGCGCTTGTCAGTGAAAAATGGGCGGCCATCTTCCGCTACTGGATAGGGCCCGCACTCGATCAAGCTGATCTGGTCATGGTCAACTCGAACCACTCCGGGCGAGAAATTCAGCAGTTCTGCGCCGAAACCAGCCGCCAGCCAATCGAAACCATCAAGGTCGAACTCGGCGACGATTATCGCTGCCTCCCGCGGAAACAGCGTGTCGACGAAGCAAAAGTCGCGTCCGTGCTTCGCCTCGCCAAAAGTGCTGGGTATGTCATGTTCGTGTCAGCACTTGGCAAACGCAAGAATCACGGATTCCTCGTCCGTGCGTGGGACAGGTTGCGCAAGCTGAGCGGTGGGGATTGCCCTACGCTCGTGTTCGTCGGCTCGCCAGGCGATGGCATGACCGCAATCGAGGCAGAGCTTCGCGCAACGCAATATGCCGGCGGCAAGGTCGTCCTCTTGCATAACGTCGATGATGCGAGTCTGGACAAGCTCTACGATAATTGCTTATTCACCGTGTTCCCAAGTCTGTGCGAAGGCTGGGGCTTACCTATCGCTGAAGCCTTGTCTCACGGGAAGGTTTGTCTCGCATCGGCGACGACATCAATGCCGGAAGTCGGCGGAGATTGCGCGGACTATTTCTCACCGACCGACGAAGAGGCATTCATTGCTCTGGTGACCCAATATGTCTACGATCATTTGAAGCGCACCGAGCGCGAAGCCTACATCCGCGAGCACTACCAACGTCGGAAATGGAGCGCCACGACCGAGCACATCGTCTCGTTAGTCGACGCGCGTCTGCTCGCGTCGGGCAACAAGCCGGTCTTGCCGATTCCGAGAACGACGCAAATTGCAGGTGTCATTCAGGTATGCGCGAGCTACGGAAAACAATGCGGCATCGCGAGCTACACATCGCACGTTGCGGCCGCCATGCGGGGACAAGGTAGGGACGCCGTGATCGTACGCGGGGTCGACGAATGTGAGCCGTATCTGGCGACGGGCCGCTACGGCTATGTATTTGTGCAACATGAATACGGGCTGTACGATTCCTTCAATCCGTCTCTTGCGGGACCAGATACGACTGGAGAATTGATCGAGCGACTCGAAGACTATGCAGTGCGTTACCCGACCGTCAGATCAGCTGTCGTGATGCATACAATCGACATGAACAAGCCCGATCTACGTGAGCGCAGTCAAGTGCTGTTTAACTCGACTATTCCTGTCGTTACTCTGAGCAGTGCAGCGGCGCGCAATACTCGTGCAATATTCGTTGAGCACGGCATTCATGTGACGTCACCGATCGTTCCTGTTGAAACCTCCGCACGTGCGGAAGGAGATACTCTGACCGTATCGTCCTTCGGCTTTCTATCCCCTCATAAGCGAATCGATCGAATTCTCCAGGCGTGTGTTGAGTCGAATAGTCGTCTTGTAGCCAACTTCGCATGCGATTCCGCTGAGCGGGCACACCGAGCTCGAGAATTGGTTGCGAATATGGGTGTGGCGGGCAAGGTCACTTTTGACTTCCAAACCGACGAAGAAATTCTCGAAACGTTGCGCTCGGGTGACGTCGTGTATTTCCCGCAAGGCCCGATTTCGTACTGGGCAACTACCGGCTCCGCTCGTGTCGCGATGACGGCCGATCGGCCGGTCGTTACGTCCCCGGAAGACCAGTTCGAGGACATGGCTGCGGGCGTCATTTTTTCGACGGATGCCGAATTGCCGACCGTTCTTCGCAGGTTGTCGAATCCAACCTATTACGCGCAAGTTCTCGGCCGGTTGCGAGCGTTTCGTGACGAAAATACGATCGAAGCGGTCTATCGCGACGCGTTGGCTGTATTGAATACCGAGAGTCGTGCTGCACGCATTCCGAGTGCAGGATCCGCAATCATCGTATCGGATCTACTCGCGCTCCCAGCACGCACCGCAGTAAAGACGCTCTATACGTCTCAGTTTGATCGACTGCCCACATCGACTGAACTCGAATCGTTTGCAGCTACCGAAGGTGAATCCCTTGATATTCGACTGGCAGCGATTTTTGATGTTGCTTGCAAGGCGCTAACGCAGGGACGCCCACTGGATCTCGCAGTTGATCCCGGTCATGCAGATCTGCTCGCGAGCTCCGAACTCTCCGCTGTAGATGGCAACCGACTCGTCAGCGCCCTTTCGCTACTGTTACTCGACCAAGCTGACTTCATCGACACGGCCATGCTTGCCATCGCCAAGCGTCGTCCATCCGATTTCGAACGTGCAGAACTGAACGCCATGCCCGCCGACGATATCGCTGCACGAATGTCCGTTTTACGCGCAATCGTACGCATTGCAAACACAGCGCGCGCGACACGCAGCGCGGTCGGTGACTTGCAAGCTCACCTGTATCTCCAGGCACCGGTTCCCGGCCAAATCCAGCATTCGCGACGCCGTTATCATCTCTCGGAATTGTGTACGTATCCTGCTATCTATCGTGCAATCGCGGTTTATCGCAAGCTCTTCAAGCGCGATCCGTCACTAGAGGAGCATCTTGCGTTGTCGTCGATCGACCCATACGAGGCTATCGCCAGAATCAGTCAATTGGCGACCACCGCCGATGGAGTTCATGTGATCGACAATATCCCCGATCGCGCCGGCTGGTTGACGACAATGCAGCGCGTACAGTCCGCGCTCGAGGAAATAAGCGATACACAGGCTGATGAGATGACCGGTGAGAATCTCCGTTCGCTTGAGAAGCGACGGTTGTCGCGTGCGTTCCCCAGCTTTGTGCTGCTTACCTGAAACTCCATCGTGCGCGCGAATCTACCGCGCGCACGATGTTGGTCATGGTCGATTCAATCCTGGACGTGGAAGGTCCCCCACGTCCGTAAGACGATATCCTCGCGAACCGGCCGCATTGCGCCGTTTCGCTACCACCGGTGTCTACCGCAAGATACGAATTGCGATCGCACCGATCTATTTCTATGAAGCTGATTCTCCACATTGGCACTGAGAAGACGGGAAGTTCTTCACTGCAACTCACGCTAGCACACCAACGAGACAGTCTCGCCGCTCAAGGTGTGTGGTACTCACGAGTGCTAGGCGAATACGCCCATCGCAAGCTCTCGCTCTATGGGAGGGACTCGCAACATGTGATGACGGACGACCGACTTGCCGCATTCGGCGTTCAAAATCCGCAACAGTACGAAGCGCTTTGCGCGTCAATTGAAAGCGATCTGCAGAGCGACGTCGGCGCAGCCCTCTCCCGCAACTGCCGACACTTTATCGTCAGCTGCGAATATTTCAGTAGTTTGTATCGTAATACAGACGAAACAGATCGACTTGCCGGCATGCTATATCGTCATTTTGACGAAATCGAGGTCATTTGCTTTATACGACCTCAGCTCGACGTACTGATTTCTCGAATCTCAACACTCGCCTGCGACGGGATCGAAATCAACGAATCGATGATCCACGATCTCGCTGAAGACGAACAGTATTTCAATTTCGACCTTCTACTTGATCGATGGGCAAGCAGTTTCGGTCGCGGCTCCATTAAACCTATTCCTTATAAGCGAAATCGCGATACGCTCGCATATCTATCGAGTGAAATAGGAATTCGAATTGAATCAATTGGACTCGAACGTATAAATCAATCTATTGACGTTGAATCGATTGCATTGCTGAATGCGACTCGTCTATCGGGTGGCACGCTCGCATCGGTTGCCACTTATCTCAAGGACTTCGGCGCCACAAACAAACTCAGTTTGTCGCGCCCTGGCCGAGAGAGACTGCAATTGAAATTCGAAGCGAGCAACTTGGCACTTTGCTCGAAATGGCCGATGATCGCGCCGGCGGATCTGCAACCAGGCGATGTGGTGGACGATGATGCCGGAAACCTCCATTTGCTCTCCACGGCAGATCGGTTCGGACCGCAGCTTCGTTATGTGTTCGAACGCTTTCAGACTGAGGCGGCTTCACTCACTCGCCGGCACACCTTCGCCCATGCGTGCGACGTCACACTAGCGATTCCGGAGGGACACTTTGCGGCCCGCTATCTTCAGGACGGGGGACTTTTCCGGCCGCGATTCATTCCCGTGTTCGAACGCTTACTGCATAACGGTCACGTGGTCATCGACGTCGGCGCCAACATCGGTTTCTTCAGTTTGCTCGCGGCACGACGCGTTGGGCCGACCGGGCGAGTCATCGCCTTTGACCCAAGTGCCAAGGCACTCTCTGCACTGTTGCACGCATCCGCCATCAACAACCTGCCCAATATCGAGGTGCATAACACCGCGTTGTACGAGCGATTTGATACGCTGGCAATCGTTCACAACTTAGTGTCGACCAACTGTGTCGTCAAGCCAGTTGGCGCGATACCGAGTCATTTGGTTGACTACTCACAACTCGATCTTATTTCTGCAGTACAAGCCGACGCTGCGCTTGATGACCTCACCCGCTGCGATCTCGTGAAGATCGCCGTAGGTGGCAATGAACTTCCTGTCATTCGTGGCGCAAGAAGATTACTTGATCGATTTAAACCTGTCGTGTTGTCGGAGTACTCCCCCGCTTATCAAGCTGACGTCTCGGGCACCACGCCCGATGCTTACTGGCAAGTGTTCGCCGAACTCGGTTACCGTTGCCATCTAATCGGCGTGGACGGCCAATACGAAACCATGACGGATTTATCGCAATTGCTCGAACGTTACGAAGCGGAAGAACGAGCGTGCGGAGGCGTGACTCACCTTGAACTCTGTTTCGACCATCCGGCTTCGTCATTGCGATTCGTCGAATAAACGTCGGTATGTGCGTGACGCTTAGAGATCTGCCTCCATTGCCGTCGCCTCGAGTTTCGAGGCCTCCCCGTGGCGTCCGACGGCAATGAGTTTTTCACTAAGCAGGGAACTCATTGACTGAATCCACCGTTTATCGAAACGATGCACGTGCGCAAAATGTCGGAATAAACCTACCGCCCACGATCCATGGCGTTCGGCGCTGGCCAAGAGCAGCGAGCGAGCGTAGTGTTGAGACCCGTTTCGAATGTCCGCGCGCAGCTGGCGCACTGAAATCGGCGTATCTTCGATTAGGTCGCGAATCAACGTACTGAGCCGACGACATTCGAACAGCGCAGTTGCACTCGGATGCCCAGAGAAAGGCAATGCAATGTCATTGTGATTTGGAAACACCAATTTCAGACACTCTACATGACGTCGATCAGACGTCATCCTCGAAGTCGTAAATAAAATGCGCATACTGCCCGATCGGCTCACGCCATCTATGCGAGTACCCCATACGACAACGCACGTCGCTCCATCGATCCTCGAATGACGTATCTACCGGCCTCGGAGAGTATTGCGGACTAATTGCAATAACTTTATCCACATCGAGCGCATGAGCAAAATATAACGCGGCGTACGCACCCATACTCGAACCGTACGAAATACGTCGACTATATTGTTTGAGCACGGCGCGACAATAATACTCGATCATACCGACGGTAATATCCTGATACCAGATATTGCGCTTCGGTTTAAAGCACAGCACGTCCAAGCCCAAGGACGAGAAGTAATCCTCGCCGAACCCCGGCCTCTCAAAGCCAATGTAATCAAATGGCTGGAACGTAACAATAATGGTGTCTGAGCCAACAGATGTTAATTCCGCAATCGTCTCTTCATTATCGAAAATTACTCGTTTGCGACGCTGGCTATCTGCTTCCGTAGACATGATCTTTGTCACGCTGATCCGGTCAATAGCCACCGTTGAGTATGCATCAACATGTGTACGAATTTCGAGATCTTTACAAGATGTATCGAGAGTGAAAAACAGGTTCCGAACCAATCCCCGACTTGACGTGCTTGCTTCGACTTGAGCCACCATGTGCTTTCCCAGATCGACGGTCACCTCAACAAGACATATGCCTCCATCGGCAATCGTACCCTCGCCGTCGATATCGACGCGATATCGTCCTTTTTCCAAGGCTAAGTACGGTCCGTAGGTCAACCAACCCGCAGCGCCTGACGAGACGAGGCGGCCGCTTTCCAAGGTACCAACGACCGACTTGATCTGCTGCTCTGCCGCGAGTAATGAACAAATTGTCTCGGTGGCCAACACAGGTGCCGTTGTGGTTGCGATCCCACTCGGCTTGCCCGATCGATTACCCCCGAACAATTTTGCTGCTCGCCTCAAAAACATCATTGATACCTTGCCTCTATCGAAATATCTCGAAACGACCGTACACTCGGGTCGATATGAACATCAAGGCAATATGCGGTTATACATTGCCTGCAAGCGATCAGCATAGGCTGCTGAATTGAACATTTGCGCACGTGCGACTCCACTTACCGAGAGCTGATGTCGCAGTTCAGCATCCTGTTCAAGCTGACGCAAGCCACGAGCAATCGAGTTCACATCGTAAGGATCGACAACTACACTAGCGTCTCCAGCGATTTCCGGTAGCGAACCGCCCGTCGAACATAACGTAGGCGTACCGAGCTGCATGGCCTCGAGAACTGGCAGACCAAACCCTTCATATAGCGACGGAAACACCACCGCCTTGGCCGCGCGAATGAGGCTGACCAGGAATGAACGCGGCGTGTAGTCGAACACATGAATTCGACGCTTTAAATCGGGGCGCTGCTTCAGCATCGCGTTGATGAGTTTCATTTCCTCATCGGCCTTCCAAGCAAGCGAACCAACAATAACCAATTTTGTATTCAAGCGCGCAGAAAGAAATGCCTCGACCAGACGCCCGATATTCTTTTTCGGTTCAATTGCCCCGAAGAACAAGAAATAACTCCGGGGCTCCAGTCCAAAAATCCCCTCGACCTCAAGCTCGGCGTCATACTGACTCTTGCAAGCGGCTACGTCACTTGTGTCAACTGCCTGATAGGTGTTGCTGATGTGTTGGTCTGGCGTACCGAACAACTCAATAATATCCGTCTTGGAACGCTCTGATACCGTACAAATGTGAGCACTCGTCTCGAGACAAGACTTGATCAATCGGTAGTAATAGCGCTTGTTGTCGAGAGTGGTATACGGCAACCGCAGCGGCACGAGGTCGTGAATCGTATAGATGTTCGGCACACCCTCTACACGAATAGGTAGCGGGTACGTCCAATGCATCACGTCCGGCTTTTGTGGAAGACGAATCGTGAGGAACTTCCCATAGCGCCGGAAGTGTGTCCTCGCAACAGAGAAGAGATCTGTCACATTCCAAATAGCAGACTCTCTCGGTAACCGCTCCGCAAAGCGAGCAATCTCCACTTTTCCAGAAACTGATATGGGGCTAGCCTCATAACCGAATGGAGCAGACAGTGCCGATTTTACGTAAGACACGGCAGTCGAGAGAAGCTTGCGATTCGGCGTTGTTCCACCGAGATAGTCGAAGAATGAAATCTCGCGCAGCAACGGGAGCAACTTCGGCGAAATGGGGGCGCCATACAGTGTCTGGGTGCGCCCCCCCATCTGACTCACATGATTCGCGAGGTTACGCGCGTAAGTGGCGACACCTGTTCCGCGTTGAAGCGCAAGATTGTGTCCGTCGATAGCAACAACTTTATTCATTGAAACGGGTCACAATGTAGAAATCTTGATCAGAGGGCCAGCGCATGGGCCGCTCGGCCGTGCTTAGACGGCCCACATCCAACGCGACGGACGTACACAACTATTTGAAAGTTTGGACGCCGGTGACAACAGGATAGGCGACCGAAAACACAAGGTTCAGCACCTTTTGAATTTCGGTAACCGGCGCATTCGAGACGTAGAGCAAGTCCTTGTTATCCATCATGAAACTTTGTGCGACGAAGAAGGCGTTCGGGTCGCGCAAGTTCACTCGATAAATAACTGGAACCTTTCCGTCGGCCGTAGTTCGGACAGGTGAATTGGGCCATGTGATCGCATTCTGATCTTCCAGTCGAAAAATAAAAACGCCCTGTGCATCTGAGCGCGAATCCTCCAATCCCCCGGCCCGCGCCAACGCTTGTGCTAGCGTGATCCCCTGCGCTTCAAAGTTAATTTCTTGATTCTTACCGGTAGCCCCGAGTGCCGTGAAGCTGTATGGTTGATATAGCGCTGTCACGACATCGCCGGCTCGCAGCACAACATTTTGGCGAGGATCTCGGATGATCGCTTCCAGCGGCTGCGAAACAACTGTATTGCCCCGCGTAACCTGTATCGTCACTTTGTTGATCGACTCGCGCACCCCGCCTGCGGTCGCCAACGCATCAAGTAAGCGTTCGCCACGCGCGGTTAGTTGCATCCTGTTGCTGGCAGCGACATCGCCGACGATGGTCACGTACGACGTCACATTTTTGGCCAACTTGACAAGAACTTGCGGATCGTGAGCCATGCCGCGCAGCCTTGCGGCGACACGCTCCTGTAACTGCGAAGGCGTACTACCGGCCGCCTTGACTGCGCCAATAAAGGGCACATTAATATTGCCATCAGCGTCGATCATCTGATCCGGCAGGACCGTAACACGCGTGCCATTCACGCCACTAGCCGACTCAAGCTGCTGGCCCGTACCAAACAAAGCCGCGGGTGGCGCCTCCCAAATCGACACGGAAATGGTATCGCCAGTCCCGAGTTGCTGCTGGAATTCTGCCCCTCCGCCAAGCGTCGAAAAAAAGTCGGTTTGCTTGCGATCTGCATACAGCTGGCGTGCAACTTCATCCGTTACATCGACGATTTGAATGCCGGAAGCGTTATTCCGGGCCTGCCCGGCACCATCGATCTGAGCTCTACTTGGCCCTGACGTCGGAATTGCAGAACAGCCTGCAAGCCATACGACGCCGCAGCAGAGCAATCGCCCACCGATACCTCGAAACAAATGCAGCATTTTTGACACACGTGATTGAGTTCGGCGCAAATTGTCTCACGTAGTCCATTAGAATGAAGCGCAGAAGCAAAAAAACCACGCTCGAAGTGCAAACGCGTCTCGATTGTCTAGCACACAAATGTAACAGCAGTGTTGAATATCTTCCTTGACGTCTCCCGCCTGATGACGCGGTTGTACGATGGACTGCGCCCCACCGGGGTCGATCGCGTCGGGCTCGCTTACATCCAGCGATACGGCACGGGCGCGCGTGCGGTGCTGAGTGAGCGGGGCTTCTGCTCCATCTTGTCCGCCACGGATACGCGCACGGCCTTCGACCTACTACTTTCTTCAAAAATCGACCGCTGGGCGATACGCAAAATTGTGGCGCGAGCGTGCGTGCAGAGCGTCTCGAGACAGGAAGTGACCGGCGGCATATTGCTACATACCAGTCACAATGGGATGGAGCATGGTCGTTACTATGACACTCTGGCGCGTCGAAATATTCGCCCGGTCTTCTTGATTCATGATTTGATTCCTGTAACTCACGCCGAATTTTGTCGCCCTGGCGTCGATGCATTGCATCGTCATAGAATCGATACTGCGCTGCGACGTGCTGCTGGACTGATCGCGAACTCCGATGCCACCTTGGAGAGTCTTTTAACAGAAGCAGTAAAAGCGGGTATAACAAAACCTCCGCCTACTGTAGTTGCGCGCCTCGCGCCGGGCACAGTAGTGTGCTCGCCATCGCAGCCCCCCATCGACAAACCGTATTTCGTCATGTTGGGCACGATCGAACCTCGCAAGAACCACTGGCTCATTCTTCATGTCTGGCGGCGCCTTGTTGAACAGATGGGCAACGATGCACCCAAGCTCGTCATTATCGGCCGGCGTGGCTGGGAATGCGAAAACGTTATAGATATGCTTGAACGCTGCGAACCGTTGCGTCGAGCAGTCATCGAAGAATCGGATTGCAGCGATATACAACTCAATACGTGGCTACAGCACGCGCGCGCCTTGCTGTTCCCTTCTTTTGTCGAAGGTTACGGCATGCCGCTTGTGGAAGCCTTGGGCCTTGGTGTGCCGGTAATCGCGAGTGACCTGCCGGTGTTTCACGAAATTGCGTCGGATTTCCCTGCGTATCTTGATCCACTCGATGGACCCGCCTGGTATGCAAATATCCGGACCTATATGGAATACGACAGCCCTGAGCGTCGCCATCGGGTTCAAAAAATCGCTAGCTTCCGCACGCCGACATGGAGCGAACATTTCGAGCAAGTTGATCGCTTTCTCGATTCGTTACATTAAATGATGCCCCCGTCACACTCCTCCTCCATGTCGGCGGCCGATCGCGAATTCGATGTGCGTTCGATAGTTCGCGGCAGACGGTTGATCGGATGGATGACCGGTAGGTCGCCGTTGATCTGGGTAGACACGCTTGTGGGTCGTATTGCGGCGCGCTCGGCACTCGCCGTCGGAGCCGCCATGCAAGCGACCTACCCCGGACCGATACTTGGACACCGCAAGCAACATGTACCGCCGCTTTCGTGGTTCGCGTGTCCGGGTGATTGCCTCTCTCGCGGCGGACTCGTTGCCGCACTGGAGTCGCAGCTTTTGCGCTCCTCCGATGCCGGGCCAAAAGAGTATCTAGAGGATGCGATCGCCCGCGTTCTCGCAACGGATGCTCTCCATATCCGTCATCGCGTCACCCCACTGCCGAAACAGTGGCACGACCTATGTGCCACCTCGAGAGTCGTTTTGCTGGATGAGCGCGCAACTACTCACATTGACTACTGTACGTCGCGTGTCTCTCGAAGAGCGGCATTCACGGAAATGGTGGCCCATGCGAGCCACTCGCATCCTGATGCGCAATTCTGGCTACTGAGGTCGGCAGACTCCGGCCGCGGCACCTGGCTGTCAAGCCAGACGACACTGCCTCCGAATACGACCTTACTCGAAGTCGACCACTCACTATACGAAATGCTCGGCCGGATAGATGCAGTGTATGTCGTCGGTGCCTCGGAAGGAGTGGCCGCTCTGTTGGCAGGCGTTCCAACTTACGTCTTTGGAACTCCTTATTATGCAGGTTGGGGTCTCACCCAAGACTATGAGGTGATGCCCGAACGTACGGCACGCCCTACGCGCAACACGTTCTTCAACGTAGTGTTTAGACAGCTTGCTCGTTATCTCGACCCGACTACCGGCCAGCCTGGTTCGCTGGAAGCGACGCTGGATAGTATCGCCCTGCAGCATTCTGTCGCCGCCCGCTTCGCCAACTTGACGGCGATCGCCGCATTGCGCTTTCAATGGTGGAAACGCTCATACGCCACTCCTTACCTGCGTGCAGGCGGCTGCAACTTGCGTTGGGTTGGAAAAACTCGTGACGTCGGCTCTGACGAGACCGCCGCCGTTTGGGGTGGCCGCACTGCAGACGGCCTTCCCGCCGACACGCGCGTGATTCGTATAGAAGACGGCTTTCTACATTCGGCAGGTCTCGGCTCGGACATGTCGGCGCCATATAGTCAGGTACTCGATTTTCAGGGAATCTACTTCGATGCCACCCGGCCAAGCGACTTGACCGCGATACTCAATACAGCGCAGTTTGACGAACGGGAACTCGAGCGCGCGGCAGCGTTACGCCACGCTATCGTGCGATCCGGGCTGACCAAATACAATCTTGGCAGGCGCGCGCCCGTCTGGCACGCCCCCTCTGGACGACGCATTGCATTGGTTTCCGGTCAAGTTGCGGATGACGCTTCAATCCGGCTGGGAACCGGAAGTATCACAACGACCGAGGCTTTGCTTCAGGAAGTGCGCTCGCGCTATCCCGATGCGTTCATCGTCTATAAGCCGCACCCTGACGTGATGTCCGGAAATAGGCCCGGTGTCATCGACGGCGTGAAACTCGCTGACATCGTCGACGACCGGGCAGACCTCGTATCGCTCATCAACGCAGTAGACGAAGTCCATACACTGTCTTCATTGACGGGCTTCGAAGCACTGTTGCGTGGTAAAAAAGTCTATACCTATGGACTACCGTTCTATGCTGGCTGGGGACTAACCCACGACGCGCTACCCCAACCTTGGAGAGCCCGAACGCTGACGCTCGACATGCTGACAGCCGGCGTATTGCTCCGGTATCCAATCTATTGGGACTGGGATCTCGCACTATTCACCAGCCCAGAAGCAGTCGTCCTGCGGCTATCGCATATGGCCAATCGCCCTCTTGGCGAAATCCGCAAGGACCGCAAGCGCCTGTTCGTCAAAGCAGCACGATGGAGCCGCAACGTGCTTCGGCATGCGCTATGGCATTGCCGGCACCACCCCGCCAACAATTCTCAACCAAGGTGGCGCAGGCCGACATAAAGGACTTTCAACGATTTCGCATTTCACCCTTTCCTCTATGCCAGTCGAAAACTGATATCAGAGGTATTTCAACTCGAGGTATCCTATGATTTATCCGGTCATCCTATGCGGTGGCAGCGGCACTCGGCTCTGGCCGATGTCACGCGGCGGCTATCCCAAACAGTACCTGAAGCTCACGGGTAACAGTACGCTCGTGCAGCAAACGGCGCTACGTCTGCGCAACATGCCGGACGCTATTGACCCGATCGTCGTCACGAACAATGAGCAACGCTTCTTGGTCGCGGAACAACTTCGACAGATCGGTGTCGCACCATCCTCGATCGTGCTGGAGCCGATCGCTCGCAACACTGCACCGGCGATAGCAATCGCCGCTCTGCTGGCACAACAGAGCAATCCCGATGCACTGCTGCTAGTGCTTCCGTCCGACCATGTCATCCAGAACGAAGCCGCCTTTGTAGCGACAACCGCAGAAGCGGCATCGATCGCCAAGCAGGGACATCTCGTCACCTTCGGCATCAAACCAGCCGAACCACATACCGGTTATGGCTATATCCGTCGCGGCTTACCCGTCGCCGACGGCGTTTCGGCTTTTCAGGTCGACGCATTCGTCGAAAAACCCGACGCCCCCACCGCCGCACGCTTCCTGAGCGACGGCAACTACTACTGGAACAGCGGCATGTTCATGCTGAAGGCGTCCACGTACATGGAGGAACTCCATCGCCATGCACCGGAAATCGCCCGCCAGGCAGAACTCGCATTCGAATCGGCCAAGCGCGACAACGACTTCCTCCGTCTCGACGCCGAAGCGTTCGCAGCGTGCCCGAACGTCTCGATCGACTATGCAGTGATGGAAAAGACCGAGCGCGCCGCTGTTGTCGCGGCGGCCGACCTCGGCTGGAACGACATCGGATCGTGGAGCGCACTCGCGGACATCGCTGACAGCGACGAGCACGGCAACGCGCTAATCGGCGACATCTTCACCGACTCGGTGAAGAATTCGTATATCCGCGCGGAACACCGGATGGTCGCCGCGATCGGCCTCGACAACATTGTGATCGTGGAAACCGCCGATGCCGTGCTGGTCGCCCATCGTGACAAGACCCAGGACGTGAAGAAAATCGTCGAGTGGCTGAATGCGTCCGGCCGCCACGAATCGGTCACGCACCGCCGTGTCGTCCGCCCGTGGGGTTCGTACGAAGGCATCGACCAGGGCGACCGCTTCCAGGTCAAGCGCATCATCGTGAACCCGGGCGCACAGCTCAGCCTTCAGATGCACCACCACCGCGCCGAACACTGGATCGTCGTAAAGGGTACGGCGATGGTCACGAACGGCGACAAGGAGATCATGCTGACCGAGAACCAGTCGACCTACATCCCGCTCGGCGCGACCCATCGGCTGACGAACCCCGGCAAGATCCCGCTCGAACTGATCGAAGTCCAGTCGGGCGCATATCTCGGCGAGGACGACATCGTCCGCTTCGAAGACACCTACGGCCGCGCAGCGAAGTAAGCGCGGCAACATCCGGGTCGTGCGCCGCAACCGGCGTCGATCCGATGCACCCGACGGGCAGCACGCACACGCGTCCTGCCCATCTTTCATTTCGTCAAGCAACGTAAGACAGGTTGCCCGCCGCTCCCCGCTCAGGTTATAAAAGCGCCACCCATTCCGGTGCATGCGCCGCCCTTTCTACCCTTGACTTCGGAGAACGCATGATCGATCTCGCCACCGCCCAGCAATTCCTGATGACCCGCGGCCTCGACTTCGGCCTAAACCTCCTCGCGGCCATCGTCTTGTGGTTCGTCGGCCGCTGGGCGATCCGCATCGGTACCCGCCTGCTCGGCAAGGTCGTCCGCCGCAGCGGCAAGGTCGACCCGACGCTCACCGACTACCTGACCTCCGTCGTCGGCGTGTTGCTGACGATCCTGCTGATCCTCGCGATCCTGCAGATCTTCGGCGTGCAGACCACCTCGTTCGCCGCGCTGCTCGCCGGCCTCGGCCTCGCGATCGGCACGGCCTGGGGCGGCCTGCTCGCGCATTTCGCCGCCGGCGTGTTCATGCAGGTGCTGCGTCCGTTCAAGATCGGCGACGTGATCAGCGCGGGCGGCGTCACGGGCACCGTGAAGGAACTCGGCCTGTTCGGCACGACGATCATCACGCCCGACAACATCGTCACGATCGTCGGCAACAACAAGATCTTCTCGGACAACATCGCGAACTACAGCGCGACGTCGCACCGCCGCGTCGACCTGACCGCGAAGATCGCGAACAGCGTCGACGCCGTCGACGCGATCAACCGCCTGAAATCGTCGATCCAGCAGATCCCGAACGTGCTGACCAACCCGGCGCCGGACGTCGGCGTGCTGCAGTTCACGCCGGAAGGCCCGTTGCTGTTCGTACGCCCGTCCACGGCACCCGAGCACTACTGGCAGGTGTACTGCGACACCAACCGCGTGATCCTCGAGACGTTCCGCGACGCGCAATACCCGACGCCCGAAACGCCGGTCGCGCATCGCAACGCGTAACGGCATCGACGGACGAAAAAAAGCGTGGCACCGGCCACGCTTTTTTATTGCCCAGAAGAAACGGCAAACGCGCGCTCAGCGCCCGCCCGTCTTCTGCGCATTGTCCGACTGCTTCCCGCGCACCAGCTTCCACACGGCGCCGAGCGCGACCGGCACGATCGCCGCGCCGATCCCGACCAGCACGATCACGTTCAGGTACTGGCGGATGAACGGGATGTTGCCGAAGAAATAACCGAGCAGCACGAGCAGCAGCACCCACACCAGCGCACCGATCACGTTGAAGAGCTGGAAGCGCGCGGCGCTCATCGACGACGCGCCCGCAACGAACGGCGCGAACGTGCGCACGACCGGGATGAAACGCGCGAGCACGATCGTCTTGCCGCCGTGCTTGTCGTAGAACGAGTGGGTCTTCTGCAGCGCGGCGCGGTCGAGGAAGCGTTCGAGCACCGGGATGTGCGTATTGAACACCTTCGGGCCGACCCAGCGGCCGATCAGGTAGTTTACGGTGTTGCCGGAAATCGCCGCGACGAGCAGCAGCACGATCAACAGGCCGACGTTCATTTCGCCCGTCGCCGCGAACGCACCGCCGATGAACAGCAGCGAATCGCCAGGCAGGAACGGGAACACGACGAGCCCCGTCTCGCAGAACACGATCAGGAACAGCACGAGATAGACCCACGCGCCGTACTGCCGGATGAAATCGCCGAGGAAAGCGTCGATATGCAGGACAAGATTGACGAAATGAAGCAGCGTATCCAAATGCGATTCCTCGAAGGCGATAGGGCCGCAGCGGCCGGAAGGGACCGGAAGGGACCAGACATGGCAGAAGCGCCCGCCAGCCAAGGCGGCGCGCGCAGTGGAGCCATGATACCGAAACTACCTTAAGGCTCCGTGAAAAAACGTAACGGATCGCCGCCCCGGCACGCGGGCGCAGCCTCGCTATAATTCGGCCATGTCCGATATCACCGAAACGGCCGCGGGCGCCGCGCCCGCCCCCGCTCCGCGCCCGCTGCGCGCGATCCAGCCCCTGCCCGACCAGCTGATCAGCCAGATCGCCGCCGGCGAGGTCGTCGAACGCCCGGCGTCGGTCGTCAAGGAGCTGCTCGAGAACGCGATGGACGCCGGCGCGACGTCGCTGCGCATCGTGCTGGAAGAAGGCGGCGTGAAGCGCATCTCGATCACCGACGACGGTTGCGGAATTCCGCCCGACGAGCTGGCGCTCGCGCTGATGCGCCACGCGACCAGCAAGATCCGCTCGCTCGAGGAGCTCGAAGCCGTCGCGACGCTGGGTTTTCGCGGCGAAGCGCTCGCGTCGATCGCGTCGGTGGCCGAGATGTCGATCACGAGCCGGACGGCCGATGCCGCGCACGCGATGAAGATCGACGCGCAGACGGGCGTGCTGTCGCCTGCCGCCGGCTCGACCGGCACGACGATCGAGGTGCGCGAGCTGTACTTCAACACGCCGGCGCGGCGCAAGTTCCTGAAGAGCGAGCAGACCGAATTCGGCCACTGCCTGGAAATGATCCGCCGCGCGGCGCTCGCGCGGCCGGACGTCGCGATCTCGGTGCTGCACAACGGCAAGGCCGTCGAGCACTGGAATGCGACCGAGCCCGCGCAGCGCGTCGCGAAGATCCTCGGCGACGGTTTCGCGACCGCGCACCTGCCGCTCGACGAGCAGGCGGGCCCGCTCGCCGTCTACGGTTGCGCCGGGCTGCCGACCGCCAGCCGCGGGCGCGCCGACCAGCAGTATTTCTTCGTCAACGGCCGTTTCGTGCGCGACAAGCTGCTGACGCACGCGGTGCGCGCGGCCTACGAGGACGTGCTGCACGGCGACCGCTACCCGTCGTACGTGCTGTTCCTCGACCTGCCGCCCGAGGCCGTCGACGTAAACGTGCATCCGTCCAAGATCGAGGTGCGCTTCCGCGATTCGCGCTCGATCCACCAGTACGTGTTCCATGCGGTCCAGCGGGCGCTCGCGCGTCATGCGGGCGCGTCGCCGGAAACCACGGCGGGCGGCCATGCCGCGCATCTCGAGGCCGCGCCACGCGGGCCGTCGTCGTTCCTGGACACGCCGCTCGGGCAGAACCAGGGCCACGCGACGGGCGGCGGCGCCGGCAGCGGCGGCGGTGGCTTCTCGTCGCCGTCGTCCTCGTCGTCAGGCAACACCTGGATGCGCCAGGCGCGCATGACGCAGGGCACGCTGCCCGTCGCGCAGCCGCTGGCGCTCTACGACGCGCTGTTCGGCCGCAAGGACACCGGCGCCGGCACGCCGGACGGCACGACGACCCTCGCACGCGATTCGGCCGGCGCACCCGTCGCGCCCTTGCCGGGCTTCGCCGCCTCGCCGATCGCCGCCACCCCGCACGACGAGCAGCCGCTCGGCTTCGCGCTCGGCCAGATCCACGGCATCTACGTGCTCGCGCAGAACGCGTACGGCCTCGTGATCGTCGACATGCACGCGGCGCACGAGCGGATCCTGTACGAACAGTTCAAGAACGCGCTCGCCGACCGCACGGTCGCCGTGCAGTCGCTGCTGCTGCCGATCTCGATGACGGCCACGCCGGTCGAGATCGGCACGGTCGAGGAAGAACGCGACACGCTCGAATCGCTCGGCTTCGACCTGGCGGTGCTATCGCCGACGACGCTCGCGATCCGCGCGGTGCCGGCGCTGCTGAAGGACGCCGACCTGCAGTCGCTCGCCCGCGCGGTGCTCGCCGACCTGCACGCGTTCGGCGGCTCGCGCGTGCTCACCGAGCGGCAGCACGAGCTGCTCGGCACGCTCGCATGCCATCACGCGGTGCGCGCGAACCGGCGGCTGACGCTCGACGAGATGAACGCGCTGCTGCGCCAGATGGAGGCGACCGAGCGCGCGGACCAGTGCAATCACGGCCGGCCGACCTGGTATCAGCTCACGCTGAACGATCTCGACCGTCTCTTCATGCGCGGCCAATGAGCGCTACGCTGCACCCCGCTCCAACGACGATCGCCTGCCTGCTCGGCCCTACCGCCTCGGGCAAGACGGCCGCGGCGCTGGCGCTCGCCGCGCGTCGCCCGATCGAGATCGTCAGCGTCGATTCGGCGCTCGTCTACCGCGACATGGACATCGGCACCGCGAAACCGTCGCGCGAAGAACGCGCGAGCGTGCCGCACCACCTGATCGACATCATCGACCCGGCCGACGCGTATTCGGCCGCGGAATTCCGCGCGGACACGCTGCGCCTGATCGGCGAGATCGTCGCGCGCGGCCGCACGCCGCTGCTCGCGGGCGGCACGATGCTGTACTACAAGGCGCTGACGCAGGGGCTCAACGACCTGCCCGGCGCCGATCCGGACGTGCGCGCCCGGCTCGACGCCGACGCCGCACGCGACGGCTGGCCCGCGCTGCATGCGCGGCTTGCGCAGGTCGATCCCGACACGGCCGCGCGGCTCGCGCCGAACGATTCGCAGCGGATCCAGCGTGCGCTCGAAATCTTCATGCTGAGCGGGCAGCCGATGTCGGTGCTGCTCGCCGCGCCGCGCCGCACGGACGATGCGGCGGCCGCGTACCGCTTCGTGCCGGTCGCGCTCGAACCGTCGGATCGCGCGGTGCTGCACGCACGGATCGCGCAGCGCTTCGACGCGATGCTCGAGGCGGGCTTCATCGACGAAGTCGAACGGTTGCGCCGCCGCGACGATCTCCATCCCGACCTGCCGTCGATGCGCTGCGTCGGCTACCGGCAGGCGTGGGAATTCCTCGACGGCGATACCGACTACCGGACGATGCGCGACAAGGGCATTTTCGCGACGCGCCAGCTCTGCAAGCGCCAGATCACGTGGCTGCGCGCGATGCCGGAGCGGATCGTCGTCGACTGCATCGCGCCGGATTCGACGGCCCGCGCGCTCGACGCGCTCGAACGCGTCCTCGACGGCGGCACGCCGGGCAACTGAACGTGTCAGCCGGCCCGGCGCGCCGCGAGCCGCGCACGGGCGCCGTCGACGAGCCACGCGATGCCGCGCTCGAACGCCTCGTCGCCGCTGCGTTGGCGCAGCGCGGCCCATCCCTTCGCGAGCAGCGGATACTCGGCCGCATCCGGCAGCGGCGCCTCGGCGTCGCCGTCCGGTTGCGCCTGCTCCTCCAGCACCCATCCGACCACGAAGCGGCCCAGCGCATACATCACGTCGACCGCCTCCTCTGGCGCGAAACCCGCTTCGCCGAGCAGCGCGACCTTGCGTTCGATCGAGCTGAAATGCAGCGCCCGCGGCCGCGTCCCGGCATGCAGGCGCGCGCCGTCGCGATAGGCCAGCAGCGCGTGGCGAAAACTGCGCGCGTTGTCGAGAAGCCACGCATCCCACGCGTCGCCCGGCCGCGGCAGCGACGCGTCGTGGCGCTCGAGCATGATCGCCTCCGCCATCGCGTCGAGCAGTTCGGCCTTGTTCCTGAAATGCCAGTACAGCGTCGGCGACTGCACGCCAAGCCGCTCGGCGAGCCGCCGCGTCGACAGGCCATCGATCCCCACTTCGTCCAGCAAGTCGAGCGCCGCGCGCAATACCGTGTCGCGCGTCAGTCGCGCCCCTGTGTCCTTCATCTCTATCACCGATAAGGAAACTATGGAATAATCACCACTCTATCATCGATAGAGTGACCTTCTTGAATCCATCCCTGATTGCCATCCTGGCCACGGTTTTGCTCGACGCGATCGGCGTCGGAATCGTGATGCCGATCCTGCCCGGGCTGCTGCGCGCGCTCGCCGGCGCGGGCGGCATCGATACCCACTACGGGATCCTGCTCGCGCTGTACGCGTTCGCGCAGTTCCTGTGCGCGCCGCTGCTCGGCGCGCTGAGCGACCGTTTTGGCCGCCGCCCGGTACTGCTCGCGTCGCTCGCGGGCGCCGCGCTCGACTATCTGCTGATGGCGCTCGCGCCGACGCTCGCCTGGCTTTACGTCGGGCGGCTGATCGCGGGCATCACCGGCGCGAACGTCGCGGTCGCGACCGCCTACGTAACCGACGTGACGGCCGAACCCGACCGCGCCCGGCGCTTCGGCCAGCTCGGCGCGATGATGGGCATCGGCTTCATCGCAGGCCCGTTGATCGGCGGGCTGCTCGGCGCACTGCATCTGCGCGCGCCGTTCGTCGCGGCCGCGCTGCTCAATGCGCTCAACCTCGCGCTGGTCTGGCGCGCGCTGCCGGAATCGCGGCCGCGTTCGGCCCGCGAAGGCCAGGCGGCCGGCGCGCTCAACCCGTTCGCGAGCCTGCGCCGGCTGAGCGGCGCGCCCGCGCTTGCGCCGCTGGTCGGCATCTACGTGATCGTGGCGCTCGTGTCGCAAGCGCCCGCGACGTTGTGGATCCTGTACGGCCAGGAACATTTCGGCTGGTCGACGCCGGTCGCGGGGCTGTCGCTCGCCGGCTACGGCGCGTGCCACGCGCTTGCGCAGGCGTTCGCGATCGGGCCGCTGATCGCGCGGCTCGGCGAGCGCCGCGCGCTCGCACTGGGCCTCGCGGGCGACGCGCTCGGGCTCGTGGCGATTGCGTTCGCGACCGCCGCGTGGGTGCCGTTCGCGCTGCTGCCGCTGTTCGCGGCGGGCGGCATGACGCTGCCGGCGTTGCAGGCGATGCTCGCGCGGCAGGTCGACGATGCACGCCAGGGCGAACTGCAGGGTACGCTCGCGAGCGTGGCGAGCCTGATCGGCGTCGCGGGGCCGCTGGTCGTCACCGCAACCTATGCGGCGACGCGCGCAACGTGGCCGGGGCTGGTGTGGGCCGCCGCCGCGCTGCTCTACCTGCTGGTGCCGCCCTTGCTGGCCGGCGCGCGTCCGGCGAACGCGCCGCGGCCGTCCGCTTGAGCGTCGGCGGCGCCGCCGCGCTCAACGCACGCGCGTCACGAGATTCGCGTCGCGCACGAGCTGCCAGCGGCCGTCGGTCTTGCGGAAGATCGTCAGCGTAGGGCCCGAGCGGCGAATCGTGTCGCCGCCCGGCGGCGTCGCGTCGATCTCGATGAAATTGCGCATGTACGCCCAGTCGCCGATCACGCGCAGTTCGTCGATCCGGTAACGGCCGTCGATCGTCGGCGCGTGCTCGGCGCCCGCATTCGCGTCGCGCGACGCAGCCGCGAACGCCGCCTTGTCGAACGGCGGCTTGCCGGCCACCATGAAGATCGCGTCGTCGGCGATCAGGTCGAGCACGGTGGCCAGATCGCCGCGCCGGCTCGACACGAACCAGTTTTCCACGAGCGCGCGGATCGCATGTTCGTCTTCGGTCATCGTCGTCCCTCCTTCATCGGCGCGCGTCCGCATGCCGCGCGGCGCCCGAAAAAAAGCCGCCCGGATCGACTCCGGGCGGCTTTCCTTGCGGCATCTGCTGCTGGCGGCGCGTCAGACCACGACCGTCTGCGCCTCGCCTTCGCGGGTCGCACGCACGGTGCCGATCTTCCACACCTGTTCGCCGGCGGCGGTCAGGTCGGCGATCGCCGCGTCGGCATCGGCCGCCGAGACGATCACGGCCATGCCGATGCCGCAGTTGAACACGCGGTGCATTTCCGCATCGGCGACACCGCCGTGCTCCTGCAGCCACTTGAACAGCGGCGGCAGCGGCCAGGCGTTCTGGTCGAGCTCGGCGGTGAGGCCTTCGCGCAGCACGCGCGGGATGTTCTCGACGAGGCCGCCGCCCGTGATGTGCGCCATGCCCTTCACCGGCAGCTTCTGCATCAGCGCGAGCAGCGGCTTCACGTAGATGCGCGTGGGGGCCATCAGCGCGTCGGCGAGCGAGCGGCCGTGGAAATCGGCCGACAGGTCGGGGTTCGCGCGCTCGATGATCTTGCGCACGAGCGAGAAACCGTTCGAATGGATGCCGCTCGACGCGAGGCCCAGCACCACGTCGCCTTCGGCGATCGTGCTGCCGTCGATGATCTTGCTCTTCTCGACCGCACCGACCGCGAAGCCGGCCAGGTCGTATTCGCCGTCCGGGTACATGCCCGGCATTTCGGCCGTTTCACCGCCGATCAGCGCGCAGCCCGACAGTTCGCAGCCCTGCGCGATGCCCTTGACGACCGTGGCGGCCGTGTCGACGTCGAGCTTGCCGCACGCGAAGTAGTCGAGGAAGAACAGCGGCTCGGCGCCCTGCACGAGGATGTCGTTCACGCTCATCGCGACCAGATCCTGGCCGACCGTGTCGTGTTTGTTCAGATGAAACGCCAGCTTGAGCTTGGTGCCCACGCCGTCGGTACCCGACACGAGCACGGGCTCCTGGTACTTCTTCGGCACTTCGAACAGCGCGCCGAACCCGCCGATGCCGCCGAGCACGCCGTCGCGCAGGGTTTTCTTCGCAAAAGGCTTGATCTTGTCGATGAGCGCGTCGCCTGCGTCGATGTCGACACCTGCGTCACGATAGGACAGACCCTGAGCGTCGGGAGCGGATTTCGGAGGATTCATGGGGGAATGCGAGAAGGTCGGTAAAATGCGATTTTACCCGAAGCCGGCCCGTTGGCCGGAATTCCCAGCACCGAATCGTCAGGGATTGCATCTTGGTCAACACGTCCCCGTTTTCATCGCCGAGCCGTCCGCGCCGAAACCCGCGCGGCGCCGTGCGTGCGGCCGCGCGTGAAGCCCACGGATCCGCAAGCCCCCGGGCGCGCCCGGCGTACGGCGCGCGTATTTTCAACCGACCTGCATTGTGACTGTTGTGTCCCGTCAACTGACGCTCGATCTCGGCACGCCGCCGCCCGCCACGTTCGACAACTTCATCATGAACGAGGAGAACGACGAGCTGATCTCGCGCCTGCAGAAGCTCGACCTCGCGCTCGCGGCGGGCCCCGTGCCGGACCGGTCGTTCTATATCTGGGGCGAGCCCGGCAGCGGCCGCACCCACCTGCTGCAGGCGCTCGTGAGCGATGCGTCGTACGGCTATGCGCGCTACCTGACGCCGCAGAGCCCGCTCGGCGCGTTCACGTTCGACCCGCGCATCGGCATCTACGCGATCGACGACTGCGACCGGATGAGCGACGCGCAGCAGGTCGCGCTGTTCAATCTGTTCAACGAAGTGCGCGCGCACCCGTCGAGCGCGTTCGTCGCGGCGGGCCCCGCGGCGCCGCTCGCGCTCGACGTGCGCGAGGATCTCCGCACGCGCCTCGGCTGGGGGCTCGTGTTCCACCTGTCGCCGCCGTCCGACGCCGGCAAGATCGCGGTGCTCAAGCTCGCCGCGAAAGAGCGCGGGATCGCGCTCACCGACGACATCGCCGCCTACCTGCTGACCCATTTCCGCCGCGACATGCCGAGCCTGATGGCGCTGCTCGACGCGCTCGACCGCTTCTCGCTCGAGCAAAAACGCGCGGTCACGCTGCCGCTGCTGCGCCGGATGCTCGCGCGTCCCGGCGACGACATCACACCACCGGGCACGGGCCCGAACCGCTTCGAGTAAAATGCGCTTCCATGACTAATCTGGCACTCTTTGACCTCGATCACACGCTGATCCCCACCGATAGCGACCACGAATGGGGCCGCTTCATGGTGAAGCTCGGCATCGTCGACGCGGAAAGCTTCTCGCGGCAGAACGATCAGTTCTTCGCCGACTACAAGGCCGGCAAGCTCGACATCCACGCGTACCTCACGGCAATGCTCACGCCGCTCGCGAAGTATTCGCGCGCGCAGCTTGCGCAATGGCACGAGCAGTACATGCACGAGGTGATCCGGCCCGCGATGACGCCCGCCGCGCTCGAACTGGTGCGCAAGCATCTCGACGCGGGCGACCTGTGCTGCGTGGTGACCGCGACCAACGAGTTCATCACGCGCCCGATCGCGACCGCGTTCGGCGTCGATACGCTGATCGCGTGCGAGGTCGAGACGACCGACGGGCATCCCGACTCGCCTTACACGGGCCGGCCGACCGGCACGCCGAGCTACCGCGAAGGCAAGATCGTGCGGACCGAAGCATGGCTCGCATCGCTCGGCAAGCACTGGGACGACTTCGCGCACAGCTATTTCTACAGCGACTCGCACAACGACATCCCGCTGCTCGAGAAAGTCACCGACCCGATCGCGACCAACCCTGACGACACGCTGCGTGCGCATGCAAGCACCCGCGGCTGGCGTATCCTCGATCTTTTCTGAACGTCGTGATCAAAAAATTCATCCGCAAGCTGCTCGGTCAGGACGAAACCGGGCAAACGTCTCCCGCAGCGGCCCCGGCCGACGAAGCGGCCCCTGCTGCCCCGCGCGCGCCGAAGGGCGCCCGCGGCGCCGGCACGAAAAAGCCGCGCAGCAACCATGAGCCGACCGTCGTGCCGGCCAGCGTGCACGGCATCAATCCAGCGCTGATCTCGAGGAACGCCGTGCGCGTGACCGACACGCTGCAGCAGGCGGGCTTTCGTGCGTTCATCGTCGGCGGCGCGGTACGCGACCTGCTGCTCGGCATCGCGCCGAAGGACTTCGACGTCGCGACCGACGCGACGCCGACCGAAGTCCAGCGCCTGTTCCGCCGTGCGCGCCTGATCGGCCGCCGCTTCCAGATCGTCCACGTGCAGTTCGGCCAGGAACTGATCGAGGTGTCGACGTTCCGCGCGCTGGTCGACGCGCCGCCCGAGGCCGCCACCGCCGAGCCGCCGAAGCGCCTGAAGCGCGACGAACTCGATCGCCGCACGCATGCGGTCGACGCCAGCGGCCGCGTGCTGCGCGACAACGTGTGGGGCGAGCAGCACGAAGACGCCGCGCGCCGCGACTTCACGATCAACGCGATGTACTACGACCCGTCGACGCAGACGGTGCTCGACTACCACGACGGGATGGCCGACATGCGCGCCCGCCTGTTGCGGATGATCGGCGATCCGGCCACGCGCTTCCGCGAGGATCCGGTGCGGATGCTGCGCGTCGTACGCTTCGCGGCGAAGCTCGGCTTCGAGATCGAGCCGCATACGCGCGAGCCGATCCACGCGCTCGCCGACCTGATCAACAACGTGCCGGCCGCGCGCCTGTTCGACGAGATGCTGAAGCTGCTGCTGTCGGGCCACGCGCTCGCGTGCCTGACGCGGCTGCGCAAGGAAGGCCTGCACCACGGGCTGCTGCCGCTCCTCGACGTCGTGCTCGAACAGCCGCAGGGCGAGAAATTCATCACGCTCGCGCTGAACAACACCGACGCCCGCGTGCGCGCCGGCAAGCCGGTGTCGCCGGGCTTCCTGTTCGCGACGCTGCTGTGGCACGACATGCGCCAGCGCTTCGAGCAATACACGGCCGACGGCGAAATTCCGGTGCCGGCGCTCCATCGCGCGATGGACGACGTGCTCGACATGCAGACCGAGAAACTGGCGATCCACAAGCGCTATTCGGCCGACATGCGCGAAATCTGGGGCCTGCAGCTGCGCCTCGAGAAGCGCTCGGGCCGCAGCGCGATGCGGCTGCTGGAACACCAAAGGTTTAGAGCGGGGTATGATTTCCTCCTGTTACGCTGCGAATCCGGCGAGCTCGATGCGGAAGTCGGACAGTGGTGGACGGATTTCATCGAAGGCGACGCGGCCGCTCGCGAGGCCTTGCTCACGCAGGGCGGCTCGAAGGAAAAATCGCCCCGCAAGCGGCGCCGCCGCGGCGGTGTGCGAAACCGCAAGCCGGGTGAAGGTGCGGCCGAGCAGGTGCCGGATACCTCGGGCGGGTCCGACGACTGACGCGCTCGCCGGCGAACGACGTAGGAAGTGATGCCATGACGGTTGCATATATCGGACTGGGGGCGAATCTCGGCGATGCGCGCCAGACCCTGAAGGACGCGGTGGTGTGCCTCGCGCAGCAGCGCACCATCTCGATCCTCGGCAAATCGAGCCTGTATCGCACGGCGCCCTTCGAAGCGGGCGGCGACGACTACTACAACTGCGTCGTCAAGCTCGATACGACGCTGTCGGCCCGCGAACTGCTCGCGCTTTGCCAGAAGATCGAACATCACTTCGGGCGGGAGCGCCCGTATCGCAACGCGCCGCGCACGCTCGACCTCGACATCCTGCTGTTCGGCGCCGATTCGATCGACGAACCCGACCTGATCGTCCCGCACCCGCGCCTCACCGACCGTGCGTTCGCGCTCGTGCCGCTCGTCGAGATCGAACCGGCGCTCGACATTCCCGCGCGCGGCCGTGCCGATGCCTTCCTCGCCGCCGTGGCAGACCAGCGCGTCGAGAAGGTGCAAACCTGCCAGTGCCCGATGCAGAAGGCGCTCGCTGCCGGCGAAGACGCCGACAAGACCCGCTGCCGATGAACTCCACTCCGCTGACCGTCACCGCACCCGACCTGCGCGCCCCGCACCGTTATCTCGTGATCGAAGGCCCGATCGGCGTCGGCAAGACGACGCTCGCGCGCCTGCTCGCCGAGCGCTGGTCGATGCAGACGCTGCTCGAACGCCCGCAGGACAACCCGTTTCTCGAACGTTTTTACCGCGACACCGCGCGCTACGCGCTGCCCGTGCAGCTGTCGTTCGCGCTGCAGCGCGCGCAGCAGGCGCGCGAGCTGATCGGCGCGCTCGACACGGGCCGCCCCGTCATCGCCGATTTCATGCCGCAGAAGAACGACATCTTCGCGCGGCTGAACCTGCCGGAAGACGAATGGCAGCTGTATCGTGCGGTCGCGACGCACGTCGACGTGCCGCAGGCGCCGTCGCCCGACCTCGTCGTCTATCTGCAGGCAAGCCCCGAAGTGCTGTTCTCGCGCATCCAGAAGCGCGGGCTGCCGATGGAGCTGCAGATCAGCGATGCGTACCTGCGCTCGCTCGTCGACGCGTACAACGAATTCTTCTACCACTACGACCGCACGCCGGTGCTGACGGTCGCCGCGGAACACCTGAACCCGCTGGATTCCCCCGAAGATCTCGCCCTGCTGATCGAGCGCATCGAGACGATGCGCGGCCGCAAGGAGTTCTTCGTCAAGGGCGAGACGACGCGCTGACGCGTCCCGCCTGTCGTTCCTCACTTATCGACCCGGATTTCCCATGACCTATCTCCAGGAATCGAGCCGGCCTGCCGTGACGGTGCCCAAGCTGCAGGCAATGCGCGACGCCGGCGAGAAGATCGCGATGCTCACCTGCTACGACGCGAGCTTTTCCGCGCTGCTCGATCGTGCCGGCACCGACGTGCTGCTGATCGGCGATTCGCTCGGCAACGTGCTGCAGGGCCATACGACCACGCTGCCCGTGTCGCTCGACGACATCGCGTACCACACGGCCTGCGTTGCTCGCGCGCAACCGCGCGCGCTCGTCGTCGCCGATCTGCCGTTCGGCACGTACGGCACGCCGGCCGAGGCGTTCGCGAACTCGGTCAAGCTGATGCGCGCCGGCGCGCAGATGGTCAAGCTCGAAGGCGGCGAATGGCTCGCCGATACGATCCGCTTCCTCGTCGAGCGCTCGGTGCCGGTGTGCGCGCACGTCGGCCTCACGCCGCAATCGGTGCATGCGTTCGGTGGCTTCAAGGTGCAGGGCAAGACCGAAGCCGGCGCCGCGCAACTGCTGCGCGATGCGCGCGCGGTCGAGGACGCGGGCGCGCAGCTCGTCGTGCTCGAAGCCGTGCCGACGCTCGTCGCCTCCGAAGTCACGCACATGCTGAAGATTCCGACGATCGGCATCGGCGCGGGCGTCGACTGCTCGGGGCAGGTGCTCGTGCTGCACGACATGCTCGGTGTATTCCCCGGCAAGCGGCCGCGTTTCGTGAAGGATTTCATGCAGGGCCAGCCGAGCATTCAGGCGGCCGTCGAAGCCTATGTGAGCGCGGTGAAGGATCGGTCGTTCCCCGGCCCCGAGCACTCGTTCTGACGCGTCATCGGCCGGATGTGAAAAAGCGCGGCGCCCTTTACGGGGCGCCGCGCTTTTCGTTGGTGCGCTGAAAGTCCGGTGGCCGGCGCGAGCGCGAGGCCCGCTCCGTCACATCGTCACGTCAACACCGCGTCGAGCGCACCGCGCAATGCATTGGTCAGCAGCAACCCTTGTGCGCGCGCAAGATCGTCGCGGGTCACGACGCGCTCCACCGCGCCGAACGCCCGGTCGTCGAGCAGCACGCCGCGCATCACGCCCGGCAGCACGCCGCACGCCAGCGGCGGCGTCACCCACTGGCCGTCGAGCTTCACGAACAGGTTCGAGCGACCGCCCTCCGTCACCTCGCCGCGTTCGTTGACGAACAGCATGTCGAAACCGCCGAGCGACTCGGCCGCCTGCCACGCGCGGTCGTATTCGGCACGGCGCGTGGTCTTGTGCAGCAGCAGCGCGTCGCTCGCGCGGGTCGGCGCGAAACCGTGCGCGGACGCCAGCAGTACGCCGACCGGCCCCGCCGGCAGCGGCTTCAGCGGCGCCGCGACGATCTCGATCGTGCCGTCCTTCGCCAGCGCGAGCTTCATCCGGTACGCGCCGTCGCCGTCGAGCGCCGCGCAGCGCGCGTCGATCTCGCGACGCAACGCGTCGGCGTCGAAGCGGAAGCCGAACGCATCCGCGCTGCGCTGCAGCCGCGCGAGGTGTCGATCGAGATGCCGGATGCCGTCCGCACGCGTGGCCGCGGTCGTTTCGAACAACTGGAAACCGGGATCGGCATCCGTCAGGAATCGCGCTTTCAATTCGCACTCCGCATATTCGTCAGCCGCGACGCTGTCGAGCACGATGCCCGCGCCGACCCCCATCGTGCCATGATGCCGCGTTGCCGCACCGGATGGGTCGACACCGGTCTCGGCTCCGTCGAGCGTCAGCGTCCGGATCGCGACCGACAGGCAGAAATCGCCGCAGCCGGCCGCGCGGTCACCCGGCGCGTCGAGCCAACCGATCGCGCCCGTATAAAGCCCGCGCGGCGTCGACTCGATCGCATCGATCAACTGCATCGTCTTGTACTTCGGCGCGCCCGTGATCGACCCGCACGGAAACAGCGCGCGCAGCATCTGCGCAAACGTCGTGCCGTCGCGCCAGCCGGCCTCGACCGTCGACGTCATCTGCCACACCGACGCATACGGTTCGACGGAGAACAGCGCCGGCACCTTGACGGTGCCGGTGCGCGCGATCCGCGACACGTCGTTGCGCAGCAGGTCGACGATCATCACGTTTTCCGCACGGTTCTTCGGATCGCTCGCGAGGAACGCGGCGGCCGCCGCATCGTCGCGCGGATCGGCCGAACGCGGCGCGGTGCCCTTCATCGGCCGCGCGCGCAGCACGTCGCCGTGCTTCTCGACGAACAGCTCGGGCGAGCACGACACGACCCACGCGCCGCCGGGCAGCGCGATCAGCGCGCCGTACCGCACGGGCTGGCGCGCGCGCAGCCGGCGGTACAGTGCGAGCGGTGTGCCGAACACGTCGAAATCGAGCCGGTACGTGTAGTTGACCTGGTAGGAGTCGCCCGCGCGCAGCGCGTCGTGCACCGCGGCGATCGCTGCATCGAACGCGTCGCGCGACACGCTCTTCGCGACATGCGCAACGCCCGCGATCGACGGCGCGCCGCCGCCGTCCTGCCGCGCGAGCCATGCGTCGACCTCGTCGCGCGACAGGCGCTCGCAGCGCGCATACAGCAAAAAGCGCAGCGGGGCCTGGCCCGGCTGCGCCCGTTGCAGGTTGCGTCCGAATTCATAATCGCCGACGACGACCGCGTGCAGCCCGTCGCGCAGGTCCTGTGCGACCGCCGCATCGATGTCGTCGAGCCGCGCCGGATCCGTGCACACGCGTTCGCGCACGAATCCCGAATACAAACGACTCGACCGCGCGGACGCGGTCGAGTCGCAATCGTCCAAGAGCGCGAACGACGCGCTCTCGTTGCCTTCAGTCATGCCGTTACTCGAAGAAGCTCTTCACACGGTCGAACCAGCTCTTGCTCTGCGGGCTGTGACGCGCGCCGCCCTCGGCCAGCGACTTCTCGAACTGCTTGAGCAGATCGCGCTGGGTGTCGGTCAGCTTCACGGGCGTCTCGACCTGCACGTGCACGTACAGATCGCCCGCGATGCTCGAACGCAGCCCCTTGATGCCCTTGCCGCGCAGGCGGAACGTCTTGCCCGACTGCGTGCCTTCCGGCACCGGGAACGACGCACGCCCGGCCAGCGTCGGCACCTCGATCTCGCCGCCGAGCGCGGCGGTCGTGAACGGGATCGGCATCTGGCAATGGAGATCGTCGCCGTCGCGCTCGAACACCGCGTGCGGCTTGATGTGGATCTCGACGTACAGGTCGCCCGGCGGCCCGCCGTTGATGCCCGGCTCGCCGTTGCCGGCCGAGCGGATCCGCATCCCGTCGTCGATCCCGGCCGGGATCTTCACTTCGAGCGTCTTGGTTTCCTTCACCTTGCCCGACCCGTGGCAGTGCACGCACGGCTCGGGGATGTAGGTGCCCGTGCCATGGCACTTCGGGCAGGTCTGCTGGATGCTGAAGAAGCCCTGCGACATGCGCACCGTGCCCTGGCCATGACAGGTCGGGCAGGTTTCCGGCTTCGTGCCGGGCTTCGCGCCCGACCCGTGGCACACCTCGCACGACACCCAGCTCGGCACGCGGATCTGCGTGTCGTAGCCGTGCGCGGCCTGCTCGAGCGTGATTTCCATGCTGTAGCGCAGGTCGGCGCCGCGGTACACCTGCGGGCCGCCGCGGCCGCCGCGTGCGGCGCCGCCCGCGGCCTGGCCGAAGATGTCGCCGAAGATGTCGCCGAATGCATCCGCGAAGCCGCCGAAGCCCTGTGCGCCCGCACCGCCCATGTTCGGATCGACGCCCGCGTGGCCGTACTGGTCGTACGCGGCCCGCTTCTGGCCATCCGACAGCATTTCATAGGCTTCCTTCACCTCCTTGAAATGCTCTTCCGCATCCTTGCTGTCCGGATTGCGGTCAGGGTGATACTTCATCGCAAGCTTGCGATATGCCTTCTTGATTTCGTCGTCGCTCGCATTCTTCGCGACGCCCAGAACCTCGTAGTAATCCCGTTTCGCCATATCGATTCACTGTGCCGCCACGCATCGCGCACACGGCGGCTCCTTTCGCCTGCAGTAAAGTCTCTCGACTCGTCTGGCGCTGCGCCGTCCGCGGACGGCTCGCGCAGCACCCGCCAAAAAACAAATGTGCCCGGAGGGCCGCGAGGCCCGCCAGGCGTGGAGTCGATCCGGCCATCCGGAAGGAAAGACAGACCGCTTTTCAGCCGCTGGTCAGTCGCGCCGCGCGCGGTTTCGCGCGCGGCGTGCGGTGCCATTGCAACCCGGCTTAGTCCTTCTTCACTTCCTTGAACTCGGCGTCGACAACATCGTCGGCGGCCTGCTGGGTGCCGCCCGCGTGGGCCGCGCCTTCCGCCGCACCGGCCGCGCCAGCCGCACCTGCCTGCTGGGCCTGCATGTCGGCGTACATCTTCTCGCCGAGCTTCTGCGACACCTTGCCAAGCTCCTCGACCTTCGCGTCGATCGCCGCCTTGTCGGCCGACGTGTCCTTCAGCACTTCCTCGAGGGACTTCAGCGACGCTTCGATCGCTTCCTTCTCGCCCGCGTCCAGCTTGTCGCCGTACTCGGTCAGCGCCTTCTTGGTGCTGTGGACCAGCGCGTCGCCCTGGTTGCGCGAATCAGCCAGCTCGCGCAGCTTGTGGTCTTCCGCCGCGTTCGCTTCCGCGTCCTTGATCATCTGGTCGATTTCGGCTTCGGACAGGCCCGAGTTCGCCTTGATCGTGATCTTGTTTTCCTTGCCGGTCGCCTTGTCCTTCGCGCCGACGTGCAGGATGCCGTTCGCGTCGATGTCGAAGGTCACTTCGATCTGCGGCACGCCGCGCGGTGCGGGCGGAATGCCTTCGAGGTTGAACTCGCCGAGCAGCTTGTTGCCCGCTGCCATTTCGCGTTCGCCCTGGAACACCTTGATCGTCACGGCGCCCTGGTTGTCGTCGGCCGTCGAGTACACCTGTGCGTGCTTCGTCGGGATCGTCGTGTTCTTGCTGATCATCTTCGTCATCACGCCGCCGAGCGTCTCGATACCGAGCGACAGCGGGGTCACGTCGAGCAGCAGCACGTCCTTGCGGTCGCCCGACAGGACCTGGCCCTGGATCGCCGCGCCGACTGCGACGGCTTCGTCCGGGTTCACGTCACGGCGCGGATCCTTGCCGAAGAACTCCTTCACCTTCTCCATGACCTTCGGCATGCGCGTCTGGCCGCCGACCAGGATCACGTCGTCGATGTCCGACACCTTGACGCCTGCGTCCTTGATCGCGATGCGGCACGGTTCGATCGTGCGCTCGACGAGGTCTTCCACCAGCGCTTCCAGCTTCGCGCGGGTGATCTTCAGGTTCAAGTGCTTCGGGCCCGACGCGTCCGCCGTGATGTACGGCAGGTTGATTTCGGTCTGCTGGCTCGACGACAGCTCGATCTTCGCCTTTTCGGCGGCTTCCTTCAGGCGCTGCAGCGCGAGCACGTCCTTCGACAGGTCGACGCCCTGCTCCTTCTTGAACTCGCCGATGATGTAATCGATGATGCGCTGGTCGAAGTCTTCGCCGCCGAGGAACGTGTCGCCGTTGGTCGACAGCACTTCGAACTGCATTTCGCCGTCGACGTCCGCGATCTCGATGATCGACACGTCGAACGTGCCGCCGCCGAGGTCATACACGGCGATCTTGCGGTCGCCCTTCTCGGCCTTGTCGAGGCCGAACGCGAGCGCGGCCGCGGTCGGCTCGTTGATGATCCGCTTGACCTCGAGGCCCGCGATGCGGCCGGCGTCCTTGGTCGCCTGGCGCTGGCTGTCGTTGAAGTACGCCGGCACCGTGATCACGGCTTCCGTGACCGGCTCGCCGAGGTAGTCTTCGGCCGTCTTCTTCATCTTGCGCAGCACTTCCGCCGAAACCTGCGGCGGCGCGAGCTTTTCGCCGTGTGCTTCGACCCATGCATCGCCGTTGTCGGCCTTGATGATCGAGTACGGCATCAGGCCGATGTCCTTCTGGACTTCCTTCTCTTCGAAGCGGCGGCCGATCAGGCGCTTCACCGCGAACAGCGTGTTCTTCGGGTTGGTCACCGACTGACGCTTGGCCGGCGCGCCGACGAGGACTTCGTTGTCGTCCATGTACGCGATGATCGACGGCGTGGTGCGCGTGCCTTCCGAGTTCTCGATGACCTTGACCTGGTTGCCTTCCATGATGGCGACGCACGAGTTCGTGGTGCCGAGGTCAATACCGATGATCTTTCCCATTTTTCCTAATCTCCAGAAATGCCTGTTTGCTGCGCGAAAACCCGCGTTTTGGGGCGGTTTCGCGCGCCAGAATTCAACTCTGTTCCCGAAATGCGTCCGTCCGGTTCGTTTTCAAGACCCGACGAGCGATGCGGATATTAAATTTTTTCAATCGCCGCCGGTAGCCGGATCGTGCGGGCCATCGCCCGCCGCCGCGACCTTCGCGCGCGCCGCCGACACGGCCGCCTGGAACTGCGCGAGGCCATGCCAGCCCGTCGCGCGGCCCAGCCGCTTGCCGCGGTGGAAAAAGAACCACGTCGGCACGCCGTGCAGCCCGAAGCGGCGCCCCAGCCGATGGTGTTCGTACACGTTGCAATGGAACCACTTCAGATCCAGCGCGCGGATCGCGTCGGGCTGGGCGAGCATCGCCTTCTTCGCGATCTCGCAGTTGAAGCAGTCGACGCCCCAGAAGAACACCACCGCCAGCGCGTCGCCCGCGCCGTCGAGCGCCGCGTCGAACGAACCGGCGTCGAGCGCCTGCATGTCGAACGCGTCGAACGCGGCCGGATCGACGCCGGCGGGCACCATGGCGGCGGCCTTACTTCGGCTGGGCGACGGTGACGAGCGCCGGGCGCAGCACGCGGTCGGCGATCGTATAGCCCTTTTGCAGCACGGTGACGACGGTGTTCGGCTCCTGCTCGGCCGGCACCATCGAAATCGCCTGGTGCTGGTGCGGATCGAACTTCTCGCCGACCGGGTTGATGGCGACGACGCGGCCCTTCTCGAGCGCGCTCGTCAGCTGGCGCAGCGTCAGCTCGACGCCTTCCCGCACCTTCGCGATGTCGCCGGAGGTGTCGCTGACGGCCGCTTCCAGGCTGTCCAGCACGGGCAGCAGGTGTTCCGCGAAGCTCTCGATCGCGAACTTGTGCGCCTTCGACACGTCGTCCTGCGCGCGGCGGCGGACGTTCTCGGTCTCGGCCTTCGCCCGCAGGAAGCTTTCCTGCAGCTCGGCGACCTTGGCTTGAGCCTCCGCGAGCGCCGCGTCGGCGGCTTCGGCGGCGGGCGCGGCGCCTTGCGCCGCCTGCTTCTCGCTGCCGTTGTCTTCGGCCGATTGGGGTGCCGGGTTCTCTTGCGTGTTTTCCATGTCGCTGAAAGTCGATTAGAGGTTGAAGCCAAATCGGCAATCGCCGGATCGTATAGATCGTATAACCGGCGGTACCGCACATTGCTGGTGCAGATAAGGGCGGAAACTGCGATTTCAAGAGGGTTATTCGCCGGCATTCTCCAATGCCGCGAAACAACCGCGCGTTTCGCCGGTGCATGCGCCGCATAGTCCGCCAGATCGGGCGAAACGGCCTGTAACAACGCTTACCGGGCAAGGACTAGCTCCGCACAGGCCGGCTGCACTACACTCCACTCAAGCGTCGGAAAAGCGTGTTTACCCTAGCTGACCGACGCCTTACACCACCTGGCGCCGTTTTCACCCTTGTGTTCGAGGGGAGTACCGTGAAACTGACCTTTGCGATATCGGTGGTCGCGCTGGTACTCATTGCCGGCACCACCACCATCTGCCTGTCGGGAGCCGTCACCGACCGCACGACCGAATACGGCAGCGCGCGGGCGACCTTCGACCAGATGTTCAGCTCCCACCAGAAAATCTGTCGATGATGCGCCGGTCGCGCTTCGTCGGCCGGCCGTGCAGTTCGGCCGCCGGCTCGCGATACGTGCGGCGCCGCTCCAGTTCGGCGAGCCGCGCGGCCCGCCCCGCTTCCGTTTCCTGGTAAAGCGTCTGCGCGACGCTCGCCGGCCCGCGCACGTCGCACACGCCCAGCACGGCAATGTGCCAGACGATGCCGTCGATCGCAATCTCGACCTCGTCGCCGACCCGCACGTCCTTCGCCGGCTTGACCGCCGCGCCGCCGATCTTCACGTGCCCCTTGTCGACCGCATCGGTCGCAAGCGAGCGCGTCTTGAAGAAGCGGGCCGCCCATAGCCATTTGTCGATGCGCAGCTTCGCGCCCGGATCCGTGGAAATCCTGTAATTCATGTCGGCCTCCGCCGGGCCGCCCCAGGGAGGCTCGCCGCCCCGTCGGGCGGCGGCGAACCAGGCGGGCGTGAGAGTCGTTTCATCTCAGTTCACCGTCTCGGGCTGCGCGGCCTTGACCGGCCAGCCCTGCAGATTCTCGGCGACGATCTCGCCGAGCGCGCCGATCCACGCGTGCGCGCCGTTCAGGCACGGAATGCGGTGGAACGTCTTGCCGCCGCCGGCGAGAAACTCGTCGCGCACTTCCATGCCGATCTCCTCGATCGTCTCCAGGCAATCGGCCGTGAAACCGGGACAGAACACGTCGGCCCGCCGCACGCCGGCCTCGCCGAACTCGCGCAGCGTCGGCGCCGTGTACGGCTGCAGCCATTCGGCCTTGCCGAAGCGCGACTGGAACGTGACGCGGCACTCGGTCGTCGACAGCCCGAGCGCGGCCATCAGCAACGCGCCCGTCTGCTGGCACTGGTCGTGATACGGGTCGCCGAGGTCGAGCGTGCGCTTCGGCACGCCGTGGAAACTCAGCACGAGCTTGTCGCCGGCCGCGAAGTCGGGTCGGCCGTGCTGTGCCCAGTACTGGCGCACCTGCTCGGCCAGCGCGTGGATATAGGCCGGATGGTCGGCGTAGTGCCGCACCGTGCGGACTTCCGGCTGGTTGCGCATGCGCGCGAGCGCGTCGAAGGCGGCATCGAACGCGGTGGCCGTGGTCGACGCCGAATATTGCGGATACATCGGCATCAGCAGCACGCGCTCGACGCCCGCGCGCTTGAACTGCGCAAGCGCGTGCGAAATGTTCGGGCTGCCGTAGCGCATCGCGTAGTCGACCATCACGTGATAACCGTTCGACGCGAGCAGGTGCCGCACGCTGTCGGTCTGGCGCTCCGTGTACACGCGCAGCGGCGAGCCTTCGGGCATCCAGACGGCCGCGTACTTCTTCGCGGAGGCGCGGCCGCGCAGCGGCAGGATCAGCGTGCGCAGCAGCACCTGCCAGACGGCCTGCGGAATCTCGACGACGCGCGGATCCGACAGGAATTCGGCCAGGTAGCGCCGCACGGCGCGCGGCGTGGGTGCGTCGGGCGTGCCGAGATTGATCAGCAGCACCCCGATGCGATGGGCAGCAGCGATGCTCGAAGGCGGCTCAAGATCGAAACGCATGGGCAAGAACGTGCTCGGGGCACGGGACCGGACGGCTCTCAATTATAGCGGGCCGCCCCTTGCCGTTCGGCCGACTGTCGGCGCGGGCGGCATGACGACATGATGACGGGGCGGGATCAGGTGCCGATTGCAGGCTATTGCTGGCTCAGCGTGAGCGACAGCAGGCGCGCGGTGATGTCGACGATCGGTATCACGCGGTTGTACGCCATCCGGGTCGGGCCGATCACGCCGAGCGTGCCGACGATCTTCCCGTTCACCTCGTAAGGCGCGGTGACGACGCTCATTTCCTCGATCGGCACGAGCGTCGATTCGCCGCCGATGAAGATCTGCACGCCCTGGGCGTGGCTCGACACGTCGAGCAGTTGCAGGAGGCCCGTCTTTTGGTCGAACACGTCGAACAGCTTGCGCAGCCGCGCCATGTCGGACGAAAGATCCGCCACTTCGAGCAGGTTGCGCTCGCCGGAAATCAGCACGGTGTCCTCGGTGTCGGGCACCTCGGTACTGGCCGTCACGGCCGCGTGCATCAGCGTGGTCATGTCGCCGCGCAGCTGGTCGATCTCGTCGCGCAGGCGGCGGCGCACCTCGTCGAACGACAGGCCGGCGAAATGCGCGTTGATGTAGTTGGACGCCTCGGTCAGCTGCGACGGCGAATAGTCGCGCGGCGTCGCGAGCATGCGGTTCTGCACGTCGCCCTCGGGCGTGACGATGATCAGCAGGATGCGCTTGTCGGACAGGCGCATGAACTCGATCTGCTTGAATACGTGGCTGCGGCGCGGCGTCAGCACGACACCCGCGAACTGCGACAGGTTCGACAGCACGCTCGCGGCGGCCGCGACCACCCGCTGCTGCGGCTCGCCGGCCTGCAGCGTGTGCTGCACCTGCCGCGCGACGGCCTCGGCGTCGATCGGCGCCTCGACCGTCAGCATCGTGTCGACGAACAGCCGATAGCCGCGCGGCGTCGGCACGCGGCCGGCCGACGTGTGCGGGCTCGACACGAGGCCGAGCTCCTCCAGGTCGGACATCACGTTGCGGATCGTCGCCGGGCTCAGCTCGAGCCCGGAGTAACGGGACAACGTGCGCGATCCGACTGGCTGACCGTCGGCGATATACCGTTCGATCAGGGTTTTCAGGAGGGTTCGTGCGCGAGGATCTAGCATGGTGGAAAATTTTAGCGCAACCGCGCGACCGCGGCGAGTGGCGTCGGCCACCGTTGCGCGGGCCGGCCCGATCCGGCCCCGTCGGCGCACAGCCGGTTCTTTTCGTCAACGAGCTATGGTGTAATGCCGGCATGAAAACCGGTAATCAGTTCAATACTGTCGCGCTCGTCGGCCGGAGCAACACGCCCGGCATCGCCGAACCGCTCGCCACGCTGGCCGCCAGCATCGCGAAGCTCGGCTTCGAGGTCGTGTTCGAAGGTGACACCGCGCGCGAGATCGGCATCACCGGCTACCCGGCGCTCACCCCGGCCGAAATCGGGGCGCGTGCGGACGTGGCGGTCGTGCTCGGCGGCGACGGCACGATGCTCGGCATCGGCCGCCAGCTGGCGCCGTACCGGACACCGCTGATCGGGATCAACCACGGGCGGCTCGGCTTCATCACGGACATCGCGGCCGCCGACATGCACGCGCTCGTCCCGGTGCTGCTGTCCGGCAAGTTCGAGCGCGAGGAGCGCGCGCTGCTCGAGGCGCGGATCATGCGCGACGGCGAACCGATCTACCACGCGATCGCGTTCAACGACGTCGTCGTGAACCGCAGCGGCTTCTCCGGGATGGTCGAGCTGCGCGCGTCGGTCGACGGCCGGTACATGTACAACCAGCGTTCCGACGGCCTGATCGTCGCGACGCCGACCGGCTCGACCGCCTACGCGCTGTCGTCGGCCGGCCCGATTCTGCATCCGCAGCTGGCCGGCGTCGTGCTCGTGCCGATCGCGCCGCACGCGCTGTCGAACCGGCCGATCGTGCTGCCCGACGACTCGAAAATCGCGATCCAGATCGTCGGCGGGCGCGACGTCAACGTGAACTTCGACATGCAGTCGTTCACGTCGCTCGAGCTGAACGACACGATCGAGGTGCGCCGCTCGAAGCACACGGTGCCGTTCCTGCACCCGATCGGCTACAGCTACTACGCGACGCTGCGCAAGAAGCTGCACTGGAACGAACACGCCTCGAACGAAGACGACAAGGCGTCCTGACGCCGCTCCGCCCGACACCATGCTCCGTCACCTCTCGATCCGCGACTTCGTCATCGTCGCCGCGCTCGATCTCGAATTCGACAGCGGCTTTTCCGTCTTTTCCGGCGAGACCGGCGCCGGGAAATCGATCCTGATCGACGCCCTTGCCCTCGCGCTCGGCGAACGCGCCGACGCGAGCGTCGTGCGCACCGGCTGCGGCCGCGCCGACATCACGGCCGAATTCACGCCGCACGACCGCGTCGCGCGCTGGCTCGACGAACACGCGTTCGACACCGAGGACACCGTGATGCTGCGCCGCGTGATCGACGCGAACGGCCGGTCGCGCGCGTTCATCAACGGCACCAGCGCGACGCTCGCGCAGCTGCGCGAACTCGGCGAAATGCTCGTCGACATCCACGGCCAGCATGCGCACCAGCTGCTGATGCGGCCCGACGCGCAGCGCGAGCTGTTCGACACGCACGCGGGGCTCGTCGCCGATGCGGCGAACGTCGCGCGCGCATGGCGCGTGTGGCGGGACGCGACACAGGCGATCGACGCCGCGAAGGCGCACGAGCGCGAACTGCAGCTCGAACGCGAAAAGCTCGCGTGGCAGCTCGCCGAACTCGACAAGCTCGCGCCGCAGCCCGGCGAGTGGGACGAAGTCAGCAACGAGCACAAGCGGCTGTCGCATTCGGCGAACCTGATCGAGGGTGTGCGCGGCGCGCTCAACGCGCTGTCCGAATCCGACGACGCGATGCTCGCGCAGCTCGGCGCGATCGTGTCGAAACTGCGCAGCCTGGCCGACTACGACACCGCGCTCGGCGACGCGCTCGCGTCGCTCGAACCGGCCGAGATCCAGCTGCAGGAAGCCGTCTATTCGCTGTCGCACTACGCGCAGCGCGTCGATCTCGATCCCGAGCGGCTCGCGCAGGTCGAGACGCGTCTCGATGCGCTGCACTCGACCGCCCGCAAGTTCCGGCTGCCGCCCGACACGCTGCACGAGGAACATGCGGCGCGCCGTGCGCAGCTCGCCGCGCTCGACGCGGCAGCCGATCTCGGCGCGCTCGAGGCCGCCCAGGCGAAGGCGCGCGAAGCCTATCTCGCCGACGCGCGGCACCTGTCCAAGGCGCGCGCGCAGGCCGCGAAGGCGCTCGGCACGGCCGTCACGGCCGGCATGCAGGAGTTGTCGATGGCGGGCGGCAGCTTCGAAGTCGCGCTCGTGCCGCTCGCCGACGGCGGCCCGCACGGGCTCGAACAGGTCGAATTCCGCGTCGCCGGGCACCCCGGCGTGCCGCTGCGGCCGCTCGCGAAGGTCGCGTCGGGCGGCGAGCTCGCGCGCATCAGCCTCGCGCTCGCGGTCATCGCCAGCGCGGCGAGCCCGACGCCGACGCTGATCTTCGACGAAGTCGACACGGGGATCGGCGGCGGCGTCGCCGAAGTGGTCGGCCGTCTGCTGCACCAGCTCGGGCGCGACCGCCAGGTGCTGTGCGTGACGCACCTGCCGCAGGTCGCCGCGCGCGGCGACCATCACTTCCAGGTCGCGAAGGGCGCCGACGATCGCGGCGGCACCGTGTCGACGGTCGTCGCGCTCGACCGCGCCAGCCGGATCGAGGAAGTCGCGCGGATGCTCGGCGGGCTCGAGATCACGGCCACGACGCGCAAGCACGCGAAGGAAATGCTGGCGGCCTGACACGGCCGTCGGCCTGCGCCGCTCCAGCCCGGCGCGCTCGCGATACGCGGCGGACGGTACGCGCGTCGAAACCGCGCCCGCCCTGCCTTCGTTCAAACGCCCGTTTCAACCGCACCGAACACGCGCACCCACAGCGCCGTCACGGCCGCCCGCTCGTCCGCCACCACGGCCGGATCGACGCGCGCCTTCTCCATCCCGTCGAGCCGCAGCTTGTGCTGCAGCTTCCGGTACTTGCGGTACGCGGCGCCGACGCGCTCGGCCTCGTCCTCGCCCATCAGCCCGAAGCGCGCGACCTCGCGCAGCAGCGCGATGTTGCCGGTATTGCGGATCAGCTCGGCGTCGCTCGACGCGTGCAGCAGCACCCAGTACTGGACGATGAACTCGATGTCGACCATTCCGCCGCGATCGTGCTTCAGGTCGAACAGCTCGGTCTGGTTCGGATGGCCGGCAAACACCTTCTCGCGCATGTCGACGATCTCCTTCGCGAGCACGCCGCCGTCGCGCGGCGTGGTCAGCACCTGCTGGCGGATCGCCTCGAAAGCCTCGCCGATCCGCGCATCGCCCGCGCTGTAGCGGGCACGCGTCAGCGCCTGGTGCTCCCACACCCATGCCGTGTTCGCGGCGTCGCCCTCGCGCAGCTGGTAGCGGCGGAACGCATCGAGATCGGTGACGAGCAGCCCGGCCTCGCCGTTCGGCCGCAGGCGCAGGTCGATGTCGAACAGCGCGCCGGCACCGGTCGCGGTCGTGAGCCACGTGATCAGGCGCCGCGTGAAGGTCGTGTAGACGTCCGCCGAGCGCTCGTCGGGGTCGTCGTACAGGAAGATCAGGTCGAGATCGGACGCGTAGCCGAGTTCCTTGCCGCCCAGCTTGCCGTACGCGATCACCGCGAACTTCGGCACGTCGCGATGGCGTTTCGCGAGCTGCGACCAGACGACTTCGATCGTCACGTCGAGCACCGCGTCGGCCAGCTCGGACAGCCGGTCGCTCACATGCTCGACCGACAGTTGCCCGGCCAGGTCGATCAGCAGGATCCGGAACACCTCGGCGTGCTGCGCATGGCGCAGCAGGTCCATCTGCTGCTCGGGGCCGTCGGCCGCCGCGAGGCGCGCGCGCAGCGCGTCCTTGAACGCGGGCCAGTCGAACGGGCTCGCGATCACCTCGTCGTCGAGCAGTTCATCCAGCAATTGCGGGTGGCGGATCAGGTAGCCGCCGCCCCAGCGCGTCGCGCCGAGCACCGACAGCACGCGATCGAGCGCGGCCGGATATTCGGTCAGCAGCGCGAGATAAACGCCGCGCCGGCTGACCGTCTCGAGCAGGTCGAACAGGCGCACGATCGTGTCGTCGCGGCGCGCGGCATCGATCGTCGGCGCGGCGTCGAGCGCCCGCTGCGCGACGCGGTCGAAGCGCTGCCGGCTCTTTTCGGGCAGGCCCATGTAGCGCGTCGATTGCCAGATCGCACGCAGCCGCGCGAGCACGGCGGCCGGATCGGCGAAGCCGAGGCCGTCGAGGCGCGCGACCAGCGCGTCGTCCTCGCCGTCGTCGCCCAGCGCGCCGCTCCAGATCCATGCAGCAGCCGTGTCGTCACCCGCCGCGCAAGGGCCGCCGCCCTTCACCTTGTCCGCGAAGATCTGGTCGAACTGCGCCTCGACGAAGTTCCGGTGCTCGTCCAGCACCGTCATCAGCGCCGCGTAGTCGGCAAAGCCGAGCGAGGCGGCCAGCGCCGCGCGTTCGTCGGACTCGACCGGCATCGCATGCGTCTGCGCGTCGTTGCGGTACTGCAGCCGGTGCTCGAGCGTGCGCAGGAAATTGTAAGCATCGGTCAGGCGGGCGCGCACGTCCTCGCCGATCAGCCCGCGCGCCTGCGCATGACGCAGCACCGCGAGCGTCGGCCGCACGCGGAATTCCGCATCCTGGCCGCCGCGGATCAGCTGGAACACCTGCGCGCTGAACTCGATCTCGCGGATCCCGCCGCGCCCGAGCTTGACGTCGTCGGCCTTGTCGGGCCGCATCGACGCGCGGCGCGCGGCTTCCTGCCGGATCTGCTGGTGCAGCGAACGGATCGCGCCGATCACGCCGAAATCCAGATAACGGCGGTACACGAACGGCTTGACGAGCGACTCGAGCTGCGCGGCGAGCCGCTGCGCCGCGTCGCTGGCGCCTTCCGACACGAGGCGCCCCTTGATCCATGCGTAGCGCTCCCACTCGCGCCCCTGCACGTAGAAATATTCCTCGAGCATCCCGAGGCTGCACACGAGCGGCCCCGAATCGCCGTTCGGGCGCAGCCGCATGTCGACGCGAAACACGTAGCCGTCGGCCGTGACCTCGGACAGCACGCCGATCAGGCGCCGGCCGAGCCGCGTGAAGTATTCCTGCGTGGACAGCGGCGAACGCGTGCCGCCCGTCGTCTCGCCGTCGTCCTCGTAGACGAAGATCAGGTCGATGTCCGACGACACGTTCAGCTCGCGGCCGCCCAGCTTGCCCATCCCGACCACGCCGAGCACGACGCGCTGGCCGTCGGCGCCGCGCGGCTCGCCGTACAGCACCTCGAGTTCGGCCGACAGCAGCGCGAGCGAGCGCTGCACGGCCACTTCGGCGAGATCGGTCATCGCGCCCGTCACCTCGGCGACGTCGGCCAGCCCGCGCAGGTCGCGCTCCGCGACCGCGCCGAACGCCTCGGCGCGCAGTTGCCGCAGCGCGCGCTTCAGTTGCTCCTCGGTCGGCGCGGCCGTGCCGGCCGGCGTCGCGAGCAATTCGGTGAGGCGTGCATCGAGTTGCACGCGGCCGAGCGGCGCGGCCGCCCACGCGGCAACCTGCTCGGCGAGCGCGGGCCGTGCGGCGGCCGCGCGGGCAAGGTAGCGGGAATAGGACGTGCTGATCAGGGCGGAAGCGTCGGTCATCGAGAAGCGGGCCTGGCGGAACGGCCAGCCGGCGCGGGCCGGCGTGTGCGCGCCCCGCTGCCGGCCGGCCTCGTGAACTCGGCGCGGCCTCGCGGGACGCTCGCGCGTCCGCCGCGGCACCGCGCGCCGGAAAGCCCGTGCCGCGCTGCCGCAACGGCCGCCGGCACGAACCCGTGTGATACATTTCAACGTCAGTCTGCAAAACTACCATATCGCCGCCCGTCCGCCGCATGTCCGACCGTCAGGAATCCGCCGTAGCTGCGCCCGAAGCGGGACCTCCGAAGCACGATCATCCGGTCCTGCGTCGCGTGTTCAGGGTGACGCTGGCAGTCGGGATCGGCACCTACTTCGTCGCGTCCGGCGCCTTCCTCGGGCTGCGCTACGTCCTGCTGCCCCGCATCGACGAATTCCGCCCGCGCATCGAGCGCGCGGTGTCCGACAAGCTCCACGCGCAGCTTTCGATCGGCAGGCTTTCCCCGAACTGGTCCGGCATGCAGCCGGGCGTCGAACTCACGAACCTGACGATCCGCGGCCGCGACGGCAAGGTCGCGCTGTCGGTGCCGCACGCGACGGCCGCGCTGTCGTGGATGTCGCTGCTGCGGCTGTCGCCCGCGCTGTCGAGCCTGATCGTCGACCAGCCCGACCTCGTCGTCGCGCGCGCGGCCGACGGTTCGCTGAGCGTCGCGGGCGTCGGCGTGGCAACCACCCACGGCGGCAGCGACACATTCGGCACGTGGCTGCTGAAGCAGGAAGCGATCGTGCTGCGCGGCGGCACGCTGCGCTGGCGCGACGCCCAGCACGACGCGCCGGAGCTCGTGCTGTCCGGCATCCGGCTCGCGGTGCTCAACAGCGGCCGCGTGCACAAGGCCGCGCTGCAGGCGCCCGCGAACGGCACGCTGCTGCTCGGTCCGCTCGATTTCCGCGCGCGCTTCAGACACAAGCCGCTCGCGCCGATCGGCAAGCCGTCGAACTGGACCGGCGACGCGTACCTGTCGACGGGCCCCGTCGACCTGCAGACGCTGACGCGCTACCTCGACGTGCCGCTGACGATTCACGCGGGCCGGATCGACAATGCGATCTGGGCGACCTTCGGCGACGGCCACCTGCGCGCCGCGGGCGGCGACCTGCAGGGCGCCGACGTCGCGCTGCGGGTGCGCCCGACGCAGCCGCGGCTCGACGTGCCGACGGTCGGCTTCGGCTGGGACATGGTGCTCGACGCCGGTCACGACTACACGCTGCACCTGACGCGCTTCAACGCGGAGCTCGGCCAGCCGCCGCTGCCGGACGGCACGCCGCTCGCCCGTTCGCTCGCGCTGTCGACGCTGACGGCGCGCTACCGCGTGCCGACCGCGACGCAGGGCCAGCTGATCAGCGTCGTGGGCGACCGCGTCGATCTCGGCATCCTCAGCGAGTTCATCCGCGGGCTGCCGCTGCCGGCGCGCCTGCGCAACGAGCTGATCAAGATCGACCCGCGCGGGATGGTGTCGAACTATCACATCGAGGTCGAGCGCGCGAAACCCGCGCGGCCCGACCTCGCCGACGAAGAGCGGCGCATGGGCGCCGCGCCGATCGTCCGCTACCGCTTCCTCGGCGACCTGCAGGGCATCAGCTTCGCGGCCCAGGAGCCGCCGCCCGGACTCTCGCCGCGCGGCCACCCGCGCGCCGGCTGGCCGGGTATCGAGAACCTGTGGGGCCGCGTCGACGCGAACGAAACGGGCGGCAACGCGCATTTCGACACGGTCCAAGCGGCCGTCACCGTGCCCGGCGAATTCGACGAGCCGCGCCTGACGTTCGACCGGCTGCGCGGCAACGCAAAATGGACGATCACGCCCGCGCCCGGCGAGAAACACGCGCGCGTCGACGTATCGCTGCCTGACCTGCTCGTGTCGAACCCCGATGCCGAAATCGCGGTGTCGGGCTCGTACTCGAACCCCGGCCACGGCCGCGGCACGCTCGACCTGCGCGCCGATTTCGCGCGCGCGTCGGTGGCGCGCATTCCGCGCTACCTGCCGACCGGGATGTCCGAGCACCTGCGCGACTATCTCGGCCACGCGCTGCAGGACGGCAAGGTAACCAAGGGCGCGTCGATCGTCGCGCGCGGCCCGCTCGAGAAATTCCCGTTCGAGCACGAGCCGGACGCCGGCGTGTTCCATATCGTCGCGCCGTTCACCGGCGGGCGCTTCGAGCCGACGCCCTACCCGCCGCGCAAGCTCGCGAACGGCACGCCGAGCGTCTGGCCCGCGCTCGACGGAATCGACGGCGTGTTCGAGCTCAAGCAGAACAAGCTGCGCTTCGACATCGACCGCGCGCACTACAAGCGCGTCGCGCTGACGAAGGTCGCGGGCCGCATCGACGATCTCGGCAATCCGTCACACTCGCCGCTGATCATCGACGGCCATGCGCAGGGCCCGCTCGCCGACCTGATCGATTACGCGGACAACAGCTCGCTCGGCACGATGAGCGGCCATATCGGCCAGCGGATCGACGCGCAGGGGCCGGCATCGCTCGGGCTCAAGATCACGATTCCGCAGCACGTCGCGCATCCGCATACGCACGTCGAAGGCGCGCTCGCGTTCGGCGGCAACACACTGTCGACCAGCGGCGTGCCGCCGCTGTCGGCGCTGCGCGGCAGCGTCCGCTTCACCGAGGCCGGCGCGTCGCTGCACGGCCTGTCGGGGCGGTTCCTCGGCGGCCCGGTGCGCGCGAACGGCAACTTCCGGTCGCACGGCCCGTACACGGTGGACGTCGACGGCCGCCTCGCGCTCGACGCCGCACGCGGCCTGAACCTGCACGGCGCGGCCGCCGCGCTGCTCGAGCACGTGGTCGGCGACGCGCCGTACAAGGTCGCCGTGCGCGGCGCGCCGGGCCGCCTGCCCGACATCCACGCGCAATCCGACCTGACCGGCGTGGCGCTGAATTTCCCCGCGCCGTTCGCGAAGCCGGCCGGCACGCCGATGCCGTTCAGCTTCACGCTGCAGCCGGCGCCGCAGGCGGACGGCAAACGCCTCGAACACGCCGACCTGACGCTCGGCCCAGTGTCCGCGACCTACCTGCTCGACGCGACGCGCGGCCAGCCGCTGCGCGCGGTGCGCGGCGCGATGGGCATCCACCGGATGCCCGACATGCCGCAGGACGGCGTGAGCGCGGCCGTCGACGTCGGCGAACTGGACGCCGACGCGTGGCTCGCGCTCGCCCACACGCTGCAGCCCGACACGCCGCGCGCACCGGAGCCGCAGGGCGCGCCGCGCGTCGATTTCGCGAGCTTCGCGCCGAAGCGCTTCGCGCTCCACTTCGGCACGCTGAAACTGCTCAAGCGCAACTGGGAAAACGTGATCGTCGGCGCGTCGCACGTCGACGATCTCTGGCAGGCGAACATCGCGTCGAACCAGGTATCGGGCTACCTGTCGTGGGCGCCGGGCGGCGGCCACAACGGCGCGGGCGTGCTGAATGCGCGCCTCGCGAAGCTCGTGGTGCCGCAGAGTTCGCAGCACGACCTCGTCGGCCGCGCGATGAACCTGCCGACGCCGACCGACCGCCCGATGCCGTCGATCGACCTGATCGTCGACCAGGTCGTCGCGCGCGACCACGACATCGGCCGTCTCGTCGTCAACGCGCGCAACATCGACGAAGACGGCACGCCCGTGTGGCAGCTCGACAAGCTGGAGCTGTCGAACCCGGCCGCGAAGCTCACGGCGACCGGCAACTGGCGCACGTCGCGCCGCGCGCTCGCCCGCGGCGCCGACGAAAGCGAAGCGCCGCGCCGCAGCGTGTTCGATTTCAAGCTCGCCATCGACGACGCCGGCGCGCTGCTCGATCGCGTCGGCCTGCCGCGCACGCTCGAGCGCGGCCACGGCACGGTGACGGGCAAGGTCGGCTGGCGCGGCGGTCCGACCGCGGTCGACTTCCCGACGTTCGGCGGCCAGGTCGCGCTCGATCTCGAACACGGCCAGATCCTGAAGGTCGATCCGGGCGCGGCCAAACTGCTCGGCGTGCTGAGCCTGCAGAGCCTCGCACGCTTCCTGACGCTGAACTTCCGCGACGTCATCGGCAAGGGCCTGCCGTTCGACAAGATCACCGGCACGAGCCGGATCTCGAACGGGATCGCGCGCACCGACGATTTCTCGATGATGACGGGGCCCGCCAACGTCACCGTACGCGGCGCCGTCGATCTCGGCACCGAGACGCAGGACCTCCATGCGCACGTCGCGCCGAAAATCAGCGCGGGTGCGGCCGCGATCGGGGCGGCCGTCATCAACCCGCTGCTCGGCGTCGGCGTGCTGGCCGCGAACTACGCGCTGTCGGAGACGCTGTCGCGCGCATTCGCGCTCGACTACGCGATCACCGGCTCGTGGGCGCACCCGCACATCGAGCGGGTGCGGGGCGATCAGGGTAAGATGAATCACGGTCCGGCCGATCCGGCGCATCCGGGTCAGTGAGCCGATGGCGCCGGGCCGCACCCCATTTATGACGCAACCGATCCCGCGATGACCGACCACACCCGTTCCGCCACACCCTTCCGGGTCGCCGCGCTGCAGATGGTGAGCACGCCGGACGTCACACGCAATCTCGCCGAAGCGGGCCGCCTGATCGCGGAAGCCGCCGGCGAAGGCGCGCAGCTCGTATTGCTGCCCGAATATTTCTGCTTCATGGGCCACCGCGACACCGACAAGCTCGCGCTCGCCGAACCGTACCGGGACGGCCCGATCCAGCGCTTCCTCGCGGACGCCGCGCGCCGCCACGGCATCTGGGTGATCGGCGGCACGCTGCCGCTGAAGGCGCCCGAGCCCGATCACGTGCTGAACACGACGCTCGTGTTCGATCCGTCCGGCAGCGAAGCCGCGCGCTACGACAAGATCCACCTGTTCAACTTCGAGAAAGGCGACGAATCGTTCGACGAGGCCCGCACGATCCGCGCGGGCGACACGGTCGTCGCGTTCGACGCGCCGTTCGGGCGGGTCGGCCTGTCGGTCTGTTACGATCTTCGCTTTCCGGAGCTGTATCGCCGGATGGGCGACTGCGCGCTGATCGTCGTTCCGTCGGCGTTTACGTATACGACGGGCCGCGCGCACTGGGAAACGCTGCTGCGCGCGCGGGCCGTCGAGAACCAGTGCTACGTGCTCGCGGCCGCGCAGGGCGGCAAGCACGAGAACGGCCGGCGCACCTGGGGCCACAGCATGCTGATCGATCCGTGGGGCGAGATCGTCGCGGTCAGCGATGTCGGCGCCAGCGTCGTGCCCGGCACGATCGATCCGCAACGCATTGCCGAGGTGCGCCAGAGCCTGCCCGCATGGCGGCACCGCGTACTGACCTGAATCCGCCGCGCCGCTTGAAACGCCGCGCGGCCCACCCATCTGCCCAGCAGCACCCGACAACTTTTTGAGAACCCCCGATATCCGCATGAACATCATCGAACCCGGCATCCGCAACCTCGCGCTGGCGAAGGACATCCTGCTCACGCCGTACGGCCTCGACGAAAGCCTGCTCACGCGCACGATCGCCGACATCTTCACGCATCGCGTCGACTACGCGGACCTGTACTTCCAGGCGACCCGCAGCGAAGCGTGGAGCCTCGAGGAAGGCATCGTCAAATCGGGCAGCTTCAGCATCGACCAGGGCGTCGGCGTGCGCGCGGTCGCGGGCGACCGCACCGCGTTCGCGTACTCGGACGACCTGTCGCCGGAGGCGATCGCGCAAGCCGCTGCCGCCACCAAGGCGATCGCGGCAGCCGGCGGCGGCCGCCAGAAGATCAAGGCGGCCAGCTCGCTGAAGGGCATCTCGGGCCGCGACCTGTACCTGCCGTCCGATCCGCTCGCGTCGCTCGACGCGACGGCCAAGGTCAAGCTGCTCGAGCGCATCGAGCAGATGGCGCGCGGGCGCGACCCGCGCGTCACGCAGGTGATGGCCGGCCTCGCCGGCGAATACGACGTCGTGCTGGTCGCACGCAGCGACGGCGCGCTCGCCGCCGACATCCGCCCGCTCGTGCGCGTGTCGGTCACGGTGATCGCCGAGCAGAACGGCCGCCGCGAAATCGGCTCCGGCGGCGGCGGCGGCCGCTTCGACTACGGCTACTTCACCGACGAAGTCCTGTCGCGCTACGTCGACGACGCCGTGCATGCGGCGCTCGTCAACCTCGACGCGCGCCCCGCGCCGGCCGGCGCGATGACGGTCGTGCTCGGGCCGGGCTGGCCGGGCGTGCTGCTGCACGAAGCGATCGGCCACGGCCTCGAAGGCGACTTCAACCGCAAGGGCTCGTCCGCATTCGCCGGCCGGATCGGCGAGCAGGTCGCGGCCAAGGGCGTGACGGTGGTCGACGACGGCACGCTGCCGAACCGCCGCGGCTCGCTGAACATCGACGACGAAGGCAACCCGACGCAGTGCACGACGCTGATCGAGGACGGCATCCTGAAGGGCTACATCCAGGACACGCTGAACGCACGCCTGATGAAGATGCCGGTCACGGGCAACGCGCGGCGCGAATCGTACGCGGCGTTGCCGATGCCGCGCATGACGAACACGTACATGCTGAACGGCGACAAGGATCCGCAGGAAATCATCGCGTCGGTGAAGAACGGCCTGTACGCGGTGAACTTCGGCGGCGGCCAGGTCGACATCACGAACGGCAAGTTCGTGTTCTCGGCGTCCGAGGCGTACATGATCGAAAACGGCAAGATCACCTACCCGGTGAAGGGCGCGACGCTGATCGGCAGCGGCCCCGAATCGCTGAAGTACGTGAGCATGATCGGCAACGACATGTCGCTCGACACGGGCGTCGGCGTGTGCGGCAAGGAAGGCCAGAGCGTGCCGGTCGGCGTCGGCCAGCCGACCCTGCGGATCGACAAGATGACGGTCGGCGGTACGGCATAACCGCATCGCGGCGCAGACAATCCGCGCATTTCGGGTGAAACGCGCGGATTGTCCGCATTTTTGACCGCTGCCGGTTGCCAGCCGCCCGGCGACGCGGTATAAATTCCGAATCAACTTTTTTGACGAACCCCATTCCCGTCATGTCCGCCAAGTTTTACTTTTACTTTTTTTGGTATCTCAGACCGCTGGCGGATCGAGAGGGTTGATGGCGCGTAAAGCGCAACCGAAATTCCCGAAAAAACCGCCGGCGAACCCGGCGGTTTTTTTTCGCCCTTCGCCACCCGGTCGCCGCCGCAGCGGTCCCACGGCCCCCGACCGAAATCACTGAATCGCTTGAATTGATGAATCCGCCGCACGCCCACTGATCGAACGGCGCCCGGAACCTAGGAGAAACAGCATGCCCCCGCACAATACCGACGACGTCCGCATTCGCGAACTCAAGGAACTGACGCCGCCCGCCCACCTGATCCGCGAATTCGCGTGCTCCGAAGCCGCGTCCGAGCTGATCTACAACTCGCGCCAGTCGATGCACCGCATCCTGCACGGGATGGACGACCGGCTGATCGTCGTCATCGGGCCGTGCTCGATCCATGACACGAAGGCGGCGATCGAATACGCGGGCCGGCTCGTGAAGGAGCGCGAGCGCTTCAAGGGCGAACTGGAAGTCGTGATGCGCGTGTACTTCGAGAAGCCGCGCACGACGGTCGGCTGGAAGGGGCTCATCAACGATCCGCACCTCGACAACAGCTTCAAGATCAACGAAGGGCTGCGCACCGCACGCGAGCTGCTGCTGCAGATCAACGAGATGGGGCTGCCGGCCGCGACCGAATACCTCGACATGATCAGCCCGCAGTACATCGCCGACCTGATCTCGTGGGGCGCGATCGGCGCGCGCACGACCGAGTCGCAGGTACACCGCGAGCTCGCGTCGGGGCTGTCGTGCCCGGTCGGCTTCAAGAACGGCACCGACGGCAACGTGAAGATCGCGGTCGACGCGATCAAGGCCGCGTCGCAGCCGCACCATTTCCTGTCGGTGACGAAGGGCGGCCACTCGGCGATCGTGTCGACGGCCGGCAACGAGGACTGCCACGTGATCCTGCGCGGCGGCAAGACGCCGAACTACGACGCGGACAGCGTGAACGCCGCCTGCGCGGACATCGGCAAGGCCGGCCTCGCCGCACGCCTGATGATCGACGCGAGCCACGCGAACAGCTCGAAGAAGCACGAGAACCAGATCCCCGTCTGCGCGGACATCGGCCGCCAGATCGCGGCCGGCGACGCGCGCATCGTCGGGGTGATGATCGAGTCGCACCTCGTCGAGGGCCGGCAGGACCTGAAGGAAGGCTGCGCGCTGACCTACGGCCAGAGCATCACCGACGCGTGCATCGCGTGGGACGACAGCGTGAAGGTACTCGAAGGCCTCGCGGAATCGGTCAAGGCACGCCGCGTCGCGCGCGGCAGCGGCAACTGACGGACGCGAACCGGCTGGCCGTATGGCCCGCCCGGCGACGGCACTGCCGGATTGTCCGGACCATGCCGATGCGTTCGACCGCGTGACCGTCGCGCAAGCCCGAAGGCATGCGACCGGTCAGCGCCGATGCCGAAGTGTGGCGCGGTCACGCGAGGCCGAAGCGCCACGCACGACGCCGTGCCCGCCCCCCAATCAAAGCCCGGCTCGCGCCGGGCTTTTTCATGAAGCGCAGGTCTCGCGCGCGGGCCTCACTCGAGCGCGCCCGACCCGAAGATCTCGGTATGGATGCGTTCCGGCGCGACGCCGAGCGCGATCAGCGCATCGCGTTGCGCCTTCATGAATGCGATCGGGCCGCAAACGTAGTAGTCGGCATCCGGCACCAGCGCGTATTGCTGCACGCGCTCCGGCGTCAAGCGCCCTTCGAGGTCGTGATCGACCCCGGCCCGGTCTTGCAGGCCAACCCGTTCGTACAGCACCGTGCGCTTGACGTTCGCGTGCGTGCGCACCGTCTCGTTCAGCCAGTCGCGGAACGCGTGCACCGCGCCCGAGCGGCACGCGTGGACGAACCGCACTTCACGCGGGCTGCGTTCCTCGACCAGCGTCGACGCCATCGACACCATCGGCGTCAGGCCGACGCCGCCGGAGATCAGCACGACCGGCGTCGCGACGCCGCGCTTCAGCGAAAATTCGCCCATCGGCGCGGTCACCTCGACGATCGCGCCCTCTTCCACGCCGTCGTGCATCAGCGTCGACACCTTGCCGGCCGGGATCGCTTCCGGCCGACCGGCCTCGCGCTTCACCGAGATGCGCAGCCACTTGCCGTGCGGCGCGTCGGACAGGCTGTACTGGCGCGGCTGATCGGCACCGAGTTCGCCGACGAAACGCTTCACCGTGACGTACTGGCCCGGCTCGAAGGCCGGCGCCGCGCCGCCGTCGGCGGGCATCAGGTGGAACGACGTGATCTCGTCGCTCTCGCGCACCTTGCGCGCGACCTTGAACGGGCGGAAGCCGCTCCACGCGGCACCCGCATACAGATCGGCCTCGGCGCCGATCAGGATCCGCGCGAGCTGGCCGTACGCGACGCGCCACGCCTCGAGCGTCTCGGCGTCGACCGCGTCGCCGAGTACCTCGACGATCGACGCGAGCAGGTTCTCGCCGACGATCGGGTAATGCTCGGGGCGGATGTTCAGGCTTGCGTGCTTGTGCGCGATGTGCGACACCGCGCCGCCCAGCGCACCGAGATTGTCGATGTTCGCGGCGTACGCATAAACGGCCTTCGCGAGCGTTTCCGGCTGGCTGCCGGTCTTCTGGTGCGTCTGGTTGAACAGGTTCTTCAGTTCCGGATGGCGCGCGAACATGCGCTGGTAGAAGTGCTTCGTGATCGTCGCGCCGTGAACGGCGAGGACAGGAGCAGTGGCCTTCACGCGAGCCATCTGGTCAGCGGTGATGTGGGTCATGTTCGTTCTCCGTTAAACATGTACACACAATACATCTTTAAAAATACACGCTCCCTCTGGCAAATTGTCGCAGTGCGCAACAACCCGACCGCGCGTCAGCGGACGCGCCCGCGCTCCCACAGCACGTCCGTCCCGCCGCCGGCGCGGTTCAGCACGCGCGCCAGCACGAACAGCAGATCGGACAGCCGGTTCACGTAGCGCCGCGGCGCATCGTTGAGCGTGTCGTGGCGGCCGAGCGCGACGATCGAGCGCTCGGCACGGCGGCACACCGTCCGGCACACGTGCGCGAGCGACGCCGCGCGCGAACCGGCCGGCAGGATGAATTCCTTCAGCGGCGGCAACGTCGCGTTGTAGTCGGCGAGCCACTGGTCGAGGCGCGCGAGATGCGTGTCGTCGAGCACCGCGTGGCCGGGAATGCACAGCTCGCCGCCGAGATCGAACAGGTCGTGCTGGATCGTGACGAGCGCGGTGCGCACGTCGTCCGGCAGCGTCTCGGCGAGCAGCACGCCGAGGTTCGAATTCAGTTCGTCGACGTCGCCGATCGCCGCGATCCGCGCGTCGTCCTTGCCGATGCGCCGTCCGTCGCCGAGACCGGTGGTGCCGTCGTCGCCGGTGCGCGTGGCGATCTTGCTCAAGCGGTTGCCCATGCGAATGTCCTCTCGTGCGCGGCCGTGATGCGGCCCGGTTGGCTGGAACGCGATTATCGCAGCCCGCGGCGGCAGGCGCAGCGGGTGTTACGGCGTAGAATGGGCCGAAAGTTCGACAAGCCGTCAGGAGACGTTCGTGAATCACCCTGCCCCGCCGGCCGCCGCGCGCCGCCCGCTGCCCCCCGCCATGCTCGATGCGCTGCGCGCCGCCTTCGGCGAGCGCGTGTCAACCGCCGACGCGGTTCGCGCGCACCACGGCCGCGACGAATCGCCGTTCGATCCGCAACTGCCCGACGCCGTCGTGTTCGCGCACAGTCCCGACGACGTGCGCGAAGTCGTGTCGCTGTGCGCGCTGCACAGCGTGCCGCTGATCCCATACGGCGCCGGCTCGTCGCTCGAGGGCCACCTGCTCGCGGTGCGCGGCGGCGTGTCGCTCGACCTGTCGGAAATGAACCGCGTGCTGTCGATCAACGCCGAAGACCTGACCGTGACGGTCGAGCCGGGCATCACGCGCAAGGCGCTCAACGACGCGCTGCGCGACACCGGCCTGTTCTTCCCGATCGATCCGGGCGCCGACGCCAGCATCGGCGGAATGACCGCGACCCGCGCATCGGGCACCAACGCCGTACGCTACGGCACGATGCGCGAGAACGTGCTCGGCCTGACCGCGGTGCTCGCCGACGGCCGCGTGGTGAAAACCGGCTCGCGCGCGCGCAAGTCGTCGGCCGGCTACGACCTCACGCGCCTGTTCGTCGGCTCCGAAGGCACGCTCGGCGTGATCACCGAGATCACGCTGCGCCTGCACCCGCTGCCGGAAGCCGTGTCGGCCGCGATCTGCACGTTCCCGACGATGGGCGACGCGGTGCGCACCGTGATCGAGACGATCCAGATCGGCGTGCCGATCGCGCGCGTCGAATTTGTCGATGCGCTCGCCGTGCGCTCGATCAACCGCCATTCGAACCTGACGCTCACCGAAGCGCCGACGCTGTTCTTCGAATTCCACGGCACCGAGGCCGGCGTGAAGGAGCAGGCCGAACTCGTGCAGGCGCTCGCCGGCCAGAACCACGGCCAGGGCTTCGAATGGGCGACACGTCCCGAAGACCGCAGCCGGCTCTGGGCCGCGCGCCACAACGCGTACTTCGCGATGCTGCAGCTGAAGCCGGGCTGCCGCGCGGTGACGACCGACGTGTGCGTGCCGATCTCGCAGCTCGCCGCGTGTGTCGAGGAAACCGAAGTCGACCTGCGTGCGTCGTCGCTGCCCTGCCCGATCGTCGGCCACGTCGGCGACGGCAATTTCCACGTCGCGATCCTGATCGATCCCGACAAGCCCGAGGAGCTCGCCGAAGCCGAACACATCAACGACCGGATCGTCGAGCGCGCGCTGCGCCTCGGCGGCACCTGCACGGGCGAGCACGGCGTCGGGCTGCACAAGATGCGTTTCCTGCCGAAGGAGCACGGCGACAACGCGATCGACACGATGCGCGCGATCAAGCTCGCGCTCGACCCGCGCAACCTGATGAATCCGGGCAAGATTTTCACGTGCTGACACGGCGGCGCGACCGCGCGCCGCCCGCTGCAGGAGACCTCATGAACGCCCCCGTCGAACTGTCGAGCGCTGCCCGCGCGCAGCGCCAGCGCGAAGTCGTGCAGGCGCTGATGGCCGTGCTGCCGACGCACTGCCTGCTGTATCGCGACGAAGACACCGCACCGTACGAATGCGACGGCCTGTCCGCGTACCGCCGCCTGCCGCTCGCGGTCGCGCTGCCGGAAACGGAATCGCAGGTCCAGCGGATCGTGCAGATCTGCCGCCGCATGGAAGTGCCGATCGTGCCGCGCGGCGCCGGCACGAGCCTGTCGGGCGGCGCGCTGCCGATCGCGCTCGGCGTCGTGCTGTCGCTCGCGCGCTTCACGCGCATCGTCGAGGTCGATCCGTACGCGCGCACGGCGACCGTGCAGCCCGGCGTGCGCAACCTCGCGATCTCGGAAGCCGCCGCGCCGTACGGCCTGTATTACGCACCCGACCCGTCGTCGCAGATCGCGTGCACGATCGGCGGCAACGTCGCGGAAAACTCGGGCGGCGTCCACTGCCTGAAATACGGGCTGACCGTGCACAACGTGATGCGCGTGCGCGCGGTGACGATCGACGGCGAAATCGTCGAATTCGGCTCGCTCGCGCTCGACATGCCGGGTCTCGACCTGCTCGCCGTGATGATCGGCAGCGAGGGGATGTTCGCGATCGTCACCGAGGTGACGGTGCGCCTGATTCCGAAACCGCAGACCGCGCAGCTCGTGATGGCGAGCTTCGACGACGTCGTCAAGGGCGGCGAGGCCGTCGCGGCGATCATCGCGTCGGGCATCATCCCGGCCGGGCTCGAGATGATGGACAAGCCGGCCACGCAGGCCGTCGAGGCGTTCACGCACGCGGGCTACGACCTCGACGCGAAGGCGATCCTGCTGTGCGAATCGGACGGCACGCCGGAGGAAGTCGCCGAGGAGATCGTGCGGATGACGGCCGTGCTGCGCGAACACGGCGCGACGCGCATCCAGGTGTCGCGCAACGAACAGGAGCGGCTGCGCTACTGGTCGGGCCGCAAGAATGCGTTTCCGGCCGCCGGCCGCATTTCCGCGGATTATTACTGCATGGACGGCACCGTGCCGCGCCGTGCGATCGGCCCGCTGCTCGCGCGCATCGAACAGCTCGAAACGCGCTACGGGCTGCGCTGCATCAACGTGTTCCATGCGGGCGACGGCAACATGCATCCGCTGATCCTGTACAACGCGAACGATCCGGACGAGCTGCACCGCGCCGAGCAGTTCGGCGCGGAAATCCTCGAATGCTGCGTGGAATTCGGCGGCAGCGTGACGGGCGAGCACGGCGTCGGCATCGAGAAGCTCAATTCGATGTGCGTGCAGTTCTCGCCGCAGGAGCGCGACGCGTTCTTCGCGGTCAAGCGCGCATTCGATCCGGCCGGCCTGCTGAACCCGGACAAGGGCATCCCGACCCGCGCGCGCTGCGCCGAGTACGGCCGCCAGCACGTGCGCGGCGGGCTGTTGCCGCACCCCGACCTGCCACGCTTCTGAGCGGCGCGCGCGGGTCGCGGCCCGTGCCCGCGGCCCGGCCGCGGCGGCCGGCCGTGCCCGCGCGGCCCGTTCGCGCGGCGACGCGGGCATGCGATCCGCGATACGGGGCTTAGGGATAGTCGCGATGTGGAATCGCGCCACCCCGGTACAATCGACCGAACAACAAGTCGAGGCAGCAACAGAACATGGAAGAGGACGACATCGTCGCCGAATGGGCCGAGCGTATCCGCGCGGCCAGTGCCGACGGCCGGCCGCTGCGGATTCGCGGCGGCGGCACCAAGGACTGGTACGGCCAGGCGCTCGAGGGCGAAATACTCGACACGCGCGCGTTTCAGGGCATCGTGTCGTACGACCCGGCAGAGCTCGTCGTCACGGTCCGCGCGGGCACGCCGCTCGCGCAGCTCGAAACCGTCCTCGCCGAGCGCGGCCAGATGCTGCCGTTCGAGCCGCCGCACTTCGGCCGCGCGGCCACCGTCGGCGGCTGCGTCGCCGCCGGCCTCGCGGGCCCGCGCCGCGCCACCTGCGGCGCACCGCGCGATTTCGTGCTCGGCGTCACGCTGATGAACGGCCGCGGCGAAATGCTGCGCTTCGGCGGCCAGGTGGTGAAGAACGTCGCCGGCTACGACGTGTCGCGCCTGATGGCCGGCGCGCTCGGCACGCTCGGGCTGATGCTCGACCTGTCGATCAAGGTGCTGCCGATGCCCGTCGCCGAGGTCACGCTGAAGTTCGAGATGACCGCGACCGACGCGGTACGCAAGCTCAACGAATGGGGCGGCCACCCGCTGCCCGTCAGTGCGAGCGCCTGGCGCAACGGCACGCTGGTGCTGCGCCTGTCGGGCGCCGAGGCGGCCGTGAAATCGGCGAAGACGCTGCTCGGCGGCGAAGTCGTCGACGCGGTCGAAGCCGAGCGCTTCTGGGCCGGCCTGCGCGAGCATACCGACCCGTTCTTCAACGGCATCCCGCCGGGCTACGCGCTGTGGCGCCTCGCGCTGCCGTCAATCACCGAGCCGATGCACCTGCCCGGCACCCAGCTGATGGAATGGGGCGGCGCGCAGCGCTGGTGGATCACCGACGCCGACGCGCAGACCGTCCGCATGAGCGCGAAGCAGGCCGGCGGCCACGCGACGCTGTTCCGCGCGGGCGACGCGTACGACCGCAGCGCGGGGGTGTTCACGCCGCTTCCCGCCCCGATGATGAAAATCCACCGCGGGCTGAAGGCCGCCTTCGATCCCGCGCGCATCTTCAACCGCGGCCGGCTCTACCCCGACCTCTGAGGGCTCGATGCAAACGAACCTCGCCGATTTCATCCGCAACACGCCCGACGGCGACGAGGCCGACGCGATCCTGCGCAAGTGCGTGCACTGCGGGTTCTGCACCGCGACCTGCCCGACCTACCAGCTCCTCGGCGACGAACTCGACGGCCCGCGCGGACGCATCTACCTGATCAAGCAGATGGTCGAAGGCGCGCCCGTCACGCGCAGCACGCAGCAGCACCTCGACCGCTGCCTCACGTGCCGCAGCTGCGAGACGACCTGCCCGTCCGGCGTCCAGTACGGCCGGCTCGTCGAGATCGGCCGCAAGCACGTCGAGGCGCAGGTGCAGCGCCCGGCGCAGCAGCGGCTCGTGCGCCGCATGCTCGCGAGCCTCGTGCCGAATGCCGCGCTGTTCTCGCCCGTGATGCGGCTCGGCCAGCATGTGCGGCCGCTGCTGCCGAAGCGGCTGCGCGACAAGGTGCCGCCGCGCACGCGGCTGCTCGAATGGCCGCACCGCACGCATCCGCGCAAGATGCTGATGCTCGGCGGCTGCGTGCAGCCGTCGATGCTGCCGAACATCAACATCGCGACCGCGCGCGTGCTCGATGCGCTCGGCATCGAGACGGTCGTCGCGCCCGACGCGGGCTGCTGCGGCGCGATCCGCCTGCACCTGAACTATCACGACGAAGCGCTCGACGACGCGCGCCGCAACATCGACGCTTGGTGGCCGCACGTCGAACAGGGCGCCGAGGCGATCGTGATGAACGCATCGGGCTGCGGCGCGACGGTGCTCGAATACGCGCACCTGCTGCGCGACGATCCGGCTTACGCGGAGAAGGCGCAGCGCATCGTGTCGCTGACGCGCGACATCTCCGACGTGCTGCTCGCATTCGAGGCCGAACTCGCGACGCTCGCGCGGCGCCGCGCGGTCCATACGGTCGCGTACCACCCGCCGTGCACGCTGCAGCACGGCCAGCAGTCGCGCGGCAAGGTCGAGCGGCTGCTCGAGACGCTCGGCATCGACGTGCGGCTACCGGCCGACAGCCATCTGTGCTGCGGCTCGGCCGGCACCTATTCGCTGACGCAGCCGTCGCTGTCGTACCGGTTGCGCAAGCAGAAGCTGCTGAAACTGCAGGCGCTCGAACCGCAGATGATCGTGTCCGGCAACATCGGCTGCATCGCGCACCTGCAGAGCGGCACGCAGATTCCGGTCACCCACTGGGTCCAGCTCGTCGAGCATTTGCTGTACGGCTGACGTGACGCGCCGCCGCGGCCGGCGTCCGCGCGCGGCGTCCGTATAATGAGCGGATCGATGCGCCGCGTGTCGCGGCGCATCGGCTTCATGCCCGCTTTCGTGCCTGCTTTCGCGCCCGTCATGTCCGATCTCGCCGCCCGTCTCGAATCCGTTCACCGCCGCATCGCCGACGCCGCCCGCGCGGCCGGCCGCGATCCCGCCACCATCTCGCTGCTCGCCGTGTCGAAGACGTTTCCCGCCGACGACGTGCGCGCCGCGCACGCGGCCGGGCAACGTGCATTCGGCGAAAACTACGTGCAGGAATCGATCGACAAGATCGATGCGCTCGCCGACCTGCGCGCGTCGCTCGAATGGCATTTCATCGGGCCGCTGCAATCGAACAAGACGCGCCCTGTCGCCGAACGCTTCGACTGGGTCCATTCGGTCGACCGCCTGAAGATCGCGCAGCGCCTGTCGGAACAGCGCCCCGCGCACCTGCCGCCGCTCAACGTGTGCGTGCAGGTGAACATCAGCGGCGAGGCGTCGAAGAGCGGTGTCGCGCCGGCCGACGTGGCCGAGGTCGCGCGCGCGGTCGCCGCGCTGCCGTCGCTGCGGCTGCGCGGCCTGATGGCGATTCCCGAACCGGCCGGCGACACCGACGCGCAACGCGTGCCGCACCGCGCGCTGCGCGCGCTGTTCGACACGTTGCGCGCCGACGGCCTGCCGCTCGACACGCTGTCGATGGGCATGTCCGCCGACCTCGACGCGGCCGTGCTCGAAGGCGCGACGATCGTGCGCGTCGGCACCGCGATCTTCGGCGCGCGCGATTATTCGCACTGAACGCCACGCCCTTTTCCGCCTTTCCGTTCACTCACTCGCTCATTCGGACATCATGAAAATCGCATTCATCGGCGGCGGCAACATGGCCGCGGCCCTGATCGGCGGCCTGATCAAGCGCGGCGTCGCCGCCGACGGCCTGTATGCCATCGACGTCAACGAGGACGTCCGCGCGCGTGCCGCGCAGCAATTCGGCATCCGCACCGGCGCGGCCGTCGACGCGACGCTCGCCGGCTACGACGCGATCGTGCTCGCGGTGAAGCCGCAGGTGCTGAAGGACGTCGCGCAGGCGCTCGCGCCGCACCTGACGTCGCAGCTCGTGATCAGCATCGCGGCCGGCATCCGCGGCACGGATCTCGCGCGCTGGCTCGGCGACTACCCGCGCGTCGTGCGCACGATGCCGAACACGCCCGCGCTGGTCGGCATGGGCGTGACGGGCCTCGCCGCGCTGCCCGCGGTCGACGCGGCGGCCCGCGAACTCGCGTCGAACGTGCTCGGCGCGGTCGGCGAGATCGTGTGGTTCGACGACGAGTCGCAACTCGACGCCGTCACGGCCATTTCGGGCAGCGGCCCCGCGTACGTGTTTTATTTCATCGAAGCGCTGCAGGAAGCCGCGCGCCGCCTCGGCATGAACGACGAACAGGGCCGCGCGCTCGCGGTCACGACGTTTACGGGCGCCGCGCAACTGGCCGCGCAATCGGGCGAGCCGGCGAGCGTGCTGCGCGAGCGCGTGACGTCGAAGGGCGGCACGACGGCCGCCGCGCTTGCGGCATTCGACGCGCAGGGCGTGAAGGAAGCGATCGTGCGCGGCGCGCTCGCGGCGGAAGCGCGTGCGAAGGAAATGGGCGACGAACTCGGCCGCGCGTAAGCGCGGGAGCGCTTGCCGGATTGCCGGCGCCGACGTAAAAAAAGCGACCGTCAGGTCGCTTTTTCATTGGCGGCGCGCGCCGGGCGCGCGGCTTCGTCGTTCAGTTGCCGGCCAGCAGGTAATGCGCGGCGATGCCCGCGAACAGCACGCCGCCGAGCCAGTTGTTGTGCCGGAATGCCGCGAAGCACGGCATCCGTTCGCGATCCTTGATCAGCGTGTAGTGATAGAGCGCGCAGCCGGCCGCGGCGGCCCAGCCGGCCCAGTACACGAGACCGAAGCCGAGTGTCACGCCGACCCACACGTAGATGCCGAGCGTCGCCGCGTAGCACGCCATCACGGCCGCGACGTCGAAGCGGCCGAACGTCAGCGCGGACGTGCGAATGCCGATCTTGATGTCGTCGTCGCGATCGACCATCGCGTACTCGGTGTCGTATGCGACCGACCAGAAGATGTTCGCGACCAGCATCACCCACGCGATCGCCGGCACCGTGTCCTGCACGGCCGCGAACGCCATCGGGATGCCGAAGCCGAACGCGATGCCGAGATACGCCTGCGGAATCGCGAAGAAACGCTTCATGAACGGATACGAGCCCGCGACGAACAGCGCGACGACGGACAGTTCCTTCGTCAGCGTATTGAGCGGCAGGATCAGCAGGAACGCGACGAACGACAGCCCGACCGCGATCGCGACGGCTTCCCACGCGTGGATCTTGCCCGACGTCAGCGGCCGGTCGGCCGTGCGCTTCACGTGACGGTCGAAATCGCGGTCGGCGTAGTCGTTCATCGCGCAGCCGGCCGAGCGCATCAGCAGCGTGCCGAGCACGAAGATCACGAGCAGCGGCCAGCGCGGATGGCCGTCCGACGCGATCCACAGCGCGTTGAGCGTCGGCCACAGCAGCAGCAGGCTGCCGATCGGCTTGTCCATCCGGACGAGCCGCAGATACAGCGGAAAACGGGCAAGCATGGCGAAGCACCGGGAAGATAACCCCGGCATTTTAGAGCCGAGCGGCGCTCCGCGTCATGTCGGGAGCGGCCCGCAGACGGCTACCGGCGGGCGCGCACACGCCGCCCAGGCCCGCTGCGCGCGGCTGTGCCGCATCGCGCGTCAATCAAGGGACAGAGTCGACCGCATCGCGGATCGGGCCGGTCGGCGCCCCTGCACGGCCGCACCGCGCTTACGCGAGCAGCGACCGCAGCATCCACGCGGTCTTTTCATGCGTCTGCAGGCGCTGCGTCAGCAGGTCGGCGGTCGGCTCGTCGCTGGCCGCGTCGGCGATCGGGAAGATGTCGCGCGCGGTGCGCACGACCGCCTCGTGTCCTTCGACGAGCTGGCGGATCATCTCCTCGGCGGCCGGTACGCCCTTCGCTTCCGGCACCGACGACAGTTTCGCGAACTCGGCGAACGTGCCCGGCGCGACGACGCCGAGCGTGCGAATGCGCTCCGCGACGGAATCGACCGCGAGCCATAGCTCGTTGTACTGCTCCTCGAACATCAGGTGCAGCGTGTTGAACATCGGCCCGGTCACGTTCCAGTGGAAATTGTGGGTCTTGAGGTACAGCGAAAACGTATCGGCGAGCAGGCGCGACAGGCCGTCCGCGATCTTCTTGCGGTCCTTGTCGCTGATGCCGATGTTGATCGGCGTGGCGTTGCCTTTCCTGGCCATCTTCGGGACTCCTCGTTCGAAATGTTGAACCGGTGAAAATGCGTCGAGCAATCCGCATGCCGCGTCGCACGGCATCCGTTCGCGACTCGCACGTCTGGCGTTGCGAAACCGTCGCTGCCGTCGCTGCCGTCAACCACCTGCGACCGACGCGAGCGCGTGCAGCGCCTGCGAGACCAGTTCCGCCGCCCCGCCGATGACGATCGCGAAGCCGACGACGTAGCGCGCCAGTTCGACCGGCGATCGCAGAACGGGCGACGCCGCCGCACGCATGTTGAGCATCATTTGCGTCATGGTCGTTACTCCCTTGACAAGACATCGTTCCGAGAAGAAACGGCCGGTCGTTCGACCGGCCGTTCCGCGTTACTGCGTCACTGCATGACCGCATGAGCATGCGGCCGGTTTCATGCGAGGTCGAAGCGGTCGAGGGTCATCACCTTGTTCCAGGCGGCGACGAAATCGCGCGCGAACTTCTCCTTCGCATCCGCGCTGCCGTACACCTCGGCCAGCGCGCGCAACTGCGAGTGCGAGCCGAAGATCAGGTCGACGCGCGTGCCCGTCCACTTGACCGCGCCCGTCGCGCGGTCGCGCCCCTCGAACACGTCGTTCGCGGCCGACACCGGCTTCCACTCCGTGGCCATGTCGAGCAGGTTCACGAAGAAGTCGTTCGTCAGCGTTTCCGGACGATCGGTGAACACTCCGTGCTTCGAGTCGCCGGCGTTCGCGCCGAGCACGCGCAAGCCGCCGACGAGTACCGTCATCTCCGGCGCCGTCAACGTCAGCAGTTGCGCCTTGTCGACCAGCAGCGCCTCGGCCGGCGTCTTGTACGCGGCCTTCAGGTAGTTACGGAAGCCGTCGGCGAGCGGCTCGAGCACGGCCATCGCCTCGACGTCGGTCTCTTCCTGCGTCGCATCCGCGCGGCCCGGCGCGAACGGCACCGTCACCGCGATACCCGCGTTCTTCGCGGCCTGCTCGACGCCGGCCGCACCGGCCAGCACGATCAGGTCGGCGAGCGACACCTTCTTGCCGCCCGTCTGCGCGTCATTGAACGCCTTCCGCACGCCTTCGAGCGTCTCCAGCACCTTCGCGAGCTGGGCCGGGCGGTTCACTTCCCAGTCCTTCTGCGGCGCGAGGCGGATGCGCGCACCGTTCGCGCCGCCGCGCTTGTCCGACCCGCGGAACGTCGCTGCCGACGCCCATGCCGTCGACACGAGCTGCGACACCGACAGGCCGGTGGCCAGCACCTTCGCCTTCAGCGCGGCAACGTCGGCGGCGTCGATCAGCGGGTGGTCGACTGCCGGGATCGGATCCTGCCACAGCAGGTGTTCCGCCGGCACTTCCGGGCCGAGATAACGGGAGCGCGGGCCCATGTCGCGGTGCGTGAGCTTGAACCATGCACGCGCGAACGCATCGGCGAACTCGGCCGGGTTCTCGTAGAAACGGCGCGAGATCTTTTCGTAGGCCGGGTCGAAACGCAGCGACAGGTCGGTCGTCAGCATCGTCGGGCGATGCTTCTTCGACGCGTCGAACGCATCGGGAATCACTTCGCCGGCGTCCTTCGCGACCCACTGGTGCGCGCCGGCCGGGCTCTTCGTGAGCTCCCACTCGTAGCTGAACAGGTGCTTGAAGAAGTCGTTGCTCCACTTCGTCGGCGTCGAGGTCCACGTGACTTCGAGGCCGCTCGTGATCGCGTCCTTGCCCTTGCCCGTGCCGAACGTGCTCTTCCAGCCGAGACCCTGCTCCTCGAGGCCCGCGGCTTCCGGCTCGGGGCCGACGTTCGACGCCGGACCGGCGCCGTGCGTCTTGCCGAACGTGTGGCCGCCCGCGATCAGCGCGACCGTCTCTTCGTCGTTCATCGCCATCCGCGCGAACGTCTCGCGGATGTCGTGCGCGGCGGCGACCGGGTCGGGGTTGCCGTCCGGGCCTTCCGGGTTCACGTAGATGAGGCCCATCTGCACGGCGGCGAGCGGGCTTTCGAGCTCACGCTTGCCCGAGTAGCGGCTGTTCGGGCCGCCGCTCAGTTCCAGCCAGATCTTTTCCGAGCCCCAGTACACGTCGTCCGGTTCCCACGTGTCGACGCGGCCGCCGGCGTAACCGAACGTCTTGAAGCCCATCGATTCGAGCGCGACGTTGCCCGTCAGGATCAGCAGATCGGCCCACGAGATGTTGCGGCCGTACTTCTGCTTGATCGGCCACAGCAGCCGGCGCGCCTTGTCGAGGCTCACGTTGTCCGGCCAGCTGTTGAGCGGCGCGAAGCGCTGCTGCCCGCCGCCCGCGCCGCCGCGGCCGTCGGCCGTGCGGTACGTGCCGGCGCTGTGCCATGCCATGCGCACGAACAGGCCGCCATAGTGGCCGAAGTCGGCCGGCCACCAGTCCTGCGACGTCGTCATCAGCGCGTGCAGGTCCTGCTTCACCGCCGCGAGATCCAGCTTCTTGAACGCCTCGGCGTAGTCGAAATCCTGGTCCATCGGATCGGACAACGCCGAATGCCGGTGCAGGACATTCAGGTTCAGCTGATTCGGCCACCAGTCCTTGTTCGTCGTGCCGCTGCCTGCGGTGTGGTTGAACGGACACTTCGCTTCGTTCGACATGCTTTTTCTCCTTTACTTGCTCGTAGGCCCCCACGTGCCGGGCGCGGTTCGTGGAGCATTGCGGGGGATAAGAAACGGAACAGGCAGATCCTCCTGCCGTACTACGGGATGTCGTGCGCGGCCTTCGGCTCGCGTTCCCGCTGCAACGCGCCGCAGGCGGGGCGCTCGGGGAAGCCACTGCCGGCAGTCGTCGTGCCGGCGATGCGTGCGGTGGTCATGCTGTCGGGCATGCAATGCTCCCTCATGGCTTGATGGCGGGTGAATCGGGGGAACACCGGACCGGCGCGCGGCGGCACTCATCCGCCATACACGCGATCCGCCAGGTACGCGAACGCAATCGGACGCAGGCTGCGAACCGCGGCCCTGGCGCGATGTACGACCGTGTCGCGCGACGGGATGTTCCGCTGCGCGTGCTGCAATACCGACCGCATCATGACATCCTCCTTTGACGCTTGCATCCAACGTGCATGTCGCGCGTCGGCGACGACGCCGATCCATGTAGAGGATTCTATCTATATCTATTGGTTATTTGAATTTAATAAATTTCATCTATGCGATAGGGAAAAATAAACGGGGTCGCAAGACCCCGTTCATCATGCTGCCATACGCGCTCAGTTCATCGTAGCCGGCATGTCGAGCTTCGCGACGCCCGGCAGTTCGCACGCGGAAATCGCGTCGCTGATCGCGTCGATCGCGGGCATCCGCGTGAAGCTCTTGCGCCACACGAGCACCACGCGGCGGTCGGGCACCGGTTCGTTGAACGGCACGTACGACAGCAGTTCCGCATCGGGGCCGTTCGCGCGCGGGCCGACCTCGGCGACCGACATCCGCGGCAGCACGGTGATGCCGACACCGCTCGCGACCATATGGCGAATGGTTTCGAGCGACGAGCCCTCGAAGGTCTTCTGGATGCCGTCGGCCGTCTGCGAGAAGCGCATCAGCTCCGGGCACACGCCGAGCACGTGATCGCGGAAGCAATGGCCGTTGCCGAGCAGCAGCATGGTTTCCTGCTTCAGGTCCTCGGCATTGATTTCCTCGCGCTTCTCCCACGGATGGCCGGCCGGCAGCGCGACGACGAACGGTTCGTCGTACAGCGGACGCACCATCAGGCCGGTTTCCGGGAACGGCAGCGCCATGATCGCGGCGTCGATCTCGCCCTGCTTGAGCAGTTCGAGCAGCTTCAGCGTGTAGTTCTCCTGCAGCATCAGCGGCATCTGCGGAACACGCTGGATCATCTGCTTGACGAGCGTCGGCAGCAGGTACGGCCCGATCGTGTAGATCACGCCGAGGCGGAACGGGCCGACCAGCGGGTCCTTGCCCTGCTTCGCGATCTCCTTGATCGCGAAAGTCTGCTCGAGCACGCGCTGCGCCTGCGTGACGATCTGGTCACCGATCGGCGTCACGCTCACTTCGCTCGCGCCGCGCTCGAAAATCTGCACGTTGAGCTCGTCTTCGAGCTTCTTGATCGCCACCGACAGCGTCGGCTGGCTCACGAAGCAGGCCTCGGCCGCGCGGCCGAAATGCCGTTCGCGCGCGACCGCGACGATGTATTTCAATTCAGTCAGCGTCATTGTGGGTCAATCAGGTATATACAGGCGATAGGTTTAATTTATACACCCTCCGGCACCGGTTCGCCAAGTTTCTCGACATCCGATGCATCGATCGACGGCTTTCTGATCCGGCCCCGAGCTGCCGAATCAAGCCTTCAGGTACTGTTCCCGCGCACCGAGCCAACGGGCGAGATGCTGCGTGACGATGTCGGGGTACGCGGCAATCAGCCGCGTCGCGGCCTCGCGGGCCGGGTCGATCAGCCAGCCGTCGGTCTCGAGGTTGGCAAAGCGCAGCATCGCCGCGCCCGACTGGCGCGCCCCGAGGAATTCGCCGGGGCCGCGGATTTCGAGGTCGCGCCGCGCGATCTCGAAGCCGTCGGTCGTCTCGCGCATCGTCTTCAGCCGCTCGCGGCCGGTCAGGGACAGCGGCCCCGTGTACAGCAGCACGCACACCGACGCCGCGGTGCCGCGCCCGACGCGGCCGCGCAGCTGGTGCAGCTGCGCGAGGCCGAAACGCTCCGCGTGCTCGATCACCATCAGCGACGCGTTCGGCACGTCGACGCCGACCTCGATCACGGTCGTCGCGACGAGCAGCTGCACTTCGTTGCGCGTGAACGCCTCCATCACGGCGGCCTTGTCGGCGGGCGACAGCCGGCCGTGCACGAGCCCGACCTTCAGTTCGGGGAGCGCCGCCGCCAGCGTCTCGTAGGTTTCGACGGCCGTCTGCAGCTGCAGCGTCTCGCTTTCCTCGATCAGCGGGCACACCCAGTACACCTGGCGCCCGGTCAGCGCGGCCTCGCGCACGCGGGCGATCACCTCGTCGCGCCGCGCGTCGCCGACGAGGCGCGTCAGCACGGGCGTGCGGCCCGGCGGCAGCTCGTCGATCGTCGAGACCTCGAGATCCGCGTAGTACGTCATCGCGAGCGTGCGCGGGATCGGCGTGGCCGACATCATCAGCTGGTGTGGCTGGAAATCGCGCGCGCCGTTGGCCGCGTTCGCGGCCTTCGCGCGCAGTGCGAGACGCTGCTCGACGCCGAAGCGGTGCTGCTCGTCGACGATCACGAGGCCGAGCCGCGCGAATTCGACCGTGTCCTGGATGATCGCGTGCGTGCCGATCACGAGCTGCGCGGTGCCGAGCGCAGCCGCCTCGATCGCCGCGCGCTTCTCCTTCGCCTTCAGGCTGCCCGCGAGCCACGCGACCGACACGCCGAGCGGCTCGAGCCATGCGCGCAGCTTGCGCGCGTGCTGTTCCGCGAGGATTTCGGTGGGCGCCATCAGCGCGGCCTGGTAGCCGGCGTCGATCGCCTGCGTGGCGGCCAGCGCCGCGACGACCGTCTTGCCGCTGCCGACGTCGCCCTGCAGCAGGCGCTGCATCGGGTGCGCGAGCGTGAGGTCGTGCGCGATCTCGTCGACGACGCGCGCCTGCGCGCCCGTCAGCGTGAACGGCAGCGCCGCGTAGAGCCGCGTCGTCAGCGCATCGGCGTCGCTCGCGGTGCGGCGCGGCATCGCGGGCGCGGCACGCGTGCGGCGCTCCTCGTGCGCCCGCTTGAGCGACAGCTGCTGCGCGAGCAGCTCCTCGAACTTGATGCGCGTCCACGCCGGATGCGAGCCGTCCATCAACGCGGCTTCGTCGGAATCGACGCGCGGGTGGTGCAGGATGCGCACGGCCTGCTCGAGCGTCGGCACGTCGAGCGGCTTCAGGTAGTCGCGCTGGATCTCGGGCGGCAGCAGCTCGGGCAGCGGCGTGCGCTCGACCGCATTCTCGATCGCCTTGCGCAGGTAGGCCTGCGACACGCCGGCCGTGCTCGGGTAGACGGGCGTGAGCACCTGCGGCAGCGGCGCGTCCGCTTCGACGACGCGCACGGCCGGATGCACCATCTCCATCCCGAAGAAACCGCCGCGCACGTCGCCGCGCACGCGCAGCCGCTGGCCGACGGCCATCTGCTTGACCTGCGACCCGTAGAAATTCAGGAAGCGCAGCACGAGCTGCTCGCCGTCGTCGTCCTGAATCTTCACGACGAGCTGGCGGCGCGGCCGATAGGTGACTTCGTTGTCGAACACGACGCCTTCGGTTTGCGCGATGCCGCCCGGCAGCAGTTCGCCGATCGGCGTGAGCGTGGTTTCGTCCTCGTAGCGCATCGGCAGATGCAGCACGAGATCGATCGAACGCGTGAGGCCGAGTTTCGCGAGCTTGTCGGCGGTTTTCACCGGTTTGTCGGCGGCAGGCTTCTTCTTGCGCTTCGTGCCCGATGCACCGGGCGCGTCGGCGTCGCCGCCGCCCGCGCCCGGTTCGACGTCGGGCGCGGCGGCAGCGGGCTGCGCGAGCCGGCCGTCGGCGCCGCGCTTCGGGCCGGCGCGGCGCGCGCCGGCGGCCGATGCGGGCGGCGCGGGCGTGGCGGCATCGTCCGCGTCGAACGGATCGGCGGAATCGGCAACGGCGGCGGCGGAACGGCGTGGTGACACAGGCATCGGATCGTCAGGGTGCTTCGCAAGGCAAGTACAATAGCGGCTTTCACGTCGTCCGAACGAACGACGCCGGCCAGGCCGCGCATCCCGCCATCATAGCGGCTCGCGCGCCCCATTTACGCGTTTCCGCCCTGCCGGCGACGCCCGCCGGCCGCTTCGAACCAGCCCGCATGTTCACGCTTTCCGATTTCGATTTCAATCTGCCGCCCGAGCTGATTGCCCAAACCGCGCTGCCCGATCGCACCGCGAGCCGCCTGCTCGAGGTCGACAATACCGCCGAGCCCGCGCGCCTCGTCGACCGCCGTTTCACCGAGCTGCCGTCGTGCATCGCGCCCGGCGACCTGCTCGTGTTCAACGATACCAAGGTGCTGAAGGCGCGTTTCTTCGGCCAGAAGGCCAGCGGCGGCAAGATCGAGGTGCTGATCGAGCGCTTGACGGGCACGCACACGGCGCTCGCGCAGATCCGCGCAAGCAAGTCGCCGGGCGCCGGCACGACGCTGCGTCTCGCCGACGCATTCGACGTGACGGTCGGCGAGCGCGTCGAGCCGTTCTTCACGCTGCACTTCCCCGCGCCGTGCCTCGACCTGATCGAGCAGTTCGGCCGCCTGCCGCTGCCGCCGTATATCGAGCACGACGCCGACGCGACCGACGAGACGCGCTACCAGACCGTCTATGCGAGCAACCCGGGCGCGGTCGCCGCGCCGACGGCCGGGCTGCATTTCGACCAGCCGCTGCTGGCGAAGCTCGACGCGATGGGCGTCGAGCGCGCGACGCTGACGCTGCACGTCGGCGCCGGCACGTTCCAGCCGGTGCGCGTCGAGAACATCGCCGAGCACAAGATGCACAGCGAGTGGTACGACCTGCCGCAGTCGCTCGTCGACAAGATCGCCGCGGCCCGCGCACGCGGCGGCAACGTGATCGCGGTCGGCACGACGTCGATGCGCGCGCTCGAAGCCGCCGCGCGCGCGGCCGACGAAGCGGGCCGACCGCTCGCGGCGACGCAGGCCGAGACCGACATCTTCATCACGCCCGGCTACCGGTTCCGCGTGGTCGACCGGCTCGTCACGAATTTCCACCTGCCGAAATCGACGCTGCTGATGCTGGTGTCCGCGTTCGCGGGCGTCGAGACGATCCGCGCCGCGTACCGGCACGCGATCGAAGAACGCTACCGCTTCTTCAGCTACGGCGACGCGATGCTGCTGACGCGGCGCGACACGCCGGAGGCGCCGGGGGCGTAAGCGCGGCAGGTGCGATGACGCGCCGGCGCGCGACTGCGCAACGGCCACTACGCGCCGCGCCGGTGTCCCCGCGCTGTTGCCCCGTTTTCCTGCGGTCCGCGCTACGATGGCGCGCACCCGCTTTTTCCCGCCGCCGGTTACCCGGCGGCGTTTCCAACATGCGCCGGACTTGCGATCCGGAGTCAGCGCTTCAGCGCATACTCCGGTCCCATGCAACGCTTTTCCGGTGGCAAGGAGAATGACGCGATGACCGAAGGTTCATCCCACGATACGCACGCGCCCGTGCAGGACCGCCCGGCGAACGGGCTCGAATTCGAACTGCTGACGACCGACGGCCATGCGCGCCGCGGCCGCGTGAAGCTCAATCACGGCGTGGTCGAGACGCCGATCTTCATGCCGGTCGGCACCTACGGCACCGTGAAGGCGATCCAGCCGCGCGAACTGCACGAGATCAAGGCCCAGATCATCCTCGGCAACACGTTCCACCTGTGGCTGCGTCCGGGCCTCGACACGATCGACGCGCACGGCGGCCTGCACGGCTTCATGGGCTGGAACAAGCCGATCCTGACCGACTCGGGCGGCTTCCAGGTGTTCTCGCTCGGCGACCTGCGCAAGATCACCGAGGACGGCGTCACGTTCGCGTCGCCGATCAACGGCGACAAGCTGTTCCTGTCGCCGGAAGTGTCGATGCAGATCCAGAAGGTGCTGAACTCCGACGTCGTGATGCAGTTCGACGAGTGCACGCCGTACGCGACCGACGGCGTGCCCACGACGCACAAGGAAGCGGCCGACTCGATGCGCATGTCGCTGCGCTGGGCGAAGCGCTCGCTCGACGAATTCAACCGGCTCGGCAACCCGAACGCCCTCTTCGGGATCGTCCAGGGCGGGATGTTCGAGGACCTGCGCGACGAATCGCTCGCGGGCCTGGCGGAGCTCGGCTTCCACGGCCTCGCGATCGGCGGGCTGTCGGTCGGCGAGCCGAAGGAAGACATGATGCGCGTGCTGCGCCACGTCGGCCCGAAGCTGCCGGCCAACAAGCCGCACTACCTGATGGGCGTCGGCACGCCGGAGGATCTGGTGGAGGGCGTCGCGAACGGCGTCGACATGTTCGACTGCGTGATGCCGACCCGCAACGCGCGCAACGGCTGGCTGTTCACGCGCTTCGGCGACGTGAAGATCCGCAACGCGACGCACAAGAACTCGCTGAAGCCGCTCGACGCGAGCTGCACGTGCTACACGTGCCAGAACTTCTCGCGCGGCTACCTGCATCACCTGCACCGCGTCGGCGAAATCCTCGGCGCGCAGCTCAACACGATCCACAACCTGCACTATTACCTGCAGCTGATGAGCGAGATCCGCGAGGCGATCGAAACGCATACGTTCGACGCGTTCCGCCAGCGCTTCGCGGAGGACCGTGCCAGAGGGGTCGACTGACCGGCCGGCGGGCCGTACCGCGCCAGTCGCATAGGACGCGTACTAAATAACGCGTTTCGATGGCCCGTCGCGACCGCCAAATATTACAATTGCCTTTCCAAACAAGTCGCAACGGTATCGGTTCGCGCTTTAACAGCTTGATCCGAAAGCGCATTTGCCGATCCGTTTGCACATGGGGCCGGTGGTAGAATAACCGGCTTATTTTTCGATCTTCCCCTACGGAGAGACCAACGTGCCGTTCATTTCCAATGCCTTCGCGCAAGGCGCCGGTGGCGCCGAATCGAGCCTGATGAGCTTCCTGCCGCTCATCCTGATGTTCGCGGTGCTCTACTTCATCATGATCCGTCCGCAGATGAAGCGCCAGAAGGAACACCGCAACATGCTCGCGGCCATGGCGAAGGGCGACGAAGTCGTCACGAGCGGCGGCCTCGTCGGCAAGGTGACGAAGGTCACCGAAGGCTACATCGGCGTCGAAATCGCCGAAGGCACTGAAATCACCGTGCAGAAGGCTGCGGTCACGACCATTCTGCCGAAGGGCACGATCAAGTCGCTGTAAGCCCTTCACCGAGCGTCCGGCTCCCCGCGCCGTGCCCGCCTGAGAGAGCGGGCCGCCGCGGCGCCGGACGCGACGCTTTCACGCCAACCACCCGTTCGGCCCCCTCATGAATCGTTATCCACTCTGGAAATATGTCGTGATGGTCGTGGCGCTCGCCATCGGCCTTCTGTACACATTGCCCAACTTCTTCGGCGAAGCGCCGGCGGTGCAGGTGTCGAGCGGCAAGGCCACGGTCAAGCTCGACTCGACCACGCTGACCCAGGTCGAAGCGGCGCTCGCGTCCGCGCAGATCACGCCGGACGACGTCACCTTCGAGAACACGGCGACCAACGCGAACATCCGCGTGCGCCTGAAGGACACCGATACGCAGCTGCGCGTCAAGGACCTGCTGCAAAAGTCGCTGAACGCCGACCCGAACGATCCGCAGTACGTCGTCGCCCTGAACCTGCAGAGCGCGTCGCCGCGCTGGCTGACGGCCCTGCACGCGCTGCCGATGTATCTCGGCCTCGACCTGCGCGGCGGTGTCCACTTCCTGCTCCAGGTCGACATGACGGGCGCGCTCACGAAGAAGCTCGACTCCGACGCGTCCGACGCACGCTCGCTGCTGCGCGACAAGAACATCCGTGACGGCGGTGTGAGCCGCGTCGACCAGTCCGTGGTCGTCAACTTCAGCGATGCGCAGACGGCGGAAGACGCCCGCAAGGTGCTCGCCGCGTCGATCACCGAACTGCAATGGGCGACCCAGCCCGGCGGCGGCGGCACGCAAGTCGTCGGCACCTTCACGCCGGCCGTGCAGAAGGCCGTCGAGGACGCGGCACTCAAGCAGAACCTGACGACGCTCCACAACCGCGTGAACGAACTCGGCGTGTCCGAGCCGATCCTGCAGCAGCAAGGCAGCGACCGCATCGTCGTCGAACTGCCGGGCGTGCAGGACACCGCGAAGGCGAAGGACATCATCGGCCGCACCGCGACGCTCGAGGCACGCCTCGCCGACCCGATCAACACGCACCCGAACCCGAACGACCCCGTTCCGCCGGGCGAGGAGCTGTTCACGCAGGGCAACCAGGCGCCCGTGCTGCTGAAGAAGGACGTGATCTTCACCGGCGACCGCATCATCGATGCATCGGCCGGTTTCGACGAACACCAGCGTCCGTCGGTCAACATCCGCCTCGACTCGGCCGGCGGCCGCGCGGTGCGCACGGTGTCGCGCGACAACATCGGCAAGCCGATGGCGATGGTGCTGTTCGAGAAGGGCAAGGGCGAAGTGCTGACGGTCGCGACGATCCAGTCCGAGCTCGGCGACCGCTTCCAGATCACGGGCCAGCCGACGCCGCAGGCCGCGGCCGACCTCGCGCTGCTGCTGCGCGCCGGTTCGCTCGCCGCGCCGATGGACATCATCGAGGAACGCACGATCGGCCCGAGCCTCGGCGCGGACAACATCAAGATGGGCGTCCACTCGGTGATCTGGGGCTTCTGCGCGATCGCCGTGTTCATGATCGCTTACTACATGCTGTTCGGCGTGGTGTCGGTGATCGGCCTGTCGGTGAACCTGCTGCTGCTCGTCGCCGTGCTGTCGCTGATGCAGGCCACGCTGACGCTGCCCGGTATCGCGGCAATCGCGCTCGCGCTCGGCATGGCGATCGACTCGAACGTGCTGATCAACGAGCGCGTGCGTGAGGAACTGCGCGCCGGCCAGCCGCCGCAGCTCGCGATCCAGGCCGGTTACGCGCATGCCTGGGCGACGATTCTCGACTCGAACGTCACGACGCTGATCGCCGGTCTCGCGCTGCTCGCGTTCGGCTCGGGCCCGGTTCGCGCGTTCGCGATCGTGCACTGCCTCGGCATCCTGACGTCGATGTTCTCCGCGGTGTTCTTCTCGCGCGGGATCGTCAACCTCTGGTACGGCGGCCGCAAGAAGCTGAAGTCGCTCGCGATCGGCCAGGTGTGGAAGCCGGAAGGCGCCGCTGCCGCCGCATCGTTCACCGACGCGGACGAATCGACCGACACCGCGCGCGCCGCGAAGCTCGCCGCCCCGGCGAAGGGCAACGCGCCGCGCGCCGGCAAGCCGCAGCTGCGCAACCGCGCGCAGCAAGGCGTGTCGCCGAAGAAACCGGGCTCGACCCAATAAGGCCCCGGAGACGAGACCATGGAATTTTTCCGCATCCGTAAAGACATTCCGTTCATGCGGCACGCGCTGGTGTTCAACGTGATCTCGCTGGTCACGTTCCTCGCCGCCGTGTTCTTCCTGTTCCACCGCGGGCTGCACCTGTCCGTCGAATTCACCGGCGGTACGGTGATCGAGGTGCAGTACCAGCAGGCCGCGGAACTCGAACCCGTGCGCGCGACGCTCGGCAAGCTCGGTTATGCCGACGCGCAGGTGCAGAACTTCGGCACGTCGCGCAACGTGCTGATCCGCCTGCAGCTGAAGGAAGGCCTCACGTCCGCGCAGCAGAGCGACCAGGTGATGGGCGCGCTGAAGGCGCAGAACCCCGACGTCACGCTGCAACGCGTCGAGTTCGTCGGCCCGCAGGTCGGCCGGGAGCTCGCGACCGACGGCCTGCTCGCGCTCGCGTGCGTCGTGATCGGCATCGTGATCTACCTGTCGTTCCGCTTCGAATGGAAGTACGCAGTGGCCGGCATCATCGCCAACCTGCACGACGTCGTGATCATTCTCGGCTTCTTCGCCTACTTCCAGTGGGAGTTCTCGCTGGCGGTGCTCGCGGCGATCCTCGCGGTGCTCGGCTACTCGGTCAACGAGTCGGTCGTCATCTTCGACCGGATCCGCGAGACGTTCCGCCGCGAACGCAAGATGAACGTGCAGGAAGTGATCAACCACGCGATCACGACCACGATGTCGCGCACGATCATCACGCACACGTCGACGGAAATGATGGTGCTGTCGATGTTCTTCTTCGGCGGCCCGACGCTGCACTACTTCGCGCTCGCGCTGACGGTCGGCATCATGTTCGGCATCTACTCGTCGGTGTTCGTCGCGGGCTCGCTCGCGATGTGGCTCGGCATCAAGCGCGAGGACCTGATCAAGGAAAAGAAGACCGCGCACGATCCGGACGATCCGAACGCGGGCGCGCAGGTTTAAGCGCCGCGCCGTTTCGGCATCGCACCCAAGCCGGCCCATTCGGGCCGGTTTTTTTATGCGCGGGCCGCCGCGGTACACGGCGCGCGGGCGACACGAGCAGCGCCGTCGCGGGCGTCGGCTACAATCGTCACCACCCTGCCCCGCTTGCATGCCGGCCGCGCGCTGGCCGGGCAAGCACACTCGCCACCCGTCCCAACGTGCGGTCCCGATGATGCCTCCCATGCGTGCCGTTCGTCGCCTTGCCGCCTGCGCAGCCGTCGCGGTCGGGCTCCCGCATGCGCCGCTCGCCGTCGCGCAAGCGGCATCCGCGCCGCCCGCCGCGGCATCGGCCGCCACCCCGACGCCGTCGCCCTGCCCGCCCGACTGGGAACCGCAGCTCTGCGAACTGAAGGCGGCCGTCGAAGTACTGAAGAAGCAGCACCTGACCGATGTCGACATCGGCGCGCTGCTCGACGCCGCCACCCACGACGGGATCAAGACGCTGCCGTACGCGCGCTTCTTCAACGCGAAGGAGGAGCAGGAGCGGCGCGACGACGAGCAGCGCGCGCGCAACGGCACGCCGGGCATCGGCATCGTGTTCGAGACGCGGCCCGACGGGCTGCACATCATCGACGTGATTCCCGACGCACCGGCCGAGAAAGCCGGCGTGCGGCCGGACGACCTCGTCGTCGCGATGAACGACCGGAGCGTCGTCGGCATCGACAGCGGCGAACTCCTGAAACTCGCGAAGGGCGACGCGGGCGTGCCGCTGAAACTCACGGTGCAGCGCGGCCCGAAGCATGCGGTGCTGACCTTCGCGCCGGTGCGCGCGATCGTCAAGCCGCATCCGGCGATCGCCAAGCGGCTCGACGGCGACATCCTGTACACGCGGCTGTCGAGCTTTCCGGAGCCGGCGGTCGGCGATTACATCGACGCGGTGCAGGCCGCGCGGCGCACGGGCCCGCCGGTGACAGGCATGATCCTCGACCTGCGCATCAACGGCGGCGGCGCGCTCAACGCGGCGATCGGCATCACCGCGCTGTTCGCGGGACGCGACCGCACCGCGATGGTGACGGTCGAGCGTGGCGACACGCAGCGCCGCCGCTACACGACCAACTGGCCCGACTACGCGCTGCCCGTCATGCACGGGCAGGATCCGCTGGCACCGCTGCAGGCCGACGACTGGTGGCGCACCGTGCCGCTCGTCGTGCTCGTCGACGGACAGAGCGCGTCGGCCGCCGAGGCGACCGCGGCCGCGCTGAAGGATCTCGGCCGCGCGAAACTGCTCGGCATGCCGACCTACGGGAAGGGCCTCGCGCAGACGGGCGTCGACCTGATCGACGGCACGCGCCTGAATTTCACGTATGCGCGCAACCTGCGGCCGAACGGCTGCCCGATGGACGGCTACGGCGTCGTGCCGGACTGGCTCGTGCCGCCGCGCCGCGATTCGGACGTCGACGGCGTGCTGCTGTGGTACCGGGAAGCCGATCTCGCGCGGGCGCCGTATGCGGACCGGCTGGCGCCCGACCCGTTCGCGCAGGTGCGCAAGGCGCGGCAGGCGCTGCGCGAGCAGCGCGTGCGCGCGAAGGTCGATACGGCGAGGAGCACGGCGCTGCCGCAGCGCGCGTTCGGCACGGCCGGCGACTGGCAGCTTCGGCAGGCGCTCGCCGCGCTCGCGGGGCGCCCGGTGCGAACCGTCGACGCGCCCGCGCAACTGATGCCGGCGCAGCCGGTATGCGAGCGCGCCGACAACTGACGCGCCGCCCCGCTACCGGAAACCGAACCGTCGACGGAGCACGGCCAGCGCCGCGAGGCTCAGCACGGCCGCGAACATCAGGTAGAAACTGGGCGCGGTCTTCATCCCGGTCGCGCGGATCAGCCACGCGATGATGAACGGCCCGAAGCCGCCGAAGATCGTCACCGCGACGTTGTACGCGAGCGACATCCCGGTCGTGCGCGTCTGCACCGGAAACACCTCGGACAACAGGCCCGGCAGCGCCGCGAAGTAGCCCGTCATCAGGAACGCGAGCAGCACCTGCAGCGCGATCAGCGTGCCGAAGCCCGGATGCGCGACGAGGTACGCGAACGCCGGATAGATCAGCACGAGGATGCCGACGGCCGGCGCGATCATCACGCGCACGCGGCCGTGTCGATCCGACCAGTGGCCGACGAGCGGCGCGAACGCCATCTGGATCACGCCGACGACGAGGATCGCCGCGAACGCGGCGGACGGCGCGAGGCCGAGCTGCTTCACGCCGTAGGTCGGCATGAACAGCACGAGATAGGTGGCGACGGTGCCGAGCACGACCACGCCCATCGCGGCAACCAGGCGCGCCTTGTGCGAGGCGAACGTGTCGCGCAGCGGGTTCGCGGTGCCTTCGGCCGCGAGAAATTCGGGCGTCTCGTCGACCTTCGTGCGGATGTAGTACGCGACGGGCCCGAGCAGCAGCCCGAAGAAGAACGGCACGCGCCAGCCCCACGACGCCATCTGCGCGGCCGAGAGCTGCGCATTCAGCACGGTGCCGAAGCCGGCGGCGAGCAGCGTCGTGAGCCCCTGGCTCGCGACCTGCCAGCTCGCGAAGAAGCCGCGCCGGCCCGGCACGTGTTCGGCGAGGAACGCGGTCGCGCTGCCGAACTCGCCGCCGGCCGAGAAGCCCTGCATCAACCGCGCGGCGACGAGGATCACCGGCGCGGCGACGCCGATCGTCTCGTAGGTCGGCAGCACCGCGATGATCAGCGTGCCGGCCATCATCAGCAGGATCGACAGCGTGAGCGCGGCCTTGCGGCCCGCGCGGTCGGCATACGCGCCGAGCACGATCGCGCCGAGCGGCCGCATGAAGAACGACACGCCGAACGTGCCGAGCGTGAGCAGCAGCGACACGGTGTCGTTGCCGGCCGGGAAGAACAGTTTCGCGATCGTCACCGCGAAGAAGCCGTAGACGACGAGATCGAACCACTCGAGCGCATTGCCGATCGACGCGGCGACCACCGCGCGCCATACGCGCGGCGACGAGGCAATGGAACGGGACGGCGTGACGGCATGCATCGGCGATCTCCTTGTCGTTGTACGTTCTGTTCGAGGCAGCCGCTGTCGCGCCGTCGGCCTGCCCGGCGCCGCACGCGGCGCTCGGGCGATTATAGGCGCGCAAAAAAAACCGCCGCGCCCCCGGTAACGGGAGCGCGGCGGTCGGGCCCGCGGCAGGCCGGCACGGCGGCCGGCCTCGCCGGAAGCCTTACTGCTGCTTGACCGCTTCGGCCGTGATCAGCAGCTTCGTCTTCATCTTGAAGCCGTACTGCTTGCCGTAGTCGAGGCCGAAGTCGTCGCGGCTGAATTCGCCGACCGCGTCGACGCCGCACACTTCACGCTTGAGCATCGGGTGCGGCATGCACTTGAACGAGTCGATCTTCAGCGTGAGCGGCTTCGTGACGCCGTGCAGCGTCAGGTTGCCGACCACCGACACCGGCTTGTCGCCGTCGAACTTGATCGTGCCCTTGTAGTTCGCCTGCGGGAACTTCGCCACGTCGAAGAATTCGGCCGTCTGCAGGTGCTCGTCGAGCTTCGCGCTGCCCGTGTGGATCGACGCGATGTCGGTCGTCACGTCGACCGTCCCAGTCTTCGCCGCGCGGTCGAGCGTCACGGTGCCGCTCGACTTGTCGAACTTGCCGCGCCAGACCGACAGGCCGCCGAAGTGGTCGGCCTCGAAGCTCGGGTACGTGTGGCTCGGGTCGAACTGGTACGTCGCGCTTTCGGCGAAGGCCGAGAACGACAGGGACGCGGCCAGCGCGCCCGCGGCGATGATCAGATGCTTTTTCAAACTCATTCTCCTTGGAACGGCGCCGCGCCCTCGCGCGGCATTCGGGTGAAGCGACAGCCCGCCGCTTACTTAGTGGCGACGAGATGGAACTTGATCTGCACTTCGTCGGCGACGATCGACGTGTCCTTCCACTCGCCGGTGCCGACGTTGAAGGCCGAACGCTTGATCGGCAGCACGCCGTCGAACGTCTGCGTCGCACCGCTTTGCGCGACCGTGACGGGCACCGTGACGGTCTCGGACTTGCCCTTGATCGTCAGCTTGCCGGTCACGTTGTACTTGTTGCCGCCCGCCGGCGCGATCGCCGACGACACGAACGTCGCCTGCGGATACGCCTTCGCGTCGAACCAGTCCTTGCCGGCGACCTGGTCGTTGTACATCTTGTCGCCGAGGTCGAAGCTCGCGATGTCGATGGTCATTTGCGCGCTGCCCTGCGCGGCCTTCGCCGGATCGAACTTCACCTGCGCGGAAAACTTCTTGAACGCGCCTTCGGTCGGCACGTTCATCTGCTTCGACACGGCGGACACCTTGCTCTTCGCGAGATCGACATCGGCGTGCGCCGCGCCCGACGCGACAAGTGCCGCCGCGGCGAACGCGGTCAGCATGGAGCGGGAGAAAGACACTTTCATGGGATCCTTCATTTGGCAAAGGGAAGCATTCGCGACAGCAGGCCGTCGCGGTCCAACAACTGGTGCTTGAGCGCCGCGAGCACGTGCATCGCGACGAGTGCAAGCAGAATGTAATTCAAAGACACGTGCAGCGTCTTGAAGGTTTCCTTGAGCGCCGGATCGGGGTCGATCAGCCGCGGCAGCGGCACGATGCCGAGATATACGACCGGGATGTTCGATGCCGAGCTGTACAGGTAGCCCGTCACCGGGATCACGATCATCAGCGCGTAGAGCAGCATGTGCACGCCGTGCGACGCCGCGCGCTGCCACGCGGGCGTATCGCCGGGCAGCGACGGCGGCAGGTGGGTCGCCCGCCACAGCACGCGGATCACCGCCAGCGCGAACACCGTCACGCCGATCCACTTGTGCCACGAGAAGTACTTCAGCTTCGTCGGCGTGAAGCCGGGGATGTCGGTCATCACCCAGCCGAGCGCGAAGCCGCAGACGATCAGCAGCGCGATCAGCCAGTGCAGCGCGATTGCGGTCTGCGTGTAGCGCACCGGCCGGGCCGGCAGCGAATTCGATGCCATCTTGGAGTTCCTCAGTTCAGCGAACGGCCGCGCCGGCCAGGAGTCCGACGCTTGTCAAGGGCGCCATGCTACCGCAACCTTTTGACGCGCGCGGACTCTGAGGACAGGCGTGCCAGCCGGCTGACGGCTTCCCGCCATGTTACCGATCGGTCACGACGCGCACGATCCTTGACACACCGAAAAAGGCCTTTTGGTAAGATTGGCGCGGGTTCCGGCCCCGTCGACGCGTTCCCCCAGCCGTCGCACAACTGCCTTTTCCATGCAACGAAACGACCTGATTGCCTGTCACGAGTGCGACGCACTGTTGCACAAACCACGCCTGAGCGGCCGCGAAATCGCGCGCTGTCCGCGCTGCGACGCGCTGCTGTACCGCAACAGCGCCGCGCAGATCGAGCGGATCTGCGCGCTCGCGCTCGCCGCGCTGATCACGTTCACGATCGCGCAGGCGTTCCCGATCCTCGAAATGGACGTGAACGGCAACCGCGTGCAGACCACGCTGATCGGCGCGATCGATTCGCTGTGGCACCAGGACATGGCGATCGTCGGCGTGATGGTGTTCTGCTCGACCGTGCTGTTCCCGCTCGTCGAGATGGCCGCGCTGCTGTACCTGCTGCTGCCGATCCGCCGCGGCGTCGTGCCGCCCGGTTTCAACCTGGTCCTGCGCGCGATCGAGCTCGTGCGGCCGTGGGGCATGATCGAGGTGTTCATGCTCGGCATTCTGGTCACGATCGTGAAGATGGTGAGCCTCGCGCGCGTCGTGCCCGACGCCGCGCTGTTCGCGTTCGCCGCACTCACGCTGATGATCGCGGTCGTGCTGATGTTCGATCCGCGCACGCTGTGGGACATCGCCGACGACCTGCGCGCCGGGCGCTCGCCCGGGCAACCCGACTCGGCCGCCCCGCTGCCGGAAGCCGCCCGCCGATGACGACACCGACCGCCGCACGCGCAGGCTACGCGAGCTGCCACACGTGCGGGCTCGTACAGACGCTCGACCGGCCGCACGCGCACTGCGCGCGCTGCGGCACCGCACTGCACTTCCGTACCCCGAACAGCATCATGCGCACCTGGGCGCTGCTGCTCGCGGCAGCGATCCTCTACATTCCCGCGAACCTGCTGCCGATCATGCGCACCGCGTCGATCGTCGGCTCGCAGGAAGACACGATCATGAGCGGCGTCATCTATTTCTGGGTGTCGGGCGACTGGCCGCTCGCCGTCGTCGTGTTCGTCGCGAGCATCCTCGTGCCGATGCTCAAGCTCGGCGTGCTGCTGATCCTCGTGATCAGCGCGCAGCGCCGCACCGCGTGGCGGCCGCAGCAGCGCACGCGGCTGTTCCGGATCGTCGAGCGCATCGGCCGCTGGTCGATGCTCGACATCTTCGTCGTGACGCTGACCGTCGCGCTCGTCCATTTCCGTTCGCTCGCCGTCATCACGGCCGGCCCCGGCGCGCTCGCGTTCGGTTCCGTCGTGATCCTGACGATGCTCGCGTCGATGCAGTTCGATCCCCGCCTGATCTGGGATCCAGTCGAAAACTCAGGGAATCACCATGAATAGTCCACAAGGCCCGCAGCACGACGCGCCCCGGCCGCCCGATCCGACGATCTCGACGAAAAGCGGCTGGCTGCCGTCGCTCGTCTGGCTCGTGCCGCTGATCGCCGCGCTGATCGGCATCGGCCTCGTGATCAAGTCCGTGCGCGAACGCGGCCCGGAAATCACGATCAGCTTCCACAGCGCCGAAGGGCTCGAGCCCGGCAAGACCCAGGTCAAGTACAAGGACGTCGAGATCGGCACGGTCAAGACGATCAAGCTGTCGAAGGACCTGTCGCGCGTGCTCGTCCAGGTGCAGCTGAAGAAGGAAGCCGAGGACTTCGCGGTCAAGGGCTCGCGCTTCTGGATCGTGCGGCCGCGCGTCGGCGCGACCGGCGTGTCGGGGCTCGGTACGCTGCTGTCCGGCGCATACATCGGCGTCGACGCCGGCCACGGGCAGGATACGCTGACCGACTTCACGGGCCTCGAGACGCCGCCCGCCGTCACGGGCGACCAGAAAGGCACGCAGTACGTGCTGCGCGGCGATTCGCTCGGCTCGGTCGACATCGGCTCGCCGGTCTATTACCGCCGCGTGCAGGTCGGCCAGGTGGTCGGGTTCTCGCTCGACAAGGACGGCACGGGCGTCACGTTCAACGTGTTCGTCAATGCGCCGTACGACCAGTACGTCGGCGTCAACTCGCGCTGGTGGCAGGCGAGCGGCGTCGACCTGCGGCTCGATTCGAGCGGCCTGAAGCTGAACACGCAGTCGCTCGCGACGGTGATCCTCGGCGGCATCGCGTTCCAGACGCCGCCGAACCAGGGCAGCGGCGCGACGGCGCCGAACAACACGACGTTCCGCCTCGGCTCCGACGAAGGCGACGCGATGCGCGACCCGGACGGCCAGCCGCTGCAGGTCGTGATGAACTTCAACCAGTCGCTGCGCGGGCTCGCCGTCGGCGCGCCGGTCGACTTCCGCGGCATCGTGCTCGGCGAAGTGACGAACATCGGCATCGACTTCGATCCGAAGACGAAGAACTTCCTGATGCCGGTGACGATGAACGTGTATCCGGAACGTCTCGGCCGCCGCTTCCGCGAATCGATCGAGAGCAAGGGCGAACCGGCCCGCCGCGAGATCGTCGAGCGGCTCGTCCAGCACGGGCTGCGCGGCCAGCTGCGCACCGGCAACCTGCTGACGAGCCAGTTGTACGTCGCGCTCGACTTCTTCCCGAAGGCGCCGGTCGTGAAGATCGACACGGCACGCCAGCCGCTTGAGCTGCCGACCGTGCCGAATACGCTCGACGAACTGCAGCTGCAGGTCGCCGACATCGCGAAGAAGCTCGACAAGGTGCCGTTCGACCAGATCGGCGCGAACCTGAACAGCGCGCTGTCGAACGCCGACAAGCTGTTCAAGCAGCTCGACACGCAGGTCGCGCCGGAAGCGCGCGACACGCTGTCGGCCGCCAAGCAGACCTTCTCGACCGCCGAGGCGACGCTGCAGCAGGATTCGCCGCTGCAGTCCGACGTACGCGGCGCGCTGAAGGAACTCACGCGCACGCTGCAATCGCTGAACGCGCTCGCCGACTATCTCGAGCGTCACCCCGAATCGCTGCTCAAGGGCAAGCCAGGAGACAAGCAATGACGACACGCGTGAACGGTTTCGCGCGCAGCGCGGCGGCGGCCCTCGCCGCCCTCGCGCTCGCCGCGTGCAGCTCGCCGCCCGCCCGGTTCTACACGCTCAGCCCGGCCGACGCCGCGGCGCCGCTGCGCACCGCGCCGGCCAACCCGGCGTTCCTGATCGAGGTGCCGTCCGTCGGCGTGCCCGAGCAGGTCGCGAAGAACCAGCTGGTCGTGCAGAAGAACGCCGCGCAGGTCGACGTGCTCGAGCAGGAGCGCTGGGCGTCGCCGCCCGCCGACGAGATCCGCCGCGCGCTGTCGGACGATCTCGCCGCGCAGCTCGGCACGATCGACGTCGCGAATTCCGCGACGCCGCCCGGTGTGCCCGTGTATCGCATCAGCGTGAACGTGCAGCGCTTCGAGTCGTGGCCGGGCAAGCGCGCGGCGGTCGACGCGGTGTGGAGCGTGCGCTCGCTCGCCACGCAGGCCGTGATGACGTGCCGCACGAGCGTCGCGGAACCGGTCGCCGACGGCTACGACGCGCTCGTCGCCGGCCACCGGCGCGCGCTCGACGTGATTGCGACGCAAGCCGCGGCCGGCGTACGCGCGATGGCCGCACGCCGCGGCACGGCGGCCACGCCGGCGCCTGCGTCCGGCAGCAAGACGGCCGCCGCGCCGGTCGTGCCGTGCCCGGCCAACCCGACCTCGGGCGGCGACGCCGGCGCGACGGGCAAGTCCGGCGCCTGAGCGGGCGCCGCGCAGGCGAGCGTTCGATGCGACGCTGGCCCGCGCGGCGCATCCGATAGCGATCGCCGCCCGTTACCGGCCGGCATCACGCCGCCGCGACCGGCCCCGCGCATCGCGCCGAACCGCGAGTTTGCATTGTTTGTCAAATCGGCCGGAACCGGCGCCGGCCAACGCGGTCGGCTTGCGTTTTCCGGCCCGATTGACGATCCTACGCACTTTCCGGCTCGCGCCGTTCGTCGTGCGCGCCAGCCAGCGGCGCCGGGCCGCGTTCGGCCCGACCGCCGTGCCTCCCGGCGCCCGCACGCGATCGGCGTGCAGCGCAGCGGGGCAGCCGCATCGCGGGTTGCCGCGCATCGTCCGGCCACCGCCCCGTCTCACCCGTTCTCCCCGGCGCCGTGCCGCTTCCCCGGCCGGCATCCCGAACCCGCCCGTCCAGGGCTTTCGCTATTCCGTTTATGTTTCGTTCCCTGACGACCCTGATCAAGAAGTGGCGCGCGTCGCGCAATGCCGGTCACCAACTCGATGCGCTGCTCGCGCACGCCGACGCCGATGCATCGTATGCCGAGCGCAGCGAATGGCTGATCGAGCTCGCGCACTGGCTGCGCCGCAACGGCACGATGCAGGAGACCCCGGCCGAGCGCGACGCCGACACGCGCGCGTATCCGGCCCATGCGCGGCTGCGCTACCTGTTCCACGTGCTCGATCGCAACCCCGCCTGGAAAGCGCACGCCGCGCGCATCCTGCGCGGCATCCTGCGCGAATGCGACGGCATCTCGCTGCTGTGCGACGCCGGCATGCCCGTGCACTCGGGCTTCTTCGGCGCGCTGTTCGAGCGGATCGACTCGTCGCTGATCCCGCCCGCGCCGAACCGCCGCGAGCTGTCGGCGCTGTTCACGCTGATGTTCCCGGCACCGGAGGACGCGAAATGGATCGACGCGCTGCCCGACGACCTGCTCGCGCGCCTCGCCGAGCTGATCTCGTTCGACGTCACCGAGGAGGAACGCCACGAGCCCGGCTCGTTCTCGCGCGACCTGCTGGCCGCGCTGCATAACCTGACCTGCCAGATCAGCTCGACCGGCCTGTCGCAGACGGTGCGCAGCCGGCTGTCCGACGACGATGCGCGCAAGCCGCTCGAATCACAGCCGTTCTACCGCCTCACGCGCGCGATGCTCGCGGTCGAGACCGCGCACGCGGCCGTCGAGGACGGCGGCGACCCGAGCAAGCTGCTGCACGAGGTGAACTACCTGCGCGTGCTGCTCGACGAATGCCGGATCGCCGTCGACGACGTGTTCTCGCACCTGTACCGCAACGGCGTGTCGGTCGACATCGTGTTCCAGGTCGAGCGGATGCGCATGCGCATCCTGCGCGCGGAAACGCTGCTGAACGCGTGGATGGCCCGCGACGACTTGCACGGAATGGCCCGCCTGACGGCCGAGCTGGTCGACGCGAACCAGAACAGCCAGAGCGTCACGCACCTCGTGCGCAGCAACTTCTCGCTGTTCGCGCGCAAGCTCGTCGAGACCAACGCGGACACGGGCGAGCACTACATCTCGCGCGGCCGCGCCGAATACCTGAAGATGCTGCGGATGGCCGCGGGCGGCGGCCTCGTCACCGTCGTGACCGTGTGCGTGAAGTTCGCGATCACGGGCGCGCACCTGCAGTCGATGCTCGAAGGGCTGCTCGCGGGCATCAACTACGCGGCCAGCTTCATGCTGATGCACTTCCTGCACTTCACGCTCGCGACCAAGCAGCCCGCGATGACCGCGCCGACGCTGGCGCGCGAACTCGACGACACCGGCCACGACGAAGGCGTGAAGGCGTTCGTGTCGTCGGTGATCGCACTGATCCGCACGCAGGCGGCCGCGATTTCCGGCAACGTGCTCGTCGTGCTGCCCGTCTGCCTGCTCGTGCAGCTGTTCGCGGGCAACGTGCTGCACACGAACGTGATCTCGCCGGAGAAGGCGCATGCGACGCTGCACTCGTTCTCGCTGCTCGGCCCGACGCCGTTCTACGCGGCGCTCACGGGCGTCCTGCTGTGGGCGTCGAGCCTGCTCGCGGGCTGGGCCGACAACTGGTTCGTGCTGCACCGCGTCGGCGACGCGCTCACCTACAACCGCCGGCTGCGCCTCACGCTCGGCGCGGCCGGTGCCGCGAAGCTCGCGCATTTCTGCCGGTCGAACGTCGCCGGCGTGGTCGCGAACGTCGGCCTCGGCCTGATGCTCGGCCTGATCCCGGCGATCGTCAGCGTGTTCATGTTCCCGTTCGAGGTGCGTCACGTGACGCTGTCGGCCGGCTCGATCGGGGTCGCGCTCGGCGTGCTGGGCAAGAGTGCGCTGAGCACGCCCGAACTGTGGTGGGCCGCCGCCGGCGTGCTCAGCATGGCGATCCTCAACGTGCTCGTGAGCTTCGCGCTCGCGTTCACGATGGCCGTGCGCTCGCGCAGCCTGCGCCCGACCAAGGTGCGCGCGCTCGTCGCCGCGATCGTCCGCACGGTGCTGTCGAATCCGCTCGCGCTGTTCTGGCCGGCCGGCGGCCAGGCCGCGCGCGCCGGCCACACGGGCTCGCACTGACCCACTGAACCCGCGGCGGGCGCGTCAGGCCGCGCCGCACCGGTCTCCCGGTGCGCGCCCGCGGCCGTCGCGCGGGCGGTGCGGCGCCGAAACGCCGGCCCCGGCCGCCCGCGCCGCGTACAATAGTGGACTTTTGCACGTCCTCACCGCCTTATGTCCTCGCCCACCCTGTTTGAATTCTTCGCCCCCTGCCCGCGCGGCCTCGAAGCGGCGCTTGCCGCCGAGCTGGCCGAAATCGCCGGCCGCCACCTGAACGGCGCGCCGTTCACCGCGGGCGCGCAGGTGCCGGGCGGCGTCCATTTCAGCGGCGGCTGGGCCGCCGGCATGGCCGCGAACCTCCATTCGCGGATCGCGAGCCGGATCCTGCTGAAGATCGCGCACCGCGCGTACCGCAACGAGCAGGACGTCTATGCGCTCGCGCTCGAGCAGCCGTGGGAGCGCTGGTTCGCCGCCACGCAGACGCTGCGCGTCGATATCACCGCGATCAAGTCGCCGCTGAAGAGCCTCGAGTTCGCGACGCTGCGCGTGAAGGACGCGATCTGCGACCGGATGCGCGACAAGACCGGCGCGCGCCCGAGCATCGACACCGGTGCGCCGGACGTGCGCGTGTTCGCGTTCCTGACGGCCAACGAATGCACGCTGTACCTCGATACGTCGGGCGAGCCGCTGTTCAAGCGCGGCTGGCGCCTCGACAAGGGCGCGGCACCGCTGCGCGAGAACCTCGCGGCCGGCATCCTGCGCCTGACGGGCTGGACGCCCGGCACCGCGCTGTACGACCCGATGTGCGGCAGCGGCACGTTCCTCGCGGAAGCCGCGCAGATCGCGCTCGGCGTCGCGCCCGGCGTCGAACGCCGGTTCGGCTTCGAAAAGCTCAAGCAGTACGACATCACCGCGTGGCAGGGCCTGAAGGTCCCGGCGCTGGACGCGAAGCGCGCGGCGCGCGGCAAGCGCAACGAAGCGCTCGGCGTGTACGGCAGCGACATCTCCGGCGACATGCTCGAGAAGGCGCGAGCGAACCTCGAGCGCGCGGGCGTGCCGTCGGTGTGGCTCAAGCAGGTCGACGCGCGCGGGATGACGCCACCGTGCGACGCGCCGGGCATCATCCTCGCGAACCCGCCGTACGGCGAGCGGATCGAAGTGCGCGGCCGCAGCGCGCGCGGCGAGGTGCGCGAAACCGGCCGCAACCGCGGCAACGACGATGCGTTCCGCCGCACGCACACCGACGCACCGGACAGCGAGTTCTTCAACGTGCTGGGCGATGCGCTGAAGCAGCGCTTCACGGGCTGGCAGGCGTTCCTGCTGACATCCGACCGTTCGCTGCCGGGCCAGCTGCGGCTGCGCGAATCGGCAAAGACCCCGCTGTTCAACGGCGCGCTCGAATGCCGGCTGTTCCGCTTCGACCTGATCGCCGGCAGCGTGAAGGCGCGTCCGGCCGCGCCGGAAGGCGGCGACGCGTAATCCGCGTCCATCGGGGCCGCCCGTGCGGCCGCCGCGGCACCGACAAACGCCGCCGTTACCGCACCCGCGGCAACGGCGGCGTTTCGTTTCAGTGCTTCGACTCCGAGCCGCGCGCCATCCTGAATGGCAGTGCACGCCCGGTCTCGAGCAGCGTCTTCAGGCTCGACAGCACGACCGGCCAGCCGCCGCGAATCCCGCGATCCCTCTCCGAACCGGGCACGAGCCCGTCGTGCGTGACGGTCCGCTTCACGACGCCGGCCTGCGGCTCGACGAGGTAGATCCCGCGCGATTCTTCACCCCCCCCCCCGACGGCGTGCGCCACGTGACGACCAGCCGGCGCGGCGGACCGTTCTCGATTACCTCGCCGACGATGTCGACCCGCGACGGATCGTCGTCGTCCTGACGTTCCCAGCACGACCCCGGCCGCCAACAAAACGAGGTCCATGCCGCTCCCGGGTCAATGGCGTCATTGCGCAACCCCATGGTTGCATGTCAAGGGTGACAACTCTACTGACAATACGGTGTCAGCAGCCCGCGCTCACACTTCAATCCCGGCGCAATGCAGGCTGGTTTCCACACCGAACCCGAATAACAACGCAACAAGGAGCTCGTCATGACGTCCGCAACGGCCACCGCCACCCTGGAACGCGCAATCGCGTGGTTCGACATCCCGTCCCTCGATTTCGAACGGGCGATCCGCTTTTACGAAACCGTGCTGCAAACCACGTTGCAGCGCGCGATCATCGGCGGCGTGCCGATGGCCACGTTCGATCACGAAGCGTCGAGCACCGGCGGCAGCATCGTGTTCGATCCGCAGCAGATCAAGCCGAGCGCGAACGGCGTGCTCGTCTACCTGAACGCCGGCGAATCGGTCGTCGCGGCGCTCGAACGCGCGAAGCGCGCGGGTGGCGTCGTGCAAGGCTCGGTCGTCGAGCTGCCGAACAACTACGGCTACGTCGGCTACCTGATCGACACCGAAGGCAACCGCGTCGGCCTGCACGCGCCGAAATGCCACTGAGCGCACCGGCCGGCGGCCCGGCGCGGCGCTATCATCGCGAAATCCCCGTAGCCAGAGGAATCGAGGTGCTGTCATGACCCGCCGTGCCGACCGCCTGTTCCAGATCGCCGAGCTGTTGCGCGGGCGTCGTCTCACGACCGCGCAACAGCTGGCCGACTGGCTGTCGGTGTCGCCGCGCACGGTCTATCGCGACGTGCGCGACCTGCAACTGTCGGGGGTGCCGATCGAAGGCGAGGCCGGCATCGGCTACCGGCTGAACCGCAACGCGAGCCTGCCGCCGCTCACGTTCACGGCCGAGGAGCTGGCGGCGCTCGCCACCGGCGCGCGGATGCTCGAAACCTGGGGCGGCGCGCGTTTCGCGAGCGGCGCGCGCTCGGCGCTCGCGAAGATCGCGTCGGCGATGCCGGCCGACAAGCGCACGGCGCTCGACCGCCTGCCGGTGTTCGCGCCGTCGTTCCACATCGACGAGACGTTCTGCGCCAAGGTCGACGCGATCCACCAGGCCATCGACACGCGCCACGTCGTCGGTTTCGACTATCGCGACCGGCTCGGCGCGCATTCGCAACGCCGCGTCTGGCCGCTCGGGCTCGTGTACTGGGGCGGGCGCTGGACGATCGGCGCGTGGTGCGAGCTGCGCGGCGATTTCCGCACCTTCGACATCGCGCGCATGGGCGACATCACCGTGCACGAGCAGTTTCCGGACATGGAAGGGCGGCGGATCGCCGACTACATGCGGATCGCGGAAGCGCCGATGCGCTGACGCGGCACGGCAGCGGGCGTCCACCGCGCAAGGGGCGCACGCCGCCGCCCGCGTTTCCCGGGGCGCCATCCGGCGCCCGGTCCGGCCTTCATTACTCGCCGATTAGCCGCCGAACACCACCGGCCGCTTCGGCCGCTCGTCCACGTGCAGCGAAAACACGTCCGCCCGCGCGTAGTGGCCGACGACGTCGAAGTCGTAACGCGCCCGCACGAGTTCGTCGGTATCGATACGCGCGGTCACGAGCCCGGCCTCGCCGATCAGCGGCTCGGTCAGCAGGTCGCCGAGCGGCCCGACGATCACGCTGCCGCCGCGGATCAGCGGCCGCTCGGGATCCCAGCCCGGCACGTCGATACCGAGCGCGCGCGGCGACGGCTGCACCTGGCACGCGCTCACGACGAAGCAGCGCCCTTCGTGCGCGATGTGCCGCATCGAGTTCTGCCACAGATCGCGCTCGTCGACGGTCGGCGCACACCAGATCTGCACGCCTTTCGCGTACATCGCGCAGCGCAGCAGCGGCATGTGGTTCTCCCAGCAGATCGCCGCGCCCGCGCGGCCGGCTGCCGTCTCGACGACGGGCAGCGTCGAGCCGTCGCCCTGCCCCCAGATCAGCCGTTCGGTGCCGGTCGGCATCAACTTGCGGTGTTTCGCGACGAGCCCGTCGCGCGGATCGAAGAACAGCGCCGTGCAGTACAGCGTGCTGCCGCCGCGCTCGATCACGCCGACCACGAGGCTCGCGCCCGTGCGCTGCGACAGCGCGGCCAGCTCGTCGGTTTCCGGACCCGGCACGTCGATCGCCTGCGCGGCGTAGCGCGCATACGCATCGCGGCCCTCGGGCAGCCGGTAGCCGAGGCGCGTGCCGAAGATCTCGCCTTTCGGATAACCGCCGAGCACGGCCTCGGGCAGCACGACGAGCGACGCGCCGCTGTCGCGGATCGCGGTTTCGTAGCCGAGGATCGTGTCGAGCGTGGCGCGCGTGCCGGCGGGCGATGCGCCGATCTGCAGCGCGGCGATGACTGACGTGGACATGAAGGCGTCTCCGGTGAATGAGGTGACGCCATCTTTATCGATATCATTTCATCGATCAAATCGATACAACGATAACTGACATGAATGCAGATGATATCGCCGGCCTCGACCTGAACCTGCTGAAGGTGTTCGAGGCGCTGTACGAGGAAGGCGGCGCGAGCCGTGCGGCGCTGCGGCTCGACCTCACGCAGTCGGCCGTCAGCGCGGCGCTTGCGCGGCTGCGCGTGATCTACGCCGATCCGCTGTTCGTGCGCACCGGCCGCGGGCTCGCGCCGACGCCGCGCGCGGACGAACTGAAGCCGATCCTGTCCGACGCGCTCGACCGCTGCCGCGAAAGCCTCGCGATCGCGGCCGACAGCGGCGACCGCGTCGGCCGCACGATCTCGGTCGGGCTGTCGGACGACTTCGAGATCGCGCTCGGCCGCGCGTTGATCGACGCGGTCGCGCGGGAAGCCGCGGGCATCCGGCTGATCTTCCGGCAGACCCACAGCGGCATCGCCGGCGACGCGCTGCTGCGGCACGGCGTCGATCTCGCGATCGCGTCGGGCGGGTTCTCGGCGAACGGGCTGAGCCGGCGTGCGGTCGCGACGGGCGGGTACGCCTGCCTGATCGATCCGGCCGCCCGCGCGCAGCCGCCGCGCGCGCTGACGCTCGCCGATTTCCTGCGGCGCGACCACCTGCTCGTGTCGTCGGGCGGCGTGATCGGGATCGTCGACGAGGCGCTGGCCGCGCTCGGCCACAAGCGGCGCGTCGCGGCGTCGACCACGCATTTCGCCGCGTTGCCGTACCTGCTCGCCGGCTCCGACGCGGTCGCGACGATTCCCGCGCACGCGGCGCGCGCGATCGCCCATTCCACGCCGCTGCGCGCGCTTGCCTGCCCGGTCGACCTGCCGCGCTATCCGGTCGAAATCGGCTGGCGCACGAGCACGCAGCGCGACCCGGCGATCGTGCGCGTCCGCGACACGATCGCCGCGTGCGTCACGCGCCTCGTCGCGCCGTGAATGCACGTGCGTCGGGATTGCCGGCCGCGCCGCCGGCGCGTGCCGCACACCACCCGCAACCGCGCTGGCGCCGCTTTCCACCCGGGACGACGGCCGTGCCCGCACCTTCCGCACGATCGATCGCGCACGGCCGCGGCGCCCGCCGGCACCGCATCGCCCCCCCGACGGCAAGACGCGCGGCTTACGGGGTCGGATTCGCCAGACCAGACGGCCGGCAGCGTTCGGGCGCAACCGGTAAAATGCCGATCCATGAAACCCGAAATCTGGACCCCGCATGTGACGGTCGCCGCGCTCGTCGAGCACGCCGGCCGCTTTCTCGTGATCGAGGAAGAAACCTCGACGGGCCTGCGCATCAACCAGCCGGCAGGCCATCTCGAGGCCGGCGAAACGCTGGCCGACGCCGTGATCCGCGAAACGCTCGAGGAAACCGCGCACCCGTTCACGCCCGACGCGCTCGTAGGCGTCTATCTCGCGCATTACGACCGGCCCGGCACCGCCGGCGCGACCTACCTGCGCTTCACGTTCTGCGGCACGGCCGGCGAACCGGTCGCGGGCCACGTGCTCGACGACGGCATCGTCCGCACGCTGTGGATGACGGCCGACGAACTGCGCGCGTGCAGCGAGCGTCACCGCTCGCCCGCCGTGATGCGCTGCGTCGACGACTATCTCGCCGGGCGGCGCATTCCGCTCGATTTCGTGCACACGCATTCGGTCGCGCCGCGCCCCGAAGCATTCGAACGTCAGGCGGTCAACAAATGAGCAAGCGCCGTGTAGTAGTGGGCATGTCGGGCGGCGTCGATTCGTCGGTGACCGCGTGGCTGCTGAAGGAACAGGGCTACGACGTGGTCGGCCTGTTCATGAAGAACTGGGAAGACGACGACGATGGCGAATACTGCTCGACGCGCCAGGACTGGATCGACGTCGTGTCGGTGGCCGACCTGATCGGCATCGACGTGGAGGCCGTCAACTTCGCCGCCGAATACAAGGACCGCGTGTTCGCCGAGTTCCTGCGCGAATACTCGGCCGGCCGCACGCCGAACCCCGACGTGCTGTGCAACGCCGAGATCAAGTTCAAGGCGTTCCTCGACCACGCGATGTCGCTCGACGCGGAAATGATCGCGACCGGCCACTATGCACGCGTGCGCGAGCGCGACGGACGCTTCGAACTGCTGAAGGCCTTCGATCATACGAAGGACCAGTCGTACTTCCTGCACCGGCTGAACCAGGCGCAACTGTCGAAGACGATGTTCCCGCTCGGCGAGATCCCGAAGACGAAAGTGCGCGAGATCGCCGCGCAGATCGGGCTGCCGAACGCGAAGAAGAAGGATTCGACCGGCATCTGCTTCATCGGCGAACGGCCGTTCCGCGATTTCCTGAACCGCTACCTGCCCACGAAGCCCGGCCCGATGAAGACGCCCGACGGCAAGGTGGTCGGCGAGCACATCGGCCTCGCGTTCTACACGTTCGGCCAGCGCAAGGGCATCGGCCTGGGCGGCAGCAAGAGCGGCAGCGGCGAACCGTGGTTCGTCGCCGCGAAGGACATCGCGTCGAACACGCTGTACGTCGTGCAGGGCCACGATCATCCGTGGCTGCTGTCGCGCCAGCTCGTCGCCGGCAACGTGAGCTGGGTCGCCGGCGAGCCGCCGGCCGACGGCTTCGCGTGCGGCGCGAAAACGCGCTACCGGCAGGCCGACGCCGCCTGCGCGTTCGGCGCGGCCGCGCCCGGCCCGGCAGGCGAAGCGCGCTTCTCGCTCGCGTTCGACGACGCGCAGTGGGCCGTCACGCCCGGCCAGTCGGCCGTGCTGTACGACGGCGAGATCTGCCTCGGCGGCGGCATCATCGAGCTCGCGGCAACCGACGCGCCCGGTCGGGCCGCACCGGCGGAAGGCCACGCACCGGCGCTCGCCGACGCACGCTGACACGTATTCGGTTTAGACTTGCGGCACGCCGCGCCCGGCGGAACACGATTCCGCCGCGGCCGGCGCGCCGCCGCGCAGCGCACGCATGGCGGCATTTCAAGATTCTTATGGAGTCCCCATGCTTTCACGACGCTATCTGGCGATGTGGTGTGCCGTCCTGTTGCTCGTCGCGGCGGCCGCGCTCGCGTCGGCCCACGTGCTGTCCTGGTTGTGGATCATCATCCCCGTCGCCCTCGTCGCGCTCGGCCTGTACGACCTGAAGCAGGACCGTCACGCGATCCTGCGCAACTACCCGCTCTGGGGCCACTTCCGCTTCCTGTTCGAATTCATCCGACCTGAAATCCGCCAGTACTTCGTCGAGGACGACACCGACGAGAAACCGTTCTCGCGTGCGCAGCGCAGCCTCGTGTACCAGCGCGCGAAGAACGTCGCCGACAACCGCCCGTACGGCACCGAGCTGAACGTGAAGGCCGTCGCGCACGAATGGATCAGCCACTCGCTCGCGCCGACGAAACTGCCGAACCACGATTTCCGCATCCGCGTCGGCGCGAATCGCGCGCAACCGTACGACATTTCGATCTTCAACATCTCGGCGATGAGCTTCGGCTCGCTGTCCGCGAACGCGATCCGCTCGCTGAACCTCGGCGCGAAGAAAGGCGGGTTCGCGCACGATACCGGCGAAGGTTCGCTGTCCAAGTACCACCGCGAGAACGGCGGCGACATCATCTGGGAAATCGCGTCCGGCTATTTCGGCTGCCGCAACGAAGACGGCACGTTCAACCCCGACAAGTTCGCGAAGCAGGCCGCCGATCCGCAGGTCAAGATGATCGAGGTGAAGCTGTCGCAGGGCGCGAAGCCCGGCCACGGCGGCGTGCTGCCGGCCGCGAAGATCACGCCGGAAATCGCCGAGACGCGCGGCGTGCCGATGGGCAAGGACTGCATCTCGCCCGCGACGCACTCGGAGTTCTCCACGCCGCGCGGGCTGCTCGAATTCGTCGAACGGCTGCGCACGCTGTCGGGCGGCAAGCCGACCGGCTTCAAGCTGTGCATCGGCCATCCGTGGGAATTCTTCGGCATCGCGAAGGCGATGATCGAGACCGGCATCGTGCCCGACTTCATCGTCGTAGACGGCGCGGAAGGCGGCACCGGCGCGGCGCCGCTCGAATTCACCGACCACGTCGGCGTGCCGCTGCAGGAAGGGCTGCTGCTCGTGCACAACACGCTCGTCGGGATCGGCGTGCGCGACCGCGTGAAGATCGGCGCGAGCGGCAAGATCATCACCGCGTTCGACATCGCCCGCACGCTCGCGATCGGCGCGGACTGGGTGAACTCGGCGCGCGGCTTCATGTTCGCGGTCGGCTGTATCCAGGCGCAGCACTGCCACACCGACCGTTGCCCGACCGGCGTCGCGACGCAGGACCCGGTGCGCCAGCGCGCGCTCGTCGTGCCCGACAAGGCCGAGCGCGTGTACAACTTCCACCGCAATACGCTGCATGCGCTGCAGGAACTCGTGCAGGCGGCCGGCCTCGGCCATCCGTCCGAGCTGCGCGCGCATCACATCGTGCAGCGGGTCGCGCCGCACGAGGTGCGGCTGATGTCGCAGTTGCTGAAGTACCTGAAGCCCGGCGCGCTGCTCGACGGCCGGACCTGCGGCTTCACGCTGTACGACAAGTGGTGGCCGATCGCGCGCAGCGATTCGTTCACGCTCGGCGAGGCCGTGTACGCGTCGATCGAGTGACGCGCGCGGCCGCCCCGTTCCGCCGGCGGCCCGCGCGGCAAAAAGAAAAGCGCCCCGCGGGGCGCTTTTCTTTTGTCTGCCGAATGCGTGACTGCGTGGCCGGCCGCTCAGCTCTGCGGCAGCGTGTCGGCGAACGATTGCCGCTGCTGCAGCTTCACGAAATGCTTGTCGAGGTTCGGGTGGCGATCGCGCCAGTTGAGCTCGGGCATCCGGAAATCGAGGTAGCCGAGCGCGCAGCCGAGTGCGATGTCGGCCAGCGTGTAATGATTGCCGACGCACCAGGTCTTGCCGCCGAGGCCCTGCGACATCGCGACGAGACCGTCGTCGATCTTGCGCTGCTGGCGGGCGATCCAGCTCGCGCTGCGCTGCGCCTCGTCGCGCATCGTGTGTTCGACGCGAATCGCGACCGCCGCGTCGAGCACGCCGTCGCCCAGCGCTTCCCAGCAGCGCACCTCGACGCGCTCGCGGCCCGACGGCGGAATCAGCTTGCCGACCGGCGACAGCGTGTCGACGTATTCGCAGATCACGCGGGAATCGAACACCGCGGCACCATCCTCCATCACGAGGCACGGCACCTTGCCGAGCGGGTTCGATGCATGAATATTCGTGTCCGGCGCCCACACGTTCTCGAGCTCCAGCTTGTAGTCGATCTTCTTTTCAGCGAGCACGATCCGCGCCTTGCGGACGTACGGGCTGCCGAGCGAACCGATTAATTTCATCATCTGCCTTTTTTGGGGAACCGCCGAGAGTATACGTTGTCGCCGATCATAACCGGCCGGCGCGGCCGGGTAGAAAATCGCCGGCTCGGCCTGTGGATGGTTTGCAACAACCGCCGCGCGGCCTTCCGGCGCGGCTTCGGGCGCCCCTCTCACGCACCGCGTCGCGCGGCGCTACAATCGCACGATGAATGCGCCCATCGATACCGCCATCGCCGTCGACGTCTACCGCCAGCGCCGTGAACGCGTGCTTGCCGCACTGCGTGCCGCGGGCGGCGGCGTCGCCATCGTTCCCACCGCGCCGGAACTGCTGCGCAACCGCGATACGGCCTACCCGTACCGGTTCGACAGCTACTTCCATTACCTGACGGGCTTCACCGAGCCGGATGCCGTGCTCGTGCTGAACGCGGCCGCGCCGCACGGCGCGCCGGAGTCGATCCTGTTCTGCCGCGGCAAGAACATCGACCGCGAGATCTGGGAAGGCTTTCACTACGGCCCCGAGGCCGCGCGCGACGCGTTCGGCTTCGATGCGGCATTCGCGGTCGACGTGATCGACACCGAGATGCCACGCCTGCTCGCCGACGCGGGCACCGTGCACTACCGGTTCGGCGCATCGGCCGACTTCGACCGCCAGCTCGCCGGCTGGATCGACGCGGTGCGCGCGCTGGCGCGCACGGGCGTCGCCGCGCCGGACGCGCTGCTCGACCTCACGCCGCTGCTCGACGACATGCGGCTCGTGAAGGACGAACACGAACTCGCGATCATGATGCGCGCCGCGCACATCTCCGCGCTCGCGCACCGCCGCGCGATGCAGGCGTGCCGCCCCGGCATCCGCGAATACGAACTCGAGGCCGAGCTGCTGTACCTGTTCCGCAAGCACGGCGCGCAGTCGCCCGCGTACGGCTCGATCGTCGCGGCCGGCGCGAACGCGTGCGTGCTGCACTACCCGGCCGGCAACGCGGCCGCGCGGGACGGCGACCTGATCCTGATCGACGCCGCGTGCGAACTCGACGGCTATGCGTCGGACATCACGCGCACGTTCCCGGCCAACGGGCGCTTCTCGCCCGCGCAGCGCACGCTGTACGACATCGTGCTCGCCGCGCAGCAGGCCGCGATCGATGCGACGCGCGCGGGCGTGCCGTTCGAGGCGCCGCACGATGCGGCCGTGCGCGTGCTCGCGCAGGGGTTGCTCGACACCGGCATCATCCCGAAGGCGCGCTTCTCGAGCGTCGACGACGTGATCGCCGAGCGCGCGTACGCGCGCTTCTACATGCACCGCACGGGCCACTGGCTCGGGATGGACGTGCACGACTGCGGCGACTACCGCGAGCGGCTCGCCGCGCGTGACGCCAACGGCGCGCTGCCGTGGCGCACGCTGAAGCCCGGCATGACGCTGACGGTCGAGCCCGGCCTGTACGTGCGCGCGGCCGACGACGTGCCGCCCGAGTACTGGAACATCGGCATCCGCATCGAGGACGACGCGATCGTGCGCGAGCACGGCTGCGAACTGATCACGCGCGGCGTGCCGGTCGACGCCGACGAGATCGAAGCGCTGATGCGCGCGGGCGCATGACCGGCCGCCGACCGATACCACCGTTTCACGAATCAAGATGACGACCGCTTCCCCCCGGCCACGCCGGACTATGACCTCGCCATCGTCGGCGCGGGCCCCGTCGGGCTCGCGCTCGCCGGCTGGCTCGCGCGCCGCAGCGCGACGCAGCGCGCATCGATCGCGCTGATCGATGCGCGCGAACCGGCCGCGACCGCGAACGACCCGCGCGCGATCGCCGTGTCGCACGGCAGCCGCGTGCTGCTCGACACGCTCGCGTGGCCCGCCGATGCGACACCGATCGAACATATCCACGTGTCGCAGCGCGGCCATTTCGGCCGCACGCTGATCGACCGCGACGAACACGATGTCGCCGCGCTCGGCTATGTCGTGCGCTACGGCTCGATCGTGCAGGCGCTCGCCGGCGCCGTGCGCGGCACGCGGGTCGACTGGCTCACGTCGACCACCGCACGCGCGCCGCAACAGGACGCCGACGGCGTCACGCTGACGCTCGACGGCCCGCAGGGCGAGCGCACGCTGCGCGCGCGCATCGTGATCAATGCCGAAGGCGGGCTGTTCCACGAACAGCAGGCCGATACGGCCAAGCACCGCCGCGACTACGGACAAACGGCGCTCGTCGGCACGGTCACGGTATCGGCGCCGCGCCCGAACGTCGCGTGGGAACGCTTCACGCACGAAGGTCCGCTCGCGCTGCTGCCGCTCGGCGGCCCACGCCAGGCCGACTACTCGCTCGTCTGGTGCTGCACGCCCGACGAAGCGGCACGACGTGCCGCGCTGCCCGACGACGCGTTCCTGCGCGAGCTCGGCAGCGCGTTCGGCGAACGCATGGGCGACTTCGTCGCGATCGCCGGACGCGCGTCGTTCCCGCTCGGGCTGAACGCCGCGCAGACCCTGGTCAGCGGCCGCGTCGCGTTCGTCGGCAACGCCGCGCAAACCCTGCACCCCGTCGCGGGCCAGGGGCTCAACCTCGGGCTGCGCGATGCGCATACGCTCGTCGACGTGCTGTCCGCGCAAGGCTTCGAAGCAACCGCGCTCGCGGCCTTCAACGCGCGCCGCGCGCTCGACCGGCGCTTCACGATCGGCGCGACCGACACGCTGGCGCGGCTGTTTACGATCGATTCGGGCCCGCTTCCGCTGCTGCGCGGCGCGGCCCTCACCGCGCTCGAATTCGTGCCGCCGCTCAAGAAGGCGATCGCGCGCCAGATGATGTTCGGCCAGCGCAACTGACGCGCCCAGCACCGCGCGGTTGCGCGCGGCCACGCCAGGCAAACCGGGTCAAATCGGCGGGGCATGGGAATACGGTAAAATGCCCGTTTTCCGTCTTCCCTTCCCCTGCCCGCGCCGGTCGCGGGCGGTGCCATTGCGATGCCCGTTATCGGCCCTCACGTATTGCGTAACAACCTGTTCGTCGCCCCGATGGCCGGCGTGACGGATCGTCCGTTCCGCCAGCTGTGCAAGCGGCTGGGGGCCGGTTACGCCGTGTCCGAGATGGTCGCGTCCAACGCGCAGCTGTGGAAAAGCGCGAAGACGATGCGGCGCGCGAACCACGAAGGCGAGGTCGAACCGATCGCGGTGCAGATCGCCGGCGCCGATCCGGCGATGATGGCCGAGGCGGCCCGCTACAACGTCGACAACGGCGCGCAGATCATCGACATCAACATGGGCTGCCCGGCGAAAAAGGTCTGCAACGTCGCGGCCGGCTCCGCGCTGCTGCAGAACGAGCCGCTCGTGCAGCGGATCGTCGAGGCCGTCGTCGCGGCGGTCGGCAAGGGGCCCGATGCGGTGCCCGTCACGCTGAAGATCCGCACCGGCTGGGACCGCGAGCACAAGAACGCGATCACGGTCGCGCGCCTCGCCGAAGCGGCCGGCATCTCGATGCTCACCGTGCACGGCCGCACGCGCGCCGACCTGTACCGCGGCGACGCCGAATACGACACCATCGCGGCCGTGAAGGCGGCCGTTCGGATTCCGGTCGTCGCAAACGGCGACATCACGTCGCCCGCGAAGGCGAAGGCCGTGCTCGATGCAACGGGCGCCGACGCGCTGATGATCGGTCGTGCCGCGCAAGGCCGGCCGTGGCTGTTCCGCGAAATCGATCATTTCCTGCAAACCGGCGAGCTGCTGCCCCCGCCGCGGATCGACGAGATCCAGCACGTGATGAACGAACACCTGGAAGACCACTACGCTTTCTATGGTGAATTCACGGGCGTCCGTACTGCGCGCAAGCACATCGGCTGGTACACTCGCGGCCTTTCCGGCGCCAACGGGTTCCGGCACAGGATGAACACGCTCGATTCCACCCGCGAGCAGCTCGCCGCCGTCAATGCCTTCTTCGAGGCGCAAAAGGCGCTGTCGGACCACCTCGTCTACGTCGATGACGAAGAGGAAAACGGCCAGGGCGAGTCGGACGACCATAACCAGTTAGCAGCATGAGCAAGCACAACATCGAACAATGTGTCCGCGAGAGCCTGGACGTGTATTTCCGGGATCTAGACGGCTCCAATCCGCACGACGTCTATGAAATGGTGATGTCCTGCGTCGAAAAGCCGATGCTCGAGGTCGTGCTCGTACAGGCGGGCGGCAACCAGTCGCTCGCCGCGGAGTACCTCGGCATCAACCGCAACACGCTGCGCAAGAAGCTGCAGCAGCACGGCCTGCTGTAGCCGGCCGTCCCGTCCCCGTTTCCCTGGCTATTGGTGGTTCCATCATGATCAAGCAAGCGCTCATTTCCGTTTCCGACAAGACCGGCATCGTCGACTTCGCGAAGTCGCTGTCCGACCTCGGCGTCAAGCTGCTGTCGACGGGCGGTACCGCGAAACTCCTCGCCGACGCCGGCCTGCCCGTTACCGAAGTGGCCGACTACACGGGCTTCCCGGAAATGCTCGATGGGCGCGTGAAGACGCTTCACCCGAAGGTGCACGGCGGCATCCTCGCGCGCCGCGACCTGCCCGAGCACATGCAGGCGCTGGAGCAGCACGGCATCCCGACGATCGACCTGCTCGTCGTGAACCTGTACCCGTTCGTCGCGACGATCGCGAAGGACGACTGCACGCTCGCCGACGCGATCGAGAACATCGACATCGGCGGCCCGACGATGCTGCGCTCGGCCGCGAAGAACCACCGCGACGTGACGGTCGTCGTCGATCCGGCCGACTACGCGGTCGTGCTCGATGAAATGAAGGCGAACGGCAATACGGTCGGCTACCCGACCAACTTCCGCCTCGCGACGAAGGTGTTCGCGCACACCGCGCAATACGACGGCGCGATCACGAACTACCTGACGAGCCTGACCGACGAGCTGCAGCACGCGTCGCGCAGCACGTACCCGGCCACGCTGAACATGGCGTTCGACAAGGTGCAGGACCTGCGCTACGGCGAGAACCCGCACCAGAGCGCGGCGTTCTACCGCGACCTCGCGACGCCGGCCGGCGCACTGGCGAACTACCGCCAGCTGCAGGGCAAGGAACTGTCGTACAACAACATCGCGGATTCGGACGCGGCGTGGGAATGCGTGAAGACGTTCGACGCGCCGGCCTGCGTGATCATCAAGCATGCGAACCCGTGCGGCGTCGCGGTCGGCAACGACTCGGCCGACGCATACGCGAAGGCGTTCCAGACGGATCCGACTTCCGCATTCGGCGGCATCATCGCGTTCAACCGCGAAGTCGACGAAGCAGCCGCGCAGGCAGTCGCGAAGCAGTTCGTCGAAGTGCTGATCGCCCCGTCGTTCTCCGACGCCGCGAAGCAGGTGTTCGCCGCGAAGCAGAACGTGCGCCTGCTCGAGATCGCGCTCGGCGACGGCCATAACGCCTTCGACCTGAAGCGCGTGGGCGGCGGCCTGCTCGTGCAGTCGCTCGATTCGCGGAACGTGCAGCCGAGCGAGCTGCGCGTCGTCACGAAGCGCCAGCCGACCGCGAAGGAAATGGACGACCTGCTGTTCGCGTGGCGCGTCGCGAAGTACGTGAAGTCGAACGCGATCGTGTTCTGCGGCAACGGCATGACGCTCGGCGTCGGCGCCGGCCAGATGAGCCGCGTCGATTCGGCACGCATCGCAAGCATCAAGGCGCAGAACGCGGGCCTCACGCTGGCCGGTTCGGCGGTCGCGTCGGATGCGTTCTTCCCGTTCCGCGACGGCCTCGACGTCGTGGTGGCCGCAGGCGCGACCTGCGTGATCCAGCCGGGCGGCTCGATGCGCGACGACGAAGTGATCGCGGCGGCCGACGAGCACGGCATCGCGATGGTCCTGACGGGCGTGCGCCACTTCCGTCACTGATCGCATGCGGCCCGCGCAGGCCGAACACGAAAACCCGGCGGCGTCGCACCCGCCGGGTTTTTTATTGCGCGGCGCCTTCGCCCGCAACCGGGCGGCCGGCGCGTCGCACCATTCGTTGTAGTATCGCTGCATCAGGCAACTCTCCTCACTCATGCGAATTCTCGGCATCGACCCCGGCCTGCGCGTCACCGGCTTCGGCGTCATCGACGTCAGCGGCCACCGGCTCGCCTATGTCACGAGCGGCGTGATCCGCACGCCGACGGCCGACCTGGCCACCCGGCTCGGCACGATCTTCCAGGGCGTCTCGACGATCGTGCGCGAACATGCGCCCGACCAGGCCGCGATCGAAAAGGTGTTCGTCAACGTGAACCCGCAGTCGACGCTGCTGCTCGGCCAGGCGCGCGGCGCCGCGATCTGCGGCCTCGTCGCGGGCGGCCTGCCGGTCGCCGAATACACGGCGCTGCAGCTGAAGCAGGCGGTGGTCGGCTACGGCCGCGCGACCAAGACGCAGATGCAGGAGATGGTCACGCGCCTGCTCAATCTCTCCGGCCAGCCGGGCTCGGACGCGGCCGACGCGCTCGGCATGGCGATCTGCCATGCGCACGGCGGCAACACGCTCAGCACGCTTGGCGGCCTCGCGCCGGCGCTCGCACAGAAAGGGCTGCGCGTGCGGCGCGGGCGACTGGTCGGCTGACCCCGGCGCGCGCGGTCACCCGGCATGCCGGTTCGGTGCCGCGACCGTCCCGAGCGCGCACGGCGCACCCACGACACGTATCGCCTCGGCCTGACGGCCGGGCCCATCGGCATTGCGCCGCGCGTGCGCTACACTCGCGCTTTATTCCTCTCGTCCCGCCCTCCATGATCGGTCGCATCGCCGGCATCCTGCTCGAAAAGAACCCGCCTCATCTGCTCGTCGACTGCAACGGCGTCGGCTACGAAATCGACGTGCCGATGAGCACCTTCTACAACCTGCCGCAGACGGGCGAGCGCATCGTGCTGCTCACGCAGCAGATCGTCCGCGAGGACGCGCATCTGTTGTACGGCTTCCTGACGCCGCAGGAGCGCACGACCTTCCGCGAGCTGCTGAAGATCACCGGCATCGGCGCACGCATGGCGCTCGCCGTGCTGTCCGGCATGAGCGTGCAGGAGCTCGCGCAGGCCGTGACGATGCAGGACGCCGCGCGCCTCACCCGCCTGCCCGGCATCGGCAAGAAGACGGCCGAACGCCTGCTGCTCGAGCTGAAGGGCAAGCTCGGCGCCGACCTCGGTGCGCTTGCCGGCGCCGCGTCGCCGTCCGATCACGCGACCGACATCCTCAACGCGCTGCTCGCGCTCGGCTACTCCGAGAAGGAAGGCCTGGCCGCGATCAAGAACGTGCCGGCCGGCACCGGTGTGTCGGAAGGCATCAAGCTCGCGCTGAAGGCGCTGTCGAAGGCGTAACGCGCGGTCGATCCGGCCGTCGAAACCAGTGTCGCGCGGCGCCGCGCCGCGCGCCAGTCGGCCGTTCGGCCAGGTGGGCCGGACCGCGTCGCGCGGTACAATGGCCGCATGATCGAAACCGACAAACTCGCCACCGAGCAGCGGATCATCGCCGCCACGCCCGCCTCGTCGCACGAGGAGGTGTTCGAACGTGCGCTGCGGCCGCGCCAGCTCGACGACTACGTCGGCCAGGAAAAGGTGCGCGGCCAGCTCGAGATCTTCATCGAAGCCGCCAAGCGCCGCTCCGAGCCGCTCGACCACGTGCTGCTGTTCGGGCCGCCGGGCCTCGGCAAGACGACGCTCGCGCACATCATCGCGCGCGAAATGGGCGTGAACCTGCGCCAGACGTCCGGCCCCGTGCTCGAGCGCGCGGGCGATCTCGCCGCGCTGCTGACCAACCTCGAAGCCAACGACGTGCTGTTCATCGACGAGATCCACCGGCTGTCGCCGGTCGTCGAGGAAATCCTGTATCCGGCGCTCGAGGATTACCAGATCGACATCATGATCGGCGAAGGCCCGGCCGCGCGCAGCGTGAAGCTCGACCTGCAGCCGTTCACGCTGGTTGGCGCGACCACCCGCGCGGGGATGCTGACCAACCCGCTGCGCGACCGTTTCGGGATCGTCGCCCGGCTCGAGTTCTACGATGCCGATCAACTGTCGCGCATCGTGCGGCGCTCGGCGTCGCTGCTGAATGCGCAGATCGATCCGAACGGCGCGCTGGAAATCGCGAAGCGCTCGCGCGGCACGCCGCGGATCGCGAACCGGCTGCTGCGCCGCGTGCGCGACTTCGCCGAAGTGAAGGCCGACGGCCAGATCACCGCGGCCGTGGCCGATGCCGCGCTCGCGATGCTCGACGTCGATCCGGTCGGCTTCGACCTGATGGACCGCAAGCTGCTCGAAGCGATCCTGTACAAGTTCGACGGCGGCCCGGTCGGCATCGACAACCTCGCGGCCGCGATCGGCGAGGAGCGCGACACGATCGAGGACGTGCTCGAACCGTACCTGATCCAGCAGGGCTTCCTGCAGCGCACGCCGCGCGGGCGCGTCGCCACGCTGCTCACCTATCGCCACTTCGGACTGTCGGTGCCCGACGCCCGCCGCCCCGAACGCGACGAGTGGGATACCCCCGACGGAAAGTAATCCGTCACCCGAGCCCCCCGCCATGACGACGCCGCCCAGCCGCCACCCCGCCGCACCCGCACCGGGCCCGCGCTGGGCCGAGCCGATCCGCAGGCGGCTGGTGGCCGGCATCACGCACCTGACGGCGGGCGGCGGCGGGCCGTCGCTCGATCTCTCTTCGCCGCCCGGCGACCCGGGGCTGTTCGGCCCCGATGCCGTCTGCTGGCGCGTGCATGCGGATTTCACGTCGATGATGACGGGCGGCATCGCCGCGCTGCTGCTGCAGGCGCTCCATCCGCTCGCGCTCGCGGGCGTCTGGGATCACTCGTCGTTTCGCACCGACATCCTCGGCCGCTTGCGGCGCACCGCCACGTTCATCACGGGCACGACGTTCGGCAGTCGCGCCGACGCCCTCGCGCTGATCGAGCGCGTGAAATCGATCCACGCGCGCATCTCGGGCACCGCACCCGACGGGCGGCCGTACCGCGCCGACGATCCGGCCTTGCTCGCCTGGGTACACGTCGCGGAAGTGTCGAGCTTCCTGGCCGCGCATCTGCGCTACGTGAATCCGTCGTTGTCGGGCGAGCTGCAGGACCGCTACTACGCCGAAACGGCGTTGGTCGCCGAACTGCTCGGCGCCCAAGGGGTACCGCGTTCGCGCGCCGAGGTCGCTGCCTATCTCGCGCGCATGCAGCCGGAACTCGAGGCCGGGCCGCACACCTTCGACGTGATGGAAATCCTGCTGAATGCGCCGGTCGCGACGCCCGCGCTGCGACCGGCCGCGTCGCTGATGATGCATGCCGGAATCGACCTGTTGCCGCCGTGGGCGCAGCGCATGCTCGGCGTGTCGACGTTCGCGCCGCTGCGGCGCGCGGTAGTCCGGCCCGGCGTACGGGCCGTCGCCCCCGTGCTGCGCTGGGCGCTCGTCAACGGCGCGTCGAAACGCGCACGCCGTCGCGCGACCGCGCCCCCGCCCGACGGCACCCCGTCCGCCTGACGATCCGGCTCTTCCGATCATTTCAATTGGCTGTCAAATTCCTGTGACAAGCTGACGGGCTTGCACCCGCCCACGGTCGTACGCCCCGCCCGTCCCGCCTGCCCGTGATCCGCGCAAGGTCCCGTTCACCCAACCGATACCCGATGCCCGCGATGCTCCGCCTGCCGATCCGTTTCGCCCTCGCCACCAGCCTGTCCGCCGTCCTCGCCCTCACCGCATGCGGAGGCGACGATATCGCCGCCGTGGCGCGTACCGATGCGCAAACGCCGTCCGGCGGCACCACGACCCCGCCGGCCCCCCCGCCGCCGGCCACCGTCACGCCGCGACCGGGCAAATGGAAAGCCGCGCGCGCGGGCGACCTGATCGACGTGACGCTCGGCGACCTCCATCCGACACAGGGTGCGATCGGCTACGACCAGATCTATTACAAGCTCGGCCGCTACGAGCTGCAGCCCGACAAGAAGTTCGACGACTTCTGCGCGGACGAAGGGCTCGGCGGCCTCGCATCGGGCGGCTACACGGCCAGGTCGTCGCTGCGCGAACCGGCGAGCTATACATGCACGACGACCGACGCGAACGCCCGCGACCGCTCGGTGCTGAACCCCGTCGTGATCGGCCCGAACGGCGATGCGCTGTACCTGACCGACGGCCATCACGGCCTGTCGACCTACTACGAGACGCCCGACGGCGGCCCGGCGCTGCACGTGCACGTCGTCGTCAAGGACAACCTCGGCGACTACTCGGGCGACGCGTTCTGGCAGCAGATGCAAAGCCGCGGTTATCTGCGCCTGAAGAATGGCGAAGGCAAGGCGATCACGGCCGCGCAACTGCCGACCGGACTCGGCCTGTCGCTGGGGATGACGAACGATCGCTACCGGTCGCTCGTCTATTTCACGCGCGACATCGGCTACGGCAAGCCCGCGCAAGCGACCGACTACCTCGAGTTCTACTGGGCCGACTGGCTGCGCGCGCAGCCCGGCACGTTCGCGCTGGCGAGCTACGACCTCGCGCGCGGCGGCACGACCGATCCCGATCCGGCGAAGGCCGACACGGGCTACCTGAATGCGGTCTGGAATGCGTCGACGCGGATGGTCGCGGCAACGGACCCGGTGATCGACGGCAAGACGGGCGCCGATCTCGGGCGCGCCGATGCGATCAACGGCGGGAAGAAATACAGCAAGGGAGAGTTCGACAAGCTGCGCCAGCCGATCACGGCCGACAAGCCCGGCAAGATCGCGTACGCGCTCGACTACAAGACCCGCCACGCGTTGCCGCGGTAAGCGGCACGCGGCGACGAAAGCCCCGACCGGCAACGCCGCACGGGGCCCGTGGACTCAGCGCACCTTGCGGTACCCGTCGTCGTCGCTCGCCGCTTCCAGATGCGACACGTCGGCCCACTGCACGACCTGCGCGCGGCCATCCACGTAATCGACGACGTTGACGCTCGTATTGAGCAACTGGTAAGTGCGCGGCGCCGACAGCTCGATCGCGTTCGCGAAGCGGTACACGCAGTCGAGCACGCCGCCGTGCGCGACGCACGCGATCCGGCCGCCCGGATGCGCGGCGACGATCGGTTCGAGCGCATGCAGCACGCGGTGATAGAACGCGCGCTGCGACTCGCCGCCTTCCGGCGCGAAGCCCGGATCGCGCGTCTGCCATGCCGCGTAAGCGTCCGGGAACAGCGCCTCGATCTCGGTGCTGTCGTGCCCCTGGAACGCGCCGTACGAGCGTTCGCGTAGCCCTTCGCGCAACTGCAGCGGCAGACCGAGCGCCTCGGCAAAAGGTTGCGCGGTCTGTTGCGCGCGCATCAGGTCGCTCGAATAGATCGCGTCGATCCGCGCGCCGTCGCGCGCCTCTCGTTCGAGCCGGGCCGCCAGCCGCTTCGCCTGTGCGAGGCCGGTGTCGGCCAGCGGAATGTCGATATGACCCTGGATGCGCTTGATGCGGTTCCAGGCCGTCTCGCCATGGCGGATGAAAAGAATCTGCGTGCTGGCCATCGCCGCGCGTCTCCGGGAAAGAATCAGGGCCGCACTTGCAGCCAGAACGTCACGGGGCCGTCGTTGACGAGCGACACCTGCATGTCGGCGCCGAACTCGCCCGTTTCGACGACCGGATGGCGCGCCCGCGCGGCCGCGACGAAATAGTCGAACAGCCGCGCGCCTTCGTCGGGCGGCGCGGCCGGCGTGAAGCTCGGACGCAGCCCGCTGTTGGTGTCGGCCGCCAGCGTGAACTGCGACACGAGCAGCAGCCCGCCCGCGCGGCCCGCGCCGTCGATGTTCGACACCGGCAGGTTCATCTTGCCGGCTGCGTCGCTGAACACGCGGTAGCCGAGCATCTTCGCGAGCAGCTTGTCGGCTGCCGCGTCGGTGTCGCCGCGTTCCGCGCAGACCAGCGCGAGCAGGCCCGCGCCGATCTCGCCGGTCGTCCGGTCGCCGACGCGGACGTCGGCGCGCTTCACGCGCTGGATCAGCGCGATCATGCGGTCAGCGTGACGCGCGCGAAGCGGCGCTTGCCGACCTGCACGACGAACTCGCCGGCTTCGACCTTCAGGCCCTTGTCCGACACCGTCGCGCCGTCGATCTTCACGCCGCCCTGCTCGATGTTGCGCAGCGCTTCGCTCGTCGACGGCACGAGGCCGGCCTGCTTCAGCAGCTGGCCGATCGCCAGCGGCGCGCCGGCGAGCGTGACCGCCGGAATGTCGTCCGGCACACCGCCCTTCGCGCGATGGTTGAAGTCCTCCAGCGCGCGCTCGGCATCGGACTGCGAGTGGAATCGCGCGACGATTTCCTGCGCGAGCAGCACCTTGAAGTCACGCGGGTTGCGGCCGCCTTCGGCCTCGCGCTTGAAGCCGGCGATCTCGTCGAGGCTGCGGAACGACAGCAGCTCGAAGTAACGCCACATCAGCGTGTCCGAGATGCTCATCAGCTTGCCGAACATGTCGGTCGGCTTCTCGCTGATGCCGACGTAGTTGCCCTTCGACTTCGACATCTTCTCGACGCCGTCGAGACCCTCGAGCAGCGGCATCGTCAGGATGCACTGCTGTTCCTGGCCGTACTGCTTCTGCAGCTCGCGGCCGACCAGCAGGTTGAACTTCTGGTCGGTGCCGCCGAGCTCGAGGTCGGCGTTCAGCGCGACCGAGTCGTAGCCCTGCATCAGCGGGTACAGGAATTCGTGGATCGAGATCGGCACGCCGCCCTGGAAGCGCTTCGTGAAGTCTTCGCGCTCGAGAATCCGCGCGACCGTATAGCGCGACGCGAGCTTGATCATCCCGTCCGCGCCGAGCGGCATCGACCATTCGCTGTTGTAGCGGATTTCGGTCTTTTCACGATCGAGCACGAGGGCGGCCTGCTCGAAGTAGGTCTTCGCGTTCGATTCGATCTGCTCGCGCGTGAGCGGCGGGCGCGTCGCATTGCGGCCCGACGGATCGCCGATCAGCGACGTGAAATCGCCGATCAGGAAGATCACCGTGTGGCCGAGGTCCTGCAGCTGACGCATCTTGTTCAGCACGACCGTGTGGCCGATGTGGATGTCGGGCGCGGTCGGGTCGAGGCCGAGCTTGATGCGAAGCGGCGTGTTCGTGGCCGCGCTGCGCGCGAGCTTCTGCGCGAACTCTTCCTCGATCAGCAGTTCGTCGACGCCGCGCTTCGTGACGGCGAGCGCATGCCGGACTTCGTCGGTGATCGGGAAAACAGGCTTGGAACTGGGTTCGGTGCTCATCGGTGCCGGGAAGAATGTCGCAAAAACAGGGATTTTCCCATAACTTGCGCGCGCATCGCTTAACGGCGCGTCAGGTTGCGCGGATAATCGGGCGCAAGGCGCGCGGCACCGGCCCGCGCCGCACGATCCAGGAGAACCCAACGTGCCGCAACGACAGCCGCAAAATGCCCATCCGGCCGACGGCATCTACTTCGGGCTGATGTCGGGAACCAGCATGGACGGCGTCGACGGCGTCGCCGTGCGTTTCGAGGCCGGCCGCGCGCCGGTCGTGCTCGCGGAAGCGTTCGTCGGCTTCGCGCAATCGCTGCGCGACGCGTTGTTCGCGCTGCAACAACCCGGCGACGACGAGATCGACCGCGAATCGCTCGCGGCGAACGCGCTCGTCACGCGCTATGCGGTGTGCTGCCACGAATTGCAGCGCACGGCCGGACTGTCGCGCGACGAAATCCGCGCGATCGGCGTGCACGGGCAGACGGTGCGTCATCGCCCCGAGCGCGGCTATACGCGGCAGCTCAACAACCCGGCGCTGCTCGCCGAACTGACCCAGGTCGACGTGATCGCCGATTTCCGCAGCCGCGACGTGGCCGCCGGCGGCCACGGCGCGCCGCTCGCGCCGGCCTTCCATGCCACGGTGTTCGGTGCGCCCGGCGAAACGCGCGTCGTCTGCAATCTCGGCGGGATCAGCAACATCACGATCCTGCCCAGCGACGGCGGCGACGTGCGCGGCTTCGACTGCGGCCCCGCGAACGCACTGATCGACGCATGGGCGACCCGGCATCTGGGCAAGCCGTACGACGACGGCGGCAAGTTCGCCGCGCGCGGCACCGTGCACGCGCCGCTGCTCGATGCACTGCTCGACGAACCGTATTTCGCCGCGCCGCCACCGAAAAGCACCGGCCGCGACCTGTTCAATCCCGCATGGCTCGACGCGAAGCTCGCCGCGTTCGCCCAGGTCGCGCCGGAGGACGTGCAGGCGACGCTCACCGTGCTGACCGCGGTGTCGGTCGCACGCGAGGTGGCCAAACACGCGTCGGGCTGCAAGGCCGTCTTCGTCTGCGGCGGCGGCGCGCGCAATCCGGTGTTGCTCGACGCGCTGCGGCACGCGCTGCGCGAGGCCGGCGTGCCGGCCACCGTCGATACGACGGCGGCGCTCGGCGTGCCGCCGCAGCAGGTCGAGGCGCTCGCGTTCGCGTGGCTTGCGTACCGCTTCACCGCGCGCCAGCCCGGCAATCTCGCGACGGTTACCGGCGCAGCCGGCAATCGCGTGCTCGGCGCGCTCTATCCGCGCTGACGCGAGACCTGCGGTGCGGCGGACGCAGCACGGCAGACGGGTATAAAAAAACGGGGCATGAAGCCCCGTTTTTCATGCCGGCGAACCGGCGCGGATCGGATGCGCGCTCAGACCGAGAACGACGAACCGCACCCGCAGGTGGTGGTCGCGTTCGGGTTCTTGATCACGAACTGGGCGCCGTTGAGATCGTCCTTGTAGTCGATCTCGGCGCCGACCAGATACTGGTAGCTCATCGAATCGATCAGGAGCTGGACGCCGTTCTTGTCCATCACGGTGTCGTCCTCGTTGACTTCCTCGTCGAACGTGAAGCCATACTGGAAGCCGGAGCAGCCGCCACCCTGCACGAACACGCGCAGCTTGAGGTCGGGGTTGCCCTCTTCGTCGATCAGTTGCTTGACCTTGTCGGCCGCCGCGTCGGTAAAGACAAACGGAAGCGGCATATCGGTCGTCGTTGCTGCGGATTCGGTAACAGCGTTCATTCGAACTCTCCAAAAAGCTTTAGCCGCTATTGTAGGGCCGATCAGAAGATCGTGCTGAAGTCCATGAAATCAATAGGTTCTTGTCGATTTCGTCAAACGTGCCCGCGCGGGCGGCCGCGGCGGCGGCCCGGGACAGGCAAAAAGCGGGCATAAAAAAACCGCCAGCTTGGAAGCTGGCGGTTTTTCCGGCGGACGCCACCCGAGGGGCGGCGAGGCCATGAAGCGGAATTAACGCTTCGAGAACTGCTTTGCGCGGCGTGCCTTGCGCAGACCGACCTTCTTACGCTCGACTTCACGCGCATCGCGCGTGACGAAGCCTGCGCTCGACAGCGACGGCTTCAGCGTCGCATCGTAGTCGATCAGTGCACGGGTGATGCCGTGGCGCACTGCGCCTGCCTGGCCCGTTTCACCGCCGCCGTTCACGTTCACCTTGATGTCGAACGTCTGGCCGTGGTTCGTGAGTTCCAGCGGTTGACGCACGATCATCAGCGACGTTTCGCGCGAGAAGTAGTCAGCGATGGGCTTGCCGTTGACGATGATGTCGCCCTTGCCAGCCTTGATGAAGACACGTGCGACTGCGCTCTTGCGGCGGCCCGTACCGTAGTTCCAGTTACCGATCATGTGGGTCCCCTTAGATCTCGAGCGCCTTCGGCTGTTGAGCCGAGTGCGGATGCGTCGCTTCTGCGTAGACCTTCAGCTTCTTGATCATCGCGTAGCCGAGCGGGCCCTTCGGCAGCATGCCCTTGACCGCCTTCTCGAGCGCGCGGCCCGGGAAGCGTTCTTGCATCTTGCCGAACGTCGTTTCATAGATACCGCCCGGGTAACCCGAGTGACGGTAGTACTTCTTGTCCAGCGTCTTGTTGCCCGTGACCTTCAACTTGCTCGCGTTGATGATGATGATGAAATCACCAGTGTCGACGTGCGGGGTGAACTCAGGCTTGTGCTTGCCGCGCAGACGGCGTGCCACTTCGCTGGCAACACGGCCGAGAACCTTATCCGTCGCGTCAATCACGTACCATTCGCGCGTCACCTCATGGGCTTTTGCGGAAAACGTCTTCATGATCGATCCAAAAAAAATGCTTTGCCCGATGTGTTCTTCCTGCTTGTCTGTGTGCGCTTCGAGGCGCGGTGCAGGCTCTCCCTGTTCTTTTTCCGTGGGCATGAAAGCGGAAAAGCCCTGAATTATAAAGGAAATACGGCGAAGCGGTCAAAGGGAATCCACGTCCCGTGTCCGCGGCGGCCGAAATGGGCCAAAATTCGGTCGTGCCCCAACCAGCCAGGCGAACCGAGCGTCTGGGGCGGCACCCGTCGACGCGCGGCACCTGACCTTGCCGCGCCCGACCGGCCGAACCCGGAAAACAACAAACAAGCATGATGAAACAAAGACTTACGCCCTTTCTCGCAGCCGCGCTGCTGGCCATCGCGGCGCCTGCCGTCGCCGCTCACACCGGCTGCGAAGCCAAGCTCGACGCGCTCGATGCGCGCATCGCCGACGCCCGGAACGCTCATGCCGAGGATCGCGTCGCCCGCCTGCGCGCGGTGCGCGAACGCGTCCGCCACTTCTGCGCGCGCAGTCACGGCCATGCGTCAGCCGTCCATGCACCTGCGCCTGACACGCGCTCGCGCGGCGCGGCGCCCGACGCGGCATCGCCGCCTGCCGCACGGCAGCCCGCGTGACGCTGCCGGCGCGCGCAAGCCGCGCGCCGATGTTTGCACGGGACGAAAAAAAGCCCGAACGGCTGGTTCGGGCTTAATCCACCTTAGGAGGAGGGTGGAGGAGACATTCGGAGGTTGCCGCAGCGCGACAACCAATGAGGCTCATTATACGAATGCGTCGCCGACTGAACAAGAAAATTTGCATGGCGAAATCCAAAACCATAATGCGAAATTCACGAGGTGACGCTCGAAAACAATGATTTTCCCTTTTAAATCAATGGCATGATTCCGACGCCCGGGAACAGGAATCTCCGTCATCTAGAGCAGAACCCCTAAAAGAAGCAGGGAAATTGCCGTCGGACGCCCTGTCCGCACGGCGCCGGCATTGCACGTCGTGCAGCGCATCAGCCGACCGTTGCGCTGCGGGCTACAATGCCGGATCGAATCCGAATCAGGCAACGCTGGAGTGCAAGCATGGAATGCAAAGTAAGCTGGATGGGCCAGGACGGCATGGCGTTTTCCGCCGAGACCGGCAGCGGGCATCTCGTCGCGATGGACGGCGCGCCCGAGGGCGGCGGCCACAACCTCGCGCCGCGTCCGATGGAAATGGTGCTGCTCGGCACCGGTGGCTGCACGGCCTATGACGTCGTGCTGATCCTGAAGAAGAGCCGCCAGGAAGTCACCGGCTGCTCGGTCACGCTGAAGGCCGAGCGCGCGAGCGAAGACCCGAAGGTGTTCACGAAGGTGCACTTCCACTTCACCGTCACCGGCCGCAACCTGAACCCGGGCACGGTCGAGCGGGCGATCAACCTGTCGCACGACAAGTACTGCTCCGCGTCGATCATGATCGCGAAGACGGCCGAACTCACGCATTCGTTCGACATCGTCGCCGCCTGAACGCACCGCGCGCACGCATGAAAAAAGGGCCGGCGCTCCGCAAGGAGACGCCGGCCCTTTCGCATTCGAACGGCAAAGCAGGCCGATAAGCCGGATTCTGTGCACGCCGCGCGCCGAAGCGCGCCACGCGTGGCAGCCATTCCTCTAGGCGCGCCATTGCTGACGCGCTCAAGCTTCCTACCCGCAGGCGAGACGGGGGCCCCGTCCTGCATCCGAAGATGCACGCCTGCCTACTTGGAATTGCTCCGGGTGGAGGTTACCGTGCCGGCGGACGTCGCCGTCGCCGCGGTGCGCTCTTACCGCACCGTTTCACCCTTACCTGATCCCGGCTTGCGCCGGGCCATCGGCGGTTTGCTTTCTGTTGCCCTGTTCCGCGTGTCGCCACGGATGGCCGTTAGCCATCACCCTGCCCTGTGGAGTCCGGACTTTCCTCGCCCCCGCGCGCCCGAAGGCGGCGAGGCCGCGACTGCCTGGCCTGCTTTGCGACGCGCATTCTAGCACTGCGCGCCGCCGCCGGCAGCACGCACGCGTCGGCCGCTGCGGAATACCGCCGGATCGTCATAAAACGCGGCATCGGCATTCGCGGCGCACCAGCCCGGTACACCGAGTACCGGCAGCGGCGCGAAATCGCGGCTCGTCAGCGCGCGCGTCGCGAGTTCGGCGGCCACCCGCGTGTCGACATGCGCGTTGCGCTGCGCGTCGGGCCATGAAAAATAGTCGGCGCTCACTTCGACGATCCACGTGTGCGCGGTGCAGGACTTGTAAGGCGTCACGAGCTGTTCGAGCAGCGCATGGCCGACGAGCCGCGCTTCGCAGCGCGTGCCCCACGCGTCGCGCGCGGCGACCAGCAGCCGCGGCCAGTCGAAGCCGCGCAGCGCAGCGGCGAGCGCGCGGTCGGCCGTGACGAACAGCGCGGCGTTCTCGTCGAACAGCGTGAGCGCGTCGCGCAGCGAACCGCGCACGGGCCCGACACCGCCCGCCGCGTCGATCGCGGCGGCCTGACGCGCGTTCAGCGCGGCCTTGGTGCGCGGATACGCGAACCAGACGAGTGCATTGAAGAAGTCGTGAAGATGGTGGCGAGTCGGCACCCCGCCGGTGTCGGCGACATGGGTTTCGTATGCGATGCCGGGCGGCAGCGCGGCCTGCGGCACGAACCGCAGCGGCCTGCCGCGACCGCTGACACGCGCGCCGTCGCGCAACGCGCCATTCAGCGCATCGAGCAGCGCGGTGTCACCCGCCAATACGGCCGCCTGGACGGCGCGGCCCGGCTCCGCATAGGGTCCGAGCCACGGCGCGGACCAGTCGATCCGCGCGAAATCCGCCGCCATGCGGCCGGCCGCATGGCCGGACCCGCGCGGCGGCGCAACGGTCATGCCAGTTTCCAGCCGATCGTCTCGCCGCCGCGCAACGGCACGACCGGCGTGTCGCCCGCGAAGATCTCGCGCGGCAGTTCCCACGCCTCGCGGCGCAGCGTGACCGTCTCGGCGCTGCGCGGCAGCCCGTAGAAATCGGCGCCGAAGAAGCTCGCGAACCCTTCCAGCTTGTCGAGCGCGCCGGCCGTGTCGAACGCTTCCGCGTACAGTTCGAGCGCGTGCAGCGCCGTGTAGCAGCCGGCGCAGCCGCACGCGGTTTCCTTCGCGTCGCGCGCATGCGGCGCGCTGTCGGTGCCCAGGAAGAAACGCGGGTTGCCCGACGTCGCGGCCTCGACCAGCGCCACGCGATGCGTTTCGCGCTTCAGCACGGGCAGGCAGTAGTAATGCGGGCGAATCCCGCCGACGAACAGCGCGTTGCGGTTGTACAGCAGGTGATGCGCGGTGATCGTCGCGCCGAGCAGGCCGGGCGCCGCGTCGGCGTCGCGCACGTAGTCGGCCGCGTCCTTCGTCGTGATGTGCTCGAACACGACCTTCAGGCCCGGGAAATCGCGGCGCAGCGGCGTCATCACACGGTCGATGAACACCTTCTCGCGGTCGAACAAGTCGATCGACGCATCGGTCACCTCGCCGTGCACGAGCAGCGGCATGCCGGTTTCCTGCATCGCCTCGAGCGTCTTCGCGCATTTGGCGAGATCGGTGACGCCGTGGTCGGAATTCGTCGTCGCGCCGGCCGGGTACAGCTTCACGCCGTGCACGAAGCCGCTTTCGCGCGCGCGGCGGATCTCGTCGGGCGGCGTGTTGTCGGTCAGGTACAGCGTCATCAGCGGTTCGAACGTCATCCCGGCGGGCAGCGCGGCGAGGATGCGCTCGCGATAGGCCTGCGCCTGCGCGGTGGTCGTCACCGGCGGTTTCAGGTTCGGCATGACGATCGCGCGGCCGAACTGGCGCGCGGTGTGCGGCAGCACGGCGGCCAGCATGTCGCCGTCTCGCAGGTGCAGGTGCCAGTCGTCGGGACGGGCGAGCGCGAGCGTCGCCGGGGAGGAAGCGTTCGAGGCAGTCATAGGAGGCGTCGTGAGGAACGTGCTTGCCGTTGGCGGGGCCGGAACACGCGTGCGCGGGCCGACTGACGGCAAACCGCAACACGGGACCTTTGGCCAGCGGAATCCGCTTTTTACCGCTCAGGGCTCGGTGATATGCTTGAAGCCGCATTGTACCGGGGTTCGCCCGGTTCGTTACCCCCCCGCTTCAGCCTGCCGCCCCAAGTAAAATGTGCCAACTCTTAGGAATGAACTGCGCCGCGCCGACGGACGTCACATTCTCCTTCACAGGTTTCGCGGCCCGGGGCGGGCTGACCGATCACCATGCCGACGGCTGGGGCATCGCGTTCTTCGAGGACAAGGCCTGCCGCCTATTCATCGATCACCAGGCATCGGCCACGTCGCCGATCGCCGAAATGGTGAAGCGCTACCCGATCAAGTCCAAGAACACGATCGCGCACATCCGCAAGGCGACGCAGGGGCACATCCTGCTCGAGAACAGCCACCCGTTCATGCGCGAGCTGTGGGGCCGGCACTGGATCTTCGCGCATAACGGCGACCTGCAGGACTATGCGCCGAACATGGACGGCAGCGTCTACCACCCGGTCGGCACGACCGACAGCGAACAGGCGTTCTGCGTGCTGATGCAGGGGCTGCGCGAGGCCTTTCCCGGCGCGCAGCCGCCGCTGCCGGAGTTGTTCGAGCGCGTCGGCGAACTCACGCGCGGGATCACCGATCACGGCGTGTTCAACTTCCTGATGTCGAACGGCCAGGCGCTCTTCGCGCACTGCTCGACGCGCCTGCACTATCTGGTGCGGCGCTGGCCGTTCTCGACCGCGCATCTCGTCGACGAGGACCTGTCGATCGACTTCGCGAAATACACGACGCCCGAAGATCGCGTCGCGGTGATCGCGACGCAGCCGCTCACCGACAACGAGGTCTGGACCGCGTTCGAGCCGGGCGAGCTGATCATGTTCCAGTGCGGCGACGTCGCCGCGCGGATGCAGATCCCGGTGCCCGAGCGTGTGCTCGAGAAACTGCGCAACCCGGCGCTCGACGCATCGGCGTCCGCGCCGCGCGAGGTCCGTGAGGCACTCGCCACCGCCGCCGACGGCGACTCCGACGACGCAATCGATTTCTGAACCCGGTACGGCACGCGCCGCAACCTGCGTCCTTTCCGCTCGAGCGAACCTCGCGTCGAGGCCGACGCATCCCTTACCGGTGAAAATCGGCGCGCCTCGGCCGATGCCGTTTCACTCGGGCCGCCATTCGGCGCAATGAATCAGCACCATGAGAAATTCGCTTGATTTTATTAATTTACAAGCGAAAATAAAAAACAACCAAATCAAGAAACGGCAAATTCTTCCCATTAAATATAATCTCGGGCGTGCATTCTAGCTTATCGGTTGCCGTCAATCCGTGCGGTATCCCACCCACCCCACCGGCCATTCCTGATTTTCACCCCATCCCCCGGGTCCATTGACCTGCATGGCTTTCGGTTCGATTAACCACACAAATCAAAAATACAACCCACTACGGTTGGCATCCCCACATTTCCCGATTTCTCGATAATCGACCGTGCTCCGAATCAGTAGACTCCGCCCATCGCTGGTGTAACGAAACACGATTGGCGCGATACGCAGCCACAGCCGCCGCACGCCCCTTTCGGATTATTTCTCCACCGCGGATTGCGAATTCGCCGAATTCCGGCGAATGCCATTTCAAAACAAGAAATAGGGGCTTGTCGTGAATCACTCATTTCGATCGATATGGAGCGAAACCGCCGGCTGCTGGGTCGCGGTGGCGGAAACGGCACGGGCGCGCGGCAAGCGCTCGGGTAGCGCATCGGGCACGAACCGCCGCGCGGTAGCGCTCGGCGCATTGCTGGCCATGCTGTCGGCCGGCGGCGCGCATGCATCGACCTGCGGCAGCGGCGCGGCCGTCGCGAGCGGCGGCACCTGCGCGCTCGGCAGTTTCAGCCCGACCGTCAACGACAACCTGGCCGGTGCCACCACCGTGTCGGGCGGCGACACCGTCGGCGTGTCGGGCGCATGGACCGGCGCCGGCGGCGACCCGGGCTACACGCTCACGCCGATCGGCAGCACGACCATCGTGTCGGGCAACCCGAACCAGCCGCTGCTGTCGCTCGGCGGCAAGACGCACAGCGTGAGCACGCCCGACTCGATCACCGGCACCCGCACGTCGGTCGCGACCTACGACTCGTCCGCGTTTTCCGCGTCGACGGCCGGCGCGACCGAAGTGCCCGTCTACCACGACGTGAACGGCGATCAGTACGTGAACACGCGCATCGGCACCGTCGCCGCCACCGGCGGATCGCTCAACGTGTCGATCGGCAATGCGGCGAACGCGCCCGACGCAGCCGGCAACGCGATCTCGATCGCCGCGAAGGGGACCGACCTTACCTTCGCGGACGGTACGGGCTCCACGACAAGCACCGTCACCTGGAACTCGCGCAACCAGATTCAGTTCACCACCGGCGACTATCTTGCGGACGGCGGTGCCGTCGGCAGCCGCCAGCTCGACGTGCCGGCCTACGCGGGCACCTTCACCGCGTTCGACGGCAGTACGTGGAAGGTCACCGACGCCGCATCGCTTGCCGCGTACAACGACTTTCTCGTGCGCTCGGTGCAAAGCGGCGCGCTCGGCTCGCAGGCCGCCTACGACAGCGCGTTCAGCCAGGCCGTGACGTTCTCGCAGCAAAGCTTCCAGTATCAGAACACCGTGTCCGCGGGCGACAAGAACACGCTGCCGATCGATTTCCTGTCAGTCATGCACGGCACGGGCGCGAACGCGACGCTGCAGATCGGCAAGGAAGGCCAGATCGACTTCCGCGGCACCAACACGATCGTCCCGAGCTCGGCCGTCCTCGCGGAAAACGGTGCGCACTTCATCAACGACGGGCGCCTGTCGGGCGACTTCACGCTGGTGCGCCTGCTGAGCGGTGCAAGCGGCGTCAACAACGGCACGATCTCGTCCGGCTACGCATCCGGCGACAACTTCGACACGAGCGGCAGCGCGCCGCCCGCCAACTTCGGCTTCAACGCTTACACGGAAGGCAACGGCGTGTACGCAAGCGGAACGGGCACCTCGTTCGTCAACAACGGCGTGATGAACGTCGGCGCGTGGACGCTCGACGGCAACCAGCCGAACCTGCAGAACTACGCGGTAGGTGTGACAGACGGCGCGACCGGGTCGAACGCCGGCACGATCAACGTCGGCGTCAACGCGACGACGCTCGACAGCCAGGTGATCGGCGGCCTCGTCGACGGCGGCAGCTTCACGAACCAGGCCGGCGGCACGATCTATCTCGGCCGCGCGGCCCAGTACGCACCCGGCGGCACGGCAAGCGACGTCGCGCTCGCCGCGCACGCATACGGCATCCTGCTCGGCGCATCGGGCACCGCGAGCAACCTCGGCACGATCGTGATCGGCTCGCAGACACAGAACGGCGCCGCGCTCGCGAGCATCGGCTCGACGTCCGGCACGTTGACCAACGCGGGAGCGATCGTCGTCAACGGCACGGCGCCCGGCACGCCGCTCGCCAACGTCGGCATGCTCGCGGCCGATACGGCCGCGACCGTGACCAACACCGGCACGATCACGCTGAATGGCGTGAACGGCATCGGCGTGATGGTGCTCGGCACCGGCACGCAAGCGACCGCCGCGACGTCGACCGGCACGATCGACGTGGCCGGCGGCCTCGATCCCGCGTCGGGCACGCGCAACTACGGCGTGTGGGCCGAAGGGCCGCTTGCGAAGGCCACGCTCGACGGCGCGCTCAACCTGACGGGCACCGGCGCGATCGGCGTGCACGCACGCTCGGGCGCGACGATCGACGTCGGCGCGAACGCGGTGCCGGCCTTCATGTCAGGCACGAACCAGATCGGCTTCTACGCATACGGCGCGGGCTCGAAGATCAACGTGGCCGCGCAGCACCTCAGCGTCGACACCGACGACTCGACGCTGTTCCGCGTCGCGGGCGGCGCGGCGTACACGGGCGCGTCGGCGGCCGGCACGCTGACGACCGACGTCAACGGCCAGCGTGCGCATGGCGTGCTCGCGACCGACGCCGGCACGACGCTGTCGACCGGCAACGCGACCTACAACGTCAACGGCGCGAACGGCATCGCGATCGCGGTCGAGGGCGGCGCGAACGGCACGATCGACGCCGGCGCGACGATCAACCTGAACGCGGCCGGCGCGATCGCGGGCGTCGTCGACGGGCAGGCGCACGACCTCGCCGGCGCAAACACCGGTGGCCTGGTCGCGACGACGCTGACCAACCATGCCGCCGTGACGTCGTCGACCGCCGGCGTGACGGGCTTCGTCGCGCAAAACCTCGGCACGTTCGATAACCGCAATACGGTGTTGCTGACCGGCGCCGACTCGACGGGCGTCGTCGTCGGCACGTTAGGCGCGGTAAACAACGCGTCGACGATCCGCGTGTCCGATGGCACCGGCGCGCTCGTGCAGGGGGCATCGGCGCTACTCGCCAACACCGGCTCGATCGAAGCCGACGACGGCATCGCGGGCGTACGCCTGACGGGCGCCGGCACATGGGTCTCGATGTCGGGCGCCGGCACCGTGATCGCGAACGGCAGCGCCGACGGCGTGCTGATCGACCCGACCGTCACGCGCGGTGGTATCGTGGCCGGCGCGACCTCGATCGCAACGGGCGGATCGGGCAGCGGGATCCGCAACCTCGGCGCGAACACAACGATCTCACTGTCCGATATGCAGATCGCCACGACCGGCAACGGCGCCGACGGCGTCACGTCGACCGGCACGAGCGCGCTCATCGCGACCTATCCGACGACGGTCGTCCGCACCTCCGGTACCAATGCGCGCGGCGTCTACGTGTCGAGCGCCGATTCGGCGTTCTTGGCCGACGGCACGACCATCGCGACGACCGGCGCCGGTGCGCATGCGATCGTGATGGATGGTGCGGCAGCCACGCTGTCGGGTGTGACGCTCACCACGTCGGGTAGCGCTGCCGACGGCAGCGTCGCGCTGCACGGCGGGCGTATCACCGGTACGGATTCGTCGATCGACAGCGCGGCCGGCAACGGCGCAACCGCGGACAGCGGCGGCTTGCTCGAACTGCACGGCACGACGCTCAAGGGCGCGACGGCCGGCGTGCTGACGTCGGATATGCTCGCGAGCGGCGCGACGAGTTCGGTCCTGGTCCAGGGCGGTAGCGTGACGTCCGTCGCCGGGCCGGCCTTCGCCGCGCGCGGCGGCAAGGCCGACATCACGGTAAACGGCACGGTCGTGACGGCCGGCAACGGCACGCTGCTGAACCTTGCGAACGGCAGCAACGTGACGTTCAACGCATTGGGCGTGAACCTCGCGGGCGACATCGTCTCCGACGCATCGAGCACCGGCAACGTGTTCCTCGGGTACGGCACGACGCTGACCGGCAAGATCGATCCGGTCGCGCTGAGGGTCGACGGCTCGAGCACGTGGCGCATGACGGGCAGCTCGGTCCTGAGCAGCCTGAGCAACGCGGGCCTCGTCGCGTTCGCCGCCCCCGTCGGTTCGCCGACGCTCACGGGCAGCTACAAGACGCTGACGACCGGCAACTATGTCGGCCGCGGCGGCACGATCGCGCTCAACACGTATCTCGGCGCCGACGCGTCGCCGACCGACCGGCTGATCGTGAACGGCGGCGCCGCGAACGGCACGACCGGCCTGAAGATCGCCAATACGGCCGGCACCGGCGCGCAGACGACCGGCGACGGGATTCCGGTGGTCGTCACGGCCAACGGCGGCACGACCACCGCGTCGGCCTTCCATCTCGCCGGGCCCGTCCAGGCCGGCGCGTACGAATACCGGCTCTATCGCGGCGGTCAAAGCGACGCGAACGGCTGGTACCTTCGCTCGCAGCTCGACCAGACCGACCCCGGCGACCCGATCCACCCGTCCGGCGGCGGCGACGGCGGCAACAACGGGAACGGCAACGGCGGCACGCTCGCGTACCGCCCGGGCGTCGCCGGCTACGCGCTCACGCCGCTCTTGAACGCCGACTACGGCTTCTCCACGCTCGGCAAGCTGCACGAGCGCGTCGGCGACATCTACAACGTCGAGAAGCAGCAGCCGGGCAACCGCGACGGCGTATGGGGGCGCATCGGCGGCCAGAGCCTCGATGCGAACGCGGGCCGCTTCGCGGCCGACGAGCGCACGTTCTTCGCGCAGTTCGGCAAGGACTGGACGCTCGACCAGGCGCCGAACGGCGCGGGCAGCACGCATGCGGGCGTGACCGCCAGCATCGGCGTGTCGAACGCGAGTTTCAGCGACATGGCGCGCGCCGACGCGCAGGACCTGTCGACCTCGACGGGCTCGGTCGAGATGCACGCGCAGAGCGTCGGCGGCTACTGGACGCGCTATCTGCCGGACGGCACCTACTTCGACAGCGTCGGGCAGGTCACGCACTACGGCAACCGCTATCGCGACAGCTACGGCAACGAGGCGTCGCAGAACGGTTTCGGTATTGCGCTGTCGCAGGAAGTCGGCAAGCCGTTCGCGATCGGCGGCACGCCGATCGCGATCGAACCGCAGGCGCAGCTGATGTACCAGTACCTGAAGCTGAACGGGTTCAACGACAACGTGTCGGCCGTATCGGGCACGACGACGAACGCGCTGCGCGGCCGCGTCGGCGTGCGCATCTTCCGGCCGAACCTCCAGTCGGATGCGGGCGGCGGCGCCGCGACGCCGTACTTCACGGCCGACGTGCTGCACGACTTCCTGTCGCCGGGCCAGACCGTCGTCGGCGGCACGCCGTTCGCGACGCACCTCGGCCGCACCTGGTACGAGCTCGGGGTCGGCGTGAGCGCGAGCTTCGGCAAGTCGGGCGAGCTCTACGCGAACGCGAAAATCGCGCGCAACATCGGCGGCGATTACCGGCGCGGCATCGTCGGGCAGGTCGGCTACCGCTACAGCTGGTAACGCACGCGACCGGCGGCCGAAAAAAACCGCCCGGCTCGATGCCGGGCGGTTTTCGCGTGGACGCGCGCGAAACGCGCGAACGCTCAGTGCAGGATCTTCGCGAGGAAGTCCTTCGCGCGTTCCGATTTCGGATTCGAGAAGAAATCGTCCTTGCGGTCGTCCTCGACGATCGCGCCCTTGTCCATGAAGATCACGCGATGCGCGACCTTCTTCGCGAAGCCCATCTCGTGCGTGACGACCATCATCGTCATCCCTTCCTGCGCGAGTTCGACCATCACGTCGAGCACTTCGTTGATCATCTCGGGATCGAGCGCGGACGTCGGTTCGTCGAACAGCATCGCGATCGGGTCCATCGACAGCGCGCGCGCGATCGCGACACGCTGCTGCTGGCCGCCCGACAGCTGCCCCGGGAACTTGTGCGCATGCGCCTTCAGGCCGACGCGCTCGAGCAGCTTCATGCCCTTCTCGGTCGCTTCGTCCTTGCCGCGGCCGAGCACCTTGACCTGCGCGAGCGTCAGGTTCTCGGTGATCGACAGATGCGGGAACAGCTCGAAATGCTGGAACACCATCCCGACCTTCGAGCGCAGCTTCGACAGGTTCGTCTTTTTGTCGCCGACCGACTGGCCGTTCACGAGGATCTCGCCCTGCTGAAACGGCTCGAGGCCGTTGACGGTCTTGATCAGCGTCGACTTGCCCGAGCCCGACGGGCCGCACACGACGACCACTTCGCCTTTCTTGACCTCGGTCGTGCAGTCGGTGAGGACCTGAAACTGGCCGTACCACTTCGAAACGTTCTTGATGGAAATCATCTTGTGACCTTTTTCTGGAGACCCTTGACGAGAGCAGACGCCAACGAGCAAATCACGAAATAACATGCGCCGGCGAACAGGACCATCTCGACGGTCGTGCCGTCGCGATCGCCGATGTTGGCCGCCGTGCGGAAGAAGTCCGCGAGACTGATCACGTACACGAGCGACGTATCCTGGAACAGGACGATCGCCTGCGTGAGCAGCAGCGGCACCATCGCGCGGAACGCCTGCGGCAGGATCACGAGGCGCATCGCCTGCGCGTAGTTCATGCCGAGCGCGAACGCGGCATTCACCTGCCCGCGCGGCACCGCCTGGATGCCGGCGCGGATGATCTCGGAATAATACGCGGCTTCGAACAGCGAGAACGCGACCATGGCCGACGCGAGGCGGATGTCGATCGTCGGCGACAGCCCGAGCACGCCCTGCAGCAGCTGCGGCACGATCAGGAAGAACCACAGCAGCACCATCACGAGCGGGATCGAGCGGAACACCGTCACGTAGCCCTGCGCGAACCATGCGAGCGGCTTGACGCCCGACAGCCGCATCAGCGCCAGCAGCGTGCCCCAGACGATCCCGACCACGATCGCGATCAGCGTGATCTGGAACGTGACGACCGCCCCCGTCCACAGCGTCGGCAGCGCGCCGGGAATACTACTCCAGTCGAACTGATGCATCACTTGCCTCCGATATAGCCGGGCAGCCGCGTGCGGCCTTCGATCCAGCGCATGAACGCCATCACGACGAGGTTGATGATCACGTACGCGAGCGTGACGGCGATGAACGACTCGTACGTCTGCGCGGTGTAGTCGACGAGCTGGCGCGCCTGCGCGGACAGGTCGAGCAGGCCGATCGTCGACGCGACGGCGGAGTTCTTGAAGATGTTCAGGAATTCCGACGTGAGCGGCGGCACGATGATCCGGTACGCAACGGGCAGCAGCACGTAGCGATACGTCTGCCATTGCGTGAAGCCCATCGCGAGACCGGCCGCGCGCTGGCCCTTCGGCAGCGCGTTGATCCCCGAGCGCACCTGTTCGCACACGCGCGCGCCGGTGAACAGGCCCAGACAGACGATCGACGCGGTAAAGAACTGCGTGGTCGGCGGCAACTGCTTGATCCAGGTCCCGATCGACGCGGGCAGCAGCTCGGGTATCACGAGATACCAGACGAAGAACTGCACGATCAGCGGAATGTTCCGGAAGATCGACACGTACACGGTGCCGATCGCGGACAACCATTTGTTCGGCGCGGTGCGCAGCACGCCGAACAGCGACCCGACGATCAGCGCGATGACCCAGGCGACGAGCGACACTTCGATCGTCACCCAGAAGCCGGACATCAGCCATCCGAAATAAGTCGTCGGCTCGCCGGTCGACACGGGGCTCAGGAAGATGCCCCAGTTCCAGTGGTAAGACATGGGCAAGACTCCAGCAAAAAGAGACGGAAGAAGCGTGGCCTCTTCCGTCTCATTAGCGTCATTTCTGCATCAACGGCCGTGCGGTCAGTCGAGTGCCTTGTCGTTCGGGTTCGCGTACAGCTTCTTCATCGAATCGGACAACGGGAAGTTCAGGTTCAGCCCCTTCGGCGGGATCGGATTCTCGAACCACTTCGCGTAGATCTTCGCGGCTTCGCCCGACTTCTCGACTTGCGAGATCGCGTCGTCGACGACCTTCTTGAAGTCGGCATCGCCCTTGCGCATCATGCAGCCGTAGGCTTCTTCCGATTGCGGCGTGCCGACGATCACCCACTCGCCCGGCTGCTTCGCCTTCGCGCGCTCGCCCGCGAGCAACGCGTCATCCATCATGAACGCGACCGCGCGGCCCGATTCCAGCGTGTTGAAGGAATCGCCATGATCCTTCGCGCTGATGATGTTCATGCCCAGCTGCTTGTCGTTGTTCATCTTGCGCAGCAGGCGCTCCGACGTCGTGCCGGCGGTCGTCACGACCGTCTTGCCCTTCAGGTCGGCGAAATCCTTGACGCCCGAATCCTTCTTCGTCATCAGGCGCGTGCCGATCACGAAGATCGTGTCGGAGAACGCAGCCTGCTGCTGGCGCTCGGTGTTGTTGGTCGTCGAGCCGCACTCGATGTCGACCGTGCCGTTCTGCACGAGCGGAATGCGGTTCTGCGACGTGACGGGGATGTTCTTCACCTGCAGGTTCGGCAGGTTCAGCTTCTTCTTCACCGCGTCCACGATCTTCATCTGGAATTCGCGCGAATAGCCGACCACCTGCTGGTTCTGGTCGTAATAGGAGAACGGAATCGACGATTCGCGGTGGCCCAGCGCGATCACGCCCGTGTCCTTGATCTTCTTCAGCGTGCCCGTCTCCTGAGCATGCGCGCCGCTTGCGAACGCGCAAAGCGCCGCGACCATCAGGACTGCCTTGTGGTATTTCATTTTGGTCATCTCCTTGGCTAAAACCCGCGCCAGTGTATCAAAGTAATATTTTTGAAAGTACTGGTTGTTTACCGCACTACGAATCGCCCTGCACGAAGCCTTCCTCCCGGCTCCTGGCGCCCGAATGCGCGCGCGGGCGAGGCCGGATCCGGCATCGCCCGCGAGGGTTCATTTCCGCAATCGGGGGGATTGCGTCATGAATGGATCATAGTCAACGATCAGGGGTAGAGGCCACGCATTTCGCGCGCCATCAGGATGCGCTTGCACGCGACGATGAACGCCGCCGTACGCACCGTCACCTTGTGCTCTTCCGCGACCGCCCACACGCCGGCGAACGCTTCGCGCATCACGCGCTCGAGGCGGTGGTTGATCTCGTCTTCCGTCCAGAAGAAGCTCGAGAAATCCTGCACCCATTCGAAGTACGAGACGGTCACGCCACCGGCGTTCGCGATCACGTCGGGGATCACGAGCACGCCGTTCGCGCTCAGGATGTCGTCCGCCGCCGTCGTCGTCGGGCCGTTCGCGCCTTCGACGATGATCTTCGTGCGGATCTTCGCCGCGTTCTTCTCGGTGATCTGGTTTTCCAGCGCCGCCGGGATCAGGATGTCGGTCTCGACCGTCCAGAACTCGTCGTTCGGCATCGGCTCGGCGCCTTCGAAGCCCGCGACGCCGCCCGTGCGTGCGACGTGGTCGAGCAGCTTGTTCGAATCGAGGCCGGCCGGCTGGTAGATCGTGCCCGTGTGATCCTGCACCGCGATCACCTTCGAGCCGGCTTCCTGGAACAGCTTCGCCGCGATGCCGCCGACGTTGCCGAAGCCCTGCACCGCGATGCGCGCGCCTTCGATTTCCAGCCCCTTCTTCTTCGCCGCTTCCGAGCCGACGACGAACACGCCGCGGCCCGTCGCTTCCTTGCGACCGAGCGAACCGCCGAGCGCGATCGGCTTGCCGGTCACGACGCCGGTCGACGTCTGGCCCTGGTTCATCGAGTACGTGTCCATCATCCACGCCATCACCTGTTCGTTGGTGTTGACGTCCGGCGCCGGAATGTCGGTGTTCGGCCCGATGATGATGCCGATTTCGCTGGTGTAGCGGCGCGTCACGCGCTCGAGCTCACCCCGCGACAGCTTGCGCGGGTCCACGCGGATGCCGCCCTTCGCACCGCCGTACGGCACGTTCACGGCCGCGTTCTTCACCGACATCCATGCGGACAGCGCCATCACTTCCGACAGCGTCACGTCCTGGTGGTAGCGCACGCCGCCCTTGCCCGGGCCGCGCGACACGTTGTGCTGCACGCGATAGCCTTCGAAGTGCGCGACGGTGCCGTTATCGAGCTCGATGGGGCAATCGACGATCAGGATGCGCTTCGGACGCTTCAGCGTTTCGAGCCAGCGCGACAGCGAACCGAGGTACGGCGCGACGCGATCGACCTGCTGAAGGTAGTTGCCCCACGGGCCGAGATCGTCGGCGTGCAGGTAGGACGGGATGGACTGCTGTTGCGAAGACATGGAAGCTCCAACGTTCAACGGATTGCGCACATTGTCGAAAAACCCGTTTTTTTTATCCAATGCCGTTTGCTTATTCGATTATGCGTTTCTTGCATGATCGCGATTTTTCGCAAATCCGCGGTCGATTTGCGCAAGAACGCCCGCGATCGGCCGTGCATCGCGCCGGCGAAAAAATCGGCTGGCATGCGCGCGGGCCGGCCGCCGGACAGCCGCCCGACAGGCACCGCAAGGCCGCCGTCAGCCGGCCGCGACCGACCGGCGGCGGTCGATTAACCGCCGGCGGTTAATTCGGGGTGTCGCGCAGCTCGTCGCGCACGACCTCCCACAGCGCGCGCACGAGTTTCTGGCGCGGATCGTCGCCCTGCAGCGCGAGCTTGTCGCAGTACAGCCGGATCTCCATCGTCAGCGTGAACGGATGCGCGCCGCCGCGCGCCGACCGGTCGAGCCGGATCAGCCGGCCGCCCGCGACCGAATCCTCGACCGCGCTGTGCGGCAGGAACGCGACGCCGTGGCCCGCGAGCGCCATCGCCTTCAGCCCTTCGGCCATGTCGGTCTCGTAGACGCGGTCGAGGAACAGCCGGGTCGGCGCGTTCGCGATGATGACCTCGGTCATCCGGCCGAGATACGCGTTCGGCGTATACGACAGGTACGGCACGCGCGCGTCGGCCGCGCCCGGCAGCGTATGGCGCGGCCGGCCGGCGCGGCCGGGCGCCGAGAACGGGCTGATCGGCTCGCTGCCGAGGACCAGCATGTCGTAGCGCGCCGGGTCGAGCGCGACCGGATGGCTCGGGTGGTGGTAGCCCATCACGAGATCGCAGCCGCCCTCGACGAGCGACAGCACCGCGTCGTGCACATTCAGCGCGCGCAGCCGCGTGTGGACCTGGCCCATCTTCGCCTCGATCCGCTGCAGCCAGCGCGGAAAATACGTGAGCGACAGCGTGTGCGGCACCGCGAACTCGATCGTCGGCACCGGCGCGCCGACGTGGCCGCGCAGCAGCGTGCGCGCCTCGTGCGCCTGCGACAGCATCGTCAGCGCCTGCTCGTAGAAGATCTGCCCGGCCTGCGTGAGCCGCGTCGGATAAACCGAACGATCGATCAGTTCGGTCGCGAGCCACGCCTCCAGCGCCTGGATCCGCCGCGAGAACGCCGGCTGCGACACGTGCCGCAGTTCGGCAGACCGGCTAAAGCTGCGCGTTTCCGCGAGCGAAACGAAGTCTTCGAGCCATTTCAGTTCCATGCAGGCGGGGCGCGGCGGGCGGCGGTCGGGAAGAAGCCTGCATTCTACCGGCGGGCAGCCCCGGTCGGCGGCGGCGGCGCGGACACGCGCAAGCGGCCCTTTCTGGCGCCGGCCCGCCGTCACGCGCCCGCCGTCCCGCACTGGTCGCCCGCACTGGTCGCCCGCACTGGTCGCCCGCGCCGGTGCCCCGCGCCGGTAGCGGCCGGACCGGTTCGGCCGGGATCGCCCCGCGCCAATGGTAAAATGCCGGATTCTCCTTCCCCCTCGCTCGACCCGGCCCCAAGGCCCGCCCGATCATGTCCGACACTCGTCCCGATACGCTTTTCGCCCTCACCGCGCTCTCGCCCATCGACGGCCGCTACGCCAGCAAGACCGAAGCGCTGCGCGACTGGCTCTCCGAAGCCGCCTTCATGCGCCACCGCGTCACCGTCGAGGTGCACTGGCTGATCGCGCTGTCGCGCGCCGGCTTCGCGGAAATCCCGCGCTTCTCCGATGCGTCCGAGCAGTTCCTGCTGCAGCTCGCCGAGCGCTTCACCGCGCACGACGCCGCCCGCATCAAGGAAATCGAGCGCGTGACGAACCATGACGTGAAGGCCGTCGAATACTGGCTGAAGGAATCGGTGAAGGGCCAGGCCGAACTCGAGCAGGCCAGCGAATTCATCCACTTCGCGTGCACGTCCGAGGACATCAACAACACGTCGCACGGCATGATGCTCGCCGGCGCGCGCGAACACGTGATCCTGCCGGCGCTGCGCACGGTCTACCAGCGCCTCGTCGCCCTCGCGCACGCGCACGCCGAGCAGCCGATGCTGTCGCGCACGCACGGCCAGCCGGCCAGCCCGACGACGCTCGGCAAGGAACTCGCGAACGTCGCCGCGCGTCTCGCCCGTGCGATCACCCGCATCGAGAAGGTCGAGATCCTCGGCAAGATGAACGGCGCGGTCGGCAACTTCAACGCGCACCTGTCCGCGTATCCGGCATTCGACTGGGAAGCGTTCTCGCGCGACGTGATCGAGAACCGCCTGAAGCTCACGTTCAACCCGTATACGATCCAGATCGAGCCGCACGACTACATGGCCGAGCTGTTCGACGCCGTCGCGCGCGCGAACACGATCCTGCTCGACCTCGACCGCGACGTGTGGGGCTACATCTCGGTCGGCTACTTCAAGCAGAAGACGAAGGCCGGCGAGATCGGCTCGTCGACGATGCCGCACAAGGTCAACCCGATCGACTTCGAGAACTCGGAAGGCAACCTCGGCCTCGCGAACGCGACGCTGCGCCACCTCGCCGACAAGCTGCCGGTGTCGCGCTGGCAGCGCGACCTGACCGACTCGACGGTGCTGCGCAACATGGGCGTCGCGCTCGGCTACTCGCTGCTCGCGTACGACTCGCTGATCCGCGGCCTCGACAAGCTCGAGGTGAACCCGCAGCGCCTGAACGAAGATCTCGACAACTGCTGGGAAGTGCTGGCCGAGCCGGTGCAGACGGTAATGCGCCGCTACGGCATCGAGAACCCGTACGAGCAGCTGAAGGAACTGACGCGCGGCAAGGGCATCACGCGCGAGGCGCTGCAGGAATTCGTCGGCACGCTCGCGATCCCGCAGGACGCGAAGGATCTGCTGCTTGCGATGACGCCCGCGTCGTACATCGGCAAGGCCGTCGAACTCGCGAAACGGATCGCGTAAGCACCGCCGTCCCCGGACGAAAAAAAGCCCGATGCGAGCGATTCACATCGGGCTTTTTCATTGACGGCGCGCGGCAGCCTGAACACCGGACCATCAGAACGAGATCATCCGCCCCGGGTTCAGCGCGCTCATCACGCTCATCGCGGCCTTCGCGGCGGGAATCGCGATCGGCGACAACTGCCGGCCGAGCGGAATCGCGCGGTGATCGATGCCCGTGAGCATCGAGAAATCGTCGTTGCGGCCGACGAAATCGTCGCAGATCGCCTTGCCGATCCGCACCGTCTGCGCGACGCCGTGGCCGCTCCAGCCCTGCACCATGTACATCGGCACGCGGGCGTCGGTCTTGCGGCTGTCGGTGGCGCCGTTCAGCGTGAAGTCGCTGACGCCGCTCCAGCAGTAGTCGAGCGCGATGCGGCCGTCGGTCTGCGGAAACACCGTGTTCAGCCGCGTCAGCAGATACGCGTTGACGTCGGGCTGCGCCCAGCAGGTGCCGGTGCCCTGCCCGCCGAACAGCAGGCGGTTGCCGCGCACCGGCCGGTAGTAGTCGATCTGGAACTGCGTGTCGTACACGGGCATGCCGGCCGGCATCAGCGTCGCGACATCGACGTCGAGCGGCGCCGTCACGCTCACGTAGGTAAAGAACGGCACCGTGGTTGCCGCGCCGTCGTCCAGCAGCCGGAACGTCGTGTTGTGCAGCGCGAGCACGACGCCCTTGCGCGCGGTGATCGTGCCGCCCGGCGTCGTCGCGACGACGCCCGCGGGCGTCTCGTCGAGTTCGAGCACCTCGGTGCCCTCGAACAGCGCGCCGCCGTTCAGCCGGAAGCCGTGCACGAGGCCGCGCACCAGCGCGAGCGGATGGATCTGGCCGCCGATCGCATCGATCGCCGCGCCGTGATACAGCCCCGAGCGGACGTATTCGTCGTGCAGCTGATGGCGGCCGACGAGCGTCACGCCCGCGTCGCCGAGATGACGGCGCGCATCCGCGCCGTCGAGCAGCGCGCTCATGTGGCCCGGGTGAACGGCCGCCGTGATGTGGCCGCGCTTGCGGTCGAGGTCGAGCGCGTAGCGCGCGCCGATCGCATCGATCAGGTCCATCGACTCGGCCGACGCGAAGCGCCACAGCCGCTTCGCGTCGTCGTGCGACAGGTGGTCGATCATGTCGGCCGCCTCCCAGCGCGCGAGGCCGGGCGTCAGCTGGCCGCCGTTGCGGCCGGACGCGGCCGAACCGACGTGGTGCTTGTCGACGAGGATCGTGTCGACGCCCGCTTCCGCGAGATGCAGCGCGGCCGATGCGCCGAGCAGCCCCGCGCCGATCACGAGCACGTCGCACACCGCATCGTGCGCGAGCGGCGCGCCGTTCGCATGACGCGACAGCGACGCCTCATACCAGTTGGCCGGGCGCTCGCCGTCGTAGCGAGCCGGGTCGCACCAGTTCCAGTTGTCTTTTTCGATGTTCAGTTGCGTTTGCTCGAAACGCGATTCGCCCTGGATCAGGGGTCGTTGCTGGTTGGACGTCATGATTGCACTTGCATGGTCTTGGGCCGCCTGTCGAATAGCCTTCTGGCTTCGCGGGTGGGGCAGCCGGTTCCACATGGGTGTCAACGAGAAGAGGGGGCGCGATGGCCCGTGTTGACGGCGGGCACGCTCGTGCCGCCTGGATCCCGGACTGTGCGAAAGCACGTCTTGAAAGGTGCCGGGACACCCAATTTCTACACCGCAGAAATAATTCTACAGTGTAGAATAAGCTTTCGTCAAGTTTACGGCCGGTCCCGCACCGGCGTGCCCGCCCGCCTCGATGAAGGACAAACCCGCCCAAGGCCCGCGCGGCCTCGACAAGGACGCGATCGTCGCGGCCGCCCTCGCGCTGCTCGAAGACGTCGGAGAAGCCGCATTCAGCGTGCGCAAGCTCGCGCAGTCGGTCGGCTGCGACCCGATGAGCGTGCTGTATCACTTCAAGTCGAAGGAAGGCCTGAACCGCGCGATCGCGAACGCGCTGTCGCGCTCGCTCGTGCCGGTCGACCCGTCGCTGCCGTGGCGCGAGCGGCTGCGCGACCTCGCGCGCCAGTACCGCGCGCTCGCGCTGCGCTACCCTGCCGCGTTCGCGCTGCTGCAGCGGCACATGAGCACGGGGCCGGCCGACCTCGCACACATCGAGGCCGTGCATCGCGCGCTGACCGACGCCGGCATCCCGCGCGCGGCGCTGCCGGCGGTGTGTGTCGGCTGGTACGCGAGCGTGATCGGGCTCGCTGCCGCCGAAGCCGGCGGCCTCACGCGTGCGGCCAACGACGTCGAACTCGCGGAGATGAACGCGCTGTCCGACGCCGAGCATCCGCTCGTCAGGTCGGCCGCCCCACTCTATGCGCAGCTGGACCCGGCCGTCGTGCACGACACGATGCTCGACGTCCTGCTCGACGGCATCGCGCGGCGCGCGCACGCGGCCTGACCGGCCGGCTTCGCGCCAACGCAAAGGCGCCCCGAAGGGCGCCTTTTGCGTGACGATTGCCGCGAACCGCGCTCAATGCTGCTGCGCGGTACCGATCTTCAGCATGACCTGATCGACGATCCGTTCGGGCGTCAGCTCGATGCTGACCTCGATCGCTTCGTCCGGGCCCGGCTCCTCGAGCGTATCGAGCTGGCTCTTCAGCAGCGACGGATCGAAGAAATGGCCGGTGCGGCTCTTCAGGCGCTCCTGCAACACCTCGAACGACCCCTTCAGATACACGAACCGCACATCGGTGTCGGTGCCGCGCAGCACGTCGCGGTACGACCGCTTCAGCGACGAGCACGTGAACACGGCCGTTTCGCCGGCACGCTGCTTTTCCTCGATGGCCGCGCGGATCGTGCGCAGCCACGGCCAGCGGTCGTCGTCGGTCAGCGGAATGCCGTTATGCATCTTTTCCTTGTTCGCCGCGCTGTGAAACGCGTCGCCGTCGGTATAGCTGCACGACAGGCGTTCCGCCAGCATCTCGCCGATCAGCGACTTGCCTGCGCCCGATACGCCCATTGCGATCAGAATCATTGACTACCCCTTGTTACAAAACCATGCTCAGCAGCAGCGTGAAGCCCAGACCAAGCACTGAAATGATGGTTTCGAGCAACGACCAGGTCTTGAACGTCTGACCGACCGTCATCCCGAAGTATTCCTTGATCAGCCAGAAGCCGCCATCGTTCACGTGCGAGAAGATCAGCGAGCCCGAACCGGTGGCCAGCACCAGCAGCTCCGGGCTGACCGTCGTGCCGGCCGCCGCCGCGATCGGCGCGACGATGCCGCAGGCCGTCGTCATCGCGACCGTCGCCGAGCCGGTCGCGAGACGCATCAGCGCCGCGACGAACCAGCCGAGCAGCAGCGGCGACAGATGCGCGTGCTTCGCGGTCTCGACGATCTGCTGCGAGATCCCGCTGTCGCGCAGGACACCGCCGAAGCCGCCGCCCGCGCCGACGATCAGCGTGATCCCGGCGATCGGCGCCAGACACTCGCTGCAGAACTTCTGGATCTGGTCGCGGTTGAAGCCCTGCAGCTTGCCGAACGTGAAGAAGCTCACGAGCACGGCGATCAGCAGCGCGACGTCCGAGTTGCCGGCGAAGCGCAGCAGGTTGTTCGGCAGCGACTTCGGCGTGAACAGCAGGTCGGCCCAGCTGCCGACGAGCATCAGCACGACGGGCAGCAGGATCGTGAACAGCGTGATGCCGAAGCTCGGCAGTTCGCGCGTGCGGCCGTCCGTGCGCGAATCGACGAATTGCGACGCGAGCGGGTTGTTGTCCGGCAGCTTCACGAACTTCGAGATCGTCAGCGCGAACAGCGGGCCCGCGATGATCGCGGTCGGCACGCCGACGAGCAGGCCGAACGCGATCGTCTTGCCGATATCGGCGCCGTATTGCTGGACAGCCAGCAGCGCGGCCGGGTGCGGCGGGATCAGCCCGTGCACGACCGACAGGCCGGCCACCATCGGCAGGCCGACGACGAGCAGCGACTTGCCGGTGCGCTTCGCGACGTTGAACGCGATCGGGATCAGCAGCACGAAGCCGACTTCGAAGAACACCGGCAGGCCGACGATGATCGCGACGAACATCATCGCCCAGTGGATGTTCTTTTCACCGAACCAGTCGATCAGCGTGGTCGCGATCCGTTCGGCGCCGCCCGATTCGGCCATCATCTTGCCGAGCATCGTGCCGAGGCCGACGACGATCGCAATGTGACCGAGCGTGCCGCCGGTGCCCGTCTCGAACGACTTGACGATCTTGTCCATCGGCATGCCGACGACGAGACCAAGGCCGAGCGAAACGATGATTAGCACCAGGAACGGGTAGATCTTGTAGCGCGCGATCATCAGGATCAGCGCGGCAATCGCGATCAGCGTGAATACGAGCAGCATGCTGCCTTGGACAGCCCCCATGTGGCACTCCTCCTAGAATTGTTCGAACCGGGCGAGCTGTTGCGAGTATGCCCGGCTATGCAGGTCTCCGAAACACGGGGGGTACCCACCCCGTCAGGACGCTGAATTTTACTTATCTTTACGGCCTGCGGATAGAACCGGTTCCATCAGCAAAAACCCTCGGTAAAACAAGCACTAAGCGCTTGCTTCCGAGGGTTCTTTCTTCATTTCATACAAGCATTAGCGCGGCAGCTGGCTCGCGGCTTGCGCGAGGCGCGTGACTTCGGCCCAGTCCTGCGCGGCAAGCGCGGCCTTCGGCGTGAGCCACGAGCCGCCGACGCACACGACGTTCGGCAGTTTCAGGAAATTCGGCGCGGTGTCGACCGTGATGCCGCCGGTCGGGCAGAACTTCAGCGCCGGGAACGGGCCGTGGAACGCCTGCAGCATCGGCACGCCGCCTGCCTGCTGCGCGGGGAAGAACTTCACGATCTCGTAGCCGAATTCAAGCGCCTGGATGATGTCGCTCGGCGTCATCACGCCCGGCAGCAGCGGCAGGCCCGCGTCGAGCGACGCGAGGTGCAGGTCCTTCGTCAGGCCCGGCGACACGCCGAACTTCGCGCCGGCGCGCTTCGCCTGCGCGCAGTGCTCGGGTTTCGTGATCGTGCCGACGCCGACGACGATGTCGTCCGCGAGCTGGCTCGCGCGCTGGATCGCCTCCAGGCCGGCCGGCGTGCGCAGCGTGATCTCGAGTACCTTCACGCCGCCTGCGTGCAGCGCGCGCGACACGTGTTCGCCCTGCTCGACCGAGTCGAATGCGAGCACCGGAATGACCGGGCCCAGCTTCACGATTTCAGCAATCGTCTTCATTGAATTGGCTCCTTGAAATTCATGCGGCGACGTGGGCGGCCGTTTCGCCGACCAGCGTCCCGAAAACCGATGCGCCCTGCTCGGCCGGCGCCGCGGCCGCGCGGAACACGCCGAACAGTTCACGCCCGAAGCCGACCTCGTTCTCGGCCTGGTGCAGCGGCTGCGCGACCGGGCGCGCATGCCACTCGGCGTCGTCGATCTCGATGTCGAGCACGCCGGCTTCCGCGTCGATCACCAGCGTATCGCCCGTCTTCACCTTGCCCAGCGGGCCGGCCAGCAGCGCTTCCGGCGACACGTGGATCACGGCCGGCACCTTACCCGACGCGCCCGACATGCGGCCGTCGGTCACCAGCGCGACGTGGAAACCCTGATCCTGCAGCACGCCGAGCAGCGGCGTCAAACGGTGCAGCTCGGGCATCCCGTTCGCGCGCGCGCCCTGGAAGCGCACGACCGCGACGAAATCGCGCTTCAGCTCGCCGCGATCGAACGCTTCCTTCACGGCTTCCTGCGAATCGAACACGATCGCGGGCGCCGTCACCTTGCGGTGCTCGGGCGCGACCGCCGAAATCTTGATCACGCCGCGGCCGAGCCGGCCCTGCATCAGGCGCAGGCCGCCGTCCGGCTGGAACGGGTCGCGGATGCCGCGCAGCACCTTCGTGTCGTGGCTCTCGGCCGCGCCGTCGACCCACGTCAGCTTGCCGTCGATCAGCTTCGGCTCCTTCGTGTAGTGCGACAGTCCCTTGCCGGCCACCGTCGTCACGTCCTCGTGCAGCAGCCCGCCTTCGAGCAGGTTGCGCACCAGGAACGCGACGCCGCCCGCCGCGTGGAAGTGGTTCACGTCGGCCTTGCCGTTCGGGTAGATCTTCGCGAGCAGCGGCACGACGGCCGACAGTTCGTCGAAGTCGTTCCAGTCGATCAGGATGCCGGCCGCGCGCGCGATCGCGACCAGGTGCAGCGTGTGGTTGGTCGAGCCGCCCGTCGCGAGCAGCGCGACGATGCCGTTGACGATCGCCTTCTCGTCGATCACATGGCCGATCGGCGTGTAATGGCCGCGCTCGACGGTCAGGTCGAGCACGCGGCGCGCGGCCTCGGCCGTCAGCGCGGTGCGCAGCGGCGTGTGCGGATGCACGAATGCCGAGCCCGGCAGGTGCAGCCCCATCAGCTCCATCAGCATCTGGTTGCTGTTCGCCGTGCCGTAGAACGTGCAGGTGCCGTGGCCGTGATACGCGGCCGATTCGGCTTCGAGCAGCGCGTCGCGGCCGACCTGGCCGGTCGCGAACTGCTGGCGGATCTTCGCCTTGTCGTCGTTCGACAGGCCGCTCGTCATCGGGCCGGCCGGCACGAAGATCGTCGGCAGGTGGCCGAATTGCAGCGCGCCGATCAGGAGGCCCGGCACGATCTTGTCGCAGATGCCCAGGCACAGCGCCGCGTCGAACATGTTGTGCGTGAGCGCGATCGCCGTGCCCATCGCGATCGCTTCGCGCGAGAACAACGACAGCTCCATGCCCGGGTTGCCCTGCGTGACGCCGTCGCACATCGCCGGCACGCCGCCGGCGAACTGCGCGACCCCGCCGTTCTCGCGCGCGGCCGCCTTGATGATCTCGGGGAACTCCTTGTACGGCGCATGCGCCGACAGCATCTCGTTGTACGAGGACACGATGCCGATGTTCGGCTCGCGAATCGCCTTGATCGAGAACTTGTCGTTGCCTTCGAGGCCCGCGAAGCCGTGCGCGAGGTTCGCGCACGACAGCGCGCCGCGTGCCGGGAACTTGCCCTGCGCGCCGTCGATGCGCTGCAGATAGGCGGAACGGGTCGATTGGCTGCGGGCGATCACGCGTTCGGTGACCTTCGCCAGGGTGGGGTGCAGCGACGTCATGCTGGGCGCTCCTGTATGCCGGCCGACACCGGCGGTTGGAATCGTGGGGACGGTCGAGTGCGTCGACCGAACGAAGCCAGTCTAGTAGAAAAACTACAAGCACGCAATGCGGATCGACAGCCGCACAACCCTTATTCCCGCCACCAGCAAGGCTTAAACTAGTGAAAACCCTAATTTCACCTGCCGTCACCCCATCAGAAGCATCACAATGACGCTAGTAATTTCATGTAGATTTTCTACAATTCGATTGCGATACACTCGCTCATCCGAACCCGATTTTCACGTGCCGTCCCATGCTGCCTCGCATTGAAGCGATCCGCGCCGAGCTGCGCCCGTCCGAGCGCAAGCTCGCCGACTACATCCTTGCCGCGCCGCGCGAGGTGCTCGACCTCGCGATGACCGAGCTGTCGACGCGCGCGGGCGTCAGCCAGCCGACCATCGCCCGCTTCTGCCAGGCACTCGGCTGCAGCGGCTTTCGCGAATTCAAGATCCGGCTCGCGCAAAGCGTCGCGCCGGGCGTGTCGTCGGTCTATCGCGACGTCGAACCCGACGAGCCGGCGCCCGGCATCATCGGCAAGGTGTTCGACCGCACGATCGGCGCGCTGATCGAAGTACGCAACAGCCTGTCCGCCGGCAGCGTCGCCGAGGCGATCGCGCTGCTGTCGAACGCGTCGCGGATCGAGTTCTACGGCGCCGGCGGCTCGGGCATCGCCGCGCAGGACATCCAGCACAAGTTCTTCCGGCTCGGCGTGCCGAGCGTCGCGTACTCGGATCCGCACACGTTCTCGATGTCGTCCGCGCTGCTCGGGCCGCACGACGTCGTCGTCGCGATCTCGAACACCGGCCGCACGCGCGACATCGTCGACGCCGCGCGCTCCGCGCTCGCGTGCGGCGCGAAGGTCGTCGCGATCACGCAGAGCCATTCGCCGCTCGCGAAGCTCGCGACCGTGAGCCTCGCGTCGAACGTTGCCGAGGAAACGGACGTGTTCTCGCCGATGACGTCGCGGATGTCGCACCTCGCGATCGGCGACATCCTCGCGGTCGGCGTGGCGCTGTCGCGCGGCCCCGCGCTGATGGAACGGGTCGGCCGCGCGAAGGAAGCGATCACGCGGCGCCGGATCGACGACGGCACGAAGGATTGACGGCGCGTGGCGGTCGGCCGGCGCATGACCGGCGCATCAGCCGGCACGTAACACGCACGTCAACGACAAACGGCGCCCCGAGGGGCGCCGTCGCGCAGGGGTCCGCACCGGCCACCGCGCCGGCCGCGCCGCTCAGAACGGCTTGATCACGACCAGTGCGACCGCGGCAAGCATGCCGAGCACCGGCAGTTCGTTGAACACGCGATACCACTTGTCGGTACGCTTGTTCTCGCCGCGCTCGAACACTTTCAACAAGTGCCCGCAGTACGCGTGGTAGATCACGAGCAGCAGCACGACCGTCACCTTCGCATGGATCCAGCCCTGCCCCTGCCCGATGCCGATCACGAGCCACAGCCACAGCCCGCAGGCCAGCGCCGGCACCGCGATCATCGTCATGAAGCGGAACAGCTTGCGCGCCATCAGCAGCAGGCGGCGTACCGCGGCCGGATCGGTCTCCATGGCCAGGTTCACGTAGATGCGCGGCAGGTAGAAGAGCCCCGCGAACCACGCGGCGATCAGAACGATATGGAACGTCTTGACCCAGAGCATTGCCATTGGTGGTGCGCCTCGCGGGTTACTGGCGGCCTTCGCCGTGTCCGAGCACGACGTACTTCAGCGACGTCAGCCCTTCCAGGCCGACGGGGCCGCGTGCGTGCAGCTTGTCGTTCGAGATGCCGATTTCCGCGCCGAGGCCGAACTCGAAGCCGTCCGCGAAGCGGGTCGACGCGTTGACCATCACGCTCGCGGAATCGACCTCGCGCAGGAAACGCATCGCGCGGTCGTGATCCTCGGTAACGATCGCATCGGTGTGATGCGAGCCGTAGTGGTTGATGTGCTCGATCGCGGCGTCGAGGCCGTCGACGACCTTGATCGCGAGCACCGGCGCGAGATATTCGGTATGCCAGTCTTCTTCGGTCGCGTCGACGAGCGGACCGACGCCCGCATCGGCGAGCACCGCGCGCGCAGCCGCATCGACGCGCAGCTCGACCTGCTTGTCGCGATACAGCTTGCCGAGCGGCGGCAGCAGCGCAGCCGCGATGCCGCCCGACACGAGCAGCGTCTCCATCGTGTTGCAGGTGCCGTAGCGGTGCGTCTTCGCGTTGTCGCAGACGGTCAGCGCCTTGGCGAGATCGGCGCGATCGTCGACGTACACGTGGCAGATGCCGTCGAGGTGCTTGATCATCGGCACGCGCGCCTCGTTGATCAGGCGCTCGATCAGGCTCTTGCCGCCGCGCGGCACGATCACGTCGACGTATTCGGTCATCGTGATCAGCTTGCCGACCGCCGCGCGATCGGCCGTCGCGACGACCTGCACCGCGTCCTGCGGCAGGCCGGCCGCCTCGAGCCCTTCACCGATCAGCTTCGCGAGCGCCGCGTTCGATTCGAGCGCTTCGGAGCCGCCGCGCAGGATCGTCGCGTTGCCCGACTTCAGGCACAGCGCGGCCGCGTCGATCGTCACGTTCGGGCGCGATTCGTAGATGATGCCGATCACGCCGAGCGGCACGCGCATCTGGCCGACCTGGATCCCGCTCGGGCGATACTTGAGGTTGCCGATCTCGCCGATCGGATCGGCGAGCGACGCGACCTGGCGCAGCCCTTCGACCATCGTTTTCAGCGCCTTGTCCGACAGCGTCAGGCGGTCGACGAACGCTGCATCGAGCCCCTTTTCACGGGCGCGGGCGACGTCGCGCGCATTCGCGTCCTTCAGCACCTGCGCGTCGCGTTCGATCGCGCGGGCCACCGCGTCGAGCGCCGCGTTCTTCGCGGCCGTGCTGGCGCGCGCCATCGCGCGGGAAGCGTGCCGGGCGCGACGGCCCAGGTCGGTCATGTACTGATCGATATCCATCGTGTGACTCGAGAAGCGAGCCGCGCGGAGCGGCATGAATTCGTGGGGGAGCGCGCGGACGGCCATCCGGGGCAGCCATCCGCGCTAGGCCGCGGCAGACACGCCGCGCCGGCAATCGAAATATTGTAAGCGGGTTGCGCCGTGCGCGCTGACGGCCCGGACGGGACCTAGCGTCGCACGCGACCCGCGGTCGGCGGTCGCTCGCCGCGCGCGCCCGCGACCGTCATCGCGAGCTGGAACAGCCCGTCCCACGGATCGGGCGGCGGCTCGTCCTGCGTGCGGCGGCCCGGCACGACGGCCGTGAGCCCCTTGACCTGCCGGTCGAGCTTCGCGGCGAACGCGAGCGCCTTCTCGAGCACGCCTTCCGACACGCGGTTCAGCGCGGGGCCGATCAGCCGCTCGCGCGGCCCCCATACGCGGTTCTCGCGCAGCAGCGTCGCCAGCGGCTTGCCGGCCGTCGCGCCGCGCTTGATCCGCAGCAGCGTGCGCAGTTCCTCGACGACGGCCCACATCACGAGCACGATCGCCTCGCCCTCGCCCTTCAGCCCGTCGATCATCCGAGCGAGCCGCGCGGCGTCGCCGGCGAGCATCGCTTCGTTCAGCTTGAAGACGTCGTAGCGCGCGACGTTCAGCACCGCGTCGTGCACCTGCTCGAACGACAGCGTCCCTTGCGGATACAGCAGCCCGAGCTTCTGGATTTCCTGGTGCGCGGCGAGCAGGTTGCCTTCGACGCGCTCGGCAATGAACTGCAGCGCGCGCCGCCCGTCGTCGCCGGGCGCGGCCCGCTGGCCCTGCATCGCGAGACGCTGGCCGATCCAGTTCGGCAGTTGCGCGCGATCGACCGGATCGATCTTCAGCGCGACGCCGCCGTTCTGCAGCGCGGTAAACCACGCGGATTTCTGCGTGGCCGCATCGAGACGCGGCAACGTGACGAGCATCAGCGCGTCGGGATTGGGCGCGGCCGCGAGCGTCTTCAGCGCATCGGCGCCTTCCTTGCCGGGCTTGCCCGACGGAATGCGCAGCTCGATCAGCTGGCGCTCGCCGAACAGCGACATCGCCTGGGTCGCGCCGAGCAGCACGCTCCAGTCGAAGCCGCGCTCGACCGTATGCACCGAACGCTCGGTGAAGCCGGCCGCGCGTGCGGCCGCACGAATGCGGTCGCACGCTTCCTGCGCGAGCAGCGGCTCGTCGCCGTAGACGGTATAGAGCCCGGCCACCCCCTTCGCGAGGTGCGGCTCCAGCGCATCAAGTCGCAATTGCATCGCTACGTGCGCCGTCGATCAGAGCGGCGGCGGCGGCAGCGGCGCGCGCGGCGCGACACCCGGCACCACGTCCTCCGGCGCCGGCGTCAGCGAATGGACGATCGCGAGACGTCGCATCAGCTGGTCGACCGCGTCGTTCTGCATGTCGCCGTACAGGATGTCGGCTTCCTGCGCCTTCGCGTTCGTGTACTGGTCGCTGTACGTCATCGCGCGGTTCAGCGCGATCGCGCTCGGCGGGATCAGCACGGTGCCGTCCTTGCTCGTCAGCGTGTAGTTCAGCGTATAGAACAGCGCGTATTCCTGCGCCGAGCCGAACTTGTTGAGCGTCAGCGTGTTCTGCCCACGCGACTCCCACATGCGCAGCACGGCGTCGGCGTCGTCCGCCGACTTGACGATCTTCGTGTCGCTGCCGGCCTCGACGAGGCGCGTGAGACGCGCCTCGACGGGCGCCGGCGCACCGGCCACCAGCAGGTGCTTGAACGCGTAGTCCTGCTGGCCGCGCAACTGGAAGCCGCATGCCGACAGCGCGACCGCGCTGCCGACGAGCATCAAAAACGATCTGCGGATCACCTTCGCTCCTTCTGGGTACGTCCGACGGCTGGCGGCCGTCAGACGACGATGTTCACGAGGCGGCCCGGCACGACGACGATCTTCTTCGCCGGCTTGCCGTCGCTGAACTTCGCGAATGCTTCGTCGGCCACCGCCGCGGCTTCGATCGCCTCGCGGCTCGCGTCCTTCGCCACCTTCAGCGCGCCGCGCACCTTGCCGTTCACCTGCAGCACGAGTTCGATCTCGGCCTGCTCGAGCGCGGCCTCGTCGACCTTCGGCCACGGCGCGTCGAGCAGCGGGCCGAATTCGTCCGCGTAGCCGAGTGCCTTCCACAGTTCGAACGTGACGTGCGGCACAACCGGGTACAGCACGCGCAGCAGCACGCCGTACGCTTCGCGCAGCACGCCGGGCGTCGCGCCCTTCGCGCCGTCGATCGCGTTAAGCATCTTCATCGCGGCCGACACGACCGTGTTGTACTGCAGGCGCTGGTAGTCAAAATCGGCCTGCTTCAGCACGCTGTAGATCTCACGGCGCAGCGCCTTGTCGGCTTCGCCGAGCGCGGCTGCATCGAAGCCCGCGCGCGCGGCGAGCGCCTCGCGGTTGCCGTAGCCGAAGCTCCACACGCGGCGCAGGAAGCGGCTCGCGCCTTCGACGCCCGCGCCCGACCATTCGAGCTGCTGCTCGGGCGGTGCGGCGAACATCGTGAACAGGCGCGCGGTGTCGGCGCCGTACAGGTCGATCAGCACCTGCGGATCGACGCCGTTGTTCTTCGACTTCGACATCTTCTCGATGCCGCCGAGCACGACCGGCTGGCCGTCCGTGTTCAGCGTCGCGCCGACCGGGCGGCCCTTGTCGTCGTGCGTGACCGTCACGTCGGCCGGGTTGTACCAGGTCTTCTTGCCCGAAGCGTCCTCGCGGTAGAACGTCTCGTTCAGCACCATCCCCTGCGTGAGCAGGTTCTTCGCCGGCTCGCCGAACTTCACGAGGCCGAGGTCGCGCATCACCTTGGTCCAGAAGCGCGAATACAGCAGGTGCAGGATCGCGTGCTCGATGCCGCCGATGTATTGGTCCATCGGCATCCAGTAATCGGTGCGTGCGTCGACCATCGTGTCGGCGTCCGGCGCCGTGTAGCGCGAGAAGTACCACGACGAATCGACGAACGTGTCCATCGTGTCGGTTTCGCGCTTCGCGGCCGCGCCGCACTTCGGGCACGAACAGTTCAGGAACGCTTCCGACTTCGCGAGCGGGTTGCCCGAGCCGTCCGGCACGAGGTCTTCCGGCAGCACGACCGGCAGGTCCTGTTCCGGCACCGGCACGTCGCCGCACGACGGGCAGTGGATGATCGGGATCGGCGTGCCCCAGTAGCGCTGGCGCGATACGCCCCAGTCGCGCAGGCGCCACGTGACCTGCTTGTCGCCGAAGCCGCCGGCGTTCAGGTCGGCCGCGACCGCGTCGACCGCTTCCGCGTAGCGCAGGCCGTCGTACTTGCCGCTGTTCACGCAGACCGCGGTTTCCTTGTCGCCGTACCACTCCTGCCATGCGTCGAGCGAGTACGTCTGGCCTTCGGCCGAGATCACCTGCTTGATCGGCAGGTCGTACTTCTTCGCGAACGCGAAGTCGCGCTCGTCGTGGCCCGGCACGCCCATCACCGCGCCTTCGCCATAGCTCATCAGCACGTAGTTGCCGATCCACACCTCGACCGGCTCGCCGGTCAGCGGGTGCTTGACCGAGAAGCCCGTCGCGACGCCCTTCTTTTCCATCGTCGCGACGTCGGCTTCGGCGACGCCGCCGCGCTTGCATTCGTCGATGAACGCGAGCAGTTCCGGCTTGTCCTGCGCCAGACGCGTGGCGAGCGGGTGCTCGGCCGCGATCGCGCAGAACGTGACGCCCATGATCGTGTCGGCGCGCGTCGTGAACACGCGCAGCAGCTTCTGCTCGCCGTCGAGTTCGTACGGGAAGCCGAAGTTCACGCCGAAGCTCTTGCCGATCCAGTTCTGCTGCATGATCTTCACGCGCTCGGGCCAGCCGAGGCCGTCGAGGTCGTTCAGCAGTTCATCGGCGTACTGCGTGATGCGCAGGTAGTACATCGGGATCTCGCGCTTCTCGACGAGCGCGCCCGAGCGCCAGCCGCGCCCGTCGATCACCTGCTCGTTCGCGAGCACGGTCTGGTCGACCGGGTCCCAGTTCACGGTGCCCGTCTTCTTGTACGCGATGCCCTTCTCGAGCATCTTCAGGAACAGCCACTGGTTCCACTTGTAGTAGTCGGGCTTGCACGTCGCGATCTCGCGCGACCAGTCGATCGCGAGGCCCATCGACTGCATCTGGCCCTTCATGTAGTCGATGTTGTCGTAGGTCCACTTCGCGGGCGGCACGCCGTTCGCCATCGCGGCGTTCTCGGCCGGCATCCCAAACGCGTCCCAGCCCATCGGCATCAGCGTGTTGTAGCCGTTCATCCGCAGATAGCGGTACATCACGTCGTTGATCGTGTAGTTGCGCACGTGACCCATGTGCAGCTTGCCGGACGGGTACGGCAGCATCGACACGCAGTAGAACTTCGGCTTCTGCGAATCTTCCTGCGTCTTGTAGGCATCGGCTGCGCGCCAGTCGCCCTGGGCGGCGGCTTCGACGTCGGCGGGTACGTATCTTTCGTGCATGGTGTGGTTCGGGCTAGGCTTTAAGCGGCGCGACGGCTCGCGCGCAGCAGTGGATCGAAAGGCGTGCATGCCCGGCGCGGGAACAGGCGGGCTGTTGCCGGACCGGGAAAAACGACGATTATACCGCCCGCGCCGGCCCGCACGGCCGGTCTCGCGGGCCGGGGCCCGCAACCGGGGCGCGTCAGGGTTTCGCCGTGGCGGCGGCCGGCGCGGCGGCGCCCGCCTGCGGCGGCACGTCGGTCACGAAACCGATCCGCGTGAGGCCCGCGGCCTGCGCGGCGCCCATCACCTGCGCGATCACGTCGTAGCGCGTCGCGCGCGACGCGCGCAGCCGCAGCTCCGGCGGCGCGGCGCCCGCGGCGGCGGCCCGGAAGCGCGCGGGCAGCGCGTCGAGCGCGACGGGCGCGTCGTCCCAGTACAGCTTGCCGGCGTCGTCGATCGACAAGGTGACGGATAACGGCGTGTCGCGCGCGACGCTGGCCGCGACCTTCGGCAGGTCGAGCCGGATCGCGTGCGTCATCAGCGGCGCGGTGATGATGAAGATGACGAGCAGCACGAGCATCACGTCGATCAGCGGCGTCATGTTGATCTCCGCCATCGGCGCGGACGTCTTGTGGTGCTCGAGCCCGCCGAATGCCATGGTCGTTCCTCCCGCGCCCGTCGGTCAGGCGCCCGCCGCGCACACGAACACGTGCAGGTCGCGCGCGAAACCGTCGAGTTCCTCGGCGAGCTGCCGGACGAGCCGCCCGAGGATGTTGTAGGCCAGCACCGCGGGAATCGCGACGACGAGCCCGAACGCGGTCATGATCAGCGCCTCGCCGACCGGCCCCGCGACGTTCTCGATCTGCGCCTGCCCGCTCGCGGCGATGCTGCCGAGCGCGTGGTAGATGCCCCACACGGTGCCCAGCAGCCCGACGAACGGCGCGGTGCTGCCGATCGACGCGAGCAGCACCTGGCCGAATTCGAGACGCCGCTGCGAGCGCAGCATCGCGTGGCGCAGCGCGCGCAGCACGCGTTCGCCGCGCTCCACGCGCGCGGCCAGCGTGGCCGGGTCATGGTCGTCGGCCGCGTCGCGCGCGGCTTCGGCGAGCGGCACGAACACGCGCTCGCGATCCGCGCCGGCGAGCGCGGCAATGCCCGCGTCGAGCGACGGCGCGCGCCAGAACGCGGCGAGCGCGCGCGGCCCCTGGCGCTTCGCGCGGACCAGGAGCCAGGCTTTCATGAAAAGGAAGCACCAGCTGGCGACGGACATCGCCAGCAGCACATAGGCGACCGCATGCGTGATCGCATCGCCGCTTTCGAGGTAGTGGACAACGCCGGTGGGTATCGCCATCGGAGTTTCCCCGTGGGTCAGCGCAGGCCGAGCACGTCCTGCATGTCGAACAGGCCGGCGCCGCGCGCCGACAGGAAGCGGACCGCGCGCAACGCGCCCTGCGCGTACGACACGCGGCTCGACGATTTGTGCGTGATCTCGATGCGCTCGCCGATCCCGGCGAACAGCACGGTGTGATCGCCGACGATGTCGCCGCCGCGCACGGCCGCGAAGCCGATCGACGACGGGTCGCGCTCGCCCGTCACGCCGTGGCGGCCGTACACCGCGCACTCGTCGAGCGAGCGGCCGAGCGCGCCGGCGACGGCCTCGCCCATCATCAGCGCGGTGCCCGACGGCGCATCGACCTTGTGGCGGTGGTGCGCCTCGATGATCTCGATGTCGTAGCCGTGCGAGAAATGCTTCGCCGCGAATTCGAGCAGCTTCAGCGTGACGTTCACGCCGACGCTCATGTTCGCCGCGAACACGATGCCGATCCTGGCCGCCGCGGCCTGCAGCTCGGCCTTCTGCTCGGCGGTGAAGCCGGTCGTGCCGATCACGAGCTTCACGTCGTGGCGCAGCGCGGCCGCGATGTGGGCCATCGTGCCTTCCGGGCGCGTGAAATCGATCAGGTAGTCGGCCTGCGCGAACACGGCGTCGAGGTCGTCGGTCAGCTTGATCCCGGTTTCCTTGCCGAGGAACGCACCGGCGTCCTGGCCGAGGAACGGCGAATCGGCGCGGTCGAGCGCGCCGACGAGCTGCGCGTCGGCATCGTTGAGAACGGCTTCGATCAGCATCCGGCCCATTCGGCCCGATGCGCCGGCAATCGCAATCTTCATGGCTTTCTACACGACAGGTCTAAAGGCGGGCGGCGCGAGCCGCCCTGGTTCCGCAACCGCGCTTACTGCGCCGGCGCGGTGAGCGGCTGGTTCTGCAGGTTGTCCGAACCTTGCGGACCGACGGGCGGCGACGCCTCGTTCGACACGTTCGGCTGCGGCGGGCGGTGGAACTGGAACTGCGGCTGGATCGCCGGCGCGGCGCCCGGCGGCTGGCCGCCCGGCACCGGTGCACCGCCCGAGGCCTGCGCGGACGGCGTGAAGCGGCGTGCGGCCGAACCCTGTCCCGACACCTGGTTGGTCGCGCGGTTCGCCGCACGGGCGGCCTGCGCGTTCGCATCCTGGTCGACCGCCGCGCCGGAGGCCGGCACGACGGACGGGCTGGCGACGACATCCGGCACCGGCGTACTCGCCGCCGCCTGCGCCTGCGCGGCGCTCGCGGCAGCGGCTTCCGACGCCTTCCGCGCCGCCGCGGCCGCCTTCGCCTTCTTGCCGCCGCGGTCGCCGTCGATGTCGGCCAGCAGGTCGAGCTCGGACGGCAGGTTGTCGGCGCCCGTCCAGCCCGCGAGGCGATCGCCCGCGAACGTCACGACGAGATCGCGCTGCTGGACGATCGACGTCGAGCCGCGCTTGAAGTAGAAGAGGTAATCCCAGCGGTCGGCGTGGAACATGTCCGCCAGCAGCGGCGTGCCGAGCAATGCCCGGACCTGCTCGCGCGTCATGCCGACCTGCAGTTGCGCGGCTTTCTCCTGCGATACGAAGTTGCCCTGCACGACGGTGATCCGATAGGGCGTGATGCTCTGCGCAATGCGCTGCGTCACGCTGTCGTACGACGAACAACCCGCCAGCGCGACGACGGCGGCGGCAGCGATGATGGCACTCCGCATGCGACTCCTCTGAAAGTGCGAAAGCGATTCTGGGATCATTTCCTTCACCGTGCTGGCCCGCGTGCAGGCCGCGCGTGTTTCTGGAACGGCGAAAAGCCGGTAACATTGAAGCCCTGCATTGTACTCTAGGGATGCCTAGCCATGACCAATCCGACGGATCTCAAGAATATCGGGCTAAAGGCCACCCTACCGCGCCTCAAGATTCTCGAGATCTTCCAGCAGAGCCCGGTGCGCCACCTGACGGCCGAAGACGTCTACCGGAACCTGCTCAACGAGCAGCTCGACATCGGGCTCGCGACCGTCTACCGCGTGCTCACGCAGTTCGAGCAGGCCGGCCTGCTCACGCGCAGCAACTTCGAATCGGGCAAGGCCGTGTTCGAGCTGAACGAGGGCTCGCACCACGATCACCTCGTGTGCCTCGATTGCGGCCGCGTCGAGGAATTCTTCGATGCCGAGATCGAAAGCCGCCAGCAGGCGATCGCGAAGGAGCGCGGCTTCCGGCTCCAGGAGCACTCGCTCGCGATGTACGGCTCGTGCACGACCGAGAACTGCCCGCACCGCAAGCACTGAGCCGCCGATTCGCGTGCGTCGCGCACGCAGCACGGCCCGGCCGGCATCTCGCCGCCCGGGCCGTTTTTCTTTTCGGGCCGCGCCGCGCGGGGCACGCGGGCCGGCCAATATTGCTTACGAATGCCCTTCGACGCTCGCGCAAGCCGGCTCGAATGCCAGCGTCCATGCGCACTCGAGCGGGATCTCGTCGCAGTTCGGCTGCGGGCCGCCGCGATCGACGATCACGAAATCGCTGAGCGCGTCGAGCGCGAGCAGCGGATGGTGCCAGACGCCCTTCGCGTAGTTCACGCCCTGCCAGCCTTCGGCCAGGAACGCGCGCATCGCATCGGGCCGGAAGTCGCCGGCCGGCGCGACGACGATCGCATAGCGCGACACGGCCGCGAGCGGGATGAATGCCTGGCTGCCGTGCGGATGGCGCTCCATCAGCGTGACCGCGACCGGCAGCGCGCGCGGCTGCGCGCGAAACACGCTGACGAGCGGCCGGCCGCCGTCCGCGCACACGTCGATCGCCGCGAGATCGTGGAAGCGCTCGGTCGTGCCGCCGTTGATCGGGAAGTGCCGCGCGCCTTCGAGCGCGATCACGTCGCCGAACGGCGCGAACGCCTCGCGGGTCAGGCGTTCGACGCGCAGGATGCGGGATCCGGTCATGACGCTGCCCTCCTTCAGGCCGGCTCGCCCCACAGACGCAGGCGCGACACGCCGCCGTCCGGGAAGATGTTGAAGCGCACGTGCGTGACGGGGCCGAGCGCCGCGAGCTGGTCGAACGTGTGCACGTGATCCATCTGCAGCTTCTGCTCGCCGAGCAGTTCGGCCCAGAACATCGCCTGCGTGACGAGCGAATCGTCGGTGCCGCCCGCGACGTGCGCGGCCTGCAGCGAACAGCGGTCGGGGAAATTGCCCTTGAAGAACGCCGTGTCGACCTCGACGCGCCGGATGATGCCCGGCCGCGCGAGCGCGACGATCGCCCAGTCGTTGCCGGGCTCGCGGCGGCGCCGCGTTTCCCAGCCGTCGCCCATGTTCGCGCCGCGCCCCGGCATCAGCATCTGCGATGCCGGCCCGAAGTGCTGGTTGTTCGCGGCCACCAGATAACCGCCGTTCTCGATCGCCGCGAGATCGACGAGCTCGCCGGCCGGCACGTGGCGCCAGTCGCGCTGCGGCTGGCCGTACACGCGCAGCCGTGCGAGCCCGCCGTCCGGATACAGGTTCACGCGCAGGTGCGTGACCGGCTGCGCGTCGTCGACGCTCACGTAGTGGTGCGAATTGCCCTGCAGCGTCGTCGCGGGGACGATCGTCCGCCACGCGGCGGCGTCGGGCGGCGTGTCGCCGTCGACGGCGCACGCCTCGATCGACGCGGCCGGCGGAAAATTACCGGTGAAGTGGCTCGTATCGAGGTCGACGCCATGGATCACGCCCGGCCGCGCGAGGCGCACCACGCAGAAATCGTGGCCGGTCGTGCGCTTGCGGCGCGTTTCCCAGCCGTCCATCCACTTGCCGTGGTCGTCGTACTTGCCGGGAATGAACACGGCCGGCTCCGGATTCAGCATGCGCTCCTTCGGCGCGAAAAATTCGTCGCTGGCGAACAGCGCCTGCGCCCCGAGGCGCGGGTCGGCAAGGTTCATGTAGCGCCGCGCAAACGCGGGCGCGTTCGGATCGAGAATGGGGGCTGCCATGTCGTCTCCTGATTTCCGGTTATTTCTGGTGAAAGGCCGGCGCATCGAGGCGCCGGCGCATGCAAGACGAGCGCGCGCAACGGCCAGGGGCGAAGCCGGCCCGCGCGCCGAGCCGCGCTCAGAGCGCGTGAGCCTGGTCGCCGCCCACCGGCGCCGCGCGGCCTGCCTCGTCGGCCGGCACGTAGCGCAGCTCGCGGTTCAGCACGCGCGTCGCACGGGCGCGGTCGATGTCGTTTTCCCATACCGCGACGACGACCGTCGCGACGCAGTTGCCGATCAGGTTGGTCAGCGCGCGGGCGATGCCGACGAACCAGTCGACCGGCAGGATCAGCACGAGGCCGAGCACCGGGATCGCGGGGATCGCCGACAGCGTCGCCGCGAGGATCACGATCGCCGAACCGGGGATGCCGTGCGCGCCCTTCGACGTGACGAGCGACACGAGCAGCACGACGATCAGGTCATGGGTCGACAGCGGCGTGTTGGTCGCCTGCGCGATGAACAGCACCGCGAGCGTCAGGTAGATCGAGAAGCCGTCGAGGTTGAACGAATAGCCGGTCGGGATCACGAGGCCGACCGTCGAATCCTTGATGCCCATGTATTCGAGCTTGCTCATCACCTGCGGCAGCACCGCGTCCGACGACGCCGTGCCGAGCACGATCGACAGTTCCTCGCGCAGGTAGCGAATCAGCTTGAACACCGAGAAGCCCGCGATGCGCATCACGATGCCGAGCACGACCGTGACGAACACGAAGCAGCTCACGTAGAACACCGCGACGAGGTAGCCAAGCTGCTTGAGCGACGCGACGCCGTACTTGCCGGTCGTGAACGCGATCGCGCCGAGCACGCCGAGCGGCGCGAGCTTGATGATGAAGCCGATGATCCGGAAGAACACGTGCGACAGTTCCTCGATCAGCGAGTTGACGCGCTGCGCCTTGTCGCCCAGCAGCGACAGCGCGGAACCGAACAGCACCGCGAACACGAGGATCTGCAGGATGTCGCCCTTCGCGAACGCGTCGATCGCGGTGTCGGGGATGATCTTCATCAGGTAGCCGGCCGTGTCCTTCAGGCTTTCGGCGTTCTTCGCGTACGACGCGAGCGACGCGGCGTCGAGCGAGCGCAGGTCGATGTTCATCCCGACGCCCGGGCGCGTGAACCACGCGAGCACCAGGCCGATGCCGAGCGCGATCGTCGTCATCACCTCGAAGTAGACGACGGCCTTCAGGCCGACCCGGCCGACCTTCTTCAGGTCGCCCGCATTGGCCATCCCGCTGACCACGACGCAGAACACGATCGGGCCGATGACCATCTTGATCAGCTTCAGGAAGCCGTCGCCGAGTGGCCGCAGCGACTCGGCGAAGTGCGGGAAGAACGCGCCTAGCGCGACCCCCAGGATCAATGCGACGACTACCCGGCCAAACAGCGAATTGAGGAATTTCGACACGGCGCTCTCCCGATCCAACGGTTGCAGTTTCGTCTGTTCATACTGGTAAGACCAGTGATGTTATGGTGGATAGTAGGAAGCCGATATAGTGGCGTCAAGGACCGACAAAATAGGGATTTCCCGCCCCTGCCCGCCCGCTTGGAACGCATCTGACAGGGTCGGATCGTGGCTTTCCCGTAGGGGCGTCGTGCACTGCCCGCGTGCGGATTACAATGCCGGTCAGACCGGCCAAAGTCCACACCATGAAAAACGTTCCGCATACCGTGACCGACGCCGCCATCGCGACGATCCGCGACCGGATCGAGGCAGGCGTTTATCCGGTCGGCAGCCTGCTGCCGGCCCAGCGCCAGCTCTCCGAGGAGCTGGAAATCAGCCGCGCGTCGCTGCGCGAGGCGCTGTCGACGCTCGAGGCGCTCGGGATGCTGCGCATCCGGGCGGGCAAGGGTGTGTATGTCGAAAGCGCGCAGGCGTCGGCCGCGCATCCGTGGCAGTTCTCCGAGCAGTCGTCGCCGCCCGATACGTACCAGATGCGCTATGCGCTCGAAGGGTTCGCCGCGCGGATGGCCGCGCGCGTCGTCAGCGACGCCGACATCGCATGGTTCGAGGACAACCTCGCCGACCTGCACGTCGCGCTGACCGACAACGCGATCGACGAAGCGTCGCAGCTCGACTTCGACTTCCACATGCGGATCATCCATCTGGCCGGCAACGCGGCGATCGAATCGGTGCTGCGCAGCAGCGCGGACATCATGAAGGAAAGCCAGCGCATGCCGTTCTACCGGCGCGAGCTGCTGCTGTCGACATGGCACGAGCACCGCGCGATCGTCGACGCGCTGATCGCGCGCGATGCGGCCGCCGCGGGCACCGCGATCGAAACGCACATCGCGAACGCCGCGCAGCGCGCAGGCATCTTCTTCCCGACGCCAGGCGCCTGACGCGCCCCCGGTTCCCAAACGGCCCGGGCGTCCCGGTCACCCGCCCGACGGATAGCGGAACGCGAGCGCGCGCTCGATGAACGCGCGCGCCGCGACGCTGCGGTACGCGCCCTTGCGCGTGAGCAGCGCGGCCGTGCGGGCCGGCAGCGGCGGATCGATCTCCAGCGCGCACAGCTCGCCGCTCTCGCGCGCGATCGCATCGGGCAGCACCGTCGCAAGCCGGCCGCATCGCACGAGCTCCACCACCGCGCTGATCGTATTCGTCTCGATCGCGATCGTCGGCCGCGCGCCCTGCTCGATGAAGTACCGGTCGATGCGCTCGCGCGTCGCGAACGCGCGGCTCAGCAGCACCAGCGGCTCGCCGCCGAGCTCGGCCGGCGTCAGCGCGCGGCGGCGCCGCGCGAGACGGTGCGTGCGGCCCGTCACGAGCGCGAGCGGCTCGTCCCACAGCGGCAGCGCGTCGATGTCCGGCGCGCGCGGCGGCATGAACGCGAAACCCGCGTCGAGCCGGTCGTCGGCGAGCAGCGCCTCGATGCGCGCCTGCGGCATCGCGTCGATCGTCAGCGCGACGTTCGGGTAATCGGTGTGAAAACCGTCGATCAGCGAGCCGCTCAGGTAGGCCGCGAAGGTCGGCATCATCGCGAGCCGCAGCGACCCGCCGCCGAGATCGGCAACGTCGTGCAGCGCGCGCTGCCCCGCATCGAGCTCGTGCAGCGCGGCGCGCGCATGGCGTGCATAGACTTCGCCGAATTCGGTGAGCCGCACCGTGCGGCCCGAGCGGTCGAACAGCTGCACGCCGAGCGTGTCCTCGAGCTGGCGCACCTGCTGCGACAGCGTGGGCTGCGACACGTGCAGCGCATCGGCCGCGCGCGTGAAACTGCGTTGCTCGGCGACGGCCAGGAAATAGCGGATGTGGCGAAGAAGCATCGCGGCCAACGTATTGGTTTTGCCAATGAATACCATAACGATCCAGTCTTGGACGCTATGGGGCGATTCCCGCATCATACGCACATCCGTTCCCGTGCCTCGCACCTGTCCGCACCGGAGCGGCCCGCCCGGGCCCGCCCTGCCTGCGCCCGCCGCACGACGATCCGCCGCGCGCCCGATCCGGGCCCGGCCGCGATCCGCCCGGCGCGCATCGGCCCACCGCCGATCCGTCACACCGGCCCCGATTTCCGTCACACCGCGCAACCGACGGCCCCATGCCGCCGGCCGGCGCCGCCGTTTTTTCACGACCATGGAACCGCATCACGACAACCATCCTCCGCTCACCCGCGGCATGACGCTGCTGTTCGCCTGCGCGTGCGGCATCGTCATCGGCAACATCTATTACGCGCAGCCGCTGCTCGCCGCGATCGCGCGCAGCTTCGGCCGCGCGCCGGCCGAGCTCGGCTATCTCGTCACGCTGACGCAGCTCGGTTATGCGGCGAGCCTGCTGCTGATCGTCCCGCTCGGCGACGCGGTCAACCGCCACACGCTGATCGTGCGGCTGCTGATGCTCAACGTTGTCGCGCTGGCCGCCGTGACCGTCAGCACCAATTTCACGACGTTCGTCGTCGCGAACGTCGCGGTCGGCTTCGTCACCTGCTCGACGCAGCTGCTCGTCCCGTTCGCGGCATCGCTCGCCGACGCGCGCTCGCGCGGCCGCGCGGTCGGCACCGTGATGAGCGGCCTGTTGCTCGGCATCCTGCTCGCGCGCGTCGCGGCCGGCGCGATCGCCGACGGGTTCGGCTGGCGTGCGGTTTACGGCATCGCCGCGGTGATGGTGCTCGCGCTGACCGGCGTGCTCGCCGTGAAGCTGCCGAAGGATCGCCGCGACACGCGCGTCGACTATGCGGCGCTGATGAAGTCGCTCGTCGCGCTGGTGCGCGCGCAACCGCTGATCGCGCTGCGCTCGACCTACGGCGCGCTGGTGTTCGCGTGCTTCAGCCTGCTGTGGACGGGCCTCACGTTCCTGCTGAGCCAGCCGCCGTACGGCTATTCCGAAGGCCGGATCGGCCTGTTCGGCGTCGTCGGCGCGGTGGGCGCGCTCGCGGCGACGTCGGCCGGCCGGCTCGTCGATCGCGGCCACGGCAACGCGGCGACGGGGCTGTTCGCCGCGGCCGTGCTCGCGTCGTTCGCACTGATCGCGGCCGGCGCGCATTCGCTCGCGGCGCTGATCGCGGGCATCCTGCTGCTCGACGTCGGCGTGCAGGGCATGCACATCTCGAACCAGAGCGTGATCTACGCGCTGGCCGGCAATGCGCGCAGCCGCGTGACGACAATCTACCTGACGAGCTATTTCATCGGCGGCGCGCTCGGGTCGTTCGCGGCGAGCGTCGCGTACGGCATCGCCGGCTGGCGCGGCGTGTGCATCGCGGGCGCGGCGCTGTCGGGCGTGCTGATCGCGCTGTGGCTCGCCTCGCAACGTGTCGGCACGCGGCAGGTCACGCCGTAACGCGATCCTCCGTTTCCGCGACACGACGACCGAGGCACGCCGCGCGAATCGCGGGCGTGCCTCGTGGCGACGGCGTCGAGGCCGTCGCGGGTCAGCGCCGCGCCGTCACGCGGTCTCGCCCGCGAAATCGATCAGCACCTTCATCGCGCGCTGCCGGTCGCCGGCCAGTTCGAACGCGAGATTCGCATCGCGCATCGGGAACACGCGCGTGACGGCCGGCCGCAGGTCGACGCGCCCCGCATTGATCAGCTGCACCGCGAGCGCGAATTCCGCGTGGAAGCGGAACGATCCGCAGATCGACAGCTCCTTCGCGACCACGACGTTCTGCGGCAGGCTGACGTCGCCGCCGAGCCCGAGCTGCACGACGACACCGCGCGGCCGCATCACGTCCAGCCCGTCGCGCAGCGCCCGCGCATTGCCCGAACACTCGATCATCACGTCGAACGTGCCCTTGTCGGCGGCGTAACGCGCGACCCAGCCGGCATCGGCGGCCGCGTTGATCGTGCGGTCGGCGCCGAGCGCACTGGCCACCGCCAGCGGCGCCTCGACGACGTCGGTCGCGACGATCTCCGTCGCGCCGTGCACGCGCGCGGCCGCGACGGCAAGCACGCCGATCGGCCCGCACCCCGACACGAGCACCCGCTTGCCGATCAGCGGGCCCGCGCGCGACACCGCATGCAGCCCGACCGCGAACGGCTCGGCGAGCGCCGCGAGCGACAGCGGCACGTGATCGGCAACCTTCACGCACTGCACGGCGTCGCATACGAGCGCGTTGCGGAACGCGCCCTGCACGTGCGGCATGCGCATCGCGCTGCCGTAGAAGCGCATGTCGAGACACTGGTTCGGCAGCCCTTCGAGGCAGTAGCGGCACGCGCCGCACGGCCGGCTCGGATTGACCGCGACGCGGTCGCCGACTTTCACCGACGTCACGTCCGGCGCGACCTCCGCGACCGTGCCGGCCACCTCGTGGCCGAGCACCATCGGCTGCTGCAGCCGGATCGCGCCGAAGCCGCCATGCCGGAAGTAATGCAGGTCGGAGCCGCAGATGCCGCCCATCGCGACGTCGACGCGCACCTGGCCCGGGCCGATCTCGCCCGCGTCCTGCTCCTCGACCCGCAGGTCGTTCGGCCCGTGGATCACCACACACATGCAACGCATACGCATGACCCTCTCCTCTCGTCAAACGGCGCTGGTCAGGCCGCCATCCACGAACAGCGTCTGGCCGTTCACGAAATCGGAGGCGGCCGACGCGAGAAAGATCGCCGCGCCGCACAGCTCGTCGACGCGCCCCCAGCGACCGGCCGGCGTGCGCTTGCACAGCCAGTCCGAGAACGCCGCGTCGTCGACCAGCGCGCGATTCAGTTCGGTTTCGAAATAGCCGGGCGCGAGGCCGTTCGCCTGGATGCCGTGGCGCGCCCAGTCGGCGCACATCCCCTTCGTCAGCATCCGCACCGCGCCCTTGGTCGCCGCATACGGCGCGATCGTCGGCCGCGCGAGTTCGCTCTGCACCGAGCAGATGTTGATGATCTTCCCGTGGCCGCGCGCGATCATGTGCCGCGCGACGGCCTGCGCGACGTTGAACACGCCGTCGAGGTTCACGCGCATCAGCGCATGCCAGTCGTCCGGGTCGAACGTGTCGAGCGGCGCGCGGCGCTGGATGCCCGCGTTGTTCACGAGGATGTCGATCGCGCCGATGCGCGCCTCGGCATCGTCGATCGCCGCGCGCACCTGCGCGTGCTCGGCCACGTCGAACACCGCATGGTCGGCCGTGAAGCCTTCGTCGCGGAAACGGCGCGCGAGCGTCGCGGCCTTCTCCTCATTGCGATCGTTGATGACGATCGCCGCGCCGGCTTCCGCGAGTCCGCGGGCGAGCGTCAGCCCGATCCCGCGTCCGGAGCCGGTAATCAGTGCGCGGCGGCCGTCGAGGCGGAACCGGTCAAGCGCGTGAGTCATCGATGTCTCCTCATGTCAGGGGAGCCGGCTGCCCGTCGCGGCCGTCTCGCGTCGACGTTATCTTCCACCGGCGGCCGGGCCCCGCGCCAATGCTTGTTTTTGATCCGGTTATCATGAAATCTGATTACCGCCCACGGGGGCCCGCCGACCATGGAACTCAAGCAATTGCGCGCCTTCGTCACGCTCGCGGAAGAGCTGCATTTCGGGCGCGCCGCGCGGCGCCTGTGCATCGTGCAACCCGCGTTGAGCATGCAGATCAAGGCACTCGAGGAAGCACTCGGCGCGCGCCTGTTCGAGCGCGACCGGCACAAGGTCGAACTGAGCGACACCGGGCGCGTGTTCCTGCCCGAAGCACGCGCCACGCTGCAGCAGGCCGCGCGCGCGGAGCAGATGGCGCGGCTGTCGAGCCGCGGCGAAATCGGCACGCTGCGGATCGCGTTCGTGTCGTCGGTGCTGCCCGCGCTGCTGCCGGCCGTGCTGCGCACGATGCGCGAGCGTTATCCGCTGATCGCGCTCGACCTGAAGGACATGCCGACGCCCGACCAGATCGCCGCACTGCGCGACCGGCGGATCGATTTCGGGATGATCCGGCTGCCGGCCGCGTATGCGGGCATCGACACGCGCGTGATCCTGGAAGAAGGCTTCGTCGTCGCGCTGCCGCTCGATCATCCGCTCGCGGTGCACGACCCGATCCCGCCGGCCGCGCTGGGCGGCCAGCCGGTGTTCGTGCTCGCGCGCCGCTACGCGCCCGGCTTTCACGACGACATGCTGCTCGCGCTGAGCCGCGCGGGCACGACGCTCGAGATTGCCCAGGAGTTCGGCGAATTCACGACGATGCTCGCGCTCGTCGCGGCGGGCATGGGGATCGGGCTGATCCCGGCGGAAGCCGCGAGCGCGCTGCCGCCGAACGTGCTCGCGCGGCCGCTCGACCTGGCCGGGCACCGCACCGGCATCGGCCTCGCGTGGACCGATCTCGACAGCCCGCTGAAGCGTGCGTTCGCCGCCGCGCTCGAGCAGGTGACCGCGGCGTGAGCCACCGAACGCGGCAACAAAAAAGCCCGACCGGAAAAACCGGCCGGGCTCGTTCGCCGCGCAGGCCGCCTCGCGGTGGCCGCGCAACGTGCGGGATTACTTCGCGTTCGCGAATGCGACAGCGGTATCCAGCATGCGGTTCGAGAAACCCCACTCGTTGTCGTACCAGCTCGACACCTTGACGAGACGGCCCGACACCTTGGTCAGCGTCGCGTCGAACGTCGACGAAGCCGGGTTGTGGTTGAAGTCGATCGACACCAGCGGTGCGTCGTTGTAGCCGAGGATGCCCTTCAGCGCGCCTTCCGATGCTTCCTTCATGATCGCGTTGACTTCCTCGACCGTCGTGTCGCGCTTTGCGATGAACGACAGGTCGACGATCGACACGTTGATCGTCGGGACGCGGATCGCGTAACCGTCGAGCTTGCCGTTCAGTTCCGGCAGCACGAGGCCGACGGCCGACGCCGCGCCGGTCTTCGTCGGGATCTGGCTGTGCGTGGCCGAACGCGCGCGGCGCAGGTCTTCGTGATAGACGTCCGTCAGCACCTGGTCGTTCGTGTATGCGTGGATCGTCGTCATCAGGCCGGTTTCGAGGCCGATCTTGTCGTTCAGCGGCTTGACGAGCGGCGCGAGGCAGTTCGTCGTGCACGATGCGTTCGAGATGACGGTGTGCTCGGGCTTCAGCACGTCGTGGTTCACGCCGTAGACGATCGTCGCGTCGACGTCCTTGCCGCCCGGCGCCGAGATGATGACCTTCTTCGCGCCGCCCTTCAGGTGCGCGCTCGCCTTTTCCTTCGTCGTGAAGAAGCCCGTGCATTCCATCACGACGTCGACGCCCAGCTCGCCCCACGGCAGTTCGGCCGGGTTGCGGTTCGCCAGCACGCGGATCTTGTCGCCGTTCACGACGAGGTAGTCGCCGTCGACCGACACTTCGCCCGGGAACTTGCCGTGCGCGGTGTCGTACTGGGTCAGGTGCGCGTTGGTCTTCGCATCGCCCAGGTCGTTGATCGCGACGATCTCGAGATCGTGCTTCTTGCCGTTTTCATAAAACGCGCGCAGCGTGTTGCGGCCGATACGGCCGTAGCCGTTGATTGCGACGCGAATCGTCATGGTCTATCTCCTGATGGCTGAAAAAATTCGTTTCGTGCAGCTTCACGGTGCGACGCGCGCGACGGGTGGCGCGCGTCGCGTATGTTGTCAGGCCAGTACGGCCTTGGCGGTCTCGACGACGTGCTCGACGGTGAAGCCGAAGTACTTGAACAGCACGCCGGCCGGCGCCGATTCGCCGAACGTGTCGATCCCGACGACGCCGCCTTCCAGGCCGACGTACTTGTGCCAGAAGGCCGTCACGCCCGCTTCGATCGCGACGCGGCGCACGCCGTGCGGCAGCACGCGCTCACGGTATTCGGCGTCCTGGCGGTCGAACACGTTGGTCGACGGCATCGACACGACGCGGGCCGCGATGCCCTGCTGCGCGAGCGGCTCGACGGCCTTCATCGCGAGTTCCACTTCCGAGCCCGTCGCGATCAGGATGATCTTGCGCGCGACGATCTCTTCGTCCCAGTCCTTCAGCACGTAACCGCCCTTCTCGATGTTCGCGATCTGCGCATCGGTACGCGGGTTGAACGCGAGGTTCTGGCGGCTGAAGATCAGGCTCGACGGACGGTCGGCGGCGACCGCGTGGGTCCACGCGACGGCCGTCTCGACCGTGTCGGCCGGACGCCACACGTCGTGGTTCGGGATCAGGCGCAGGCTCGACACGTGCTCGATCGACTGGTGCGTCGGGCCATCCTCGCCGAGGCCGATCGAATCGTGCGTGAACACGAAGATCGACGGCACCTTCATCAGCGCGGCCACGCGCAGCGCGTTGCGGCTGTAGTCGGAGAACGTCAGGAACGTGCCGCCGAACGGCTTGTGGCCGCCGTGCAGCGCGAGGCCGTTGATCGCGGCGCTCATGCCGAATTCACGCACGCCGTAGTTGATGTGGTTGCCCAGCACGACGCCCGGGCCTTCCGGATTCGCGCGGACCGCCTTCGACGCCTTCCAGTTGGTCAGGTTCGAGCCGGTCAGGTCGGCCGAGCCGCCGAGCAGTTCGGGCAGCGCGGCGGCCAGGCCTTCGATCGCCTGCTGCGACGCCTTGCGGGTCGCGACCGTTTCGGCGCGCTCGTTCGCGCCGGCGATGATCGCCGCGGCCTTTTCAGCCCAGTCGGCCGGCAGCTTGTTGGCCATCCGGCGCTCGAATTCGGCGGCTTCCGCCGGGAACTTCGCGCGATAGGCGGCGAACGTCGCGTCCCATTCGGTTTCGGCGCGTTTGCCGGCTTCCTTCGCGTCCCATGCCGCGTAGACTTCCTGCGGAATCACGAACGGCTCCCACTTCCAGCCGAGCGCTTCGCGCGTCTTCGCGATTTCTTCCGCGCCGAGCGCCGCGCCGTGCACGTCGTGGCCGCCGGCCTTCGTGGCCGCGCCCTGACCGATCACCGTCTTGCAGCAGATCAGCGTCGGCTTGTCCGACAGCTTCGCCTTCGCGATCGCCGCGTCGACCGCGTCGACGTCATGGCCGTTCACGTTCGGGATCACGTTCCAGCCGTACGCTTCGAAACGCTTCGGCGTGTCGTCGTGGAACCAGTTCACGACGTCGCCGTCGATCGAGATGCCGTTGTCGTCGTACAGCGCGATCAGCTTGTTCAGCTTCAGCGTGCCGGCGAGCGAGCAGGCTTCGTGCGAGATGCCTTCCATCAGGCAGCCGTCGCCGAGGAACACGTACGTGTGGTGATCGACGATCTTCGCGCCGTCACGGTTGAACTCGTCAGCCATCAGCGCTTCGCCGAGCGCCATGCCGACCGCGTTCGCGAGGCCCTGGCCGAGCGGGCCGGTGGTCGTCTCGACGCCCGGCGTGATGCCGTATTCCGGGTGGCCCGGCGTCTTCGAGTGCAGCTGGCGGAAGTTCTTCAGCTCTTCCATCGGCAGGTCGTAGCCGGTGAGGTGCAGCAGCGAGTACAGCAGCATCGAGCCATGACCGTTCGACAGCACGAAGCGGTCGCGATCGGCCCAGTGCGGGTTCGTCGGGTTGTGCTTCAGATGGCGCGACCAGAGCGCGACGCCGATTTCGGCCATGCCCATCGGCATGCCGGGGTGACCGGAGTTCGCTTGCTGGACGGCGTCCATCGCGAGCGCACGGATCGCGTTGGCCATCAGGGTGGTGGAGGCGGGAGACGAAGTCGTCATGTCGAGTCCGGAGAACGAGTCGAGGAAACGGGGGCACGGCGGCATCCGGAAGCGCGAGCGTCGATCGTTCCCGGCGCGTGGTGCGGCGCCTGACGGACGCGAAGCGGACGGAGCCTACGGACGGGGCTGCAAAGCTCGTCATTTTAACAGATGGGCTGACATTTCCCTTGTCGGCGCGTAGTGTTCCGGCACGGTTTTCCGTCGAACCGCCCGCCTCCTATAATTCAGACGTCGGAACTGCCTGCCCCAAGGGTCCGCCCGTGAGCACCACGCTTCTCTTCCACCCTACGCCCCACGCCACCTACGGCTTCCCGAATGCCCGGCGGCTCGCGCGCGTCGCGTCCTCGCACCAGCAGATCGAGGTCTGGGAAACCCCGCAGCTCGGCCGCCTGTTCACGCTGGACGGCCGGCCGATGACGTCGGTCGGCGACGAGTACGTCTATCACGAGTGCATGACGCACCCGGCCGCGCTCGCGCACCCGTCGCCGAAGAAGGCGCTCGTGCTCGGCGGCGGCGACGGCGGCGCGGCCCGCCAGCTGCTCAAGCACGCGTGCATCGAGCGGATCGTGATCGCGGAGCTGGACGACGAGGTGGTCGGGATGGCGCGCCGCTATCTCGACGACGTGCACCAGGGCGCGCTCGACGACCCGCGCGTCGAGGTCGTGATCGGTGACGCCGCGCACTTCGTCGAGTCGACCGTCGAGCATTTCGATCTCGTCGTGTTCGATCTCACGCCGCCCGATTCGCCGGCGGCCGGCCTCTACACGCGTGCGTTCTACGCACGCCTCAAGCGCATTCTCACGCCGTGCGGCGCGATTTCGATGCACCTCGGCTCGCCGATATTCCACGCCGCGCGCATCGCCGCGCTGCTCGACGACCTGCGCGCGAGCTTCGCGGTCGTCGATCCGTTGTCCGCGCACGTGCCGCTGTACGGCTCGCAGTGGCTGATGGCGATCGCGAGCGACACGCTCGACGCGGCCGCGCTGTTCGCGCACGACATCGACGATCGCCTCGCGGCCCGCCGCGTCCACGACCTGCGCTACTACGATGCGCGGTTGCATGCGTCCCTCTTTGCCCTGCCGCGCGCGCTGCGCGATACACTGGGCGTTCGCCGCTGAGCGTCCGGGCGGCCGCATCGTTCCGTTTTTCCCGTGGGGTTGCGCATGGTTCGCCGTGCGAAACGCGGAACCGGAATGACCCGGATGCAGCGCCCACCTGGTCCCACAGGAGATTTTCATGACCGATCCACGTCCGGCCAACGTGCCTTGGTTGACGCCCTACCTGGCCGTACGCAACGCGCGCGCGGCCATCGATTTCTTCAAGGCCGCCTTCGGCTTCGCGCTGCGCGACGTGCACGACGAGGACGGTGCGATCATGCACGTCGAGATGACCTACCGCGGCCAGCTGATCGTGATGTTCGCGCCCGAAGGCGCGTTCGGCTCGACCGCGCTCACGCCGAGAAGCGCGAACATGACCGCGCCGCAATCCTTCTATCTGTATGTCGACGACGTCGACGCCACCTGGCAGCGCGCGCTCGACGCGGGCGCGAAATCGCTGAGCGCGCCGCAGGACCAGTTCTGGGGCGACCGCTTCGCGCAGATCGAGGATCTCGACGGCTACCGATGGGCGCTTGGACACCGTCTCGACGCATGACCGACACCGCAACACGCATGAACGAAGCCACCACCACCGCGGCCGTGCCGCGCTTTTTCGTCGACGCCGCGTTGCGCGCCGACGCCACGCTCGCGTTGCCGGCCGACGTCGCGCGCCACGCCCAGGTGCTGCGCCTGCAGCCGGGCGACGTGCTCGCGCTGTTCGACGGCACCGGCGGCCAGTACCGCGCCCGGCTCGTCGAGATCGACAAGCGCAACGCGATCGCGCAGATCGAAACGTTCGAACCGGCCGAAGCCGAGCCGCCCTATCGCGTGACGCTCGCGCAGGGAATCGCCGGCGGCGACAAGATGGACTGGGTGATCGAGAAGGCCGTCGAGCTTGGCGTCGCGGCGGTCGTGCCGCTGTCGACCGCGCGCGGCGTCGTGAAGCTGTCCGGCGAACGCGCGGACAAGCGCGTCGCGCACTGGCGCGGCGTCGTGCGTGCGTCGTGCGAGCAGTGCGGACGCAACCGTGTGCCCGACGTCGCGCCGGTCGCCGGCTTCCATACGTGGCTCGACGCGCTGCCGGCCGCACCGGCCGACGGCGAACTGCGGCTGCTGCTGTCGCCGCGCGCGAGCATCCCGTTCGCGTCGCTGCCCGGCACGCCGCCCGCCGCCGCCGTCACGCTGCTGATCGGCCCCGAGGGCGGGCTGTCGCCCGACGAGGAAAACGCGGCGCGCGCCCGCGGCTTCACCGCGCTGTCGCTCGGGCCGCGCGTATTGCGCACCGAAACGGCCGGCGCGGCCGTGCTCGCGGCGCTGGCCGCGCGTTGGGGCGGGTGGTGACGAGCAGGGTGTGCCGCCGCGAGGCAGCACGGCCCTTCCCCGCTCGCACGCGACGCGGACGCCGCGGTTCGTCGCACGTTACTTGTCGCTCGACGAGCCGTGCGGCATCGAATCGGACAACGCGTCGACCACCGGCGTCAGCACGTCTCCCGGACTACCGGTCGTCCAGCCGCCTTCCTTGAGGCTGTAGATGTCGATCTTGCCCGCCACCGGATGCGTCACCGGTGCATCGTCCAGCACCTGCGCGATGCCCGAGAAGATCGTCTTGAGCGACGCAATGCGCGCCGCCTCGCTCTTCAGGCGCCGATTCGGCCCCAGCTTCGCCTCCAGCGCCTTCGCGCCTGGCCCCGCATCGGCCACGCGACACGCGAATTCGACTGTCGCGATCGTCGCGCCCTCGACGTCCGGGTTCGGTTGCTGCGATGACCCGGTCGTCTTGCATGTCGAGCGATTGAGCGCGCGCTGATACGCGGCGGCCATGCTCTCGACCGACGGGCGCAACGCGGCACTGGCCTTCGGCGGCATCGGCGCCAGTATCCCGTCGGCCATGTCCCTGCGCATCGACTCGCCCATCGTCGACAGCACGCCGATGTCGAGCGCGTCCTTGCCGCTGTAGCTCTCACGAACCGCGTCGTTGAATTCGCGCGCTTTCGACACGTCGCCGTTGACGAGCGCGCCGATGTAAAGGTCGACGGTCTGCTCGGGCGTCAGCGGCGCGGCATGCGCGGCGCCGGCCGCGACCAGCAGGGGCAGCACGACGGCGCGTGCGGAACGGGAAATATTCATGGGAAGACAGCCCTCTCTCGATGGTTTGTTGTACGCACCCGGTGCGGCGGCTGCCACAGCCAGGCCGACCGGATTGTCCCGAAAAACGGCGCCGGATGAAAGGCGGATGTCGGCAAGCGGCGCGCGCACCGGCCCGGACGCATCGCGCAGGCGCAAAAAAGCCCGCTCGAGGCGGGCTTCCTGCCGGATCGGCCGCGGGCCGGTGCGTGCTTACGCGAACGAGTAGAACACGCGGAAGGCGACCTTGCGCTCGGCCCAGAACTCGGCCGCCTCGCGGAACACGTCGAGCAGCGTCTCGCGCCCTTCCTTGTCGAATTTCTGCGCGATCGGCAACCCTTCGAGAACGATCACGAAACCGGGCTGCGCGCCGGCCTTCGCGACGAGGTCGGTCAAGCAGTCGTACAGTGCATCGTAGTTCTTCCCGAAATGCTTCGGGAACAGGAACGACGTCGCGATCGTTTCCATCACTTCCTGCTTCGACTGCGCGGCGCCGCAATACGCGAACAGGAAGTGCTGGCCGAGCCGGGTGGCTTCGTCGGCGAGATCCTGCACGCGGAACGCGCGGATCGACTGCACGAGATTGGGTCGCACGGTCGTGAAAAGGCTCATAGGCTCCTCGTTCGATGAAAGCCCGGGTTCGGCTTCCTGTTGCTCCGGCGTGCTGCCAGCCTGCGCCGCCGCGTGCAGCTGGATCACGCGCTGAAACAGATTGCCGTCGCCGGCAGCGAACAGATCCGCCGCCGCCGTATCGTGCGCGTAGATGGAGTCGCTCATGCCATTCGTCCCGAAGTCATTCAACAATACGTTTAAAACTGTTGTAGTGGTCGCCCGTGTAGTAACAGTTGTCGATCCGGCGCAAGGGCCCGCCACAGACGATCCGGCGCGCCCCGCGATTGCGGGCACGCGGCGTCGGCACCGTGTACTCATGGTAGTAGCCGCGCTTCGCCTTCGGCAGGATCCGCTCGCGGTTGCCGAATACGACGCCGTCTTTCTCGTACGGATAGGGGCCGCCCGCGCCGATCAGGCCCAGCGTGGTCACGGCCTCGCGCGGAAGACTGGCAACCGGAATCGTATCGAGCCCGCTGGCGGCCACGTCGGCCGGAACGGCCTCCCGTGCGTAAGCGGCGGAAACCAGACTGCCCGTCGGCGTGCCGACGATACCCATCGCGAACATCGCGAAGACGGACGCGAGCGCGCCGTTGCGGAGCCACTTGCGTGCCATGAACCAGGGTTCCCGCTGTTAAATCAAGTAGTTGACGACCAACAAAGGCGTTAGCGTAGCGTTATTGGCCGCGCGAATCAATGTCCGTTTGGGAATCGAAAGCGTCGCGATACCCGGAATCGCGCATTTCTTACCGAAATTACACTACATTTATCTTACATAGGATAAAATCCGGATGGCATCTCGCTGTTGGCAGGACCTGCCTCCCTGCCGCGCTCGCTGTCTGGAGTGGAGAGATGCTGCTTGTTGCTTGCGGGAAGCGCGTTTGCGCCCTGCCCGGCGGCGTGCCCGTTGCGGGCACGCCTCTTTTTGCTTTTGTTTACAATTTTCCCGACGCGCCACGCCGGTTCGACCGGCCTGGCGCGTTCGTTTTGGCTCAGCGCGCCGCGTTCACGTCGGCGACCAGCAGCGCCGCCATGTTGACGATGCGGCGAACGGTCGCCGATTCGGTCAGCACGTGCACCGGCTGCGCGGCGCCCAGCAGGATCGGCCCGATCGCGATGTTGTTGCCGGCGGCCGTCTTCAGCAGGTTGTACGCGATGTTCGCGGCGTCGATGTTGGGCAGGATCAGCAGGTTCGCTTCGCCTTCCAGCGTCGATTCCGGCAGGATTTCCTTGCGCAGCGCGGCGTCGAGCGCGACGTCGCCGTGCATTTCGCCGTCGACCTTCAGCTCCGGCGCGGTTTCCTGCAGGATCGCGAGCGTATCGCGCATCTTCTTCGCCGAAGGCGCGTTGCTCGTGCCGAAATTCGAGTGCGACACCAGCGCGACCTTCGGCTCGATGCCGAAGCGGCGCACTTCCTCTGCCGCCATGATCGTGATCTCGGCCAGTTGCTCCGGGGTCGGATCGACGTTCACGTGCGTGTCGACGAGGAAAATCTGGCGGCCCGGCAGCACGAGGCCGTTCATCGCCGCGTACACGCTGCAGCCCGGGCGCTTGCCGATCACCTGGTCGATGAAGTGCAGGTGGCGGTGCGTGGTGCTGATCGTGCCGCAGATCATCCCGTCCGCTTCCCCCTTCTTCACCAGCATCGAGCCGATCAGCGTCGTGCGGCGGCGCATCTCGACGCGCGCGAGCTGCTCGCTGATGCCCTTGCGCGCCATCATCTTGTAGTACGTCTGCCAGAAGTCGCGGTAGCGCTCGTCGTGCTCGGTGTTGACGACCGTGAAATCGGTGCCCGGCGTCAGGCGCAGGCCGTAGCGCTGGATACGGTGCTCGATCACCGACGGGCGGCCGATCAGGATCGGCTTGGCCAGCTTCTCGTCGACGATGATCTGAACGGCGCGCAACACGCGCTCTTCCTCGCCTTCCGCGAACACCACGCGCTTCTTCTCTTCCGACGCGGCGCGCGCGATCTGGAAGATCGGCTTCATCGTCGTGCCGCTGTGATACACGAACTGCTGCAGGTGCTGCTTGTAGGCTTCCATGTCCTCGATCGGGCGCGTCGCGACGCCGCCGTCCATCGCGGCCTGCGCGACGGCCGGCGCGATCTTCACGATCAGGCGCGGATCGAACGGCTTCGGGATCAGGTATTCGGGCCCGAACGACAGATCCTGGATGCCGTACGCGGTCGCGACGATGTCGCTCTGCTCGTGCTGGGCCAGCTCGGCGATCGCGTTGACGGCCGCGATCTCCATTTCACGCGTGATCGTCGTCGCGCCGACGTCGAGCGCGCCGCGGAAGATGAACGGGAAGCACAGGACGTTGTTGACCTGGTTCGGGTAGTCGGTGCGGCCGGTCGCGAGAATCGCGTCGGGGCGCACTTCGAGCGCCGCTTCGGGCAGGATTTCCGGCGTCGGGTTCGCGAGCGCGAGGATCAGCGGACGCTCGGCCATGCCCTTCACCATCTCCTGCTTCAGCACGCCCGCCGCCGACAGGCCGAGGAAGATGTCCGCGCCGTCGATCACTTCGGCCAGCGTCCGGGCGTCGGTTTCGCGCGCGAAACGCTCCTTGTCCGGATCCATCAGCTCGGTGCGGCCCTTGTAAACCACGCCGGCCAGGTCGGTCACCGTGATGTTCTCGAGCGGCAGGCCGATGTCGACCAGCAGGTCGAGACACGCGAGCGCCGCCGCGCCCGCGCCGGAGGCGACGAGCTTGACCTTCTTGATGTCCTTGTTGACGACCTTCAGGCCGTTCGTGACGGCCGCGGCCACGACGATCGCGGTGCCGTGCTGGTCGTCGTGGAACACCGGGATCTTCATTCGCTTGCGCGCTTCGCGCTCGACGATGAAGCAGTCCGGCGCCTTGATGTCTTCCAGGTTGATCCCGCCGAAGGTCGGCTCCAGCGCGGCGATCACGTCGACGAGCTTGTGCGGGTCCGACTCGTTCAGCTCGATGTCGAACACGTCGATGCCCGCGAACTTCTTGAACAGCACGGCCTTGCCTTCCATCACCGGCTTCGACGCGAGCGGGCCGATGTTGCCGAGACCGAGCACCGCCGTGCCGTTCGTGACGACGCCGACCAGGTTGCTGCGCGCGGTGAAGCGCGCGGCGTTGAGCGGATTCTCGACGATCTCCTCGCACGCGTACGCCACACCCGGCGAGTACGCGAGCGCGAGGTCGCGCTGGTTGATCATCTGCTTGGTCGGGGCGATCGCAATTTTCCCGGGCGTCGGGAATTCGTGATAGTCGAGTGCGGCTTCGCGGAGCTTGGCTTTGGAGGAGGCTTGGGTGGACATGTGTCTCGTGACGGGCGGATTAGAATAACTGTTCGACGGCATTGTAGCGCCAATCATCGGCCGCCAGACCGGCGATTCGGGTGCAACAGCCGCGACAAAAATGTACCGGATGGTGCAGAAGCGCCGCCGTTCGCCTCGTACAATGCCGTTCCTTCAACCGTTCCGGATCGCCCGACGTGCCAGCCGCCCTCTCCGAGTTTTCGCTGATCGAACGCTTCTTCACGCGCCGCGCCGCGCAGGGGGCGCGCGCGTCGACGCTCGGGATCGGCGACGATTGCGCGCTGATCACGCCGCGATCCGGGAAATTGCTGGCCATTTCGACGGACATGCTGGTGGAAGGCCGCCATTTCTTTCCCGATGTCGCGCCCGACGCGCTCGGCCACAAGACGCTCGCGGTCAACCTGTCCGATCTCGCGGCGATGGGCGCCGAACCGCGCGCGTTCACGCTCGCCTGCGCGCTGCCGCGCGCCGACGCGGCGTGGCTCGAGGCCTTCAGCAACGGGCTGTTCGCGCTCGCCGAGCGCTACGGCTGCGAGCTGATCGGCGGCGACACGACGAGCGGGCCGCTGAACCTGTGCGTGACCGTGTTCGGCGAAGTCGCGCCCGACGCGGCGCTGCGGCGCGACGCCGCGCGCGACGGCGACGACGTGTGGGTGTCCGGCACGCTCGGCGACGCCCGCGCGGGCCTCGGCGTCGCGCGCGGCGAATGGGCGGCCGGCGCGGCCGAAGCGGCCGCGTTCCGGCGCGCGCTCGAGCGGCCCGAGCCGCGCATCGCGCTCGGCCTGGCGCTCGCGGGCGTCGCGCACGCGGCGCTCGACCTCTCCGACGGCCTCGCCGGCGACCTGCAGCACATCCTGACGCGTTCGAACGTGCGCGCCGAGATCGACGCCGACGCGGTGCCGCGCTCGGCCGCGCTCGCGACGCTGCCGCCCGACGTGCAGCGCCGTTGCACGCTGGCGGGCGGCGACGACTACGAACTGTGCTTCACCGCGCCGGCCGCGGCCCGCGCGGCGGTCGAGGCGGCCGGCGCAACGGCCGGCGTGCCGGTCACGCGAATCGGTACAATACGCGCGATGTCCGCGCCGTCGGCGCTCCCCGCGATCGCGTGGCACGACGCCGCCGGCGCGCCCCTCGCTCTCACGTTGCACGGCTTCGACCACTTCCATGCAGACTGACCCGACGCCCGCGCCTGCCGCGGCCGAGACCGGCGCCGCACCCGACGCGCCGCAGCGCGTGACCGCGCGCTTCATGCTGTCGCACCCGGCGCACATCGTGTCGCTCGGTTTCGGCAGCGGGCTCGCGCCGATCATGCCCGGCACGTTCGGCTCGCTGTTCGGCTGGCTGACGTTCGTCGTGCTCAACCGCTACCTGACGGTGCCCGAATGGTGGGCGCTGATCGCCGTCGGCTTCGCGGCGGGCACGTGGATCACCGGTTTCACCGCGAGGAAGACGGGCAGGTCCGATCCGGGCGCCGTCGTCTGGGACGAGATCGTCGCGATCTGGCTCGTGATGCTGTTCGTCACGCCGGCGACCTTCATCGGCCAGCTGTGGGCGTTCGTCGCGTTCCGCTTCTTCGACATGCTCAAGCCGCCGCCGATCCGCTATTTCGACCGCCGCCTGAAAGGCGGGCTCGGCATCATGGCCGACGACCTGGTCGCCGCGTTCATGACGCTGCTCGTGATCGCCCTGTGGCGCTCCGTCGTCGGCTGACCGATTTCCCGACTCCCGTATCCCGACGCGCATGCCAACCGATTCCGTCGTCCATCAGCTTGCGATCCGCGCAGGCAACAAGCTGCGTGACGAGCACCTGACGCTCGCCACCGCCGAATCCTGCACCGGCGGGATGATCGCCGCGGCGATCACCGACATTTCCGGCAGCAGCCAGTGGTTCGAGCGCGGGTTCGTCACGTACTCGAACCAGGCCAAGATCGAGATGATCGGCGTGCCGCCCGACCTGATCGACAAGCACGGCGCCGTCAGCGAGCCCGTCGCGCGCGCGATGGCCGAAGGCGCGCTGCGCAACAGCCGCGCGCAGGTCGCGCTGTCCGTCACGGGCATCGCCGGCCCGGCCGGCGGCAGCGAGAAGAAGCCGGTCGGCACCGTGTCGTTCGGCTGGAGCAACCGGCTGCATACCGACGTCGAGACGCTCGTGTTCAAGGGCGACCGCGAGCAGATCCGCACGCAGGCGGCCGCGCATGCGCTGCGCGGGCTGCTGAAGCTGCTCGACGAGCGCGAAGGCTGACCGGGCCGGGGCGCGCGACGCGCCCCGCTTGCCGCTTACTGGATCGCGTCGGGCTTCACGACGATCCAGTTCTTGTCCGCCGTCACCGGCAGGCCGAGCGATTTCTGCTTCGCGGCCGATTCGTCCGACCACGCGCGGATCTGCGTCATCTGCTTGTCCTTCTTGTTGACCCACACGCGCACGCCGCCGCGCGCGACGTCGGTCGCGTTCAGCAGCATGTAGCCGTCGGACGCCGGCGTGTCGCCCGCGACCAGCACCGGCTTCTTCCACTGGTCGATCCAGCCGACGATCGAACCGAGCTTGCCTTCGTACCACGTCATCGGGTTCATCAGGAACGGCGTGATCACCAGGCTGCGGTTCGCCGCCTCGTCGTACTTGCCGGCCTTGATCTGCAGCCGCGACGTCGTCAGCGCGCCGGTCGCCGGGTTGCGCAGCAGCGTCGTCACGCCGATCACGTTCTGCGGCTTCACGTGGTAGCCGTACTTCGGGTCGGACAGCACGAGCCGCGCGAGCTCCTCGTGCGCGGCCGTCATCACGTAGACGTCGATGCCGTTCTCGCGCAGCGCGGTGTACAGCTCCTGCATGCCGCGGAAGAAGCGCGGCGGGTTCATCGCGCCGTCGACCACCTTGTCGCCCTGCCAGTAGCGGACCGGAACCGGCTTGCCGTCGGCGAGCATCGCGTCGACGTGGCGCTTCAGATCGGCGAGCGACTGCCCGGCGAACGCCTGCGCGATCCACGGGTAGCAGACGAGGTCGTCGATCTCGCACAGCCGGTAGTAATAGCTCGTCAGCGACTCCCGGTAGTCGGCGGAATCCTTGAACGGGATCAGCTTCAGCGACGGGTCGAGCGTGTCGCGCGTCAGCACGCCGCGGTTCTCGAGGTACGGCAGCAGCGATTCCTCGAGGTCGTAGCGGTAGGTCGTGTTGTCGGCGTCGAACACCGCGTAGTCGCCGCGGTGCGCGTGCGCGGCGATCATCGCGTTCAGCGCCTTCGCGCTGTCGGCCGGCCAGTGCGACAGGTCCGCCGCATGGGCGAACGTCATGCACCACGATGCGGCGAACGCGCTCAGGACACGGCGGGACAGCTTGGGCATGGCGTCACTCCCTTTCTTGACATTTTCGTTACAGATCGATGACAAGCGGCAGCATCGCGCGAATGAACGGCGGGCATGCGGTGCGGAAGCGACGGGAAGTTGTTCGTGTGCGCCAGCGCGGCACACACGCGATGAAGGCGCGCGGCCCGCGGGCGCGGGCGCGGCCGGTGGCCGCCCGAACGGGCGGCCGGCATGTCAGCGATGCGCGTTGATCGTGTCGCGCGTCTTCTGCGCGGCGAGCGCCGCGGCTTCGGCGAAGTCCTCGCCCTTGCTCGCGTACAGGATCGCGCGCGACGAGTTGATCATCATGCCGGTGCCGTCGGCCGTGCGGCCCGCGCTGACGGTCGCCTGCACGTCGCCGCCCTGCGCGCCGATGCCGGGGATCAGCAGCGGCATGTCGCCGACGATCCCGCGCACGATCTCGATTTCCTTCGGGAACGTGGCGCCGACCACGAGGCCGAGCTGGCCGTTCCTCGCGTTCCACTTGTTCGCCGCGAGGTCGGCGACGACCTGGTACAGCGGCCGGCCTGGATGGCCGGCCCCGCCCGTTTCGAGGAACTGCAGGTCGGAACCGCCCGGGTTCGACGTGCGGCACAGCACGATCACGCCCTTGCCTTCGTGCTCGAAGTACGGCTCGACCGAGTCGTAGCCCATGTACGGGTTCACCGTGACGGCGTCCGCGCGATAGCGCTCGAACGCTTCGCGCGCGTACTGCTCGGCCGTGCTGCCGATGTCGCCGCGCTTCGCGTCGAGGATCACGGGCAGGCCCGGATGCTGGAGGTGGATGTGCGCGATCAGGCGCTCGAGCTGGTCTTCCGCGCGATGCGCGGCGAAGTAGGCGATCTGCGGCTTGAACGCGCTCGCGTACGGCGCGGTCGCGTCGACGATCTGCCGGCAGAATTCGAAGATCGCGTCGGGCTGGCCGTCGAACTGCACGGGAAAGCGCGACGGCTCGGGATCGAGGCCGACGCACAGCAGCGAGTCGGTGCGCTGCCACGCGGCGCGCAGCGATTCGATGAAAGTAAGCGGGGAAGACATGGCGGGTACTCGCGGCAAACCGTTGGTAGACCGCGTATTTTACCCGCGTCGCCGGCGTCCCTCGCGTGTCGCGGCATGGCCGCGTGCATCGGCGCGTTCGACGGTGAACGCGAAGCGCCGCGTGAGGCGCTCGCCGGGCGCGAGCAGCGTCATCCCGTGCGCGGCCGCGCCGCCCGGCAGGTTCACCGCATTGATCGGATGATCGACCGGCTCGAAGCAGAAGAAATCCTCGCCCGGCGGCGTGTAGAGCACGTACGCGTCGGCGTCCGCCGCGACGGTCAGCGACAGCCCGCGGCGCGGCCAGCTCACCGTCGCGTGGCCGCCCCAGCCGGTGAACGCGTGATTGACGAGCGCGGCCGGCAGCGGATACGCGACGCCGAACTGCCAGGCCGGCGGCACGCTCACGTGCCGCACCGGCAGGAAATCGGCGCCGGACAACCACAGCCCGCCGGCCGCCGCAGCCAGCTCGGTCACGCTGTCGCGCACGAGAAACGGATGCACGCCGAGCCCGAACGGCAGCCGCGCGCGCCCCGCGTTCTCGATCGTCAGCGCGATCGACAGCGTCGCATCGTCGAGTTCGAACGACTGGATCGCGCGGAACGCATACGGCGCGCCGCCCGCGCGGTCGAGCGACAACTGCAGCGTCGTGCCGGTCGCATCGTCCACCTGCCACGGCGCGAGCCAGCCGTCGCCGTGGATCGGCAGCGGCTCGTCGCGGCGGTTGCGCGGCACCGCGATCTTGCGCCCGTCGCATTCGAAGCGCCCGTCGCCGATCCGGTTCGAGTAAGGCAGCAGCGGATAACACGCGAGCTCGTTCGGGTCCGTCGCCGTCTCCGGGTGCTCGCAGCGGCGGAACACCGGCATCAGCGCGCCGTTGTCGCCGCGCCAGTCGAAGCGCGCGATGCCGCCGCCGAGGTGCGGCAGCACGTCGAGCCGCAACGACGCGTTCGACAGCGTGATGGCCGCCGCATGCGCGGCGCCGACGCCCTGCGCGAACGCGGCCGTCTGCGGGCCGGGGCTGACCGGCTGCGCGGCGGCGGCCAGGCGCGCGCGGCGCGACTGGCTGGTGGACGACGATGCGTGCGAGGACGGGGCGGTCATGGCGAACTCCTTTCCTTCGTCGAGGAAACGATGCAGGTCGGTGCGAACGGGTCAGGCCCAGCCGCCGTCGACGATCACGTCCTGCGCGGTGATCATCCGGCTGTCGTCGGCCGCGAGAAACAGCGCCATCCGCGCGAGGTCGGCCGGCAGCAGCTCGGCGTCGATGCACTGGCCGGCCTTGATCGCCGCGCGGCCCGCGTCGTCGAGCCACAGCCGGCGCTGCTTGTCGGTCATCACCCAGCCCGGCACCAGCGAATTCACGCGGATGCCGAACGGGCCGAGGTCGCGCGCGAGCCCGCGCGTGAGCCCCTGCACGGCGGCCTTCGCCATCACGTAGACGGGATAACCGCCGTTTTTCAGCATCCAGCTGATCGAGCCGAGATTGATGATCGCGCCGCCGCCCTGCTGCTTCATGTCGTCGATCACCGCCTGCGCGGCGAAGAACTGGTGGCGCAGGTTCACCGCGATGCCCGCGTCGAACGCGTCGGGCGTCACGTCGCCGATCGCGTGGCGCGCGTCGTTCGCCGCGTTGTTCACGAGCACCGCGATCGCGCCGATGCGCGCGCGGATCGCGTCGATCGCACGGCGCAGCGCGTCGATGTCGGTCAGGTCGCACTGGATGAACAGCGGCGCGTGGCGCACGTGCGCGAGGCTGTCCGCCAGCGCGGCGCCCGCGGCCGCGTCGAGGTCGACGAACGCGACGCGCGCGCCCTGCGCGGCGAAGTGCTCGACGAACGCCGCGCCGATGCCGGTCGCGCCGCCCGTGATCAGCACCGCGCGATCCTCGAGGCTCGGGTATCGCGCGTATCGCGCGGCGCTCGCGCCGTGCGCGGAAGTGTCGATGGTCATGCGGTTCGTCTCCGTGGAAACCGATCGGTCAATCGCGTACGCCGCGGTTCTTCAGCTGGTCGAGCAGCACGGCCGCGAGCAGGATCGCGCCGCGCACGAGGTACTGGTAGAACGCGTCGATGTTCAACAGGTTCATCACGTTCTCGACGGTGCCCATGATCAGCACGCCGATCACGACGCCGGAGATCGTCGCACGGCCGCCCATCAGCGACACGCCGCCGAGCACGCACGCGGAAATCACGTTCAGTTCGAAGCCCTGCGCGGCGTTCGGCTGGCCCGACGTGATGCGCGATGCGAGGATCACGCCCGCGAGCGCCGTCACCGCGCCCTGGATCAGGAAGATGTAGACGCGCGTGCGTTCGACGTTGATCCCCGCGAGCCGCGATGCCTCGGGGTTGCCGCCGATCGCGAGCGTGTTGCGGCCGTATACCGTCTGGTTCAGCAGCACGCCGAACGCGATGAAGCACAGCAGCGTGACCCAGATCGGCAACGACACGCCGAAGAGCGTGAGCCCGCCGAGCGCGATGAAGGTATCCGACGACACGCCGACCGCCTGCCCTTTCGACACGATGAAGCCGAGCCCGCGCACGATCTCCATCGTCGCGAGCGTCGTGATCAGCGCGTTGATGCGCAGGTACGCGATCACCGCGCCGTTCACGAAGCCGATCGCGGCGCCGGCCGCGACCGCCGCGACGATCGCGACGAACGTGTTGTCGGTCGCGTTCAGCACCATCGCGCACAGCACGCCGGAGAACGCGACGGTCGAGCCGATCGACAGGTCGAAGTCGCGCGACGCGAGACAGAACATCATCGTGCACGCGACCATGCCGATCTGCGAGATCGACAACGCGAGGCCGAGCATGTTGTCGATCGAGAAGAAATGATCGACCGTCAGCGACATCGTGATGAACATCACCGCGAAGATCGCGATCAGGCTGTATTCGGTCAGGTGCTGCCACCACTTCTGGCGGTCGCCCTGCTGTGGAACCAGCGCGTCGGCCGTCGGCTTCACGGCGGCGCTGGCGAGGTTTTCGTTGACTTGCATGGTGTGTCTCCTGCTCCTGCTTCGCGCGGCCCGCGCCGCGCAGGTTCGATTCGATTGTCGCCGGTCGCGTCAGGCTGCCTCGACCGCGCTCGTCTGCGGCAGCGCGAGGCTCAGCACCGCGTGCTCGTTCGCCCGTTCGCGCGGCAGCTCGCCGGCGATCCGGCCTTCGCGCATCACGACGATGCGGTCGGACACGCCGAGCACTTCCGGCAGCTCCGACGACACCATCACGATCGCGCAGCCGCGCTCCGCGAGCCGGTAGATCACGTCGTAGATCTCGTGCTTCGCGCCGACGTCGATCCCGCGCGTCGGCTCGTCGAGGATCACGACCTTCAGGTCGGGCTCCGCCAGCCAGCGCGACAGGATCGCCTTCTGCTGGTTGCCGCCCGACAGGAAGCGGATCTTCTGGCGCCGGTTCGGCGTCTTGATCTTCAGCCGCTGGATGAAGCGGTCGGCCGTTTCGCTTTCGGCCTTGCGGTTGATGAACAGCCCCGCGCGCAGCGAATGGCGGCGGCAACTGATGTTGATGTTCTCCGCGACCGACGCGATCGCGATGATCCCTTCTTCCTTGCGGTCCTCGGGGCACAGCACGATGCCGTGGCGGATCGCGTCGCCGGTGCGCTTCACGTCGATGCGCGCGCCGTCGAGCGTCAGCACGCCCGCGCGCCGGTGGTCCGCGCCGTACACGAGCCGCATCAGTTCGCTGCGGCCCGCGCCCACCAGCCCGAAGAAGCCGACGATCTCGCCCGCGCGCACCGAGAAGCTTGCGGGTGCGCGCAGCGCATGGCCGTCGATGCCTTCGGCGGAGAACCGCACGTCGCCGAGCGCGCGCGGCGCGTAATGGTAGATGTCCGAAATCTCGCGCCCGACCATCTCGGCGACGAGCCGTTCGCGCGGCACGTCGGCGAGCGACTCGTGCGACGCGATCTTGCGCCCGTCGCGGAAAATCGTGCACGCATTGCAGAGCCGGTAGATCTCGTCCATCCGGTGCGAGATGTAGATCAGCGCGCGGCCCTGCGCGCGCAGGTCGTCGACGAGCTTGAACAGCACCTCGGTCTCGCGATGCGACAGCGAACTGGTCGGTTCGTCGAGCGCGATCACGCGCGCATTGCGCATCAGCGCCTTGCAGATCTCGACCATCTGCCGCTGCGCGATCGACAGCCGCCCGAGCTTCGCGTCGGGGTCGAGGTCGACGCCCATCGCCGCGAGCCGCTCGCGCACGTAGCGCTTCGCCTCGCGCTTCCTCACCCAGCCGAACGCGTTCGGCAGGCGGCCGAGCAGCAGGTTTTCCGCGACCGTCAGGTCGGGGACGTACTGCAGCTCCTGGTGAATCACCGCGATGCCGGCCGCGATCGACGCGGCCGCATTCGCGAACTGCACGGGCTGGCCGTCGACCAGCACGCTGCCCGCATCGGGCTGGTATTCGCCGCCGAGAATCTTCAACAGCGTCGACTTGCCCGCGCCGTTCTCGCCCATCAGGCCATGCACTTCGCCCGCCTGCACGTCGAACGAAATGCCGTCGAGTGCGCGCACGCCGGGAAATACCTTGCCGATATTGTCAAAACGCAGTGCCGCTGACACGTCGTCTCTCCACTTCCGAAATCGATCGACCGCCGGCCGCCGCATCGCCGCGGCAGCCGGCGGGCCGCTTACTTCGACGCGAGCCCCATCTCGTCGCGTACCTTCGACACGTTGTCGCGCGTCGCGAGCATGCCCGTCGTCAGCGTCAGCGGCGGCGGCGCCTTGCCCTGCGTGATCCACGTGTACATCAGGTCCGAGGTTTCCTCGCCGTGGCGCTTCGGGCTGATGATCACGGTGCCGTAGAAGCCCGTCGGCTGCGGCTTCTTGAACTCGTTCAGCGCCGAGTCGGACCCGCCGATGCCGATGCCGATCATGTTGTCGGCCTTGAAGCCGCGCCCTTCGGCCGCGCGTACCGCGCCGAGCACGGCCTCGTCGTTCAGACCGTACGCGACCCAGTGCTTGAACTGCGGGTTCTTCGTGAGCGCGATGTTCGCCGCGTTGAACGCGTTTTCCGTGTCGGTCTTCGCCTGCGGCGCCGCGATCACGTTCGCCTTCGGGAAGCCGGCGGCCACCAGCGCGTCGGTCGCGCCGCTCGTGCGGTCGTGCGCGGTCGGCAGCTGCTCGTAGGTGATGTCGATCGCGCCGACGTCCTTCATGTCCCAGCCGCGCTTCTTGATCTCGGCCGCGATGCCGTCGCCGACCTGCTTGCCGATGTTGTACGCGGAGATCCCCATGTGCGGCACCGACTCGATCGGCTTGCCCGCGCCGTCGACGAGGCGGTCGTCGACCGTCATCATCTTCAGGTTGTGCGACTTCGCCTTCGCGACGATACCCGGCCCGAGCTTCACGTCGGGCGTGCAGATGATGAAGCCCTGCGCCTTCTGCGCGGACAGGTTGTCGATCGCGCTCATCACCTTCTCGCCGGACGGCGCGCCGATCTTCACGAGCGTGAAGCCCTTTTGCTTCGCCGCGATTTCGGCGAACTTCCACTCGTCCTGGAACCACGGCTCTTCCGGCTGCTTCACCAGGAAACCGATCTTGACCGGGTCGGCCGCGTGCGCGACCGGGCTGCCCATCACCACCGCGGCCGCGGCCGCCAGCGTTACGAACGTTCTGCGTTTCATCTCCAGTGTCTCCTTGTTTTCATCGAACAGGATGCAGCCGCTTGTTGGTTTCGACGCAGCGTGCGCGCGGCCGTCGCACGTGCGGTCTTTCGAATCGTTGCGTCAGTCGTGGTACAGCGCCGCGCGCCCGCCGTCGACGGTGATGCAGGCGGCATTGATGAACGGTGCCTCGTCGGACGCCAGGAACACGGCCGTCATCGCGACCTCCTCCGGCCGGCCGACCCGCTTCATCGGCTGCAGCGCGAGCGTCTCGGCGCGCGCGGCGGCCGGATCGGGTTGCGCGTCCCACCAGTCGCGCGTGAGCTGCGTCTCGATGTAGCCCGGCGCGATCGCGTTCACGCGCACGTTGCGCGCCGCGTATTCGATGCCGAGCGCGCGCGTGAGACCGAGCACGCCGTGCTTCGCGACCGGGTACGGAAAGCAGCCCGGGATGATCCTGAATGCATGCGTCGACGCGATGTTCACGATGCTGCCGCGGCCACGCTCGACCATTCCCTCCAGCGCCGCGCGGCAACCGTGCCACACGCCGTCGAGATCGACCGCGAAGCAGCGGCGCCAGTCGTCGTCGGTCATCGTCAGCGGATCGGCGAACACGTTGATGCCCGCGTTGTTCACGAGCACGTCGAGCGGACCGAACGCCGCTTCGGTCCGCGCGAGCGCATCGCGCACCGCATCCTGCCGCGCGACGTCGGCCTGCAGCGGCAACACGCGTGCGCCGTCGAATTCGCGCGCGATCGCGGCGGCCGTGTGCTGCGCCTGCGGGGAGTCGAGATCGACGAGCGCGACGGCCGCGCCCTCGCGAACGAACGCGCGGGCGATCGCGGCGCCGATACCCCGGCCCGCGCCCGTCACCATCGCGACCTTGCCCGCGAGGCGGCCCATCATGCCGCTCCGCCGCGCGCGACGCGCAAGCCGGCCTGGAACGCGCGCGCGTTCGCCGCCGTCGTGTCGGCCGACTGGCCGGGCCGGTACAGCGCCGAGCCGAGGCCGAAGCCGTTCGCGCCCGCGTCGAGGAACGGCGCCATGTTGTCGGGCGAAATGCCGCCGACCGGGATCAGCGGCACCGCGCGGTCGATCACCGCGCGCCATGCCTTCACGACCGGCACGCCGAGCTGTTCGGCCGGGAACATCTTCAGCACGTCGGCGCCGTGCGTCAGGGCCGCGAACGCCTCGGTCGGCGTCGCGACGCCCGGTGCGCTCGCGAGGCCGCGCTCGCGGGCGCGGCGGATCACCGCCGCGTCGCTGTGCGGCATCACGATCAGCGCGCCGCCCGCGTCCTGCACGCGGTCGACGTACTCGGCACGCAGCACGGTGCCCGCGCCGACGATCGCGTCGTCCGGCAGCGCGCGCCGCAGCGCCGCGATGCTGTCGAACGGATCCGGCGAGTTGAGCGGCACTTCGACGATCCGGAAGCCGGCCTCGTACAGCGCGCGGCCGTGGTCGGCCGCCTCGGCGGGCGTGATGCCGCGCATGATCGCGATCAGCGGACACGCGTCGAACGCGCGCATCAGGGCGGCGTGGGGCGTGTACGGCGCGGGCAAGGTCAGGTCGGACGACATCGAAGATTCCTCTGCAAGCAGTTCATTGGTCGGCGCAGACGGGCTCGCCGTCCGCGCGCACGAGCCCGGCACGCGACGCGATGCGCCACAGGCCGCGCTCGGTCGCATGCGCGGCAACGCGCGCATGCGCATGGCCAAATACCTCGAGCGCGTCGACGTAGCGCGCGCACAAGCCGTCGTCGCCGATCAGCAAGAGCGGCTGGTCCGCGAGCGCGATGCCGCGCTCCGCGAGCATCGCGTCGAGCGCATTGAGTTCATGGCCGATCAGCAGGCCCGACAGGTAGTCGCCCTGCGCATCGGGCGCGAGCCGGTCGGTCAGCCCCAGCGTGCGCGTGCTGAAAATCGTCGCGAGCAGCCCGGTGCGCTGCGCGCCGCGCGCGACCGACACGCCGCGCACGAATGCGTCGCGGTCGGGCGAGGCGCCCGCGCGCATCGTGCGGCCGAGGATCGTGTGATCGCGCAGCACGGCAAACAGCTCGCCCGTCATGAAGGTCTGGAAACGTTCGATCAACCCGTGCTTCACCCACGCCCATTTCGCATGCGTGCCCGGCAAGCCGATCAGTACCCCTGAACGATCGGCGCCAAGCGTGGGATCGCTCGCGAGTGCGCCGACGATCTGCGTTTCTTCGCCGCGCATCACGTCGGGCAGTTCGCCCGTCGCGATCACGCCGGGCACGATCGAGACCGTCGCGCCGCGCGACGTCGTCACCGTGATGAGGCCCGCGACGAGCGCGTCGGCGCCGGCCGGCACCGCGACGTACGGCGCCTCGCGCCAGCCCTGCGCGCTGCCCACCATCCCGGCGGCAAGCACCGGCAGGCCGGGCGTGCGGTCGAGCCAGTCGCCGCACGCTTCCTCGAAGACGGCGTCGAACGCGCGCGCGCCGCCGCCCGGCACATGCATCACGCCCGCCGCGCGGCTGCGCGTGTCGAGCAGCGCGCCGCGCGCGTCGTACAGGTAGGCGCGCAGCGACGTCGTGCCCCAGTCGAGCGCGATCAGCGACGGAAAGGCGGTGCTGGCGTCCGGAGCGGGCCGGGTCGAAGTGGTCATCGTTTGATCCTGCGGGTACCCTGCGGCGGGCTCCAGCCCAGTTCCGCGGAAATGGCTCGCGCTTCGCGCTGCACGAGCGGAATCAGTTCGTCCATCCGGTCGTGCGGCATGTACGGAATGGTGCTGGCGACCGACACGGCCGCGACGATCGCGCCCGACGCGTCGCGGATCGGTGCGGCCACGCAGCGGATCGACGCCTCGTTCTCCTCGAGGTCGAACGTATAGCCGCCGGCCGCGTAGTGGGCCATGCGCTGCAGGAACGCGCTCGTCTCGGGCCGGTTGTCGGGCTTGAAATTGACGCCGGCCAGCGCGCGTCGCGCGGCCTCGAACAGCGAACGCCACAGGTCCGGATCGAGGTCGAGCATCATTGCCTTGCCGATGCCGGTCGACGCGAGCGGCATCCGGTGGCCGACGCGCGAGCGCATCTCGAGGCCGCGCGTGCCGGGAATCTTGTCGATGTACAGCACGTCGTCGCCGTCGCGCACGCCGAGGTGGATCGTGTCGAGCGTCGCTTCCGCGAGCGCTTCGAGATGCGGCCGCGCCACCGCGGTGAGCGGCATCTGCTCGAGCGCGATCGTGCCGAGCTCGATCAGCTTCGGGCCGAGCAGGTAGCCGCCCTGCACCTGGCGCAGGTAGCGCGCCTGCACGAGGCTGCTGACGAGACGGTGCGTCGTGCTGCGCGTCGTCCCGAGCGCCGCGCCGATCGCGCGCATGTCGCGCGCGCCGTTCGCGATCGCCTCGAGGATCGCGAGGCCGCGCAGCAGCGTCTGCGTGCCGGCCTGCTGCGCGGCGAGATCGAGCGGCGTGCTGGTCGCGCCGATGCTGTCGGTCAGCGAGACATCGGCCGGCGTCGCGCGCCGGGCGTCGAGGGCAAGGGAATCGGGCATCTTGGTCATGGAACGGGCTTCTTCAACGGAATCGGTGAAGCCGCACGCGCGGCGCCGGAACGAGGTCCCGTGCTGCGGCGTGGCGGCGGTCGATGCACCGAGTAAAGCGCCCGGCGAACTTCATGGAAGGTGTCTCCGTGTGCGACGGGCGCCGCGCGATGCGTGGGTCCGAAGCTGTCGATGTGCTTCGGATTGTAGGAGCGCGCGCACTCGGCTCCAATATTTGAATGCGTTGTCCAGATAATGAGAATCCGGCGGAAACCGGCCGCGGGTGCGAGGCAACGGCCGCGCCATGAACACGGGGGCGGAACCCGCCGTGTCGCGGGTTCCGCCCCCGTTGGTTCACGATCCGCCGCGCTTACTGCTGGCTGCTCGTGCTGCGTGCCTGCATGTAGCGCTGCACGTCGGCGAACGACACGCGGCCGTTGCCGCCCGCATCGATCTGCCGGAAGTGATTCGCGACATAGCCGAGGCCGGCCGCGCGCGCCTGCGACTCGGTGATCGAGCCCGTGTTCTGCGTGTCGGCCGCGCTGAACTGGCTCGCGAGCTTGCGCACCACCTGCGCATGCAGCGCGGCGCCGGTCGTCTGCGTGCCGGCGGTCGCGCGGCGCGCGGCCGGCGGCACGTACGGATCGCCGAGCTGCGCCTGGCGCGCACGCGCCGGTGCGATGGAATCGCTCGCCTGCGCGAACGCGGATACGGATGCTGCGGCGCCGACCCATGCGAGCGCCGCGGCAACGACGATGAAACGGTTCTTCATATCAGGCTCCAGTCTGGAATGAGGTCGTCGACGGACGGCGGACGGCGCCCTCGCGGGCGCCCGACGCCGGCCCGGCGCTGCATCAGTGCGCGGCCGCGTTGTAGAAGGTCACGAGGTCGGCTTTCTCCTGCGGACGCGACGTATCGTCGAGATAGACCATGTGTCCGCCCTGATAGTCCTTGATCGTCAGGTTCGGCTGCGTCCCGAGCCGCGCGAGGTCGAGCTCGGTCTGGTAGAACGGCGTCGCGATGTCGTGATACCCGTTCAACGACAGCACCTTCAGCTGCGGGTTCAGCGTCAGCGCCGCGGCGAGGTCGGGAATCGTGTCGGGCATCGCGAGCCCGTCGTGCGTCCAGTCCCACGTGTTGATCGCGTTGCTGCTCACCGAGTAGGCCGACTGCGCGGTGTACTTCAGTTCGTTCGGCAGGTAGCGGCCGATCGTGTCGGTGAACGGCTTCGTGATGAACGAGCTCGACGGATCGCCGTCCGCCGCGAGCGGGCTCGACACGGGCACGTTCACGCGCGCGTCGTAGCGGCCGATCAGCGTGCCCGGGACCAGCGACAGCTGGAAGCTGTTGTCGAAGAAGGTCGGGATCACGTTGAAGTCCGCATTCCACAGCGACTGCTTCACGCCGGTCGCATTCACCATCGTCGTCACGAGGTTCGGCGGCGGCGGCGTATGGCTCGCGAGGTACGCGTTCACGGCGGGCGCGTAGCTGCCGGCCGTCAGCAGGCGCATCTGGTCCGCGTACTGCGGCAGGTTCGACGGGTTCGGATTGTCGAGCTGATAGTACGCGCCGACGGCCCCGTACGACGGCACGAAGCCCGCGCAACTCACCGGGCTCGCCCCGTTGTTCGAGTTGCCGACGTAGTCGCTCGCCATGTCGCAGTTCGTGTTGTAGTTCAGGATCGACGACTGCAGCACGATGCCGTCGAGCTTCACGCCGGCCGTCTCGAGCAGGTTCGCGAGCACGTCGGTGCGCGGCGTGCCGTACGATTCGCCGAACAGGTATTTCGGCGAACCGGTGCGCTGGTTCACGGTCAGGTAGCGCGTGACGAAATCGCGGAAGGCGCCGCCGTCCTGGTCGACGCCCCAGAACGTCTGGTTCGTGTTCGGCGCGATCGCTTCGGAAAAGCCGGTGCCGATCGCATCGACGAACACGAGGTCGGTCGTGTCGAGCAGGCTTTCCTGGTTGTCGACGAACGGGAACGTCGACGTATTCGCGTTCGGGTCGCCCGTCTGGATCCGGCGCGGGCCGAACGAACCGAGGTGCAGCCACACCGATGCCGAGCCCGGGCCGCCGTTGTACAGGAACGTGACGGGCCGCTTCGCCGCGGGCTGGTTGTCGGCCGTGTAGGCGACGTAGAAGAACGAGGCTTCGGGCGCGCCGGTCTGCGGATTGCGCGCGACGAGGTGGCCGGCCGTGGCCGTGTAGCGGATCGTCTTGCCGTTCAGCGTGATCTGGTGATGCGTGACGGCGGCCTTTTCAACCGCGGCGGCGGGGTCGAGCGACGCGTTCGCGCTCGACGAATAACTGTTCGGATCGTTGTAAGCCTGGTCCGCCTGACCGGCGGGATCGGCTGAATTGGCGGCGTTCGCAGCGGCGGACGATGTCACGTCGTCGTTGCAGGCCGTCAGGATCAGCGAAGAAAACACTACCCCCAACAACAGCTTCGCTTTGCTCGCTGGCATCGTTGCTTTCCTTCTCTCGGATGTTTTTTGTGTCGAGCAGCCGGATAAGCCGCCCCCCGCCTCGCTTGCGGCCGATGAGCCGAGGCGCTGGCCAATATACGCGAGCCCGTCAGCTTTGAAAAATTTTGAAATATTTGGCCGGCCAAGGGTGCGGCGCACACCTTTCAGGAATGCTTCGAATCGTGAAACGTTGCATTTCACGTCGCTTTCATCGGCTTTCGCGTTTACCCGCAGCGACTAAAAAAGGGCGAAATTCGTGCCATGCAGGCAAACAAAAACGCACGGTCGCCCGCATTGCTCAGGAAAGCGAAATAGACGAATTCGTCTAACGGATGTGGCCCGACATGCGCGCGACACGAATGCGTTGCGGCGCAGCAATGGCGCACGGGCGACGGAACGGACAATGCGACGGCGCGCTCGCGCCGCTCACTCCGATTGCGGCAGTTCGGCCGTCCCCATCCGGCGCGCGATGACCGCCGCGCGCTGTGCCTGGTAGGCCGAGCCGCGATGCGCGTCGAACCAGCGCGGCTTCGGCAGCATCACCGCGAGACGCGCCGACTGCCATGCACCGAGCCGGCTCGCGGGAACCTTGTAGTAATAGCGTGCGGCCGCCTCGGCGCCGTACACGCCGCGGCCCCATTCGACGGAATTCAGGTAGATCTCGAAGATGCGCTCCTTGTCGAGCACCGCTTCGAGCATCCACGTGATGATGAGCTCCTGCCCCTTGCGGATGTAGCTCTTCTCGCGCGACAGGAACAGGTTGCGCGCGAGTTGCTGCGTGATCGTCGAGCCGCCCGCGACGATCCTGCCGCGCGCCTTGTTCTTCTCCCACGCCTGCAGGATCGCGTCGACGTCGTAGCCGTTGTTGGTCGCGAAGGTCGCGTCCTCGGACGCGATCAGCGCGCGCTTCAGGTTGCGCGAGATCTGGTCGTACGGCACCCACTGGTGCTGGATCTGCGCGGGCGGCGTCGCGCGCGACAGCCACCACGCGTCGGTGCGCATGAACGCGGTCGAGCCCGGGTTCACGAACGACCACAACGCGATCTGCGCAAGATAGAACAGCTGCGTCGCGAGCCACGCGAGCGCGAACACCGATCCCGCATAGGCGATCCAGCGAGCGAGGCTCACCGATCGCGTGCGCTGCGTGCTGCTCACCGCCACCACGTGCCGCGCTCCGGTCAGCTCGCCGCGAGCGCCTGGCGCAGCGCGGCCAGTACCGGTGCGCCGTCCGGCCGCACGCCGCGCCAGATGAAGAACGATTCGGCCGCCTGTTCGACGAGCATCCCGAGCCCGTCGGCCGTGCGCGCGCCGAGCGACGCCGCGTGCTGCATGAACACGGTCGGCTGCGCGCCGTACATCATGTCGTATGCGAGCGTGCCCGCGCCGAACGCGGCCGCGTCGCATTCCGGCAACGCGGCGTCGAGGCTGCCGGCCGTCGCATTGATCACCACGTCGTACGGCTCCGCGCGCACGACGTCGGGGCCGCCGCCCGCGAGCGTGCAGCCCGCATCGTGCGCGGCCTGCATGAACTGGCCGACGAGTGCCTCGGCCTTGCTCGCGGTGCGGTTCACGATCGTGATCGACAGCGGCGCGCGGTCGAGCAGCGGCAGCACGACGCCGCGCGCCGCACCGCCCGCACCGAGCAGCAGGATGCGCGCGCCCGCGAGCGACACGCCGAGATTCGCTTCGATGTCGCGCACGAGGCCGACGCCATCGGTGTTGTCGCCGTGAATACGGCCGTCGGCATCGATGCGCAGCGTGTTCACCGCCCCCGCCGCCGCCGCGCGCGGCGACAGCGAGTCGGCCAGCGCATGCGCCTCGAGCTTGAACGGCACCGTCACGTTCGCGCCGCGGCCGCCTTCGGCGACGAAGGCGCGCACGGCGGCTTCAAAGCCGTCGACCGGCGCAAGCCGGTGCGCATACTCGATCGGCTCGCCCGTCTGCGCGGCGAACTGCGCGTGGATGAACGGCGACTTGCTGTGCGCCACCGGGTTGCCGAACACGACATAGCGGTCGGCACCGCTCGTCGACACCGCCGCGGTCATGATGCGCGCCCTTCTTCGCCGTCGTTGCCGTTCGCGGCTTCGCCGCCCGCCTCCGATGCCGCGCCGTCCGCTTCGGCCAGCGCTTCGGCTTCGGTTTCCGCCGACGCGTCTTCCGCGTCGACCAGCGTGTCGTCGCCGCCTTCGGCGTCATCCTCTTCGTCGGCCGCGTCGCCGCTCGTCACGGTCGGCGCGTCGAGCACGTTCAGCAGGCGCACCGACGCCTCGATCGTCAGCTCGTCGAGCGACATCACGTCGAGCAGCACGCGCGTGCCGCGCGCATGCACGCCGAGCCCCGGCACATGCAGCAGCAGCGGAATGTCCTCCAGGCGCACGAGATCACCCTTCACGACGCTCGCGACCACCTGCTTCTTCTGCTCCTGCGCGAGCCAGCGCAAGCACCAGAAGTACTCCATGCGGCGCTGGTAATCGGCATAGGCCGTATAGGTATCGTCGAAACCCTGCACGACCGCGTACAGGTCGGCGTCCTTCGGCTTGAACGGCGCGGCGAGCTTCGCGGTGACGCCATGCTGCACGCACGCGAGCAGCTGCCACTGGTTCACGAGGTCGACGTAGCGGCGCAGCGGCGACGTGCTCCATGCGTACTGGGCCACGCCGAGGCCTTCGTGCGGCGCGGCCGTCGTCTGCATCCGCGTGCGCTTCGGGCCCGGCGCGCCGAAGCCGCGCTGCGAGCGATAGATGCCCGGCACCGTGTGGTCGTGCAGGAACGCGCCCCAGGTCGAGTTCGCGAGGATCGCGAGCTCCGACACGATCAGGTCGAGCGGCGACCCGCGGCGACGCGGCGTGATCGACACGTGCTCGCCTTCGACGTAGAAGTTGTAGTCGGTGTTGCGCTGCACCTCGCGCTTCAGGCCGTAGCCCGCGCGGGCGACCTGGCGCCTCTCAAACAGCGCCTGCGCGAGCGGCCACAGCACGGCGATGTCGTCCTTGTGCGGATAGTCGCCGGTGCCGGCCGCGAGCGTCTCTTCGGTGACGAGCTCGTCGAGCGTGTTGTGGCGCAGGTTGTTCTTCACGAACACGAGCTCGGCGCGCGTCTCGTTCGCGACGATCTCCTGCGTTTCGCGGTTGACGATGATGTACAGCGACAGCGCCGGACGGTAATCGCCCTCCTTCAGCGTGAACACGTCGACGACGTCGTCCGGCAGCATCGTGATCTTGTCGCCCGGCATGTAGACGGTCGACAGGCGCGTGCGCGCGATCGCATCGACCGCGTCGCCGCGCACGATGCCGAGCGCCGGCGCCGCGATGTGCACGCCGATCCGCACGCGGCCGTCGGACAGGTGCTCGACCGAGAACGCATCGTCGATCTCGGTCGTCGTGATGTCGTCGATCGAAAATGCCTCGACGTTCGCGCGCGGCAGATCGTCCGGCAGCGGGCCGACCGCGACGGGCGGAAAGCCCGTGCCGTGCGGGAAGAATTCCGCGAGGAAGCGCGCCTCGTGCAGCGCACGCGGCGACGCGATGCCGCCGCAGTCGAGCATCAGCCGCGCCGGCGACACGCCGCGCGCGCCGGCCGCCGCTTCCATCGCCTTGTATTCGATCGCGTTCTTGTCTGGCCGCGTCAGCAGCCCGAGCACCTTGCCCGCGAACGCGTCCGGCAGCTTGCCGGCCTTCAGTTCCTCTTCGTACTGCGCCTGGACCAGCGCCTGCTGGCGCTTGCGCTCGAGCGACGCGAGCGCCATCTTGAGCTGCTCTTCCGGCGCGCGCTGATACTGGCCGCGCCCCTTGCGGCGGAAGTAGACGGGCGAGCCATGCAGCCGCAGCACCAGCGCCGCGCGCTCGACCGGGCCGTAGGCCGCGCCGAAATACTCGGCGGCCAGCGCCGTATACGCAAACTCGTCGGCCGGCGCGCATTCCCACAGGAAATCCAGGTCGATCTGCTGCGCGGCCGTGTCGGCCTCCTGCATCAGCTCGCTCGCGGCCGGCTTCTCGAATTCGATCAGCACGTCTTTCGCGCGGACCTTCGCGCGCCGCCCGCCGGGCAACTCGACCTGAAATGCATCGCCCTGGCGCGACAGCACGCTGCCCGCCTTGAAACTGCCCGATTCCTCGAAGAAAACGTTCACTCAGTACTCTCGTTCAGACTGCCCGGCGCCGCGTCGGCGGCACCGCATGATGATGGGAATTCGATCGGCACCGGGCCGGTTTATGACGTCTTTCCGTCGCAAAATGCGAGAACGTCGTCGACATAGTCGGCAAATTCGCTGATCCCGTGATCGCTGCCTTCGATCACGCGCGTTTTCGCACCCGGGTAATGCGCCAGCATCTCGCGATAGTCGAGCACTTCGTCGCCGGTCGCCGCGAACAGATAGTAGCGTTCGGCGCGCGTGATTGCCGGCACGCGCAGCGCGTCGAGCTCATGCAGGTGACGGCGCTCGACGACGATCGTGCCGCCGCCGTGCCACAGCGGCTGTTCGCCCAGGTGCTGCTCGAGATCGCGTTGCGGCACGATGGCCGGATTCAGCAGCACGGCCTTCCAGCCGTGCTTTTCCGCCAGCCACGTCGCGTAATAGCCGCCGAGCGAGCTGCCGATGACGGTCACGTCGCGCGCGCCCGCCACTTCCGCTTCGGCCACCGCGATCGCCTCGAGCGGCGACACCGACAGCGACGGGCACCGCCACTCGCCGGTACGGCCGAGTTCGGCCATGCGCGCGGCGAGCAGCCGCGATTTCTGCGATTCCGGCGACGACCGGAAGCCGTGCAGATACAGGATCACGTGCGGCTCCCGAGCGCATCGAGCAGCTTCTGGTGCACGCCGCCGAAGCCGCCGTTGCTCATCACGAGCACGTGGTCGCCCGGGCGCGCGGCCTCGACGACGGCCTTCACCAGCAAGTGGAGATCGTCGAACGCGCGTGCCTTGTCGCCCAGCGGCGCCAGCGACTCGCCGAGATTCCAGCCGAGCGCGTCGCGCCCCGTCGGGGCGCCGTAGCCGAACACGAGATCGGCATCGGCGAGGCTGGCCGGCAATTGCGACTTCATCACGCCGAGCTTCATCGTGTTCGAGCGCGGCTCGAGCACGGCGAGGATGCGGGCATTCTGGCGACCGATGCGCGCACGAAGGCCGGCGATCGTGGTTTCGATCGCGGTCGGATGGTGCGCGAAATCGTCGTAGACGGTCACGCCGTCGATGCTGCCGCGCACTTCCATCCGGCGCTTCACGTTGCGGAACGACGCGAGCGACGCCGCCGCCTGCGCGGGCGGCACGCCGACGTGGCGCGCGGCGGCGATCGCCGCGAGCGCGTTCATCCGGTTGTGGTCGCCCTGCACCTGCCACGCGACTTCGCCGACGCGCTCGGCCTGCGAGTACACCGCGAAGCGCTCGTCGACCGGCACGCCGTCCTCGGCCGGCAGCGCCTGCCAGCCGCCGTCGACGCCGAAGCGCTCGACCTCGCTCCAGCAGCCGCGCGCCAGCACGCGTTCGAGCGCGTCCGAGCGGCCGTTCGTGACGATCCGGCCGACGCCCGGCACGGTGCGCACGAGATGGTGGAATTGCGTCTCGATCGCGGCGAGATCCGGGAAGATGTCGGCGTGATCGAATTCAAGGTTGTTCAGCACCGCGGTGCGCGGCCGGTAGTGGACGAACTTCGAACGCTTGTCGAAGAACGCCGTGTCGTACTCGTCGGACTCGATCACGAAGAAGCTCGAGTCGGTGAGCCGTGCCGACACGCCGAAATTCAGCGGCACGCCGCCGATCAGGAAACCGGGGTTCAGGCCCGCGTCCTCCAGCAGCCACGCGAGCATCGACGACGTGGTCGTCTTGCCGTGCGTGCCCGCGACCGCGAGCACCCACTTGCCGGCGAGCACGTGCTCGCCGAGCCACTGCGGGCCCGACACGTACGGCAGGCCGCGATCGAGGATCGCCTCCATCAGCGGATTACCGCGCGTGACGACGTTGCCGATCACGAACAGGTCCGGTTTCAGGTCGATCTGTTCGGCGCCGTAGCCTTCGATCAGCGTGATGCCCTGTGCCTCGAGCTGGGTGCTCATCGGCGGATAGACGCCCGCGTCGCAACCCGTCACCGTGTGGCCCGCTTCGCGCGCGAGTACGGCGAGACCGCCCATGAAGGTGCCGCAGATGCCAAGAATATGGATGTGCATAGAGATGAATGCTTTCGCGCCGCCGGGCGCCGTCGATTCGGAAAGGATGCATGTGCGGCGCGCCGGACGGACCGCGCGACCGGCGCCGACCCACGACTTTTGCCGCGACACAAAGATGGCTATTGTAACTGACGGCCTGCGCTGCCCGGCGGCCCGAACGATGCGGGCGAACCCCGGCCGGGCGTCGGGTGGCGGCCCGCCGTACCCGTGCTCGGGCCCGTCGGCGATCGAGTATGATTGCCGGATCATGTCTCGCAAATCCCTTCTCGACCCGCGGCGCGTCCGCGAGGAAATCGCCCAATCCGCCGCCCGCCTGATCGCGGAGGACGGCCTGGACTATGCCGGCGCGAAGCGCAAGGCCGCGCGCCAGTTGCTGGGCGATTCGCGCGTTGCCGGCGAATGGCTGCCGGATAACGACCAGATCGAGGAAGAACTGCGCGAATACCTCGCGCTGTTCCAGAGCGATACCCAGCCGGACGAACTGCGCCGCCTGCGCGAGATCGCGCTCGACTGGATGCGCCGGCTCGCCGAGTTCCATCCCTATGTGACGGGCGCCGTGCTGAACGGCACCGCGAACGCCCATTCGGATATCCATTTGCAGGCATTCACCGACAACCCGAAGGACGTCGCCATCTACCTGCTGAACCAGAACGTCCAGTACGACGTCTCCGAGACGCGGCACTTCGCGGGCCGCGCCGACGTCGAGACGCTCAGTTTCCTGTGGCGCCCACGGCGCGACATGGACGCGATCGGCATCCATCTCGCGCTCTATGCGAGCGACGACCTGCGCGGCGCGGTCAAGGCCGACGCGCGCGGCCGCGTCGCCCGCGCCGATGCCGCCGCGCTGCGCGCGCTCGTCGAGGCAGGCAAGACCCCTTCCGAACCGGAATGATTCAACGATGATGATGAAACGCATGTTGGCGCTCGCGGTGGTCGCGGCCGCCGCCGTCGCCGGCGGACTGACCGCCGGCCATTGGTTCCGCGGCAGTGCCGACGACGGCGTCGCCGTCGCCGCGCCCGCCGCGCAGGGCAACCCGGTCGACCAGCTGTGGGCGTCGTCGCTGACGGGCACCGACGGCAAGCCGGCCTCGCTGGCCGCTTTCAAGGGCCAGAAGGTCGTCGTCAATTTCTGGGCATCGTGGTGCGGCCCCTGCGTAGAGGAAATGCCCGAGCTCGTCGCACTGTCGCACCAGTACAAGCAGAAAGGCATCCGTTTCATCGGGATCGGCGTCGATTCCGAGCAGAACGTGAAGAACTTCCTGCAGAAGGTAAAGGTCGACTATCCGGTCTTCGTCAGCGGTTACGCAGGCGCCGATCTGGCCCGTAATTTTGGAAATACCGCCGGCGCGTTGCCGTTTACGGTCGTGATCGACGAAACCGGCAAGATTCGCGAGACAAAATTGGGACAAATCCAGCCGGCCGAGCTGAAAAAGACGCTCGACGCGCTGTAACCGGCCCGAACGGCGGCCCGCACGTTGGCGGCGATTTGCCTGTCGATCGCCGCAATTTCGCGTGAATTCGCCGATACTTTGCTTCCATGCCGGTAATTCTTGCAGGTCCGTCGCGCCCGGCCGTTCGGCAAAACTAGACAAATTTCTCTAAATAGCGCTAAAGTTCGCGCAATTCCGCAGAAATAGAAGCGACCATGACACGATTGCTGGTGCTGCACGGCCCCAACCTGAACCTTCTCGGCACCCGGGAACCGGAGGTGTACGGCCGCGTCACGCTCGCTCAGATCGATCAGGCGCTTGCCGCGCGCGCCCGGGAAGCCGGCGCCGAGTTGTCGTCGTTCCAGAGTAACCATGAAGGTGCGCTGGTCGACCGCATCCAGGCCGCGCGGGAGGAACAGACCGATTTCATCCTGATCAATCCGGCCGCGTACACGCACACGAGCGTTGCGATCCGGGACGCGATCGCCGGCGTTGGCATCCCGTTCGTCGAGGTTCACTTGTCGAACGTGCATCGCCGCGAAGCGTTCAGGCACCACTCCTACTTTTCCGACCAGGCCGAAGGCGTGATCTGCGGGCTCGGCTGGAAAGGTTATCTGTACGCGCTCGAGTACGCGCTGGACAAGCTGCAAGGCACGTCGCGCGGCTGATTTCGCGATCTAGATTCAGCGCCGGCCCCTAACCGGCGCTTTCACGTATTGAAAGGGGAATTCCCGATGGATCTTCGTAAGCTGAAAACTCTGATCGACCTCGTTTCCGAATCCGGCATCTCCGAGCTGGAAGTGACGGAAGGCGAAGGCAAGGTGCGCATCGTCAAGAACGCACCGCCGGTCTACGTGCAGCCGACGGCTGGGTATGCCCCGCAAGTCAGCGCGCCCGCTCCGTCGGCCGCGCTGCCGACCGAAGGCGCTGCCGCGCCGGCCGCGGGCGCTCCCGCCGCACCGGCCGCACCGCAAGGCCACGTCGTGACGTCGCCGATGGTCGGCACGTTCTATCGCGCGCCGTCGCCGGGCGCGGACCCGTTCGTCCAGGTCGGCGACACGGTCAAGGAAGGCCAGACCATCTGCATCATCGAAGCGATGAAGCTGCTCAACGAGATCGAGTCGGACAAGGCCGGCGTGATCAAGGAAATCCTCGTCGAGAACGGCCAGGCCGTCGAATACGGCCAGCCGCTTTTCGTGATCGGCTAAGCCCGCCGCGCGGCCGTCCCGGCCGCGCGCCGCCGAGATGCTCGCCTGGCGCCGTTCGCGCGCCCCTCGAAGAGACGAATACTCGCTATGTTTGAAAAAATCCTCATTGCCAACCGCGGTGAAATCGCGCTGCGCATCCAGCGCGCGTGCCGCGAGCTCGGCGTCAAGACGGTGGTCGTCTACTCGGAAGCCGACAAGGAAGCCAAGTACGTGCGCCTCGCGGACGAAGCCGTCTGCATCGGCCCGGCTCCGTCGAACCTGAGCTACCTGAACATGCCGGCGCTGATCAGCGCCGCGGAAGTCACCGATGCCGAGGCGATCCACCCCGGCTACGGCTTCCTGTCGGAAAACGCCGATTTCGCGGAGCGCGTCGAGCAGTCGGGCTTCACGTTCATCGGCCCGCGCCCGGAAACGATCCGGATGATGGGCGACAAGGTCACCGCGAAGCAGACGATGATCAAGACCGGCGTGCCGTGCGTGCCGGGCTCGGAAGGCGCGTTGCCGGACGATCCGAAGGAGATCGTCAAGATTGCGCGCGCGATCGGCTATCCGGTCATCATCAAGGCGGCCGGCGGCGGCGGCGGACGCGGGATGCGCGTCGTGCACACCGAGGCTGCGCTCGTCAACGCGGTCAACATGACCCGCGAGGAAGCCGGCCGTGCGTTCGGCAACCCGCAGGTGTACATGGAGAAGTTCCTCGAGAACCCGCGTCACATCGAGATCCAGGTGCTGTCGGACGCGTACAAGAACGCGATCTGGCTGGGCGAGCGCGACTGCTCGATGCAGCGCCGCCACCAGAAGGTGATCGAGGAAGCGCCGGCGCCCGGCATTCCGCGCCGCCTGATCGACCGCATCGGCGACCGCTGCGCGGACGCCTGCAAGAAGATGGGCTACCTCGGTGCGGGCACGTTCGAATTCCTGTACGAAAACGGCGAGTTCTACTTCATCGAGATGAACACGCGCGTGCAGGTCGAGCACCCGGTATCGGAGCTGATCACGGGCGTCGACATCGTGCAGGAACAGATCCGCATCGCGGCCGGCGAGAAGCTCGCGCTGCGCCAGCGCGACATCCAGTTCCGCGGACATGCGATCGAATGCCGGATCAACGCCGAGGATCCGTTCAAGTTCACGCCGTCGCCGGGCCGGATCACGTCGTGGCATACGCCGGGCGGCCCCGGCGTGCGCGTCGACTCGCATGCCTACAATGGCTATTTCGTGCCGCCGAACTATGATTCGATGATCGGCAAGCTGATCACCTACGGCGCGACGCGCGAGCAGGCGATCCGCCGCATGCGCATCGCGCTGTCGGAAATGGTCGTCGAAGGCATCCAGACCAACATCCCGCTGCACCGCGAGCTGATGATCGACTCGAAGTTCGTCGAAGGCGGCACCAGCATCCACTATCTCGAAAACCGGCTCGCGCAGAAGCAGCAGGTCGCACCGGAAGAAGCGTAAGCATGAGCTATCGCGAACTCGTCGTCGAACTGGCCCGTGAGCATGCGGAGGCGCTGTCCGACGCGCTGCTCGACCTCGGCGCGCTGTCGGTGTCCGTCGAGGACGCCGACGCCGACACGCCCGACGAACAGCCGCTCTTCGGCGAGCCGGGCCTCGTGCCCGACCGCACCGCGTGGCAGCACTCGCGCGTGGTCGCGCTGCTGTCGGCCGACCATGAGCCGGCCGTGCTGCTCGCCGCGGCCGCGAACGAGATCGGCATCGCCGAAACGCCGAAGTTCGTCGTCCGCGAAGTCGAGGAACAGGACTGGGTGCGGCTCACGCAATCGCAGTTCGAGCCGATCCCGATCGGCGAGCGGATCTGGGTCGTGCCGTCGTGGCACGACGCGCCCGATCCCGATGCGCTCGTCCTCGAACTCGATCCGGGCCTCGCATTCGGCACCGGCAGCCACCCCACTACCCGTCTGTGCATGGAGTGGCTCGAACAGTCGGTGAAGCCCGGCCAGTCGGTGCTCGACTACGGCTGCGGCTCGGGCATTCTCGCGATCCTCGCGAAGAAATGCGGGGCGAACCCCGTCATCGGCATCGACATCGATCCGCAAGCCGTCGAATCGGCGCGGCAGAACAGCGAGCGCAACCGTGCGGAAGTCACGTACGGGTTGCCCGACGCATGCCCGGACGGCGAGTTCGACATCGTCGTCGCGAACATCCTGTCGAACCCGCTGAAGCTGATGGCGTCGATGCTCGCATCGAAGGTCAAACCGGGCGGGCGCATCGCGCTGTCGGGCGTGCTCGCGCGCCAGGCGGACGAAGTCGCGGCCGTCTACGCGCGCTACGTCGACATCTCGGTCTGGCGTGAACACGAAGGTTGGGTATGCCTCGCCGGAACCCGGCGGGAAAGCCATTAGAATAGCGCTGTCCTTCACTCTGGCCAGCAGGCCGCCCGGCTCGACATGCTTCTTGCGACGCGCTGCCCTCATTGCGAAACCGTCTTCCGGCTGCAGCAGGAACAGCTCTCGCTGCATGACGGGCTCGTGCGCTGCGGCCATTGCCACGAAGTCTTCAACGCGTCCGAATCGCTCGTTCCCGAGCACGCGCCGCAGCCCGAACCGGCCCTGACCGACGCGGCTGCGGCGCCGGACCACGGCGACGCGCATCATCAGGCCCCGCCCGCACGGCTGTTCACCGCCGACGCGCCGGCCGCGTCGCCGTCCCACACCGATTACAAGCCGGAAGGCTGGGACATGTGGGCGCCGTGGCTCGATGCCGGCGTCGATCCGTCGCTGCAGCACAGCGTCGAGACCGTCCGCGTCGAGCCGCTGGTGCCGCTCGCGCTCCCGGCCGCGGAAGCCGGCGTCGTTCATCTGTCGGGCACGCCCGTGCCGTTCCCGTCCCCGACCGAACTCGACGCCGCTTCGACTGGCGTCGAGCAACCGGCCGAACCGCATTCGCAGCCGACGGAACACGACACCGCTGCCTCGCCCGCGCCGATCGAGCGCGACCCGCGCGAGCCGCGCTTCGTCGCCCACCTCCCGTCGGAACCGCAAGCCACGCCCGATGCCGCCGAACCCGCCGGCCACGCGCACTTCGCCGTGCCGGACGACGAACGCGCACCGCGCGAGCCGCGTTTTGCGTTCACGCCGGCGCCGGCCGTCACCGAACCCGAACCCGCAACCGGATCCGGATCCGATGCGTTCCCCCGTCATGATCAGGCCGCGCCCGCGGCGGCAGCCGAGCCGGCGGCACCATTCCCGGCCGCACTGTCCGACGACGACCGCCCGCACTTCGCCGTCACGCGCGAGACGCGCGCGCCGCAGCCGCGCGGGATGCTCGGCGGTTTCTTCGGCGGCCTCGTCGCGGCGGTGCTGGCCGTGCTGCTCTTCACGCAGCTCGCGTGGTGGCAACGCGAAACGCTGATGATCGACTGGCCCGTCACGCAGGGCTGGTTCCGGCAGGCTTGCGCGCCGCTCGGCTGCACGGTCGCGCCGCCGCGCGCAATCGACGGCCTGCGGCTCGACGCGACCGACCTGCGCCAGCTCGACGGGCCGCGCGAACTCGAATTGAAGGTACCGCTGACGAACCGCTACCGCGTCGCGCTCGCGTACCCGTCGCTCGAACTCACGCTGCTCGACGACGCCAATCGCGTCACCGTGCGCCGCGTGCTCGCACCGCGCGACTACGTGCGTCCGGGCACGCCGATCGACGCCGGGCTGCCGCCCGGCACCACGCAGACGATGGTCGTCCGCCTCGAAACGAACGGCACGCCCGCCTCGAATTTCCGCGTCCAGATCTTCTATCCGTGACGCACCGCGGCGCGCGCATGCGCGCCCGTCTCAACCCGCGCGCCTCAAGCGGCGCGCTATTTCGGAGCACGAACATGAGCAAAGTTACGCTGGGTGGCAACCCGATCGATCTCGCCGGCACGTTCCCGGCCGTCGGCGCCCAAGCCGCCGATTTCAAGCTGGTCGGCAAGGACCTCGCCGACCTGTCGCTCGCCAGCTTCGCCGGCAAGCGCAAAGTGCTGAACATCGTGCCGAGCCTCGACACGCCGACCTGCGCGACGTCGACCCGCAAGTTCAACGAAGCCGCGTCGTCGCTCGACAACACGGTCGTGGTCGTCGTGTCCGCCGACCTGCCGTTCGCCGCCACGCGCTTCTGCACGACCGAGGGTCTCGCCAACGTCGTGACGGCCTCGACGTTCCGCACCGGCCGCGCGTTCGCGAACGCGTACGGCGTCGACGTGACGAGCGGCCCGCTGAACGGCCTGACCGCCCGTGCCGTCGTCGTGCTCGACGCGCAGGACAAGGTGATCCACGCGGAACTCGTCGGCGAAATCAAGGACGAGCCGAACTACGATGCAGCGCTCGCCGCACTGAAGTAAGCTTTCTACCGCTTTCCCCTGCCGCGCCGCGCCCTTCGCGCGGCGTTGTCGCGCAGGGTCCCTCATTTCTACAGGAACGCACACCTTGGCTACGCTGATTTGCGGCTCGATCGCCTACGACTCCATCATGACCTTCGAAGGGCGGTTCCGCGAGCACATCCTGCCCGACCAGGTGCACCTCATCAACCTGAGCTTCCTCGTGCCGACGATGCGCCGCGAATTCGGCGGCTGCGCGGGCAACATCGCGTATGCGCTGCACCTGCTGGGCGGCGATGCGCGCATGATGGGGACGATGGGCGCGCTCGACGCGCAGCCGTATCTCGACCGGCTCGACCAGCTCGGCCTGCGCCGCGACCACGTTCGCGTGCTGCCCGATACTTATACGGCGCAGGCGATGATCACGACCGATCTCGACAACAACCAGATCGCCGCGTTCCACCCGGGCGCGATGATGCAGTCGCACCTGAACCATGCGGGCGACGCGCCGGACATCCAGCTCGCGATCGTCGGCCCGGACGGCTTCGACGGGATGGTGCAGCACGTGGAAGAACTGGCCAAGGCCGGTGTGCCGTTCGTGTTCGACCCGGGCCAGGGTCTGCCGCTGTTCGACGGTGCGACGCTGCGCCGCAGCATTGAACTTGCGACCTATGTGGCGGTCAACGACTACGAGGCCAAGCTGGTGAGCGACAAGACGGGATGGTCCGAAGATGAAATCGCCAGCCGGGTCGACGCCCTCGTCATTACGCGTGGCGAGCACGGCGCGACCATCCGCCACAAGCAGGGCACGGAGCAGATTCCTGTCGTACCGGCCGAGCGCATCGCCGATCCGACCGGCTGCGGCGACGCCTTCCGGGGCGGCCTGCTGTACGGCATCGAGCATGGCCTCGACTGGGCGACCACGGGGCGCCTCGCCAGCCTGATGGGCTCGCTCAAGATCGCCCACCAGGGGCCCCAGAGTTACGTACTGACGCGCGCGGAAATCGACGCACGCTTCGAGACTGCATTCGGTTACAGTCTCAAATGAATATTGTGGGAGAGCAAAGATGTTGACGAACAAAACCCTCACGCTCGCGGCCATGCTGACGGCCACGCTGACGCTCGCCGGCTGCTTCACGGCACCCGGTTCCGCCGATGTCTATAGCGTCGGCCAGGCGCAGCGCGAACAGACGGTCCGCATGGGCACGGTCGAAAGCGTCCGCGCGGTACGCATCCAGTCCGACGGCGGCGGCAGCGCGATCGGCACGCTCGGCGGCGGCGCACTCGGCGCGGTCGCAGGCAGCGCGATCGGCGGCGGCAAGGGCTCGATCCTGACGGCGATCGCGGGCGGCCTCGTCGGCGCGGTCGCGGGTAACGCCGTGGGCGAAAACCTCAGCACGGCGAACGGTGTCGAAATCACCGTGCGCCTCGACAACGGCGATCTGCGCTCGATCACGCAGGCGGCCAGCGGCGAAGCGTTCCGTGCAGGCGAGCGCGTACGACTGCTGTCGAGCGGCGGCGTCACGCGCGTCACGCACTAACCGGTATCCTCAGCACGCGGCGCAAGCCGCGGTCGAACGCATGTGCGACGCTGCACATGCGTTTTTTTCGTCCGTACTCGCCGAGGTGTCGGCTGCGGCGAGTACGGACGAAAAAAATCCCGCCACCTGAGCCAGATGGCGGGACTGATTGAGTAGCGCTACTCAACCCGCGGACACCACGTGAGTGTCCGGGTGGTGCTGGTCAGCCGCGATTACGGACGGCTGCCGGTCGGGAACGGCCATGCCGCTGCCGGGTTGAGCGCGGTCTTCACGCCCGATGCCGGCGCAACCGATGCGGTCGACGCGGTCGTTGCCGGCGCAGCCTTCTTCACGACGGCCTTCTTCGGTGCAGCAGCCTTCTTCGCCGGCGCAGCAGCCGCCTTCGCAGGGGCAGCCTTCTTGGCAGGCGCAGCCTTCTTCGCGGCAGCCTTCTTCGCAGGCGCAGCCTTCTTCGCGGCAGCCTTCTTCGCCGGTGCCGCCTTCTTCGCGGCAGCCTTCTTAGCCGGTGCCGCCTTCTTCGCAGCAACCTTCTTCACGGCGACCTTCTTCGCTGCAACTTTCTTCGCAGCAGCCTTCTTCGCCGGTGCCGCCTTCTTCGCAGCAACCTTCTTCACGGCGACTTTCTTCGCTGCGACCTTCTTGGCTGCAACCTTCTTCGTTGCGACCTTCTTGGCTGCGACCTTCTTCGCTGCGGCCTTCTTCGCCGGTGCTGCCTTCTTCGCAGCAACCTTCTTCACGGCGACTTTCTTCGCTGCGACCTTCTTCACTGCAGCGGCCTTCTTCGCCGGAGCAGCAGCCTTCTTCGCAACGGTCTTCTTGGCAGCAACCTTCTTAGCAGCCGGTTTCTTCTTGGCAGTAGCCATGTTGTTCTCCTTCAGGTTCAGATGAGAGTCAGTTCAAACTACACCCTTCGTCAAAACCCGCTTCCCGCGGACGCTGTTCAGGACGTGCGCTTCGAAGCGGGCTATTCATCGGCGTACGCAGATACCGCGCGCTTACGCTAATGAATACGGTATGGCGCGCGTGACCACTCGGCCTCGCGCGCCAAATCAAGTCGGTAGCCGGCGCACCGCGCGCCGCTACCCCTAATCGCTTGATCAAGCGGACCGCCACACGGCCGTCCGCTTTATCCGGAGGGAAGTTTGCCCATCCCACTGAAGGGTTCGCAAAGTGCCTGTCGTATCGTTGGGCCGTTAAGGCACCGGGCATGCTTTGCATCAGGCGTTCTTGCTCCTAAACCTTGGGCCGGGGCCGAGAGGCCGCCGGCTGCTCACATCATGTGACGGGTTCGCTGCTGCGGGTTATTCCCAGGACAGCGCGCCCCCCGTCTGATACTCGATCACACGCGTCTCGAAGAAGTTGCGTTCCTTCTTCAGGTCGATCATCTCGCTCATCCACGGGAACGGGTTTTCCTCGTTCGGGTACAGCGGATCGAGGCCGATCTGCTGGCAACGGCGGTTGCTGATGAAACGCAGGTAGCTCTTGAACATCGACGCGTTCAAACCCAGCACGCCGCGCGGCATCGTGTCTTCGGCGTAGCGGTATTCGAGTTCGACAGCCTGCTTGAACAGCTCGCGGATCTCGGCGCGGAATTCCGCGGTCCAGAGATGCGGATTCTCGAGCTTGATCTGGTTGATCAGGTCGATGCCGAAGTTGCAGTGCATCGACTCGTCGCGCAGGATGTACTGATATTGCTCTGCAGCACCCGTCATCTTGTTCTGGCGGCCGAGTGCGAGGATCTGCGTGAACCCGACATAGAAGAACAGGCCTTCCATGATGCAGGCGAACACGATCAGCGACTTCAGCAGCTTCTGATCCGCTTCGAGCGTGCCGGTCTTGAAGGCCGGGTCCGTCAGCGTGTGGATGAACGGAATCAGGAATTCGTCCTTCGCGCGGATCGACGTGACCTCGTGGTACGCGTTGAAGATCTCGCCTTCGTCGAGACCGAGCGATTCGACAATGTATTGGTACGCGTGCGTGTGGATCGCTTCCTCGAACGCCTGGCGCAGCAGGAACTGCCGGCACTCGGGCGCCGTGATGTGGCGGTACGTGCCGAGCACGATGTTGTTCGCCGCGAGCGAATCGGCCGTCACGAAGAAGCCGAGGTTGCGCTTCACGATGCGGCGCTCGTCCTCGGTCAGACCGTTCGGGTCCTTCCACAGAGCGATGTCGCGGGACATGTTGATTTCCTGCGGCATCCAGTGGTTCGCGCAACCGGCCAGATACTTTTCCCACGCCCACTTGTACTTGAACGGCACCAGCTGATTCACGTCAGTCTGGCCGTTGATGATGCGCTTGTCGGCGACATTGACCCGCGCTTCCGTACCGCCGGCGGGAACAGCCGATGCTTGCGGCGGCACCGCAAGATCGCCTTCGAAAATGTCACGGACCTGATGGGCGGCAGGCGCAGCGGCCTGCATTCCGACAGCCATCCCGGCGGAGGTGCGCAACGCGTTTTGCTGCGCTCCGCTCGCGGGGGTTACGGCAGTCTTCTCGTCATCCCAGTTGAGCATAAATTCTCACCATCAATTTAGAACGGTTTGTACCATCTTTTCCTGAGCGATAAAAGGGTTCGCTCACGAAAAATCCTTTTTTCGATTCGCGTTGCGACCTCGATACAACACTTTGAGCAACGCATCGTCGTTCATGCAGCGCGCGAAGTGAGTTGCGCATGTATCGCGAGGTGCGCCCGACGCATCGAACGCCGATCGAAACGCGACGCCGTCGGGGATGTTTCGATCGCTTGTCACTGCCTGCAACGCAGGTGGCGCGTTACAGATTCCTTATCATTTTTTTAGTTGAGAGCGGCGCACACTTCAACCTCGATCGGTCGTCGTGTGCGCCGCCTTTGCCTGCTTCTCAGGTCAGGCGCACTGCGTTACTGGCACGCTTCGCACTCGTCGAAGCCCGGATCGCCCGGACGCATCGTGCACACCGGACCGTCCGCCTCGACCGGCGCGAGTGCCGGCGCTGCATTGATCGCGCCCGACGACACATCGCCACCCGCCGCACCGAAGCCGCCTGCCGCGCCTTGCGCGCCGCCGCTGCCCGAACCGCCGTTGCCCGCGCCGCCCGTCGGCACGGCGTTCAGCGCGCCGTGTGCGACCGTCGACTTCTCGACGTGCGTCGCCGCCATCGTGCGGAGGTAGTAGGTCGTCTTCAGGCCGCGCAGCCATGCGAGCTTGTAGACCTCGTCGAGCTTCTTGCCCGACGCGCCGCCCATGTAGATGTTCAGCGACTGCGCCTGGTCGATCCACTTCTGGCGACGCGATGCCGCTTCGACCAGCCACGTCGGGTCGACTTCGAACGCGGTCGCGTAGATCGCGCGCAGGTCGGCCGGGATGCGGTCGATGCGCGACAGCATGCCGTCGAAGTACTTCAGGTCGGCGACCATCACTTCGTCCCACAGGCCGCGTTCCTTCAGGTCGCGCACCAGGTACTCGTTCACCACCGTGAATTCGCCCGACAGGTTCGACTTCACGTACAGGTTCTGGAAGGTCGGCTCGATACAGGCCGACACACCGATGATGTTCGAGATCGTCGCCGTCGGCGCGATCGCGACGCAGTTCGAGTTGCGCATGCCGTGCGCGGCGATCCGCGAACGCAGCGTCGTCCAGTCGAGCGACTCCGACGTGTCGACCTCGACATAGCCGCCGCGCGCTTCCGTCAGCAGCTTCAGCGTGTCCTGCGGAAGGATGCCGCGATCCCACAGCGAGCCGCGGTAGCTCGAGTAGCGGCCGCGCTCTTCGGCCAGCTCGGTCGACGCGTAGTACGCGTAGTAGCAGACCGCTTCCATCGACCGGTCCGCGAACTCGACCGCCGCTTCCGACGCGTACGGCGTGCGCAGCAGGTGCAGGCAGTCCTGGAAGCCCATGATGCCCATGCCGACCGGGCGGTGCTTCAGGTTCGAGTTACGCGCCTTCGGCACCGCGTAGTAGTTGATGTCGATCACGTTGTCGAGCATGCGCATCGCGACGCTGATCGTGCGCTTCAGCTTGTCGTGGTCGAGCGCGTAGCTGCCGTCGGCCTGCTTCACCAGATGGGCGACGAGGTTCACCGAGCCGAGGTTGCACACCGCGATTTCGGTGTCGCTCGTGTTCAGCGTGATTTCCGTGCACAGGTTCGACGAGTGGACGACGCCGACGTGCTGCTGCGGCGAGCGGACGTTGCACGGATCCTTGAACGTGATCCACGGGTGACCCGTCTCGAACAGCATGCCGAGCATCTTGCGCCAGAGCTGCTGCGCCGGGATCTTCTTGAACAGCTTGATCTCGCCGCGCGCGACCTTCTCTTCGTAAGCCGTGTAAGCCTTCTCGAAGTCGGCACCGAACTTGTCGTGCAGGTCCGGGCAGGTCGACGGCGAGAACAGCGTCCAGTCGGCGCCTTCCATCACGCGCTTCATGAACAGGTCGGGAATCCAGTTCGCCGTGTTCATGTCGTGCGTACGGCGACGGTCGTCACCGGTGTTCTTGCGCAGCTCGAGGAACTCCTCGATGTCGAGGTGCCACGATTCGAGGTACGCGCAGACCGCGCCCTTGCGCTTGCCGCCCTGGTTCACCGCGACGGCCGTGTCGTTCACGACCTTCAGGAACGGGACCACGCCTTGCGACTTGCCGTTCGTGCCCTTGATATGCGAGCCGAGTGCGCGCACACGCGTCCAGTCGTTGCCGAGGCCGCCGGCGAACTTCGACAGCAGCGCGTTTTCCTTCAGCGCTTCATAGATGCCGTCGAGATCGTCCGCGACCGTCGTCAGGTAGCACGACGACAGCTGCGAGCGGTGCGTGCCCGAGTTGAACAGCGTCGGCGTCGAGCTCATGAAGTCGAAGCTCGACAGCACGTTGTAGAACTCGATCGCACGCGTTTCGCGGTCGATCTCGTTCAGCGACAGGCCCATCGCGACGCGCATGAAGAATGCCTGCGGCATTTCGATGCGGGTGCCTTCGACGTGCAGGAAGTAGCGGTCGTACAGCGTCTGCAGGCCCAGGTAGCCGAACTGCAGGTCGCGGTTCGCGTCGAGGGCTTCGCCGAGGCGCTTCAGGTCGAACTGCAGCAGCTTGTCGTCGAGCAGGCCGGCATCGACGCCGCGCTTCAGGAACTGCGGGAAGTATTCCGCGTAGCGGGTCGACATCTCGGCCTGCACGACTTCCTCGCCGAGGATCTCGCGACGGATCGTGTGCAGCAGGATGCGGGCCGTGACCTGGCTGTAGGCCGGGTCCTTCTCGATCATCGTGCGCGCCGCGAGGATCGCCGAGTCGTAGACCTGGCTCATCGGCACGCCGTCGTACAGGTTCTTCACCGTCTCCGCGACGATCGGGTCAGGGTTAACCGCAGCACCGAGGCCTTCGCATGCCGACACGATCAGCGCGCGCAGCGCGTTCAGGTCGAGCGGGCGCGTGACGCCGTTGTCGACGACGTTGATGCCGGTGCTCGACTCGCCGCCCGCTGCCGCTGCGTCCTCGCCCGCATGCTGGCGCTCGAGGTGACGCTTCTCGCGATACAGCACGTACGCACGCGCGACGTTGTGCTCGCCGCCGCGCATCAGCGCGAGTTCGACCTGGTCCTGGATGTCTTCGATATGGAACGTACCGCCGTTCGGGCGGCTGCGCACGAGTGCACGCACGACGTTGTGCGTCAGCTGTTCGACCTGCTCGCGCACGCGCGCCGAAGCCGCGCCCTGCCCGCCGTTGACGGCCAGGAAAGCCTTGGTCACCGCGATCGCGATCTTCGAGGGTTCGAACGACACCACGCTGCCGTTGCGGCGGATCACCTTGTAGTCGGCGAACGTGGCCTGCGGCGCGAGCGCCTTCGCGCCCTGGTCGGTCCCGCCGAGCGGACGGCTCGAGGCGCTCTCGTACTGGGACGTCGCGTTGTCGGTGGTTTGCATGTGCAAAGCTCCTGGTGTTGGATGGTGCGGAGAGAAAGAACCGCGGATTAAAACGAACGCCGCGCAACGCGGTGCGCGAGCGGTAAGAGGCGAGCGATGCGCCGGGGAAGCCGGTTCGGTCGATGCGCGACAACCTGGCCGGTCGTGTGCTTCGTCATGTCTACCCTGCCCCGTCGATGTTCGCTGCGCTGATCGCGACGCCCGGACCGCCCGGCCTGACGCGCCGCCCTGAGAACCCTGTCCGCCGGCGTTGCCCGCCGGCCGGTGCCGCTCGGGTTTTCCCCTGCGACACACACTATATCTAGTACAGAACTGCTCAACTGGCACCAAGTATAGTGGACATTCGGACGAGGTCAAAACGGATAATTTGCGGTGAAGGTCTTGACATCGCTCACGCGCAGACACGACAAGGCATTGGTCGGAGAAAAAACTTTCTCCGCTCAAAAAACCCCGCGATCAGTGCTGACGGAAAGGAAAGTATTCGGCGGAAAAACCGGCATCGCTCGCGAAGCGTTGCCAATCGAAGTGCGGGCCCGGGTCGGTCTTGCGGCCCGGCGCGACGTCCGAGTGCCCGGCGAATGCGTCGACCGGGTAGCGCGCGGCGAGCGCGCGGGACAGCGCGGCGAGCACCGCGTATTGCGCGTCGTCGAACGGCACGTCGTCCGCGCCTTCGAGCTCGATGCCGATCGAGAAGTCGTTGCAGCGCGTCCGGCCGAAGAACTCGGACGAGCCCGCGTGCCACGCGCGCTCGTCGCACGACACGAACTGCACGAGCTCGCCGCCGCGGCGGATCAGGAAATGGGCGGACACGCGCACGCCGCGCAGGTGGCGCTGGTAATACGGGTGCGCATCGCAGTCGAGGCGGTTCAGGAACAGCGACTCGATCGCGTCGCCGCCGAATTCGCCGGGCGGCAGGCTGATGTTGTGGACAACCACGAGCGTCGGCACCGCGCCCGCGGGCCGCCTCTCGAAGTTCGGCGACGGCGCATGGCGCGCTTCGCGCACCCAGCCGTTCGCGTCGACCGACAACGTCGGCGCGTCGCTCATCGCACGTCGCGACCGTTCGCGCGCGCGGCGTGGCGCTGCGCGTGCTCGGCGCTGCAGAAGTAGTCGCCGCCCGCGGCGACCGCTTCGCCCTTCGGCGCATGCACGCCGCATTCGGCGCAGCGCACCATCGGCTCGGGCAGCGACCGCGCGTCGCCGTTCGGCCGCGCGGCTCCGGGGCCGCCGGCGCCGGACGCGCCGTCGTAACCGGCGCCGCGGCCGGTGCGCGCCTGCGCATGCTCCTGCGCGTGGCGCAGCTTGCGCGCGAGCCACGAACCCGCGAAGAAGAGAAGGATCAGGAGAAGAATCTGTCGCATCGGAAACCTGCGGTCAAACCACGGAACGGTGCAGCAGCACCTCGAAAACGAACCGGCTGCCGACATACGCGAGCAGCAGCGCGGCGAACGACACGAGCACCCAGCGCGCGGCGCCGCGGCCGCGCCAGCCCGACGTCTTGCGGGCAACCAGCAGGCCGCCGAACATCAGCCACGACAGGATCGCGAACACGGTCTTGTGGTCGAGCCGCAGCGCGCGCGCGTCGATCTGCTCGCTGAACAGGATGCCCGACGCGAGCGTCAGCGTGAGCAGCACGAAGCCGGCGCCGATCAGGCGGAACAGCAGCTTCTCGAGCGTGAGCAGCGGCGGCAGCGTTTCGAGCCAGCTCGCGATCCAGCCCGTCGAGCCGTCGCGCCCGCCGCTGCGCAGCGACTGCAGCCGCCGCTCGACCATCAGCATCAGGATCGCGTGCAGCGCGGCGATCGCGAACAGCCCGTACGCGATGTTCGCAATCAGGAAGTGCAGCTTGAACAGCGGCGCCGCGGCATAAGGAAGCACCCGCACGCCGCCGAACACGAGCGGCAGCAGCGACGCGCCGCACGCGAGCGGCAAGACCAGCAGGCGCAGGCTGTCGAGCGGGAAGAAGAAGCTCTCGATCCAGTAGATGCCGGCGCCGAGCCAGAACATCGCGGACAGCGCGAACGCGAAGCCGAACACCATCGCGTCGTTCGGAAAGATCGTCATGTGGAGCAGTACGCCGTGCGCGACGAGCGCGGCGAACAGCAGCGCGCGGCCGGCCCCGCTCATCCCCGACGCGGCGGACGCGGGAACCGGCACGGCCGGCACGCTCGCGACGAGCGGCGTCGCACCCTGGCGGTGCGTCCGCCAGCCTGCGACGGCGAGGCCGCCGTACAGGAATGCGGTGAGGGCATACAGTACAATATCCATGTTCGAAGTTTACACTAGGCCCCCTTCCCGCGACGGCTCCCTTTGTTCGGTTCCGCCGCGCCTTCGGGCCCCACTGTCCATCGCTCCCCATGCTCGACAATCTCACTCAACGGATGGCGCGCGTCGTCAAGACGCTGCGCGGCGAGGCCCGGCTCACCGAGGCGAACACGCAGGAGATGCTCCGCGAGGTGCGTCTCGCGCTGCTCGAGGCCGACGTTTCGCTGCCGGTCGTCCGCGAATTCATCGCCAAGGTCAAGGAAAAGGCGCTCGGCGAAGAAGTGATCAGCAGCCTGTCGCCGGGCCAGGCGCTCGTCGGCGTGGTCCAGAAGGAACTGACCGCCGTGATCGGCGGCGACTACGAAGGCAAGGCCGCCGAGCTGAACCTCGCGGTCACGCCGCCCGCCGTGATCCTGATGGCCGGCCTGCAGGGCGCGGGCAAGACCACGACCGCCGGCAAGCTCGCGAAGCTGCTGCGCGAGAAGTACAAGAAGAAGGTGCTGACCGTGTCGTGCGACGTGTATCGCCCGGCCGCGATCATGCAGCTGAAAACGGTGAGCGAACAGGTCGGCGCCGACTTCTTCCCGTCCACGCCCGACCAGAAACCCGTCGACATCGCAATTGCGGCCGTCGACTGGGCGAAGCGCCACTACCATGACGTACTGATCGTCGACACGGCCGGCCGCCTCGGTATCGACGAGGCGATGATGCAGGAAATCGCCGCGCTGCACGGCACGCTGAAGCCGGCCGAAACGCTGTTCGTCGTCGACGCGATGCTCGGCCAGGATGCGGTCAACACCGCGAAGGCGTTCAACGACACGCTGCCGCTCACCGGCGTCGTGCTGACCAAGCTCGACGGCGACTCGCGCGGCGGCGCCGCGCTGTCGGTGCGCCACATCACGGGCAAGCCGATCAAGTTCGTCGGCGTCGCCGAGAAGCTCGACGGCCTGGAAGTGTTCCACCCCGACCGGATGGCAAACCGGATCCTCGGCATGGGCGACATCCTCGCGCTCGTCGAGGAGGCACAGCGCGGCGTCGACGTGCAGGCCGCGCAGAAGCTGGCCGACAAGGTCAAGAAAGGCGGCGACTTCGACCTGAACGATTTCCGCGCGCAGATCTCGCAGATGAAGAACATGGGCGGCCTGTCGTCGCTGATGGACAAGCTGCCCGCGCAGTTCCAGCAGGCGGCCGCCGGGGCCGACATGGGCCAGGCCGAAAAGCAGATCCGCCGGATGGAAGGCATCATCAGCTCGATGACGCCGGCCGAGCGCGCCAAACCCGAAATCATCAAGGCGACGCGCAAGCGCCGCATTGCAGCCGGCGCGGGCGTGCCGGTGCAGGAAGTCAACCGGATGCTGAACCAGTACGATCAGATGCGTACGATGATGAAGAAGCTGAAGGGCGGCAACATGCAGAAGATGATGCGCGGCCTGAAGGGCATGATGCCCGGCATGCGCTGATTCCGCCCGCCGGCCGGGCGCGCGGGTTTTTGCTGTAGCGCGCGCCCGCCGTTCTGCTTCATTCTTATTTGTATACCGACTGCCCGCCAGAACACATGAACCGCGAAGAAGCCCTCCACATTTTCAACCACTCCGAAGAGATCGTGTCGGCCGATGCCGTCAACGCGTCGATCTCCAAGATGGCCGACGCGATCCGCGCCGAGATCGGCGACGCGTTCCCGCTCGTTCTCTCGGTGATGGGCGGCGCCGCGGTGTTTACCGGGATGCTGCTGCCGCATCTCGATTTCCCGCTCGAATTCGACTACATCCACCTGACCCGCTACCGCAACACGACGCAGGGCAGCCCGGAAATGCACTGGCGCGTCGCGCCGCGCGAATCGGTGAAGGACCGGATCGTGCTCGTGCTCGACGACATCCTCGACGAGGGCGAGACGATGGCCGCGATCCGCGACCGGATCCTCGACATGGGCGCGCAGCGCTTCATGTCGGCCGTGCTGTGCGAGAAGACGCTCGCGAAGGCGAAGCCGCTGCACCCCGACTTCTGCGGCTTCTCGGTGCCGGACCGCTACGTGTTCGGCTGCGGGATGGACGCAAAGGGCTACTGGCGCAACCTGCCGACGATCCGCGCGCTGACCGCCGACGTCTGATCGCCGCCCTGCCGGCCCCATAAGAAAAGCGGCGCGCCGGTTTCCCGGCGCGCCGCTTTTTTCGTGCGTACGCGGCCTGCCCTACAACTGGTGCACGAACGCGCGAATGCCGGCCAGCAGCATCTCGACCGAGATCGCGACGAGCACGAGGCCCATCAGCCGCTCGAACGCCGCGACCGTCCGCTCGCCGAGCCATTGCTGGATCCGCTCGGCCAGCACCAGCGTGATCGCGCAGACGAGCATCGTGACCGTCAGCGCGCCGGCCCACTCGAGCATCTTGCCGGGCGCCTGCGACGTCAGCAGCATCACCGTCGCCAGCGCGGACGGCCCGGCGAGTGCCGGAATCGCGAGCGGCACGATGAACGGTTCGCCGCCCGCGCGCGGATCGCTGCCGAGCGCGCCGTCCGGGTGCGGGAAGATCATCCGCAGCGCGATCAGGAACAGCACGATCCCGCCGCCGAGCCGCAGCGACAGGTCGGTGAGGCTCATCATCCGCAGGAAGCGGTCGCCGACCACCATGAAGAACAGCAGGATCACGAACGCGATCCCCACTTCACGCAGGATCAGCTTCACGCGCCGCTCGCGCGGCACGTCCCGCATCGCCGAAATGAACAGCGGGATGTTGCCGAGCGGATCGGTGATCAGCACCAGGAGCACGGTGGCCGACAGGAACGTGTATTCCATCGTGTCCCCCGGGCGCCGAGCTTAGCGGGCGAGCGCGGCGCGGATCTTCTCCGCGACCGTCGCCGCAGCCGCGTCGGCCGGCAACAGCGTCGCTTCGGCGTCGCGGCGGCCCTGGTACTCGATCTTGCCTTCCTTCAGGCCGCGCTCGCCGATCACCAGGCGGTGCGGCACGCCGATCAGTTCCCAGTCGGCGAACATCACGCCCGGGCGCTCGCCGCGGTCGTCGAGGATCACGTCGATGCCGGCCGCGACGAGTTCCGCGTACAGCTTGTCGGCCGTCTCGCGCACCATCTCGCTGCGGTCATAGCCCATCGGACACAGCACGACTTCGAACGGCGCGATCGACTCGGGCCAGATGATGCCCTTGTCGTCGAAGTTCTGTTCGATCGCCGCGCCGAGAATGCGCGTGACGCCGACGCCGTAGCAGCCCATCAGCATCGGCTGCGGCTTGCCCGACTCGTCGAGGAACGTCGCACCCATCGCTTCCGAATACTTGGTGCCGAGCTGGAACACGTGGCCGACCTCGATCCCGCGGCAGATGTCGATCACGCCCTTGCCGTCCGGCGACGCGTCGCCCTTCTTCACGTTGCGCACGTCGGCGACGTCCGGCTCCGGCAGGTCGCGGCCCCAGTTCACGCCGGCGATGTGATAGTCGACCTCGTTCGCGCCGACGACGAAGTCGCTCATGTTCGCGACCGTACGGTCCGCGATCACCTTCACGGGCTTCTTCGTGCCGACCGGGCCGAGGTAGCCCGGCGGCGTGCCGAACCACTCGACGATTTCCTGTTCGGTCGCGAAGCGGTGGTTCTTCAGGCCCGGCAGCTTCGACACCTTGATCTCGTTCAGGTCGTGGTCGCCGCGCAGCATCACCAGCCAGATCGTCGGCTCGGCGCCTTCGTTGTCGGTCGCGAGCACGATCGACTTGATCGTGCGCTCGAGCGGGATCGCCAGCAGTTCGGCAACGGCTTCGCACTTCGCCTTGCCGGGCGTCGCGACCTTTTCCAGCGCTTGCGCCGGCGCCGCGCGTTCGGCGATCAGCGGCAGCGCTTCGGCCGCTTCGATGTTCGCCGCGAAGTCGGAGGTCGGGCAGTAGGCGATCGCGTCCTCGCCGGTGTCGGCGATCACGTGGAACTCGTGCGAGAAATTGCCGCCGATCGAGCCGCTGTCGGCCGCGACCGCGCGGAACTCGAGGCCGAGGCGCGTGAAGATGCGCACGTACGCGTCGTACATCTTGCGATACGACTCGTTCAGGCCGGCCGCGTCCTTGTCGAACGAATACGCGTCCTTCATGATGAATTCGCGGCCGCGCATCACGCCGAAGCGCGGACGGATCTCGTCGCGGAACTTCGTCTGGATCTGGTAGAAGTTCACCGGCATCTGCCGGTAGCTCTTGATCTGGTTGCGCGCGATGTCGGTAATGACTTCCTCGTGCGTCGGCCCGATCACGAAGTCGTTGTCCTTGCGGTCCTTGAAGCGCAGCAGCTCGGGGCCGTACTGTTCCCAGCGGCCCGATTCCTGCCACAGCTCGGCCGGCTGCACGGCCGGCATCAGCAGCTCGATGGCGCCCGCCCGGTTCATTTCCTCGCGCACGATCGCCTCGACCTTGCGAATCGAACGCAAGCCGACCGGCAGGTAGTTATAGATGCCGCCGGCGACGCGACGGATCATGCCGGCGCGGACCATCAGCTTGTGGCTGACGATCTCCGCGTCGGCGGGAGCTTCTTTCAGGGTGCCGATAAAGAAACGGGAAGCTTTCATGCGGACGGTTCCAAAAACGGCGCCCCCAGGCGGGGCGCCCGAAAAAGTTTCAAGGTGAAAAAGCTGCGCGCGACGAACGACGATGGCGCAGATGACGTAGCAGACTAATCAGGGACAATTCAGCCGGTGCACCCCGCGCGGTTTCGCTCCGTCACGGTGCGCAGCGCCCGTTATCTGTTTATAATCAAAGCAATTTTAAAGGATTCGAAGGTGGTTGTATGCTGGATCGTGAAGGCTTTCGCCCGAACGTCGGCATCATCCTCTTGAACGCGCGCAACGAGGTGTTTTGGGGCAAGCGGCTCCGCGAGCATTCCTGGCAGTTTCCTCAAGGTGGGATCAAGTACGGCGAGACCCCCATGCAGGCGATGTACCGGGAACTGCACGAGGAAACGGGCCTGCATCCGGAACACGTCAAGATAATCGGCCGCACTCGCGACTGGTTGCGTTACGAGGTGCCTGACAAGTTCATCAAACGCGAAGTACGCGGTCATTACCGCGGCCAGAAGCAGATCTGGTTCCTGCTGCGGATGGTTGGACGCGATTGCGACATTTGCTTGCGCGCGACCGATCACCCGGAGTTCGATGCGTGGCGCTGGAACGAGTACTGGGTACCGCTCGATGCGGTGATCGAGTTCAAGCGGGATGTCTATCAGTTGGCGCTGACGGAACTGTCGCGCTTCCTGCGCCGCCCGGCGCAGCGAGCCGAGAAGCCGCGCGGGCCGCGAATGTCGCGCTATCCGCGCGTCATTGGCGTACAGGCCCAGCAGACGCTGACGATTGTCGACACATCGGTAGTGTGTTCGGAGATCGAAGTGGAGGCGAGCACGCTCGACGAGATGCCGCCCCACGTGATCGTCGGCAAATGACGAGTCGGACTGCATGACCGGGCGCGACCATGGTGTCGCGCCCTTTTTTTACGAGGAATGCATATTGAAAGCGATTGCTCTCGCGCTCGCATCGATCGCCGCGATGGCTGCCCTGGCCGGCTGCGCGAATTCGAAAGCGCCGTCCAACAAGGATGACAGCGAGTTCGTCTATCTGCTGGACCGCCAGGGGAACTGGAAGGAAAACACGGTCGACACGCTGCCGCCGCTGCCGCAAACGGGCGACCTGCTGCCGTTCAACGTATCGCAGAACACGCCGCTCAAGTTCTTCGTCGACGCGAAGTCGCTCGACGTCGGCTCCGATGGCGTCGTGCGCTACGCGGTCGTCATCACGAGCCCGGCCGGCGCGCGCAACGTGAACTACGAAGGCATCCGCTGCGACACCTACGAATGGCGCCAGTACGCGGGCCTGAACTCGGACCACAACGGCTGGGATCGCACGGTCGAGAACGACTGGCGGCGCATCGAGAACGGCGAACTGAACGCTTACCACTCCGCGCTGTATCAGGACTACTTCTGCTCGAACAAGATGCCGCAAGGCTCGACCCGGCAGATCCTGGAAAACATCCGGTTCCACCGCACCGCGATGACGCAGTTGCGTTGACGGCGCACGGTGCGGGCCCTCCGCATCGCATGCCACTCGAAAAAGCCCGCGTCGCGCGGGCTTTTTCACTGGACTGCCTGGACACCCGAAACCTGGCCGGCGATCACACCAGCACGAGGTTGTCGCGATGGATCAGTTCCGGCTCCAGCATGTAGCCGAGCACCGCCTCGATCTCGCCGCTCGGCTTGCGGTGAATCAGCTTCGTTTCCGCGCTGCTGTAGTTCGTGAGCCCGCGCGCCACTTCGCGCCCGTCGGGGCCGACACACGCGATCACCTCGCCGCGCGCGAACGCGCCCTGCACGTCGATCACGCCGATCGGCAGCAGGCTCTTGCCGCCGGCCGTCAGCTTTTCGACCGCGCCGGCGTCGATCACGACATGGCCGCGCACCTGCAGATGGTCGGCCATCCATTGCTTGCGCGCCGCCATCCGCGCGGTACGCGCGATCAGCTGGGTGCCGATCGCCTCGCCGGCCGCCAGGCGCACGAGCACGTCGGCCTCCCGGCCGCTCGCGATCACGGTGTTCGCGCCGCTGTGTGCCGCACGCTTCGCCGCGAGGATCTTCGTCAGCATCCCGCCGCGACCGAGGCTCGAACCGGCGCCGCCGGCCATCGCCTCGAGCTCCGGCGCGCCCGCATTGGCCTCGGCGACGAGCGTCGCGTTAGGGTCCTTGCGCGGATCGGCCGTGAACAGCCCGGTCTGGTCCGTCAGGATGATCAGCGCATCGCCTTCGATCAGGTTCGCGACGAGCGCGCCGAGCGTGTCGTTGTCGCCGAACTTGATTTCGTCGGTGACGACCGTGTCGTTCTCGTTGATGATCGGCACGACGCCGAGCCGCAGCAGCGTGAGCAGCGTCGAGCGCGCATTCAGGTAGCGCTCGCGATCGGCCAGGTCGGCGTGCGTGAGCAGGATCTGCGCGGTGCGGATGTCGTGCTCGGTGAAGCGGCTCTCATAGACCTGCGCGAGCCCCATCTGGCCGACCGCCGCGGCGGCCTGCAACTCGTCGATTTCGCGCGGCCGCTTGCTCCAGCCGAGGCGCTGCATCCCTTCCGCGATCGCGCCCGAACTGACGAGCACGACTTCCTTGCCCTGCGCGCGCAATGCGGCGATCTGGGCTGCCCAGCGGCCGATTGCAGCATGATCGAGCCCCTTGCCGTCGTTGGTCACGAGGCTGGAACCCACCTTCACCACCAATCGCTTCGAATCCGCGATGATCGAACGCATCCTGCACTGTCTCCTGTATCTGGTGCCTGCCCGGCAGGGCGCGATTGAACGCCGACGCCGGGCGGCACGCCCGGCGCGTTCCGGAACCGCTCAGGCGTCGTCGCCCGGCGCCGCACCGCCGTTCGCCGGCGGCGCATCGCGGAAACGCACGTCCGCCGCGAGATCTTCCGCTTCCGCCGCACGGTGTGCGTCCGAATGCTCGGACAGGTAATCGTAGATCGCGTAGCACAGCGCTTCGCAGCCCTGGCCCGTCAACGCCGAAATCTCGAACACGGGGCCGTCCCAGCCGAAACGGTCGAGGAAATCGGCGACGCGCGCCTCGCGCTCGTCTTCCGGCACCATGTCGAGCTTGTTGAGCACGAGCCAGCGCGGCTTTTCGTACAGCGCTTCGTCGTACTTGCGCAGCTCGCCGACGATCGCGGTGGCTTCCGCGACCGGATCGACGCTTTCGTCGAACGGCGCCAGATCGACCAGATGCAGCAGCACGCCGGTGCGCTGCAGGTGGCGCAGGAACTGATGCCCGAGGCCCGCGCCTTCGGCCGCGCCCTCGATCAGCCCCGGGATGTCGGCGATCACGAAGCTCTTGCTCGGGCCGACCCGCACCACGCCGAGGTTCGGCGCAAGCGTCGTGAACGGGTAGTCGGCGATCTTCGGCCGCGCGTTCGACACCGACGAGATGAACGTCGACTTGCCCGCGTTCGGCATGCCGAGCAGACCGACGTCGGCGAGCACCTTCAGCTCGAGCTTCAGCATGCGCCGCTCGCCCGGCTTGCCGTCCGTCTTCTGGCGCGGCGCACGGTTCGTGCTCGATTTGAAATGCAGGTTGCCGAGCCCGCCGGCACCACCCTGGGCAAGCATCACCTGCTGGTCGTGCTCGGTCAGGTCGGCGATCAGCTCGCCGGTATCCATGTCGCTGATGATCGTGCCGACCGGCATGCGCAGCGTAACGTCGTCGCCGCCCTTGCCGTAGCAATCCGAGCCGCGACCGTTTTCGCCGTTGCGCGCGAGATGCTTCTTCGCGTATCGGTAGTCGATCAGCGTATTGATGTTGCGGTCGGCGATCGCGTAGACGCTGCCGCCCCGGCCGCCGTCGCCGCCGTCCGGCCCGCCGAACGGGACGAACTTCTCGCGGCGCATCGACGCGCTGCCATCACCCCCGTCTCCGGCGATGACTTCGATTCGTGCTTCGTCAATGAACTTCATTCGTCACTCCGCCCAGTATTTCCGCTATTGTGCCGCGCGCCGGCACGCTTGAACAATCTGCCGTTCGGCCGATCGTACGCCGGTTGCGCGAGGGTCGCCGGCCCGCGCATGCGCCCGGCGACCAAATAAAAAAAGGCCCCGCGAAGACTGCGGGGCCTTTCGGCTACGAAGCCCGTGGGTGCCTGACTTAGGCAGCCGCCGGGACGACGATGACCAGATGCTTCTTGTCCGCGCCCTTCGTCGCGAACTTGACGTGACCGTCGACCAGCGCGAACAGGGTGTGATCCTTGCCCATGCCGACGTTCTCGCCTGCGTGCATGCGCGTACCGCGCTGACGCACGATGATGCCGCCGGCATTGATTGCCTGGCCGCCGTACACTTTCACGCCGAGACGCTTCGACTCGGAGTCGCGGCCGTTCCGGGAAGAGCCGCCTGCCTTTTTGTGTGCCATCTGATTGCTCCTTTACCGAGGCGCTTACGCGTTGATCGCGTCGATGCGCAGCTCAGTGTAGTTCTGGCGGTGGCCGCCGTGCTTTTGGTAGTGCTTCCGGCGACGCATCTTGAAGATGGTGACCTTGGCATGACGACCGTGCGACACAACGGTGGCCTTGACGGAAGCCCCACTGACCAGCGGCGCACCGAACTTAATCGATTCGCCTTCGCCCACTGCGAGAACCTGGTCGAGCGTGATTTCAGCGTCAATGTCAGCCGGTATCTGTTCTACTTTGAGTTTTTCGCCAACGGCAACCTTGTACTGCTTGCCGCCGGTTTTTATGACCGCGTACATTGAGAACCTCACTCTGGATCCAATTTTTCCGCACACCACGCGCGGAAAACACGTGATTATACATGGGGTTAGCACCGAAGTCAAAACCAATCGACGATTGCCGCGCACAAGCCCCGGCCGAACGGCCAAAATCACGGCTGCGGCACGTCTGACAGACCGGGATTTCGCGGATTCGACTTATAATCCGCCGCATCACCCAATTCCATCATCATGTCGTCGTCCACCGCCTCCCCCACCCTCAGCGCCGCCCACCTGCTCGCTCCGATCACCAGCGACATGGAGCAGGTAAATCGCGTTATCCGGCAAAGCCTCGCGTCCGACGTGCTGCTGATCAACCAGATCGCCGAGTACATCATCGGTGCGGGCGGCAAGCGGCTGCGTCCGGCGTTGCTGCTGCTCGTCGCCGGCGCGCTCGGCGAAACGTCGCACCAGCGGCACGTGCTGGCCGCCGTCGTCGAGTTCATCCACACGGCCACGCTGCTGCATGACGACGTCGTCGACGAATCCGAGCTGCGCCGCGGCCGCCAGACCGCCAATGCGCTGTTCGGCAACGCGGCGAGCGTGCTGGTAGGCGATTACCTCTACTCGCGCTCGTTCGAGATGATGGTCGGCGTCGGCAAGATGCGCGTGATGGAGATCCTGTCCGAAGCGACGACGATCATTTCCGAAGGCGAGGTGCTGCAGCTCCTCAACATGCACGACGCGGACGTCGACGAAACGCGCTACATGCAGGTGATCCGCTACAAGACGGCCAAGCTGTTCGAGGCGTCGGCCCGCCTGGGCGCCGTGCTCGCGGGCGCCGATGCGCCGACCGAGGCCGCCGCCGCCGAATACGGGCGCCGCATCGGTACCGCGTTCCAGATCATGGACGACTGGCTCGACTACGCAGGCACCGTCGAGGCCATGGGCAAGAACGCCGGCGACGACCTGCGCGAAGGCAAGCCGACGCTGCCGCTCATCTATCTGATCGAACGCGGCACGCCCGAGCAGTCGGCACTGGCGCGCGAAGCGATCGAACAGGGCGGCACCGATCGTTTCGACACGATCTTCGACGCGATCACGCGCTCCGGCGCACTCGATCACACGCTCGAATGCGCGCGTCAGGAAGCGCAGGCCGCAGCCGCCGCGATCGCCGCGTTCCCCGATTCGATCTACAAGGAGAGCCTGCTCGCGCTGTGCTCGTATTCGACGTCGCGACAGTCGTAAGCACGATCGCGTGCGTCGCCGCCACGGCTGCGACGACGCACCGTCGACACGGGAAATTCACCTGTCTCGAAAATTTTCTTCTCCAAGGCCTTCCCTTTTTAAAGAAACGTCGTTATAGTTATGTTCTTGCTCGACGACGCAGCGGTCTTGAAGAAGACGGCGAAATCGGAAGAGTCCAAATCGGGGTGTAGCTTAGCCTGGTAGAGCGCTACGTTCGGGACGTAGAGGCCGGAGGTTCGAATCCTCTCACCCCGACCAGATTTGTAAAAAACCGTGCACCGTGTGCACGGTTTTTTTTTGCCCGGCCGCCTCAGGCCCCATGTGTCGCGCACGACACATCGCGGTCGCCGGCCTCTGCTATATTCCCTCCATCCCTGTCCTTCACTGCCCATCCGACGCGTGGACCAAATTCCCTTATGGGCGCAAATCGGCGCCGTCTTCCTGCTTCTCCTCTGTTCCAGCTTCTTTTCGATTTCCGAGACCGCGATGATGGCGCTCAACCGCCATCGGCTGAAGCATCTCGCCGGCCAGGGCGCGCTCGGCGCGAAAACCACGCAAGGCCTGCTCACGCGCACTGACCTGCTGCTCAGCGTGATCCTGATCGGCAACAACCTGTTCAACACGATCATCCCGGTCCTGACGACGTCGCTCGCGCTGCATACGTTCGGCCGCAACAACCTCGCGCTGTCGATCGCGACCGGCATCGTCGCGTTCCTGATCATCGTGTTCGCGGAAATCGCACCGAAGATCGTCGGCGCGACCTTCCCCGAACGCATCGCCCTGCCCGCGAGCCTCGTGATCGCGCCGCTGATGCGCGTGTTCAAGCCGGTCGTCTGGTTCGTCAACGCGCTCGCGAACGGCGTGCTGTGGGCGCTGCGCATCAACACGAAGAAGGGTCGCGACCAGCGGATGTCGGCCGACGAGCTGCGCGCCATCGTGCTCGAGTCGAGCAGCTTCATGCCGACCAAGCACCGCAGCATCCTGCTCAACCTGTTCGACCTCGAGAACATCACGGTCGATGACGTGATGGTGCCGCGCCGCCAGATCGAGTCGCTCAACTTCTACGCGCCGCTCGACGACGTCCTGCACCAGCTCGAAACCTGCTATCACAACCGGCTCGTCGTCTACGAAGGCGACATCGACAAGGTGCTCGGCGTGCTGCACGTGCGCAAGACGCTGACCGCGCTCCACAATCAGGAGTTCGACCGCGAGACGCTGCGCACGCTGCTCGCCGAGCCGTACTACGTGCCGTCGGGCACGCCGGTGGTCCAGCAGCTCCAGTTCTTCCAGGAAACGCGGCAACGCACCGCGCTCGTCGTCAACGAGTACGGCGAGCTCGAAGGGCTCGTCACGCCCGAAGACATCATCGAGGAACTGATCGGCGAATTCACGACGTCGATGCCGCGCAGCGAACGCGCGGGCGGCTGGGACGAGAACGGCGAATGCATCGTGTCGGCCAGCATGCCGCTGCGCGAACTGAACCGCTGGCTGCACCTGAAGCTGCCGACCGACGGTCCGAAGACGCTGAACGGACTGGTGCTCGAAATCCTCGAGGAAATTCCGGAAGACGACGTGTGCCTGAAGATCGGCGACGTGATGCTCGAGGTGATGCGCAGCGACGATCAGGCCGTGCGCACCGTCAAGCTCTTCAAGCCGCGCGGCGCGCGCACCGCACGCGCCGCCACCCGCTAGCCGAACGGCCGACTGCCGGCGCCGCCCGCGACGCGCGACCATCTGCAGGTCACGGTCAACAGGCGGCCAGCGTGCCGGCTCACATGCCTTTTCCTCCTTCCGGGGCGCCGCTGCGCATGCAGCCGCCGCCCGCCCGCTCCGCCGCGCCGCCTGCCGCCGTGCCTCACGCACTCGACGCGGCCCAGCTCGACGATGCGCCGGCCGTGCGGCTGCTGACGGACACGCTGCACGCGGCACGCGTGCGCAATGCATCCGACATCCACGTCGAGCCGTTCGAAACCGGCTGGCGCATCCGCCTGCGTATCGACGGCGTGCTGCACGACCACGCGCGGCCGCCCGCGCACCTGCGCGACGCGCTCGTCACGCGAATCAAGGTGCTCGCGCGCATGGACATCGCCGAGCGGCGACTTCCGCAGGACGGCAGGCTGCGCATCGCGATCGACGGCGGCACGCGCGGCGACTATCGCGTCAGCTCGCTGCCGACGCTGTTCGGCGAAAAGCTCGTGCTGCGGCGCCTCGACACGCTGCCGCCCGATCTCACGCTCGCCCGTCTCGGCTTCGACGCGCAGCAGGCCGCCGCGATGGAGGCCGCGATACGCGCACCGCATGGCCTCGTGCTCGTCACCGGCCCGACCGGCAGCGGCAAGACGCTATCGCTCTACTGCGCGCTGCAGATGCTCGATCGCGACGCGCACAACGTCTGCACGGTCGAGGATCCCGCCGAGATCCAGCTCGACGGGATCAACCAGGTCGGTGTCGCCGAAAAGGCCGGGCTCACGTTCGCGACGGCGCTGCGTGCGCTGTTGCGGCAGGATCCGGACATCATCATGGTCGGCGAGATACGCGATGCCGAAACGGCCGACGTCGCGATCAAGGCCGCGCAGACCGGCCATCTCGTGCTGTCGACGCTGCACACGAACGACGCGCCGGCCGCCATCGCCCGCATGCTCGATATCGGCGTCGCGCCGTACAACCTCGCGGCCGCGCTGCAGCTCGTCACCGCGCAGCGCCTCGTCCGGCGCCTGTGCGTCGCATGCCGTGTCCCGTCGGACGCACCGGCGCGCGGGCTGCGGGAAGCCGGCTGCGACCCGGCGGCGCTGGCGGCCGGATGGCGGCCGTTCATCGCGCGCGGCTGCGCCGCCTGTCACGGGATCGGCTATCGCGGCCGCATCGGGCTGCATCAGACGATGCCGGTCTCGCCGGAACTCGCGGAGCGCATCGTCGCGCGCGCAAGCGTCGGGGCGCTCGCGCAATGCGCGGCAGCCGAAGGCGTGCGCAACCTGCGCGATGCCGCATTCGCACGCGTGCGGGACGGCACGACGAGCCTCGCGGAAGCCGTCGCCGCCACCCCCGCCGTATGAGCACGCCCACGCCGCCGCGCGAAACCCGCTTCGCGTGGCGCGGCCGCCGTCGCGACGGCACACCGCACCGCGGAACCGTCGTCGCCTTCGACGCCGCAGCCGCGCGCGCCACGCTCGCACGCGACGGCATCGCGGTGTTGTCGCTCGACGTCCGCGGGCCGGCCCGACCGCCGACGGCCGGCGCGCGGGAGATCACGCGTTTCACGCGCCAGCTCGCGAGCCTGTTGCAGGCCGGGCTGCCGATCGCACCGTCGCTCGAGATGCTCGCGCGTACACGGTCGCGCGACGGCGTGCCGCGCATCGCCGCGGGCCTCGCCCGCGAGATCGTCGGCGGGCGGCGCTTCGCCGACGCGCTCGCGCGCTATCCGTCGCAGTTCGGCACGCTGTACCGTCAGTTGATCGAAGTCGGCGAAGCGTCCGGCTCGCTCGGCATCGTGCTGACGCGCGTCGCCGAACACCGCGAGCGCGCCGATACGCAATGGCGCAAACTGCGGGCCGCCCTCGCGTATCCGGCCGCCGTCATCCTGTTCGCGCTCGCGATCTCGGCCGCGCTGATGGTGTGGGTCGTGCCGACGTTCCGGCAGATTTTCGACGGTTTCGGCGCAGCCCTGCCCGCGCCGACCCGCGTGCTGCTCGCGCTGTCTTCCGCATTGTCGGCGTGGGGCGGCGCGCTCGTGGCCGGCGCCGCGGCAGCGGCACTCGCCGCGCAGCACGCGCTTCGGCGGTCCGCACCGTTGCGCCATGCGGTCGCGCGCTGCCTGCTGCGGGCGCCGCTCGCGGGCAGCGCGCTCGAGCGATACGCGGCCGCACGCTGGTGCCGTTCGCTTGCAACGCTGCTCGGCGCCGGCGTGCCGCTCGCCGACGCCTTCGCCACCCTCGAGCGCACGGCCGGCCATCCGGTGTTCGCGCACGCCACCGCGCACGTCGCGGCACGCGTGTTGCGCGGCGCGCGCCTCGCCGATGCGATGCGCTCGGCCGGCTGCTTTCCGGACGACGTCGTCCAGCCGATCGCCGTCGCCGAGGAAACCGGTGCGCTCGACACGATGCTCGCCGACATCGCGGCGCTCTGCGAACGCCAGCTCGACACGCGTCTCGATGCGCTCGCGGCGCTCGGCGAACCGCTGATCGTGATCGTCCTGGGCGCACTCGTCGGCGGCCTCGTGATCGCGATGTACCTGCCCATCCTTCAGCTCGGCAACGTGGTGTAGCATCGCAACCGATTCTGTCGCCTTTTAAGTCCGAACCTTGAGCCTCATGACGCCCGCGCCCCTGTCCGCCGTTTCCGAATCGCCCGAGAGCACGCTGCTCGTGCTGGCGATGCTGCCGCCCGCGCTGCAGTACGCGTTCGCGGTCGTCATCGGCCTGTGCGTCGGCAGCTTCCTGAACGTGGTCGTGCACCGGCTGCCCGTGATGATGCAGCGCGCGTGGCAGGCCGAGATCGACGAAGCGACCGGCAACGCCGGCGCCGCGCCCGACGACGGTTATCCGCCGCGCTACGACCTGTGGCGCCCGCGCAGCGCCTGCCCGCATTGCGGCCACGTGCTGCGCGCATGGGAGAACATCCCGCTCGTCAGCTATCTGATGCTGCGAGGGCGCTGCCGCCGCTGCGGCCACGCGATCGGCATCGGTTATCCCCTCGTCGAGCTCGCGTGCGCGCTGCTCGCTGCCGGCTCGCTCGCCGCGTTCGGTCCGACCGTCGCCGCGCTCGCCGCATTCGCACTGTGCGCCGCGCTGCTCGCGATGAGCGCGATCGACATCCGCACCGGCTACCTGCCCGACTCGATGACGCTGCCGCTGCTCTGGGCCGGGCTCGTGCTGAATCTCGGCGGCACGTTCACGTCGCTGCGCTCGGCCGTGATCGGCGCGATGGCCGGCTATCTGTTCCTGTGGTCCATCTACTGGCTGTTCAAATGGCTGCGCGGCATCGAGGGCATCGGCTTCGGCGACCTGAAGCTGCTTGCCGCGCTCGGCGCGTGGATGGGCTGGGCCGCGCTGCCGCAGGTCGTACTGTTCGCCGCCGTGACGGGCGCGATCGTCGGGCTCGTCGCGACCTGGCGCGGCCGCATGCGCTTCGAGGAGCCGATTCCGTTCGGCCCGTTCCTCGCGGCCGGCGGCGCCGCGACGCTGTTTTTCGGCACGCCGTTCTATTTCGCGCTCGGAGGCTGACATGTACGCAGTAGGACTCACGGGCGGCATCGGCAGCGGCAAGACGACCGTCGCCGACCTGTTCGGCGCCCGCGGCGCGTCGCTCGTCGATACCGATCTGATCGCCCACCGCATCACCGCCCCCGGCGGCCTCGCGATGCCCGCGATCGAACAGGCGTTCGGCCACGACTACGTTGCCGCCGACGGCTCGCTCGATCGCGCGAAGATGCGCACGCTGATCTTCAGCGACGACGATGCGCGCCGGCGCCTCGAAGCGATCACGCATCCGCTGATCCGCGCGGAAACCGATCGCGAAGCACGCGACGCGCAGGGCCCGTACGTGATGTTCGTCGTGCCGCTGCTCGTCGAGTCGGGCAACTGGAAGGCGCGCAGCGATCGCGTGCTCGTCGTCGATTGCCCGGTCGAAACGCAGATTGCGCGCGTGATGCGGCGCAACGGCTTCACACGCGAGCAGGTCGAAGCGATCATCGCGCGACAGGCGTCACGCGAAGCCCGCCTCGCGGCGGCCGACGACGTGATCGTCAACGACGCGGTGACGCCCGATGCACTCGCCGCGCAGGTCGATGCACTGCACCAACGTTATGTCGCGTTCGCGGCCGCCGCGCACTGAGCATCGCGCGCGATCGTGATGGTGTACGAAATTGGCGCGTTGCTAGGGTAGAGAGTGAGCATTAGAATGTCCTGCATTGTTTCCATCCCTACCCAAGAGGCGAGCGCGCTTGATTCTTTACGAGTATCCGTTCAACGAGCGAATTCGCACGCTGTTGCGCCTCGAAGATCTGTTCGAGCGCTTCGCGTTCTTTTTGGCTCAGGAGGACCCGCGTGAACACCACGTCGCGCTGACGACGCTGTTCGAAATCGCCGAGGTAACGGGCCGCGCGGACCTGAAATCGGATCTGATGAAGGAGCTCGAACGTCAACGCCAGACGCTCGCCCCCTTTCGCGGCAATCCGGGCATCGAGCAGAACGCGCTCGAAGCCGTGCTCGGCGAAATCGAGCAGACGCTGGCCAATCTCGCGCAGATGCAGGGCAAGACCGGCCAGCACCTCGTGGACAACGAATGGCTCGCCAGCATCCGCAGCCGTGCGGTGATTCCCGGCGGCACGTGCAAGTTCGACCTGCCGTCGTACTACGCGTGGCAGCAATGGCCCGCCGAGCAACGGCGCCAGGACATCGCGAAGTGGATTCTGCCGATGCTGCCGCTGCGCGACGCCGCGTCGATCGTGCTGCGGCTCGCGCGCGAATCGGGTCAGGCGTCGAAGGTCATGGCGATGCAGGGCAGCTACCAACAGATGCTGTCGGGCCGCACCTACCAGCTGATGCAGGTCCGCGTGCCGCCGGAGCTGCGCGTCATTCCCGAAGCGAGCGCCAACAAATACATGCTGTGGGTACGGTTCACCATGCAGGACGGCGATGTGCGGCCGCGCGCGGTGGATATCGACGTGCCGTTCCATCTGACACTGTGCAATCTGTAACGGCCGTGTGCCGGATCGCTTTCGTATGACTACCGTTGTGAAATGCCCGTCGTGCGGCGCCGCAGTGCGCTGGACGCCTGAAAATCAGTTCCGCCCGTTCTGTTCGGCCCGCTGCAAGCAACTCGACCTCGGGGCTTGGGCCGCGGAAAAGTACCGGATCGGCGGGTCTTCCGACGAGGGCCCCTCGTCGGAAGAAGACGGCACGGACGACCGTCGCGATAGCTGAGACAGCCGAGCGGCACCGCCCGTCGGCGATATGGCCCGCCTTTCCGGCAGGCCGCCACGGCGTCAGTTCGACGCCGCTTCCTTCTCGAGCAATTCGAGCACCGGCAGCGCCGCCGGCAGCAGCGGCGCAACGGCGACCGGCAGTTTCTGCCAGACGAACGCCTGCCCTTCCTTGCTGTGCGGCTCGCCCGTCCAGCCCGTCACCTTGCAGAAATAGAGCCGCACGTACGCATGCGGATAATCGTGCTCGAGCGTGTGCCAGCGATGGCTGGCCGTGACCTCGATGCCGAGCTCCTCGTGGAGTTCGCGCGCGAGCGCGTCCTCGACGCTTTCGCCGGCCTCCAGCTTGCCGCCCGGAAACTCCCAGTACCCTTCATACGGCTTGCCCTGCAGGCGTTGCGCGAGCAGGTAGCTGCCGTCCGGCTGAACCATCACGCCGACCGCGACTTCCGTCACCTTGCGGCCGTCCGGTGCGCGCACGGCGCCTTGTGCGAGATCCGCGCTCATGCCTGCTCCTTGCGGCCCGACCAGTCACGCGCGAACTGCCACGCGACGCGCCCCGACCGCGAACCGCGCTCGAGCGCCCACACGAGCGCGTCGCCGCGCGCGGACTCGATCTCCGCGTCCGGGCAGCCGAAGTGGCGCAGCCAGTGCCCGACGATGTCGAGATAATCGTCCTGCTTGAACGGATAGAAGCTGACCCACAGGCCGAAGCGCTCCGACAGCGAGATCTTCTCCTCGACGACTTCGCCGGGGTGAATCTCGCCATCCGGGAGATGCTTGTACGACTCGTTGTCGCTCATGTACTCGGGCAGCAGATGGCGGCGGTTCGACGTCGCGTAGATCAGCACGTTGTCCGACTGCGCGGCGATCGAGCCGTCGAGCGCGACCTTCAGCGCCTTGTAGCCCGATTCGCCCTCCTCGAACGACAGGTCGTCGCAGAACACGATGAACCGCTCCGGACGCTGCGAGATCAGGTCGACGATGTCGCCGAGATCGTGCAGGTCGTCCTTGTCGACTTCGATCAGGCGCAGCCCGTCGTTCGCGTACGCGTTCAGGCATGCCTTGATCAGCGACGACTTGCCGGTACCGCGCGCGCCGGTCAGCAGCACGTTGTTGGCCGGCTTCTTCTGCACGAATTGCCGCGTGTTCTGCTCGATCAACCCTTTCTGGCGATCGATGTTGTGCAGGTCGGCGAGCGTGATCGACGACACGGCCGGCACCGGCTGCAAGTAGCCGCGCCCCTGGCGCTTGCGCCAGCGGAATGCGTGGGCGGCGTTCCAGTCGACGGCCGCCGGCGCGGGCGGCAGCATCCCCTCGAGGCGGCCAAGCAGCGCTTCGGCGCGGGTCAGAAACTGTTCAAGCTTGTCCATGGCGTTCGAACGCCCCCGATCAGGAGCGGTAATCCGCGTTGATGCTCACGTAATCGTGCGACAGGTCGCACGTCCAGACGGTGGCCTGCGCGTCGCCGCGGCCGAGCAGCACGCGAATCGTGATTTCGCTCTGCTTCATCACGCGCTGGCCGTCCTCTTCCTGGTAGGCCGGGTTGCGGCCGCCCGCCTTCGCGACGAGCACATCGTCGAGATAGAGGTCGATCTTGCCGACGTCGAGATCCGCGACGCCAGCATAGCCGATCGCCGCGAGAATCCGGCCGAGGTTGGGGTCGGATGCGTAGAAGGCCGTCTTCACGAGCGGCGAATGGCCGATCGCATAGGCGATCTGGCGGCATTCGGCGACGCTCTTGCCGCCTTCGACCTGCACCGTCATGAATTTCGTCGCGCCTTCGCCGTCGCGCACGATCAGTTGCGACAGCACCTGCGCGACCTGCGTGACCGCGTCGCGCAGCGCCGCATAAGCCGGCGAATCGGTCGACGTGATGGCCGGCAGCGTGCTCTTGCCCGATGCGATCAGGATGAACGAGTCGTTCGTCGACGTGTCGCCGTCGATCGTGATGCAGTTGAACGAGCGGTCGGCGACTTCCTTCACGAGCGTGTCGAGCACCGGCTGCGCGACGTTCGCGTCGAATGCGAGGAAGCCGAGCATCGTCGCCATGTTCGGCTTGATCATGCCCGCGCCCTTGCTGATGCCCGTCAGCGTGACCGTGTGGCCGTCGATCGTCACCTGGCGCGACGTGGCCTTCGGCAGCGTGTCGGTCGTCATGATCGCCTGCGCGGCATCGAACCAGTTCGCGGCCTTGCGGTTCGCGAGCGCGGCCGGCAGCCCGGCCTTCAGGCGGTCGATCGGCAGCGGCTCGAGGATCACGCCGGTCGAGAACGGCAGCACCTGCGCCGGCTCGATACCCGCGAGGCGCGCGAGTTCCGTGCAGGTTTCGCGCGCGTTCGCGAGGCCCGGCTCGCCGGTACCGGCGTTGGCATTGCCCGTATTCACGACGAGCGCGCGAATGCCCGTACCGCCCGCGCGCACCTTCGCCAGATGCTCTCGGCAGACGATGACCGGCGCGGCGCAGAAGCGGTTTTCGGTGAACACGCCCGCGACCGTTGCGCCTTCGTCGACGGAGATGACCAGCACGTCCTTGCGATTCGGCTTGCGGATATTCGCTTCCGCCCAGCCGAGCGTGACGCCGGCGACGGGATGCAGTTGGGCGGGATCGATCGACGGAAAATTGACAGCCATGGGGCACACCTGCCGGATGGAAAATGCCGGCATACGCCGGCATCGATTGGAAGAACCGGCGGCCGCACGCGCGGGCCGCCGCAACTCACATCAGTCACGCGAAGCTGGATCGAAGCGGCACGCGTGACGCGCGCCGCCGCCGATCATGACAGCTTCCCGTGACACTGCTTGTACTTCTTGCCGCTGCCGCACGGGCACGGGTCGTTGCGGCCCACCTTCGGCATCTCGCCGCCGGGGCCGCTGTGCGTCATCGCGCTGCCGACCATGTCGGCCGTCGCCGTGGCGGCCGCGGCAGCCGTGACGTTCGCCACCGGCGCACCGGCGTCCGCGTAGTCGGCGTGCTGATACTCGACGTTCTCGAGATGACTGGCGCGTTCCTCGATCTGCTCGGCGGCTTCCTCGAGCTGCTCCGGCGACTGGATCTGCACGTTCATCACGACACGCGTGACTTCCTGCTTGATCGCCTCGAGCATCGCGGCGAACAGTTCGAACGCCTCGCGCTTGTATTCCTGCTTCGGGTTCTTCTGCGCATAGCCGCGCAGGTGGATGCCCTGGCGCAGGTGGTCGAGCGCCGCGAGGTGTTCGCGCCACAGGCGGTCGACCGTCTGCAGCATCACCGAGCGCTCGAACGCGCTGAACGATTCGCGGCCGACCATCGCGACCTTGCTCTCGTACTGCTCGTCGGCGGCCGTCATCACGGCATCGAGAATTTCCTCGGCCGTGATCGACGACGACTCGTTCACCATTTCCTGAATCGCGAGGTCGAGCTGCCAGTCGTTGCGCAACGCTTCCTCGAGCTCGGGCACGTCCCACTGCTCTTCGATGCTGCCTTCCGGCACGAACTGGCGGACGACTTCGGTGATCACGCCATGACGCATCGCGGTGATCGTCTCGGTGATGTCGTGCGCTTCGAGCAGCTCGTTGCGCTGCTGGTAGATCACCTTGCGCTGGTCGTTCGACACGTCGTCGTATTCGAGCAGCTGCTTGCGGATGTCGAAGTTGCGCGCTTCGACCTTGCGCTGCGCGGATTCGATCGAGCGCGTGACGATGCCGGCCTCGATCGCCTCGCCTTCCGGCATCTTCAGGCGATCCATGATCGAGCGCACGCGGTCGCCCGCGAAGATGCGCAGCAGCGGATCGTCGAGCGACAGGTAGAAGCGCGACGAGCCCGGATCGCCCTGGCGGCCCGCACGGCCGCGCAGCTGGTTGTCGATCCGGCGGGATTCGTGGCGCTCGGTGCCGATGATGTGCAGGCCGCCCGCCGCCTTCACCTGCTCGTGCAGCGTTTCCCACTCGTCGTGCAGCTGCTGGATGCGGCGCGCCTTTTCGTCGGCCGGGATCGCGTCGTCGGCCTCGATGAACGCGGCCTGCTTCTCGGCATTGCCGCCAAGCACGATGTCGGTACCGCGGCCGGCCATGTTGGTCGCGATCGTCACGCGGTTCGGCCGGCCGGCTTCCGCGACGATCGCGGCTTCACGCTCGTGCTGCTTCGCGTTCAGCACTTCGTGCGGCAGCCCGGCCTGCTTCAGCAGGTGCGACAGCAACTCGGAGTTCTCGATCGACGTCGTGCCGACCAGCACCGGCTGGCCGCGCTCGTAGCAGTCGCGGATGTCGCGGATCACCGCGTCGTAGCGCTCCTTGGCCGTCTTGTAGATCTGGTCCTGTTTGTCGATCCGCTTCGGCGGACGGTTGGTCGGGATCACGACCGTTTCGAGACCGTAGATCTCGTTGAATTCGTACGCTTCGGTGTCCGCGGTACCGGTCATGCCGGCCAGCTTCGCGTACATCCGGAAGTAGTTCTGGAACGTAATCGACGCGAGCGTCTGGTTCTCGCTCTGGATCTTTACGTGCTCCTTGGCCTCGACCGCCTGATGCAGGCCGTCGGACCAGCGGCGGCCGGCCATCAGGCGGCCCGTGAATTCGTCGACGATGACCACTTCGCCGTTCTGCACGACGTAGTGCTGATCCTTGTGGAACAGCGTGTGTGCGCGCAGCGCCGCGTACACGTGGTGCATCAGCGTGATGTTCTGCGGCGCGTACAGGCTCTCGCCCTCGCCGATCAGGCCCCATTCGGCGAGCAGGCGCTCGGCCTTCTCGTGGCCCGACTCCGTCAGGAACACCTGGCGAGCCTTCTCGTCGAGCGTGTAGTCGCCCGGCTTCTCGACGCCCGTGCCGTCAGCCTTCTCTTCGCCAATCTGGCGCTCGAGCAGCGGCGGCAGCGCATTCATCCGCACGTACAGCTCGGTGTGATCCTCGGCCTGGCCCGAAATGATCAGCGGCGTGCGCGCCTCGTCGATCAGGATCGAGTCCACTTCGTCGACAACCGCAAAGTTCAGCGCCCGCTGCACGCGCGCATCGGTCTCGTAGACCATGTTGTCGCGCAGGTAGTCGAAGCCGAACTCGTTGTTCGTGCCGTACGTGATGTCCGCGGCGTACGCCTGCTGCTTCTGGTCGTGCTCCATGCCGGACAGGTTGATGCCGACCGACAGACCGAGGAAGTTGTAGAGGCGCGCCATCCATTCGGCGTCGCGCTGCGCGAGGTAGTCGTTGACGGTCACGACGTGCACGCCGCGGCCGGCGAGCGCATTCAGGTACACGGGCAGCGTCGCGACGAGCGTCTTGCCCTCGCCGGTGCGCATTTCCGCGATCTTGCCGTAGTGGAGCACCATGCCGCCGATCATCTGCACGTCGAAGTGCCGCATCTTCAGCACGCGACGGCTGGCCTCGCGACAGACCGCGAACGCCTCGGGCAGCAGCTTGTCGAGCGACTCGCCGGCCGCGACACGCTGGCGGAAGTCGTCCGTCTTGCCGCGCAACTGGTCGTCCGTCAGCTTCTCGATCTGCGTTTCGAGCGCATTGATCGTCGCGACGGTCTTTTGGTATTGCTTGACGAGCCGCTGGTTGCGGCTGCCAAAAATTTTCTGGAGAAAACCGGTTGTCATCGGATCGGATCCTGCGTCGCAGCACCGGCGCCCGGCGCGTGTTGCGCGCCCCGGCGCCCGAGCCTCGGCGGCTTAGCGAATTAGTGGACTCAAACGTCGAATTTTAGCACGCGGGGAAGCGCACGCCTGTCTCTCGGCGGGACGGGCGCCGCACGCCGACGGCCGGGCCGGCGGGGCGAAAGCCGCCCGGGCATGGGCCGGCGCGGGTACAATCGGCGGCAACGTCCGCGCGCGTGCGCGCCCGAAGAATGCCTCGATGAACCGATTTTCCAAGCGTTTCGGCCCGCTCGCCGCCTATCGCCCGCAACCCGTGTCGGAAGTGCTCGGCCGCACCGACGCGTTCGCGGCGCTGCGCGCCGGCGTCGAGCAGATCGCGTCGCTGCAGCGCGATCTCGCCGCGCTCCTGCCCGACTACCTCGCGAATCACATCGAACCGGGCTTCATCAAGGACGGCACCCTGACCCTCTTTGCCGCGCACAATGCGCTGGCTGCCCGGTTGCGGCAGGTCGAGCCGCGGCTGCTCGGCGATCTGCAGAAGCGCGGCTGGCCCGTGACGACGCTGCGCGTGCGCGTGCGGCCGAAGGACGCGCCGGAGCCGCCGCACGTGAAGCAGGCGCGGATGACCTCGGTCGGCGCCGCCGCCCTGCGCGATCTCGCCGATCATCTCGAACCGTCCCCGCTGCAGGCCGCGCTTGCCCGCATGGCGGCCCGGCACGGCGCCAAGTCGCGCTGACGGCGCCTTTGCGCCGGCAGCGGCCGGCCAACAAAAAAGCGGCCCGAAGGCCGCTTTTTTTATCGCTTGCGCAACGCGCCGGTTACGCAAAGGCCGTCTGCGCGTCGAACGCGAAGCCCTTCGGCGCGGCCTGCGGATCGTCGAACGTCACGATCTCGTACGCGTCTTCGTGCGCGAGCAGCTCGCGCAGCAACGCGTTGTTCAGGCCATGACCCGACTTGTACGCGGTGTACGACGCCAGCAGCGGGTGACCGATCACGTACAGGTCGCCGATCGCGTCGAGCATCTTGTGCTTCACGAATTCGTCGTCGTAGCGCAGCCCGTCGTTGTTCAGGATGCGGTACTCGTCGAGCACGATCGCGTTGTCCATGCTGCCGCCGCGCGCCAGGCCGATCTCGCGCAGCATCTCGGCTTCGTGCGCGAAGCCGAACGTGCGCGCACGCGCGATCTCGCGCACGTACGACGTGGTGGCGAAATCGACTTCGAGCTCCTGGCCCGTCTTGTCGACGGCCGGGTGACGAAAATCGATCGAGAACTTCAGCTTGAAGCCGAAATACGGGTCGAGACGCGCGAACTTGTCGCCATCGCGGATTTCGACCGGCTTCTTCACCTTGATGAAGCGTTTCGGCGCGTTCTGCTCCTCGATGCCGGCGGACTGGATCAGGAACACGAACGTTGCCGCGCTGCCGTCCATGATCGGGATTTCCTCGGCCGTCACGTCGACATACAGGTTGTCGATGCCGAGCCCCGCGCACGCGGACATCAGGTGCTCGACGGTCGACACGCGCACGCCATCCTTCTGCAGCACCGACGCGAGCCGCGTGTCGCCGATCGACATCGCCGAGGCGGGAATGTCGACGGGCGTGGGCAGGTCGACGCGTGAAAAGACGATGCCCGTGCCGGGCGCGGCGGGACGGAGCGTCAACTCGATCTTGCGACCCGAGTGGACACCGATACCGACGGTCTTCACGATGGACTTGATGGTGCGCTGCTTCAACATGGTGTTCTTCGTCTTGATTGAAGATATCAATCAGGAGTTATATTCGATAGGCGAGATTATAGCGTAATTCCCTATTCAACGCTGTTTGCAACTGCGTATCAATCTGTTTCGACAGTTTACCCGTGCCGATACGGGACGGGCCGATGCCCGGAACGGAGGCGTTTCCGGTCATCAGCCCGTGTTACAACTGCCCTGAGGCCGGTGAGCAGCGTTGCCGGCAGGCAACGGCGCACCGCACGATCAGGACGTCAACGTCGCGAGAACACTCGCCGCATCGCTCACTTCGAATTTGCCCGGCGCCTCGACGGCCAGCGTCTTGACCACACCGCCGTCAATCACCATCGCGTAGCGCAGGGAACGAATCCCCATGCCACGCGCGGACAAATCCTGCGTCAGCCCCAGCGCAAGAGTGAAAGCCGCGCTGCCGTCCGCCATCATGCGCACCTTGCCCGCGGTGTGCAGATCACGTCCCCATGCGCCCATCACGAATGCGTCGTTGACGGACACGCACCAGATCTCGTCGATACCCGCCGCGCGCAATTGCTCGGCGTGTTCGACGTAGCCCGGTACATGCTGCGCCGAGCAGGTCGGCGTGAACGCGCCCGGCAATCCGAAGATCACCACCCGCTTCCCCGCAACCTGGTCGCGCACGCTGTAGGCGTTCGGCCCCAGCGTGCACCCTTCGCGCGCGTCGTCGATGAACTCGAACAACTGCGCGTCGGGCAGCGCGTCGCCCACTTGAATCATGGCTGGTCCCTCATAGCGATACGGTTTTTCAGCGTGTTGCGGACAGCACGGTCCATCCCGCCCCGCCTGAGCGAAGAGGGCACGTTTCCCGGCCCGGCGTCGCAGCCGACGCGGCCTGTCCTGGTCCGTAGCATCCGTCACGCCGGCGATACCGCGGCGGTTTCGCCGCGGCTTCGCCTGTGTTTGCGTCAGTCAGCCTGCTTGCGCAGGAAAGCCGGGATGTCGTACGTGTCGACACCCTTCTCCTGCAGCGCCTGCACGTGCGATGCCGCGGTTTCGCGCGAATTGCGCCACACTGCCGGCGTATCCAGCGCGCCGTAGTCCGCCGTGCTGACGTGATGAGCCGGTGCATAGCCGTGCGACACCGCGCTGACCGGCTGGTTGTCCGTACCCGTGCGCAGCAGCGTCATCGGTGCCGACTGCTGCTTCTTCGCCGCACGGCCCAGCCCCGTTGCCACGACCGTCACGCGCAGCGCATCGCCCATCGCGTCGTCGTACACCGCACCGAAGATCACCGTCGCATCTTCCGCCGCGTAGCTCTTGATCGTGTTCATCACTTCGCGGGTTTCCGACAGGCGCAGCGAACGGCTCGACGTGATGTTGACCAGCACGCCGCGCGCGCCCGACAGATCGACGCCTTCGAGCAGCGGGCTCGCCACGGCCTGTTCCGCCGCGAGGCGTGCGCGATCGACGCCGGCAACCGTCGCCGTGCCCATCATCGCCTTGCCCTGCTCGCCCATCACCGTCTTCACGTCTTCGAAGTCGACGTTCACGAGGCCATCGACGTTGATGATTTCAGCGATGCCGGCGACCGCGTTGTTCAACACGTCGTCCGCGCACTGGAAGCACTTGTCCATCTCGGCGTCGTCGCCCATCACGTCGAACAGCTTGTCGTTCAGAACGACGATCAGCGAGTCGACGTGATCCTCCAGTTGCTGCGAACCTGCTTCCGCGACGCGCATGCGCTTGCCGCCTTCGAACTCGAACGGCTTGCTGACGACGCCAACCGTCAGGATGCCCATCTCCTTCGCGATCTGCGCGACCACCGGTGCCGCGCCCGTACCCGTGCCGCCACCCATGCCGGCGGTGATGAACACCATGTGCGCGCCGCGCAGTGCGTCGGCGATGCGCTCACGCGCTTCTTCCGCTGCCGCGCGGCCCATTTCCGGCTTCGCGCCGGCGCCGAGGCCCGTGTTGCCGAGCTGGATCACCGACGATGCGCGCGAACGCGACAGCGCCTGGGCGTCCGTGTTCATCACGATGAAGTCGACGCCCTGCACGCCGCGGTTGATCATGTGCTGGACGGCATTGCCGCCAGCGCCGCCAACGCCGACCACCTTGATGATGGTGCCGTTGGTCTCGGTTTCCAGCATTTCGAATTCCATGTTGCCTCCGTCAAGAGAAAAACTGCTAATCGGCCGTTATTCGGCAGGAGATCGGGCAACCTCCTGTCGCGCGCCAGCCGCCGGCACCAGCGCGAATTTCGATTCGGTTCGTCAAAAGTTGCTCAGGAACCATTCCTTCATCCGCGAGAACACCTGCCCCGCGTTGCCGGACTGCACGGCGACCTTGCGGCCGCGCATGCGCTGAGCACTGCCTTCGACCAGCAGCCCCATCGCCGTCGAGTAGCGCGGATTGCGCACGACGTCGGAGAGGCCGCCTGCATATTCCGGCGCGCCGATGCGCACAGGTTTCAGGAAAATGTCTTCGCCGAGCTCGACCATGCCGGGCATCATCGACGCACCGCCGGTAATGACCACGCCGGAGCTCAACAGTTCTTCGTAACCCGATTCGCGCACGACCTGCTGCACGAGCGAGAACAGTTCCTCGACGCGCGGCTCGATCACGGCCGCGAGCGCCTGGCGCGACAGCGTGCGCGGGCCGCGTTCGCCGAGGCCCGGCACTTCGACCATTTCGTCCGGATCGGCGAGCGCCTGCTTCGCGATTCCGTAGCCGACCTTGATGTCTTCCGCATCCGGCGTCGGCGTGCGCAGCGCCATCGCGATGTCGCTCGTGATCTGGTCGCCGGCGATCGGAATCACCGCGGTGTGACGGATCGCGCCTTCGGCGAAGATCGCGATGTCCGTCGTGCCGCCGCCGATGTCGACCAGCACCACGCCGAGATCCTTCTCGTCTTCCGTCAGCACCGCCAGCGACGACGCGAGCGGCTGCAGGATCAGGTCGTTCACTTCCAGCCCGCAGCGGCGCACGCACTTGACGATGTTCTGCGCGGCGCTCACCGCGCCCGTCACGATGTGCACCTTCACTTCCAGCCGGATACCGCTCATCCCGATCGGCTCGCGCACGTCTTCCTGGCCGTCGATGATGAATTCCTGCGTGAGGATGTGCAGCACCTGCTGGTCGGTCGGGATGTTGATCGCCTTCGCGGTCTCGATCACGCGCGCGACGTCCGTCTGCGTGACTTCCTTGTCCTTGATCGCGACCATCCCGCTCGAGTTGAAGCTGCGGATGTGGCTGCCCGCGATCCCCGTGAACACGTTGGTGATCTTGCAGTCGGCCATCAGCTCCGCCTCCTCGAGCGCGCGCTGGATCGACTGCACGGTGGCCTCGATGTTGACCACCACACCTTTCTTCAGACCCTTCGACTCGCTCTGGCCGAGACCGATCACCTCGTAGTGACCCTCGCCCTTCAGCTCGGCGACGATGGCCACCACCTTCGACGTGCCGATGTCGAGGGAAACCAGCAGATCCTTGTAGTCTTTGCTCATAAAGTGCTCTTGCGTGTGATCTCTCGTTACTTCTTGCGCTTGTCGGTATCGGTCAGGAACCGCATGCCTGCCGCGCGAATCGCGAATCCGTTCGGATAGCGCAGGTCCGCGTACTCGATGTCGTTGCCCCAACGCTCCGTGACGGCCGGCCAGGCCGCGACCAGGCGCTGGCTCCGGTCATGCAACGTGTCGCTGTTGCGTTCCTTGCCCAGCTCGACCTGCATGCCGTTCGACAGCTTCACCGTCCACGCGTACCGCGCCGACAGCGTCACTTCTTCCGGCGCCGCCTTCAGCGGCGCAAACCATTTCCCGAAGTCGCGGTACCGCGTGACGACTTCCTTCGCACTGCCTTCCGGGCCGTCGAACGCCGGCAGTTCCTGCTCCAGCTCGCCCTGGTTCGCGGTGAACAGCTCGCCGTCGACGCTCACCAGCTGGTCGCTGCCCCAGGTCCCGAGCGGTTTGTACTCCTCCAGCGTGACAGCCAGCGCATTCGGCCACACCCGGCGCACGCTCGCATGGCGCACCCACGGCATCTGCTCGAACGCGGCGCGCGCCGCATCGAGATCGACCGTGAAGAAATTGCCCTTCAGCCGGCCGACCACGCCCGCGCGCACCGTCGGCGAGTTGATGTGCTCGGTATCGCCGTCGATCCGGATTTCCCGCAGCGCGAACGTCGGGCGCTGGATCAGCCAGTAGCAACCGGCCGCCGCCAACACGAGCAGCAGCAGCGCGTACAGCGCGCTGGCGGCAAGGTTGAGTTGGCGAACGTTGTTCCACATACGTCGTTCCGTTCCTGCGTCAGTCGTTGAGCGTGAGCGACAGCACCTTCACGACCAGCTCCGAATAGCTGATGCCGACCGCGCGCGCCGCCTTCGGCGGCAGCGAGTGGTCGGTCATCCCGGGGGCCGTGTTCACTTCCAGGAAATACGCATTGCCGGCCGCGTCGAGCATGAAATCCGCGCGGCCCCAGTCGGTACAGCCGAGCACGTCGAACGCGCGGCGCGCGATGCGCTTCAGTTCCGCCTCCTGTTCGGCCGGCAGGCCGCACGGGATCAGGTACTGCGTGTCGTCGGCGACGTACTTCGCGTGGTAGTCGTAGAACTCGCCCGCCGGCACGATCTTGATCAGCGGCAGGTCGAGATCGCCGGCGATGCACGCGGTGTATTCGCCGCCGCCCTCGATGCTCTTCTCGACGATCACGATCTTGTCGTGCGTGGCGGCCTCTTCCAGCGCGGCCGGCAACGCGTCGGCCGTCTTCACCTTCAGCACCGCGACGCTCGAGCCTTCGCTCGCCGGCTTCACGAACAGCGGCAGGCCGAGCTTCGCGACGATGTCGGCCGCGCGCGCGGCCAGATCGTCGCCGCGCATCACCGTCTCGAACGGCGGCGTCGGCACGCCCGTCTGCTGCCATACGAGCTTCGTGCGGAACTTGTCGAGGCCGAGCGCCGACCCGAGCACGCCGCTGCCCGTGTAGCGAATGCCGTAGAAATCGAGCGCGCCCTGGATCTGGCCGTTCTCGCCGTAGCCGCCGTGCAGCGCGTTGAACGCGCGCACGAAACCTTCGTCCTTCAGCGCCGACAGCGGCCGCTCGGCCGGGTCGAACGGATGCGCATCGACGCCCGCGTCGCGCAGGCCCTGCAGCACGAGGCGGCCCGAGGTGAGCGACACCTCGCGCTCGGCGGATTCCCCGCCGAACAACACCGCCACCTTGCCGAAACGTTTCGGATCGATTCCGCTCATGCCAGCCTCCGCCGGGCCGCCCCAAGCAGGCTGACCGCCCTCGCGGGGGGCGCCTTGCACGGGACCGGAGTAAGCGCTAAAGCGCCAACTCCGGTCGACAGCGAACGAAGTGAGCGTGGGGGTCGTTTCATGTCATGCCTTCTGTTGAATGTGTTGCACGAGCTTCGCCGGCACGCCGCCGATCGAGCCCGCGCCCATCGTGATCACCACGTCGCCGTTCTGAGCGACCTTCGCCAATGCATCCGGCACGTCGTCGACCGTCGCGACGAACACCGGGTCAACCTTCCCGACCGCGCGCAGCGCGCGCGACAGCGCGTCGCCGTTGGCCGTCGGGATCGCGGCCTCGCCGGCCGCGTAGACTTCCGTCAGCACCAGCGCGTCGACCGTCGACAGCACGTTGACGAAATCGTCGAAGCAGTCGCGCGTGCGCGTGTAGCGGTGCGGCTGGAACGCCAGCACGAGGCGGCGGCCCGGGAACGCGCCGCGCGCGGCCGCGATCGTCGCGGCCATCTCGACCGGGTGATGACCGTAGTCGTCGATCAGCGTGTACTGGCCGCCGTCGGCGGTCGGCACCTCGCCGTAGCGCTGGAAGCGCCGGCCGACACCGTTGAATTCGGCCAGCGCCTGCTGGATCGCGTCGTCCGCCACGCCGAGATCGGTCGCGATCGCGATCGCCGCGAGCGCGTTCTGCACGTTGTGCAGGCCCGGCAGGTTCAGCACGATCGCGAGCGGCGAGCGCCCTTCGCGGATCACCGTGAAGTGCATCCGGCCGTCGCGCGCGTCGATGTCTTCCGCGCGTACCTGTGCGTCCGGCGACAGGCCGTAGCGCACGACCGGCTTCGAGATGAACGGGATGATCTGCCGCACGTTCGGATCGTCGACGCACACGACCGCGCTGCCGTAGAACGGCAGGCGTTGCGTGAATTCGATGAACGCCTGCTTGAGCCGCGCGAAATCGTGGCCGTAGGTGTCCATGTGGTCGGCGTCGATGTTCGTGATGACTTCGATCACCGGATACAGGTTCAGGAACGACGCGTCCGACTCGTCGGCCTCGGCGACGATGAAGTCGCCCGTGCCGAGCCGCGCGTTCGCGCCGGCGCTGATCAGCCGCCCGCCGATCACGAAGGTCGGGTCGAGCCCGCCCGCCGCGAGCACGCTCGCGACGAGGCTCGTCGTCGTGGTCTTGCCGTGCGTGCCGGCGATCGCGATGCCCTGCTTCAGGCGCATCAGCTCGGCGAGCATCACCGCACGCTGCACGATCGGCACGCCCTGGCTGCGGGCGGCCAGCACTTCCGGGTTGTCCGAGCGCACGGCCGTCGACACGACGACCGCGTTCGCGCCCGCGATGTTCGCCGCGTCGTGGCCGATCGCGATCCGTGCGCCGAGCGCCTGGAGGCGATCGGTCACCGCGTTGCGCGAGAGATCCGAGCCGCTGACCTCGTAGCCGAGGTTGACGAGCACTTCGGCGATGCCGCTCATGCCCGCGCCGCCGATCCCGACGAAATGAATGTGTTTGACGATGTGTTTCATAGTGTTTCCAGGTGCGCGCCGGCCGCCTTCGCGCACACGCGCGCGACTTCGTCGGTAGCCTCGGGCTTCGCCAGCGAGCGCGAACGTTCCGCCATGTCCGCGAGCGATGCCCGCGACTGGCCGCGCAGCCAGTCGGCGAGCAGTTCCGCCGACAGGTCGCGTTGTTGCACCAGCACCGCCGCGCCCGCATCGGCGAGGAACGCGGCATTGGTCGTCTGGTGATCGTCGACCGCGTACGGGAACGGCACGAACAGCGCCGCCACGCCCACCGCCGCGATCTCCGACACCGTCATCGCGCCCGACCGGCAGATCACCAGATCCGCCGCCGCGTACGCGGCCGCCATGTCGTCGATGAACGGCACGAGCCGCACGTCCTCGCCGGCCGCGAAACCGGCCGCTTCGTAATTCGCCTTCAACGCGTCGATGTGCTTCACGCCGGCCTGGTGCACGACGCGCGGGCGTTCGCCCGGCGTCAGCAGCGCCAGCGCGCGCGGCACGACTTCGTTCAGCGCGGCCGCCCCGAGGCTGCCGCCGACGACCAGCACGTTCAGCGGACCGCTGCGCGACGCATAGCGTGCTTTGGGCGGTTCCGTGTGCGCAAGTTCCGCGCGAATCGGGTTGCCGGTCCATTCCGCGTGCGGCAGTGCGCCGGGGAACGCGACGAGCACGCGCTTCGCGAGTTTCGCGAGCACCTTGTTCGTCAGGCCCGCGATCGAATTCTGTTCATGCAGCACGAGCGGACGCCCCGACAGCGCGGTCATCACACCCGCCGGGAACGTGATGTAGCCGCCCATCCCGAGCACGACGTCCGGCCGCACGCGGCGCAGCGCGCCGAGGCTCTGCCAGCACGCGCGCAACAGGTTGACCGGCAGCGTCAGCTTGGTCTTCAGGCCCTTGCCGCGCAGCCCGCCGAACCGCACGTATTCCATCGGAATGCCGTGCTTCGGCACGAGCGTCGCTTCCATCCCGGCCGGATTGCCGAGCCACACGACGCGCCAGCCCGCCGCTTCCATCCGGTGCGCGACCGCGAGCCCCGGGAACACGTGCCCCCCGGTGCCGCCTGCCATCACCATCAGCGTGCGTTGCGACGCGGTCATACCTTCCCTCCGCGCATCAGCACCCGGTTTTCGTAGTCGACCCGCAGCAGTACCGCCAGCGCGACGCAGTTCAGCAGGATGCCCGAGCCGCCGTAGCTCACCAGCGGCAGCGTCAGGCCCTTGGTCGGCAGCAGCCCGAGGTTCACGCCCATGTTGATGAACGTCTGCGCGCCGAACCAGATGCCGATACCTTTTGCCATCAGGCCCGCGAACGTGCGGTCGAGCGCGAGCGCCTGGCGGCCGATCTCGAACGCGCGGCGCACGATCCAGTAGAACAGCAGGATCACGACCAGCACGCCGACGAAGCCGAGCTCCTCGCCGATCACCGCGAGGATGAAGTCGGTGTGCGCTTCCGGCAGGTAGTTCAGTTTCTCGACGCTGCCGCCGAGGCCGACGCCAAGCCATTCGCCGCGGCCGAATGCGATCAGCGAGTGCGTGAGCTGGTAAGCCTTGCCCTGTGCGTAGCGCTCGTCCCACGGATCGAGATACGCGAAGATCCGCTCGCGACGCCACGGCGACAGCCACACCAGCATCGTGAACGTGCCGACCGCCGTTGCGACGAGGCCGCCGAACAGCTTGCCGTTCACGCCGCCGAGGAACAGCACGCCCATCGCGATCGCGGCGACCACCATGAACGCGCCCATGTCCGGCTCGAGCAGCAGCAGCGCACCGACCAGGCCGACCGCGAATGCCATCGGCAGGAAGCCCTTCGCGAAGCTCTGCATGTATTCCTGCTTGCGCACCGTGTAGTTCGCCGCGTAGATCGTCACCGCGAGCTTCATGATTTCCGACGGCTGCATGTTCGTGATGCCGAGCGGAATCCAGCGGCGCGCCCCGTTCACGCCCTTGCCGACGTGCGGGATCAGCACGATCACGAGGCCGACGAGCGCGATCAGGAAGAGATGCGGCGCGTACTTGTCCCATGTCGAGACGGGCACGCGGAACGCGATCACCGCCGCGACGAACGCGACGCCGAGCGAAATGCAGTGGCGCATCAGGAACGCGTAATCGTGATACGACGCGTATTTCGGCGAATCAGGCATCGCGATCGACGCCGAATACACCATCACGACGCCGAGGCCGAGCAGCGCGATCGCGACCCACAACAGCGAGTAGTCGAAGTCGAGCATCCGCGAACGGCTCGGGCGCACGCCGTTGACGACGCTCGCGAGGCCGCCCGTTGCGGCGCGCGTGGCCGACGCGACGCGGCCGCCCGCGGCATTGCCGCCGGTGTCGCGCCGGTCGTTGAACCGGGAGACGAGGCGATCGGACCAGCTCATGGCGTCGCTCCTTTGTCGATGGCGATTTCGTCGACCGCCGCGCGGAACACATCCGCGCGATGGGCGTAGTTCCTGAACATGTCGAGGCTCGCGCATGCGGGCGACAGCAACACCGCGTCGCCCGGCTCGGCGAGATCGGCCGCCGCGCGCACCGCGCTTTCGAGCGTCTCGTGATCGGCGAGCGGCACGCCCGTTTCGGCGAGCGTGTCGCGGATTGCCGGCGCGTCGCGGCCGATCAGCATCACCGCGCGGCACCAGCGTGCGACCGGTGCGACCAGCGGTGCGAAATCCTGGCCCTTGCCGTCGCCGCCCGCGATCAGCACGATCTTCTGCGCGAGCCCGTCGAGCGCGGCGACCGTCGCGCCGACGTTGGTGCCCTTGCTGTCGTCGACGTAGTCGACGTCGTCGATCGTCGCGATCACTTCGACGCGATGCGCTTCGCCGCGATATTCGCGCAGCGCGTGCAGCAGCGGCGCGGCCGGCAGGTCGATCGCGCGGGCGAGCGCGAATGCGGCCAGCGCGTTCGCCGCGTTGTGCAGCCCGCGGATGCGCAGCGCGTCGGCCGGCATCAGGCGCTTCTGCGCGATGTCGGGCGTATGCGCGGCGTCGCGCCTGCGCCGGCGGGTCGTCGTCACTTCATCCGGTGCGTCGCGATCGACGGCTTCCACCAGCCATGCAATGCCGTTGTCGCGCGACAGCCCGTAGTCGCCGTCCTGCACCGGCTCGTTCAGGCCGAACGTGACCGTGCGCGGCGCGTCGGCCGCGCCGACTGCCGGCGCGAACTTCATCACGGCCGCATCGTCGCGGTTCAGCACGCGCGTCGTCGTCGCACCGAAGATCCGGCCCTTTGCCTGCGCGTACGCGTCGAAGCCGCCGTGCCAGTCGAGGTGGTCCTGCGTGATGTTGAGGATCGCGGCGGCATCGGGTGCAAACGTGCGCGCGGTCTCGAGCTGGAAGCTCGACAGTTCGAGCACCCACACGTCGGGCAGCGCGGTTTCGTCGATCGCGTTCGCGAGCCGGTCGAGCATCGCCGGGCTGATGTTGCCCGCGACGGCGACCTTCTTGCCCGCGCGCCGGCACAGCAGGCCCGCGAGGCTCGTCGTCGTGGTCTTGCCGTTGGTGCCGGTGATCGCGAGCACCTTCGGCTGGTAGCCGCTCGTGCCGAGCGCGCGCAATGCCTGCGCGAAGAATTCCAGCTCGCCCCACACCGCGATCCCGCGCTCGTGCGCGGCCGCGACCAGCGCCGCGAGTGCCGGTTCGAGCGGCGACAGCCCGGGGCTCAGCCCGACGATCTCGACGCCGCCGTCGAGCAGTGCGGGCGTGAATGCCCCGCCGACGAATTCCGCATCGATGCCTTCGGCCTGCAGCGCGGCAAGGTTCGGCGGCGCCTCGCGGGTATCGGCAATACGCAGCCGGCACCCGTGCCTCGCGCACCATCGCGCGATCGCGAGACCCGATTCACCGAGCCCCAGTACGAGCACCATCGGCCGTTGCCGATCTCCAAACATCTCGCCAGACATCCTTGTTACCTTTCCTTTACCGCAGCTTGAGGGTGGTCAGACCAAACAGGCACAGCATCAGCGTGATGATCCAGAAACGCACGACCACCTGCGTTTCCTTCCAGCCGGACAATTCGAAATGGTGATGCAGCGGCGCCATCTTCAGCAGGCGCCGCCCTTCGCCGTAACGCTTCTTCGTGTACTTGAACCACGAAACCTGCAGCATCACCGACAGCGTTTCCGCGACGAAGATGCCGCCCATGATGAACAGCACGATTTCCTGGCGCACGATCACCGCGACCGTGCCGAGCGCGCCGCCGAGCGCCAGCGCGCCGACGTCGCCCATGAACACCTGCGCGGGGTGCGTGTTGTACCAGAGGAACGCGAGCCCTGCCCCGCCCATCGCGGAGCAGAAGATCAGCAGCTCGCCCGCGCCCGGGATGTGCGGGAACAGCAGGTATTTTGAATAGACCGCGCTGCCCATCACGTACGCGAACACACCCAGCGACGCGCCGACCAGCACGACCGGCATGATCACGAGGCCGTCGAGGCCGTCGGTCAGGTTCACCGCGTTGCTCGCGCCGACGATCACGAAGTAGGTCAGCACGATGAAGCCCCACACGCCGAGCGGGTAGCTGATCGACTTCAGGAACGGCAGCATCAGGTCGGCACGTGCGGGCAGCCCCATCGACAGGCCGCTCCTCACCCATGCCATGAACAGGTCGAACACGCGCACGTTGTTCGCCTCGGACACGCTGAAGGCCAGGTAGACGGCCGCGAACAGCCCGATCACCGATTGCCAGAAATACTTCTCGCGCGACGACATCCCGCGCGGGTCCTTGTGGACGACCTTGCGGTAATCGTCGACCCAGCCGATCACGCCGAAGCCGAACGTGACGAGCATCACGATCCAGATGAAACGGTTCGTCAGGTCGCCCCACAGCAGCGTCGCGACCGCGATGCCGATCAGGATCAGCACGCCGCCCATCGTCGGCGTGCCGGACTTGACGAGGTGGGTCTGCGGGCCGTCCTTGCGCACGGCCTGCCCGACCTTCATTTGCGTCAGCTTGCGGATCACCCACGGTCCGCACACGAGCCCGATCCCGAGCGCGGTGATGGTGGCCATCACCGCACGGAACGTGAGGTACGTGAACAAGCGCAAAAAGCTTGCGTCTCCTTGCAGCCATTGCGCCAGCGCCAGCAGCATGCTTCCTTCCTTCTACTCAGTGTGCGGCGGGCGCCGTGCCCGCCGCGGGTTGGTTCGTCAGCGCGTCGACCACGCGCTCCATCTTCATGTACCGCGAGCCCTTCACCAGCACCGTCGCCGGTGCGCCGTATCCGGCCGCGAGCAGCGCCGACACGAGCGCGCCGACGTCATCGAAATGGCGGGCCGTGTCGCCGTACGCCGTGCACGCGTCGCGCGACGCGTCGCCGAGCGCGAACAGCGCATCGATCCCGCGATCGCGCGCATAGGCGCCGATCTCGCGGTGGAAAGCCGGCCCTTCTTCGCCAACCTCGCCCATGTCGCCGATCACCAGCACGCGCGGCCCCGGTTGCGCGGCGAGCACGTCGATCGCGGCGCGCATCGAATCGGGGTTCGCGTTGTACGTATCGTCGACGACCGTCGCACCCGCGAGGCTCCCGGCAATCGCCTGCTTCACCTGCAGCCGGCCCTTGACCGGTTCGAACGATTCGAGGCCCTGCCGGATCGCCGACAGCGAGACGCCGGCGCCGAGCGCCGCGGCCGTCGCGGCCAGCGCGTTGCGTGCATTGTGCTCGCCGAGCGCGCGCAGCCGCACCGTGACGGCACCCGCCGGCGTGTCGATCGCGAGTTCGCCGCCGTGCAGACGGCCGACGACCTGCGCGTCGTTCTGCCGTTCGGCGTCGTGCAGCGCGAAATCGAGGATCCGGTTGCCGGTCGCCGCGACGCGCCAGATGCCCGCGTACGCGTCGTCGGCCGGGAACACCGCGACGCCGTCCGGCGGCAGCGCGTGAATCACGGCCGCGTGTTCGAGCGCGACGGCTTCGACCGTCGACATGAATTCCTGGTGCTCGCGCTGCGCGTTGTTGACGAGCGCGACCGTCGGCGCCGTGAGGCGCGCGAGGACTTCGGTCTCGCCCGGATGGTTCATCCCGATCTCGATCACCGCGAGACGATGGGCGGCCGACAGGCGCAACAGCGTCAGCGGCAGGCCGACATCGTTGTTCAGGTTGCCGGCCGTCGCGAGTCGCGCGTCGGCGCCGACCGCCGCCGCGAAGATCGATGCGATCATTTCCTTGACCGTCGTCTTGCCGTTGCTGCCCGTCACCGCGACGAGCGGCAGCGGGAATCGCATGCGCCAGCCGTGCGCGAGCGCGCCGAGCGCGGCACGCGTTTCGCCGCCCACGATCGCCGGCATCGTGACGCCCGCCGGCACGTACGCGACGAGTGCCGCGGCGGCACCGCGCGCGGCGACGTCGCCGAGGAAGTCGTGTGCGTCGAAGCGCTCGCCCTTCAGCGCGACGAACAGGTCACCCGGCCCGGCCGTGCGGCTGTCCGTCGACACGCGGTCGAACGTGACGCCCGCGTCGCCGTGGACGGTGGCGCCGGGAATCAGGCGAGCGGCTTCGCCGAGACTGAGCATCGTCATTCGCCGCCTCCCTTGCCGTGCGTCGCGCGCGCCGCCAGCGCGAGCCGCGCGTGATCCTGATCGGAGAACGTACGCTTCTTGCCCATGATTTCCTGCGTGGCCTCGTGGCCCTTGCCGGCCAGCACGACGACATCCTCGCGTGCGGCGCCGCGCACGGCCTGCAGGATCGCGCTCGCGCGATCCTCGATGCGGCGTGCGTGATCGGGTGCGGTCATGCCCGCGACGATCTGGTCGATGATGCGCTGCGGATCCTCGCTGCGCGGGTTGTCACTCGTGACGACGGTCTCGTCGGCGAGCCGCTCCGCGATCGCGCCCATCAGCGGGCGCTTCGTTGCGTCGCGATCGCCGCCGCAGCCGAACATGCAGACGAGCCGGCCACCGCGCGCCGTGGCGATCGGGCGCAACGCGTCGAGCGTCTTTTCGAGCGCGTCGGGCGTGTGCGCGTAGTCGATCACGACGAGCGGTTCGTCGTTCTGCAGCCGGCCGCCGAGCCGCTGCATCCGGCCGTTGACCGACTCGAGCCGCTCGATCTCAGCGAGCGCCGCGTCGAACGGCACATCGGCCGCGAGCAGCGAGCCGAGTACGGCAAGCAGGTTGCTGACGTTGAAGGTGCCGAGCGTGCCGACCTCGACGTCCGCGTCGCCCCACGACGAACGCAGGCGGAATGCGGTGCCGGTGGCGGTCGCACGCACGTCGAGCGCGACCAGCTCGCGATCGGCGTCGGGTGCCGCCGCGTCGCCGATCCCGTACGCGATCGTGCGCACGCGGCCGGCCAGCTTCTCGAGCAGGCGCCGGCCGGCTGCGTCGTCGCGATTGATCACCGCCGCGCGCAGGCCGCGCCACGCGAACAGCTTCGCCTTCGCGGCTTCGTACGCATCGAACGTGCCGTGATAGTCGAGGTGATCTTGCGTAAGGTTCGTAAATACCGCGATATCGAAGGCCGTGCCGTTCACGCGGCCCTGATGCAACGCGTGCGACGACACTTCCATCGCCACCGCCTTCGCACCGGCGTCGCGCAACTGCGCGAGGCTGCGCTGCAGTTGCGGCGCGTCGGGCGTCGTGAAGCCGGTCGGCACGAGCTGGCCGGGCATCCCGCTGCCGAGCGTGCCGATCACCGCGCACGGCTGGTGCAACGCCGTCAGCGCGACAGCGAGCCATTGCGTGCACGACGTCTTGCCGTTCGTGCCCGTGACGCCGACCGCGAGCAGACTGTCGCTCGGATCGCCGTACCAGCCGCTGGCGATCTCGCCGGCGAGCTGGTCGAGCGCCGGCACCGCGAGCGCGACGGGTACGGCCGGCGCGGCGGCCAGCCCTTCCGGCTGATACAGCACGGCGGCCGCACCTTGTGCGACGGCGTTGGCAATGAAGGCGCGATTGTCTGCCCCGTCGACCGCATACGCGACGAACACGTCGCCAGCCTTGAGACTGCGCGTGTCGGCATGCAGTTGCGCCGCGGGGGCCACATGCTGACGCAGCCACGCAAGCGCGGCTGCGATCTGCTGATGCGCCGGATGGGAACTGCGGGCGGCGCTCATCGAACAACTCCTGGTGAATTACGCGTCGTGCTGGACACGATCATATGCTTCGCACCGCTCCCCGCGGCCAGCTTTTGCGGCCCCGTTGCGCTCGGCGCTGCCGGCGAATCGTCAGACACGACGAGTTGCTTGATCGGCATGTTCGGCGGGACGTTCAACGCACGCATCGTGTCGCCGGCGATCGCCGAGAATACGGGGCCGGACACCTGGCCGCCGAAGTGGCTGCCGGCGGTCGGCTCGTCGACCGACACCGCGACGACGATGCGCGGATTCGGCATCGGCGCCATCCCGACGAACGACGCACGGTACTTGCGCGTGTAGCCATGCCCTTCATGCTTGTACGCGGTACCGCTCTTGCCGCCGACGCGATAGCCCGGCACGGCCGCATCCGGCGACGTACCGCCCGGCGCGACCACCGTCTCGAGCATCGCGCGCACTTCGCGCGCGGTGGTCGGGTTGAATACCTGCGTGCCCGTGATCGGCTGATTGGGGTCGGTCTTGAAAATGGTCACGGGCATCAGTTCGCCGTCGTGCGCGATCGCCGTGTAGGCGCGCGCGAGCTGGAACAGCGACACCGACAGGCCGTAGCCGTACGACATCGTCGCCTGCTCGATGCGGCGCCAGCTCTTCCACGGACGCAGGCGGCCGGCCACCGCGCCCGGGAACCCGACCTTCGGCGCCTGGCCGAGGCCGATGCTCGTATACATATTCCACATTTCCTCGGGCCGCATCGTCATCGCGATCTTCGTCGCGCCGATGTTGCTCGACTTCTGGATCACGCCGCCGACCGTCAGCGTGCCGAAACCCGCGTCGTCGGTGATCGGCGCGCCGTCGAGCACGAAATGCCCGTTGCCCGTTTCGACGAGCGTGTTCGGCGTCACGCGGTGCAGATCGAGCGCGAGCGACACCGTGAATGGCTTCATGATCGAGCCCGGCTCGAACACGTCGGTCATGATCCGGTTGCGCAGTTGCTCGCCCGTCATGCGCGAGCGGTCGTTCGGGTTGTACGTCGGGTAGTTGACGAGCGCGAGCACTTCGCCGGTACGCACGTCGACGACCATCGCCGCGCCGGCCTTTGCCTTGAACTTCTCGACGGCGGCCTTCAGGTTCGCGTACGCGATGTACTGGATCTTGCTGTCGATCGACAGGTCGACGTCGGTCCCGTTGTGCGGCGGGATCTGCTCGGCGACGTCCTCGACGATGTGCCCCATCCGGTCCTTGATCACGCGACGCACGCCCGACGTGCCGGACAGCAACTTCTGGTCGCCGAGCTCGACGCCTTCCTGCCCTTCGTCCTCGACGTTCGTGAAGCCGATCAGGTGAGCGGTGATCTCGCCTTCCGGATAGAAGCGCTTGTATTCGTTGCGCTGGTAGATGCCGGGAATGTCGAGCGCGGCGACCTTGTCCGCGACGTCGAGCGGCACCTGGCGCTTCACGTAGACGAAACCCTTGTCTTCCGACAGCTTCACGCGCAGTTCCTTCGGCGTCATGCCGAGGAGCTTGCCGAGCTGGTTGATCTTGTCGGCGTCGAGATCGTCCGGCACCGCGTCGGGAATCGCCCAGATCGCGCGCACGGGCAGGCTCGTCGCGAGCACGAGCCCGTTACGGTCGAGGATCTTGCCGCGCGTCGCGGGCAGCTCGAGCGTGCGCTGGTAGCGGCTTTCGCCCTGCTTCTGATAGAACGCGTTGCCGGGCCCCTGGATCCAGAACGCCCGCGCGGCCAGCGCGACGAACGCCATGAACAGCAGGAACACGACGAACTTCGAGCGCCACATCGGCAGGTGCACGCCCAGCACGGGGCTCGACGAGAACTTCACGTTCTGGCGCTTCTGGGACGGCTTCATCGCGCGCCCCCCTTGCCCTTGCCTGCCGTGTCGGCCGACGCCGGGATCGGCGCGTCGATCGCCTTCGCCGCGCCCGGCGGCAGCGTCAGGTATTGCGTGCGGCCGGTCGAGATCGCCTGCATCTTCAGCGAATCGTTCGCGAGTTGCTCGATGCGCGACGTCTTCGACAGCGCGCTCTGCTGATATTGAAGCTGCGCGTAGTCCTGCTGGAGCTGGCGCTCCTGCGACTGCGCGCGCTGCAGCTGGATGAAGATCTGCCGCTGCTGGTTCGTCGAGTTGACGACCGACAGCGCGCAACCCATCACGATGATCAGCAGGAAGATATTGAAGCGGCTCATGGCGTGACGCGCTCCGCAATGCGCATCACGGCCGAGCGGGCGCGCGGATTCGCGGCGACTTCCGCTTCACTCGGAAACTGACGGCTGATGATCTTGAGCGGCGGGCTCGGGAGGTCGACGGCGCGGATCGGCAGGCGACGATCGACCGCAGGCGCACTGGCGTGCGCCTGCATGAATCGCTTGACGATCCGGTCCTCGAGTGAATGAAAGCTGATCACCACCAGCCGCCCCCCTTGCTCCAGCAACGACAGTGCCGCGTCTAGTACGACTTGCAGGTCCGCAAGCTCTTGATTGACGTGAATCCGTATAGCCTGAAAGGTGCGGGTTGCCGGATCCTTGCCCTTCTCACGGGTTTTGACGACGTGACCCACGATTTGGGCAAGCTCGCCCGTGGTGTCGAGAGGCCCAAGACGGTCGGACTCTGCCCGGCGAGCAACAAGCGCCTTTGCAATCTGAAAAGCAAACCGTTCTTCCCCATAATCCCGTATCACCTCCGTCAATTCCTGCACCGAAGCCCGCGCGAGCCATTCGGCCGCCGACTCGCCACGCGTCGGATCCATTCGCATGTCCAGCGGACCATCGGCGCGGAAGCTGAAGCCGCGCGCCGGATCGTCCACCTGCGGCGAGGACACGCCCAGGTCCAGCAACACACCCGCCACCTTCTCGACGCCGCGCGCCGCAAGCGCGTCGCGCATCGATGCAAAGCTGTCATGCACGATCGAGAAGCGCGCATCCTCGATGCCCTGCGCCGTCTCGATCGCCCTCGGGTCCTTGTCGAACGCGATCAGCCGCCCGGCCGGCGCGAGCCGCGCGAGCACCGCGCGGCTATGCCCGCCCCGCCCGAACGTACCGTCGACGTACACGCCGTCCGGCCGCGTCACGAGCGACTCGATCGCCTCATCCAACAGCACCGTCCGATGCCGCAATTCATTTCCCATCGCGGGCGTCTCCGTCACCGCAATCAGAACGTGAAATTCTTCAGCGCGTCGGGCATGCCCTGCGCCATCGCTGCCTGCTCCTTCGCGTTGTAGGTTTGCGAATCCCACAGCTCGAAGTGACTACCCATTCCCAACAACATGACTTCCTTTTCCAGTCCGGCTGCCATGCGCAGCTCGGGCGATACGAGAATCCGGCCCGCGCTGTCGAGATCGACGTCCATCGCATTGCCGAGAAAAATGCGCCGCCACCAGTGCGCGTCCATCGGCAGCGCGGCGATCTTGGCGCGGAATACTTCCCATTCGGGGCGCGGAAACAGCAACAGGCAGCCGTCCGGGTGCTTGGTCACAGTCACCCGTCCTTCTGCCTGTCCTTGCAGCGCTTCGCGATAGCGAGCCGGCACCGACATCCGCCCTTTCGCATCGAGCGTCAGCGCCGACGCCCCTTGGAACACTTTCCGCTCTCCCGTTCAGGGCACCGAAGCACCCGCTCAATGCTGAGAATTTAGCCGGAATAGCCCGCTAAATCACACAAAAATACACTTTCTCACACTGTCTCCCACTTTAGAGGAAGGGTGTGGCACGGTCAAGGGAGCGGCCCGCTTTTTTGACGAATTTTGTTAGTTAGAACAAGGACTTACGCGCACATGCTCATGCGGCCCCTCATACCAAAAACCGTTATAAATGAATGAGCTAGTGCAACTTGTGAAGGTGATACGTGAGAAAGACGGGCCAGACAGGCGTGCGGACGGGGCTTTCGGGGGCGGGAAAACGAGGAGTCGGCGGGCGGTATCGGGGGCGGTGAACCAGGGCGGCGTCACGCGTCGCCCCGGCGCAATTCTCAGAGATAGTACGCAGTGCTCGTCATGACTTTCGACGCGGCGCGCATCAGCATCCGCGCGGGCAGCGGCAACTCGATCCCGCCTGCGTCGGTCGCGGCCTTGCCGTGCTTCACCTCGTCGATCCGCATCTGGTCGACGATCGCGCGCGACGCCGCGTCGGTCGCCGGCAGCTCGGACATATGGCCTTCGAGATGATTCTCGACCTGCCGCTCCGTCTCGGCCATGAAGCCGAGGCTGACCTTGTCGCCGAGCGTGCCGGCCGCGACGCCGATCGCAAGCGCGCCGGCATACCACAGCGGATTCAGCAGGCTCGGGCGCGAGTCGAGTTCCTTCAGGCGGTGCGCGGTCCACGCGAGGTGATCCTCTTCCTCGCGCGCGGCCTCCTCGAACATCGCCTTCGCCGACGCCGTGCGCGCGGTGAGCTTCTGCGCCTGGTAGAGCGCCTGCGCGCAGACCTCGCCGACGTGGTTCACGCGCATCAGCCCAGCGGCATGCGTCCGTTCGGCCGGCGTCAGCTCGACGTCGGGCGCCTCGGCCGGCGTGGGCACTGGGCGGCTCATCCGGCTAATGCCGGTCAGCGATCGCAAGCCGCGATCGAATTCGCTGATCAGTTCATCCAACACGTTCCTGTTCTCCTGGCTGCAGGTGCCGCCGCGAGCGGCAAGGGCACGAGTCCGCTGCGTAACCGACTTGATTATTCAGCGGAAATTGCGGTTAACCCGTGATTTTAACCATTGTTGCATAAAGGAAACATGGCGGCCTTGCGCCACGGCATTTCGCTTTGTGGCAAAAAACGGTTTTGCTACATTACGTCCGACTTCTTGCGAAGTTGATGGGGCCCGTCAACAGAACATAACTATCTGCCCCGCCAAAAAAATTCAGTGATTCTTGGAGATCCGTTAATGAAAAAGTCGCTTCTCGCGCTCGTCGCGCTGGGCGCGTTCGCTGGCGCTGCCCAAGCGCAAAGCAGCGTGACGCTTTACGGCATCATCGATGAAGGCCTGCTCTTCAACAACAATGCAGGCGGCAAGCACCTGTACAGCATGGCCAGCGGCGTGATGCAAGGCAGCCGCTTCGGCCTGCGCGGCACCGAAGACCTCGGTGGCGGCCTGAAGGCAATCTTCACCCTCGAAAACGGTTTCGACGTGAACAGCGGCAAGCTCGGTCAGGGCGGCCTGATGTTCGGTCGTCAGGCCTACGTCGGCCTGTCGAGCCAGTACGGCACGGTCACGCTGGGTCGTCAGTACGACTCCGTCGTCGACTTCGTCGGCCCGCTCGAGGCAGGCGACCAGTGGGGCGGCTACATCGCCGCTCACCCGGGCGACCTGGACAACTTCAACAACGCCTATCGCGTGAACAACGCGGTCAAGTTCACGAGCCAGAGCTACGGCGGCATCACGTTCGGCGGCCTGTACAGCTTCGGCGGCCAGGCAGGCCAGTTCTCGAAGAACCAGGTCTGGTCGCTCGGCGCAGGCTACAACAACGGCCCGCTGGTCCTCGGCGTCGGTTACTTGAACGCACGTACGCCGAACCAGTTCGGCGGCATGTTCAACAACGGTTCCGCATCGTCGTCGGTTTCGTCGCCGATCTACGGCGCGTACGCGAACAACGCGAACACGTACCAGGTCATCGGTGCAGGCGGCGCCTACACGTTCGGCGCGGCAACGATCGGCGCGACGTACTCGAACACGAAGTTCAAGGGCTTCTCGGCAGGCCCGTTCGTGAACCAGACCGCGACGTTCAACAACGGCGAAATCAACTTCAAGTATCAGCTGACCCCGGCGCTGATTCTCGGCGCGGCGTACGACTACACGCAAGGCAGCAAGATCGACGGCAACTCGGCAGCCAAGTACCACCAAGGCTCGCTGGGCGTCGACTACTTCCTGTCGAAGCGCACGGACGTCTACGCAATCGGCGTGTACCAACACGCTTCGGGCAACGTGCTCGACGCGAACGGCAACGTCCTGAAGGCAACCGCGGCGATCAACGGTCTCGCAGGTTCGAGCTCCGCCAACCAGGTCGCAGCGCGCGTCGGTATCCGTCACAAGTTCTAATCAGCTTGCCTGACAAGCCGCAGCATATTGAAGGCGCCTTCGGGCGCCTTTTTCTTTTCCCCGGCGGCGACCATGCTGGACCGGCGCGCCAGAAATCCGCCGGCCAATCACGGTGAAAGCGCCACCGGCGCGCCATGTGCGCCGGTCGTGTCGGCACAATCGACGATGCGATGGGCCGCCGGCCCGCCGCGGAAAGCGGCTGGTTCCGATCCGCTTCATCCGCAAACAAAAAAGCCCGGCGTCTGCCGGGCTTTTTCGCTCAACCTCGCCGCGACTTACGCGCGTCCGTCGCGCAACTCGCGCCGCAAGATCTTGCCGACGTTCGTTTTCGGCAGCTCCGTACGGAATTCGACCAGCTTCGGCCGCTTGTAGCCGGTGAGCCGCTCCTTGCAGTAGGCCAGGATGTCCTTGTCGGTGAGCGCCGGATCCTTCTTCACGACGAACAGCTTCACGGCCTCGCCGGAATGCTCGTCGGGCACGCCGACCGCCGCCACCTCGAACACGCCCGGATGCGACGCCACCACGTCCTCGACTTCGTTCGGATACACGTTGAAGCCGGACACGAGGATCATGTCCTTCTTCCGGTCGACGATCTTCACGTAACCGCGCGCGTCCATCACGCCGACGTCGCCCGTCTTGAAGAACCCGTCCGGGAACATGACCTTCGCGGTCTCGTCGGGCCGGTTCCAGTAGCCCGCCATCACCTGCGGCCCGCGGATGCAGATCTCGCCGGGTTCGCCGAGCGCCACGTCATTGCCGGCATCGTCGCGGATCGCCACCTCGGTCGACGGCAGCGGCAAACCGATCGTCCCGCTGTATTCGGTCGCCGTCACGGGATTGCAGGTCGCCACCGGCGACGTTTCGGACAGCCCGTATCCTTCGATGATCGCGGTATGGGTCTTTTCATACCAGCGCTTCGCGACCCCTTCCTGGATCGCCATGCCGCCGCCGTTGGCGATCACGAGCTTCGACAGGTCGAGCTGACTGAATTCGGGATGGTTCAGCAGCGCGTTGTACAGCGTGTTGACCGCCGGAATCGTCGAGATCTGATAGCCCTTCAGCTCCTTGATCATGCCGGCGATGTCGCGCGGGTTCGGGATCAGGACTCCCATGCCGCCCGTGCGCATCGTCAGGAAACCGCAGACGGTCAGTGCGAACACGTGATACAGCGGCAGCGCGACGACCGTCACGAACTGTTTCACCTCCGGGTATTTCTCGTGTGCCGGATGGTGCCAGGCGCCGGCCTGCAGCACGTTCGACACGATGTTCCGGTGCAACAGCGTCGCGCCCTTCGCGACGCCGGTCGTCCCACCCGTGTATTGCAGGAACGCGACGTCGTCGGGGCCGATCTTCTGCGGCTTGAACGCCTGCCGCGCGCCTTCCGACAGCGCGGCCTTGAAGCGCGTGAACGACGGCAGCTGCCATGCAGGCACCATCTTCTTCACGTTGCGCACCACGTAATTGACGAGCCACCCCTTGATGCCCAGCAGGTCGCCCATCGATGCGACGACCACATGCTTGACGGCCGTATTGGCGATGACGGACTGCAGCGTCGACGCGAAATTCTCGAGGATGACGATCGCTTCCGCGCCGCTGTCCTTCAACTGGTGCTCGAGCTCGCGCGGCGTATAAAGCGGGTTGACGTTGACGACGGTGTAACCGGCCCGCAGTACCGCGGCGATCGTCACCGGATACTGGAGCACGTTCGGCATCATGATCGCGACACGCGCGCCGCGTGCGAGGCCACGGGATTGCAGCCACGCGCCGAACTGCCGCGACAGCTTGTCGAGCTCACCGTACGTGATGCCCTTGCCCATGCAGACGAACGCCGTGCGATCGCGATACTGCCGGAAGCTTTCGTCGAGCAGGTCCGGGACAGAAGGATAGGGAGACGCGTCAATTTCGGCTGGAACGCCGGGTGGGTACGATTTCAGCCAAATTTTGTCCATGCCGCGCGTCTCCTCACAGATTTTCGAATGGTCGTGCTAAAACGCATCGTAACGGCTCCCCCGCCCCGAGACAACAGGGTTAGATGTCCACTTCGAACTTCCGAGGATATTCGTCCGACCATAACGCGATATTCGATCAAATTCGTTCAACTTCCACAAGACAATCGTAAAACGTCGCCGAATTGCCGAGATCGGTCAGCGCCTGGCTTGTCACCTCGTTCGCGTTCCTGCCGTCGGGCGACAGTTTCTTCCACCAGATCGACAGTCCGACGACGAGCCCCGCCCGTGCGCGATCGGTAACCCGTGCGAGCGCCTGCATCGAACCGCGATCGTTGAAGATGCGGACGACGTCGCCCTCCGCGATGCCGCGCGCCTCGGCGTCGGACGGGTGCATGTCGAGGTGCGGCTCGCCTTCCGTCGTACGCAGGCTGTCGACGTTCACGAACGTGCTGTTCAGGAAGTGGCGGGCCGGCGGCGAGATCATCGCGAGCGGATAACGCGCGGCGAGCTCGGGCGCGGCCTCGGCCGATTCGAAAGGCGGCAGGTAGTCCGGGACGGGGTCCATGCCCATCTGCTCGAGCCGCGGGCTGTAGAACTCGCACTTGCCTGACGGGGTGCGGAAACCGCCGTTCGCGAACGGCGCCTCCGGCAGCTTGAGCTTCAGCCAGCCTTCCCGCTTCAACGTTTCCCAGTCGCTGTCGAGTGCCGGGTCGTCCCAGCGGAGCGCCGCACGCGCGACCTCTTCGTCGGTGTGATACAGCGCCGGCTCGTCGAGCCTCATGCTGCGCGCGATGCCACGGAAGATCTCCGTGTTCGGCCGCGCCTCGCCCACCGGCGGAATCGACGGCAGGTTCGCCATCACGTAGGTGTGGCCATACGATTTGTGAATATCGAGATGCTCAAGCTGCGTGGTCGCCGGCAACACAATGTCGGCGAAATCGACGGTATCTGTCTTGAAATGCTCGAGAACGACCGTAAACAGATCGTCACGCGCGAACCCAGCGGCGACCTTCGACGAGTCCGGCGCGACCGCCACCGGATTCGAGTTGTACACGATCACGGCTTCGACTTTCGGCCCGAATGTCGCATCGCCGGGGTGCAGCAGCGCGTCGCCGATCGCATTCATGTTGATGATGCGCGGCAGCTTGTGCGGCCAACCCGGCATCAGATCCGGGCGCAGCAGCGCCGCCTGGTTGACCGGTGCGGATTCCGACGACGACAGCAACAGCCCGCCCGCGCGGTCGCGCCACGCTCCCGTCAGCGCCGGCAGGCTGGCAATCGCGCGCACGGCATTGCCGCCGCCGCGAACGCGCTGCATGCCGTAGTTGAGGCGGATCGATGCCTTTCGCGTGGCGCCGTAGCGACGCGCAAGATCGATCAGCTCCGACGCATCGACGCCGCAGATCTGCGCGACCCGCTCCGGCGGATAGGACATGGCGCGCGCCTTGAGCGCGTCAAAACCAAGCGTATGGTCAGCGATGTAGTCGTGATCGAGCAGATTTTCGGTGATCAACACATGCATCATGCCGAGCGCAAATGCACCATCGGTACCCGGTTTCAGCGCAATGTGCTGATGGCACTTCTCCGCGGTCAGCGAGCGATAGGGATCGATCGCGACAAGACGCGCACCGCGGCGCTTCGCTTCCTGCGCGCGGGTCCAGAAGTGCAGGCTCGACGCGATCGGATTCGCGCCCCATATCAGAATCAGTTCGCTTTCCTCGAAGTGCTCGAGGTGCATGCCGAGACTGCCGCCATACGTATATCGCAGCCCCGCCGCGCCTGCTGCCGCACAGATCGTGCGCTCGAGCCGCGATGCGCCGAGCGTGTGGAAGAACCGTTGGGCGATGCCCTCGCCCTGCACGAGCCCCATCGTTCCGGCGTAGCTGTACGGCACGATCGCTTCCGGCGCGCGCGCGGCGATTTCACCCAGGCGACGGCCGATCTCGTCGAACGCCTCGCTCCAGCTGATCGGCTCGAAGCGCCCTTCGCCCTTCGGGCCGACGCGTTTGAGCGGAACCGTGAGGCGATCGGGATGATGGACGCGGTCGGCGTAACGGCTGACCTTCGTGCACAACACACCTTGCGTCGGCGGATGATCGGGATCGCCCGTTACCTTGATCGCCTTCCCGTTCTCGACGGTCACGCGCATTGCGCACGTGTCCGGACAATCGTGCGGGCAAACGGCCCGGGCTACCTGGGTGGCGGCGTTCATCGTCTTGAATGCGGAGGTGGGGATTCGCGAATTTTACGTGGACACGCCGGATAACGCGCTCATTTCGTTCAGAGCTCGGGTTATCTGAACGAAGACCGACTGACATTGTCGCGCACGTGCATTTTCGTCGCCGAAATGCAAAAACCCCCGCCTTTCGGGCGGGGGTTCTTGGCTTAGGGAGCCTGACGATTACCTACTTTCACACGGGAATCCGCACTATCATCGGCGTAGAGTCGTTTCACGGTCCTGTTCGGGATGGGAAGGGGTGGGACCGACTCGCTATGGTCATCAGGCAAAGAGGGTTGTTGCGTTGCTTCGCAGCGCAACCAATCTTGGAAGAAGCAGTAATTTTGAGTTGTGTGTATCACACACGAGAATCCAACTTGTCGCTTTGGATCTTGCAGCCAGTGCTTTCACACGGCGCCGATCCATAAGGCAGACTTGTTATAGGATCAAGCCTTACGGGCAATTAGTATCAGTTAGCTGAACGCATTACTGCGCTTACACACCTGACCTATCAACGTCCTGGTCTCGAACGACCCTTCAAGGGGATCTAGTCCCCAGGGATATCTCATCTTAAGGCGAGTTTCCCGCTTAGATGCTTTCAGCGGTTATCTCTTCCGAACATAGCTACCCGGCGATGCCACTGGCGTGACAACCGGTACACCAGAGGTTCGTCCACTCCGGTCCTCTCGTACTAGGAGCAGCCCCCTTCAAATATCCAACGCCCACGGCAGATAGGGACCAAACTGTCTCACGACGTTTTAAACCCAGCTCACGTACCTCTTTAAATGGCGAACAGCCATACCCTTGGGACCGGCTACAGCCCCAGGATGAGATGAGCCGACATCGAGGTGCCAAACACCGCCGTCGATATGAACTCTTGGGCGGTATCAGCCTGTTATCCCCAGAGTACCTTTTATCCGTTGAGCGATGGCCCTTCCATACAGAACCACCGGATCACTATGACCTGCTTTCGCACCTGCTCGACTTGTCGGTCTCGCAGTTAAGCACGCTTATGCCATTGCACTATCAGCACGATTTCCGACCGTACCTAGCGTACCTTCGTACTCCTCCGTTACGCTTTGGGAGGAGACCGCCCCAGTCAAACTGCCTACCATGCACTGTCCCCGACCCGGATCACGGGCCAAGGTTAGAACCTCAAACAAACCAGGGTGGTATTTCAAGGACGGCTCCACCGAAACTAGCGTTCCGGTTTCATAGCCTCCCACCTATCCTACACAGATCGGTTCAAAGTCCAATGCAAAGCTACAGTAAAGGTTCATGGGGTCTTTCCGTCTAGCCGCGGGTAGATTGCATCATCACAAACACTTCAACTTCGCTGAGTCTCGGGAGGAGACAGTGTGGCCATCGTTACGCCATTCGTGCAGGTCGGAACTTACCCGACAAGGAATTTCGCTACCTTAGGACCGTTATAGTTACGGCCGCCGTTTACCGGGACTTCAATCAAGAGCTTGCACCCCATCATTTAATCTTCCGGCACCGGGCAGGCGTCACACCCTATACGTCCACTTTCGTGTTTGCAGAGTGCTGTGTTTTTATTAAACAGTCGCAGCCACCAGTTTATTGCAACCCCTTCACCCTCCTGGCGCAGGCCAGTCAAGCTACAAGGGCGTACCTTATCCCGAAGTTACGGTACCAATTTGCCGAGTTCCTTCTCCCGAGTTCTCTCAAGCGCCTTAGAATACTCATCTCGCCCACCTGTGTCGGTTTGCGGTACGGTCATCGTTAGACTGAAGCTTAGAGGCTTTTCTTGGAACCACTTCCAATTGCTTCGCTCCCTAAGGAGCTCGCGCCACACCCTTGAATTGCGCACCCGGATTTGCCTAAGTGCCTTCTCCAATGCAGCGACCGGGACTTCCAACACCCGGACAACCTTCCGCGATCCGTCCCCCCATCGCATCTAACAATGGTGCAGGAATATTGACCTGCTTCCCATCAGCTACGCATTTCTGCCTCGCCTTAGGGGCCGACTCACCCTACGCCGATGAACGTTGCGTAGGAAACCTTGGGCTTACGGCGAGGGGGCCTTTCACCCCCTTTATCGCTACTCATGTCAGCATTCGCACTTCCGATACCTCCAGCACGCTTTTCAACGCACCTTCGCAGGCTTACGGAACGCTCTCCTACCATGCGAGCAAAGCTCGCATCCGCAGCTTCGGTATATAGCTTAGCCCCGTTACATCTTCCGCGCAGGACGACTCGATCAGTGAGCTATTACGCTTTCTTTAAAGGGTGGCTGCTTCTAAGCCAACCTCCTGACTGTTTTAGCCTTCCCACTTCGTTTCCCACTTAGCTATATTTGGGGACCTTAGCTGGCGGTCTGGGTTGTTTCCCTCTTGACACCGGACGTTAGCACCCGATGTCTGTCTCCCGTGATTGCACTCTTCGGTATTCGGAGTTTGCTATGGCGGGGTAATCTGCAATAGACCCCCCAACCATGACAGTGCTCTACCCCCGAAGGTGAGACACGAGGCACTACCTAAATAGTTTTCGGAGAGAACCAGCTATTTCCAGGTTTGTTTAGCCTTTCACCCCTATCCACAGCTCATCCCCTAACTTTTCAACGTTAGTGGGTTCGGACCTCCAGTACGTGTTACCGCACCTTCATCCTGGCCATGGATAGATCACCTGGTTTCGGGTCTACGCCCAGCAACTGAACGCCCTATTCGGACTCGCTTTCGCTACGCCTGCCCTATACGGTTAAGCTTGCTACTGAACGTAAGTCGCTGACCCATTATACAAAAGGTACGCCGTCACCCCTTACGAGGCTCCGACTGTTTGTATGCATGCGGTTTCAGGATCTATTTCACTCCCCTCCCGGGGTTCTTTTCGCCTTTCCCTCACGGTACTGGTTCACTATCGGTCGATCACGAGTATTTAGCCTTGGAGGATGGTCCCCCCATCTTCAGACAGGATTTCACGTGTCCCGCCCTACTTGTCGCACACCTAGTTCTTTCATACTGTTTTCGCCTACGGGGCTATCACCCGCTATGGCCGCACTTTCCAGAGCGTTCGGCTAACAATACAAATAAAGAGTGCAAGGCTCATCCCATTTCGCTCGCCACTACTTTGGGAATCTCGGTTGATTTCTTTTCCTGCGGTTACTTAGATGTTTCAGTTCACCGCGTTCGCTTCACTGGACCTATGTATTCAGTCCAGGATGACCCAAAAGGGCCGGGTTTCCCCATTCGGACATCTACGGATCAAAGCTCGTTTGCCAGCTCCCCGTAGCTTTTCGCAGGCTACCGCGTCCTTCATCGCCTGTGATCGCCAAGGCATCCACCACATGCACTTGTTCGCTTGACCCTATAACGAGTCTGTCTCATCGACAGTCGCTACAGGTTGAGTTCTCGCGTTGTGCCGTATTCCAATTGAGTCAAACATAGAGTTCGAATCATCTTGAGATACATCGATACAATCACAACCCGGATAGTTTCCACGTCCATCTCGAGACGCTTCCGCTATCCAAATTACTTACTTCTTCCAGATTGTTAAAGAACGACAGCCGATATCTGTTGATATCCTCTGACTGGCTCAATCGCCAATGACAAAGATTCGACGCAAGTCGAACGCTTGTCATTGAAGATTGGTGGAGGCAGACGGGATCGAACCGACGACCCCCTGCTTGCAAAGCAGGTGCTCTCCCAGCTGAGCTATGCCCCCATGAGTACAGATGCCTCAGGTACCTACCGCCAGACAATGGTGGGTCTGGTTGGATTCGAACCAACGACCCCCGCCTTATCAAGACGGTGCTCTAACCGACTGAGCTACAGACCCCTGAGTCTGTCTTTAAATTTACAGCCGATAAGCGTGAGCGCTCAACTTTGCGAGAAGCTCTGGAAAGGAGGTGATCCAGCCGCACCTTCCGATACGGCTACCTTGTTACGACTTCACCCCAGTCATGAATCCTACCGTGGTGACCGTCCTCCTTGCGGTTAGACTAGCCACTTCTGGTAAAACCCACTCCCATGGTGTGACGGGCGGTGTGTACAAGACCCGGGAACGTATTCACCGCGGCATGCTGATCCGCGATTACTAGCGATTCCAGCTTCATGCACTCGAGTTGCAGAGTGCAATCCGGACTACGATCGGTTTTCTGGGATTAGCTCCCCCTCGCGGGTTGGCAACCCTCTGTTCCGACCATTGTATGACGTGTGAAGCCCTACCCATAAGGGCCATGAGGACTTGACGTCATCCCCACCTTCCTCCGGTTTGTCACCGGCAGTCTCCTTAGAGTGCTCTTGCGTAGCAACTAAGGACAAGGGTTGCGCTCGTTGCGGGACTTAACCCAACATCTCACGACACGAGCTGACGACAGCCATGCAGCACCTGTGCGCCGGTTCTCTTTCGAGCACTCCCACCTCTCAGCAGGATTCCGACCATGTCAAGGGTAGGTAAGGTTTTTCGCGTTGCATCGAATTAATCCACATCATCCACCGCTTGTGCGGGTCCCCGTCAATTCCTTTGAGTTTTAATCTTGCGACCGTACTCCCCAGGCGGTCAACTTCACGCGTTAGCTACGTTACTAAGGAAATGAATCCCCAACAACTAGTTGACATCGTTTAGGGCGTGGACTACCAGGGTATCTAATCCTGTTTGCTCCCCACGCTTTCGTGCATGAGCGTCAGTATTGGCCCAGGGGGCTGCCTTCGCCATCGGTATTCCTCCACATCTCTACGCATTTCACTGCTACACGTGGAATTCTACCCCCCTCTGCCATACTCTAGCCTGCCAGTCACCAATGCAGTTCCCAGGTTGAGCCCGGGGATTTCACATCGGTCTTAGCAAACCGCCTGCGCACGCTTTACGCCCAGTAATTCCGATTAACGCTTGCACCCTACGTATTACCGCGGCTGCTGGCACGTAGTTAGCCGGTGCTTATTCTTCCGGTACCGTCATCCCCCGACTGTATTAGAGCCAAGGATTTCTTTCCGGACAAAAGTGCTTTACAACCCGAAGGCCTTCTTCACACACGCGGCATTGCTGGATCAGGCTTTCGCCCATTGTCCAAAATTCCCCACTGCTGCCTCCCGTAGGAGTCTGGGCCGTGTCTCAGTCCCAGTGTGGCTGGTCGTCCTCTCAGACCAGCTACTGATCGTCGCCTTGGTAGGCCTTTACCCCACCAACTAGCTAATCAGCCATCGGCCAACCCTATAGCGCGAGGCCCGAAGGTCCCCCGCTTTCATCCAAAGATCGTATGCGGTATTAATCCGGCTTTCGCCGGGCTATCCCCCACTACAGGACATGTTCCGATGTATTACTCACCCGTTCGCCACTCGCCACCAGGTGCAAGCACCCGTGCTGCCGTTCGACTTGCATGTGTAAGGCATGCCGCCAGCGTTCAATCTGAGCCAGGATCAAACTCTTCAGTTCAAACCTGTTACTGTTTTCGGTTCGGTTAAGAACCGGTCGCTCACTCAAAGCTGACAGGAATATGAATCACTTCATAAACCTGACTTACTTTAGTGTGAGACTCTTGATACTTTCGCTATCTGATCCGAGGATCAGCTCGCTGTCATCAAGCGCCCACACTTATCGGCTGTTAATTTTTAAAGAGCAATCTGCGAGGAACATCGTGTTTCCCGGCAGCGCTGCGTTTTCAGCAGCAGAGAAGCGAGATTATGAACCGTGTTTCGCAGCTCGTCAACAACTTTTTGCACTACGTCGTTGCGACCGCGGGGCTCAACTTCCGTACCGCCGAGGCCGTTCCTGCCAAGCCCCAACCGCACTGCTTCCCTTCCTTCCGCGCCGCGTTTCCGTGAGCGCGAAAGAGGCGTGATTCTATGCACCTCGCGCCGCCCACGCAAGCCCTTTGTGAAAAAAGTTTGAAAAAGCCCCCGTGCGCTGCCGCGCACGGGGGCTGGGGGTTCGACGGGCGACGACCGGCCGTGCTGACAACAGGCGCCCAACAGGCCGTCGGACACCGCGCGTGGCAGCACCCGATCAGCGGTTCTTGAACTCCGGCTTCCGCTTCTCGACGAAGGCCGCCATCCCTTCCTTCTGGTCTTCGGTCGCGAACAGCGAATGGAACAGCCGACGCTCGAAGTGGACGCCCTCGGCCAGCGTCGTCTCGTACGCGCGGTTCACCGACTCCTTGACCATCATGACCGCCGGCAGCGAGAACTCGGCGATCGTCGCCGCGGCGGCAAGCGCCTCGTCGAGCAACTTGTCGGCCGGCAGCACGCGCGACACGAGCCCGGCCCGCTCGGCTTCGGCGGCGTCCATGAAGCGTGCCGTCAGACACATGTCCATCGCCTTCGCTTTCGACACCGCGCGCGGCAGCCGCTGCGTACCGCCAGCGCCCGGCATGATGCCCAGCTTGATCTCCGGCTGACCGAACTTGGCCGTATCCGCCGCAAAGATGATGTCGCACATCATCGCAAGCTCGCAGCCGCCTCCCAGCGCGAAGCCCGAAACCGCCGCAATGATCGGCTTGCGGATCTCGCGGACCGTCTCCCAGTTGCGCGTGATGTAGTCGCCCCGATAAACATCCATATAGGAGTAGGTCGCCATCATGCCGATATCCGCACCGGCCGCGAATGCCTTCTCGCTCCCCGTCACGACGATCGCGCCGATGCCGTCATCCGCATCGAACGCCTTCAGCGCGGCGCCCAACTCATCCATCAGCGCATCGTTCAGCGCATTCAACGCCTTCGGACGGTTCAGCGTAACCAGCCCGACACGCCCCCGGGTCTCCACCAGGATGTTCTCGTAAGCCATCTATTTCTCCTCGATCAATGAAATGAGAAACGCCTCGCACATGCGAATAGTTTGATGCTACCATTCTCCGACCAACCGGTCGGTTAATTAATCGATCCAACCCCTCTCAATGTCCATCAGGCCGCCGCCATGACCCATGCACTGTTCACGAAGCACGAAGACACGCTGAAGCACGCACTCGCCGCCATCGAGAGCCGCGGGTACTGGAGCCCGTTCGCCGAAATGCCGAGCCCCAAAGTGTACGGGGAAAGCGCGAACGCCGATGGCGAGGCCGCATTCAAGTCCCACCTCGACAAAACGTTCGAACTCGACCAGCCGGCGTCCGGCGAAACGGTCGGTGCCGAGCAGTCGCCCTATGGCATCGCGCTCGGCATCCGGTATCCGAAATCGACGCCCGACGCACTGATCGCCGCCGCGGCCGCCGCGCAACGCACGTGGCGCGAAGCCGGCCCGAGCGCATGGATCGGCGTCAGCCTCGAGATTCTCGCGCGCCTGAACCGCGCAAGCTTCGAGATCGCTTACAGCGTGATGCACACCACCGGGCAGGCATTCATGATGGCGTTCCAGGCCGGTGGCCCGCACGCGCAGGATCGCGCGCTCGAGGCCGTCGCCTATGCATGGGACGAACTGCGCCGCATCCCCGCCGACGCGCACTGGGAAAAACCGCAAGGCAAGAACCCGCCGCTCGCGATGCACAAGCGCTACACGATCGTCCCGCGCGGCACGGGGCTCGTGCTCGGCTGCTGCACGTTCCCGACCTGGAACGGCTACCCGGGCCTGTTCGCCGACCTGGCAACCGGCAACACCGTGATCGTCAAACCGCATCCGGGTGCGATCCTGCCGCTCGCGATCACGGTCCGGATCGCCCGCGACGTACTGCGCGAGGCCGGACTCGATCCGAACGTCGTCACGCTCCTCGCGACCGAGCCCAACGACGGCGCCCTCGTCCAGGACCTCGCGCTGCGCCCCGAGATCAAGCTGATCGACTTTACCGGCAGCACACAGAACGGCACGTGGCTCGAACGCCATGCCCACCAGGCACAGGTCTATACCGAAAAGGCGGGCGTCAACCAGATCGTGATCGACTCGACCGACGACCTGAAGGCCGCCGCCAGGAACATCGCGTTCTCGCTGGCGCTGTATTCCGGCCAGATGTGCACGGCGCCGCAAAATATCTACGTGCCGCGCGACGGGATCCGGACGGCCGACGGTCATGCGAGCTTCGACGAGGTCGCACAGGCCATCGCCGTTTCCGTCCAAAAACTCACCGGCGACCCGGCACGCGCGGTCGAACTGATCGGCGCGATCCAGAACGAAGGCGTGACCGCGCGCATCGACGACGCCCGCCAGCTCGGCCGCGTGCTCGCCGACAGCCAGACCCTCCAGCATCCGGTCTTCCCTGACGCCCGCGTGCGTACGCCGCTCGTACTGCAGCTCGACGTGGCCGATCGCGCCAAATTCACGCAGGAATGGTTCGGCCCGATCTCGTTCGTGATCGCGACCGACTCGACCGCTCAGTCGCTCGACCTCGCCGGTGAAATCGCGGCGGAACATGGCGCACTGACGCTCTCCGTCTACAGCACCGACGACGCGATCGTCGAGGCCGCGCACGACGCGGCGGTACGCGGCGGTGTCGCGCTGTCGATCAACCTGACGGGCGGCGTATTCGTCAACCAGTCGGCCGCGTTCTCCGATTTCCACGGCACCGGTGCGAACCCGGCGGCTAACGCGGCGCTGGCCGACCCGGCGTTCGTCGCCAACCGCTTCCGCGTGGTGCAAAGCCGCGTCCATGTTGCCCCGAAAGCAGTCCCCGCGGAAGCCGGCCAGACGGCATAACCCGAATGGCCGACGTGCAAACGCCGCCACGTTCTCTACCATGAACGAATCCGCCACCCGGCGGGTTCGTTGCTCATCGATACGCCCATGACAGACGCCTACATCTGCGACGCGATTCGCACCCCCATCGGCCGCTACGGCGGCGCCCTGAAAGACGTCCGCGCCGACGACCTCGGCGCGGTGCCGCTCAAGGCGCTCGTCGAGCGCAACCGCGACGTCGACTGGACGGCGATCGACGACGTGATCTACGGCTGCGCGAACCAGGCCGGCGAGGACAACCGCAACGTCGCACGCATGTCGGCGCTGCTCGCGGGCCTGCCGACCGCCGTGCCGGGCACGACGCTGAACCGCCTGTGCGGCTCCGGAATGGACGCGGTCGGCACGGCCGCGCGCGCGATCAAGTCGGGCGAAGCGCGCCTGATGATCGCCGGCGGCGTCGAGAGCATGACGCGCGCGCCGTTCGTGATGGGCAAGGCCGCGAGCGCATTCGCGCGCCAGGCCGACATCTTCGATACGACGATCGGCTGGCGTTTCGTCAATCCGCTGATGAAGCAGCTGCATGGCGTCGACTCGATGCCGGAAACGGCCGAGAACGTCGCGGTCGACTACCACGTCAGCCGCGCGGATCAGGACCTGTTCGCGCTGCGCAGCCAGCAGAAGGCCGCGCGTGCGCAGCAGGACGGCACGCTCGCCGACGAAATCGTCTCGGTCACGATCGCGCAGAAGAAAGGCGACGCTATCGTCGTGTCGCGCGACGAACATCCGCGCGAGACGTCGCTCGAGGCGCTTGCGAAGCTGAAGGGTGTCGTGCGTCCGGACGGCTCCGTCACGGCCGGCAACGCGTCGGGCGTCAACGACGGCGCGTGCGCGCTGCTGCTCGCCAATGCGCAGGCAGCCGACCAGTATGGGCTGCGCCGCCGCGCGCGCGTCGTCGGCATGGCAACCGCCGGTGTGGAACCCCGCGTGATGGGCATCGGCCCCGCGCCGGCCACGCAAAAGCTGCTGCGTCAGCTCGGCATGACCATCGACCAGTTCGACGTGATCGAACTGAACGAGGCGTTCGCGTCGCAGGGCCTCGCGGTGCTGCGCATGCTCGGTGTCGCCGACGACGATCCGCGCGTGAACCCGAACGGGGGCGCGATTGCGCTGGGCCATCCGCTCGGCGCTTCGGGGGCCCGGCTCGTGACCACGGCGCTCCATCAACTCGAACGTACGGGCGGCCGCTTTGCGCTCTGTACGATGTGCATCGGCGTCGGCCAGGGCATCGCCCTCGCGATCGAACGCGTGTAACCGCCCCGCCGCGCGCCTATAACGAAGTCATGAAGGAGACACTGCATGTCCTATCAGGCGATTCAGCTGGATATCGATCAGGCCGCGCGCGTGGCCACGATCACCCTCAACCGCCCCGACAAGCTGAACAGCTTCACGCGGGCGATGCATCGCGAACTGCAGTCGGCACTCGATGAAGTCGAAGCGGCCGGCGCGCGCGCGCTGATTCTGACAGGGGCGGGGCGCGGCTTCTGCGCGGGCCAGGATCTGGCCGACCTCGACTTCACGCCGGGCGCGTCCACCGACCTCGGCACGCTGATCGACGAGCACTTCAATCCGCTGATCCGCCGCCTGCAGCGCTTGCCGATTCCGGTGATCGCCGCCGTCAACGGCACGGCGGCCGGCGCCGGCGCGAATCTCGCCCTCGCATGCGATCTCGTGTTTGCCGCCCGCTCGAGCAGTTTCATCCAGGCCTTCGTCAAGATCGGGCTCGTGCCGGATTCGGGCGGCACGTGGTTCCTGCCGCAGCGCGTCGGCATGGCTCGCGCGCTGGGGCTCGCGCTGACCGGCGACAAGCTCGGCGCCGAGCAGGCCGAGCAATGGGGCTTGATCTGGCGTGCGGTCGACGACGACGCACTCGTCGCGACGGTCCGTCAGCTCGCCACCCAGCTCGCGCAACAGCCGACGCTCGCGATCGCATCGATCAAGCAATCGATGCGCGACGGCGTCACGAACACGCTCGACCAGCAGCTCGACCTGGAACGCGACCTTCAACGCAAGCTCGGCCAGTCGCACGACTATGCGGAAGGCGTGACGGCGTTCATCGAGAAGCGCTCACCGCGCTTCGAGGGGCGTTGACATGACGCACGCCACCCCCACGCTCGACCCCGATTCGCTGGCCCGCGCCACGGCGCAGGCCATGTACGAAGCCGACGCCTGCAGCCGCGCGTTCGGCATGGAAATCGCCGAAGTTCGCGCCGGCTACGCCCGCCTGCGGATGCGCGTGCGGCCCGAATTCCTGAACGGACACCAGACCTGCCACGGCGGGATCATCTTCACGCTCGCCGATTCGACCTTCGCATTCGCGTGCAACTCGTACAACCTGAACACGGTCGCGGCCGGCTGCTCGATCGAATTCCTGCGCCCGGTGCACGGCGACGACGTGCTGACGGCCGAGGCGATCGAACAGGCGCGCGCCGGCCGCCACGGCATCTACGACATCCGCGTCACGAACCAGACCGGTGAAACGGTCGCGATGTTTCGCGGCAAATCCGCCCAGATCAAGGGCACGGTCATCCCGGAAGACCGCTGACGCCGACGGCCCGCACATAACAAACACTGGAGACAGGCATGACTACCCCGCTACCGCTCGAGCCGATCGAGACCGCCTCACGCGACGAGCTGATCGCACTGCAGCTCGAACGCCTCAAGTGGTCGCTCCGGCATGCGTATGACCACTCGCCCGTCTATCGTCGCAAGTTCGACGACGCGGGCGTGCATCCGGACGACCTGAAGACGCTCGCCGACCTGTCGCGCTTCCCGTTCACGACGAAGGGCGATCTGCGCGACAGCTACCCGTTCGGGATGTTCGCGGTACCGCAGGACCGGATCTCGCGCATCCACGCGTCATCGGGCACGACCGGCAAGCCGACGGTCGTCGGCTATACGGCCGGCGACATCGACACGTGGGCGAACCTCGTCGCGCGTTCGATCCGCGCCGCCGGTGCACGCCGCGGCGACAAGGTACACGTCAGCTACGGCTACGGCCTGTTCACGGGCGGGCTCGGCGCGCATTACGGCGCCGAACGCGCAGGGCTGACCGTGATCCCGTTCGGCGGCGGCCAGACCGAAAAGCAGGTGCAGCTGATCCAGGATTTCCGGCCCGACATCATCATGGTGACGCCGAGCTACATGCTGTCGATCGCAGACGAAATCGAACGCCAGGGCCTCGATCCCGTGCAGAGCTCGCTGCGCATCGGTATCTTCGGCGCGGAGCCCTGGACCAACGACATGCGCGTCGCGATCGAACAGCGAATGGGCATCGACGCGGTCGACATCTACGGGCTGTCGGAAGTGATGGGGCCCGGTGTCGCGTCCGAATGCGTCGAGACCAAGGACGGCCCGACCATCTGGGAAGACCATTTCTATCCGGAAATCATCGACCCGGAAACCGGCGAAGTACTGCCGGACGGCGAGCTCGGCGAACTCGTGTTCACGTCACTGACGAAGGAAGCGCTGCCGATCATCCGCTATCGCACCCGCGATCTCACGCGCCTGTTGCCCGGCACCGCCCGCACGATGCGCCGGATGGAGAAGATCACCGGCCGCTCGGACGACATGATGATCGTGCGCGGCGTCAACGTATTCCCGACGCAAATCGAGGAGCAGTTGCTCAAGCAGCGCGCGCTCGCGCCGCACTATCAGATCGTGCTGACGAAGGAAGGCCCGCTCGACGTGCTGACGCTCAACGTCGAGCCCTGCCCCGACTCCGCACCCGATACGGCGGCGATCCACGCGGCAAAACAGGCGCTCGCGCACGACATCAAGTCGCTGATCGGCGTGACGGCCGTGATCAACGTGCTGCCCGTGAACGGGATCGAGCGCTCGGTCGGCAAGGCACGCCGCGTCGTCGACAAGCGCAAGGGATAACACCGGACGCCGCCGGTCAGCGACGCGGAGCGGTCATCGCGCCGCCCCAAAAGAAACAGTCCGAATCGGCCAGAGCCGGTCGGACTGTTTTGTCCCGGGGCACGGCCCGTCAAGTCACGTCACGTGGGGCATTCCGCCTGGAACAACCGCGCCGCTGCGCATCACGAATTCGGGAACAGCAGCCACATCCGGCCGACCTGCTTCATCCGGCCGGCCTGATCGCCCGCGTCGTCGCCGAGCCCCCAGAAATAGTCGGCCCGCACGCCGCCCTTGATCGCCGAACCCGTATCCTGCGCGAACACGAGCCGGTTCATCGGCGTATTCGTCAGCGGACGCGTAGTCTGCAGGAACACGGGCGTGCCGAGCGGAATCGCCGACGGGTCGACCGCGATCGAACGCTCCGGCGTCAGCGGCACGCCAAGCGCGCCGATCGGGCCGTCCGCGCCGCCGTGCGGCGCATCTTCCTTGGTCGGCATGTCGCGGAAGAACACGAACCGCGGATTCGTGTCGAGCAACGCGTCGACGCGGGTCGGGTTCGCCTTCGCCCATGCCTTGATGCCCTGCATCGTCGCCTGGGCGGGCGTCAGTTCGCCGCGATCGAGCAGCCACTTGCCGATCGAACGGTACGGCTGGTTGTTGGTGCCGCCGAAGCCGACCCGCATCACCGAACCGTCGTCGAGCAGCACGCGCCCCGAGCCCTGCACCTGCAGGAAGAAGGCCTCGATCGGATCGTCGACCCACACGAGTTCGTTGCCGTTCAGGATCCCGGCGCGCTCGAGCTGCGCGCGTGCCGGCAGCGCGGCCCCCGCGCGATAGCCGGCCGGCCAGCGATAGAGCGCGTACTGATACGGGCCGCGGCGCACGCGCGAACCGTGCAGCAGCGGCTCGTAATAACCGGTCACGAGCCCGTCGAGCGTCCCGTCGGTGTTCGCGAGCTGGAACGGCGTGAAATACGTTTCGAAGAAAGTGCGCGCGCTGCCGACGTCGAGCTCGTCGAGCCGGTCGGCGGCCGCGCACGCGCGCGCCCAGGCCGGCTGGCGCGCGAGCCGCACGCAGTTCTGCCGCAGCGCGGCCGTCGCGCCGATCAGCGAATCGTCCTGCCAGCCCGGCACCTGCTGCCACGCGACCGGCGTGAGCCGCTTCGCGGCGACCTGCCCCGGCACGATCGCCGCGCCGGTCGGCGGCTTCAGCGACGACGTCCGCGTCGGTGCGCTGCCGCACGCGGCAAGCAGCGCCGCCGCCGCGGCCGCTGCCACCCACCCGGCCAACCGGGGCCCAAACCACATACAATGTCCGTTCTTGATGGAAACCGCCATGTCAGATTTTCTCGACCAATATCCGATGCTCATCTTCGCGCTCGAAGCCTTCGTAGCGCTTGCCCTGCTGATCTTCATCGTCGTGTGGACGTCGTCGGGCAGAAAGAAGCACGCCCGCGGCAACAACGACCGCCAGCCGCGCTGACGCGCTTCGCACGCTCAATGCAGCGTGCGCGGCATGTGCAGTGCGAACTCGTCGACCGGCGCCTCGAACCGCTCGCCGTCTTCCGCCACGCAGAAGTACGCGCCCCGCATCGTGCCGACCGGCGTCGCGATCACGGCCCAGCTCGTGTATTCGAAGTGTTCGCCCGGCTGCAGCAGCGGCTGGTGCCCGACGACGCCGAGCCCCTTCACTTCCTGCACGTGGTTCTCGCTGTCCGTGATGATCCAGTGACGCGCGATCAGCTGCGCCGCGACCTGTCCCGTGTTGCGGATCGTCAGCGTGTACGCGAATGCGTATTGACGGTGATCGGGGTCGGATTGTTCCGGCAGGTAGCTGGTTTTCACCGAAACGGTGAACTGATACTGACTCATGATGTTTCCGGTGGAAGGTGACTGTCCGTGCCGGCATGGGCAACGGGGCCGCGGGCGCGCCGCATTGGTTCGGCATTCTATGCGCAATCGGGCCTCGGCCGCACGGCCCGCCGCCGCGCACCGGGTCGCCGGACGGTAGAATGACGGTTTTGCGCCGCAACGTCCCCGCTCCCCTGCCATGACCCAATTCCGTATCGCTCCCAGCATCCTGTCGGCCGATTTCGCACGGCTCGGCGAAGAAGTCCGCAACGTCGCCGCCGCCGGCGCCGACTGGATCCACTTCGACGTGATGGACAACCATTATGTGCCGAACCTGACGATCGGCCCGCTCGTGTGCGAAGCGATCCGCCCGCACGTGCAGGTGCCGATCGACGTGCACCTGATGGTGCGCCCGGTCGACCGGATCGTGCCCGATTTCGCGAAGGCCGGTGCGAACCTGATCAGCTTCCACCCGGAAGGCTCCGATCACATCGACCGCACGCTGTCGCTGATCCGCGACCACGGCTGCAAGGCCGGCCTCGTGTTCAACCCGGCCACGCCGCTGAACTACCTCGACCACGTGATGGACCGCCTCGACTTCGTGCTGCTGATGTCGGTCAACCCGGGCTTCGGCGGCCAGTCGTTCATTCCGGAAACGCTGAACAAGCTGCGCGAAGCACGCGCGCGCATCGACGCGTACACCGAGCGCACGGGCCGCGAGATCCTGCTCGAGGTCGACGGCGGCGTGAAGGCCGACAACATCGCGGAAATCGCTGCGGCCGGCGCCGACACGTTCGTCGCGGGTTCGGCGATCTTCGGCAAGCCCGACTACCGCAAGGTGATCGACGAGATGCGCGCCGCGCTCGCCACCGTCGAGCGGAGCTGACGCCGTGGCCGATTCGTCGCTTGCCGGCCACGCGCCGGCCGGGGCCACCGCGGACGCCACGCACGCCGCCCCGATCCGCTTTGCCGCGCCGCGTATCGAAGCCGCGCTGATCGACCTCGACGGCACGATGGTCGACACGGCCGACGATTTCACGGCCGGCCTGAACGGGATGCTCGCGCGGCTCGGCGCGCCGGCCACGTCGCGCGACGAGGTGATCGGCTACGTCGGCAAGGGCTCCGAACACCTGATCCAGAGCGTGCTGAAGCCGCGCTTCCCGGCCGACGAAGCGCACGCGCGCTTCGACGACGCGCTGGCGATCTACCAGACCGAATACGCGAAGATCAACGGCCGCCATGCGCGCCTCTATCCGGAAGTGGCCGCCGGCCTCGACGCGCTGCGCGCGGCCGGGATCCGGCTCGCGTGCGTGACGAACAAGCCGCACCGCTTCGCGGTCGAGCTGCTCGAACAATACGGGCTGGCCGATTGCTTCGGCATCGTGCTCGGCGGCGACAGCGTCGCACGCAAGAAGCCCGATCCGCTGCCGATGCTGACGGCCTGCGACGCGCTCGGCGTCCCGCCGGACGCGGCGGTCGCGATCGGCGACTCGGAAAACGACGCGCTGGCCGGCCGCGCGGCCGGAATGGCGACGCTGACGGTGCCGTACGGCTACAACCACGGCAAAGCTATACAAACGATAAATTCGGATGGTATAGTCGATTCGTTGCTGGTCGCGGCTCGCGCAATTTCCGCGCACAACGCCGGCCGGCCAACCGTCTGATTATTTCTTCCATCCGCATGTTTCTGAATAAAAAACGGAGTCTGAGCAGCATCGACCGGGGAGCCTGGCCCTGGCGTCGCTGGTCGCGCTAACCTCTTCGATGAGGTACGCTGAAGCACGTCTTCAGCGCCGTTTTTTATCTCGCTGCGCATCCGCGCGCCGATCGTCGCACCACCTCGAGTTCCACCGCGTCCGAACGCTTGCGTTCAGGATCGGCCGCAGGCTCGCGACGTTCACGCCCGGAATGCCGGCCGGCAACAGGCACTTCTCGATCGACCGCCCTTTCGCCGACGGCAACCCGCGCAGCGTCAAGTGATCCCTGGCGCACGCGCCGCTCGTCCCGAACAGGACCGGAACATGACCGAACTCGAATTCCAATCGCTCGCGAACGAAGGCTACAACCGCATCCCGCTGATCGCGGAAGCCCTTGCCGATCTCGAAACGCCGCTGTCCCTCTACCTGAAGCTGGCCCAGCCCGAACGCGCGGGCGCCAACTCGTTCCTGCTGGAATCCGTGGTCGGCGGCGAACGCTTCGGCCGCTACTCGTTCATCGGCCTGCCGGCCCGCACGCTCATCCGCACCCGCAACGGCGTATCGGAAGTCGTGCGCGACGGCCAGGTCGTCGAGACGCACGACGGCGACCCGTTCCAGTTCATCGAATCGTTCCAGGCGCGTTTCAAGGTCGCGCAGCGCCCGGGCCTGCCGCGCTTCTGCGGCGGTCTCGCCGGCTACTTCGGTTACGACGCGGTGCGCTATATAGAGAAGAAGCTCGCGAACACCGCGCCGCGCGACGATCTCGGCCTGCCCGACATCCAGCTGCTGCTGACCGAGGAAGTCGCGGTCATCGACAACCTCGCCGGCAAGCTGTACCTGATCATCTACGCGGACCCGGGCCAGCCCGAAGCCTACGCAAAGGCGAAACAGCGCCTGCGCGAGCTGAAGCAGCGCCTGCGCACGACCGTGCAGCCGCCCGTCACGTCGGCCAGCGTGCGCACCGAGACGTTCCGCGAGTTCAAGAAGGACGACTATCTGGCCGCCGTGCGCCAGGCGAAGGAATACATCGCGGCCGGCGAACTGATGCAGATCCAGGTCGGCCAGCGGCTGACGAAGCCGTACCGCGACAATCCGCTGTCGCTGTATCGCGCGCTGCGTTCGCTGAACCCGTCGCCGTACATGTATTACTACAACTTCGGCGATTTCCACGTGGTGGGTGCGTCGCCGGAAATCCTCGTGCGCCAGGAAAAGCGCGGCGAGGATCAGATCGTCACGATCCGCCCGCTCGCCGGCACGCGCCCGCGCGGCAACACGCCCGAGCGCGATGCGGAACTCGCGACCGAGCTGCTCAACGATCCGAAGGAGATCGCCGAGCACGTGATGCTGATCGACCTCGCGCGCAACGATGTCGGCCGTATTGCCGAAATCGGCTCGGTGCAGGTGACCGACAAGATGGTCATCGAGAAGTACTCGCACGTGCAGCATATCGTCAGCTCGGTCGAAGGCAAGCTGAAGCCCGGCATGACGAACTACGACGTGCTGCGCGCGACGTTCCCGGCCGGCACGCTGTCCGGCGCGCCGAAGGTGCGCGCGATGGAACTGATCGACGAGCTCGAGCCGGTCAAGCGCGGGCTGTACGGCGGCGCGGTCGGCTACCTGTCGTTCTCGGGCGAGATGGATCTCGCGATCGCGATCCGCACGGGGCTGATCCACAACGGCAACCTGTATGTACAAGCGGCGGCCGGCGTCGTCGCGGATTCGGTACCCGAATCCGAATGGCAAGAGACCGAGAACAAGGCGCGCGCGGTGCTGCGTGCGGCCGAACAGGTCCAGGACGGCCTCGATAGCGACTTCTGACCGGAGACTGACCATGCTGCTCATGATCGACAACTACGACTCGTTTACCTACAACCTGGTCCAGTACTTCGGTGAACTCGGCGAGGACGTGCGTACCTACCGCAACGACGAAATCACGCTCGACGAGATCGCGCGCCTGGATCCCGACGCGATCTGCCTGTCGCCGGGCCCGAGCAATCCGCAACATGCGGGCATCACGCTCGACGTGCTGCGCGAGTTCGCCGGCAAGAAACCGATCCTCGGCGTGTGTCTCGGCCACCAGGCGATCGGCGAGGCATTCGGCGGCCGCGTGGTGCGCGCGAAGACCATCATGCACGGCAAGGTGAGCCGGATCGAAACCGATTGCCGCGGCGTGTTCGCCGACCTGCCGAAGCATTTCGACGTCACGCGCTACCACTCGCTCGCGATCGAGCGCGAATCGCTGCCGGACTGCCTCGAAGTGTCCGCCTGGACCGACGACGGCGAAATCATGGGCGTGCGCCACAAGACGCTGCCGGTCGAAGGCGTGCAGTTCCATCCGGAATCGATCCTGTCCGAGCACGGCCATGCGCTGCTCGAGAATTTCCTGAAGCAGGCCCGCGCCGCGGCTGCACAGGCTGCGTGACGGGAGCCCCACGATGACGATTACTCCGCAGGAAGCGCTGCAGCGCACGATCGAGCACCGCGAAATCTTCCACGACGAGATGCTGCACCTGATGCGGCTCATCATGCGCGGCGACATGTCGCCGGTGATGGCCGCGGCGATCATCACCGGATTGCGCGTGAAGAAGGAGACGATCGGCGAGATCGCCGCCGCCGCGACCGTGATGCGCGAATTCGCGAACCATGTCGAGGTGCAGGACAACTCGAACTTCGTCGACATCGTCGGCACCGGCGGCGACGGCTCGCATACGTTCAACATCTCGACCGCGTCGATGTTCGTCACGGCCGCGGCCGGCGCGAAGGTCGCGAAGCACGGCAACCGCGGCGTGTCGAGCAAGTCCGGCAGCGCCGACGTGCTCGAGGCGCTCGGCGTGAACATCGACCTGCAGTCGGAGCAGGTCGCCGCGTCGATCGCCGAAACGGGCATGGGCTTCATGTTCGCGCCGAACCATCACCCGGCGATGAAGAACATCGCGGCCGTGCGGCGCGAACTCGGCGTGCGCACGATCTTCAACATCCTCGGCCCGCTGACCAATCCGGCCGGCGCGCCGAACCAGCTGATGGGCGTGTTCCACCCCGACCTCGTCGGTATCCAGGTGCGCGTGATGCAGCGCCTCGGCGCGCAGCACGTGCTCGTCGTATACGGCAAGGACGGGATGGACGAGGTGTCGCTCGGCGCCGCGACGCTCGTCGGCGAATTGCGCGACGGCAAGGTGCACGAATACGAGATCCATCCGGAGGATTTCGGCCTGCAGATGGTGTCGAACCGCACGCTGAAGGTGGAAAATGCCGACGAGTCGCGCACGATGCTGCTCGGCGCGCTGGACAACCAGCCGGGCGTCGCGCGCGAGATCGTCACGCTGAACGCGGGCACCGCGCTGTATGCGGCGAACGTCGCCGAATCGATCGCGGACGGCATCCAGCTCGCCCGCGAAGCGATCGCGAGCGGCAAGGCGCGCGCGAAAGTCGACGAACTCGTGCGCTTCACGCAGCAGTTCAAGCGCTGACTCCCCTTACGAATCAAGCAGGAATCCCCATGAGCGACATTCTCGACCGAATCATCGCCGTCAAGCGCGAAGAAATCGCGGCGGCCATGCGCAGCACGCCGCTCGAGGCACTGAAGCTGGACGCCTCCGCGCGCGACCTGCGCGACTTCGTCGGCGCGCTGCGTGCGAAGCACGCGGCCGGCGACGCCGCGGTAATCGCCGAAATCAAGAAGGCCAGCCCGTCGAAGGGCGTGCTGCGCGAGCACTTCGTGCCGGCCGACATCGCACGCTCGTATGCGGCGCACGGCGCCGCGTGCCTGTCGGTGCTGACCGACGAGCAATTCTTCCAGGGCGGCGTCCGCTACCTCGAAGAGGCACGCGCGGCCTGCACGCTGCCGGTGCTGCGCAAGGACTTCATCGTCGACGCGTACCAGATCGTCGAAGCCCGCGCGATGGGCGCCGACGCGATCCTGCTGATCGCCGCCGCGCTCGATACGCCGCTGATGCAGGACCTCGAGGCGTATGCGCACTCGCTCGGCCTCGCGGTGCTGGTCGAAGTGCACGACCGCAACGAGATGGAACAGGCGCTGACGCTCAAGACACCGCTGCTCGGCATCAACAACCGCAACCTGCGCACGTTCGAGACGTCGATCCAGACCACGCTCGACATGCTCGACATGATTCCGGCGGACCGCATCGTCGTGACCGAATCGGGCATCCTGTCGCGCACCGACGTCGACACGATGCGCGCGGCGAACGTGAACACGTTCCTCGTCGGCGAAGCGTTCATGCGCGCCGAGCAGCCGGGCGAGGAACTCGCGCGGATGTTCTTCTGATGGCGATCGAAAAGGAAATCAAGCTCGCGCTGCCGGCCGGTCAGGCCGACGCCGCGCGACGCTTCTTCGAGACGCTGACCGGCGAACCCGGCCGCGACGTCACGCTCGCGAACGTCTACTACGACACACCCGATCTCGCGCTGGCGCGCTCGAAGAGCGCGGTGCGCGTGCGTCGCACGCCGCACGGCTGGCTGCAGACCTTCAAGACGGTCGGCAGTGCGGAAGGCGGCCTGCATCGCCGCCACGAATGGGAACTGCCGGTCGCCGGCGACGCGCTCGAGATCGACGCGCTCGTCGCGGCCTGCGACGTGCCGGAAGCGGCCGCCGCGCTGAATAATGCGGCCGGCGCGCTGCATGCGCTGTTCCGCACGGATTTTTCGCGTACGCTGTGGCGCGTCGCGATCGGCGGTGCGACCGTCGAGGCCGCGGTGGACCTCGGCGAGATCGTCGTCCAGGCGGAACACGAAACGCGCCGCGAACCGATCAGCGAAATCGAACTCGAACTGATCGACGGCCCGGAAGCGGCGCTCTCGACGCTTGCCGCCGAACTGCAGCAGGCGCTGCCGGGCCTCGCTCCCGAAAACATCAGCAAGGCGCAGCGCGGCTACCGGCTGCGCGCGCAATAAACACGCATCACGCATGGCAACCCGCAAGACTTCCCGCGCGCCGCAACAGGCGTCGCTGTTCGACGATCCCGTGCCGGAAACGGCACCGGCCGATATACCGTCCGCGGCTTCCAAGCCGCCCGCGGCCGAGCGCAAACCCGCGAAGAAAACCGCGGCACCGGCCCCCGCCGCGGCGGCACCGCAGCCCGCCGCCGCCGACGTTCCGCATCTCGCCGCGCAATTCGACGCGCTGCCGGCCGTCTGGCGCGACGTGCTGAAGCCGTTCACCGACAGCGACGCGTACGCGCCGCTGTGCCGCTTCGTCGACGACGAGCGCGCAGCCGGCAAGACGGTCTACCCGACCGACGTGTTCCGCGCGCTGCGCCTGACGAGCCCCGACGACGTGAAAGTCGTGATCCTCGGCCAGGATCCGTACCATGGCGACGATCGCGGCACGCCGCAGGCGCACGGCCTCGCGTTCTCGGTGCCGCCGGCCGTCCGCACGCCGCCGTCGCTGCGCAACATCTTCAAGGAAATCGCCGCGAACTTCGGTCACGACACGCCGCGCCACGGCTGTCTCGACACATGGGCGCGCCAGGGCGTGCTGCTGCTCAACACCGTGCTGACGGTCGAGCGCGGCGCGGCCGCCAGCCATGCGAAGCGCGGCTGGGAGCAATGCACGGACACGCTGATCCGCGAACTCGCCGGCCGTCATCGCGGGCTCGTGTTCATGCTGTGGGGCGCACACGCGCAGGCGAAGCGCGCGCTGTTCGACGCGAGCGCGCATTGCGTGCTCGAGGCGCCGCATCCGTCGCCGCTATCCGCGCACCGCGGCTTCCTCGGCTGCCGCCATTTCGCGCTCGCGAACGATTATCTGGTCGATGCGGGCCGCGAGCCGATCGACTGGCGCCTGCCGGAAGTCGCCGAAACGCTCGCTTGACGCGCTGCCGGTTCCTTCGTGCCGGCAAGCACGCAAAAACGCCGCGCCCCTTTCGGGAACGCGGCGTTTTTTTCGGGCGACGCAGAGGCAGCAGGTGCGTCGCACCCGCGGCGGCCTTCCTTACGCGGCGGCGATCGCTTCGCGCGCGCTCGCGAGCGCGGCACTCTGCGCATCCGGGCCGAGATTCAGGCCTTCGGCGAAGATGAAGCTCACGTCGGTCAGGCCGATGAAGCCGAGGAAGGTGCGCAGGTACGGCGTCTGGCTGTCGTTCGGCGTACCGGCGTACTTGCCGCCGCGGGCCGTCACGACGTGAACCTTCTTGCCCTTGATCAGGCCTTCCGGACCGTTCTCGGTGTAGCGGAACGTGACGCCGGCACGGGCGATCCAGTCGAAGTACGTCTTCAGTTGCGACGAGATGCCGAAGTTGTACATCGGGGCGCCGATCACGATGACGTCGGCGGCTTGCAGCTCGGCGATCAGTGCATCGCTCTTCGCGACGATCGCATTCTGCTCCGCGGTGCGCTTGTCGGCCGGCGTGAAGAACGCGCCGAGCACCGATTCGTCGAGGTGCGGCAGCGCATCGGCCAGCAGGTCGCGAACCACGACCTTCGCGCCGGGGTTCGATTGTTGCAGCTTTGCCGTCAGTTCGTTGGCCAGCAGCGTGGATTGCGCACCTTGCGAACGCGCAGCGGAATTGATTTGCAGAATGGTCGTCATGTCAGGCTCCGGTGGGGTTGCGCTTCGGTAGCGCGAGTGACGCCATTGTGCGTGGCCGCATGACCGTGAAAAAGCGGGTTCAGGGCGACGGATTGTTGCAGCAGCAGAACAATCCGTGATCGCGCCCCGATACCCGTCTTCTTACGTTCACCCCTTCAGCCAGGTTTCCCGGGCCCTGGAGACCGCGGCCGGCTTCGCGGCCGCCGTCAGCCGGTAGCGCGTGACTTCCGGGCCGTCGAGCTTCAGTTTCGCGGTACGCAGCTCGTCGCGGCGGAATGCGTGCACCTCGACCTTGTCGCCCGGCCGGTAGCGCGCGAGCAGCGCATCGAGGTTCGTGCCCGTCACGCGCAGCCCGTCGACCGCGATCAGCGTATCGCCGGCAGACAGCCCCGCGCGATGCGCGGCCCCCCCTTCGTAGACCGCCGCGAACGTGCAGTCCGTGCCGCCGCGCAGACGCGCACCGATCGTCGGCTTCGCGGCCGCGCCGTTCGCGACATCGGGCGCCAGCGTCACACCGAACGGCGCGAACAGCTCGGCGAGCGGCAGGTCGCGCGTGCCGTGCACGGCATCGGTGAACAGGCGGCCGAGCGCGACGCCCGTCGCTTCCTCGATCAGTGCGTCGACTTCGTTCTCCTCGACGCCCGCCTGCTTGCCGCGGTAGAAGTCGCGGCCGTAGCGCTGCCACAGCAGACGCATCACGTCGTCGAGCGACTTCCGGTTGCGCGTCTGCGCGCGGATCGCGAGATCGAACGCGAGCGCGACGAGCGAACCCTTCGTGTAATAGCTGACGATCGCGTTGGTCGCATTCTCGTCCTGGCGGTAGTACTTGATCCACGCGTCGAACGAGCTTTCCGCGACGCTCTGCTTGAGCCGGCCCGTGCCGCGCAGCACACCGCCGATCGTCCGGCCCAGTGCCGCGAAATATTCGTCCTGCGACATCAGCCCGCTGCGCACCAGCATCAGGTCGTCGTAATACGACGTGAAACCCTCGAACAGCCACAGCAGCGACGTGTAGTTCTCGCGCGTCAGGTCGTACGGCACGAACGCCGCGGGCTTGATGCGCTTCACGTTCCACGTGTGGAAGTACTCGTGGCTGCAAAGACCGAGATAGGTGCGATAGCCTTCCGTCGTTTCCGGCCGCCCCTTCACCGGCAGGTCGGTGCGGTTGCAGATCAGCGCGGTCGACGCACGATGCTCGAGGCCGCCGTAGCCGTCGCTGACCGCGAGCGTCATGAACACGTAGCGGTCCATCGGCGCCTTCTTCGACTTCGGCTCGAACAGCGCGATCTGCGCTTCGCACACGCGCTTCAGGTCGGTGCGCAGCCGCTCCATGTCGAGCTGCGTCACGCGCCCGGCGATCACGATGTCGTGCGGCACGCCATGCGCGTCGAAGGTCGCGAGCGCGAATTCGCCGATCGTCACCGGATGGTCGGAAAGCTCATCGTAGTTCGCGGCGCGATACGCGCCGAAACCGTAGCGCTTCGTGCCGCGCGCTTCGGGCAGCGCGGTGCCGACGCGCCACGTGCGGAACGCCGCGCCGGCCGGTTTCGCGATATCGACCTCGCACGGCGCGGCCTCGCGGCCGGCGACGCTCAGGAACACGGCCGTCGCGTTGAAGAAGCCGCCCGATTCGTCGAGATACGCGGAGCGCACCGACAGGTCCCATGCGTACACGTCGTAGCGCAGCGTCAGCGCGCCGGTCACGGGCGCGGCCTGCCACGTGTGCTTGTCGGTCTTCGCGATGCGCACCTTGCGACCCGCGTCGTTGAACGCACCGAGCGTCACGATGTTGCGCGCGAACTCGCGCACGAGGTAGCTGCCCGGAATCCACACCGGCAGCGAGAAGCGCTGGCCTTCGGGATCGGGATCGGCGACCGTCACCGATACTTCGAACAGGTGCGCGGCAAGATCTTTCGGGACAATCGAATAGCGGATCGGCTGGGTCATCGTGGCAATCGGTCGGTCGAATACGGCGGCAAAAACGAAGAGAGGCGCCGGCAGATCATGCGGGCGCCCCTCGCTCGCCGGGCCATGTGCCCGGCGTGCAGTCGGTTACTTGCTCGAGGCGAGCGCCTGATTGAGCTGGTCGGCCGAGACCGCGCCCGGCAGGCGGCGGCCGTCCGGCAGGAAGATCGTCGGCGTGCCCGTGACGTTCATCCCGCGCCCGAGCGCGAGGTTCTTGTCGAGCGCGGTGGTATCGCAGGTGCCGGCGCCGGACGGGGTGCGGTGGTCGAGCATCCAGCCTTCCCACGTCTTCGCACGGTCGGTCGCGCACCAGATCGCCTTCGACTTCAAGGTCGAGTCCGGCGACAGCACCGGGTACAGGAACGTGTAGACGGTGACGTTGTCGACCGACTGCAGCGTCGTCTCGAGCTTCTTGCAATACGGGCAGTTCGGATCGGAGAACACCGCGATCTTGCGGGCGCCGTTGCCCTTGACGACCTTGATCGCGTTCGCGAACGGCAGGCTCGCGAAGTCGATCTTGTTGATTTCGGACAGGCGTGCGTCGGTCAGGTTCTTGTGCGTCTTGGTGTCGACGAGATCGCCGAGCAGCACGTAGTCGCCCGCCGCGTCGCTATAGATGATCTGCGAGCCGAGGTTCACTTCGTAAAGGCCGGCGACCGGCGATTTCGACACGCTCTTGATCGGCGCATCGTTGCCGAGACGGGCTTGCAGCGTGGCCTTCAGCTTGTCGGTGGTCTGGTCGGCCTGCGCGGTGCAGCCAAGCGTCGCCATCGTGACGGCCAGCGCCAGCGACGCGATGCGGATCGTTTTTTTCATCGAAATCTTCCTTCAGCTCAATCGGTGTGCACGGCACAGTGTACGCCGTAACGGAACCGTCTCCGACCGGCGAAGCGGCGGAAGGTTCGTTCAGCCGAGCGCGGCCGACACGAGCCAGCGCTTCACGAGCGGCTGCGCACCGACGAAGGCCATGCCCGCATTGCGCACCGCTTTCGCGAGCGAGCCCGGCACCGCGAAGAGCCGCTGCAGGCCGTCGGTCGCGACCATCAGCGCGCGGATGTCCTCGCGGCGCGAACGCTCGTAGCGGCGCAGCAGCACCGTGTCGCCGAGGTTGCGGAAGCTTTCCTTGCCCGCGATCGCGTCGACGAGCGCCGCGACGTCGCGCAGCCCGAGGTTCATCCCCTGCCCGGCGAGCGGGTGGATCAGGTGTGCGGCATCGCCGACCAGCGCGACGCGCGGCGCGATCAGCTTGTCGACCGTCTGCAGCGCCAGCGGGAAACCGGCGGCCGGCGTCACGCATTCGAGCGTGCCGACCTGGCCGTGCGACACGCGCTCGACCTCGGCCGCGAGCTGCGCGGGGTCGAGCGCGAGCAATTCATCGGCATGCGCGGTGTGCGCGGACCACACGAGCGACACGTGGCCGTCCGGCAGCGGCAGCAGCGCGACGATCTCGCCCTCGTGGAACCACTGGTAGGCCGTCTCGCGGTGCGGCAGCGACGCCTTGAAGTTCGCGACGACGCCCGTCTGCCGGTAATCGCGCCGTTCGACCCGGGCCCCCATTTGGGAACGCACCCACGAATGCGCGCCGTCGGCGCCGACGACCAGATCGGCTTCGAGCACCTGCCCCGACGACAGCGTGAGCACGGCCGCGTCGTCGCGCACGTCGAAGCCCTGTGCGCGCGCGTCGAACCACGTGAGGTTCGGCTGGAACCGCAGGGCGGCGTCGAGCGACGTCTCGACCAGCGACGATTCGGCGATCCATGCAAGTTGCGGCACGGAGGCCTGGTAGGCGGAAAAATGCAGTTCCGCATGCGCATCGCCGTACACGCGCATGTCGAAGACGGGCGCGAGCCGGCCGTGGTCGAGCGCCTGCCAGACCCGCAGCCGCTCGAGCAGCGCCTGCGAACTGGAAGACAGCGCGTAGACGCGGGTGTCGAACGCGAGATCGGCGGGGCGCGGCGTGGCCGGCTGGGCAAGCAAGGCGGTCTTGTAGCCGGACTGGGTCAGCGCGAGCGCGGCCGTCTTGCCGACGAGCCCGCCGCCGACCACGGCGACGTCGAAGGAGTGGTGGGCAGTCATGGCGGGCATTATAGCCGCGGGGCCAAACCCTTACGCGGCCGGACTTTGCGGGAAATCAGCAGAATCGCTGGCGGCCGATGCGGCGCGGCGGCCCGTCGCATCGGCCGTTCGGCGCAACCCCGGAATCCGGGGCGTCGGCACGGTACAATAGCGTCTTTGACCGTCGGCCCGCCGCGCTCCACGCGCCGGCCGCCCTTTTTTTCCCGCGCCGCCGTGCCCTGTCCGGCCGCGCCGCCTTACCCGTCCGAAGGATTCCATGAGTCTCAAATGCGGCATCGTCGGCTTGCCCAACGTCGGCAAGTCCACCCTGTTCAATGCGCTGACCAAGGCCGGCATCGCCGCCGAGAACTACCCGTTCTGCACGATCGAACCGAACGTCGGCATCGTCGAAGTGCCCGATACGCGCCTGAAGGCGCTCTCCGAGATCGTCAAGCCGGAGCGTGTCGTGCCGGCCGTCGTCGAATTCGTCGACATCGCGGGCCTCGTCGCGGGCGCGAGCAAGGGTGAAGGCCTCGGCAACCAGTTCCTCGCGAACATCCGCGAAACCGACGCGATCACGCACGTCGTGCGCTGCTTCGAGGACGAGAACGTCATTCACGTCGCCGGCAAGGTCAGCCCGATCGACGATATCGAAGTGATCAACACCGAACTCGCGCTGGCCGACCTCGGCACCGTCGAGAAGGCGCTCACGCGCTATTCGAAGGCCGCGAAGTCGGGCAACGACAAGGAAGCGGCGAAGCTCGTCGCGGTGCTCGAGAAAGTGCGCGCGCAGCTCGACCAGGGCAAGGCCGTGCGCGGCCTCGCGCTGTCGGACGACGAAGCGGCGCTGCTCAAGCCGTTCTGCCTGATCACCGCGAAGCCGGCGATGTACGTCGCCAACGTGAAGGACGACGGCTTCGAGAACAACCCGCACCTCGAGGCGGTGCGCAAGTACGCGGAAAGCGAGAATGCGCCGGTGGTTGCCGTGTGCGCGGCGATCGAAGCGGAAATCGCCGATCTCGACGATGCGGACAAGGAAGCGTTCCTCGCCGACATGGGCATGGAAGAACCGGGCCTCGACCGCGTGATCCGCGCAGGCTTCAAGCTGCTCGGCCTGCAGACCTACTTCACCGCGGGCGTGAAGGAAGTGCGCGCGTGGACGATCCATATCGGCGACACGGCGCCGCAGGCAGCCGGCGTGATCCACACCGACTTCGAGCGCGGCTTCATCCGCGCGCAGACGATCGCGTTCGACGACTTCATCGCGTACAAGGGTGAACAGGGTGCGAAGGAAGCCGGCAAGATGCGCGCAGAAGGGAAGGAATATGTCGTGCACGACGGCGACGTGATGAACTTCCTGTTCAACGTCTGAGCGTTGCATCGACCGATGCCGTGTGAATCGCGCGGCATCGCGCAACACGTGCCCGGCACGAAAAACGAATGGCCCGACGGCAAGCGCCGTCGGGCCATTTTCATTGCGGGACGTTCCGCCAGCCAGCGGCGAACGCCGTGCGTCCGACGCCGCTTCGTCATGACATCAGGTCGCCGACACCCGCCGCCCCGCGCTCGCCTGCGCATCGCGCCCACGCTTGTTCAGCCACGACGCCAGCAGCACGATCAACGCCAGCACGGCCGTCGCCCCCACTTCCATCCGATGCTCCTCGCTGACGAACATCACGGTCAGCGTGCCGCAGATGAACAGGATCACCGCCCACGTGAGCCACGGGAACAGCCACATGCGCAGCGTCAGGTCGGCGCCGGTCGATTCGAGCGTCTTGCGCATCCGCAGTTGCGAGATCGCGATCACCAGATACACGAGCAGCGCGATCGCGCCCGACGTCGCGAGCAGGAAGCCGAACACCTGCTCCGGCATCAGGTAGTTCGCGATCACGGTCACGAAGCCGAATGCGGTCGACGCGAGCACGGCCGCGCGCGGCGTGCCGGTCGAATCGGTGCGATGCAGGAACGCCGGCGCGTCCTTGCGCTTCGACAGCGAGAACAGCATCCGCGACGCGGTGTACAGCGCCGAATTCAGGCAACTGGCGACCGACACGAGCACGATCACGTCGATGATCGCTTTCGCGTTCGGGACGCCGATCAGTTCCATCGCGCGCTGATACGAGCCGTGCTTCGGCAGCAGCGGGTCGTTCCACGGCACGATGGCCGCGACGATCAGGATCGAGCCGAGATAGAACAGCGTGATGCGCCAGATGACCGAGTTGGTCGCGCGCACGATCTGGCGTTGCGGGTTGTCCGATTCGGCGGCCGCGATCGTCACGATCTCGGTGCCGAGGAACGAGAACATCGTCGTCAGCATCGCCGCCAGCACCGCGCCGGCACCGTTCGGCATGAAGCCGTGATGCGCGAACAGGTTCGACACGCCCGATACGGCGGGCGCCGGGATGATTCCGACGATCGCCGCGCCGCCGATGCACAGGAACACGACGATCGCGACGACCTTGATCAGCGCGAACCAGAATTCGAATTCGCCGTAGTTCTTGACGGAGAAGAGGTTGGTGAGGGTAAGCAGCAGCGTGATGCCGAGCGCGAAGATCCACGTCGCGACGCCCGGGAACCATGCATTGAGGATGGTCGCGGCGGCCGTCGCCTCGATCGGGATCACGAGCACCCAGAACCACCAGTACAGCCAGCCGATCGTGAAGCCGGCCCAATGGCCGATCGCGCGATCGGCATAGGTCGAGAACGACCCGCTGTCCGGATGCGCGACGGCCATTTCGCCGAGCATGCGCATCACCAGCACGACCAGCACGCCCGCGATCGCATACGCGAGGATCGATGCCGGACCGGCTTCCGCGATCGCGTGGCCGGAGCCGACGAACAAGCCCGCGCCGATGACGCCGGCAATCGACATCATCGTCACGTGACGCTGCTTCAGGCCCGTGCCGAGGCCCGTGTTGCTTCCACTCATCTGTCTCTCTCCAAAAAACGGTTCCGGTATGACCGGGTGTCGCGTGAAGGCGGCGTGGGGCGTTGTCGTTCTTGATTCCGGCTGCGGCCGCGCGTGCGTCGCACGCGGGCGTGAGGCCGGAGGGGCCGTTCGGGTCGGTGCGCCCGCGCAGTCTGCGAAGCTGCGGGTGCGATGCGGCGTGCAAGACGCCGGCGCATCGCGTGCGCCCTTTCCATCGGCTGTCGTCAGCCGCCTTCGAAGCGAAGGAGTGTAAGCATCAAACGGTTCGTCACTAAGAACCAATTGAAGAATTTCGATGGAACCACTCGTTGCATCGATGCGAACCGATGCAACGCTTGATCCGGCGTGGTGCCGGATTCCGCGCCGTCAGTGCGCCGCTTCGTCCCGCCACCTGGCCGGGACGATCGCGTGCCATTCGCGCAGAAGCAGGTTTTTCACGGCGTCGGGGTGCGCGACCGACAGGCGGACCAGCACGATCGGCCAGCCGGCATAGTGATCGGTCACGTAATACACGTCGGGTTCCGATTCGATCAGCCAGGCGCGCTCGTCGGGGCCGACACCCTTCACGACAAGCGTGTCGCCGTCCTCGCGCAGCCGCGCGAGCATCCTGCCCTTCACCTTGAGTGCGGGCGTGCCGTACGACGTGCCCTCCTCGACACCGCGCCACGCAAGCGCGATCTGCCGGACGTCGTCGAATGTCACGATGCCTCCCTGACCGTTGGCCGATGGTTGCCGGTCCGGCCACGCTACCGGAAATCGCGCGGCGCGCCCAGCCGGATGCGCCTATCCGCCGGTTGCGCGCGCGGCCGCCGGCGCCCGTCCGGTCGTCGCGACGATCGCGAACGCGATCGCATTCGCGGCGGCGCTCGCGAGGATCGGCACGAGATAACCGCCGCCCGCGTCGTAGATGAAGCCGGCGGCGGCCGGGCCGATCAGCGTGCCGAACGCGACGCTCGTGTACAGGATGCCGATGATCGCGCTCACGTTGCGCCCGCCGAAATAGTCCATCACGACCGCCGGCAGCACGGCGACCCAGCCGCCATAAAACACGCCGAACACGAGCGCGAACGCGGCGAGCGTCGCGACGGTGCCTGCCCCCGCCCATGCGACGAGCGCCACGGCCATGCCGGCGAACATCGCCAGCAGCGATGCGCGGCGGCCGAAGCGGTCGGCCAGGCCGCCGAGGAAGAAGCGCCCGGCCGTGCTGCCGACGCCGATCGCCCCGAGCAGCAGCACGGCCTTGGGCGGCGCGACGCCGTGATCGAGCGCGTACGGCACGAGGTGAACGAACGGGACGAACACGCCGAACGAGCACACGAGGCATGCCGCGTAGAGGCTCGCGAACGGCCGCGACGTGACGGCTTCGCGCACGGTCGCCCCGGCCTGCACCTTCACACGGGCCGAGGCGGCACCGGCATGCCGGCTGTCATCGTCGGCCGCATCGCCATCGGGCAGCAGTCCGCGCCCGCGCGGATCGTTCTCGATCAGCAGCGACATGCCTGCGCCCAGCACGACCGCGATCACGGCGAGCGTGAAATACGCGCCGCGCCAGCCGGCATGCGTGATCAGCGCGGACGCGAGCGGCGGCATCACGAGCGTGCCGACGCCGATCCCCGCGACCGCGAGCCCCGATGCGAAGCCGCGCCGGCGCACGAACCAGCGCTGCACGGCACCGACGGCCGGCACGTACGCGCAGCCGACGCCGAGTCCGACCCCGAGCCCGTACGCGACATAGACCTGCAGCAGCGTGTGCGCCGCGCCGGCCGCCGCGAGCCCCGCGCCGGTCAGCAACATCCCGGCGACGGCGAGCCGCCGCGAGCCGAAGCGATCGGCCAGCGGCCCGCTGACGATGCCGAAACCGAAATACAGGAAGCCGGCGAGCGAGAACACAAGCGAAATCTGCCCGCGCGACGCGGCGAAATCCCGCTGCAGCGACTCGACGAACGCGCTGAACGTATACGCGCTGCCGAACCCGACCAACGTGACGGCGAACGCGGCCGCGACCACGTACCAGCCGTAGAAGAGGCGCGGTGCGCCCGGGCGGTTCATGACGATGCTCCTCTCAGGTTCCACCGGCCGCCAGGCAGCGCCCGGATTGCCTCATGGATATAGATGAACTATGTTGATCGCATCCGCTACCGAAACGCGGTCACGCAACGTGTGATCCGATACATCAACGGTACTCGCGCATACACGCGGCCTCAAACGATATTTCGTCGGCCTTTCGCTTTAGAAAAACTGAATGAATCGTTCCCGCCTTCCGCCACTCAACGCCCTGCGCGCCTTCGAAGCTGCCGCCCGCCACCTGTCGGTGAAGTCGGCCGCCGAAGAGCTGTCGGTCACGCCCGGCGCGGTGAGCCAGATGATCCGCACGCTCGAGGCGCATCTCGGCGTGCAGCTGTTCGAGCGCGTGAACCGCGGCATCCTGCTGACGGCCGCCGGCCGCGACTACCTGCCGCCCGTGCGCAACGCGTTCCGGCAGATCGCCGACGCGTCGCAGCGCGTGTCGGGCGCCGCCGACAGCGGCGTGCTGACGGTGAGCGTCACGCCGTTCTTCGCGTCCGCGTGGCTCGTCCCGCGCCTCGCGCAGTTCCGGCACGCGTGCCCGGACGTCGACCTGCAGGTCGTCACGAGCCACGCGCTCGCGGATTTCTCGCGCGACGGCGTCGATGTCGCGATCCGTCACGGCCTCGGGCGCTACATCGGGCTGTGCAGCGAGCGCCTGCTGACGGTGGAGATCGTCGCGCTCGCGTCGCCCGAACTCGTCGCGCGGCTCGGCAGGCCGGCGACGCCGGCCGACCTCGTCGGCTGGCCGCACCTGCACGACGCCGAGCGCAAGGGCTGGCACATCTGGTTCGGCGCGCAGCGGATCGACGATTTCGGGCCGCCGCGCGGCCCCGCGTTCGACGACTCGGGCCTGCTGCTGCAGGCGATCGTCGCCGGCCAGGGCGCCGGGCTGCTGCCGGCCGCGATGGTGCGCGGAGCGCTGGCGAGCGGGCGACTCGTGCAGCTTGCCGAGGTCGCCTGGCTCGACGATTTCGCGTACTACCTCGTCTATCCGCCGCATCACGCCGAGCGGCCGAAGGTCGCCGCGTTCCGCCGCTGGATTCTCGAGGCCGCGCAGGCGGACGGCGCGGCGTCGATGTCCGGCGCGGCGTAGCGTCGCGCCGCCGCGCGGCGCCGGCACCGGCACCGGTCGGACGCCGATCCGTTAACATGCGGCGCGGGCGATCCGCCCGACATCGATAACAACAAACCGACCGGGAGAGACCATGCCTGCCCTGTTCCGCCGCGCGACACGCATCGCGGCACTGTCCGCCGTCTTCCTTGTCACCTGCGCCGCGTTGCCCCACCCCGCACACGCGTACCGCGCATCGCCCGGCTACGGCAACGAAGCCGATCTCGACCGTCACGACACGTATCGCAACCGCGACGGCGAGACCGTGCACGCGCCCGCGCATTCGAAATCGGGCCGCGTGCCGGACGGGGCGAGCGCGCGCTGCCGCGACGGCACGTACAGCTTCAGCCGCCATCGACGCGGCACGTGCTCGGGGCACGGCGGCGTCGCCGCGTGGCTGTAACGCGACGCATCCGGACGGCTGCGCGGCGCCAGCGGCAGCCGGCGGCGAAGTACAATACGCGTTCGCGCCGCCGACACGCGGCGCCGCCGCCGCGCCCCGCGCGGCACGCTCCGTACCGAATCACCCGACGCCGCCACGCCCGCACGCTGCGCGGCCGTCTCAACCACTTCTGACTTTCACACCGAAATGGCCCAATACGTTTTCACGATGAACCGGGTCGGCAAGATCGTGCCGCCCAAGCGCCAGATCCTGAAGGACATCTCGCTGTCGTTCTTTCCCGGCGCGAAGATCGGCGTGCTCGGCCTGAACGGCTCGGGCAAGTCGACGCTGATCCGCATCATGGCGGGCGTCGACAAGGACATCGAGGGCGAAGCCACGCCGATGCCGAACCTGAACATCGGCTACCTGCCGCAGGAACCGCAGCTCGATCCGACGAAGACCGTGCGCGAAGCCGTCGAGGAAGGCCTCGGCGACCTGTTCCAGGCCAACAAGAAGCTGGAAGAAATCTACGCGGCCTACGCGGAACCGGACGCCGATTTCGACGCACTCGCGGCCGAGCAGGCGAAGTACGAGGCGATCCTCGCGTCGAGCGACGGCGGCAGCCCCGAGCAGCAGCTCGAAGTGGCGGCCGACGCGTTGCGCCTGCCGCCCTGGGACGCGAAGATCGAGCATCTGTCGGGCGGTGAAAAGCGCCGCGTCGCGCTGTGCAAGCTGCTGCTCGAAAAACCGGACATGCTGCTGCTCGACGAACCGACCAACCACCTCGACGCCGAATCGGTCGACTGGCTCGAGCAGTTCCTGGTGCGCTTCCCCGGCACGGTCGTCGCCGTGACGCACGATCGCTACTTCCTCGACAACGCAGCCGAGTGGATTCTCGAACTCGACCGCGGCCACGGCATTCCGTGGAAGGGCAACTACAGCAGCTGGCTCGACCAGAAGGAAGAGCGCCTGAAGCAGGAAGAAGCATCGGAATCGGCACGCCAGAAGGCGATCAAGAAGGAACTGGAGTGGGTGCGCCAGAACCCGAAGGGCCGTCAGGCGAAGTCGAAGGCGCGTATCGCGCGCTTCGAGGAACTGAGCAGCCAGGAATACCAGAAGCGCAACGAAACGCAGGAAATCTTCATTCCGGCCGGCGAACGCCTCGGCAATGAAGTGATCGAGTTCAAGAACGTCAGCAAGTCGTTCGGCGACCGCCTGCTGATCGACAACCTGAGCTTCAAGATTCCGGCCGGCGCGATCGTCGGCATCATCGGCCCGAACGGCGCCGGCAAGTCGACGCTGTTCAAGATGCTCACGGGCAAGGAACAGCCGGATTCGGGTGAAGTCGTGATGGGCCCGACGGTGAAGCTCGCGTACGTCGACCAGAGCCGCGACGCGCTCGACGGCTCGAAGACGGTGTTCGAGGAAATCTCGGGCGGCGCCGACGTGCTGACGGTCGGCAAGTACGAAACGCCGTCGCGGGCGTACATCGGCCGCTTCAACTTCAAGGGCGGCGACCAGCAGAAGATCGTCGGCAACCTGTCCGGCGGTGAACGCGGCCGTCTGCACCTCGCGAAGACGCTGATCTCGGGCGGCAACGTGCTGCTGCTCGACGAACCGTCGAACGATCTCGACGTCGAAACGCTGCGCGCGCTGGAAGACGCGCTGCTCGAATTCGCGGGCTCGGTGATGGTGATCTCGCACGATCGCTGGTTCCTCGACCGGATCGCGACGCACATCCTCGCGTTCGAAGGCGATTCGCAGGTCACGTTCTTCGACGGCAACTACCAGGAGTACGAAGCCGACAAGCGTGCGCGCCTCGGCGAGGAAGCCGCGAAGCCGAAGCGTCTGCGCTACAAGCCGATCAGCCGCTGACCGGCACGCCGGCCTGGGCATCCGGCACCGCGGCAACGCGGGGCCGAATGCCCGAGGCGGCCGCCTCCGGATCGGCAGAACGAAAAAGCGGGCCCGTGGCCCGCTTTTTTTATCGCCGCGCGGTCGCCCGCTGTCGCTTACGCGAGCGCGCCCAGTTCGCGCAACCGTGCCTCGGTCGCCGCCGCGCTCGTGTGATGAATGCCGTGCCAGCCGAGCGCCGTCGCGGCCTGCGCATTCTTCGCGTTGTCGTCGATGAACACGAGCTCGTGCGGCGCGATACCCGGCAGGTGCGGCACGATCCGCGCATGCATCTCGCGATAGATCGCCGGATCGGGTTTCACGAGCTTCACGCGGCCCGACACGACGATGTCCCTGAATCGCCGCAGCACCGGGAAGTTGTCCCACGCGTACGGAAACGTCTGCGCGGACCAGTTCGTCAGGCCGAACAGCGGCATCCCCTGCGCGTCCAGCCGGTCGACGAGCGCGGCGCCCTCTTCCAGCACGCCGCGGATCATCTCGTGCCAGCGCGCATAGAACGCGCGGATCAGCGCCTCGTGCTCCGGAAACTTCGCGACGAGCTCGGCCGTGCCTTCCTCGATCGTCTGCCCGCCGTCCTGGCGGATCACCCAGTCCATCGCGCACACGTGCGTGAGAAACCAGCGACGCTCGGTTTCGTCTGGAATCAGCTCACGGTAAAGGTACTCGGGGCTCCAGTCGATCAGCACGCCGCCGAAATCGAACACCACGGCCTTGATCGTCATGCAAACTCCGCAGCAAGGACTTCCGCGAGCGGACGCGGCGTCACCGCGTTGCCCGACAGCGAGTTGTTGTTCCAGATGAAGTGGTGGTGCGCGACGATCTGCGCGGCCGACAGGTGCGCACGCTCGTTCGTCGTGTGCAGGTCGGACACGACGGTCGTCCGGTAGCCGAGCAGCGCGGCGCGGCGCGCGGCCGAATCGACGCAGAACTCCGTCGCATAACCGCAGATCAGCACCGAACGGATGCCATGCCGATCGAGCTGCGCCGCGAGCGGCGTGTCGTGGAACGAATCGCTCACCTGCTTGCGCACGCGCCAGTCGTCGCCGCCGACGACCAGCCCCGCATGCAGCTCCCAGCCCGGCGTGCCGGGCACGATGTCGTCGTCCGCATCGCCGTCGTGCTGCACGAAACAGACGGGCGCGTTGGCCGCGCGCGCGGCCGCCGTCAACCGGTTGATGCCCGACACGACCTCGTCGAGCCGGTAGGCAGGCCGCGCCCGCTCCACCAGCCCGCGCTGCATGTCGATCACGATCACTGCGGTGTCCGTCATGGCTTGCCCTCGGTTCTGTCGTTCGGCTTATGTCGGCTTATGGTCCGGCCGTTGCCGCCGGCGGCGTCAGATCGGCTGCGTGCGCGCGTCGAGCCACGCTTTCGCATCGCCGCTCACGTGCCTGCCGACGCGCTCGCGCACCGTCGCGTGATACGTGTTCAGCCATGCGCGTTCCTCGTCGTGCAGCATCTCGATCAGCACGCAGCGCGTGTCGATCGGGCACAGCGTCAGCGTCTCGAACGCGAGAAAATCGCCGAACTCCGTCTTTCCGGCCGCGCGGTTCACGACCAGGTTCTCGATCCGGATGCCCCACTGGCCCGGACGGTATACGCCAGGCTCGATCGACGTGATCATGCCTTCTTCCATCGCCGTGTACGGCTCGGCCGGCGCGTAGTGCGAGATGACCTGCGGGCCTTCGTGCACGTTCAGGAAATAGCCGACGCCATGCCCGGTGCCGTGGCCGTAATCGAGCCCGGCCGCCCACATCGGCGCGCGCGCGATCGCGTCGAGCATCGGCGAGCGGATGCCGCGCGGGAAGCGTGCGCGCGACAGCGCCATCATCGATTTCAGCACGATCGTGAAATCGCGCCGCTGCAGGTCGCTGACGGTGCCGACCGGCACGACGCGCGTGATGTCGGTCGTGCCCGTCATGTACTGGCCGCCCGAATCGATCAGCAGCAGGCCGTCGCCGGCGATCGTCGCGTGCGACTCGCGGGTCGCGTGGTAGTGCGGCATCGCGCCGTTCGCGTTGAAGCCCGCGATCGTCGCGAAGCTCGCCGACACGTAGCCGGGGCGCCGTGCGCGTGCGGCCGTGAGCTTCTCCTCGATCGTCAGCTCGGTAATCGTCTCGCGGTTCACGGCCTGCTCGAACCATGCGAAGAATTCCGCGAGCGCGGCGCCGTCGTGTTCCATCGTCACGCGCACGTGTTCGATCTCGGCGGACGTCTTGCGCGACTTCGCGAACGTCGACGGATTCACCGCCTCGACGAGCTTCACGCCCGCCGGCACGGCCTCGAGCGTGCCGAACGTCACGCGGCGCGGGTCGATCAGCAGCGTCGCGCCGGCGGGCAACGCCGCGAGCGACGCGCGCGCGTCGCCGTACGCACGGACGTCGACGCCGTCCCGCGCGAGCGACTCGGCCAGCGCCGGCGACACCTTGCCGTCGGCGATGAACAGCGTCGCACGATCGGCGCCGATCATTGCGTGCGCAACGAACACGGGATTGAAGTTGACGTCGGCGCCGCGCAGGTTGAACAGCCAGGCGAGATCGTCGAGCGTCGACACGAAATGCCACTGCGCGCCCTGCGCGTGCATCGCGCGACGCACCTCGGCCAGCTTGCTCGCGCGTGTCGTGTCGGCCTGCGGCGCCGTGTGCTCGAACACAGCGTCGCCGGGCAACCCCGGCCGCTCCGGCCAGATCGCGTCGAGCAGGTCGAGATCGGTGCGCAGCGCGATGCCGCGCGCGCTCAGCGCGGCCGTCAGCCCGCGCGCCGCCGCGACGCCGAGCACCGCGCCGTCGACGCCGACCGTCGCGCCGGCCGGCACGTTCTGCGCCAGCCAGTCGACATGCGGCGCGCTCTGCTGGCCGCCCGTCATCTTCATCAGCTGCACGCCCGTGCCGGCCAGCTCGGCGTCGGCCTGTACCCAGTAGCGGCTGTCGACCCATAGCCCCGCGAAATCCGCGGTCACGACCAGCGTGCCGACCGAGCCCGTGAAGCCGGACAGCCAGCGGCGCGCCTGCCAGCGCTCGGGCAGATACTCGGACAGATGGGGATCGGCGGACGGCACGAGATAGGCGGCCAGGTCCTCGCGGGCCATGGCACCGCGCAACAGCGCAAGGCGGGCCGGCACCGGCGAGACTTCGGGAAGACGGGCATTCATGATTTCACCTGAGAGCATTCAGCGACGGGCCGACAGCGCGACCGTCACGGCTACGGCAAGGAACGCGACGCCGGTGCAGACCGGCCATTCGAGCGTCTCGCCATCGTAAAACAGTCCCGAGAGATTGCCGGCCATGCGGGCGGCGGCCGCACCGACGATGCCGGCGAGCACCGCGATCCACCACGCCGGCCGACTCGTGCGCCGCATCGGATGCAGCCAGCGGCCGAACAGCCCGACGGCCGCTCCCAGGACAATGATTCCAAACCAGTTCATTCGACGCCTTCTATAAATTCAGATTCGTCCCATAGGCGTGAACGTTACCAGCGGCTAGCATCGATTCATCCATCGAACCCGAGACCAGCCGGGTGCCGCGAACGTTCGAGTGTAGGGGCCGACTCGACGTTATGGCAAGCGCGCACCGGCTACCGTAATGAAGAAACTCTCATGCGAATCGCTCTGATCGATCCCGAGTCGCGTCGCGCCGCGCTCCTGAACCGGCTGCTCTTCGCGGGCGGTCACGTGTGCCACGCGTTTCCGTCCAGCACCGCCTTCTTCGCGTGGCTCGCGGCCGACAACACCTGCGACATGCTGATCACCGGCCACTGGGCCGGCGATCAGCCCGCCGAGGAAGTCATTCCGCGCGCGCAGACGGTCCTGCCCGGGTTGCCGGCCATCGCCGTGATGCAGTCGCCGCGCGAAAGCGAAATCGTCTCGTGCCTGCACGCGGGCGCCGACGATTGCCTCGCGCGGCCCGTGAGCGGCCCCGAGCTGCTTGCGCGCGTCAACGCACTGAGCCGGCGCGCCGGCGTACGCCGGCCGCCGACCCGCTCGCGCGAAATGTATGGGGAATACGCATTCGACGCAACGCACGACCTCGTGCGCTTCGGCAACGCAATCGTTTCACTGACGCCCAAGGAATTCCGTTTCGCCCAGCTGCTGTTCACGAACCTGTCGCGGCCCGTGTCGCGCGCCCATATCCTCGAAACCGTGTGGGGGCGCCGCCGCGACATGAAGTCGCGCACGCTCGATACGCACGCATCCCGGCTGCGCAGCAAGTTGCAATTGCTCCCGGAGCGCGGCTACCGGCTGTTGCCGCTCTACGGCTACGGCTATCAGCTCGACCGCGTGCCGATCGAACCCCCAAATTCCCGGCCCCGCCACGCTGATGCCCGGTATGCCGCGAGTGAGGAAATCGCTGAAACGCTATAATATGGGGCTAAACGATAGCCCTCGATATGCAACTCCTCACGATCGGAATCAATCACCACACTGCGCCTGTCGCCTTGCGCGAACGCGTGGCGTTTCCGCTCGAGCAGATCAAGCCGGCTCTCGTCACGTTCAAGAACGTGTTTCTCGGCCCCCAGGCACCCAATACGCCCGAAGCGGCGATCCTCTCCACCTGCAACCGCACCGAACTGTATTGCGCGACCGACGATCGCGCGGCGCGCGAAGGCGCGGTCCGCTGGCTGTCGGAGTATCACCGGATTCCGGTCGACGAGCTCGCCCCGCATGTGTACGCGCTGCCGCAGTCGGAAGCGGTCCGGCATGCATTCCGCGTCGCGTCCGGCCTCGATTCGATGGTGCTCGGCGAAACCCAGATTCTGGGCCAGATGAAGGACGCGGTCCGCACCGCGACGGAAGCCGGCGCGCTTGGCACCTATCTGAACCAGCTGTTCCAGCGCACGTTCGCGGTGGCGAAGGAAGTGCGCGGCACGACGGAAATCGGCACGCAGTCGGTGTCGATGGCCGCCGCCGCGGTGCGCCTCGCGCAGCGGATCTTCGAAAAGGTGTCGGATCAGCGCGTACTGTTCATCGGCGCCGGCGAGATGATCGAGCTGTGCGCGACGCACTTCGCCGCGCAAGGCCCGCGCGAACTCGTCGTCGCGAACCGCACGGCCGAACGCGGCCAGCGGCTCGCCGAACGCTTCAACGGCCGCGCGATGCCGCTGGCCGACCTGCCGACCCGCATGCACGAATTCGACATCATCGTGTCGTGCACCGCATCGACGCTGCCGATCATCGGCCTCGGCGCGGTCGAGCGCGCGGTGAAGGCACGCCGCCACCGCCCGATCTTCATGGTCGACCTCGCGGTGCCGCGCGACATCGAGCCCGAAGTCGGCAAGCTGAAGGACGTGTTCCTCTACACCGTCGACGATCTCGGCGCGATCGTGCGCGAAGGCAACGCGTCGCGCCAGGCCGCGGTCGCGCAGGCCGAAGCGATCATCGAGACGCGCGTGCAGAATTTCATGCAATGGCTCGACACGCGCAGCGTCGTGCCGGTGATTCGTCACATGCATACGCAGGCCGACGCGCTGCGCCGCGCCGAAGTCGACAAGGCGCTGAAACTGCTCGCACGCGGCGACGATCCGGCCGCCGTACTCGAGGCGTTGTCGCAGGCGCTGACCAACAAGCTGATCCACGGCCCGACGAGCGCGCTCAACCGCGTGAACGGCGCCGATCGCGATTCGCTGATCGACCTGATGCGCGGCTTCTACCAGCACGCGCCGCGCTCGAACGACCAGTCCGGCCACTAGCGCCGCCCGGTCGCCCTGCCGCCGGCCCCGCGCCGGCCTATCCTTTCCGAATACCCCTTGCCCGGGAGCGCCGCTCCACACCATGAAAACGAGCATGCAACGCAAGCTCGACCAGCTGTCCACACGGCTGGCCGAACTGAACGACCTGCTGAGCCGCGAAAACGTCACGGCCGACCTCGACCAGTACCGCAAGCTGACGCGTGAACATGCGGAACTCGGCCCGGTCGTCGAGCAATACGCGCTGTGGCGCCAGTCGCGCAGCGACGAGAAGGCCGCGCAGGAACTGCTCGCCGACCCGTCGATGCGGGACTTCGCCGAAGACGAAATCCGCAGCGCGCGCGACGATATGGCGCGCCTCGAGACCGAGCTGCAGAAGATGCTGCTGCCGAAGGATCCGAACGACGATCGCAACATCTTCCTCGAAATCCGCGCGGGCACGGGCGGCGACGAATCGGCGCTGTTCGCGGGCGACCTGCTGCGCATGTACCTGCGCTTCGCGGAACGCCAGCGCTGGCAGGTCGAAATGATGTCGGAGAGCGCGTCGGATCTCGGCGGCTACAAGGAAGTGATCGTGCGGATCGCGGGCCAGGGCGCGTTTTCGCGCCTGAAGTTCGAATCGGGCGGCCATCGCGTGCAGCGCGTGCCGGCGACCGAGACACAGGGGCGCATCCATACGTCCGCGTGCACGGTCGCGGTGATGCCGGAAGCCGACGAGATCGGCGAAGTCGAGATCAACCCGGCCGACCTGCGGATCGACACGTTCCGCGCATCCGGCGCGGGCGGCCAGCACATCAACAAGACCGATTCGGCGGTGCGCGTCACGCACATCCCGACCGGGATCGTCGTCGAATGCCAGGACGACCGCTCGCAGCACAAGAACAAGGACCGCGCGCTGAAGGTGCTCGCCGCGCGCATCAAGGACAAGCAGTATCACGAGCAGCACGCGAAGGAAGCCGCGACGCGCAAGAGCCTGATCGGCTCCGGCGACCGTTCCGAACGGATCCGCACGTACAACTTTCCGCAAGGCCGGATGACCGACCACCGGATCAACCTGACGCTGTACCGGCTCGAGGCGATCATGGACGGCGATCTCGACGAACTGATCGGCGCGCTCGTCAGCGAGCACCAGGCCGAGCTGCTCGCGTCGCTCGGCGAAGCCGACTGAGGCCGCGATGCCCGACACCACCGCCGCCGAATTGCTGCGCGCGTCACCGCTCGACGCGGTCGACGCACGCGTGCTGCTCGCGCACGCGCTCGGCTGGACCCGCACACAGCTGATCACGCGCGGCGATGCGCCGCTCGATGCGGCCGCGGTCGAACGCTACCGCGCGCTCGAAGCGCGCCGCGTCGCCGGCGAACCCGTCGCGCAACTGGTCGGGATCCGCGAGTTCTTCGGCCGCCCGTTCGACGTGACGCCCGACGTGCTGATCCCGCGCCCCGAAACCGAACTGCTCGTCGAAGCCGCGCTCGATGCGATCGACGGGCTGCCGCATCCGGCCGTGCTCGATCTCGGCACCGGCAGTGGCGCGATTGCCGTGTCGATCGCCGCCGAGCGCCCCGATGCACGCGTGTGGGCGCTTGATCGCTCGCCGGCCGCGCTGGTCGTCGCGCAGCGCAACGCAGGCAAGCTGCTCGACGCAGGCCGCCCCGGCGGCCCGCTGCAGTGGCTGCAGAGCGACTGGTACGCGGCGCTCGATCCGGCGCTCGTGTTCGACACGATCGTCAGCAACCCGCCGTACATCGCGCAGCACGATCCGCATCTCGCGCAGGGCGACCTGCGTTTCGAGCCGCGCGGCGCACTCACCGACGACGCCGACGGCCTCAGCGCGATCCGCACGATCGTCGCGGGCGCCGGCGCCCATTTGAAACCAGGCGGCACGCTCTGGATCGAGCACGGCTACGATCAGGCCGAAGCCGTCCGCGACATTCTCGCCTCGCACGGCTTCGTCGCGGTCGAATCGCTCGCCGATCTCGCCTCGATCGAACGCACGACAGGCGGCCGGCGGCCGGGCTGACGCCCGGCTCGCCCGGTTGAAATCCGCTATCATTTCGATCTAACGCCCCGCAAACGCAAGGTCAGTCATGGACACCCAACAACGCATCAAGCAAATCGTCGACGAAAACCAGGTCGTGCTCTTCATGAAGGGCAACGCGCAATTCCCGATGTGCGGCTTCTCGGGCCGCGCCGTGCAGGTGCTGAAAGCCTGCGGCGTCGACCAGTTCAAGACGGTCAACGTGCTGGAAGACGACGAAATCCGCCAGGGCATCAAGGCATTCTCGAACTGGCCGACCATTCCGCAGCTCTACGTGAAGGGCGAATTCATCGGCGGCTCGGACATCATGATGGAGATGTACCAGTCGGGCGAACTGCAGCAACTGTTCGCCGCCGCCTGACACGCGGCAGCCGCTGCCCTTTCGATGGCCTCTCCCAGCGCGCCGCCACGCCGGCTGATCGTCGCGATCACCGGCGCCACCGGCGCGATCTACGGCGTCCGGCTGCTCGATCTGCTGCGCGCCGCGGGCGGCGTCGAAACGCACCTGCTGATTTCGAACGCCGGCTGGCTCAACATCCAGCATGAACTGAAGCTGCCGAAGGCCGAGGTCGAACGCCGAGCGGACGTCGTGCACTCGGTGCGCGACGTCGGTGCGACGATCGCGTCGGGTTCGTTCGCGACCGACGGGATGGTGATCGCACCCTGTTCGATGAAGACGCTCGCGAGCGTCGCGCACGGGCTGTCCGACAACCTGATCACACGCGCGGCCGACGTCACGCTGAAGGAACGCCGCCGTCTCGTGCTGATGGTGCGCGAAACGCCGTTCAACCTCGCGCATCTGCGCAACATGACCGCCGTCACCGAGATGGGCGGCATCGTCTTTCCGCCGCTGCCCGCGTTCTACGCGATGCCGAAGACGATCGAGGAACTCGTCGACCAGACCGTCACGCGCGTCCTCGACCTGTTCGCGCTCAGCGCGCCGCAGACGACACCCTGGGCCGGCATCCGGCACGCGCAGTAAGCCCCCTTCTTCGCTCATCTTCGCCGATTTTCACGGCAATTCACTCGATTGCACGCGTACTGACGATTTCGCACACCGTCACGCATTACGTTGCGACGATTATCAACAAACAAGCGTCAATCAAATTCCGCCACGCGGATTTATCAATACGCGGTGCGCGCCTATAGTCACAGGCAAACACCCTTTTTGCAGGCCACCACCATGAACCGCTTGCCTTCGCTGTACCTGTCCCACGGCGCCCCGACGCTGCCGATCGACCCGACGCTGCCGTCCGGCGCATTCACGCATCTCGGCGCCGAATTGCCGCGCCCGCGCGCGGTACTGATGCTGTCCGCGCACTGGGGCACGCAACGGCCGGTCGCGAGCGTCGCCGCGCATCCGGAAACGATTCACGATTTCTACGGTTTCCCGCAGGCGCTGTACGACATCCGCTATCCGGCGCCGGGCGCGCCCGACGTCGCCGAACGCGCGGCCACGCTGCTGAATGCGGCCGGCATCGCGACCGCGACGACCGAGCACGGCCTCGACCACGGCGCGTGGGTGCCGATGCTGCTGATGTTCCCGGAGGCGGACGTGCCGGTCGCGCAGCTGTCGATCCAGCCGCGCGCGGATGCGGCGCACCACTTCGCGCTCGGCCGTGCGCTGCGGCCGCTGCGTGACGAAGGCGTGATGGTGATCGGCTCGGGCCAGATCACGCATAACCTGCGTGCGGCCGATTTCGGTGCCGCGCCCGAGGATGCGGACCCGCGCGTCGCGGAATTCACCGACTGGTTCGAGGCGAAGCTCGCCGCGCGCGATGTCGATGCGCTGCTCGACTACCGCCGGCAGGCGCCGCACGCGGTGCTGATGCATCCGACCGACGAGCATCTGCTGCCGGTCTTCACGGCGCTCGGCGCGGCGGACGACGATTACCAGCTCGGCATCCAGTCGCTCGGCACCTACCAGCGCGTGCTCGCGATGACGAACTACGTGTTCGCGAGCGCCAACGCCTGAGCCGCGACGCCTTCGCAAACAAAAAGCCCGCCCGAGCATCGCTCGGGCGGGCTTTTTCCGCTGCTTCCCGCCGCCGCCGAATCCGGCGACAGGTCATGCGTCAGGCGCCGACCCCTTCGAGTATCTCGTCGTGCGACTCGCGCTCGTCGAGATACTGGGTCCGGTAACCGGTATTCACGCCCCAGAAGTAGAACACCAGCGAGATCGCCGCGACGATCAGCATGTCCCAGCCGTACGGCAGGTAGCCGTGACCGCCGAATTCCTTGCTGCCGATCAGCGACAGCACGGCCATCGTCGGCAGGTACGCGACCAGCCACCAGGCAGCCTTCAGGTCGGCGCCCCAGCCGGTCCAGCCCGATTTCGCCTGGAAGTAGAAGTACACCGGCAGTGCGACGATCATCAGCAGGATGATTTCGCCCGTGAGCGGCCACTTCGCCCAATACAGGATCAGCGACGCACACACGAACGCGAACGGTGCGATCAGCTTCATCAGCGGGATCGACAGCGGGCGCTCGATGTCGGTCGCCGCGCGGCGCAGCGCCATCAGGCTGATCGGGCCGGTCAGGTACGAGATCACCGTTGCAACCGAGATCACCGCCGCGAGCGAGCTCCAGCCGCGGAAGAAGAACAGGAACACGAACGACACGAGCAGGTTGAACCACATCGCCTGGCGCGGCACACCGTAGATCGGGTGCACGTTGCCGAACATCTTCGGCATCGTGTTGTTGCGCTCCATCGCGTAGATCATCCGCGTGGTCGTCGCCATGTAGGTCGTGCCGGTGCCGCTCGGGCTGACGAACGCGTCGATGTACAGCAGGATCGCGAGCCAGTTCAGGTTCAGCGCGATCGCGAGTTCCGCGAACGGTGACGAGAAATTGAAGTGCGCCCAGCCCTGCGCGACGTCAGCCGGATTCACCGAGCCGATGTACGCCATCTGCAGCAGCACGTAGATCACGAGCGCGATCAGGATCGACGTGATCACCGCGAACGGCACGCTGCGCGACGGATTGCGCGCTTCGCCCGCCAGGTTCACCGGGCTCTGGAAACCGTTGAACGCGAACACGATGCCGCTCGTCGCGACCGCGGTCAGCACGGCCGACCAGCCATACGGTGCGAAGCTCGCATTCGACGCGGTGCCGAGGTTCTCCGAATGGAAGCTCGTCAGCATCAGGCCGAGGATCGTGGCGCCCGGGATCAGGAACTTGAAGATCGTGATCGCGGTGTTCGCCCGTGCAAAGGCCTTCACGCCCCAGTAGTTCAGCATGAAGTAGATGACGACCAGCACGGCCGACAGCAGCAGGCCGGGTGTCGTCAACTCGCCGTTCACGAACAGCGCATGCGCCCATGGATACGGCCACGTACTCATGTACTGGATCGACGCTTCGGCCTCGATCGGGATCACGGAAACGATCGCGATCCAGTTGGCCCATGCGCTGATGAAACCGACCAGCGAACCGTGCGAGTAGCGCGCGTAGCGCACCATGCCGCCCGACTCGGGGAACATCGCGCCCAGTTCGGCGTACGTCAGTGCAATCGCAAGAATCACGACCGCACCGATGATCCATGCGCAGATCGCCGCCGGACCGGCGATCTTCGCGGCTTTCCAGGCACCGAACAGCCAGCCCGAGCCGATAATCGAACCCAGCCCCGTCAGCATCAATGCAAACGGGCCGATGTTCCGTTGAATAGAACTCTTCACATCCTCTCCTGTGTCTCAAAAAGCATGGTCGGCCCGCGGTCCGGGATCGGCTCGGACAGCACCGCGCACGCATTCTTGGGGGACGAGTCATCCGATCGGGGCAACCCGTCCGCGCGGCGCGTAGTTTAACGGTTGCACCTCGAACGTGCCGCCAAAACCGTTCGGCCCCTACAAAAAATTCGCATCGCCTGCAAGCTTTGTAAACCTGATATACGCAATAACCCTGAGAGCATGGGAATACGGTTGACCATGAGCGCGATTAGCCGTATAAAGGACTTCGCAGGATTTCAGGTGGCGAGTGAATTGGTTCTTTCGTAGTTCGCCCATCAACGGTACTCCGGTGGTCCTATTACCCCTTCCTTGATTTTCCGCACCCCATGGGCTTCGGCCCCGTTTTATCTTTTTAGGAACAAGTAACATGGCAACCGGTACCGTCAAGTGGTTCAATGACGCAAAGGGCTTCGGCTTCATCACCCCGGAAGGCGGCGGCGACGATCTGTTCGCGCACTTCTCGGAAATCCGCGTCGAAGGCTTCAAGACGCTGCAAGAAAACCAGAAGGTTGAATTCGAAGTGAAGACGGGCCCGAAGGGTCTGCAAGCTGCGAACATCCGTCCGGTCTAAGCTTGGCGCGATAATTCGTGTAAAAAAGCCCCGCTTCGGCGGGGCTTTTTGTTTTTGGGCGCCGATGCGGGATGGCAGCTACGCCCTTCCGCCTGCCGCCATTCAACCGAACAATCGCTGCGCGTGAATGCCGAGGCCCGTCGCGACGCTCGCGAGGCGGTCGCCGAATACCGGTTGCGCCTCCGGAAACGCGCCCGCGAGCGCACCCGACAGGAACGCGAGCCCGGTCGAACCGCCGGTGAAGTACAGCGCGCCGACCTCGCGCGGCGCGATGCCCGCAAGCCGCACCGTCTCGCGCGCGGCGTCGACGATGCGTGTGGTGTCGTCACGGCTCGCATCGACGAGGCGATCGGCGTCGAACGCGATCAGCAGGTCTTCTTCCACGTCGTTCAGGTCGATCATCGTCTCCCCGCCCGCCGCGACGCCGATCTTTGCCTCTTCCGCGCGCGCCATCAGCGCATGCCCGAGCCGCTGCTCGACCACGCTTGTGAGCCGGTCGTACTGCCGCACGTCCTGGTACAGGTGCTTCATCAGCTTCAGCTCGCCGAGCCGCTTCGGCGTGTAGACCGTGTTGATCAGGTGCCAGGTCGCGAGATCGAAGTAGATCTTGTTCGGCAGTTCGCGCCCTTCCGGGTCGAGCGAACGGTAGCCGAATGCGGGCAGGATCGCCGCCAGTTCGACACGCCGGTCGTAGTCGGTACCCGCGACGTGCACGCCGTGGTGCGCCAGCACGTCGTCCTTGCGCTCGAGCCGCGCCATCCGCTCGGGCCCGACGCGCACCAGCGAGAAGTCGGACGTGCCGCCGCCGATGTCCGCGACGAGCACGAGGCGCTCGGCCTGCTGGCGCGATTCGTAGTCGAACGCGGCGGCAATCGGTTCGTACTGGAAGTGAACGTCCGCGAAACCGACCGATTGCGCGGCCGCCGCGAGCTGATCCTGCGCGAGACGGTCGGCGCGCGGATCGTCGTCGACGAAGAACACGGGCCGGCCGAGCACCGCGCGGCCGATCGGCGCGCCCGCGCGCGCTTCGGCCTTGCGTTTCAGGTGGGTCAGGAAGCGCGCGATGATTTCGGTGTACGCGATCGCGCTGCCGTCGCCGAGATCGGTCGTCGTCTCCGCGAGCGGCGAGCCAAGGATGCTCTTCATCGAGCGCATCAGCCGGCCGTCGAAACCGTCGATATAGGAAGCCAGCGCCGCACGGCCGTATTCGACCGTTTCCTCGTCGTTGTTGAAGAAGATCGCCGTGGGCAGCGTCAGGTGGTCGCCCTCGACGGGCGCGAGGCGCATGCCGTCGCCGTCGGGCAGCGCCACGGCGGAATTGGACGTGCCGAAATCGATCGCGCAGTAAGTCATGGGAAATTGCCGCAGCAGGGCCGGCGCGAAAACGGAAAGGACGGGCTTTTTAACATGAAGCCCGCTGGATCACAACCGGGGCGGGCCACCGGTGCCGCGCGGCGGGCGCGGCAAGCGACGGCGCGCGCCGCGGCGCGCCAGGGACACACACGGGCGGGATGCAGGACGCAGCCCGCCGCCTGCGGGGTCAGGCTGCCGCGTCGAAGCCCTTCTTCCACGCGCCCGCATAGACGACTTCGCCGATCGCATGGCGCGTACGCGGCGCCTTTTCGCGATCGCGCAGCACCGGATCGAGCTTGTCGACGTTGCCGTAGTGGCCGAGCGAGATGATCGACAGGATCGCGACGTCGGCCGGAATCGCGAACGCGTCGCGAAACGCCTTCGTATCGAAACCGCTCATCTGGTGGGCCGCGAGGCCGAGCGCATGCGCCTGCAGCACCAGCGACATCGCGGCGGCGCCCGCGTCGTACGACGCGGTCGGTGCCGGCTCGCCCTTCGGCGTCAACGTGTGCGCGGTCACCGCAATCAGCACGGGCGCCGGCGCATTCCAGCCCTGGTTGAACGGCACCAGCGTCGCGAACGCGCGCTTGAATGCGTCTTCGTCATGCGCGCGATCGAATACGATGAAACGCCACGGCTGGGCGTTGTACGCGGACGGCGCCCAGCGCGCCGCTTCGAGCACGGCGTGCAGATCACCGGCGCTGACGGGCTCGTCCGAATAGGCACGCGGGCTCCAGCGGCCTGCGATCAGATCGTGAATCGAAACAGTGGTGGGAGCAGGTTTGACGGACATGCGGTTCCTCGCTGACATCGATGAAGGGGCGCGAACGCCCGGCGAACCGCAAGCATACCCGCTTGAGCGGCGGCGCGCCCGCTCCCGCCGCGCTATGCAAATCTCCGTGCGTGCATTGGCCGGCCGCAGGCTGCGCGGCCGGCCGCGTTCACCGCGATCAGGCTGCCTGCGCGGCCGCGCGCGACGGGCCGCGGTTGATCCGCAGCACGATCAGCGCGCCGGCGATGCACAGCCCGCCCGAGATCATCGAAGCGACCGTGTAGGTACCGAGGCTCGCGCGCAGCAGCCCGGCCCCGAGCGCCGCGAACGCCGCGCCGAGCTGGTGGCCGGCGACGATCCAGCCGAACACGACCGGCGCCGCGGCCTTGCCGAACACATCGGTCGCGAGCCGCACGGTCGGCGGCACGGTCGCGATCCAGTCGAGCCCGTAGAACATCGCGAACAGCGGCAGCCCGAAGAAATCGATCCCGAACGCATGCGGCAGATAGATCAGCGACAGCCCGCGCAGCCCGTAGTACCAGAACAGCAGCACGCGGTTGTCGTAACGGTCGGACAGCCAGCCCGACAGCGTCGTGCCGAACAGGTCGAACACCCCCATCGCCGCAAGCAGCGATGCGCCCTGCACTTCGGTCATCCCGTAGTCGCTGCACATCGCGATCAGGTGCGTGCCGACGTAGCCGTTGGTGCTCGCGCCGCAGATGAAGAAGCTGAAGAACAGCAGCCAGAAGTCGCGCGAACGACTCGCCATCAGCAGCGTGCGGAACGCGACCGCGAGCGGGTTCTCCTTCGTCGCGTCGGGCGCGGGCGGCGCGTCGGCCGGCTCGCCGTACGGGCGCAGCTTCACGTCGGCCGGCCGCTCGGGCAACAGGAACGCCACCAGCGGAATCACGATCGCCGCCGCCACCGCGACGACCAGCACGACCGGCCGCCAGCCGTGGCGCTGCGCGATCGCCGCGAGCATCGGCAGGAACACGAGCTGGCCGGTGGCCGTGCTCGCGGTCAGGATCCCCATCACGAGGCCGCGGCGTGCATGGAACCAGCGCGTGACGAAGGTCGCGGACAGCGTCAGCGCGACGACGCCCGTCGAGCAGCCGACCATCAGCCCCCAGATCACCACCATCTGCCAGCTCTGCGTCATCATCGACGACAGCGCGACGCCCGCGCTCATCGTCACCAGCGCGGTGAGGATCGTCGGGCGCAGCCCGAAGCGCTGCATCGCGGCGGCCGCGAACGGGCCCGTCAGGCCGTACAGCGCGATGTTCACCGAGATCGCCAGCGAAATCGCCGCCCGGCTCCAGCCGAGCTCGCGCTCGAGCGGCACCATCAGCACGCTCGGCGTCGCACGCGTGCCGGCTGCCGCCAGCAGGATCAGGAATACCACCGCCGCCGCGAGCCATCCGTAGTGGAAGCGCCCGCTGATTCGTGTCACTGCCCAGTTCATCTTCGCGTTCTCCAGTTGGCGGCTCCGGCGCCATCGCACCTGCTCCGCCCCGATCAGGCCACCTCCGCCGCGCATTGCAACGTCGGCTGACCCGGGCCGACGCTTGGCATTCGTCTGTCGATCCGGCGCGATTGTTACCGACCGGTCACAAGTGTGTTGCGATCGTAGTTACCAGTCGGTAACATGTCAAGCAATTCATCACGTAGTCGAGGGTCATCATGTCGGGCATCGAGATCGACAAACCGCCGGCGCGGCGTACGCGCCGGCCGATCGACGGCGCCACCGCACAGGAGCACCTGCTGCGTGCCGCCGAGGAGCTGTTTTACAGGGAAGGCGTGCGAACGGTGGGCGTCGAGGCGGTCGTGGAGCGCGCGGGCGTCAACAAGATGAGCCTGTACCGCCAGTTCTCGTCGAAGGACGAGCTGATCCTCGCGTATCTCGAACGGATGGACGCATGCTTCTTCGAGCGGCTCGACACGAGCGCCGCGAAGCACCCGGGGCAGCCGAAGGCGCAGTTGATCCAGTATTTCGTCGATCTTGCCGAGCGCGCGACGCAGAAGGACTATCGCGGCTGCCCGTTCGTCAACGTGGCCGCCGAATTCCCGGATGCGTCGCACCCGGCGCGCGAGCGCGTCGCGCAAAACAAGGAACAGTTGATGAAACGGCTCGTCTCGCTATGCGAAGGCGCCGGCGCGCGGCAGCCGAAGGCGCTGGCCGACGCGCTTGCGCTGGTGGTCGAAGGCATCTATGCGGCGAGCCAGACGTACCGGCACGGCGAAACGCCGATCGGCACCGCGCCCGCGCTCGTCACGCAGTTGATCGAAGCCGCCTGCGCTTGACGCGGCGCATGCGCCGGCGCGCGGCGCGCCCGCTACAATGCGGCCCTCGCCGTTCTTCCGCCCGACTGGTTTTCACGATGACCGACACCCGCCCCGAATCGCACGACGACATCCTCGCCGCCACCCGGCACTGGCTCGCGCGCGCGGTGATCGGGCTCAATCTGTGCCCGTTCGCGAAAAGCGTCTACGTGAAGGAACAGGTGCGCTACGCGATCAGCGACGCGACGACGCTGGAAGATGCGCTCGCCGAACTCGAGACCGAGTTGCGCGCGCTCGATGCGGCGGACCCGCGGCAGGTCGATACGACGCTGCTGATCTTCCCGCATGCGTTTGCCGATTTCGTCGATTACAACGACGCACTGTTCTTTGCCGAACGGCTGGTGCAGCAGTTGCGGCTCGACGGCGTGCTGCAGATCGCGAGCTTCCACCCGCAATACCGATTCGAAGGCACCGCGCCCGACGACATCGAGAACTACACGAACCGCGCGCCGTACCCGATCCTGCATCTGCTGCGCGAGGACAGCATCGCACGCGCGGTCGACGCGTTTCCCGACGCGTCCGCGATCTACGAAAAGAATCAGGAAACGCTGCGCCGCCTCGGCCATGACGGCTGGCGCGAATGGATGCGCAGGCCGGGCGACGACGTCTGACGCGCCGCGCGGGCCGTGCGTCAGCCTTCGGCCGGCTCGGCGGCCTCGCCGCCTGCTCGCGCGGCCTGCGCCACGAAGAAGCGCTCGTTCAGTTCAGCAAGGCCGAACATCCCGAGGATCTCGTTCAACCGCTCGCCGGGCCGCCGGCGCGGCAGGTTCTTGTACTGCGCGATGATCAGCTCGTTCTTCATCGAATGCTCCCAGCCGACCAGTTCGGTCACGCTGACCTGGTAGCCGTGCGCCTCGAGTTGCAGGCAGCGCAGCACGTTGGTGATCTGGCTGCCGAATTCGCGCGTATGCAGCGGATGCCGCCACACCTCGGTCAGCGCGTTCGCGAGCGACTTGCCCTTGTTCTTGCGCAGCACGCCCGCGACTTCCGCCTGGCAGCACGGCACCAGCACGATGTGCTGCGCGCGCTTCGCGAGCGCGAAGCGGATCGCGTCGTCGGTCGCCGTGTCGCATGCATGCAGCGCCGTGACGACGTCGACGGTTTCGGGCAGCCGCGGCGACGTGATCGAGTCGGCGACCGACAGGTTCAGGAACGACATGCCGCCGAACCCGAGCCGCGCGGCCAGCTCGGTCGAGCGCGTGACGAGCTCCTCGCGCGTCTCGATCCCGTACACGTGCGACGCGAACGCCGGCGTACCGTGCCCCGGCTGCTGCTTGAAGAACAGGTCGTACAGGATGAAGCCGAGATACGACTTGCCGGCACCGTGATCGACGAGCGTCACGTTGCCTTGGTCGGCCTGCACGCCGGCGAGCAGCGGCTCGATGAACTGGAACAGGTGGTAGACCTGCTTCAGCTTGCGGCGGCTGTCCTGGTTCAGCTTCCCGTCGCGGGTGAGGATGTGCAGTTCCTTCAGCAGCTCGACGGACTGCTCCGGACGGATTTCGTGGGTCTTGTTCGACATCGTGATGCGGCGCTGGGCCACGGTCGGTCGACCACGGCCCGGCGGCGGGAATTCGTGAGGAATGGCGACAGTTTACCGAAAATGCGCGGTCAGGCTCGTGCGCCGAGCCGCCACAGCGACGTGACTTCGGCGCGGCGTGCCGCGTGCAGCGGATCGTCGGCGTCCGTCGACTTCGGGTGGGCGGGGCGGATGTCGTCGCGGCCGAGCACGACGAGGCCGGCTTCGTCGATCCATTGCAGCAGCGTTTCGTGCGGCCGCAGGCCGAGATGCTCGGCGAAATCGGACAGGATCAGCCAGCCCTCGCCGCCCGGCTCGAGATGCGCGGCGAGCCCCGCGAGGAAGCCGCGCAACATGCGGCTGTCGGGGTCGTAGACCGCGTATTCGATCGGCGCGCTCGGCCGGGCCGGCACCCACGGCGGGTTGCAGACGACGAGCGGCGCGCGGCCGGGCGGAAACAGGTCGGCTTCGACGACGTCGACCTGGCTCGCATGGCCGAGCCGCGCGACGTTCTCGCGTGCGCACGCCAGCGCACGCGGATCCTGGTCGGTCGCGACGACGCGCTCGACGCCGCGCGACGCAAGCACGGCCGCCAGCACGCCGGTGCCGGTGCCGATGTCGAACGCGAGCGATGTCGCCGGCAGCGGCGCGCGCGCGACGAGGTCGACGTATTCGCCGCGCACCGGCGAGAACACGCCATAGTGCGGGTGGATCGGCGCGCCGCCGAGCGCCGGAATCGGTACGCCCTTCTTGCGCCACTCATGCGCGCCGACGAGACCGAGCAGTTCGCGCAGCGACACGACCGACGGCGCGCCGCCGGGGCCATACGCCTCCTCGCAGGCGGCACGCACGTCGGGCGCACGGCGCAGCGGGATCGTGTAGTCGGCGTCGAGCGGGATCAGCAGCATCCCGAGCGTGCGCGCACGCTGCGACTGCGCGAGACGATGCAGGTTGAATGCGTCGACGCCGGCCGCGGCTTTCGCCTTCTTCGGCTTGCGCTCGACACGGCGCGCCATCGCCTGCACGAGCTGGCGCGCATTCTGGAAATCACCCTGCCAGACGAGCGCGGTGCCCTCGCAAGCAAGGCGGTAAGCCGCGTCGGCGGCAAGACGATCGTCGGCGGGCACCGCACGCTTGGGCGGCGGCACGCCGGCTTCGGAGCGCCAGCGCACGGCATGATCGGCGCCGTCGGCGTCGGTCCAGTGGAAAACGGGGAAATCGGTCACGCGAACTCGGTTACGGTTGGCATCGATGGCGGCGGGAATTCACCGCGCGGACCACACCATACCGCGCTTTGCCCGGACCGGCAAAACGGGCGCCGCGACACCCGCCCGAAAGCATGCGTCGCGGCGCGATCGACCGTCAGGCGAGATCGATGGCTTCCGCGCCGGGCGCATCGCGCTTGACGGCCGCGATGCCGTTCTCGCGGCCCTGCACGCTCTTGTACGTTTCGCTCGTGCCGATGACCTGATGGTTGGCCGCCTTCAGATTGAACATCGGCTCGCCGTTGTGGGCGAGCTTGCGCTCATAGCGCTCGTCCAGCGGCGCATTTTCCCGCACGGATGCGATCCCGTTTTTCGCGCTGCCTTTCTCTTCGTACCGCTCGCTCGCGAGAATGATCTCGCCGTTCGCCGACTTCAGGTGGAAGTAGTACTGACCGTTCGTGGCTTTCTTAATCTCGAATTTTGCCGCCATGAGTTTGCTCCTGAAATGAATGTCCGGCCCTCGGACATCGGCAAGTGTAGGGGCAACGCCCGCAAAAATCGACCTCACGCGACGATAAGCATTGAAGACCGTAAAATCGTCAATTTTCGTTGACATTTGAGCGACGTTACCGGAAACCGCATGGCCTACCCGCCCCACCCCGGCATGACCGGCATGCGCAGCGTGCCCGCGTCGTTGAAGCGCACGGTGCCGATCACGCCGCCGGCGAGCCGGCCGCGCAGCGCATACGGCAGTTCGCCGTTCGCGGCCGCGCCGGGCAGGTTCCACGCCTGCCGCGCGGCGGCGAAGGCGGACACGGACACCGGCACGTCGAGCACCGCTTCGCCGAAACGCGGCACGGTGCCCGCGCGATCGCTGACGCCGCTCGCGAACGGCGTGCCGTTCAGGTCGAGCGACACCGAGATGCCGTCGTACTCGATCGGCGCATCGTTCGGGTTCTGCACGCGCAGCTTCAGGTTGAAGCGCATCTCGAGCCCCTGCCCGACGAGCGGGTCGAGCCCCGCGACCGACACGCGCACGGGGTCGCGCGTCAGCCCCGCGCAACCGCCGAGCAGCAGCAGCACGGCGGCGAACAGCATCGGCACGGCGCGCAGCGGCGCGAAACGGAACAGGGTACGTGGCATGGAAGGGCCTCCTCGCGGCGATCGGTGAGCGGGTCGTCGATGCATTGTACCGAGCGTGCCGCTCCACGCCGGATTTCGTAGTTTTCGCGGCAGCCCAAGATCGTTAATAGATTAAAACTACGAAATCATCAGCTAAACGGAAAGCGAATTAATGACTTCCAGCATTCAATGAAGCGCGGAGAATTCAATAGATGCTCTTTCTAAATTTTTCGTTTCCTTTACCCAAAACCATCAAGTATATTTACGCATCCTTGGAGCAAGCCGACAAACCTTGAAGCCGCATGACGGCGCATTTACGGAATGGCAACCCGCCTTCCTTCCGTCCTGCGGCCTGGCCCGGCCAGCCCCGTAGGTCGTCGGTTCAAAGGGATTGCGCGCCCCGCCGGGCGCGCGGCCCGGTGTCGTGCGCGCGAAATCAATTCAGTACAACACGCGTCCGGCCATTTTGAACTGGCAAGTTAACCAATATCCGGAAATCCAGAGGGGGCAGTAAACCATGATTACCTTCACGTAGTCGGCTACCGTCTTTTCGAATAATCCGTCATTGCCATTTTTTCGCCGTTGATTAACGGCGAGGGGATGGCTTTTGCCGGCGTTTTCGCAGCACTGAACGATTCCTTCAACAATCGAGGTTTCAGTCATGTCGATCCATATTCGCAAGATGCGTTATCTGCCGCTCGTCGCCGCACTGGCACTCGCCGGGTGCGGCGGCGACGACGGCGGTGCGGGCTCCGCTTCCGCGCTCAGCTCCGCCGGCGCGCCGCATTCAGGCTCGTCGCCCGCCGTCACCGCGCCGCCGAGCGCATCGAACGTCGACAAGAGCGTATCGCCTGTCGAATTGCCGGACACCGTGGTGCCCGTGAACTACCGGCTGTGGTTCCGCCCGAACGACGCGCTGAACGCGTTCGACGGCCGCGCCGACGTCGAAATCAAGGTGCTGAAGCCGGTCAACAACATCGTGATCGCCGGCCACCGGATCAAGTTCACGAACGGCCGCATCACGCTGCAGCCGGGCAATATCCAGCTGATTGCGACGCCGCAGGACAAGGGTGACTTCTATCAGTTGCGGCCCGTGAGCGGCACGATCTCGCCGGGCACCTATTCGCTGCACATGGAGTGGTCGGGCATCATCAACTTCAAGTCGTACGACGATCCGGGCACGAAGACGGGCGGCAGCTGCGGCGACGATCCGTATCCGGGCTGCTCGGCCGCGGAAGGCGTGTTCCGGGTCGACCTGAAGGGCACCGACGGCAAGACGAGCGGCGCGATCCTGACGCAGGGCGAAACCAACCTGGCTCGCCAGTGGTTCCCGGGCTGGGACGAGCCGGCCTTCCGCCCGACCTATGAAGTGACGGCCGAAGTGCCGTCGAGCTGGCGCGTCGTGTCGAACGCGGCCGAAAAGCCGTCGACCAACGTCGGCGGCGGCTACAAGCTCGTGCAGTTCGAGAAGACCCCGCCGATGCCGTCGTACCTGCTGTTCTTCGGCGGCGGCATGTTCGACACCTACGAGGACGATTTCACGAGCCCGCTGCCGGGCGGCAAGGGCGGCCTGCACCTGCGCGTGTTCACGCCGCCGGGCATGAGCGAGTGGGCGAAGCCGGCGATGGACCGCACCAAGCAGGCGCTCGACTTCTACTACCGCTACACGGGCATCGCGCTGCCGCTCACGAAGTTCGACACGGTGGCCGCGAACGACGCGTTCAAGGACCAGAAGGACCTGAACTTCGGCGGGATGGAGAACTGGGGGTCGATCCTCGAGTTCGCCGACGACATCCTGCCGCAGCCGGGCCAGCCGATGTCGCACTACGGCAACGAGGTGCTGACGCACGAAGTCGCGCACCAGTGGTTCGGCGATCTCGTCACGACCGACTGGTGGGACAACGTGTGGCTCAACGAATCGTTCGCGACGTTCTTCGAGACGAAGACCACGATCCAGTTCTTCCCCGACGAGTTCAGCTGGCTCGACCAGGTGAAGAACAAGTACCGCGTGATCAATCGTGACATCGGCCCGAACGCATTCCCGGTCGCGCCGAACTTCAACGGCTGGGCGTCGAACGACTTCGTGCTGAGCGCCAGCGCGTTCACGTACGACAAGGGCGGTCACGTGCTGAAGACGCTCGAGAACTATCTCGGCGAGCAGACACTGCGCAAGGGTCTGCAGCAGTACCTGGTCGACTACTCGTTCGGCAACGGTACGCCGAAGCGCCTGTGGGATGCGCTGTCGAAGGAAAGCGGCCAGGCGGTCGGCCCGATCGGCGACAGCTACGTGCGTCAGACCGGCGTGCCGCTGATCTCGCTCGACACGCAGTGCGACCTGACGAAGAACCAGACCATCGTCACGCTGAAACAGCAGCCGTTCCCGAACAAGAACGCGTATCCGGGCCTGCAGTGGACGGTGCCGATCACGCTCGCGTACGGCCAGGGTCTCGCGAAACGCACGACGCTCGCGCTGAAGGACACGCAGACGCAGACGCGGATCGACGGCTGCACGGGCGTGGTCGCCGACCCGAGCGGTCTCGACTACTACGTCGTGAACTACAGCGACGCGGCCTGGAGCGGGCTGCTCACGCAGGTCAACGGCTCGACCGATCCGGTACTGCTGGCGAACCTGAAGAGCGAAGCCGCGCTGCTCGTCGCGAACAATCTCGCGCCGGCTTCGCGCTCGACGTCGATCGGCTCGGTCGCTTCGCCGGCCGCGATGAAGCTGCGCCAGACGCCGACCTTCGGCGGCGTGGAGCTGACGACGAAGGAACGCCCGGCACTGCAATACCAGGGCATCTTCAAGCCGCGCAAGGTAGTGACGCAGTAACGGTGCGCAGCCGTCCGGCGCCGCGCAGCCTGCGGCGCCGGACGGCGTACCGGCTTCTCCGACCTTTGACGGGCCTCGCATGCGAGGCCCTTTTTTCGTCCGCCCGACGCACGCGCGACCGCGCCGCGGCGCCGATGCGTCGCTAGCGGTCGTCGCGACGCCGGAATGCCCACCAGGCGGCGAGCGCGGTGAAGCCCGCGACGAGCAGCACCATCAGCCAGAAGCCGTGCTTGTTTTCCGAGAACGGCACGCCGCCGACGTTCATCCCGAAGAAGCCGGCGACGATGTTGATCGGCAATGCGATCACGGTCACGAGCGTCAGCGTGAACAGCGTCCGGTTGTTCTGCTCGTCGAGACGCGAGCCGATCTCTTCCTGCAGCAGCTTGATCCGCTCGTTGAGCCCCGCCAGGTCGGCGAGCACGAGCGAGAACTCTTCGGTCGATTCGCGCAGCTCCTGCACGTCTTCCAGGTGCAGCCACGCGGGCGGCTTCGCGAGCAGCCGGAAGATCGACCCGGGTTCCGGCGCGAGCATGCGCTGCAGGCGCGTCAGCGTGCGGCGCATCGCGCCGAGCTCGATACGGCTCGACGTGAGCCGCTGCGACAGGAAGCGATCCTCGATGCGGTCGACGTCGACGCTCGTGCGCCGCATGATCTGGATCAGCAGGTCGGCCTGGTCGCGCAGCAGGTGCACGAGCAGTTCCGCGGGCGACCTGAACCGCTCGCCATCGCGCACGCACGCGCGCAGCGTGTCGACCGAGCGCAGCGGCTTGAGCCGCGCCGTCACCATGATGCGCTGCTCGACGTGGACGAACAGCGTCGCGATCTCCGACGGCGTCAGCTCGAGGTTGAACATCACGTCGTTGACGATCGCGCGCAGCGCGCCGTCTTCCTGCTCGATGCGCGTCGAACGCGACCCCTCGTGGAGAAATTCGAAGAAACTGTCGGGCAGCCCGAGATGCGTGCGCATCCAGCGCTCGCTCGCGCCATGCGCGAGATTGAAATGCAGCCAGACGAAATCGCCCGACGCGCCTGTGCCGTGTTCGCGGCACGTGCGCAGCCACGCGGCGGCCGCGTCGGCGTCGAGCGTCGCGCCGGCGCCGCCGGGCACGAAGCGGAAGCCGCACACCATGCCGGACGTATCGGCGCCGTAAGTCTGTACGATCAGGTCCATCGTGTCGAAGGTCGTGCGGCGCGCGACGCGCCGCACATCGCGGGTCGCGGGCCCGCGCCGGGAAAGGAATGGAGACGTATGCCCGACGGGCGTGACGCGCTCGTGACAGCATCAGGCCGCATCATACCGGCAGCTTCCTCACCCCCAAAAGCAACGCGCCGCCCAACGGGCGGCGCGGACCAAGCGCGGCGGCAGGCGCAACGCGCGCTACTGCCGCGTCTCCGACTGTGCGGCGCTCGGGCACGCGGGGTCCTTGCCCCAGTGGCCGTCACACACACGCCAGCGGCACAGCTGATCTTCGAAGAAGCCGCGCTCCGAACATTCCTTCACGCGCGACGCGAGCGAGCCGGACGTCGCGGCCGTCTTGGTCGGCACGGCCTGGCCCTTCTGCGCGGCGAGCTTCTTGTCGGCCGGCTTCGTGCGCGCGACGAGCGCCGCGAGCAGGTCGGCATCCGGATCGTCCTTCCCGGCCGCCTTCGCGGTACGGGTCGCGGCCGCGTCGCGGCGCTTCTTCGCCTGCGCGAGCTCCGCCTCCTGTTCCTTGCGATGCTTGCGGGCATCGGCCTTGGTGTCGGCCTTGCCGTGCGCCGCGACCTTCGTGCTCTTCGTGGCGTCGGCCTTCGCGGTCTTCGTCGTCGCGGCTGCTGCGGCCGTGGCGGCTGCAGCCGCGCCGGCCGTGGCTGCGCCCGATGCGTCGTCGGCGCCATTGGCCAGTGCGCGCGACAGGCGGCTGCCGTCGGCGGCGGACGCGGACGATGCAGAGGCAACGGCCTGGGATGCCGAATCGTCGTTGACGATCGTGGCCGGTTGCACGGCGGACGCGGCGGATGCGCCATTCTGCGCGACTTGCGCGACGGCGTTGCTGGCCGGTACGGCCTTGGCCGGCGCGGCGGCCGCGGGCTCGGCGGCGGCCGTCACGGCGGCGACCGGTTCGCCCGAGTGCTGCTGCATGCGCCACGCACCCCAGCCGCCGACGGCAACCACCAGTGCGACGACGGCGGCGATCGGCGCCTTCAGCGAACGGCGCGGCGGTTCGGCGGGCGGCGTGACACGTCCTTCCAGATTCGCGAGAATGCGCGACTGCTGAGGTCCTCCCTCGCCTGCCGGTTTAGTATCGGACAGCAGGCTGGGCGGAGTTTTCGAATTTGAATTTTCCGGCGCACTCATTCAGCGTCTCATTGAATCCTGGTTTAATTCACCGCGATAATATAGCCCGGCCTCTCGAAGCAGCCTGATTCTAAGAGCAAGCATTGCAAAACACAATCAATTCCAATTTCCGGGGATTTCCTTGATTGCCGTCGCACTCGTCGCCTATTTCGCCCTTGCCGTTGCGGTTGCGGCACTGTTGCTTTTACCGGGTATCCGCGCGACCGTTTTCGAATCCGTCGCCCAGTTTCACGGCCGTCTTACGCGCCGTGCGAACGATCGCGCCGCGCGCACGCGGAGTCAGATTGTTAAATCGGCAAGCGTTACGCGCGGCGCATTAAACGATGTGCAAAATTTACTGGTTCGACGGCGCTTGATGATTATGGTATCGGCAGGTATTCTTGCGACGCCGCCATTGGTCGCCATTGCTTTACGCGGCCGGCAATTGTTCCAGTATGACGACACGGCGCGCGTGCCCGACGAGAAGATCGCCGCGCTGCTGCAGGGCGAGCAGCTCGTACCGCCGCCGCCGCTGCCGCCGGAAGTCTTCGCCACCAAGGAAGTCGAGCAGATACGCCCGGCACTCAAGGATGCGAGCCGCGACTGGAACCTGCTGGACCCGGATTTCCGTACGCGTCTGCTGCTGGTCTACAAGATCATGCACGAACAGCACGGTTATGAGATGGCACTGCTGGAAGGGTACCGAAGCCCGGAACGGCAGAACCGGCTGGCACAGATGGGCAGCAACGTGACCAACGCGGCGGCCTTCCAGAGTTATCACCAATTCGGGCTGGCGGCCGACAACGCATTCCTGCGCGACGGCAAGCTGGTCATTTCCGAGAAAGATCCCTGGGCGATGCGCGGCTACGAGTTGTACGGCCAGGTCGCCGAGCAAGTCGGCCTGACCTGGGGCGGCCGATGGAAAATGATGGATCTCGGGCACGTGGAATACCATAAACCCGGTTTTAAACTGGGACGCGGCAGCTAGCCAGGGCTGCCGGACAGGAAATAATGAGGGCGGCATGGGGCTTTTAAATATCCCGGCAGGAAACGATACGGGCGACGCAAAAAATCGGGCATTCCGGTGCGCGATTTTTTCCGGCCGCCGCTTCCGTTTTAAATCTCACAGCGTCCTTTCATTAATGCGCGCGCCTTCTCCGATGCCGCGGGCGCATTGATGCCAGCCCCCTTCATCCCGTTTGACAGCATGGCGACACATCGCGGCGCCACCCTTGCCGCTCGGCGCGCCTGCGTCGCCTCACCGAATCGCACCGGAACCTGAACGTCCTATGCAACGCATCCTCAACGTGCTGACTCATCCGCGTACGCTCTCGATTGTCGGGATCGTCGCGCTAGCGGCGATTCTCTTCATCGTCGCCGACATGCTGCAGCTGCCGCTCCTGTGGGCGGCGATCGCGTTCGCGGCGATCCTCGCGCTGTGGCTCGTCGTCGCGCTGTGGCGCCGCTGGCGCGTGAAGCGCGCGAACCAGCAGCTCGGCCAGGTGCTCGAGGAGCAGGCGGAAACCGGCAAGATCGCCGCGCCCGCCGCCGCCGCGCTCGCCCCCGATTCGAAGACCGCCGACCTCGACGTGCTGCGCACGCGCCTGTCGGATGCGGTGAAGACGATCAAGACATCGAAGATCGGCCAGGTGTCGGGCGGCTCCGCGCTGTACGAACTGCCGTGGTACATCGTGATCGGCAACCCGGCCGCGGGCAAGAGCAGCGCCGTGCTCAACTCCGGCCTGCAATTCCCGTTCGCGGACAAGAACAGCGCCGTGATCCACGGCATCGGCGGCACGCGCAACTGCGACTGGTTCTTCACGACCGAAGGGATCCTGCTCGACACGGCCGGCCGCTATTCGGTGCACGAGGAAGACCGCAGCGAATGGCTCGGCTTCCTCGGCCTGCTCAAGCGCTATCGCCCGAAGGCGCCGATCAACGGCATCATCGTCACCGCGAGCATCGCCGAACTCACCGGCAACCGCCCCGAATTCGCGATCAACCTCGCGAAAAACCTCCGCCAGCGCGTTCAGGAGCTGACGGAAAAGCTGGAAGTGTTCGCGCCGGTCTACGTGATGTTCACGAAGGCCGACCTGATCACCGGCTTCACCGAATTCTTCAGCAGCAGCGACAAGCACGAGTACGACCGCGTGTGGGGCGCCACCCTGCCCTACGAGCCCGACGACAAGCGCGACGTGGTCGCGCAGTTCGATACGCACTTCGAGGAACTCTACGAGGGGCTGAAGGAGATCAGCGTCGCGCAGCTGTCGCTGTCGCGCGGCAACCAGCTGTCGCCGGGCCAGCTGAGCTTCCCGCTCGAATTCTCGACGATCAAGCCGTCGCTGCGCGCGTTCCTCGCGACGCTGTTCGAGAACAACCCGTTCCAGTACAAGCCGATCTTCCGCGGCTTCTACTTCACCAGCGCCCTGCAGGAAGGCGAAACCAACAGCGCGGCCGCGCAGCGCATCGCGCACCGCTTCGGCCTCGACGGAAACGCGCTGCCGAAGCCGCACAGCGCCTTCTCGAAGAACGGCTTCTTCCTGCGCGACCTGTTCTCGAAGGTGATCTTCGCCGACCGCCAGACGGTGCGCCAGTTCGCGAGCCCGACCAAGACGCGGCTGCGCTACGCCACCTTCTTCGGCTTCGTCGCGGCGCTCGCGCTCGCGCTCGGCGGCTGGACCTGGTCCACGATCGGCAACCAGCAACTCGTGTCGAACGTGCAGGCCGACCTCGACAACGTCACGCGCCTGCAACAGGGCCGCAACGACCTGCAGTCGCGCCTGCAGGCGATGGACATCCTCGAAGACCGGATCGAGCAGCTCGAGCAGTTCCGCCGCGACAAGCCGCTGTCCGTGTCGCTCGGCCTGTACCAGGGCGACCGTCTCGAGCAGCACCTGCTGACCGAGTACTACAACGGCGTGCGCCAGATCCTGCTGGCTCCGGTGTCGCAGAACCTCGCGTCGTTCATGAAGGACGTGAACGCGCACCCCGAACAGCTCGTGCCGATGACGCGCCCGCCCGAATCGGGCGCCGTGCAGGGCGGCACGCTGCCGGTCTCGACCAACGCGGCAGGCGCCGCGCCGCAGGCCGGTGCCGCACTGGCCGCGTCCGGCCCCGCGCCGGCCGCCGCGCAACAGCCCGCCGCACCGCAGGGCGGCCTCTACAGCGACGCGTCGCCGACCAACGTGCAGGACGCGTACAACGCGCTGAAGACGTACCTGATGCTGTCCGACAAGCGCCACGTCGAGCAGGCGCACCTGACCGACCAGCTCGCCCGCTTCTGGCGCGGCTGGCTCGAGACGAATCGCGGCAACATGCCGCGCGACGAGATGATCAAGAGCGCCGAGCGCATGATCTCGTTCTACCTGTCCCGCGTGAACGACGACGACTGGCCGATGATCGACGCGAACCTCGCGCTCGTCGATCAGACCCGCGAGAACCTGCGCCGCGTCGTGCGCGGCATGCCGGCCCGCCAGCGCGTCTACGAGGAAATCAAGGCGCGCGCGTCGACCCGCTTCGCGCCGATGACCATCGCGCGCATCGTCGGCGACGGCAACCAGTCGCTCGTGGCGGGCAGCTACGCGATTCCGGGCACGTTCACGCGCGAAGCGTGGTTCGACTACGTGCAGCCGGCGATCCGCGACGCGGCGACCAAGGAGCTGCAGGCGAAGGACTGGGTGCTGAACACGTCGACACAGGACGACCTGACGCTCGAGGGCAGCCCCGAGCAGATCCAGAAGACGCTCGTCGGCATGTACAAGACCGAGTACGCGCAGCACTGGCAGAAGTTCATGCAGGGCATCGCGGTGCAGGGCTTCAGCAGCTTCGGCCAGGCCGTCGACGGGATGAACCGCCTCGGCGACCCGCAGGATTCGCCGATCCGCAAGATCCTCGAGACCGCGTACGACCAGACGTCGTGGGACAACCCGTCGCTCGCGAACGTGGCCATCAAGAAGGCGCAGACGGGCGTGGTGAACTGGGTCAAGCAGCTGTTCACGCGCTCGCAGGCCGGCCAGGTGGCGGCGGCCAACATCGACATCAACGGCAATCCGGCCGAGGTGCCGATGGGTCCGATCGGCCAGGAGTTCATCGGGCTCGCGCGGATCGTCGCGACGCATGACGGCACGTCGATGCTCAAGGGTTACATGGATTCGCTGTCGAAGGTCCGTACCCGCTTCAATGTGATCAAGAACCAGGGCGACCCGGGCCCGGGCGCGCGCCAGCTGATGCAGCAGACGCTCGACGGCAACGGTTCGGAGCTCGCCGATTCGCTGAAGCTCGTCGACGAGCAGATGCTGACGGGCCTCACCGATTCGCAACGCAAGTCGCTGCGCCCGCTGCTCGTGCGGCCGCTGATGCAGGCGTTCGCGGTCGTGATCCAGCCGGCCAGCGCCGAAGTCAACAAGGTGTGGAACGCGCAGGTCTACCAGCCGTTCCAGAACTCGCTCGCGACGAAGTACCCGTTCGCGGCGAACGCCAAGGTCGAGGCCGGCGCCGGCGAGATCGCGCAGGTGTTCGGTCCGGACGGCTCGATCGCGAAGTTCGTCGGCACGACGCTCGGGCCGCTCGCGGTACGCCGCGGCGACACGCTCGCCGCCCGCACGTGGGGCGACATGGGCATCGGGCTCACGCCGGACTTCACGAACGGCTTCGCACGCTGGGTCGCACCGCTCGCGGGCGGCGCCGCCGGCAGCGCGGCCGCGTCGTCCGAGCCGCAGACCGTGTTCCAGATCCTGCCGCAGCCGAGCACGGGCACGACGGAATACACGATCGCGATCGACGGCCAGCAACTGCGCTACCGCAACACGCCGCCGCAGTGGACCAACTTCGTCTGGCCGAACCCGCAGGGCTCGCCGGGCGCGACGCTGTCCGCGACGACCTTCGACGGCCGCACGGTGCAGCTCGTCAACGAGCCGGGCCGCTACGGTCTCGAGAAGCTGATCAACTCGGCGCAGCGCAAGCGCCGCCCGGACGGCACCTTCGACCTGACGTGGGCGCAGGGCAGCGTGAACGTGTCGGTAACGATGCGCATCATCAGCACGTCTCAACCGTCCGGCGGCGGCGGTGACCAGCCGCAGCAGCAGAGCCTGCGCGGCCTGCAGCTGCCGTCGTCGGTCGCCGACGCGAGCGCGGGCGCGGCGCTGAACGCAACGCAGTCCGCCGGCACGGGCACGCCGGCCGCCGCGCCGGCCGTCGCGGCCGCCAACGCAACGCATGCACAGGGGGCGCAATGACGCAAACCGTTCAGGCGCAAATCGCCTACTTCGGCAAGATTCCGTCGCGCGGCGACTTCGTCAAGAGCGCACACAATCCGCAGCTGCTGCAGACGCTCGATCGCTGGATCGCGCAGGCGCTCGAGCTGCTTGCGGAAGATCCACGCTGGAAGATCGTCTACGAGGATGCGAAGCCGATGCATTTCGCATTCATCGGCTCGCGCAGCAAGCTCGCGATCGCGGGCCACATGGTGGCGAGCCACGACGTGTCGATGCGCCGCTTCCCGTTCCTCGGCGCGACCGCGCTCGAGGTCGACCGGCCGCTCGCGTTCCTCGCGCGCAGCCCGCTCGCGTTCGCGCGGCTGTGGTCGCGCGTCGCGGCGCAGATGCCGGCGCTGCTCGCGAAGGAGGAGCCGCCCGGCGCGCTGCAGGCGCTCGGCGACACGCAGGTGCCGATCGATGTCGGCGGCCCCGGCACGTCGCACGACGGTACCTTCAACGATTTCGTCGAACATCAGTCGCTGTACGGCCTGCAGCAGATGCTGCTCGAAAGCGGCCATCCGGTGCGGCTGCGCGGCGCGATGCTCGCGCTCGGCTCGCTGCTGCGGCCCGTGATGCAGAGCGGCTCGTCGCACATCGAGCGCGGGCTCACGCTACCGCTGCCCGTGGATCCGTTCTACCGCAGCCTCGTCGCCGCGTTCTGGCTCGAACTCATCACGCCGTTCGTCGCGCAGGCCGACTTCGAGCTCGCGATCTTCATCGGCACGATCGCCGAACGCGAACGGCTGATCATCGGCTTCAACGGCGCGTCTTCCAAGACGCTGCTGAGCGTGGTCGACCCGCAGACCTACGCCGCCCACAACATCGACATCGACGATCCCGAGTGGATCGACGCCCATGCGCAAAACGATCAGCAGATCAGCAAGCTCGTCAGCTACCTCGACCAACCGCAACTCTCGCTGCGCGTCGCCATCGACGCGTTCCGCGAAGCGTTCATCGGAGGCTGACGGGATGCATCGCACGATTCACGCCCGGCGCGCCCGTCTTTCGGCCGCCCTCTCGCCCGCCCTCGCCGCCCTCTTCGCCGCCGGCCTCGTCGCGAGCGGCGCGGCCTTCGCGCAGAACACCGGCGCCACCGTCACGCCGGTCGGCAACGGCACGGTCGCGACGACCGCGCTGCCGTCGTCGAACCCGAGCGCCGGCACCGCGTCCGGCACGGTGGTGCGCGGCACGGCCGGCACGATCACGCCGCCGCCCGCGAACGCGGCGCCCGGCCAGGTCGTCGTCGGCGGCAAGGTGCCCGACGAGGCGACCAAGGCCGCCGTGCTGCAGAAGCTGCGCGATACCTACGGCACGACGAACGTCGTCGACCAGATCGAGGTCGGCGACGTCGCGACGCCGCCGAACTGGAGCGCCAACGTGCAGAAGCTGCTCGGCGCGCAACTCAAGCAGATCAGCAAGGGGCAGTTGAAGATCAACGGCACGCAGATCGAGATGAAGGGCGAGGTGCACAACGAGGCGCAGCGCCAGCAGCTCGCCAGCGACATGGCGAACACGCTGAACCCGACGTACACGATCAAGAACGGGTTGCGCGTGTCGGCGTCCGAGCAGGGCGTGCTCGACCAGACGCTCGCCAATCGCACGATCGAGTTCGAGACCGGCAGCGCGACGCTGACGCCGCAGGGCCGGCTGATCCTCGACCAGATGGCGGCCGCGCTCGCGAAGATGCAGAACCGCACGGTCGACATCATCGGCCACACCGACAACTCGGGGAACCGGACGTCGAACATCGCGCTGAGCCAGGCGCGCGCGGATGCGGTGAAGGGTTACCTGATCACGAAGAACATTCCGCCGCAGCAGATGACGACGACGGGCGTCGGGCCGGATCAGCCGATCGCGCCGAACGATACGGCCGACGGGCGGGCGAGGAATCGGCGGATCGAGTTCCGGGTGGGGCAGTAAGTTTGCGGGAGGCGGCTCACGATGAGCCGCCCCGGTGTGGCGGGGTGTCGGCGATAGATAATTGCGCGCCGCTGAGTGACGTCAATGCGTGGGCGGCGTCCGCTGGTAGCTTTTCGCCCATTGCTGGCTCTGCCTGCTCGCCTGCTCGACCCGTTCGGCGGTGAGATCGTCGCTCTTGCGCTGCTTATCTTCCTTCACGTAGTCGGTCTTTCCAAACACGTCCTTGTCCCGTGTCCTGAAGTACAGTGAAGGCGCGAGCACGTGATCTTGCCAACTCGTCAGCAACGTATCGTGGACGAGCATGTCGAACATCGCCATCACCTCCGACGGAAGCGGGTTCTTCCCCAATACCCCTGCTCCCAGGCCTTGACCAGCGCAACCTCGTCCTCGTTCAGTTCGACGTGGCGCGCAAACGCAGGCGCGAGGAACAGCGGCGTATAGGTCAGCTTGTTGTTGAACGACTGCATGAAGCGGCGCTGCTGTTGGGCCTCGTATTCCGGCCGCATCTTCTCCCACTTGCCGGTCATCTCCTTCGCCTCCTTGTCGAGGCGCTGCCAGACCGTCGTATAGTTGCTCGGCGGGACGTCACTCCACAGGTCGTTGTAACGCTTGTCCGCCGCCTGCTTCGCGAGCTTCAGCTTTTGAATTTCGGGCGAATCCATCCGTTGGCGGCCCATCATCGCCCAGTCGAGCTTTGCCTTGGCATCGCGCCGGTCGTAGTCGGCTTTTTCGACATCCTTGCGCCACTCGGTCGCCGGATCCGTCACTGAATGACGGAATTCCGGATCCTGATATCGCACGGCGATCCAGCGCAGGAATACCTCCGCATGCGGCAGAAAGTTCACGCCCTGCGTATCAGGGACGACCTTGCGGTACGAAGAACACGCCGATACGGATCGTTGCCCCGCACGGCAGACAATCTCCCTTCGGATAGTTGGCCGTCGCCATCCTGTCGACGGCCATTCGAACGCTCTGCGGCGTAGCATCGTCAGGATCGAGTCGAATAGCGTTTCGATCGTTAGCTCCTGCCATGGCTGTTCTCCTCACGTGGCGGCGGCAACAGCCCCGCCGGAATCGACGGCACCGCGACCGCCTGGAATCGGTTTCGCCCAAGCTCCTTCACAACCGAAGGCGACAGCGCGGCTACCGCCTTCGCGAATGCGCCCGGCTTGCCCTTGCTTGACTGAATGAGTTTCTGCGCCTCCTGGTGCGCGTCGAACCGAGGATTCACCAGAAGCGCGTAATACGCGTATTGCTCGAGGTCGCTGCGATCGGTGAAGCGGTACTTGATCCAGGCTTCCGCAACGGTTCTCGCAATCCGGCGGTGCAACTGGGCGTCGTTGTCCTTGTACTTTTCGTCGAGCCGTTTGCCGTACCGTTTCGTCAGGTCACGCGACACGTCGACGATCGGCAATCGCGTACTGCCCAGCATCTCGCCGGGAAATGCCAGTTCGACATGACGATCGGGATAGAAGTGAACTTCGAGAATGCGTGAGCCGATCGAGTCCGGCTCCCTCGTCGGCGGCAATGAAACGTCCGTCTCCGCCTGTTGTTTCTTCACCTGCTCGCCCGGCCGCCAGTCGTCCGCATCGTAATACGTCCACTGAACCTTGAAATCGGTGCCCTTCAGCAAGTAGCAGCAGGCGATGCTGCCCTCCCCTGCCCCAGGTTCGAGATCACCGCCGCCGCGTGCCTTGTTGCCGAACTGGTCGGTGATCGTGAACCGAACGAGGTTGTACGGCAGGTAGTTCAGCGCCTCGGTCGAAATGCTGGTGTAGGTCGGATCCGACTTGCTGCACGCCGCCATGGACACGAACAGCAAGCCTGCCGCAGCGACTCGCAGCGCAGCGGAGAACCGTCCGCGAACGGCGTGTGTACCGCGAAGGCCTGGAACAATCGCGGGGAATTCCGGTGCAGTGTATTGCATGACCAAACGCAGGGACGACACGGATCTCGCTATTGAAGGCGTGCCGATTCAGATTAAGTTTGTCGGATTGCTCGATGCAGTTTCATCCATCATGTCGGAGGAAGCCGGCGAGCTGATAGGAATGGTGCCTTATCTGGGTATGCTCAAAACCAACTTCAAGGATCGCCCTCTCGCCATCCCGGCCAGTGTACAGCGCTGCGTTCATTTCGCCGCAGCGCAAGATCTCATCCCGGGATCGGGCAGCGGGTTGCGGGGGGCTTGGGGGCGGCCACCACCTTGTGAGGGCGACCTCGGCACGCCGCTCACCATGCGCTACGGCGCGTTCCCACGCAAACGGACAACGCCCGGCGACTGCTCGAAATCCTGGATCGACATTTCGAGCTGCGACGGCGGTCCATCCGCCACACCCAGTGAATATGCGGCGGGCACGGAATCGCATCGGCGGTTCGTGATTCGGATATGGCGACTGGTTGCGGATCACACTTGGTCGCATCCGCCCATGTTATGCAGCTGATCGCCGTAGCGCGGAGCCCGAGAATCGGGCATTCACTGATCGGACGCCTGTTTCAAGTAATCCAGAAGAGTCATCGTTCGTTGCTCCGTCAGCGGCGATCGTCAACGGCGGCGAATCGACCAGAAACAGTGGCGTTCCGAGCACACACGCGCACACGATGAGGACCGCACCGGCGACCAGATTCTCTCCGAGAATTGCGTGGTATCACGCGGATATGAAATTTCGCTTCAAACCGCCGCGAGCATCAGGCTATTCATGAACTCAGAATAACTTTCTTCCCGGTTTTTCGTTCAAGCTTCAACGGCAAATAAACTCGAAAAAAAATCGATCGCACGTAGGCATTTCCAATGATCCAGATCGACATCGGGAACCCAACGAGCGACAAAACAACACCCAGCACATGAGGACCAACGTTCTCACCAAAAACATGGTTCGCACCTAACCCAAATGCCGCAGCAAAAGGCATCGAATAACCAACCACTGAAAGCAAGGACCCTTTCAACGGATTCCGCGAAGTCAATTGGTCAATATAGCCACCCAGCGAATTACGGAAGACCAAATTCTCACCACTTTCATAATAAATTGTCTTCACAACCGATTCGCTTTTAACGGCGCGACGAAAATCCAACAAAACCTTGAACGAGTGCCACCCAATAATAGCAAAGCATACAGCGATCACGGAAACCTTCAAAATTCCAGGCATCGGAACATATGATATATAGAACAACCAAAACAATGCGATCATCAACCACGGCCCCAGGTAAAACAGCGAAACAACACCCTCAACCCAAAGCCTTCGAGGCTGCCGATTCATAACATAATGAACAAACAAAACAATCGATATACAAAACTGAACAACCACTATCGATTTCCACAACAAATCCGCCATCACACCCAACTTGAAAAATACGTAATATATGGCGGCCACAAGCAAACCAATAGCCAACTCTATCGCAGCCAGCTTCCCATGAAAATCTATCGGCGAACCGTCATCGACTGGGTGGCCATCAACATTTGCTTCCATCATCGTCAGATAAAAATCCTCAAAAATTACCGGAAGTGAATCCTCAGGGAAGCATCATCCACTGCGACCCTGAATAATAGTCACCATAATCCTTCGGCAGCTTTTCTTCGAGTGCCTTACCGGCCCTCCGCACCATGCCATCGATTTCATCCACGATAGCCTTCGGATTGTGAAATAGCAATTTCACGAATTTCTTCCCACTGGCATCGAACAAATAATCAACAAGCAAACCAACACCCAAAATCAAGACAAATCCACCTATCGCCAGAGCACCTACAGTCACTCCGGTCGCTGCAGCCATGGCAACTATGCCAGCGTTGGCCAAGCTTATTGCAGCGCCAACCAATGCCGCCTTGAATGCATCCACCAACAATATTGCGATTAAATCCCTGAAATCCTGATTTGAATCCGAAAACCAGACGATCGTGTCTATACCCGCCCCAATAAAGAATGCGACCAGTGCATTCCCGGAAAAGGATCCCTTGGCTGCATTCCACGCCGCCGCTCCTGCGGATGACAATGATCCAGCCCCTCCGGCTATCGTTGCCAGCTTGGTACCGGGCTGCACTTCCCGCGCATAGCCAACCAATAAAAATCCCAGAGTTTTCCAATCTTCCGGGACGGTGGAGAATGCAAGTACCGTTTCACCGCCACGCTTGATTAAAAAAAATGATCTTTTAAAAAAATCCCTTGCCCAAGGCTCATTTCCATACCAAGCATCCCTGATATACGCACCGATATTTCCGACCTGCATCAGAAGCCAGTTCCTCGATATGACATCGTGAGGATTAGGCTTGAATTCGTAAGGTTTGTCACCCTCTTTGAAGAATCTCAGCACCCAATTTGGCTCCTCCACACCGGCATTCCGCTTTACGGAAAACATGTGAACGGAGTATTTTATTTCCCGCCCGTCCGCGGAAACATTTAATGCCTCCCCCGAGAAAACATTGGGCGCACCCGCCATCGTTTTTTTAGATTGGAACGGGCTATTACTCATCAGGCCGGATGAATCACCTTTGGATTGCGCTTGGCGGGCCTGATCCAGAGCGGACATCAAGGACGGTGCCGCAGCAGCTTTTCCCAGGACTCCAGCATCCGAAATCCGGATCAGGTCCTTCGCCCACTCCTTATCGTTGTGGAGCACAATCAGAACCGGCGCTGGTTTATCCTTCGGATCATCCGTACAGCCCTTTGTGCAGTCCATTTTGGCAATCGGATAGTGCCCAAGCACCTTCTCGCCCTGCTTGAGAATCAGACTCCCCTCGAAAGTACGGCCGATCCAGATGTGGCACGGCTCCCCATCTTTGAACGTCGTCTTGCCGACATTCATCTTCCGCTTCGTGTCATAAAAGCGCCCGTTCGGTTGATCGGGGTGCGTCGTGGTGACGGTATAGGTCGCGCCGGCCTGAAGCTGGATATCGAATACCACATCCCGATGCTTGCGTAACAGCACCGTCAATTCCGTCTCGGCCGCGCACTTGACCGGCTCCCCCGGCAGATCAATACAGACGTTATGTTGAACAAGTGGCTTGCCCATTTTCACTCCCCCGTCCGTTTGAACTGACTGGCCACGAACTCGTCAAAATCGATGTTCTTCAATTCCGCCTTGCCTTCCGCGTCGAGCGCGACGCTATGCTCGGTCCCGTCCTCGGTCGTGAACTTGATCGGTTCCCCGTGCGGCACGTTGCCGTCGGCATCTACATATCGAATCCGCATGTCTGCCTTCTTGCCTTCCGCCTTGAACGTCTTATGCATGCTCGTCGGCCCGCTGAACGTGTGCTGCCCGCCCTTCACGTCGATCTTGCCCGGTGCATGAATCTCGATGTTGCCGCCCTTGATCCGGACATACGCGCCGCCGGAAGTCAGCAGAATCTCTTCCTTCGCGACGCCTTCGATCGTTGAGGTCGCCGACAGCACCTTGATCGTCTTCTGCGCGACCATCTCGACGTTGTCATTCTGCGCCTGTATCTCGACGGCACCTTTCCCGGCAAAGAGCTTCATGCCCGCATTCTGCGCAAACAGACTGAGCTTCTCCTTGACGCTCGCCACCAGCGATTTCCCGCTGGCGAGATGCGTGCTCTGCCCGCTCACGACGTTGACGTGGCGATCCGCAGCCAGGTGCATGCTTTGCTCCGACGCCATCCCGATCCCCGCCGGGCTCGCGAACAACATCACCGGTTCCGTGAACGCATTCGCGCTGCCCGTCCCGCCACCAGCGGTCCTGCCGCCCGACGTCGCCCCCGTCACGCTGTTCTGTGTCGCATCGACGAACTGCTTCAGCGCATCGTGACCGGCCCCGAGGGCTTCAGCCTGATGCATCTCGCTGACCTGCGACATCGACTCGATCAACCCTTCCGCATTGGCAAGCTGCTGCTTCGCTTCGCTCACATCGAGCGGCTGGCTGTTCGCCTGCTTCGGATGCGTCGTCACATACAGCCCCTGCCCGGCGCGCACCGCACCATACGCATCCGTACGCAGATCAAAACCCGAGCCAAGATACGTGCCGCGCGTGTTGCCGTTCTGTTCGATCAGGTAACCTAGATGAAGCAGCGAATTCGCGCTGCTGCTGAACAGGCGCGCACGGTTCTGCCCGGTCGCGTCGTCGAGCACCATCTCGTTGTGCCCCGACCCCGCGTATTCCTTCGACCGGAAACCCGACAGGATCCCGTCGCTATGCCATTGCGGCTTGGTCGCTCCGTTGTAGACGCGATGCATGACGATCGGCCGGTCGCAGTCGCCGCCGATGTAGCCGACCAGCACTTCCTCGCCGACACGCGGAATATGGACGGCCCCGTAGCCGCCGCCGGTATCCGACTGCATGACGCGCATCCAGCACGACGCGGTTTCGGTGCCCGCGTTCTGCCGGTCCCAGACGAACATGACCTTGATCCGGTTCAGCTCGTCCGTATACACCTCTTCGCCCTTCGGCCCGACGACGATGGCCGTCTCAAGCTGCATCTCGGGCTTCCGATGCTCGAACGGGCTGCGATACGGCACGGCTGCGCGTTGCGCCTCGACTTCGACGAGATAGAACCCGGCCGAACCGTCGTCATGCCCCACCTCGAAGGCCGCGGCTTCACCGTGGCCGGCTTTCACCTGCGCCAGACGGTCCTGCAGGCTGTGCGGGAAGTTGGCCTCGTGGTCCGAGATCGGCAGGTTGTTCTCGATGTACCGGGACACCTTCACGGCCGCGAATTCCCGGTCCTGAGCCGAATCGCGATCGTGCTCGGGGTGATCCGCCAGCGTGAAGCGCCGGCCCGCATCGATCGCACGCACGCCGCCCACGCCGAAAAAGCGCTTCGCGCAGGACTCCCATTGCTCAAGGCGAATCTTCGACAGGTGTTCGCCGCGATCCTGGCCCGCGTACGTATACGCACCGGTGTATTCGTAGATTTCGGTCTGGCCCGGCAGGTCGCCCTGATCGGCCTTGGTCGGCAGCGTCGTGCCGTTCGGGTTGCCGGCGGATGACGGCGACTTGTAGTCGAACGTGCGCGTGGTGTGCAGCGAACTCTGCAGGGTGCGCGACGCGGCCCATTGCGTGAAACCCGTGGTTTCGCTGCCCGTTCCCGAGCGGTCGAACCTGACGGTATTCGGGGACAGTTCGTCGACCGCATGCAGGTCGTCGGTAATCACCAGCGTGTGCGCGCTGCCGTCCCCGGCATGGCGCCAGAAGCCGAACAGCCCTTCGTCTTCCATCAGCCGATGCACGAAGTTCCAGTCGGTTTCGCTCTGGCGACAGTAGGAGCGCGACGGCAGCGGCTTCGACAGCGCGAACTGGTATCGGCCCTTGGCCTGCGGATGCGCATCGAACACGTCGGCCAGGATCGTGTCGATCGTCTGGTCCTGCCAGTACCGCATGTCGCTGCGGAACTTGAGAAAATGCATCCACGACGCGAAGGCCAGCTGGTAGCCCGACAGGCTGCCGTCCGCGCCGAGCCTGCGCGCCGTGTGGATATGACCGTTGATCGGCAGATACGATTTGTCCGCCTGCTGGATCCACAGCGTGATCGGCTTCGCGATCAGCGTCTTGAGCTCAATGTCGCTCGCGCTCGACACGAGATCGAGCTCCACGCTGAAATCGCGTCCCAGTTCGGCGTGAATCACGGCGCGGCGCGGCACCAGCGCATTGTTCGGCAGCGACGGGAGGTCGATCTTCAGCAGGCGATCCTGCTGAACCAGGCCGCCGCGGATCGCCTGGGCCAGTTCGGTCACGTTCATGCGTCAATCCCTGTTCTTGTCTGCCGCGGGCCCGCCGAGCCCGCGCTCTCAGGTGCAAGGCCCGGCGCTTACGACTGCTCGTCGGGCCGCACGCCCAGCAGCTCGCGAATATGCGACAGCGACCCGTCGTCCTTCACGACGCTCTCGAGCCACTTGTGCAGCGGCATGTCGGCCCATTCGGCCGCCTTGTCGGCGAGATACGCGACCGGGCTGTGCGGCTCGGTCTGGCGGAAATAGCGCGCGACCGCACGCAACTGGTCGACGGCCTGCGCGCGGTTCTGGATGCCGGCGATCATCTGCGTCACCGGAGGGCGCGGCGCGGTCTGCTGCTGCACGTGGGTCTCCTCGGTCTGGATCGAATTGCCGAACACCGGCTCGATGCGCTCGGGTTGCGCCTGCGGCGCCGCCTGCGTGTGCGGCGCGCTGCCCGTGTAGCCTTGCTCGCGCGCAAAACGCTCGGCGAGCCGGTACACGGTCTCGAACGCGTCGCGCGCCTGACGGAAGCTCGGCGCCGAATCGCCCGCGCGCTCGACGAGCCGCTCCTCGAACGCATCGAGCGCGAATTCGAACGCCTTCAGGTTCGCCAGCAACGTCGTGTAGAACGCGATCGGCGTCACGCGCCGCGACGAATCGATCTGGTCGAGCGACGGCTTGCCGCGCGCGATCTCGTCCGCGTGATCGGGATCGCGCTTGATCGCCTGCGCGACGTGCTGCGCCACTTCCCAGTCGAGCGTGCTGAATGCGTTCGATGCACCGTCCGTCATCGGCACCGCGCGCAGCAGCTCGGCCGTGCGGCCGGAGAGCCATGCGACGTTGCCGAGCCGGTATTCGGTGTCCTCGCCTTCGGGCAGCGGGTGCACGGTGTCCCAGAACTCACGGCACAGGCCCTCGAGCAACGCATAACCGTCGGTGAGGCCGGTGATGCCGTCCTCGAGCGCGAGCGCCTCGGTCAGCCACACGCCGAGCCGCAGGTCCTTCGTGCGCGTACGCAGCAGCACGCTTGCCTGATCGACGACGAAGCCCCAGTCCGCCTCCTTGATCTCGGTCACCCATTCGCCCTGGTCGAGCGTCGGATCGTCGTAGCGCCGCGCGTCCTGGATCGCGTCGAATTCGTTCGAAAACAGCAGGTCGTCGCCGCTGGGCGACGCGTCGCTGATCGGCGTCAGCAGCTCGGGAAGATTGATCGGCATGGTTTGGTCAGTTCATCAATGCTTGGACGTTGCGCGGCCGCGCTCATTCGACGGTGTACGCGAATTCGCCGGCCTCGTCCGCACGCACCGCGATACGCGCGATGGCTTCGCCGTCGGCGATCCGGCCGAGCACGTGGCCCGCGATCTCCGGCAGCAGCGTGCCGTTCAGGATATGGTCGACGTTGCGGGCGCCCGAGTCGACCTCGGTGCAGCGCGCAAGCACCGCCTCGACGAGCGACTCGTCCCATTCGAACGCGGCCTTGTGGTTCGCCTCGATCCGGCGGCGGATCCGTTCGAGCTTCAACTCGATGATCTCGGCCAGCACGTCGTCGGAAATCGGATAGTACGGCACGACCTTCATGCGCCCGAGAAACGCGGGCTTGAACGTCTTGTACAGCTGCGGGCGCAGCGTCTCGGCGAGCGCGTCCGGATCGGGCAGTTCCTCGGCCGGCTTGTTCAGGCACGCCTGCATCACCGCGGCCGACCCGACGTTCGACGTCAGGATGATCAGCGTGTTGCGGAAGTCGATCTCACGCCCTTCCGCATCGTCCATCGCGCCCTTGTCGAACACCTGGAAGAACATCTCGAGCACGTCGGGGTGCGCCTTCTCGACCTCGTCGAGCAGCACGACGGAATACGGGTTGCGGCGCACGGCCTCGGTCAGCACACCGCCTTCGCCATAACCGACGTAGCCGGGCGGCGAGCCTTTCAGGCCCGACACGCTGTGCGCTTCCTGGTACTCGCTCATGTTGATCGTGACCATCTTGCGTTCGCCGCCGTACAGGATGTCGGCCAGCGCGAGCGCCGTCTCGGTCTTGCCGACCCCCGACGGCCCGACGAACATGAACACGCCGCGCGGCTTGTTCGGATCCTCGAGGTTCGCGGTCGCGGTGCGCACGCGCTGCGCGATCGCGTCGAGCGCGTGATCCTGGCCGATCACGCGCGCGGTGAGCAGCGGCTGCAGGTTCAGGACGGTGTCGATCTCGTCCTTCACCATCCGGCCAAGCGGAATACCCGTCCACGCAGCGACGATCTCGGCGACGACATGGCCGTCGACCTGCAGCGGCACCATCGGCTCGCCGCCCTGCAGCGCGTGCAGTGCCGCCACGCGTTCGGCGAGCTTGTCGCGGGTGGCCGGCACGTCGACCGGCTGGCCGTCTTCCGACGGGCCGCGCGCCTTGTCGAGCGTATCGCGCAGCTCGGTAATCTCGGCGACGATCGCACGCTCGGCTTCGTAGCGTGCGTCGTCCTTCGCGAGTTGTTCGAGCGCCGTGTCGCGCGCACCACGCAGTTCGGCAAGCCGCTCGTCGTGCGGCGCGCCGCCGGCGGCCTCGCGCTCCAGCGACGCGATTTCCGCGTCGATCCGCTCGATCCGCTTCTTCGTGTCGTCGATCGCGGCCGGCGTCGCGCTGTGCGCGAGCGCGACCTTCGCGCACGCGGTGTCGAGCACGCTGATCGCCTTGTCGGGCAGCTGGCGGCCGCTGATGTAGCGGTGCGACAGGCGCACGGCCTCGGTGATCGCATCGTCGAGGATCCGCACGTTGAAGTGCTTTTCCATCAGGCCCGACATCCCGCGCAGCATCGCGGCCGCGAGCGGCTCGCTCGGCTCCTCGACCTTCACGACCTGGAAGCGCCGCGCCAGCGCCGCGTCCTTCTCGAAGTACTTCTTGTATTCGCTCCACGTCGTCGCGGCGATCGTGCGCAACTCGCCGCGCGCCAGCGCCGGCTTCAGCAGGTTCGCCGCATCGTTCTGGCCGGCCTGGCCGCCCGCGCCGATGATCGTATGCGCTTCGTCGATGAACAGGATGATCGGATGCGCGCTCTTCTTCACTTCCTCGATCACGCTCTTCAGGCGGTTCTCGAACTCGCCCTTCACGCTCGCACCGGCCTGCAGCAGCCCCATGTCGAGCACGTGCAGCGCCACGCCGCGCAGCGGCGGCGGCACGTCGTCGGCCGCGATCCGCAGCGCGAGCCCCTCGACGACCGCGGTTTTGCCGACCCCGGCCTCGCCCGTCATGATCGGGTTGTTCTGGCGGCGGCGCATCAGGATGTCGATCGCCTGGCGGATCTCCGCTTCGCGGCCGATCACCGGATCGATCTTGCCGTCGCGCGCGCGCTGCGTGAGGTTGGTCGTGTACGTGTCGAGCGCGGGGGTCTTCGACGGGCCCGCCGCGGGTGCCGCACCGGCCTCGCTCGCCGCCGCGCCGCCGTCGTCCGTATCGGCCTGACGCGGCTCGGCCTCGCTCGACCCGGCCACGACGTCGTCGAACTTGTGCTTCAGGTCCGTCACGTTCACTTCCGCGAACTGGGACGACATCCGCTGCGCGAACTGCGCGAGATCCGGCGCGGTCAGCAGCGCGAGCAGCAGATGCCCCGAACGGATGCGGCCGAGCTGCGAATCGAGCGACGCGATCAGCCATGCCTGCTCGAACAGCGCGATCAGATGCACGGAAAACACCGGCGTACGCGTGTTGCCGGTCTTCAGCCGCGTCAGCTCGCGTTCGAGATCGGCACGCAGCGCATGCGGATCGACGCGGCTCGCGCGCAGCGCGAGCGGCAGGTCGCCGGCGGGCTCCTCGAGCAACGCGAGGAACAGGTGTTCCAGATCGACCTCGTAATGGCCGCGCGCCAGGCACGCGCTCGCCGCGCGCTCGGTCGCGTGCCGGCACAGCGGATTCAGTTTCGTGATCAGGGTCTTCAGAGGCGTGCTCATGGCGTCGATCTCAGGTTCGATTGCGTGTTGTTGTCGTTCGGAATCAATGAATCACGTGCAGTTCGTAGCGTGCATCGGAGCGGTCCTCGATCGCGTCGCGCGTGCAGAGGAATGCATCCCAGCCGAGCCGCGAGCCCGCGCCCAGCATGCTCGCGCCGACCTCGGTGCGCTTCAGTACGAGCTTCACCTCGTATTCGAGCGTGACGCCGGCGAGCAGCGTCAGCATCCGCTCGAGCGCGACGGCGTGCGCGCCGCCAGGCAGGAAGGCCTCGTAATCGCGCTTGGACAGCGGACCGACGACGATCCGTGCGCGCATGTCGCGCTGCCAGACGCGTTCGCCGACGAGCGCCGTCGCGCCGAGCACCGCGTTGACTTCGCCGAGCACGCTCAACTGGTCGGGCGGCACGTCGTACCACTTGCCGACGAACTGGTCGATTTTCACCGGCACGCGGAAGTAATCGGACAGCGCGCGCTGCAGGTACGCGGCCGACATCGGCCGGTGCCGCGCGGCCAGCGCGTAACCGGCGACGGCTTCGTCGAGCACGCCGCCCGGGCCGGCCGCGAGGCTGTCGCGCACCTCGTCGCTCGGTACGCCCGCGATCGCGAGCAGCAGCGGCAGATAGCGCTCGTCGCGATCGAGCTCGTAATGGAACGGCAGCCGGTATTTCTTCCACGCCGCGTAGAACAGCGCGGTCGCGCGGTTCGAGAACACGTCGAAGAACGCGCGCGCCGCATGATCGCGCCGCAGGTACTCCCGCGCGACGATCTGCTCGGTGTAATGCAGCGGCAGCGCCCCCTGGCCGCCGAGCAGCCCGAAGAACGCGGGCGTCAGCTCGACGTGGCCGAGCTCGCCGGCCGCGAGCGCGGCGGTACGCTGCTCGCCCGAATCGAGCAGCGCGCCGCCGTCGTCGAACGAGCGCACACCTTCGATCTCGCTCGGCGGAAAACCGAGCGACAGCGTATTGCGGAACTCGATGCGCTGCGCGACCACGTCGCCCTGCCGCCATGCGCCGGGCGCGTCCGACGCCTGCCGTGCGAACAGCCCTTCGAGCACGCGCACCGCCTGGAAGAATTCGAAGCGGTGCGGCTCGTCGAGCAGCGCGTCGACTACGCCAGGATCGATTCGCCGGTTCGGGGCTTGCATCGGATGATCTCCTCGCCGGTGCGCTTCGACACGACGACCAATTGAACGAAACTGTTGAGATGGACGTACAGCCCGAAGAAGCTGTCGAGCACGCGCACGAACGACGCGAGGCTCGCGCCAACGAAGTGCTCCTCGTCGATCGTGAGCCGGATCTCGATGCCGCGCACGAAGGTCGCGAACGGCTTGCCGGGCAGCCACTGCACGGCGCCGCGCTGCTCGACCCCGACGAGGCCGTCGATCTGGCGCATCGACACGGCCGTGCGCCGCAGGTCGTACAGCGTCAGCATTTCCTTCAGCGGCGCAAGGCCGTGCGCGACCAGCGACACGTGATTGAGCGCCAGATGCGACACGAGCCGCCAGTGCGCGGCGCGGCCGCGCTCGAAGCGCACGCTCTGCGTCGGGCGGCGCAGCATCGAAATGCCGCTCGTCTGCGCACCGCCCTCCTGGAACAGGTCGCCGCCCTCGAGGCCGAACGCGAGCATCGCCGGCAGATCGCGGTTCGTGCAGGTGAGGTCGAGGCTCAGCGTGTCGGTTTGCGGCGACGTCGGCTCGAAGTCGATATCGACGATCGAGATTTCGGTTTCGTAGCCGGGGCTCTTCTGCGCGACCCAGTCGTTGCGGCGCGCGAACCAGTAGTGGCCGATCCGCGCCGATTCACCATGATGCAGCGAGTAGAACGGCCGGAATTCGATCACCGACTCCTCGTGCGCCTGCTGCCTGACGAGCTTCACCGAGTCGATCGAGTACACCTCGTACGCGAACGCGCGCCGCGCCTCGGCGATCACCGGATACGACACCGCGCGATGCGTGACGCGGATCGGCTCGCCGTGCTGGCGGAACAGGTTGACGATCGGCGTGCAGAACAGCCGGAAATGACTCGGCGTCAGCAGCTCGAGCAGCCGCGCGACGTGCGAATCGCTGCGCACGTCCTGCAGCACGAGATGCAGCGTCGCGCGCTGGCAGCGGCCCGACGCGCGCGTGATCGCCGCGAGGTCGAAATCGACGAAATCGAACTTGTCGGGGAACGCGAAGTATTCGGTGAGCAGGCGATACGCGGGATGCGATTTCGCCGGATAGTCGATCAGCGCGTCGTCTTCGTCGAAACCGGCTTGCGCGATCGGCAGCTTGCGCAGCGCGGTCCAGCGGCCGTTGCGTTCGGGCTCGACATACGCGCCCAGCACGTTGACGAACAGGCAGTCGGTAAGCGCGGCGACGAACGACTGCTCGCCGTGCAGGTGCGCGCGCAGCGTCGACAGCTTCAGCGCGCCGAGATCGAGCTGCGCGGCGAGCGATTCGAACGTGATCGAGATCACGCCCGTCGCGTTCGACGGCAGCACCGTCGCGCTCGGCGCGAGCGCGACCGGCGTGTATCGGGCCTCCGAAATGCGGATCGGCGCGAGCGTCACGTCGTAGGCGGTGCGAAACCGGCACTGCACGCCGCGGATCGGACGGCTCTTCAGCTCGGTGCCGCGCTCGATCACGACCGGTTCGGTCTGCTGGCCGGGCGAAGCTGGCGTGAACTGCGCGATCGAGCACGACGGGAACGGCCGCAGGTAGTGCGGATACAGCACTTCCAGCAGCGCTTCGGTGAACTCGGGGTAGTCGTCGTCGAGCTTCTTGTTGATGCGCGCGCCGAGCAGCGCGAACGACTCGATCATCCGCTCGACGTGTGGATCCTCGCAATGCTCGCCGGACAGCGCGAGCCGCGCCGCGATTTTCGGATAGCGTTCGGCGAAATCTCGCGAATAGCGCCGCAAAAACGATAATTCGCGCTCGTAATACGGCAGCAATTCTTCCATCGACGACCCCGAACCTCAATATTTCCTGCCGGACCTGATCAACCACCGGGCGGTCCGGCCCGCTCGGCGGCTTGATTTACTGCATTCTCGCGGCGCGTGCGCGCGTGACCGAATACTGCAGCGTCGACGGTTGCAGCATCGCGTCGAAACTCACCGGCTCTTCGGCCGGGTGCACGACGAGCAGCGCCTGGATCGCGAAATAGAGCGCGTTGGTGGCTTGCTCGTTCAGCTCGAACGTCACCTGCACCTGCTGCAGGCGCGGCTCATGGCGCGCGATGGCCTGCTGGATCGACTTGCAGATGAACGCGCGGTCGTAGTGGCTCGCGAGGCTCAGCCCCGCGAAATCGTTCAGCCCGTAGGTCAGCACCGACTTCTGGCATTCGGGCAGCGCCGCCAGCTCGCTCTCGGTATGCGCGATACGCGTGTTGAGGATCGCCTCGACGTCGCGGGCGACCGTGTTCTTGAGCTCGTCCAGCGACAATTGCCGCATCGCTGCCGAGGCCGGCAGGTGCGGTTCGTCGTCGAACAGCTTGTCGAGAAAACTGGGTTCGAATCGTTTCATCAGCCGGCGTGCACAGCGAAAACGGCAACGGGACGCCGTGCGCCCCGTTGCCGCAACCGACCTTAGACCGCGTAGGTCTTGTCGTTCTTCGTCAGGCTCCAGGCGCCCTGCGTGTTGCCGCCCTGGTTGCCGCCGATCTTCTGCTGGGTCTGCTTCCACTGCACGGCTGCGTACTTCAGCGAGAACGTCTCGATCGGCAGGCCTTCCTCGCGGACGCTCGGCGCGATGCTCGAGATGATCACGTACTTGAGCTTGACTTCCAGATACTGCACGCGCTTGCCTTCACCGTCGGCGCGCGAGAAATGGATCGTCACTTCGTCGAACGTCGTGCCGCCCGACGCGTGCTGGTACAGCAGCGGGCTCGACGAATCGATTTCCTTCGAGAACACCATGTCGCCGTGTTCGCACCGCGTCTGCGTCAGGCCGCCGGCCGACGACGCCGTTGCCGAACGCGGCTGCACGATCGAGTGATCCCACGACTTCAGCTCAAGCCAGCCCTGATGGTCCTTGTCAGCCGACTCGCCCTTGACTGCCGGGCTACCAAATTGCAAGTGAATGTGTAACATGGCCCTTCTACTCCCCAAAGAGGTGGTTTTAACGTCCTACCCAGGCGGCCCGCCCGGGCGATTTTGCTCGCTTATGAATTTGCCGATTTGGGCAGATCAGCGACAAGTCGCAGAGAAATCGAGAGTTCGTCGAGCTGAAAGTGCGGGCGCAGGAATGCGACCGAACGATACGAGCCCGGCTTCCCCGGAATCTCCGACACTTGTATGGAAGCCTCGCGCAGCGGGAATTGCGCCTTCTGCTCCTGCGACGCGTTGTCGTCGAGCAGCACGTACTGCGAAATCCACCGGTTGAGGAATGTTTCCACGTTCTGCGCCGAGGCGAAGCTGCCGATCTTGTCCCGCATCATCGCCTTCAGGTAGTGCGCAACACGCGATACCGAGAAGATGTATTGAAGCTGGGCGGACAGGACGGCGTTCGCGTTGGCGCTGTCGGTGCTGTATTTCTTCGCTTTCTGCACCGACTGCGCGGCGAAGAACGCGGCGTAATCGGAATTCTTGCAATGGACGAGCGGGATGAAACCGAGGTCGCTCAGTTCCTTCTCGCGGCGATCGGTGATCGCGATCTCGGTCGGGCACTTCAGCGCGACTTCGCCGTCGTCCGTCTTGAACGTGTGGGTCGGCAGATCCTCGACGAGGCCGCCGCCTTCGACGCCGCGGATCGCCGCGCACCAGCCGAAGTCGTCGAATGCAGCCGTCAGGCGGGCTGCGAAGGCCCACGCCGCGTTGCACCACAGGTACTTGTCGTGCTCGGTGCCGTCGACGTCCTCGACGAAGTTGAAGCGCTCCGCGGTCTGGCCGTCCTTCGGATTGAACGGCAGGCGGCCGAGGAAGCGCGGCAGCGTCAGGCCGACGTAGCGCGAATCCTCCGAGTCGCGGAACGACTTCCACTTCGCATATTCGACCGTGTCGAATACCTTCGCGAGATCGCGCGGCTTGCCGAGGTCGGCGAACGACTCGAGGCCGAGCAGCTCCGGCGACGCCGACGCGATGAACGGCGCATGGGCAGCCGCCGCGACACGCGACATCTGCTCGATGAAGTACAGGTCTTCCGGCTGGCGCGAGATCTCGTAATCGCCGATCAGCGCACCGAACGGCGAGCCGCCGAACGTGCCGAATTCTTCTTCGTAGACTTTCTTGAACAGCGCGCTCTGGTCGAACTCGCTCGCGCCCTTGAAGTCGCGCACGAGGTCGCGCTTCGGGGCGTGCAGCGCCTTGATCTTGATCGTCTGGCCCGTGTTGCTTTCCTTGACCAGGTAGTCCATCCCGCGCCACGTGCTCTCGAGGCGCTGGAATTCCGGCGCGTGCATCACCGCGGAAAGCTGCGTGGAGATCAGGCGGTCGAGTTCCGCGACGCGCGCGTCGATCGTGGCCGACAGGTTGTCCGACACGATCACCGTGCCGTCGAGCACCTGGTGCGCGAGTTCGCCGATCAGGTCCTTCGCGCGGGCATGCTCGGAATCGGATTTCGCGACCTTGCTCTTCTCGACGATGTCGTCGAGCAGCGAAGTCCCGGCGGCGTATTCCGCGCCGCTCGCTTGGGCCGCAGCCGTTTGCTGGTTCATCTCAACACTCCGTCGTCATTCGCCGTCTTTGTCGCCGCCGGTGCCCTTCGCGAGCTCCTGCAGCTGCTGCGTGTTCTTCAGCACCTCGGACAGCAGATCCTCGAGCTTGTCGTTGCCGGCGAGCTTGTTGCGCAGGTCGGCGAGCTTCGAGCGCGCCTCGAGCAGGCGGCGCAGCGGCTCGACCTGTTCGACGACTTCGTCCGGGCTGAAATCCGACAGCGAGCGGAACTTCAGGTCGACCGCGAACTTGCCGCCTTCCGGGCTCAGGCGGTTTTCCACCTGGAACGCGGCACGCGGCTCGATCGCCTTCATCACGTCGTCGAAATTGTCGCGGTCGATGTTGACGAATTTGCGGTCGCGCAGCTTCGGCTGCTCGATTTCGGACTGGCCCGCCAGATCGCCGACGACCCCGACGACGAACGGCAGTTCCTTCACCTCGATCGCATCGCCCTTCTCGACCTCGTAGGTCAGCTGGACGCGCGGCGGCCGAATTTTCTGCAAGCTTTTCTGAATGCTTTCTTTCTTGGCCATCTCGACGGCTCCCAGGTTAGTTGTGGTTATCGCGTCAGTTGCGGTTTCAGTTGCGCAGTGCGCCGAACGGATCGGCGCTGCCCTTTTGCGGCGTGGCGGGCGGCGTCGGCGTGGTGGCTGCCGCCGCTTCGGCGGCCGGTGCGGCAACGCCCTTCGGACGATGGACGACGCGGCGCGGCGGGCGCGGCTTCACGACCTTCGTTTCAGGCGGGAACAGCGCCGATTCGCCGAGCGTGTCGCGCAGCTGCTTCGCGAGCGCCTGCGCATCGGACTTCGCGTCGCCCGCGAGCGACGCATCCTGGCGCAGCTCGCCGAGCGACTGCGTCGCGATCCGCAGGCCGGCCACGGCCAGCACGCTCTTCGCCTGACGGTCGGTCGCGTCGCGTTGCAGCGCTTCCTGCGCGGCAACGATTGCCTGGCCGTAGTGGTTCTGTGCGAACTGGATTTGCGCAATGCGCGACCACGGCTCCTCGCGCGTCGGATCCGACTTCGCGAGTTGCTGGTAAAGGCCGAGCGCCTTGTCCTGGTCCCCCGCCTTCGCAACGGCGTCTGCATCGGCCAGCGACTTGTTGAACACCTCGGCAGTCGGCGGCGCGGGAGGCTGGCTCGCACAACCGGCGATCACGCCGCAAGCCACTACTACCCCAGACAGTTTTGCGAAGAGACGGTCTTTCATCGTTATTTCCACCGGCGCGTGAGTTTTAAATCGTTGAGAATCTGGTTCTTTTGCTTTGCAAGAAGCGCGCGGGTATAGTACCGATCAATTTTTCATAATTCAATCGTCGTGTGAAGAGTAATTCCTTTTAAAACCGGGCGCTACCCCCTCGAATGGCCTATCGCCGCAGGCTCGCGGCGGTTTTTCTTTCGGCCGGAATGCGCAAGTTTTACTGGTCGCACGACGCGCCGCCCGGGCGGCGGAAAAAATTTCCGGATGCCCGCCGAGACGCCGGCGCGCTTAATAGTTGAACAATGTAACGCCGGGGATTCGCAGCGATCGCGGAAATACCTGGCAGTCTTGACAGGGATAAAGGCGGCACGCCGGAAACACATGAGATCGTCCATGATTCGCTACGCGCTGCCGCTGGTTGCGTGCGCCCTGCTGGCCGGATGCGCGGCCGCCCCGCTGCTCGGCTCGGCCGCGAGCGCCGTGATGTCCGCGGCCGGCATCGGCAAGCCCGAGGTGCCCGACGCGCAAAAGCCGCCGCGCAACCTCGGCATCACGCTCGCCGCGGCGCCGAACCTGAATGCCGCGACCGACAACAAGCCGCTCGCGCTCGTCGTGCGGCTCTATACGCTGAAGGACCCGACGTCGTTCCAGCAAGCGCCGTTCGACGCCTTCACCGATCCGACCAAGGAAAAGGCCGCACTCGGCGCCGACCTGCTGAACGTACGTGAAATCACGCTGATTCCGGGCCAGCGCTATACGGCGACCGAGAAGGTTTCGCGCGAGGCGCAGGCGTTCGGCATCGTCGCACTGTTCCGCGATCCCGCACTCCAGCGATGGAAACTGACGTTCGATCCGGTGAAGTCGGAGAAATCCGGCATAATCATCGGCCTGCATAATTGCGCGATGACGGTCACCGATGGCACCGTCATTGCACCGCAGCAGGGTGCGCCGTCACAACCGCTGAATATGCTGTCTTCGGTGTCCTGCGGTTAAACATGTCGCACGAATGTCAATTAACAAGAGTTAACAATTGGCGATTTAATTCGGGCACGACCAAATCGATTACATCGCAACGCCACATTAACCGGATTTGACATGAGTTATTCGGCCAAGGTGCTGTGGGGGGAAGGGCTGTTCCTCCGGCCTCAACACTTTCAGCGACAGGACGCGTACCACGAGGCGCGCCTGTTCGAGTCCATCCAGGCGATCCAGCCGTACAACTGGGGCGTGCGCTCGGTGCGCATCGATCGCGACGCGCTCGGCAGCAACGTGCTGCGGGTCGCCGAACTCGCGCTCGTGTTTCCGGACGGTGCGCTGTATGCCGCGCCGCAGGCCGACGACCTGCCGCCACCGATCGCGCTGGATACCCTGCCCGAGGGCATCAACGAATTCGTGTTCTATCTCGCGCTGCACCCGCTGCGCGAGAACGGCGCCAATTACAGCGACGATCCGGCCGCCGGCTTCATGACGCGCTTCGTCAGCGAGCAGACGAGCGTCGCCGACAACTTCACCGATGCCGCCGAAGCCGACATCACGTTCCTGAAGACGCAGGTCAAACTGATCGCGCACAGCGAACCGCGCGACCAGTTGCTGTCGGTGCCGCTCGTCCGCGTGCGCCGCACCGCGACCTCCGGTTTCGAGATCGACGACAGCTTCGTGCCGCCGTGCCTCGCGATCGAGGCATCGCCGATCCTGCACCAGCGGCTGCGCCAGCTCGTCGACGCGCTGCAGGCGAAGGTGAACGCGCTGTACGGTTTCCACCGCGAGCCGTCGAAGAACATCATCGAGTTCCGCTCGGGCGACATCGCATCGTTCTGGCTGCTGCACACCGCGAACGCCGCATTCGCGACGCTCGCGCACCTGCACCAGCACGCGGCGCTGCATCCGGAGCGGCTGTTCCAGGAACTGCTGCGCCTCGCGGGCCAGTTGATGACGTTCTCGAAGGGTTATTCGCTCGCCGACCTGCCCGTCTACCGACACGACGATCCGGGACCGAGCTTTGCGCGTCTCGACCTGATGCTGCGCGAGCTGCTCGACACGGTGATCTCGACGCGCTATTTCGCGATCACGCTCGACGAGGTACGTCCGTCGTTCCACCTGGGCCGCCTCGACTCCGGCAAGATCGACGACAAGACCGAGTTCTATCTGGCCGTGTCCGCGGACATGCCGAGCGTCGAGCTCGTCGATGCCGTGCCGGCCCGCTTCAAGGTCGGCGCGCCCGACGACGTCGACAAGCTCGTGCTGTCGGCGATGCCCGGCGTGCGGCTGTCGTACACGCCGCAGGTGCCGCCCGCGATTCCGGTGCGGCCGGGCGCGTGCTACTTCGCGCTCGATTCGCGCAGCCCGCTGTACGAGCGCATGCTGCAGGCCCAGTCCGCGATGATCTATGCGCCGACTGGCATCAATGACCTGAAATTCGAACTGATCGCGGTCACATCATGAGCTACGCGCCTTCCCTGTTCGGCGACAATGCGCCGGCACCCATGCATACCCCGGCGTCGACGGACTCCGCGTTCCAGGCGCGTTCGCTGCTCGATTTGCTGTACGACGGCTTCTTCATGCTGTTCCTGCTCAAGAACGGGCGGGAACCGGACAGCGCGAGCGAGTTCAGCACGCGGATCCAGGAGTTCCTGTCGGATTTCGAGCGCGGTGCGAAGAAGCTGAATATCGCTGCCGAGGACGTCTACGGCGCGAAATTCGCGTTCTGCGCCGCGATCGACGAGATGGTGCTGTCGTCGCAGTTCAAGATCCGGGCCGACTGGGAACGCCGGCCGCTGCAGCTCGTGCTGTTCGGCGAGCAGCTCGCGGGCGAGAAGTTCTATCAGTATCTCGAGGATTGCCGTGCGCAGGGCGCGGCGCGGCTGCAGTCGCTCGAGGTGTTTCATATGTGTCTGCTGCTCGGGTTCCAGGGCAAGTATCTGCTCGAAGGGCCGGAGAAGCTCGCTTACCTCACCGCGCGGCTGGGCGATGAGATCGCGCATATGAAAGGCAAGCGGGCGCCGTTCGCGCCGCATTGGCCGTTGCCGGATCAGATCGCGCATCGGTTGAAGCGTGAGGTGCCGGTTTGGGCGATCGGGGCGGTGTTTGCACTCGTGGCACTGCTCGGGTACCTCGGGCTCAATACTTATCTCAAGGACAAGACGCTGCAGGCGTTGGCGCCTTATTCGCAGGTGATCAAGGTCGGGCCGGAGTCGGCTAATTTGACGATTTCGTTGCCTTGAGGGGCGGGCTTCGTTCGACGTTGATGCTGCATGGAAAAAGGACCGCTCGGCGGTCCTTTTTCGTTTTTGCCCCGCATCCTCTGGACAGCTGAAAAAGTTCGATCGCGTACCGATACGCCACGCTATCCAGACATCTTCATAGCCTGCATCGTCGATGATGAAACGCGCGCCGGCTGGCAGCCGCAGATAGGGCAGGACCGAAGGCAAGTAGGTCGACAGGTACGCGGCGCGCAACGGCCGATAGAAATCGGCGGCGTCCGAGTATTCGCCGCAATGGAAAAACCAGCCGACGTCGTCGCCTTCGGACAGCGCGATGCGCGTGTCATAGACAGGCATACGCCCGAGCGTCGACATCGCGACGGTACCCCTCTTCGGGCTCGGCGGCGTGCAGACCGTAGCGTGCGCAAATCCGCTTCCTGTTGCGCGCGCAATGCTGCCGGATCGTGTGCAATATTCATTTCCTTCCTGTCCCGCGGCGAATCAGCCGGGTTGCCAGCATAACCGCGGATCGGCGCCGCCGGTCGATACGAAATAGGCTGCCGCCTGCGTCGCCGTTGCACGATCGACGCACTGTCGCGCCGAATAGCTACCTCGCTGGCCGCCCGCCACGAGTTCGATCATTTCGTCTGCAGGTGCTTCGGGTGCCGTCAGGTTCAGCAATGCGGCGTCGATCCGATGCGATGAAGACGACATATCTGCCGTCATGGCCACCGCCGATCGTCATCACCGTCGCATCGCTCGCGTCGAAGGCGATGGTCGAGCGATCGCGACCGTTCAGTCGTTCGACGGCCGCGATCGCTTGCGCGGGGTCGTCGCGCGTCACTTCCGTCACGTGCGAACGGTTACCGACGGTTGTTTGCTCGATCACTGTCGTCGTTCGCATTCGCCGGCGTGTCATCAGAACAGGATAAATGCGTCGTTCTCGACGTAGAAAAGGAACGCGTCGAGCAATTGGGCGACGCTCGGTTCGTCGACCTGATCGTGCGCGTTGATCACGATGTCTTCGATCGTCGCGCTGTTCAGCGTGACGCGCCAGCCGGGCTGCTGTGCGATGGCCGGTGGCGTATTGGTCTCGGGGTCGTCGGCGTCTTCGGTGAATGCGCCCTCTGTATCGAGCGTCCACGGCGTCGGCGGCAGGCAGAGCCAGCCGGAGAAGTCGCCGGGATGTTCGAGAATGTGTTGCAACGACACTTCGGTCGTGGTGGTGGTCGACATGGGTATTGCAGTGGTAACGGGACTGGAGTCAATGCGCAGGAGCAGCGATGTGGCAGGTGCACGAAAGTGCCTGCGTCACGGCGCTCGTATCAGCGAGCCGTGATTATGCCAATTCCGTATGCGCGCAGTGGACTCGGTGGTTGCTGTCGGTCCGCGCGTTCCTCCTAAACACCACTTGAAACCTGCATCCCGCATCTATACTTTTTGCCGATTGAACTTTGGGCAAGATACTACGACTTCCGTGATCGCCACACCTACGAAGTCACCATCTTCTTCATCAGACTCCCTAGCCAAATAGACATAATATGGCGGTCAGGTCCGAATCAAAATCGTACGCAATCATCTGCCCCCTTCCCGAACCAATCCAAAAAAAGAAGCGAAGGTGACCCACCTTGCATCAATATCGAAAATTTTTACTCATCAACATACAATTCACGCCAATCGATACGTATCAACATCACCTCACCTCAACTGAGCGACTGCACGCCCCATCGAAAAAGAATAACCCGGAAACGCAAAACCTCCACTCTCATTCAGCAGCAAACCAACCCTACAAAGTCAGAGCATCGTAAATCAAAATCCTATCCCCTTCAGCCATTTTATATGCATGCGCAACAAGAGCAAGGTCACTTTCAACGCCATCTATTATTAGATCGAGTTGCATCCTCTTACTGGACCCTGATGGCGCCCCCGGATCAATTTCATACAACTTCACGTGACTAACGATGTAGCCTCTATCATGGACTCCAATCCTTTTTAGCGCATTCTCATCCAGAACATCCCCGCACAGATATTCCAAAATATTCCTCTTAATCCCCTCCGACTCTTTGGCGTCAAAGTTTCCATTCGAAACCAATTTTTCGAAAATATTTTTTGAAAAACATTCGCATATCTTGGATATCTCCAAAATCATATCATCTGTAATCCATTTGCTCACACTAACATCTCCTGGTTGAACCATTTCCATTCCTTGGCACACGAGTCAGCGTATCAGCCGTAATGCCCAGTTTGGCAGACCATTCACGGCGGCATCTTGGTAAATGTGATGTGAGTCTTGTTGCCCGCCAATCCTTCTCAGGTCACCGTGCCTTCCGGTCACGACACCTTCGTCGGCGAGAATCTTCTCGAAGTCGTCGGCGCAAGGGCATTTCGTGAGCCCTAGCGGGTCAATCCACTGTACCGGGTTCGGCGCATATTGATAGACGTTGACCCCGCCAGCTAACCCAATCGGATCTTTCGACACGAAGCGCCCACCACTCGGATCGCAGTACCGATACCGGTTGTAATAAAGCCCCGTCTCACGCTCCTTGGACGCGAAGCCCCGCACATCGGCCGCAATCCCTTATCAAGATCTCAGGCCGCTGGCTGACACACGACGCAGGTTTCCACGCCGGACAGAAGCTCCACGTTCACGTCCAACACGGCAAGCTCACCATTACCGCCACCTGAACGGCGAGCTTCAACTCATCGCACCAACAACAAGGGCCGCTCTCGCGGCCCTTCGTACTTATCGCAACCAATCGACAACGAGCGCCAGTAGTTCATTCAGATTACCAGGACCACCGTACCCGACGAATTCCGTTTCGGTTGCCTTCACCGTGATCCAATTTTCTTCATCGCGCTCTACATTCATATCGACAGGCTTCCTCCCTGACGCACCGCTTACCTTGACCCTCCAGCCCGGGTTGTCAATATTGGTAATCTCGACGCCATAAGAGTGCTCCCAAACATCGTCGCATTGGGAGGTATACCAGTTTTGCAAAGCATCAATCAGATCACTCATTTGCACAGCCCCTTTCGTCTCGCCAGTTCCCTTGCAACACGAACGTCTTGTTTAGTCGCAGCCCTTGTAACCTCTGTCTTTTTCGACGTCGTCACTTGGCCGTTTGGCCCAACGTTAATTGTACGAGTCTGAACATGAGGTGTCGGAATATCTGTTCCCGTGGCCTTATCGAAATGCGATGCCCCTTGCAGATCAATGTGGCCTTGTGTTGTGGGCGTAGAGAACGTTACCGAATTTTGGTTGATATGCTTTGGGGCCATCTCAGTTGAATCTTTCGGCCCCTGAGACGCGTAATCGTTGCAGCTAGGCAAGCATTTAGGACATTGCTTCGAAAGCCCTAACGGATCGATCCAGCCGGTCGGGTTGGGCGCATATTGATAGACGTTGAAGCCACCGTCGAGGTCGATCGGGTCTTTCGAGATGAAGCGGCCGCTGCTCGGGTCGTAGTACCGATGCCGGTTATAGTGCAGCTGGAGCGACCCCGTTTCAGCATCTCAATTGGTCCGCGAAGCGCAGTGGATTCCTGATTCCTACATTGCGAGCCGCTTTGCTGATAACCGCCCTTGCTTCACCCGCACCATGTGGCGCGGTGACTCACTCTAGATGGAATCCTGCTTGTCCCATTTACCCGTACTCCGACGCCAATCGTAGACGGCGTCAATTTTCGGCTCACCGTGCTCCATTACGAGCGCGTAACGGAGACGCTGAGCGAGTCCTCTTTCATTGAACGTCTCGATGTAGATCGTCTTACCGACTTTGCTCTCTGTATCATCCAGCACTTGCTGCTCAAACTCTGGCGGACGACCAGAAGGCAACAAGTCGAGGCGACTTTGCGCCTTCGTAGCAAGCGCCTCGGCACTGAGATGCTCCATAAAAATCTGGTTTAGCGCTTCTCTAGCATCGGTCAACATTTGCTCACGCACCGATGAGTCCTGGTTGCCTCTCAGGGCTCGTCGCTTCGCCTCAAGCGCTATCTCCCAACGCAGCATATCCGCTATAAAGGTCGTCAATCGTTCAGTGGGCGTCATTTCATCTCCAGTCATGGGCATTTGCATGGACAAGGATTCGCAAACGTCCGCGAGTGCGTAACACCATTTATCCTAGCTTGATAGAGAATTGAATCAGGTCTGGTTGAGCCAGATCCATACTGTGGTACAACTCGAACGATTACATTGTCGCCACTAGCCACGTGGTCCGCAATCTGGCTTTCAAAGCGGTTGAACGCCCCTCGATTCGTACTAGGATCCTGAGGAAAGACTTCCTTAACGCCACCAAGACCGCCAAGGTTGCGCGCAATCGGGTGCCCTGCGTCATCGCTAGCACATCCAAAGGCTCGAGCCGCAGCGCGTGAACTCGCATTATCAGGGGAGAAACGAGTAACCGCGCGTTGGTCTATTTCCGGACATCAGCGACCAGAAACAACAAGGGCCGCTTACGCGGCCCTTGTTCTTTTACTGCTCCCTTCGAAGACTCTCGTCAATCAGGCGCAAACTCACTGTGAAGGTCGACTGCGGTATCTTCATTAAGCTCTGCTCGAACTCCGTTGTGGCCTACAGCAGTAATAATGAACCGATCCACATTTTCGTCAACGACCCTTGACCCGTCGATTACAGCAAAGAGACCAAATAATGCAACGCGAACCGATTCTGCTATCGCTTCGTCGAGTAGCCGTTGTTCATCGCTCGGTAAACGAGCCCGCCACTCCGAAACCTTGATCAGCAGATCACGAGGCCGCCGCCCCGGAGGGGCAGTAAAAGTTCTCACAAGATCACTTGTCGCCTGCTCCTGTACATGCGTCCGGATCGCAGCAACGAATTCCTCTGTATTCATGACTGAAGTCCTTTTTACGTGAATACTATTTCTTAAAATCCTTTGGGTACATTTCCTTGTTGAGCGCAATGAGCCGTTGCAAGCACTTGTTAGAAGCGCCAGTGTGTTGTCTCAGGTCTCTGATGTCGCTAGCTAGCAAATCTCTCGCCGTTTCCGTATACGCGCCCTTACGTGTCGGAATTTGTTCATGTTCACCAGCAGGAACAGCTATGGACGGGCCAGTCTTTGGATCGTAGCCAGCAACAACCTGGGCGGCTGGGTGTTTTTGCATCGCGTGGTGAATATCGAGGCCGTCGCCAGAAGCTGAACGCTTCTTGAGATCGTCGTACGTACCAACATCATACTTCGAGCACGGATCACAAGGGCATCGAGCCAGCCCCAGCGGGTCGATCCAGCCAGTCGGATTGGGCGCGTATTGATAGAGGTTGTTGCCGCCAGCGAGACCGATCGGGTCCTTGGACACGAAGCGCCCCGAACTCGGATCGTAGTATCTGTGTCGGTTATAGGCGAGCCCCGTCTATAAGTCGCGCTCCTTCACTCTCCCAATCGAGAAGCACATTGCCTGGGCGCAGAACACCACCCGCGTCGTAGTCGCATTGCGCCACTCGCTAGGTGCCGGTGCGCCTTTGGCTGCGGGGTGTTGAGTAATTTCCTCAAGGTGACGCGATCCGTAAACCCACCTCGTCGTATTCATAGCGCACCATCTTGCCGTCGCCCCCCGTTTGCTCGATCAAATGGTCGATCCCGTCGTACCTGATTTCCATCTCCCCCGACCTCGACAATCACATATATACCAGGAGCCGCTCGAGCGGCCTTTCGTTACTACGCTTCTGACAAGTACGCCTTCAACATTTCTAGAAGCTCAGTCTTTGAATAGACGAACTCCTCTCCAGCACTCATCCCACCAATCGTGTCGAGCAGCGTGTCGAGCCTCTTATCACCATAGCGATATGCCCTAGCATCAAGCGACTTGAGATAAACATATCGAGCACATGTTTCCGGGGCATAGGGTTGTGTTTCGATGAACTCCATTATTTCCGTGACCAAGTTCAGTTTTTCATCGCGTTGATTCATCATCAGCACCTACATGGACAATTAATTGCTCTGCCGCCCGGCGTCGCCTTCCCTTGATCTATATCTGCCTTGGTCGGCGGGTAGTGTGGTAAATTCAGAACCTCGCCATCATTCATCTTAGGATGAACGCGATTCACTGCTCCAGAATGGTCGTACGTCTCTTCCCAACTGCGGACTTGACCAGTAGCAGGATTCCATTCGGTGACGTGTGATCGTCCTCTCGTCGGCCCGGCAGTTCTGGCTAACGCTTCTTTATCGTAGTACCGGATACGTCCGTCTGGCAGCGCACGCGTTCGATCAGCAGTCGCCTGTGCTCCTTCAAGCGCTGAAAGCTTCCGACGAAGTTTTTCTGCTGGACTATCGCATCTGAGCCCCAACGGATCAAACCAACCGATGGGGTTAGGCGCGTACTGGAAAGCATTCAGCCCACCCGCAAGTCCAATTGGATCTTTGCTAATGAACCGTCCTACTTCTGGATCGTAGTACCGATACCGGTTGTAATGCAGCCCCGTCTCTTCATCGTCCTGCTGCCCCTGAAACCGCAGCGGATTCCTCGCCACGATCCCCGCCGCCTTCGACACCCGCGCGATCACTTCCCGCGCTTCCCCCCACGCCTTATACGACGCCTCCCACACGACGTCTCCATCGGCATCCGTCAGCAACTGCGGCGTACCGATCTGATCACAGTGGTAATAGGACACCGCCGCATCGCCTCGACGCTCCGGCACCTTCTGCAGCGGATCTTCCTCTGGCACATAGCGGTCGGTACTCTTCCACTCCGGTGTCACGATCCCCTCAACCGGCCCCGCAACATACTGCGCCAGCGGCACGAACGTTCCCGGCTCGTACAGATAGTGCGTGCCGCGCTCGCCGTCACTCTCATACGCCAGCGTGTCGCCATCCCACCCGAACACCGTCCGCTCGCCGTTCACCTCCTTCGCAATACGCCGACCGAACGGGTCATAGAAATACCGCGCCTGACTCTGCCGCGACGTCTCGGCAACCCGTGCGGACAGCAAGCGATTGAATTCATCCCACTCGTATTCCTGCTCACCCGCCGGCGTGCGCTTGCGCACCAGATTCCCGCGCGCGTCGTACTCGAAGTGCATGCCTGCATACGCCTTCAGCAGGTTACCGAGCACCTTCGGCACCTCAACCGGCAACGTGCTTTCCGGCCGCACCGGACTCGGACGCGACGCAGACATGTCCGCAGTCCGCACCGGATCGATGATGTTGCTCGCGGGATCAAACGCAAACCGTTCCTTCGCGATGGGACTGATCGCCTCGATCAACCGTCCGACCGGATCGTATCGATAGTCGGTCCCGCCCTTGCGGCTGTCCTCGATTCGCGACAACTGCCCCACCACGTCATAGCGATACCGCCGCTCGGCAAGCGGCGCGGGCGATGTCGATCGCTGAATCGTCTGCTGCAACACGCGTCCAGCCGGATCGTAGTGCGTGCGCTGGCCGACCTTGCTCGACAGCACACGCACCGTCTCGCGATGCAAGTCATCGCGCTCGAACTGCACACGCTCCTCGCCATCGAGCAGCATCCCGTGCACATGCCCGGACCCATACATCAGCCAGTCGACCGCATGGCCGTCCGGCCGAACGGTACGCCGCCGATTGCCGAGTTCGTCGTACTCGTGATGCCATACGTAACTGCGTCGTTCGCCGAACAGGTCGTACGCATGATGTTCGCGCACGAGATTGCCGACCGGATCGAAGAAGAACTGCACGCGGCCGTATCGATTCACCGCATCGATCAACTTGCCGCTCCGATCGTAGGCAAACCGCTCTTCGCTTTCCCCCGCGACGCGCTTCAGCAGCCGACCGTTCACATCGACGTCGATCGACGTCACGCAACCCGCTTCGTCGATCGCAACGAGACTGCCGCTCTCGCTGTCGTACTGATAACGCGTCGACTTGCCGTCGAAGCCGATTTCCTCGATCAGCCGCCCTGCCGGATCGTAGTGGAACTGATACGTCGCAAAGTTGGCATCGGTCAACGCGGTCAGGCGCCCGAGGCGGTCATAGCGATACGCAACCGTCTGCCCGAGCGCATCAGCGCGGCTGGCAATGCGGCCGACCGCGTCGTAGCCATATCGCGTCGAACGATTGAGCTGATCCGTGTGACGGAGCAAGCGGCCTTCAGCATCGTATTGGACCTGCTCGACGCCAGCAGGCGAGCGAACTTCGGTCGGTTGCCCGTTCGGGCCGTACCGATAGGCCACCACGCCACCGGCCGCGTCCTTTGTCTCGATCACGCGCCCGATATCGTCATAGCGCCACTCCGTCTTCTTTCCGGAGCAGTCCGTATAGCTTGTGACCTGCCCCGCATCGTTGTACTCGAGCGTCTTCGAACCGCCCTTCGCATCGATGATTTGCGTCGGCAAACCCTTGTCGTTGTATTCGTACTTCGTCGAGTGTTCGAGCGGATCGATTTCCTCGACGAGGTTGCCCGCATCGTCGTACTTGCGTTGCCACACGTGCCCGTTCGGGTCGACGAGCCGGATCATCTGATCCTTCTCGTCGTACGCCATCTCGACGACGCTACCGTCCGCCCGCTCCTGCCGGACCAAATTGCCGCGCGCGTCGTATTCACTCCGCTCGATGCTGCCATCCTGCCGAATGTGCAGTACCAGATTGTGATGAGCATCGCGCCGGAACCACTCCTGGTTACCGTCCGGATACACGATCCGATACACGTAACCGTGGATGTTGAAGTAGTACCGCGTCATCTGTCCGAGCGCATCGGTCACGTAGGTCAGACGGATGTTCGGATTCCACGCGAGCCGGAGATCGAGACTGCCGTCGTCGGCATATTCACGAATGCACTTCGCGTTTGCGTTGTCCTCGGCATCCGCGCCATCCCATTCGAGCGTCATCCCGCGGCCCGTGCGATCGGTATAGCGCGTCACAAGGTGACGGCGATACTGATACGTCCGCGCATTGCCGTGGCGATCGACCGCGCGCACGAGATCGCCGTCGGCATCGTATTCGTAGCTCGCCAGCGTGCGACGAACACCATCCTTGAGCACGTGTTCGATCTGCACGATCCGGCCATGCCGATCGTGCTCGAACGCGAGCACATTGCCGCTCGAATCGATCAGACGCGCCAGGCGATCGAGCGCATCGTAGTCCAGCGTGATCGTGTTGCCGGCACGGTCCTTCTGCATCGCGAGACGGAACACGTCACCGCGGCGCTCGTACACATGCAGCACGGCATGGCCGTACGCAATCGTCACCCATGTATCGTCGAGCCGCGACAGCGTCAGGTTCTCCGACAGATCATCGTGCACCGCGCCGGCAGCGAGTGCCGGATACTCGATGCTGCGCCCTTCCGCATCGCGATAGATCCACTGACCGTTCTTGGTGTCGATGCGCGTCGTATAGGGCGTGATCCATCGCGCACCCAGCTCGCCATTGTCATAAGCCGACAGACGAGAACGATAAGTACGCTCCCAAACGAGCGGCATGGCGCCCGGCAGGTTGAAATCCACGTGGGAGAACGTTTCGTCGCCAAACGCGAAATCGATTGATGCCTCCGATGCCCCGAGCCCGCACGCCTTGCACGTGCTCCTCCCCGCCCCTTCGACCGGCGCTTGTCCGTCGACTTTCTCCAGCCCTTCCTGCTCCCGCGTCTTCTTCGCCTGGCTCTTCCCGTTCGCCTTGACGTCCGTACTCTGCTCATGAAGCTTCGCGCGTGCCTTGACGCGCCCGACGGCCTCGATCAGCTGCAAGACCAGCCACATCATCTTGCCTTCTTCGCTGCCGGCAAGCGAACGAATCGACGCCGCGATCTTCGGCGCTTCGGTCCGAAGGAACGTCACCGTGCCGCGAAACGGCTCGAGCCACGCATCCGGCGCGAGCTTCGCCACCGTGCCCGCCGTCTTGTTGACAACCTTCTTTCCCAGCGCCTTGGTCCCCTCGTACGCAAACTGGATGCCGTCGCCGACACGGCTCGGGCTGTACCACGGCCGATCGTCCGCCATCTTCTTTGCGATCTCCTGCTGCCGCTTCAGATTCGCGTTCGCGTCGAAGAGTTGCCCGTGCAGCGCCTTGTCCATGCCGGTCGCCAGCGCGAGCATGAGCTCCTGGCACGTCGATGCGCATCCGTTGAGCAGTTCGACGAGACCGGACTTCAGCTTGTTGAGAAAATCCTCGATCTCGGTCGCGCAGGTCGCGTTGATATGCGTGACCAGCACGGAGATGATCGCCGCGCCGAGGTTGTTGCGCGTCATCAGCAATTCGTGGCGAACGAGCGCAAGCAGCGGGCGCGCCGACATCCGGAAAGGCGCAAGCGTCGGCGGAACCGGGATGATGCCAAGCAGGTTGATCGCAAGGCTCATGTAGTCGAGCACCTGGCCGCCGCGCTTCTCGATGATTTCGGCAATATCGCCCAGCGCGTCGACCATTGCCATGATGTTGCCGATGATCGGTACCGCACCGGCAAACGTCTTCACGTCCTCGAACGTGATGTGGTTGCCGCTGATCTTGCGCAACCACGCATCGAAGCGGTTGCCGACCGCGGCGACATCCTTCGGAGAAACATCGCTGAGCCAGGTAACGGCCTGTTCCTTCTCTGCGCCCGGCGGAAGTTGTTGTGCCATGTCGTTCTTCGTTCAGTTCGTCATATTCGGGCGGCCGACGAGCCGCCGCGCTCTCAGGATTTCAGCGGTCCGCCAAACCCGCTCGTCGGCAGCTTCATGCCCGTCGCGCCCGCGGCCGAGGCCACGGTCGTGGCGCCCTTGCCCGCGATACCGGCGACGCCCGGCAATGCGCCTTGCAACGCACCGGACGCCGCATTCGCCGCCGGCGCGGCCAGCGCCGCGAGTCCGCCTTGCCGTGCCGCCTGCACCATCCCGGCCACCTGCTTAGCGGCGCTGCCCAGGCTCGACGCCGTCTGCAGCGCGGAGACTGCACCTGCCCCACCCAGCGCGCCCGCCGCAGCCGGCAACGCGGAACTCGCCAGTCCGCCCAGCGCTGCACCTGCACCGCCACCGCTCACGAGCCCCATGGCTGCCGTCGCAGCAGCAGGGGCCATCCCTTGCAACTGGCTGGCAAGCTGTCCCGTTGCCGCTGACTGGGCCGCCTCCGGCGACGGCTCGACCGGCTCCGCCGGCCATTTCGCCTGTTTGAAATAGTTCGCCGGCTGATCCGACTCGCGCGGATCCTTCCCGAACTCGACACGTACCGCACCCGGCGGCAGCCCGCTCACGACCGTGTAGCCGCTGTTGTCAAGCGCCCCCTTCTTCAGCACCGCACCGTTCACGTCTTTCACCGTGAACAGCCCGCCCTTCACCGCCTCGCCGTTCACGTACTTGTGAAACAGCTCCAGCTGCCCCGGCTGATCCGGCCGTGGACTCGGCAACGGATACCCCATGCTCGCCGGCCCCGCGAACGTATGCGACGCACCCTTCACATCGACCGCACCCGGCGTATGAATCTCGATGTTCCCGCCTTGAATGCGGATATACCCGCCGCCGCTCGTCAGCAGAATCCCCTGATCGGCCGCGATCTCGATCCGGTCAGTCGCCGACACGACCTTCACCGCCTTCTGCGCGGTCACCTCGATGTTGTCCGACTGCGCCTGGATCTCCACCTTGCCCTTGCCCGCGAACAGCTTCATCCCCGCGTTCTGCACGAACAGGCTCAGCTTCTGCCCGATGCTCCCGATCAGCGACTTGCCCGCCGCGACATGCACGCTTTGCCCGCTCGCCACGTTCACGTGATCGTTCGCGACCACATGCACCGACTGCTGCGTCGACATCCCGATTCCCGACGGGCTGCCGAACAGCATCACCGGCTCCTTGAACGCATTCGCGCTTCCGGTGCCGCCACCGGCCGTGCGCCCGCCGGACGCGCTGCCCGACTTGCTGTCCTGCGTCGCGTCGGTGAACGCGCGCATCGTGTCGTGCGCTTCCTTCAGGCTTTCCGCCTGATGCTGCTCGCTCACACCCGACATCGCTTCGACGAGGCTTTCACCCGTCACGAGCTGCTGCTGCGCTTCCTTCACGTCGAGCGGCTGGCTGTTCGGCGCCTTCGGGTGCGTCGTCACGTAAAGGCCCTGGCTCGCCCGCACCGCGCCGTACGCATCCGAGCGCAAGTCGAACCCGCTGCCGAGATACGAGCCGCGCGAATTGCCGTTCTGGTCGATGATGTAGCCGAGGTGCAGCAGGCTGTTCGCGCTGCTGCTCATCAACTGCACGCGGTTCTGCCCGGTCGCGTCGTCCATCACGAGCTGGTTGTAGCCGCCGCCCGAATACTCCTTCGACCGGTAGCCGGAGAGGATCCCGTCGCTGTGCCACTGCGGCTGGTTCGCGCCGTTGTACACGCGCCCGACGGCCAGCGGCCGGTCGCAGTCGCCGCCCACGTAATCGATCAGCACTTCCTCGCCGATACGCGGCACGTGCACGCCGCCGTAGCCGCCGCCCGTATCCGACTGCACCACGCGTACCCAGCACGACGCGTTCTCGTTGGCCGGATTCAACCGGTCCCATACGAACTGCACACGGATCCGGTTCAGTTCGTCGGTATAGACCTCCTCGCCCTGCGGTCCAACGACGATTGCCGTTTCGAGGTGCATCTCCGGTTTTTTATGCTCGAACGGGCTGCGATACGGCACGCTCACGCGCTGCGCCTCGACCTCGACCAGATAGAAGCCCGTCGATCCGTCGTCGTGCGGGACACGCAACGCAGGATCGGCGCCGTAACCGTCCTGTGCCTGGATCAATGCCTCGCGCAGGCTGTACGGGAAGTCCGCGCTGTCGCTCGCAACGGGCAGGTTGTTCTCGATCCACCACGCGACCTCGATCGCGGCGAATTCGCGCTGATCGGCGGAATCGCGATCGTGCTCGGGATGCTCGGCCAGCGTGAAGCGCCGGCCGGCGTCGATCGCGCGCACGCCGCCCGCACCGTGGAAGCGCTTCGCCTGCGATTCCCACTCCTCCATCCGTACCTTCGTCAGATGGTCGCCGCGCGTCTGGTCCAGATACGTGTAAGCGCCCGTGTACTCGTACACCTCGAGCTGGTCCGGCAGTTCACCCTGGCCGGCCATCGTCGGCAGCGACGTACCTTTCGGATTCGACGGTTGCGCGGGATTCTTGTAGTCGAACGTGCGCGTCGACCGCGTGACGCTCTGCAGCGTGCGCGTGCCCGACCATTGCGTGAACGCGTCGGCCCCGCTTGCCGCACCGCCGCGATAGAAGCTCACCGTCTTCGGTGACAGCGGCGCAAACGCCTGCAGATTGTCGGTGATCACGAGCGTGTGCGACTTGCCGTCGTCGGCCTGCTGCCATGCGCAGAAGAGCCCCTCGTCCTCCATCAGCCGATGCACGAAATGCCAGTCGGTGTCGTGCTGGCGCGTGTACGAGCGATTCGGCACCGGCTTCGACAGCGCGAAGCGGAAATGGCCCTTGGCCTGCGGATGCTGGTTCAGCACGTCGCTGATGATCTGGTCGACGGTCGTGTCGTTCCAGAGCCGCTGGTCGCGACGGAACTTCAGGAAATGGGTGAAATCGGCGAACGTGAGCTGATAGGTCGTGAGCCCGCCGTCGGCGCCCAGCCGGCGCGCGGTATGCACGTATCCGTTGATCGGCCGATAGCTGCGGTCGCCTTGCTCGATCCACAGCGTGACGGGCTGCGCGATCAGCTTTTTAAGTTCCAGATCGCTATCGGTCGACAGCACGTCGAGCGTGAACTCGTACGCACGCCCGATGCGCGAGCGGCCGACTGCCCGCTGCACGGTCAGGACGTTGCCCCCCAAGGGCGTATCGAGCTTCAGCAACCGGTCCTGCTGAAGCAACCCGCCACGCAACGCGGCGATCGTGTTCTGCATGTTCATGGCTACGGCCTTTTCTTCTTTTGACGCGCCCTCGGATGGCGCGAGCACTGGACTTCGCTCGCGCGATTTTACAGACAATTTACTGGCATCTTCGTAAACCGGCCGGATTTGAAGACACGGCATCCAATCGGTCCGCGCTTCGCCTGCGCTGCCGCCCGCCGAACCGTTCCGCCCTCGCCGCCAGGTGAAATCGATTGCAATCAGGGCCAATTCGACTTCCGGCGCGGCGCGGTTGCGAGTAGTGTCTACGTGCCCGTATTCCGGCCTCATCCGGGTCCAACCGATACCCGGCGCTCCCTACACGACACTGAACACTGGAGATCTGCGATGAAACGTTCGAAGTTCCTGCTGTCGGGCCTGCTGCTCGCGTCGGCCCTCGGCTTCACGGCCGTCGCCGCACACGCGGAAGACCTGCTCGATTCCGTGAAGAAAGCCGGCGTGCTGCGCGTCGGCCTCGAAGGCACGTACCCGCCGTTCAATTCGCGCGGCACGTCAGGCCAGCTCGAGGGTTTCGACGTCGACGTCGCGAACGCGGTCGCCGGCAAGCTCGGCGTGAAGACGCAGTTCGTCCCGACCGAATGGAGCGGCATCATCGCCGGCCTGCAGGCCGGCAAGTTCGACGTGATCGTCAACCAGGTCACGATCACGCCGCAACGCAAGGAAGCGCTCGACTTCAGCCAGCCATACACGTACTCGGCCGCGCAGCTGATCCAGCGCAAGGACGACACGCGCAACTTCAAGTCGCTCGACGACTTCAAGGGCAAGAAGCTGGGCGTGACGCTCGGCACCAACTACGACCAGATGGCGCGCACCGTGCCGGGTATCGAGGTGCAGACGTATCCGGGCGCGCCGGAGAAACTGCGTGACCTCGCCGCGGGCCGGATCGAGGCAACGCTCGACGATCGGCTGATGCTGCCGTACATGATCAAGACGTCCAACCTGCCGCTGCGCGCGGGTGCGGTGCTGAACGGCGGCAAGCAGGAAATGGCGATCCCGTTCCGCAAGGGCAATCCGAAGTTCGAGAAGGCGATCAACGACGCGCTCGATTCGCTGCACAAGGACGGCACGTTGAAGAAGATCTCGATGCACTGGTTCGGCAGCGATGTAACGGTGCCGGTCGCGCAATAAGCGGCCCGGCGTTTCAATGCGTCACGCCGTTCATTTCGATGAACGCGTGACGCCTCCCCTCAAGCCGCTTCGTCGAAGCGCGCCAGCAACATCTGGCCGATCGGCGTCAGCGCCGGACGCGCCGCCACGGCGCTCATGCGCGCCTGCGTATCGTCGACCAGACGCTTCTCGACCAGCACGGCAAAGGCCGGATTCGATTGATCGACGCTGTCCGGCGCACGCGCAATGCGCAACAGCATCGAGAATTCGTGCGGACTCAGCATGGTGCTTGTCTCCTGACCGGCCGCGATCCGGTTCGAACCGGCGTCGATCGTGTTTTCGAATGGAAGGGTGCGATGCGCGACCGCCAGGCTGCCGGAGCGAGATCCCGGTTGCCCGGCCTGCGAGGCGGGCACGTCGCCGCGGGGCGGGTTGCGCACGGCTCCGTCGGGCGAGGTCGCGGCGATGAAAACGTGCAACCTTATGGGCGTATCGTGACGCGGCCGTGACAGCAAAGCGGGAGCGAAACAGTCCGCATTACGCGCCGCCGGCGTTTCGATGCGGATCCAGTTGACGACGAACTGCATCAAGCTCGCGCCCGTCATCGCGAATCGACTGAATACGGGTAGCCGCCGCGCTCCGATCCGCTCGCATGGCGCATGCAGCGCACGACCACGTTCAGCGCACGCCCAAGCGTCATTCCGACGAGCACGCCCCAGACGGCGAACGACAGCATCTCGAAGCCGCTCGTCGCCGCCCATGGCGCCCGCACGGCCACTGCATAATGCATGCAGGTTTCCGCGACGAAGGTCACCATCAGCGTGACGAGCAGGCTTGCGTCGCCGGGTAGGCGCACGTGCAGGCCCGACGGCATCGAGCGGTATTCGAGGCGCCACCGGCTCGCGTGCAGCCAGCCCAGCGACGCGCCGCCCAGCACGGCCGCCAGCGCAATCGCGTTCGCATCGACACCGGCGTGCGGAAACAGGCCGTTCAGGCTGACGATGCCGAGCATCCCGAATACGACGGGAGAAATCAGCGGTCGCATCGCCGGCACCTCGCGCGGGAAACAGCGCTTGATGCCGATGTAAAGCAGCACGCAGAACATCACGTACACGTAAGGCTTCAGATGAAGGAGCGCGGACATGGTCGAAGTCGCCTGATCGGAATGGACACGCCTACACCGTACCGCGCAGCCCCTGCGCGCGGCGCGGCTTGCGACGGGCGGCCGGAATCCGCGGACGAGTTGCGCGTCGTGGCGATGGTCGTCCGGTGAGGCCCGCTCGACGCGGAGCCGGCGCCATCCGCTATCCCTCCGGGCGACGCTCCGCGACACTCGTGGCGATAGCCGGCCAGCCGTCGGCCGCCGACGCACGTCGTCGAAGCCGCGCGCCGTTCGTCGCAACTTTCACGCAGTCGGCCCGCGTGACGCTAAAGTCACGGCATACGCGCATCGCGCACCACGCTCCCCCGACACCATGCGAGCCACGTCCGATCCTTCACCGATACCACCGCCTGCCGGCGCCGCACCGCGGCGGCTGCGCGATCCGGCCGCGCTGCTCGCGTTCACGTGCTTCAATTCGGTCGTCGGCGTGGGATTCTGGGTCGTCCATGTCGGCGAACCGCTGCTGCCCTACCTCGTCGTCGCCAACACGATCGGTTTCTGCGCGCTGTTGCTCAGCCGCGCCGCGAATCGGCTGCTGCCGCGCAAGCCGGGGCTCGTGCTGAAGGCCATCGTGATCGCACCGGTCAGCGTGTTCGCCGGGTTCGAGATCGCCGCGACCATCATTCGCGGGAACGTGCCGCACGTATTCGGGCACACCAGCATCGGAGCGTGGGACAACTACGGGCCGTCGTTCCTGGTGTCGGCCGTGCTGTTCGTGTGCGTGTCGCTGTTCCTTCAGTCGCTTCGCATGCGCGCGACGCTCGAAACCGAGCGACGCGAAGCCGCCGAAGCGCGCCAGGCCGAGACAGCCGCACGCCTCGCGCTGCTGCAGGCGCAGATCGAGCCGCACTTCCTGTTCAATACGCTCGCGAACGTGCAGAGCCTGATCGAACGCGACCCGTCCCGCGCATCGACGATGCTGGACCACCTGAACCGCTACCTGCGTGCGAGCCTGCGCCGCACGCGCGATGCGACGTCGACGCTCGGCGACGAACTCGATCTCGTCGACGCGTTGCTGAAGATCGCCTCGATCCGGCTCGGCGAGCGGCTGTCATATGCGATCGAAGTTCCGGAGGAATTGCACGCGCTGCCGTTCTCGCCGCTGCTGCTGCAACCGCTCGTCGAGAATGCGCTGCTGCACGGGATCGAGCCGTCGATCGACGGCGGCGGGATTGTCGTTCGTGGCCGGACGCGGGGCGACAAGCTCGAACTGAACGTGATCGACACGGGCGTCGGCCTCGGCAAGGGCGGCTCTGGCCTGCACGGCGGTGTCGGGCTCGCCAACGTCGCTGCACGTATCCGGACGCTGCATGGCGAGCGCGGCAGCGTCACCGTCGAAACGAACGCGCGTGCCGCACATGGCGTCACCGCCACCCTGCTGACTCCGATCGACTGACATGCCGACCGCCCTCATCGCCGACGACGAACCGAACCTGTCCGCTTCGCTCGCGCAACGACTGCGGCAGCTCTGGCCTGAACTGGAGATCGTTGCGATGCCGCGCAACGGTGTCGAAACACTGGCCGCACTGAATGCGTCGCCGCGCCCGGACATCGCGTTCCTCGACATCCGGATGCCCGGCATCGACGGATTGAAGCTGGCTGCGCTGGTGCCGGACGTACATGTCGTGTTCGTCACGGCTTACGACGAATATGCAGTCGACGCGTTCGATCGCTCAGCGGTCGACTACTTGCTGAAGCCGGTGACGGACGAGCGGCTGCTGCGCTGTATCGCGAAGCTTCAGCGCGGCGAGCCGGCTGTCGGGCATCCCGAAGCGTTGGCTCAAGCGGCGCAATCGCGGGATGCCGCGCCGATCCGCTGGCTGACCGTGGGCGTGAAGGATGCGACGCGGCTCGTTTCGATCGACGATGTGCTGTATTTCCAGGCGTCGGAAAAATACACGGAAATCGTCACGGCCAGCGAACGGCTCGTGATCCGCACGCCGTTGAAGGACCTGATGCAGCGGCTCGATCCGGCGCGGTTCGCGCAGGTGCATCGCGGTGTGATCGTCGCGTACGCGGCGATCGATCGTATCGAGCGCGATCTGCTGGGGCGGTTGCGGATTCGCGTGCACGGGCAGCGGGAGATGCTGCCCGTCAGTCGTGCGTATGCGGGGTTGTTCAGGCAGATGTGAGCGGCAGGTTGATGCGAAAGGACAGCCCCCTTGTCGCGGCACCGCGCACGCGACACCTCGCCGACCAGAAAGACGGCCGCAGAAAAGACAAAGGGCCGGGAGAATCAATCTCCCGACCCTTCGTTCAATATGGTGCCGGCTGCAGGACTCGAACCCGCCACCTGATGATTACAAATCAACTGCTCTACCAGATGAGCTAAGCCGGCGTAAGCGCGAGATTCTACCTCATTTCACGATCTTGAGGCGAGGTCTGCTGCCGCCTTTCGTGCCGTCGCCGTCGGTTTTCGGCGGTTCGTCGGCGCCTTCGGACGGCTCCTCGTTCGCGCCGCTGTCGGCGACCGGCGTCAACGTCGACGCAGGCTCGTCACGCTGCCCGTCTTCCGCTTGCGCGGCGTCATCGTCGAACGTACCCGAATCCGCGCCCTCGCCCGCAACCGCATCGACCTGGAACGCCATGCCCTGCCCGTTCTCGCGCGCATAGATCGCGAGCACGTTGGCCACCGGAATCTCGATCTTGTGCGCCTTCCCGGAGAACCGGGCCGTGAACTCGATCCACTCGTTGCCCATCTGCAACTGGCTCGTCGCCTCGAAGCTGATGTTGAGCACGATCTCGCCGTCACGCACGAACTGACGCGGCACGCGCGTCGAGTTGTCGACCCTCACCGCGATATGCGGCGTGTAACCGTTATCGGTGCACCACTCGTACAACGCGCGCAGCAGATAAGGCTTCGTTGAAATCTCTTGCATCACGATCCTCGAACCCGGAGCAGGCACGCGGCACGCCGCGCCGCCCGCTCCGTCATTCCTTCATTGCAACATCAACGACGCATGACCTTTTCGGACGGCGTCAGTGCCTCGATGTAGGCCGGACGGCTGAAGATCCGTTCGGCGTACTTCATCAGCGGCGCGGCGTTCTTCGACAGCTCGATGCCGTAGTGATCCAGGCGCCACAGCAGCGGAGCGATCGCGACGTCGAGCATCGAGAACTCTTCGCCGAGCATGTACTTGTTCTTCACGAAGATCGGCGCGAGCTGCGTCAGGCGATCGCGGATCGCGAGGCGTGCCTTCTCGTGGTTCTTCTCCGCCGCCTTGCCCTTCTCGTTCTCGAGCGTGCTGACGTGGACGAACAGTTCCTTCTCGAAGTTGAGCAGGAACAGGCGCGCACGGGCGCGCTGCACCGGGTCGGCCGGCATCAGCTGCGGATGCGGGAAGCGCTCGTCGATGTACTCGTTGATGATGTTCGATTCGTACAGGATCAGGTCGCGCTCGACCAGGATCGGCACCTGACCGTACGGGTTCATCACCGAAATGTCTTCCGGCTTGTTGAACAGGTCGACGTCGCGGATTTCGAAGTCCATGCCCTTCTCGAACAGCACCAGCCGGCAACGCTGGGAGAACGGGCAAGTTGTGCCGGAATACAGAACCATCATATTTGCGTTTCCTCAAAAAAGCCGAGGGCCGGCACGCGGCGCAACCCCTTTCACGGGTTCCGCCTTGCGCCGGCCCCACGCCGGTCAGGCGTGTTTACTTGATATCTTTCCAGTACGCGGCATTGAGCCGCCAGGCCAGGAAAGTCAGGACACCGAGAAAGATCAGCACCCACACGCCGAGGCGTTTGCGGGTCTGCTGGGCCGGCTCGGACATCCATGTCATATAGGCCACCAGGTCGGCCACCGCAGCATCATAGTCGGGCGACGACAGCGTGCCCGGTGTGACCTGCTGGAAGCCGACGAGCGTGTGGACCTTCTCGCCCGTCTCCTCGTACGTCTTGTCTTCGAATTTGGCAATGCGCTGCCCCTGCAGCTGCCACAACACATGGGGCATGCCGACGTTCTCGAACACCGCGTTGTTCCAGCCGGTCGGCCGCGTATCGTCGCGGTAGAAACTCCGCAGAGACGTATACAGCCAGTCGCGGCCGCGCGCGCGCTCCTCGACCGACAGGTCGGGCGGCGTGGTGCCGAGCCAGTTCTTCGCGTCTTCGGGCCGCATCGCGACGGACATCGTGTTGCCGACCTTGTCGGTCGTGAACAGGAGATTCTTTTCGATCTCCTTCTGGGATATGCCCAGATCCGTCAGACGGTTGTAGCGCATCAGGTTCGCGCTGTGGCAGTTCAGGCAATAGTTTACAAACAATTGCGCGCCGTGCTGAAGCGAAACGAGATTTTCCGTGTTATCGGGCGCCCGGTCGAGCGGAAAATTACCTTCCGCCCGCACGGCCGGCGCCGCCAGCAGCGCGCACGCGGTCGCCCCGATCAGCGCGAGTGTCGAAAGCAGTTTCTTCATGTCGTTCTCTCCTCGCTCACGTTAATGGGGCTTGAAGCGCACCCGCTCCGGCGGCTGCTTGAACGTGCCAAGCGGCGTCCAGACGGGCATGCCGAGGAAGAACGCGAAGTAGATCAGCGCGCAGGCCTGCGCGATCAGCGTCGCAGCCGGCGATGGCGGCCGCGTGCCGAGGAACGCGAGGGTCAGGAACGCCGCGACGAAGATCCCGAGGAACACCTTGTGGAACAGCGGCCGGTAGCGGATCGACTTCACCGGGCTGCGATCCAGCCACGGCAGGAAGAACAACGTGATCACCGCCGAGCCCATCACGACGACGCCCCAGAACTTCGACTCCGTCAGGTACATGAACACGACGATCGCCGCGGCCAGCACTGGCAGGCCGGCCTTCCACTTGCCGCGCGCGCGGATCAGCGCGAGCACGCCGAGCAGCGCGATCACGATCATCAGCACGATCTTGAACGGGTCGGTGGTCGCGCGCAGCATCGCGTAGAACGCGGTGAAGTACCAGACCGGTGCGATCTCGGGCGGCGTCTGCAGCGGGTTCGCGGGGACGAAGTTGTTCGCCTCGAGGAAGTAGCCGCCCATCTCCGGCGAGAAGAACACGATCAGCGCGAAGATCATCAGGAACACGCACACGCCGAGGAAATCGTGCACCGAGTAGTACGGATGGAACGGGATGCCGTCGAGCGGGATGCCGTTCTCGTCCTTCTTCGCCTTGATCTCGATGCCGTCCGGGTTATTCGACCCCACTTCGTGCAGTGCGACGAGGTGCGCGATCACGAGACCGACCAGCACGAGCGGAATCGCGATCACGTGGAACGCGAAGAAACGGTTCAGCGTGACGTCGGACACGACGTAGTCGCCGCGAATCCACAGCGACAGGTCCGGGCCGACGAACGGGATCGCCGAGAACAGGTTCACGATCACCTGTGCACCCCAGAACGACATCTGGCCCCACGGCAGCAGGTAGCCGAAGAACGCCTCGGCCATCAGGCACAGGAAGATCGCGCAGCCGAAGATCCACACGAGCTCGCGCGGCTTGCGGTACGACCCGTACAGCAGCCCGCGGAACATGTGCAGGTAGACGACCACGAAGAACATCGATGCACCGGTCGAGTGCATGTAGCGGATCAGCCAGCCCCACGGCACCTCGCGCATGATGTACTCGACCGACGCGAACGCGAGCATCGAGTCGGGCTTGTAGTTCATCGTCAGGAAGATGCCCGTGACGATCTGGTTGACGAGCACCAGCAGCGCGAGGGAGCCGAAGAAGTACCAGAAGTTGAAGTTCTTCGGCGCGTAGTACTCGGAAACGTGCTTCTTCCAGGTGGACGTGAGCGGGAAGCGCTGATCGATCCAGCCGGTGAGACCTGTCGTGGAGACTTCTTTGTTGTCGGCGGCCATCACGCTTCTCCTTTCTCGTCCTTGCCAATCACGAGGGTCGTCGCCGACGTGAACATGTAGGGCGGGATGTCGAGATTCTGAGGCGCCGGCTTGTTCTTGAACACACGGCCGGCGAGGTCGTAGGTCGAACCGTGGCACGGGCACAGGAAACCGCCCGGCCAGTCGTCCGGCAGGTTCGGCTGCGGACCCGGCGTGAAGCGTTGGCTAGGCGTGCAGCCGAGGTGCGTACACACGGCCATCACGACGAGAATGTTCTTGCGATCGGCCCGCGAGCGATATTCGTTGGCGCAATACGCGGGCAACGGCATCGAATACGGGGATTTCGTGGTCGGATCCGCGACTTCCTTGTCGGCCTTGACCACGTCGGCCAGCATCGAATCGGTGCGATTCAGGATCCAGACGGGCTTGCCGCGCCACGGCACGGTGACCATTTCGCCAGGCTTCAGGCCGCTGATATCAACCTCGACCGGGGCACCGGCCGCTTTCGCTTTCGCGGACGGCGCAAGCGACGCCGCGAAAGGTATGACGGTGGCTACGCCTCCCACGCCACCTGCTACGGATGTCGCAATCAGCCAGGTACGGCGGCCGCTGTCGACGCGTTTCTCTTCCTTGTCTCGCATCACACGCCCCACTTCTGAGTTGGATTTTCCGTCACGACTTTCCATTCCGCCGCTAGTTTGCTCGAATGGAGTCGCCATTTACAAGGCCCGGAGATGAAAATCCCTTCGAAGTGTTTGATAGTTAAGGGTTATCCCCCACTATCGGAGCGATTAAATCATTTCACTTTTAAGCATTCGCTACATTGCGAAATTTCGATGCACCGCCGCAAATTCGTCGCTCAGACCGGATTGTGAATATCGATAAAAAGGTGCTCGATATCGAATTCTTCGGACAAGTGGGCGCCCAGCGCCTGGATTCCGTAACGTTCGGTCGCGTGGTGCCCCGCCGCAACGAACGCGACGCCGCTCTCGGCAGCCGTGTGCGTCACGTATTCGGACACCTCGCCGGTCAGGTACACGTCCGCGCCGGCATCGATCGCCGCGTCGAAATAGCTTTGCGCGGCGCCGGTGCACCACGCGATACGGCGCAGCTGCATCTCCGGGTCACCGAGCACGAGCGGCGTGCGGCCGAGCGTGTTCTCGACCTTCGCGACGAAGTGCTCGAGCGTGACGGGCATCGGCAGCGTCGCCATCCAGCCGAGGTTGCCTTCGCCGAAACGCTGCTCGCCGATCAGCCCGAGCTTCGCGCCGAGCTGCGCGTTGTTGCCGAATTCGGGATGCGCGTCGAGCGGCAGGTGGAACGCGAACAGGTTCAGGTCGTTCGCGAGCAGCAGCTTCAGGCGCTGGTACTTGCGGCCCGTGATCTGCGGCGCCTCGTTGCGCCAGAAATAACCGTGATGGACGAGCACGGCATCCGCCCCCCATTCGAGCGCGGCCTCGAGGAACGCGACCGACGCCGTCACGCCGGTGGCGATCTTCTCGACCTTGCGGCGCCCCTCGACCTGGAGGCCGTTCGGGCAATAGTCCTTGAAGCGCGCGGTTTCGAGGGTATTGTTCAAGTACAATTCAAGTTCGATCCGATCCATATAAACCTCTAATCCATTCAGATGCTTAGACGCTTCTGGCTGTTCTTCGCGCAGGCGGTTACCGTGCTGCTCGCGCTGATGTTCATCGTCGTGACGCTCAAGCCGCAATGGCTGCAACGGCAAGGACAGCTCGGCAAGCAGCTCGCCACGCCGATCGTTGCGCTGCGGGAGGTCGCGCCCGGCATCGGCGGCGCGCCGGCGACCACGTCGTACGCGGAAGCCGCGCAGAAGGCGATGCCGGCCGTCGTCAACGTGTTCTCCAGCAAGGACGGCTCGCTGCCGCCCGACCCGCGCGCGAAAGATCCGCTGTTCCGCTACTTCTTCGGCGACCGCAACGCCCGCAAGCAGCAGGACGAACCGGCAGCCAACCTCGGCTCGGGCGTTATCGTGAGCCCGGAAGGTTACATTCTAACGAACCAGCACGTCGTGGACGGCGCCGACCAGATCGAAGTCGCGCTCGCCGACGGCCGCACGGCCACCGCGAAGGTGATCGGCAGCGATCCCGAGACCGATCTGGCCGTGCTGAAGATCAACGTGACGAACCTGCCGACGATCACGCTCGGCCGCTCCGACCAGTCGCGCGTCGGCGACGTCGTGCTCGCGATCGGCAACCCGTTCGGCGTCGGCCAGACGGTCACGATGGGGATCATCAGCGCGCTCGGCCGCAATCACCTCGGCATCAACACGTTCGAGAACTTCATCCAGACCGACGCACCGATCAACCCCGGCAACTCGGGCGGCGCGCTGGTCGACGTGAACGGCAACCTGCTCGGCATCAACACGGCGATCTACTCGCGTTCGGGCGGTTCGCTCGGCATCGGCTTCGCGATTCCGGTGTCGACCGCGCGCACGGTGCTCGAGAGCATCATCACGACGGGCTCGGTCACGCGCGGCTGGATCGGCGTCGAACCGCAGGACGTCACGCCGGAGATCGCCGAGTCGTTCGGGCTCCAGCAGAAATCGGGCGCGATCGTCGCCGGCGTGCTGCAGGGCGGCCCGGCCGACAAGGCCGGCATCAAGCCGGGCGATATCCTGGTCACGGTCAACGGCGAGGACATCACGGACACGACCAAGCTGCTGAACGTCGTCGCGCAGATCAAGCCCGGCACGCCGACCAAGGTGCACGTCGTGCGCAAGGGCAAGGAGTTCGACGTGAGCGTCGTGATCGGCAAGCGCCCGCCGCCGCCGAAGCAGACGCTCGACGAGCAGGACAGCGATACCGAATGAGGTTGGGCAGACGGGTCGCGCGACATCACGCGCCCGTTGTCGTCGGTGGAAATGAAAAAGGGCAGCCGGTTGGCTGCCCTTTTGCTTTGCTTCGACCGATCCGTATTGCCCGGGAAGGGGGCAATGCCACACGCTTGCCTGCTCGGCCACGGCATCGCCGCACCGTTCGAGCCGACCGGAAGAGCCGGCCCGCCGCCCGGTGCGCCGCCGTCAGCCCGCGGCTTCGCCGTTCCCCGCCTCGCCCTCTTCGGCCGGCTTCTTCGGCACGAAGAACCGCGCGGCCAGGATCCCGGCTTCATACAGCACGATCAGCGGCAGCGCGAGCATCAGTTGCGAGAACACGTCCGGCGGCGTGACGACCGCCGCGACGACGAACGCGCCGACGATCACGTACGGGCGGATTTCCTTCAGTTTCTTCACCGTCAGCACGCCCATCCGGACGAGCAGCACGACGACGATCGGCACCTCGAACGTGACCCCGAACGCGATGAACATCCCGAGCACGAAGCTCAGGTAGTTGTCGATGTCGGTCGTCATCTCGGCCCCGAGCGGCGCGTTGTAGTGCGCCATCACGCGGAAGATCGTCGGGAACACGAGGAAGTACGCGAATGCCATCCCGCACAGGAACAGCACGTAGCTGCTGCCGACGAGCGGCGTGACGAGCTTCTTCTCGTGCTGGTACAGCCCCGGCGCGACGAACGCCCAGATCTGGTACAGCACGACCGGCAGCGCGATCACGAGCGCGACGAGCATCGTGACCTTCATCGGCACGAAGAACGAGCCGGTGACGTCGGTGACGATCATCTTGCCGTCCTTCGGCAGATTCTCCATCAGCGGCCGCGCGAGCAGCCGGAAGATGTCGGGCGCCCAGTAGACGAGCCCGAGGAACACGACGATCACGGCCAGCCCCGCGCGAATGATGCGGTCGCGAAGCTCGACGAGATGGGAAATGAAGGTTTCTTCCGGGGCGTCGCCCGGGTTCTGCTGGGGGTCGCTCACACCGGCCCTCGGTAGGATTGACGAGCGAGCATGCGCTCGGCTCAGAAGAAGCGCGTCGGCCGGCGCAGGCTGGCCGGCTGGTGGCGCGCGACACGCGCGGCGCCCGACTGCACGTGCGTGCGGCGGGTGGTCGCGCGCTTGTACCAGACAGGCGTCGCCGCCTGCTTCACGCGCCAGTTGCGGCGCTTCGTCGCGAGCGCGGCCGGACTGCCGCGCCACGACGGCGCAGCAGGCGCGTCGGAACCGTAGGACCCGGCGGCACCCGACGCTTCGTCAAGACCGCCGACCGCGGAATGCCACGTGTCGTTGAGTTCCTTCTCGTGCTCGCGCAGGTTGTCGTGAATCGTCGTCTCGACATTGCGCGCGGCCGATTCGAAATCGGTCTTCATCGTCCGCAACGCGTCGAGTTCGATTTCGCGCGAGACCTCGGCCTTCACGTCGTTGATGTACCGCTGCGCACGACCGAACAGCGCGCCTGCCGTACGCGCGACGCGCGGCAGGCGCTCGGGGCCGAGCACCACGAGCGCGACGACGCCGATCAGCGCCATCTTCGAAAGACCGAGATCCAGCATCGCGAATGCCTGTCAGCGGGCCGGCGTTACGCCTTGTTCGAATCGGAACGCGTCGTTTCCTTCGCGTTGACGTCGACCGAGCCGGAGCGCGGCAGCTGCTGCGCGTCGGCCGGCGTTTCGCCTTCCTTCATGCCGTCCTTGAAACCCTTCACGGCGCTGCCGAGATCGTTGCCGATGTTGCGCAGCTTCTTCGTACCGAAAACCAGCGCGACGATCAGCAGCACGATCAGCCAGTGCCAAATGCTCAATCCACCCATGATGAAACCTCTCCTCAACCACGCCGCCGGGCGGCGCAAATCGCCGGCGACGCGCCGGCTTCGACTATCGATGCGGGGAAACGCCCCGCGCCGTCAACCCATCCGCTGCCAGGGGCGCGGACCGGCCAGGATATGCGCGTGCAGGTGGTAGACCTCCTGCCCGCCGCCCGGGCCCGTATTGATCACCGTGCGAAAACCGGTCTCGCCGCCCGTGTACGCGACGCCGAGCTGGTCGGCAAGGCGCGCGACGAGCAGCATCAGCCGGCCGAGCATCGGCGCATCGTCCGCGCTCGCCGCCGACAGCGTCGGCAGGTGCCGGCGCGGAATCACGAGCACGTGCGTCTCGGCCGCCGGGCGGATGTCGCGGAACGCGACGAATTCGTCGTCCTCGTGCACCTTCGTGCTCGGGATCTCGCCTGCCGCGATCTTGCAGAACAGGCAATTCGGATCGTGACTCATGTTGCTCCTGCGAAACGCCCGCGCGCGCCGGTCAGAACCACGCCTGCGGATCGAGCGTCTTGTTGTCGTTCAGGTACAGCCAACCCTTGATGATACGGTACAGCGTCCAAATCCACGTGACAAACATCACTGCGAATCCGACCACGACGAATGCCAGCGCGAACCCGATGACGTACGCGATCAGCGCGCGCCAGAACGTGCGGATCTGCCACTCGAAATGGTCGGCATACGGCGTGCCGGCCACGTCCCCGCGCTTCACGTAGTTGATGATGATCGCGATGATGCCCGTGACGCCGCCCGTCAGCCAGTGAAATGCATAAAGACCGTAGAGCACGTGAGTCAGCGTGCGCAGCCCGTTCAGGCGCTCGGCATCCGCCGCCCCCGGCACCGCGGGCGTCGGAAACTGGTTCGACGTATCGTTCATGATGCTACCCCCGTAAGATGACAATTCTTACAGCTTACCGCACTGCTGCCACCGCGGCGGGACGATGCGCATCAGCCGCCGTTTTCCTCGCGCTCGCGGCGCTTGCGCAGCGCCTTTTCCTCGATGCCCGACAGCCCCTCGCGGCGCTCGAGTTCGGCGATCACGTCGGCCGGGCTCAGCTCGAAGTGCGACAGCATCACGAGGCAGTGGAACCACAGGTCGGCCACCTCGCCGACGAGCGCGCTCGGCGCGCCGCCCTGGCGCACGTCCTTCGCGGCCAGCACGACTTCCGTCGCCTCTTCGCCGATCTTCTTCAGCACTGCGTCGTCGCCCTTGTGGAACAGGCGCGATACGTACGATTGATCGGGGTCGCCGCCCTTGCGGCTATCGATCACGGCCGCGAGGCGCAGCAGCGTGTCTTCGGTCGATTGCGTCATTTGTAGATGTGTTCGGGATCTTTCAGCACCGGTTCGACCGCGACCCAGTCGCCGTGGTCGACGGTGCCCTCGAATTTCTGGAAAAAGCACGAATGCCGGCCGGTGTGGCACGCGATGCCCGATACCTGCTCGACCTTCAGCAGCACGACGTCCTCGTCGCAGTCGAGCCGCACCTCGTGCACGTGCTGCACGTGGCCCGACTCCTCGCCCTTGAACCACAACCGCTTGCGCGAGCGCGAATAGTAGACCGCGCGCTGCGTCTCGATCGTCTTCGCCAGTGCCTCGCGGTTCATCCACGCGAACATCAGCACGTCGTTCGTCGCTGCTTCCTGCGCGATCACCGGCACGAGGCCGTTGTCGTCCCAGCGGACCTTGTCGAGCCACGCGGGCAGGGATTTCGTTTCCGTATTCATTACAGCCTCACCGGGATGCCCTGGTCGGCCATGAAGCGCTTCGCCTCGCCGACCGTGTGCTCGCCGTAGTGGAAGATGCTCGCGGCCAGCACCGCGTCGGCGCGGCCGTCCTTGATGCCGTCTGCCAGATGCTGCAGCGAACCGACGCCGCCCGATGCGATCACCGGCACCGGCACCGCGTCCGACACGCCGCGCGTGAGCGCGAGGTCGAAGCCCGACTTGGTGCCGTCGCGGTCCATGCTCGTGAGCAGGATCTCGCCCGCGCCGAGCTCGGCCATCTTGCGCGCCCATTCGATCGCGTCGAGACCCGTGTTCTTGCGGCCGCCGTGCGTGAAGACTTCCCAGCGCGGCGTCTCGCCGTCGGCCGACACGCGCTTCGCGTCGATCGCGACGACGATGCACTGCGAGCCGTACTTGTCGGCCGCATCGCGCACGAGCTGCGGGTTCGCGACCGCCGACGAATTCATGCTGACCTTGTCCGCGCCCGCGTTCAGCAGACGCCGCACGTCCTCGACCGCGCGCACGCCGCCGCCGACGGTCAGCGGAATGAAGACCTGCGACGCGACGGCTTCGATGATCGGCAGGATCAGGTCGCGCTGGTCGGACGTCGCGGTGATGTCGAGGAACGTCAGTTCGTCGGCGCCCTGGTCGTCGTAGCGGCGGGCGATTTCGACGGGATCGCCGGCATCGCGCAGCTCGACGAAGTTGACGCCCTTGACGACACGCCCGGCAGTCACGTCCAGGCAGGGGATGATGCGTTTAGCTAGAGCCATGATGTTGCGCCAAATGCCGCGCTGGGACGGCCGGTTGCGGAAGCCTCGCACGAGACTTCCGGTCGGGGCCGCCTGCGGGCGGCCCCGGCGAACGGGAAACCGCGTTACGCGTTGTCGAGTTCGCCGTTCAGTTCGTCCGCGCGCCTTTGCGCGGCCGCGAAATCGAGATCGCCGGAGTAGATCGCGCGGCCGCAGATCACGCCTTCGACGCCGTGCTCTTCCACTTCGCACAGGTTCTCGATGTCCGTGAGGTTCGACAGGCCGCCGCTGGCGATCACCGGAATGCCGACCGCCTGCGCGAGCTTCACGGTCGCCTCGATGTTGATGCCCTGCAGCATTCCGTCGCGCCCGATGTCGGTATAGACGATCGATTCGACGCCGTAGTCCTCGAACTTCTTCGCGAGATCGACCACTTCGTGGCCGGTCAGCTTGCTCCAGCCGTCGGTCGCGACCTTGCCGTCCTTCGCGTCGAGCCCGACGATGATGCTGCCGGAGAACGCGGTGCACGCGTCCTGCAGGAAGCCCGGGTTCTTCACGGCCGCCGTGCCGATGATCACGTAGGACAGGCCCGCGTCGAGATACTTCTCGATCGTCTCGAGGCTGCGGATGCCGCCACCAAGCTGGACGGGGATTTCATCGCCGACTTCGTCGAGGATCGCTTCGATCGCCTCGAGATTCTTCGGCTTGCCGGCGAATGCGCCGTTCAGGTCGACCAGATGGAGCCGCCGGGCGCCGAGATCGACCCACTTGCGGGCCATCGCCGCCGGGTCCTCGGAAAAAATCGTGGCCTGGTCCATGTCGCCCTGTTTGAGGCGCACACACTGACCGTCTTTTAGATCGATGGCCGGAATCAGCAACATAGCAATCGGGTGTCGTCGTGGAAGAAGAAAAGAATCCGGCGCGTACCGGCCAATCCGGTACCGCGCCGTCTCGCTAGTTTAGTACAACTCTTTCGGCGCCTAGGCGCGCGAGCCCCGCAAGACGGGCCTCCGCGGCCCGTCGACTGTGGTTCGCGCACCACGTTCACGGTTTCCAGTGTACGAAGTTGCGGTATAGACGCAACCCGACCTCCGCGCTTTTCTCCGGGTGGAATTGGGTCGCGAAGAGGTTGTCCCGCGCGACCGCGGACGTAAACGGCGCACCATATGCCGTTTCGCCGACCGTATGTGCCGGGTTGTCCGGCGTCACGTAGTAGCTGTGCACGAAGTAGAAATACGCGTCGTCGGGCACGCCCTCCCACAGCGGGTGCGACTGCGACTGGCGCACGCGGTTCCAGCCCATCTGCGGCACCTTGAAGCGCGAGCCGTCGTCCTGCACGCGGCCGTCGAGCTCGAAGCGCACGACCTTGCCGGGCAACAGGCCGAGGCCCTTCGTGTCGCCTTCCGCGCTCCAGTCGAACAGCATCTGCTCGCCGACGCACACGCCGAGCAGCGGCTTCGTGCGCGACGCCTCGATCACGGCCTCCTGCAGGCCCGATTCGCCGAGGCAGCGCATGCAGTCGGGCATCGCGCCCTGGCCGGGCAGCACGACGCGGTCGGCCGCGCGAATCGCGGCCGGCGTGTCGACGATCGCCACGTCGGCGGCCGGTTCGGCCTTCTTGAGCGCCTGCGCGACCGAGCGCAGGTTGCCCATCCCATAATCCACAATCGCAATCGAAGTTTTCATCTCAGTGCAGGCAGTAGCGCCCTCAGTCCATTGACGATGAATTCCACCGCCAGCGCCGACAGCATCAGACCCATCAGCCGCGTGGCGATGTTGATGCCCGTGCGGCCGATCCAGTTCGCGATCGGCTCGGCGAGCCGCATCGCGACGAAACACAGAAAAGCCAGGACCGCGCCGATCGCGACCAGCCCGGCCTGTTCATACCAGTGATGCGCGTTCGCCGCATAGATGATCACCGTGCTGATCGAGCCGGGGCCCGTGAGCAGCGGAATCGCCAGCGGCACGACCGCGATGTTGTCCTTCAGCTCGGCTTCGTGGCGCTCTTCCGGCGTCGATCGCGTGTTGCCGATCTGCGCGTTCAGCATGTTGATCGCCATCAGCAGCATGATGATCCCGCCGCCCACTTCGAGCGACCCGACCGAAATGCCGAAGAAGTTGATGATCTGCTGCCCGAGCAGCGCGGTCACCGTCATCACGCAGAATACCGACACCGATGCGATCCGGATCGTGCGACGCCGCTCGCCGTCCGTCTGCTGCGCCGTCAGGCTCAGGAAGAACGGCACCGCGCCGACCGGGTTGATCAGCGCCAGCAGCGAAATGAACGATTTGAGCAGATCCATCGCAAGCCGGCGCCGCGCGCCGAAGCCGTGAGGTTGTCCTTAGCGTCCGCCCATCCGGACGATCAGAGGCTGCCTTTCGTCGACGGAATCTGCCCCGCCGCACGCTCGTCGAGCTCCACCGCCGCGCGCAGCGCACGGCCGAAGGCCTTGAACACCGTCTCGAGCTGATGGTGCGCGTTGATCCCGCGCAGGTTGTCGATGTGCAGCGTGACGCCCGCGTGGTTCACGAAACCGCGGAAGAACTCGATCGACAGGTCGACGTCGAACGTGCCGATCCGCGCACGCGTGAACGGCACGTGGAATTCGAGGCCCGGCCGGCCGGAGAAGTCGATCACGACGCGCGACAACGCCTCGTCGAGCGGCACGTACGAATGGCCGTAGCGGCGGATGCCCTTCCGGTCGCCGATCGCCTTCGCGACAGCCTGACCGAGCGTGATGCCGACATCCTCGACCGTGTGGTGGTCGTCGATATGCGTGTCGCCATGCGCTTCGACCTCGAGATCGACCAGCCCATGCCGCGCGATTTGGTCGAGCATATGGTCGAGAAACGGCACGCCGGTGGCCAGTTTCTGCTGGCCGGTGCCGTCGAGATCGAGCTTCACACGGATCTGCGTTTCGCTGGTATTGCGAACGACTTCCGCCACACGCATGGCAATTCCTTGATTGAGTCTGAGGTAAATGGGGATTGATCGTCGCGCGCCGCCGCGCCCTGGGCTCAACCGGGCAGCGCGAGTTTCAAGGCGGCCAGCAGGCGGGCGTTTTCGTCGGGAGAACCGACGGTCAGCCGCACGCATTCGGCCAGCAATGGATGCATTTTACTCACGTTTTTGACCAGCACCCGTTCGGTGAGCAGCGCATCGAACACGGCGGCCGCGTCCGGCACGCGCACCAGCAGGAAATTGCCGGCGCTCGGGAACACCGTCGTGCCCGGCAGCGCGGCCACGGCCTGCGCGAGACGCGTGCGTTCCGCGCGCAGTTCGGCCGCCTGCGCATCGAGCACGTCGAGGTGGTCGAGCAGGAAATCGGCGGTCGCCTGGGTCAGCACGTTGATGTTGTACGGCGGGCGCACCTTGTCGAATTCGGTCAGCCACGCGTGCCGCCCGACGAGATAGCCGAGGCGGATGCCCGCGAGACCGAGCTTCGACACCGTGCGCATCACGACGACGTTGTCGAATTCGGCGGCGCGCGGCAGCCACGAGCGCTCGGCGAACGGCTGGTACGCCTCGTCGATCACGATCAGGCTGTGCCGCGCGGCGGCAATGATCCGTTCGACGTCGGCATCGTCGTACAGCGTGCCGGTCGGGTTGTTCGGGTACGCGAGATAGACGATCGCGGGCCGGTGCCCGGCGATCGCCGCGAGCATCGCGTCGACGTCGAGCGTCAGGTCGGCCTGCAGCGGCACGCCGACGAATTCGAGCTGCGCGAGCTTCGCCGACAGCTCGTACATCACGAAACCCGGCACCGGCGCGAGCACCTTCGCGCCCGGCTGCGCGCACGCGACCGAGATCATGCTGATGATTTCGTCGGAACCGTTGCCGAGCAGCACGTCGCAACCGGCCGGCACGCCCATCGCGTGGCGCAGCTTGTCGAGCAGCGCGGCCGGGCGCGGCGCCGGGTAGCGGTTCAGCGCGACCTGCGCGAGACGCTCGCCGAGCGCCGCCGCCAGCGGTTCGGGCAGCGGATACGGGTTCTCCATCGCGTCGAGCTTCACGAACCCGCTCGCGTCGGGCACCGGATAGCTCGTCATCGCGAGCACGTCGCGGCGGATGATGTCTTGTGGCGTCGTCATGGTCTCAAGCCGGCGTGCGTCGCGCCGGCATCAAATGGTCGGCAAGGCGGCGGCTGCCGCCCTGCACTGGTCTCCAGCCGCGCTCCGCGGTGCGGCCGGCGCCGGCGCATCGGCGCCCGCCCCGGCTCGGCCCCGCGTGGTGCGTGGTCAGCCCTTCATCCGGAACTCGGCGCTCTTCGCGTGCGCCTGCAGCCCTTCGCCGTACGCGAGCTCGGAGGCGATCTCGCCAAGGGTCTGCGCGCCTTCCGCGCTGACCTCGATCAGGCTCGAACGCTTGATGAAGTCGTACACGCCGAGCGGCGACGAGAAACGCGCGGTGCGCGACGTCGGCAGCACGTGGTTCGGCCCCGCGCAGTAGTCGCCGAGGCTTTCGCTCGTGTAGCGGCCGAGGAAGATCGCGCCCGCGTGGCGGATCTGCTGGCCCCATTGCTGCGGTTCCAGTGCCGAGATTTCGAGGTGCTCGGGCGCGATGTCGTTCGCGATCCGGCACGCTTCGGCCATGTCGCGCACCTTGATCAGCGCGCCGCGCCCTTCGAGCGATGCGCGGATCACGTCCCGGCGCGGCATCGACGGCAGCAGCTCGTCGATCGCCTTCTCGACACGGTCGAGGAACGCGCCGTCCGGGCACAGCAGGATCGACTGCGCGAGCTCGTCGTGCTCGGCCTGCGAGAACAGGTCCATCGCGACCCAGTTCGGATCGGTCGTGCCGTCGCACAGCACGAGGATTTCCGACGGCCCGGCGATCATGTCGATACCGACCGTGCCGAACACGCGGCGCTTCGCCGACGCGACGTACGCATTGCCGGGGCCGCAGATCTTGTCGACGGCCGGCACCGTCGCCGTGCCGTACGCGAGCGCGCCGACCGCCTGCGCGCCGCCGATCGTGAACACGCGGTCGACGCCGCCGAGCAGCGCCGCGGCGAGCACGAGGTCGTTCTTCACGCCGTCCGGCGTCGGCACGACCATCACGATCTCGCCGACGCCCGCGACGCGCGCGGGAATCGCGTTCATCAGCACCGACGACGGATACGCGGCCTTGCCGCCCGGCACGTACAGGCCGACGCGGTCGAGCGGCGTGACCTTCTGGCCGAGCACCGTGCCGTCGCTTTCCGTGTACTGCCAGCTATGCGTGCCGCACTCGATCTTCTGCTTCTCGTGGTACGCGCGCACACGCGCCGCGGCCGCTTCCAGCGCCGCGCGCGCCTTCGGCGCGAGACCGTCGAGCGCCGTCTGCAGCGCGTCCTGCGGCAGTTCGAGGGCGGCGACGCTGTTCGCGCTCAGCCGGTCGAAGCGGTTCGTGTACTCGAGCACCGCGGCGTCGCCGCGCGACTTCACGTCGGCGAGGATCTTCGCGACCGATTGCTCGATCGCTTCGTCTTCGCTCGCCTCGAACGCGAGCAACGCGCGCAGCGCGGCGCCGAAGCCTTCGTTCGTCGAATCGAGCTTGCGGATGGTGATGGACATGGGAGTTCCGTTACGGTGATGCGCTCAACCGCCATTCTGCGACGCGCGTTCGAACGCGTCGAGGATCGGCTTGAGCGCCGCGCGCTTCAACTTCAGCGCGGCCTGGTTCACGACGAGGCGCGACGAGATCGCCATGATCTCCTCGACCTCGACCAGATTGTTCGCCTTCAGCGTGCCGCCCGAGCTGACGAGGTCGACGATCGCGTCGGCCAGCCCGACCAGCGGCGCGAGCTCCATCGAGCCGTACAGCTTGATCAGGTCGACGTGCACGCCCTTCGCGGCGAAGTGTTCGCGCGCCGTTTCGACGTACTTCGTCGCGACGCGCAGGCGTGCGCCCTGGCGCACGGCGCTCGCGTAATCGAAGCCGGCCGACACCGCCACCGACATCCGGCAGCGCGCGATGTTCAGATCGATCGGCTGGTACAGGCCCGAGCCGCCGTGCTCGACCAGCACGTCCTTGCCGGCCACGCCGAAATCGGCCGCGCCGTATTCGACGTAGGTCGGCACGTCGCTCGCGCGCACGATGATCACGCGCAGGTCCGGGTTCGTCGTCGGCAGGATCAGCTTGCGCGACGTTTCCGGATCCTCGGTCACCTGCACGCCGGCCGCGGCGAGCAACGGCAGGGTTTCCTCGAAAATCCGGCCCTTCGACAGGGCGAGGGTCAGCGGCGCGGTCATGCTTGGCTCCCGGAAAGGCGGCGCACGTTCGCGCCGACGGCGGTCAGTTTGGCTTCCATGCGGTCGTAGCCGCGGTCCAGGTGATAGATCCGGTCGACGAGCGTTTCCCCGTCGGCGCGCAGCCCGGCGATCACGAGGCTCGCCGACGCACGCAGGTCGGTCGCCATCACGTTCGCGCCGGACAGCTTCTCGACGCCCGTCACGAGCGCGGTATTGCCGTCGATCGTGATGTTCGCGCCGAGCCGGTTCAGCTCCTGCACGTGCATGAAGCGGTTCTCGAAAATAGTTTCGACGACCTGCGCGGTGCCCGTCGCGACCGTATTGAGGGCCATGAACTGCGCCTGCATGTCGGTCGGGAACGCCGGGTATTCCGACGTGCGGATCGTCACGGCCGACGGGCGGCGGTCCATCTTCACGCGCAGCCAGCTGTCGCCTTCCTCGATCGACACGCCGGCTTCGCGCAGCTTGTCGATCACCGCGTCGAGAATGTGCGGGCGCACGCCCGTCAGCATCACGTCGCCGCCGGCCGCCGCGACCGCGCACAGGAACGTGCCGGCCTCGATGCGGTCGGGGATCACCGAATGGCGCGCGCCGTGCAGCCGCTCGACGCCCTGGATCACGAGGCGATCGGTGCCGATACCGTCGATCTTCGCGCCCATCGCCACCAGCAGGTGGGCGAGATCGCTCACTTCCGGCTCGCGCGCGGCGTTTTCGATCACCGTCTCGCCGTCTGCCAGCGTCGCGGCCATCAGCAGGTTTTCCGTGCCCGTCACCGTGATCATGTCGGTCACGATGCGCGCGCCCTTCAGGCGCTTCGCGCGCGCTTCGATGAAGCCGTGCTCGATGCTGATCTCGGCGCCCATCGCCTGCAGCCCCTTGATGTGCTGGTCGACCGGACGCGCGCCGATCGCGCAGCCGCCCGGCAGCGACACCTTCGCCTCGCCGAAGCGCGCGAGCAGCGGGCCGAGCACGAGGATCGACGCGCGCATCGTCTTCACGAGCTCGTACGGCGCGACGAGGTTGTCGACGCGCGACGCGTCGAGCTGCACGCGGCAGCCGTCGGTCTCGCTCTTCACGCCCATCTGGTTCAGCACCTTCAGCGTGGTGCGCACGTCCTTCAGGTTCGGCACGTTGTCGAGATCGACCGGATCGGCGGTGAGCAGCCCCGCGCACAGGATCGGCAGTGCGGCGTTCTTCGCGCCCGACACGACGATCTCGCCGGACAGACGGTTACCGCCTTCGATCACGAGCTTGTCCATCCCCTGTCCCTGCGATTCCCCGTTGGCGGCCGGGTGTGCCGTGGCGACGCTCTTGACGGCGTCGCGCTCGTTGACGGTGACTTGCACTCAGTGATTTCCGGTTATGCGTTCTGCCATTCGGCGGGCGTCAGCGTCTTCATGCTGAGCGCGTGGATTTCCTGCTTCATGCGATCGCCGAGCGCCGCATAGACGAGCTGGTGCCGCTGGATCGGCCGCTTGCCCTCGAAGGCCGCCGACACGATCGTCGCGAAGAAATGCTGGCCGTCGCCTTCGACTTCCAGATGCGTGCAGGCGAGACCGCCGGCGATGTATTGCTTGACCTGTTCGGGAGTCGGCAACATGGTGTAAGGCTCCTGTCGGCGGCGGCGCCCCGGGAGGCGGCCGCAGCCTGTCGATATCAATGACGCAGTTTGTAGCCGGTCGCGAGCAGCCGCATCGCGATCAGCGCGAGCAGCACGAAGAAACCGGTAACGATCGCGAGGCTCGCGAACGGGTTGATGTCGGACGCGCCGAAGAACCCGAAACGAAAGCCGTCGATCATGTAGAAAAACGGATTGAGACGCGAGATCTCGCGCCACACGGGCGGCAGCGAGTGCGTCGAATAGAACACGCCCGACAGGAACGTCAGCGGCATGATCAGGAAGTTCTGGAACGCGGCGAGCTGGTCGAACTTCTCGGCCCAGATCCCGGCGATCAGGCCGAGCGTGCCGAGGATCGCCGAGCCGAGCAGCGCGAACGCAATGATGAACAGCGGCGCCGCGAAATGCATCGGGATAAACCAGATCGTCACGACGAACACGCCGGTGCCGACCGCGAGCCCGCGCACGACCGACGCGAGCACGTACGCGCCGAAGATGTCGCGGTACGACAGCGGCGGCAGCAGCATGAACACGAGGTTGCCGGTGATCTTCGACTGGATCAGCGACGACGAACTGTTCGCGAACGCGTTCTGCAACACGCTCATCATCACGAGGCCCGGCACGAGAAAGCTCACGTACTCGACGCCCGGATAGACCTCGACGCGGCCCGACAGCGCATGACCGAAGATCGTCAGGTACAGCAGCGCCGTGACGATCGGCGCGAGCACCGTCTGGAACGACACTTTCCAGAAACGCAGCAGTTCCTTGTAGAACAGCGTCCGGAAGCCGCTGCCCGGCACGCGCCGGGCCGTGCCCAGCGTCCCTTCGGCCGGCAGGGAACGCAGTTCGCGCGGGGATTGTTGATTCATGCCAGACCCTCGATCACCTCGGCCCCGTTCATCACCTGGACGAACACATCCTCGAGGTCGGCCTTGCGGACCTCGATCTCGTCGAACGTGCAGCCTGCCGCGCGGCATTGCGCGAGAATGCGTTCGACATCGTCGTAGCTCGTGAGACGCAGCAGGTGCTCGCCCGGCGCGCGCGCGGCGGGGTCGGTCTCCAGCCCGCGCAGCTCGGCCGGCAGCGCGCCCGTCGCGAGCCGCAGATAGAGCTGCAACCCCGCGAAGCGGCGCAGCAGCGCGTCGGTGCGGTCGAGCGCGACCACCTCGCCACGGCGCAGCATCGCGATGCGGTCGCACAGCGACTCGGCTTCCTCGAGGTAATGGGTGGTCAGCACGATCGTGTGACCCTCGCGGTTCAGGCGCGAGATGAATTTCCACAGCGTCTGGCGCAATTCGACGTCGACGCCGGCGGTCGGCTCGTCGAGCACGATCACGGGCGGCCGGTGCACGAGCGCCTGCGCGACGAGCACGCGGCGCTTCATCCCGCCCGACAGCGCGCGCATGTTCGCGTCGGCCTTCTCGGTGAGGTCGAGATTGGCCATCACTTCGTCGATCCAGTCGTCGTTGCGGCGCAGCCCGAAATAGCCGGACTGGATCCGCAGCGTCTCGCGGACGGTGAAGAACGGGTCGAAGACGAGTTCCTGCGGGACGACACCCAGCGCGCGGCGCGCACCGCGGAAGTCCTTGACGACGTCGTGGCCGCGCACCGAGATACTGCCTTCGTCGGCCCGGGCGAGCCCGGCGAGGATACTGATGAGCGTGGTCTTGCCTGCGCCGTTGGGGCCGAGCAGACCGAAAAACTCGCCTTCCTCGACCGACAGGCTGACGCCCTTGAGCGCCTGAAGCGACTTGTAGCGCTTCTTGACGTGACGGATTTCTATGGCTGACATGACTGTGCGCGACGCCAGGGCCGCGACGCCTATTCTGTGCTTGCTGCGAAAGAAAATGGGGGCCGGACGCCGATTGGCTGCCCCGCAAAACGCTTGATTATAGGGCAAACCGGCTGGGGGAGCCGGCGCCGGAGGCGCGCGGCCTGACGCGTGCGCGCGCCGGCTGGCGCGGCAGGCTCCGGTCGGACAGGGTCAATGTCGCCCGGTGCCGTCGATGAGCGCGTCGACGCCGTAGGCGCGCGCGAGGCTGGCGAGCTTCGGCGGGAGATTGAGGATGTCGAGGGTCGCGCCGCGCGACATGGCGGCACGTTGCCATGCGAGCAGCACGGCGAGCGCGGACGAGTCGAACTGCGTCAGCGCCGCGCAATCGACGGCGGTGGCGCCCGCGCCGATGCGCGCAAGACCGTCCGCGAGCGCGGACTTCGCGCTCGCGACGGTCAGCGAGGAGCCGGCTTCGAAGCCGCTCACGACGCTTGCTTGCCGGCGGCAAGTTGCTGGTTGCGCTGCGTCAGGAACTGGATCAGGCCGTCCACGCCGCTTTGCTGGATCTTTTCGTTGAACTGCTGCTGGTACGTCTGGATCAGCCACGCGCCGAGCACGTTCAGGTCATACACCTTCCAGCCGTTCGCCGACTTGTACAGGCGGTAATCGATCTGGACCGGCTGGCCGTTGTTCATCGCGACCGTCTTGACCACGACATCGGTATCGGCCGGATCGGCACGGAACGGCGGGTACTGGATCTGCTGGTCCGGCTTCAGCTGCGCCAGCGCGCCCGAGTACGTGCGGATCAGCAGCAGCTTGAACTGCTCCTGAACCTGCTGCTGCTGCTCGGCCGTTGCCGTGCGCCAGTTGCGGCCCATCGCGAGCTGCGTGGTGCGGCGGAAATCGGTGTACGGCAGGATGTCCTTGTTGACGATCGAGATGATGCGGTTGGTGTCGCCCTGCTTGATCGTCTGCTGCTTGACTTCGTCGAGCACCTGCTGCGTCGCCGTCTTGATCAGCGACTGCGGGTTCGACTGGTCGACTTGCGCGTGAGCCGCGCTGCCGAACGAGAACAGCGCCGCGAATACGGGGATCAGGAACAGTTTTTTCATCATAGTGACCTGCATGAATGAGTCGATGCGAAGGTTGGAGCAGGTAGCTTACGCGCAAGTTCGCGCACGCTACCGACTGAATCGTTTCCGGCTGTAACGAATGTAAATCCGTCAGTGCAGCCGGATGCTCGGGAAGCGGAACCCGCCCGGCGACGGCGGCGCCACCTGCATCGCCGGCACGTTCGTTTCGCTGGCCGGATTCGGTCCTTCGGCCGTGCCCGAGGCCGGCGCGGCAACCGCCGCGCCCGATGCCCCCGCCGGCGCGGTCGCGCCGCTCACCGCTGCCGCGCCCGCCGTACCGGCCGCCGCCGGTGCCGCGCCGTCGTCCGGCAGATCGTACTTCGGCAGCGCGTCGTTGCTCGACGTCGCGGCGGCCTCGCCGCGCGCGTTGCTGATCAGCATCTGGCGGCGCTGCAGGTACGCGTTGCGCACGAACGAATACTTGTCGAGCGCCGCGGCATCCAGCACGTCGCCCGCGCCGAGCAGGTTCGCACGCGTGTTGACGAGGTTGACGCCGAACAGGCCCCAGCTCAGGCCGTCCGGCTTCACGTAGGTGAGCGGATTGCCGACGTAGTCGACGCCGAGGCCGGCCGTGTCGCGCAGCGTGCTCGGGCCGAGCAGCGGCAGCACGAGGTACGGGCCCGACGGCATGCCGTAGCGGCCCATCGTGATCCCGAAATCGGCCGTGTGCTTCGGCAGCTTCGCGATCGTCGCGACGTCGAACAGGCCGCCGACGCCGAACACCGTGTTGATCACGACGCGCATGATGTCGCCGACGCCGTCCGCGATCCGCAGCTGCACGATGTTGTTCGCCGCGATGTAGACGTCGCCGATGTTCGAGAAGAAGTTCGTCACGCTGTCGCGCACCGGCTGCGGCACCACGTACTGGTAGCCCTTCGCGACCGGTTTCAGCGCGTAGGTGTCGACCGTATCGTTGAACTTGTACATCGTCCGGTTGAAGCCTTCGAGCGGATCGCCCTTGGTCGGCGTCTGCACGGTCGCGCAGCCGCTCAACGCGGCGGCTGCCGCTATCGCCAGCGCGGCGTGCCTGATGCGGATCGTCTGCATGGTCATTACCCTCTTCTATTCTCTCGTGTGGTTATTGGGCCGCCGAACCGGACGCGGCGGACACCGCCGACGCCGGCACCGCCACCGGAGCCGGCGCAGCCGGCGCGCCGGCTGCCGGCTTCGCACCGCCCGCATCGGCGGCCTTGCTGTACAGGAACTGGCCGATCAGGTTCTCGAGCACGATCGCCGACTGCGTCATCGAGATCGTATCGCCCGACTTCAGCATTTCCGTGTCGCCGCCCGGATCGAGGCCGATGTATTGCTCGCCGAGCAGGCCCGACGTCAGGATCTTCGCCGACGAATCCTTCGGGAACGGGTACTGGCCGTCGATGTCGATCGTCACCAGCGCCTGGTACGTGTTCGTGTCGAAGCCGATCGACTTCACGCGGCCGACCACGACGCCGGCACTCTTCACGGCCGCGCGCGGCTTCAGCCCGCCGATATTGTCGAATTTCATCCGGACCGAGTAAGTCGGCTGAAACGACAGCGAGCTCATGTTGCCGACCTTCAGCGCCAGGAACAGCACCGCAAGGAAGCCCACCACCACGAACAGGCCGACCCAGAAGTCGAGAGCAGTCTTTTTCATCGTCATCCCAAAATTTGGCTTGGCTGAGGCTTAGCTGAACATCAGCGCGGTCAGCAGGAAATCGAGGCCGAGTACGGCGAGCGACGCGAACACGACCGTCTTGGTGGTCGCGCGCGACACGCCTTCGGGCGTGGGCTTCGCTTCATACCCCTGATACAGCGCAATGAAGGTCACGGCGAACCCGAACACGATGCTCTTCAGCACGCCGTTGCCGACGTCGGCCCAGACCTGGACCCCGCCCTGCATCTGCGACCAGAACGCGCCCGGATCGACGCCGATCAGCACGACGCCGACGAAGTAGCCGCCGAGCACGCCGACCGCGTTGAAGATCGCCGCGAGCAGCGGCATCGCGATGATGCCCGCCCACATGCGCGGCGCGATCACCGTCTTGATCGGGTCCACCGCCATCATTTCGAGCGCGGTGAGCTGCTCGCCGGCCTTCATCAGGCCGATCTCGGCCGTGAGCGACGTGCCCGCGCGGCCCGCGAACAGCAGCGCGGTGACGACCGGGCCGAGCTCGCGCACGAGCGACAGCGCGACCAGCAGGCCGAGCGCCTGCTCGGACCCGTAGCGGTTCAGCGTGTAATAGCCCTGCAGGCCGAGCACGAAGCCGACGAACAGCCCCGACACGGCAATGATCACGAACGAATAGTTGCCGAGGAAGTGGATCTGCTTCGTGACCAGCCGCGGCCGGCGCAGCAGCGGGAAGAATTGCAGCACGAGGCGTACGAACAGCCGCGTGCCGTAGCCCGCGCGCTCGAGGCCGCCGATGACGTAACGTCCGATCGCGCTGATCATGCGCGCCCTCCGCCGAGCCCGAAATCCGCTGCAAGCGGCGGGCTCGTGTAATGAAATTTGAACGGGCCGTCCGGCGCGCCGTCGATGAACTGCCGCACGCTCGGATCGGTCGACGCGCGCAGCTCGTCGGGCGTGCCCTGCGCGAGCACGCCGCCGTTGGCCAGAAAGTACACGTAGTCGGCGATCGCGAACGATTCCGGCACGTCGTGCGTGACGAGGATCGAGGTCGCGCCGAGCGCCTGGTTCAGCGTGCGGATCAGGTTCGCGGTGATGCCGAGCGAGATCGGGTCGAGGCCGGCGAACGGCTCGTCGTACATGATGAGCTGCGGATCGAGCGCGATCGCACGGGCGAGCGCGATCCGGCGCGCCATCCCGCCCGACACCTCGGACGGCATCAGGTCGCGCGCGCCGCGCAGGCCGACCGCGTTGAGCTTCATCAGCACGAGGTCGCGGATCAGGTCTTCGGGCAGGTCGGTATGCTCGCGCAGCGCGAACGCGACGTTCTCGAACACCGACATGTCGGTAAACAACGCGCCGAACTGGAACAGCATGCCCATCTTGCGGCGCAGCGCGTACAGGCCGTCGCGCGTTTGCGCGCCGACGTCGGCGCCGTCGAACAGCACCTGGCCGCGGCGCGCGCGCACGAGGCCGCCGATCAGGCGCAGCACGGTGGTCTTGCCGCAACCCGAGCCGCCCATGACCGCGACGACCTGCCCGCGCCCGAAGCGCAGGTTCAGGTTGGACAGGACGAGGCGGTCGCCGTAGCCAAAGTCGACGTCGCGAAGTTCCAGCAGGGTCTCGGTAGGAGTGGGGCTCACGGAGCTGACAGTCCTTTTACGCAGAACGCCGAATTATAGGGCCTGCATTGGAATGATGTCGTGACGCCGTTCCGGGCCCGGCGGTCAATGATTGTCAAATTGTCCGGGAAAACATTGCTGCAGCGCAATAAGCGCCGTCCGATAATCGGCGGCGCCCGTGACCGCGCTGACCACCGCGACGCTGCCGACGCCCGTCGCCAGCACGGCCGGCAGCGTGTCGAGCCCCACCCCGCCGATCGCGACGAGCGGCGCCCGCGCGCTGGCGAAGCGCGCGTAGCGGGCAATCCGCGCGAGGCCCTGGGGCGGCGCGGCGACGGCCTTCGTGGCGGTCGCGTAGACGGGGCCGAGCGCGAGGTAGCTCGGGCGCGCGTGCAACGCCCGCAACATCTCGTAATAACCGTGGCTCGAAAGTCCGAGCCGCAGGCCCGCGCGCGCGATCGCGGCCAGATCGGCCGTTTCGAGGTCCTCCTGACCCAGATGAACGCCGTACGCGCCTTCATCTACCGCGATCTGCCAGTGATCGTTGATGAACACGCGCGCATCGGGATAACGACGCCCCGCCGCGACCGCACGCGCGATTTCGCGGCGCAGCGCGTCCGGCGTCGCGCCTTTCACGCGCAGTTGCACGGTCCGCGCACCGCCCTCGAGCACGCGCTCGACCCACGCCGCGTCCGGCACGACCGGATAGAGGCCGAGTTGCGCGGGGCACGGCGCGAATGCCGGCTCCGGCGCGGGCGGCAGCCCGGCGACACGCGGAAACCGCGCGGCATCGACCGGCCACGCGTCGGCGGCACGCGTCTCGTCGCCGTCTTGCCACGCCAACGCGAGCACCAGCGCGTCGACCGGCGCGAAACCGCAATCGAGGAAGGCGGCGAGCGCCGCGATCCAGTCGTCCGCGAGCGGATGCGCGGCTTCGAGCGCGTAACGCGCGCCCGCCGCATGCAGCACCGCACCCTGCTCGTCGAATTCGATCGCGACCGCCTCCGGCGAGGCCGGCCGCGACGCGGCCGACGCGCGCGCCTGCGCGGCGCGGTCGCCGGCGGACACGATCAGCACGTCGCCGTCGGACGGCACGTCGGGCGCCGCCACGCAGAGCCGCCACGGCGCCGCGCCGTCCGGCCAGTCGCCGAGGCGGGCGCGAATCCGTTCGGCCGCTTCGGCCAGCTCATCGGCCGGCGGCCAGAATGCGTCGGCGAAGCGCGCGCTCATGCGCCACCCCCGTCCTGGTGCCAGAACGGCATCCCGACGACCGGCGTGCTCGCGTGCGCGGTCTCGCGTGCGTCCATCGGCCCGGCCAGGTACGCGGCGCGCCCCGCCTCGACGCCCTGCGCGAACGCGCGCGCCATGATCTCCGGGTGCGTGGCCTGCGACACGGCCGTGTTCAGCAGCACGCCGTCGAAGCCCCACTCCATCACCTGGCACGCGTGCGACGGTACGCCGAGCCCCGCATCGACGATCAGCGGCACGTCCGGCAGCCGCTCGCGCAGCACGCGCAGGCCGTACGGGTTCACGATGCCCTTGCCCGTGCCGATCGGCGCGCCCCACGGCATCAGCGCCTCGCAGCCGACGTCGAGCAGGCGCCGGCCGATCACGAGATCCTCGGTGCAGTACGGCAGCACCTTGAAGCCGTCCTTGACCAGTTGCGCGGCGGCCTCGATCAACCCGACCGGATCGGGCTGCAGCGTGTAGTCGTCGCCGATCAGCTCGAGCTTGATCCAGTCGGTGCCGAACACCTCGCGCGCCATGTGCGCGGTCGTCACGGCCTCGGCGACGGTCTGGCAGCCGGCCGTGTTCGGCAGCAGCGGCACCGCGTGGCGCTTGAGCAGGTCGAAGAAGCCGGCTTCTGCGGTGCCGCCCGTCATCTGGCGGCGCAGCGCGACCGTCACCATCCCGGGACGCGACGCGTCGATCGAATCGGACAGCGACTGCAGCGACGGATAACGCGACGTGCCGAGCAGCACGCGGCTTGCGAAGGTTTCGCCGTACAGCGTCAGCGCGTCGGCGGAGGTGAGGGACGTCATGTCGTTTTCCTGGAAGAGCGGGGACGAACCGGCGGCGCTCAGCCGCCCGCGACGGGGTGCACGACGTCGAGCTTGTCGCCCGCCGCGAGCGCGCGCGCCGCATGCTGCGTGCGCGCGACGAAATTGCCGTTCAGCGCGACCGCATACGGCGGCCGCGCGCCGTACGCGGCGAGCGCGTCGGCCACCGTCGCGCCGTCGGGCAGCGTCAGGGTCTGTTGGTTGATCTGGATATCCATGAGGCTCGGTCGGATTCGGTCGGCGGCGCGCGTCAGGCCGGCTGGCGCGCGTCGCTGCGGTGATGAAGGAGCGTCGGCCAACGCGCGGCGTCGCGCCACGCGGCGAACGCGTCGGCATCGCCCAGCGCGCCGCCGAGCGCGGCTTGCGCGCACGCGACGGCTGCCTGCGCGACTTCCGGCGCAATCATGAAGCCGTGCCGGTACAGACCGTTGACGGCGAGTGTCGATGCGCCGTCCCAGATCACCGCCGGGCGGTGATCGGGCAGCGTCGGCCGGCACTGCGCGTTGAGTTCGAGAATGCGTGCCTCGCCGAACGCCGGATGCACGGAGAACGCCGCGCTCAGCAGTTCGAGCGCGGAGCGCACGCTGACGGGCGACATGTCCTCGCCCTCCACCTCGGTCGCGCCGATCACATAGAGATCGTCCTGCTTCGGCGCGATGTACAGCGGGTAGCGCGGATGCAGCAGCCGCACGGGCCGCGTGAGCCCGATGCCGGGCGCATGCACGCGCGCGACTTCGCCGCGGATGCCGCGCAGCGCGGGCAGCGCGGATTTCGCGCCGAGCCCGCGGCAATCGATCGTGAAATGCGCGGCGGGCAGGTTGGCATCGTCGATCGCGACGTGCCAGTGAAGGTCGACGCCGCGTTCGGCGAGGCCCGCCGCCAGCGCGCGCAGCGCCTGGCGATTGTCGAGCTGCCCTTCGCGCGGCAGCAGCAGGCCGCGGGCGAAACGGCCCGCGAGCGTGGGCTCGGCCGCATCGACCTGCGCGCCGGCGAGCGTCACGAAACCGCCGTCGAGCAGGTCGGCCGGCGCGTTCGCGCGCACCCGCCGCTCGAACAGCGGCGCCTCCGCGCGGTCCGCGTGGTGCCAGACGACGAGCGTGCCGTGATGCTGGAAAAAAACGGGTTCGGGCAGTTCCGCGAGCCATTGCGGCCAGCGTTCGAGCGACGCGGCGCCGAGCTCGGTGATCAGCCGTTCCGCGCTCGCCGCTTCCGCGAGCGGCGCGAGCATCGCGGCCGCGATCCAGGCAGCCGACTGCTCGCCGTCCGGGCCGCCGCGCTCGTACAGCGCGACGCGATGCCCGTCGCCCGCGAGCCGCCACGCGATCAGGCGGCCGACGAGGCCGCCGCCGAGCACCGCGAAATCGGGCCGTGCATCCTGGACGTTCATCGCGCGCCCTCCGCGCGAATACGCACGACGAGCGTCGACGCGCGCGCGCCGCCCCATGCGAACGCATGCGGCATCGGGGCGGGAATCAAGCAAAAGACTGAAGATTGTGCGGTCATCATTCCTTCCGTAACGCGCAATGCGCGTACCCAAAAGGACGAAACCGGCAGCAAAGGCCGGCCGGGCGGGACTCGGGCGCTGACCATATGGGATGGCGGCCAGCGCGGCCCGGCGGGATCAGAAACTTCCCTCGCCGGTATTACCCGGATCGGGTGCAAAGGGTTTTTCTCAGCCTCGCCGCGCCGCCCGGAACATCCGCCGGCCGCGCCACGAAGCACCCCTGTTTCGTCGTCGGCCATTAGACCATAAAAGCCGAAAGCGCCGCAAACTGTCCCCGTGGGGCAAATTCGCCGTCGGCCCGCGCCGCTCTGGCACAATGCCCGCAGGCCGGCCGCGCGAGCGGCCGGTTGCCGCGTCACCGCCGGCCCTTAAGCGCCGTTTAAGACGCGCGGGCGACCATCGCTGCGCCCGCCGTCCGTCGGCGCCGCGCCCCGGCATGCCGTATCGCGGCGCGCGCCCGGCTTCGCCCGGCCCGCGCGCCGGCTACTCATCAGGAAGCACATGACCCAATCGATCGATCCCGTCCGCTCCGCCTCCGACGCGCCGCAGGACGAGCGCCCGGTATCCGCATGGAGCCTCATCAAGCCCTACTGGGTATCGTCCGAATGGAAAATCGCGTGGGGCCTGCTGGTCACGATCATCGCGATCAACCTCTGCGTGGTCTGGATCAACGTCCGGCTGAACAAGTGGAACGCCGAGTTCTACAACGCGCTGCAGTCGAAGGACGTCCACGACTTCCCGAATCTGCTGATGCAGTTCTCCGCGCTCGCGTTCGCGTTCATCATCCTCGCGGTGTACGGCCGCTACCTGCGGCAGCTGCTCGGCTTCCGCTGGCGCCAGTGGCTCACCGACCGCTTCCTCGGCCAGTGGCTCGGCGATCGCGCGTTCTACCGGATCGAACGCGACCGCCTCGCGGACAACCCCGACCAGCGGATCACCGACGACCTCCAATCGTTCGCGACCACGACGCTCGCGCTGTCGCTCGACCTGCTGTCGACGGTCGTCACGCTCGTGTCGTTCATCACGATCCTGTGGTCGCTCGCCGGCGCGCTGACGTTCACGCTCGGCGCGACGCCGATCTCGATTCCCGGCTACATGGTGTGGGCGGCCGCGCTATACGCGGTGATCGGCTCGCTGATCATCCAGAAGGTCGGCCATCCGTTGGTGTCGATCAACTACCAGCAGCAGCGCGTCGAGGCCGATTTCCGCTTCGGGCTGATCCGCGTGCGCGAGAACGCCGAGCAGATCGCGTTCTACGACGGCGAGAAGACCGAGGCGGCCAACGCGCAGGGCCTCTTCATGCGCATCCGCGACAACTGGTGGCGCGTGATGAAGTACACGAAGCGGCTCACGTTCGTGCTGAGCTTCTACGGGCAGATCGCGATCATCTTCCCGCTCGTCGTCGCCGCGCCGCGCTATTTCGCGGGCGCGTTCTCGTTCGGCGTGCTGATGCAGATCTCGTCCGCGTTCGGCACCGTCAGCGATTCGTTCTCGTGGTTCATCAACAGCTACTCGACCCTTGTCGAATGGCGCGCCACCGTCAACCGTCTGCGCGAATTCAAGCGCGTGATGGGCACGTCGCACCTGAAGGAAAGCCTGTCGCCCGCGACCGAGCACGGCGGCATCAACCTGCACTACATCGACGACGCGAAGCTGTCGACGTCGGCGCTGAAGCTCGCGCTGCCGAACGGCAACGCGCTCGCCGACATCGGCAACGTGACGATCGAGCCGGGCTCGCGCTGGCTCGTGATCGGCAAGTCGGGTTCCGGCAAGAGCACGTTCATGCGCGCGCTCGCGGGCCTGTGGCCGTTCGGCGACGGTGCGATCGATGCGCCGGTCGGCGCGCGGATGATGTTCGTGCCGCAGACGAGCTACCTGCCGATCGGCACGCTGAAGGCCGCGCTCACCTATCCGGCGACACCCGACACGTTCAGCGACGAAGCCTGCCGCGACGCGCTGCGCGCGTGCCGCCTCGAGGATTACGTCGAGCGCCTAGACGAGACCGCGCACTGGACGCGCGTGCTGTCGCCCGGCGAGCAGCAGCGTCTTGCCGGCGCGCGCGTGCTGCTGCACAAGCCCGACTTCCTGTTCCTCGACGAAGCCACCAGCGCGCTCGACGCCGACAACGAGGCACGCCTGTATCACCTGTTCGCCGAACGGCTGCCGAAGGCCGCGATCGTCAGCATCGCGCACCGCGAGTCGCTGGCCGCGTTCCACGTCGGCACGATCAACGTCGAACGCGCGAACGCCGGCGACAAGGTCGCCGCGTGAGCGCACGCGCGCGCATCGCGCTGATCACCGGCGCAGGCGCGGGGATCGGCGCGGCGCTCGCACGACGGCTCGCGGCGCCCGGCGTCGCGCTGGCGCTGCATGCGCGCGGCGCGGACGATTCCGCGCGGGCGCGGCTCGCCGAAGTCGCCCGTGCGTGCACGACGGCCGGCGCCGAATGCATCACGCTGACCGGCGATCTCGGCGAACCGGGTCTTGCCGCCGCGCTCGTCGATACCACCGCCACGCGCTTCGGCGGGCTCGACCAGCTCGTCGCGAACGCCGGCTTCGCCGCGCGGCAATCCTTTTCCGATCTTTCCGCGGACACGCTCGCGTGCGCCTTCACGGCGATGCCCGGCGCGTTCTCGGCGCTCGCGGGCCGCGCGCGGCCGCTGCTCGAAGCGTCGGTCGCCCCGCGCATCGTCGCGGTCAGCTCGTTCGTCGCGCACCGTTACCGCGCCGATGCGCCGTTCGCGGCGACCGCCGCCGCGAAGGCCGCGCTCGAATCGCTCGTGCGCTCGGCGGCCGCCGAATTCGCCGCGCGCGGCATCACCGTGAACGCCGTCGCGCCGGGCTTCACGCGCAAGGACCACGGCCCGAGCGCCGGCAACGCCGCCGCGTGGGCGCAGGCCGAACAGGCGACACCGCTCGGCCGGATCGCCGAACCCGACGATGTCGCCGCGCTGATCGCATTCCTGTTGTCCGATGCGGCGCGGCAGATCACCGGCCAGGTCATTCACGTCGACGGCGGCCTGACGCTCTGACGCGTCCTTCCCTCCCCCTCCTTGCCCGCACGAACCCGTCCCCGCCTTTTTGGCACGCGGGGCCGCGCCCGTAAAATAACCGCCACGCGGCAGCGCGAGACAAGACGAGAGGGGGCGGCAAGCATGCAGGCATTCCAGTGGTTCAACGAACTGTCGACGCGCGAGCGCCGGACGCTGTACGCCGGCTTCGGCGGCTACGCGGTCGATGCGTTCGACTTCATGATCTATTCGTTCCTGATTCCGACGCTGATCGCGACCTGGGGCATGTCGAAGAGCGAGGCGGGGATGATCGCGACGAGTTCGCTGATCTCGTCGGCGATCGGCGGCTGGATCGCCGGCATCCTCGCCGACCGCTACGGCCGCGTGCGCGTGCTGCAGTGGACGATCGCGACGTTCGCGCTGTTCACGTGCCTGTCCGGGTTCACGCATTCGTTCTGGCAGCTGCTCGCCACCCGCACGCTGCAGGGCTTCGGCTTCGGCGGCGAATGGTCGGTCGTGACGATCATGATGGCCGAGACGATCCGCTCGCCCGAGCATCGCGCAAAGGCCGTCGGCACCGTGCAGAGCAGCTGGTCGTTCGGCTGGGGCGCGGCCGCGATCCTCTACTGGGCATTCTTCGCGCTGCTGCCCGAGCAGCTCGCGTGGCGCGCGTGCTTCTGGATCGGCATCGCGCCCGCGCTGTGGATCCTGTACATCCGCCGCAACGTCAGCGATCCCGACATCTACACGGCCACGCGCCGCGCGCGCGACGAGGGCCGCGTGTCGGGCCACTTCCTCGAGATCTTCTCGCCGCCGCACCTGCGCGCGACGCTGTTCGGCAGCGCGCTGTGCACCGGCATGCTCGGCGGCTACTACGCGATCACGACGTGGCTGCCCACCTACCTGAAAACCGTCCGCCACCTGTCGGTGTTCAACACGAGCGGCTATCTGGTCGTGCTGATCGTCGGCTCGTTCGTCGGCTACGTGGTCGGCGCGATCCTGTCCGACCGGCTCGGCCGCCGCGCGTCGTTCATCCTGTTCGCGATCGGCTCGTTCTCGCTCGGCATGGCATACACGATGCTGCCGATCACCGATACCGCGATGCTGCTGCTCGGCTTCCCGCTCGGCATCGTCGTGCAGGGGATTTTCGCGGGCGTCGGCGCGTACCTGTCGGAACTGTATCCGGGCGCGATCCGCGGCTCGGGCCAGGGCTTCTGCTACAACCTTGGCCGCGGGCTCGGCTCGTTCTTCCCGATCCTCGTCGGCGCGCTGTCGCAGTCGATGTCGCTCGTGAAGGCGATCGGCCTCGTGGCGGGCGGCGGCTACCTGCTCGTGATCGTCGCCGCGCTCGTGCTGCCGGAAACGCGCGGCAAGTCGCTCGTCGACGATCCGGCCGTCGCGTCGTGATCAACTGCTTCGCCCAGGAAACCGCATGCACGTGATCGTTCTGGGCGCCGGCGTGATCGGCGTCACCACCGCCTGGCACCTGCGCGAAGCAGGCTGCGACGTCACCGTGATCGAACGCGAGGCCGACGTCGCGCGAGCGACGAGCCTCGGCAACGCGGGCGTGATCGCGCCCGGCTACGTGACGCCGTGGGCCGCGCCCGGGATGCCCGGCAAGATCCTCAAGTACCTGTTCAAGCCCGCGTCGCCGCTGATCTTCCGGCCGACGCTCGATGCCGCGCAGTGGCGCTGGATCGCGCGCTGGCTGCGCGAATGCGAGTTCGAACGGTTCCGCGTGAACAAGCAGCGGATGCAGCGCGTCGCGTATTACAGCCGCGCATGCCTGCATGCGTTTCGCGAGCGTTATCCGTTCGACTACGGCGCGAGCCGCGGCTACCTGCAACTGCTGCGCGGCGCGTTCGACGTCGAGATGGTGCAGCCCGCGCTGAAGGTGCTGCGCGACGCCGGCATCGCGTTTCGCGAACTCGACGCGGCCGGCTGCACGGCGATCGAGCCGGGCCTGCGCTGGGCGCGGCAGGCGCCTGTCGGCGGCATCTACCTGCCCGACGACGAAGCCGGCGACTGCGCCCGCTTCACGCGCGAACTGCGGGCGCTGTGCGAGGCGAACGGCGTGACGTTCCGCTTTCGCACCGAGATCCGCGCGCTCGACGTCGCGGGCGGCAAGGTGCGCGGCGTGCGGGTCGATTCGCGCGCCGCGGGCGATGCCACGCCACGCGATGCGATGCTCGCCGCCGACGCGATCGTCGTCGCGCTTGGCGTCGACAGCGCCGGCCTGCTGCGGCCGCATGGAATCGACGTGCCGCTGTATCCGGTGAAAGGCTATTCCGCCACGCTCGAAGTCGTCGACGAGGAAAAAGCGCCGTGCGCCGCGCTGATGGACGAATCACTGAAGACGGCGATCACGCGCTTCGGCCCGACGCTGCGCGTCGCGGGCACCGCGGAACTCGGCAACCGGCGCGCGGCGCTGCGGCAGCAGGCGCTCGATACGCTGATGAAGGTGCTCGACGACTGGTTTCCGGCGGCCGCCGATCGGGCCTCGGCGCGCTTCTGGGTCGGCCGCCGGCCGATGACGCCCGACGGGCCTCCGCTGCTGGGCGCCAGCGGGATCGACGGGCTCTGGCTCAACGTCGGCCACGGCTCGACGGGCTGGGCGATGTCGATGGGTTCGGGGAAGGTGCTGGCGGACCTCGTCACCGGACACGAGCCGGAGATCGATCTGTCCGGCCTGACGCTCGCGCGCTACCGACGTTAGAACGCAGCAGGCCGGACGTCGGGCGGCGGCGTCGCCCCATCGGGTCCAGACGGTTTGTCCGGCGAGCTGTCGATGATGGCCGGCCTTCGCCCCGCATCGCGGAAACCGCTCAGCGCGCGGCGTGACCATCCGCGCACGCAACCGGCGCCGACGCGATCGGCCGATGCGACACGCCTTCGTGCGACAGCCGGCTTTCGAACAGCGTCAGCGCGTCGACACGCAGCACGACCTGTCGCCCCGGCGCGCCGCCGTGCGCGGGCTGGCCGACCGCGTCATGCGGCAGCCGCGCGAGCGTCACGTGCGGGCGGAACGGCCGCCGGTCGGCCGGCACGCCGAGTTCGCGCAGCACCGCCGACAACCCGGCATTCAGCGCGACGCACGCGGGATCGGCCGCGAGTTCCGCGACGATCAGCCGCGCGCGCGGCAGGCTCGGCCACCACGCGATCCGCTCGACCGGCAGCGGCGGCAGCGCATGGGCCGCCGCGAGCGCGGGCAGGTGCGCGGCCAGCGCGTCGCACCGTTCGCGCTCGATCGCGCCGATGAATGCGAGCGTCACGTGCAGTTGCGCGGGCAGCGTGCGTCGCGCGCCACGGGTGACCGGCAACGCGTGCAGCGCGTCGCGCGACGCCGCATCGGGCATCAGCGCGACGAACGCACGGAGCCGGTCGCCGTTCATGACCCGCGTACCGCGCCGCGCGGCGCGCTGGCCGCGTCGGCCGACGCCGCCGGACGCTGCGGCAGCGGCCCGTGTTCGCCCCACACGTCGGCCGGCAGCACGCGCGCGAGTTCGGGGATCGTGTTGCGCGTGAACACCGGATCGGCGATGCCCGCCGCGCGCTGGCGGCGATAGTCGGCCCACGCGGCGTGCGCGTACTTGCCGAGCGCGATGATGGCGATCAGGTTGATGATCGCCATCAGCCCCATGCTCGTATCGGCCATCGCCCAGACGAGCGGCAGTTGCCCGACGCTGCCGAACATCACCATCGCGAGCACCGCGACGCGGAACAGCGGCAGCACGCCGCGCCGCTTCGTGATGAATTCGACGTTGCCTTCCGCATACGCGTAGTTGCCGATCACCGACGAGAACGCGAGAAAGAAGATCGCGACGGCCATGTAGATGCCGCCCCAGTCGCCGACGTGGCTCGAGATCGCGCGCTGCGTGAGCGCCGCGCCTTCCATGCCGGTGCCGAGTTCGTACTGGCCCGACAGCAGGATCACGAACGCGGTCGCGCTGCAGATCACGATCGTGTCGACGAACACGCCGAGCATCTGGATCAGCCCCTGCGTGACCGGGTGCCGCGTGCTCGCGGTCGCGGCCGCGTTCGGCGCGCTGCCCATCCCCGCCTCGTTCGAGAACAGCCCGCGCTTCACGCCGATCGCGATCGCCTGGCTCACCGCATAGCCGGTCAGGCCGCCCGCTGCCTGCTCGAGGCCGAACGCGCTCTTCACGATCAGCACGATCACGTCCGGCACCAGCGCGATGTGCGTCGCGACCGCGTAGACCGCGAGCGCGAGGTAGCCGATCGCCATCAGCGGCACGATCACCTGCGCGACCGTCGCGATGCGGCGGATCCCCCCGAAGATGATCGGTGCGGACAGCAGCACGAGGCCGAGGCCGACCGTCTCGCGGCTCCAGCCGAACGACGTATGAAATGCGTCGGCGATCGCGTTGGCCTGCACCGCGTTGAACACGAAACCGAACGCAAGGATCAGCGACAGCGAGAACAGCACGCCGAAGCCGCGCGAACGCAGGCCCGTCTGGATGTAGTACGCGGGGCCGCCGCGGAAGCTGCCGTCCGGATGCGACACCTTGAAGATCTGCGCGAGCGTCGCCTCGACGAACGCGGACGACATCCCGACGAGCGCGGTCATCCACATCCAGAAGATCGCGCCCGGGCCGCCGACCGTCAGCGCGACCGCGACGCCGGCGATGTTGCCGGTGCCGACGCGGCTCGCGAGCCCCGTCGCGAACGCCTGGAACGACGAGATACTGCCCGGCTCGCCCTTGCTGCCGACCAGTTTCATGCTGAGGAGCAGCGCCTTCAGCTGGATCATCCGGAACCGCAGCGTGAACCACGCGCCGGCGCCGAGCAGCAGCGCGATCAGCACGTAATTCCACAACACGCCGTTGACGGCGTCGATCAGCGCTTGCAGGAGTGCTTCCATCCGGTTTCCTTGTAAATAGGGTCAGTCAGGTGCGTCGGCCGCGAACGCGGCCCGAGGGGCGACATGATATGACAGTTTTCAAGGAATATTACAAAACGAAAGGATTTGAGATATCGGGAAATCGCGCCTGGATGTCATCAGGTTAGGCGATGCTTCGCGAAAATGATGCGTACCGGCGGGCACGGCAACCCGATCGGACGGCGTCGCCGCGCACGCGAAACCGGCGCGCCCCGGCAGGCGCCAGCCATAAAAAAACCGGGCGCCCTTTCGGACGCCCGGCTTCCGTCGAAACCCGCGCGATCCAGCTCAGCGCGGCAGTTCGGAATGTCCCATCAGGTACGCATCGACCGAGCGTGCGCACTGGCGGCCTTCGCGGATCGCCCACACCACGAGCGACTGGCCGCGGCGCATGTCGCCCGCCGCGAACACCTTGTCGACCGACGTGTAGTACGAGCGATCGCCTTCGGTCGCCGCACGCGCATTGCCGCGCGCATCCTTCGCGACGCCGAACGCGTCGAGCACCGGCGCCGCCGGCTGCGTGAAGCCCATCGCGAGCAGCACGAGGTCGGCCTTCATCTCGAATTCGGAGCCCGGCACTTCCTGCATCTTGCCGTCCTTCCACTCGACGCGCACCGCGATCAGCTTCTCGACCTTGCCGTTCTTGCCTTCGAGACGCTTCGTCGCGACCGCCCAATCGCGCTCGCAACCTTCCTCGTGCGATGACGACGTGCGCAGCTTGATCGGCCAGTACGGCCACACGAGCGGCTTGTTTTCCTCCTCCGGCGGCTGCGGCAGCAGCTCGAACTGCGTGACCTGCTTCGCGCCGTGACGGTTCGACGTGCCGACGCAGTCCGAACCCGTATCGCCGCCGCCGATCACGATCACGTGCTTGCCCTTCGCGAGCAGCTGGTCGACGAGCTTGTCGCCGGCATTCACGCGGTTCTGCTGCGGCAGGAAGTCCATCGCGAAATGGACGCCCGCGAGCTCGCGGCCCGGCACCGGCAGGTCGCGCGGCGTTTCCGAACCGCCCGCGATCACGACCGCGTCGAATTCTTCCTTCAGCGTGTCCGGCGAAATCGTTTCCTTCGCGAGACTGCCGATCGACTCGGGCAGCGGATCCTTGCCGATGAACACGCTGGTGCGGAACGTCACGCCTTCCGCTTCCATCTGGCGCATGCGGCGGTCGATCAGCCACTTCTCGAGCTTGAAGTCGGGAATCCCGTAACGCAGCAGGCCGCCGACGCGGTCGTTCTTCTCGAACACCGTCACGTCGTGGCCCGCGCGCGCGAGCTGCTGCGCGGCGGCGAGGCCCGCGGGGCCCGAACCGACGACCGCGACCTTCTTGCCGGTCTTGTGCTCGGCCGGCTGCGGCTTCACCCAGCCTTCCGCCCAGGCCTTGTCGATGATCGCGTGCTCGATCGACTTGATGCCGACCGGGTCGTTGTTGATCCCGAGCGTGCACGCCGCCTCGCACGGCGCCGGGCAGATGCGGCCCGTGAATTCCGGGAAGTTGTTGGTCGAGTGCAGGACTTCGATCGCCTGCTGCCAGTCCTGGCGGTAAACGAGATCGTTGAAGTCCGGAATGATGTTGTTGACCGGGCAGCCGTTGTTGCAGAACGGGATGCCGCAATCCATGCAGCGCGCGCCCTGGACCTTCGCGTCCGCGTCGGTCAGTGCCGCGACGAATTCCTTGTAGTGCTTCACGCGCGTGAGCGGTGCTTCGTACGCCTCGTGGCGGCGTTCGAACTCCAGAAAACCGGTTGCCTTACCCATAAGGTGCTCTTCTGTTCGGTGTATCGGGTGGGGGAGCCGCGCGCGGCAATCACGCGCGCGCGGCATTCGCTATGTCGTTCGTCGCTCAGGCGGCCAGCACTTCCTTCGCCGCCTTCTTCGCACCGATCTCGCCCAGCGCGCGCTTGTATTCGTGCGGGAACACCTTCACGAACTGGCGGCGCGCCGCGTCCCAGTTTTCCAGCAGCGACTTCGCGCGCGGCGAACCCGTGAACTGGAAATGACGCTCGACGAGCCCCTTGAGCAGCGCTTCGTCCGTCGTGCCCGCGTGCCAGAGCGCGCGATCGACCGTGCGCTCCTGCTCGGCCTGCTGCAGCACCGGCTCGAGCGCGACCATCGACTTGTTGCACTTCGCCGCGAACGTGCCGTCCGGATCGTAGATGTAAGCGAGGCCGCCCGACATGCCGGCCGCGAAGTTGCGCCCCGTCTCGCCGAGCACGACGACCGTACCGCCCGTCATGTATTCGCAGCCGTGGTCGCCCGTGCCTTCGACGACCGCCGTCGCGCCCGAGTTGCGCACGCAGAAGCGCTCGCCCGCGACGCCGCGGAAGAACGATTCGCCTTCGATCGCGCCGTACATCACCGTGTTGCCGCAGATGATGTTTTCCTCGGACTTGCCGCGGAAGTCGTTGGTCGGACGGATGATGATCCGGCCGCCCGACAGGCCCTTGCCGACGTAGTCGTTGCCGTCGCCGACGAGGTCGAGCGTCACGCCCTTCGCGAGGAACGCGCCGAAGCTCTGGCCGGCCGTGCCCTTCAGCTGGATGTGCACCGCGTCGTCGGCGAGGCCTTCGTGGCCGTGCTTCTTCGCGATCACGCCCGACAGCATCGCGCCGACCGTACGGTTCACGTTGCGCACCGGCTGGATGAACGACACATGCTCGCCGTTCTCGATCGCGGCCTTCGCCTTCTCGATCAGCACGTGGTCGAGCGCGCGCTCGAGGCCGTGATCCTGCACGTCGACGTGACGCGGCGCGACGTCCTCGCACTCTTCCGGCTGGTAGAACACGCGCGAGAAGTCGAGGCCCTTCGCCTTCCAGTGCTCGATGCCCTTGCGCGTATCGAGCAGGTCGGCGCGGCCGATCAGGTCGTCGAACTTCGCGACGCCGAGCTGCGCCATGATCTCGCGCACTTCCTCGGCGACGAAGAAGAAGTAGTTCACGACGTGCTCGGGCTGGCCCTTGAACTTCGCGCGCAGCACCGGATCCTGCGTCGCGACGCCGACCGGGCACGTGTTCAGGTGGCACTTGCGCATCATGATGCAGCCCTCGACGACGAGCGGCGCCGTCGCGAAGCCGAATTCGTCCGCGCCGAGCAGCGCGCCGATCACGACGTCGCGCCCCGTCTTCATCTGGCCGTCGGCCTGCACGCGGATCCGGCCGCGCAGGCGGTTCAGCACCAGCGTCTGCTGCGTTTCGGCCAGGCCCAGCTCCCACGGCGTGCCGGCGTGCTTGACCGACGACAGCGGCGATGCGCCCGTGCCGCCGTCATGGCCGGCGATCACGACGTGATCGGCCTTCGCCTTCGCCACGCCAGCCGCGACCGTGCCGACGCCCACTTCCGACACGAGCTTCACGGAGATGCTCGCGCTCGGGTTCACGTTCTTCAGGTCGTGGATCAGCTGCGCCAGATCCTCGATCGAGTAGATGTCGTGGTGCGGCGGCGGCGAGATCAGGCCGACGCCCGGCACCGAGTAACGCAGCTTGCCGATGTACTCGGACACCTTGTGGCCCGGCAGCTGGCCGCCTTCGCCCGGCTTCGCGCCCTGCGCCATCTTGATCTGGATCTGGTCGGCCGACGCGAGGTACTCGGCGGTAACGCCGAAGCGGCCCGACGCGACCTGCTTGATCTTCGAGCGCAGCGAATCGCCGTCCTTCAGCGGAATGTCGCTGACGATCTCGTCGCCGATCACCGACTTCAGCGTCTCGCCCGACTTGATCGGAATACCGCGCAGTTCGTTGCGATAGCGCTTCTCGTCCTCGCCGCCTTCGCCGGTGTTCGACTTGCCGCCGATCCGGTTCATCGCGATCGCGAGCGTCGCATGCGCTTCGGTGCTGATCGAACCGAGCGACATCGCGCCCGTCGCGAAGCGCTTGACGATCTCCTTCGCCGGCTCGACGTCGTCGATCGGGATCGCCTTGGTCGGCTCGACCTTGAACTCGAACAGGCCGCGGAACGTCATGTGACGCTTGGTCTGGTCGTTGATCAGGTGCGCGTATTCCTTGTACGTCTGGTACGAGTTGCTGCGCGTCGCGTGCTGCAGCTTCGCGATCGAATCCGGCGTCCACATGTGGTCTTCGCCGCGCACGCGGTATGCGTACTCGCCGCCCGCGTCGAGCATGTCGCGCAGGACCGGGCTGTCGCCGAACGCGTCGCGGTGCAGGCGGATCGCCTCTTCCGCGACTTCGAACAGGCCGATGCCGCCGACCTTCGACGCCGTGCCCTTGAAGTACTTCTCGACGAGGTCGCTCGACAGGCCGAGCGCTTCGAAGATCTGCGCGCCCGTGTACGACATGTACGTCGAGATGCCCATCTTCGACATCACCTTCTGCAGGCCCTTGCCGACCGCCTTCGTGAAGTTGTAGACGGCCTTCTCCGGCGACAGGTCGCCCGGCAGGCCCTCGGCCATCTTCGCGAGCGTTTCCATCGCGAGGTACGGGTGCACGGCTTCCGCGCCGTAGCCCGCGAGCAGCGCGAAGTGGTGCGTTTCACGCGCGGAGCCCGTCTCGACGACGAGGCCCGTGCTCGTGCGCAGCCCTTGCTGGACGAGGTGCGTGTGGATTGCCGACGTGGCGAGCAGCGCCGGGATCGCGACATGCTCGGCGTCGGTCTTGCGGTCCGACACGATCAGCATGTTGTAGCCCGACTTCACCGCGTCGACGGCTTCCGCGCACAGCGACGCGAGACGCGCCTCGATGCCTTCCTTGCCCCACGCGACCGGGTAGCAGATGTTCAGTTCGTACGCGCTGAACTTGCCGCCCGTGTACTGGTCGATCGCGCGGATCTTCGCGATGTCCTTGAAGTCGAGCACCGGCTGCGACACTTCGAGACGCATCGGCGGGTTGATGTTGTTCGTGTCGAGCAGGTTCGGCTTCGGGCCGATGAACGACACGAGCGACATGACCATGTTTTCACGGATCGGGTCGATCGGCGGGTTCGTGACCTGCGCGAACAGCTGCTTGAAGTAGTGATAGAGCGTCTTGTTCTTGTTCGACATCACCGCGAGCGGCGAGTCGTTGCCCATCGAACCGACGGCTTCCTCGCCCTGCTGCGCCATCGGCGCCATCAGGAACTTCAGGTCTTCCTGCGTATAGCCGAACGCCTGCTGGCGGTCGAGCAGCGCGGCGCCCTGCGTACGGCCGGCCGCGACTTCCTCGGCCTTCGGCTCGATCTCGTCGAGCTTGATGCGCACGGCGTCGATCCAGCTCTTGTACGGCTTCGCGTTCGCGAGGTTGTCCTTCAGCTCCTTGTCGTCGATGATGCGGCCGTGCTCCATGTCGATCAGGAACATCTTGCCCGGCTGCAGGCGCCACTTCTTGACGATCTTCGATTCGGGGATCGGCAGCGTGCCGGCTTCCGACGCCATGATCACGAGATCGTCGTCGGTCACGATGTAGCGCGCCGGACGCAGGCCGTTACGGTCAAGCGTCGCGCCGATCTGGCGGCCGTCGGTGAACGCGATCGCGGCCGGGCCGTCCCACGGCTCCATCATCGCGGCGTGGTATTCGTAGAACGCGCGGCGGTTCTCGTCCATCAGCGTGTGCTGCTCCCACGCTTCCGGAATCATCATCATCACCGCGTGCACGAGCGGGTAACCGGCCATCACCAGCAGTTCGAGACAGTTGTCGAACGATGCGGTATCGGACTGGCCCGGGTAGATCAGCGGCCACAGCTTCGGCAGGTCGTCGGCGAGCACGTGCGACGCGATCGCGCCGGTACGCGCGTTCAGCCAGTTCACGTTGCCCTTCACGGTGTTGATCTCGCCGTTGTGCGCGATCATCCGGTACGGGTGAGCGAGTTCCCATGCCGGGAACGTGTTGGTCGAGAAGCGCTGGTGCACGAGCGCGAGCGCCGACACGACGCGCGCGTCCTGCAGGTCGCGGTAGTACACGCCGACCTGGCCGGCCAGCAGCAGGCCCTTGTAGACGATCGTGCGCGCCGACATCGACGGCACGAAGTATTCCTTGCCGTGCTTGAGCTTCAGCGCCTGGATGCGGTGGCTCGCGGTCTTGCGGATCACGTACAGCTTCCGCTCGAGCGCGTCCGTCACCATGATGTCCTTGCCGCGGCCGATGAAGATCTGGCGGATCAGCGGCTCGCTCGCCTTCACGGTCGGCGAAATCGGCATCGCATGGTCGACCGGCACGTCGCGCCAGCCGAGCACGACCTGGCCTTCCGCCTTCACCGTCCGCTCGAGCTCCTGCTCGCACGCGAGACGCGACGCGTTCTCCTTCGGCAGGAAGATCATCCCGACCCCATATTCGCCGGCCGGCGGCAGGTCCACGCCCTGCTTGGCCATCTCCTCGCGATAGAACGCGTCCGGAATCTGGATCAGGATGCCCGCGCCGTCGCCCATCAGCGGATCGGCACCGACCGCGCCGCGGTGGTCGAGGTTCTCGAGGATCTTCAGGCCCTGCTGGATGATCTCGTGGCTCTTCTTGCCCTTGATGTGAGCGACGAAGCCGACGCCGCAGGCGTCGTGTTCGTTTTGCGGGTCGTACAGACCTTGTGCGGCGGGCACCGCGGCGAGCGGCTGCTGGTGGTCGTTCATGGGGACACCGTCGTAAAGGGGGCCTGGAGGCCGTTGAACCGTTTTCTTGTTGCCGCCGATCCCGCTCCCGACGGGAGACGGCGCGGCCGACAGTGGTTGGGCAGGCTTCGCCCGGGCCACCGGAATTCGGAATATACGCGACGAATCAAGGAAATAGCAACAAAAACCGCTTGATCGAACCCCAATTGATTAGACGCATCGATCTGGTGCTGTTTTATTGGGGCCGTATCGTTTTGGTGCAAAAAGAAGCGGCGCCCGCAGCGCCGCTTCCGGCCCGCCTTTCCGGCATTACTGCTGGATCGGCGGCGTGTTCTCACGCACCTTTCTGGGGCGTCCGCGCGGCAACGGCGACACGCGCCGGTTCGCGGTACGCGCCGCCCACTCGCGGTAATGCTCGCCGCCGAGCACCCAGCCCTTGAGCGTCGCCTGCTGCAGCTGGTCGGCCTGCCGCTCGTCGAGCGGCTGCTCGCACAGCTCCTTGTACGCGCGCTGACGGTCGAACGGCGTATTGCCGAGCGCCCAGTACAGCGGATGGTCGGTGATCAGGCTGTCGACGGTGAGCCCGACGTGATGCCGGTAGCTCGACCAGCGATAGGCCTCGGGCGTCGCGACGAGCTGCGACCGCACCGGGCTCATCTCGACCACGCGGCTCGCGAGCAGGAAATAGCGCTCGCCTTCGATCACGGTCGCGCGGTAGCGGCCTTCCCACAGCGTGCCGCGCCGCGAGTAGCGCCGGTTGAAATGCGCGACGTAGCGGCGGCCGACGGCCTGCATCGCTTTCGGCAGGCTCGCCTCGTCGCTCGGCGTCACGAGGAGTTGCACCTGACGCGGCAGCAGCACGTAGGCGTGCACCGACAGGTGATGATCGCGCGCGGCGGCCTTCAGGCAATCGATGAAGAGTTCGTAGTCCTGGTCGTCGACGAACGCGGGTTGCTGATCCAGGCCGCGCAGTATCACGTGCTGCGGCTGGTCGGGAACGTAGAGTCGTGCTAACCGTGCCATGCTGAATGTCCGTTTGAACGCGTTAGGAAATACCCGAAGGTCCGAAAGTGCGCACCTGCGTAGAATGCCTGTCCCTGCGGCGCGCGTAAGCGTACGGTCGTACTAATCCTAGGGTGAAAACTCTAACTTACGAGCTTGTTTGGTTTTAAACGCAGTCGTCATAATGAGCACGCCTTACATCGGAGGAGACACAATGAAACGAAAACTGGCCATTACGGGGGCCGCAGCGCTCGCATTCACGTTTGCGGGCGGTACGGCACAAGCACAATCCGCAGGTGATTTCTACGTCAGCACCGGCTGGCTGCACCTGTCGCCGCAGGACAGCAGCGATCCGCTGTTCCTGTATCGCGTCGGCGGCACGCCCATCAACCAATCGATTCCCAACACGGGCGCCGGCATCAACGACGCCGATACGCTTGGGCTCGCAGCGGGCTACTTCGTCACCGACCACATCTCCACCGAGCTCGTCATGGGGATACCGCCGAAGTTCGACATCACCGGCAAGGGTCAGTTCGATAAGTTCGGCGTACTCGGCCGTGCGTACCAGTGGAGCCCCGCCGTGTTGCTTCGCTACCACTTCAACGACGCCAACGCGAAGTTCCGTCCGTATGTCGGCGTCGGCGCGACGTATGTCTGGTTCACCGGCGCAAAGATCACGAACAGCAGCTTCGAGAACGGCGTGCTCGGCGGCCCGACCAGCGCGACGACCAGCAACCAGTGGGCGCCCGTATTCAACGCCGGCTTCACGTACAACTTCACGAAACACTGGTTCGGGGGCCTGTCGATCTCGTACATCCCGGTCAGCGTGACCGCGACCTTCACGACGGCCCGCCGGACGCCGGTCGGCACCCTGACCGAAACGTCGAAAGCGAAGATCTCGCTCAACCCGATCGTCACGTACCTGAACGTCGGCTACCGCTTCTAAGCGTAGTCGAATATTTGGGGAATGGTTAATCCTGCTGCAATTTGTAGCGGATTTTTCCTGACGTAACGTCTCCACGATGCACAACGCCCCGGCGGAAATCCCGCCGGGGCGTTGTTTTTTCGCGTCAGGCACGTTCCCGCTCGAGCCGCGCCGTGGCGCTGCCGTGATCGTCAGACGACGGCGATGTCGTCCAGCGCATCGGGGGCGATCAGGTCGATCCGGTCCGTGCAGACCGCGTCGACGCCCCAGCGCGCGAGTTCGCGCGCCCGTTCGAGATCGTTCACCGTGTAAACCAGGATGCGCAGACCGGCCGCCTTGATCGCGCGCACGAGCGGTTCGTCGAGCCGTTTGTGGTCTGCGTGCAACGATACGCAGCCGAGCACGCCGACGACCTGCGCGTGCCAGTCGTCCGGCACGGCTTCGTAGAGCATCCCGCGCGGCAGCGCCGGCTCGGTCGCGCGTGCCTGCTGCAGCGCATCGAACGAGAACGACGACAGCAGCGGCGGCACCGCGGCGTCGCGCCAGTACGCAGCCGCGTCGGCCGCCACGCGTTGCCCGGTCTCGCGCTCGCGCCCCGGGCACGGCTTGATCTCGACGTTCGCGGCGAGCCCGTGCGCGATGCAGCGCGCCGCCGCCGCCTCGAGCGTCGGCATCCGTTCGCCCGCGAAGCGCGCGTCCCGCCACGCGCCCGCGTCGAGCGCGGCGAGCGCCGCATAACGCATGCCCGCCGCCGGCCCGTGGCCGTTCGACGTCCGGTCGACCGTGTCGTCGTGCAGCAGGAACGTCACGTCGTCGGCCGACAGCTTCGCGTCGAACTCGACCATCCGGTGCCCGCGACGCGCCCCCTCGTCGAGCGCGGCAAGCGTGTTCTCCGGCGCGAGCGTGCCGCCGCCGCGATGGGCGACGACGCGCGGATAGGGCCAGTCGGTGCGGAGGGTCATCGTCGGTCTCTCGGCAAGTGCAGCAGGTTCAACCGGCACGCTTGCCGGTTTCGGGATCGAAGAAATGCAGCCGGTGCGCGGGCAGCGCGGCCGCGAGCGCCGTGCCGCGTGCGGGACGGTCCGCATGCGGCAGGCGCACCGCGATGTCGTGGTTGCCCCAGCGGCCGTGCGCGAGGTTGTCCGCGCCCAGCAGCTCGCACGAGTCGACCGGCAGCGTCGCCTGCGCGACGCCCGGCTGCGGCGTCATGTGCTCGGGACGCACGCCGAGCACCCAGTCGCGCCCGGTGGCGATCTCCGCGCCGATGCCTGGCGCACCGGCGACCGGCAGCGCGGGGCCGCCGCCCGCGACCGTGAAGGTCGCGCCGTCATCCGACAGCCGGCCGTGCATCAGGTTCATCGCCGGCGAGCCGATGAAGCCCGCGACGAACACCGTCGCCGGCTTCTCGTACACGTCGACCGGCGCGCCGATCTGTTCCGCGTAGCCGCGGTTCATCACGATCACGCGCTGCGCGAGCGTCATCGCCTCGATCTGGTCGTGCGTCACGTAGACGCTCGTCGTCGCCAGCCGCGCATGCAGCCGCTGGATCTCGAGCCGCATCTGCACGCGCAGCTTCGCGTCGAGGTTGGACAACGGCTCGTCGAACAGGAACACCGACGGCTCGCGCACGATCGCGCGCCCCATCGCGACACGCTGCCGCTGGCCGCCCGACAGTTCGCGCGGCCGCCGTGCCAGCAGCGGCTCGAGCTCGAGGATCTTCGCGGCCGCGGCCACCCGCGAATCGATCGTCGCGCGCTCGATTCCACGGATCTTCAGCCCGTAGCCCATGTTCTGCGCGACCGTCATGTGCGGATACAGCGCATAGTTCTGGAACACCATCGCGATGTCGCGATCCTTCGGCTCCAGCGTGTTGACGACGCGCTCGCCGATCGCGATCTCGCCGTCCGTCACGGACTCGAGCCCCGCGATCATCCGCAGCAACGTCGACTTGCCGCAGCCCGACGGGCCGACCAGCACGATGAATTCGCCGTCCGCGATCTCCACGTCGATGCCGTGCAGCACATGCTGCTTGCCGTCGTAGGATTTCCTGACGCCCTTCAAGCTCAGCGCAGCCATACCTGGTCCTTCTCCCGGTTACCGTCCATGGTTCATTTCTCGGAATCGACGAGGCCGCGCACGAACCAGCGCTGCATCGCCAGCACGACGACGAGCGGCGGGATCATCGCCAGCAGCGTCGCCGCCATCACGTATTGCCATTCGGTCGCGGCGTCGCCGCTCGCGATCATCGTCTTGATGCCCACCACCGCCGTCGACAGCGACGCTTCCGTCGTGATCAGGATCGGCCACAGATACTGGTTCCAGCCGTAGATGAACGTGATCACGAACAGCGCCGCGATGCTCGTCTTCGACAGCGGCAGCACCACGTCCCAGAAGAAGCGCAGCGCCCCGGCGCCGTCGATGCGCGCGGCGTCCATCAGCTCGTCGGGCAGCGTCATGAAGAACTGGCGGAACAGGAACGTCGCGGTCGCCGATGCGATCAGCGGCATCGTGAGCCCGGCGTACGTGTTCGTCAGGTGCAGCGTCGACACGACCTGCACGGTCGGAAAGATCCGCACTTCCACCGGCAGCATCAGCGTGACGAAGATCAGCCAGAACGCCGTGTTGCGGAACGGGAAGCGGAAATAGACGATCGCGTACGCGGACAGGATCGACACCGCGATCTTGCCGACCGCGATGCCGAGCGCCATCGCGAAGCTGTTCACGAGCAGGCGGCCGAACGGCGCCGTCGTGCCGCCGCTGCCGTGCCCCCAGATGTACGCGATGTTCTCGAACAGGTGCGTGCTCGGCACGAGCGACAGCGGCACCGTGAACACTTCCTGCGCGTTCATCGTCGCCGCGCAGAACGCGACGTAGACGGGGAACACGATCAGCACGACGCCCGCGATCAGCACCGCGTGGCAGAACAGGTCGAAGCCCTTGCGATTTTCGATCATGCGTATTGCACCCTGCGTTCGACGAAGCGGAACTGGATCACCGTGAGCCCGACGACGATGATCATCAACACGACCGACTGCGCGCCCGAGCTGCCGATGTCGAGCCCCTGGAAGCCCTCCGTGAAGATCTTGTAGATCAGCGTCTTCGTGCTTTGCGCCGGGCCGCCGCCGGTGGCCGCGTCGATCACCGGGAACGTGTCGAAGAACGCGTAGACGAGGTTCACGACCAGCAGGAAGAAACTCGTCGGCGACAGCAGCGGCAGCACGATGTTGAAGAAGCGCCGCACCGGCCCGGCCCCGTCGATCGCCGCCGCCTCGATCAGCGAGCGCGGGATCGCCTGCAGGCCCGCGTAGAAGAACAGGAAGTTGTAGCTCACCTGCTTCCATACCGATGCCAGCACGACCAGGAACATCGCCTGCCCGCCGTTCAGCGCGTGGTTCCACACGATGCCGCTCTTCGCGAGCGCATAGGTGATCAGGCCGATGCTCGGGTTGAACAGGAACGCCCACAGCACGGCCGCGATCGTCGGCGCGACCGCGTACGGCCAGATCAGCAGCGTGCGGTACGCGCGCGCGCCGCGGGTCACGCGATCGGCGCAGGCGGCGAGCAGCAGCGACACGACGAGCCCGCTTACCGTGACGAGCGAGCTGAACACGAGCGTCGTGCGGAACGAATCGAGATACAGCGGATCGGCGAACAGGTGCGCGAAGTTCGCGAAGCCGACGAATTCGCTCGACGTGCCGAATGCGTCCTGCGTCTGCGTCGACTGCCACAGCGCGACGCCCGCCGGCCACAGGAAGAACACGGCGGTGATCGCGAGCTGCGGCGCGATCAGCAGGTACGGCAACAGGCTCGTACCGAAACGGGAACGGGATTGCATCGCGGATATCCGGTCAGGCGAAACGGAAAGGAAACCGTGCCGCCGGACGGCACGCGCTCATGCGCGGGGCCGCCGGCGGCACGACGCGATGCGTGCTCAGCCGCCCGACTTCTCGAAGCGGCGCAGCAGCTCGTCGCCACGCGAGGCGGCCGAATCGAGCGCGTCCTTCGGCGACTTCTTCTGCGCCCAGACCTGTTCGAACTCCTCGTCGACCACCGTGCGGATCTGCGGCATGTTGCCCAGGCGCAGCCCCTTCGTGTACGGCAGCGGCGGCTTGTTCAGCATCTGCTTGATCGCGGTTTCGGCGCTCGGGTTCTTCGCGTAGAAGCCCTGTTCGCGCGTCAGGTCGTAGGCCGCCTTGGTGACGGGCAGGTAGCCCGTGTCCTGATGCCACTTCGCGGCGACCGCCGGCGAAGCGAGGTACGCGAGGAATTTCGCGACGCCCTTGTACGTCGCCGGATCCTTGCCGGCCAGCACCCACAGGCTCGCGCCGCCGATGATCGCGTTCTGCGGCGCGCCCTTCACGTTCGCGTCGTACGGCATCATGCCGGTGCCGTAGCTGAACTTCGCGAACTTCTGCACGTTCGCGAGCGCGCCCGACGACGTCGTCATGATCCCGCAATCGCCGCTGTAGAACTTCGCCGACGCTTCATCCTTGCGGCCCGCGTACGTGAACGTGCCGTCCTTCGCCATCTGCTGCAGGAACGCGATGTGCGCGATCTGCTGCGGCTTGTTGAATTCGAGCACGGCGTCGGTGCCGTCGAAGCCGTTGTTGCGGCTCGCGAACGGCAGCCCGTGCCACGCGCTGTAGTTCTCGAGCTGGATCCAGCCCTGCCAGCCGGTCGTGAAGCCGCACGCCATCCCCGACTTGCGCAGTTTCTCGGCATCGGCCTGCACGTCGGCCCACGTCTTCGGCGGCTGGTTCGGATCGAGGCCGGCCTTCTTGAACGCGTCCTTGTTGTAGTAAAGCACCGGCGTCGAGCTGTTGAACGGCATCGATACGAGATGGCCCGTCTTCGCGTCGCTGTAATAGCTCGCGATGGTCGGCACGAACGCCTTTTCGTCGAGCGGCACGCCGGCCTGCTTGAACACGTCGTAGACCGGCACGACGGCCTTCTTCGCCTGCATCATCGTGGCCGTGCCGACTTCGTAGACCTGGAGGATCGCCGGCGCATTGCCGCTGCGATACGCGGCGATGCCGGCCGCGAGCGCCTGGTCGTAGGTGCCCTTGAAGACCGGCACGATCTTGTAGTCGCTTTGCGACGCATTGAACTGGTCGGCGATCGCATTGACCCGCTCGCCGAGCGCGGCCTCCATCGCATGCCAGAACTGAATTTCCGTCGCGGCGAGCGCCACGTGCTGCACCCCGAACATCAGCGCGCCGCCGAGCGCGATCGAACGAACCAGTGTCCCCGCAGGCTTTTTCTTCATCGACCTCTCTCCTATGAAAACGTTACCAACAGCGTGTGCAACATTCCCGTCGCCATTGAACCGGCGAAGTCTAGTGATCGTTTGTGACAGTCAGTTGTCGTTGATGACGAACAGGCGCTGATATTCCTTCAGCGCGAAGCGGTCGGTCATGCCGGCGATGTAGTGCGCGACGAGGCGGGGCTGATGTGCCGCGTCGTCGGACTGGTACGGCGGCGGCAGCAGGCGCGGATCGTCGATGAATGCGTCGAACAGCCCCGTGACGACGCGCTGCGCCTTGCTCGCCATGCGCATCACCTTGTAGTGGCGGTACAGGTTCTTGAAGAGGAAGCGCTTGAGCGCGGCCGCCTGAGCGGCGACCGTCGCGCTGTGCGACACGAGCGGCGGCGCGGCGCGCACGTCGTCGAGCGACGCGGGCGCGACGCGCACGAGGTTGCGCGTCGTTTCGTCGATCAAGTCGACGATCAGCGTGTTGATGATGCGGCGCACCGTCTCGTGCACGAGCCGGCGGCCTTCGAGGTGCGGGAATTCGGCGAGCGCCGCCTCGTAGTGACGCTGCCACAGCTCGACTTCCGCAAGCTGCTCGATCGTGATCAGGCCGGAACGCAGGCCGTCGTCGACGTCGTGGTTGTTGTATGCGATTTCGTCGGCGATGTTCGCGAGCTGCGCTTCGAGCGACGGCTGGCGGCCGTGCAGGAAACGTTCGCCGAGCGCGCCGAGCTTGCGCGCATGCTCGCGCGAGCAATGCTTCAGGATGCCTTCGCGCGTCTCGAAGCACAGGTTCAGCCCGTTGAATGCGCCGTAGTGCTCCTCCAGCTCGTCGACGACCGCGAGGCTCTGCAGGTTGTGCTCGAAGCCGCCGTGGTCGCGCATGCATGCATTCAGCGCGTCCTGGCCGGCATGGCCGAACGGCGTGTGGCCGAGATCGTGCGCGAGCGAGATCGCTTCGACGAGATCCTCGTTCAGGCGCAGGTTGCGGGCAACCGAGCGGGCGATCTGCGCGACTTCGAGGCTGTGCGTGAGGCGGGTGCGGAACAGGTCGCCTTCGTGATTCACGAAGACCTGCGTCTTGTATTCGAGCCGGCGGAACGCGGTCGAATGGACGATGCGGTCGCGATCGCGCTGGAATTCGGTGCGCGCCGCCGGCGGGGTTTCCGGATGGCGGCGGCCGCGCGATTGCGACGCGTGCGCGGCATACGGAGCGAGATGGGCTTCCAGCGCCGCCAGCGTCGGCGGCTCGGCCACCGGCGCAGCGGATGCGCGGCCGGCTTCGGGCAAGGTGCTGCTGGATGTCTCGCTCACGTCTCCTCCATGTCAGGGGCGCCGGGGCATCCGGGCCACCGTTATCGGGTCGTCTGCGCCAGTGTAGCGAACACGGCTTCGTCTGGCGCTTCCGTGATCAGCGTATCGCCGAATCGCTTCAGCAGGATGAACTTGATCGCGCCGGCCTCCGCCTTCTTGTCGACGCGCATCAGGTCCATGTAGCGCGCGTCGCCGAGCGCGGGCCCGCGCGTCGGCAGATGCGCGGCCGCGATCACCGCGTCGAGGCGCTGCCGCGACGCTTCGTCGAGCAGGCCGAGCCGTGCCGACAGGTCGCCGGCCATCACCATCCCGCAGCCGACCGCCTCGCCGTGCAGCCACTCGCCGTAGCCGAGCCCGGCCTCGATCGCATGGCCGAACGTGTGGCCGAAATTCAGGATCGCGCGCAGACCGCCTTCGCGCTCGTCGGCCGCGACCACGCTCGCCTTGATCTCGCACGAACGCTTCACGGCATGCGCGAGCGCAGCCGGCTCGCGACGGTTCAGCGCGTCGACGTTCGCCTCGATCCAGTCGAAGAACGCCGCGTCGGCGATCGCGCCGGTCTTGATGATCTCGGCAACGCCGGCCGCCAGTTCGCGATCGGGCAGCGTCGTCAGCGCGCCGATGTCCGCGATCACGGCCTGCGGCTGGTAGAACGCGCCGACCATGTTCTTGCCGAGCGGGTGGTTGATGCCCGTCTTGCCGCCGACCGACGAATCGACCTGCGACAGCAATGTGGTCGGCACCTGGATGAACGGCACGCCGCGCATGTAGCACGCGGCGGCAAAGCCCGTCATGTCGCCGATCACGCCGCCGCCGAGCGCGACGAGCGTCGTCTTGCGATCGGCGCGATCCGTCAGCAGGCCGTCGAAGATCAGGTTCAGCGTTTCCCAGTTCTTGTACGCCTCGCCGTCCGGCAGCACGGCCGTCGATACGCGCTTGCCGAGCGGCGCGAGCGCCGCGCGCAGCGCGTCGCCGTAGAGCGGGTCGACCGTCGTGTTCGTGACGATCGTGACGGACGAACCCTTGATGTGAGGCGCGAACAGCTCGGTGCGGCCGATCAGGCCGGCACCAATGTGAATCGGATAGGCTCGGTCGCCCAGATCGACGTTGACAGTAATCATGCTTGTAGCGGCTTGGCGATGACGCCGGCCAGTTCGAGTTGCATCAGCACCATATTGACGAGACCGTTGACCGACGGACGGCCGGTCTCGATGACGAAATCCGCGCATTCGCGGTACAGCGGGTCGCGTACTTCGTACAGCGCCTCGAGACGCCCCTTCGGATCGTCGGTCTGCAGCAGCGGGCGGTTCTTGTCCTTGCGCGTGCGCAGCCACAAATCGTGCGGATTGGCGCGCAGGTAGACGACGATGCCGTTGCTTTTGAGGCAGTCGCGATTTTCCGGGCGCAACACCGCGCCGCCGCCCGTCGCGAGCACGATGTTCTCGCGCTGGGTGAGATCGGCGATCACCTGCGTTTCGCGATCGCGAAATCCGGCCTCGCCCTCCAGCTCGAAGATCACCGGAATGCGCGCGCCCGTGCGGGCCTCGATTTCGTGGTCGGAGTCGAAGAACGTCCTGTCGAGACGACGCGCGACCGCACGGCCCACGGTGGTCTTACCCGCTCCCATAAGGCCGACGAAAAATACGTTTGCATGTGGGTCCCGCGCTTGCAACGGCTTCCTCTGCTTCAATCTTGCTGGTGTGTGGCGCAGCTTACTGGCAAAGCGGCTGCCTTGTCGAGCCTGCGCCGGCGCCTTCTGGCCCCGTTTTATCGGGATCCGCATCGCCCGCGTCGCGCCCATCGCAACGCGCATCGACGACGGTCGGCGTGATGAACACGACCAGTTCGTTGCGCTGGTCGCGCTGCGCGCGATGCCGGAAAAGCGCGCCCAGAAACGGTATTTTGCCCAAGAGCGGCACGCGCGTCACATCGTTCCGGTTCAGTTGTTCATAGATGCCGCCGATCGCGACCGTCCCGCCATTCTCGACCTCGACACGCGTCCGCACATGCTTCGTATGGATGGCGGGGCCGGCCGCCGTCGGCTCGCCGACGCTGTCCTTCGTCACATCGAGATCCAGCACCACGCGCCCGTCCGGCGTGATCTGCGGCTCGACCTCCAGCTTGAGCGTCGCACGGCGGAACTGCACGCCGCTCACGCCATTGCCCACCTTCGCCTGGTACGGCAGCTCCGAACCCTGCTCGACGATGGCCTTGACGCGGTCGGCCGTCACCACGCGCGGCCGCGAGACGATCTGGCCCCGCCCCTGCGCCTCCAGCGCGCTCAGCTCGACGTCGAGGACACGGCTGAGCGGCGCGGCGAACAGCGTGAAGCCGGCGGTCGCCGCGTCGAAGCCGCCGAGCGGCCGCGCGGCGAGGTTGAGCGCGTTGCGCGCGTCGGCCGTGAACGTGGCGCTCTCGCCCCCCGACGGACGCCCCTGCGCCCGCAGCGCGACGCGTGCACCGAGGTTGCGCGAGAAGCCCTGCTCGCCCTCGACGATGCGGGCCTCGATCCGGACCTGCCGCGACGGCCGGTCGATCGCGTCGATCAGGCTCGCGATCTGCGCGAGGCGCGGCGCGAGATCGGTGACGAACAGCAGGTTCGTGCGCGGATCGGCCGCCGCGGCGCCGCGTTTCGACAGCAGGCGCTGGCCGGTCGCGCCGGCCAGCAGCCGCTGCACGTCCTGCGCGCGCGGGTAGTGCAGTGCGAACGTGCGGCTCGCGAGCGGCTCCAGATCGGCGGCCCGCGCATGCATTTCGAAGCGCTCGCGCTCCCGGGCGGCCAGCTCGGCCGCCGGCGTGACCCAGATCACGTTGCCGCGCCGGGACATCGCGAGCCCGTGCGTGTCGAGCAGCGTGTCGAACGCATCGCGCCAGCGCACATTGTTCAGACGTAACGTGACGGTGCCTCGCACCTGCTCGCCGACGACGATATTGAGCCCCGTGAACCGCGCGAATGCGTCGAACGCGGCCGCGAGCCCGGCGCCCTGCAGATTCAGCGAGATTCGTCGCGCGTCGTCCGCATCGTCGGGTTGCCGCGCAGCGGCGTCGCTCATCCGGGCCGGCGGCGCCAACGGAATCGGCGGCCCCTCCAGTTGCGGCGCCGGTGGAGCGGGCTCCGCCTGAAGCACCGCGCGAGCAGCCTGGCCAGACGGCGGCGGGCCGGCTTCCTCGGGAGCCGCGCTGTCCGCGCCGTCCACGCTCCCGTGCGGCAGCGGCAGGCCCGGCGCTGGCGCCTCCACCGACGCGGCGGGCCAGACTGCCGGCAGGGGCGGCAACGACGCGCCCGCACCGGCCGCCGTCAATCCGGCCCAGACGGCGAGTACCCGACAGCCGTGCTTCATCATGGCCGCCCTCCGTCGTCCAGGACGACCCGGTGCGCGCCGTCCGCCGTCGCGAGCATCACCGCCGCGGGCTCGACGCGCACCACGCGCACTGCCCCCAGCGCTTCGCCGGGCGCCACGGCGGTGAACACGCCGTCTCCGTCGTCGAACAACGCGAGACCGGCACGCGCGTCGCGAATCGTGCCGGCGAGGCGGACCGCCCTCCCGTCGGCTTCCCCGCCGAACGGATCGGCGTCGAGCGCAGCGGCCTGAAGCGGCATCGTGCCGCGTGCGGACGATGCCGCCGGCAGCGCCGGATACACGTCGACAGACATGTCCACCCGTGTCGACTGCATGCCTCGCTCGACACGCAGCGCCGACGGCACCGCCAGCACCGGAAAGCGCGCCAGCCCGCCGACCATCGTCGACAGCGCGCGAAAGCCGCCGTCGGCAACGATACGCACAGTGCGCCGGCCATCCCGCGCCGCGCCGTCGGTGGGCTGCGGCTCGATCGATACGCCGTGCAGCCCGCTCGACGCGGCGAGATCGGCCAATTCCAGCATCAGCGCCGCCCATTCCGGCGCGCCCGGCGCGCGGTCGCCATGCGCCGGCGGCAAACGGGTCTCGTGCCTGTGCTCCGCGGCCCCGAGTACGCGCTGCGCGTCGACCACACGCCCCTGCGCGGCGGCGAGCAACGCGCGACTCTGCGCGAGCCCGCTCCAGTCGGCCGCATTCGCCAGATGAATGCCGCCCGCCAGCACGGCCACGAACGTCAGCACGCAGCCGGCGGCATGCAGGGCCCCCGGCGAGACCCGCCGCATGCCGCCTGGCCACGCATCGCCACGCGGCGCAGGCCAATGCGTGATCGCCGTCATGCGCCGTCTCCCGTCGCGGTCCGCGACGGCATCGCGTCGTGCCAGCGCAATTGAACCGAAAACCGGAGCGGCAACCCGGCCAGTGGGACCGGTGCGCTCGACACGGGTTTCAATGCATCCACGTCGATCCGCCAGTCGCGCTGCTCGCGCGCCATCCCGGCAAGCCATCGCGCGGCTGCCCGATAGCTCGTGGCACGCACCTCGAGCACGGCCCCGGCCGGCGTCGTGCGCAGCGTGTCGAGCCGGACGCCGTCGTCGCGCACCCGCGCCAGTGTCGCCAGCAGCCCCGCGGCGCGCTCGTACGGTGCGGCAAGCGCGGCGACCTGTGCATCGCGCCGCGCGATGACTGCCGCCGCATCGGCGGCGCGCGTCGCGGCATGCACCCGCGGCTGCAACTGCCGCAGCCGCGTCTCCACGCCTATGCGCGCGGCGTCCGCGCGCCACCGCATCCAGGTGGCCGCGCCCGTCCACAGTGCGGCGCCGAGCACGCCGAGCAGGATCGCCGCCCCGCACTGCACAGCCCGGCGACGCCGCAACGCGTGCGCCCGCCGCTCGCGGTACGGCAGCAGGTTGAAGCCGCCGAGTGCCGCCTGGTCGGCCATCATTCCCACACCCCGCGCAACGCCAGCCCGAATGCAACGGCGAATGCCGGGCCGCCCGGCATGCCGCCGGGCGCGCATGGCTGCCCGTCCCAGCCCGTGCAGTCGAACGGCACCACCGCCGAGCCAAGCACGTCGCCAATCTCCGCGACGGACGTATCGAAGCGCGCGATGCTTCGCTCGTCCCCGGCGACGAACACACGGCGCACGGCGCCGAGCGCGCACCGGCGCAGCGCATCGGGAAGCGCCTCCGGAGGGAGGCCGGACAGCGTGAGCACCGGAACCGCCAGCGGCCCTTCGATTCGCCAGCCTCGCACCTCCGAGTCGCGGAACCAGAGCGCGGCGTACGAACCCTGCGCGTCGAGTTCGAACTGAGCGGCATAGCGCAACGCGCGCAGCATCGCGGCCGACTCGCCGTCGACCGCGGTCAGGTCGATACCGGCCTGGGCGGCCACGTCGATCCGCCGCTCCAGCAGCGCCAGCGGGGCCACGGCGACCGCGATTTCACCGGATCGCGCGCCGCCGTGCTGCCGCCAGTCGAACGCGAAACTGTCCGGCGCCAGCCCCGAGATGCGCTCGGCCGCCTGCCGCGCGGCGTCCGGGATGTCGTGACGCCCGGCCAGGTCGAGCGTCGCGGTACGTATCTCGTCATCGCGCAACGCCATCACGCCGCGCGTGTCGCACCGCACGTCGGCCGCCGACAGCCGCGCGACGGCTGCCGCCAGCGCCCGCGCGACCGCGGCCCAGCGCGCGTCTTCCGGGCCGCCGCACAATCCGACAGGCTCCCGCTCGAGCCCCTCGACCCGCACGTCCGCGCCCCGGCCGCGCCGGCTCAGCACGACCACCCTCAACTCGTCCGCGCCGATGTCGATCCCCGTCGACCGGTGCTTGCCCTGCGCCAACCGCGCTACCCATCGTCCCGCCATCCCAGCCTCCCGAAATCGTCGCGGCCCACGCCACGTTGCCGAGACCTGATTCTGCAAAGCGGCGTGCAGGGCCGACAGTCGGCCAAACGGCCAGCAGCGGCCGGCGGCGGCCGTGCGCGGGTCATACTGGCGGCCCGCCGACCCGCGGCTTGCCGGCGGGCGCCCCCCGCGCCAGGACCGGTGTTACCGGGCGGCTATAATCGCGGGACTGTTTTCCGGTGTGCCTATGCAATCCACGACTCCTACGTCCCCGCCTCCCGCCCCGGAGCCGAAGAAGAAGCGGCCCTGGTGGCAAAAAGTCCTGCTCGGCTTCGCCGCGATGTGCGTGGCCGCCGTCGTGGCCGGCGGCCTCGTGCTCGGCTATGCCCTCGTCATCGCCTGGCCCAACATGCCGTCGCTCGACGCGCTGACGGACTATCGCCCGAAGGTGCCGCTGCGCATCTATACGTCCGATCACGTGCTGATCGGCGAATTCGGCGAGGAGCGCCGCGACGTCGTGCATTTCAAGGACGTGCCCGACTCGCTGAAGAAGGCGATCCTCGCGATCGAGGACGCGCGCTTCTACGATCACGGCGGCGTCGACCTCACCGGCATCATCCGCGCCGGCTTCGTCGCGCTGACGAACGGCCACGCGTCGCAGGGCGCGAGCACGATCACGATGCAGGTCGCCCGCAACTTCTTCCTGTCGAGCGAGAAGACCTACACGCGCAAGATCTACGAGATGCTGCTCGCGTACCGGATCGAGCGCGCGCTGACGAAGGATCAGATTCTCGAGGTCTACATGAATCAGATCTATCTCGGCCAGCGCGCGTACGGCTTCGCGAGCGCCGCGCGGGTCTATTTCGGCAAGGACCTGAAGGACATCAGCCTCGCGGAAGCCGCGATGCTGGCGGGGCTGCCGAAGGCGCCGTCCGCGTACAACCCGGTCGTCAATCCGAAACGCGCGAAGGTGCGCCAGGAATACATCCTGCAGCGGATGCTCGAGCTGAACTTCATCACGCGCGAGCAGTACGACGAAGCCGTCGCGCAACCGCTCGTCGTCAAGGGCCCGGGACGCGATTTCAGCGTGCACGCCGAGTACGTCGCGGAAATGGTCAGACAGATGATGTACGCGCAGTACCGCGAGGAAACCTACACACGCGGCTTCAACGTCGTCACGACGATCGATTCCGCGGACCAGCAGGTCGCGTACACCGCGCTGCGCAAGGGCATCATGGATTACGAGCGCCGCCACGGCTATCGCGGGCCGGAAGGCTTCATCGAGCTGCCCGCCGGTGCCGACGACCGCGAACAGGCGATCGACGACGCGCTGCTCGAACATCCCGACAACGGCGAGCTGATTGCCGCGGTCGTCACGGCCGCGAGCCCGCGCCAGATCACGGTGGCATTCATCGACGGCAGCACGGCGACGGTCGAGGGCGACAACCTGCGCTTCGCGTCGGGCGCGCTGTCGGCCAACGCGCAGCCGAACCGCCGCATCCGCCCCGGCGCGATAGTGCGCGTCGTGAAGAACGACACCGGCAAGTGGTCGATCACGCAATTGCCGCAGGTCGAAGGCGCGTTCCTGTCGATCGTCCCGCAGGACGGCGCGATCCGCTCGCTCGTCGGCGGCTTCGACTACAACAAGAACAAGTTCAACCACGTCACGCAGGCGTGGCGGCAACCGGGTTCGTCGTTCAAGCCGTTCATCTACTCGGCGTCCCTCGACAAGGGCCTCGGGCCGGCCACCGTGATCAACGACGGCCCGCTGTATTTCAGTGCCGCGGAAACGGGCGGCCAGCCGTGGGAGCCGAAGAACTACGGCGGCGGCTTCGAAGGCCCGATGTCGATGCGCACCGCGCTGCAGCGCTCGCGCAACCTCGTGTCGATCCGGATCCTGAACCACATCGGCACGAAGTACGCGCAGCAGTACATCACGCGCTTCGGCTTCGACGCCGAGCGCCATCCGGCCTACCTGCCGATGGCACTCGGCGCCGGCCAGGTCACGCCGCTGCAGATGGCCGGCGCGTACTCGGTGTTCGCGAACGGCGGCTACCGCGTCAATCCTTACCTGATCGCTGAAGTCACCGATCCGAACGGCGCGATCGTCGCCCGCGCGCAACCGCTCGTCGCCGAGCAGAACGCGCCGCGCGCGATCGACGCGCGCAACGCGTACGTGATGAACAGCCTGCTGCAGAGCGTCGCGCAGCGCGGCACGGGCGCACGGACCAACATCCTGAAGCGCACCGACCTCGCGGGCAAGACCGGCACGACGAACGATTCGCACGACGCGTGGTTCGCCGGCTACCAGCACACGCTCGCCGCGATCGCGTGGATCGGCTACGACAACCCGCGCAGCCTCGGCGATCGCGAAACGGGCGGCGGCCTGTCGCTGCCGGTCTGGATCGACTACATGGGCGCAGCGCTGAAGGGCGTGCCCGAGTTCAAGCCGACGATGCCCGACGGTGTCGAATCGCTCGGCAGCGAGCTGTACTTCACCGAATTCACGCCGGGTCACGGCTTCGTGTCGACGGTCGGCGTACCGCAGGCACCGGCCGCGCAGGGCGTCGACGAAGCGGTCCCGCACGTCGACGAACAGGAAAAGCAGGACATCATGAACCTGTTCCGCGGCCACTGACACACGGCCCGGACATGAAAAAAGCGCCCCGCGGGGCGCTTTTTCTTTGGCGGCAACGCTCGGGCTCCGGCGCCCCGGCACGTCACAGGCTGAACGTGATCGGCAAGCCGGCCTGCTGGGTCGCGTATTCGGAGAGCGCCGAGAAGAACTCGGTGCCCGTGCGCGTATCGCGCCATTGACCGTCGACGAAACGGTAGTGGAATCCGCCCGCCTTCGCGGCGATCCACACTTCCTTCATCGGCGGCTGCAGGTTGACGATGATCTTCGAGCCGTTCTCGAACGTCAGCGTCAAGACGCTGCCGTTACGCTCCAGATCGATGTCGTGGTCGCCGTCGTTCGCGGCGTCGACAGTACGCTCGACGGCCATCAGCACGGCCTCGGCACGGGTCAGGTATTCGGTATCGGACATGCTAAACTCTATCGGTTCAATTGTTCAGGGACGATCATGCGAGTCGTTTTCCGGATGAGCGCGATTGTAGCGGCTTTGGCGATTCTTGCCGGCTGCGGTCAAAGCGGCGCGCTCTATCTGCCCACCGTGCCTCCGATGCCCAAGCCGCTCCAGCAGCAGGATACGCCGCCGTCGGACGTGAAACCGACCGATGAAAACGCGTCGTCCGACGACACACCCGACACGTCGGGCTCGCCGCTCACGCTGTCGCCCGAGCTGTCGAGCGGCGCATCGACCATGCCCGCGCCGGCATCGAGCCCGGCCGCCGCGAAGTAACGACGCGAGGCCGCACGCGCGGCCGGCGAAACGAGGCGATGACTTCCAGTCATCGCCTTTTGTTTTTCCAGGCCGCGCCGTCACGCACGCACGCGCCGCCATCCCCATGCGATCAGCCGCCAGCCGAGCAGCACGGCGACGATGGCCGCATAGAGCTTCGGCTGCGCGAGATTGTGCTTGCCGGCCCGCATCCACCAGAAGTGCAGCACGCCGAACAGCGCGATCGCGTAGATCGTGCGATGCAGCGTCGCCCAGTGGCGGCCGAGCCGGCGCACCATCGCGCGCGTCGATGTCGCGGCGAGCGGGATCAGCAGCACGAACGCGGCAAAGCCGACCGTGATGAACGGACGCTTGCCGACGTCCTTCAGGATCGCGACGACGTCGAACCACTTGTCGAACCACAGGTAGGTCGTGAAGTGCAGCGTCGCGTAGAAGAACGCGAACAGCCCGATCATCCGGCGAAAACGCAGCAGCGCGGCGAACCCCGTCATGCGCCGCAGCGGCGTGACGGCGAGCGTGATGCACAACAAGACGAGCGTCCAGAGGCCCGTCGAGCGCGTGATGAATTCGATCGGATTCGCGCCGAGCCGGTCGGTCAGCCCGAACAGCACGAGACGCGCGAGCGGATAGAGGCCGGCCGCGAACACCAGCACCTTGGCCGGCACGAGCCAGCGCGGCGCGGCGGGTCGGACCGCACCGTTTCGCGCCGCGCGCGCGGCCGGCCCGGCGCCCGCGGCACGCGCGGGCGTGAGCGTCGGAGGAGGCATGTCGTTTCTCACGGTCGCGTTCAGAAGTTCTTCTTCAGGTCCATGCCCTGATACATCGACGCGACGAGATCGCCGTAGCCGTTGAACATCAGCGTCTTGCGCTTCGGCGTGAAGAAGCCGTCCTCGCCGATGCGCCGCTCGGTCGCCTGGCTCCAGCGCGGATGATCGACGTTCGGATTCACGTTCGAATAAAAGCCGTACTCGTTCGACGCGTAGGTGTTCCAGCTCGTCTTCGGCTGCTTGTCGACGAAGCGGATCTTCACGAGCGACTTCGCGCTCTTGAAGCCGTACTTCCAAGGCACGACGATCCGCACCGGCGCGCCGTTCTGGTTCGGCAGCACCTGCCCGTAGACGCCCATCGTCAGCAGCGTCAGCGGGTTCATCGCCTCGTCCATCCGCAGCCCTTCCGAATACGGCCAGTCGAGGACGGGCGTCGACAGACCGGGCATCTGCGACGGATCGGCCAGCGTGATGAACTGCACGTATTTCGCGTTGCCGGTCGGCTGCACGCGCTTGATCAGCTCGGACAGCGGCACACCGATCCACGGGATCACCATCGACCACCCCTCGACGCAGCGCAGCCGGTACACGCGCTCCTCGAGCGGCGCGAGCTTCATCAGTTCGTCGAGATCGAACACCTTCGGGTGCAGCACCTCGCCCTCGACGCTCACACGCCACGGGCGCGGCCGCAACGTGCCGGCGTTCTGCGCCGGGTCGCTCTTGTCGGTGCCGAACTCGTAGAAGTTGTTGTAGGACGTGATGTCCTTGAACGGCGTCACCTTGTCGGCGGCGACGAACTTCGGATTCGTTTTTGCCGCGAGCTTCGTCGCCCGCGCGTCGGGCGACGCATACGCGGCGAATGCCGCGCCGCTGCCGCCGAGCAGCCCGCCCGCCGCCGCGAGGCCGGCCGCCTGCAATACGCGCCGCCGGTTCTCGAATACCGCGCGCGGCGTGACCTCGCTGGACGAAATATCACCGCCGGTCAGTACGTTCCGCAAAGGGCGTTTGATCCACATCGTGCTGTTCCTCCTGCATGCGCGGCGCGCATGCTTCATGAGCGTTCGACCCGGCCCGTCGTGCGCCGTTCGACGCCCGGTTCGCCCGCCCGTTACAAAACAAAACCGCCGGGCACGCAGTGCACCGGCGGTTCGATAGTCGGACGAGCGGCGGAAATCTTACAACTTGCCGTAGCTGTGCAGCCCCGACAGGAACATGTTGACGCCGAGGAACGCAAACGTCGTGACCAGCAGGCCGGTGAGCGCCCACCATGCAGCGACCGCGCCGCGCAGGCCCTTCATCAGCCGCATGTGCAGCCACGCCGCGTAGTTCAGCCATACGATCAGCGCCCAGGTTTCCTTCGGGTCCCAGCTCCAGTAGCCGCCCCATGCCTCGGCTGCCCACAGCGCGCCGAGGATCGTCGCGATCGTGAAGAACGCGAAACCGACCGCGATCGACTTGTACATCACGTCGTCGAGCACTTCGAGCGTCGGCAGGCGATCGGCGAGCACGCCGCGCTCCTTCATCAGGTACGCGACCGACACCATCGCCGACAGCGCGAAGCTGCCGTAGCCGATGAAGTTCGCCGGCACGTGGATCTTCATCCACCAGCTCTGCAGCGCCGGCACGAGCGGCTGGATCTGCTGCGCATCGCGCGCGACCGAGTACCACATCAGGAAGCCGACCGCCGCGCTGATCACCAGCAGCACGAACGCGCCGAGCGAACGCGTGCCGTAGTGGCCTTCGTAATACAGGTACAGCAATGCGGTAATCAGGCTGAACAGCACGAACACTTCATAGAGGTTCGAAACCGGGATGTGGCCGACGTCCGAGCCGATCAGGTAGGACTCGTACCAGCGCACCATCAGCCCCGTGAAGCCCATCAGCACGGCGACCCACGTGAGCTTCTGGCCGATCGCGGCGCCCGTTTCCGAGCGCGCGAGCAGGCCGATCCAGTAGAAGATCGTCGCGAGCACGAACAGCGCGCTCATCCACAGGATCGCCGACTGGCTCGACAGGAAGTACTTGAGGAAGAACGCCGAATCGGCGCGCGCGAGATCGCCCTGGTAGATCTGGATCGACAGCAGCGACAGCACGGCGATCGACGCCATCATCAGCCGCGCGGGCTTCCAGCGCCAGCCGAGCGCGACGAGCGCCGGCACGGTGCCGATCATCACCGCCTTGTCGTAGTAATCCATGTGCGCGTTGTAGTGCACGAGCGCATAGCCCGCGCCCGCCACGAGCGCCAGAGCGAACAGCCAGTCGAACAGCGACAGGCGCGCGAGGAAAGGACGGTCGTCGAACAGCGGCGACGAAACCGGCGCCTGGGCCGACGCCGCACGGGAAGAGGAAACTTGCGTGAGATCCATGATGTTACCGGGTGGAATTCTCGGAATCGGAACCGCCGCCGGCAGGCGGGCGGGCCGTCGATGCCGCACCGGCGGGCGCGGCGTCGCGAGGTGCGGCGCGCAAGGCGACGCCGGCCGCGTCGCGCGTCTGCACGAATTCTTTCTCGAAATCGAAGGTCTTGCGGGCCGTGGACATCGCCATCACCACATCGACGCCCGAACCGGCGTCCTTCAGCCAGAACCAGAGGCGCCGCTCGCGCACGTAGAACATCGAGAAGATGCCGGCGACCAGCAGCAGGCTGCCAAGATACACCAGATTCTTGCCGGGTGCGCGCGTCAACTGAAATACCGAAGCTTGCACCTGCTTGAATGAGTCAAGCTGCAAATAGACCGGCGATCCATACAAAAAGCTGTCGGATAGCGCATTGATCGCGTTCTGCACGAAGCGGATCGTCTCGGTGCCCTGCTGGGCGGCCGGCTCGCCGGCACGCTCGCGCGCGATCTGCCAGACCTCCCACATCGAGCCTTCGAGCATCCGCAGCAGCAGGCTCGCCGCCTTCTCCTGCTCGGCCTTCGGCACCGAGCGGTCGATGAACGTCGCCACCGCCTGAAAGCCGCCGACCGGCTGGCCGTCGGCACCGCGGCCGACGCTGTCGTCGCTTGCAGCAAAAAGGGTCAGCACCTTCGATGCGCTGTCCTGCAGGCGGCCGCGCAGCGATGCGTCGGTGCCCGGCAGCGAACGCTGCGCGAAGCGCGCGGCGGCCTCGGCGCGCACGGCCGGATCCTCCAGCGCGGCGCGCAGGCGCATCCATTCGCCGATCGAATCCTGGCTGTCGGCCGGGATCCGCATGTAGCGGAACGGATCGTTCGGGCTCGCGCGCACGCCGGCGAGGAACACGCGCTCGCCGTTCATGTCGACGGGCAGCATGTAGTTGTTGAATTCGCGCGCCTGGCCGTCCTTGCCGCGGATCTTGTACTGCACCGACGGGCCGATGTTGTGGAGCTGCGTCGGCTTCGACGTCTTCGCGCCCGAGCCGAGCCGCTCGTCGAACACTTCCTTCAGCGAGCTCGTCGTCGCGACGCCGCGCACGTCCGGCTTGCCGTTCGCGTCGGCCATGTTCTCGACGTTGATCGCGCGGAAATCGGAGAACTCGATCGTGTCGCCGTCGGCGCCGGGCACCTGCAGCGGCGCCGAACTGCCGATCGTGCCCTTCACGGGAAGGGTCGTCGCGCTGCCGCCCGTCATCGGGTAGGCCGTCATCTGCATCTGCGAGCCGCCGTCCTGGAAGCTCGACTGGTAGATCGACACGCCCTTGTACGTGAACGGCTTGTTGACCTCGACGCGCGCCGGGATCTTCTGGCCGGTCTCGCGATCGATCACGACGATGTCGCTCGCGAACAGCTTCGGCATGCCCGTCGTGTAGTAGTCGACGATGAACTTGTTCAGCTGGATCGAGAACGGCAGATCCTGGATCAGCGAGCCGCTCGGCTGGTTCAGGATCGCGGTCGACACGAACTGGCCCTCGGGCACCCACGCGTAGCCGCGGAACGTCGGGTTCGACGCGGACAGCCGATGGTCGGGCGAGATCTCGCTGATCGTCGCGCTCGTGTTGACCGGGCTCTTGCCGAACATCCACATCTGGAATTTGATCGGCAGGTTGCTGTCGAGCAGGCCGCCGATACAGATCACGACGATCGCGAGGTGGGCGGAGATGTAGCCCCACTTGGTCATCGCGCCGCGCTTCGCGGAGATCAGCGTCGCGCCGTCGTTTTCACGCACGACGTGCTTGTAGCCGGCCTTGGTGACGAAGGTGGCGAGCGTCGCCGCGACGCTCGCGCGCGTGCCGGAAGCCGAGTACTCGGCCTTGTGGTGGAACGCGCGCAGGCTGCCTTCGCGGACCTTGTCCTTCCAGCTCTTCGCATCGGCGAGCATCTTCGGCGCGTTGCGGATCACGCACAGCGAGATCGACACGACGAGGAAGATCAGGATCAGCATGAACCACCACGCGCTGTACACGTTGTACAGGCCGAGCGAGCGGAAGATGTCCGCCCAGAACGGCCCGAACTGGTTCACGTAGTTCGGATACGGATCGTCCTGGGTCAGGACCGTCCCGATGATGCTCGCGATCGACAGCACCACCAGCAGCGCGATCGCGAAGCGCATCGAGCTCAGCAACTCGACCGCGCGCCTCGACGCACCCTGACCCGACTTCGACTGCAACCCCGACGTGGTAACGCTCATTCAAACTCCAACTGACAACAAAAAAGGGCAAGGCGGCCGCACTGGCGCGGCGCCCCACCCTTTTCTTGTTCTGGCTCCGGCCGCCCTGCGGGCGACCGGTCATTCGGTTCGCGACCGGCCGGTCAACGCAGGCCCGCGATGTAATCCGCGACGGCCTTGATCTCGTTGTCCGACAGGCGCGTGGCGATCTGATGCATCGCCTCGTTGTTGTTGCGCGCGCCGGCACCCTGCTGGAACGCGGTCAACTGCGCGACCGTGTAATCGGCCCACTGCCCCGACAGACGCGGATACTGGACCGGCATCCCCTGCCCCGTCGGCCCGTGACAGCTCGCGCAGGCAGGGACGCCCTTCTCCGCGATGCCGCCGCGATAGATCTTCTGGCCGACCGGCACGGTCGCCGCGTCGCGTGCGGTACCGAGCTTCGTCGTCTGCGACCCGTAGTACGCGGCGACGTTGCGCATGTCGTCCGCGCTCAACGCGCTCGCGAATCCGACCATCACCGCGTTGTTGCGCGCCGGCCCCTTCGCGCCCGGCTGCGTCTTGAAGTCGTTCAGCTGCTTGACCAGATATTCGGGATGCTGGCCGGCCAGCTTCGGGAAACTGGCCGACGCGCTATTGCCGTCGGCGCCGTGACACGACGCGCAGACCTGCCCGGCAATCGCCTTGCCGCGGTCGAGATCCGGCTTTGCCGCATCCGCCGCGTTTGCCTCCGCTACGAAACCTACGAACCCTGCTGCAACCTGAAGCACCATCAGAGACTTGCACAGTCGATTCATTCGCACACCCTGTTTCGTCTTGTGGGAATTTGAGGTTCTGCAAAAAACGACGGCGACCAGTCTACCGCAGAAGCCACATAAAAGCGCGAGGCAGGCGCCGGGTGGCCTTCGGTAAAACCGCCGTATTGTACAATATCGCGTTGAAAGCTCCCGCGCCTATCGGGGCTACCCCGCCTCCACCAAGCGGCTCGCGCCGCCCGTCCTTCCGGTTCCCATGGCCTTTCTGCTCCATCAAGCCCGCTTCTACACGACCGTCAACCATCTGCGCGACCTGCCGCCGACGGTCCAGCCGGAAATCGCGTTCGCGGGCCGCTCGAATGCCGGCAAGTCGACGGCGATCAACGTGCTGTGCAACCAGAAGCGGCTGGCCTTCGCGTCGAAGACGCCCGGCCGCACGCAGCATATCAACTACTTCTCCGTCGGCCCGGCCGCCGAGCCCGTAGCGAACCTCGTCGACCTGCCCGGCTACGGCTATGCGGAAGTGCCCGGCGCCGCCAAGGCGCACTGGGAGATGCTGCTGTCGTCCTACCTCGCGACGCGTTCGCAGCTCTGCGGCCTGATCCTGATGATGGATTCGCGCCGTCCGCTGACCGACCTCGATCGCCGCATGATCGAGTGGTTCACGCCGACCGGCAAGCCGATCCACACGCTGCTGACCAAGTGCGACAAATTGACGCGCCAGGAAAGCATCAACGCGCTGCGGACCACGCAAAAGGGGCTCGATGCGTATCGCGACCAGGGCGTCCAGGGCAAGCTGACGGTCCAGCTGTTCTCCGCGCTGAAGCGCACGGGGCTCGACGAGGCACATGAGCTGATCGAGAGCTGGGTGCGGCCGTCCGTCGCCGACGAAAAAGGCGAGCCTGTAGCACAATGATCGGGCAACGCGCGGCCGGGATCGGCGGCGCGCACCTGATGGCGCCTGCGGATTCGGCCGGCTCATAAAAAAACCCGCCGTTGGACGGCGGGTCAAACAGCCTAATCGAAAAACGACAGGCACCCGCTCAGGGAGGAGAAGCGGGGAGCTGCACGCGACGCGTGCCGCTCGATCGCTATCATATACCAACGCTCTCAAAAATCACCTAAGGGTTCCGTAAGGTCCTTACCGCCCTGATTTCTGCCAAATCGCCATGAGCTTCCATCCGCTTCATCGTCCGCGCCGGATGCGCCGCGACGACTTCTCCCGCCGCCTGATGCGCGAAAACCGCCTGACCACCGACGACCTGATCTACCCGGTGTTCGTCGTCGAAGGCACCAACGAACGGCAGCCGGTGCCGTCGATGCCCGGCGTCGAGCGCGTGTCGGTCGATCTGCTGATGCACGTCGCCGAGCAATGCGTCGAACTCGGCGTGCCCGTGCTGTCGCTGTTCCCCGCCATCGAGCCATCGGTGAAGACGCCCGACGGCCGCGAGGCAGCCAATCCGGAAGGCCTGATTCCGCGCGCGGTGCGCGAGCTGAAGAAACGCTTCCCCGAGCTCGGCGTGCTGACCGACGTCGCGCTCGACCCGTACACGAGCCACGGCCAGGACGGCGTGCTCGACGAGAACGGCTACGTGATCAACGACGACACGATCGAGATCCTGATCGATCAGGCGCGCGCGCAGGCTGAAGCCGGCGTCGACATCGTCGCGCCGTCGGACATGATGGACGGCCGCATCGGCGCGATCCGCGAAATGCTGGAAAGCGACGGCCACATCCACACGCGGATCATGGCCTATTCGGCGAAGTTCGCGTCGGCGTTCTACGGTCCGTTCCGCGATGCGGTCGGCTCGGCATCCAACCTGGGCAAGGGCAACAAGATGACCTACCAGATGGATCCGGCGAACAGCGACGAAGCGCTGCGCGAAGTGCGCCTCGACATCGACGAAGGCGCCGACATGGTGATGGTCAAGCCCGGCATGCCGTATCTCGACATCGTGCGCCGCGTGAAGGACGAGTTCCGCTTCCCGACCTACGTGTACCAGGTGAGCGGCGAATACGCGATGCTGAAGGCGGCCGCGATGAACGGCTGGCTCGACCACGACAAGGTCGTGCTCGAATCGCTGCTCGCGTTCAAGCGCGCCGGCGCCGACGGCGTGCTCACGTACTTCGCGCTCGACGCCGCGCGCCTGCTGAAAGCGCAGCGCTGATCGCGCGCCGGCAGGCCCAACGAAAAACGGCGGGACACTTCGGTGTTCCGCCGTTTTTTGTTTACCGCCGATCGAAGCCGATGCCGCGTCGAACGCCCTCGTTCGCTACACCGTCGGGACGGCAGCGCGGTCGAGGCTGCGCAGGAACGTCTCGGCCGCCTGATAACCGACCACGCGCCCGATCTCGTTGCCGCTGCGATCGAAGAAGATGATGCCCGGCGGCCCGAACAGGTTGAAGCGCTTGAGCAGCGCCTGGTCGTCCGGATTGTTCGCGGTGACGTCCGCGCGCACGAGATGGAGCTGTGCGAGACGCGCCTGCACGCGAGCGTCGGTAAACGTCAGATGCTCCATCTCCTTGCAGCTCACGCACCAGTCCGCGTAGAAGTCGAGCATCACGGGCTTGCCAGACGTCTTCAGCAGCGCGTCGAGTTCGCCACTGGAGCGCACCGACGCAAACGCGGGGCCGTCCTGCGCTGCGGCCGCGCCGGCAGCCGCAGCGCCGCCGGACGCCGCCGTGCGTGCCGCCAGCACGGCCAGCGGCTTCACGGGATCCGTCGAGCCGGCCGCCAGGCCGACGAGCAGCGTCGCGGCCCAGATCGCGAGCGCGGCGCCAAGGCCCCTGCCGAGGCGGCGCCAGATCGACGCGGCGCCGGCATTCGGCGTGAACAGGCCGAGCGCCGCGGCCGCGACCAGCAGCCACAACGCGGCGAGCACCATCTTCAGGCCGCCTGCCAGCACCGGCCACACGATCCACAGCGCGGCCGCGAGCAGCACGATGCCGAAGAACACCTTCACGCCGTCCATCCACGCGCCTGCGCGCGGCAGCACCGTCCCGGCACCGACGCCGACGACCAGCAGCGGCACGCCGAGCCCCAGCCCCATCGCGAACAGCGCCGCCCCGCCGAGCAGTGCATTGCCGGTGTGCGCAATGAAGGCGAGCACGGCGAACAGCGGCGCCGTCATGCATGCGCCGACGACCAGCGCCGACAACGCGCCCATCGCCGCGACCGCGACGAAGTGGCCGCCCTGTCGCGCGCTCGAGGCTTCGGCCGCGCCGTTCTGCCAGCGTGCGGGCAACGCAATGTCCTTGCCCGAGATCAGCGATACCGCGAACGCGGTCAGCAGCACGCCGAACGCGCCGAGCACCCACGGGTTCTGCAGCCACGCGCCGAGGCTCTGGCCGACCAGTGCCGCGGCAATGCCGAGCACCGTGTAGACGAGCGCCATGCCGACCACATAGGTCAGCGACAGCGCGAGGCCGCGTGCATGTGTCGCCCGCGTGCCCTGGCCGATGATGATCGCGGACACGATCGGGATCATCGGGTACGAGCAGGGCAGGAGGCTCAGCACGACACCCGCGACGAAATACAGGGCGACGATCGTGAAGAAGCCGTGGCCTTCGAGCAGCGACTGCGCGAAATCGGCGCTCGTGACCTTGTCGAACCAGCTGCCCGCGGCCGCCGCGTCTCCACCGGACGACGACGCGGCGCCGAGCGCCGCACCGCCGACCTTCACGACGTGCTCGGCCGGCGGATAGCAGATCCCTTCGTCCGCACAGCCCTGCGACGTCACCGCGAGGTCGAACGGCCCGGCCGCCTGCTTCACCGGCACGTGGATGACGACTTCGTCGCGATAGGTCTCGACGTTCTTCTGGAACGTCTGGTCGAACTTCACGTGGCCGGCCGGGAATTGCGGCTCGCCAAGCGTCGCCTGTCCGCTCTTCACCGCGAACGCGAACCGCTCGCGGTACAGGTAATAGCCGTTGGCGACCTTGAAGCGGACGTCCACCTGCCCCGGCGACTCGCTCGCGCTGAACTTGAACGCGACCGACGGATCGAGGAAATCGTCGGCCGCGCGCGCGACCGACAGGCCGCCCAGCATGACCGCGAACGACAACAGGACTGCCAGGAACCGCAGCGCGCGCACGCGCACGGAAAGCGCCATACCGTTAAACATGAAATAGACGTTGAGTTTCGCTGGTCACCCACTGGCCATACGCGGCCGACGCCGTCGTTTGCCACGAGACGATTTCGGGCGTCTCGTACGGATGATGCGCGAGAATAAATCGCTCCAGTTCGAGCGCCCGCACGGGGCTCGTCTTGAACAGCAACTGGATCTCGTCGGCCGTTTCGACCTTGCCCTGCCAGTGATAGCGCGACTTGATCGCGCCGAGCTCCGACACGCATGCGGCCAGCCGCGCGTCGAGCGCGCCATCGGACAGCGCCGCGGCCGTCGCCGCATCGGGCACCGTCGTCAGCATCAGCACCACTATCATCCGCGCCCTCCTGGCTGGTCTACCGGCTCCGGCCGGCGCGGATTGCCTGTCCTCGGATCGCGTCGGCTGCCCGTATCGTAGCGCAGCCCGCGCAATGCTGCCGGCGCCGGCCTGCGACAATCGATCGCAGCCGGCATCTCGAAAACAAAAAGGGCCAAGCAATTGCTCGGCCCTTTTCAGATACTGCGGCGTACCGGAAGCTTACTCGGCTTCTTGCACGTTTTCCGTTTCGTCGACTTCCGGACGGTCGAGCAGTTCGACCAGTGCCATCGGTGCGTTGTCGCCCACGCGGAAGCCGAACTTCAGCACGCGCAGGTAGCCGCCCGGACGGTTCGCGAAACGCGGACCGAGCACGTCGAACAGCTTCGCCACCGAGTCACGATCGCGCAGGCGGTTGAACGCCAGGCGACGATTTGCCAGCGACGGCTTCTTGCCGAGCGTGATCAGCGGCTCGACGACTTTACGGAGTTCCTTCGCCTTCGGCAGCGTCGTCTTGATGACTTCGTGCTCGATCAGCGAGTTGGACATGTTACGGAGCATAGCCAGACGGTGGCTGCTCGTGCGGTTCAGTTTCCGCAGACCATGACGATGGCGCATTTCAGTTTCCTTGATTCAAAGTTTTGATCCAGCTCTTCTATCGCACCCCGAGGGTGCACGGGCCGGTAGCGAAAAAAAGCAAGATGCGGATTTTAAAGGAAAATCCGCATCTTTGCCAACTACAGCAACAACCGGGCTTACTTGTCGAGACCAGCCGGCGGCCAGTTCTCGAGCTTCATGCCCAGCGTGAGACCGCGCGAAGCGAGCACTTCCTTGATCTCGTTGAGCGACTTGCGACCGAGGTTCGGCGTCTTCAGCAGCTCGTTTTCCGTGCGCTGGATCAGGTCGCCGATGTAGTAGATGTTCTCGGCCTTCAGGCAGTTCGCCGAACGAACCGTCAGCTCGAGATCGTCCACCGGACGCAGCAGGATCGGGTCGATCTGCGGCGCGCGCGACGGTGCTTCGGCTGCCGTTTCCGTGCCTTCCAGCGCCGCGAACACGGACAGCTGGTCGACCAGGATGCGGGCCGATTGACGGATCGCTTCTTCCGGCGTGATCACGCCGCTCGTCTCGATGTTCATCACGAGCTTGTCGAGGTCGGTACGCTGCTCGACACGTGCGCTTTCGACCGCGTAGCTCACGCGGCGAACCGGCGAGAACGACGCGTCGAGGACGATGCGGCCGATGATCTTGGCCGTGTCCTCGCCATAACGACGGACGTTGCCGGGCACATAGCCGCGACCCTTTTCGATCTTGATCTGAACGTCGAGCTTGCCGCCCTTCGACAGGTGCGCAATCACGTGATTCGGGTTGATGACTTCGCAATCGTGGGCCAGTTCGATATCGCCGGCCGTGACAACGCCTTCACCTTCCTTGCGCAGCGTAACCGTCACTTCGTCACGGTTATGCAGCTTGAACACCACGCCCTTCAGGTTCAGCAGCAGGTTGACGACGTCTTCCTGCACACCGTCCAGCGTCGAGTACTCGTGCACCACGCCTGCGATCGTGACTTCGGTCGGCGCGTAGCCAACCATCGACGACAGCAGCACGCGGCGAAGCGCATTGCCCAAGGTATGGCCGTAACCGCGTTCGAACGGTTCCATGACCACCCGCGCGTGGTTCTCGCCCAGCGATTCCACGGCGATGATCTTGGGTTTCAGCAAACTGGTTTGCATGGGTTTTCCTTTTCAATACCCTCGGCTCGTTACACCGATAAGGCTGACCGGTAACAACCAGAAAATAAACAGCCGAGGCCCTTCCTTGCGCAACGCAATCGGGGTACCTCGGCCGTCAATCGGATTAACGCGAATACAATTCGACGATCAGGCTTTCGTTGATGTCGCCTGCGATCTCGGCGCGTTCCGGCATTTGCTTGAACGTGCCTTCGAACTTCTTCGCATCGACTGCAACCCAGCTCGGCATGCCGCCTTGCTCGGCCAGCGACAGCGCTTCGACGATACGCGCTTGCTTCTTCGCCTTTTCGCGGATCGCGACGACGTCACCTGCCTTCACTTGCTGCGACGGGACGTTTGCGACGACGCCGTTCACGGTGATCGACTTGTGGCTCACCAGCTGACGCGCTTCAGCGCGGGTCGAGCCGAAGCCCATGCGATACACGACGTTGTCGAGGCGCGACTCGAGCAGTTGCAGCAGGTTTTCACCCGTGTTGCCCTTGCGGCGGTCGGCTTCAGCGAAGTAGCGGCGGAACTGACGCTCCAGCACGCCGTAGATGCGCTTGACCTTCTGCTTTTCACGCAGCTGCGTACCGTAGTCGGACGTACGTGCGCCCGAGGTACGGCCGTGCTGGCCCGGCTTGCTGTCGAGCTTGCACTTGTCGGCGAGCGAGCGGCGTGCGCTCTTCAGGAACAGGTCGGTGCCTTCACGGCGGGACAGCTTGGCTTTGGGGCCGATATAACGTGCCACTTTGCATTCCTTTATCAATCAGTCACGCGAACCGAAATCCGCGCTAGTCCGCTCCCTTTGGGGCGAACGGTGGGCTTAGTCAATCAAAAAAGCAACGCCCGTCGACGCTGAGCGGCGACAGGCAATGCGCTAGCACGAACGTGCCAGCACATCCTTAGATACGACGACGCTTCGGCGGACGGCAGCCGTTGTGCGGAATCGGGGTGACGTCCGAAATCGCGGTGATCTTGATGCCGAGGCCGTGCAGTGCGCGCACTGCCGACTCGCGACCCGGGCCCGGGCCCTTGATCCGCACTTCCAGATTCTTCACGCCGTATTCCATCGCGACGCGGCCAGCCGACTCGGCTGCGACCTGAGCAGCGAACGGCGTCGATTTGCGCGAGCCCTTGAAGCCCTGACCGCCCGACGTCGCCCATGCCAGAGCGTTGCCTTGGCGATCGGTGATCGTGATGATCGTATTGTTGAACGACGCGTGAACGTGAACCACGCCTTCAGCGACGTTCTTCTTAACCTTCTTGCGAACGCGTTGCGCCGCGGTGTTCGAAGCCTTAGCCATTACGTTTTCCTGTAACTGTCAGTTCCGCTTACTTCTTCAGCGCTTGCGCTGCACGACGCGGACCCTTACGGGTACGTGCGTTCGTACGCGTACGCTGACCGCGCATCGGCAGGCCCTTGCGATGACGGACGCCACGGTAGCAACCGAGGTCCATCAGGCGCTTGATGTTCATCGTCACTTCACGGCGCAGATCGCCTTCGACGACAAACTTGCCCACTTCTTCACGCAGCTTTTCCAGGTCTGCGTCGGTCAGATCCTTGACCTTCTTCGAAAAATCGACGCCAGCTGCCACGCAGATGCTGCGCGAACGGGTGCGGCCGACACCAAAGATAGCCGTCAGGCCGATCTCGGTGTGCTGGTGATTCGGGATGTTAACCCCTGCGATACGAGCCATTGTTTTTCCTCAAACAAAAAGCGCAAACAAACGCGCGGTCAGCCTTGGCGCTGCTTGTGGCGCGGATCCGAGCTGCAGATCACGCGAACGACGCCTTTGCGCTTGATGATCTTGCAATTGCGGCAAATGCGCTTAACCGATGCCATCACTTTCATGATAATACCCTTTTTTCAAATCACTTCGCCCGGAACACGATCCGCGCACGAGACAGATCATAAGGCGTCAACTCAACCGTCACCTTGTCGCCCGGCAGGATACGGATGTAGTGCATCCGCATCTTCCCGGAAATATGTCCCAATACGACATGGCCGTTTTCCAGCTTCACACGGAAGGTCGCATTCGGGAGGTTTTCAATCACCTCTCCCTGCATCTGGATTACATCGTCTTTGGCCATAGTCCTTAACGCATCGGGATGTTGCCGCCCTTGAAGTTCGCCTTCTTGAGCAGAGACTCATACTGTTGCGACATAACGTACGACTGCACCTGCGCCATAAAGTCCATCGTGACGACGACAATGATCAGCAGCGACGTTCCACCAAAATAAAACGGCACGTTCCAGCGCAGCACCAGAAATTCCGGCAGCAGACACACGAAGACGATGTAGATCGCACCGGCCAGCGTCAGACGCGTGAGGATGCGGTCGATATATCGTGCGGTCTGATCGCCCGGACGGATGCCCGGAACAAACGCGCCGCTCTTCTTCAGGTTGTCCGCGGTTTCCCTGCTGTTGAACACCAGTGCGGTGTAGAAGAAGCAGAAAAACACGATCGCCAGCGTGTACAGCAGCACATAGACCGGCTGGCCCGGCTTCAGCGCTTCCGCTACGTTATGCAACGTATTGGAAATCCAGCTTCCCGTCGGCTGACCGGTACTGAACCAGCCGAGAATCGTCGCCGGGAACAGGATGATCGACGATGCAAAGATCGGCGGAATCACGCCCGACATGTTCAACTTCAGCGGCAGATGCGACGACTGCCCACCGTAGATCTTGTTGCCGACCTGGCGCTTCGCGTAGTTCACGAGGATCTTGCGCTGACCGCGTTCGATGAACACGACCAGGTAAGTCACCGCGGCGATCAGAACGACGATGATGATCGCCGAAATGATGCTCATCGAACCCGTACGCACCAGCTCGAACAACCCACCCACGGCATTCGGGAACCCTGCTGCGATCCCGCCGAAGATGATGATCGAGATACCGTTGCCCAGACCACGCTCGGTAATCTGCTCGCCGAGCCACATCAGGAACATCGTACCGGTCACCAGCGTCACGACCGTCGTCAGACGGAACAGCATGCCGGGGTCGGTGACGAGGCCCGGCTGGTTTTCCAGCGCGGCCGCGATACCGAACGCCTGGAAGGTCGCGAGCACCACGGTGAAATACCGCGTGTACTGCGTGATCTTCCGTTGCCCTGCCTGCCCCTCCTTCTTCAGCGCCTCGAGCTGCGGCGATACGATCGCCAGCAACTGCATGATGATCGACGCCGAAATGTACGGCATGATCCCCAGCGCAAAGATCGTGAAGCGGGAAAGCGCGCCACCCGAGAACATGTTGAACATGCCCAGGATGCCGCCCGCCTGGCTCTGGAACAGCTTAGCCAGTTGATCCGGATCGATGCCCGGCACGGGAATGTGCGCGCCGATGCGATAGACGATCAGCGCCAGGAGCAGGAACATCGCTCGCCGACGCAGATCGCCGAATTTCGCCGTGCTTCGACCGGGTTTTGCAAGACTCGGGCTGTTAGCCAAGTACCTTCTCCGATGAATGCAAGTGACGACGCGCTACGCGTGTCACTCGGCGAACGAACCGCCGGCCGCTTCGATCGCAGCGCGCGCACCCTTGGTGGCACCGAGACCCTTCACGACGATCTTGCGCTTCAGTTCGCCCGTCGCGATGATCTTTGCGCTCTTCGTCAGCTCGCCGACCAGGCCGGCTTGCTTCAGTGCGAGCAGATCGATCTCGTCGACCGGCAGCTTCTCGAGGTCGCCCAGGCGCACTTCACCGACGAATTCCTTCGTCAGCGACGTGAAGCCGCGCTTCGGCAGACGACGTTGCAGCGGCATCTGACCGCCTTCGAAACCGACTTTGTGGAAGCCGCCCGAACGCGATTTCTGACCCTTGTGACCACGGCCAGCCGTCTTGCCGAGGCCCGAACCGATGCCACGACCGACGCGACGCTTGGCGTGCTTGGCGCCAGCGGCCGGCTTCAGGTTATTCAATTCCATATCAACTCCTTGATCCGTAGGGCCGCTTACGCGATGACCTTAACGAGGTACGAGACCTTGTTGATCATGCCGCGGACCGCCGGCGTGTCCTGGAGCTCGCTGACCGAATTGAGTCGGCGCAGGCCCAGACCACGCACGGTCGCGCGGTGCGATTCGCGGGTCCCGATCAGGCTCTTAACGAGCTGAACCTTGACAGTTTTTTCAGACATGGTGACCACCCGGGCTTAGCCCAAAATTTCTTCGACGGACTTGCCGCGCTTCGCCGCGATGTCTGCCGGGGTGGACTGCTTGCGCAGGCCGTCCAGCGTGGCGCGAACGAGGTTGTACGGGTTCGTCGAACCGTGGCTCTTCGCCACGACGTTCTGAACGCCCATCACGTCGAACACTGCGCGCATCGGGCCGCCGGCGATCACGCCCGTACCTGCCTTCGCCGGAGCGAGGAGGACGGCCGATGCGCCGTGCTTGCCGTGCACTTCGTGTTGCAGCGTGCCGTTCTTGAGCGGCACCTTGAACATGTTGCGGCGAGCTTGTTCCATTGCCTTCTGGACAGCGACCGGCACTTCCTTCGCCTTGCCCTTGCCCATACCGATGCGGCCATCACCGTCGCCAACCACGGTCAGTGCGGCGAAGCCGAGAATACGGCCACCCTTCACGACCTTGGTCACGCGATTGACCGAAATCATCTTTTCGCGAAGGCCGTCGTCGCGCTCGTCAGCCTGAACTTTCGCTTGCATCTTTGCCATGACGAATTCCTTCCTTAGAACTTGAGCCCAGCTTCGCGAGCTGCCTCAGCCAGCGCCTTGACGCGGCCGTGGTAGCGGAAGCCCGAGCGGTCGAAGGCGACGGATTCGATGCCGGCAGCCTTTGCCTTCTCGGCAATACGCTTGCCGATCAGCGTCGCGGCATTCACGTTGCCGCCCTTGCCCGACTTGTCGGCCAGTTCGGCGCGCACTTCTGCTTCGAGCGTCGACGCGCTGGCGAGCACCTTGGTGCCGCAGGGCGAGAACACTTGAGCGTAGATGTGCGTGTTCGTGCGATGCACGGCGAGACGCGCGACCTGCAGCTCAGCGATCTTGATACGCGTCTGGCGAGCGCGGCGCAGGCGAGATTGAGTCTTATCCATGATTGCGCACCCTTACTTCTTCTTCGTTTCTTTGAGGATCACAACCTCGTCGGCATAACGCACGCCCTTGCCCTTGTAGGGCTCCGGCGGACGGTAACCGCGGACTTCCGCAGCCACTTGACCGACTTGTTGCTTGTTGATCCCCTTGATCACGATTTCGGTTTGCGTCGGGGTTTCAGCCTTGACGCCTTCCGGCATCTGGTGCACCACCGGGTGCGAGAAACCCAGCGACAGGTTCAGCTTGTCGCCTTGCGCTTGCGCACGGTAACCGACGCCAACCAGCGTCAGCTTGCGCTCGAAACCCTTGGTCACGCCGTGCACGGCATTCGCGATGATCGCGCGCATCGTGCCCGACAGTGCATTTGCTTCGCGGCTTTCGTCGACCGGCGACAGATTCAGCGTGCCGTCGTTGTTCGCCACGTTCACGAGCGGATTGATCGCTTGCGTGATGGTGCCCAGCGGGCCCTTGACGGTGATAGCACCGTCGGCCAGCTTGACTTCCGCGCCTTGCAGCGCGATCGGGCTCTTACCTACTCGAGACATGTTTCTCTCTCCTCGGCTTTAAGCGACGTAGCAGATGACTTCGCCGCCGACGCCGGTAGCGCGCGCCTTGCGGTCGGTCATCACGCCCTTCGGCGTCGACACGATAGCCACGCCGAGGCCGTTCATGACCTGCGGAATGTCGTTACGGCCGCGGTACACGCGCAGACCAGGCTTCGACACGCGCTCGAGGCGTTCGATGACCGGGCGACCTGCGTAGTACTTCAGCGCGATATTCAGTTCGGACTTCGCACCTTCCGCCTTCACGGCGAAATCGTCGATATAACCTTCGTCCTTGAGGACTTGCGCGATTGCAACCTTGACCTTCGACGAGGGCATCGCAACCGATACCTTCTCGACCATCTGCGCGTTGCGGATGCGAGTCAGCATATCGGCGATAGGATCACTCATGCTCATTTACGTTTCTCCTATTACCAGCTCGCCTTGGTCAGGCCAGGAATCTCGCCACGGAATGCGATTTCACGAATCTTGTTACGCGCGAGGCCGAATTTACGGAACGTGCCACGCGGACGGCCCGTGATCGCGCAGCGGTTACGCTGGCGGGTCGGGTTTGCGTTGCGGGGCAGTTGCTGCAGCTCCAGGCGTGCTTCGTAGCGCTCTTCTTCCGACTTGCTTTGGTCTTCGACGATCGCCTTCAGCGCTTCGCGCTTTGCTGCGAACTTCGCGACCAGGCGGGCGCGCTTCTTTTCACGTTCGATCAGTGCCAGTTTAGCCACGGTAACCTCAGTTTCTGAACGGGAACTTGAAGCTGGCGAGCAGAGCCTTTGCTTCGTCGTCGGTCTTCGCAGTCGTCGTGATGCTGATGTTCAGCCCACGCAGTGCGTCGATCTTGTCGTAGTCGATTTCGGGGAAAATGATCTGCTCTTTCACACCGATGTTGTAGTTGCCACGGCCATCGAACGCACGACCCGACACGCCGCGGAAATCTCGCACGCGGGGCAGGGCAACGGTCACGAAACGGTCGAGGAATTCGTACATCGCCTGGCCACGCAGCGTCACCATCGCGCCGATCGGGTAACCCTGGCGGATCTTGAAGCCAGCGATTGCCTTGCGTGCCTTCGTGACGACCGGCTTCTGGCCGGCGATCTTCGTGAGGTCGCCAACGGCGTTCTCGATGATCTTCTTGTCAGCGATCGCTTCGCCAAGACCCATGTTCAGCGTGATCTTGGTGATGCGCGGCACTTCCATGACCGACTTGTAACCGAACTTCTCGATCAGGCCGGGCACAACCTTTTCTTTGTAAAACTCTTGAAAACGAGCCATTTTTTACTCCGCTGCGTCAGGCGCTCAGTACGGCACCGGTCGACTTCAGGAAGCGAACCTTCTTGCCTTCCTCGACCTTGATGCCAACACGCGACGCCTTGCCATTCGCGTCGACCAGTGCGACGTTCGAAATATGCAGGGGCATCGTCTTCGCTTCCACGCCACCCGTCGTACCCTTCATCGGGTTCGGCTTCACATGCTTCTTGACGAGGTTGATACCCTCAACCGTCACATGCTCAGCACCGACAGCCAGCACGACGCCGCGCTTGCCCTTGTCCTTGCCAGTGACGACGATCACTTCGTCGCCTTTGCGAATCTTGTTCATCGCGACTCCTTACAGCACTTCCGGCGCCAGCGAAACGATCTTCATGAATCGTTCGCTACGCAGCTCACGCGTCACCGGCCCGAAGATACGGGTGCCGATCGGCTCGAGCTTGTTATTCAAAAGCACAGCGGCGTTGCCGTCGAACTTGATCAGCGAGCCGTCTTGACGGCGCACGCCCTTGGCGGTGCGGACCACCACGGCGTTGTAAATTTCGCCTTTCTTCACGCGCCCGCGCGGCGTTGCCTCTTTGACGGTCACCTTGATGATGTCGCCAATGCCGGCATAACGACGCTTCGAGCCGCCGAGCACCTTGATGCACATGACTTCACGCGCACCCGTGTTGTCGGCTACTTCGAGCCGAGATTCGGTCTGGATCATGGTTTGTCTTTCCCAACTTAATCCGGATGCACCACCATGATGCATTCGGTCAGTCTTGGTCCCGTCAGCCAATCGGCTGCTTGGGTTGGAACAGCAGCGACGGCAAACGAAACCCGCCATCGCAATTCGGTGAATCTTTCGGACAGGCAGGCGCCAGTCCGCTTCCCCCACCAACTTCGCCCGCGACGGGGCTCCCATAAAGAGGGAAGACCAGGATTATAACAAATAATCCTGGTCACGCAAGCAAAAACTTTGCGATTTCAAGCACTTCGAGGAGAGGTGCCTGTTACTGCCTACTGCGCTGCCCGCTTAGATGACGCGAGCGGCTTCGACGAGGCGCGACACCGTCCAGGCCTTCGTCTTCGAAACAGGACGAGTTTCCTGGATTTCGACGAGATCGCCTTCGTTGCAGGTGTTCGCTTCATCATGCGCGTGGTACTTCTTCGAGCGCACGACATACTTGCCGTAGATCGGGTGCTTGACGCGGTGCTCGATCAGCACGGTGACGGTCTTGTCCATCTTGTTGCTGACGACCCGACCGACCAGCGTCCGCTTCAGCGAGGTTTTCACGCTATCGTTCATTTCTGGTTCGCCTTCTGAGTCATGACGGTCCGCACACGTGCGATGTCGCGACGAACCTTCTTCAGCTGGCTCGTGTTCGTGAGCTGCTGGGTCGCGAGTTGCATGCGCAGGCCGAATTGCGCCTTCAGCAGGTCCGCCAGCTCCTTGTTGAGCGCGGCCTGGTCTTTCTGGAGAAGTTCGGAAGCCTTCATGTTTTCTCCTTAGGCGCCGAGCTGGCGCACGATGAATGCCGTCTTCAGCGGCAGCTTGGCTGCAGCCAGACGGAACGCTTCGCGTGCCAGTTCTTCGGTTACGCCGTCCATTTCATAGAGCATCTTGCCCGGCTGAATCTCGGCGACGTAGTACTCCGGGTTACCCTTACCGTTACCCATACGCACTTCGGCCGGCTTCTGCGAAATCGGCTTGTCCGGGAAGATCCGGATCCAGATGCGGCCGCCACGCTTGATGTGACGCGTCATTGCACGACGCGCCGCTTCAATCTGGCGTGCGGTCAAACGACCGCGACCGATCGCCTTCAGGCCGAATTCACCGAACGACACTGCGTTGCCGCGCGTCGCCTTGCCGGTGTTACGACCCTTCTGCTCTTTACGATACTTTCTGCGTTTCGGTTGCAGCATCGTTATTCTCCAGTCTTGCCGTCTTCGGGCTTGCCGGCGCCACGGCGCGGTGCGCCACGACGAGCACCCGGAGCGCCGCCTTCGCCGTCACGGCGCGGACGACGGTCGCCCGGACGCGCATTGCGACGCGGACGCTTGTCTTCGGCTACTTCTTCCACCACCGGTGCGTCGTTGCGGCCGAGCGTATCGCCCTTGTAGACCCACACCTTGACGCCGATGATCCCGTAAGTCGTCTTCGCTTCCGAAGTCGCGTAGTCGATATCAGCACGCAGCGTGTGAAGGGGCACGCGACCTTCGCGATACCACTCCGTACGAGCGATTTCGATACCGTTCAGACGGCCCGCGCTCATGATCTTGATGCCTTGGGCACCCAGACGCATCGCGTTCTGCATCGCACGCTTCATCGCGCGACGGAACATGATCCGGCGCTCGAGCTGTTGCGTGATCGAGTCAGCGATCAGCTGAGCATCGGTTTCCGGCTTGCGGATTTCCTCGATGTTGACGTGAACCGGCACGCCCATGCGGCGTTGCAGTTCCGTCTTCAGCTGTTCGATATCCTCGCCCTTCTTGCCGATGACCACGCCCGGACGCGAGCTGTAAATCGTGATGCGCGCGTTCTTCGCCGGACGCTCGATGACGACCCGACCGACCGAAGCGTTCTTCAGCTTCTTCTTCAGGTATTCACGAACACCGATGTCTTCCTGCAGCATCGCCGCGAAATTGTTGTTGTTCGCGTACCAACGCGAAGCCCAATTGCGGCTGACAGCCAGGCGGAAGCCAGTCGGATGAATTTTCTGTCCCATCGTATGGCTCCTTAATTCCCGACCGTCACAGTGATGTGACAGGATTGCTTCTCGATGCGGTTACCGCGGCCCTTGGCGCGCGCGGTGAAACGCTTGAGCGATGCAGCCTTGTCGACGTAGATGCTCTTGATCTTGAGCTCGTCGATATCGGCGCCTTCGTTGTGCTCCGCATTCGCGATTGCCGACAGCACAACCTTCTTCACGATGCCAGCCGCCTTCTTCGGCGAGAACGTCAGAACGTTCAGCGCCTTGTCGACCGGCAAACCGCGGATCTGGTCAGCCACAAGGCGCGTTTTTTGCGCCGAGATGCGGGCACCGCGATGAATTGCTTTCACTTCCATCTTGATTGCCCCTTATTTCTTGGCCTTCTTGTCGGCTGCGTGACCCTTGAACGTACGGGTCAGTGCGAACTCGCCAAGCTTGTGGCCGACCATGTTTTCCGAGATGTACACCGGAACGTGTTGACGGCCGTTGTGAACAGCGATCGTCAGGCCGATGAAATCCGGCAGAATCGTCGAGCGACGCGACCAGGTCTTGATCGGCTTTTTGTCGCGCGAAGCTGCAGCCGCCTCAACTTTCTTCAGCAAATGGGCGTCGCAGAACGGACCTTTTTTAACAGAACGTGCCATTGCCTACTCCTTAACGCTTGTGACGGCGCTGGACGATCATCGTCGTCGTGCGCTTGTTGCTGCGGGTGCGGTAACCCTTAGCCGGCGTACCCCACGGGCTCACCGGATCGCGACCTGCAGCCGTCTTGCCCTCACCACCACCGTGCGGGTGATCAACCGGGTTCATCGCAACGCCACGCACCGTCGGGCGGATACCGCGCCAGCGGTTCGCGCCAGCCTTGCCGATCTGGCGCAGGCTATGCTCTTCGTTACCGACTTCACCGATCGTTGCACGGCACTCGATGTGCACGCGGCGGATTTCGCCCGAACGCAGACGAACCTGCGCGTAGACGCCTTCACGTGCCAGCAGCATGGCCGACGTGCCAGCCGAACGCGCCATTTGCGCGCCCTTGCCCGGCAGCATCTCGATGCAGTGGATCGTCGTACCGACCGGAATGTTGCGGATCGGCAGCGTGTTGCCTGCACGGATCGGCGCTTCCGAACCCGACATCAGCTGTTGGCCGACGGTCAGACCCTTCGGGGCGATGATGTAGCGACGCTCGCCGTCTGCGTAGAGCACCAGCGCGATGTTCGCGCTACGGTTCGGGTCGTACTCGAGACGCTCGACCTTTGCCGGGATGCCATCCTTCGTGCGACGGAAATCGACGATACGGTAGTGCTGCTTGTGACCACCACCCTTGTGACGCGTGGTGATACGACCGTTGTTGTTACGGCCGGCGGTCGAGCTCTGCGAGTCGAGCAGTGCCGCGAACGGCTTGCCCTGGTGCAGGTTCTTGTTGACCACCTTGACCATCGCGCGGCGACCCGGCGATGTCGGCTTAACTTTAACGATTGCCATGATTACTTGGCCTCCGCTTCAAAGTTGATTTCCTGGCCGGGCTTCAGGCAAACGTACGCCTTCTTCACGTCCTTGCGGCGGCCCATCGAACGGCCAAAGCGCTTTTGCTTGCCCTTCTGAACCAGCACGTTGACGGAATCAACTTCAACCTTGAACAGCAGCTCGACGGCCGCCTTCACTTCCTGCTTCGTGGCATCCGGTGCGACTTCGAACACGACTTGCTCGTTCTTGTCGGCAACCAGCGTCGCCTTTTCCGAGATCACCGGTGCGAGCAGGACCTGCATCAAACGATGATCGTTCTTGCGAATCTCGCTCATGACAGCAACTCCTCGATCTGGGCGACCGCAGCCTTCGTGACCAGCACTTTCTTGAAGTAGATCAGCGACAGCGGGTCAGCGTAGCGCGGCTCGACAATTGCCACGTGCGGCAGGTTGCGCGATGCCAGGTACAGGTTTTCGTCAACCGTGTCGGTGATGATCAGCACGGAGTCGAGACCCATGGTCTTGAATTTGTCGGCCAGCAGCTTGGTCTTCGGCGCTTCGAGGATGATGTCCTCGACGACCGACAGGCGGCCTTCACGGGCCAGCTGCGAGAAGATCGAGCAGAGACCTGCGCGATGCATCTTCTTGTTGACCTTGTGCGAGAAGTTTTCTTCCGGCGAATTCGGGAAGATACGACCACCGCCACGCCACAACGGGCTCGACGACATACCGGCACGAGCACGGCCCGTACCCTTCTGGCGCCACGGCTTCTTGGTCGTGTGCTTGACTTGCTCACGGTCCTTCTGTGCGCGGTTACCCTGGCGAGCATTCGCCTGGTAAGCGACGACGACCTGGTGGATCAGCGCTTCGTTGTAATCACGACCGAACACGACGTCCGATGCGTTGACCACTGCACCTTCCTGACCATTTTCGTTCAGGAGCTTGAGTTCCATTATTTCGCCCCCTTGGTCTTGACGGCCGGCGTCACGAAGACCTTGCCGCCCTTCGCGCCCGGAATCGCACCCTTCACGAGCAGCAGCTTGCGCTCTGCGTCGATACGAGCGATTTCGAGGTTCTGCACCGTCACCGTCACGTCACCCATGTGACCCGTCATGCGTTTACCCGGGAAAACACGACCCGGATCCTGCGCCATACCGATCGAGCCCGGCACGTTGTGCGAGCGCGAGTTACCGTGCGTGGCACGGCCGGAGGAGAAGTTGTAACGCTTGATCGTACCGGCGTAGCCCTTACCGATCGACACGCCTTGCACGTCGACCTTCTGGCCCACTTCGAAAAGATCTGCACCGACCACGGCGCCATTCGACAGCTCGGCTGCCTTGGCCGCGTCAATGCGGAATTCCTTGAGGATTTCACCGGCTTCGACACCGGCTTTGGCGAGATGACCTGCCAGCGGCTTCGTCACGCGCGATGCACGACGGGAGCCGAATGCAACCTGCACGGCCGTGTAGCCGTCGGTTTCAACAGTCTTGATCTGCGTCACGCGGTTGTCCGACACGTCCAGCACGGTGACGGGAATCGAATCCCCTTCAGCCGTGAAGATACGGGTCATGCCAACCTTGCGACCTACGAGTCCAAGGCTCATCATTTTCTCCATTCCCGACTGCGATTGGTCGGGGCTGATTTACAAAATGCCGGGCACGCAAGGCCCAACTTTTTTACGCGAATACGCGAAAAGCCAAGCAGTATAGCCCGACTTTTCCATTTCCGCAAGCAATACAAAGACTTAGCGCCACCCGGCATGCCGATCGGCGCCGGAAGCCTTACTGCAGCTTGATTTCCACGTCGACGCCAGCCGGCAGGTCGAGCTTCATCAGCGCGTCGACGGTCTTGTCCGTCGGGTCGACGATGTCCATCAGGCGCTGGTGGGTGCGGATTTCGAGCTGATCGCGCGACGTCTTGTTGACGTGCGGCGAACGCAGGATGTCAAAACGCTGAATGCGCGTCGGCAGCGGCACCGGGCCACGGACGATTGCGCCAGTCCGCTTCGCGGTATCGACGATCTCGGCAGCCGATTGATCGATCAGACGATAGTCGAATGCCTTCAGGCGAATGCGGATTTTCTGTTGCTGCATGACGATTCCTTGAAAAGAGCGAGGCGATGTTGCATCGCCGGACACTAAAAGAACGTGAAACATGACGCCAGCGGGGAGCGAAGCATCAGGTTCCGGACAGTACTTCCACTGCTAAGCCCGCGATTCTACACGAAATTCTGAAACCGTGGCGTGCATTTCACGGCCCGCGCAACGCGCCGCCGGAAAAACAAAACCGGGTGCCAGCACAAGCTGGACACCCGGTTTCGACGGCACAACTGCGTACCGTGGAATCGCGGACCCCGTCGGGATCCGCGGATCGTCGATGTTACTCGATGATCTTGGCGACGACGCCGGCGCCGACCGTACGGCCGCCTTCGCGGATTGCGAAGCGCAGACCTTCTTCCATCGCGATCGGAGCGATCAGCTTCACCGTGATCGACACGTTGTCGCCCGGCATCACCATTTCCTTGTCCTTCGGCAGCTCGATCGAGCCCGTCACGTCCGTCGTACGGAAGTAGAACTGCGGACGGTAGTTGTTGAAGAACGGCGTGTGACGGCCGCCTTCGTCCTTGCTCAGCACGTACACTTCAGCCGTGAAGTGCGTGTGCGGCGTGATCGAACCCGGCTTCGCCAGAACCTGGCCACGCTCCACGTCTTCACGCTTCGTGCCGCGCAGCAGGATACCCACGTTGTCGCCTGCCTGACCTTGGTCCAGCAGCTTGCGGAACATTTCAACGCCCGTGCAGGTCGTCTTCACCGTCGGCTTGATACCGACGATTTCGATTTCCTCGCCGACCTTCACGATGCCGCGCTCGACACGACCCGTCACCACCGTACCACGGCCCGAGATCGAGAACACGTCTTCCACCGGCATCAGGAACGCGCCGTCAACTGCACGCTCCGGCGTCGGGATGTACGTGTCCAGCGCGTCGGCCAGGCTCATGATCGCCACTTCGCCCAGCTCGCCCGTGTCGCCTTCCAGCGCCAGCTTCGCCGAACCCTTCACGATCGGCGTGTCGTCGCCCGGGAAGTCGTACTTCGACAGCAGCTCGCGAACTTCCATCTCGACCAGCTCGAGCAGTTCAGCGTCGTCCACCATGTCGCACTTGTTCAGGAACACGATGATGTACGGAACGCCAACCTGACGCGCCAGCAGGATGTGCTCACGCGTCTGCGGCATCGGGCCGTCAGCTGCCGAGCAAACCAGGATCGCGCCGTCCATCTGCGCTGCGCCCGTGATCATGTTCTTCACATAGTCAGCGTGGCCCGGGCAGTCGACGTGTGCGTAGTGGCGGTTCGCCGTTTCGTACTCGACGTGTGCCGTGTTGATCGTGATGCCGCGCGCCTTTTCTTCCGGTGCCGCGTCGATCTGGTCGTACGCCTTCGCTTCGCCGCCGAACTTCTTCGTCAGAACCGTCGTGATCGCTGCCGTCAGCGTCGTCTTGCCGTGGTCAACGTGACCAATCGTACCAACGTTCACGTGCGGCTTGGTCCGCTCAAACTTTTCTTTTGCCATGATTCTCTTCTTTCAAAAAATAATCAGTTGGTAGCTGCAGATTTACTTCGACTTCGCGCTGATGATCGCTTCGGCAACGTTGCGCGGAGCTTCAGCGTAGTGCTTGAACTCCATCGTGTACGTTGCGCGACCTTGCGTCAGCGAGCGCAGCGACGTCGAGTAACCGAACATTTCCGACAGCGGCACTTCGGCGCGAACGATCTTGCCGCCGCCGACCATGTCTTCCATGCCCTGGACGATACCGCGACGGCCCGACAGGTCGCCCATCACGTTGCCCATGTAGTCTTCCGGCGTCTCGACTTCGACGGCCATCATCGGCTCGAGGACGACCGGGTTCGCCTTGCGCATCGCTTCCTTGAACGCCATCGAACCGGCCATGCGGAACGCGTTTTCGTTCGAGTCAACGTCGTGGTACGAACCGAACGTCAGGTGAACCTTCACGTCGACGACCGGGAAGCCAGCCAGCACGCCCGACTTCAGCGTGTCCTGGATACCCTTGTCGACCGCCGGGATGTATTCACGCGGAATCACACCACCCTTGATCTCGTCGAAGAACTCGTAGCCCTTGCCTTGTTCGTTCGGCTCGAGCGTGATGACCGCGTGACCGTACTGGCCGCGACCACCCGATTGCTTGACGAACTTGCCGTCGACATCCTTCGCCGTCGAGCGGATCGTCTCGCGGTACGCAACCTGCGGCTTGCCGACGGTTGCTTCCACGCCGAATTCACGCTTCATCCGGTCGACCAGAATTTCGAGGTGGAGCTCGCCCATGCCCGAAATGATGGTCTGGCCCGATTCTTCGTCGGTCTGCACGCGGAACGACGGGTCTTCCTGAGCCAGACGGTTCAGTGCGAGGCCCATCTTTTCCTGGTCAGCCTTGGTCTTCGGCTCGACAGCCTGCGAGATCACCGGCTCCGGGAACACCATGCGCTCGAGAACGATCGGGTTCGCCGGGTCGCACAGCGTGTCGCCCGTGGTCGCTTCCTTCAGGCCGACCGCAGCAGCGATGTCGCCTGCGCGAACTTCCTTGATTTCCTCACGCTGGTTCGCGTGCATCTGCAGAATACGGCCGAGGCGTTCCTTCTTGCCCTTGGTCGAGTTCAGCAGCGTGTCGCCCGAGTTGACGACGCCCGAGTACACACGGAAGAAGATCAGCTGGCCGACGAACGGGTCGGTCATGATCTTGAACGCGAGCGACGAGAACTTCTCTTCGTCCGACGCCTTGCGCTCCGCTTCTTCACCGTTTTCGAGCTCGCCCTTGACCGGCGGGATGTCGACCGGCGACGGCAGGAAGTCGATCACGGCGTCGAGCATACGCTGCACGCCCTTGTTCTTGAACGCGGTACCGCACAGCATCGGCTGGATTTCGCACGCGATCGTACGGTCGCGCAGCGCCTTGACGATGTCGGCTTCCGGCAGATCGCCTTCTTCCAGGTACTTGTTCATCAGGTCTTCGCTGGCTTCGGCAGCCACTTCGACCATCTTCTCGCGCCATTCCTTGCAGGTCTCCGCGAGCTCGGCCGGGATGTCGACGTAGTCGAACTTCGTGCCTTGCGACGCTTCGTCCCAAATGATCGCCTTCATCTTGATCAGGTCGACGACGCCCTTGAAGTTTTCTTCCGCGCCGATCGGCACCACGACCGGAACCGGGTTCGCCTTCAGGCGCAGACGGAGCTGGTCGTAGACCTTGAAGAAGTTCGCGCCGGTACGGTCCATCTTGTTGACGAACGCGAGACGCGGCACCTTGTACTTGTTCGCCTGGCGCCACACCGTTTCCGACTGCGGCTGCACGCCGCCCACTGCGCAGTACACCATGCACGCGCCGTCGAGCACGCGCATCGAGCGCTCGACTTCGATCGTGAAGTCGACGTGGCCCGGGGTGTCGATGATGTTGATGCGGTGTTCCGGATAGTTGCCGCCCATGCCCTTCCAGAAGGCCGTGGTAGCAGCGGACGTGATCGTGATGCCACGTTCCTGTTCCTGCTCCATCCAGTCCATCGTGGCTGCGCCGTCGTGGACTTCACCGATCTTGTGGTTCACACCGGTGTAAAACAGAATGCGCTCGGTCGTCGTCGTTTTGCCGGCGTCGATGTGAGCGCTAATACCGATATTGCGGTAGCGCTCGATAGGAGTCTTGCGAGCCACTTTGATCCTCTACTGGGATAACACGATGCAGCCCGGCTGCATCATGCTTCAACACAAACGGGCGAGGCGCCTGAAAAGCGCACCCGCCCGGAATTTATTTCCGCTAACAGCCCAGCCAGGCGCTTAGAAACGGAAATGCGAGAACGCGCGGTTGGCTTCTGCCATGCGGTGAACTTCGTCGCGCTTCTTCATCGCGCCGCCACGGCCTTCGGCCGCTTCGGAGAGTTCACCTGCCAGGCGCAGGGCCATCGACTTCTCGCTGCGCTTCTTCGCAGCCTCACGCAGCCAGCGCATCGCCAATGCCATACGACGCGACGGGCGCACTTCGACCGGAACTTGATAGTTGGCACCACCAACGCGACGGCTCTTCACTTCGACCACCGGCTTCACGTTGTTGAGCGCAACCGTGAACACTTCCAGCGGGTCCTTGCCACCCTTGGTCTGGATTTGTTCGAATGCGCCATAAACGATGCGCTCTGCGACCGACTTCTTGCCGGACAGCATCAGCATGTTCATGAACTTGGCAACATCAACGTTGCCGAACTTCGGATCCGGCAACACTTCCCGCTTGGGGACTTCGCGACGACGCGGCATGATTCTTCCTTTACTTGTTCAGTTGGAGCTGGTTCCAGCTCCGCGGCCACCAACAAACCCGATCACATCTTCACGACTAACCAGCTTGGCCGGGTGACCACTTACTCGACAGCACCGGCAATCCGGCACTCCCGCCTTGACCGCCCTGCGGCGATCCCTGATCAAAAACTGCTTACTTGGCAGCCTTTGCACGCTTCGCGCCGTACTTCGAGCGCGCTTGCTTACGGTCCTTGACGCCCTGGGTATCCAGCGAGCCGCGAACCATGTGGTAACGCACACCCGGCAAGTCCTTCACACGGCCGCCGCGGATCAGCACAACCGAGTGTTCCTGCAGGTTGTGGCCTTCACCGCCGATGTACGAAATCACTTCGAAGCCGTTCGTCAGACGAACCTTGGCGACCTTACGGAGTGCCGAGTTCGGCTTCTTCGGCGTCGTCGTGTACACACGGGTGCACACGCCGCGACGCTGGGGGCAGTCCTGCAGGGCCGGGCTCTTGCTCTTCGTCGTTTCCGACTGACGGCCTTTGCGAACCAGTTGGTTGATGGTTGGCATTGTTTATTCCTGAAATTGAACAAAATCTGCGCATCGATTTCGGGCAAAGCGAGAATCGGCGCACAGTTGACTTCCGCACCGGCGAATCGGGCGCGCGCTTTCGAACGCGACACAGCCCACCGAATACCGGAACCCAGCATAATAGTCCGGAAATACCAACTAAGTCAACGGGTTGCGTGATTTGCCGGTCGACCGCGTGGTTTACAGGAAGGGTCCGAACACCTGTGTCAGGCCGATTCGACCACGTCGATGATCTCGTCGCCGAAGCGTTCGAGCTTGCGTACGCCCATGCCGGGGATGTGGCGCAGGTCGTCGATCGACTCCGGTGCGTTGCGCGCGATTTCCGCGAGCGTCGCATCGTGGAAGATCACGTAGGCCGGCACGCCGTCGGTCTTCGCGGTTTCCGCGCGCCACGCGCGCAACGCGTCCCACCGTGCGCGCTCGCGCGTGCCCATGCCGGCGGTCGGGTCGACGCGCGTGCCGCTGCGGCTCGACGACTGGCGCGTGCGCTGCGGCTTCACGTAGCGGCGCAGCGTGACCTTCTCCTCGTTCTTCAGCACGGCCTTCGCGGCCTCCGTCAGCATCAGCGCGCCAAAGCCGCCATGGTCGACCGCCAGGTAGCCGTACGCGACGAGCTGCCTGAAAATCGCGCGCCATTCCGGTTCGGACAGCGCCGCGCCGATCCCGAACGTGCTGAGCTGGTCGTGGCCGCGCTGCAACACCTTCTCGGTGCGCCCGCCGCGCAGGATCTCGATCAGGTGGCTCGAGCCGAAATTGAAACCGCTCGCGCGCTGCGCGCGGAACACGCACGACAACGCCATCTGCGCCTCGCGCGTGGCGTCCCACGACGCTGGCGGCTCGAGGCAGGTGTCGCAGTTGCCGCACGGCCGGCTCTCTTCGCCGAAGTAGTTCAGCAACCGCACGCGGCGGCACGAAATCGTCTCGCACAACCCGAGCAGCGCGTCGAGCTTCGACGTCTGCACGCGCTTGTGCGCGTCGTCCGCATCCGATTCGTCGATCATCTTGCGCTGCTGGACGACGTCGCCGAGGCCGTACGCCATCCACGCATTCGCGGGCATCCCGTCGCGGCCCGCGCGGCCCGTTTCCTGGTAGTAGCCTTCGACGCTCTTCGGCAGATCCAGGTGCGCGACGAAGCGCACGTCGGGCTTGTCGATGCCCATGCCGAACGCGATCGTCGCGCACATCACGATACCCTCTTCGCGCTGGAACATTTCCTGGTGCTTCTGCCGCACCTCGAACTCCATCCCGGCGTGATAGGGCAGCGCCCGCACGCCTTGCGCCTTCAGCCATTCGGCCGTTTCCTCGACCTTGCGGCGCGACAGGCAATAGACGACGCCGGCGTCGGTCGTGCCGTCGGCATTCGTGTGCTCCGCGCGGATGAAGTCGAGCAGTTGCGCGCGCGCGTTGTCCTTCTCGACGATCCGGTAGCGGATGTTGGGGCGATCGAAGCTCGATACGAACACGCGTGCGTCGTCGAGCGCGAGACGATGGATGATCTCGTCGCGCGTGATCGCGTCGGCCGTGGCCGTCAGCGCGATGCGCGGCACCGACGGGAAGCGCTCGTGAAGCACCGACAGCTGGATGTATTCCGGACGGAAATCGTGCCCCCATTGCGACACGCAGTGCGCTTCGTCGATCGCGAACAGGCCGATCTTCGCGCGTTCGAGCAGGTCGAGGAAGCGCCCGGTCATCAGCCGCTCCGGCGCGACGTACAGCAGATCGATCTCGCCTTCGCGCAGCGCGCGCTCGGTGGCCGCGGCCTCGGCGCCCGACAGCGTCGAATTCAGGTAGGCCGCGCGCACGCCGACTTCGCGCAGCGCGGCGACCTGGTCCTGCATCAGCGCGATCAACGGCGACACGACGATGCCGGCGCCCTGCCCGGCCTCGCGGCGCAGCAGCGCCGGGATCTGGTAGCACAACGACTTGCCGCCGCCCGTGGGCATCAGCACGAGACAATCGCCGCCGCCGGCGACGTGCTCGACGATCTCGCCCTGCTGGCCGCGAAAGGCGGAATAACCAAAGACTTCGTCGAGGATTTCGAGGGCGCGGGACATGAATGGGAACAAGGACGGCTGAACGATGATCGCGATTTTAACAACCCGCTTGCGCGGCGCGTGGCGAATCGAGCGTTGTTGGCCGTTCGGTCAGGGTCCGTTCGCGTGCATCGCGGGCCTGTCGCGGCCGCGCGGCCGGCGATTGCGGGCATGCGCGGGCGCGGCTCAGGCACGTCATGCACGTGAACGACGGATGAAAAAAAACCGCCCGGCGGAACCGGACGGTTTCGGTGACAGCGAGGTGAGGCGGCTTGCGCCGCCCGCACTTACTCGGCTGCCGGGTGTTGCGGCTCTTCCGCCGGCGCGCTCGGCGTGCCGAAGTCGAATGCCTCTTCCGCTGCGATCTGGTCGAAACGCTCGCGATCCGACGATTCCTTCGCCTTGCGTGCCTTGTGGAACGCGAGACCCGTACCGGCCGGAATCAGACGGCCGACGATCACGTTTTCCTTCAGGCCGCGCAGATCGTCGCGCTTGCCCATGATCGCCGCTTCGGTCAGCACGCGGGTCGTTTCCTGGAACGATGCCGCGGAGATGAACGAGTCGGTCGACAGCGATGCCTTCGTGATACCGAGCAGCACGTTGTCGTACGAAGCCGCGCGCTTGCCCTCGGCGATCATGCGATCGTTCTCGTCCAGCATGTCGGAACGCTCGACCTGTTCGCCCGGGATGAAGCGCGTATCGCCGTTGTCGGTGATCTGCACACGACGCAGCATCTGGCGAACGATCACCTCGATGTGCTTGTCGTTGATCTTCACGCCCTGCAGACGATACACGTCCTGCACTTCGTCGACGATGTAGCGCGACAGCGCCTCGATACCCTGCAGACGCAGGATGTCGTGCGGATCGGCCGGACCGTCCACGATCATTTCGCCCTTGTTGACGACCTGGGCATCGTGAACCAGAACCTGCTTTTCCTTCGCGATCAGGAACTCGTGCTGGTTGCCCTCGAGATCCGTGATGACGAGACGCTGCTTGCCCTTCGTGTCCTTGCCGAACGACGTCGTACCCGTGACTTCCGCGAGAATGCCGGCATCCTTCGGCGAACGCGCTTCGAACAGTTCCGCCACCCGCGGCAGACCGCCGGTAATGTCACGCGTCTTCTGCGCTTCGGTCGGGATACGTGCGAGCACTTCACCGACCTGCACCTGCTGGCCGTCCTTCACGGTGATCAGTGCGCCGACCTGGAAGCCGATCTGCACCGCGTGCTCCGTGCCCGGAATCTTCACTTCGTCGCCGTTCGCGTCGAGCAGCTTCACCTGCGGACGCACGCTCTTCGAAGCTTGCGAACCGCGACGCTTCACGTCGATCACGACCAGCGTCGACAGGCCGGTCACGTCGTCGATCTGCTTCGCGACGGTCACGCCTTCCTCGACGTTCTCGAACTTCACCGTACCACCGTACTCGGTGATGATCGGACGCGTCAGCGGATCCCACGTGGCGAGCTGCGTGCCGGCCTTGATCGTCGCGCCGTCGAGCTGCAGCAGCGTCGCGCCGTACGGCACTTTGTGACGCTCGCGCTCGCGACCGAAGTCGTCGGTGATCATCGCTTCGCCCGAGCGGGAAATGACGATCTGCTCGCCCTTCGCGTTCGTGACGTAGCGCATCGTCGCCGTGAAGCGCACGATACCGTTGCTCTTCGCTTCGACCGACGAAGCCACTGCCGCACGCGATGCCGCACCACCGATGTGGAAGGTACGCATCGTCAGCTGCGTGCCCGGCTCACCGATCGACTGTGCCGCGATCACGCCGACTGCTTCGCCGACGTTCACGAGCGAGCCGCGGCCGAGGTCACGGCCGTAGCAGGCCGCGCACAGGCCGTAGCGCGTTTCGCAGGTCAGCGGCGTGCGCACGCGCACTTCGTCGATGCCGAGGCGTTCGATTTCCTCGACCGCCGTTTCGTCGAGCAGCGTGCCCGATTCGTACACCGTTTCCTGCGTTTCCGGGTTCACGACGTCCGCGACCGCGACGCGGCCGAGGATACGGTCGCGCAGCGCTTCGACGACTTCACCGCCTTCGACCAGCGCCTTCATCGCGACGCCGTTCGACGTGCCGCAATCGTCTTCCACCACGACCAGATCCTGCGTGACGTCGACGAGACGACGCGTCAGGTAACCCGAGTTCGCGGTCTTCAGTGCCGTATCAGCCAGACCCTTACGTGCACCGTGGGTCGAGATGAAGTACTGCAACACGTTCAGACCTTCGCGGAAGTTCGCGGTAATCGGCGTCTCGATAATCGAGCCGTCCGGCTTCGCCATCAGGCCGCGCATACCGGCCAGCTGACGAATCTGAACCGCCGAACCCCGGGCGCCCGAGTCGGCCATCATGTAGATCGAGTTGAACGACTCCTGGCGCGTTTCCTTGCCGTCGCGGTCCGTCACCGGCTCCGTCGACAGCTGCTCCATCATCGCCTTGCCGACCGCTTCCGACGTTGCCGACCAGATGTCGACCACGTTGTTGTAGCGTTCCTGCGCGGTGACGAGACCGGACATGTACTGGCGGTCGTACTCCTTCACCTTCTTCGCGGCGTCGCCGACGATCGTTTCCTTCTGCGGCGGCACGAGCATGTCGTCCACGCAGATCGAAATGCCGGCACGCGTCGCGAGACGGAAACCCGACTGCATCAGCTGGTCGGCAAACACCACCGTCGCGCGCAGACCGCACTTGCGGAACGCCGTGTTGATCAGGCGCGAGATTTCCTTCTTCTTCAGCGGCTTGTTCAGCACCGAGAACGGCAGGCCGTGCGGCAGGATCTCCGACAGGATCGCGCGGCCGACGGTCGTCGCGTACAGCGAGATCTTCGGCACGAATTCCGGCGCGCCTTCCGACGTGTCCTCGTTGCGGACCATTTCGGTGATCCGCACGTTGACGCGCGAGGCCAGCTCGACTTCCTTGTTCTCGTACGCGCGGATCACTTCCGACACGCCCGTGAACGACAGGCCTTCGCCCTTCGCGTTGACGGCTTCGCGGGTCGCGTAGTACAGACCCAGCACGATATCCTGCGACGGCACGATCGACGGATCGCCGTTGGCCGGGAACAGCACGTTGTTCGACGCCAGCATCAGCGTACGCGCTTCCATCTGCGCTTCGAGCGACAGCGGCACGTGAACGGCCATCTGGTCACCGTCGAAGTCGGCGTTGAACGCCGCGCAAACGAGCGGGTGCAGCTGGATTGCCTTGCCTTCGATCAGCACCGGCTCGAACGCCTGGATACCGAGACGGTGCAGCGTCGGCGCACGGTTCAGCATCACCGGGTGCTCGCGGATCACCTCTTCGAGGATGTCCCACACCACCGGCGTCTGGTTCTCGACTTCCTTCTTCGCAGCCTTGATGGTCGTCGCGACGCCCATCACTTCCAGCTTGTTGAAGATGAACGGCTTGAACAGCTCGAGCGCCATCAGCTTCGGCAGACCGCACTGGTGCAGCTTCAGCGTCGGGCCGACCACGATGACCGAACGGCCCGAGTAGTCGACGCGCTTGCCCAGCAGGTTCTGACGGAAACGACCGCCCTTGCCCTTGATCATGTCGGCGAGCGACTTCAGCGGACGCTTGTTCGCGCCCGTCATCGCCTTGCCGCGACGGCCGTTGTCGAGCAGCGAGTCGACGGCTTCCTGCAGCATCCGCTTTTCGTTGCGGACGATGATTTCAGGCGCCTTCAGCTCGAGCAGACGCTTCAACCGGTTGTTACGGTTGATCACGCGGCGATACAGGTCGTTCAGGTCCGACGTCGCGAAGCGGCCGCCGTCCAGCGGCACGAGCGGACGCAGTTCCGGCGGCAGCACCGGCAGCACTTCGAGGATCATCCACTCGGGCTTGATGCCCGAGCGCTGGAATGCCTCGAGGACCTTCAGGCGCTTCGCGTACTTCTTGATCTTCGCTTCCGAGCCGGTGTTCTTCAGCTCGGTGCGCAGCGTCTCGACCTGCTCGTCGATGTTGATCGCGCGCAGCAGTTCACGCACGCCTTCCGCGCCCATCTCGGCACGGAATTCGTCGCCGTATTCCTCGACCTTGTTGTAGTAATCCTCTTCGGTCATGATCTGCCGCGCCTTCAGCGGCGTCATGCCCGGTTCGATCACCACATAGGCTTCGAAGTACAGCACGCGTTCGATGTCGCGCAGCGTCATGTCGAGCACCATGCCCAGACGCGACGGCAGCGACTTCAGGAACCAGATGTGCGCGACCGGCGAGGCCAGTTCGATGTGGCCCATCCGTTCGCGACGCACCTTCGCCAGCGTCACTTCGACGCCGCACTTCTCGCAGATCACGCCGCGGTGCTTCAGACGCTTGTACTTGCCGCACAGGCACTCGTAGTCCTTGATCGGCCCGAAGATCTTCGCGCAGAAGAGACCATCGCGTTCCGGCTTGAACGTACGGTAGTTGATGGTCTCCGGCTTCTTCACTTCGCCGAACGACCACGAACGGATCTTGTCCGGCGAGGCCAGACCGATCTTGATCGCGTCGAAAACTTCTTCCTGTTGGACTTGCTTGAATAGATCGAGCAGAGCTTTCATTGCTTTCTCTCCGTAGTCCGATTAATTGCGGTCGAGATCGATATCGATACCGAGCGAGCGGATTTCCTTCACGAGCACGTTGAAGGATTCCGGCATGCCTGCATCGATCACGTGATCGCCCTTGACGAGGTTTTCGTACACCTTCGTCCGGCCGGTCACGTCGTCCGACTTCACCGTCAGCATTTCCTGCAGCACGTAGGACGCGCCGTACGCTTCGAGTGCCCACACTTCCATTTCACCGAAACGCTGGCCACCGAACTGCGCCTTACCACCCAGCGGCTGCTGCGTGACGAGCGAGTACGGGCCGGTCGAACGCGCGTGCATCTTGTCGTCGACCAAGTGGTGCAGCTTCAGGTAGTGCATGTAGCCGAGCGTCACGCGACGTTCGAACATTTCACCCGTGCGGCCGTCGTACAGACGGACCTGGTTCTTCGACGGGTTCATGCCGAGCTGTTCGGCGATGTCGTCCGGGAACGCGAGGTCGAGCATCTTGCCCATTTCTTCCTCGGTCGCACCGTCGAACACCGGCGTCGCGAACGGCACGCCTTCGCGCAGGTTCTTCGCGAGTTCGAGGATCTCGTCGTCGGTGAAGCTTTCCAGGTCTTCCTGGCGGCCCGACTCGTTGTAGATCTTCGTCAGGAACACGCGCAGTTCCTCGATCTTCGCCTGACGCTGCAGCATTTCGCCGATACGCCAGCCGAGGCCCTTCGCGGCCCAGCCGAGGTGCACTTCGAGAACCTGACCCACGTTCATCCGCGACGGCACGCCGAGCGGGTTCAGCACGACGTCTGCCGGACGGCCGTCGGCCATGTACGGCATGTCTTCGATCGGAACGATCTTCGACACGACACCCTTGTTACCGTGACGGCCTGCCATCTTGTCGCCAGGCTGCAGGCGGCGCTTCACCGCGAGGTACACCTTGACCATCTTCAGCACGCCCGGCGGCAGTTCGTCGCCTTGCGTGAGCTTCTTGCGCTTCTCTTCGAACGCGAGGTCGAACTGGTGACGCTTTTCCTCGATCGAGTTCTTGATCGCTTCGAGCTGCGCCGCTGCCTCGTCGTCCGCCAGGCGGATGTCGAACCAGTGGTAGTGGTCGAGGTCTTCCAGGTAAGCCTGGTCGATCTTCGTGCCCTTCGCGAGCTTCTTCGGGCCGCCGTTCGCGACCTTGCCCACGAGCATGCGGGCGAGACGCTGGAACGCGTCGCCTTCCACGATGCGCAGCTGGTCGTTCAGGTCGAGGCGGTAGCGCTTCAGTTCGTCGTCGATGATCTGTTGCGCACGCTTGTCGCGCTGGATGCCTTCACGCGTGAACACCTGGACGTCGATCACGGTGCCGCTCATGCCCGACGGCACGCGCAGCGACGTGTCCTTCACGTCCGAAGCCTTCTCGCCGAAGATCGCGCGCAGCAGCTTCTCTTCCGGCGTCAGCTGGGTCTCGCCCTTCGGCGTGACCTTGCCGACCAGCACGTCGCCTGCTTCGACTTCGGCACCGATGTACACGATGCCCGATTCGTCGAGACGGCCGAGCTGGACTTCCGCCAGGTTCGAGATGTCGCGCGTGATTTCTTCCGGCCCGAGCTTCGTGTCGCGTGCAACGACGTTCAACTCTTCGATGTGGATCGACGTGTAGCGATCGTCCGCGACCACCTTCTCCGAGATCAGGATCGAATCCTCGAAGTTGTAGCCGTTCCACGGCATGAACGCGATCAGCATGTTCTGGCCGAGCGCGAGCTCGCCCAGGTCCGTCGAGGCGCCGTCGGCCAGCACGTCGCCGCGCGAGACCTTGTCGCCCATCTTCACGATCGGACGCTGGTTGATGTTCGTGTTCTGGTTCGAACGCGTGTACTTGATCAGGTTGTAGATGTCGACACCGACTTCACCTGCGACCGCTTCGTCGTCGTTCACGCGAATCACGATACGGCCCGCGTCGACATAGTCGACGACGCCGCCGCGGAACGCCTGAACCGTCGTACCCGAGTCGACCGCGCAGGTGCGCTCGATGCCCGTACCGACGACCGGCTTTTCCGGACGCAGACACGGCACCGCCTGACGCTGCATGTTCGAACCCATCAGTGCACGGTTCGCGTCATCGTGCTCGAGGAACGGAATCAGCGAGGCTGCCACCGACACGATCTGCGACGGCGCGACGTCCATGTACTGGATACGGTCCGGCGTGACCATCATCGTTTCGCCGGCTTCACGCGACGACACGAGTTCGTCGATCAGCTGGCCGTTCTCGTCGATCGCGGCGTTCGCCTGCGCGATCATGTAGCGGCCTTCCTCGATCGCCGACAGGTAGTCGATCTGGTCGGTCACCTTGCTGTCCACGACCTTGCGGTACGGCGTCTCGAGGAAGCCGTATTCGTTCAGGTGCGCGTACAGTGCGAGCGAGTTGATCAGGCCGATGTTCGGACCTTCCGGCGTTTCGATCGGGCACACGCGGCCGTAGTGGGTCGGGTGCACGTCGCGGACTTCGAAGCCTGCGCGTTCGCGCGTCAGACCGCCCGGGCCCAGTGCGGAAACACGGCGCTTGTGCGTGATTTCCGACAGCGGGTTGGTCTGGTCCATGAACTGCGACAGCTGCGACGAACCGAAGAACTCGCGGATCGCCGACGAAATCGGCTTCGAGTTGATCAGGTCGTGCGGCATCAGGTTTTCGCTTTCGGCCTGGCCGAGGCGTTCCTTGACCGCGCGCTCGACACGCACGAGACCCGCGCGGAACTGGTTTTCCGCCAGTTCGCCGACGCAACGCACGCGACGGTTGCCGAGGTGGTCGATGTCGTCCACTTCGCCCTTGCCGTTGCGCAGCTCGACGAGGATCTTGATCGTCGCGAGGATGTCGTCGTCCTGCAGCGTCATCGGGCCGACGATCTCGTCACGGCCGACGCGGCGGTTGAACTTCATGCGGCCGACCTTCGACAGGTCGTACGCTTCCTCGCTGTAGAACAGACGGTTGAACAGCGCCTCGACCGCTTCTTCGGTCGGCGGCTCGCCCGGACGCATCATGCGGTAGATCGCGATGCGCGCGGCCGTCTTGTCGGTCGTTTCGTCGACACGCAGCGTCGACGAGATGTACGGGCCCTGGTCCAGGTCGTTCGTGTAGAGCGTCTGGATGTCCTTGATGCCCGCTTCGCGCAGCTTCTCGAGCACGCTTTCCGTGACTTCGTCGTTCGCGCTCGCGATCACTTCGCCGGTGTCGCCGTCGACGACGTTCTTCGCCAGCACGCGGCCGAGCAGATAGTCTTCCGGCACCGAGATGAACTTGGTCTTCGCGGCTTCGAGGTCGCGAATGTGCTTCGCGTTGATCCGCTTGTCCTTCTGGACGATGACCTTGCCATCACGATCCGTGATGTCGAAACGCGCGACTTCACCACGCAGGCGCTCGGGCACGAACTCGAGTTGCGCGCCTTCGTCCATCAGCGTGAAGTTGTCGAACACGAAGAAGTTCGCGAGGATCTGTTCCGGCGTCAGGCCGATGGCCTTCAGCAGGATCGTGACCGGCATCTTGCGGCGACGGTCGACGCGGAAGTACAGGATGTCCTTCGGATCGAATTCGAAGTCGAGCCACGAGCCGCGGTACGGAATGATCCGTGCCGAGAACAGCAGCTTGCCCGAGCTGTGCGTCTTGCCCTTGTCGTGTTCGAAGAACACGCCCGGCGAACGGTGCAGCTGCGAGACGATGACACGCTCGGTGCCGTTGATGACGAACGAGCCCGTCGGCGTCATGAGCGGAATTTCGCCCATGTACACTTCCTGCTCCTTCACTTCCTTGACGACCGGCTTGTTCGGCGATTCCTTGTCGAGGATGACAAGGCGGACCTTCGCGCGCAGCGCGGAGCAGTACGTCAGGCCACGCTGCTGGCATTCCTTGATGTTGAATGCCGGCGAGGACAGCGCATAGCTCACGAACTCGAGGCGCGCGAAACCGTTGTGCGAAACAATGGGAAATACCGATGTGAACGCGGCCTGCAAACCTTCAGGCTTGCGTTGCGTCGCCGGCACATCGGCTTGCAGAAACGTGCTGAATGATTCAAGCTGGGTAGCCAGCAAGAACGGAACTTGGTGAACGATGGGGCGCTTCGCGAAACTCTTGCGAATGCGCTTCTTCTCGGTGAAGGAATATTGCATACGATCTCCGAATCACGGCGGGTGCTATCGAGGCGGAATACCTGGACGTTTCAAACCCGAGTGTTCACCGACTGAGACCCGATGGCCGTTCGACGGCTTGAACGAGCCGAGAAGCTTGGTGGTTGGCCGCTACCAACCGCTGGCTGACGGCAGCGGATGCCTGTGTTGCCCGCTACCCGACCAAACTTGCCTTCTGCAGTCGCTTCAGAAGACAAAGAGAACCGCCAATCGTGCGTGATCTTTCACAACGATCAGGCGGTTTTCTTTGGCTTCTGGGGCCGATTATTCGGGCTCCCGAATGAGTGCCAGAATAACGTCCCCACAAAGCACAAAAAGGCCGGCGGTGAAAATACCGCCAGCCTTCGCACAGCGCGTCGAAACTTACTTGACTTCGACCTTCGCGCCAGCTTCTTCCAGCTTCTTCTTGGCTTCTTCAGCAGCAGCCTTGTCGACGCCTTCCTTGACGGGCTTCGGTGCACCGTCAACCAGGTCCTTCGCTTCCTTCAGGCCCAGGCCCGTCAGTTCGCGAACGGCCTTGATGACCGAAACCTTGTTGGCGCCGGCTTCAGCCAGGACGACCGTGAATTCGGTCTTCTCTTCTGCAGCAGCAGCAGCGCCGCCGCCTGCCGGGCCAGCGACTGCCACTGCAGCTGCCGACACGCCAAACTTCTCTTCGAACGCCTTGACCAGTTCGTTCAGTTCCAGAACGGTCATCCCTTCGACTGCTGCCAGGATGTCTTCTTTTGCGATTGCCATTTGAAATACTCCTAAATTGAATTCGGATACAGCCAGCGATCAGTAACGCTGATGCACGCTCGCTTATGCAGCTTCCGCTTGCTTCTTCTCGGCCAGCGCTGCCAGAGCACGCGCGAAGCCCGAAACAGGCGATTGCATAACGAACAGCAGCTTCGAGAGCAGTTCTTCGCGGCTCGGGATGCTTGCCAGCGCTTGCACGCCAGCCTTGTCCATCACCTTGCCATCGAACGAACCAGCCTTGATGACCAACTTGTCATTGCCCTTGCTGAAGTCGTTGACGACCTTAGCAGCAGCAATTGCATCTTCCGAGATGCCGTAGATCAACGGACCAGTCATCTGCTCTGCCAGCGGAGCAAACGGCGTACCTTCAACAGCGCGACGCGCCAGCGTGTTCTTCAACACGCGCAGGTAAACCTTCTGCTCACGCGCTTGCGCGCGCAGCTTGGTCAGATCGCCAACCGCAATTCCACGATACTCAGCCAGCACAACGGTCTGGGCCTTCGCGACTTGCGCGGAAACCTCAGCGACGACGGCTTGCTTGTCTTCTCTATTAAGCGGCACGGTTAGCCTCCAGAAACGATACGTTCGGCGCGGCCGGTATGGCCGAAACCTCACGTACCTCGTTCAACAACGGCGTCCGACCTCGTTAGGAGTATTTCCACCTCACGCCGCGAATCGCTTCACGGCCTGCGGCTTCACCACTGCAAAACTTTTTCGGGTTCGCCATCTGCGTTGGCTTGAATTAAGGGATCACCCGACTGCTGCGCCCCACCAACGGTCTTTGATAACCGGTTGCTCGCCTTGCTGCACGAGCAACCGCCCAAAGCCCATGTAGGCCGCTTCGCGAACGAAGCGGCCCGAATACTTGCTTACTGTGCTGCCAGCGTAGCCTGGTCGACACGCACGCCGACACCCATCGTGCTCGACAGTGCGATCTTGCGCAGGTACACGCCCTTGCTCGTTGCCGGTTTGGCCTTCTGCAGCGCTTCGATCAGCGCCGACAGGTTCGAACGCAGTGCGGTCGGTTCGAACGATGCACGGCCGATGGTCGCGTGGATGATACCGGCCTTGTCGACACGGAATTGCACCTGACCAGCCTTCGCGTTCTTGACGGCGGTTGCGACGTCCGGCGTGACCGTACCGACCTTCGGGTTCGGCATCAGGCCGCGCGGGCCGAGGATCTGGCCCAGCGTACCGACGATACGCATCGTGTCCGGCGAAGCGATCACGATGTCGAAGTCCATCTGGCCAGCCTTGATCTGCTCAGCCAGGTCTTCCATACCGACGATTTCCGCGCCTGCTGCACGTGCCTGCTCGGCCTTTTCGCCTTGCGCGAACACGGCAACGCGAACCGACTTGCCCGTACCGGCCGGCAGAACGACCGAACCACGAACGACCTGGTCCGACTTCTTTGCATCGATGCCGAGCTGGACTGCGACGTCGATCGACTCGTCGAACTTCGCGCTCGCGCATTCCTTCACGAGGCTCAGTGCGTCTTCGATCGCGTACAGCTTCTGACGATCAACCTTGGCGGCAAATGCCTGACGGCGCTTGGAGATCTTAGCCATTTACACGCCCTCCACAGTGATGCCCATCGAGCGTGCGCTACCAGCGATGGTGCGAACGGCTGCGTCCAGATCAGCTGCCGTAAGGTCCGGCATCTTGGTCTTCGCGATTTCTTCGGCTTGAGCGCGCGTGATCGAACCGACCTTGTCGGTGTGCGGCTTGCTCGAGCCCTTGTCCACCTTCGCCGCCTTCTTGATCAGGACGGTTGCCGGCGGCGTCTTCATCACGAACGTGAAGCTCTTGTCAGCGAATGCCGTGATGACCACCGGCACCGGCAGACCCGGCTCCATGCCTTGAGTCTGCGCGTTGAACGCCTTGCAGAACTCCATGATGTTCAGGCCGCGCTGGCCCAGTGCCGGACCGACCGGCGGCGACGGGTTGGCTTTACCTGCAGGGATCTGCAGCTTGATAAAGCCGATAATCTTCTTTGCCATTTGTGAACCTCATTGGAACGCCGAAAGGGCGTTCGGTGAGTAATAACGCGCGTTCGCCGCTGGCTACTGACGCTCCTCAACGGCCATGACGCGGGCCGTAAGCGCGAAGGTGGGCAGCCGAGGCTGCCCACCGAATCGGGATCAAACTTTTTCGACCTGGCCGAATTCGAGTTCGACCGGGGTGGATCGACCAAAGATGGTGACCGACACACGCACGCGCGATTTTTCGTAGTTGACTTCTTCGACGGTGCCGTTGAAGTCCGTGAACGGGCCTTCCTTGACACGCACCATCTCGCCGACTTCGAACAGGGTCTTCGGGCGCGGCTTCTCGACGCCTTCCTGCATCTGCGACATGATCTTCTCGACTTCCTTCGGGGAAATCGGGGTCGGGCGGTTACGCGCACCGCCGACGAAGCCGGTGACCTTCGCGGTGTTCTTCACGAGGTGCCACGTTTCGTCCGTCATCTCCATTTCCACCAGCACGTAGCCGGGGAAGAAACGACGCTCGGTCACCGCCTTGTGACCGCCCTTGACTTCAACCACTTCTTCGGTCGGGACCAGGATCTGACCGAATTTGTCCTGCATGCCAGCACGTTCGATGCGCTCCTGAAGCGCACGTTGCACGCTCTTCTCCATACCGGAGTAGGCGTGCACGACGTACCAACGTTTTCCGCTCGGGGATGCCGGAGTATCGCTCATATCATTTCCAACCCAGAATCGCCGAGAAAATCACCCATTCGATCGATTTGTCACTCAACCAGAGGAAAATCGCCATCACGAGCACGAAACCGAACACGACGAGCGTGGTTTGCGTTGCTTCCTTGCGGGTGGGCCAAACGACCTTCCGGACTTCCTTGTACGAATCCTTGGCAAAAGCGATGAGGCTCTTGCCAGGGACCGACATCAGCCCGACGGCCACACCGGCGATGATCCCTACCGCCAACGCGGCACCGCGGACATACCACTGCTGATTGGCCAGCCAGAAGAAGCCCACGAATCCGGCCAACACCAGCAATACACCCAGGGCCAGCATCAGCTTATCGCCGGAGGTATTTACAGTTTCGACGGATGGATTCGCCATAACACCTTAAAACAAATGCCACGTAGGACACGTGGCTATTTTTGGCAGGGGCAGAGGGAATCGAACCCCCAACCTTCGGTTTTGGAGACCGACGCTCTGCCAGTTGAGCTATACCCCTAAACCATGTTGGGGCCGGCTGTTGCCAGCCCCAAAACTGTCGATCAACGAATAACTGGCTTACTCGATGATCTTGGCGACGACGCCGGCGCCGACCGTACGGCCGCCTTCGCGGATTGCGAAGCGCAGACCTTCTTCCATCGCGATCGGAGCGATCAGCTTCACCGTGATCGACACGTTGTCGCCCGGCATCACCATTTCCTTGTCCTTCGGCAGCTCGATCGAGCCCGTCACGTCCGTCGTACGGAAGTAGAACTGCGGACGGTAGTTGTTGAAGAACGGCGTGTGACGGCCGCCTTCGTCCTTGCTCAGCACGTACACTTCAGCCGTGAAGTGCGTGTGCGGCGTGATCGAACCCGGCTTCGCCAGAACCTGGCCACGCTCCACGTCTTCACGCTTCGTGCCGCGCAGCAGGATACCCACGTTGTCGCCTGCCTGACCTTGGTCCAGCAGCTTGCGGAACATTTCAACGCCCGTGCAGGTCGTCTTCACCGTCGGCTTGATACCGACGATTTCGATTTCCTCGCCGACCTTCACGATGCCGCGCTCGACACGACCCGTCACCACCGTACCACGGCCCGAGATCGAGAACACGTCTTCCACCGGCATCAGGAACGCGCCGTCAACTGCACGCTCCGGCGTCGGGATGTACGTGTCCAGCGCGTCGGCCAGGCTCATGATCGCCACTTCGCCCAGCTCGCCCGTGTCGCCTTCCAGCGCCAGCTTCGCCGAACCCTTCACGATCGGCGTGTCGTCGCCCGGGAAGTCGTACTTCGACAGCAGCTCGCGAACTTCCATCTCGACCAGCTCGAGCAGTTCAGCGTCGTCCACCATGTCGCACTTGTTCAGGAACACGATGATGTACGGAACGCCAACCTGACGCGCCAGCAGGATGTGCTCACGCGTCTGCGGCATCGGGCCGTCAGCTGCCGAGCAAACCAGGATCGCGCCGTCCATCTGCGCTGCGCCCGTGATCATGTTCTTCACATAGTCAGCGTGGCCCGGGCAGTCGACGTGTGCGTAGTGGCGGTTCGCCGTTTCGTACTCGACGTGTGCCGTGTTGATCGTGATGCCGCGCGCCTTTTCTTCCGGTGCCGCGTCGATCTGGTCGTACGCCTTCGCTTCGCCGCCGAACTTCTTCGTCAGAACCGTCGTGATCGCTGCCGTCAGCGTCGTCTTGCCGTGGTCAACGTGACCAATCGTACCAACGTTCACGTGCGGCTTGGTCCGCTCAAACTTTTCCTTGGCCATTTTCAACTCCCAAAAGGAATTTCACAGGTTGCGCCGCGCGCAAACAAGACACTGACTTTTTACTGCTGGTGCCCATGGGCAGGATCGAACTGCCGACCTCTCCCTTACCAAGGGAGTGCTCTACCACTGAGCCACATGGGCGTTTTACGCTTCAACTTCGCGGTCTGGAGCGGGTGAAGGGAATCGAACCCTCGTCGTAAGCTTGGAAGGCTTCTGCTCTACCATTGAGCTACACCCGCACGGGCCACTAACGATTCCCTACCGCTCGCTACGCTGATATCTTGGTGGAGGAGGTTGGATTCGAACCAACGTAGGCGTAAGCCAACAGATTTACAGTCTGCCCCCTTTAGCCACTCGGGCACCCCTCCGTAGAGAACTGACGATTATGGGGGTGCATCGCACTCGTGTCAAGCACATCCGGAAGATTATTTTCACTCTCTTCCTGACTCCCGCTTTACCACCGATCTCCCGCCCTTGCCCGGCTAAGGCAAGCACGAGATGTTGCCGACCGGCGCCACATCTTCGTCAGACTCCGCCCTTAGCGCCGATCTGCATCTGCGCTAAAAACGAAAGACCGCCATCATACGACCTCTTTCACACAATGCCAAGCGGGTAGACGCAAAATTTCCGCAAATTTCGTGCCGGGCGGCTTCGCCGACCTCGCGGACGGTGTGCCTGGCGGCTTCCGCACGCGGTTGCTTGCACGAAATCGGGGATTACTCGCTACCCGCGTCGCCGCGGCCAGGCTCGAACTGCCCGGGGTACCCGGCAAGGGGTTATCCGAACCTTCCGGTGGTGGCGCCATGGCAACGGCACCGCCGCGCCCGGATGAAATCCCCCACGCGAACCTACGGCCGGCGCGATACCAACCCTCGCCTTCCGTCATCTTCCCGCGTGGATTCCCATGCGCCTGCTCGCTCTTGCGATTGCCTTCACGGCCTTGGGCGGACCGGCCGCACATGCCGCCGCCACTGACACCCGGGGTCGCTCGAGCCCGATCGCGAAGATCCGTCAGCAAGCCCAGGATAAAAACCACGCCGAGAGACGCTCCGGAGCGGCAGCAGCTCTCGCCGCATATGATCAGTTGAAGCCCGCGTGCTCGACGTCCGCTGCCTGAGCTCGACGCATAGCGGTTCGACCGCAGCATGGCCGATGAATCAGGACGCGATCGCCTATGCACGGCGGACCAACGATGCGTCCGTTTATCCCGTCCCGGCCGGCGACAGCGCCCCGCCCGCCGAATCCGACAGCGCGACCTGCCTGGGGGGCGTGCTGCAGCCTTTGCTCGGCGATGATATACGGTCACCAGGCGCGCCCCACACGCCCCGCACCACGACCTTGGCAAACGTCCTGAAATACGGTGCCCGCTACCTCTCCCCGTCGCGCTGGCCGACCAACGTCAGCATCTGGTCGGCTTATCGCAGCGAATCCCCCGCGTACACACGACATCCTGCGTGCCCGCACGACGCCCATCTCGTTCAGCTGAATGTGAATAGTTACGCGGGGTTCGGTGCAGGGGCTTTCGCCGCACCTCATACTTCCGGAGGCACTGGAAAGCTGACCTCTGCCCCGCGGCGTTGATGACCGGCGCGCGCTGCCCAGCGATGCCCGTGCCGACTCGGGAATAAGGCCGGGACACAACACGCCGGTTTCCGCCAACCAAGGATTCCGCGCTGCGCGATCTCAGCACGACGTGCGCGGTGCGATCGACCGGCGTCGACGCAAACGGCGCGCACTTTGCGCCGATCGAAGAAGGAAGCGCCTGCTTCGGCGGCACCGCCTATTCGCTCATCGAGGAAATCTACGTGTTCTGAGGTGGCCGCCCCATGCTCGTTAAAAAGATTGATAGCGCCTGCAGGGCGACGCACAGGCGTTACAACTGGCACTCCAGCCGGATCGTTACGTTTGCCGCGAACCGGGTGCTCACCGCCTCGGATGAGTCGAATCCGGATGATATCCGGCGGATTAGGCGAAGAACGGCACTTGATAGCACCACTTTGCGTTATCCGACGCAACTCTGTCGTGCCGTTTCATGGCGCCTCGATCATTCCGTACCTTCGACAAGAAACGTCGGAGTTCAGCTGCGCCGCAAGCCGTACGACGCTCACACCGGCAGCCGACCCGGTCGCGAAAAACGCAAGGGGGGCCTCGTAACAATGGAACGAGCGCCGCAATTTTCGCGGGAGAAGGCTTCCGTACGTATGCAGATGGGACGAGATGGCAAATATCCTGACGGCAAGAACCATTGCGCCAAGCCACATGGCGTTGTGCAAATCCTCGACATGGAGTTCCGGCGAACAGGCGATCGAGCGGACCGGCTGTCGGCCGAGCGTGTCGTCACTTCGAGTCGATGACGAGAGGATGCCGACCTCAGCGACACCAATTGCTATTTGCGGGTGCTGAGCCACCCAGCAGACGGAGGGAATTTGCGCCGACTGGATACGAGCGCGGCCCGCGTCGACGTCATCGACGCATCAGTTCCGGCCGCATTGCGCTTGACCGCCCACGCGCATTTCCGTCGCCGAAATGCAAAAACCCCCGCCTGTTCGGGCGGGGGTTCTTGGCTTAGGGAGCCTGACGATTACCTACTTTCACACGGGAATCCGCACTATCATCGGCGTAGAGTCGTTTCACGGTCCTGTTCGGGATGGGAAGGGGTGGGACCGACTCGCTATGGTCATCAGGCAAAGGGGGTTGTTGCGTTGCTTCGCAGCGCAACCAATCTTGGAAGAAGCAGTAATTTTGGTGTTGTGCGTATCAGCACATCGCGGTCATTCAACCGCTGTCTGTAAAACAGACTTGTTATAGGATCAAGCCTTACGGGCAATTAGTATCAGTTAGCTGAACGCATTACTGCGCTTACACACCTGACCTATCAACGTCCTGGTCTCGAACGACCCTTCAAGGGGATCTAGTCCCCAGGGATATCTCATCTTAAGGCGAGTTTCCCGCTTAGATGCTTTCAGCGGTTATCTCTTCCGAACATAGCTACCCGGCGATGCCACTGGCGTGACAACCGGTACACCAGAGGTTCGTCCACTCCGGTCCTCTCGTACTAGGAGCAGCCCCCTTCAAATATCCAACGCCCACGGCAGATAGGGACCAAACTGTCTCACGACGTTTTAAACCCAGCTCACGTACCTCTTTAAATGGCGAACAGCCATACCCTTGGGACCGGCTACAGCCCCAGGATGAGATGAGCCGACATCGAGGTGCCAAACACCGCCGTCGATATGAACTCTTGGGCGGTATCAGCCTGTTATCCCCAGAGTACCTTTTATCCGTTGAGCGATGGCCCTTCCATACAGAACCACCGGATCACTATGACCTGCTTTCGCACCTGCTCGACTTGTCGGTCTCGCAGTTAAGCACGCTTATGCCATTGCACTATCAGCACGATTTCCGACCGTACCTAGCGTACCTTCGTACTCCTCCGTTACGCTTTGGGAGGAGACCGCCCCAGTCAAACTGCCTACCATGCACTGTCCCCGACCCGGATCACGGGCCAAGGTTAGAACCTCAAACAAACCAGGGTGGTATTTCAAGGACGGCTCCACCGAAACTAGCGTTCCGGTTTCATAGCCTCCCACCTATCCTACACAGATCGGTTCAAAGTCCAATGCAAAGCTACAGTAAAGGTTCATGGGGTCTTTCCGTCTAGCCGCGGGTAGATTGCATCATCACAAACACTTCAACTTCGCTGAGTCTCGGGAGGAGACAGTGTGGCCATCGTTACGCCATTCGTGCAGGTCGGAACTTACCCGACAAGGAATTTCGCTACCTTAGGACCGTTATAGTTACGGCCGCCGTTTACCGGGACTTCAATCAAGAGCTTGCACCCCATCATTTAATCTTCCGGCACCGGGCAGGCGTCACACCCTATACGTCCACTTTCGTGTTTGCAGAGTGCTGTGTTTTTATTAAACAGTCGCAGCCACCAGTTTATTGCAACCCCTTCACCCTCCTGGCGCAGGCCAGTCAAGCTACAAGGGCGTACCTTATCCCGAAGTTACGGTACCAATTTGCCGAGTTCCTTCTCCCGAGTTCTCTCAAGCGCCTTAGAATACTCATCTCGCCCACCTGTGTCGGTTTGCGGTACGGTCATCGTTAGACTGAAGCTTAGAGGCTTTTCTTGGAACCACTTCCAATTGCTTCGCTCCCTAAGGAGCTCGCGCCACACCCTTGAATTGCGCACCCGGATTTGCCTAAGTGCCTTCTCCAATGCAGCGACCGGGACTTCCAACACCCGGACAACCTTCCGCGATCCGTCCCCCCATCGCATCTAACAATGGTGCAGGAATATTGACCTGCTTCCCATCAGCTACGCATTTCTGCCTCGCCTTAGGGGCCGACTCACCCTACGCCGATGAACGTTGCGTAGGAAACCTTGGGCTTACGGCGAGGGGGCCTTTCACCCCCTTTATCGCTACTCATGTCAGCATTCGCACTTCCGATACCTCCAGCACGCTTTTCAACGCACCTTCGCAGGCTTACGGAACGCTCTCCTACCATGCGTGCAAAGCACGCATCCGCAGCTTCGGTATATAGCTTAGCCCCGTTACATCTTCCGCGCAGGACGACTCGATCAGTGAGCTATTACGCTTTCTTTAAAGGGTGGCTGCTTCTAAGCCAACCTCCTGACTGTTTTAGCCTTCCCACTTCGTTTCCCACTTAGCTATATTTGGGGACCTTAGCTGGCGGTCTGGGTTGTTTCCCTCTTGACACCGGACGTTAGCACCCGATGTCTGTCTCCCGTGATTGCACTCTTCGGTATTCGGAGTTTGCTATGGCGGGGTAATCTGCAATAGACCCCCCAACCATGACAGTGCTCTACCCCCGAAGGTGAGACACGAGGCACTACCTAAATAGTTTTCGGAGAGAACCAGCTATTTCCAGGTTTGTTTAGCCTTTCACCCCTATCCACAGCTCATCCCCTAACTTTTCAACGTTAGTGGGTTCGGACCTCCAGTACGTGTTACCGCACCTTCATCCTGGCCATGGATAGATCACCTGGTTTCGGGTCTACGCCCAGCAACTGAACGCCCTATTCGGACTCGCTTTCGCTACGCCTGCCCTATACGGTTAAGCTTGCTACTGAACGTAAGTCGCTGACCCATTATACAAAAGGTACGCCGTCACCCCTTACGAGGCTCCGACTGTTTGTATGCATGCGGTTTCAGGATCTATTTCACTCCCCTCCCGGGGTTCTTTTCGCCTTTCCCTCACGGTACTGGTTCACTATCGGTCGATCACGAGTATTTAGCCTTGGAGGATGGTCCCCCCATCTTCAGACAGGATTTCACGTGTCCCGCCCTACTTGTCGCACACCTAGTTCTTTCATACTGTTTTCGCCTACGGGGCTATCACCCGCTATGGCCGCACTTTCCAGAGCGTTCGGCTAACAATACAAATAAAGAGTGCAAGGCTCATCCCATTTCGCTCGCCACTACTTTGGGAATCTCGGTTGATTTCTTTTCCTGCGGTTACTTAGATGTTTCAGTTCACCGCGTTCGCTTCACTGGACCTATGTATTCAGTCCAGGATGACCCAAAAGGGCCGGGTTTCCCCATTCGGACATCTACGGATCAAAGCTCGTTTGCCAGCTCCCCGTAGCTTTTCGCAGGCTACCGCGTCCTTCATCGCCTGTGATCGCCAAGGCATCCACCACATGCACTTGTTCGCTTGACCCTATAACGAGTCTGTCTCATCGACAGTCGCTACAGGTTGAGTTCTCGCGTTGTGCCGTATTCCAATTGAGTCAAACATAGAGTTCGAATCATCTTGAGATACATCGATACAATCACAACCCGGATAGTTTCCACGTCCATCTCGAGACGCTTCCGCTATCCAAATTACTTACTTCTTCCAGATTGTTAAAGAACGACAGCCGATATCTGTTGATATCCTCTGACTGGCTCAATCGCCAATGACAAAGATTCGACGCAAGTCGAACGCTTGTCATTGAAGATTGGTGGAGGCAGACGGGATCGAACCGACGACCCCCTGCTTGCAAAGCAGGTGCTCTCCCAGCTGAGCTATGCCCCCATGAGTACAGATGCCTCAGGTACCTACCGCCAGACAATGGTGGGTCTGGTTGGATTCGAACCAACGACCCCCGCCTTATCAAGACGGTGCTCTAACCGACTGAGCTACAGACCCCTGAGTCTGTCTTTAAATTTACAGCCGATAAGCGTGAGCGCTCAACTTTGCGAGAAGCTCTGGAAAGGAGGTGATCCAGCCGCACCTTCCGATACGGCTACCTTGTTACGACTTCACCCCAGTCATGAATCCTACCGTGGTGACCGTCCTCCTTGCGGTTAGACTAGCCACTTCTGGTAAAACCCACTCCCATGGTGTGACGGGCGGTGTGTACAAGACCCGGGAACGTATTCACCGCGGCATGCTGATCCGCGATTACTAGCGATTCCAGCTTCATGCACTCGAGTTGCAGAGTGCAATCCGGACTACGATCGGTTTTCTGGGATTAGCTCCCCCTCGCGGGTTGGCAACCCTCTGTTCCGACCATTGTATGACGTGTGAAGCCCTACCCATAAGGGCCATGAGGACTTGACGTCATCCCCACCTTCCTCCGGTTTGTCACCGGCAGTCTCCTTAGAGTGCTCTTGCGTAGCAACTAAGGACAAGGGTTGCGCTCGTTGCGGGACTTAACCCAACATCTCACGACACGAGCTGACGACAGCCATGCAGCACCTGTGCGCCGGTTCTCTTTCGAGCACTCCCACCTCTCAGCAGGATTCCGACCATGTCAAGGGTAGGTAAGGTTTTTCGCGTTGCATCGAATTAATCCACATCATCCACCGCTTGTGCGGGTCCCCGTCAATTCCTTTGAGTTTTAATCTTGCGACCGTACTCCCCAGGCGGTCAACTTCACGCGTTAGCTACGTTACTAAGGAAATGAATCCCCAACAACTAGTTGACATCGTTTAGGGCGTGGACTACCAGGGTATCTAATCCTGTTTGCTCCCCACGCTTTCGTGCATGAGCGTCAGTATTGGCCCAGGGGGCTGCCTTCGCCATCGGTATTCCTCCACATCTCTACGCATTTCACTGCTACACGTGGAATTCTACCCCCCTCTGCCATACTCTAGCCTGCCAGTCACCAATGCAGTTCCCAGGTTGAGCCCGGGGATTTCACATCGGTCTTAGCAAACCGCCTGCGCACGCTTTACGCCCAGTAATTCCGATTAACGCTTGCACCCTACGTATTACCGCGGCTGCTGGCACGTAGTTAGCCGGTGCTTATTCTTCCGGTACCGTCATCCCCCGACTGTATTAGAGCCAAGGATTTCTTTCCGGACAAAAGTGCTTTACAACCCGAAGGCCTTCTTCACACACGCGGCATTGCTGGATCAGGCTTTCGCCCATTGTCCAAAATTCCCCACTGCTGCCTCCCGTAGGAGTCTGGGCCGTGTCTCAGTCCCAGTGTGGCTGGTCGTCCTCTCAGACCAGCTACTGATCGTCGCCTTGGTAGGCCTTTACCCCACCAACTAGCTAATCAGCCATCGGCCAACCCTATAGCGCGAGGCCCGAAGGTCCCCCGCTTTCATCCATGGATCGTATGCGGTATTAATCCGGCTTTCGCCGGGCTATCCCCCACTACAGGACATGTTCCGATGTATTACTCACCCGTTCGCCACTCGCCACCAGGTGCAAGCACCCGTGCTGCCGTTCGACTTGCATGTGTAAGGCATGCCGCCAGCGTTCAATCTGAGCCAGGATCAAACTCTTCAGTTCAAACCTGTTACTGTTTTCGGTTCGGTTAAGAACCGGTCGCTCACTCAAAGCTGACAGGAATATGAATCACTTCATAAACCTGACTTACTTTAGTGTGAGACTCTTGATACTTTCGCTATCTGATCCGAGGATCAGCTCGCTGTCATCAAGCGCCCACACTTATCGGCTGTTAATTTTTAAAGAGCAATCTGCGAGGAACATCGTGTTTCCCGGCAGCGCTGCGTTTTCAGCAGCAGAGAAGCGAGATTATGAACCGTGTTTCGCAGCTCGTCAACAACTTTTTGCACTACGTCGTTGCGACCGCGGGGCTCAACTTCCGTACCGCCGAGGCCGTTCCTGCCAAGCCCCAACCGCACTGCTTCCCTCCCTTCCGCGCCGCGTTTCCGTGAGCGCGAAAGAGGCGTGATTCTATGCACCTCGCGCCGCCCACGCAAGCCCTTTGTGAAAAAAGTTTGAAAAAGCCCCCGTGCGCTGCCGCGCACGGGGGCTGGGGGTTCGACGGGCGACGCGACAACGACGCCCGCACCGTCGCCGACCACACTTCTCTCTATATATAGAGCCTCATCACTTGCCGCCGGCCGCAGCCTGCAGCTGCTCGATCGGCACCGCGTCGGCCATCGCCGTGTAGCCCGCGTCGCTCGGATGAATACCGTCGCCGCTGTCATATCGGCGCTGCAGCACGCTCGGGCGCGCCGGATCGCGCAGCACCGCATCGAAATCGACCACGCCGTCGAACCCGCCGCCGCTCCGGATCCACCGGTTCACCTCGAGCCGGATCGCTTCACGCCCGGCCGGCAACGCCGCCGGCGTGAGCGTCGCGCCGTAAACCTTCACGCCCTGGCGGTGCGCCGCCTCGATCAGCCGGCGGTAGCCGTCGATCAGCGACGCGGCCGTCACCTGCGTATGCGGGTGGTCGCAATCGAGCCCCACGCGCGGCGGCATCGCCGCGAAGTTGATGTCGTTGATGCCGATCAGCACGACCGCCGCCTTCACACCCGCACGCGACAGCGCATCGCGCTCGAACCGCGACGCCAGCGACGTGCCGTAGCACGCGGAATCGCTGAGCAGCCGGTTCCCGCTGATGCCCAGATTCACGACACCGACCGAATCGGCCCCCGACGCCGTCAGCCGGCGCGCGAGTGCGTCAGGCCAGCGGCGGTTCCGGTTCACGCTGGAGCGCAGCCCGTCGGTGATCGAGTCGCCGATCGCGGCGATACTGGCGCGCGCGGGACCTGTTTCGACTGCCAGCTCGGTCACCCAGGCATATTGAGTAAAACGGGTACGGAACGCGGCGGCGCCGGGATCGTTCACGTGATCGCCCGGCGCAGACACATAGTTGAACTGGTTCGACACGCGGTGCCAGACCGTCATCCGCTGGTTTGGCCCCATCTGGAGACTGATCGCATACGGCTGCGCGGACGCCACGTCGATGGCCACCGGATCGCTTTCGATCTCCTGGCCGGGCGCGAGCGTCACGGACGGCTTGCCGCCGAACCGGACCGGCGCGACCGCGCCGCCGGCGAGCGCCGCCCCCTCGCCGGCGCGCGCGAGGCTCGCGGCCTCGATGACCAGCGGCGCACGGCCGTACGCATTGCTGACGCGAATCCGCGCGGCGCGCCCCGACACCGTCGGGTACACGATCTGGCGCACAGCGCGCCCGGCCACGTCGGGCGCGCGGTAGAGCGGCGGCGGCGCAGCAAGGTCGGGAATCGGCTGCAGCGCGGTGGCCCACGCGGCAACCCATCCGGCCGGCGCGGCGAACGCAGCAAGCGGCGACACGAGAACGGCCGCACCCAGCATGGCCGCGGCGAAACTGCTTCGGAATGACATCGGCAAAATCCTCATCGGAAAGCGGGCATTGTGCCGCAGAAGGCGCGAGGCTCGCGTGCGGGAACGCGCTGCGTCGCCCGATCGCGCCCCGACGTCCCTCGTTTACCCGAGTCTCGCCGCAAATCCGCAAGAAATTTATTAACCGACCGGTCGGTTGGTTTATACTTCGCACACATTCAACCGGACGAGAGTCTCGCCATGTACACGCAATCCCTCGACATCCCCGGCAACGTCGCACCGCTCGACGCCGCAGCCGAGTCGCCCGAGCAGGCGCGGTTCGACGCGGTGATGGCAGCCGACGGCAAGATCGAACCGCAGGACTGGATGCCCGACGCATACCGCAAGACGCTGGTACGCCAGATCTCGCAGCACGCGCATTCGGAAGTCGTCGGCATGCTGCCGGAAGGCAACTGGATCTCGCGCGCGCCGAGCCTGAAGCGCAAGGCGATCCTGCTCGCGAAGGTCCAGGACGAAGCCGGCCACGGCCTCTATCTTTATAGCGCGGCCGAAACGCTCGGCGTGTCGCGCGATTCGCTGATCGACGCACTGCACGCCGGCAAGGCGAAATATTCGAGCATCTTCAACTACCCGACGCCGACCTGGGCCGACGTCGGCGTGATCGGCTGGCTGGTCGACGGCGCCGCGATCATGAACCAGATCCCGCTATGCCGCTGCACGTATGGCCCCTACGCTCGCGCGATGATCCGCGTGTGCAAGGAAGAGTCGTTCCACCAGCGTCAGGGTTTCGACGCACTGCTGTCGATGATGAAGGGCAGCGACGCCCAGCGCGCGATGGTCCAGCAGGCCGTGGACCGCTGGTGGTGGCCGGTGCTGATGATGTTCGGCCCGAGCGACGCCGACTCGGTCCATAGCAGCCAGTCCGCGAAATGGGGCATCAAGCGGATCTCGAACGACGACCTGCGGCAGAAATTCGTCGACGCGACGGTCGACCAGGCGAAGGTGCTCGGCGTGACGCTGCCCGACCCCGACCTGAAATGGAACGAAGCGCGCGGCCACCACGACTACGGCACGATCGACTGGGACGAATTCTGGCGCGTGGTCAACGGCGACGGCCCGTGCAACAAGGAACGCCTCGCGACCCGCGTGAAAGCGCACGAGGACGGCGCATGGGTACGCGAAGCCGCGCTCGCGCACGAAGCGAAGCGCCGCGCCCGCGCCGAACAGCACGCCGCCTGAGCGGCAACACCCGAATTCAGGAATCAGGAGAAAGTGATGAACAAGGAATGGCCGATCTGGGAAGTGTTCGTGCGCAGCAAGCAGGGCCTCGACCACAAGCATTGCGGCAGTCTGCACGCCGCCGACGCGACGATGGCGCTGCGCATGGCGCGCGACGTCTACACGCGGCGCCAGGAAGGCGTGAGCATCTGGGTGGTGCCGTCGTCGGCGATCACCGCGTCGGACCCGAACGAGAAGGCCGAGCTGTTCGAACCGGCGGGCGACAAGATCTACCGTCACCCGACGTTCTACACGCTGCCCGACGAAGTCAACCACATGTAACGCCCGCGCCATGACGATCACGCCCGAACACCTCTCCTACGTGCTGCGCCTCGCGGACAACGCGCTGATCCTCGGTCAGCGCAACGCCGAATGGTGCGGCCACGGCCCGATCCTCGAGGAAGACATCGCGCTCACCAACATGAGCCTCGACCTCATCGGCCAGGCGCGCATGCTGTATACGCACGCGGCCGAGCTCGAGCGCCAGCTCAACGGCACGACGAAGACCGAGGACGACTACGCGTACTTCCGTACCGAGCGCGAATTCGCGAACTTCACGCTCGCCGAGCTGCCGCACTACGGGCCGGTCTCCGGCACCGCGCACGCCGACAAGGACTATGCGGTGACGATCGTGCGCAACTTCCTGTACGCGGCATTGATGCTGCACGTATGGAGCGCACTGGAAACGTCGACCGACACGCAGCTCGCCGCGATCGCCGCGAAATCGGTGAAGGAAACCCGCTATCACGTGCAGCACGCCCGCGAGTGGCTCGTGCGCCTCGGCGACGGCACCGACGCATCGCATCGCCGCGCGCAGGATGCGCTCGACTACCTGATGCCGTACACGCGCGAATGCTTCGCGGCCGATGCGATCGACAACGCGATCGCCGCTTCGGGCATCGGCCCGGCGCCGGCCGCGCTCGAAGCCGCGTGGCGCGCGGACGTGGACGATGCGCTCGCCGAGGCGACGCTCGCGCTGCCGGCGCCCGTGAAGCACGTGACGACCGGCAAGCAGGGCGAGCACTCGGAGCACATGGGCTACCTGCTCGCCGAAATGCAGAGCCTCGCGCGCCAGCATCCCGGCGCAACCTGGTAACCGGCCAACGCCACGGAGCCCGACGATGTCCGTCCAGACCGCTGCCCCCTCCCACGCCGCACCCGCCGCGCGCCACGACGATCCGCTGCTCGCCCGCGCATGGGACGTGCTGGAAGCCGTGCCCGATCCCGAGATTCCGGTCGTGTCGATCCGCGAACTCGGCATCCTGCGCGACGTCCGCCGCGCGGACGACGGCCAGCTCGAGGTCGTGATCACGCCGACCTACTCGGGCTGCCCGGCCATGTCGCAGATCGCCGAGGACATCGCCGCCGCGCTGCAGGCCGCCGACCTGCCGCCGCACCGGATCGAGACGGTGCTCGCGCCCGCGTGGACGACCGACTGGATCACGCAGGAGGCGCGCGACAAGCTGCGCGCGTACGGCATCGCGCCGCCGGTCGGCCAGTGCGGCAGCGCCGCGCCACGGGAAAACGTCGTGCGCTTCGTGCCGCGGCCGGTCGCGGCGCCCGCCTGCCCGCGCTGCGGCTCCGCCCGCACCGAGCGTCTCGCGCAATTCGCGTCCACGGCCTGCAAGGCGCTGTATCGCTGCGTCGACTGCCGCGAACCCTTCGACTACTTCAAACCCTACTGAATATGGCGACCCCGCAATTTCATCCGCTGCGTATCCGCGACGTGCGGCCCGAGACCGCCGACGCCGTCACCGTCTCGTTCGACGTGCCGCCCGAGCTGCGCGACGCGTACCGCTTCACGCAGGGCCAGTTCGTCACGCTGAAGACCCACATCGACGGCGAGGAAACGCGCCGCTCGTATTCGATCTGCGTCGGCACGACGGATTACGACCGCGACGGCGAACTGCGCATCGGCATCAAGCGCGTGCGCGGCGGCCGCTTCTCGAACTTCGCGTTCGACACGCTGAAGCCCGGCCACACGATCGACGTGATGACGCCGGACGGCCGCTTCTTCACGCACCTGAACGCCGACCACGGCAAGCAGTACGTCGCGTTTTCCGGCGGCTCGGGGATCACGCCGGTGCTCGCGATCGTGAAGACGACGCTCGAACTCGAGCCGCGCAGCACCTTCACGCTGATCTACGGGAACCGCAGCGTCGACGCGATCATGTTCGCGGAGGAGCTCGAAGGACCTGAAGAACCGCTACATGAACCGCTTCGTCCTCTATCACGTGCTGTCGGACGACCTGCAGGACGTGGAGCTGTTCAACGGCGTGCTCGACCAGGCGAAATGCGCGGAATTCCTCCGCACGCTGACGCCCGCCGACGCGATCGACGAAGCGTTCATCTGCGGCCCGGCGCCGATGATGGACGCGGCGGAAGCCGCGCTGAAGGCGGCCGGCGTGCCGCAGGCGAAGGTGCATGTCGAGCGCTTCGGCACGCCGCTGCCGCAAGCCGGCGCGCCGGCCGTCGAAATCACCGAGCAGACGCCGGCCGCCGACCTCGAAATCGTGCTCGACGGCAAGAAGCGCAAGCTGCGCCTGCCGTACGAAGGCGTGAGCCTGCTCGATGTCGGCCTGCGCGCGGGCCTCGCGCTGCCGTACGCGTGCAAGGGCGGCGTGTGCTGCACGTGCCGCGCGAAGGTGATCGAAGGCGAGGTGCGCATGGAGAAGAACTACACGCTCGAAGAGCACGAAGTGAAGGACGGTTTCGTGCTCACGTGCCAGTGCCACCCGATCAGCGACAAGGTCGTCGTGAGCTACGACGAGCGTTGAGCGGCATTGCGCCGCGGCGCCGGGCGGTTTCTCGCCGTCACACATCTCGCTTACACTAGGGGCCGCCGGCCGGCTGGACATCGCGACGTCCGCCCGGCCGGCGGTTTTCTTTTGTTGACGACAGGCCGATGAGTACCATTCATGTGATTCAGGGCGGCACCGCCGCCGCGTCGCTGCGCGAGGCACTCGCGCAAGCCGGGCGCGACGAGCACGTCGTCGGTTTGCTCGACGATCTCGGCGTCGGACCGCTCAAGGGCGCCGACGAGACGCCCGACACGCGCGCCGCCTTCTGGCACGACGTGCTCGGCGACCAGATCCCCGACTGGAACGCGGAAATCGAGGGCGAATTCGCGCGTCTCGACCAACTCGCGATGGACACGGGCCAGGTGGTCGTATGGCACGCGCCGAGCGTCGGCGACAAGCTGCTGCTGCGCCGCGTCGCCTACCACCTGCGCAACGTGCCGCAGCGCCTGAACGAGGTACGGCTGTCGGCCGCCGATTTCGACCCGGCGCAGCGCAGGGCGCTGTCGCGCACCGACCAGGCATGCTCGACCGGGATGTTCTCGCCCGCGGAACTGGCGCGCAAACGCCCGGCGGCCGCGCCGGTCTCGGTACTGCGCATCGGCCGCCTCGCACTCGAATGGCAGGAGGCGAAACACCTGAACGCCGAACTGCGCTACTGGGTCAGCAACACGATCAAGAGCGGCTACTATGCCGATCTCGACGCGCTTATCGTCTCGCACGCCGAAACCGACTGGCTGCCCGCGCGGCGCCTCGTCGGCAGCATCATGGCCGCCGCCGACCGCGGCGGGCTGTTCGTCAGCGATTCGATCGCCTGGTGGCGCTGCCGCGCACTGGCGGCAGCCGGCCGGCTCGAGTTGCAGGACGACGCGCCCGACGCCCTCTCTTCCACGCAGGTGCGCGCGGCCCGCGCGGCTTTCGCGCACCGCTAATCTTCCCCATTCGACCATGGCCCGTACCCGAGCGCCCGACCACGAATCCCAGCGCGAACAGATCCTCGATCTGGCCGCCGAGAAATTCGCGCAGACGAGCTATCCGAGCACGTCGATGTCCGATCTCGCGACCGCGAGCGGCACGTCGAAGGCACGCCTCTATCACTATTACGAGAGCAAGGAAGCGATCCTGTTCGACCTGCTCGACCGCTATACCAAACGGCTGATGTTGATCATCGCCGAGGTCGAAGGCGCGAGCCAGCGGCGCGGCCTGAGCGAACGCGACGCGTTCGCCGAGCTCGTGCGCGCGTTCCTCGCCGAATACGAGACGTCGCACAGCCGGCACGTCGCGCTGCTCAACGACGTGAAGTATCTCGAGGACGCGCAGCGCGAAATCGTGCTCGACCGCCAGCGCGACATCGTCGCGGCATTCACGCGGCAGCTCGCCCGCGCGTACCCGGACCGCATCTCGAAGGAAAACCAAACGTCGGTGACGATGATGGTGTTCGGAATGATCAACTGGACGTTCACGTGGCTGAAGCCGGGCGGCCGCCTCGGCTATCGAGACTTCGCGGAGCAGGTGATCGACCTGATCGAACGCGGGCTGTCGACGGCGGCTTGATTGCCGCGCAGCAGCATGCGTTGCGTGATGGGTACACTGCGATCACCCGTCGCGCGTTTCATATGATGAATTTTAAATCCGTTAAAAATCAAATAGATAGCAAATGAACTAAGCGGGTTTAGAATTTCTCCTCGGCACAAACAACGTCAAATACGGGTTTTCCCCAACCCCTGTCGGGTAAAATGCTGTTGCATTGCACAACCCGCTTGTGCAGCCACACACTGAGGAACCCACGATGAACACGCAATTCAACGGCCCCGCCGCAGTCGCCGGCACGGTCGGCAGTGCGCCGGTTCTCGTCAGGGAACTGGCTTCCAAAGACCGTGAGCAGATGCTCACCCACTTTCTCTCGCTCGGCGAAGAGGACCGCCTGCTGCGCTTCGGCCAGATGGTGCCCGACCACGTGATCGAGAACTATGTCCGCACGATCGACTTCGGTCGCGACACCGTGTTCGGCGTGTTCGACCACGACCTCGAACTGATCGGCGTCGGCCACCTGGCCTACCTGCCGGCCGAGGGCGACAAGCGCACGGCCGAATTCGGCGTGTCGGTGCTCGAAAGCGCACGCGGCCGCGGCGTCGGCTCGAAGCTGTTCGAGCGCGCGGCGATCCGCAGCCGCAATACGCACGTGACGATGCTGTACATGCATTGCCTGTCGCGTAACGCGACGATGATGCACATCGCGAAGAAGTCCGGGATGCGAATCGAGTACGCGTACGGCGAAGCCGATGCGTACCTGTCGCTGCCGCCGGCCGACCACTCGACGATCATCGCCGAGATGCTGCAGGAACAGGCCGCGGTGTTCGACTACGCGATGAAGCGCCAGGCGCGCCGCACGACGAAGTTCATCGAATCGCTGATGCCCGCCGCACTGACGGCCTGACATCGGCCGGCCGGGTGCGCCAGCGGCGCGCCCGGTTCCCGCCCTTCCCTCCACACTAGCGCACCGAGCGAATCGGCAACGCCGTCGTCTCCTTGAAGCATTCGAGCGAAAAACTCGTCTTCACGTCGATCACCGACGGATGATGCAGCAAGTGCTCCTGCACGAAGCGGGAGAAATGCGCCATGTCCTCCACCTGCACGCGCAGCAGGTAATCCATGTCCCCCGTCATCGCGTGGCACGCGACCACTTCCGGCCAGGTCTGCACGGCCGCGCGGAACAGCTCCGCATGGGTCGCGCCCGCGCGCGCCGACGTCTCGTCGACCCGCATCGGCGCCAGGCCGCCGCGCTTCTCGAGCCGCACGCTCACGTACGCGAGCAGGTCGAGCCCGAGCTTCTGCGGGTTCAGCAGCGCGACATAACCGGTGATCACGCCGATCTCCTCGAGCCGCCGGATCCGCCGCAGGCACGGGCTCGGCGACAGGTTCACGCGCTCGGCGATCTCCTGGTTCGACAGGCGCCCGTTCTCCTGAAGAATCGCGAGAATCCGCCGGTCGATGGCATCCAGTTCGGCTTGCGCCATCTTCTGCCCTCCAATGATTGTTTCAAGGCTGGAAATTGCGCCATCGTAGGGGACGGCGATTAAGTTCGCAAGTTTCCGCTCGTGCCCGCCCGCTACACTCTGTCGCATGTATCGATTCGCCGCGCACGCCCGGGCATGTGCGGCCGTCGACATCGAACCAGGCCAGGCAGGCGGACGTCGCCCCGGGCCGACCGCCCCGCACAGGAGACACGACATGCAGATCCCCAACTGGGACAACCCCGTCGGCACCGACGGCTTCGAATTCATCGAATACACGGCGCCGGACCCGAAAGCGCTCGGACAACTGTTCGAGCGGATGGGTTTCACCGCGATCGCACGCCACCGCCACAAGGACGTGACGGTGTACCGCCAGGGCGACATCAACTTCATCATCAACGCCGAACCCGACTCGTTCGCGCAACGCTTCGCGCGCCTGCACGGCCCGTCGATCTGCGCGATCGCATTCCGCGTGCAGGACGCCGCGAAGGCGTACCAGCGCGCGCTCGACCTCGGCGCGTGGGGCTTCGACAACAAGACGGGCCCGATGGAGCTGAACATCCCGGCGATCAAGGGCATCGGCGATTCGCTGATCTATTTCGTCGACCGCTGGCGCGGCAAGAACGGCGCGCAGCCGGGCGCGATCGGCGACATCAGCATCTATGACGTCGACTTCGAGCCGATCGCCGGCGCGAACCCGAACCCGGTCGGCCACGGCCTGACGTACATCGACCACCTGACGCACAACGTGCACCGCGGCCGCATGCAGGAATGGGCCGAGTTCTACGAGCGCCTGTTCAACTTCCGCGAAGTGCGTTACTTCGACATCGAAGGCAAGGTGACGGGCGTGAAGTCGAAGGCGATGACGTCGCCGTGCGGCAAGATCCGCATCCCGATCAACGAGGAAGGCTCGGAAACGGCCGGCCAGATCCAGGAATACCTGGACGCGTACCACGGCGAAGGGATCCAGCACATCGCGCTCGGCGCGAGCGACATCTACCAGGCGGTCGACGGCCTGCGCAGCAAGGAAGTGAAACTGCTCGACACGATCGACACGTATTACGAGCTGGTCGACCGCCGCGTGCCGAACCACGGCGAATCGCTGGACGAACTGAAGAAGCGCAAGATCCTGATCGACGGCGCGCGCGACGACCTGCTGCTGCAGATCTTCACCGAGAACCAGATCGGGCCGATCTTCTTCGAGATCATCCAGCGCAAGGGCAACCAGGGCTTCGGCGAAGGCAACTTCAAGGCGCTGTTCGAGTCGATCGAACTCGACCAGATCCGCCGCGGCGTCGTGCAGGACAAGGCCTGACGCACTCGGCAAGCGGCGGCCTCGGGCAACCGGGCCGGCCGCACGATCCGGCGGCGCAAAGAAAAAGGGCGGGAATCCGAGGATTCCCGCCCTTCTCTCATTCCGGCGCGGCCTGCCGGCCGCGCGACCGGATCAACGCGCGTTCGCCTTCGACTCGACGGCGCGCTCGGCCGACGGCTGCGCGGCGGCGTCCTGGGCCGGCACGATCTGACGCATCTGCGCGCCGGCTGCCGCCAGTGCGCTCGCGCCTTGCGCGCGCACCGGGCCGGTCATCGCGAAAAACGCGGCGGACACGATCAGGAAACTCTGGATATGACGTGTGTTCATTGCACCTCCTGTAAAACTGCCGGCGCCTCCCCGATTGCGTCGAAACGAGCCAACGCGACCGGGCACCTCCGGCAGGCCGACAAGATTAACGGCATTTGCTCGCAGATGGACGCGGCTTTACATGCTTTTACATGATGTAACGCATCATCACGCCCCTTTTTTCGGTGCGCCGCGGCCATTCCACCTGCCTTCCAAGCGCATTCGAACCGATGGGCGGCGGGTTTGCCCCAGTGCTACCATCGCTTAAAACCGGCGAACATGCCGGCCACTGCCGACGCATCCAAAAGATGCCGACGCAACCGAAGTTTTGGTGATCCCAGACCGGGTGGAGGAGACAGTTAATGAATGCCCCGCTAGACGCAGACCAACGCGCGTCGCTAGAAGCCGCGCTGAAGTCCGTCACGCTTGACGACAAATACACACTCGAGCGCGGTCGCGCGTACATGAGCGGCATCCAGGCCCTCGTGCGCCTGCCGATGCTCCAGCAGGAACGCGACCGCGCCGCCGGTCTCAATACGGCCGGCTTCATCTCCGGCTACCGCGGCTCGCCGCTCGGCGGCCTCGATCTGTCGCTCTGGAAAGCCAAGCAGCATCTGGCGGCCCACCAGATCGTCTTCCAGCCCGGCCTCAACGAAGATCTCGCCGCCACCGCCGTATGGGGCTCGCAGCAGGTGAACCTGTACCCCGGCGCGAAGCACGACGGCGTGTTCGGCATGTGGTACGGCAAGGGCCCGGGCGTCGACCGCACCGGCGACGTCTTCAAGCACGCGAACTCGGCCGGCTCGTCGCAGCACGGCGGCGTGCTGGTGCTCGCCGGCGACGACCACGCGGCGAAATCGTCGACGCTCGCGCACCAGTCCGAACACATCTTCAAGGCGTGCGGCCTGCCCGTGCTGTTCCCGTCCAACGTGCAGGAATATCTCGATTTCGGCCTGCACGGCTGGGCGATGAGCCGCTACTCGGGCCTGTGGGTCGCGCTCAAGTGCGTGACGGATGTCGTCGAATCGTCGGCGTCGGTCGACATCGACCCGCATCGCACCGAGATCGTGCTGCCGACCGATTTCATCCTGCCGGAAGGCGGGCTGAACATCCGCTGGCCCGACCCGCCGCTCGTGCAGGAAGCGCGGCTGCTCGACTACAAGTGGTATGCCGCGCTCGCTTATGTGCGCGCGAACAAGCTCGACCGGATCGAGATCGATTCGCCGAACGCGCGCTTCGGGATCATGACGGGCGGCAAGGCGTATCTCGACGTGCGCCAGGCGCTGACCGATCTCGGCCTCGACGACGACACCTGCGCGCGGATCGGCATCCGGCTCTACAAGGTCGGCTGCGTATGGCCGCTCGAAGCACAGGGCGCGCAGGCGTTCGCGCGCGGCCTCGACGAAATCCTGGTCGTCGAGGAAAAGCGCCAGATTCTCGAATACGCGATCAAGGAAGAGCTGTACAACTGGCCGGACGGCCAGCGCCCGCGCGTGTTCGGCAAGTTCGACGAGAAGGACGGCGCCGGCGGCGAATGGTCGGTGCCGATGGGCAACTGGCTGCTGCCCGCGCACTACGAGCTGTCGCCGGCGATCATCGCGAAGGCGATCGCGACGCGCCTCGAGAAGTTCGAGCTGCCGTCCGACGTGCGCGCGCGCATCGCCGCGCGGCTCGCGGTGATCAACGCGAAGGAAATGGCGCTCGCGAAGCCGCATGTGCAGACCGAGCGCAAGCCGTGGTTCTGCTCGGGCTGCCCGCACAACACGTCGACCAACGTGCCGGAAGGCTCGCGGGCGATCGCCGGCATCGGCTGCCACTACATGACCGTGTGGATGGACCGCAGCACGAGTACCTTCAGCCAGATGGGCGGCGAAGGCGTGCCGTGGATCGGCCAGGCGCCGTTCACGGACGAGAAGCACGTGTTCGCGAACCTCGGCGACGGCACCTACTTCCACTCGGGCCTGCTGGCCGTGCGCGCGGCGATTTCGTCGAAGGCGAACATCACCTACAAGATCCTCTACAACGACGCCGTCGCGATGACGGGCGGCCAGCCGGTCGACGGCGTGCTGACGGTGCCGCAGATCACGCACCAGCTCGCGTCCGAAGGCGCGAAGAAGATCGTGATCGTGACCGACGAGCCGGAGAAGTACGACAGCCAGAAGGCGCTGCTCGCGCCGGGCGTGACGGTCCATCACCGCGACCAGCTCGACGATGTGCAGCGCGAGCTGCGCGAGATCGAGGGCACGACGATCCTGATCTACGACCAGACCTGCGCGACCGAGAAGCGCCGTCGCCGCAAGCGCGGCACGTATCCGGATCCGGCCAAACGCGTCGTGATCAACGACGCGGTGTGCGAAGGCTGCGGCGACTGCTCGGTGCAGTCGAACTGCCTGTCGGTCGAGCCGCTGGAAACCGAATTCGGCACGAAGCGCCAGATCAACCAGTCGAGCTGCAACAAGGATTTCTCGTGCGTGAAGGGCTTCTGCCCGAGCTTCGTCACGGTCGAGGGCGGCCAGTTGAAGAAGCCGAAGGCGGTTTCGGTCGACGGCAACGCGCTGCCGCCGATCCCGGAACCGACGCTGCCCGAGATCGACCGTGCGTACGGCGTGCTCGTGACGGGCGTCGGCGGCACGGGCGTCGTCACGATCGGCGCGCTGCTCGGGATGGCCGCGCATCTGGAAAACAAGGGCGTGACCGTGCTCGACGTCACCGGCCTCGCGCAGAAGGGCGGCGCCGTGATGAGCCACGTGCAGATCTCGCACGCGCCGACCGACATCCATGCGACGCGGATCGCGATGGGCGAAGCCGACCTCGTGATCGGCTGCGACGCGATCGTCACGGCCGGCGACGAGTGCACGTCGCGGATGCGGCACGACACGACGCGCGTGGTCGTCAACAGCGCGCAGACGCCGACCGCCGAGTTCATCAAGAACCCGAACTGGGCATTCCCGGGGCTGTCCGCGGAGAACGACATCCGCGCGGCGGCAGGCACCGCGGTCGACTTCATCGACGCGAACCGCTTCGCGGTCGCGCTGCTCGGCGACGCGATCTACACGAACCCGTTCGTGCTCGGCTACGCGTGGCAGAAAGGCTGGCTGCCGCTCACGCTCGCGTCGCTCGAACGGGCGATCGAGTTGAATGCGGTGTCGGTCGAGAAGAACCGTGCGGCATTCGACTGGGGCCGCCGCGCCGCGTACGACCTCGCCAGCGTGAAGCAGGCCGCGGCCGGCGACGCACGTCCCGCGCAAGGCGCCACGGTGATCGCGCTGCACACGAAGAAGGCGGTCGACGCGTTGATCGCGAAGCGTGTGGAATTCCTCACCGCGTACCAGGATGCCGCGTACGCCTCGCGTTATGCGGCCTTCGTCGACAAGGTGCGCGCCGCCGAACGCGCGCTGGCGGACGGCGACACGGTGCAGGAGCAACTGACCGAAGCGGTCGCGCGCAACCTGTTCAAGCTGATGGCGTACAAGGACGAATACGAGGTCGCGCGACTGCAGTCCGACCCCGCGTTCCTCGCGCGCCTGAGCGCGCAGTTCGAAGGCGACTGGAAGCTGAAATTCCACCTCGCGCCGCCGCTGTTCGCGAAGACGGATGCTCACGGCCATCTCGTGAAGAAGGCGTACGGCCCGTGGATGATGTCGGCGTTCCGGCTGCTCGCGAAAGCGAAGTTCCTGCGCGGCACGGGGCTCGATCCGTTCGGCCGCACCGAGGAGCGCCGCACCGAGCGCGCGCTGATCGGCGAGTACGAAGCGCTGATCGGCGAGGTGCTCGGCAAACTGAACGCGGCCAACCGCCCGCTCGCGCTCGAGCTCGCGGCGCTGCCGGACGGCATTCGCGGCTACGGCCACGTGAAGGAGAACAACCTGCGCGCGGTACGCCGGAAGTGGGACACGCTGCTGACGAAGTGGCGTTCGCCGGCAGGCGGCCAGTCGCACCAGCAGGTCGCGTAACGGGACGCGGCAGGCGAGGCGTTCGCGCTCGGGACGCCCCGCCCGCCCCGCCGTTGCGGTTCATGCGAAAAAAAACGCCACGGAACGCAGGTTCCGTGGCGTTTTTCATTGCGCCGCGCATCGAGCGCGGCACACGCGGGCGCGAACTTACTTCGTGTTCACGTTCGCGGCGGCAACGGCCGTCATGTTGATGATCCGGCGCACGGTCGCGGCCGGCGTCAGGATGTGGACCGGCTTCGCCGCGCCGAGCAGGAACGGGCCGACCGTCACGCCTTCGCCGCCGACCATCTTCAGCAGGTTGTACGCGATGTTCGCCGCCTCGACGTTCGGCATGATCAGCAGGTTCGCTTCGCCCGACAGCGTCGTGCCCGGGAACGCCTGCTTGCGGATCACTTCCGACAGTGCCGCGTCGCCGTGCATTTCACCGTCGACTTCCAGGTTCGGTGCGCGTTCGACGATCAGCTTGCGGGCCTCGCCCATCCGGCGCGACGACGCCGACGGCGCGCTGCCGAAGTTCGAGTTCGACAGCAGCGCGGCCTTCGGCGCGATGCCGAAGCGCTCGATCTCGGCCGCGGCCTGGATCGTCATGTCGGCCAGCTGTTCGGCGCTCGGCAGCTCGTTCACGTACGTGTCGCACACGAACAGGTTGCGGCCCGGCAGCATCAGCAGGTTCATCGCGGCGAAGTGCTCGGCGCCCTTCGCGCGGCCCAGCACCTGCTCGATGAACTTCAGGTGGCTGTGGAACGTGTCGATCATCCCGCAGATCATCCCGTCCGCGTCGCCCAGGTGCACGAGCATCGTGCCGATCAGCGTGTTGAACTTGCGCATCGCGGCCTTCGCGACTTCCGGCGTCACGCCGTCGCGCGCGCCGATTTCCTGATACGCCTGCCAGTAGCGGTGGTAGCGCGCATCGTCTTCCGGATCGACGATTTCGAAATCGACGCCGGCCTTCAGCTTCGAGCCGATCTTCTGCAGGCGCATGTCGACGACCGACGGACGGCCGACGATGATCGGCCTGGCGATCTTTTCCTGCAGCACGAACTGCGCGGCGCGCAGCACGCGCTCGTCCTCGCCCTCGGCGAACACGATGCGGGCCTGCTTCTGCTTCGCGGTCGCGAACACCGGGCGCATCACCATGCCGGTGCGGTAGACGGTCGCGCCGAGTTGCTCACGGTACGCGTCCATGTCCTGGATCGGGCGCGTGGCGACACCCGAATCCATCGCGGCTTGCGCGACGGCCGGCGCGATCTTGATGATCAGGCGCGGGTCGAACGGCTTCGGGATCAGGTAATCCGGCCCGAATTCGAGCGAGTGGCCTTCGTACGCCTTCGCGACTTCCTCGCTCTGGTCGGTTTCTTGCGCCAGCTCGGCGATCGCGCGCACGCACGCGAGCTTCATTTCTTCCGTGATCGTCGTCGCGCCGACGTCGAGCGCGCCGCGGAAGATGAACGGGAAGCACAGCACGTTGTTGACCTGGTTCGGGTAGTCCGAACGGCCGGTCGCGACGATCGCGTCCGGGCGCACGGCCTTCGCGTCTTCCGGGCGGATTTCCGGTTCCGGATTCGCGAGCGCCAGGATCAGCGGGCGCTCGCCCATCGTCTTGACCATGTCCTGCTTCAGCACGCCCGCGCTCGAGCAGCCGAGGAACACGTCCGCGCCGACGATCGCGTCGGCAAGCGTGCGCGCGTCGGTGGTGGCCGCGTAGCGCTGCTTCGACGGGTCGAGGTTGCCGCGCCCTTCGTAGATCACGCCCTTCGAATCGGCGACCAGGATGTTCGACTTCGTCAGGCCGAGGTTCACCAGCAGGTCCAGGCACGCGATGGCCGCGGCGCCGGCGCCCGAGCACACGAGTTTCACGTCGGACAGCTTCTTGCCGACGACCTTCAGGCCGTTCAGGATCGCGGCCGACGCGATGATCGCGGTGCCGTGCTGGTCATCGTGGAAGACGGGGATCTTCATGCGCTCGCGCAGCTTCTGCTCGATGTAGAAGCATTCCGGCGCCTTGATGTCCTCGAGGTTGATGCCGCCGAGCGTCGGCTCGAGCATCGCGATCGCCTCGACGAGCTTGTCGGGGTCGGACTCCGACAGCTCGATGTCGAACACGTCGATGCCCGCGAATTTCTTGAAGAGGCAGCCCTTGCCTTCCATCACCGGTTTCGCGGCGAGCGGGCCGATGTTGCCGAGGCCGAGCACGGCCGTGCCGTTCGTGATCACGCCGACCAGGTTGCCGCGCGACGTGTACTTCTGCGCGTCGAGCGGATCGGCGTGGATCGCCTCGCACGCGGCGGCGACGCCCGGCGAATATGCGAGCGACAGATCGAGCTGGTTCGACAGCGGCTTGGTGGGGGTGACCGAAATCTTGCCGGGTTTCGGATTCAGGTGATAAGCGAGAGCGGCCTGCTTCAGTTGTTCGTCCATGATTGACCTGCGAGAGACATGCGAAATATTGACGGCTCAGTACACAGCACCTTCGGCCGCGTCTGCTTGAATCGAGGGGGTGGTCGACTGCGAGACGGCACGCGACGCGCCGGGTCGGCACGCCATCGAACCTTGGCGGGTGGCAAGAGGAAAGTACAAAGTACTGAACGATTTCTAAGGGTCGCCTAGTGTACACCCCCTAAATGACGCCCGTTGGTGCAGCGCCGCATCCCAGGCATCGGCACCGGGTCGGTCGCGCCCCGTTTGTTTCGCCGGTGGTGAGGGGCCACGCGAACCTGCGCGAATTCCGCCGAAAACCGGCCTGAATCGGGTAAAATAGCCGGCTACGCGCGCAGCGATGCGATTGGTCCTCCGATCGCGCCCCGGCCCCCTGGGCAGGTTCCCCTTGCTGCGCCACCGGGCCCGCGCCCGCTCCTCGCTCATCACCCAAGGAATGCCCATGACAGGCTACGATCGTCAGTCGATCTCGGATACGACCGCCAAAATCCTGCTCGAAGTGCAGGCGGTGCACTTCAACGCCGAAAAACCGTTCATCTTCACGTCCGGCTGGGCAAGCCCCGTCTATATCGACTGCCGCAAGCTGATCTCGTACCCGCGCGTGCGCCGGGCGCTGATGGAAATGGCGGAAACGACGATCACGCGCGACATCGGCTTCGAGCAGATCGACGCGGTGGCGGGCGGCGAGACGGCCGGCATCCCGTTCGCGGCCTGGATCGCGGACCGGATGATGGTGCCGATGCAGTACGTGCGCAAGAAGCCGAAGGGTTTCGGCCGCAACGCGCAGATCGAAGGCCATCTGGAAGAAGGCTCGCGCGTGCTGCTGGTGGAAGACCTGACGACCGACAGCCGCAGCAAGATCAACTTCGTCAACGCGCTGCGCACCGCGGGCGCGACGGTGAACCACTGCTTCGTGCTGTTCCACTACAACATCTTCAAGGAAAGCGTGTCGGTCCTGAAGGATATCGACGTCGACCTGCATGCGCTGGCGACGTGGTGGGACGTGCTGCGCGTCGCGAAGGCCTCCGGCTACTTCGAAACGAAGACGCTCGACGAAGTCGAGAAATTCCTGCACGCGCCGGCCGAGTGGTCGGCGGCGCACGGCGGCGCGACGGCCCCGAAGGAATGACGCCGCGCCGGCCTGCATGCCGGCGTCCTGGCCGAAAAACCGCCCGCCCGATCGCGGGCGGTTTTTTTTCGTCCGCCGATCCGCACGATGACCGGGCGCAATCGCGGGCTGCGGCGTGCGTCGTTCATCGAACCCTAATGCTAGACTTGAACCATCGCCGCCATCAGCTGCGCGGGCAACACACAACGCCAACAACGCCGGGAGCATCGGGCCGGCCCACGTGACGGGAGAAGCGCCATATGCGTGTGGATCGCCGGACCACTCCGCCTGCGCCATCGGGTCACCCGTCTCCGTCCATCCGCTTCGTCCTGCTCTGCGCCGCCGTGCTCGCGGCGCTGCCCGCACACGCGGAAAGCCCGTTCACCGTGACGAGCGACGACCTGACGCCCGGCGGGCGCGTGCGCGCCGCGAACGTATTCGACCGCGGCGACTGCAAGGGCGCGAACCGCTCGCCGCAGCTCGCATGGCACAACCCGCCGGCCGGCACGCGCGGCTATGCGGTCACGATCTTCGATCCCGATGCGCCCGGCCACGGCTGGTGGCACTGGGCCGTCGCGGGCATCCCGGCCACCGTCACGAGCCTGCCGGCCGACGCGAGCGCATCCGGCTTCCTGCGGCGCATCGGCGCGAGCGAGGCGCGCAACGACTTCGGCAGCGACGGCTACGGCGGCCCGTGCCCGCCGCCCGGCAAGCCGCACCGCTACGTGATCACCGTCTACGCGCTGAAAGGCACCGACCTGCGCGTGTCGCAGGGCCGCCCCGCGCCGATGTTCGAGCACGAGATCGGCACGCTGGCGATCGGCACCGCGCAATTCACGGTCACTTACGGCCAGTAGCGGCGCCATGCGCCGCCAGACGGCGCCGCCGCGATGGCCGTCCGCCGCGAATTTCAGTGCGCCGCGCGCGCACGTTGTCTCGTCATTTCGGCTTGCTAGACTCGTCGTCACCGGCCGCGGCAATCCCTGCCGCGCGACCGTCGCGCCGCCGGCAGGCGGCGCGTGACGCGGCGAGCCTGCGGTCCGCCGTTCCCGTCCCTTTCCGGAGAACGCTTCATGTCGAACATCGTCATCGTCTATCACAGCGGCTACGGTCACACGCAGAAACTGGCCGAGGCCGTGCATGCCGGCGCGCAGGACGCCGGCGCGAACGTGCGCCTGATCGCCGTCGGCGACCTCGACGACGCGGGCTGGGCCGCCCTCGACGCGGCCGACGCGATCATCTTCGGCGCGCCGACCTACATGGGCGGCCCGTCGGCGCAGTTCAAGCAATTCGCCGATGCCACGTCGAAAGCGTGGTTCACGCAGAAGTGGAAGGACAAGGTCGCCGCGGGCTTCACGAACTCCGCGACGATGAACGGCGACAAGTTCTCGACGATTCAATATTTCGTCACGCTGGCGATGCAGCACGGGATGGTGTGGGTCGGCACGAGCCTGATGCCGGCCAACTCGAAGGCGGCCACGCGCAACGACATCAACTACCTCGGCGGCTCCACGGGCCTGCTCGCGCAATCGCCGGCCGACGCGACGCCCGACGAAGGCCCGCTGCCGGGCGACCTCGAGACCGGCAAGGCATTCGGCCGGCGCGTGGCCGAAGCGACCGCACGCTGGGACGCCGGCGCCCGCTGAACACGCCCCTGACGCCCGCACGCCCGCACCGGCGGGCGTCGCAAAGGGACACAAGACGGCCGGCGGCCGTCTTTTTTCGCCCCGCGCGGCGCAGACCCATCGGATCGCGTCTTAAAATGGCGGTTTCCGGGCGCGGGCCCGCGTTTCATCCAGTGAGAGCGAAATGAGCACCAAAGTTTTTGTCGACGGCCAGGAAGGCACGACCGGCCTCAAGATCTTCGAATACCTGTCGGCACGCAACGACATCGAGATCCTGCGTATCGATGAAGCGAAGCGCAAGGACGTCGACGAGCGCCGCCGCCTGATCAACGCGTCGGACGTCACGTTCCTGTGCCTGCCGGACGTCGCGTCGCGCGAATCGGCCTCGCTCGTCGAGAACCCGAACACGACGCTGATCGACGCGAGCACCGCATTCCGCACGAGCGCCGACTGGGCCTACGGCCTGCCCGAGCTGACCCGCGCGCAGCGCGAGAAGATTCGGACGTCGAAGCGCATCGCCGTGCCCGGCTGCCACGCCTCGGCGTTCGTGCTCGCGATGCGCCCGCTCGTCGACGCAGGGATCGTCGCGCCGACGTTCGCCGCGCACAGCTACTCGATCACCGGCTACAGCGGCGGCGGCAAGTCGATGATCGCCGAATACGAAAGCGCGGCGCCCGGCGGCAAGCTCGCGAGCCCGCGCCCGTATGCGCTCGGCCTCACGCACAAGCACCTGCCGGAAATGGCCGCGCACACGGGCCTCGCGAACGCACCGATCTTCACGCCGATCGTCGGCCCGTTCCTGAAGGGGCTCGCGGTGACGACCTACTTCACGCCCGAGCAGCTCGCGAAGCGCGCCACGCCGCAGGACGTGCAGCGTGTGTTCGCCGAGTACTACGCGGACGAAGCGTTCGTGCGCGTCGCACCGTTCGATGCGGACGCGAACCTCGACGGCGGCTTCTTCGACGTACAGGCGAACAACGATACGAACCGTGTCGACCTGTTCGTGTTCGGCAATGCCGAGCGCTTCGTCACGGTCGCGCGCCTCGACAACCTCGGCAAGGGCGCGTCGGGCGCCGCGATCCAGTGCATGAACCTGAACATCGGCGCGGCCGAGGACGCAGGTCTCAAACGCTGATTCAGCATCGCATGCAATGCAAAGCCGGCCAGTGGCCGGCTTTTTATTTATCCATATCAGGCAATAAATAAAAAATCCCTGATCGCGCATTTACAAATATTTACAAGCTTTCCATTGCGCGATTACCGGCGAATTAAATCCCCCGATCCTGCTCCAGTCAATCCCGAATAGGGATAAACCGGATACCGTCGCTTTAAACGCTGCCGTTATCCGCAGGAAGGCGCGCCGAGAGCGTGCCGGGCGTCGCGCATCCCCCACTCAGGAAGCTTTTCTCGGCCTGCCGCACGTTTAAATTCTTACCGAATGCCATGTCAGGCAAGGACTCAAAACACGATTCCCGTTTCAATCGCCTTTTTTAGACGGGTTCATCAATTGACAGCAAAAACCCAGGCAGCGACATTAGCTCGCACAATTAAACGATTGGAGACAGCGGCATGTCGCACGCCTTATCGAAGGGGGTGGCAACGGCCTTTGCCATCGCCCCTTTCCTGGTTGCATGTGGTGGAGGGGACTCCGGCGGCGCGCTCGCGCCGATCAACGCGCCCCAATGTTCCGGATCGAGTTGCGGCACGCAAGGGCCGCCGCCGTCGCAGCCCATCAACGGCGCGCTGTGCCCGGCCAACGCCGACATCGTGAAGAGCACGTATCTCGGCGGCGCCGGTAGCGGCGAGATCGTCAGCGTCAACATCGACGCGGTCGCGATGACGTACACGCTCAAGTGGCTCGAATCGCCGATTCCGCTGAAGACGGGCACCGTCACGCCGAGCCGCGTCGGCACGACCATCACCGGCAAGGTCATCCACCCGCCGACCGGCACGCTGCCGACCGCCGAGCAGACGCGTTGCGCATTCGTCCTCACGCCGGGCACGGGCCCCGCGCCGGACGGCTCGACCTATTCGACGGCCGCCGACTTCAACCAGGCGAACCCGCCGATGCTGCTGGTCGGCATGGGCGTCGCGGGCGGCGGCATTCCGGGCGCGACGATCCAGTACGACGGACTGACGATCGCCGTCGGCCCGATCGTGGTGGCAAAGGACGTCGGCAAGGTGCCCAACCGTCACTTCGACTTCTATCCGTTCCTCGGCTTCGCGAACACGACGACCGACCTGTCGAAGCTGCCGGGCACGTACAACGCGCTGATCTACCACCTCGTGCCGTCGGGCGACTACGCGACGAAGGGCACGAATTCGAGCGAGACGTTCGATGCGAACGGCGCGTGCACGTCGAGCGGCTCGGGCGGCTGCCAGACGACCGGCGACCCGTGGAAGACGAGCGCGAACGGCGGCTACTTCGACAGCACGAAGGCGCCGCAGACGCTGCCGCAGACGCAATTGCCGATCGTCGGCGCGACCGGCAAGTCGGCGACCGCGCACATGGTGATCGGCCAGCTCAACGGCGCGACGGTGCCGGTGATCGTGCGCACGGGCAACGTGAACCTCGGCACGCCGCCGCTGCACGTCGACGCGCAGGTCGACGACGAATCGGGCATCGCGGTGCTCGGTGCGGCGACGGCGATCCAGTCGGGCACGATCGACGGCGGCTACGCGGGCGCGGACTCGAACTTCAAGTACACGGCCGCGCTGATCCGCGGCGGCAACGCGTCGTTCATCAATCCGTCCACGCAGGTCGAGGAAGACGGTTTCACGCTCGACTACGGCCAGACGACGCCGGGCCTGCTGAACGCGACGACGACACCGAGGCCGCCGTCCGGCACGAACTACCCGTCCGCATCGGGCGTGGTGATCGCGACGGGCGGCCTGTACGCGGCACTGATCCAGGGCACGGTGAACGGCGGCGTCACGTCGACGTCGGCGAACTCGACGACTTCGTCGACACCGTACTTCGGCGTGGGCGCGCAGATCAGCAAGTAGCGAACGGGGACGCGGCGGCGGCCCGTCCGCCGTCGCGTAACGCACGACGCGCGCGGCACGGCGCGAGCAGGACGAGCACGACGAACAGAAGCGGCCGACAGGGAGCTGGCCGCCGTACAAGACAAATCTGGAGGAGCAACATGAAGCGCAACCTCATTCTGGCGGCGGCCCTTGCCGCCCCCCTTCTTTCCGCCTGCGGCGGCGGCAGCGACAACCCGCCGCCGCTCGTCGAAGACCGGCTCTGTCCCGCCACGCTCGACTACAGCACCGTGTTCACGGGCGGCGCGGGCAGCGGCGAACTCGCGAAGGTCCAGCTCGACACGACCAAGATGACCTGGCAGGTGACGTACGTCGAATCGGCCGTGCCGCGCACGACCGGCACGGTCACGCCGACCCGCGCGGGCACCGTCGACAGCGGCACGCTCACGCAGGAAACGCTGCTGCCGACCAACAAGCTGAACCAGTGCGCGTTCCGGCTGAACGGCGCGAGCCTCGACGCATCGCGCCCGGCGCGGATCTTCGTCGGCTTCGGCGTCGCGGGCGGCACGATCCCCGGCAAGGAAATCCAGTTCGACGGCGTGCTCGGCCAGGCCGCGGTGCCCGACACGAAATTCCCGTACTACCCGTTCATCGGCTTCTCGTCGATCGAGACCGACATCACGAAGGTCGCCGGCACGTACAGCCACACCGGCTTCGGCGAAGTGCCGTCGCAGAAGTTCGCGCCGGCATCGATCGACGCGAAGGTGACGATCAACGCGGACGGCTCGTGGACCAAGTGCGACTCGACCGGCCAGTTCGCCGGCGGCGCGTGCACGCAGCAGGGCTCGAACTTCGCGCTGTCCGCGGACGGCAGCGGCGCGTTCCAGTCGAACAACTACCAGAGCCAGCTGAAGCCGACGCTGTCGGCCACGCCGCAGGGCAAGGGCTTCATGATCGTCGGCAAGCTGCGCAACCAGCTCGTGCCGATCCTCGTGCGCACGGGCGTCGCGAACCCGAACCCGACGCCGGACAGCAACGGCGTGCCGGGCCTCACCGCGGACGACGAATCGAGCATCTCGATCCTCGCGCCGCAGACGGCGATCGCGGCCGGTTCGCAGAACGGCGAGTACATCGGCGTCGACAGCGAGTTCAACTACCGGACCACCGCGCTGATCAACACCCAGGCGACGCTGCTCGATCCGTTCCAGCCGTCCCAGGCGTCGCTCACGCGCGTGCTCGACCTCGACTACACGCAGAAGGTGCCGGGCACGGTCACGACGACCCACACGGGCGCAAGCAGCACGTCGCCGACCGGCAAGTTCATCTTCTCGGGTGGCGTGTTCGGTTTCCTCGACAACGCGGGATCGACGCCGTATTTCACGATCGGCGCATTCGTCCAGTAAGCGGAGGGAAAAGCCGTGATGAAGACAACCCTTCTCCGCGCGGCGGCCGGCGCCGCCGTGCTGGCGCCGCTCGCGGCGCACGCGCAGAGCGCCGGCAGCAACGTCGTCACGCTGGGCTGGTTCCACATCATGCCGCAGCAGAGCAGCACGCCGATGACGACCAACGTCGCGCCGACGCCGATCAACACGCCGTTGCGGCTGCCGCCGTCGTTCACGTCGGCGGGCACGGGGCTGCACACGAGCGGCGCCGACACCGTCGGCCTGACGGTCAGCCACTTCCTGACCGACCACATCGCGGTCACGTCGGTGGCGGGCGTGCCGCCGGTGTTCAAGGTGTCGGGCCAGGGCACGATCAAGCCGCCGGGACCTGCCGGCGCGCTCGGCACGCAGAACATCGGGCTGGCGTCGGTCAACCCGATCGTGAAGAGCGTGCGGCAGTGGAGCCCGGCGGTGATCCTGCAGTACTACTTCGGGCAGGCGACCGCGAAGTTCCGGCCGTTCCTCGGCCTCGGCGTGTCGTACAACTGGTTCAGCGACCTGCAGCTCAACACGAACTTCATCAAGCAGACGCAGGACAACCTCGGCGCGATCCTCGCGGCGGGCGCGGGCAAGCCGGGGACGACATCGGTGGAAGCGAAGGCGTCGTCGTCATGGCAACCGGTGTTCAACGCGGGCCTGCAGTACAACATGACGGAGCACTTCGGGCTGATCGCATCGGTGACGTACATCCCGCTGAAGACGACGTCGACGGTGACGATCAAGGCGGCCGACGGTTCGGTGCTCGCGGAATCGAAATCGGACCTGAAGGCGGACCCGATCATCAGCTACGTCGGGATGACGTACAAGTTCTGACGCCGGCGCGCGCCGACGAATGGATCGCCGCGGCAAAATCGCAGGCAAAAAAAAGCCCGCCTAACCGGCGGGCTGAATCCATATCAGAGGAGACATGGAGGAGACAGGTGTCACTATATCGAATCGATTTCCGCATTGCAACATTTCCGTAGAGAAAATAAGGATTTTCCCTCGAACGCTGCCTCTAGTTCGCCATTGCCGCATCTGACCCTCCCCCGTTCTCGCGGTCGAGCACCTCGCCCAGCGCGTCGCGCAGCAGCGCGACAGGCCGCACCAGCCGGCCCGGCAGCGTGCCGTGCACGATCCACACGTTGATCCGCGTTTCCAGCCCCGCCGTTTCCACCACCCTCAATGCGTCGCGATGCGCACTGCGCGCCAGCGCATTCGGCGCGGCGATGCCGATCCCGGCGCCGCGCGCGACGAGTGAGAGCTGCAGCTCCGAGCCGAACGCCTCGACCGCGACGTCGAACGGCAGCCCGGCCGCGCCGAGCGCGCGGCTCAGCGCCGAGCGCATCCCGCAGCCGTCCTGGCTCAACACCCACGAAAAACCCGACAGCGTGTCGAGCGACAGCGGACCGTCCGGCAGCGGAAAGTCGCGCGCGGCAACGAGCACCGTCGGCTGCGTCGCGAGCAGCGTCGCGGCGAACGCGTCGGGCAGCACCGTACTGGCCGGCACCATCACGGCCGCGACGTCGAGCGCACCGCGCTCGATGCCCTGCATCAGCGCCGGCGACCAGCCGGCCGTCACGCGCAGCGTGAGGCGCGGGAACGCGTCGCGCAGCCGGTCGATCGGCCGCTCGAGCGCGAGCTCGGACAGGAACGGCGGCACGCCGATGCGCAGCTCGCCGGACGGCTCGCTGTCCGGCGCGCCCGCCGCCATCAGTTCGTCGACCGCACCCAGCACGTTGCGCGCGAGCGCGTAGACGTCGCGCCCGGTGGCGGTCGGCTTCAGCGGCTTGCTTTGCCGCTCGAGCAGCGGCACGCCGAGCAGCGTTTCGAGGTTCTGCACACGCCGCGTCAGGCCCGGCTGCGTCAGGTGGAGCTTCGCGGCCGCGGCGACCATCGACCCGCTGTCGACCACCGCCACGAACGCCAGGAGATCACGCGTATTCAAAACAAACTCGCATAATCATGTTAGACATATTTCAATTGTCGCATAAACATCGGACACCTACGATGGGGATTCCTTCGCTCCCTCTCCCAGGCTTCCGATGAACTGCCCTGCCCACCGTTGTCCCGCCTCCGTTCCCCCGTCTGTCGCCGCGCCGCCCGCGCTGAGCACCGGGATGACGCTGTTCTTCGCCGCGACGGTCGGCGTGATCGTGATGGACCTGTTCGCCGCGCAACCGCTGACGGGCCCGATCAGCGCCGACCTGCACCTGCCGCCCGGCCTCGCCGGCCTCGTCGCGATGCTGCCGCAGCTGGGCTACGCGGCCGGGCTCGTGCTGCTCGTGCCGCTGGTCGACCTGCTCGAGAACCGCCGCCTGATCGTCGCGACGCTCGCCGCGTGTGCCGCGGCGCTCGCGCTGCCCGCGTTCACGCAATCGGGCACCGTGTTCCTGCTGGCGACGCTGGCGGCCGGCGCGGCGTCGAGCGTGATCCAGATGCTCGTGCCGATGGCCGCGTCGATGGCGCCCGAAACGCAGCGCGGCCGCTCGGTCGGCAACGTGATGAGCGGGCTGATGCTCGGCATCCTGCTGTCGCGGCCGCTCGCGAGCCTGATCGCGGGTTCGGCCGGGTGGCGCGCGTTCTACCTGCTGGCCGCGGTCGCGAATGCGGCGATCGCCGTCGTGCTCGCGCTGCGCCTGCCGGCGCGCACGCCGTCGATCACGGCCGGCTACCGCACGCTGCTCGCGTCGCTGGGGCGCCTGCTCGCCGACGAACCGGTGCTGCGCCGGCATGCGCTGTCGGCCGCGCTCGCGATGGCCGCGTTCAGCGCGTTCTGGACGGCCGTCGGGCTGCGGCTCGCGCAGCCGCCGTTCGCGCTCGACCTGCACGGAATCGCGCTGTTCGCGTTCGCGGGCGCCAGCGGCGCGATCGTCACGCCGCTGGCCGGCCGCGCCGGCGACCATGGCCACGGCCCGGCCGCGCAGCGGATCGCGCACGGCACGATGCTCGCGGCGCTCGTCGTGCTGGGCATCGCCGGGGCCGGCTGGTTCGGTTTCGACACACATGCGCATCGCGGCGTCGCACTCGCGCTGCTGGCCGGCGGTGCGGCATTGCTGGACGCGGGCGTCATCGTCGACCAGACGATCGGCCGCCGCGCGATCAACCTGCTGGACCCGGCCGCACGCGGCCGCCTGAACGGGCTGTTCGTCGGCCTGTTCTTCGTCGGCGGCGCACTCGGCGCGGCGCTCGCGGGCAGCGCCTGGGCCTGGGGCGGATGGAACGCGGTGTGCGGCGTGGGGTTCGCGTTCGCCGGCACGGCCGCCGGGTTCGGTCTCGCGGCCGGGCGCGGGGCCGGCGCGGCGGCATTGACTCGCCCGCGTGCATGAGCGGCGGTGCAGCGGGCCTGAAGCGGCCCCGAAAAGCCGAACGCCCCGCCCTCATGCAAGAGACGGGGCGTTCGGCGCGCCGGAATCAGGTCGGGTCGAAATCAGTGACGCACGAGCGCCATCATCGCGCCGAAGCCGACGAACAGCCCGCCCGTCAGCCGGTTGAACACCTTCGCGACGCTCTGGCTCTTCAGCGTCGTGCCGATGCGCGTGCCGAACGACGCGTAGACGAGATACCAGCTCACCTCGATCACCGCGAACGTGACGACGAGGATGCCGAATTGCGGCAGCGTCGGCTCGGCCGCGTTGATGAACTGCGGCAGCAAGGCGGCCGCGAACAGGATCGCCTTCGGGTTGCTGCCCGCGACCAGGAAACCGTTGCGGAACAGCGTCCCGCGCGATGCGGCCGCCGTCTGGCCCGCCGCCGGCTCGGCGCCGGCCGCCGGGACATCGTCGGCACGCGCGCGCCATGCCTTCACGCCGAGGTAGATCAGGTAAGCCGCACCCGCGAAGCGCAGCGTGTTGAACATCGCCGGCCACGCCTCGAGCACCGCGCCGAGGCCCGCCGCCGACACCGACAGCATCAGCACCAGCGCGCTCAGGCAACCGGCCATCGTCGACGCCGAGCGGCGCAGCCCGTGGCGCGCGCCGTGCGTCATCACGAGCAGCATGTTCGGGCCCGGGATCGCCGATACGACGAACACCGTCGCCACGAAAAGCCACCACGTATGCAGGTTCATGACCGCCTCTGAATGTAGGGAATGCAGGGAAAACGAAATGTCGATTATGCCGCGAGCATGGCGCTTCTGTCGCGCGTCAGCGGCCGGCGCGGCGCAGCGCGACCTCGCCGAGCACCGCGAAATCCTGGTCGCCGCCGCCATGCGCGAGCGCGTCGAGCAGGCTGTCGCGCACGACGCTCGCCACCGGCAGCGGCACCGACGTCGCGTCGCCGGCTTCCAGCGCGAGGCGGACATCCTTCAGCCCGAGGCGCGCCTTGAAGCGCGCGGGCTCGTAGCGCCGCTCCGCGATCATCGAGCCGTAGCCCTCGTAGACCGGCCCCGGAAACACGCTGTTGGTGATCACGTCGAGGAAGTCGCGCATCGCGACGCCGTGCGCGCCCAGCAGCGCCGACGCCTCGCCGAGCGTCTCGATCGCCGACGCGAGCGTGAAGTTCGCGGCGATCTTCGCGACGTTCGCGTGCTGCGGCAGCGAGCCGAACCGCCAGGTCTTCTGGCCGATCGCGTCGAACAGCGGCTGCACGCGGTCGATCGCCTCGGCCGGGCCGCCGGCCATGATCGTCAGGCGTGCGGCGGCGGCCACGTCGGGCCGCCCCATCACCGGCGCGGCGACGTAGTCGATACCGCGCGACGCGTGCGCGTGCGCGAGCGATTCGGCGAGCGCGACCGACACCGTCGCCATGTTGACGTGGATCAGCCCGCGCGGCGCCTGCGCGAGCAGCGCGTCGTCGAACACCGCGCGCGCGGCGGCATCGTCGCCGAGCATCGAGAACACCGCGTCGCCGCGAAACGCATCGGCCGGGGTGTCGACGATCTGCGCGCCGAACGCCGCGAGCGGCTCGGCGCGCTCGCGCGACCGGTTCCAGACCCGCACCGTGTGGCCCGCCTTCAGCAGGTTCGTCGCGATCGCCTGCCCCATTTCGCCCAGCCCGATAAACCCGAGATCCATTGCCCGCTCCTTCGCTCCGTGAAGCCGCGAGTTAAACACAGATGCCGGCCGTCTGCAGCGCCTGCCGCCGGCCGGACGCGGTGCGATACTGCACGGATGGCGACCGCGACCTTCCGCTTCCATGGCGAACTGAACGCGTTTCTCCCGCGCGCGCGGCGCGACCGCGCGTTCGGGCGCGCCTGCGCGCGCGACGCGACGGTGAAGCATGCGATCGAGGCGCTCGGTATCCCGCATACCGAAATCGGCCGGCTTTGCGTGAACGATCTGCCCGCCGCGCTCGACCGGCCGCTTTGCGACGGCGACCTCGTCGAAGCCTTTCCGGAACGCGCCCGGCCGGCGGCGAACGGGGCCACCGCGCCGCCGCCGGTGCCGTGGCGCTTCGTCGCCGACGCGCATCTCGGCGGCCTCGCTCAGTTGCTGCGCCTCGCCGGCTTCGACACCTGCTACGACAACCACTACCGCGACGACGAACTCGCGGCGCTGGCCGAGCGGGAGGGCAGGATCGTGCTGACGCGCGACCGCGAGCTGCTCAAGCGGCGCGCGGTCGTGCGCGGCTGCTACCTGCATGCGCTGCAGCCGGCCGACCAGTTGCGCGAGCTGTTCGAGCGGCTCGATCTCGCGCCGCACATGCGGCCGTTCCGGCTGTGCCTGCGCTGCAATGCGCCGCTGCACCCGCTCGACGCGGCCGCCGCCGCGCCGCGCGTGCCGGACGGGGTCCGGCAGCGGCACCGGCGCTTCGCCGCGTGCGACGTGTGCCGGCGCGTGTTCTGGGAAGGCTCGCACTGGCGGCGCATGCGTGCGGTGGTCGACGCGATGCGTACGCCGTCACGGCCATCGCCACTGCCGTCCGGCGAACGCGGCGCCTGAAAAAACAAAACCCCGCATGCCGGAGCATGCGGGGTTGTTCGACGGACGGCAGGCTAAGCCTGCCGTCCCCAGGCAGCGTGCTTAGTTCTGCGTGCCTGCGTCGTTCGTGCCGGCGGCCGATGCGGCTGCAGCCTTCGCCTGGCCCTTCTTCGAACCGTGGTGCTTCAGCTGGTGCTTCGGCTTGCTGTGATCCTTCTTGGCCGGTGCCGGAGCGGCTGCCGACGTGTCGGCTGCCGGCGCGGACGCCTGTGCGAATGCCGAAACCGATGCGAGCGCGAATGCCGCGGCGATGATCGAAGCGAGCGTCTTCTTCATTGTTCTTCCTTTAGCGGAGAAAAAATCAAACGTACCGGTAAGTAAAGATGCGAGGCATTCGCATCGGAGCCCCAGGCCGCGAGGCCGGCTTTCGCCGGTCCGCCGCGACAAAACCTGACGCACTGGTTCCATAACGCACCGTGTTCGCGGCAAGTTGACACGTTGCTTGCACCTTCGGGTTTCCCCGGGGGCCGGCTCGTCGTCCCGCACCGGCGAGCCGCTCCGGCTGCCGCCGCGTCGCGCCGCAAACCGGCTCGCGCACCGTCGGGGCGGCGCTTATACTGGCGTCCATCCGTCCCTTTCCCCGGAAACCGGATCGCGGCCGGTCGCCAGACCGCCGCCGTCTCGAGGCGCTCAAATTGCCCGATCACAATCTGGACAAACTGAAAATCGACCGGCGTCCGATCGCACCGGCGCCCCGTCGGCGCCGGTGGGTCCGCTTGGCGGCCGCCGCCGCGGCCGTCGTCGTCGCGATCGCCGCCGGCATCGCGCTCAGCGGCCGGCCGACGGTCGAAACCACGTCCGTCACGTCCGCCTACCCGTACCAGAACGACACGCAGCTCAATGCGACCGGCTACGTCGTGCCGCAGCGCAAGGCCGCGGTCGCGTCGAAGGGCCAGGGGCGCGTCGAATGGCTCGGCGTGCTCGAAGGCACGCGCGTGAAGAAGGACGACATCATCGCGCGCCTCGAAAGCCGCGACGTGGAAGCGTCGCTCGCGCAGGCGCGCGCGCAGGTGCAGGTCTCCCGCGCCAACCTCGGCGTGGCGCTGGCCGAGCAGAGGGACGCCGAAATCGCGCTGCGCCGCACCGCCGCGCTCGCGCCGAAGGGCGCCGTGCCGGCCGCGCAGCTCGACATCGACACGGCCCGCGTGAACAAGGCGCGCGCGTCGGTCGGCAGCGACCAGGCGGCGATCGCGTCGGCCGAAGCGAATGCGCAGGCCGCGCAGGTCGCGGTCGACCAGACGGTGATCCGCGCGCCGTTCGACGGCATCGTGCTCGCGAAGCACGCGAACGTCGGCGACAACATCACGCCGTTCTCGTCCGCGTCGGACAGCAAGGGCGCGGTCGTGACGATCGCCGACATGGACACGCTCGAGGTCGAGGCCGACGTCGCCGAATCGAACATCGCGAAGATCCGCGCCGAGCAGCCGTGCGAGATCCAGCTCGACGCGCTGCCCGACATGCGCTTCGCGGGCCGCGTGTCGCGCATCGTGCCGACCGTCGACCGCTCGAAGGCCACCGTGCTAGTGAAGGTGCGTTTCGTCGACCGCGACGAGCGCGTGCTGCCCGACATGAGCGCGAAGATCGCATTCCTGTCGAAACCCGTGTCGGCGCAGGACCGGCAGCCCGTCACGGCCGTGCAGGCGAGCGCGGTGGTCGAGCGCGACGGCCGGCCGGTCGTGTTCGTCGTGAAGGACGACACCGTGCACGCGGCGGCCGTGACGCGCGGCCTGCGGATCGGCGAACTGGTGGCGATCCGCGGCGTGAAACCCGGCGACACGGTCGTGCTCGCGCCGGGCGCGAAGCTGAAGGACGGCGCGAAAGTGACCGTCGCGAAGAAGTAGCGCGCGTGAACGACGCACCGCCGCCCCTCGTCGAGATCAGCCACGTCGCGAAGTCGTACCGGCGCGGCAACCAGATCGTGCCCGTGCTGACCGACATCACGCTCGACATCGGCGCAGGCGACTTCGTCGCGCTGATGGGGCCGTCGGGCTCCGGCAAGAGCACGCTGCTGAACCTGGTGGCCGGCATCGACCGGCCCGACAGCGGCGAGCTGCGCGTCGGCGGCCTCGACATCTCGCAGCTCGCGGAGGCGCAGCTCGCCGAATGGCGCGCGGCGAACGTCGGCTTCATCTTCCAGTTCTACAACCTGATGCCGGTGCTCACCGCGTTCGAGAACGTCGAGCTGCCGCTGATGCTCACGCACCTGTCGCGCCGCGAGCGGCGCGAGCGCGTCGAGCTCGTGCTCGACATGGTGAACCTCGGCGACCGGACCAGCCACTATCCGTCCGAGCTGTCGGGCGGCCAGCAGCAGCGCGTCGCGATCGCCCGCGCGCTGATCACCGATCCCGTGCTGATCGTCGCCGACGAGCCGACCGGCGACCTCGACCGCGCGTCGGCCACCGACGTGCTCGCGATGCTGCAGCGGATGAACGCCGAGCTCGGCAAGACGATCATCATGGTGACGCACGACGCGCACGCGGCCGGCGCCGCCCAGTCGCTCGTGCATCTGGAAAAAGGGGAGCTGATCGATGGGCACGCCGGCTGAGCGGCGGCGAGAGCGCGCGCGATGTACGTGCTGAAGCTGATCGCACGCAACGCGCTGCGCCACCGGCTGCGCACGCTGCTGACCGTGCTCGGGCTGACCATCGCCGTACTGGCGTTCGGGCTGCTGCATACGGTGGTCGACGCGTGGTACGCGGGCGCGGCCGCCGCGTCCAGCGGGCGGCTCGTCACGCGCAACGCGATCTCGCTGGTGTTTCCGCTGCCCGTCAGCTACGAGAACCGGATCCGCGGCGTCGACGGCGTGACGGCCGTGGTCCGCTCGAACTGGTTCGGCGGCATCTACCGCGACCCGAAGAACTTCTTCGCGAGCTTCGCGGTGTCGGACAACTACCTCGACCTGTATCCGGAATTCATCATCCCGGCGCAGCAGCGCGCCGACTACGACCGCGACCGCCGCGGCTGCCTGGTCGGCCGCCAGCTCGCCACGCAGTTCGGCTTCAAGATCGGCGACGTGATCCCGTTGAAGGGCACGATCTATCCCGGCACGTGGGATTTCGTCGTGCGCGGGATCCTCGACGGCCGCGACGACTCGACGATCACGCGCCAACTGGTGTTCCACTGGGATTACCTGAACGAGACGGTGCGCCAGCGCACGCCGAAGCAGGCCGACCAGGTCGGCGTGTTCGTGCTCGGCGTCGCGAACCCCGACGACGGCGCGTCGATCGCACGCAACGTCGACGCGGTGTTCAAGAACTCGCTCGCCGAGACGCTGACCGAGACCGAACAGGCGTTCCAGCTCGGCTTCGTCGCGATGTCGAACCAGATCATCGCGGCGATTCGCCTCGTGTCCTACGTGGTGATCCTGATCATCATGGCTGTGATGGCCAACGCGATGGCGATGAGCGCGCGCGAACGCACGGCCGAGTACGCGACGCTGAAGGCGCTCGGCTTCGGCCCCGGCTTTCTCGCGCTGCTCGTGTTCGGCGAATCGGTCGTGATCGCGCTGGCCGGCGGCGGCCTCGGGATCCTCGCGACACCGCCCGCCGCGAGCCTGTTCAAGCAGGCGGCAGGCGGCATCTTCCCGGTGTTCAGGGTGTCGGCCGGGACGGTCGCGCTGCAGGCCGCGTGCTCGGTCGCGGTCGGCCTCGCGGCCGCGCTCGTGCCGGCGTGGCAGGCCGCACGCGTGCGCGTCGTCGAAGGCCTGCGGGCGATCGGGTAACGACGCGCATGGCGATCCCGCTCACCTACATCGCGCGCAACCTGTGGACCCGGCGCCTCACCACCGCGCTCACCGCCGGCGGGATGGCGCTCGTGATCTTCGTGTTCGCGACCGTGCAGATGCTCGACGCGGGGCTCACGCAGACGCTCGTGTCGACCGGCGAAGCCGACAACGCGGTGGTGATCCGCAAGGGCGCCGAGACCGAGATCCAGAGTTCGATCGACCACCAGCAGGCCAACGCGCTCGAGATGCACCCGGCCGTCGCGCTCGGCCCCGACGGCCGGCCGCTCGTGTCGAAGGAAGCGGTCGTGCTGATCTCGCTCGTGAAGACGTCGAGCGGCAAGCCGTCGAACGTCGTGATCCGCGGCGTGTCGCCGGCCGGGCTCGCGCTGCGCCCGCACGTGAAGCGCGTGGCCGGCCGGATGTTCGCGCCGGGCTCGTCGGAGATCGTCGTCGGCAGCGCGATCGCGAAAGGCTTCAGCGGCACGCAGCTCGGCGACAGCCTGCATTTCGCGCAGCGCGACTGGACCATCGTCGGCATCTTCGACGCGGGCGGCAGCGGTTTCGATTCGGAAATCTGGGGCGACGTCGACCAGCTGATGCAGTCGTTCCGGCGCACCAGCTATTCGTCGATGGTGCTGCGCATCCCGGGCGCCGACGGCTTCGCGCGCTTCAAGGCCGACATCGACGTCGACCCGCGGCTGACCGACGAGGCGAAACGCGAGCAGACGTTCTACGGCGACCAGTCGAAGTCGCTGTCGACGTTCATCAACATCCTCGGCATCACGCTGTCGACGATCTTCTCGATCGCCGCGATGATCGGCGCGATGATCACGATGTATGCGTCGGTCGCGAACCGCGTGGCCGAGATCGGCACGCTGCGCGCGCTCGGCTTCAAGCGCAGGAACGTGCTCGCCGCGTTCCTGCTCGAAGCGCTGCTGCTCGGCTTCGTCGGCGGCGTCGCGGGGCTCGCGTGCGCGTCGCTGATGCAGTTCGCGTCGTTCTCGACCACCAACTTCCAGACCTTCTCGGACCTGTCGTTCCGCTTCGTGCTGACGCCCGCGATCGTCGTGAAGACGCTGCTGTTCTCGCTCGTGATGGGGCTCGTCGGCGGGTTCCTGCCGGCGATGCGCGCCGCGCGGCTGAAGATCGTCGACGCGCTGCGCGCGCAGTGACGCGCGCCGCCGCTCACGTTCAACGCTCGCGCGGTACCCATGCGCCGTGGAACCCGGCCGGCACGCGGCGCGGCAGGTGCACGGTCGCGACCGGCTCGTCATCGATCGCGCGCGCATCGAGGATCACCACGTCGCTAGTGTCGGTCGCCGCGCGGTAGACCATCACCAGCAGCCAGCCGTCGTCCTCGTCGGTGCCGCCCGGGCGCGGCACGAACACCGGCTCGCCGTTCTGGTCGCCGGGCGGCACGGCGTAATGCGTCGTCGTGCCGCGCGCGTGATCGAAGCGCATCACGCCGCGCATTTCCGCGTTGTTCGGCTGCTCGACCGCATACAGGTAGCGGTAGCGGCGCCCCGTCCGGCTGTCGTTGATGCGCGGCAATTCGATGCCGCCGTCGGCGAGCGGCCCTTCGTCGACCAGCCCGTTCGCCGTGTCGATCACGTAGCGCCACAGCTCGCCGACCGGGTTGTCAGCGAAGCGGCCCGTGCGCGCATCGAGCCGCAGGAACGACGGATAGCGCACCACGTCGAGCACGATGCACGACGCGTCGCAGTCGTATGCGTTTACGACGTGCTGGATGAAGCACGGCTCGACACCGAACCAGCGCACGGCGCCGCCGTGCCGCGGCATCACGCCGATGCGCGCGGGCCGGTCGTCGTGCCAGCGCAGCGGCATCCGGTGGCCCTGCTTCAGCAGCGAGAAGTCGTAGCCGACGTTCAGGTCGAGCAGCAGGCTGCGGGTTTCGGTGATCGCGAGGTCGTGCATCATCGACGGCGCATTCAGCTCGATTTCGACGTCGACGCGCCGCACGCCGTGCGCGTCGATCACGCCGTAGCGCAGCCAGGGCGCGCGCCAGTCCGCACGGAACGCGATCAGTTCGCCGGTCACCGGATCGACCTTCGGATGCGCGGTCATTCCGCCGCCGAAGCCCGCGTGCCGCGCCGCCACGCCGAGCGAATCGAGCGCGGGCGTGATCGCGAGGGGCGCGCCGCCTTCGGCCAGCGCGAGCAATTCGCCCGCATGCTGCAGCACGTTCACGTTCGGATTGGTGTCGGACAGATGCGGCACCTGCCCCGGCGCATGCACGGCGGCCCAGCGCTGCGTGCGCGCCCAGCGGTTCCGGTAGCCGGTCGCGCGGCCACGGTCGAACGCGATCGCGTGCAGCATCGCGGCTTCCGGCCACCACGACAGCATGTCGTTGCCTTCGAAGCGGCCGCCCGGCGGATTCGGGCCGTTGCGCAGCAACGTGCCGTCGAGTTCGCGCGGAATGGCGCCCGTCACGCGCAGGTCGACGACATCGACTTCGTCGGCGACCGGCGCGATCGCGCCGTGGTTCAGGTCGAATGCGGTCATCGCGTCGGCGCTCCGTCAGCAGTCTTCGGCGGACGGCGGCAGGTCGCCGCGCGCCAGCGCGAGCGCGTGGTCGCGCACGTCGTCCGGCCAGCCGGCAACCAGTTCGGCCAGCCGCGCCGGCTCGTTCGCGTACAGCGCCCGCGCGGCTTCCTCGAAACCGGGCAGGTCGCCCGCCATCGCCGACATGAAGTGATAGGCGCGCGCCTGCGCGTCGCGGTGCCGGTCGGCTGCCGCATGCGTGCGCCGCGCGTCCTCGACCAGCTTGCGCAGCGCGACCGACGCGCCGCCCGGCTGCGCGCCGAGCCATTCCCAGTGACGCGGCAGCAGCGTGACCTCACGCGACACGACGCCGAGCTTCGGCCGGCCACGGCCGCGCTGCTCGCCCGCGCCTGCCGACGCGCCGGCGGCGCCGGGCACGTCGCCCGACGGCGGCGCATAGCGCACGCGGATGTCGTCGTCCGTGCCCCGCAGGTCGAGGTCGATCGAGCGGCCCGTCGCGTCGTCGAAGATCAGGATCGTGCCGTGCGTCGCGTCGCCGGCCGCCTGCCGGACCGCGAGCGCAACTGTCGCGAGCGGGCCCGACGCGAGCCGCCGGTGGCCGTCGAAGGCCGTGTACGAAGGAAGAAGCGTGGAGGTTGTCATCGTGGTCGCCCGCAGGCCGGGATCAGAATGGCGCTATTTTTATCCGGGTATTAATTGGATGTCAATATTATCCGGGTAAAAATTTGGCGGCAGTGCCTCCCCCTCGGGCGACCACGGCGCCGGTCAGGCCGCCCGGACGGGCAACCAGGGCGGCTGCAACGCGACGGCGACACCGCCGACGGGGCTCCGCGGTGGCGTCCGGCACGCTCGCGCGCGTGCTGCCCGGCTGGCGCGGACGACGCGCGCGCCGGACCGATCGATTCAAATGCTGAATCGATCAAGTCAGCAATTGGCATGAAAGCGAAGTTTTCGACATGACAGAATGGCCCGGACGCCTTGCCCGACTCGGCGCCCGGTGCCCTGCCTCCGGCCGGCGGCACCCATACGACAACATCACGCGCGCGCCGACGCGCCCGCCGCACGACGGCACCTTCCGTCCTTCGGAGGAGACAAGTCATGAATCCGCTTCACGCGCTGCCTGCGTCCGCGTCGGCAACGGTCCGGCGCACGCGCGTGCGCTGGCTCGTGCTGGCCGTCCTGTTCGCGGTCACGACGATCAACTACGCGGACCGCGCGGCGATCGCGATCGCGGGCCCGAGCCTTGCCCGCGCGCTGCACCTGAGCCACGTGCAGATCGGCTTCATCTTCTCCGCGTTCGGCTGGTCGTACGTGGTCGCGCAACTGCCGGGCGGCTGGCTGCTCGACCGCTACGGGTCGCGCATCGTCTACGCGTTCAGCATCTTCTTCTGGTCGCTGTTCACGCTGCTGCAGGGCGCGATCGGTTTCTTCGGCGGCGCGGCCGCGTTCGCGCTGCTGTTCGGGCTGCGCTTCCTCGTCGGCGCGGCCGAGGCGCCGTCGTTCCCGGCCAACAGCCGGATCGTGTCCGCGTGGTTCCCGGCTGCCGAGCGCGGCACCGCGTCCGCGATCTTCAACGCCGCGCAGTACGCGGCGACCGTCGTGTTCGCGCCGCTGATGGGCTGGCTCGTGCACGCGTTCGGCTGGCAGTCGGTGTTCGCGGTGATGGGCGTGCTCGGTTTCGCGTTCGTCATGGTGTGGAACCGCACGATGTACGACCCGAAGGACCACCCGAACGTCAACCGCGCGGAACTCGACTACCTCGCCGAAGGCGGCGCGCTCGTCAACATCGACCAGGCGACGGGCGGACGCGACGGCGGCCCGTCGATGCGTCACGTGAAGGCGCTGCTGAAGAACCGGATGCTGATCGGCGTGTACGTCGCGCAGTACTGCATCAACGCGCTCACCTATTTCTTCATCACGTGGTTTCCCGTCTATCTCGTGCAGGCGCGCGGGATGTCGATCCTCAACGCGGGGCTCGTCGCGTCGATCCCGGCCGTGTGCGGGTTCCTCGGCGGGATTCTCGGCGGCGTCGTGTCCGACGCGCTGCTCAAGCAGGGCCGGTCGCTGTCGGTCGCGCGCAAGGTGCCGATCGTGGCCGGCATGCTGCTGTCGATGTCGATGATCGTCTGCAACTACACCGATTCGCACGTGCTCGTCGTGCTGTTCATGGCGCTGTCGTTCTTCGGCAAGGGGCTCGGCGCGCTCGGCTGGGCCGTCAACGCCGACACCGCGCCGCGCCAGATCGCCGGGCTGAGCGGCGCGCTGCTCAACACCTGCGGCAACCTCTCCAGCATCACGACGCCGATCGCGATCGGCTACATCGTCGACCGCAGCGGCTCGTTCAACGGCGCGCTCGTCTATGTCGTCGCGCACGCGCTCGTCGCCGTGATCTGCTACCTGTTCGTCGTCGGCGAGATCCGCCGCGTCGAGCTTCAATGAACGGCGCGGGCCGCGCCGGCGCGTCCGGCGGCCCGCGCGCCACCGGAACCAGGAGCGAACCGATGTCCGAACCCAGCCGCGCGGGCACGCCGCGCGTCACGCGCATGCAGGTGATTCCCGTCGCCGGCCGCGACAGCATGCTGCTCAACCTGTGCGGCGCGCACGCGCCGTACTTCACGCGCAACCTGGTGATCCTCGACGACAGCAGCGGGCATACGGGCGTCGGCGAAGTGCCGGGCGGCGAAGGCATTCGCCACGCGCTCGAGCGCATGACGGATCTCGTGGTCGGCCAGTCGATCGGCCGCTACCAGGCGACCCTCAACGCGGTGCGTGCGGCGCTGTCCGGCGCGGGTGCCGGGGCGGGCCGCACGATCCGGCACGAGGTGACGTCGGCCGGCGAGGCCGCGGTGCTGCGGCAGCCGCACGAGATCAACCTGCGGCTCGACAACGTGATCACCGCGATCGAGGCCGCGCTGCTCGACCTGCTCGGCCAGCACCTCGACGTGCCGGTCGCGGCGCTGCTCGGCGAAGGCCAGCAGCGCGAAGCGGTGCCGATGCTCGCGTACCTGTTCTATATCGGCGACCGGCGCCGCACCGACCTGCCGTATCGCGACGACGCGCATGCGGCGAACGCGTGGTTCCGGCTGCGCAACGAAACGGCGCTCGCGCCGGCCGACATCGCGCGGCAGGCCGAAGCCGCGGTCGACCGCTACGGCTTCGCCGATTTCAAGCTGAAGGGCGGCGTGATGGCCGGCGCCGACGAGCTGGAAGCGATCGCGGCGATCAAGGCGCGCTTCCCCGATTCGCGCGCGACGCTCGACCCGAACGGCGCGTGGTCGCTCGACGAGGCCGTCGCGCTGTGCCGTGGGCAGGGCCACCTGCTCGCGTATGCGGAAGATCCGTGCGGGCCCGAAGGCGGCTATTCGGGCCGCGAGGTCATGGCCGAATTCCGCCGCGCGACGGGGATCCCGACCGCGACCAACATGATCGCGACCGACTGGCGGCAGATGGATCACGCGGTGCGGCTGCAGGCGGTCGACATCCCGCTCGCCGACCCGCATTTCTGGACGATGCAGGGCTCGGTGCGGCTCGCGCAGCTGTGCCGCGACTGGGGACTCACGTGGGGGTCGCACTCGAACAACCACTTCGACGTGTCGCTCGCGATGTTCACGCACGCGGCGGCCGCCGCGCCCGGCACGATCACCGCGATCGATACGCACTGGATCTGGCAGGAAGGCGACGCGCGGCTCACGCGCGAGCCGCTCGCGATCGTCGGCGGCAAGGTGGCCGTGCCGGAACGGCCGGGGCTCGGGATCGAGCTCGACATGGCGCAGGTCGAGGCGGCGCATGCGTTGTACAACGCGGTGGGCGGCACCGCGCGGGATGACGCGGTCGCGATGCGCTATCTGGTGCCGGGGTGGGCTTACGATCCGAAGCGGCCGAGTTTCGGGCGGGGGTGAGGGGAAGGCGGGATGACGGGTGGCGGTTGCCAAATGCCGAAAACGGCCGCATCCTGCCGGCTGCCCGGATCGGCCCGCGCGGCGGATGGTCGGGCGCTCCCGCTCATCCGCGAAAGAACGCTCTCCATGACGTCATCCGATCCGACACTTCGGCAAATCATCGTCTTCATGCTGTATTCGGTGTTGTGTCTGCCGGCGAGCGTGACCGTCGCCAGCTATGTCGCAGCTCGGATTACGCGCAACGTATCGAATTTCGAAGGCGGTGCCGGTTACGCAGCGCTATGGTGGATCATCCTGCTGACCTGCGCGTTCTATGCGCTATCGATCGTCGTCGGTGCGCTGCTGCGGAAAAGAACGGCGATTCTCGCGGTCGTTACGGTGGGGGCGGCCGTGTTGTCGGTGCCGACGTTCCGGTTGGTTCAGGATCTGGCGACGTAGTCCGCCGGCTATCGGACCCGCAAAAACAAAAAGGCCCGATCTCGCGATCGGGCCTTTCGAATTCCGTTGGTGGAGCGGAGGAGGATCGAACTCCCGACCTTCGCATTGCGAACGCGACGCTCTCCCAGCTGAGCTACCGCCCCAACAGTCGACCATCATACACACGCATTTCTGCGCTTGGCAATAGGGGTTACATCCCCCTGAAGCGTTACTTTGACGGCGCGCCGGCCAGCACCCATTCGACCACCGAACGGACATCGGCGTCGGTCATGCGCGGATGCGCGGGCATCGGAATCGCGCCCCAGACGCCCGAGCCGCCGTCCTTCACCTTCTTCGACAGCTTCGCGACGGCCTGCGGATCGGACTTGTAGCGCGCGGCGATATCCTTGAACGACGGGCCGACGAGCTTGCGGTCGACCGCGTGACAGCCCATGCAGGCGTTGCTGCGCGCAACCTTCAGGCCATCGCCGACGTCCGCGTGCGCTGCGCCCAGCGTGCCGACCACGAGCGCCGCGCCGGCGGCGCCCTGCACCATCCACTGTTTCATCTGCTTCATCCGCGCGCCCTTCATTGCGCCGGCGCCTTCGGGTTGCCCGGGTGCACGCTCGACGAATTCGAGATCGGGGCCGGCGACTGCAGCGGCGCGGACTGCACCGACGCGTCGGGTACCGCGCCGACCGTCGCGCTGTCCGCCGGCGCGGCGGCAGCCGGCACGCCGGATGCGCCGCTCGCGGGCGATGCGGCCTGCAGCGCCTGCGCGTCCTGCGGCTTCACGTACTGGAACACCTTCACGACCTTCTCGACGCCCGGCACCTGGCTCGCGGCTTCCGCGCCGCGATTGCCTTCGTCCACCGTCACGAGGCCCATCAGGTAAAGGTTTCCGCGTTCGCTGACGACCTTGTAGTAGTTCGCCGAGATGCCCTTCGTCGCGATCAGCTCGGACTTCACGCGCCCTTCGAGATACGAGTCGTTCGCGCGCGACGACAACGACGACGCCGGCTCGACCGACAGCTCGTTGACGATGCCGTTCACGTTGTTGATGCCGCGCACGATTTCCTCGGCGCGCTGCTTCGACGCATCGTTCGGCACTTCACCCGTCAGCAGCACGCGGCGGTTGAACACCGTCACGTTCACGTGCGACTGGTCCGGCAGCCCGTTGTTGATCTGCGAAAGCGCCTTGACCTGGATCTCGCGGTCCTCCGTCTGCGCGCCGAGCGTCCGGCGATCGGTCGCGATCAGCGCGCCGCCGCCGGCCGCTGCACCCACGACTCCGAGCACACAACCCTGCAGCGACACGGCGAGGCCCGCCGTCAGCGCGGCGAGCAGCGTGGTTCTGACGAGCGTCTGTTTGACGCGGCTTTGATTCATCGACGGCTCTCCTTCGTTCAATCCTCACCCAGCAGCATCGCGTCGATGCCGTCGCACAGGCAGTGGATGGTCAGCAGATGGACTTCGTGGATGCGTGCCGCGCGAACGGCGTGCACGCTGATCGGAATATCGGTATCGGACAGCGCGGCCGCGACTGCATGGCCATTGCCGCCCGTCAGCGCGACGACGGTCATCTCGCGCTCGTGCGCCTCGTCGATCGCCGCCAGCACGCGCGGCGACGCGCCGCCCGCATCGAGCACCAGCAGGATGTCGCCGGTCTGGCCGAGCACGCGCACCTGCTGCGCGAACAGCTGCTCGGCGGCCGCCGCCCCCATGAGGCCGGCCTGCGACGCATCGGTGGCCAGCGCGATCGCCGGCAGGCCCGGACGCTCGCGCTCGAAGCCGCCGACGAGCGACGCGGCGAGATACTGCGCGGCAGCAGCCGACGGGCCGTCACCGCACGCGACGATCTTGTTGCCGTTCGCCAGCGCGGCGAACATCGCATCGACCGCGGCTGCGATCGGCAACGACAGCGCGTCGGCCGCTTCGGCGTGAAGCGCGGCGCTGTCGTGGAATTGTTGCTGAATACGTTCGACTGACATCGATTCCTGGTGAACTGGGCGCGTGGCACATTTCGCGCGACATCGTGGGTGCGGCGAGTTCACCGTACTCCGGCACCCTCTCCCGGGGTCCGGCAAGAACTCTTTACATCTCGTCACACGTCGCGGCTACGCATCGTCGGTACGAAATGCGTCGCGCAGCCACGCGAGCCGGCCGGCCTCGAACGCGACGACATCGAACCGGCACGCGGCACCGGCACCGTGCCGCGCCCAGAACTGCAGCGCCGCCGCCACGAGGCGCCGCCGCTTGCGCCAGCCGACGCTCGCGGCCGCGCCGCCGTGCCGGACACTGCGCCGTGCGCGCACCTCGACGAACACGAGCATGCCGTCGGGCTCGCGCATCACGAGATCGAGTTCGCCGCCGCGCATCGTCACGTTCGCCGCGACGAACCCGAGGCCGCGGCGCTCGAGAAACTGCCGCGCGCGCTGCTCGAACGCCGCACCGACCGGTTTGGATCGTGCCGCGCCGGAAAAGTTGTCGCCCGCGTGCGGCAATCCGCGCCCGTCGCCCGGGCTGGCCGGCGCCGCGTGGCACAATGCCGACCTTGTTCCGCTTGCGCCGCGATTGCGTGCATTGCCTGCCATGACTGCCCTCCTCGAACTCGCGCACACGCAGCACTACCCGGACGCCGCGCTTTACGTGGTCGCCACGCCGATCGGCAATACGGCCGACATCACGCTGCGCGCGCTGCACGTGCTCGGCCTCGCCGACCGCATCGCGGCCGAAGACACCCGCAACACCGGCCAGCTGCTCGCCCGCTACGGGATCTCGAAGCCGCTCCTGGCCGTGCACGAACACAACGAACGCGAAGCCGCGCAGCGCGTGATCGAACTGCTGCGTGGCGGCGAACGCGTGGCTTACGTCTCGGACGCCGGCACGCCCGGCATCTCGGACCCCGGCGCGCGGCTCGTCGACGCGGTGCGCGAGGCCGGCTTCGCGGTGATCCCGCTGCCGGGCGCGAGCGCGGCCGTGACCGCGCTGAGCGTGGCCGGCGACTGGGCCGGCGCGTTCACGTTCGCGGGCTTCCTGCCGCCGAAGGCCAAGCAGCGCGCCAGCGCGCTGCAGGCGCTGGTGTCGCACCCGTATGCACTGGTGTTCTACGAAGCGCCGCACCGGATCGCCGAAACCGTCGCCGCGCTCGCCGATGCATTCGGCCCCGCGCGCCGGCTGCTGATCGCGCGCGAACTCACCAAGCTACACGAGCAGCTGTTCCAGGGCACCCTGTCCGAAGGACAGACCTGGCTGGCCGGCGATGCGAACCGGCAGCGCGGCGAGTTCGTGCTGGTCGTCGAAGGCGCGCCGGCGTCGAGCGGCGAAGCCGACGACACCGCGCACGACGCGCTGCTCAGGCTGCTGCTGGAAGAAGTGCCGGTGAAGAGCGCGGCCAAGCTCGCGGCCGCGCTGACGGGCGCATCGCGCAACACGCTGTATGCGCGTGCGCTCGCGCTGAAGGAAGGCTGACGCGGAACGACGCCGCGCCGAAACGACAAAGGGCTGCCGGAAGGCAGCCCTTTGTACTTGATGCTCGACGCGTGAGCGGACGAACCGCCGCGTTACTTCGCCGAGATCGACGCGAGCATTTCGTCGCGCGCCTCGCGCGCTTCCTGCGGCGACAGCCCCTCGATCTTCACGCGGCCCGTGCCGGCGTGCACGAGGCCGATCAGCTTGGCAGCGGCATACGACAGGTCGAGCACACGGCCGCGCTTGAACGGCCCGCGATCGTTGACCTTCACGACGACCCACTTGCCGGTCGACGCATTCGTCACCTTGATGTACGACGACAGCGGCAGCGTGCGGTGCGCGGCGGTGAGCGCGTTCATGTTGAAGCGCTCGCCGTTCGCGGTGCGGCGGCCGTGGAAATCCCGCCCGTACCACGAAGCGCGGCCCGTCTGGCGGAAGTCGGATACATCCTTGCCGTCGATCGGCTCGGCGTCGGCCAGCGACGGTTTCTTCGCGTCCTTGCTGTCCGCGGCCGGCAGCGATGCCAGCGCGGAATCGAAATTGAGCGGCTGCTTGTCGTCGTCCGCCTTGGCGGCCGCGGCCGTCTTGTCGACCGCCTTCTTCTGGTTCACGCTGCCGGTGGTCTGGCTGGATGGCACCGCGCAGCCCGTCAGCGCAAAAAACAATGCAATGGTTCCGAATCGACTCGGAAAACGTAAATTCATCGACGTGTCGCCTTCTGGTTCGGGCCGCTCCGATACAACGCTGCTTCACAACGCAGATACGCGGCCCGGACGGCAAATGCGTGCACGCCCCGCTCGGATGCGAGCAGGCGGCTAGCATGGGCGCGGCTTTCGTCTATGCCGCAACCGTCCTGATTAGTTTTCACGTCTGGCGCAACCTGTCCCCAACAGCCTGACCAGACCCCACATGCCGCCATCGAACATGGCTCCACGTTCGCGCGCGTCGATACGACCAACGCACAGGAACGGCGGCACAGGCCTCATCCGGCGGCGCGGCAGCAGGGCCGCAGGCGGGCGCGCAGCACCCGGCCGGACAAGACGTGAGCACCGAATGCTCGGTGCTGGATACACCGCCGGACTCCCCGGCGGCTGATGCTTGACGGTGAATCGGACGCCTCTTTTAACGGGGCCGAAACACCAGCGAATGGCGTGAAATTCACGCGCAATGGGGCGCATTATACATAAATCAAAACGCCATCTCGAAAAGCACCCCCGACGGACCATTGATTCTCACTATGGCTGTAACAATCGGCATGCTCCGGGAATGCCCTCACCCGCGCGCCGCGGCACGCGTCGCACGAGCGGCAGGCGGCGCGCGCGACCGGTACAATCGCTCCTTTTAGCCGCCGGTGCCTCCATGAAAGTCACGCTCATTCCGGTCACGCCGTTCCAGCAGAACTGCTCGCTGCTCGTCTGCGAGAAAACGGGCCGTGCCGCCGTCGTCGATCCGGGCGGCGATCTCGACCGGATCCAGCAGGAAGTCGCGCGGCAGAACGTGCAGGTCGAGAAAGTGCTGCTCACGCACGGGCACATCGATCACTGCGCGGGCGCGAAGACGCTCGCGACGCACTACGGCGTGCCCATCGAGGGGCCGCAGGAAGAAGAACGCTTCTGGATCGAGAAGCTGCCGATGCAGAGCGAGCGCTTCGGCTTTCCGGCCGCCGACACCTTCGAGCCCGACCGCTGGCTGAACGACGGCGACACCGTGCGGTTCGGCGACGAAACGCTCGAGGTCTATCACTGCCCGGGCCATACGCCCGGCCACGTCGTGTTCTTCAGCCGCGCACACCGCATCGCGATCGTCGGCGACGTGCTGTTCGCGGGCTCGATCGGCCGGACCGATTTCCCGCGCGGCAACCACGAGGATCTCGTCCGTTCGATCAAGGAGAAGCTGTGGCCGCTCGGCGACGACGTCACGTTCGTGCCGGGCCACGGCCCGGTGTCGACGTTCGGCGACGAGCGCCGCACGAACCCGTTCGTGTCAGACAAGGTATTCGGATGAACCAGACCGCCATCCCGGAAATCTACGTCAGCACCGACGTCGAGGCCGACGGCCCGATTCCCGGCCCGCACTCGATGCTGAGCTTCGCGTCGGCCGCCTATACCGAGGACAAGCAGCTGATCGCGACGTTCTCGGCCAACCTCGAGACGCTGCCCGGCGCGCAGGCGCACCCGGTGCAGGAAGCGTGGTGGAAGACCGAACCGGAAGCCTGGGCCGCGTGCCGGCGCGACCTGCAGGCGCCCGAGGCGGCGCTGGTCGCGTACGTCGACTGGGTCGAGGCGCTGCCCGGCAAGCCCGTGTTCGTCGCGATGCCGGCCGGCTTCGATTTCACGTTCATGTTCTGGTACATGATGCGCTTCGCGGGACGTTGCCCGTTCTCGTGGTCCGCGCTCGACATCAAGACGCTCGCGTTCGCGATGACGGGCCTGCCGTATCGCAAGGCGATCAAGCCGCGCTTTCCGAAGCACTGGTTCGACGACCATCCGCACACGCACGTCGCGCTCGACGACGCGATCGAGCAAGGCGCGCTGTTCTGCAACATGCTCGCCGACCTGCGCCGCCAGCAGGCCGCGCTCGCCGGCCTCGCCGTATCGGACACCGATCGGTCGGAGCGCGCGGGGGCGGGACAAAATCCCACGGATCCGCGAGCAAATTAGCGAATCTCGCTCACCAGCGCCACGCCAGATTGCCTTTCCTTTCCCGGCCCTCTAACATTCAGCATGTTGTTGCTGCCGCATGGAGGCGCAGGTGACGCTCGATTCCTTTTCGCAAAAAATCCTTCGCCTGTTGCAGCTCGACGCGCGCCGTTCCGTTCAGGAAATTTCCGACCAGGTCGGCCTGTCGAGCACGCCGTGCTGGCGCCGCATCAAGGACATGGAACAGTCGGGCGTGATCCAGCGCTACACGGCGCTGCTCGATCGCGAGAAGCTCGGCCTGCACGTCTGCGCGCTCGCGCACGTGCACCTGACACGCCACAACGAAGGCGGCGTCGAGCAGTTCGAGCGCGAGATCGCGACCTGCCCGGAAGTCACCGAGTGCTACAGCACGACGGGCGAAGCCGATTACATCCTCAAGATCGTCGCGCCGGACATCAAGGCATACGACGTGTTCCTGCACGAGCGCATCTTCAAGATCCCCGCCGTGTCGCAGGTGCGCACGAGCGTCGTGCTGCGCGAAATCAAGTTCGACACGCAACTGCCGCTGTAACGCGCGGGCCGGCCCGGCCGGTGCGCGGCGTGCGCGGCCGCCGGTCACGCACGCGCGGGCATCGCGCGCGTGAAGCCGATCCGGCGCGCGCCGAACTCGCGCTCCAGCGCACCGACGTCGATCCGGCCGGCCAGCGCCGCATCGGTATCGTGCGGATCGCTGACGAGCGTCACATCGATCTCGAGCCCCGTACTCAGGTAATGCAGGTTGATCGCCGCCGCCTGCAGCCCGCGCTGCGCGAGCGCGGCCTCGAGCCGTGCCGCGATCTCGCCGCGCGGCGGCAGCGCGAGCGCCGGACGGCGCGCCGCGTCGTTCTCCGGATCGACATGGATCAGCGCGTCGAGCACGCGCGGGTCGGACAGCACACGCGCACGCGCGGTTTCGGCAATGTAGTGCCCTTCGGATACGGAAATCTTCGGATCGACGAGGATGTGCGCGTCGACGAGCGCGGCATCGCCCATCTTGCGCGTGCGCAGGTCGTGCACGTCGCGTACGCCCGGCGTCGCCGCGAGCAGCGCGCGGATCTCGGCCGTATCGCCCATATCGAGCGCGCGGTCGGACAGGTCCTGCAGCGCGTCATAGCCGAACGTCCAGCCCATCCGCGCGACCATGAAGCCGACGATCGCGGCCGCGATCGGGTCGAGCAGCTTCACGCCGGCCAGGCTGCCGACGATGCCGATCGCGACGACCAGCGACGAGGCGGCATCCGAACGCGCATGCCATGCATTCGCGACGAGCATCGCCGAACGCACGCGCCGCGCCTCGCGCAGCATATAGCGAAACAGCGCCTCTTTCGACACGAGTACCGTCAGCGCCACGACCAGCGCGGAAAAATGGACGGCGGGGATATTGTCGAGATTGACGAGGCGGTCGCCGGCGCGCCAGAGCATGCCGATCCCGACCGCGATCAGGATCGCGCCGAGAAACAATGATGCGACCGTCTCGTAGCGGCTATGACCGTAATTGTGGTCGGCATCGGGCGATGCGCCACTATGACGATTCGCAACCAGCACGACAAAATCCGAGATCAAATCGGATATCGAATGCACACCGTCGGCAATCAACGCCTGCGAATGCGCAATCGTACCGACGACGATCTGAAATGTGGCGAGCACCACATTCAGCACAATACTGACGAGCGTGCTCTTGCGCGCAACCGTGTGCTTATCTGCGCTCTGCGCGTCGCCGGAAAACGTGGACATGAAATATGAGATATCGGTGTGCGATACGCAATTCTATCAAACGCGCGTCGCGAACCCGCTCAATACCCGAAAATTTCTTATTCAAATCAATCGCTTATACGAACGTGTCGCATTTTCATTCACATGGCGATTATTACATTTTCATGACAATGTTTGCAGGGCGGCTGCGTCCGGAAACAAAAAAGCCGCGCTCCTGAACGGACACGCGGCTCTTTCGAAGCGCAGACGACTTAAACAAACGTTTAAATCGCAAACTGTTCGCGGTTCTTGCCTGCAATCCAGCGCGGCGGCTTGCCACGGCCCGACCACGTCGCGCCCGTTTCCGGATCGCGGTACTTCGCGGCCACGCCTGCGCGCGGACGGCCAACCTTGCCTGCCTTCGCGCGGCTGAGACCGAGTTCGGCGAGCGAAAAGCCGTAGTCGGCAATTTTCTGCTTCACGTCATTCAGCACTTCAGCGTATTCACGCGACTTCGCTTCTTCGATTTGCTTCTCCAGCTTCTCCCGCTGGGCCAGCAGGTCCTTGTAAGAAGACATAGTTTCCCTTTCTATCTGACTAATGGCGCCGGTCTGCAGCCAGCTCACCATTCATGAAATATATGTGCCTCGGATTTTCGAAGGCAGAGATTAGCACAAAAAAGATTTGATAGAAGCGAGATTCACGAAAATCCCGAGATCAATTGTAATTCGCGCATGTCATTTTGACCGGCCGCGGCCTTTTCTCAAATTTTTACGTCTCCGTACAGAGATTAGGACATTAGCGATTGCCTATTCGGACTATCAACATACGCAATTACCCTGTATTCGGGAAAATAGAAGCTTTCATCGGACGACAGCTTTGCGAAAACCACATGACGCGGTTTGCTAAACGGACAAATCACTGACCCGCGACGTCACGTCACACCGCGTGCGCATGCCGTCAGCCGGTCGCGCAGCGCGCCGAGATCGGCCGACGGCGCATCGAAGGGCGTACGCACCCGGCGGCCGTCGTATCGCCAGTCGGCGCCGTGGCAATCGACGCCGAGCAGGTCGAGCCCGTCGCGGCGCGCCTCGCCCGTCTCGTAGGCGTTCCACAGCGCCTGCTCGTCGTCGAACGCGAGCGGCGGCCGTGCATCGAGATGCGGGCCGTCGACCCAGCCCATCCGCCCGAAACCGCCGATATAGCGCAGCCGCTCGATCTCGAGCGCCCAGAACGCGAAATCGCCGAGTGCGAGATAGCGCGCGGCGTCCGGCTCATAGCGCTGGTAGCGCGCGGCGACATGCGGATCGTCGCCGAGCGGCACGAACCGGCCGAGCAGCGTCGCACGCTCGGCGTTCAGCACGTCGCCATCCGGCGCGTCGACGACCAGGAAGCCCGCGCGCGGATCGGCGGCGAGATTGCGCGTGTGCTCGGCCAGGCCGCTGACGAGGATCACGGGCCGATGGCTTGCATCGGGTGCAAACGGGACGACCGTCGGATACGGGAAACCCTGTGGTTCGCGCGTATGAGTGGCGAGCGTGCCGAGCGCGCAACGGTGCAGCAAATGCAGCGCGAGGGCGGGATCGATGTTCAAGAGGACTCCTGCGGTCGAAGGGCGGCGCGTCGTGCATGCCGCATACGATTCGATGTTACCCGCCGGCGCGACGCGCCGCGCATCGACCGAATGGCCAATGCGGCCCGGCCGTCCGATCGTCGGCCGAACGGCAGTCCCCGGCACGATCGTAAGCGGTTCGATAGAATCGGACGATTCCGACGGACGCCGCGTGCGTCCGCGCATTTCCTCCTGGCGAGCCTTCCCGTGTCCGAATCCTCCTCCCCCGAATCGTCGTCCCCGTTCGCCGCGCCGCCCGACGCGCACCGCGTGCTGCCGCTGCCGGCCCGCCAGCGCGCGCGCACGGCGTCGATGGCGCTGTTCTTCGTCGCCGGCATGATGTACGCGTCCTGGGGCGTGCACGTGCCGACCGTGCGCGACAAGTTCGCGCTGAGCCCCGGCCTGCTGTCGATCGCGCTGTTCGCGGTCGCCGGCGGCTCGATCGCCGCGATGCTGACCATCGCGCGCTGGATCACCCGCGTCGGCTCGCGCACCGCGTGCCTCGCCGGCGGGCTCGTGATGTCAGCGTGCGCGGCGCTGATCCTCGTCGTGCCCGACTACTGGATGCTGCTCGCGGTGCTCGCGCTGTTCGGCTTCTCGATGGCCACGCTCGACGTCGCGATGAACGCCGAGGCGAGCGCGGTCGAGATCGCGCTCGGCAAGCCGATCATGTCGTCGCTGCACGGGATGTTCAGCATCGGCGGGATGGCGGGCGCGGCCGCCGGCGGCGCGCTGCTGTCGGCGGGCATGGCGCCGGCCGTGCACCTCGCACTCGCGGCGGCCGTGAGCGCGGCGGTGCTCGTGGCCGCCAGCCCGGCCGTGCTGCCGCACGTGCCGCACCACGAACACGCGCACGGCGGCGGCAACCGCTGGCGCTCGCCCGCGTTGTGGATGCTCGGCGGCATCGCGCTGATCGCACTGGTCGCCGAAGGCGCGATGTACGACTGGGCGACGGTCTACATGCGCGACGTCGTCGCGGCGAGCCCCGCGCTCGCGAGCGCCGCGTATGCGGCGTTCTCGGGCGGGATGGCCGTCGCGCGCTTCGCGGGCGACGCCGTGCGTGCGCGCTTCGGCGCGCCGCAGCTCGTATTCGCGAGCGCGTCGCTCGCATGCGCGGGGATGATCGGTGCGCTGCTGCTGCCGAATCCGGCCGCAGTGCTGACCGGCTTCACGCTGATGGGCCTCGGCCTCGCGAACATGATGCCCGTGCTGTTCGCGGCCGCCGCGCGCGTGAAGGGCATCCACGCGGCCGAAGGGCTCGCGCACGTGGCGGGGCTCGCGTATTTCGGACTGCTGTTCGGTCCGGTCGTGATCGGTGCGGTCGCGCAGGCCGCGAACCTGACGATCGGCCTGTCGGTCGTCGCGCTGTGCGCGGCACTCGTCGCGCTCGTCGCGCCGAGGGTGCTCGCCCATCTGAAGATCTGACGGTACGACGCACACCGCCCCGAACGGCCCAAAGAAAACCAAAAGAAAACGCGCATGCGTTGCCGCATGCGCGTTTTCACCCCTTCTGTTGACCGCTTGTCGCGTTACATCTTCACTTCGTCGAGCAGCGACTTCTTGCCGCCCTTGTAGTTGTACAGCGAGATCACGCCGTGCTGCAGGTCGCCCTTCGAGTCGAAGGTCGTCGTGCCGATCACGCCCGAGTAGTTCGTCGTCGGCATCGCCGCGAGGATCTTCGCCGGGTCCGTCGAGTTCGCGCGCTTCATCGCGTCGACGATGATGTACACGGCGTCATACGTGAACGGTGCGTAGATCTGGATCGGCTGGCCGAAGCGCTTCTCGTACTTCGCCTTGAACGCCGCGCCGCCCGCCATCTTCTCGAGCGAGGCACCGGCTTCCGAGCACACCACGTTGTCGGTCGCATCGCCGGCCAGGTCGGCCAGCTTTTCCGTGCACACGCCGTCGCCCGCGAAGATCTTCGCGCGCAGGCCGAGCTGCTTCGCCTGTTTCGCGAACGGGCCGCCGGTGGCGTCCATGCCGCCGTACATGATCGCGTCGGGGTTCTCGCCCTTGATCTTGGTCAGAATCGCGCGGAAGTCGACCGCCTTGTCGTTCGTCGCGTCATGCGACATCACCTTCAGGCCGAGCGCCTTCGCCTTCTTCTCGAACTCGTTCGCGAGACCCTGGCCGTATGCGGTCGAATCGTCGACCACCGCCACGCTCTTGATGCCCTTCGAGTGCGCGTAGTTCGCCAGTGCCGGGCCCTGTTGCGCATCGGTCGCGACCACGCGGTACGTGGTCTTGAAGCCTTGCTGCGTATAGGCCGGGTTGGTCGCCGACGGCGAGATCTGCACGATGCCCGCATCGCTGTAGATCTTCGAGGCCGGGATCGACGTGCCCGAGTTCAGGTGGCCGACCACGGCGACGACCTTGTCGTCGACGAGCTTCTGCGCAACCTGCGTGGCCTGCCGCGGGTCGGCCGCGTCATCCTGCGGGTCGAGTTGCAGCGTGATCTTCTGGCCGCCGATCGTGAGACCCTTCGCGTTGATCTCCTCGACTGCGAGACGCGCACCGTTTTCGTTGTCCTTGCCCAGGTGTGCAATGCCGCCCGTCAACGGCGCGACGTGGCCGATCTTGACGACTTGATCGGCGGACGCGTTGCTTGCAGCTGCAGCGCACAGCATTGCTGCGGCGGTGATCGGCAACAGCTTTTGCATCTTGATATTCATGTAAGTCTCCAGTTCGGTCCCAATAAACGCCATCGCCCGGTGCCCCGCTGCCATCCCTGTGTTTGCAATCACTGGACGATTCGCCGGATGCATCGTTCATGCACTTGGCCTCAAGCACGTGAAAACAGCCGCTTTTAGCAGCCGCCCCCGTCCGTACTTGCGCGCAAGTGTAGGCGATCAAATTAATTTGTGGGACTTTTTTGGGGTAGTGGTAACACTACCGATATGCGCACTTTGGAAGGGTGACTCGAATATCGCCGCAAGCCCCGCCGGATAAGGGTTTCCGCTAATTTCCGGCAGCTTCCCGACAGATCGATTCAAAAGATTCCCGGGTCATTTCGATTCGGTATTTTGTGCCCGGGATCATTGAATGAAACGCGCGTGACAACACGCGCGCTTCGTCGTCCGGCATCAACCATTCAGGCGGCCGATGCGCGCCATTCGGCATCGAGCGCCGCGACGAGCTGCGACGTCGTCAGCGCATCGCCGCGGCGCCGCGCGAGCGGCGCGCCCTGTCCGGCCCACAGCGACAGGTAGTCGCCGTCGTTCGCGCGCGCGGCGGCCTGACGCAGCGGCTGCGTCAGCGCGTTCTGCACCGGGTACGGCGCGACGTCGGCCACGTGTGCGCCGAGCCGCGCCATCAGCGTGTTGCGCAACCCGCGCGCGTGGCGGCCGGTGATCGCACGGGTGACCTGCGTCGACGTATCGGTGCTCGCGAGCAGGCGCGCCTTCCAGTCCGCCGCGATCGCGCTTTCCATGCAGGTGAGGAACGCGGTGCCGAGCTGGGCGCCCTGCGCGCCGAGCGCGAGCGCGGCCGCGATCCCGCGGCCGTCCATGATGCCGCCCGCGGCGAGCACGGGCAGGCCGGTCGCGTCGACGAGCTGCGGCACGAGCGCGAGCGTGCCGATCAGCGCATCGTCGACGGAACCGATGAACGTGCCGCGATGGCCGCCCGCCTCGGCGCCCTGCGCGGACAGCGCGTCGGCGCCGGCCGCCTGCCACGCGAGCCCTTCGGCCACGTGCGTCGCGGTGCCGATCACATAGGTGCCGGCCGCCTTCAGCCGCGCGACGTCGGCCGCGTCGAGCACGCCGAACGTGAAGCTCGCGACCGGCACGCGCAGCGCGACGAGCGCGTCGAGCTGCGCGCGGAAGTCGGGCGCGTAGCGGACCGGCGCGGTGCCCGGCGGCAAGCCGAGCGCCGCGTTCAGCGGGTCGATCGCGGCCAGTGCGCGCGCGACGGTCGCCGCGTCGGGCGTGGCGTCCGGCAGCACGAACAGGTTGACCGCGAACGGGCGATCGGTCGCCGCGCGAATGGCGTCGACTTCGGTGGCGAGGCGCTCGGGCGCGAACGCGGCGGCGCCGAGGCTGCCGAGCGCGCCCGCGTTCGATGCGGCGGCGACCATCGCGGTCGTGGTCGCGCCGACCATCGGCGCCTGCACGAGCGGCAGGCGCAGGCCGAAGCGTTCGGAAAAGGGCGTGGCAAACAGACGGGCAGACATGGCGAATCCTTCGATGAACGATGCGCGAAAGCGCTTTGTAAATGCCGGTACATCGACTCTATCGAAGCCGCGCGGCGCCGAAAAATGAATAATCGAGATCGAAACGATCGCTGCGCGAGAAGCCGGCGCGTGCGCTGCAGCACCCGTCGATTGGTGGCACACTAGGCCGCCCTCTTTCACCCCGGGGTGCGCATCGCGCATCCCGTTCGCCAGGAGTTCAGAACGTGACTGCCCAATGGATCGACATCCCGACCGGTAACGACAGCTTCGGCGGCTATCTCGCGCTGCCCAAGCGCGGCAAGGGCCCTGCCGTCATCATCATCCAGGAGATCTTCGGCGTGAACGCGCACATCCGCGCGGTCGCCGACCAGTACGCGTCCGACGGCTTCGTCGCGCTCGCGCCGGACGTGTTCTGGCGCACGCAGCCGCGCGTCGAGCTGACCTACGAAGGCGCGGATCGCGACAAGGGTATCGAGCTGATGAAGAAGACCGACGTGGGTCTCGCGGTTGCCGACATCGGCGCGGCGGCCGACGCGTTGCGCGCCCGCCCCGAAGTAGCCGGCAAGGTCGCCGCGATCGGCTACTGCTTCGGCGGCCAGCTCGCATACCGCGCGGCCGCGACCGGCAAGCTCGACGCGGCCGTGTCCTATTACGGCGGCGGCATCCAGAATGCGCTCGACCTGGCCGGCAAGGTCACGCAGCCGATCCTGTTCCACTACGCGGAAAACGATCACGGGATTCCGCTCACGGCCGTCGATGCGGTGAAGGCCGCGTTCGCCGGCCATGGCCACGCGTCCTTCCACGTGTACGCGGGCGCCGAGCACGGCTTCAACTGCACGGACCGCGCGTCGTACAACCAGCGCGCGGCGGCGCTCGCGCACGGCCGCACGCTGACGTTCCTCGCCGAGCACCTGTAAACAAGCCCGGCCGCGGGCCCGGCGCACCGGGCCCGCGTTATGCTCCCCTCATCGCCACGAGTCACAACGGGGGTGACAGCGATGCACTCGGACTATCTCGCGCATGACGCGATCGGCCTCGCGGCGCTCGTGCGCGACCGCAAGGCCAGCCCGCGCGAACTGCTCGACGCCGCGATCGGGCAGGCCGAAGCGGTCAACGGCGCGATCAACGCGATCGTGCTGCAGGACTACGAAGCCGCGCGCCAGCGCGCGGGCGCCGCACCCGAACCCGGCGCCGATGCGCCGTTCGCGGGCGTGCCGTATCTCGTCAAGGATCTCGGCGCGGCGGTCGCCGGGCTGCCGCTGTCGATGGGCAGCCGGCACTACCGCTATTTCGTGCCGGCCGACGATTCCCCGGTGATCGCGCGCAGCCGCGCGGCGGGCCTGAACGTGTTCGGCAAGACCAACACGTCGGAAATCGGCCAGATGCCGTACACCGAACCCGAGCTGTTCGGCGCGTGCCGCAACCCGTGGAATCTCGACCACACGCCCGGCGGCTCGAGCGGCGGCGCCGCGGCGGCGGTCGCGGCCGGCATCGTGCCGCTCGCGCATGCGTCCGACGGCGGCGGCTCGATCCGGATTCCCGCGTCGTGCTGCGGGCTGTTCGGCCTGAAGCCGAGCCGCAACCCGATGCTCGTCGAACAGCCGTCGAACGGCGAACTCGTCGTCCAGCATGCGGTGTCGCGCAGCGTGCGCGACAGCGCGCTGCTGCTCGACGTGACGACGGGCCAGACGCTGCCGGCCGGCGCACCGGGCACCTTCCTCGGCGCGATCGACACGCCGCCCGGCCCGCTGCGGATCGGCTTCGTCGTCGATCCGATGCTCGCGCCGGCACTCGCCGACGACACGCGGGCGGCGCTCGACGATGCGGCCGCGCTGCTCGAATCGCTCGGTCACCATGTCGAACCGGCGACGCTGAACGTCGACTACGCCCGCGCGGCCGAAACCTTCCTCACGCTGTGGGCGACGATCGCCGAGGAGATGGTGCTCGGCGCGCGCGCGTTGACCGGCCGCACGCCGCGGCGCGGCGAATTCGAGGCCGCGACGTGGGCGATGGCCGTGGTCGGCCGGCGCCTCGCCCGCACGCGCCTGCCGGACGTGCTCGAATGGCAGCGCCAGCTGACCGTGCAGGTTTCCGGTCTCGTCTCGCGCTACGACGCGATCCTGTGCGCGTCGCTCGCGGCGCCGCCGGTGAAGATCGGCGAGCTGCAGCCGACGCCGTTCGAATCCGCGCAGATGAAGCTGGTCGCCGCGCTGCCCGTCAAGCCGCTGCTGAAGGAAATGCTCGCGAAGTCGTCGGAAAAGGCGTTCGCGTGGGCCGGCTGTACCGAGCTGTTCAACCTGACCGGCCAGCCGGCGATGTCGGTGCCGCTCTACTGGAATGCGCGCGGGCTGCCGATCGGCGTGCAGTTCGCCGCGCGCCACGCCGACGACGCGCTGCTGCTCAGGCTCGCGCGGCAGCTCGAGCAGGCGCGGCCGTGGTTCGATCGCCGCCCGCCGCTGATGCAGGCGCAGCGCTGACGCGCCGGCGCTTGCGCCACGCGTCACGAAAAAAACCCCGCCGGGAACCCGGCGGGGTTTTGGCGCATGCAACCGCGCGACCGCGCTTACACGGCGAGCCGTTCGCAGATCGTCCGCGTGGCGGTCGCTGCGTTCAGCGTATAGAAATGCAGCCCCGGCACGCCCGCGTCGATCAGGCGCTGGCACAGGCCCGTGACGACGTCCGCGCCGAACGCGCGGATCGACTCGCGATCGTCGCCGAAGCTTTCGAGCCGGCGCGCGACCCAGCGCGGCACTTCGGCGCCGCACATCTCGGAGAAGCGCATCAGCTGCGAGAAGTTCGTGATCGGCATGATGCCCGGCACGATCGGCACGTCCACGCCCAGCTTGCGCGTATCGTCGACGAAGCGGAAATACGCGTCGGCGTTGAAGAAGTACTGCGTGATCGCGGAATTCGCGCCGGCTTTCACCTTGCGCGCGAAATTCTCGAGATCGGCCTTCGGCGAACGCGACTGCGGGTGGTACTCCGGGTAGCCGGCGACTTCGATGTGGAACCAGTCGCCATGCTCGGCGCGGATGAAGCTGACGAGCTCGGACGCATAACGCAGCTCGCCGACCTCGCCCATCCCCGACGGCAGGTCGCCGCGCAGCGCGACGATGTGCCGGATGCCGTGCGAGCGGTACTGGTCGAGGATCGCGCGCAGGCTGTCGCGCGACGAGCCGATGCACGACAGGTGCGGCGCGGCCTCGAGGCCGTCCTTCTGCATGTCGAGCACGGTATCGAGCGTGCCCTGCTGCGTCGAGCCGCCGGCGCCGAACGTCACGGAGACGAATTTCGGCTTCAGCGGCAGCAGTTGCGCACGCGTCGCGCGCAGCTTTTCGACGCCGTCCGCCGTCTTCGGCGGGAAGAATTCAAACGAGAGTTCGATCGGTTTCATGATTCGGTGGGTTCAGCCCTCAGCCGATGTCGCGCTGGCCGAAGATCAGGGCGGACAGCAGCCACGACACGATGCTGTACAGGATCGACCCGAAGAACGCGGACCAGAATCCCGACACCTCGAAGCCCTTCAGCAGCGACGACGCGAACCAGAAGCACAGCGCGTTCACGACGAGGATGAACACCCCCAGCGTGACGATCGTCACGGGCAGCGTCAGCAGGATCAGCACCGGACGGATCACCGTGTTGATCAGGCCGAGCACGACCGCGATGATCAGCGCGGTGCCGAAGCTCTTGATGTGGATCGACGGCACGAGATACGTGATGATCAGCAGCGCGAGCGCGTTGATGACCCAGGTGAGAATGACGCTCATGGAGTGCTCCGGTTCGGTTGTCGATCTGTACGATCAGTGGCCGCCGCCGGCCGCCGCGCGGGCCCGAAGGCGCCGCGCGGCAAGCCGGCGATCCGGCGCCGGGCCGCTGCCGCACCGTGCGTCCCGCAGCGGGGCGCGCACGGCACGGCGGCGGCCGCGACGCATCAGTAGCGGTAGTGGTTCGGCTTGAACGGGCCGTCCTTCTGCACGCCGATGTACGAAGCCTGCTCGTCCGACAGCACGGACAGGTTCGCGCCGATGCGCGCGAGGTGCAGGCGCGCGACCTTTTCATCGAGATGCTTCGGCAGCACGTACACCTTGTTCTCGTACTCGTTGCCGCGCACGAACAGCTCGATCTGCGCGAGCGTCTGGTTCGCGAACGAGTTCGACATCACGAACGACGGGTGGCCGGTCGCGCAGCCGAGGTTCACGAGGCGGCCTTCCGCCAGCAGGATCACGCGCTTGCCGTCCGGGAAGATGATGTGGTCGACCTGCGGCTTGATGTTTTCCCACTGGTACTGGCGCGTCGACGCGACGTCGATTTCCGAGTCGAAGTGGCCGATGTTGCAGACGATCGCGTTGTGGCGCATCGCCTTCATGTGATCGTGGTTGATCACGTGGTAGTTGCCGGTCGCCGTCACGAAGATGTCGGCCTTGTCGGCCGCGTATTCCATCGTCACGACGCGGTAGCCTTCCATCGCCGCCTGCAGCGCGCAGATCGGATCGATTTCGGTGACCCACACGGTCGCGCCCAGGCCGCGCAGCGACTGCGCGCAGCCCTTGCCCACGTCGCCGTAGCCCGCGACGACCGCGACCTTGCCCGCGATCATCACGTCGGTCGCGCGCTTGATGCCGTCGACCAGCGATTCGCGGCAGCCGTACAGGTTGTCGAACTTCGACTTCGTGACCGAATCGTTCACGTTGAACGCCGGGAACGGCAGGCGGCCGTCCTTTTCCATCTGGTACAGGCGGTGCACGCCGGTCGTGGTTTCCTCGGTCACGCCCTTGATGTGCGCGAGGCGCTTCGAGTACCAGGTCGCATCGATGTCGAGGTGCTTCGCGATCGACTTGTACAGCGCGACTTCTTCCTCGTTGGTCGGCTTCGCGATCACCGAACGGTCCTTCTCGGCCTTCGCGCCGAGGATCAGCAGCAGCGTTGCGTCGCCGCCGTCGTCCAGGATCATGTTCGCGAATTCGCCGTTCGGCCATTCGAAGATGCGGTGCGAGAACTCCCAGTATTCGTCGAGCGACTCGCCCTTGAACGCGAACACCGGCGTGCCGGCTTCGACGATCGCGGCCGCGGCGTGATCCTGCGTCGAGAAGATGTTGCACGAGGCCCAGCGGACGTCCGCGCCGAGCGCCTTCAGCGTCTCGATCAGCACGCCCGTCTGGATCGTCATGTGCAGCGAACCGGCGATGCGCGCGCCCTTCAGCGGCTGCTGCGCCTTGTATTCGTCGCGGATCTGCACGAGGCCCGGCATTTCGGTCTCGGCGATGTTGAGTTCCTTGCGGCCCCAGCCGGCCAGTGCCATGTCGGCGACGACGTAATCGTGGGAAGCCTTGGAATCGATAATGGCGTTCATCACGCCCTCCTTTCTAAAAAAGTTCTAGATTGGTGACGTGAGCGCCGTTCAGGAAGCGGGGCCGGCGCGACGATCGCTGAACGCGCCGCACGGCTGCTTGGTGAAGCCTTCCGAGCCTGGCGGACACGGACGGTCCGTCGCAACGCTCCTCGGAAAACGGAGGGGATTGTAGCAAATCGGCGCGCAAAATGCGCGAGCACCGCGACGCAAGCACGGCGCAAGCGCGCGGCGTCGGCGCGCGTGGCCGCCCTGACAGGGTCAGGACTCCGCGCCGACCCAGGCCTGTTCGCGCAGCCGCGCGCGCAGACGCGCGACGGCCTGGCTGTGCAGCTGGCACACGCGCGACTCGCTCACTTCGAGCACCGCGCCGATCTCGCGCAGATTCAGACCCCGTTCGTAGTACAGCGACATCAGCAGCTTCTCGCGCTCCGGCAGCCGCTCGATCGCCTCGACGAGCGCCTCGCGCAGGTGCTCGTCGAGCAGCGCCGACAGCGGATCGGCGTGATCGACGCGATAGCGGTCGAGAAACGGCTCGTCGTCGGCCGCGCGGTCGAAATCCTCGTAGTAGATGAGCTGGCTGCCGTGCAGGTCCTGCAGCATCCCCTGGTATTCGTCGAGCGGCATCTTCAGGTGCTCGGCGATCTCGGTCTCGCTCGCCGAGCGGCCGAGATGCTGCTCGACCTGGTGCACCGCGTGCTCGACCTCGCGCGACGTCTTGCGCAGGCTGCGCGGCAGCCAGTCGTTGCTGCGCAGCTCGTCGAGCATCGCGCCGCGGATGCGTTGCGTCGCGTAGGTCTCGAACTGCGCGCCCTGGTCTTCCTTGTAGCGGCCGGCCGCGTCCATCAGGCCGATCATGCCGGCCTGAATCAGATCGTCGAGATCGACGCTCGCCGGCATCTTCGCGACGAGCTGCAGCCCGAGGCGACGCACGAGCGGCGCATATTGCGCGAGCACGTCGGCCTGGGACATCTTTCCTTGAGCGTTGTACATCATGGCTCTCTCCTTCCGGTGGCGCTCACGCGGCGTGTGCCGCGCCGGCCTCATACGACGGCTTGCCGCCCGCGTGGACCGCGCGCCCCGTGCCCGGCCGCGGGCGCATCGGCCAGTACAGCAGGTCGGCGGCAATCTGCCGGTAGTCGCGCGCAGCCGGCGACGACGGGAACGCATCGACCACCGCGTGCATCAGTTCGCGCGCATGCTCGACGAGCGGATCGGCGCTCACGCAGCCCGCGTCGGCGATCGACACAGTCAGGTAGCGGCTCGCGACGCCCGCGAGGTTGTCGAAGGCCGTCTTCGCGTCCGCGTGGCTGCCGACGTGATTGGTCAGCACGCGGAACTGCGCGAACGCGTGCGCGAAATGCAGCCGCTTCATGCATGCGTACGCCTCGGTGATCGCCTGCGCGGCGACCCGCGTGACGACCAGCACGTCGTGGGCCTCGCGGGCGAGCGCCGAGAACGAACCGTCGGCGCCGAGCTGCGCGTCGACCAGCACGATGTCGGCCGGGCCGTCGATGAAATCGCTCAACTGCGCGTCGCTGTAACCGGCACGCGCGAGCCGCGCGGCCGCGCACAGGCCGAAGCCGGCAGCCACCCGCGTGCGTTCGCCGTCGCGCAGCCACGCGCCCGCCAGGGTCGCGCTGGCCGAATGCACGTCGGCGCGTTCGTCGACGACGAGCACGTCCTTGCCGAGCGACGCGAGCGCCGTCGCCAGATTCACGATGGCGGACGTGCAGCCCACCCCCGTCGGCCCGCCCGTCACCGCGACGATGCGCGACGCGCGCCCGGCCAGCAGGCGCCGCAGCCCTTCGGCCTGGTCGATGATCCGTTTATCCAAATCGCACCTCGTGCAGCTCGGCGGTGGAACGTGCGGTCAGTGCGGAAAGCAGCGTCGGCATGTCCTCGTCTTGCGGCACGAAGGGGGAGCCGTCGCGCGGCACACAGAACGCGCTCTTCAGCAGGAATTTGGTCGAGGCGACGTACAGGTTCTCCGGCACCTTCTGGCCGGTCGACACGTAGTGGACCGGCAGCTTGTAGCGGATCACCGTGTCGAGCACGCCGCCGAGGTGGGTCGCCTCGTCGAGCTTTGTGAGGATGCAGCCGGCGAGATCGGAGGATGCCGCGTGCGGATGCTCGCCCGCGCTGCGGTATGCCTGCACGACTTCGTTGAGCGTGTCGCCGTGGCTCGTCGCGTTGAGCAGCAGCAGGCGCTGCACCGGCGCGTTCGCGCCGTGCAGCATCGCGATCTGGTCGGACACCGCGCGGTCGCGCTGGCTCATGCCGATCGTGTCGATCAGCACGATGTGCTTGTTGCGCAGCTCGGACAGCGCGAGCGCGAGATCGCCCGCATCCTTCACCGCGTGCACCGGCACGCCGAGGATCTTGCCGAAGATGCGCAACTGCTCGTGGCCGCCGATCCGGTAGCTGTCGGTGGTCAGCAGCGCGACCTTGCTCGCGCCGAAGCGCATCACGCAGCGCGCGGCCAGCTTCGCGGTGGTGGTCGTCTTGCCGACGCCCGTCGGCCCCATCAGCGCGAACACGCCGCCGCGCTCCATCAGCGCGTCCTCGCTGTCGAGCACCGGCAGGTTCGACGCGAGCACCGACTGCGCCCATTCGGCGGCCTGTTCGAAGGTCTGCGTGCCGTCGCCGGACGGCAGGTTGTCGACCAGCATCCGCACGAGCTGCGCGGAGAAACCGGCCGCGAACAGGTGCTTCGTCAGCGCGCCGTGCACGGCGCTGCGACGCTGGCGGTCGTGCCACTTCAGGCTGTCGAACTGCTCTTCCATCATCCCGCGCAGTTCGCCGAGTTCCTGCATCACCGTGTCGTTGACGATCCGCTCGATGCGCGACTTCACCGCGTCGGCCACCGCGGCGGCCGTGTCGGCGGACAGGCGCGTGCGCTCGGCCGTCTTTGCCGCGTGCGCGGTGCCCGTTTCGGGCGCGCGGGGGGCGGCCGGCATCCGGCGCTCGGCGTCGCGCACGATGTCGCGCGCCCAGTCGGGCGGCGTCGCGCGCGCGGCGGCCTGCGGCGCGGGTGCGCTCGCGGGCGGCGTGGCCGGCGCCTGCGCGCGTGCGATCAGCGCGTCGCGCTGCTGCGTCAGGCGCTTCGCGTGCTCGACCAGCCAGGGGGCGGGTTCGGCCGCGCCGGCGGCCGGGGTGTCGGCGGCGATGCCGGCAGCGGACGTGGCGATCGGCGGCGAGGCCGCAGCCGGCGGCATGCCGGCCGGCGCATCCGCATCGAGCGCCGACGCGTGCGCGTCCGGCTCCTCCGCGTCGGCGCTCGCGCCGAACACGGACGAGAACACGTCCGGCAGCCCGCCTTCGCCGGCGGCATAAGGATTCATGACCGGGCGCGCCGGTACCGCGCCCGGGCGCGACACGATGCCCGGCACGGCGGCGGCCGGCACGGATTCCGGCAGGCGCGGCGTGGCGAGGCGCGAGCGGGCGGCCGGCGGCGTCACCGCGGCCAGGTCCGAATCGGCGAGTGCAACGATTTCGACGCTGCCGTCATCGAGCGTGCGGTTCGACAGCACGACCGCGTCGGCGCCGAGCGCCTCGCGCACGAGACGAAGTGCGTCGCGGCTCGTTGCGCCGGTGAATTTGCGAATGTTCAAGCGGAACCCCCGATGACGTTAACGACCTTGATCGTGCGTGTGTCCGGCACTTCGGCATACGACAGCACTTTCAATTGCGGCAGGCTGCGGCGCAGGAAACGCGCGAGCATCGCGCGCAGCGCGTGCTGCACGAGCAGCACGGGCGGCAGCCCGAGATTCTGTTGACGCAGCATCGCTTGCTGCGTGCCGGTCAGAAGGTTGTGCGCGAGGCCGGGTTCGAGGCCCGGGTTCGCGCCGGTGGCGAGCGCCTGCGACAGCACGCGCTCGAGATTCGCATCGAGGCCCATCACCTGCATTTCGCCGGCGCCCGGATACCACTGCTGCGTGATCGCGCGGCCGAGCGAGAGCCGCACCGCGGCCGTGATCTCGTACGCGTCGCCGCGGCCCGCATGTTCGGACACGGCCTCGAGGATCGTGCGCATGTCGCGGATCGGCACGCCTTCCTCGAGCAGGTTCTGCAGCACCTTCTGCAGCGTCGTCAGCGAGATCGTCTTCGGCACGAGGTCCTCGACGAGCGACGGCGCGTCCTTGCCGGTGCGCTCGATGAGCGCCTGCACTTCCTGGCGGCCGAGCAGTTCGGCCGCATGCTGGACGACGAGATGGTTCAGGTGCGTCGCGACGACCGTGCTCGCGTCGACCACCGTGTAGCCGTACACCTGCGCCTGCTCGCGCAGCGCGACGTCGATCCACACGGCCGGCAGCCCGAACGCGGGATCCTGCGTGACCGCGCCCGGCAGCGCGGCCGTCACCTGGCCCGGGTTGATCGCCAGCCACTGGCCCGGGAACACTTCGCCGACGCCGATCTCGACGCCCTTCAGCGCGATCCGGTACGCGTTCGGCCGCAGCTCGAGGTTGTCGCGGATATGGATCACCGGCGGCAGGAAGCCGATCTCCTGCGCGAATTTCTTGCGGATGCTCTTGATGCGCTTGAGCAGCTCGCCGTCGCTGCCCTTGTCGACAAGCGGGATCAGCCGGTAGCCGACTTCGAGGCCGAGCGGATCGATCAGCTGCACGTCGTCCCAGGTTGCCTCGTGGCTGTCGGACGGCAGCACCGCGGGCGGCGCGATGTCGGTCACGTCGCCGGCCGCCTTGCGGGCCGCCGCGCGCCGGGTCAGCGTGCGGGCCAGCCAGATCGCGCCGCCGCCGAGCGCGAGAAACGCGAAGTGCGGCATCCCGGGGATCAGCCCCATGACCACGATGATCACGCCGGTGATCGTCAGCACGCGCGGGTTCGTGAACAGCTGGCCGGTGATCTGCGTGCCGATGTCCTCGTCGGTCGCGACGCGCGACACGATCACGCCGGCTGCAGTCGAGATCACGAGCGACGGGATCTGCGCGACGAGGCCGTCGCCGATCGTCAGCAGCGTGTAGTTCGTGCCGGCCGCGGCGAACGACATGTCGTGCTGGACCATCCCGACGATCAGCCCGCCGATCACGTTGATCGCCATGATGATCAGGCCGGCGATCGCATCGCCGCGCACGAACTTCGACGCGCCGTCCATCGACCCGTAGAACTCGGCTTCCTGCGACACGGCGAGACGCCGCTTGCGCGCCTGTTCCTCGTTGATGAGGCCCGCGTTCAGATCGGCGTCGATCGCCATCTGCTTGCCGGGCATCGCGTCGAGCGTGAAGCGCGCGGACACTTCGGCGATCCGCCCCGCGCCCTTCGTGATCACCATGAAGTTGATGATCATCAGGATCACGAACACGACGATGCCGACCGCGAAATTGCCGCCGACGAGGAAGTGACCGAACGCCTCGATCACCTGGCCGGCGGCGTCCGGCCCGGTGTGGCCCTCGAGCAGCACGACGCGCGTCGACGCGACGTTCAGCGACAGGCGCAGCAGCGTCGAGAACAGCAGCACGCTCGGGAACGCCGCGAAGTCGAGTGGCTTCATCGTGTACATGCTGACGAGCAGCACCATCACCGACAGCGCGATGTTGAACGTGAACAGCAGATCCAGCAGCATCGGCGGCAGCGGCAGGATCATCATCCCCAGGATCATGCAGATGAGGATCGGGCCCGCGAGCGCGCGCAGGTTCGTGCCGGCGAACGGGTTCTGGCGCTTGGCGAACAGGCCGGTGGTCGGGGTGCTCATGCTGCCTCCGGCCGGGCCGCGTCAGGGGCGGTAGCCGCTACGGGGAACGGCGCGCGCGGGTGAGCGTGGGGGCGGATCATTGCGACGCTCCTTGCTGGCCGAGCGTGTCCTCGGCTTCCTCGCGTTCGTCGCCGGCGGCGACCGACGTGCCCTTGTCGAGTTCGGCCGGCACGTCGAGATCGACCGGCACCGCCGGAAACGCGCCGCCTTCCGAGCGGAAGCGCTTGAGCTGGTAGACCCACGCGAGCACCTCGGCGACGGCCGAGTACAGCGAGCCGGGGATCTCGCGCTCGAGTTCGACGTTGTGATACAGCGCACGCGCGAGCGGCGGCGCCTCGAGCAGCGGCACGTTGTGTTCGGCCGCGAGTTCGCGGATGCGCGCCGCGACGAGGTTCACGCCCTTCGCGACGACCTTCGGCGCGCGCATCTCGCCGTCCGTGTATTGCAGCGCGACGGCGAAGTGCGTCGGGTTCGTGACGACCACGTCGGCCTTCGGCACGGCCGCCATCATCCGGCGGCGCGCGATCGCGCGCTGCTGCTGGCGGATCCGCCCCTTCACGTGCGGATCGCCTTCGTTCTCGCGATGCTCGCGCTTCACTTCTTCCTTCGTCATGCGCAACTTCTTGTTGTACTGCCAGATTTGGTAAGGCACATCGAGCGCGGCGACCACCAGCATCCCGGCGACCGTCGTGCCGCAGCACACGGCGACCAGGTGCAGCGCGTCGGGGAGCGCGACGCCGAGCGGCTGCGTCGCGAGGCCGAGCAGTTCGTCCTTGCTGCGCCAGATCGCGACGCCGCCGATCCCGCCGACGACGATAGTCTTCGCGACCGACATCCCGAGCTGGATCGGCCCCTGGATCGAGAAGATCCGGCCGAGGCCCGAGATCGGGTTCAGGCGGTCGAACTTCAGCTCGAACGTCTTCTGCGAGATCAGCCAGCCGCCGAGCGCCATCGGCGCGAGCAGCGCGGCGAGACCGGTGAGCGCGAGGATCGGCAGCAGCGCGGTGAGGCCCTCGAGGCTCGCGCTGCCGGCCGCCGACAGCATCCGGTTCGTGTCGAATGCGGTCGCGCGATCGAACGTGAACGCGCCGCGCAGCATCGTCTGCAGATGCGCGCCCGACGGGCCCGCGAGCAGCCATGCGCCGTAGAACCCGGCCGCGAGCAGCGCGAACGAAGCCAGCTCGCGCGAACGCGCGACCTGCCCCTCCTCGCGCGCCTTCTCGCGGCGCCTGGGAGTGGCGGCTTCGGTCTTGTCGAGATCGCTCTCGTCTGCCACGGGGCCTCCAGTCGGGTACGGCGGAATGCCGCTTTCCAGTGACACCGATTATTCATGCAGGCGTCAAACGCCGATCGGTCGAGCAAAGCCGGGAAAGGGGGGTATTTCGGAGAATCGGGCGAGCCGGTGCGAACGCGGCTGGCGCGGGGGCGCAGCGACGCGCGGCAACGCGGAAAAACGTGCCGATCGGCGCGATGGCGAGGGGTCGGCCGCGGGCAGGACGCCGACGGCGGGAAGCGGGGAAAAGGGTGAAACGACTGCGGTGAACCGACGGGCGGGAAAGGCGGGACATTCAGGCCCCGGCGCGACGCTCGCGCGCCGGGGCGGGACCGGTCAGACGGCCGGAATCGGATCGGCGCCGAAGCGGTTCGGGCCGTCGGTGCCGCGCGAGCACATCCACACGAGCAGCAGGATGCCGCCGACCACCGGAATCAGCGCGATCAGCAGGAACCAGCCCGAGCGGCCCGTATCGTGCAGGCGGCGCACGCTGACCGCGATGCCCGGAACGAGCAGCGCCAGCGAGACCAGGCAGATGACGCCGAGCAGCAGCAGCGTGATCAGGCCGCCATCGCGGCCGGCCGCGCCGATGACCTGGGCCGCGATCGAAAGAATGACGCTCAGCAGCGTGAAATACCAGTATTCGGCACGACGCGCACGGCCTTCGAATGTCGCGTATTTATTGAGTGCGGTACGAACGGCTTCGGAAAAACCCATCTTATTACCCTCCTGTTTTATATTGGCACCCCGGAAACAACGCCGGCATTATATGTTTGATTTTCACCGGACTCCATCTGTTTCGCCTGCCGGCCGGCGCTCGCCCGTTCGCATGGACGCCGATGCCGCGTGGGAAAGGCCGCTTAAGCATAATGCGGTACCGCGGCCTTGCATGCCGCGTCATTTTAATAATCTTGAAGACCTGACAGAAACGACAGCCCCCGATAATCCGGCATTTGATTACATTCGAATGAAACCGCGCACCAACGATAATCGCGTGACGTGCGCGGCATTCGATTATCCGGCCTGATCCGCCGCCTGCTGCAGCGCGGCGAGGTCGAGCTTCTTCATCGTCATCACCTGCGCCATCACGCGCTCGGCGCGCGCCGGGTCGCCCGTCATCAGTTCGGCCATCTGCACCGGCACGACCTGCCACGACACGCCGAAGCGGTCGCGCAACCAGCCGCACTGCTGCGCGCGCTCGTCGCCGCCTTCGGACAGGCGTGCCCAGTAATGATCGATCTCGTCCTGGTCGCGGCAGTTGACGACGAACGACACGGCCGGCGTGATCTGGAACACGGGGCCGCCGTTCAGCGCGACGAACGCCTGCCCGTCGAGCTCGAACGCGACGGTCATCACCGCGCCCTCCGCGCTGCCGGACGCGTGCGCGCCGGCCTTGCCGTAGCGCGCGACGTGCACGATGCGCGCGTTGTCGAACACCGACACGTAGAAGCCGGCCGCCGCCTCGGCGTCGCGGTCGAACCACAGGAACGGCGTGATGCGCTGGATACGCGGGTTCATGACGTTGTCTCCTCGATGTCGTGCCGGCACCGGTGCCGGTCTTACATCGTAGGCGCTGCGCCCGCGCGCGGCGGAAATCCGGTCCATCGGACACGCACGGCGGCGCGATAAAAAAAGGGGGCGATCGCTCGCCCCCCTTTGTTCCCGCGTGCCGCCGCGCCCTGTCAGAACGCGACGAACGGCTGCGCGCCGCCGCTCGCGGTCTTGTCCATCCCGAAGTAGATCGTCTTGCCGTAGAAGTGCGGCATGCCGATGTCCAGCCAGCTGGTCGAGCCGAACGGGCCCGCGATGTCGTTGAACGCGAACGTCGACGGGTTCGAGAACAGCGAATCGGCGTTCGAGACGGGCATCGACACGACACCCGACGCGCCGTTCTGGCCGCTCAGCGTCGCCGAGTAGGTCGTCGCGGACGACGGGCAGTAGAACTCCGTGTTCCGCGAACAGACCGTCTGCGCCGAATCGTTGAAGAAATACGCGTTCGAGCCCGTATCGAAGAACGCGGTCACGTTGCGCCCGAGGAACGTCGCGCTGACGTCGCCCGTCGTGGTCGACGTCAGGACCGTCTTGCCGCTCAGGCTCGGCAGGCCGAACGTCAGCGTCCCGGTCGCGCTCGCCTGCCCGTTGCTCGAGATGGCCGGCATCTGCACGCTCACGCCGTCGCTGTTCGCGAAACGATGGACCGGGTTGGCCACCTGCTGCGACAGCGGCACGAGCGCCACCGTGCAGCTCGCGTTGTCGCCGTTCGGGCACGCGTAGTAGTTGTTGCTCGACGACGTCGACGTCGCGCAGGTCGTGCCGCAGTCGTACGGCGCGGGCCCGATGCCGAGGATCCCGTTCGCGCCCAGCGCACCCGCCGAGTTGGCCGACGCGCCGCCGTTCGTGCACGAGCTCGGCACGTTGGTCGTGCCGAGGTCGCCGATGATCTGTACGGGCAGCGCGCTCGCCTGCTCGGTGCCGATCGACAGGTCGACCGTGCGTACCGATCCCCACGTGTAGCTCGACACGAACTTGCCGCACTCGGCCACCGGCGCGCCGCCGCTCGTCACCTGCGGCAGGCTGCCCAGCACGCCCGACACCGCGCTGCCGACGAGCCGCAGCCCGTAGGACGCGGTATCGACCAGCACGTTGTTGACCACCTGGCAGTTCGACGTGCCCGGCGCGCAGACCTTCACGCTGATGGTCGGGATGTTGATCACGTTCGCGACGCCCGTGGCGACCGTGATGACGGCGGTATTTCCGGAATTGCCGTCCGATCCGCCGGATCCGTTGTTGCCGTTGTTGCCCGTGTTGCTGCCGCCGCCGCCGTCGCCGCCGCCGCATGCGGTGACGAGCACGGCCGTCGCGGCCGCGAGGCCCAGCACGCCGAGCCAGCGCTTGAATGTACGATGAATGCTCAAGATCGCTCTCCCGCTGTCACTGGATGTCGGTGCCGGCCAGGCCGGCCGGCAGCGCCGCCGGCAGCCACGCCTGACCCGAGAACGCGCCCATGTGGCCGCCCGTCCGGATCACGAGGCCGCTCGTGTCGACGGCCACGGGCGCACGCCAGCCGCGCGCCTTGTGCGCCGCCTGGACGCCTGCGGTGTACTGCGGGAAATAGCTGCCGAGCAGCGACGCGAGATCCGGCATCGTCGGCCCGCTCCACGCGAGGCCGAACACGCTGCCGGCGGCCGACGTGTATTCGTGGATGACGGTGCCCGACCCGAGCGTGATCTCGCGGACGGTATAGCCGGCCGTGCTCGTCTGCACGCCGTCCGCCGAACGCATCGCGCGCTGCAGCGCGCGCACGGTGGCGGCCTGATCGTCCGCGGGCGGCGACATCGGCGCGCCGCCCAGTTCAGCATGTGCGTGGACGGCCCACAGCACACCCATTGCGGCCGCCGCCTGCGCGACGGTCCAGCCCAAGCGTTTCAGCTTCACGTTCCCCCCCAAGGGATTGGCTTCGTTGCGGCGGCGCCGCCATCGGGCCTGCGCCGCCTGCCAACCGATGATTCGTACGAATGACGCTACGTTGCTGCTGACGCGTAGTATGCCTGCTGAGTGTGACCAAGTGTCAATTCGACGCAGGATCACGCCGCGCCGCAGGGACGCGGCGCGCACGGGGAAACGAGGCGGGAACGGGAAAGACGCGCGGCGGGCGCCCCGCGGAACGGGGCGCGCCGACGCGTGGCGGCAAGGTCAGAAGCCGAGGCTCGCGAGCAGGTCGTCGACCTGCCCCTGGTCCTGGACCACGTCGGATTTGCCTTCCGGCGCGATCTGCGGGCCGTTGAGCAGCGACTCGGGGCTGCCGGTCGCACTCATCTGCTCGGCCGCGAGCGCGGCCGCGGTGGCCGCGAACTGTTCGCGCCGCTCGGGCGCGATGTTCTCGACGAGCACGGTGAGGAGCTGCTGCTCGATCAGGTAGACCATGTCCATGATCTTCTTGATCACCTGCCCGGTGAGATCCTGGAAATCCTGCGCGAGCATGATCTCGAGCAGCTGCGCGCTGGTGGCCGACGTCGCCTCGGGCAACGTGCGCAGGAACGCGCGCGTATCGTCCATCAGCTCGCGCACTTCCGCGTGCTCGATCGGCGCCGCATACCACTGCGTCCAGCGCGCGTCGAGCGCCTCGGCCTCGTTCTGGATGCGCGCCTGCATCGGCTTCGCGACCTCGATCGCATTCAGCACGCGCACGGCGGCCTGCTCGGTCATCGTCGCGACGTAGCGCAGCCGGTCGCGCGCATCGGGCACGGCCTCCGCCGCGCGCTCGACGTGCTTGTCGAGCCCGAGCTCGCGCATCGAGTCGCGCAGCGTGCGCGTGACGTGGCCGATGCGCGCGAGGATGCGGTCGCTCGCGAAATCGGCGCCTTCTGGCTGGCTGTCGGCGCTGAATCCCGCGCCGGCGAGCGCCGCATGGATCGGCTCGTTCACGTCAGCTCCCGGCCTTCGCCATCTTGTCGATGATCTTGTTCAGCTTCTCGTCGAGCGTCGCGGCCGTGAACGGTTTCACGACGTAGCCGCTCGCACCGGCCTGCGCGGCCGCGATGATGTTCTCCTTCTTCGACTCGGCCGTGACCATCAGCACCGGCAGGTGCGTGAGCGTCGCGTCCGCGCGGATTTCCTTCAGCATCGCGAGGCCGTCGAGGTTCGGCATGTTCCAGTCCGAGATCACGAAGTCGTAGCCGCCGCCGCGCAGCCGCGCGAGGCCGGCCAAGCCGTCCTCGGCCTCGTCGACGTTCGAATAGCCCAGTTCCTTCAGCAGGTTGCGGACGATCCGGCGCATCGTCGGGAAATCGTCCACCACCAGGATTTTCATGCTCTTGTCCATCGTCGTTCCTTTCCAGATTCGTTTCCGTCGGGACGCGTATCGTGGCACGCGCCCCGTGACATTCCATTCAAACGCGCTGCACGCGGTCGCCCATCGTCGCCAGGCGCGCCATCACGCGGCGGCTCATGTCGGCGAGCGGCGCGACCTCGTCCGCGCCGCCGAGCGCGATCGCCTCGCGCGGCATCCCGAACACGATGCAGCTCGCTTCGTCCTGCGCGAACGTGTAGGCGCCCGCGCGCTTCATTTCCAGCAGGCCGGCCGCGCCGTCACGGCCCATCCCGGTGAGGATCACGCCGATCGCGTTCTTGCCCGCGTGCGTCGCCGCCGAACGGAACAGCACGTCGACCGACGGGCGGTGCCGGTTCACCGGCGGCTCGTCCGACAGTTGCGCAATATAGTTCGCCCCGCTTCTCGCAAGCAACAGGTGCGCGTGGCCCGGCGCGATATACGCGTGGCCCGGCAGCACGCGCTCGCCGTGCTCGGCTTCCTTCACCGCGATCCGGCACAGGCCGTTCAGCCGCTGCGCGAACGACTTCGTGAAGCCCGGCGGCATGTGCTGCGCGATCAGCACGGCCGGCGCATCCGGCGGCAGCGGCGTCAGCACTTCGCGAATCGCCTCGGTGCCGCCCGTCGACGCGCCGATGATGAGCAGCTTCTCGGTACTGACGAGCGGGTTGTTGATCATCGGCGCGGCCGCCGGGCTGTCGGCCGAGCGCGCGGCGGCTTGCGGCTGCGGCGCCTGGCGCACGCGCGCGCGCGACGCCGCGCGGATCTTGTCGGCGAGCTTTTCCGCGTAGTCGAGCATCCCGTCGCGAATCCCGACGCGCGGCTTCGTGACGAAATCCACCGCGCCGAGTTCGAGCGCGCGCAGCGTGATTTCGGAGCCGCGCTCGGTCAGCGACGACACCATCACGACCGGCATCGGCCGCAGGCGCATCAGCTTCTCGAGGAAGTCGAGCCCGTCCATGCGCGGCATTTCGACGTCGAGCGTGAGCACGTCGGGGTTGTGCTGCTTGATGAGCTCGCGCGCGACGAGCGGATCGGGCGCGGTCGCGCACACCGTCATGTCGGGCTGGCTGTTGATGATCTCGGTCATCAGGCTGCGGATCAGCGCCGAATCGTCGACGCACAATACTTTGATCTTCTGCACTGCGGTCATGCCTCCTGCTTTCTTGATAGGTTCGCCGCATACGGGTTCGCCGCCCGCACGCCGCCGGCACCGCCCGCGCTGCCGCTGCCGGCCGGCGCGGCGCCGCGCGCGCCGAACAGCTCGATGCGCGGGCGCGCCGGTTGCGGCGCGGCCGGCCGTTTCGCCTGGAACAGCTCGACGTGCGCGCGCGGGCGCGCCGCGCGCAAGCGGTCGGCCTCGCGCGCCAGCGCGGCTTCGCGCTCGGTCACGCCCGGCACCTGCAGCCGCAACTTCTTCACCATCGCGCGCCCCGTGCGCGGCATGAACGCGACCTTGCGCGGATGGACGTCCTGCAAGTCCTCCGCGGTGATGCGGATGCGTTCGAGCGCGAGGTAGCGGCGCACGAAATCCGCGTTGCGATCGCCGATGTTGATCGTCGTCATCCCGGCCAGCACGGCCGCGCCGCCGAACACCTTCGCCTCGAGGCGTTCGCGGCGCCCGCCGGCCTTGATCAGTTCGTTGATCAGCACTTCCATCGCGTACGCGCCATAGCGCATCGATTCGGACGCGGCCGCGCCCGCATCGGCGCCGTCGTCGGGCAGCATGAAGTGGTTCATCCCGCCGATGCCCGCGTACGGATCGTGAATGCACGCGGCGACGCACGAGCCGAGCACGGTCATCAGCACCATGTCCTCGGCGGTCGTGTAGAACTCGTTCGGCAACAGCTTCACGCCGGGAAGGCCGAAGTGGCTGTCGAAGTAGCGATTGGTCGCGATCGGCAGTGCGCTCATCCGCGCTCTCCATAGGCAGGCACGGCGCCCGCGGCCCGCGCGCGCACGGGCGACGGCATCGCGGCCGCCGCGGGCGCCTGCGCGCCGCGCGGCCGCGCACCCTGCGCGGCGTCGCGTGTCAGTTCGTACACCGTCTGCCCGCGCAGCCGGAACGCCTGCGTCACGTACGTGAAGTTTTCCGAATGGCCGGCGAACAGCAGCCCGCCCGGCTTCACGAGCGGCTCGAAGCGCGACAGCACCTGCCCCTGCGTCGGCTTGTCGAAATAGATCATCACGTTGCGGCAGAAGATCGCGTCGAACGGCTTCGCGATCCCGTAGTCCGCATCGGTCAGGTTCAGTTGCTCGAAACGGATCATCGCGCGCAGCTCGGGGCGCACCTTCACGCGGCCTGACTGCGGACCCGTGCCTTTCAGGAAGAAGCGCTTGAGCCGCTCCGGCGACAGGTGCTTGACCTGGTCGTACGTGTAGATGCCGGCCTCCGCCTTCGCGAGCACCTGCGTGTCGAGATCGGTCGCGAGGATCGACGCGCCGCGCGCCGCCGATTCGCCGAGTGCCTCGATCAGCGTGATCGCGATCGAATACGGTTCCTCGCCGGTCGACGCCGCCGAGCACCAGACCGACACCGGCGCCGGGCGCCCTTTCACGAAATCCGACAGGATCGGGAAATGGTGCGACTCGCGGAAGAACGCGGTCAGGTTGGTCGTCAGCGCGTTGGTGAACGCTTCCCACTCGAGCGGATCGTCCTCCTGCTCGAGCAGGTCGAGGTAGTCGCGGAACGTGTCGAGGCCGCGCGCACGCAGCCGCCGGGCGAGACGGCTGTACGCCATGTCGCGCTTGTGCTCGGACAGCGAGATCCCCGCGCGTTGATGGATCAGCGCGCGAATGCGTGCGAAATCCGCGCCCGTGAACGCGAAGTCGCGCCCCGGATCCCCTGCGCGAGGCGAGGCATCCGGTGCATCGGGTCGAAACGGCGCGCGCGCGTGCGACATGGCTTAGAAGGTCTCCCAGTCGTCGTCGGACGCGCCGGCCACCGCCAGCGCCGGCTTCTCGCCGTTCAGCGCCGGGCGCACGAGCGCGGGCTTCGCGGCCGGCTTGTCCGCCGGTGCGGCCGACTTCGCGAGGCGCGGGCCATAGCCGCCCGCGGCGGTGCCGCGGGAAGCCGTTGCATCCTTCTGCGTGCGCGCGGTGTCGGCCGTGCGCTTCGGTTCGGCGCCGGCGCCCGACGCGGCCGCACGGGCGGCCGGCGCGGCGCGCCGTGCCGGTTGTGCCGCCGCCTGAGGCGCCGGCAGCGCGGCGACCGGCGCCGCGTCGTGACGCGGCTCCGACGGCAACGCAGGCACGGCCGCCGGTTCGTGCGCGACCGGCCGCGCGACGCTGCGCGCCGGCGCGAGCGCGATGCCGCCCGCGACGCGCCAGCCCGACACGATCGCCTTCATCTGGCGCGTCTGCTCCTCGAGCGACGCGGCGGCCGCCGCCGCCTGCTCGACGAGCGCCGCGTTCTGCTGCGTGACCGAATCCATCTGTCCGACCGCGCGGTTGACCTGCTCGATGCCGGTCGACTGCTCGTCGGACGCCGCGCTGATCTCGCCCATGATGTCGGTCACGCGGCGCACGGCCTGCACGATCTCTTCCATCGTCGCGCCGGCACGCGCCACGAGCGCCGACCCGCTGTCGACCTTCTCGGTCGAATCGCCGATCAGCTGCTTGATTTCCTTCGCGGCGCTCGCGCTGCGCTGCGCGAGCGAGCGCACCTCGCCCGCGACCACCGCGAAGCCGCGGCCCTGTTCGCCCGCGCGCGCGGCTTCGACCGCCGCGTTCAGCGCGAGGATGTTGGTCTGGAACGCGATGCCCTCGATCGTGCCGATGATGTCGACGACCTTGCCCGAGCTGGCCGCGATGTCCTGCATCGTCGACACGACCTGGCCGACCACGTCGCCGCCCTGCGTCGCGATGTCCGACGCGTTCACCGCGAGCTGGCTCGCCTGCCGCGCGTTCTCCGCGTTCTGCCGCACGGTGCCCGTCAGCTGCTCCATGCTCGACGCGGTTTCCTGCAGCGACGCGGCCTGCTCCTCGGTGCGCTGCGACAGGTCGATGTTGCCGGTCGCGATCTCGCGCGCGCCGACGTCGATCGACTCGGTGCCGCGATGCACGGCCTGCACCATCGTCGTCACCGCGTCCTGCATCCGCTTGATGCCGCCGAACAGGCGGCCGATCTCGTTCGTGCTGAACACGCTCACCGGCTGCGTGAGGTCGCCGCCGGCGATGCGCTCGAAGTGCGCGATCGCGTCCTCGATCGGCTTCACGATCAGGCCGCGCAGGACGAAGCGGATCGCGATCACGACGACGAACGCGATCGCGATGCCGGCGGCGATCAGCGCGACCATCAGCGAGATCTGCGACTGCGTCGCGGCCTGACGCTCTTCCGCGCGCTTCTGCAGCGATGCGATCACGGCCGCCGCCGTCTGGTCGAACGCGACGAACATCGGGCTGATCTTCGCGTCGGCAATCGCGTGGTACGCCGCCATGTCGCCCGCGCGCGCCGCCGCGAATTCGGGCTCGACGCCTTCCTTCACGATCGTCGTGTAGCGGGCGGTGAGCTCGTCGAGGAGCGCCTGCTCGACGCCGAGCTTCGGCAACGACTGGAACGCCTGCCAGTTCTGGTTCGACTTCGCGAACAGCTCCTGCGCGCGGTCGAGCACCTTCGCCGCGTCGGCCGCATTGCCGCCTTCGGTCAGCGTACGGAAGCGGTCGAGCGCGACGCGCGAGCGCAGCAGGTGCGCGGCCGTGTCGTCCAGCGTGTGAATCGCCGGCAGGTCGACGTGCGCGATCTCGTCGAGCGAACGGCTCGCGTGATTGAGCGCGTAGAGGCCGAGCCCGCCGACCGCGGCGGCCAGGCACACGAGAATGAGTCCGACCGCGGTGAGCGTCGTACGGATCGACCAGTTGTGCAACATTGCAGATTCTCCCGAAATTGCTGCGCGCGCGGCGCGCTTACCCGCCGAGTGTCTCGATCAGCGCCATTTCACGGCTCGACATCAGCTTCTCGATGTCCATCAGGATCAGCATCCGGCCGTCGACCGTGCCGAGGCCGGTCAGGTACTCGGTCGTCAGCGTCGCGCCGAATTCCGGCGCCGGCATGATCTGGTCGGTCTGCAGCGTCAGCACGTCCGACACGCCGTCGACCACCATCCCGACCACGCGGTTCGACACGTTCAGGATGATCACGACGGTCTGGTGGTCGTACTCGACGCGGCCGAGATGGAACTTGATCCGCATGTCGACGATCGGCACGATGATCCCGCGCAGGTTGATCACGCCCTTGATGAACTCCGGCGCGTTCGCGATGCGCGTGACGCTGTCGTAGCCGCGGATTTCCTGCACTTTCAGGATGTCGATCCCGTATTCCTCGTCGCCGAGCGTGAACACGAGGAATTCCTGGCCCGTCGCGTCGCCCTGCTCCGCGTCGCGGCGGCTCGTTGCCGCGTTCGCCGCGGCCGGATTGATCATTTGGACTTCAGCAGACACGTTTGCCCCCAATCGGTTGATGGCGAGAGTCAGAACATCGCGAGCTCGGCGCCGGCACGGGCGCCGTGCGTCGCACGGGTTTCACGGTTGAGCGCCGCGACGTCGACGATCAGGGCGACGCTGCCGTCGCCGAGGATGGTCGCCGCCGAGATGCCGTGGACCTTGCGGTAGTTGGTTTCGAGGTTCTTCACGACCACCTGCTGCTGGCCGACCAGCTCGTCGATCAGCATCGCGAAGCGGCGGCCCTCGGTTTCCATGATCGTGACGATCCCCTGCGTCGGGTCGGTGCGCGCGTCCTCGACCGAGAACACCTCGTGCAGCGCGACCAGCGGCAGGTATTCGCCGCGCACGCGCACCACGCGCTCGCCGTTGCCGACCGTGTAGATGTCGTCGGTCGACGGCTGCAGCGACTCCATCACGAAGTTCAGCGGCAGGATGAAGATCTCGCTGCCGACCTTCACCGACATCCCGTCGAGGATCGCGAGCGTGAGCGGCAGCACGATCCGCGTGGTCGTGCCGCGGCCGGCCTGCGACGTGATCTCGACGTGGCCGCCCATCGACTGGATGTTGCGCTTCACGACGTCCATCCCGACGCCGCGGCCCGACACGTCGGTCACCGTCTCGGCCGTCGAGAAGCCCGGCGCGAAGATCAGCTGCCAGACTTCGTCGTCGCTGATGTTGTCGGACACCTGCATGCCCTGCTTCGCGGCCTTCGCGAGGATCCGCTCGCGGTTCAGGCCCGCGCCGTCGTCGCTCACCTCGATCACGATGTTGCCGCCGTGATGCGCGGCCGACAGCACGAGCTGGCCGACCGCATCCTTGCCGGCGGCGACGCGCTTGTCGACGGTTTCGATCCCGTGGTCGAGGCTGTTGCGCACGAGGTGGGTGAGCGGATCGATGATCCGCTCGATCAGGCTCTTGTCGAGCTCGGTCGCCTGCCCGAACGTGACGAGCTCGACCTGCTTGCCGAGCTTGCCGGCGAGGTCGCGCACGAGGCGCGGGAAGCGGCTGAACACGTAGTCCATCGGCATCATGCGGATCGACATCACCGCTTCCTGCAGGTCGCGCGCGTTGCGCTCGAGCTGCGCCATCCCGTTGAACAGGCGGTCGTGCAGCGCCGGATCGAATGCGCTCGCGGTTTCCGCGAGCATCGCCTGCGTGATCACGAGCTCGCCGACGAGGTTGATCAGCTGGTCGACCTTCTCCACGCCGACGCGAATCGAGCTGCCTTCGGCGCCCGCGGCGGCGGCCGCGGCCGGGCGCGCACGCTTGTCGTCGTGGTGCGCGGCGGCCGGCGCCGCGTGTTCGGCCGGCGGTTGCGGCGCGGGTTGCGGCGGCTGGGCCGGTGCGGCCGCGGCGGCCGGCTCGGCGGGCGCCGGCGCGGCCGGTTGCGGCGCGGCGGCCGGCGGCGCGAACACCTCGACGCGCGCCGGTTGCGCGGCGGCGGCCGGTTCGGCAACCGGCGCCGCCGTGTCCTGCGCGGCAGCCGGCGCGGCCGGTGCGGCCGGCGCCGTGCCGTGCGCGACGCGGATCTGGCTTTCGTCGATCACGAAGCAGCACACGGCGACGATGTCGTCGGACGGCACATCGGATTCGAGCCACAGCGACAGGTCGGCGCCCGCTGCCTCGCGGCCGACGATCCGGCCGAGGTTGCCGAGTTCCTCGGTGAGCAGCGCCTGGTCCTTCGCGTCGACGCCCACCAGCGTGATCTTCAGGTGCGGGCCGCCCGCGCCCGCGTCCGCGTCACCCGCCGGATGCGCGGCCGCGACGGCCTGCTCGACCACGTGATCGGGCGCGCGCTCGCCACCGGCGGCGGGTTCCGCGGCCGGAGCGGCGGCAGCGGGTGCGGCCGCGGGCGCAGGTGCCGGCGCGGCGGCCGCCGCCGGTTCACCCGCGCCGCTCGCGGCCTTCAGCCGTTCGAGCTTCGCGCAGATCGTCGCGGCAGCCGCCGCGTCCGGTTCGGCGCTCGCGCGGTAGTCCGCGAGCTGGTCGGACAGCACGTCCTTGGTCTCGAGGAACGCGTCGACCATCTCCTTGGTCAGCGTCAACTCGTGGTTGCGCGCGCGGTCGAGCAGCGATTCGAGGATGTGCGTCGTATCGGTCAGCGCGGAAAAGCCGAACGTCGCCGCGCCGCCCTTGATCGAATGCGCGGCGCGGAAGATCGCGGCCAGGTCTTCGGGGTCGGGCGAGTCGACGTCGAGGTTCAGCAGCAGCTGCTCCATCTGCGCGAGCAGCTCGTCCGCTTCGTCGAAAAAGGTCTGGTAGAACTGAGTGATGTCGAGAGTCATGCCCGGTCACCGGTTGAATTCGTCGCGTTCATGTCAGGATGCGGCCGGCTCGGAGAGCGTCGCGACCAGGTCGACCAGCACGGCCGGGTCGATCGGCTTCTCGATCCAGCCCGTCGCGCCCGCGTCGCGCGCGGCATCCTTGAAGGCATCGCTGCCCTCGGTCGTCAGCACGAGGATCGGCGTGTCCGCATACGCGGTCAGCTTGCGCAGCGCGGCGATCACCTCGAGCCCGTTCTTGCGCGGCATGTTCTGGTCGGTCAGCACCAGGTCGTACGGCGCGGTCGCGGCCATGTCGAAGCCGGCTTCGCCGTCCGGCGCCACCGTCACGTCATAGCCGGCCTGTGCAAGCGTCGCCTGCAGCAGGGCGCGCATGGTCGCGGAGTCGTCGATGGCGAGAATGGTTCGGATCATGTCTGTCTCGGAGCGGGTCTTGTCGATATCAGGGTTTCGGCACCGCGACGGCGGACGCCGCGAGCGCGGGGCGCACGGCCGGCGCCGCGCCGAGCTGCTGCGCGAGCTGCTTCGAGCCGGCCGCATCGGCCGACAGCGTCGTGGTCGTCGCGTCATCGCGCATCAGCGCCTCTTCGGATTTGCGGTTCAGCACGATCACGCTGATCCGGCGGTTTTCCGGATCGAGCGGGTCGGCCTTGTTCAGGTTCTGCGTCGACGCGAGGCCGAGCACGCGCAGCACTTTCGCCTCGTCCATGCCGCCGGAGATCAGCTCGCGGCGCGACGCGTTCGCGCGATCGGCCGACAGCTCCCAGTTGCTGTAGCCGCCCTCGCCGCCCGCGTACGGCACGGCGTCGGTGTGGCCCTGGACGATGATCCGGTTCGGCACGTCGTTCAGCGTCTTGCCGATCTCGCGCAGGATGTCGCGCATGTACGGCTCGACGCGGTCGCTCGACATCGCGAACATCGGCCGCTTCTGCGAATCGACGATCTCGATGCGCAGCCCCATCAGCGTCGAATCGATGCGGATCTGCTGCTTGAACTGGCGCAACGTCGGATTCGCCTCGATCGCGGCCATCAGCTTGATCTGCAGGTCGTGCAGGCGCGCCTGCTCGAGCCGGTCCTGCGCGCCCTGCGCCTGCGAGCGCGTGTTGTCGTCGCCGGCCTTCGCGACGCGATCGGCGAGCTGCGTCGAGCCGTCGGTGCGGCGCAGCGTGCCGGCGTCGACGCTCGACAGGTCGCGGCCGCCGGCGTTGAGGATGCTGGAGTCCTGCGAATTGCGGTCGCCGCTGCCGAACAGCGCGGCCTTCAGCGGCGTGTTGAAGTATTCGGCGATGCCCTTCAGCTGCACCGGCGTGACCGAGCTCAGCAGCCACATCAACAGGAAGAACGCCATCATCGCGGTCATGAAATCCGCGTACGCGAGCTTCCATGCGCCGCCGTGGTGGCCCTTCTTCGCCGGGGCCACCCGCTTGACGACGATCGCGCGATCCTTGCTCTTGCTCATCGTGCGCTCCGCGTCACTTCGCCTTCACCCGGCGCACGTGCTCTTCGAGCTCCGAGAACGACGGGCGCTCGGTCGAGAACAGCACCTTGCGGCCGAACTCGACGGCAATCGCCGGCGCATAACCGTTCAGCGTCGCGAGGATCGTCACCTTGATGCACTGGAACATCTTCGTCGACTCGGCGACGCGCTGCTCCGCCAGGCTCGCGAGCGGCCCGATCAGCCCGTACGACAGCAGGATCCCGAGGAACGTGCCGACCAGCGCCTGCGCGATCATCGCGCCGAGCACCGCGGGCGGCTTGTCGGCCGACGCCATCGTGTGGACCACGCCCATCACGGCCGCGACGATGCCGAACGCCGGCATCGCGTCGCCGACGCGCATCAGCGCGTGCGCGGGGCCTTCGCCTTCCGCGTGGTGCGTCTCGATCTCCTCGTCCATCAGGCTCTCGATCTCGAACGCGTTCATGTTGCCGCCCACCATCAGGCGCAGGTAGTCGGTCAGGAACTCGACGATGTGATGATCGGCGAGGATCTTCGGGTATTGCGTGAAAATCGGGCTCTTTTCCGGATCGTCGATGTCGGCCTCGAGCGTCAGCGTGCCTTCCTTGCGCGCCTTCGCCAGCAGCACGTAGAGCAGCGCCATCAGCTCCATGTAGACGTCCTTCGTGTACTTCGACCCTTTGAAGAGGGTCGGCAGCACGCGCAGCGTGGCCTTGATGGTCTTGCCGCCGTTGCCGAGGATGAATGCGCCGACGCCGGCGCCCACGATCATCAGGATCTCGACCGGCTGGATCAATGCGCCCAGATGCCCGCCTGCCAGCGCATAGCCGCCGAAGACGGACAACAGCGTCACGAGTGTTCCCACGATAATCAGCACTGCCTGTCCCTCACGAAAGACCGGCGGGAAGACCGCCGTTAAACAGGTTTACGGCAGTCGGCAGGAAAACTTTCGCGGCCGCCCGGCGGCGGCCCGGCAGTGTTTACCAGCACGGCACGGACGATTCGCGCGGCCCGCGGCAACCGCCCGCGCCCCGCCCGGCGGCGCTCAGGCCGCGGTGGCAGCCAGTTCGGCGCGCGCGGCGGCGGCCTTGCGGGTCTTGCCGGCACGCGACGGCGGCTGGCAGAGGCCGCACACGAAACCTTGATGCGGATCATGCGCATGCGCGACGAAGTGGCCGCCGCAGCGCGTGCACGGGGTCATCTGCAGCATCCCCGAATCGAAGAAGCGCACGAGCGTCCATGCCCGCGTGAGGCTCAGCGCGGCCTCGTCGCCGGACAGGTTCACGTGCTCCTGATAGAGCCGGTACGCCTTCACGATCGACTGGATCGGCTCGCAGCGGCCGTGGTCCTGCATGAACCGGTAGATGTTGTAGAACAGCGACGAGTGGATGTTCGGCTGCCACGTCATGAACCAGTCGGTCGAGAACGGCAGCATCCCCTTCGGCGGCGACACGCCCTTCAGTTCCTTGTACAGCTTGATCAGACGGTCCCGCGACAGGCTCGTCTCCGCCTCCAGCAGCTGCAGCCGGGCGCCCAGTTCGATCAGTTCGATGGCGAGGGTGATTTCCTTCACCTCGATCACGACGCTTTTGCTTGCCATGGTGATAACCGTCCGCTTGACGTTGTTCGAATGGATGGCCAATACGCTGCCCTCCGGCGCGGTACGCCGGGACACAACGCAAGGCGGGATGGATCAGCGGACGCCTTCGACCTGCTGCCCGGCCATCAGGATGGCCGAGTGGGCGTGCGCGACGACATCGCTACGGCCCTTGTCGGCGAGCGACGACAGCAGCGCGTGATCGTCGAAGCGGAAGCGGCACAGCATCTGGTTCGACGCGGCAAGCTTCACGGTCTGTGCGAGCGTGAGGTTGGCGAGCACGTCGGCGAGTTCCTGGGAAATTCCCATGCGGAACATGCCCATCGCCTTGTCTTCCCGCAGCAGGCGCTGCGCGAGGAGGAGGTACGACAGGTTGACCTCTTTGATCTCACTGAGCATTTCGCTGGTAGCGCTCATGATTCCCCCGTTATAAGAGCTTTGCTTTGGCCATTCGTGTTATGAAAACGTTTGCTCGATCGGAGCGCTCCTGGCGCACTGTCGGCTCGTTTATAGTCTTACAGGGCGAATTTTGGCCAAACGCCATTTATGTCGGTATCAGCGAAGTGGCGTATGCCATGCAGGATTTGTCTGTAAACCGTGTAGGAATTTTTCCGACAAAGCGAATTGAAAGGGGCAATCGGGAAAGCGGATGACAGCGCGCATTCGGCTGCGAGGGTGCCGATGGCCGCCCGCTCGGTGGCGGAAGGCTTGCCGGCAGGGCTGCCGACAATCGGATCGGTAAAAATTATAGTGGTTTTTCACGATCGCGCAACAATAGTTGCGGCCATCTCGATTCATGATTCCGCGCCCTTTTTCTCGGGGTTTTCGCGTATTTCATCGTGTAACAAGCCTTAAGTGTTTGAAAAAACACTCGAACCCCGCAGGGCGATATCGATAATGGACTCCAATGGGCGGCGGCGCGAGCCGTGCCGGCCCGCCCCGCAGCTTGCCGTCCGGCGCCCCGCGCACCCCGTCCAGGGCCCGGCCACGTACGCCAGACGCGTGCGTCGGCGAGTTCCGCAACGTTGTATGGGATCCGCGTCGGCGCGATGGCGCCCACGGATCGAAAACCGGAGAACACCGATGCGAATTGCCCAGATCGCGCCGCTTTACGAAGCCGTTCCGCCGAAACTCTACGGCGGCACCGAGCGTGTCGTGTCCTACCTCACCGAGGCGCTCGTCGAACTCGGCCACGACGTGACGCTGTTCGCCAGCGGCGACTCCGTCACGTCGGCCCGTCTCGAGGCGGCGTGGCCGCGCGCCCTGCGGCTCGACCCGTCGATCCGCGATTCGATGGCACCCCACATGCGGCTCCTCGAGCAGGTGGCCCGGGTCGCGCACGAATTCGACGTGCTGCATTTCCACCTCGACTACCTGCCGTTCCCGCTGATGTCGCGCCTCGACACGCCGTACGTGACGACGTTGCACGGCCGCCTCGACCTGCCCGAGCTGCAGCCGGTGTTCGACGCGTTCCCGGACGCGCCGGTCGTGTCGATCTCGAACAACCAGCGCAAGCCGCTGCCGCAGGCCGCGTGGGCCGGCACCGTGTATCACGGGCTGCCCGACACGCTGCTGACGCCGCAGCCGGGCGTGAAACCCGAATACCTCGCGTTCCTCGGCCGGATCTGTCCCGAAAAGCGCGTCGACACCGCGATCCGGATCGCCGCGCAAAGCGGGCTGCCGCTGAAGATCGCCGCGAAGGTCGACAAGGCCGACGCCGACTATTTCAAGGAAGTGATCGAGCCGCTGCTCGGCCAGGCGCACGTCGAATTCATCGGCGAGATCAACGAGGCGCAGAAGCCCGCGTTCCTGTCCGGCGCGAAGGCGCTGCTGTTCCCGATCGACTGGCCGGAGCCGTTCGGCCTGGTGATGATCGAGGCGATGGCCTGCGGCACGCCGGTCGTCGCGTTCAACCGCGGCTCGGTGCCGGAAGTGATCGAGGACGGCGTGACCGGCTTCATCGTCGAGGACGTGCAGGGCGCGGTCGGTGCGCTGCACCGGATCGACACGTTGTCGCGCACCGCGATCCGCCAGCGTTTCGACACGCGTTTCAGCTCGAAGGCAATGGCGCAGCGTTATGTCGAAACTTACGAATCGCTTTGCGCGGCGGCCAAGCAACCGGTATTGCGCCGGGTCGCGAGCGCCTGACGCGGAAATCCGCACGGAAATATTCAGCAAAATCCGCGCCGAAATCGGCGCGTAAAACAAAAGAGCCGCATCGACGATGCGGCTCTTTCTTTTCGGCTTCCGGTCATTCGATCAGGAAACGATCGCGGTTTTTCCCGACGATCCAATTCGGCGGCTTGCCGCGCCCGCTCCAGGTTGCACCCGACTTCGGATCGCGGTATTTCGGCGGCAGCGGCGCCTTCTTCGGCGGGCGCCCGCGCCGTGCCCGTTCCGCGAAGCCCAGGTCCTGGGCCGTCAGGCCGTATTCCGCAATCATTCGCTGGACGTCGGCAATGACCGCCGCCACTTCCTGGCGGCGCACGTCGTCCGCCTGAGCCTGCAGATCAGCGATCTGCGCCTTGAGTTTCGCGTATTGAGACATTTTTCGACTCCCCTTTTCGATGATGCGGCCCCGGCGAATCCGGCCGGGACGCCAACACCCGTTACGTCATCCGCACTGCCGCCCTGCCCTTCGAAATAAATACTGTCATCTTTAACCGATTCGGCTTTATCGAGAATGCGGACTTATTCTAATAAAAGGCATTCGTCAGCCATTCAAATTTAACAATCGTTGACCCTCCCGGACGCGATTCATTTCCTATAATCCAGACCAATTCCGGGCGAGGGATTAAATCCGCAGTGTCGTCCGGTGGTCTTCAACCCACTTGAACGAGGTCCTTACATGAATCTTTCTCAGCGTCTCGCTGCAGAGGTATTCGGCACGTTCTGGCTGGTGCTCGGCGGGTGCGGAAGCGCCGTGCTGGCCGCCGCCTTTCCGGGCCTCGGCATCGGCTTTGCCGGCGTCGCACTTGCCTTCGGCCTGACCGTGCTGACGATGGCATTCGCAATCGGCCACATCTCGGGTTGCCACCTGAATCCGGCGGTGAGCGTCGGCCTGACGGTCGCCGGCCGCTTCCCGGCACGCGATCTCGCTCCGTACATCGTCGCGCAGGTCGTCGGCGCCACGCTCGGCGCGTTCGTGCTGTACCTGATCGCCACCGGCAAGCCGGGCTTCGACGTCGTCGGCAGCGGCTTTGCGACGAACGGCTTCGGCGATCGCTCGCCCGGCCACTACTCGCTGAGCGCATCGTTCATCTGCGAAGTCGTGATGACGGGCTTCTTCCTGTTCGTGATCCTCGGCGCGACCGACAAGCGCGGTGTGCCGGCCGGCTTCGCGCCGATCGCGATCGGCCTGTGCCTGACGCTGATTCACCTGATCTCGATCCCGGTCACCAACACGTCGGTGAACCCGGCGCGCTCGACCGGCCCGGCGCTGTTCGTCGGCGGCGACGCGATCGGCCAGCTCTGGCTGTTCTGGGTGGCGCCGATGATCGGCGCGGTACTCGCAGGGATCATCTACCCGCTGGTCGCCGGGCGTGACGACGCCGTCGACCTGCTTCCGGCATCGGCTCGCACAAGCGAATAAAACACTACGGGGTCAAGCGAGCAGAGCAGCGAGCCTCACGCTGTCCAACAACATCGAGGCAGGCAATTTCGACGGGCGCCACTGGCGCCCGTTTTTCATTTCCGCACGGGACACGCGCCCGGGGCCGGACGCTCAGGAAGCGGCGACGTTGTCCTCGAGCGAGAACAGCGAGCGCAGGTGCCGGGCGACCCCCGCATCGAAGTTGTTGCCGATCCGCGGAATGTGCGGCAGCCGCGCGACCAGGTCGGGGTTCGCGTTGTTCATCATGAACGCGTGACCGGCGGTTTCGAGCAGGTCGATGTCGTTCATGTTGTCGCCGAACGCGATGCAGTGGCCGGTATCGACGCCGAGCCGCCCGAGCACCGTGCGCAGCGCGCGGCCCTTCGATACGTTCGCGGTCATCACCTCCAGACAGTCGGGCAGCGAATACGTGACGTACAGCGCATCGCCGAAGCGCACGCGCATCTGCTCGGCGACGACCGCCAGATCGGCCGGCTCGCCGATATACAGCACCTTCGCGATATCGGCGCCGTCGTGCGCGGCCATGTCGATCACGTCGTAGCGGAAGCCCGAATCCTGGTGGAAGTCGAGCAGGTGCGGCGCGTCGCGGTCGATCAGCCAGCCGTCGTTGGTGAACAGGTTGACGATCGTGCGGCCATGCGCGCCGGTGACCTCCGGCTGCACGAGGCTGCGGACGATCGCGGGATCGATGTCCTGCGCGTGAATCGTCGTGTCGTCCGGCGCATGCACGCGCGCGCCGTTCGACGTGATCAGGTACGGCCGGATGCCGAGCACGTCGCGAATGCCGGCGACGTCCGCGTAATGGCGCCCCGTCGCGATCACGAACTGCAGGCCGTCGCGGTCGAGCCGGCGGACGGTGTCGATCGTGTACGGATCGAGCTGGTGGTCGCTGTTCAGCAGGGTACCGTCGAGATCGGTGGCGATGACTTTGTACATGGGACGGGAGAATGGCGCACAGGACGCTGCGGAATCGCCATTTTAACGTCGTGCCCGGCGGCGCGCCGGGCGGTTCCCGGTCAAGCCGCCTTCGGCGCTGCGCCGACGCGCCTTCCACCCCGCCCTGGCCCGCGTTGCCTCGCTTCAGCCGCCTTCCGCCGCCCGCAGCGCCTGCAGCGCGAGCCGCAGCGCGCCATGTGCGGAATCGTCGAGCGGCGCGCGCAGCCGCGCGGCATGGCGCGCCGGCACGGCCGGCGCGAGTGCATCCGCCAGCCCGCCGCACAGGGCGACCGGCAGCGCGTGCTGCGGATCGAGCGCGTCGATCATCTTGCCGATTTCGTCGCCGGCCTGCGCGATCAGCGCGCCCGCCACCGGATGCGTGCGGTGCGTGAACACGACCGGCGCGAGACGCGCGTAGATCGTCTGGTTCGCATCGCACGACCACTGGACGAGCGCGTCGCGATCCTGCGCGCCCGTTTCCGCGAGCAGCCCATCGGCGAACGCATCGCGCGGCACGCGGCCGTCGAGCGCCTGTTGCGCGTACGCGAGCGCGCGCACGCCGAGCCACGCGCCGCTCGCCTCGTCGCCGGACGGAAAGCCGAACCCGCCGGCGATCCGGCACGCGCCGCCCGCATCGAGCGCCGCCGCGATGCTGCCGGTGCCGAGCGCGACGATGAGCCCCGGCGCGCCGCCGTGCGCACCGACGACCGTCGTATATGCATCGCTCTCGATCGCAAGCGCGCCGAGCGGGGCCTGCGCCCGGAACGCCGCGAGCCACGCCGCATTGTTGACGCCCGCGAGCCCGCAGCCGAGCGCGCACTGCGACCAGTCGAACGCAAGGCCGGCCTGCGTGAACGCGTCCGCGCACGCCGCGCCGATCGACGCCCACGCGCGCTCGATGCCAAGCCCGAGCCCCGACGGGCCGCCGCGCCCCTGCGCGAGCTCGCGCCCGTGCCGGTCGGCCAGCACCGCGCGCGTGCCCGTGCCGCCGCCGTCGATGCCGATCGCAAAAAGTAATGCCGCCATGCCTTCATCCCGCTGATTCGAACAGGCGCCAAGCTTAACCGGATCGGCGCCGCGCGCCCATCTGCCGTTCGGCCGGCTATCCCGCAAAATGGGCTTCCGCTATGCTGGCACGATCGATTCGACACTGAAAACGAGGCAGACGATGTCGCAGCGGTGCAACTGGGTGAAGACGGAAGCGGACGCTCACTATCACGACACCGAGTGGGGCGTGCCGTCGCACGACGATCGCCACTTGTTCGAAATGCTGATCCTGGAAGGCGCGCAGGCCGGGCTGTCGTGGTCGACGATCCTGAACAAGCGCGCGGGGTATCGCGACGCGTTCGCCGAGTTCGACGTCGACGCCGTCGCGCGCTTCACGCCGAAGCGCATCGACAAGCTGCTGGAGAATCCGGGCATCGTGCGCAACCGCGCGAAGGTCGAATCGGCGGTCACCAATGCGCGCGCCGTGCAGCGCATCCGCGACGAACACGGTTCGCTCGCCGCATTCCTGTGGTCGTTCGTCGGCAATACGCCGATCCAGAATGCATGGCAGTCGTACCGCGACGCGCCCGCGTCGACCGAACGGTCCGACGCGCTCAGCAAGGCGCTGAAGGCATACGGCTGCAAGTTCGTCGGCTCGACGATCTGCTATGCACTGATGCAGGCAACCGGCATGGTCAACGATCACGAGATCGGCTGCCCGTGCCACGCGCGGTGCGCGGCGCTCGGCCGGAAACAGCCGGCACGCAAGCGCAAGGCGGGCTGACCACGCAGGCGCAGGCACCGGCGCCAGCCGGGCACCCGTCCTTCAACGCCGCCCGCGGCGACGGTGGCCACGGCGCCACCCGTCGCTTACCGCGCGGCGCGTGACGACGCCGGCACGGCCGACCGTGCGCTTCGTGCGGCCCGCACGCGTGCGCTGCGCTTCTTCACCCAGATGCAGATGCCCGTCACGCTCAGCATCGCGATGACGATGCCGAGCGCGCTGATCGCGACGCGGCCCGCGACGCCGGCGATCCGCCCCGAGTGCAGCGGAAACTGCGCCTGCATGAACAGGTCGCCGGCCGAGCCGCGGCCGGGCACCTGGGCGGCGATCGGCTTGCCCGTCACCGCATCCCAGTACAACCACGCGTTACCCAGCCCGACGTCCCCGTGGTCGTTGCCGGGCGTGAAGAACCCGACCGCATAGACGTTCATCGCCGGCGCGAACAGCAGCGCACCGGGCGGCGCGGTGATTCCCGCGTCCCGCCCGGCCGGGCGCGCGATCTCGACGATTCGCTCGCGCGGCAGCACGGTGCTGCCCGGTGGAGCCGGCGGGAAACGCTCGGGATTCGTGTATGGCGTCTGCGCGAGCGGCGACAGCCGCGACACCAGCGGGCGCACGACCGGAACCGCGAGGTTCATCGAGATCGATGTGACCGCAACGACCAGCAGCAGCCCCCATACCCATACGGCGCCGGAGCGGTGGAGGTCGAATACGAGCGGATAGCCGCCGCGCCGCACGCGGAACGCGAACGACTTGCGCCAGCTCTTCAGGTTCGGGAACGCGAGCACGAGCGCGATCAGGCTGTCGATTGCCCACACGATACCGACGACGCCCATCACCCAGAACCCGAAGTTGATCCCGCCGTACTCGGGGAGGAACAGCGAGTAGTGCAGCCGGTAGATGAACGGCATCAGGTCGAGCCGCGCGAGCGACGGCGCGCCCCATTCGCGGCGGCCCTGCACCGCGCCGGTCGCGGGATCGACGGCGATCTGGCTGAAATCGATCGCGTACGGCCGGCCGGTCGCCGGGTCGGTGCGCGGTATCACGCCCGCCTGCAGCGTGTGCCCCGGCTCGACCGCGAGCGGCAGATAGGTCACCTGCACGCGCGGGTCGGCAGCCTCGATGCGCGTCGCCAGTTCGAGCGGCGCAAGCGGCGCGGCGCCGCTGCGCGCGACGTAGAAGTCGGGGTTCAACGCCGCGTCGAGCTCGTGGTCCCATGCGATCAGCGCGCCGGTGAGCCCCGCGACGAACAGGAACAGCGCGATGGCGAGCCCGAACCAGCGATGCAGGCGGACGAGAAACGGTCGCAGGAACGCATTCATCGCGTGCGCGGCGACAGGAAAACGGGCCGGCACAGGCGGCGGCCCCGGGTCGACGGGAGGAAGGTCATCTGATGTCAAACGCCGCGCAAGCGCCGGCCGGCCGCGCCAGGCGAGGCCGGATGCCCTTGTGCGCGGCCTGGAAATATTGCGCGTTCGGCGGGTCTTGATACGATGCGCGACATTTTAGCGCGATGCGAATGATTCTTACTCGCATTTTTGCTCACCCGCCATGACCGTCGGCTTCGCGCGACCGCACGTCCGTCCACGCCGCGAGGCCGCCGCCCCTGCCTGCTTCGCCGCCTCGCTCGCGCATGCCGACGATTCGCCGGCGCGACGCCGCTGCGCGCGACCGGCGGCCTCGATGCGCCAGGCTGGCTCGCCATCGATGCGGGCGCACTCCCCGACGCAGGTCGGCCGCCACGCCTTGACGCTGCGCGCGCCAATCGGCAGCGTGCAGAACCGCCGTTACCGGGAATATCAGTACGCGGATGACCTGAAGCCGGGCGACCCGCGCACGGCTGGCCTGACCGCAAAAATCGACTTCCGGACGCCGCACCGGCCGGCCGCCAACCGCGGCCGCCGGCCGGAACGGCCGCCCCGCGGCGAGCCTCGGGATTTTCCCAGACCCCAAAAGCAAAACGGCGGAGCGGCCTCTTTCGAGGCACACTCCGCCGTTTCGCGGCGAACCGTCAGACGCTCTTAGTGGAGCTTCTTCGGCAGCATCTGGCTGCGCAGACGCTTGTGCAGGCGCTTGACGGCTGCTGCCTTCTTGCGCTTGCGGACTGCGGTCGGCTTTTCGTAAGACTGGCGCTCACGCAGTTCAGCGATCAGGCCATTTTTTTCGATAGCGCGACGAAAGCGGCGAATCGCCACTTCGAACGGCTCGTTTTCTTTCAGAAGAATCGTCGTCATGTCGTTCCTAAATTGCTTAAACGGTCAAAAACGTAGCGGCCAAGCGCCACGCACCGGCCATCCGAGCGTCCCCACGAACAGGCGAAACGAGCGGAAATACGGCCTCGGAGGCCGGAAAAGAGAGGCGGAAAGCACCGCGAGTACGCTTCACAGCCGCGTGCAGCGCCGCGTTTGACTGCCAGCAGACATGCCGAAAACGGCAGAGGCGTGACAGAAATCTCAATTCAGCCCGCCATCATAGCAGGGAATCACAGACAAAACCATCCTTTTGTCGATCGCGGGCAAACGTTCCACCCAACCGGGCGGTGTTCCTCCCTGGCCACCACGCTGTCCGCCATGCCGGGCGAGCCTTCCCGGCGAAATCCCCTCTTCCGTCCCGAATTTCCTCAAACATCCCTCTAAAGTTTTCGCCGGGTGCCGCCGTCAACCAGGAAAGGCGGGCAGCGCCAGACGCGAAAAAGCGCAACGCCGAAATCAGAACCTGTCTGTATCTCAGGCATTTTCCAAAACGAGGAAGCAAATGCTGAACATCAACACCAACATCCTTTCGCTGACGACGCAGACGAATCTGTCGGGCTCGCAAAACGCGCTGTCGCAAGCGATCAACCGCCTGTCGTCCGGCAAGCGCGTCAACACGGCAGCCGACGACGCGGCAGGTCTCGCGATCTCGACGTCGCAAACGGCAGCGATCAACGCGCTGACCCAAGGCGTGTCGAACGCGAACAACGGCATCTCGATGATCCAGACGGCAGCCGGCGCGCTGCAGTCGACCGTCGACAACCTGCAGCGTATCCGTACGCTGGCAGTCGAAGCAGGCGACGGCTCGCTGGATTCGAACGCACGTGCGAACCTGCAGGCTGAAGTCACGACGCGTCTCGGCGAAATCGACCGCGTGGCAACGCAAACGTCGTTCAACGGCCAGACCATCCTGAGCGCAGCCGGCAACGTCACGTTCCAGGTCGGCGCGGCAGCCAACCAGACCGTGGCCGTCAACTTCGGCGCGACGGTGTGGACGAGCACGGGCGGCGGCCTGAGCCTGAGCGGCCTGACGGTCAGCGACCAGACGAGCGCACAGTCGGCCATCACGTCGATCGACGCGGCACTGAAGAACGTGAACACGTTCCAGGCAACGCTGGGTGCGGCACAAAACACGTTCCAGGCTGCGATCACGACGACGCAAACCCAGGCAACGAACATGAGCGCGGCGCGTTCGCAGATCACCGACGCGGACTTCGCGACGGAAACGGCGAACCTGAGCAAGGCGCAAGTGCTGCAGCAAGCCGGCATCTCGGTGCTCGCGCAAGCGAACTCGCTGCCGCAGCAAGTCCTGAAGCTCCTGCAGTAATCGGGAACACCCCGCGCCGGGCGATCCGCCCGCGCGCACGGCGTCGTCCGCGTTGCGGCGCGCGACGGCGCCGGTTCGATTCGTCGGACCCGACACTCCAGGGAGGCATGCCTCCCTGCTTGCATTGAAACCGAAGTACGGCGACCCGCCGAAACGCGCGTCATCGCGCAAACGACTGGAGCACCCGCATGGCCACGACGAGCACGACGGATATCGGCAGCATCCTGGCGCAGGCCGGACAATCGATCATCAGCGGCGCGACCAATTCGACGCTCGACGTCAATTCGCTCGTCACGTCGCTGGTGCAGGCCAAGACCATCGGCCAGCAGACCACCCTCACGAACAAGCAGACGGCCGACAACACCGAACTGTCGGCGGTCGGCAAACTGAAATCCGCGCTGTCGGCGCTGCAGACCGCGATCACGGGCCTGTCGAACGGCACGACGCTGAGCGGCCTCGCGGCAACCGCGAGCGGCAACGGCATCACCGCCTCGGTCAAGAGCGGCGGCGGCGCGGTGGCCGGCTCGTACGCGGTCAACGTCACGCAGCTCGCCACCGCGAACAAGCTGTCGTCGGCCGGCATCACGTCCTCGGACACGATCTCCGCCGGTTCGCTGAGCATCACGCTCGGCACCGGCACGGCCTTCAACGTCAACGTCGCGGCCGGTGCATCGCTGTCGGACATCGCGAAGTCGATCAACACGACGGCCGGCAACCCGGGCGTCACCGCGTCGGTCATCACCGGCTCGGACGGCCAGCATCTCGTGATCCAGTCGAACAACACCGGCGCGGCCAACACCGTGTCGGTGAGCGGCACCGGCGTCAATTCGAAGCTGACCTCGGGCTACACGACCGTGACGGCGGCCGCCGACGCGAAACTGACCGTCGACGGCACGCCGGTGACGAGCGCGTCCAACAGCGTGTCGGGCGTGCTGACGGGCGTCACGCTGAACCTGACGACGCAGGCGCTGAACACGACCCAGACGGTCACGCTGTCGCCCGACACGACGGCCACGACGACCGCGATCAACGCGTTCGTCAGCGCGTACAACACCTATGTGACGACCGCGCAGTCGCTGTCGTCGTACGATCCGAACACGTCGACGGCCGGCCCGCTGCTCGGCGATTCGATGCTGAACACGATCTCGAACGGACTCGCGACCGCGATCAGCGGCGGCGTCACGACGGGCGGCTCGACCTATTCGCTGGCGGCCATCGGCATCAGCCTGCAGGCGGACGGCACGCTGCAGGTGGACTCGGGCGCGCTGAACACCGCGCTCACGTCGAACAACCCGGCGGTCGGCGCACTGTTCAACACGACGAACGGTGTCGGCCAGACGCTCAACAACCTGGTCAGCAACTACACGCAGACCAACGGCCTGATCGACCAGCGCACCACCGCGATCAACGCGGACCTGAAGAGCCTGTCGGACCAGGCGACGCAACTGCAGAACTACTCGGCCCAGCTGACCACGCAGTACAACGCGCAGTTCACCGCGCTGAACAACCTGATGGCGACGATGGCGAACAACACGAAGTACCTGACCCAGCTGTTCGGCGGCACCAACAGCGCGGGTGCGCTCGCCACCAACAAGTAACGCGCCCTTCGCACGACACCGGACGACGACCATGACCATGACGACCGATGCCCTGAACCATGCGCTGCACCTGACCCAGGCGATGCAGTCGGCGAGCGCGTTGCGCGACTGGGAGCGCGTCGCCGCGCTGGCCGACGCGCGCTCGCCGCTGCTGATGAGCCTGGCGCCGGAGCAGACGCCGGCCGCGCTCGACACGATCCGCCGGATCATGGACATCGACGCATCGATCACACAGGACGCGCAGGCCGATCGCGACCGGCTCGCGCAGCAGTTCACCGCATCGCGCGAGCGGATCCGCGCCGCGAGCGCCTACCAGACGACCGGCATGCTGTAAGCCTGCGAACAACAACGCGCGCCGCCATCGAGCGGGCGCCGACGTCGTATCGTCGAGCCGCATGCGCGCGGCTTTTTTTTCGCCGGTTGAGGGGGAGAAAGGAAGCGCCTCACGCGCCCCCGGGCATCGCGCCTGCGCTAGTGCGCGGCGCGCGCCGCCTGTTCGACCGCCGCCGCATGCATCTGCGCGAACGCCGCTTCGAGGTGCCGGGCAAAGCGCGGCGCATCGCACAGCGGCGAGCGCAGCAGCCGCTCGCGCAGCCCGGCCCGCACGGCGGCCAGGCGCGGCAGGTCGTTCGCGAACGCGGCCGCCTTCGCGACGTAAGCGTCGTCGCCGTCCGCGATCCATTCCGGCATGCCGAGCGTGTGCAGGATGCTTTCGCCGATATGCGACAGGAAACGGTCGCCGCGCCGCGTGACGAACGGCGCGCCCATCCACAGCCCCTCCATGCTCGTCGTGCCGCCCGGATACGGGAACGGATCGAGCACGATGTCGATGTCGTTGAACGTACCGATATGCGCGAGCCGCTTCGAGCCGCCGCGCAGCAGCAGCCGTTCGGCGCGAATGCCGTGCGCGGCGAAGCGCGCGGCGAGACTCGTGCGCAGCGCCGCCTCGTCGAGCTGCGCCGACTTCAGCAGCAGGCGCGAGCCCGGCACCGCATGCAGCACGCGCGACCACAGCGCGACGACCGGCTCGCCGATCTTGTTCGCGTTGTTCAGGCAACCGAACGTCACGCACCCGTTTCCCTCGGCCGGCAGCGGCCCGACGTCGAGCGGCAGCGCGGGCGGCGTGAAGCACAGATAGCTGTCCGGCAGCCGCCACGGCCGTTCGACGAAATGCGCCGCCTCGTCGGGGGGAAGCACGTGGCGATCGCCGATCACGTAGTCGATCGCGGCGACGCCCGTCGTCGCGAAATAGCCGAGCCAGGTCGCCTGAACCGGCGCCGGCTTCCACGCGAACAGCGGCAGCCGGTTCGACGCCGTGTGACCGCTCAGGTCGACCAGCACGTCGATGCGGTCGGCCGCGATCAGGTCGGCGGCCACACGGTCGTCGAGCGGCGTGAGGTCGCGCCACAGCGCGAAGTGGCGCTTGAGCGCCGCGGTCGTGTCGTCCTCGACCGGTTGCGTCGCGTAGGCCACCAGTTCGACGCGCGACCGATCGAGCGCCGCGACGACGCTCAGCAGGAACACCGCGACCGGATGCGATTTCAGGTCACCGGATACGAAGCCGACCCGCAACGCGCGCCCGTTCGCCGGCCGCGGCGCGTGACGATGCGGCGATGCCAGCGCCGCCATCTGCGCGCCGAACGCGCAGGCGCGTTCGCGCAGTTGCGCCGCCGACAGCCGGTCGGTGCCGGCGCCGTGGAACATGCGGCCCGAGTGCGCGTTGCGAAACGCCGGATCGAGCTCGAGCGCGCGGTCGTAGCTCGCGAGCCCGGCATCGATATGCCACAGCGCACAGAGGATGTCGCCCATCACCGCGTGCATCTGCGCGGTCGGGTTCGGCAACGACAGCGCGACGCGGCAACTGTCGAGCGCCTCGCGCCGCTTGCCCTGCCGCACAAGCGTCTGTGCCAGATGGTGATGCAGTTCGGCGCGATCGGGCGCGACAGCCAGCGCGCGCCGCAGGCTCGCCACCGCACCGTCGAGATCTCCCGCGTGATCGAGCGCGGCCGCGAGGCCGAACAACCAGTCGACGTCGCCCGACTCCGCCGCGCACGCGAGGCTCGCGATCGCGGCGTCGAGTTCGCCGCGCTCCAGCAGCAGCATGCCCAGCGCGTGATGCGCGGCGTGCAGGCCCGGCTGCAGCGCAATCGCACGGCGGTAGTGCGCGATCGCGTCGTCGTGCCGATGCTGCGCGCCGCACACGTTGCCCAGGTTGAAACACGCTTCCGCATAGGCGGGATCGAGCGCGAGCGCCTTCTCGTACGCGCGCGCCGCGGCATCCGCTTCGCCCTTGTCCCGCAGCGCGTTGCCGAGGTTGTTGTAGGCCGGCGCATAGTCGGGCCGCAGCGCGAGCGCCTGGGCGCAGCTCAGCATCGCGGCGTCGGCGTCGCCCGCCTCGTGCAGCGCGTTGCCGAGGTTGCTGTGCGCTTCCGCATAACCGGGCGCGAGCGCGATCGCGCGGCGATAGGCGCCGATCGCGTCGTCGAGCCGGCCGTGCGCGCGCAGCATGTTGCCGAGGTTGTTCAGGTAGACGGGATCGGCACGCAGCGCGATCGCGCGCTCCATCAGCGCGAGGCCGGCCGGAAACTGGCCGAGCTGGCATGCGAGGAGCCCGAGGAAATGCGTCGCGTCCGGCTGGTCGGGCGCATCGCGGCGAATCGCCTCGTACAGCACGCGCGCATCATCGAGACGCCCGGCCTGATGGTGCGCGAGCGCCGCGTTCAGCCGTTCCGCGACGAGGCCCGTCATGCGCGCGGCTCCGTCGTCTCGCCGGCCGCGTAGCGATCCCACATCCCGTGGAACGCGTCCTCGAGATTGCGCGCGAACCGCGCGGCATCGCACAGCGGCGACGCGAGCGTGCGTTCGCGCAACGTCGCGCGCAACGCAGCCAGCCCGTCGCGATCCTGCGCGAACGCGACGGCCTTGGCGAGATACGACGCTTCGCCGTCGGCGATCCAGTCGCCCATCCCGGCCGCATGCAGCAGACTCTCGCAGATGTGCGTGACGAAGCGCCCGCCCTTCATGCCGATCACCGGCACGCCCATCCACAGCGCTTCGGCCGTCGTCGTGCCGCCCGGGTACGGGAACGGGCTCAGCGCGATGTCGATCCGGTTGTACGCGGCGAAGTATTCCGCGCGCGGCGACCCGCCTTCGAGGATCAGCCGGCTCGCGTCGATGCCGTGCCGCGCGAAGCGCGCGCGCGTCGCCGCATTCAGGTCGCCCGCGCCGAGTTCGTGCGCCTTCAGCAGCAGGCGTGCATCGGGCAGTGCCTGCAGCAGCCGCGACCACAGCGCGACGACGTCGTCGCTGATCTTGGTGAGCTTGCCGAAGCAGCCGAACGTCACGCCGCCGTTCGCGGCCATCGGCAACGGGCCGACCGGCACGTCGTAGGCCGGCGGCGTGAAGCACAGGTAGCTGTCCGGCAGCCGCCACGGCGCCTCGACGAAGTGCTCGGCCTCGTCGGCCGGCAGCGTGTACGCATCGCCGACGAAATAGTCGACCGCGCGCACCCCCGTCGTCGCGAAGAAGCCGAGCCAGCTTGCCTGCACCGGCGCGGGCCGGTGCGCGAAGATCGGCAGCCCGCTCCAGTTCGTGTGCCCGGCGAGGTCGACGAGCACGTCGATGCCGTCGTCGCGAATCATCCGCGCTGCCTGGTCGCGGTTCATGCAGGTCAGTTTCTTCCAGCTCGCGAAGCCCGACTTCAGCCGCGCCGTCACGTCGTCCTCGACCACGAAGGTCACGTACGCATGCGGCTCGATGCGCGTGCGATCGAGATGCGCGAGCACGCTTTCGAGGAAGATGCCGACCGGATGCTGGCGCAGGTCGCCCGACACGAAGCCGACGCGCAGCGGGCGGCCGCGCGCGTCTCGCACGCGCCGGGCGCGATCGTGCTCGAACGGCTGCACGTCGCGCGCCAGGCGTTCGCCGTAGCGGTGCGCCTCGACCACCCAGTCCCGCGGCTCGAACGCCGCCGAGCTCGACATGTTGAACAGCAGGCGCGCATACGCGCGATGCGGGTCGTGCTCGATCGCCTCGCGAAAGGCCGCGACGGCGCCCGCGAAGTCGCGCTTCGCCCAGCGGATGTCGCCGAGCGTCAGCTGGATCTTCACCGGATCGATGCCGAGCGCCTGTGCGATCCGGTATTCGTCCATCGCCTCGTCGAGCTTGTCGAGGCGGAACAGCGCGGCGGCGAGGTTGTGGTGCGCATCGGCGTCGTCCGGGTTCAGGTCGATCGCGTGGCGATGGCTCAACTCCGCGGCCGCCATCCGGTCGAGGTTGTGATACGCGAGGCCGAGAAAGTTGTATGCGTCCGCCAGCTCGGGATCGAGCTCGATCGCGCGCCGGCACAGGTGCACGGACGCCTCGTATTCGCCCTGCTGGCAACGCAGCTCGCCGAGCCGCGCCCAGGCCGGCGCGTAGCGCGGATCGATCTCTCGCGCGCGCTCGAACAACTGGGCGGCGCCGTCGAAATCGTTGATGCTGCGCAACGAGATGCCGAGCGCGCAATGGGCTTCGGCATCGTCCGGCTCGAGTCCCGCGCGTGCATGCGCGAGCGCGCCGTCGAAATCGCCGGTCGCCCGCAGCGCGGCACCCAACCCGCGTTGCGCGACGCGCAGCGCGGGATTCAGTTCGAGCGCGCGGCGGTAGTGCGCGATCGCTTCCGTGTGTTTTTCCTGCGCACGCAGCACGTGGCCGAGGTTGCTATGCGCTTCCGCATACGCGGTGTGGAACGCGATCGCCTTGCCGTAGCTGGCCGCGGCCGCGTCGAGTTCACCAAGATCCTGCAAGACGTTGCCGAGGTTGTTGTACGCCTCCGCGTAACCGGGCCGCAGCTCGATCGCGCGCGAACAGCTCGCCATCGCCTCGGCCGGCACCCGCGCGTCGCGCAGCGCGTTGCCGAGGTTGTTGTGCGCTTCCGGAAACTCGGGGCGCAGCGCCACCGCGCGGCGGTAATGCGCAATCGCGTCGTCGAGCCGGCCGCATTCGCGCAGCATGTTGCCGAGGTTGTTGAAGTACGACGCGTCCGGCCGCGCCGCGAGCGAGCGCTCCATCAGCGCGAGGCCCGCATCGTACTGCTTCAGCTGACAGGCGAGCAGGCCGAGGAAATGCATCGCGTCGGGCTGGCCCGGCTGCGCCGTGAGGATCGCGTCGTACAGCGTCTTCGCTTCCGCGAGACGGCCGGCCTGGTGATGCGCCAGCGCGCGTTGCAGGGTGTCGTTGATGTCGTTCATGCTGCGTGTGCCGTTTCCGTATAGCGTGCCCACATGCCGTGGAATGCGTCTTCGAGATGATGTGCGAAACGCGCCGCGTCGCACAGCGGCGACGCGAGCAGCGTGGCGCGCAAATCCGCGCGCAGCGCCGCCAGGCGCGCCCCGTCGGCGGCGGCCGCCACCGCCTTCGCGACATAGTCGTCTTCGTCGCCGGCGATCCAGTCGTTCATGCCGGCCGCGTGCAGCAGGCTCTCGCAGATGTGCGTGACGAAGCGCGTGCCCCGCATGCCGAGGACCGGCACGCCCATCCACAGCGCCTCGGCCGTCGTCGTGCCGCCCGGGTACGGGAACGGGCTCAGCGCGATGTCGATCCGGTTGTACGCGGCGAAATAGTCGGCACGCGGCGATGCGGGTTCGAACGCGAGCCGGCTCGCGTCGATCCCGTGCCGCGCGAACCGCGCGGCGGTCGCGTCGCGCACGGCCGCGTGCTCGAGTTCGCGCGCCTTCAGCAGCAGCCGGGCCGACGGCAGCGCGTGCAGCACGCGCGACCACACGCGCACGACGTCGTCGCCGAGCTTCACCAGCTTGCCGAAACAGCCGAACGTCACGCCGCCGTTCGCGGCCATCGGCAGCGGGCCGACCGGCACGTCGTCGGCCGGCGGCGTGAAGCACAGGTAGCTGTCCGGCAGCCGCCACGGCGCCTCGACGAAATGACGGGCTTCGCTTTCCGGCAACGTGTACGCGTCGCCGATGAAGTAGTCGATCGCATCGCACCCGGTCGACGCGAAGAAGCCGAGCCAGCTCGCCTGCACCGGCGCGGGCTTCCAGCCGAATACGGCCAGGCCGCTCGCCTGCGTGTGGCCCGCGAGGTCGACGAGCACGTCGATGCCGTCGTCGTGAATCGTGCGCGCGGCCGCCTGCGGATCGAGCGCGGCGATCGAGCGCCAGGCGGCCGCATGCGGCTTGAGCCGCGCGGTGACCGCGTCTTCCTCGTCCGACGTCGCATAGACGTGCGGTGCGACGCGCGTGCGATCGAGATGCGCGAACACGCTTTCGAGAAAGATCCCGACCGGATGCAGGCGCAGGTCGCCCGACACGAAACCGACGCGCAGCGGGCGGTGCCGCGCGCGCGCCGCACGTTCGCTTACGTCGTGCGGATAACGCGTCGAACGGGCCGCCAGATGCCGGCCGTAGCGGCGCGCGTCGTTCAGGTAATCGGCTGGCGGCACGCTCGCCGACGCGGCCGACGCGAACAGCAGGCGGCTCAGTACGTCGGCCGCGGCAGCGTCCGCATCGTCGCGCACCAGCGCCAGCGCGTCCCGGTACGCGGGCACGGCGGCGTCGACGTTGCCCTGGCCGCGCAGGATGTCGCCGAGATTCACGTGCATCGCCGCGCTCGGGCGGCCGGCCGACAGCGCCTGCCGGCAATACACGAGCGCGTCGTCGTGCCGCTCGCGCTTGAGCAGCACGACCGACAGGTTGTGGGCGGCGCCGGCATCGGCCGGGTTCAGCGCGAGCGCGGTGCGGTAGCTCGCGTCCGCCGCGTCGAGATCGTTCAGGCCGTGATACGCATTGCCGGCATGGTTGTGCGCATCGGCGAGACCGGGCGCCAGCCGGATCGCATGCCGCGCATGCCGCAACGCCTCCGCGTAACGCGCCTGGCGGCGCAACACGCCGCTCAGGTTCGCATGCGCGACCGCCATCGACGGATCGTGTTCCAGTGCGCGCCCATAGTGCGACGCGGCGCCGTCGAGGTCGCCCGCATCGCGCAGCACGCCGGCCAGGTTGTTGTGCAGGTCCGCATCGCCAGGTTCGGCCGCGACGGCGGCACGCAGCACCCGCGCGGCTTCGCCGAGTTCGCCGAGCGCCCACAGCGACAGGCCGAGGCCGTGACGCGCGGCCGGCAGCGCAGGGCTCAGTTCGAGTGCGCGGCGGTAGTGCGCGATCGCTTCCGTGTGCTTGTCCTGCGCGCGCAGCACGTTGCCGAGGTTGCTGTGCGCTTCCGCATACGCGGTGTGGAACGCGATCGCCTTGCCGTAGCTGGCCGCCGCCGCGTCGAGTTCACCGAGATCCTGCAGCACATTGCCGAGGTTGTTGTACGCCTCCGCGTAACCGGGCCGCAGCTCGATCGCGCGCGAACAGCTCGCCATCGCCTCGGCCGGGACCCGCGCGTCGCGCAGCGCGTTGCCGAGGTTGTTGTGCGCTTCCGGAAACTCGGGGCGCAGCGCCACCGCGCGGCGGTAATGCGCGATCGCGTCGTCGAGCCGGCCGCATTCGCGCAGCATGTTGCCGAGGTTGTTGAAGTACGACGCGTCCGGCCGCGCCGCGAGCGAGCGCTCCATCAGCGCGAGACCCGCGTCGTACTGCTTCAGCTGACAGGCGAGCAGGCCGAGGAAATGCATCGCGTCGGGCTGGCCCGGCTGCGCCGTGAGGATCGCGTCGTACAGCGTCTTCGCTTCCACGAGACGGCCGGCCTGGTGATGCGCGAGTGCCGCCTGCAGTTGCGGTCCGATCGACTCCATCGCGTGGGCCGCTCAATACGGATGCGGTTCGCGCCCGAAGTCGATCAGCCGGCCTTCGTGCTCGATCATCACGGCCGCGGCCGCGATCCCCTCGCGCGACATCTCGGCGACGATGTCGCGTGCGCGCCATTGCGTCGGGATGATGATCACGTCGGCCGGCGCCGCTTTCAGCGCGTCGCGGTATTCGATCTTCTGGCCCGTGCCCGGCACGTAGGTGCCGACCTTGTCGGGATCGGAATCGACGACGAGCGGAAAGCGCGCGGCGTCGGCATCGAAGTGATGGATGAACGCGGCGGCCTTGCCGGTACCGCCCCAGATCGCGACACGCCGCCCCGATTCGGCCAGCGCCGCGAGCTGCCCGGCGATCGCCGCGCGGTGCTCGACCGTGCGGGCCGCGAAATGCGTCGACGCATCGGCACGTTTGCGCGCCTGCTCGGGCACGCCGAGCCGCACCAGCGCATAGACGACTTCGCCGTCGTAGCCGTGCGCGAGCGTGACGACCTCGCCCGCGCGCGCCATCAGCGTGCGGAACGATTCCGTCGTGAACTGCGACACGTGCTCGTAGAAGAAATCGGCGAGGCGCTCGGTCTCGAACACGCGATCGATGCACGGCACTTCCGCGAACAGCCAGCAGGCGTTCGGCTGGCGCGCGGCGCCCCATGCGAGCTGCTCGACGAGCTTCGCGGGTTCGGTCAGGTGTTCGAGCACGTGGCGGATGACGATCGCATCGGGCCGGAAGGCCGGCATGTCGGCGAGCGGCTCGAACAGCCGCGCATGGAACTCGATGCCGTGGCCGGTGCCCGCGCTCGCGTTCGGATCGAAGCCGGCGAAGCGGCCGCCGCGGCTCGCTTCGGCGAGCCCGCGCACGAAATGCCCTTCGCCGCAGCCGATCTCGACGACGGCCGGTTCGGCCGGCAGCGCGCCGAGCAGCAGGTCGCGCGTGGCCGCGAGATGGCCTTTCCAGATCCCGCCGCTGTTGAACATCCGGTTCGGGTTGCTCTGATACGGAATCGCATCGTAGCTGAAGCGGTGGTTCCACACGTGCGAGCACCGCGGGCACTGGACGAAGTCGAGCACATGGCGCGGCAGCCGGCGGGCCGCTTCGGCGGACGCGGGCCAGGCAAGCGTCGCGAGCGTGTGCTCGCCGGCCGGGAAGAACGGCGCGGCAACGGTATGCGCGCAAACGGGGCAGGTGGCGTCGATCAGTTCGGGGGTCATGCATTCACCTGTTTGCGGAAATAGGCGATCGTTTCCTTCAGGCCGTCCTCGAGCGCGACGCCGGGCTGCCAGTCGAGGCGCTGACGCGCACGACCGATGTCGGGGCGGCGCTGCAGCGGATCGTCGGCGGGCAGCGGGCGATATTCGATGCGGCTTTTCGAACCCGTGAGCCGCAGCACGCATTCGGCCAGCTCGCGGATCGTGATCTCGCTCGGATTGCCGAGGTTCATCGGGCCGGTGTCGTCGTTCTGATCCATCATGCGCAGCAGGCCTTCGACGAGATCGTCGACGTAGCAGAACGAGCGCGTCTGGCTACCGTCGCCGTACAGCGTGATCGGTTCGCCGCGCAGCGCCTGCATGATGAAGTTCGACACGACGCGCCCGTCGTCGGCGCGCATGCGCGGGCCGTAGGTGTTGAAGATCCGCACCACGCGGATGTCGACGCCGTGCTGCCGGTGATAGTCGAAGAACAGCGTCTCGGCGCAGCGCTTGCCTTCGTCGTAGCACGCGCGCGGCCCGTTCGGATTGACGTTGCCCCAGTAGCTTTCCTGCTGAGGATGCTGCTGCGCGTCGCCGTACACCTCGCTCGTCGACGCCTGCAGGATGCGCGCGCCGCAGCGCTTCGCGAGGCCGAGCATGTTGATCGCGCCGAGCACGGCCGTCTTCACCGTCGACACGGGATCGCTCTGGTAGTGCACCGGACTCGCCGGGCACGCCATGTTGAATACGCGGTCGGCTTCGACGTACAGCGGCAGCCACACGTCGTGGCGGATCAGCTCGAAATTGACATGCCCGATCAGGTGCGCGACGTTGTGCTTGCTGCCCGTGTAGAAGTTGTCGACGCACATCACGTCGTAGCCGGCGCCGACGAGGCGCTCGCACAGGTGCGAGCCGAGAAAACCCGCACCGCCGGTGACCAGCACGGACCGGCCGTTCACGACGCGGCTCCCGGCGCGGCCTCGACGTGGCGCGCCCACATCGCGTGCAGCGCGTCCTCGAAATGGCGCGCGAAGCGGGGCGCGTCGCACAGCGGCGCGGCGAGCACCTGCGCGCGCAACGTCGTGCGCAGCACGGCCAGCTCGGCCGGATTGCGCGCGAACGCGACGGCTTTCGCGACGTACGCATCGTCATCGTCGTCGGCGATCCATTCCGGCAAGCGCGCCGCGTGCAGCAGGCTTTCGCAGATGTGCGACAGGAACCGCGCGCCGCGGCGGCCGAGCACCGGCACGCCCATCCACAGCGCTTCGGCCGTCGTCGTGCCGCCCGGGTACGGGAACGGACTCAGCATCAGGTCGACGCGCCGGTACGCGGCGAGGTATTCGTCGCGCGGCGAGCGGCCTTCGAACAGCAGGCGCGCCGCGCCGATGCCGTGCGCCGCGAAGCGGGCCGACAGCGCGTCCTGCTCGCGCGGGTCGTCCAGATGCGGCGCCTTCACGAACAGCTTCGCGTTCGGCACGTCGGCCAGCACGCGCGACCACACCGCGATCACGCGGTCGGTGAGCTTCACGAGCTTGCCGAAATAGCCGAAGGTCGGATAACCGTTCGCGAGCATCGGCAGCGGGCCGGCGTCGAGCTCGACGGCCGGCGGCGTGAAGCACAGGTAGCTGTCGGGCAAATGCCATGCGCGCTCGACGAAATGCGCGGCCTCGTCGTCCGGCATCACGTGGCGGTCGCCGAGCACGTAGTCGATCGCGCGCATGCCGGTGCTCGCGAAATAGCCGGGCCAGCTCACCTGCAGCGGCGCGGGCTTCCACGCGAACAGCGGCAGGCGGTTGTGGATCGTGTGGCCCGACGCATCGATCAGCACGTCGATGCGGTCGTCGCGGATCCGGGCGGCCGCGGCGGCGTCGCCGAGGCCCGCGAGGCGGGTCCACGACGCGAAGCGCTGCTTGAGGCGCGCGGTGACGTCGTCCTCGACGTCGCGCGTCGGGTACGCATGCAGCTCGACACGCGCGCCGTTCAGGTGCGCGAGCATCCCTTCGATGAAATAGCCGACCGGATGCGACTTCAGGTCGCCCGATACGATGCCGACGCGCAGCGGCCGGCCGATGCGCGCGGTCAGGTCGACGAGCCAGGTCGACCACGGTTGCGCGCGGCCGGTGACGAGCGCGTCGAAGCGGGCCGCTTCGTCGAGATACGCCTGCTGGTCGAACGCATCGCTGTAGTGGTACGCGAACAGCAGGTTGCTGCGCGGCTCGGGCAGCTCGGGGCGCAGCGCGACCGCGTGCTGGTACGCCTCGAGCGCGGCCGGAATCTCGTTCAGGTCGAGCAGCGCATTGCCGAGATTGTTGTACGCCTGCCCGTGGTCGGGCTGCAGCGCGATCGCCTGGCAGAACGCGTCGACGGCCGCGCGCGCGTTGCCCGCCAGCCGCTGCGCGTTGCCGAGGTTGTTGTACGCGTCGACGTAGTCGGGCCGCAGCTCGATCGCGAGGCGGAAACACTCGGCGGCCGCGGCGGGGCGATTGTGCGCCTGCATCACGTTGCCGAGGTTGTAGTAGTAGATCGCGTCGGGCTTGATCTCGATCGCCGCCATGATCAGTTCGGACGCCTCCTGATAGCGCCCGTACTGGTGACCGATCAGGCCGAGCAGGTGCAGCGCGTCCGCGTGCCGGGGGTCGGCGTCGAGGAGTTGCCGGTACAGCGTCTCGGCTTCTTCGAGGCGGTCGGCCTGGTGCAGCGCCAGCGCCGCTTCGATCGTGGCGACGGGGGAGTCGGGCAGCGTGAGATCAGTCATCGTGGTAAGCCAGCCTGGGTTCGATAGGGGCGCGCGCACCGGCGCGCGGGCCGGCACGTGATCGCGAAGGCACGCCCGGGCGGATACCGGTCGGCATGCGGGCGGACGGCCTTCGACATGCCAGCATTCTCGGCGCGCGCCTGTCGTTCCAATCGGCGGAGCAGGTGCCGGATTTGGTCGCTTTTCATGTGACCGCGCGGGTGCCGGCATGACGCCGGTCAAGGTTGCGGCTCGAGCGGCGCGGAACGCGGATCGTCGGCCGAGACGGCATGCCGCGCATGGGTGCCGAATCGCGCCGGGCCGCGCCGGATAACGGTTTTCGGCATTGCGGCGGCATGCGGCGGCTGCGCCCGCCCGGCCGCCGGTCGCGGCGGCATCCGTCGAAATGCGGGGTGAAACGGCCCGCTAATCCGCCGTTCGATCCGGGCGCGGATCGATAGACTCGGGCACAGACTTGGAGGCGTCCACCGCGCGGACGATCGCGCCGGGCGCAAGCCGCTTGCCGGCCCGCGGCTGGGGATGCCCTCGAATCCACCCTCAGCGCCTGGAGCCATGTGTATGCACGAGTCCTCAATCATCTCCAACTCGAACGACGATCAGCTCGCCGCGCGGCGCGAACTGTTCGACCTGATGCAGACCTATCCGGCGACGCAGGAGGAACTCGAACGCTCGCTCGGCCTGTTCGTGCGCGGCTCGCTGCTCGCGCGGATTCTCGCGACGTTCGAGGTCTACGAGCAGATCGTGCCGTTGCCCGGCTCGATCCTCGATCTGGGCACCTGGCGCGGGCAGACCGCCGTGCTGTGCGAGAACTTCCGCGCGATCCTCGAGCCGCTGAACTTCCAGCGCCGAATTCACGCGTTCGATACGTTCACCGGCTACGCGGGCTTCTCCGACACCGATTCGCGCGATCGCAAGCTGTTCTCCGACGGCACGTACTCGCTCGCCGGCGACTACGCGGACCTGCTGCGCAACCTGCTGTCGCTGCACGAACGCAACAACGCGATGGGCCACGTGAACGGCAAGCACCACGTGTGGGAAGGCGACTGCCGCGAAACGCTCGCCGCCTACGAGGAAGCGCATCCCGGCGAACCGGTCGCGCTCGCGTGGTTCGACCTGAACGTGCCGGGACCGACGCGCCACGCCTTCGAGACCGTGATGAAGCGGCTCGTGCCCGGCGGCGTGGTCGCGTTCTGGCAGCTCACGCGCGGCGGCCAGACGCCGGCCGAAGGGATCCACTACGTGCGCGAGCTGCTCGGCAAGCACCCGCACCGCATCCACAAGGCGAAATCGTATCCGTCGCTGTGCTATCTGACGTTCCCGGAAGGCGGCGGGGTGCGCCCATGAAGATCGCGATCCTCGGCAACGGCATCCTCGGGCTGATGACGGCCCGTGCCTGGCAGCGCGCCGAGCCGGGCATCGAGCTCGTCGTCGTCGGTCCCGCGCAGCGCCCAGGTTCCGCGACGCGCGCGGCCGCCGCGATGCTCAACTCGTTCACCGAACTGGAAGGCGATTCGCTCGGCACGCCGCTCGACCGCTTCAAGTTCGAGCTGAGCCGCGCGGCGACCTCCGCCTGGCCCGGCGTGTTCGCCGAGATCTGCACACCGGCGCACGCGGTCGCGCACGGCTTCGGCACCTACGTGCTCAACAACGCGGCCACCGACGCGCTCGACGACGAGAACTTCGCGGCGATGCGGCGCTTCTGCCGCGAATTCGAGGAGCCGTGCGAGGCCGTCGATCCCGCCGGCATCCCGAACTATCACCCGCATCCGCAGTTCCGCGCGCTGAACGCGGTGTATCTGAGGCGCGAAGGCTGGACGAACCCGAAACAGTTTCTCGATGCGCTCCAGGCCAGCGTGGCCGCGGCAGGCCCTGTCACCTTCGTTTCGGCCGAAGTCGAGCGCATCGACGTCGCGAGCGGGCGCGTGACCGGCGCCCGGCTGAGCGACGGCTCGACGGTCGAGGCCGACCGCTTCGTGCTTTGCAACGGCGCGAACCTGACGCGCGTGCTGCAGGCGAGCCTGCCGGAGCTGCCGGTGCAGCGGCTGTTCTACGGCATCGGCATGTCGATCGAACTGCAGAGCAGCGAGAACGTGCATACGCACTGCGTGCGCACGACCAACCGCGGCCTCGCGTGCGGCGTCTATTCGGCGCCGTACGGCCCGGACCGCACGCTCGTCGGCGCCAGCAACTACATCAGCCCGGTGCCGCACGAACACGGGCATGCCGGCAGCGCGTACACGCTGCTCAAATCGGCGATGGACCAGATCAATACGCGTTTCTCGCGCGCGAATCTCGTCAACGTCAACGTCGGCTGGCGCCCGACGACATCCGATCTCTATCCGCTGATCGGCGCGACCAGCGTGCGCGACCTGTGGATCCTCGGCGGCACCAAGCGCGACGGCTTTCATCTGTCGCCGGTGCTGTGCCGCGACCTCGTCGCGGCGATGCGCGGCGAGCCGATCGACCCGCGTTATGCGGACCTCGCGCCGGAGCGGCCGCTGATCCGCAACCTGTCGCGCGAAGCGGCGATCGCCAAGACGGTCCGCCACCAGATCAACGCGGCTTTCCAGCACGACTTCGTCCCGGCGCGCAACCGCATGGTCGAACAGCTCGAACGCGCGAGCCGCGCGGATCTCGAGGCGCTGCACGACCGGCTCGGCGCGACGGACTGGGGCATTCCGCCCGAGCTCGTCGACATGTACCGGTACGGTCACATCCCCGCCTGATCGACATGAATCCGCAGCCGAAGCGCATCGCGATCGTCCAGTCGAACTACATCCCGTGGAAGGGGTACTTCGACCTGATCGCCGCGACCGATGAGTTCATCCTGTACGACGACGCGCAGTACACGCGGCGCGACTGGCGCAACCGCAACCAGATCAAGACGCCGCAAGGCGTGCAGTGGCTGACCGTGCCGGTCAAGGTGAAAGGCCGTTATCACCAGAGCATTCGCGAAACCGAGATCGACGGCACGCAATGGGCACAGCAGCACTGGACGCGGCTGCGGCAGAACTACGCGCGTGCGCCGCATTTCGCGCGCTACGCGGAGCAGCTCGAGGCGCTTTACCTGAACGGCCGGCACGACACGCTGAGCACGCTGAACCTCGCGATGCTGGCCTGGATCAACCGGCAGCTGGGCATCGCCACGCGCATTTCTTCGTCGTCCGACTACACGCTGGAAGGCGACCGCACCGACAAACTGCTGAACCTGTGCCTCCAGGCCGGCGCGACCGAATACCTGTCGGGCCCCGCCGCACGCGACTACCTCGACGAGAGCCGGTTCGCGGCCGAAGGCATCGCGGTGCGCTGGTTCGACTATCCGGCCTATCCGCCCTATGCGCAGCTGTGGGGCGAGTTCGTGCATGGCGTGACGGTGCTCGACGTGCTGTTTCATTGCGGCCCGGAGGCGCGCCGCCATGTCGTGACCGGCCGAACCTGAGGACCACGCGATGCACGATTCCCGACACTCGAGCCTGCTGGCGGACGTCGCCGCCTATTACGGCGCGCGCCTCGCCGAGCACGGACAGACCGCGCGCGGCGTGGACTGGAACGGCGAGGACGGCCAGCGGCTGCGCTTCGCACAGCTGACGAAAATCGTCGCGCCCGATGCCGACGCCTTTTCGGTCAACGACATCGGCTGCGGTTATGGCGCGCTGGTGGATTTCCTCGACGAGCATGCGGCGGGACGCCGTCATGCCTACGCGGGCAACGACGTGTCGCCCGAGATGGTCGACGCGGCACGGCAGCGTTATCGCGACCGCGCCGACGTGTCGTTTCACGTCGGCGATACGCCGCTGGCGAGTGCCGACTACGGCATCGCGTCGGGGATCTTCAACGTCCATCGCGGCCACGACGACGCGACGTGGCTCGACTACATCCACACGACGCTCGACATGCTGCATGCGACGAGCCGACTCGGCTTCTCGTTCAACTGCCTGACGTCGTATTCCGATCCGCCGTTCATGCGCCCCGAACGGCTCTACTACGCCGATCCGTGCGCGCTGTTCGATCGCTGCAAGCGCCGCTACTCGCGGCACGTCGCGCTGCTGCACGACTACGGGCTGTACGAATTCACGCTGCTCGTCAGGAAGGACGGCTGAACGCGCCCCGCGCAAGCTGCCGCCCGTCGCCCCTCATATGCTCCCGCGGAGTCCCGTCATGTTCGCTCCTCCCAATCTCGACCGCATTCCGTTCGGCCGGCCGTTCATCGTCGGCAAGGAGCTCTACTACATCGCGAAAGCGGTGGAACAGGGCGGGCTCGCCGGCGACCAGGCCTTCACGAAGCTGTGTCACCAGTGGCTCGAAGCGCGCATCGGCTGTCATCGCGCGCTGCTCACGCATTCGTGCACGGCCGCGCTGGAGATGGCCGCGATCCTCACCGACGTCGGCCCGGGCGACGAGGTGATCATGCCGTCCTACACGTTCGTGTCGACCGCCAATGCATTCGCGTTGCGCGGCGCGACGCCCGTCTTCGTCGACATCCGGCCCGACACGCTGAACCTCGACGAGAAGCTGGTCGCGGCCGCGATCACCGAGCGCACGCGCGCGATCGTCCCGGTTCACTACGCGGGCGTGGCGTGCGACATGGACACGATCTCGCACCTCGCGGCCGATTACCGGCTGTGGGTCGTCGAGGACGCCGCGCAGGCGATCCAGTCGACCTGGAAGGGCAGGCCGCTCGGCAGCATCGGCCACCTCGCGTGCCTCAGCTTCCACGAGACCAAGAACGTGATCGCCGGCGAAGGCGGCGCGCTGCTCGTCAACGACGAACGCCTCGTCGAGCGTGCGGAAATCGTCCGCGAGAAGGGCACCAACCGCAGCCAGTTCTTCCGCGGCCACGTGGACAAGTACACGTGGGTCGACGTCGGTTCGTCGTACCTGCCGGGCGAGCTGATCGCCGCGTTCCTGTACGCGCAGTTCGAACACGCGGACGTGATCACCGCGCAGCGGCGCGCGACCGTGAAACGCTACGAAGACGCGCTGCGGCCGCTGCACGAAGCCGGGCACATCACGCTGCCCGCCACGCCGCTGAGCGAGCAGGGCAACGGCCACCTGTTCTATCTCCTCACGCGCAACCTCGCCGAACGCACGGCGCTGCTCGAACGGATCCGCGACGCGGGCGTATTCGCCGTGTTCCATTACGTGCCGCTGCACAGTTCGCCGGCGGGCCTGCGCTACGGCCGGTGCGGCTCCGGCATGCAGGTTACCGACGACGTCGCCGACCGGCTCGTGCGCCTGCCGCTGTACCACGCGATGAGCGAGGCGGAACAGGATCGCGTCATCGACGTGGTATCCGATTTCTACCGGGCCGGCGCGTAACCGGCCGCCCGTCGCCCTTCATCGCGCCTTTCGCCATTCGTCCCATGAACGACTCGCCCCGCATCTTCGCGCCGCTCGACCATCCGTACTACCTCACCGCGCCCGGCTACAAGCAGACGTCGGGCGGCGTGCGCGCGATGCACTACCTGTGCCATGCGCTGAACCTGCTCGGCTGCGAGGCCTACCTCAAGACCACGGAAGTGCATCCCGCGCTGCGCACGCCGTTGCTGACGCAGGAGATCGCGCAGGCCCACTTCGAAGCGGGCCGCAGCCCGGTGGCCGTGTATCCCGAGATCGTCGAGGGCAATCCGTTCGGTTCACGCTGTGTCGCGCGCTATCTGCTCGCGGAACCCGGCCGCATCAACGGCAATCCGCTCGACCTGGCGCCGACCGATCTCGTGTTCGCGTTCGGGCCGACGATCGTGCCCGACGGATGGCAGGCCGACCTGCTGAGAATCCCGCTCGTCGATACGCGCATCTTCCACTGCGACGGCGTCGACGACGCGACCCGCAGCGGCACGGCCGTCTTCCTGAACCGCCACCTTCGCCGCGGCGGCAGCCTGCATCCGGCGACGGCCGAATCCATCGAGATCTCCGGCCGCGTGCCCGAGCGCTCCGCGCACGAGCTCGCCGAACTGTTGCGCCGGGTCGAATGCGTGTATCTGTACGAGTGGTCCACCATCGCCTTCGAAGCGCTGCTGTGCGGCTGCCCGGTCGTGTGCATCCTCAACGACGCGTCGATGCCGGACGCGGAGCGCTGGGTGATGGGCGGCAAGGGCATCGCATGGGGACTCGATCCGCGCGAAATCGCGCACGCGAAAGCGACCGTGCATGAAGCGCGCGACGTCTACCGGGAAGAAGAGGCAACGTTCTGGCGGCAATTGCGGCACTTCGTCGACAAGACCCAGGCCCATGCCAGCGCGCTCGATGCGCGGCCCGATTCGCGTGGCCCGGCAGGCGCGCGGGCGGCAGCGGCGCGCGCAGTGCGGCGCATGGCCGTCGTCTGCGCCGAACCGGTCACGCACCCGCAGGTCGCGGCGCGGTTCGGCACCCCGTTCGGCCAGCTCGATCGCGAATGGGCGGTGGACTTTCCCGTCGGCAGCAACGGCATCGACCTCGACGCGCTCCAGCGGGCGGACATCGTCGTCCTGCACGGCGCGGTCGCAAGCCTGCTGTCGGGCCCCGCGCTCGAGCAGATGTTCGCGCTCGGCAAGCCGGTCGTCTGCGATCTCGACCGGCCGCTCGACGCGCTCACGCTCGATGGCCCGGAAGTCGCCGGCAGCGCGCGCCGGCTGGCCGCGATGCACGACGCGCTCCGGCGTGCCGATGCGCTGGTCGTGCCGTCGGACGCGATCGCGCGCACGTACCGTCACGTCAATGCGGCGGTACACGTGCTCCCCAGCGATGCCGATCGCACCCGCCACGGCACGCTTTACGCGTGGCTCGCCGAACAGGGCCGGCGGCCCGTTCGCGCATCGGCACCCGCGCCGGGCGCCACGCACGTGCCGCGTGCCTGGCAGAAGAAGCGCCTCGTCGCCTATGCGCTCGATCCGGTCGACGGTGCGTCCGTGCAGCGCCGCGTCGCGCTGCCGTTCGCGCGGCTCGGCAACGACTGGGAATTCGTCTGGGGCATGGCCGACGGCACCGCGATCGCCACGGCGGACGCCGTGCTGCTCGATCGCCACACGCCGGGCCGGCTGTCGCTCGACGGCCTGCGCGCGATCTTCAAATTCGACAAGCCGGTGATTTATGCAACCGACTGCCCGCCGCCGGCGGCGCCGGACGATCCGGCGTGGACGGGCATCGCGTATACGCTCGGCAACGCCTGCGCTGTCGTCGTCCCGACGCCGGATCTCGCGCACCGCTACCGGCCGTGGAACCCGCGCGTGTTCGTGCTGCCCGACGGCGTCGATCTCGACCTGTTCCTGCGGCCGGTGCCGGCCCGTGCGGCGGATCGCGTGACCATCGGCGTCGCGGGCGACGCGCTGCGGCCGGCCAACTTCGCACGCGTGGACGCCGCGCTGCGCGCGGTCTGCGCGCGCCACGCCGGCCGCGTCGCCGTGCAGTTCTTCGGCACGCACGCGCCCACCGGCTGGGCGGACCATCCGGCAGCCTCCTTCCTGCCCGCGCCCGATGCGTATCGCGCGTATGCGCAGCAGTTGCGCGTGCTGGACTGGGACATCGCGTTGATGCCGCTCGCCGATGCCGATGACAACGCGGCCAGCGCCATCCGGCGGCAGGAATTCGCGGCCGCCGGCATCGCCGTGGTGGCGAGCGACCTGCCGGCGCTTCGCATCGGCCTGAACGACGGCGACGACGTACTGCTTGCCGGCGACGACCCGCACGCGTGGGACGACGCGATCGACCGCCTGGTCACGCAACCCGCACTGCGCCGGCGGCTGGCCCGCACCGCGCAGGCACGCGTGCGCAAGCGCGACGCGCTGCAGGCGCAACTGCCGCTGCATCGCGAACTTTACCGGTTGTGCGTCGAACGTCAGGGCACGGCCGTGCAGTTGCCGCCGCGCGAAGCGCCGATTCCGGGCGTGCTGATCCTCGACGCCGCCGGCGACGTCGAGCTTGTGCAGGCCGCGCTGCGGATCGTCGCGGCACGCGCCGAACAGGATCTGCTGAACGTGGTGCTGACGACGTCGCCCGACCCGCTGCCCGAGTGGACGGACCGGCTGCGTTACCTGCGGGCCACGCCGCACGAGTATGCGGCCACGGCCGACCAGCTCGCCGCGATGCCGGCGTTCGACTGGTTCACGATCATCGACGCCGCGGACACCGAAGCCGGAGACGATATTCAGGAGACGACCGCCGCGGATGCGGCGATCGATTGACGAAGGCGCCCGGTCCCCATCGTGCCTTCGTGACCGGGCGCGCTCAGTTGCTCGACGAGCATCCGCCGCAACTGCTCGAACTGCAGGAGCTGGAGTTGCACGAACTCGACGAACTGCAGCTCGACGACGAGTCGCTCGAACCGTAGGAGGAACCGGTCGATCCGCCCGCCCGTGCGGCGGCCGGCGCCAACGGCGGCGGCTCCATCAGCACCATCGAATGCGCAGCCCATGCGGTGCCGGCCAGCGCGCCCGCGCCGAACAGCGCGGCGGTCCACAGCAATGCGTCCGGCCCGTCGTGATCGTCGCTGCGCACGGTCCGCCGCGCGACGAGCGACGCCTGCCCGCCCACCGTCAGGCCAGACCGCCCGAATCCGGTCAGCCGCCCCACGACGATGCGGTACGCAATCGCGAATGCCGCCATGCCAATGACGAGCAACAGGACCGGCCGCCCCCGGCTCAGCCCGACCGCCAGTTTCGCCGCGCCCGTGCCGAGCACCAGCAGCGCAATCGCGCGTGCGGCCATGCGCGCCGTCCGCAGGTCGCCCGGCGCCCAGAAGCAGCCACGCGCGCGCAACGATTTCGCGTGCTCGGCAGCGTGACGTGCCAGCAACTGGCGGAATGCGCTGAAGCTGGCCTCCCCGTCAGGCTGCCCGGCCAGCCATTCGCATGCGTCCGCGTACGCACCCGCCCGAGTCGCGTCGATGAGCCGCACGCGCCCACCCAGCCGTCCGGCCATCGTCAGATCGATCGCGCCCGCGTGGACGAGCGAAAGCGTCGCGACCTGCACGACCCGCGACGCGTCGCCGGCGAGGTACGCGGCCTCCTCGGCGGTCAGGTCCGATGGGAATGCACGCCTGCGCCGGCATCGGTATTCGATCTGTTGCAGGAGCCCGATCAGCAGCAGCGCGGCGATGCAGACCGGAATGTAGAACGCGAGAAACCGCGGCCCCGTGTAATCCAGCACGTTGAAGTCCTGCGCCGATGCGCAGGTCGCGGCGACGCTTGCGGCGGCCGCCGGCCACGCGAGTTTCGGCAACCGGATGCCCAACGCGCGGCGCGGCGCCGCGGCGGCCGGCTCGTCTGCCTGCGGCGCCGCCGCTTCGGCCGGCCGATCGACCGGGCGCGGCCAGATCGACTCCGGCGGCTCGTGGCCGAACATCCGGCGATAGCTGTCGAGCGTGTCGCGATAGCGCCGCGCATACACGGCGCCCTCGTCCGGCGCGCCCGTACCGGGCATGTGATGCAGCCGCGCGCGCAGCACGCCGGCGCAGAAGACGTCCCAGTATTCGAGCGTGTACTGCAGGTGGAAATGCCATGCGGCATCGACCGCGACCGACGGTGTGACCGGATGCCCGGCCGCCTGCGCGAGAAACGCGAAGCGCTTGTATTCGTCGATCACGGCCAGCGCGTGGGCATGCGACCAGCCTTCGGCTTCGGCGAGGCGCCGGCTGTACGGCAGCGGCGCGCATGGATCGTCGGGGGAATAGGCGTGCAGACGCGCGAGCAGCGCCTGTTGCGCATCGGTCAGCGCGCGCGCATCGACCGCGGTCGGGGTAGACGGAAGGGCTGCCATCGGGAGTCGGCGTGATGCGCGGACGGCCGCCGCGATCGACGCTTGAGTTGTCGTTGCGGGAGATTCTCGCACGGCGGTGAGGCGGCGCGGCACAGCCGCCCGGAGCCGTCAGGTAGCGACAGCGGCGGCGGCTGGGATCGAACCAGCAACCCCTGCCTTCGGAGCTTTACCGGCGCGCAACACATCCTTTTAAATCAAAGCCTTACGCAACTCGCAAACTGCAAAACCAAGGCTGCACAAGGTCATCCAAGGCCAATCCAGGCCATTCAAGCTGCAATTTAGCTGCACGGTTCTCTTCGAAACGGATCCCGCGCACATATAGGCGCCCGGTAATTCCTACAGGGTTTCCACCTTCCCTTGCGTGCTACATTTCCCCCGCAGATTTCCTGTGAGGACAGGGCATGAGTTCAGCATTCATCCGCGAAGGCGACACCACCAGCCACGGAGGCCGCGTGCTTGCGTGTACGTCGACCAACATCGTATTCGGGAAGCCGTTGGCGCTCGAAGGTGACATGGTGTCGTGCCCGAAGTGCGGCGGTGTCTATCCGATCATTGGCGTCCGGGTGCGCAGCATGACGTTCGGTGGGCGGGCCGTGGCGACCGATGGGGACAAGACGGCTTGCGGCGCAACGCTGATCGCATCGCAAGGCCAGGCGACGGTAGAACCGACGTCCGGCGCGGGCGGCTCGATCGGCGCGGGTAGAAGCGTTCTGGCACAGAACGTCGCGCAAGACGATGGCGCGTATCGCGGACGCTTTCAGCTCGTCGACGACAGGACGCGCGAACCGATCGCGAACCACCCGTACACGGTGACGTCGGCGGACGGCAAGACGGTCCAAGGCACGACCGACGCGAGCGGCCACACTGATTGGCTCAGCAGCCACCAGGCGTCGTCGCTGTCGTTCCAGCAGCCCGGGAGCAGTGAATGAGCGGCGGCTATTCCCCGGGTTCGTCACCTGGGGGCATGAGCCCGGGCGGTCAAACAACGCAGGTTGGGATAAGCGCGGCGAAGCTCTCACCGAAAGACCGCAAGGTTCTGTGTCACACGTTCTGCGAGTGCCGGCGCATCGGCGTCGCGACGAAAACCGGGACCATCCAGCGGCAGCGGTGCGTTGAGATGCGACTCGGGCTACCGAACGAAGTGTCGAAGATGCAGACGGGCGTTCCGACCGAATATCGCCCGGAACAGCCGTACGATATGACAACGGATCCGCCTGAGCCGATCATGGACTATGACGACCCTCTCGAGCCCAATATCGGGATTCGGCAGTGGATCAAGGACAGGTGGCCGAGCAAGGGCAAGAAGTACGAGAAGGGCGACGTGCGCCGCCCCGACGTCGTCATCGTGAACGACCCGGCACAGCCGCCCGTACAGTCGAACATCAAGACCGTCGTCGAGATGAAGTTCCCCGGGGACACGTATGGCCCCGACCAGGAAGACGACTATATCGAGATCGCCGGCGGCCCGTCCAAGTTCGTCCACCTCGGCGCGGCTGACTGCGGATGCGGCGACGATGACGGGCAGAAGAAGACTTCGCGCTCGAGGCAAACCGCCTCACAATCTGACCTGGACGAACTGTACGGGACCAGCCCCAGCGCGCCCGGAGCCCCGCCGCTCCCGCCGCCGCAACTCCAGCCGCTCCCTGCTTTGTAAGCTGACGCCATGACAAACGACGAAATCGCTGCCTGGGCCAAGGATCCGCGCCGAGCGGACACGATGCCCTTCGGCCTGTACGAGCCCGCGCACCAGAAGGGCATCACTGGTGCCGCCTTGGTTGTGCGGGGCGTGCTCTACTTCCGCGACGGCTTCACACCCGCCGTCCGCCAAGCCCTGGTGCGCTGCTTCACGCAATACAACGCGGCGATCGAGGAATATCACCACGCGCTCGAGGTGGCAGCCGGCGAGCAGCCATCGAAATCCGGGCCGCTGCGCTGGCTGTACGCCGAGGGCGAAGAGCCAGCCCAGTACGACAAGGCGCCGGGATTCGAGAGCATCGCGGCGCGCGTGCCCGCCGACGAAACGCTCGCGGTCGCGATGACGAGCGCCGAGCACAAGCTCGCCACCGGGTTCTACGAATTTACCGTGTTCGCGCTGAGCGAAGGGAAAGCAGCGCGCAAGCGCGGTCTCGACGGCCTGGCCTTCACGGTGCCGCGCGCGTTTCTCGTCCAGCGGCCGGGCGTATTCGAAACGCTGTTCAATGCGTTCGCCAAGGATCTACCTACCGTCCACGGGCACGGCGGCCTGGCCGTGAACGTGCCACCGATGGGGCGGCGGCCGAACGAAGCCAGCGAGTATTTCTACGCGCGCCGTTTCGGGCCTGGCATCGACGTCGGCGATCCGATGCGATCGACTGTCCGCAAGCTCTACACGAAGATCAAGACCGTCGACTGGCTGAACGCACTCGATGGGGATCTCGTTCGCGCGGCTGGCGGCGCATCGTCGCTCATGCTTCCGCCCGACTGGTTCTCCCGCCAGCCATTCGGTGACGGCGGACTACTGATCAAGGCCGGCGTCGCGCCGGAGTCCGGCGTGTCCAACGGACCGGGAACTCCTGTCTCGCCGCCGGCCGCGTACGTCATTCTGAATCGCGCGCTGAAGCCGATCATTGCGGATTCGGTCGATACCCTGCAGGACGGGACGCTCGATAGCACTGCGCCGCTGCTCAATACGGTCGTCGCGACCGAAGGATGGCTACGCCGCTTCAATGTGTCGGATGACCAGCTCAACAATTACTGGATCGAGCTGCACAAAACGCCGAAACTCCGCGAGGCAAACGCATAACAACGTAAGCGGGAACGCTGCTCGTACTGAACACTCTTCTTGTCCCCGAGCGACTTGTGGCGCTTCCCGCTAGTGTGGGAGAATCGCGCAACTGATATCGACAGGAAGCACTGAGAAGTGAGTGAAGATCTCGTATCCCGACAAGCGCGTCGGCTTGGCAGGTTTGGTTACTTGTCGCTCGGCAGCACGACGCTCGCCCAACTTAGGCGCAGCAAATTTATTCGGACGAAGCTTACGATCGACGAGGAGCGGCGTAAGCCAGACGGCATCGTCTTCCTCCCCTTAGGCGGCATCAAGGCTGTTATTGAGGTTAAGCAGCCCAAGGAACTCACCGAACGGAAAGTTCGCGGCGTGGTCGCCGACTACAGCCCAATCGCGCGTGCTGTATGCAAGCTCCTGATCGTCACCGACGGTCAGAAGACCCTCTGGTACAACGCACTGACAGAGCGTCCTGTCCTGGACGAAGACGGAAAACCAGTTCGGTTTCATGTTGATCTTGGGAAGATCGATAGCCAGGCACTTAGTTCTGAAGAAGAGAGCGCTCTTGTCACCCTGATTGAGAAGGCTGAATACAGTCTGACCGATGACAACGATCGTTTTCATGAATTGCGAGTCATCGACCCAAGTGGTTTGGCAAAATCGGTGTGGCAGAAGATTTGGATAAACACCGGAAAGGAACCCGAGAAATGCCTTTATAACGTCGTTGAAATTCTGGTTTTCAAATTTCTCAGCGACATTGGCGTACTTACCGGCAATTATTCCTTCCGCCGCATCATTGAACTATTAGCCGATGAGGGCGATCGCGAAGCACTTAACCATTATGGGAAAGTGACGCGAGATCGAATTCGCACACTCTTTCCAAAAGGCGAAGATTTAACAACCGTTATCAACGGTACAATTTTCGTCAACGAAGCCGGCCAACCAAATTTAGCTCAAGCGGGCCTATTTGGCGAAGTCATCCGAGCATTTCAAGATTATGATGACGAGAACGGCTCACTCAAATACATCGACCGCCAGTTTAAGACCCGCCTATATGAATCATTCCTGCGCCAACAGGCAGGCATACGATCGCTGGGGCAATACTTCACGCCGCGGAATGTAGTCCAGCCGATTGTACGAATGTCCAATGCGGGAAAACTTCGCGCGGGTGACAGCCTATGCGATCCATTTTGTGGTGTAGGCGGATTCATTTTGGAGGCCATCGCCGAAAATGAAAATCTACTCGAGCAATTTCGCCCTGTTTCGGGGAAGATACGCCCCAAGGTAGAAATTCGAGGGTACGACAAAGGTACGGACGAGAAAGACGACGAGCGCACAATTATTCTCGCCAAAGCAAATATGCTCGTCTATCTTTCGGACCTACTATCCGAGTATCACTCGGAACCGTATCTTAAGGAATTCGCAACCAACGCCTTTAATTCAGTTTTCCATCTTATTCGGTCGAACCTGGGAACGTACGAGCGCGTATCCCCCGACGAGATGTACGACTTGATTCTGACGAATCCGCCATATGTAACGAGTGGTTCTGCAAGCATTAAGAATGCGATCGACGCCGCCGGCCTCGATCAGCACTATTCCGCTGGGGGGCGTGGGACGGAGTCGTTGGCAATACAATGGATTCTCAGCCATCTCAAGCCAGGTGGCGAGGCATTCGTAATTGTGCCCGACGGGTTGCTCAATCAAAGTTCGATGTTGCAGTACATCAAGGCGAAATGTAACGTGCTCGCAGTGATTGCCCTGCCGAGTCGGACGTTTTATTCGACACCGAAGAAAACATACATTCTTGCACTTCGCAGAAAAACAAAGGACGACGATCAAACTGAACCAGTTTTTACTTATCTTGTGTCAGAGATAGGTGAATCGCGCGATGCTCGCCGCGTCGCAATTGAAGAAAATGATCTCACAACAATGGAGCAGGAATTTAGGTACTTCCGCTCGTCTCCGAAAAAGTATAAGACTGCCGACCCACGATGCAGAATCATGCAATGGACCGAATTCGACGAATTTCGGAATTGGCTAGTAGACCGCAATTGGTCGCACGAAGAAAAGGTCGCTCTCGGTGTCGTTGAGGACGTTTTCGAAGTAGACGCGGACAGTTTCAGGCAACTGGTTGGTGATGCAAAAGATGCGCTTGACCGCTTGTTCGGAGAGTTGAGTGGCTGAATACATTGAAATTTCTATCGGAGACCTCTTCGGCGCTGTAAATGGTCGACCGAAATTCATTAAGGATTTTATTGACTCCCATCCGGGTTGCCATCCGGTCTACTCGGCATCCCTTACCAAACCGTTTGGGTATGTCGATGAATTCGAATATGAAGGGCATTACCTGACTTGGGTTATGAACGGATATGGCGGGAGGGTGCAAGAGATTCGGGGCCGCTTTTCCGCCAATCGAGATCGTGGTGTATTCGTACCTCGCGATGGCGTTGAGATTCCCGATCTCACGTATCTTCGTTTTGCCATGGAGCCTCAGTTGGTTGCGACTGCAGTTGGTCGTCGGGTAGATGGCCGGCTCAATGAATATACGAAGATATATCCGCGAACTGCTGAGGATGTGATGATCCGGCTACCCGTGAATGGCCGCGGGCAACTCGACTACGCGCAAATGACCGCGATGGGTGAAAGACTTCGGCGAATTGAACGGGCTCAAGCCGACGTTAGGCGAGCACAAGATTCCTTACTTCGCGCGGCCTTCGCACTAGATATCGGCGACCCCTCTGTAACGGTTAGCTTGGGAAGCGACGAATTTTTTTCTCTCTCTATTGGCACTAGAGTTCTCCGTTCCGAGCACGCACAAAGCGGAATACCTGTCTATAGCGCAAATGCACGTACGCCGTTTGGATTTATTGCAACGTCCAACCTTGTTGATTTTGAGAAGCCATCTCTACTTTGGGGCATTGATGGAATCTTCGACTGGAATTTAATACCTTCCGGCGTGCAGTTCGCAACAACCGACCATTGTGGACGGCTGCAAATTCTCGATGACAGGATCGATCCCGTTTATATTTACGCATTCCTCCGGGCGACCCGCGGCAGGTACGGATTCGATCGAGTCTATCGAGCCAATCTCGATAACATGAAGGCTGACGTTACGGTTTCTCTGCCAGTCGACAAACGAACAGGGGAATTTTGTCTTAAACGCCAACGTGCGCTTGCATCGTCATTCCGAGAGCTCGAGGAGGCACGCGCGGCTTCCTTAACAGCGCTGGAAGACGTATTGAAAGCCCGGATGTCGATCTGACAGGATGAGGGTCAAGCAGCGAGGTGTACCGGAATTAGCCTGCCAAGCGACCGCCGCAGGCGGGGAGAGGACCGCCGCAGCCGGTACAGGCCCGTGCTGCACCTCTCATATCAGTATCCCGTGTGCCTCGCCGCGCGCCGATCAGGGTAGCCCGCAAGGCGCGGCGGCGCATGTGAGCGCGAAAGCCAGCCATTTCTGCGTGCAACTGGGGCGCGATCCCAACTGCACGTATCAGCGCACTAGTTCGCATCGTCGCGCATCAAAATGCACGATTTACTCGCGCTCGAAAGCGTCCGGAACCCCACAATACAAGGGCCACCGGGTTTTGTAGCCCGGTGCATCAAAACCACCCTATCAAGCGGAGCCCGCAGGCGGGGAGGGACCGCGTCGTACCCGCAGCACACCCTGCGAAGCTCAAGAATCCGCGCATTACCATTTCTCACAGCCGCAACAAGGGGTTGGCGTAACATCAGGGTAGGTTGTCAAGTTGGATCGTTCTGCCGACCAGGAATGCTTCATGATGGAAAAGCCCCTTAGCTACGTGCAAATCACCGCGTGCGCCGAACGCGAAATCCAGTATCACCTCAACGAAACCGCGTCGCGGCCGCGCGGCAGTCATGCTGCCGACATACACCTTGGAGCGGCCATCGGCGCGTTCGATCTGTGGCGATGCCTCATGGTCGAAGCTGGCGTTGCGGAGGTTGACGAAAGCTATATGTCGGACGCGCAACGCCTCGAGGCGCTCGTCCGCCTTACGTCTCTGTCCACGGCGGCATCCTCGTTAGACCAAGATAAAGGCGAGACTGCATAACCAAGGCGCATAAAAGTGCATAGAAGAATCGGCCCACCTACCCCCGTTTCGCCCGCACCAGGCGGCCCCGAGCGCCGGGCGCACGAGTGCATAAAAACCGTTCGTTTTTGCGGGCAGGTGGGGCGGGGTCACAACTGCGCGCGCCGGGTCTTGATCGTCATCCCAGGGGCAGGGTCCGGCCCTTGGATCGGCGCCTCCGACGCGTCACGCGGCCCGCCACGGCCCTGCGGCGGGCTCGCCAGACCCTTGGGGTGCATCCAGGCGGCAGCCGCTCTGAGGCGCCCTAATCCGCCCCGACCTCGCACGATCGACAGACGCAAAAAAAGCCGCCGGCACCGAAGTGCCCGGCGGCTTTGCTTTGCCTGGCGTGCGCTCGGGCGTCAGCCCTTCGGCATCTCGAAATCTCTGAACCGCACGACCTCGGTCCCGATCCAGTCGTTCAGCTCCCGGAGCCGCGCCTTCAGCGGCTCGATCTCGAGGCCATTGAATACCCCGGCCGCCTTCTCCACATCACCGAAGCCGCCCGCGTTCGACGGGATGATCCCCATCAGTTGCGGCGGCACGCGGTGCGCCGCGAGCTGATCCTCGACAGTCACCTTTTTGATGTTCCAGAACTCGTCCTTCGCCGCGACCTCACCGATCGGCAGGAGCTGGATGCCGTCCTTCTTCCCTTTAGGCGCGTACATGAACAGGTTCCGGAAGTTGCCCGGCCCCTTCGCGTTCTTCAGCGCCGTACGCAGATTGTCGACGTCCTCCTGACGCTCGGCCGCATCGGTCATGTACATGATGAAGCCGGCGTGGCTGCCGTTCTTGTAGTAGCGCCGGCGGAACAGCGTCGCGCTTTCGTTCAGCCAGGTCGAGTTCAACGCCGACAGGTATTCGGGTAGCCCGTAGATCTCCTGGTTCAGGTCCGGCTCGTACAGGTGATAGACCGCGCCCTTCGGGAACGCATACGGCTCGCGCACATTCGTCACGAACCAATATTGACCCGGCTCGACACCGACCCGTGTGTACTTCGCGAGCGACGACTTCAGCGCCATCGGCGCGCCGAGCTGGTTCGTGCGCAGCTCGAGGTAGCTGTTCGCGAAGACCAGGTACTCGAGCACGTACCGGCTGAAGTCGGCACGCGACAGCAGCGGATGCTCGATGTACGACTGCACGAGGATGTTGCGCTTCACGTAGATGGCCGAGCTGTGGTGTGGCGCGGCCCGAAACGAACGCGCTAGGCCGTCCAGGGGCAGCGGCGGCTCGTACCAGTTCCCCATCCGCATGCACTCAACGTACTCGAGCAGCTCGCGCCGATCCATCACTTCGATCGGATCGCCAAACGAAAACACCTCCGCACGCGGCGCCGGCGTGGACTCAGCGGCCTGCTCGGCACGGCCATGCGTGCGGCGCCCGGCGCCGCGTCGATACTTACCTGCCATCAAAAATCTCCATGAATCCGGTATTGGTGCCCGTCGCGCCCTCGAGCGGCTCGTTCGCGAGCGCGTGCATGCACGCCCAGGCCAAGTCGCCGTGGCTCGCCTCTTCCGATCGGCTCGCCTTGTACGTGACCTGCAGCCCGCTGGGCGTGATCGTCTTCTTGATCGCCATGAACGCGGCGGCGAGATCCTTCCAGCCCGTGTCGAACTCGAGCCGGCCTTTGCGGATCACGTTCTGCGCCTTCATCACGAGCGCGGTCTTGATCTCGACTGAGTAGTGGAACGGCGTCGCGGCCGGGAAAAACTTCGCAACGAGCTGATAGACGCCCTGGCCGATCCCCGTCGTATCGATGCCGATGTAGGTCACTCGGTAGCGCAGGGTCAGCGCTTCGATCTGCGCCGCCTGCGCTTCGAAGTCGAGGCCGTGCCACTGGAACCGCTCGAGCACGCGGAACTTGCCGCCGGGATACTTCGGCGGCGCCAAGACCACGCAGCCCGCACTGTCGCCCGTGTGCGACGGGTCGTAACCGATCCACACCTCTTCGTCGCCGAACGGGCGCATGTACAGCGGCTTGAAGTCGTCCCACACCTCCCACGTGTCGACCATGCACGTCTGCAACGTCGCGAGAGGAAAGACCGACAACGAATCGTCAATGAACTGGCACAGCAGCAGGTTCGCGTATTCGTCCGCGCTGTATTCGAGCCTCAGGCGTTCGAGGTCGAACAGGTTGCAGCCGCCGCGCACGGCGTCCTCGACGGTCACGATCTGCCGATACTGGCCGTCCGCACACGTGCGCCCGGCCGCGAGCGCCGCGTTCGAGATATCGATCGAAACACGCTGATCCTTCGGGCGACCGCGGTTGAACAGCGCACCGGACCAGAACGGGTACGCGTCATGCGCGAGGCTCGACGGCGTCGAGAAATACGTCTGGCGCCACTGCGAATGAATCGCCATGCCGGACGCAACCTTGCGCAGGTCCTGGAAGCGCGGAACCCAGAAGTACTCGTCGAAATAGAGGTTGCCGTGATAGCTCTGCGCGGTGCGCGCGTTCGTGCCGAGGAAGTACAGCGTCGCTCCGTTCGGCAACACCATCGGATCGCCCTTCAGCTCGACGCCGACCGCGTCCTTCGCGAACTGGACGATGTACTGGCGGAACACGTGCGCCTGCGCCTTACTGGCCGACAGGAAGATCTGGTTGCGCCCCGTGTTCAGCGCGTCGAGCAGCGCTTCGCGCGCGAAGTACCAAGTTGCCCCGATCTGCCGGCTCTTCAGGATGTTGCGAATCCGCTCTTTGAAGCCTGCCCGATACCAGGTGCGCTGATAATCGAAGATCGATTCGAGGAACGCATCGTTCAACTTCTCGATCTGCTCTTCGCTGAACGCGTTGCGGTCGTCCGAGCTGCGCGATCGGCGCGTGCCGCCACTGCCCCCGGATTCGCTCACCTTTGGATCGTTCGCCGGTCGCGCGCGCAATCGGTCGAGCTGACGCGTCAGCAGGTCGATCTCCTTGAAGTCGCGCCCTTCCTTCGCCTCCTTCGTGACGAGCTTTATCAGCTGCGCCTCGATCGTCATGTTGACGCGATCGACCGGCTCCGTCTGGTCCCATCTATCGCGCTTTTTCCAGCTATAGAGCGTGGCCGGCTTCACGCCGAGCAGCTCGGCGATACGCGCGATGCGATACCCCTGCCAGTACAGGTCGCGTGCGCGTCGGCGTGGATCAACGTCGGATGAATCAATGGGAAGTGCAGTCATGCAGCAAGGCTACCGACGCGCGCGCGTAGGCCCTACTGCGTACGGTTGTATCGGTTGCGCGCACAACCAACATGCGTTGCGACTCCAGTTCGAACTGCCGAAACTGGAATCCCTGAACACAGCACCCCTCTCAGCGGATTCGCACATGGCACAGGACGCAAAGAAGACGAAGTTTTTCCGGATCGCGACCGAAGGCGCGACGACGGACGGCCGCACGATCGATCGCGGGATGCTCGAACAGATGGCGAGCAGCTACGACCCGAAAACGTACGGCGCACGCATCAACATGGAACACATTCGAGGCTACACCCCGGACAGCACGTTCCGCGCGTATGGCGACGTGATCGCGCTCAAGGCAGAAGAGCAGGACGGAAAGGTGCGCCTGCTCGCGCAACTGTCGCCGACCAAAGACCTGGTCGCGCTGACCAACGAGCAGCGGCAGAAGGTCTACACGTCGATGGAAGTCGATCCCGATTTTGCCGGCACGGGAGAGGCGTACCTGGTCGGCCTCGCCGTCACCGACAACCCGGCAAGCCTCGGCACGGAAATGTTGCAGTTCAGTGCGAAGCACAAAGCGTACGACGCACGGAAGCAGCGCCCGGAAAACCTTTTCAGCGCCGCCATCGAAGCCGACATCGAGATCGAAGACGAGGACGCACCGCCGCGTACCGGCGATGCCGGCAAGTCGCTGTTCTCGAAGGTGCGCGGCCTGCTGAACCGCAAGGAAGCAACCGACGACCAGCGCTTTTCCGACCTCTCGCAATCGATCGTCGCGCTCGCGGAAAACCAGAGCCAGGTGCTCGAGCAACTCGAGAAGTTCAACACGAACGTCGACGAGCTGAAGCGCGCGCAGCAGGACAGCGACAAGCGCCACAGCGAGCTGGTCCAGAAGCTTTCGCGCACCGACAGTAGCCCGCAACAGCGGCCGACGTCGACGGGCAGCGACAACGGGGCGCAGACCGACTGCTAACCCGCCCTCATCCCATTTCCCCTAGACGGAGAACCCATGCGGAACACTACCCGCGAGCAGTACAACCGGTATCTGGCTCGCATCCAGGAACTGAACGGCATCAGCGATGCCACGAAGAAGTTTTCGGTCGTGCCGAGCGTGCAGCAAACGCTCGAAACCAAGATCCAAGAATCGAGCGCATTCCTCGGCCGGATCAACATCCACGGCGTCGAAGAAATGGAGGGCGAAAAGATCGGCCTCGGCGTATCCGGCCCGATCGCGAGCCGCACCGATACGACCAAGCGAGCGCGTGAAACGCGCGACGTTTCGGCACTCGACAACCAGAAATACCGTTGTGAGAAGACGAACTACGACACGCACATCCGCTATCAGCAGCTCGACGCGTGGGCGAAGTTCCCGGACTTCCAGGCGCGTCTGCGCGATTCCATCATCGTGCGTCAGGCACTCGATCGCATCATGATCGGCTGGAACGGCGTGAAGGTTGCGGACGATACCGATCTCGCCACGAATCCGCTGCTGCAGGACGTGAACATCGGTTGGCTGCAGCAGTACCGCAACAACGCGAAGCAACGCGTGTTCTCGGGCGTGAAGATCGGCAAGGGCGAAGAATTCAAGAATCTCGACGCTGTCGTTTCGCTCGCGCGCAACGAGTTCCTCGACCCGTGGTACGCCGAAGACCCGAACCTCGTCGTGATCTGCGGCCGCGAGCTGCTCCAGGACAAGTATTTCCCGCTCGTCAACCAGGCGCAGCCGTCGACCGAAACTCTTGCAACCGACATCGTCGTATCGCAGAAGCGCGTCGGCAACCTGCCGGCCGTCAGCGTGCCGTACTTCCCGCCGCATGCGCTGATGGTCACTCGCCTGGACAACCTGTCGATCTACTGGCAAACGAGCGCGCGCCGGCGCTCGCTGAAGGAAGTGCCCGAGCGCGATCGCATCGAGAACTATGAAAGCTCGAACGATGCGTACGTGATCGAGCAGTACGGCGCCGGCTGCGTGGTCGAGGGCATCCAGTTCGCCGACGCTGCCCCGGCCGCTCCGCAGGGTGGCGCATGACGAACCCGTTCCGCCAACACTTCCAGCGCACCGTCGCGGCCACGGCCGCGCGCGGTACGCCGGCGAGTGTCGGCGGGCTGCGCGACGACTCGGCATATACGCTGATGCTCGCGCAGCTCGACGAACACCGCCGCGCGCTGAAGGCTGTCGAGTCGCTCGAGCGCAAGGCCGATCTGAAGCGTCAGTTTCTGCCCGCATACGACGCGTGGGTCGCGGGTGTGCTCGACGGCGCTGCTGGCGCGCAGGACGACGTGCTGATGACGATCATGGTCTGGCGCGTCGACGTCGGCGACTACCAGGGTGCGCTCGAGATCGGCGCGTACGCGCTGCGGCACGCTCTGCCGCTGCCCGACCAGTACAAGCGCAGCACTCCGTGTCTGCTCGTCGAGGAGTTCGCCGAGGCCGCGCTGCGCGCCCATCGCGCCGGCGATGCGATCCAGGTCGAACCGCTCGTCGAGATCGAACAGCTCACGGCAGCGGCCGACATGCCCGACGAAGTTCGCGCAAAGCTGCACAAGGCTATCGGCTACGGCCTCTCCGCTTCCGATCCCGCGCACGCCCTCGACCATCTACGCCGCGCGCTGCAGCTCTTCGCGAACGTGGGCGTGAAGAAGGACATCGAGCGGCTCGAGCGCGAGCTGAAGAATTCCGCCAACGGGGGCCAGTCCGGCCCCGGTGGCTGACACCGAGCGTACCCCGCGCACCAGGCGGCACGGGGCCGTAGCCGGCACTGTCCGCGCGAAAGCCCCGTCCACCGCCTCACCCTCTCAACGTGACGAACCCGACCATGTCCTTTGTCTCGACCCCGCCGCTGCCGCGTGCGCCGGCGGATGCGGAACCCGCCAAGCCGATCAAGAACGACCCGTTCTATCCGGATGTGTCGCTCGAGCACGCGCGCGACACGATGCGCCTCGACGGGTCGATCACCGATGCCCGTCTACGGCACGAGCTGCTCGCCGCGATCGCCGAGGTCAACGACGAGCTGCGCAGCGCACGCGCGGCGTGGCGCGATGCCGGCATCACGTGCCTGGCCGACGTGCCCGCCGACCAGCTCGACGGCGAAAGCGTACGGCTGCAGCACTATCGCCGCGCGGTTTACTGCCTGGCGAAGGCGACGCTCATCGAGCGGTACCGCGACTACGACACGACGGGCGATGGCGCGCGCCGAGCAGACGAGCTGGAGCCCCAGGGCGACGAGCTACGCCGTGATGCCCGCTGGGCGATCAGCGACATCATCGGCCGCCCTCGCGTGACGGTGGAGCTGATCTGATGGAAGTGCGGGCGCTCCAGGGCGAAACCATCGACGCGCTGTGCTGGCGCGTCCTCGGCCGCACGCGCGGCGTCGTCGAAGCGGTGCTCGACCTCAACCGGGACCTGGCGCAGTACGGCCCGATCCTGCCTCACGGGCTGCTCGTCGAGCTGCCCGACGAAGTACCGCAAGCGGCGCATTCCGGCGCCGAGCGGCTCCAGTTATGGGACTGAGAATGGCTGAACCTATTTCCACGTCGTCCGCGACGGTCGCGGCGCTCGGCGTCGCCACGCTGTCGCTGTTTCCCGGCGTCGACGCCAACGTCGTCATGGGCGCGTTCGCCGGCTCGCTGCTGTTTGTGATGACGGCCGCCGATCCGTCGATTCCGAAGCGCATCGCGTTCTTCGTGATCTCGTTCGTCGCCGGGTGCCTCACGGCCGAGCTGTTCGCCGCCGCGCTCGACGCGGTGCTGCCGGCCCGCGTTGAGGTGCACGCCGGCATCGGTGCGCTGATCGCATCCGCCCTCGTCGTGAAACTGCTGCTGTGGCTGATCGCCCAGGCCGACGCGCCCGATCGGCTGCTGAACGTGTTCAAGGGGAGGGAAAAGTGATGCTCACGACCTTCTACGTGCTGCTGTGCGCGGCGCTCGCGCTGCGCCTCGTGACCTTCCGCCGTGGCACGAGCGCCCACCGGCCGCTCGCGGCATGCCTGGCGTACACGATCGCGGTCGCCGCCGGCGCCGCTCCGATCCGCGCCGCGTTCGGCATGCTGCCGCCGGCGAATCTTGCCGACACAGTGCTGGTCGGCGTCCTGTGCCTCGCCGTGTACGGGGTTCGCGGCAACGTCGTCGAGCTGTTCCACCGTGGCAACCCGCGCGACTCCGTGATCGCGCGCGTGCTGCAATTTAAGGTATGGGGGCGCCATGTATAAGACCCTGCGCCTCGGCGACCGCGGCGCCGACGTCAGCTACCTGCAGCGCCAGCTCATCGCAGCCGGCGCGCGCCTCGACCCCGACGCGATTTACGGCAGCGCAACCCGTAACGCCGTGATGGCGTTCCAGGCCACGCACGGTCTGGTCGCAGACGGCATCGCCGGCCCGAAGACCTGGTCGACGCTCTCGGCCGGCCGGCGCGATCCGCGCCATCTCACCGACGCCGACCTGCAGCACGCGGCTGATCGGCTGCAGGTCGATATCGCGGCCGTGCGTGCCGTCAATGAGGTGGAATCGAAAGGCGCCGGGTTCCTGCCTGACGGCCGGCCCGTGATCCTGTACGAGCGGCACATCATGTATCGCCAGCTCGCGGCGGCCGGCCTGGACGCGGACGCGCTGGCGGCGAAATATCCGGCCCTGGTCAACCCGAAGCGCGGCGGCTACGCCGGCGACGCGGCAGAATATGCGCGTTTGGCGAGCGCGTCGCAAATTTCGGCCGCATGCGCGCTCGAAGCGACGAGCTGGGGCGCGTTTCAAATCATGGGCTTCCACTGGAAGGCGCTCGGCTATCCGGACGTGTTCGCATTCGTCGACGCGATGAAGGTCAGCGAGGCCGAGCAGCTCGAGGCATTCGTCCGCTTCGTCCTGGCCGACAAGGTAATGCTCGCCGCGTTGCGCGGTAAGAAGTGGGCAAAGTTCGCCGAGCTGTACAACGGCAAGGCTTACGCAGAGAACCTGTACGACGTGAAGCTCGAACGGGCCTTCGATCGCTACAGCCGGGCGGCCGCGTGACGACCGGCGCCCGTGTCTTCGTTGTCGGCGCGATCGCGCTCGCCGTAGCTACCGTCGTCATCGCGATCCAGCATGCGCGCCTGGTCGACGCCGGCCAGCGCGTCGACGGTCTCGCGCGCGAAGTGCGCGATCGGACCGCCGAGCGCGACGCGGCACGCCGCGACGTGAAGGTCGTCACGCAGTACGTCGACCGTGTCCAGGTCGTCCGCGAGAAGGGCGACACCATCATCAAGGAGGTTCCCGTCTATGTGGATCGCGAAGCGGATCGCGCCTGCGTTGTTCCTGTTGGGTTTCTGCGCGTGCACGACGGCGCCGCCGCCAACGTGCCGGTGGGCGATCCCGGAAGCGCTGATGCGGCCCCCTCGGGCATTGCACTCTCTGCAGTCGCCGCAACCGTCGCCGGCAACTACACCACCTGTCACGAAAACGCAGAGCAACTGATCGCGCTGCAGGCCCGAGTACGCGACACGGGGGAACCGGCGCCATGAAGAAGCCCGACAGCCTGCGCGCTGCGCTCACTGCCGCCCTGCCCGAGTTCGCGCGCGATCCCGATCGGCTGCACGTCTTCATCGAACACGGGTCGATCGCCGTCACCGCTGCGAAGTCGCTGTCGTTCGAATATGCGTACACGCTCGACATCGTCGTAACGGATTACGCCGGCGACGCGGATCACCTCATGGTGCCGATCATCGCCTGGCTGAAGGTCCACCAGTCCGAGCTGCTGCTCAACCGCGACCTGTGCCGCGACGGGTTCAAGTTCCAGGCCGAGCTGCTCGACAACGGCAAATCAGACGTCGAGATCCTGCTGAAGCTGACCGAGCGTGTCGGCGTGGTGGAGCGGACGGACGGCTACGAGATTCGCCACTTCGGCGAGCCGCCGATCGCGGGGACCTGATGGTCGATCGACTGTCCCGCGCCGAGGATTGGGCGTCCGGCCTGCTCGGCCAACTCACGGCCGCGCAGCGCGCGGTTCTGGCGAAAGGGCTGGCCGCCGAGCTGCGCCGACGCCATTCACGGCGCATCGCCGAAGCCCGCAACCCGGACGGCAGCCGGTACGCGCCACGCAAGCCACAGGCCCGGCGCAAGAAAGGTCGCATCCGGCGCGCGATGTTCGCGAAGCTGCGCACCGCGCGCTTCCTCAAAACCGCGTCGACCGCCGACGCATCGGTGCTGCATTTCACACGCCAGGTCGAACGCATCGCGCGCGTCCATCAGGAGGGCCTACGCGATCGCGTCGAGCGCACCGGGCCGGTCGTCCAGTATCCTGCACGCGAGCTGCTCGGCTTGGCTGACGCCGACGTTGCCGCCATTTCCGCCCTCATCCTCGATCACTTGGCGAGATAGAAACATTGGAAAAACCGCATGCCATGCCTCGACCTAATAGGTGTGGTATTTTTTTGGTGGGCAGGCCGGGCTGACGCAACAGGTTGGCCGACCTTGCTGACTGATAAGGAATATCTCGACAATTGCCATTTTCGGCTTTTGAAAGGGCCAGGCATTCACCTCGTCATGAACATACGTTCTTTGTTCCGTATAGCAATTCAATACGGATTGTGCGTCGCTTAACGAATCAAGGAGTGCCTGCACTATCCTTGGGCTTATTAATTGCTGAATTGATTGGGCAGTACTCACGATTGATGCCCTTTCATTGTTGCGCCGCCTGGACCTTTAGCACCCATGGTTACCAGCTCTTGCTCCATTAACCGCCGAGCCATTTGAGATCCGACTATCGACGCGAGATTGTTCTCGTCCCAATTTTTCGCCGCAGCGAGCGCCACTCTATTGATTTCGGCCTGTTGTTGTTCGTTGACGTCAAGCGAAAGCGTAACGGCGCGTAGAACCGCCCGCTCGCGCAGCTCAAGTAATTGATGCAGTTTCATGACTCGTCTCCGGCTCGACACAAAGTATTCATAGCCTACCAATAAGACGGCTGGGACAAGGCTCAAGTTGAGCATCATCCGAGTCGTCAACGTTATGCTGAACCAGACAGAATGGTTTTTGTAGAGATCTTTCCAGTCGGCCGGCCACGTCGCCCCATCAAGAAGCTCGACCCAAGGGCGCATGCTTTCAGCAAAATTACAAATAAACAGGGTCAGGATTGCGAATGCAATGAAAAGAGCGGCCGCGCTACATTCGCGCCATTCCTGGAACGGCTCCGGCACCGCTATATCATCAGATGATTTTTGTTCCGCCACCGTAGCTCTCTTTGTTGACTTCGTCATTCTTGGACTGCTTTTGTCGTTTTACGGCGATTGGGTTAGAAATCAAGTGGTATTTGCCCACAAGGTCCATTGGACATAGGAACGGAGGTAGTTCGTTGTGAGTTCGCGACGCCCTTGCCGAGCCGTAGCTCACCGCGAACATAACGACCGTCACCGGGCACAGTGCTACGAGCGGCCGGGTTTGTGTTGTGGCCCAACACGGCACAACTCCGAGCACGTGACCCTCTCCCGCGCGCGCGGCATCCTTGCCGCATGGATGATTTTGCTGACCTGAACCGCCGCATCGAGAGCCTGCTTCGCGAAGGCACCGTGATCGAAGTCGATCACGATGCCCGCCGCATACGCGTGGAATCCGGTGGCCTGCAAACCGACTGGATTCGCTGGCTCGCGCATCGCACCGGCGACAGCATCACGTGGGATCCGCCGTCCGAGGGCGAGCCTGGGCTGCTGTTCTGTCCGTCCGGCGAACCGACGACGGGTCTCTTTCTCCCGGGCGTGTATTGCGACGGCCACGACTCGCCCAGCTCGAGCCCGACGCAACACGTGCGCGTCTACCGCGACGGCGCACGCGTCCAGTACGACTTCGCCGCGCACGCGCTCACCGCCACGCTTCCGGCCGGCGCCACCGTCCAGGTCATCGCGCCTGGCAGCGTCACGGTCGAAACCAAAACCGCAACCGTCAAGGCGAAATCCGTCACGCTCGACGCCGACGATACGACCGTGACGGGCTCGCTGCTCGTGAAGGGACCGCTCACGTTCGAATCGGGGGCGACCGGCAAGGGCGGGGGCGGAGCCGGCGGTGGCGGCCCTGTAATCGAGATTCAGGGCAGCGCGCACTTCACTGGCACCGTGACTGCTGACGTCGACGTGAAGTCGCGAGGCGTCAGCCTTGTAGAGCATCCGCACCAGGCGCAGGGCGAATTCGCCAAGACCACGAAGCCGATCGCGGGTGGCGCATGATCGGCATGAACGCGCGCACCGGCCGCGCGATCGCCGGCCAGGCCCACATCGAGCAGTCCGTCGCCGACATCCTGTTCACGCCGCCCGGCACGCGCGTGATGCGCCGTGAATACGGTTCGCTCCTTCCTGAGCTGATCGACGGCCCGGTCAATCCCCTGATGCGCATGCGCGTCATGGCGGCGTCCGTGATGGCGCTGGCCCGGTGGGAACCGCGTATCCAGGTCAACCAGGTGGATTTCGGCAGCACCGGCATCGACGGTGGCACCGTGCTCGAGCTGCAAGGCGAGCGCACGGACGGCCCGCGCGCGGGCGCTGCCTTCTCCATGCGCCTGCAGGCGACGAACGGGCGAGGTGCTGCATGAGAACGACGCCGATCGATCTGTCACAGCTCCCCGCACCGGACATCGTCGACGAACTCGACTACGAAACGATCCTGGCCGAGAAGAAAGCCCGCTTGGTCTCCCTGTACCCGAAGGAACAGCAGGACGAGATCGCGGCCACGCTCGAGCTCGAATCGGAGCCGATGGTGAAGCTGCTGCAGGAGGGCGCGTACGAAAAGATGCTGCTGCTCGCGCTCATGAACGAGAAAGCGCGCGGCATCCTGCTCGCGTACGCGAAGCGGAGCACGCTCGAGCACATCGGCGCCCTCTTCGACGTGGAGCGTCTGCTGATCTCGCCGGGCGATCCCGACCAGGGCATCGATCCTGTCTACGAGGACGACGACAGCCTGCGCGAGCGCATCCAGCTCGCACCGCGTGGCTTCTCAGTCGCTGGCCCCGACGACGCGTACGTGTTCCATGCGCGCGCCGCTGACGGGCGCGTGAAGGCGGCGACCGCGTATAGCCCGTCGCCTTGCGTGATGATCGTCACGGTTCTGTCGCGCGAAGGCGACGGCACCGCGAGCCAGGAACTGATCGACATCGTCAAGAAGGCGCTCGAGAAGAAGCGGCCGCAGGCCGATGAGGTCATCGTGCAAAGCGCCAAGATCGTGCCGTACGCGATCCGCGCGACGCTGCGCTTCTTCAACGGCCCGGATCGCGCGGTCGCGCTCGCGGAAGCGCGGAAGAAAACGCAACTGTTCGCCGACTCGATGCACCGGCCGGGTTCCGAGGTCACGAAGGACGGCTTGTACGCGTCGATGCGCGTTGCCGGCGTCCAGAAGGTGCTGCTCGACACGCCGGCCGAAGGCGTGCCGATCGCGATCGACCAGGCGCCGTACTGCACGGGTATCGAGCTGACGGACGGTGGGGTGGCCGATGACTAAGCCAGCCGTCTCCCTGCTGCCGCCGAACGCGACCGTGCTCGAGCGGCGCCTGGCCGAAGCCAACGCCGACGTGCTGGACATCCCGGTCGAGATCGACACGTTGATGGATCCAGATCGAATCCCGTTGCGCTTCCTGCCCTGGCTCGCCTGGCACATGGGCGTCGACACCTGGCGCGATGAGTGGCCCGAGCAGGTAAAGCGCGCACGCGTGAAATCCGCGATTCGGATCGCCCGCAAAAAGGGCACGGCCGACGCAGTGCGCGACGTGTGCGCGTCGTTCGGTGCGAACGTGGTGATGCGTGAGTGGTTCGAGAAAACTCCGCGAGGCATGCCCGGCACGTTCGAGATCGTGATGACGGTCGGCGGGCGTGACGGCGTGCCGGCCACCGCGCAGTACGTCAACGACATCCGCGCCGAGGTCGATCGCGCGAAGCGCGGCACCGCCCACTACATCTTCACGCAGGGCTTCAGCATGCACGGCGCGATCGGCATTGCATGCGGCGTGCGCGCAGCCGTCTATCGCCGCCTCTCTCTTACGGACTAACGAACATGGCTGGAAACCTCATCTACATCACGGACGCCGGCCGCGCCGCACTGGTAGCGCCCGGCAACACCGGAACCACCGCACGCCAGGTCACGCAAATCGGCCTCGCCACGGCATCCTTCGCGTTCAAGCCGGACATGACCGCGATGCCGAGCGAATTGAAGCGCATCACCACCTTCGGCGGCGATACCGTTGCGAAGGACACGATTCACATCGTGATCCAGGACGACAGCGCGGACCAGTACAAGCTGTTCGGTTTCGGGCTGTACCTGGACAACGGCGTGCTGTTCGGCGTCTACGTGCAGAACGACCCGATCCTCGAAAAGGCGCCGGCCTCGATGCTGCTGTTGGCCGCGGATACCGTGTTCGCCTCGATCGACGTGACGAAGCTCGTGTTCGGCTCGACATCATTCCTCAATCCGCCGGCGACCACCGCGCGCCAGGGCGTTGTCGAGCTGGCGACGCAAGCCGAAGTCGACGCCGGTGCAGATAGCGTCCGCGCCGTGACGCCGAGGGCCGCCGCCGCACGATATGCCCCGCTCGTGCGCCCGCAGCTCACCGGCCCCGTCAGTATCACCTCGGCGTCGACGGATCTGGACGCGCAGCTCACCGTCGCGGCGGCCTCGGGCGCCCTGAATCGCGGGGCGAAGCTCCGCTTCCTCGGCACGTTCGCGGCCGGCACGGCGGACACCAATGCACGCTACGTGGCATCGATCCGCGCAGGCTACGACGGCGGCACATGGGGCCGTGAGTACCTGGACTTCTGGATTAACCGCGCCGCGAACGATGCGAACAGCGACACCAATCAGGTGCGCGCGTTGCGAATCACGTACGGCGGCCGGGTCGTCGTCGGCAATCGCGAAGATGACGGAAAGACCGCGTTTCAGGTCGGTGGCGACGGCGCGTTCACGGGCGGCATTTCGTCGTCAGGGCTCGACGCCGGCGGCGCCAATATCCGGCTGCGCAACGGCCGCGATGTGCTGCTGCGCAACGACGGATCGAACTTCTACCTGCTGCTGACCAACAACAGCGATCCGGGGGCATCGTGGAACGCGTATAGGCCGTTCACCATCAACATGGCTACGGGCGTCTTGTCGCTGGATGACACGGGCGCTGGGGCGTACTTCGGCGGGCAAGTGAACGTCCGGGGCATGCTGAACGTCAGTAATGGCGCAAACGAGGCGCGCATGCTGATCGGACCGAGCGGCGGCTACTTCTTCGGGACTAGCAACGCTGCCGGGTTCTATCTCCCGTCTACGGGCGCGATGTTCGCATTCGATTTCGCGAAGAAGAATCTGACCGTCGTCGGCAACGAAGTGTGGAATGCGGGCAATCTGCCAAACCCGGCGCAAACGAGCGGCATCACAATGTCCGGGCAGATTCTGGCCGCCGAAGGCACTGTGACGCGACCCGGCTATTCGTTCGTGAACGACGGCGCACCGGACACGGGCTTTTTCCATATCGCGGATGGCGTGTTTGCTGTCACGAACAACGGGCGAGAAACGATGCGGTTCCTTGCCGTCGACGGCAGCTACCAAAATAATCGCGTCTTGATCGGCCAGCCGGCCGACGACGGCAGCATGTTGCAAGTAGCGGGCAACGCGACCACGCACGGTTTGCATCGGTTCGGCGAGGGCAAGACGACTGCTTGGGCCAACTGCGGTAGCGATTGGGCTTACTTCCGCTCGAACGGCCACGTCTCGATCGGCAGTGAAGGCGCTGCCGGTGTCCTGCAACTGATTGCGGGCAAGGCTGAAGCGGCCCGCTTCTTTCCGGGCGGTCGGATGACGCTGGGCGGGCTCGATGACGACGGATCGAATCGGCTGCAAGTTGGCGGTAACAGCCGCACCTATGGCACGTCATTTTCTGGTGGCGCAGGCTCGGTTACAGCATGGGTGTCGGCTGACGCGAACTACGGCTATTTCCGCACGGCAGGCAACGCAACCGTCGGCTCGGAGAACGCGAACGGTTATTGCGATCTGTTTGCGGGCAATGCCGCACGCCTTCGCGTGATGCCGTCCGGTCGCGTCCTGATTGGCACCGCCAACGACAACGGCGGCGATCTCCTGCAAGTCGCGGGCACGGTAAGGGGCACGAACAGCGTCGGCGCTCTGGTTGCATCGAACGGTTCCGGGGCGGGCCAAACGTCGATCATCCTGCGCCGTGAAGGTGGTGCGACTGACCAGAAGCAATGGGAGCTATTGCACGACGGCGGCGGCGGCTTTGGCATCCGCACGGTAAACGATGCGTACTCTGCTTCGCAGAACGTTCTGACCGTTTCGCGCGGTGCGGGCTACGCCGCCGGCAACATGTATCTGATGCCGAACGGTGGGCGCGTGCTGGTCGGCGGGGCGACTGACGACGGCTCGATTCTCAACGCGGAAGGTCTCGTGCGCGGACGCGGATACGCCGTCGATGGCGGGGCATCGTGGGCGACGATCTATTTCAAGAACGGCGCCAAGACGCGATTCGCGATCGGCAAAACCGACACCGACGATTTCGCAATGACGGCATGGGCCGACGACGGCGCCTCGCAATCTAAGGTGCTGGACATTGCCCGGGGCACGCAGGTTGTTTCGTTCGCGAAGCGCCCGACATGGGCGGGCGGGGCCGTACCGTATGACACCGGGAATTTCGATCCGAATTCGAAGGTGAACAAGGCCGGCGACACCATGACCGGCGACCTGCGCGTCAAGCAGCCGAACAACACGGACGCGCGAGGTTTTGTCGCTGCGCGCGCCGACGGTACCGCTCAGGCATGGATTCACGCCACGATGAACGGCAACTATTCGGCATGGGCGACCATGAAAGCGGACGGCAACTGGCAGTCGAACGTCATCGTTGTCTACAACGACGACAACCGCGTCCATTTCAACTCGAATATCCATGTCACGGCGCTTTCTCGCTTCTACAACCGCCCCACCCTGAACCGTGACGGTTGGCAGGCGGACATCGGCCTGCGCAACAACCGGCCCGGCTTCGACTCGTGGACGTACCTGCGCGCACGCGATGACGGCGGGATGGAAATCATCAACAGTGCGTACAACGCAGTCACGTGGGCCGTCGACGACTGGGGAACGATGTTCATGCGCGGCCAGCAGATTCTCAATACTGATGGGAACCTGTACCTCTCGTGGCGTGGCGTGTGGCTGTCCGATCAACTGGCCGCCATCGACAACGCACTCGGCAGTAAAGCCAACGCCGGCACCGGCGTCGTGCGCACTGATTTCTTCGAGATCGGGTACATCGACGTCAACACCGCAAACATCGAAGTTACCGCCCCCGACAACGCTGTTATCACGGGATTGGTTTCACAAGGCGGCACGCGGCGTATCTATGTCCGCTGCTCACGTTTGAGGATCTGAAAATGAATCGCTTTGAATGGACTCACGATTTGATGGTCCGCACGCTTGAAACGATGTATCCAGGCAAGAAACACGGACCCGACTTCATCGTCGGCGTGCCGGTCGGCCCGAATGGAAAGCAAGTGGGCAACCCGCTGATCATGCAATGGAAGGGCGCGGACCCCGAGCCGAAGTACGCCGACGTGTATGGCGCCTTCAAAGCACAGGAGCGGTCGATTCGAGAAGCGGATGCTCGTTCCTTGCGCGACGACATTTTGCGGAATACGGACCAGTTCGCGCATGCGCCCCCGGATGCGCCCGACGCGGTCCGGGCGAAGGCGGAAGCCTGGATCGCATATCGCGAAGCCCTGCGCGCACTCCCCGAGCAGCCGGGATTCCCGTTCGATATCGACTGGCCGCTGTCCCCCGCTTAAACGACGTTACCAACCCCTTCTCCAAGGAAATTGAAATGGCAATCAAGAAAAGTGTTGTTCTCGCATCGACCGGCGCAACGGCCGGCTACCACGTAATCGGTAACGTCACGCTCGACGTATTGGGCGGTACCACGGTTGCGTCGATCAACAGCTATGTGTCGGAAGAAACGTATAAGGCGGGCAAGCAGCCGCTGCAGCTGTCGTCGACCATTGCCGTCGAAGGCGTACCGGAAGAGAACGAAGGGGCGGTGCCGTACATTCACCGACGCCTCGTCGAAGCGAAACCGGATGACGAACAGCCGGCCGGCGATCGACCGACAACGATGTACAACGCGCTCGACCGCTACATGCTGGCTGGTGGCGAGATCGTCGCGTAAGGCGACATAGGAAGGAAAGGACGCGGCGACGTGCGCGATGCAGGAACATCGCGCACGCCCCGCACCAGCAGAGCAGACCTGCAGGATTGGCCAGGGCCGCGACACCTCTCGAGAGGCGCCGGCATCCTAGCACAGGCAGGAATCACCCCATGCAGGACATCCGATGCGGTAGCTGTAACCGCAAGCTCGGCGCCGGCGAATACGTCCGGCTCACCATCAAATGCCCGCGTTGCGGCGCAATGAATATTCTGAGGGCCGAGAGCCCCTTACCCGCAGGCCACCGAGCCTCCGATACAAGGGAATCGCCCCATGCAACACACTCTCTCCGCTGAACTGATCAACCGCGTGCACCAGGCCGACGCCCTGAGCGTCATGCGTGCGCTGCCCGACGCGTGCGTCGACCTGGTCTTCACCGATCCGCCCTACTCGTCCGGCGGCACCACGAGCGCTTCTCGGAGCCAGGCGCCGTCGAGCAAGTACATCGGCGGCGATGTGAAGACTGTCTACCCCGAGTTCCAGCACGACAGCAAGGACCAGCGCTCCTGGACGTTCTGGTGCATGACCTGGCTTGCGGAGGCATACCGCGTCTGCCGCAACGAAGCGCACCTCGCCTGCTTCGTCGACTGGCGCCAGTTGCCGAGCCTGACCGACGCGATCCAGGCCGCCGGCTTCACCTGGCGCGGCGTCGCCGTATGGGACAAGACCAGCGGCCGCACGCGGCCGCGCATGGGCGGCTTCGCGCAGCAGACAGAGTTCCTGGTCTGGGCGACCAAGGGTGCCGTCCGCCGCGCCGACGTGTATCTGCCGGGCGTGTTCTCCGAGCGCCTCACGCATCCGAAGCGCCATATGACCGAGAAGCCCGCGCAGCTCGCGCGCGACGTCGTGCGTCTGGCGCCGGCCGGGGGCGTCGTCCTGGACCCGTTCGCCGGGTCCGGCACGTTCCTCGCCGCAGCGAAGGAGGCCGGCTTGAACTGGGTCGGTTGCGAGCTCGAGCCGACCTATCACCAGGTCGCGACCGCGCGCCTCGCCGAGCTGGACGTGCTGCCCGTCGCCGCGTAGCGACACCCTGCAGCGGCTTCGGTTGTGCGCTGCCGCTGTACAACCTCCCGCGCGTGATCTCCGCGCGCGCGGAAGGCAATCTTTCGGAAGGCTCACTTCCGGGAGAAAAGCTTGCCTTCTGATTACCACCACGGCGTACGCGTCATTGAAATCAATGACGGTACGCGCCCCATCCGCACGGTCAGCACAGCCGTGATCGGCCTGGTCAGTACCGGCGACGATGCCGACGCTGCCATGTTCCCCGAAAATCGCGCCGTCCTCATCACGGACGTGCGAGCCGCGATCGGCCGCGCTGGCACGAAGGGCACGCTCGCGCGCTCGCTCGACGCGATCGCTGCGCAGACCTCGCCGCTGATCGTCGCCGTGCGCGTGCCGACCGGCAAAGACGCGGATGCAACGACCAGCAACGTGATCGGCACGACGACTGCGGACGGCCAATACACCGGCATCAAGGCGCTGCTCGCTGCGCATACCCGGCTGGGCGTTAAACCGCGCGTGCTCGGCTGTCCGGGCCTCGACACTCTGCCGGTCGCGACCGAGCTGGCGACGGTCGCTCAACAGTTGCGCGGCTTCGCATACGTCAACGCCTTCGGTGCGAAAACGAAAGAAGAGGCCGTCGCCTACCGCGCGAATTTCGGTCAGCGCGAGCTGATGACGATCTGGCCGGACTTCGTGAACTGGAACACCACGACCAACGCCGAGGACATCACCTGGGCGACGGCGCGGGCGCTCGGCATGCGCGCAAAGATCGACGAGGAGACGGGCTGGCACAAGACGATCTCGAACGTCGTCGTCAACGGCGTCACCGGCATCAGCCGCGACGTGTTCTGGGACCTGCAAGACCCGAACACCGACGCCGGCTACCTGAACAGCCACGACGTCACCACGATCGTGAACGCGAATGGTTACCGTCTGTGGGGATCGCGCACCTGTTCCGAGGACAAGCTGTGGGCGTTCGAGAACTACGTACGCAGCGCCCAGGTGATCGCCGACACGATGGCCGAAGCGCACCTGTGGGCGGTCGACCAGCCGATGAGCCGCACGCTTATCCGCGACATTGTCGACGGCGTGAATGCGAAGTTCCGCGCGTGGAAAACCGCCGGCTACCTGATCGACGGCGAGTGCTGGTTCGATCCGGCCGCCAACGAGAAGGATTCGCTCAAGGCCGGGCAGGGCTTCCTCGATTACGACTTCTGCCCGACCCCGCCGCTCGAGAACCTGACGTTCCGCCAGCGCATCACGGATCGCTACCTGCTCAAGTTCGCGGAAAGCATCGCCGTTTGACGGCCCGCCACTCACCATAGGAAAACGCAATGGCTCTGCCATCCAAACTCAAGAATTTCAACGTGTTCGAGGACGGCGTCTCGTTCGTCGGCGAGGTGCCCGAAGTCCAGTTGCCGAAGCTGTCGCGCAAGATGGAGGCGTATCGCGGGGGCGGCATGAACGCCGAGGTCGACATCGACCTCGGCATGGAGAAGCTCGAGCTGGGCCTCACGATGGGCGGCTTCATGAAGGAGATGTTCAAGACGTGGGGCACGTCGAAGATCGACGGCGTGACGGTGCGTTTTGCCGGCTCGTATCAACGCGACGACACCGAAGAGGTCGATGCGGTCGAAGTGTACGTGCGCGGCCGCTACAAGGAAATCGACCCCGGCAAGGCCAAGGCCGGCGACAACGCCGACCAGACCGGCACCATGTCGCTGTCGTATTACCGCCTCGTCGTCAACGGCGAAACCCTGATCGAAATCGACATTCCCAACTTCGTCGAGATCGTCGGCGGCGTCGATCGCCTCGCCCAGCAGCGCCGCGCGCTCGGCCTGTAACCCGCACCCCTCTATCCCTCCAGGAAACACACCATGCAATCGAAGCAATCCGCCGTCATCACGCTCGACACGCCGATCCGGCGCGGCGAGCAAGAACTCACCACCATCACGCTGACCAAGCCGCATTCCGGCGCGCTGCGCGGCGTCGCCCTGACTGACCTGTTGCAGCTCGACGTCATCGCGCTGTCGAAGGTGCTGCCGCGCATCAGCAATCCGACGCTGACCGACCAGGATGTGCAGCGCATGGACCCGGCCGACCTGCTGCAGCTCGGCACCGAGGTGGCTGGTTTTTTGCTGCCGAGCTCGTCGAAGGTGGACGTCTCCCTCGAGGCGTCGACGACGTAATGGCAGACATCGCGCTCGTGTTCCATTGGTCGCCCGATGTAATGGACGCCATGCCCCTGCCTGACCTGATGGCCTGGCGCGAGCGCGCGCGTGAACGCCACGATCAAGGTGACGCATGAGCGACCGTTCCCTGCGCCTCGAGGTTGTTCTCAAGGCGCTTGACCAGGCAAGCCGTCCGATCCGCGAGATCGCCGGCCGAAATCGCACGCTCGCGAAGGACCTGCGGGACACGCGCGCGCGGCTCAAGGAACTCAACGACACGCAACGGCGCATCGGCGAGTTCCGCGAGATGCGCACGGGACTCGCCAACACCGCGACGAAGCTCGCCGATGCGCAGAAGAAGGTCAAGGAACTCGCGGCGTCACTGCGCGCGTACGGGCCGCCGTCGCAACAGATGGTTGCCGAGCTGGCGAAGGCGCGGCAAGCCTCGTCGAAGCTCGGCGCCGCGTTCAAGAAGCAATCCGCCAGTGTCGACGAGTTGCGCACGCGGCTGACCCGCGCCGGCGTCGACACGGGCAGGCTCTCGCAGCACGAGCGCACGCTACGCACCGACATCGCCGCAACGACAGGCGCGATCGACGCCCAATCGCGCCGGCTCGACGCGCTGAACACCCGGCAGAAACGCATCGCGGACACGCGCGCCAAGATGGGCGCCATGCGCGGCGCAGCGGCAGAAATGGCGATCGGCGGATATGCCGCGCGTGCGACGGGCTCGCACATCCTCAATGATCTGCGCGAGCCGCTCGCCGAGGCGAAGAAGGTGCAGAACGAGCGCGGCCGCATCCAAGGGCTCGGACTGGGCGACCATGCGACTCAGGATGCCGAGCGCTACGTGCGCGCGATGAAATCGCCGGGCGTGGCGATTGCCGAGAACATGACGCTGATGCGCGACGCGATGTCCATCTTCGCGGACGAGCATCACGCGCAGATGGTCATGCCGACGCTCGCGAAGATGAAGTTCGCGAACGAGGCAATGTTCGGTGCCGGCCAGGGGCACGAGAACGAAGAAAAGTTCATGAACATGCTGAAAGTGATCGAGCTGCGTGGCGGCACGAAAAGCGAGGCAGCGTTCAAGGGCGAAGCGAACATGGTCCAGCAGGTGCTGACCGCGACGGGCGGCCGCGTCGGCGGCGACGAGTGGCGCAACTTCATCCAGACCGGCAAGGTCGCGGCGAAGCAGATGCGCCAGGACGCGTTCTACTACCAGATGGAACCGCTGATTCAGGAAATGGGCGGGCATGCGGCCGGCACTGGCGTGCAAGCCGCGTACAGCAACCTGATGCAGGGCAAAACGACCGTGCGTGCCGCGAAGCGCCTGGTCGAGCTGGGCCTGGTCGACAAGAAGTCGGTCGAATACAACACGATCGGCAACGTGAAGCGCATCAAGCCCGGCGCGTTGATCCAGGGCGACCTTTTCAACGCGTCGCCGTTCGAGTGGATGGAGAAGGTGCTGCTGCCGAAGCTCAAGGCCAAGGGCATCACGTCGGACGCGAAGATCCTGGAGGAATTCTCCACGATCATGACGAACGGCAACGGCGCCAACCTGTTCGCCACGATGTTCATGCAGCGCGAGCAGATTCACAAGAACGAGAAACTGAACCGTGGCGCGTACGGCATCGACAAGCTGCACGAGCTGGCGCTGAAGCAGACCGAAGGTAAAGAGCTGATCGCCCTTGAGAAGGTTGGCAATCTGCGCACCGTCATCGGCGAGCAGGTGCTGCCCGTGTATAACCGCGCGCTCGAGCTAACGACGAGCGTGCTCGAGCGGCTGCTCGGCTTCGCGAAGGAGTACCCGAATTTCACGCGGGCCGTCGCGATCGGCGCCGCCGGCCTGGGCGTGCTGCTCGCCGTCCTCGGCACGCTGACGATCGCGCTGGCTGCCGTTCTCGGGCCGATGGCGATCGTGCGCTTCAGCATGTCGATGCTCGGCATTCAGGGCGGCGCCCTTGTGCGCGCCCTCGGTGCCAGCGCTGGCGCGCTGCGCGGCATTTCCCGCGCGGCGTCCGGCGCAGCCGCCGGCGTCACGGCTGCCGGCAAGGGCACGCAGTCTGCAGCCGGGCGCATCCGCACGGCGCTGTCGATCGCATGGCAAGCGTCGGCGCCTCGAGCGGCCGCGTCGTCCCTCCGCACCTATCTCGCGTCGTTCGCGCAGCGCGTGCCCGCCGCTTGCCAGGCCGCGAAGGCGTCGATCCAGCAATGGGGCGTGTCGGCGGCGACCGCGATGAAGGATGGCGCCGGCGCCGCGCGACAGTACACCGTCCAGGTATGGCGCGCCGTCGCCGCGCAGGCGGCCGCGACACGCGCGGCTGCGGCGTCGCGCTGGACCTCAGCCCGGCAGTATGTCGGCCGGCGCGGTGCGGCCGGCATTGCCGGCGACGCCGCGCGCGGCAGCTTCAATCTGTTCAAGGGCGGCACGATGGGCGCGATCAACGGCGTGCGCGCGGCGCTCGGCGGGCTCGCGCAGACGCTGCTGTTCGTCGGCCGCGCCGCGCTGATGAATCCGATCGGACTGGTGATCGCCGGCATCGCGCTCGCCGCGCTCCTGGTCATCAAGTATTGGGAGCCGATCAAGGCGTTTTTCTCGGGCTTCTGGCAGGGGCTGACCGAGGGCCTGCGCGCTCTCGCGCCGATCTTCAGCGGCGTGCTCGCGACGCTCGGCGCGGCCTTCTCGCCTCTGAAGCCTGTGTTCGACTGGCTGGACGGTGCCGTGAAGAGCGCATGGGACTGGATCACGCGTCTGTTGGGACCGGTCGACGCGAGCAAGAAAAGCCTCGACGCGGCGGCCAGCGCCGGCAGGGGGTTCGGCGCGTGGCTCGCGGATGTCGTCGTTGTCGCGGCGCAGGCTGCTGCGCGCTTCGTCGACTTCGGCGCAAACCTGATGTCCGGTCTAGTCAACGGCATCAAGAACGGCCTGGGCGCGGTGAAGGATGCGATCGAGTCGGCCGGCGGCAGCGTGATTGGCTGGTTCAAGGAAAAGCTCGGCATCCATTCGCCGAGCCGCGTGTTCGCCGCGCTCGGTGGCTTCACGATGGCCGGCCTTGAGCAGGGCCTGCGCCAGGGCCAGGACGGGCCGCTGTCGACCGTGCTGGAAGTCGGCAAGCGGATCGTTGCCGCCGGCGCTGGCATCGGCATCACGGGCGCGGCGATCGCCGGCGGCGCCCCGCTCACGGTCGACAACCGCCCGCCGCTCACGGTTGCGTCGGTCGCTGCCCGCGCGCCGGCCGCGCCAGCGCCGATCACGATCAACGTGTACGCGGCACCTGGCATGGACGCGCATGCAATCGCGCAGGAAGTTCGCCAGGTGCTGCGCCAGGAACAGGCCGCGCAGGGCGCGCGCGAGCGCTCGCGACTGCGCGATCGGGATTGAAGGAGAGGTTCGCATGATGATGGCGCTCGGGCTGTTCGTGTTCAGCCTGTCGACCCTGCCCTACCAGGAGCTGAAGCGCCGGCGCGGCTGGCGCTTCGCCAGCAACAACCGCGTCGGCAAAAAGCCCGCGCGGCAGTACGTCGGCGAGGACGACGAAACCATCAGCCTGTCCGGCGTGCTGCTGCCGGAGCTGACGGGCGGCGACATGTCACTCGCCGTCGTTGAAGCGATGGCCGACCAGCACACCGCCTGGCCGCTGATCGAGGGCACCGGACACATCTACGGCATGTTCACGATCGACAACATCGACACGACACGCACGCTGTTTTTCGACGACGGCACCGCGCGGCGCATCGAGTTCACCATTGCCCTGACGCGCAACGACGATCTCGACATGCTCGGCATCGTGACCGACGCCATCAAGGGGGCGATCTCGCTATGAACCTGTCGGACATCCCTGGCGCCGACCTGGTGCAGAAGGTCGTGATCGCCGACGATCGCGTACCGCGTGCGATCTACTCGATCACGCTCAACGGCAAGAACATCACGAAGAAGTTCGACGGCCGGCTGATCTCGCTGACGCTGCAGGACAACCGCGGCTTCGAAGCGGACCAGCTCGACATCAGCCTCGACGATTCTGACGGTGCCCTCGAGATCCCGAATCGCGGCGTCACGCTGAAGCTGGCGATCGGCTGGGCCGGCGCGGCGAACGGCCTGGTCGACAAGGGCGAATTCATGGTCGATGAGGTACGGCACACCGGCACGCCGGACGTGTTGACGATCCGCGCGCGCAGCGTCGATCTGCGCGCGGGCCTGTCGATCAAGAAGGAGCGCTCGTGGCATCGGCAGACGGTCGGCGCAATCGTGCGCACGATCGCCAGTCAGAACAAGGTCGAGGCGCGTATCAGCAAGGCGCTCGACGGGCAGCTCGTCGACCACATCGACCAGACGGCCGAGTCGGATGCCAATCTGCTGTCGCGCCTCGCAAAGATGTTTGACGCGATCGCCACCGTGAAGAACGGGCTGCTGCTCTTCATCAAGGCCGGCGAGGCAACCACGGCGAGCGGTAAGCCACTGCCGGCCGTCACGATCACGCGCGACGTCGGCGACCGTCACGACTTCGGCGTCGCCGATCGGGACACGTATTCCGGCGTGCAGGCGTTCTACCTGAACACGCGCACCGCGAAGAAGCAGTCGACCACCGTGAAGCGGCGTCGGTGGCGCACGACGGCGAAGAAGAAGCCGATCGACAAGAGCGGCGACGTGTTGTTCGGCACGGCCGAGAACGTGAAGACGTTGCGGCACACGTACGCGAACAAGGCGAACGCGACGCGCGCGGCGAAGGCGGAGTGGGAGAAGTTGCAGCGCGGCGTTGCTGAATTCAGCATTGTGCTGGCGCTCGGCCGCCCCGAGCTGATGACCGAATTACCTGTAACCGTGCGCGGTTACAAACGTGTCATTGATGATTGCAACTGGATCATTGCGCGCGTTACACATTCGATCGACGGTAACGGCGGATTTACATCGGACCTCGACCTAGAGGTCAAGGCGAGCGAGGTGCCAGAGATCGACACCCCGGAGGCGGGCTGACGTTACGTCAGTAGCAGGTCGCGGATGTTCGATAGGCTCAACATCGCACTTGTCACCTGCGCGAGCAGCGCCGCTCGCTCACCGGCCGACAAGTCGCGCACTGCGCGCGCCTCGCGGTTCCCGGATACAGTTGAGCTGGCGCGCCCACATTGGGCGGCTATCGTGGCTTCGGTACAGCGTCGGATTACCCCGTCCTCGGCTGTTTCATTTCGGAATTGCGGCTCTTGCGGCTTGTTACTCACAACGGCTTCCTCTTCGGATATTTTGAGAGGCGCTACGACGTGAAACGGCATTCACGCGTGCTGTAACGCGGCCCCATTTTCATGTTTTTTTCAGACAAATGGAATGAAGGAGAAAGCCCGATGAAAGTTAGGAAAACGCCTAACTTTCGCGGCCTTTCTCCCGACCACTCGTCCCCGCCACTGCGAAGCGCGCATTACGGCAACAACAACTACCGCTCGAATCATGGTTTCCCGGACGACTTCCCCTCGGCTCAACTGGAATCTGCTGCGCGCATACAGTGAGATCACGCGCTATCGCAGCATTTCGGAAGCGGCGCAGGCTATGGGGGTGCAGCGACCGACCGTCAGCGAGAAAGTGTCTGAACTCGAGCGCGTACTAGGCCGGTCGCTGATGGAGCGTCGTTCCGGAAGTGATGGGTTTCGGCTGACGGAATTCGGCGCGCAGCTCCGCGCCGTCGTAGCCCGGTTTGATCTTGAACTCGGTGCGTTGTGCGAACTGTCCCGTGAGGAATCGATCGGCATGACGACGATCGACGTGCTGGGCGAAGTCGAAACAGCGATGGCGGCGCTTGAGCGCGCCGCAGAGACACTCCGTCAGTCCTGATCTTTCATACCACTATTACGCGGCGAACGCGCGCCCTTCGTGCGCACTGCGTCTGCCTGTGCATCTTTGAGCGCCTGCAGCGCCGCAGCATCCAATTTCGCTGCTCGATTTTCAGCAAGACGCGGAAGCCGCTTCGCCGGCGCGCCCGAGATCGTCATCGTGCCCGCAAGCAGGAAGCCGTTGATCGACGCCTGAACGGCCGTGCGGCCGATGTCGTTCAACTGGCGAAAGCCGTCGAGCAGCTCGGCCTCGTCGTCCGGGACCGGCGCCCCCTGTGTGCGCTCGCCGGTGATGACGTACAGCACGTCGACCCCGACCTTCGAAAGCGCCGCCAGGTAGTTCGCATCGGGCGATCGCGCGTCGGATTCGTAATTGAGCTGCGCCTGCTTACCGAGGCCGCCCAGTGCGGCGAACTCTGCCTGGCTCAGACCGATACGCATCCGCTCCTCCTTCAGTCGGTTTCCGATTGAAATCTGTGACATCTTGCGGTTTCGTTTTGATTACCTTACACTTCACCTATCCCTAGTGAAGCACTATCGAAATTGAGTATACCCGCCATGACTACCCACAAAGGCCCGCGGCGTGCGCCGCCGGGCGTCATGTCCAGCAAGACCGTTTCGCTGCGCCTCCTTCCCGCAGAGCGTGCCCAGCTCGAGCAGCTCGGGTGCCAAGAACGGCGCTCGCTGTCGAGCCTCGCGCGTCTCATCTATCTCGAAGGGCTCCCCCTCTACCTCGCCAAGATGTCCTCGTTTGAGGACACCACGGGCAACGTTTCCGCAAGCTGAACCCGAGGTGACCACCATGTATCCGGATCCCAAACGCGTCCGCGACAACCGCCTGATGGTGCGGTTCGACGACTACGAATACGCCCTCATCACCGCGCTCGCCAACTACCAAGGCGAGGCCGCTGCAACGCTGATTCGCCAGATGGTTTTGCGCGAAGCCGCTGAGGCTCTGATACCAGCGTGCAATGTAGCCCACGAGCACGGCTGAAAACAGCAGCCCTAGAGCAGCCGATCCAATGCCCGAAATCGAACTCACATTCACCGAGCAAGAAGCCGAACTACTCGAACGCGTCCGACAGCAGGAAGGTCTTGCGACGATCCAGCAAGCGGCCGAATGGCTCGTGAAGCGACGACTGCGCAACGGTGCGCGTCGCCTCACCGGACGAAACCGGGCGCTTTATGCCGTAACCAACAGCCGTAACTAACGCGGCAGTCTCCGACAGGAAGTCACGATGAAATTGAAGTGTCACCACTGCGGCAGCCGCGCCGTCATTCGAACCAGCCGCACGCTGTCCGCTCTCGTTCGCGAGGCGTACTGCCAGTGCACCAACATCGAATGCGCGACGACCTACAAGATCCACGTCGCGACCGTCCATACGATCGCGCCGAGCCTCAACCCGAATCCGCACGTGTACGTGCCGATCGGCAAGGTTGATCGGCTTCCGACCGATTCGCGACAGCTCCCGCTGCTCGACGCCTAAGCCCTAACCCGCTGTTTCGCTGAACACCCATCGCGCCCGCTCTGCGGGCGTGAGGGACTCCTTTTGCCTGAAATTTCTTGGAGGCCGTATGCAAACGCTGATCACCACACCGATCGCCGCACTCGCCCGGTCGCTGTCCTACGACGAGCGCGTCGCCTACCTCACGAAGATCTCCGCTGCCGACGTCCGCGCCGACGTGTTCGTCGCGTCCGCCCGTGCCTTGGGCTTCGTAGTGTCGTGGGACCTTGCGCACGGCACGCCGGTGCTTGAGTGGATGCACTGACGCGATGCGCGCGCCCCTCACCGACCTCGACCTGCGCGCGATGTGGCGCCGCCTGCGCATGGTCGGGAATTTCGACGCCCTGTGTCCGGCCGCCCGCCACGCCTTCGAATGCACGGCGAACGTATGGCGCGATCGAGAACCCGCGCCCGAGTTGCCGGCCGTCGACGGGAAACGCCGCGCCGCGAACGACTTCGACTGAACCATCCGCGCCGGCCGCCGGCGCACTCACCTGGAACCACACCACATGAAGCCCTACGTTTTCGGCATCGGCGTGCTGCTGATGCTTTCCTTCTCCCTCTACGGCGTCTACTGCCTGGCCGCCGACGTGCTGCGCCTGTTCGACGTTCGAAACGCCCGCGCGATCGCTTTCGTGATCGGGGTCGTCGCGTATGCCGCGCTGGTCGCGGCCATTGTCTGGTCCGTTCCGCCGCGTGGGTGACGCATGAAGCACGAGCCCACCATCCGCTACGAGCTGCTGACGCCGGCCGGGCTGCGCACCGTCGCCGGCGATCACGTCGTCATCCCGAACGACGCCGGTGCCGCGTTCGGCATCCACGTCGAGCCGCACCTGCGCGACGGTCACCCCGAAAAGTGGATCGTCACCCACCTCGCGTCGGGCATCCGCATCGGCCACGGCGCGACGCACGACGCAGCGCGTGCGAACGCGTCGGCGAATGTCGATCGCAACCGCGACCGCCTGCGCGCCACGCTCGACCAGGCGACGACCTCGCGCTACGAGCTGCAGCACGCAGTGCAACGCCTGCAACAGAACCATCACGACATCCTCGGAGGCACAGCAGCATGACGCACTCAACCACCCCTCACGACGCCGCGCTCGCGGCTTCCATCGCAGCGGCCGCCGACGTCCTTCGCTTCGACCACGAGGCCGGCAGCCTGCAGCGCATCGCAGCGCTCGCGCTGTTCGTCAGCGTCCTTGGCGATCGGCTGGCGCTTGCCTTCCCCGCGTCGGCCGGCGCGCTCCGCGCGCTCGTCGACAGCCCCGCGACACCCGGCAACCCTGCCGCCCTCTCCCTGCATCAACAGCACTAACGATGGCCTCGATCGACGAACTGAAACAACGCATCGACCTGCACGACCTCGCCGATCGCCTCGGCTTGAAGCGCGGTCGCGGCGGCGACCGCGCGCTCTACCACTCGCCGCAGCACGACGACAAGAGCCCGTCCCTTTCGATCTACGTGAACCACCCGAAGCACGGCACCGGCTGGCGCGACCATAGCGCCGACGCCGGCGGCTCGTGTATCGACCTGGTCATTCACGCGCGCGGCGGCACGGTCGCCGACGCGGTGCGCTACCTGCACGACGCGTACGGCATCCCGCTCGACCGCCAGGCGCCGTCCGAGCGCCGCGAGAAAACGACCGTCGAATACATCGCCGATCGGTGCTTCGCCGAGCGCGACCAGGGGCGCGATTACCTCGTCGGCCGTGGCATTTCCGCAGCCGCGATCGACGCGGCGATCGCCGCGCGCTCGCTCGGCTTCAATACGTGGACCAGCTCGAAGGTCGCGGCCGGCGAAGTGGGTCACGCCGGCCCGGCCGCCGCGTTCATCGTGCGCGCGACTGGCGATGGCCGCGTCGTTGCCGTCGACATGCGCTATGTCGATCCGGCGCTCAACGGCGGCGTCAAGACGCAAACCCAGGGCGACAAGGCCGGTTACGGCTGGACGGCCGATCCTCGCCGGCTCGACAAGGCGAAGCGCGTGTTCATCGTCGAAAGCGCGATCAACGCGCTGTCAATCGACACCTGCGCGATGCCTGGCGCCGCTGCGCTCGCGCTGCGCGGCCTGGCGAACGTCGACGGTATCGACTTCGCGTTCCTGCGCGGCAAACAGGTCGTTATCTGCCTGGACAACGACGAGCCGTTCGCGGACGGCCACCCGCGCGCCGGCCGCCGCCCTGGACCGGAAGCTGCCTGGGCGCTCTACGAACGGCTCACGGCACTGAACATCAGCGCCGTGCTCGTCGACCAGGCGAATTGGTTCGCCGACCTCGCGGACGGCGAGAAGGCCGTCAAGCCGATCAACGACGTGAACGACTACCTGCAGTTGCGCGGCCCGGCCGATCTGCAGCGCGCACTCGACCAGCTCGAGCCGTGGCTCATCGCCGGCCTCGCCGGCGACGCCACGCGTCGCGGTCGGCCGCGCATCTTCCTGCCGTCGCACGACTTCCCACAGTACTGGCGTTTCCGCGTGCGGCCGGACTTCACCAGCTACATCACGAAGATGGACAAGAACGAGGAAAGCGGCATCGAGACGCCCGTCATGACGGACCTGTGCGGGTTCCGCATCGCCGGCATCAGCCGCGTGTCCGTGGCGAGCGCGACGTCGACGATGACGGGCGACGCTGACCAGGCGCCGACCGTCTATTTCGCCGTGTCAGTGCAGGCGCCGCGCCACGGCGCGCAGCTCGTGCGCCGCGTCATGCTCGACGACCAGCTCCACAACGTCGACCAGTGGGGCAAGTTCGGCCCGATCTGGGCGCCGGCGCCGTTCAAGCGGATGGTCAACATCCTCGAGCGCGGCGCCGACCTGGGCGCGCGCCAAGCGGCAAACTTCGTCGGGCTCGCCTGGCGCGACGGCCGGCTGATCGTCAACGAGGGGCCGGACTGCTATTTCACCGAAGCCGACAAGCAGTGCCCGTATCACAACCTGACCTTCCCGACCGGCCCGGCCAGCGATGCGCGCCGCGTGATCGCCGCGTACCAGGCGACGTTCAAGCAGAACGCCGCAACGATTCCGCTCGTGTGGGCGCTCGGTGGCCACCTGAAGGCGTTGCTCGGTTTCTGGCCGCACATCACGATCCAGGCGAACAAAGGCGCCGGCAAGTCGACGCTCATCAAGCGCCTCGAGCGCTCGCTCGCGTTCACGATGTTTTCCGGGCAGTCGCTGCAGACCGAGTTCCGCCTGCTCACCAGCATCAGCCACACGAGCCACCCGGTCGGATGGGAAGAGCTGTCCGCGCGCCGGCAGGACGTGATCGACAAGGCGGTCGGCCTCCTGCAGGAGAACTACCAGTACACCGTGACACGTCGCGGCACCGACATGACCGAATACCTGTTGTGCGCGCCCGTGATGCTGGCCGGCGAAGACGTGCCCGTGCGCAGTCTGCTCGGCAAGCTCGTGCGCACGACGCTGACCGGCAAGCGCGGCCCGCTGATGCCTGACGACCTGCCGCGCTTCCCGGTTCGGCAGTGGCTCGAATTCCTCGCCGGCCTGGACAAGCGCGCCGTGTCGGACCAGTACGCGACGCTGCGCGACAAGGCGCTGGCCAACTGCCGCGCGAGCGGCGAGGACGACGGCGCCAAGCGGATGGCCGGCAACTATGCGGCAGTCGCCTTGGCCTGGCTCTACCTGTGCGAGTTCGCCGGCATGGACCCGAGCGAAGGCGACTTCCCGCGCGACCTGCTCGCCGAAATGAACGGCCACATCGCCGAGACGAGCGCCGATCGCGAGCCGTGGGTCTGGATCATGGAAACCGTGCTGTCAGAGATCGACGGCGGCAACTACAAGCACCCGTTCACGTTCGATACCGTCGACGCCGAGTTCTGCCTGCTGCTGCGCACCGGCCACGTGATGGACCACATCGCCCACACGAGCGCACTGCGCGACAAATGGAATGGCCTGCCGGTGAAATCCGATCGCGTGTTCAAGGCGCAACTCAAGCACGCCGGCGTCGTGGTCGGCGAGAAGGAAGTCGAGCGGCGCATCTACACCCGACGCGTGCCGTACCTCACGCCGATCTCGCTGGACCGCCTGGCCACGTTCGGCCTGCACGTGTCCATCCGTGAAGACCTGGCGACCGACGCACGACAAGGGGCCGCAGCGTGACGCCCTCTCAGCCGATGCGGCCGCAGCGCGGCCGTACCCCTTTCCTCCTTCTTTCTGGCCGCGTAGCGGCCCTGTATTCGAGTTTCGGATGCGTGCGTCGATGCGCGCAGCAATCGGCGCACGCCGTCACGCGGCCGCCGTGCTGTCCGCTTCCCCCGTCCCCCCGCAAGTCGAAACGGCCGGGCAACTACGCAAGCCTTGAGGGAGAGGGGGCGCCCGGACCGGTTTTTCCACAGGGAACGGGCAGGCAGCGCACGCGAATCGTGGTTTTCGGGGCTGTCCGCTCGTAAGTCTTTGATTGTTGAGAAGAGTGCCGCCATGAATCGCATTCGAATTGCCACTAGTCGATGCGGTTTTGCCACTAATCCGGTTTTTGCGCCGGCCGCCGCCGTCCCTTTTTCTCTCCTCTCTAATTCATTGAAAAAGAAGAAGAAAGAATACGTAGAAGGGGCGGAAATTGACCGAAACGCGATGCCACGAGTCGAGCGCGTTTTGCCACGAGTCGCGGGCGCTGCCTATTTTTTAGGCCACGAGTCGGAAGGGGGTGCCATGTGTTTTTCATGGCAAATGATGGCAAACGAAAACCTTAAAAATCAGATGGTTACGTATGAATAACAGGGCATGCCACGAATCCACGAGTTGCTTTGCCCCTCCCCCCGCCGCGTCGCGCTCGGGAGATAGCCCAGTGCATACCGTCAACCTTGAGCAAGCTGCCGCGTTGCTCGGCGCGCATCCGGAAACCGTGCGCCTGAAGGCAAAGGCCGGCGACGTACCAGGCCGTAAGGTAGGGAAGCGCTGGATGTTTTCGACGGTTGCCCTGCAGCGTTACCTCGCCGGAGAATGGATCCCGCGAGTTGTGCAGGGCGATCGTCCTGGAGAAGTTGAAAAATGTCGCTCTACAAACGGAAGACCAGTCCCAACTGGCAATACAAGTTGTACCCCCCTGGCGGCGGAACGCCGCTACAAGGCAGCACTGGAACCAGCAACAAAGCGCAGGCCCAGGAGTTCCACGATCGGCTGAAGGTCGACCTGTGGAACCAGGCGCGGCTCGGCACCAAACCGCGCTACACCTGGAACGACGCCGTCGTGCGATACATCAGCGACCGGGAAGGGCTGCCGAGCCTGGAAACGTCGAAAACACACCTGCGGTGGCTCGATCAACACCTGTCCGGCGTCGCGCTGATCGACATCGACCGCGACAAAATCGACGCAATCGCCCAGGCGAAGAGGAGGGAACCGAAAGTCATCCGCACGACGCGCGGCGTCGTCACGACCGACCAGCGCGTCAGCGCCGGCACCGTGACGCGCGTGATCGGCGTGTTGAAGGCGGTGCTGAACGCGGCCGTCGAGTGGGAATGGTTGGACCGGGTGCCGGTCACGAAACGCGCGAAAGTCGTGCAAAAGCGGATCCGCTGGCTGACCCAGGCTGAAGCCGAACGTCTGCTTGCCGAGCTGCCCGAGCATCTGGCCGACATGGCGCGTTTCGCGCTCGAGACAGGGCTGCGTCGCTCGAACGTGACCGGATTGCAGTGGTCGCAGGTCGACATCGTGCGACGCGTCGCCTGGATCCACCCGGACCAGGCGAAAGCGAAGAAGGCCATCACGGTGCCGTTGTCCGATACAGCGATCGCCGTGCTTCTGCGCCAGCGCGGGAAGAGGCGAGCGCCCGAGTTCGTCGACAGCGTGTTCGTCTATCACGGCCGGCCGGTGTATCAGACCGTGACCGAAGCCTGGCGAAAGGCGTTGAAGCGTGCACGTATCAGTGATTTCCGCTGGCACGACCTGCGCCACACCTGGGCGAGCTGGCACGTGCAACGCGGCACGCCGCTGCAGGTGCTGAAGGAGCTGGGCGGCTGGGAGACGCTGGAAATGGTGCAGCGGTACGCGCACCTCTCCGCCGATCACCTGGCGCATTGGGTCGCGCCGCTGACGGCCGAGCCGCGCTAGCTGCAATTTAGCTGCAATGAGTCTGTCCGACGAAGGAAGGAAACCGCTGAGAGCCTTGATAGGCTTGGCGCGCCCGGCTGGGATCGAACCAGCAACCCCTGCCTTCGGAGGGCAGTACTCTATCCATTGAGCTACGGGCGCGTGAGACAGTGAAGCGACCCCATATACAGGCCGCCCACGTTTGGCAAGACGGCAAGGATACCCGGTTTCCCATGACGCGTCCACCTTACCCGCCGAATGGCCGCCGGGCCTTGCTGCGTGCGGGTAAACACGCGCCATCGCATCGCTCGCCGTGATGTAAACGTTCCGTCTATAATCGTCCGTGCTTCATTGGACTGCCATTTTGCCGTTGCACCGCGCTCACAATTCCTATTCATGGAGACGAGGCAAGCATGAGCGAAGCACCCCACGAATCTCCCGTCAAAACCCCCGGGCAGCTGATTGCCGTCATCATCGCGTCGTTCGCGATTCCGATCATCCTGATCGTCCTGTTCGCCAACTATGCGAACCATGCGTTCCGTTCCGGCGCCGGCACGGATGCGCTGTCCGACGAGCAGGTCGCCGCGCGCATCGCGCCACTCGCGAAGGTCGACGTGAAGAACGCCAACGCGCCCCGCACGTACAAGACCGGCGAGGCGGTCTACAAGGCCGTCTGCGTGACCTGTCACGGCACCGGCGCCGCCGGCGCACCGAAGTTCGGCAACAAGGACGACTGGGCGCCGCGCATCTCGCAAGGCTTCGACACGCTGCTGAAGACGGCCCTCGCCGGCAAGGGCGCGATGCCGCCGCGCGGCGGCACGAGCCCCGACGACGTCAGCGACTATGAAATCGCCCGCGCGATCGTCTACATGGCGAACAACGACGGCGCGAACTTCCCCGAACCGGCCGCCCCGGCTGCCAATGCCGCGCCCGCCGCCGGCGCCGCCGCATCGGGCGCCGACGCGTCGAACGCGCAGGCCGCCGCCATGGCCGCGATCGCCGCGATTCCGAAGGCCGGCGAAAAACCCGCGGCCGCGCCGGCCAGCGCCGACGCGGCAACGGCCGGCAAGGCGCTGTACACGTCGACCTGCCAAGCCTGTCACGCGGCCGGCGTGCTCGGCGCACCGAAGTTCGGCAGCAAGGAGGACTGGGCGCCGCGCCTGAAGGACTCGATGGACACGGTCTACAACTACGCGCTGCACGGCAAGGGCGCGATGCCGCCGAAGGGCGGGTCGACCGCGTCGGACGCCGACGTGAAGGCGGCCGTCGACTACATGGTCAACGCGTCGAAGTAATCGCGCCGGGCCATCCGTAAAAACCCCCGCGACGCACACGCATCGCGGGGGTTTTGTCTTTCCGGTCCGCCGGACTACCGCATTACTTCTGCAGCAGCGCCTTCAGGCTCGCGAGCCGGTCCTTCGGCGACATCGGCGCTTCTTCCGGCGTCGGCGGCGGCGCTTCGTCGAGCCCCATCTCCGGGATGAAACGCGACGGCTCGCACACGACCGTCTCGCGGGCCCGCTTGCGCTTCTTGCACCAGTTCAGGTGCAGGCTGCGCTGCGCGCGCGTGATCGCGACGTACATCAGCCGGCGCTCCTCCTCGATCCGCTCGCTGTCGATCGGGCCGTCGTCCTCGCTGCCGCCGCGGTGCGGCATGATGCCTTCCTCGACGCCGACCAGGAACACGTGCGGATACTCGAGCCCCTTCGATGCATGGACGGTCGACAGCCGCACCGCGTCCGGATCCTCGTCCTTGCCCTCGAGCATCGACATCAGCGCGACGGTCTGGATCAGGCCGAGCAGGTTCTTGCCCGTATCGGCGAGCCCGTCCGCGTTGTGGAAGCCTTCGGCCTCGCCGTCGACGGCTTCCTTCTCGGGCTTGGTGCCCTTGCGCTTCAGCCATTCGAGGAATTCAAGCACGTTCTGCCACTTCGACTGCGCCTGCCGCTCGTCGAACGCGTCGTACAGGTACGCCTCGTAGTGGATCGCCTCCATCATGTCGTCGAGCACGACGGTCGCGGGCTCCTTGTCCGCGCGCTCGGTCAGGCGCTGGATGAAGTCGCAGAACATCCGCAACGGCTCGACCTGGCGCGCCGACAGCCGCGCCTCGATCCCGCCCATGTACACGGCCTCGAACAGCGATACCTTCGCCTGCCCCGCGAACGAGCCGAGCGCCTCGAGCGTCGTGTTGCCGATTCCGCGGCGCGGCGTCGTGACCGCGCGGATGAACGCGGGATCGTCGTCGGCGTTCGCGATCAGCCGCAGGTACGCGCACAGATCCTTGATCTCGGCCTTGTCGAAGAACGACTGGCCGCCCGACAGCACGTACGGGATCCGCTCGCGCCGCAGTACCTGCTCGAAGATGCGCGCCTGGAAGTTGCCGCGGTACAGGATCGCGTAGTCGCGGAACTGCGCGCGCCGCTCGAACTTGTGCGCCGACAGCCGGAACACGACCGATTCGGCCTCGTGCTCCTCGTCGTTGCACGGCGTGACGGTGATCGAATCGCCCATCCCGTGCTCGGACCACAGCTTCTTCTCGAACAGCTTCGGGTTGTTCGCGATCACGTTGTTCGCGGCGGTCAGGATCCGCACCGTCGACCGGTAGTTCTGCTCGAGCTTGATCACGTGCAGCTTCGGGAAATCCTTGCCGAGCTGCGCGAGGTTCTCGAGCGTCGCGCCGCGCCAGCCGTAGATCGCCTGGTCGTCGTCGCCGACCGCCGTGAACGCGGCGCGCGGGCCGGCGAGCAGCTTCAGCAGCTCGTACTGGCACGCGTTGGTGTCCTGGTACTCGTCGATCAGCAGGTAGCGCAGCTTGTTCTGCCAGCGGTCGCGCACCTGCTCGTTCTTCGCGAACAGCTCGGCCGGCAGGCGGATCAGGTCGTCGAAGTCGACCGCCTGGTACGCGTGCAGCGTCGCGACGTAGTTGCGGTAGACCAGCGCGGCCTGGTGCTCGTCCTCGTTCGCCGCGATCGCCATCGCCTCGTCGGGCATGATCAGGCCGTTCTTCCACAGCGAGATGATGCTCTGGATCTTGCGGATCAGCCCCTTGTCGGTCGTGCCGAGCTGCTCCTGGATCATCCCGAAGCAGTCGTCCGAATCCATGATCGAGAACTGCGGCTTCAGCCCGACGTGCTCGGCCTCCTGGCGCAGGATCTGCACGCCCAGCGAATGGAACGTGCAGACGGTGAGCTGGTTGACGGGCACCTTGCGGCCTTCCTTGCCGGGCGTGGTGAGCGTCTTGCCCTCGAGCAGCTTCGACACGCGCTCGCGCATTTCGGCGGCCGCCTTGTTCGTGAACGTGACGGCGGCAATATGGCGCGGCTCGAAGCCTTTCGCTTCGATCAGGTGCGCGATCTTCTGCGTGATCACGCGGGTCTTGCCGCTGCCCGCGCCGGCGAGCACGAGACAGGGACCGTCGAGGTAGCGCACCGCTTCGTTCTGGGCGGGATTGAGGCCTGCGGACATGATGACGGATGGTGTTGCGGTTGACGGCGGAACGCCGGGAGGATGCCGTGCGCGACAGGCTGGCGAAGCAGGCGGACACGCGGGCAGGACGCGCATGTTAACACGTCGGCGGCGCGCATTTCGGGCGGGCCGCCGGACGGGGCCGCGCGGGCTTGCCGGGCGGGCACCCCCTGTCCGTCCGGCGCGGTCGTCCCTGCCCGTTCGGCCAATCCGGCCCCGTTCGCGCGGCGATCGGACACAATACCTACTCCCCGGCGCCACCCGCGCCGGTCCGATTTCATTCGTCTGAACCAACCACCGGATCGACCTCATGGGCTACCCGTTCGCCACCGCCGCCCTCGGCCCGCTGCTGCTCGCGCAGGGGCGCTACGTGCGGCGCGTCACGCCGCGGCTGCCCGAAGCGGCCGGCCCGCGCGACGGCGTGGCCGGCGACGGCCCGCCGCTGCGCGTGCTGGTGGTCGGCGATTCGGCCGCCGCGGGCGTCGGCGTCGCCACGCAGCGCGACGCGCTCGCCGGGCAACTGGCGCACGCGCTGGCGGCCACGCACCGCGTGAGCTGGAAGCTGCTCGCGCGCACGGGCCTCACCACCCGGGAGCTCGTCGAGTGGCTCGCCGCCGAGCCGGCCGAGCCGTTCGACGTGGCCGTCACGTCGCTCGGCGTCAACGACGTGACGGGCGGCGTGGCGCCCGCGCGCTGGCTGGCGCAGCAGGCCGAGCTGGTGCGGCTGCTCGCCGCCCGCTTCCGGGTCGGGCACGCGATCCTGTCGGCGGTGCCGCCGATGGAGCGCTTCCCGGCGCTGCCGCAGCCGCTCGCGTGGTATCTCGGGCTGCGCGCGAAGCGGCTCAATGCGGCGCTCGCCGGCTGGGCCGGCACGCAGCCGCACTGCACGTTCCTGCGGGTCGACCTGCCGCTCGAGCGCCACCTGATGGCCGCCGACGGCTTCCATCCCGGTGAAGCCGCGTGCGCGGCGTGGGCTTCTCAGGTCGCAACGGCCGTGCGGCAACGGGCAGCCGCATGACGCGGTGTGTGGGCCGCACGCCGCCCGTTCACCGCTCAGCCGGGCAGCCCGCGATGCCGCGCGCGGCGCACGGCCTCGCGCAAATGCCGGCCTTCCTTGCGCATGTGCTGCGTCGCGTCGCGCATTTCGCCCAACGTGCCTGTGCAAGCGGCGGCGCCATGCCAAAATAGCCGGTCGTCTTCGCGCCGTTTCGGCGCGCCATCCTTTAGTTTCCTTCGCAGCCAGGAATTGCCATGTCGTCATTGCTCAGGATTGGTTTGATGGGTTTCGGTTTCGCCGGCGCGACGTTTCACGCGCCGGTGATCGCCACGAGCGGCCGCACTGAAGTCGCCGCGATCGCGACGGGGCAGCCCGATCGCGCGCAGGCCGCGTATCCGGGCGCGCGCGTGGTCCCCGATCTCGACGCGCTGCTCGGCCTCGACGACATCGAGTGCGTGGTGATCGCCACGCCGAACGACACGCACTTCACGCTCGCACGCCAGGTGCTCGAGGCCGGCCGCCACGTGGTCGTCGACAAGCCCGTCACGCTCACCGCCGACGAGGCGCTCGCGCTCGCGCGGCTCGCGAACGCGCGCAGCCGGCTGTTCGCGCCGTTTCACAACCGCCGCTGGGACGGCGATTTCCTCACCGTGCGCGACATCGTCAAATCGGGCGAGCTCGGCCGCCTCACCTATTTCGCGTCGCACTTCGACCGTTTCCGGCCGACGCCGCGCACGCGCTGGCGCGAGGAACCGGCCCGCGGCGGCGGCCTGCTGCTCGACCTCGGCCCGCACCTGATCGATCAGGCGCTCGCGCTGTTCGGCCTGCCGGAAACGGTGAGCGCGACCGTCAAGACGCGCCGCGACGACGGCACCGCGCCCGATTTCGTCCACCTGCTGCTCGGTTATCCGGACAAGGAGGTCGCGCTGCATGCGAGCGCGCTGTCGGCGATCGAGCCCGCGCGCTTCACGCTGCACGGCACGCGCGGCAGCTACCAGAAGTTCGGGCTCGACACGCAGGAAGACCAGCTCAAGGCCGGTCTCACCGCGGACGACGTCGAATTCGGCGGCGGCAACCCGCCCGGCCTGCTGCGCGTGCTCGACGGCGACGTCGAGGTCGAGCGCCCGATCCCGACGCTCGACGGCCAGTACGCGGAGTTCTACCGCGCGCTCGCGGCGTCGATCCGCGACGGCGCGCCGTTGCCCGTCACCGCGCAGGACGCCGTCGACGTGATGACCGTCATCGAGCTTGCCGCGCAAAGCGAGCACGACGGCCGCCGGGTACCATTCGTGCGCCGCGCCATCTGACGGGCCACCGGCCGGGCCGGCGCCTGCCCGGCCGCAGCCGCCCTCCCGCGTCGTTCGCGGGCAGCGGCCCTGCGCGGGCCGCCCCGCCGGCACGGTCCGGAACATTCCGTTACAAATGGTGCGGGAACGAAAGTCAGCGGTCATCCGGTCTGACGCGTTTCTCAAAAAGTCGATCCGACACCAAACCGTCAGGAGAATGTGATTCAACGGTTGATTCGCGCAGCGGCATGCTGCGTCCTGGTTTCCACGCTCGCGGCCTGTATCGTGCAGCCGCAGCGACCGGTCCGGCAGGCACCGCCGCCTCCGCCGCGACCGAATCCGCAGGTCGTCGCGAACGACCGCATGCAGGAGGTCCAGGGCCGGATCGACAACCTGCACCGCCGGATCGACGCGCGCGTCAACAACGGCTACTACCCGCCGCCGTACGGCGCGCAACTGCACCACCGCCTCGACGTGATCCGCCAGGAAGCGAACGACATGTCGGCCCAGCACAACGGCGGCCTGTCCGGCGACGAGCAGCGCGTGCTGAACCAGGAACTCGACACCGCCGCACGCGCGATCGGCGAGTAATCCCGGCAGCGCCGCCCCTTCCCGGTGTCGGCGAAAGCGGCGGCCCCTCACGCCGCCGCTTGTCGCGAAGCGACATTATTTTGCCCAAATTGACAATGCCCATCTGCTCGCGTACAGTCGCCCGCACGCGTCGGGAGAGCGTGTAACCGGGTGGTTTCGACACCGGTTGCGCCGCCGAAGGGGCACACCCGCAAACTCTCAGGCAAAAGGACCGACCGCGTCGGGGAATCGCGTCCGCGCACTGCGCGGGCCATACGCTCCCCGCACTCTGGAGAGCGGCAGTAGCCCGCAGCGCACTGGTTGCGCGGGCAGGCTGCCCACCGAAGGGGCGCGCGCCGGCCGGGCTTTGCCCGCCGCGCAATCTCTCAGGTATCGAGGACAGAGGGGCATGTACCGGATCGCTCGGGCCATCGGCCGCGGCGGTCGGCACATGGCCGTTCTGATCCGCGCGCAAGCGCCTTGCCTGAGGCCTCGATGACTGCACTGAATCACACCCCGCTCAACGCCGCGCACCGCGCGCTCAATGCCCGCATGGTCGACTTCGGCGGCTGGGACATGCCCGTCAACTACGGCTCGCAGATCGAAGAACACGCAGCCGTGCGCACCGACGCCGGCATGTTCGACGTGTCGCACATGTGCGTGATCGATTTCACCGGCAGCCGCGTGCGCGCGTTCTTCGAGCACGCGATCGCAAACAACGTCGGCAAGCTCAAGACGCCCGGCAAGGCGCTTTACTCGTGCCTGCTCAACCCGCAGGGCGGCGTCATCGACGACCTGATCGTCTATTACTTCACCGAGGAATTCTTCCGCGTCGTCGTCAATGCCGGCACGGCCGAGAAAGACATCGCGTGGTTCAACCAGCTGAACGAGCAAGGCGGCTTCGGTCTCACGATCGCGCCGCGCCGCGACTTCGCGATCGTCGCCGTACAGGGCCCGAACGCGCGCGAAAAGGTGTGGACGACGGTGCCTTCCGCACGCGCCGCGACCAGCGAGCTGAAGCCGTTCAACGCCGCGCAGGTCGCCGGCACGCCGTTCGGCGACCTCACCATCGCCCGCACCGGCTATACCGGTGAAGACGGTTTCGAAGTGATCGTCCCGGCCGTGCACGTCGAAGCGCTGTGGGCCGCGCTGCAGCAAAACGGCGTGCGTCCGTGCGGGCTCGGCGCGCGCGACACGCTGCGCCTAGAGGCCGGCATGAACCTGTACGGCCAGGACATGGACGACACCGTCTCCCCGCTCGACGCGGGCCTCGCGTGGACGGTCGACCTCAGCGCGCCGCGCGACTTCGTCGGCCGCGCCGCACTGGAAGCCAACGGCACGCGCGCCGCGTTCGTCGGCCTGATCCTGCAGAAGGAAAACGGCAAGGCGGGCGGCGTGCTGCGCGCGCACCAGAAGGTCGTCACGCCGCACGGCGAAGGCGAGATCACGAGCGGCACGTTCTCGCCGTCGATGCAGGAATCGATCGCGTTCGCGCGCGTGCCGGCCGCCGTCCAGATCGGCGACCTGATCCAGGTGCAAATTCGAGACAAGAATCTTCCCGCGCGCGTGGTAAAACTGCCGTTCGTACGCAACGGCAAGGTCCTCGCTGCGTAACGGCCGGGAGGCGTGCCTCCCGGTAAGCCGGGAGATGGCGCCCGGCGCAACCCTACCCGGCGTGCCATGGCGGCGCGCCAGAAGAACGAATCACACCCTTTTATCCAGGAGCAACCGATGAGCAACGTCCCGGCCGAGCTGAAATACACCGACGAACACGAGTGGATCCGCACCGAGGCAGACGGCACGCTGACGGTCGGCATCACCGATCACGCGCAGAACACGCTTGGCGACATCGTGTTCCTCGAACTGCCGGCAGTCGGCAAGCAAGTGAAGGAAGGCGATGCCGTCGGCGTCGTCGAGTCGGTGAAGGCGGCATCCGACATCTACTCGCCGGTGTCCGGCGAAATCATCGCCATCAACGAAGAAGCCACCGACGCACCGGAAGCAGTGAACAGCGACGCGTACGGCGTGTGGCTCTTCAAGATCAAGCTCGCGGCCGGCGCATCGACCGACAAGCTGATCGACGCAGCCGCCTACGGCAAGCTGATCGACTAATTTCCCTACCCGAACCGCGCGGCGCCGGCCTCGGCCCGCGCGGGACCAGAGTCACGCCATGAAGCTCGAACACCCGGACCGCCTGATGAACCGCACGCCCCTCTCGCTCGCCGCGCTCGAAACGCACGACGCGTTCGCCGAACGCCACATCGGCCCCGACGCCGCCAGCCAGCAGGCCATGCTCGACACGCTCGGCTTCGCGTCGCGCGCCGCCCTGATCGACGCCGTGATCCCGGCCTCGATCCGCCGCGCCGAAACGCTGCCGCTCGGCCCGTTCGCGCAGCCGAAGAGCGAGGCCGAAGCGCTCGCCGCGCTGCGGGTTCTCGCGGACAAGAACCAGGTGTTCCGCTCGTATATCGGTCAGGGTTACCACGACACGCACACGCCGGCCGTGATCCTGCGCAACGTGCTCGAAAACCCGGCGTGGTACACGGCCTACACGCCGTACCAGCCTGAAATTTCCCAGGGCCGCCTCGAGGCGCTCCTGAACTTCCAGCAGATGGTCGCCGACCTGACGGGCCTCGCGATCTCGAACGCGTCGCTGCTCGATGAAGCGACCGCCGCGGCCGAAGCGATGACGCTGCTGCAGCGCACCGGCAAGCCGGCGTCGAACGTGTTCTACGTCGCCGACGACGTGCTGCCGCAAACGCTCGAAGTGATCCGCACGCGCGCGCTGCCGGTCGGCATCGAGGTCAGGACGGGCCCGGCCGCCGACGCGGCGCAGGCGAACGCATTCGGCGTGCTGCTGCAATACCCGGGCGTGAACGGCGACGTGCGCGACTACCGCGCGCTCACCGAAGCGATCCATGCGGCCGGCGGCCACGTGGTCGTCGCGGCCGACCTGCTCGCGCTGACCGTGCTGACGCCGCCCGGCGAATGGGGCGCGGACGTCGCGATCGGCAACACGCAGCGCTTCGGCGTGCCGATGGGCTTCGGCGGCCCGCACGCCGCCTATCTCGCGGTGCGCGACGAATTCAAGCGCCAGATGCCGGGCCGCCTCGTCGGCGTGACGGTCGACGCACAGGGCAAGCCCGCGCTGCGCCTCGCGCTGCAGACGCGCGAACAGCACATCCGCCGCGAGAAGGCGACGTCGAACGTGTGTACCGCGCAGGCGCTGCTCGCGATCATGGCCAGCATGTACGCGGTCTACCACGGCCCGCACGGCCTGAAGACGATCGCGCTGCGCGTGAACCGCATCGCGGCGCTCTTCGCCGCCGGCGTGAAGCAGCTCGGCTTCGCGACCGTCAACGACACGTTCTTCGACACGCTGACGGTCGACACCGGCGCGCGCACCGCGCAAGTCCATGAATTCGCGAAGGCCAAGCGCATCAACCTGCGCCGCGTGAGCGACACGCAAGTCGGCGTGTCGGTCGACGAAACCACGACGCGCGACGACCTCGCCGACCTGCTCGACGTGTTCGCGCAGGCCGCGGGCGGCACCGCACCGGCCGTCGACGCGCTGGACGCGGGCCTCGCCGGCGTCGCCGCGCTGCCGGCCGGCCTCGAGCGCACGAGCGCGTACCTGACGCACCCCGTGTTCAACCGCCACCATTCCGAAACCGAAATGCTGCGCTACCTGCGCAGCCTGTCGGACAAGGATCTCGCGCTCGACCGCTCGATGATCCCGCTCGGCTCGTGCACGATGAAGCTGAACGCGACGTCGGAAATGCTGCCCGTCACGTGGCCCGAGTTCGGCGGCATCCATCCGTTCGCACCGGCCGAGCAGACCGTCGGCTACCGCGAGATGATCGACCAGCTCGAGCAGATGCTCGTCGCGGCCACCGGCTACGCGGCCGTGTCGCTGCAACCGAACGCCGGCTCGCAGGGCGAGTACGCGGGCCTGCTGATCATCCACGCGTACCACGCATCGCGCGGCGAAGCGCATCGCGACGTGTGCCTGATCCCGGCATCCGCGCACGGCACGAACCCGGCGTCGGCGCACATGGCCGGCATGAAGGTCGTGGTCGTCGCCTGCGACGCGCAGGGCAACGTCGACATCGCCGACCTGAAGGCGAAGGCCGAAGCACATTCGAAGGACCTCGCGGCGATCATGATCACGTATCCGTCGACGCACGGCGTGTTCGAGCAGAACGTCCGCGAGATCTGCGAGATCGTGCACGCGCACGGCGGCCAGGTGTACGTCGACGGCGCGAACATGAACGCGATGGTCGGCCTGACCGCGCCGGGCCAGTTCGGCGGCGACGTGTCGCACCTGAACCTGCACAAGACCTTCTGCATCCCGCACGGCGGCGGCGGCCCGGGCGTCGGCCCGGTCGCGGTCGGCGCGCACCTCGCGAAGTTCCTGCCGAACCAGCGTTCGACCGGCTATGCGCGCGGCGAGGAAGGCATCGGCGCGGTGTCGGCCACCCCGTACGGCTCGGCGTCGATCCTGCCGATCTCGTGGATGTACATCGCGATGATGGGCGCGAAGAACCTGACCGCCGCGACGGAAACCGCGATCCTCAACGCGAACTACATCGCGAAGCGCCTCGCGCCCCACTACCCGGTGCTGTATTCGGGCCCGGGCGGGCTGGTCGCGCACGAGTGCATTCTCGACCTGCGCCCGATCAAGGAGTCGAGCGGCATCAGCGTCGACGACGTCGCGAAGCGCCTGATGGACTACGGCTTCCACGCGCCGACGATGAGCTTCCCGGTGCCGGGCACGCTGATGGTCGAGCCGACCGAATCGGAATCGCAGGAAGAACTCGACCGCTTCATCGCCGCGATGATCGCGATCCGCGAGGAAATCCGCGCGGTCGAGGAAGGCCGCGCCGATCGCGAGGACAACCCGCTGCGTCACGCGCCGCATACGGCGGCCGTCGTCACCGCGAACGAATGGCCGCACGCGTACTCGCGCGAGCAGGCTGCGTACCCGGTCGCGTCGCTCGGCACGAACAAGTACTGGCCGCCGGTCGGCCGCGCGGACAACGCGTACGGCGACCGCAACCTGTTCTGCTCGTGCGTGCCGATGTCGGAATACGCGTAACGCACGCCAGCCCCGGCGCCGCCCGACCATGACCGCACCGCACGCAACCCGGGGTTGCGTGCGGTTTTTGCGTTCGCCGGGCGAACCGGTTCACGTTCCCCCGCCAATCCGGCTAACATCACACGCGATCCAGCCAATGAAGGAGTTCCGCATGGTGCGTCCGATGTTTCCGGGCCATGGTGCAAACAGGACGCGGCCGCACGCGCGTGCCGGTCGTTTCGTGCCGATGCTCGTCGCCTCGCTGTCGCTTGCCGCCGCCGGCCTCGGCGCGTCCGGCGGCGCGCGCGCGGCGATGAATTTCTGCGCGGCGCCGGCGCTGCAGGCGAGCGAGACGACGCAGGCCGAGCCGGGCGTGCAGGCGCTGATCCGCAGCGTCGACGCGCGCATCGGCGAGCAGCCGAAGGCGATGGCGCGCGTGCACACCGAGGGCACGCTGCCGCACGAAGGCATCTACGACCAGAGTGCGGCCGCGCTGAAGGACATGGACCTGATGCGCGACGCGGCGCTCGCGTGGCGCGTGACGAACGCGCCGCGCTACCTGCAGCTCGTCGACCGCTTCCTGTCCGCGTGGGTCTCGACCTACCAGCCGAGCTTCAATCCGATCGACGAAACGCGCTTCGAGAGCCTGATCGTCGCGTACGACATGACCGCGAGCGCGCTGCCGGTAAAAACGCGCAACGCGACGGCCGCGTTCATCGCGAAGCTCGGCGCCGGCTACGTCGCGCAGATCGACGCGCAGAAGCGCCCGCTCACCGGCACCTGGCGCAACAACTGGCAGAGCCACCGGATCAAGCTGATCGCGCTGTCCGCGTTCACGCTCGGCGACCGCAAGATGATGAACGCCGCGCAGCGGCTGTTCGTCGAGCATCTCGCCGACAACATCGGCCCGGACGGCAAGACGTGGGACTTCGAGGAACGCGATGCGCTGCATTACGCGGTCTACGACCTGCAGCCGCTGGTGACGGCCGCGCTCGCCGCGCGCCGCTTCAACCGCAACTGGCTGCGCGAACGCGGCGCGAACGGCGCGACGCTCGCGGCGGCGCTCGACTGGCTCGTGCCGTACGCGCTCGGCGAGAAGACCCACGAGGAATTCGTGAATTCGCCGGTGCCGTTCGACGCGAAGCGCCGCGAGGCCGGCTTGCCGGGCTACACGGGGCAGTGGGACCCGAAAAACGCCACCGAACTCTTCCATCTGGCCGCGCGGCTCGACGGGCGCTATGCCCGCGTCGCGCAGCAGCTTTCCCCAACGCCGCCCGCATGGCTCGCCGCGTGCCTGCCATTGCAGGCGCGCTAGCACTACTCTTAAAGCAAGGCAGGTATCGAAATGGCAGTCAGCGTGTTTGACCTCTTCAAGATCGGCATCGGTCCGTCCAGTTCGCACACGGTCGGGCCGATGCGCGCGGCGCTGATGTTCGTCCAGGGCCTCGAGCGCGACGGGCTGCTCGACGCGACGGCCCACGTGAAGGTCGAGCTGTACGGCTCGCTCGGCGCGACCGGCAAGGGCCACGGCACCGACCGCGGCGTGATGCTCGGCCTGCTCGGCGACGCGCCCGACACCGTCGATCCCGACACGATCGACGCGCGGCTGGAAGACGTCCGCCAGTCGAAGAAACTCGCGCTGCTCGGCACGCATCCGGTGCCGTTCGTGCTGAAGGAGAACATCGCGTTCTACCGCCAGGCGCTGCCCGAGCATCCGAACGGGATGAAGCTGCGCGCGAGCGACGCGAACGGCGCGGTACTGGTCGAGCGCACCTACCTGTCGGTCGGCGGCGGCTTCGTCGTGACGGCCGGCGCGCCGAACACGAAGGTGCTAAGCGCGGCCGAGCAGATGACGCACCCGTTCCGCACCGGCGCCGAGCTGCTCGCGCTGACCGCGTCGACCGGCAAGTCGATCGCGCAGCTGATGTGGGAAAACGAGCGCGCGTGGCACACCGAGGAAGAAACGCGCGACGGGCTGCTGAAGATCTGGGCCGTGATGCAATCGTGCGTGTCGCGCGGCTGCGGGATCGGCAACCCCGACGCCGACGGCAACCTGCCCGGCCCGTTCCAGGTCAAGCGCCGCGCGCCGCAACTGTACCGCACGCTGACCGGCAGCCCGGAGCGCGCGCTGCAGGATCCGCTGTCGATGATCGACTGGATCAACCTGTATGCGATCGCGGTCAACGAGGAAAACGCGGCCGGCGGCCGCGTGGTCACCGCGCCGACCAACGGTGCGGCCGGCATCATCCCGGCCGTGCTGCACTACTACACGCGCTTCACGCCCGGCGCGAACGAGCAAGGCGTGATCGACTTCCTGCTGACGGCCGCCGCGATCGGCATTCTGTACAAGCTCAACGCGTCGATCTCGGGCGCGGAAGTCGGCTGCCAGGGCGAAGTGGGTGTCGCGTGCTCGATGGCGGCCGGCGCGCTCGCGGCCGTGCTCGGCGGCACGCCGCAGCAGGTCGAGAACGCGGCCGAGATCGGCATGGAACACAACCTCGGCCTCACCTGCGACCCGGTCGGCGGGATGGTGCAGATCCCGTGCATCGAGCGCAACGCGATGGCGTCGGTGAAGGCCGTCAATGCGGCGCGCATGGCGCTGCGCGGCGACGGCTCGCACTACGTGTCGCTCGACTCCGTGATCAAGACGATGCGCGAGACCGGCGCCGACATGAAGACGAAGTACAAGGAAACGTCGCGCGGCGGGCTGGCGGTGAACATCGTCGAGTGCTGATGCGGGTTCCGGCGGCCACGCGGGTCACGATGTCCCGCATGGCCGCCGGGCGCTAACGGGCGTGCATCAGTCGTTCAACCCGTTCTCGAGCCGCAAGCCCGGATAACCGGCGAAGTCCCGCTCGTTGTGGGTCACGAGCACGACGTCGAGCGGCACAGCGTGAGCGGCGATCGGTTTGTCGGGATGATCTTCTTCCGCTCGCGGGCGGGGTTCATGCACACCGCGACAGGCTCGATGCAAGCCAGGTATCCGCATGACGCCATCACGGCCACTGCCGTCGCGCATGCAACACGCGAAGAATTGCCACGATGTGCTCGGTGGGTCGAATGCGATAGACGAGCACATGGTTCGGCGCAATCACCAGCTCGCGCGTACCTGCCACCCGCCCTCGCCGATACAGTTCCGCGCGCGCCGGCAACGCCGGTGCCTTCTCCTCCAGCAGTTCGTCCAGTTCGAGCGCGGCCAGCGGATCGTCCTGGCCGATATGGTCCATGATCGCGGCGCGATCCTCGCGCGCCTTGGGATTCCAGTACAGCGCGAGGGTCAAGCAGCGCCACCCCGCTTGCCCGCGGCACTTTTCAGCGCCCGGCCAACGGGCGTAAGCTGTACGTCCCGCTACCCAGGGAGACGGCAGCCCATGTCGCATGCCAAGGATCTCGAGCCGCGCGCCACCACCGGTGCGCGACTGCTCGTCGATGCGTTGCTCGCCAATCACGTCGAACGCGTCTTCTGCGTGCCGGGCGAAAGCTTCCTCGCCGTACTCGATGCGCTGGCGGACGACACCGCGCGCATCCAGACGGTCGTCTGCCGTCACGAGGCGGCCGCCGCGAACATGGCCGAAGCGGTCGGCAAGCTGACCGGCCGTCCCGGCATCGCATTCGTCACGCGCGGGCCCGGCGCGACCCATGCGTCGATCGGCGTGCACACCGCGTTCCAGGATTCGACGCCGATGATCCTGTTCGTCGGCCAGTGCGCACGCGAGCACCTCGACCGCGAAGCCTTCCAGGAAATCGACTACCGCCGGATGTTCGGCCAGATGGCGAAATGGGTCGCGCAGATCGACGACCCGCGCCGCCTCCCCGAATACCTGAGCCATGCGTTTCACGTCGCGACGTCGGGCCGGCCCGGCCCGGTCGTGCTCGCGCTGCCGGAGGACGTGCTGTCCGAAGCGTGCGCGTCCCAACCCGTCGTGCCGGCCGCGAAACGCGTCGCGGCCGCGCCGTCGGCCGCGCAGATCGACGAGCTGCGCGAGCGGCTCGCGCGCGCGGAGCGGCCGTTCGCGATCGTCGGCGGCAGCGGCTGGACGCCCGACGCGTGCGCGAACCTGCGCACCTTCGTCGAACGCTGGCAACTGCCGGTCGCGTGCGCGTTCCGCTTCCAGGACACGATCGACAACGCGCACCCGAACTACGCGGGCGACGTCGGCCTCGGGATCAACCCCGCGCTCGCGAAACGCATCCGCGACGCCGACCTGCTGCTCGTGATCGGGCCGCGCCTCGGCGAAGCCACGACCGGCGGCTATACGCTGCTCGACATCCCGAAAACGCGCCAGACGCTGATCCACGTGCACCAGGGCGCCGACGAACTCGGCCGCGTGTATGCGGCCGACCTGCCGATCGTGTCGGGAATGCCCGAGATCGCCGCGCCGCTTGCCGCGCTCGAGCCGCCCGACCGTCCGGCATGGGCCGGCGCGGCCGCCGACGCCCATCGCGCGTACCGCGAATGGCATGCGCCGCTGCCGATGCCCGGCGACGTCCAGCTCGGCGACGTGATGGTGCAGTTGCGCGAGCGCCTGCCGCACGACGCGATCCTGACCAACGGCGCCGGCAACTATGCGATCTGGCTGCATCGCCACTTCGCGTACCGGCACTTCCGTTCGCAGCTCGCGCCGACCAGCGGCGCGATGGGCTACGGGCTGCCGGCCGCGCTCGCCGCGAAGTCGCTGTACCCGTCGCGCGCGGTCGTCGCGCTGGCGGGCGACGGCTGCTTCATGATGGCCGGCAACGAACTCGCGACCGCGATGCAGTACGGGCTGAACATCGTCGCGATCGTCGTCAACAACGGGCATTTCGGCACGATCCGCATGCATCAGGAGCGCAACTATCCGGGCCGCGTGCACGGCACGGGGCTCACGAATCCCGATTTCGCCGCCTATGCGCGTGCATTCGGCGCGCATGGCGAGACGGTCGAGCGCACCGCCGAATTCGCGCCCGCGCTCGAGCGCGCGCTGACCTGCGGGTTGCCCGCGGTGATCGAGATCCGCATCCCGCAGGACGCCAGCACGCCGGCCGCGACGCTCGAACAGATCCGCGAGCAAGGCCGCCGGGCGCGCGGCGGGTGACGGTGGACACGCACACCGCGCCGCCCGGCGCCGGGCTGTCGCATGAGGACGCGCTGGCCTGCCCCGGCACGCTGCTCGCGCCCGACGGCGCGCTCGTCGCGCCGTACGACCTCGAGTCCGGCAACCTGCGTGCCGACGGCCACGTGCCGGCCGCGCCCGCGCTCGGCCTGCTGCACGCCGCGCATCGGCCGTTCCGGCTCGATTACGACGACGCGCGACACGTGCACGTGATCAACGGAATGGGCGTCACGCTCGGCGATTCGGTGATCGGGCTGACGGCCGTCGCCGCGCTGCGTGCGGCCCACCCGGGCCTGCGTTTCACGCTGTACCGGCCGGCCCGCGCGCCGCGCTATGTCGACACGCTGTATGCGCTCGCGGCCGACGTCGTCGCGCCGTCGCGCACGCTGCCGTGCCCGGTCGACGCGCTGCCCGCCGATGCGCCATGCATCGACGTCGGCAATCACCTGTACTGGCCCGCATTCGCGCGGCTGCCGATGATCGATTTCTTCCTGGATGCGCTCGGCGTCGACCCGGCCGCCGTACCGGCCGCCGCGAAGCGCAACCGCTGGCTCGCCCGGCTGCCGCTGCCCGCGCTGCCGGCCGCGTGGCAGCGGCCGTACGTCCTGTTCTGCCCGAACGCGAGCACCGCCGTGCGCAGCGTGCCGCCCGCGCTGCGCGCGGCATTCGTGGATCGGCTCGTGCAGCGCTACGGGCTGCCGGTGGCCGGTTTCGGCCCGGTCGCGCATCCCCACTACGTCGACGTGAGCGGCGACGCCACCGACACCGCGCGCTTCATCTCGTGGGTCAAGGGCGCCCGCCTGCTGTTCGCGCCCGACACGGCCGCCTTGCATCTCGCCGACGGTTTCGACGTGCCGACGCTCGCGTGCTTCACGACGATCGGGCCGGCGCTGCGCGTGCGCGACTATCCGCATTGCGTACCGGTCGAACTCGAATTGCCGGCCGAATTGCGCGGGCTGCACCGCAGCGAGCGGCCGGACGATCTCGCGGCGGTCGAAGCCGCTTACCGGAACGTCGACTGGGATGGGCTGCCGTGGCCCGCACCGCGCGATGCGGCGGCGGCCACCGGATAAGGAACCCGGGTGCGGCAGCGAGTCGGAACGTCGCCCCCGCCGCCTTCGTCACCCCGCGCCGACTCGCACCACGCGATCGCGCAGCGTCTCCGACGGCCGCTTGCCGAACAGGCGCCGGTAATCGGTCGCGAACTGGCTCAGGTGCCAGAAGCCCCATGCCTCCGCGACATCCTGCACCGAGCCGGCCGCGCGGCCGCACAGGTCGCGCCGCGCGCCGTTCAGCCGCAGCGTGCGCAGGTAGGTCGCGGGCGCCATCCCGAGCACGTCCTGGAAGCAGTACTGCAGCGTGCGCCGGCTCACGTGCAACTGCTCGCACAATTCCGGCACGCCGACCGGGCGCGTACGGTGCGCGAGCACGTAGTCGCGCGCCTGATCGACGATCCAGCGACGCGTCGACGGCGCGGCGCCGCTGCCGTCGTCGGCCGGGTGCGCGCACACGTCGAACAGCGCGGCCAGCACGTCGGCCTGCAGGTCGTCGCGCTGCGCATCGGGCAGCGGGCCGGCCATCGCCACCGCGCCGTCGAGGCGGCGGCCGAGCAGCGCGCACAGGCGCGCGAGCCGCGCATCGCCGACCTGCATCACGCACTGCGTGAACAGCCGCTCGTCGAGCGCACGGCGTTCGACCTCCTGCGCGTAGCGGCGCAGCACGTCGCCGCGCACGACGACGCCGTAGATCGAGAACTGCGCGGGCGTCACCAGTTCGAATTCGACGTTGCCGGGCCGGAACGCGAGCGCACCGGGCCCGATGCGGCACGCATCGACGCGCGCCGTGCCGTCGGACACGAGCGGAATGCCGAACCAGTACGCGTCGCCGCGCACTTCGCACGCCTGACGCAGCAGGTGGCTCGTCGATTCGCGAAACAGCTTCATCGTGTCGAGCGGCAGCTCGGTCAGCGTGCCGACGAAGCGGCCGGCCGCAAGCTGGTCGTAAGTCTGCCGCCAGCCGATCAGGTTGCGCGCCTGCTCGTCCGCATCGTGCGCGACGCTGACGACCGCCTGCCCGGCCAGCGCATCGTCGCCCTGCGCATTGCGCCGCGTGTCTTCGGCGGTCGGTTCTTCCCTGCACGCCACGTATTGATCCATCGTGTCCTCCCTCACCTGCGCGGAACCGCGCCTGTCACGCAAGTCCCGTGCCGAACCGCATGGCCCAGCGAATCGCCCGCCATTGCACGCTGTCCGGCCGATACGCGCCATGCGGGCGCACCCGAAGGCGGCGGCGCGCGCACGCCGCCGGTGCGATACGCGGTGCAACATGCGCCGCGACCGCGCATCCGTGCCGCGACCGGCTCCCGCACACCGGCTAGCCGGCCGGCTTCAGCCGCACGACCCGCGTGCCGCAGTTGCCGTACGCCTGCGCGACCGCCAGCTCGACGATCGTGCTGCCCGCCGCCCACGGCGCCGCGTCCGCTTCGGGCTGATCGGCCCGCAACGTGGCGCGGCCGTTGATCCGGTACCGGATCCCGCGCACGAAATCGACGAACAGCAACCCGACGCCGCTGCCGTCGTACACGGCCGACGCGATCCGGCCGCCGCCGTCATGTGCGGGCAACGCGAACCGCAGCGTCTTCGTGTCGATCACGCGAACGACGGGCAGCAGATCGCCGTTCGCATCGCGCAGGCTCTGCACGATGTCGCAGGTCACGACAGCGCCGGTGCCGCCCGCTGCGCCGACGAACATGAACGGCTGCGATTCGACGAACTGCCGCACGCCGATGCTCAGGCGCGTCGTCACGACGTCGCTCATCCGCTCGGCTTCGTCGGCGACGCCGAAGCGGTGCTGCGCGTCGAGTTCACCCGCATGAAATACCGGGTGACGCGGAAAGGATCGGGGCGGTTCTGCCATGCTGGTTCTTGTTAAGCGCGTGAGCGCACCGTGCCGCCGCGAACGGGCGGCCGCCGGTGTCGTCTCCGGTGCCGGATGCGACGATGCAGCGTCGGCGCCGAATGTCGAAATCGAAACGGGCCAGGCGCCGCGCGAGCGCGCCCGGCGCCGTATGCACTGCCCGCGTCGCCGTGAAAGACCGGCAACCGCACCGGCCGGCGTTGCGCTGCCGGCCGGTGCGTCCCGGCGCTTGCCCCGTGTCGGCGATCAGAAGAACCCGAGCGCCTCGGCCTGATAGCTCACCAGCAGGCACTTCGTCTGCTGATAGTTCGACAGCGCCATCTTGTGCGTCTCGCGGCCGATCCCCGACTGCTTGTAGCCGCCGAACGCCGCATGCGCGGGGTACAGGTGATAGCAGTTGGTCCACACGCGGCCGGCCTCGACCTCGCGGCCCATCCGGTACGCACGCGTGCCGTTGCGCGTCCACACACCGGCGCCGAGCCCGTAGAACGTGTCGTTCGCGAGTTCGATCGCTTCCTGCTCGTCCTTGAACGTCATCACCGACGCGACCGGCCCGAAGATCTCTTCCTGGAACACGCGCATCTTGTTGTTGCCGAGCAGCATCGTCGGCTTCACGTAGTAGCCCGTGCCGAGTTCCGCGGCCGGCGCCGTGCGCTCGCCGCCCGTCAGGCATTGCGCGCCTTCGCCGCGGCCGATGTCGATGTACGACAGGATCTTGTCGAGCTGCTGCTGCGACGCCTGCGCGCCGATCATCGTCTGCAGGTCGAGCGGGTGGCCGGCCTTGATGCGTTCGACGCGCGCGACGGCCTTCTCGATGAAGCGTTCGTAGATCGATTCCTGGATCAGGATCCGCGACGGGCACGTGCACACTTCGCCCTGGTTCAGCGCGAACATCGCGAGCCCTTCGAGCGCCTTGTCGAGGAACGCGTCGTCCTGGTCAAGCACGTCGGCGAAGAAGATGTTCGGGCTCTTGCCGCCCAGTTCGACCGTCGACGGGATCAAGCTCTCGGCCGCGGCGCGCAGGATGTGCTTGCCGACCGGCGTCGAGCCCGTGAACGCGATCTTCGCGATCCGCTTGCTGGTCGCGAGCGCTTCGCCCGCTTCCTTGCCGAAGCCGTTCACGATGTTGATCGTGCCGGCCGGGAACAGGTCGCCGATCAGCTCCATCAGCACCAGCACCGACGCGGGCGTCTGCTCGGCCGGCTTCATCACGACGCAGCAGCCGGCCGCGAGCGCCGGCGCGAGCTTCCACGCGGCCATCAGCAGCGGGAAGTTCCACGGGATGATCTGGCCGACCACGCCAAGCGGTTCGTGGAAGTGGTACGCGACGGTGTTGTCGTCGATCTCGGAGATGCCGCCCTCTTGCGCGCGGATGCAGCCCGCGAAGTAGCGGAAGTGGTCGATCGCGAGCGGCAGGTCGGCGGCCATCGTCTCGCGCAGCGGCTTGCCGTTGTCGATCGTCTCGGCCACGGCCAGCAGCTTCAGGTTCTTTTCCATCCGGTCGGCGGCGGCGAGCAGCAGGTTCGCGCGCTCGGCCACGGACGTCTTGCCCCACTTGCGGCGCGCGGCGTGCGCGGCGTCGAGCGCCAGCTCGATGTCGTCGGCGCCCGAGCGCGGCACGCGGCAGAACGGCTGGCCGTTGATCGGCGACACGTTCTCGAAATACTCGCCCTTCACCGGCGCGACCCACTTGCCGCCGATGTAGTTGTCGTACTGCTGACGGTACGGGTATTCGACGTCGAGGCCCAGTTGCTTCAGGTCAAACGGGTTCATACATGTCTCCTGTTCATCGTGCTTTGTGTGGATGCAGCGCCGGTTGGAATGCGCTGCATCCGTTTACGCAACATGCGTGCCAAACAGGACATGACCACGTCGATCACCGCCGGCCCGTGTGCGCACCGTACGGTGTTCACGCGTGAAGCACGATGGGTGCGCCGATTCTGAACACCGCGATTGCGCAGCGGCGCGGCCGGTGTTCGAAATTTCCACAGTGCGCGGCACTGCGCTGCACGCGGATGCGGGCCGCGCCGCGTGGCATGTCGCTTGCGTGCGACCCGACGATCGACACGCAACGGCATTCGCGCCGCCCGACACCATGAACGACCCGTGCCCGCTGACCGACGACGCCATCGCGTTCATCCGCGAGCAGGCCTTCCTGATCGTCGCGACCGCCGACGCGGCCGGCAACGGCGACTGCTCGTACCGCGGCCGCCAGCCGCGCGGCGACGGCTCGTTCGAGCCGCTCGTCCACCTGCCCGACCGCCGCACGCTCGTGCTGCCCGACTTCGCGGGCAACAACCTGTTCAACACGATCGGCAACCTGCTCGTGAATCCCGCGATCGCGCTACTGTTCGTCGATTTCGTGCGCCAGACGACCTGGCTCGTGCAGGGACGCGCGACGATCGACGAGGATGCGGCAAGCCGCGCGCACCTGTGGCCCGATGCGTTGCGCTATGTGGTGGTCGACGTGGAACGGGCACAGGCGCGGGCCGATGCGGCGCTGCCGCCGCTCGTGCTCGCATGACGCGTCGCGTGTGATCCACGCGCGACGGAATAGGCCGGCGCGCGGCTTGCCGTCATCCGCACCGCCACGCGCGACGACGACGCAACGCTCAACGTCCGTGCGTTTCCGCGCAGGCCGGTTCGATCCGGCCGCGCACTGGCGCGCCGGCGCCGTCATCCGCTTCAGGCGTTTCAGCCACGGCAGCCCGCCCGCCGAGAAACGCGAACACCACGGCGGCACACAACACGGTAACGACGGCCAGCCCGGTCAGCAGCCGGTCGAACGCATGCGCGTAGCTCGCGATCAACGCCGCGTGCCCGACGCCCGGCAACGCGGCGGCCGCGCCTGCGAGATCGCCGGTCGCGAGCCGTGCGGCCGCCCGCAGCGTCGCGTCCGGCGTGCCGGCCGCGCCCGCCGCCTGCGTCAGCCCGGTCCGCGCGAGCGCGGCCAGCACCGCGCCGACGATCGCCAGCGCGATCCCCTCGCCGGCCACCCGCGTCGTGCTGAAAATGCCCGTCGCCATCCCCGCGCGCTCCTTCGGCACGACGCTCACCGACAGCCCGTCCATCAGCCCCCACGGCATGCCGGCGCCGACGCCGATCGCGAGCATCGGCGCGATCGCCGCGGGCCCCGCGCCGCCGCGCAACGCGATGCCCAGCCACACGAGCCCGGCCGCCGCGACGAGGAGCCCGAGCCCCGAGATCACGCCGGCCGACAGCCAGCGCGTGAGCGTCGCCGCGACGAACGGCACGACCAGCATCGGCGCGGAGATCGCGAGCATCAGCCAGCCGGCGTCGATCTCGCTGAAGCCGTCGATGCCGATGAAGCGCAGCGGCAGCACGACGAGCAGCACGATGTAGCAGCAGCAGGTCGACACCGGCAGCACCTGCACGCCGACGAAGCGCGCGATGCGAAACAGCGACAGGTCGAGCATCGGCCGCGCGACACGCGTCTCGATCGTCACGAACGCAGCCGCGCCAAGCGCCGCCCCGGCCAGCAGCGCGATCACGAGCGCGCTCGACCCGCCGCGCGCGGGCGCCTCGATCACGCCGAACGTGAACAGCGTCAGCGCGGCCGTGAACGCGGCCGTGCCCGGCCAGTCGAGCCCCGTCGCGTGCGGGTCGCGCGACTCGTGCATGCGCGGCAGCCCGAACACGAGCGACAACACGCCGGCCACCGCGCTCGTCATGAAGATCGCGCGCCAGCCGTAGTGCCCGATCAGGCCGCCGGCGAGCACGGGCCCGAACGCGAGCCCGATGCCGAAGGTCGTGCCGAGCAGGCTGAACGCACGCGTGCGCGCCGCGCCGTCGAACTCCTGCGCGAGCGCGGCGGTACCGCCGGCGAGCGCCGCGGCGGCCGCGAGCCCTTGCGCGGCGCGCAGCAGGTCGACCGCGAGCATCGACGGCGCGAACGCGAGCGCGACCGACATCAGCGTGAAGCCGCCGACGCCGATCGCGAACAGGCGCTTGCGCCCGAACTGGTCGGCGAGCGCGCCCGACGCCATCAGGAAGCTGCCGAACGCGAGCATGAACGCGTTGGTGATCCAGTTCATCGCGACCGGGCTGCCGTGCAGGTCGCGGCCGATGGCCGGCGTCGCGACCGCACCGCCCGAAAACGACAGCGGCAGCGCGACGGCGGCCATGCAGACGGCGGCCAGCACCCATGCGCGCCGGCGCGCCGACTGGGCCGAAACGGCTGATACAGGGTGATCCATCATCGCTCCTCGAAAAGCCGGCGCGGCTGCGCCGTCAGAGCGACAGAAGATAAATCCGATTCAATCCGCGAAAAACTACGCAAAGCTCCGCATATAACGGACTAAAATTCCGCAATTCCCGTGGCGCGAGCGTCGTCTTGCGCCCTTCGATTCGATGGAACAATGGAAAACCTCTCCGGCATCGTCGCGTTCGTCCGCACCGCCGAAGCGTTGAGCTTCGTCGCGGCCGGCCGTGCGCTCGGCATTTCGGCGTCGGCGGTCGGCAAGACGATCGCGAAACTCGAACAGTCGCTCGGCGTGCGCCTGTTCAACCGCACGACGCGACGCGTCACGCTCACCGACGAGGGACGACACTTCTACGAACGCTGCCAGCGGATCCTCGAGGATTTCCGCGATGCGGAAGCGGCCGTGACGGCGTCCGCGCAGCGCCCGCGCGGCAGGCTGCGCGTGAGCCTGCCGGTGATCGGCTACCGCTTCCTGCTGCCCGTACTGCCGGAATTCCGGCAGCGCTATCCGGACGTCGAGCTCGATCTCGATTTCAACGACCGGATGGTCGACGTCGTCGAGGGCGGGTTCGACGCGGTGATCCGCAGCGGCCCGCTGTCCGATTCGAGCCTGATGTCGCGGCGGCTCGGCCCGTTCGCGTTCGTGCTGTGCGCGACGCCCGCGTATCTCGCGCAGGCCGGCACGCCGCGCACGCCGCGCGACCTCGAGGCGCACGACTGCATACGCTACTGCTTCCCGACCACCGGCAAGCTGCAGGACTGGGCGCTCGCGGCCGACGACGGCACGCCGCTGAAGCTGCGCACCGCGATGACCTGCAACAACATGGAGGCGTTGCGCGGCACCGTGCTCGCGGGGCTCGGCATCGGCTACATGCCCGACTTCCTCGCGCGCGACGCACTCGAACACGGCGCGCTCGTCACCGTGCTCGACGACTACCGGATCGCGCCGGGGCAGTTCTCGATCGTGTGGCCGTCGAGCCGGCAACTATCGCCGAAGCTGCGCGTGTTCGTCGATTTCCTGTGCGAGCGGCTGTTCAGGTAGTCACGCCGCGCCGATCCGCCCGGCTTCCGCCGGCGGCGGCAGCGCATCGCTGTCGTCCTTCAGCCCCACGCCGGTGAGCCCGAGGCGGCGCGCATGCGTCATCAGGTAATGCAGCTTGTGCGCGGCTGCCGCATGCGGCAGCCCTTCGGGCCGTACGTTCGAGATGCAGTTGCGCAGCGCATCGTGGCAGCCGACTTTCGGCGCCCACGTCAGGTACACGCCGAGGCTGTCCGGCGAGCTGAGCCCCGGCCGTTCACCGATCAGCATCGCGACGACCTTCGCGCGCAGCAGCTCGCCGATCTCGTCGCCGAGCGCGACGCGCGCCTGCTTCGCGACCACCACCGGCCCGACGCGCCAGCCGTCCGCGTCGAGCCGCGGCCGCACGGCCTGCAGCAGCGGCAGCGCCTGCTTCGCGGCCGCGAACGCCGACAGCCCGTCGCCGACCACGAACACGACGTCCGGCGCCTCGTCAAGCGCCGCGCCGTAGCCGGCCAGCAACCCGCGGCTGTCGTCCGACAGCTTGCGGCCAAGATCGGGCCGGCGCAGGTAATGGTCGCGATCCGGCGCGGCGCTCTGCACGCCGAGCGTCGGCAGCAGGCCGGCCGCCTCGATCTCGCGCCGCAGCGCGTCCGCATCGAGCGGCTGGTGCACCGCGTCGCGCGCCTGCGCATGCGACAGGTTGAAGGCCAGCAGCGGCGCGGTCGGCAGGCTGTTGCCCGCGCGGCCGAGCGCGATCCGCGCGTTCGTGAACGACTTCAGCTGCGCCCACGGATTCTTCTCGACGGCGTCGCTCATGCGGACACCCCCATCCAGTCGTTCGCCCCCGCGAGCAGCGGCACGCGTGCCGTCGCCGTGCGCAGCACGCCGTGCGCGTCGGCGATCTCCATCGTCTCCAGCCATTCCTCGAATTCCGGCGCGCGGCGCAGCCCGAGCACCTCGCGCACGTAGAGCTGGTCGTGAAACGACGTGCTCTGGTAGTTCAGCATCACGTCGTCCGCGCCCGGGATCCCCATGATGAAGTTGATGCCGGCCGCCCCGAGCAGCGTCAGCAGCGTGTCCATGTCGTCCTGGTCGGCTTCCGCGTGGTTCGTGTAGCAGATGTCGCAACCCATCGGCACGCCGAGCAGCTTCCCGCAGAAGTGATCCTCGAGCCCCGCGCGGATGATCTGCTTGCCGTCGTACAGGTATTCGGGGCCGATGAAGCCGACCACCGTGTTCACGAGGAACGGCTCGAACTTGCGCGCGACCGCATACGCGCGCACTTCGCAGGTCTGCTGGTCGACGCCGAAGTGCGCGTTCGCCGACAGCGCGCTGCCCTGGCCCGTCTCGAAATACATCAGATTGTTGCCGACGGTGCCGCGCTTCAGCGCCAACGCGGCCTCGCGCGCCTCGCCGAGCAGGGCCAGCGAGATGCCGAAGCTCGCGTTCGCTTTCTCCGTGCCCGCGATCGACTGGAACACGAGATCGACCGGCGCGCCCTTCTCGATCGCCGCGATCGTGTTGGTCACGTGCGTGAGCACGCACGACTGGGTCGGCACGCCGTAGCGTTCGCGGAACGCGTCGATCATCGCGAGCAGCTTGACGATCGCCGCGAGGCTGTCGGTGGCCGGGTTGATGCCGATCATCGCGTCGCCGCAGCCGTACATCAGCCCGTCGAGCATCGACGCGGCGATGCCCTTCACGTCGTCGGTCGGGTGGTTCGGCTGCAGCCGCACCGACATCCGGCCGGCCAGCCCGACCGTGTTGCGAAAGCGCGTGACGACGCGGCGCTTGCGCGCGGCCGCGATCAGGTCCTGGTTGCGCATCAGCTTCGACACGGCCGCGACCATCTCGGGCGTGAGGCCCGGCGCGATCCGTTCGAGCGCCGCGCCGTCGGCCGCGGGCGACAGCAGCCAGTTGCGGAAATCGCCGACGGTGAGGTGCGAGATTTCCGCGAACGCCTGCGCGTCGTGATCGTCGATGATCAGGCGCGTGACCTCGTCGTCTTCGTACGGAATCACCGCCTCGTTCAGGAACGCCTTCAGCGGCACGCCCGCGAGCGCGATCTTCGCGGCCACGCGCTCCTCCTCGCTCGCCGCCGCGACGCCGGCGAGCTGGTCGCCGGAACGCAGCGGGCTCGCCTTCGCGAGCAGCGTCTTCAGGTCCGCGAAGCGGTACGTGCGCGGACCGATCGTCTCCGTATAGGACATCTGCGAGCCTCCTTGCCCATCCTTGCCAAAAGCCGACGGCGCGCCCGTTCGACGGGGCGCGCCGGATGCCGTCAGAAACGGCCTGCCATCTTCACGCTGCTCACTCCTCCAGCAGCGCGTCGCCCGGCGCACTCGCCCGCTGCGAACGCGTCGCGAGGAAGTACGCGTAGCCGACCGCGAGGAAGCCGACGAATACCAGCGCGACCAGCCCGTTGAAATACACCATCGTGCCGAGACAGACGAGCGCGGCCAGGATCGCGAACGCCGGGAAGATCGGGTACATCGGCGCGCGGAACGGCCGCGCCATGTTCGGCTGCGTGCGGCGCAGCTTGAACAGCGACGCCATGCTCACGATATACATCACGATCGCGCCGAATACCGACATCGTCACGATGTTCGCGGTCAGCGTCTGCCCGCCGAACTGGATCAGCTCGTCGCTGTAGATCGCCGCGATGCCGACCACGCCGCCCGCGAGGATCGCGCGATGCGGGGTCTTGAAGCGCGGATGGACCTTGCCGAGCCATTCGGGCAGGTAGCCCTCGCGGGCCAGCGCGAAGATCTGGCGCGAATAACCGAGGATGATCCCGTGGAACGACGCGACGAGCCCGAACAGCCCGAGCCACACGAGCATGTGCATCCAGCCGCTGTTCGCGCCGACGATGTACTTCATCGCCTGCGGCAGCGGATCGTTGATGTTCGCGAGCTTGGTCCAGTCGCCCGCGCCGCCGGCGAACACCATCACGCCGATCGCGAGCGCAACGAGCGTCAAGATCCCGGCGACGTACGCGATCGGAATCGAGCGCTTCGGGTTCTTCGCTTCCTCGGCGGCCATCGCGACGCCTTCGATCGCGAGGAAGAACCAGATCGCGAACGGGATCGCCGCGAACATCCCGTGGAACGCACCCACGCTGAAATGATCGGCTCCCGACCAGCCGCCCTTCGCGAAGTTGCTCCACGCGAAGCCCGGCGACACGACGCCCATGAACACCAGCAGCTCGAAGATCGCGAGCAGCGTGACGACGAGCTCGAAGGTCGCCGCGATCTGCACGCCGACGATGTTCAGCGCCATGAACACGAGATACGCACCCATCGCCGCGTGCTTCGGCTCGAGGCCGGGGAACTGCACGTGCAGGTACGCGCCGATCGCGAGCGCGATCGCGGGCGGCGCGAAGACGAACTCGACGAGCGTCGCGGCGCCGGCGAGATAACCGCCGGTCGGGCCGAACGCGCGGCGCGCATAGGCGAACGGGCCGCCGGCATGGGGGATCGACGTCGTCAGCTCGGTGAAACTGAAGATGAAGGTCGTGTACATCGCCGCGACGAACAGTGCGGTGATGACGAAGCCCAGCGTGCCGGCGCTCGCCCAGCCATAGCTCCAGCCGAAGTATTCGCCGGAAATCACGAGGCCGACCGCGATGCCCCACAGTTGCCAGGTCCCGAGCGTCTGCTGCAGCGCGGGCTGGCCGGACTTGGCGCCGGCGGCGGGCCGGCCATTCGACTCTGCTTTCATCGGACATTCTCCTCAAGGGCGCCGGGCCTTGCCGGCCCGCGCGACTGAGAATCGATGCTAGAGAGTCATTAAACGACGTGTTATCGAAATTCGGCAAAGATCGCGGCTGACATTTCGCTGACGGAAACGCCGGCCGCGCGGGTTGCAACGGCGATCCGGCCGCACGACGCGGGCCGGATCGCCCGTGCTTACTGGCCGCCGCCGCGCTGGTTGAACCAGCGGTCGAGCAGCTTGCCGGCCGCCTCGCGGCCGCCGAGGCCGAACGACAGCGCCACGGCCACCGCGATCGCGCCGAGCACGAGGCCGAACGCGAGCTGGACGATCTCGTTCGCGATGCCCATCGCGCGCAGCCCCATCGCGAACACGAGGCCGAGGATCGCGAATTGCGCGATGCGCGCGAACAGCACGCTGTGTTCGCGGTCGGCCTGCTCGAGCACGCGGCGCGCGAGGCCCGCGAGCCACACGCCGATCACGAGGATCACGCCGCCCATCAGCACGTGGCCGCCGAATTCGATGAACAGCGTGACGACGTCGCGCACCTGCGAGAAACCGAGCCGGTTCGCGGCTTCGACCGACGCGAACAGCATCGCGAAGAACACGATCAGCCGTGCGACCAGCACCGACGGCTGCAGGATGCCCGAGAACACGCGCTCGACGCCGAGCACCGCCGGCAGCCCGTCGGCGCCCGCGGCTTCGAGCAGCTTCTGCGCGAGCGACGCGACGAAGCGCGCGAAGTAGAACGTGACGACCACGATCACGATCGCCGCGACGATGTCCGGCACCGCGCCGAGGAACTGGTTCAGCATGTTGGTCGCGGGAATCGAGATCGCCTCGATCTTCAGCGCGTCGAGCGCGGAGATCAACGTCGGCACGAACACGAACACGTAGACGATCGTGCCGATCAGGCTCGACACGCGCACGGGCGTCGGGCTGTCGAGGCGCTGCGTGAGGCGATCGGCGCCGGCGGCGACCAGCAGGTTCGTCACGAGGCCGCGCAGCACGCGCGCGACGACCCAGCCGACGAAGCCGATCACCGCGGCCGCGAACAGGTTCGGCACGATCGCGAGCAGCTTGTCGACCATCCCCTGCACCGGCGACAGCAGCCCCGACAGCGCGAACGACGCGAGGATCGCCGGCAGGAACATCAGGATCACGAGCCAGAACAGCACATCGCCGAGATAGCCGCTCATCGGCTGCATGCCGGCGCCTTCGGACAGCTTGTCGTCGATCCGGCTGGCCTTCAGCGCGCGGTTCGCGAGGCTGCGCAGCAGCGACGCGATGAGCCACGCGATCAGCGTCAGCGCCGCGCCGCCGATCAGGTTCGGCAGGTAGTTGACGATGTGCGTGACGAGCAGCGAGAACGGATTGGAAACCGCATACAGGTTGAGCACGTTGAAGATGCCCACCGCGGTGACGAGCAGCACGAGCCAGAACAGCCCGCCGGCGATGATGCGCTCGACGCACGCGCCCTGGCCGGTGCTGTCGCTGATCCGCTTGTCGACCTTCAGCGCGCTGAGCAGGCGCAGCGCGCCGGCCCGCACCACCACCGCGATCAGCCAGCCGATCACCAGGATGCCGATCGCGCCGGCGATCTTGGGCAGGTATCCGCCTAGCGTGCTCTGCAGCGACGTGATGAAGCTGGAAGCATCCATTTCTTCTTCTCCCGAAAACGTGGTGTTGCGATTGAACATCGACGAACTACCTGCGTACTTCGAAAAGCGTGCGGCCCTGTCCGAGCAACTTACCCGAGAAAAATGACGCGATCACCCGATTTCACCGTCTTTAACTTTAGTCATTGATTGCGGAGGGGCAAGACCCCATTTCGGCAAAAATAAAAAGGGGCGGATTCAGGGCGGCTACGCATTTCCGCAAGATTTGTCCATCGCGCCCGTGCTACCGTTTTCCGTTCTCGCCCCGGACCCGTCGATGACAGCCGAAACGAAAACCGACCGCCCCGCGTGGCGCCGCTATGCGGCAAGCGTGACGCGCGTTCACGAAACCATCCTCGCGCACCTCGATGGCCCGCTCGACCTGAACCGGCTCGCCGAAGTCGCGTGCCTGTCGCCGTATCACTGGCAACGCGTGTACCGCGCGCTGTACGGCGAGTCGATCGTGCTGACGGTACGGCGGATGCGCATCGTGCGCGCGCCCGAGGATCTCGTGTGCACCGCGCGGCCGATCGACGAGATCGCGCGGCGCGCGGGCTACGGTTCGGCGCGCGCGTTCGCGCGGGCATTCCGCGACGCCTACGGCGTGGCGCCCGCGCAGCACCGGCGCACGGGCGTGCACCGGCCGATCTACCCGCTACAGAGAGGAGAGGAAGACATGTTCAAGCAAGAGGTCGAGATCCGGCGCCTGCCGGAACTGCGTGGCTACGCGGTGGCGCATGCCGGCGCTTACCTGAAGGTCGGCGATGCGTTCGGGCGGATCGGCGCGTGGGTCGGACAGCACGGGCTGATCGGCCCGGGCGCGAAGATGATCGGCATTTTCTACGACGATCCGGACACGACGCCCGAAGCGCAGTTGCGCGCGAAGGCGTGCTTCATGCCGGCCGACGGCGCGCCGGACGTCGAGCCCGCGCCGCCGGTCGAACGCGCGACGGTGGCCGGCGGCGAGTACGCGGTGCTGCTGCATACGGGGCCGTATGCGGACCTGAAGACGGCCTACCAGTGGCTCTACGGCGACTGGCTGCGTCACTCGGGCCGCGAAGCCGCCGACGCGCCGCCGTTCGAGCTGTACCTCAACACGCCGATGGATGCGGCGCCGGCCGACCTGCGCACCGAGATCTACCTGCCGTTGCGCTGATCGACAGGCCGCCGGGCCCGCCGTGAAACGACGCGCGCCGGCCGATGATCATGCGCGCAGGCGTGTTAAGTCGCCTGCGTCCCGCACCCGGAACAGAAACGCGCGTCGGCCGCCAGCGCCGTGTGGCAACGGCTGCAGGCCCGGCTGCGTTGGGCCGCGCCGCACTGCGCGCAGAAGCGCGCATCGGCCGCATTCAGCGCGCCGCAGCCCGCGCACGCGAGCTGGCTCAGCGGCAGGTTGCCGCCCTGGCCGCCGTTGGTCGCATCGGCCTCCTGCCAGCCCCAGCCGTGGCGATCCCGGCCGCGTGCATCGTGGCCGCCGTGCCCGTCACGACGCTGGCCGCCGTGATGCCCGCCGCCGTGGCCACCGCTGCCGTGGCCGCCCAGGATCCGTTTCAGAAAGCTCATCGCCCGCTCCTCAACGCTTGGCCGGTGCGCCGCCGAACGCCCCGGAGGACGACAGCAGCCGCAAGCCGTTGGCCACGACGATCAGGCTCGCGCCCGCGTCGGCAAAGACCGCCATCCACATCGTGCCGAGCCCCGCGACCGTGAGGCCGAGGAACACGACCTTCACGCCGAGCGCGAAGCCGATGTTCTGCACCAGCACGCGGTGCGTCGCACGCGACAGCCGCACGAATGCGGGAATCTTGCGCAGGTCGTCGTCCATCAGCGCGACGTCGGCCGTCTCGATCGCGGTGTCCGTGCCCATCGCGCCCATCGCGAAGCCTATGTCGGCACGCGCGAGCGCCGGCGCATCGTTGATCCCGTCGCCGACCATCCCGACCGCGCCCGCGCCGCCGGCCGACAGCGCCTCGACCGCCGCGAGCTTGTCTTCCGGCAACTGGTTGCCGCGCGCGTCGTCGATGCCGGCCTCCTGCGCGATCGCCTGCGCGGTGTGCGGGTTGTCGCCCGTCAGCATCGCGGTGCGGATGCCGAGCGCGTGCAGATCGGCGATCGCTTCGCGGCTCGTGTCCTTGATCGTGTCGGCCACCGCGAAGATGCCGAGCACGCGCACGTCGTCGACCAGCACCACGACGCTCTTGCCCTGGCGCTCCAGCGCGTCGAGCTTCGCTTCGAGGGCCGTCGAGCAACGCTCCAGCTCCTCGACGAGCCGATGGTTGCCGAGCCAGTAGCGCGTGCCGTCGATCGTGCCGCGCACGCCGCGCCCGACGATCGCTTCGAAGTCCTGTACATCGGCGAAGGCCGTCGTGCCGGCATCGCGCGCCGCGGCCGCGATCGCCTGCGACACCGGGTGATCGGAGCGCGCCGCGAGGCTCGCGCCGAGATGCCGCACGCGCGCCGCATCGGCGTCGTCCGCATGCAGGTCGAAGTCGGTCTGCACCGGCTTGCCGTGCGTGATCGTGCCGGTCTTGTCGAGCGCGAGCCACGCGAGCTTGCGCCCTTCTTCCAGGTAGACGCCGCCCTTCACGAGAATCCCGCGCCGCGCGGCCGCCGCGAGCCCCGACACGATCGTCACCGGCGTCGAGATCACCAGCGCGCACGGGCACGCGATCACGAGCAGCACCAGCGCGCGGTAGATCCAGTCCTGCCACGCACCGCCCATGACGATCGGCGGCACCACCGCGACCAGCAATGCAACCGCGAACACGATCGGCGTGTAGACGCGCGCGAACTGGTCGACGAAGCGCTGCGTCGGCGCCTTCGCGCCCTGCGCTTCCTCGACCGCGTGGATGATCCGCGCGAGCGTCGAGTTCGCCGCGACGGCCGTCACGCGGTATTCGAACGAGCCCGATTCGTTGATCGTGCCCGCGTACACGGCGTCGCCGGTCGCCTTTTCGACGGGCAGGCTCTCGCCGGTGATCGGCGCCTGGTTGACCGTCGAGCGGCCCGCGACGACCTCGCCGTCCAGCCCGATCCGCTCGCCCGGTTTCACGCGGACGACCGCGCCGAGCGCAACCTGCGCGGCCTCGATCGTGCGCCACGCGCCGTCGGCCTGCCGCACGGTCGCGGTGTCCGGCGCGAGCTGCATCAGGCCCTGGATCGCGTTGCGCGCGCGGTCGAGCGACTTCGCCTCGATCAATTCGGCGATCGTGAACAGCACCATCACCATCGCGGCTTCCGGCCACTGGCCGATCGCCATCGCGCCCGTCACCGCGATGCTCATCAGCGCGTTGATGTTCAGGTTGCCGTTGCGGATCGCGATCCAGCCCTTCTTGTACGTGGTGAGCCCGCACGCGAGCACCGCGGCGAGCGCGAGCGCCGCCGCGAGCCATACCGGCAGCCCGGCCCACGTCGCGCCTTCGGATGCGATCGCGGCGACGCCGGCCAGCGCCAGCGGCCACCACGGCTTCGCGGGCGCGTCGGCGACGCGCGGCGCCGGTGCGCCGGCCGTCGCGGCCTCGGGCGTCATCCCGAGCGTGCGGATCGCGCTTTCGATCGCCGGCTGCGCGCCGGGCACGTGCTCGACGGTCAGCATCCGCTGCATCAGGTTGAATTCGAGCGCCGACACCTCGTCCATCCCGCCGAGCTTCTTGCGGATCAGCGTTTCCTCGGTCGGGCAGTCCATCTGCATGATCCGGAACGCGGAGCGCACATGACCCGACGCGGTCGCCTGCGCGACCGGCAGCGGCGCGAGCGTCAGCGCGGCAGGCGCGCAGCAGTCGCCGGCCGCGTGGTCGTGGTCGTGGTCGTGGTCGTGGTCGTGACCGGCCTGGTCATGCGCGGCGTGGTCGTGCGAACACGTCGCGCCGTGCTGATGCGCGTCGTCGTGCGAATGATCGTGATCATGGTCGCGGCCGCGCGAGGCAACCTCGCCATGCGCGCGCTCGCCGGCCGCCGGCGCCGCATCGGCAACGTTCGCCGTCTGCGTGTCGCGCGGGTCGGCGCAGCATGCATCGGCGCCGCCGGCATGACGGTGTCGCGGGTCGCGGGTACGCTGGGCGTCGGTCATGACAACCTCCTCAATGGCTTTCAATGGCTTGACGGAGTACAGTTAACACCCTGAAGCCACTACAAGGTCAACCCTTACACGGGAGAAAGGCATGAAGATTGGCGAACTGGCCAAGGCGGCCCGCTGCACCCCCGAGACGATCCGTTTCTACGAAAAAGAGGGGCTGATGCCGGATGCGGAGCGCACCGACTCGAACTACCGCAACTACACCGACGTGCACGTCGAACGGCTGCGCTTCATCCGCAACTGCCGCGCGCTCGACATGGCGCACGACGAAATCCGCGCGCTGCTGCGGCTCACCGACACGCCGGCCGACCGCTGCGATTCGATCAATTCGCTGCTCGACGATCACATCGGACACGTCGACGCGCGCCTCGCGGAACTCACGCATCTGCGCGACCAGCTCACCGAATTGCGCCGCCAGTGCGTCGGCGAACATTCGGTCGAGGATTGCGGCATCGTGCATGGTCTCGCGACGATGGAAACCGTCGCGCCGGCCGCGAAGCGATCGCACCTCGGCTGAAACCCTTGTGAAATAAGATAGCCTGGTTGAGAATAGTTATATCCTAACTAGATATAAATTAACTATTCATGTCTACGAGTCGTCCGTCCCCGCTCGCGCTGGCCGTCCTTGCGACGCTCACCGAAACGCCGATGCATCCGTACGGGATGCTGCAGCAACTGAAGGCCCGCGGATACGACGAAGTCGTCAACGTGCGGCAGCGCACGAGCCTCTACCAGACGATCGACCGGCTGCTGCGCGACGGGCTGATCGCCGTGCACGACACCGAGCGCGACGGGGCATTTCCGGAACGCACGCTGTATGCGCTGACCGAAGCCGGGCACACGGCGGGGCAGGCGTGGCTGCATGCGCTGCTCGCGGAGCCCGCGCGCGAATTCCCGGTGTTCGGCGCCGGTCTCGCGTTCCTGCCGCTGCTCGACGCCGACGACGCGCGCCACCAGCTCGAGCTGCGGATCGCGCGGCTTGACGCCGAGCGCGAACGGCTGGAAGGGCTGCGGGCCACCGCGCAGGCCGACCAGGTGCCGCGCCTGTTCCTGCTGCAGAACGAACATGCGCTGGTGTTGCTCAATGCGGAGCTCGACTGGACGCGCAGCGTCGTCGAACACCTGAAGATCGGCGCGCTGCGCTGGGTGGACGGCTGACGTACCTATCTCGCCGGTCGCTTCCCGTCGGTCACGGGAATCGACCGCGTCAAAGCACCTTGCCGGGATTGAGGAGGCCGTGCGGGTCCAGCGCGGCCTTCAGGCGCCGCATCAGCCCGATTTCCGCGTCGCTGCGCGTATGCGCGAGATAAGCGCGCTTGAGCACGCCGATCCCGTGCTCGGCCGATACCGAGCCGCCCATGTCGCGCACCACCGCGTACACGCAGTGGTCGAGCGCCTCGACGTCCGCCGCGGTCATCCCGGCCAGCGATACGCCGATATGCACGTTGCCGTCGCCGACATGACCGAAGAACAGGCACGTGACGTCCGGCCAGCGCGCCCGCAGCGCCGCCTCGCAGCGCCCGGCGAACGTGCCGAGCTCGCCCGTCGGCAAGCTCACGTCGAAATTGACGAGATGCGGCAGCGCATCGATCGCCAGGCCTTCGCGCAACGTCCACAGGTCGCGCGCCTGCCGCTCCGACGTCGCGAGCACCGCGTCGTCCACCAGCCCCGCGTCGAACCCCGCCGCGAGGCCCGATTCCAGCGCCTGGCGCGCATCGCCGCCCGGCGCGCTCGTCGCGCATTCGATCAGCACCGCGAAGCCGCCTTCGCCCGCGAACGGCGCCATGACGTCCGGCGTGTGACGCGCGACGTAGTCGTAGAACGCCGGCCACATCGCCTCGAAGCTGACGACTTCCGGCAGCGTGCGCACGCGGTTCCACAGCTCGACCACCGCGTCGTAGTCGCGCACGCGGCACAGCGCGGTGGCCGGCGCCGCGAGCAGCGGGTGCAGCCGCAACACCGCGCGCGTGACGACGCCGAGCGTCCCCTCGCTGCCGATGAACAGCTGCTTCAGGTCATAACCCGCGTTGTTCTTCAGCATGCGGTTCATCGACGAGACGATCGTGCCGTCCGCGAGCACGGCTTCGAGCCCGAGCACCTGCTCGCGCATCATCCCGTAGCGGATCGCGCGCGTGCCGCCCGCATTGGTCGCGAGCATGCCGCCGATCTGGCATGAACCCCGCGCGCCGAGATCGACGCCGAACGTGAAGCCCGCTGCTTCCGCGGCTTCCTGCACCGTCTGCAGCGGCGTCCCGGCGCGCACGGTCATCGTGCCGGACGCCGCGTCGATCGCTTCGATACCGGCAAAACGTTCCATCGACAGCACGACCTCGCCGCCGAGCGCGACCGCGCCACGCGCGAGCCCGGTCAGTCCGCCCTGCGGCACGACCGGCAGCCCGAGCCGCGTGCACAGCGCGAGCGTGCGCGACACGTCGTCGACGCTGCGCGGGCGCACCAGCGCGCGCGGCCGCACGCCGGCCGGCTCGTTGTACGCGGTGAAGTAACGCGGATCGATCTCGGCGGAACGCGTAACCAGCGCATCGCCCAGTTCCGCGACGAGCACGGCGTCGGGCGCCTCGCCCGGCTGCGCGCCGCCGCGCGGTTCGCCGCCCGCGGCCGCCGTCTCCCGGTTCTGCATCGTGCGGCCCGCTTACTTGGTCGAAATATCGATATCGCCGAAATACTTCAGGCCGAGCGACTTCACCGTGCCGTCCGCCTTCAGCTTGTCGATCGCCGCGTCGAGCTTCGCCTTCAGTGCGTCGTCGCCCTTGCGCAGGCCGAATGCGATCCCGCTGCCGAGGATCCTGTCGTCGTGCACCGGCTGGCCGACGAACGAGAAGCCCTTGCCGTCCGGGCGCGACAGGAAGCCGCGCTGGCCGGACGGTGCGAGCACGAGCGTCGCGTCGAGGCGGCCCGCCACGAGATCCGCGTACGCCTGGTTCTGGTCCTGGTACGCGACGATCGCGACGCCCGCCGGTTCCCAGTGCGCCTTCGCGAAGGTTTCCTGGATCGATGCCTGCAGCACGCCGACGCGCTTGCCCTTCAGCGATTCGGGCGTCGGCAGCAGGCCGCTGCCGGTGCGCGCGATCAGCTGGGTCGGCACGCGATAGATGATCGTCGTGAAGTCGATCGCCTGGCGCCGCTGCTCGGTCGCGTTCATCGCCGAATTGATCGCGTCGAACTTGCGGCCCTTCAGTGCGGGAATCAGCCCGTCGAACGACGTCTCGACCCATTTGCACGACAGCTTCGCCGTCTGGCAGACGGCATTGCCGACGTCGATGTCGAAGCCCTGCAGGTCGCCGTTCGGCGCTTTCGATTCGAACGGCGGGTATTGCGCTTCAAGGCCGAAACGCAGCGTCTGCGCGTCGGCGAGCGCCGCGCCGGAGCCGATTGCGCAAGCAAGTGCGAACGCGAGTTTCAGGGTGGCCGTGTGCTTCATCGTGATCTCCAGTGTCTGGTCGATGCGACGGGCCCGTCGCCGGGTGCCCGTCGCCGGTTTTCCTACAGCGAACGCAGCCGCCGCGCGCCTTCGACCAGCGTCGCGTCGTCCTTCGAAAAACTGAGCCGGATCACGCCGGCATCGGTGCCGTCGGTGTAGAACGCCGACAGCGGAATCGTCGCGACACGCGCGTCGCGGATCATGCGCAGCACGAAATCGCTGTCGCTTTCGTCCGAGAAGTGACGGAAGCGCGCGAGCATGAAGAACGAGCCTTCGCTCGGCAGCAGTTCGAAACGCGAACCAGCCAGCTCGCGCGCGAGCAGGTCGCGCTTGGCCTGGTAGAACGCCGACAGGCCGAGATAGCTGTCCGGCCGCGCGAGGATCTCCGCGAACGCGACCTGCATCGGCGTGTCGGCCGAGAACACCATGAACTGGTGGACCTTGCGGATCTCGTCCATCAGTTCGGCCGGTGCGAGGCAATGGCCGACCCGCCAGCCGGTCACGTGGAACGACTTGCCGAACGACGACACGATCACGCTGCGCTCGGCCAGCTCGCGGTGGCGCGCGACGCTCTGGTGCTGCGCGCCGTCGAACACGACGTGCTCGTAGACCTCGTCGGACAGCACGACGATGCCCGTATCGCGCGTGAGCTGCGCGAGCCGGTCGAGATCGTCGGCCGAGAACACGGTCGCGGTCGGGTTGTGCGGCGTGTTGACGATGATCATCCGCGTGCGCGGCGTGATCGCGGCAGCCACTTCATCCCAGTTCACGCGGAAATGCTCGGGCGACAGCTTGATCGCGACCGGCGTCGCGCCCTGCAGCCGCACGATCGGCGCATAACTGTCGAACGACGGCTCGAAATAGATCACCTCGTCGCCCGGATGCACGAGCGCGCTGATCGCCGCGTAGAGCCCCTCGCTCGCGCTCGCGATCACCGTGATCTCGGTCGCCGGGTCGTAGCGCGCGCCGTACAGCGCTTCCGTCTTCTCGGCGAGCCGCTCGCGCAGCGCCATCACGCCGGCCATCGGCGCGTACTGGTTGTGCCCGTCGCGCATCGCGCGCGCGACGCCTTCGACGAGCGCCGGATCGGGCGCGAAATTCGGCGCGCCCTGCGACAGGTTCAACGCGTCGTGTTGGGCAGCCAGTTGGCCGATCACCGTGAAGATCGTCGTCCCGACGTCGGGCAGTTTCGAACGGGGCGCGGTGGCGCTTCGCATGACTCCTCCTTCTGATGTCCTTCGGGCGGGCCCGCGTCACGCGCGGCCCTCCGTCTGCCGCATGATTTAGCCCGAGCCAATATCGGCGGACAATCGAAAGTTCGTCATGGCGTCCATGCATTTTCCTCATGACTCACCGGGAGAAGCACGCAACGGCAAGGCTGGGGGCGGGCCCGACATGCGAATCAGGCATTTCCCGTGGCGCTACGCATCCGCCGCCGCCAGGTACGCGAGCAGCACGGCCCGCAGTTCGCGGCGCTGCGCGGCGAAATCGAGCGCGGGCCCGAGCGTCAGCAACGCCTGCGACAGCCCGCCGTAGCAGATCGTCTGGGCCATCCGCGCGAGCCCGTCGAGCCGCGCGGCCGGCGGCGGATCGGCCGCCTGGGCCAGCGCGTCGCGCCACAGCGCGACATACGCGTCGTAATGCCGGCGGTACGCGGCCAGCGGCGACACCTGCCGCTCCAGCACGAACAGCGCGCCCCACAGCGCCGCATCGGCGGCGATCGCGTCGACCTGCAGGTCGACCAGCGCGGCGGCGAGTTCGGCCCGCGGTGCGCCGCGCAGCCGCTCGACCGCATCGCGCAGCCGGTCGGCCAGCGCCTGCACGCGACGGTGGATGCAGAGCGCCGCAAGGCTCTGCTTGTCGCCGAAATACTCGTAGAAGGTGCCGATGCTCACGCCCGCGACGGCCGCGATCTCGCGGATCGTCGCCTTTGCATAGCCGCGTTCGAGCAAAAGCTGAACGAACGCCTGCTGCAGCGCATCGGAGCTCGCCTGCGCGCGCGACTGGCGCGGCCGGCGGCGCAATGCGGGCGCGGGTTGCGCCGCCGGCTGGCCGGGCGGCGCCGGAACCTGAACATGTCGCGGCGGCATATTTGCTACTCTGAAATCGGCAGGGAATACGTTTTACCGGGCGCCCGAAGCCGTGCCGAAGCGCGCGCCGAGCGGCATGGCGCCGGCTGCCCGCGAAGCATGAGACCGGAGACACACGCGATGACCGAATCGACTCACGCCGTCACGAACCAGGTCGACGAACTGGTCGACTATAACCTCTTCGCGACGGATCTCGCGCTACGCGACGCGCTCGCCCGGGCAGGCGCCGACTGGGCCATGCCGCAGCTCGACGCGTACGGCGCGTGGCTCGGCCGCGCCGACACCGCGCGGCTCGCCGACGAAGCGAACCGCCACGCGCCGGAACTGAACACGTTCGACCGGCGCGGCCGCCGCATCGACCGCGTCGATTTCCACCCGGCCTGGCACGCGCTGCTCGGCCAGTACCGCCACGAAGGCTTCGTGTCGCTCGCGTTCCGCGAGTCGCGCCGCGGCCGCTGGGCCGCGACCGCCGCCGGCTTCTACCTGCACGGCCAGATCGAGGCCGGCACGCTGTGCCCGGCCACGATGACGCAGGCCGCGATTCCCGTGCTGCAGAAGGAACCGGCGCTGTGGGGCCTGCTGCGCGACAAGCTCTATAGCGACGATTACGATCCGCGCGACGTGCCGGTCGCCGACAAGCGCTCGATCTGGTTCGGCATGGGCATGACCGAGAAACAGGGCGGCTCCGACGTGCGCGCGAACACGACGCTCGCCACGCCGGTCGGCGCGGGCGGGCGTGGCGCCGAATACCGGTTGCGCGGCCACAAGTGGTTCTTCTCCGCGCCGATGTGCGACGCGCACCTCGTCGTCGCACGCACCGAGGCCGGCAGCCCGTCGTGCTTCTACGTGCCGCGCTGGCGGCCGGACGGCACGAAGAACGCGGTCGAGATCCAGCGGCTGAAGAACAAGGTCGGCAACCGCAGCAACGCCAGCAGCGAGATCGAGCTGAACGACGCGTGGGGCATCATGCTCGGCGACGAAGGCCGCGGCATTCCGACCATCATCGAGATGGCCACCTACACGCGGCTGAACTGCGTGCTCGGCAGCGCGGCGATGCTGCGTCAGGGCGTCGTGCAGGCGATCGCGTACACGCGCCAGCGCCACGCGTTCGGCCGCGCGCTCGCCGAGCAGCCGCTGATGCGCACCGTGCTCGCCGATCTCGCGCTCGCAAGCGAAGCCGTGCTGTCGCTCGCGATGCGTCTGGCCGACGCGTTCGAACGCGACGACTCGCCGCGCGAGCGCGCATGGAAGCGGATCGTCACGCCCGCCGCGAAATTCTGGGTCTGCAAGCGCGCGGTCGAGTTGACCGGCGAGGTGATGGAAGTGTTCGGCGGCAACGGCTACGTCGACGACGGCCCGATCGCGCGGCTGTTCCGCGAGGCGCCCGTCAACTCGATCTGGGAGGGCTCGGGCAACGTGATGTGCCTCGACGTGCTGCGCGCGGTGTCGCGCGAGCCCGACGCGGCCGCCGCGCTGTTCGACGAACTCGCCGACCTAGGCGCGGGCGAACCGCGCATCCGCGCGGCGCTCGACGCGCTGCGCGCGATGCTCGCCGCGCCGGCCGACACGCTCGAAGCATCGGCCCGCGTGTTCGCGCAGCGGCTCGCGCTTGTCGCGCAGGCGTGCCTGCTGCGCCGCGATGCGCCGGCGGCCGTCGCCGACGCGTTCGTCGCGACCCGGCTCGCCGCGCCCGACTGGGGCCGCATCGCGGGCGGCTTCGATCCGCATGCGATCGACGTCGCCGCGCTGCTGCAGCGCGCCTACCCGGCCTGACGCCGGTCCGTTCACCCTTGTTCACCCGCGTTCGCCTTCGTTCGCCCGCCCGGAGCCCCGATGAACCTCGTCGCCGCCCTCGACCGCGCCGCTCGTGCGACGCCCGACAAGCCGTTCCTCGTCAACGAATCCGCAACGATCACCTATGCCGCCGCACGCGAGCGCTCGCACCGCGCGGCGGCCGTGCTGAGCGCGCTCGGCGTCGCGGCCGGCGACCGCGTCGCCGCGATGTGCTTCAACACGCCGGCCTTCGTCGACTTGATGTTCGGCGCATGGCGGCTCGGCGCGGCGTTCGTGCCGATCAACCACAAGCTGCAGGCACCGGAAGTCGACTACGTGCTCGAGCACAGCCGCTGCAAGGCGCTGCTGTTCGACGTGGCGCTCGCGCCGGTGGTCGAGCGCCTCGCGCATCCCGCGCGGCGGCTCGTGACCGAGGGCGAACTCGACGGCGTGCCGAACTTCGACACGATGTGCATGACGCGTGACGCCCTCGCGGGGATCGAACCGGCCGACGGCGACATCGCGCAGATTCTCTACACGTCCGGCACGACCGGCCGCCCGAAAGGCTGCGTGCACAGCCATCGCACCGTGACGCTCGCGGCGATGCAGGCGGCGCTCGCGACCGGCATCGGCCGCAACGAGCGCACGCTGATGGCAATGCCGATCTGGCACTCGTCGCCGCTGAACAACTGGTTCGGCGGCACGCTGTTCGCGGGCGGCACCGTCGTGCTGATGCGCGAATACCATCCGCTGCGCTTCCTGCAAACCATCGAGCGCGAACGCGTGACGCTGTATTTCGGCGCGCCGGTGTCGTACACGCTGGCGCTCGACACGGTCGACGGCTTCGGCGCGTTCGACCTGTCGAGCGTGCGCGCGTGGCTGTACGGCGGCGGCCCGATCGGCGCCACGCAGGCCGAACGGCTCGCGCAGGCGTATCGCAGCCATGCGTTCTTCCAGGTGTACGGGATGACCGAAACGGGCCCGGCCGGCACGACGCTGTATCCGGACGAGCAGATCGCGAAGGCCGGCTCGATCGGCCGCCAGGGCGGCCCGGGCGTCGACCTGCGCGTCGTGCGGCTGGACGGCATCGACGCGCGGCCGGGCGAGACCGGCGAGATCTGGCTGAAGGCCGACTGCATGATGCTCGGCTATCTCGACGACGCGGCCGCGACGGACGCGGCGTTCGCGCCGGACGGCTGGTATCGCACCGGCGACATCGCGCGGATCGATCAGGATGGCTACCTGTTCATCGTCGACCGGCTGAAGGACATGATCGTGACCGGTGGAGAGAACGTCTATTCGAAGGAAGTGGAGGACGTGCTCGGCGCGCACCCTGATATCGCCGAGGCGGCCGTCGTCGGGGCCCCGCATCCCGACTGGGGCGAGACGGTCGTCGCGCACGTCGTGCTGCGCGCGAATGCGGCGCCCGACGCGGAGGCGCTGCGCGCGTTCTGCGGCGAGCGGCTGGCCGCGTACAAGATTCCGCGCGAATTCACGTTCGCGCAGGCGCTGCCGCGCACGCCGACCGGCAAGCTGCAGAAGTTCCTGCTGCGCGTGCGCGGGGATTAAGTACCTGAGGTTTGGTCAAGGCACTCGCAACTCGTGCACTCCTATTCCACTTGCCGACAGCTTTCATCCAGGTCGGAAGCGGCGCCATTCCCCCGTCCACGGCATCCGTTGGTTACGGTCTGCGTTTTCCGCATCCCTCCGGCATCCGGTGATCGAAGCGTGCTTCACGCGCTGCAAGAAAGCACCCAACCGCGCCATCGCACCGGCTCATTTCAGCATGCGTGGTCGATCCAAAGGATGATATGAAACGAGTAATAAAACTTTAGGATAACAAATCATACTCGTCCGATTGATCAATGGTTCTTGTCTGAAATAGCGTCTCTAAGCCGGTCATTCCATTTACCGAGACAGGGACGCACGATGAAAAACGAACACAAAGCACCGACCCATCTTTTTGCCACCGTTGGCTCACTCACCGAACGTGGCGGACGCGTCACGACTGCAACCAGCGGCCTGACCCTGGCTGGGCTGGAGGTAGCCCGCGTCGGAGACGTGGTGACCTACGACGACGGTAGCGAGGCCGTGATCATCGATGGGGCGGGAAACAACCATAGCGAGGGCAAGCCCTTCGCGTTGGTCGGCAGCCGATTGAGCAACGGCGATCGCATTACCGAAACGCTGCGCACCTCATTGGGCATTCACGTACGCGAGCGGCAAAGCGTTGCTGGACTGTTCGATCCGACCTACGTGCCGCCGCCCGCAGCGCCCGCCTACAGACTGGCCGTACGTGGTGCGACGACGGCGCACGGCGGTGCGTTGCGCGAGCCGTCCGGTACATGGGAAGTAGCACCGCACTTAGGCAACGCGGCCGTGGTGGGCGACCTGGTCCACTATCCGGACGGCTCAACCGCGTGCGTGATCAGCGGTCTGGGTTTGGCCGACAGGTCCGACTTCGCACCACTCGCCTTCGTCGGCAGTGAACTCGATAACGGCGACACGATCACTGACAGCCCAGAGCGGCGAGGCGTCGCGTCGTCCATTGTATTTAGCGTCGTTACCCAAACGCCCCTGTCCCACTGAGGCGGCTCCTGTGATCCGCTACTTTCTTGCCAAAGGCGACCACGCCGGTGATGCGGTCATTATCGAAGGTCTCGACACCGTGACCTGTTCCGATCCACCACCGCGCGTTCATATCGCCACACTCGATATGAAGACCTACTGTTCGGCCTGCAAGCGTGAAGGGCACATCGCACCGCAAGGGCCGCGCTGGCCTGGTACCGGCCCGAACGGCAAACAATGGGCGTTGAGCGGAGACATCAATGTCTGCGAATGCCATCCGCCGCCGGTCTTTTACGCTGAGCGCGGCATGCGGATGATTTTCACTGCGGACGAGATAGCGACGCTGGATAGGCCTAAACCTGGTGCAGCCGATCGGTCATTTGCTCGATCGAGCGTCATGCACGACGAGCAATTCATCTTGGTCGATGGCAGCCGTCGGCCGCTCGCAAACGTCCGCTATCGAGTGGTGACCGACACCGGGCAGATCTTCACGGGTACCACCGATTCGGACGGGCAAACACGTCGAATCGTTACCGACGCTGCGGCGTTCCTGAAAATCTATACAGCGGGCCATTGAGACAATGAAAAATTTTGCTGCACATGACGATGAGGAATGGTTCCTCGTACACTCGGGCACCGCCACCAATACCAACCCCGGATCGATGGTGGAAGTAACAATCAACACCGAGAAAATATGCCCGAACTTGACCAACAAGGAATTTCGAGAAATGGTCTTGAGCATACGGGATCGAGCCGTTTCTCTCGTCGACAAAAGAATCACGGATTTGCATCGCTGGTCCAGCACCGACAAGGCACGCGTACTACAATGGTTTGGCAGAACAGACGAAGGCACGCGCAGGATACTACTAACAGGGCTGACTGCAATCACCGAAGTACTCAAATCGCTTACGGGCCACAACTTTACGCGATGGGATAGCGAGCGATTCAAGCATATCGGATGCGCTCCAAATCCAAATCAGTCAGGCGTCGCCGCATCAGTGTGCTCACCGGATACCGCAACCCATACAATCGCAATACACATCGATTTTTGCACGATGCGTGACTTCTCATGGGAAAAGGATTCGATGATCTCCACCCTGATTCATGAGGCAAGTCATTTTGACGATACAATGGGAACCAGAGATCACAGATACTTTATGGAAGAGTGCTTGACATTCGGAGCCGAAAATCCGAATCAAGCAATCAAGAATGCCGACAGTATTGCAGGATATATTATATATAATGCCTAAATTTATTCTCGGCCTATACCTCTTCATTTCCAGCCCATCATTTGCGTGCACCGCCAGCGAAAATTTCGACATCTACTTCTCGCCAAATAGCTCACATATATCCAATTCAGAAATCATCCGCATTACAAAATGGGCAATCGATAAAAAAATCGATTACGCCAATCACTTCACCAAAGAAACAACACTGATTAGCGGCCATGCTGAAGAAGGTGAGCAAAGAGCACTATCCCTTGCACAGTCCGGAATGCAAACCGCGTATGCGCTGCTGGAGCAGCTAGGTTTTCTACGCGGCATCATCAAGACGAGCGTCCACGTCTATTCGCACGGCGACGTGGACAATGGAAGGCGTGTGGAAATCTCCTTCCTGCCTGATTGCCCTAACAAGTGCTGCGACGGCAAGTAACCTAATACTGCCGTCAGTCACTTCGACGAGTCGTTGACCTGCACTGGTGGCACGCCTGGCGGAACCTATCGACCGCGCATGATCCTGCAACGCATCGCCACACCATCGTCGGCAGGATTCATATGCACTACCCGGCCGTGCACCGACAAAGAAAAAGCCACCGGCCCCAAACGATCCGATGGCTTTCGCATGTTCAACGGGGCGACGACGTCGCCGCCCGCAACTCACAGGCTGCTTACTTGCCGCCGATGCTCTTCAGCGGCTTCCACTCGCCCTTCTCGACCTTGTACATCGTGATGCCGCCGTTCTTCAGGTCGCCCTTCGCGTCATACGCGACGTGCGTCGACGTCACGCCGGCCATGTCGGTCTTCGCGAGCACCGGCAGGTATTTCGCCGGATCGGTCGAATCGGCCTTCTTCATCGCGTTCAGCATCGCCATCGCGCCGTCGTACGCGTACGGCGAGTACGTCTGCACTTCTTCGCCGAAACGCTTCTTGTACTTGTCCGCGTAGGTCTTGCCGCCCGGCATCTCTTCCAGCGGGAGGCCGGCCAGCGAAGCGATCGTGCCGTCGGCCGCGTTGCCCGCGATCTTCAGGAACGTCGGCGTCTTCACCATTTCGCCGCTCATCAGCGGTGCGGTGAAGCCCAGCGCCTTCATCTGCTTGACCATCGGCGCTGCCTGCGAATCCGCGCCGCCGTAGTAGACCATGTCCGGCTTCGCAGCCTTCAGCTTGGTCAGGATCGCCTTGAAGTCGACCGCCTTGTCGTTCGTGAATTCACGGTCGACGATCGTCGCGCCGCCGGCCTTCGCCGCCTTCTCGAACTGGTCGGCGAGACCCTGGCCGTAGGCCGTGCGGTCGTCGACGATCGCGATCTTCTTCATGCCGAGATCCTTCGCCGCGAACGTGCCGGCCACCGAGCCCTGCTGCGTGTCGGACGTCATCATGCGGAAGGTCGTCTTGTAGCCCTGCTGCGTGTATTCCGGCGCCGTCGCCATCGCGATTTCCGGAATGCCTGCATTCGCGTAGATGCGCGAGGCGGGAATCGTCGTGCCCGAGTTGAAGTGGCCGAGCATGCCCTTGATGCCGTCGTCGACGAGCTTCTGTGCAACCGTCGTGCCCGTGCGCGGGTCAGCCTGGTCGTCCTGCGTGCTCAGCACGAACTTCACCGGCTTGCCGCCGATCTTCGGGTTCGTCGCGTTGAAGTCTTCCAGCGCGAGCACGATCCCGTTCTGCATGTCCTTGCCGTAGTGCGCCTGCGCGCCCGTCATCGGCCCTGCGTAACCGATCTTCACGTCATCCGCATGGGCCGTCCCCGCCAGCGACATGACGGCGACGAACGTCGCGCCTGCCACCTTTTTCATCGTGTGTTGCATAGCATCTCCTTGGTACCAGGGTAAATGAAGCGGCTTCGGGATCGCCTTGCCGCTTCTTTGTTTGATCCGAACGGCAAGGATGATCAGCCGATCGTCATCAAATTCGCATTGCCGCCCGCCGCGGCCGTATTCACGCTCACCGAGCGTTCCGTCAGGAGCCGCTCGAGCGCGTAGTCTTCCGCATCGCCGTTCTCGAACGCGCCCACCGACACGCCCTGCACCGATACGATCGGGCCCGGGCGCTGCGCGACGTCCTTCACGAGCGTCTGCAGTTCGTCGCTGTCGCCTTCGAACAGCACCGCATCGAACGGCGCGTCGGCCTGCTTGCGCACGCTCGCATGCGCCTTCAGCGATGCCGGCAGCGCGGCGACCAGCGCCTCGCCGGCCGCGCCCGCGAACAACGCGCGGTTGCCGGTGGCCAGCACCGCCGCGAACTGCGCGCGCGCGCCGCTCGGGGTGGCCGCGACACACAGCACCGTGCCGCGCGGGCCGAGTGTATACGTGTTTCGCTCGCCCGTCGGCCCGGTCAGCACGGCGGTCGCGCCGGCCGGCACCTGTGCCAGATAGCCGTCGCAACGCGCGGCCAGTGCCGGCTCGCGTTGCTCGATCAGCCAGTCGCGCAGCGTCGTGAGCGCCGCCGCCGGGTTGCCGCGCGCATCGCCTTCGACCGCGCCGTCCGCGATCAGCGTCTGCGCGAGCGAGCGCGGCAGGCCCGACGGACGCGTCGCGAGCAGGCGCTGCAGGTACAGCGCGCCGCCGGCCTTCGGGCCCGTGCCCGACAGCCCTTCGCCGCCGAACGGCTGCACGCCGACCACCGCACCGATCACGTTGCGGTTCACGTAGATGTTGCCCACGTGCGCATTCGAGATCACGTGCGCGATTGTCTCGTCGATCCGCGTGTGGATCCCGAGCGTCAGCCCGTAACCGGTCGCGCGGATCTGCTCGAGCAGCTTGTCGAGCTGGCTGCGGCGGTAGCGCACCACGTGCAGCACGGGGCCGAACACTTCGCGCTTGAGCTCGTCGATGCTGCCGATCTCGATCAGCGTCGGCGGCACGAACGTGCCGTGCGCGCAGGCCTCGGGCGTCGGCAGTTGCGTGACCGCATGGCCCTTGTCCTTCATCGTCGCAACGTGCGCGTCGATCGTCTGCTTCGCTTCGCCGTCGATCACCGGGCCGACGTCCGTCGACAGCCGGTCGGGGTTGCCGAGCGCCAGCTCGTGCATCGCGCCCTTGAGCATCGTCAGCGTGCGGTCCGCGACGTCGTCCTGCAGACACAGAACGCGCAGCGCCGAGCACCGTTGACCGGCCGAGTCGAACGACGACTGCATCACGTCCGCGACGACCTGCTCCGCGAGCGCCGACGAGTCGACGATCATCGCATTCTGGCCGCCCGTTTCCGCGATCAGCGGGATCGGCTTGCCCTCCGGGTCGAGGCGCGCGGACAGCGTCTTATTGATCAGGCGCGCGACTTCGGTCGAGCCCGTGAACATCACCGCACGCGTACGCGGATCGGCGACCAGCGCCGCGCCGACGGTCTCGCCGGTACCCGGCAGCAGCTGTACCGCGCCGGCCGGCACGCCGGCCTCGCGCAGCAGGCGCACGGCCTGCGCGGCGATCAGCGGCGTCTGTTCGGCCGGCTTCGCGAGCACCGTGTTGCCGGCGGCGAGCGCCGCGGCGACCTGGCCCATGAAGATCGCGAGCGGGAAGTTCCACGGGCTGATGCAGACCACGGGGCCGAGCGGGCGATGCGTGTCGTTCGAGAACTCGTCGCGGATCTGCGCCGCGTAGTAGCGCAGGAAGTCGACCGCTTCGCGAATCTCGGCGATCGCGTTCGGCAGCGACTTGCCGGCTTCGCGCACGATCAGGCCCATCAGCGTGTGCATCTGCGCTTCGAGCAGGTCGGCTGCGCGCGCCAGGCAGTCGGCGCGGGCGTCGACCGGCGTCGCCTGCCAGATCGGCGCGGCGGCCACCGCGTGCGCGAGCGCCGCGCTCACGTGTTCGGCCGTCGCCTCGCTGACCGTGCCGACCAGGTCGCGCTGGTCGGCCGGGTTGCGCACGTCGCGTGCCGGTGCGTCGGCGAGCGCGTCGTCGGCGAGCATCGGCGCCGCGCGCCACGGATGATGCGCGCTCGCGAGCAGCGCGGACGACAGCGAGGCGAGCCGGTGTTCGTTCGACAAATCGAGGCCCATCGAATTGGGACGCTCGTCGCCGTACAGGTTGCGCGGCAGCGGGATCTTCGCGTGCGGCGCGCCGAGCGGCACGACTTTCGACGCTTCGTCGACCGGATCGGCGACCAGTTCCTTCACCGACACGGTCTTGTCCGCGATACGGTTCACGAACGACGTGTTCGCGCCGTTCTCGAGCAGGCGGCGCACGAGGTACGCGAGCAGCGTCTCGTGCGTGCCGACCGGTGCGTACACGCGGCACGGACGGTTCAGCTTGTCGCGGCCCGTGACCTCCTCGTACAGCGGCTCGCCCATCCCGTGCAGGCACTGGAATTCGTACTGGCCCGGGTAGTAGTTCTGGCCCGCGAGCTGGTAGATCGCGGCCAGCGTGTACGCGTTGTGCGTCGCGAACTGCGGGTAGACGGCGTCGGGCGCCGCGAGCAGCTTCTTCGCGCACGCGAGGTACGACACGTCGGTGTAGATCTTGCGCGTATAGACCGGATAGCCTTCGAGGCCGTCGACCTGCGCACGCTTGATCTCGGTATCCCAGTACGCGCCCTTCACGAGGCGGATCATCAGGCGGTGACGGCTGCGGCGCGCGAGATCGATCAGGTAGTCGATCACGAACGGGCAGCGCTTCTGGTAGCCCTGCACCACGAAGCCGATGCCGTTCCAGCCCGCGAGATCCGGATCGAAGCACAGCGCCTCGAGCAGGTCGAGCGACAGCTCGAGGCGGTCGGCCTCTTCAGCGTCGATGTTCAGGCCGATGTCGTAGCGGCGCGCGAGCAGCGCGAGTGCGCGCACGCGCGGCAGCAGCTCGCTCATCGTGCGGTCCTGCTGCGAGCGCGAGTAGCGCGCGTGCAGCGCCGACAGCTTGATCGAGATGCCCGGGCCTTCGTAGATGCCGCGGCCGCCGGCCGCCTTGCCGATCGCGTGGATCGCCTGTTCGTACGACGCGTAGTAGCGCTGCGCGTCCTCTTCGGTCGTCGCCGCTTCGCCGAGCATGTCGTACGAGTAGCGGAAGCCGCGCGCTTCGTACTTGCGGCTGTTCGCGAGCGCTTCGGAAATCGTCTCGCCGGTGACGAACTGTTCGCCCATCAGGCGCATCGCCATGTCGACGCCCTTGCGGATCAGCGGCTCGCCGCCGCGGCCGATCAGGCGCGTGAGCGCCGACGACAGGCCCGCTTCGCTGTTGGTCGTCACGAGCTTGCCGGTGATCATCAGCCCCCAGGTCGCCGCGTTCACGAACAGCGACGGCGCGTGGCCGACGTGCGAGCGCCAGTCGCCCTTGCTGATCTTGTCGCGAATCAGCGCATCGCGCGTCGCGCGATCGGGAATGCGCAGCAGCGCCTCGGCGAGGCACATCAGCGCGACGCCTTCCTGGCTCGACAGCGAGAACTCGTGGATCAGCCCTTCGACGCCGCCGCCCGAGCTTTTCTCGCGCAGCGCCTCGACGAGCTTCGTCGCGAGCGCCTGCACGTCCGCCTGCAGGTTCGCCGGCAGGCGCGCCTGACCGAGCAGGAACGGCACGCATTCCGGCTCCGGGCGGCGGTACGCGGCCGTGATCGCCGCGCGCAGCACCGATTGCGGCTGAACGTTCTGCGCGAACTCGAGGAACGGATGCGGCGAGTTGTCGTCGTCGCCGTCCGCCGCCTGACCGTCGGCGAGCTCCGTCACGCCGCTGTGGCCCGACAGTTCGGGCGGCAACTGGCCGTGCTCGATCCGCTCGAGATACGCGAAGATCGCCTGCTTGATCAGCCAGTGGGGAGTGCGCTCGAGGCGCGCGGCGGCGTCCTTGAGGCGCGAGCGGAGAAGGTCGTCGACTTTGACGCCGAGAGTCGTGCTTGCCATGGTGGGTTCGTGCGCCGGTGCGAGCCCGGCGATGTGGTGTAAGAGGATGCGCGAAATCCTACGGCACGCAATAAAAAGGTGCAACCAAATTACCGAACAGGTTGCACCCACAAGTTAGTCAATATAATCAGCCACTTATGTGGTTGCAACCTAGGGGTTGCCCGTGGTCGGCGGATCGGTGTTTTCCCTGATCGGGCCGGCTGATCGCGCGTGTGCAACCGTCGACGCGCGTGGAAGCGGCCGAAAACGGGTTGCACTGGGTGGGAGAAACGATGCGACGCCCGGTTCGGACGCGCGACGAGAGGCAGGCGGGTGACGCCCGGCGGGCCGGGCTTCTTCATACGGCAGCGCGCCGCTCAGATATCCAGCGGGTCGACTTCGACGCTCCACCGCAGCACGCCCTTCAGCGCCCGCAGTGCCGGCTGCCATGCACGCAGCGCATGCTGCAGCGCCGCCCGCGATGCGCTTTCGAGCAGCAACTGCGCGCGATGGACGTTCGCGACCTTGACGATCGTCATCGGCACCGCGTCGTACACGGTCACGCGATCGGCGCCCGGCAGCCCCGGCAATGCGGCCGCGGCCTGAAGCAGGAACGCGAGCGCCGCGTCGAGCGTGCGCCCTTCGGCGCGCAGCAGCGCCTGGTAGACGAACGGCGGCAGGTGCGCGTCGCGGCGCTCGCCGAGCGTCGAATTCGCGAAGCCGACGTAATCCTGCCGCCCGAGCGCGTGATACAGCGCATGACGCGGGTAACGCGTCTGCACCATCACCTCGCCCGGCAGCCCGGCCCGCCCCGCGCGGCCGCTCACCTGCATCAACTGCGCGAACAGCCGTTCGCTCGCCCGGAAATCGTGCGAAAACAGCGCGGTGTCGGCATTGAGCACGCCGACGAGCGACACGCGCTGAAAGTCGTGCCCCTTCGCAATCATCTGCGTGCCGACCAGGATGTCGACCTCGCCCGCATGCACGTCGGAGAACAGCGCCTGCGCGCTGCCCTTGCGGCGCGTGCTGTCCGCGTCGATCCGCAGCACCCGCGCGCCCGGCACGGCCTCGGCGAGCGCCTCCTCGATACGCTGCGTGCCGCGCCCGAGCGGCGCGATGTCGACGTTCCCGCACTCGGGACACGACCGCGGAATGCGCGCCTCCCAGCCGCAGTGATGGCAGCGCAGCGCATGCTCGGGCTTGTGCAGGACGACGTACGCGCTGCAGCGCGGACAACCGGCGACCCAGCCGCATGCGTCGCACGCGAGCTGCGGCGCGTAACCGCGCCGGTTCAGGAACACGAGGCTCTGCTCGCCGCGTTCGAGCCGCGCCTTCAGCGCCGCGACGAGCGGCCCCGACAGCCCGCCCATCGACGCGCGGCCGCGCCGCCGCTCCTCTTCGAGATCGATCAGCCGCACGGTCGGCAGCGTCGCGTCGGCCACCGCGCGGCGCGACAGCGTGAGCTTCGTATAGCGCCCCTGCTCGGCCTGCCACCAGCTTTCGAGCGACGGCGTGGCCGAGCCGAGCACGACCGTGATGCCGAGCTGCTTGGCGCGCCACACGGCGAGATCGCGCGCCGAATAGCGCAGCCCTTCCTGCTGCTTGTACGCCGGCTCGTGCTCCTCGTCGACGACGATCAGCGCGAGCGTCGGCATCGACGCCAGCACCGCCAGGCGCGTGCCGAGCACGATCCGCGCGCGGCCCGTGTGGGCGGCCAGCCAGTTGCGCGCCCGCTCGCCCTCGGCGAGCCCGCTGTGCAGCGTGACGATCGCGTCGTCGGCGAGCGCCCCCGCGAAGCGCGCGCGAAATGCGGCCTCGAACTGCGGCGTCAGGTTGATTTCGGGCACGAGCACGAGCGCCTGCGCGTCCGGCCGTGCATCGAGCAGCGACGCGAGCGCATGCAGATAGACCTCGGTCTTGCCGCTGCCCGTCACGCCGTGCAGCAGGAACGGCGCGAAGCCCGCTGCCGCGCGGATCGCGTCGAGCGCCTCGGCCTGCTGGTCGGTCAGTGCCGGCGGCACGGTTCGTCCACCGGTTGTCGACAGGTTATCCACAGCTTTGGGCACAGGCGCATCGGCCCAGCCGATCTCCTCCACGTCGACCCAGCCGCGCGCGGCCCAGTCGTCGAGCGTCGCGGCCGCCTTCGGATGCAGCGCCCGCGCGTCGGGCAGCGTCAACGAACCGGTATCGACGAGCGCCTGTGCAAGCCGCCGCAGCGCGGCGCCGCGCGCGGGCAATGCATCGGGCAACGCCGCGCGGCCGGCTTCGGTCGGCTGGTAGCGCACTTCGGGCGCGAGCAGCCGCCCCCAGCGCCCGGCGTCGCGCAGCGCCTGCGGCAGCGCCGGCAGCGCAACCTCGCCGCGCCCGCGCTGATAGTAGTCGGCGGCGAACGACACCAGGGCGAGCCAGTCCGCCGACAGCGGGGGCAGGTCGGCGCAGATCGCGTCGACCGCGCGCAGCCGTGACGGCGGCACATCGGTGTGAGTCGTCACTTCGCAAACGAGCCCGACGGCCTGCCGCTTGCCGAACGGCACCTGCACGAGCGTGCCGGGCACGGGTGCCGGCTGCGCGTCGCAGCGGTAGTCGAACAGGGTCGCGAGCGGATGGTCGAGCGCGACGCGCAGGTAGGTGCCGCTCATTGCGGCGCCCCACCGGCAGCGGCACGCGAAGGACAGGCGGCTTGCATCCGCGTCCGCATCGCGGCAGCGAACTTAAAGTAAAACTTCAGATTCCGCGCTAAGTTTTGGATTCGCATTAGGAATCGCCGTATACCCTGCCCAGTCCTGTGGATAACTTTGTTGAGAACTCGCCCCCGAATGGCCGCAACGCGCGCGGGGCCGTGCTTTCCGCTGTTTTTCGCCGCGCGGGGCGCCGCCCCGCGGAGCCTTATTCCATAAGGCTGCTATTCAAATTACCGAACAATAGCGAGACAAATTGACCGATACAGGGCTCTACCGCGCTGCAACGTGGAAAATGTGTATAAGTCAAGTCTTGACAAGCACCGGATCGGCAGCGGGAGCGGGGTTGCGCCCTGTTTAGTCCCGACAGCGAAACGCTGTCATCCCGCAGTGCAGCATGACAACGCTTGCGTTCAGCCAGCGGCTCGGCTACGGATCGCGCGGCTGTGGTTGTGTACTTCGTCGACGAGTTCGGCGACGTGATCGGGCGACGTGAATTGCGAGATGCCGTGGCCGAGGTTGAACACATGGCCCGGATGGTTGCCGTAGCTGTCGAGCACCGCGCGCGCCTGTTCGCGCACCGCGGCCGGCGGCGCAAACAGGATCGTCGGATCGAGGTTGCCCTGCAGCGCGACACGCCCCGCGACGCGCTCGCGCGCGGCGCCGAGGTTGACCGTCCAGTCGAGCCCGACCGCATCGACGCCGGTCGCCGCGATCTCCTCGAGCCACAGCCCGCCGCCCTTCGTGAACGTGATCACCGGCACGCGCTCGCCGTCGTGCTCGCGCTTGAGCTGGCTCACCACGCGGCGGATGTAGTCGAGCGAGAAGCGCTGGTATGCGCCGTCGGCCAGCGCGCCGCCCCACGTATCGAAGATCATCACGGCCTGCGCGCCCGCTTCGATCTGCGCGTTCAGGTACGCGGCCACCGCCTGCGCATTCACGTCGAGGATCCGGTGCATCAGGTCGGGGCGCGAATACGCCATCGACTTCACCGTGCGGAAATCGTCCGACCCGCCGCCTTCGACCATGTAGCACGCGAGCGTCCACGGGCTGCCCGAGAAGCCGATCAGCGGCACGCGCTGGCGGCCCTGGCCGTCGGTGAGCGCGCGGCGGATCTCGCGCACGGCGCCCGTCACATAACCGAGCGTCTCCTCGATGTCCGGCACCGCGAGCTTCGCGACGTCGGCCTCGGTGCGCACCGGATGCGCGAACTTCGGCCCTTCGCCGACCTGGAAGTCGAGACCGAGCCCCATCGCGTCGGGAATCGTCAGGATGTCCGAGAACAGGATCGCGGCGTCGAGCGGGAAACGCTCGAGCGGCTGCAGCGTCACCTCGGTCGCGTAGTCGGGATTCTTCGCGAGGCCGAGGAAGCTGCCGGCGCGCGCACGCGTCGCATTGTATTCGGGCAGGTAGCGGCCGGCCTGGCGCATCAGCCAGATCGGCGTGTAGTCGGTCGGCTCGCGCAGAAGCGCACGCAGGAAGGTGTCGTTGAGCAGGTTATGGGCCACGGTAGGAGCGACGATGCGAAGGCAAAGCGGCATTTTACCGGACAGCCGCCCTCACGCTGCGCATGCCGACGCGATGGCGGCCATATGACGCGCGCGATGGCTCCGTTATGATCGGACGCTCATATCGAATGAAGGAGGAGACCGATGAAGACATTCGCCACGCTCGCCGCGGCCGCGCTGCTCTGCTGCGCCGCCGCGCACGCGCAGACCACCACCGGCACCACCGCCGCGCCGGGGGCCGGTTCGCGGCTCGACGACGTGCTCGCGCGCGGCACGCTGCGCGTATGCACGACGGGCGACTACAAGCCGTATTCGTACTACCGCACGGACGGCCGTTTCGAGGGCATCGACATCGACATGGCCGAATCGCTCGCGAAATCGCTCGGCGTGAAGACCGACTTCGTGAAGACGAGCTGGCCGAACCTGACCGCCGATTTCGTCGCGAAATGCGACATCGCGGTGGGCGGTGTGTCGACGACGCTCGAGCGCCAGAAGCGCGTGTTCTTCACGCAGCCGTACGTCGTCGACGGCAAGACGCCGATCGTGCGCTGCGCGGACGCCGACAAGTACCAGACCGTCGCGCAGATCGACCGGCCGGAGACGCGTGTGATCGTGAATCCGGGCGGTACCAACGAGCGGTTCGCGAAACAGTTCTTCACACATGCGAACCTGACCGTCTATCCGGACAACGTGACGATCTTCAAGCAGATCCTCGCGGGCAAGGCCGACGTGATGGTGACGGATGCGTCCGAGACGCAGTTGCAGCAAAAGCTGAATCCGGGGCTGTGCTCGGTGCATCCGGACAAGCCGTTCCAGTTCGGCGAGAAGGCGTACATGGTGCCGCGCGGCGACGTCGTGTTCCAGCAATACGTCGACCAGTGGCTGCATCTCGCGCTGTCGACCGGCGAATACCAGGCGATTTCGGACAAGTGGCTGAAGTAAGAAGCCCGTCCGCGGCGGCCGATAACGGGCATCGACCCCGTGGCCGCCGCCTGCCGAATGCGCGGCATGGCGGCGGCGAACCTGCCGCCGTTACACATTGCCCTCGCGCCGCCCGACCCGACAATCGGCGCGAAACCACCCGAATCGGCCGATCGGCCGACTTCCGCGCATTCCGATCACGTTTCAAAATCTTTCTGACGAATGAATCGTCATCCGCGGTATCGATCATGCCGCGCACTTTCTGACGTGAAAATCGGCCATTCATCGCGCCCGATACGCATGAAAAACGCATCGTGCGCATCGGCTGAAAACGCAGCGGAAAATATGGGTAAAAATGACCTTTTTCAGGACCCCGAAAACAGCAAAAAATCCCGGGAAGCCTTATCTGGCGGGCGTTACAACCTGAAACACTTTGTTACCGCGACGGGTCATTAATTCGCCCACAATGGCCTCAACGGTTTCAACACGGATGCGGTCTCGTGTGCCAAGTGTGAGCGGACGCGAAGCGCTGCGAGCCAGTCGGTCACGTACCGAAGCCCTTCCGAGGGGCATCCCTGTTGGAGTCGTTTCCGGCCCCCCGCCGGATTCGGTTTCATCTTTGGTCTCCTCGCGCTAACCCCGTAGCGTGTGGTTTTTAGCGGGCTAATAAGCCCGCTTTTTTTCGTCCATCGAAAACGTAACGGCCCGCCGGCCGCCACGTTTTTTCCCGCATTTTTCCCGCGCCGTCCCGCATCAAGCGGTCTTCTGCACGTCGAGCTTCAGCTCCTCGATCATCCGGTCGCGCATCACGAACTTCTGCACCTTGCCCGTCACCGTCATCGGCAGCTCGTCGACGAAGCGGATGTAGCGCGGAATCTTGTAGTGCGCGATCTGCCCGCTGCAGAACGCACGCACGTCGTCCTCCGTCATCTGCTCGTCCGCGCGCAGCACGATCCACGCGCACAGCTCCTCGCCGTACTTCGCATCCGGCACGCCGAACACCTGTGCGCTCTGGATCTTCGGATGCCGAAACAGGAACTCCTCGATCTCGCGCGGATAGACGTTCTCGCCGCCGCGGATCACCATGTCCTTCAGGCGGCCGACGATATTGCAGTAGCCGTCCGCATCGAGCGTCGCGAGGTCGCCCGTGTGCATCCAGCCGTCGACCAGCACCTCGCGCGTCTTCGCGTCGTCGTCCCAGTAGCCGAGCATCACCGAATAGCCCTTCGTGCAGAGCTCGCCCGTCGCGCCGACCGGCACGATGTCGCCGCTCGCATCGACGATCTTCACTTCCAGGTGCGGCTGGATGCGGCCGACCGTCGTCGTGCGCTTCTCGAGCGGATCGTCGGTCGAACTCTGGAACGATACGGGGCTCGTCTCCGTCATCCCGTACGCGATCGTGATCTCCGACAGGTGCATCTGCGACACGACGCGCTTCATCGTCTCGATCGGGCACGGCGAGCCGGCCATGATCCCGGTGCGCAGCGTCGAAAGATCGAAGGTCGAGAACGCCGGATGATCGAGCTCGGCGATGAACATCGTCGGCACGCCGTGCAGCGCGGTGCAGCGCTCGCCGGCCACGGCCGCGAGCGTCGCAACCGGATCGAACGCCTCGCCGGGGAACACCATCGCCGCGCCCTTCGACACGCACGCAAGCACGGCCAGCACCATCCCGAAGCAGTGATAGAGCGGCACCGGGATGCACAGCGTGTCGTGCTCGGTGAAGCGCATCGCGGTCGCGATCGAGCGCCCGTTGTTGACGACGTTGCGGTGCGTGAGCGTCGCGCCCTTCGGGCTGCCGGTCGTGCCGCTCGTGAACTGGATGTTGATCGGTTCGTTGGCCGTGAGCGTCGCGCCGATTGCATCGAGCAATCCCGGATCGACGGCCTGGCGGCCGCGTGTCATCACGTCCGCGAAGCGGAACATGCCGGCCGGCGCGACGTCGCCCATCGACACGACCGTGCGCAGGCTCGGCACGCGTGCCGCGTGCAGGTCGCCCGGCGTCGTGGTCGCGAGCTCCGGCGCGATGGCCTGCAGCATCTCGACGTAGGCCGACGACTTGAAGCGCTCGGCCGTGATCACGGCCTTGCAGCCGACCTTGTTCAGCGCGTATTCGAGCTCGGCGAGCCGGTAGGCCGGATTCAGGTTGACGAGCACCGCACCGATGCGCGCGGTCGCGAACTGCGTGAGCAGCCATTCGCTGCGGTTCGGCGACCAGATGCCGACGCGGTCGCCCTTCACTATACCGAGCGCGGCCAGCCCCGCCGCGAGCACGTCGACCTCGTTCGCGAACTCGCGCCAGGTCCAGCGCACCTGCTGCTCGCGGAACACGACGGCCGGACGGTCGGGAAAGCGGCCGGCGGTGTCGCGCAGGAACCGACCGATCGTCGCTTCGGACAGCGGCACGTCGGTCGCGCCACGCACGTACGACAAGCCGTTCTCGGGCGCGATCAGCGCGCCCACGCCAAGGTCTGCTGCCATGAATGTCTCCGTCTTTTTGGTCTGATCGGCCCGCGCGCGCCTGCCGCGCCCGCCTCCATCGCCTCGATCGCGACGGACAGCCTCACTGCGGATGATGCCGCGCTCCGCTGACGACACTCTGACATCAATTCGCGGCGGACGGATGAAATAGCACGACCGGACGGAATGATCTGGCCCGCAATCCGCAGACGAAAAAAAGCAGCCCGAAGGCTGCTTTCTTTCGCGGGATACGCGGCGCGGCTTAGTGCCGGCTGCGGATCTTCGCCAGACGCTGGATCGCTTCGAGCTGCGCCATCGCGGTCGCGAGCTCGGATTGCGCCTTCGCGAGGTCGAGATCCGACTTCGCGTTCTGCAGCGTTTCCTCGGCACGCTTGCGCGCTTCCTCGGCTTTCGCCGCGTCGAGGTCCTTGCCGCGGATCGCGGTATCGGCGAGCACCGTCACGGCGCCCGGCTGCACTTCGAGAATGCCGCCCGCGACGAACACGAATTCGTCGTTGCCGCCCTCGACTTCGATGCGCACCGCACCCGGACGAATCCGCGTGATCAGCGGCGTGTGACCCGGCAGAATGCCCAGCTCACCCGTTTCGCCCGGCAGCGCGACGAATTTCGCCTCGCCCGAGAAGATCTGCTCTTCCGCGCTGACGACGTCTACTTTGATGGTTGCCATATCGACTCCTGGTTGAGCGTATTACGTGGGCGCCGTGTCTCCTGTCCCCGGGGGTACAGGAGAATCAACGACCTCAACGGCGCCCGCTGCGTTACACCCGACCCTTACTGGATCTTCTTGGCCTTTTCGAAGGCTTCGTCGATCGTGCCGACCATGTAGAACGCCTGTTCCGGCAGGTGGTCGCACTCGCCGTCGACGATCATCTTGAAGCCGCGGATCGTTTCCTTCAGCGGCACGTACTTGCCCGGCGAGCCCGTGAACACTTCAGCAACGTGGAACGGCTGCGACAGGAAACGCTGGATCTTACGTGCACGTGCGACCGACAGCTTGTCTTCCGGCGACAGTTCGTCCATGCCCAGAATCGCGATGATGTCGCGCAGTTCCTTGTAGCGCTGCAGCGTCTGCTGAACGCGACGGGTGATCGAGTAGTGCTCTTCACCGATCACGTTCGGGTCGATCTGGCGCGACGTCGAGTCGAGCGGGTCGACCGCCGGGTAGATACCCAGCGAAGCGATGTCACGCGACAGAACGACGGTTGCGTCCAGGTGGCCGAAGGTCGTCGCCGGCGACGGGTCGGTCAAGTCGTCCGCAGGGACGTACACGGCCTGGACCGACGTAATCGAGCCCTTCTTGGTCGACGTGATGCGCTCTTGCAGCTTGCCCATTTCTTCAGCCAGCGTCGGCTGATAGCCCACTGCCGACGGCATACGGCCGAGCAGTGCCGACACTTCGGTACCGGCCAGCGTGAAACGGTAGATGTTGTCGACGAAGAACAGCACGTCGAGGCCTTCGTCACGGAAGTGCTCGGCCATCGTCAGGCCGGTCAGCGCGACGCGCAGACGGTTGCCCGGCGGCTCGTTCATCTGGCCGTACACCAGCGCGACCTTGTCGAGAACGTTCGAGTCCTTCATTTCGTGGTAGAAGTCGTTCCCTTCACGGGTACGCTCGCCCACGCCCGCGAACACGGAGTAACCGCCGTGTTCCTTCGCGATGTTGTTGATGAGCTCCATCATGTTGACGGTCTTGCCCACGCCGGCACCGCCGAACAGGCCAACCTTGCCGCCCTTGGCGAACGGGCAGATCAGGTCGATGACCTTGATACCCGTTTCGAGCAGTTCGGTCGACGGCGACAGTTCGTCGAACGCCGGAGCCTTCTGGTGGATCGAACGCGTATGTTCGCTTTCGATCGGGCCGGCTTCGTCGATCGGACGGCCGAGGACGTCCATGATCCGGCCGAGGGTCGGCTTGCCGACCGGCACCGAGATCGGCTTTGCCGTGTTCTTCACGGTCAGGCCGCGGCGCAGGCCGTCGGAAGCACCCAGACAGATGGTACGGACCACGCCGTCGCCCAGCTGCTGCTGGACTTCGAGCGTCAGTTCCGAGCCATCGAGAATAAGCGCGTCGTAGATCTTCGGCATGCTGTCGCGCGGGAATTCCACGTCGATAACGGCGCCGATGCACTGTACGATCTTGCCTTCTACCAAAGCAGCAGTACTCATCGCTTTTCCTTTAAATACCTGATTCTTTACTCGCGCAAAGGCGCAGTTGTCGTCCCGGGCGCGCGCTTAAACAGCGGCTGCGCCGCCGACGATCTCCGACAGTTCTTTCGTAATCGCGGCCTGACGGCTCTTGTTGTATACGAGCTGCAGTTCGCTGATCACCGTCTTCGCGTTGTCGGACGCGGCCTTCATCGCGACCATGCGCGCCGATTGCTCGGACGCCATGTTTTCCGCGACGGCCTGGTACACCAGCGCCTCGACGTAACGCACGAGCAGTTCGTCGACGACTGCCTGCGCGTCCGGCTCGTAGATGTAGTCCCACGACGTGGCCGGCGTACCGTCATCGGCTTCGAAGTGTTCCGACGACAGCGGCAGCAGCTGCTCGATCACGGCTTCCTGCTTCATCGTGTTGACGAAGCGCGTGTAAGCGATATAAACCGCCGACAGCTTGCCTTCCGAATACAGATCGAGCTGCGTCTTCACGGCGCCGATCAGCTTGTCCAGATGCGGGGTGTCGCCGAGGTGCACGACCTGCGACATCACCTTCGCGCCGAAGCGGTTCAGGAACCCGAGGCCCTTGCCGCCGATCGCGGTGGCTTCGACCTTCTGGCCCTTCTCTTCCAGCTCCTTGAACTTCTGCACCGTCGCACGCAGCACGTTGGTGTTCAAACCGCCGCACAACCCCTTGTCCGTCGTGACGAGGATGATGCCGGCCGTCTTCGCGCCGTCGTTTGCCACCATGAACGGGTGGCGGTACTCCGGGTTCGCACGGCTCATGTGCGCGGCGATGGCACGGACCTTGTCCGCATACGGACGAGCGGCGCGCATGCGTTCCTGCGCGCGGCGCATCTTCGATGCGGCCACCATCTCCATCGCCTTCGTGATCTTGCGCGTGTTCTGCACGCTCTTGATCTTGCCGCGAATTTCCTTCATTCCAGCCATAGCTTGCTCCTTTGCGCCCCGGGTTAGCGCTTTAGCGCTTTACTCGGGGCTCATGCATCGCTCACCGAAGCGGCGCGGGCGCATCAGCACCCGCGCGGCCTCAATGTGTCACTCGCGGATCAATAGGCACCGGACTTCTTGAAGGATTCGATCGCCGAGCGCAGCGCGCCTTCGTCGTCCTTCGAGAGATCCTTGGTGTCTTCGATGCGCTTGATGAGGTCAGCGTGGCTGGTCTTCAGGTTTTCGCGCAGGCCCTTCTCGAACGACAGCACTTGCTTGACGTCGAGATCGTCGAGGTAGCCGTTGTTCGCGGCGTACAGCGACACGGCCAGTTCCCAGACCTGCAGCGGCTGGTACTGCGGCTGCTTCAGCAGTTCCGTCACGCGGCGGCCGCGCTCGAGCTGCTTGCGGGTCGCTTCGTCGAGGTCCGATGCGAACTGCGCGAATGCAGCCAGTTCACGGTACTGCGCGAGGTCGGTACGGATACCGCCCGACAGCTTCTTCACGACCTTCGTCTGAGCGGCGCCACCGACTCGCGACACCGACACGCCGGCGTTGATTGCCGGGCGGATGCCTGCGTTGAACAGGTCGGTTTCCAGGAAGATCTGGCCGTCGGTGATCGAGATCACGTTCGTCGGAACGAACGCGGTCACGTCGCCCGCCTGCGTTTCGATGACCGGCAGTGCCGTCAGCGAACCGCTCTTGCCCTTCACTTCGCCGTTCGTGAACTTCTCGACGTACTCTTCCGACACGCGAGCGGCACGCTCCAGCAGGCGCGAGTGCAGATAGAACACGTCGCCCGGGTACGCTTCACGGCCCGGCGGGCGGCGCAGCAGCAGCGAGATCTGACGGTATGCCCAGGCTTGCTTGGTCAAGTCGTCATAGATGATCAGCGCGTCCTGGCCGCGGTCGCGGAAGTATTCGCCCATCGTGCAGCCGGCGTACGGTGCGAGGTACTGCATCGCAGCCGAATCCGACGCCGAAGCGGCGACGACGATCGTGTATTCCATCGCGCCCGTTTCTTCGAGCTTGCGAACCACGTTCATGATCGACGAAGCCTTCTGGCCGATCGCGACGTAGATACAGATCAGGTCCTTGCCCTTCTGGTTGATGATCGCGTCGAGCGCCACCGCGGTCTTGCCGCACTGACGGTCGCCGATGATCAGCTCACGCTGGCCACGGCCGATCGGCACCATCGCGTCGATCGACTTGATGCCCGTCTGCACCGGCTGCGACACCGACTTGCGCCAGATCACGCCCGGGGCGATCTTTTCGATCGCGTCGGTCAGCTTCGCGTTGACCGGGCCCTTGCCGTCGATCGGGTTGCCGAGCGCATCGACCACGCGGCCGACGAGTTCCGGACCCACCGGCACTTCGAGAATGCGGCCCGTCGTCTTGACGACGTCGCCTTCCGAGATGTGTTCGTATTCGCCGAGAATCACCGCGCCGACCGAGTCGCGCTCGAGGTTCAGCGCGAGACCGAACGTGTTGCCCGGAAACTCGAGCATTTCGCCCTGCATCACGTCCGACAGGCCGTGGATACGCACGATACCGTCGGTCACGGAGATCACGGTGCCCTGGTTGCGAACGTCTGCGCTCGCTTCAAGGCCCTGGATCCGGCTCTTGATCAGCTCGCTGATCTCAGAGGGATTGAGTTGCATTATTCGCTCCTGATAGTCAATTCTGTTGCGTGCCGGCGTGGCGCTCAGGCGGTCAAGGCAGCCTGCATCGATGCGAGGCGCGCGCGAACCGAGGTGTCGAGCACTTCGTCGCCGACCGTCACGCGCACGCCGCCGATCAGCGACGAATCGACTTCGACCGTCGGTTTCAGCTTGCGCTTGAACTTGCGTTCGAGGCCCGAGACGAGACTGTCGAGATCCGCGCCGTTCAGCGGGAACGCGCTCACGATCTCGGCGTCGGCTGCGCCTTCACGTTCGTTCTTGAGCGCCTCGAACTGCTCGGCAATTTCCGGCAGCAGCGCGATGCGATGATTGTCGACCAGCATCTGCACGAAGTTCTTCGCTTCGGCGCCGGCCGCGAGCGGCGACTTCACCGCAGCAAGCAGCAACTCGGCTACTTGCGTGCGCGTCACCTTCGGGCTCGACGCGACCGACAGCACTTCCGGCAGACGCGCAACCTGGGCCAGCTCTTGCACGAGCGTGGACCAGGCGGCGATGTCACCGCCCTCGGCCACGCGGAACAGCGCTTCTGCGTAAGGGCGGGCGATGGTTGCAAGTTCGGCCATGATCAGAGCTCGGCTTTCAGTTGATTCAGCAGTTGGGCGTGGGCCGTTTGATCGACTTCGCGCTTCAGGATCTGCTCGGCGCCCTTCACGGCCAGCGCGGCGACTTCGCCACGCAGCGCTTCGCGCGCCTTCACGATTTGCTGTTCTGCTTCCGCCTTCGCCTGAGCGACGATGCGGGCGGCTTCAGCCTGGGCGTTGGCCTTGATTTCCTCGGCGACCGCCTGGGCACGCTTTTCGGCGTCGGCGATGCGCTGCTGGCCGTCGTTGCGGGCCTGCGCGAGTTCCTGGTCCACGCGCTTGTGCGCTGCGTCGAGTTCCGCCTTGCCCTTCTCCGCGGCGGCGAGGCCGTCGGCGATCTTCTTCGAACGTTCGTCGAGGGCGTTGATCAACGGCGGCCACACGAATTTCATCGTGAACCACGCGAGGACCAGGAACACGACCATTTGCGCAAACAGAGTTGCGTTGAGATTCACGGTGTTTCCTTATCTGCTATTCCGGAAAAATGAAACGGTAAGGCGCTCATCGAGTTGCATTCGATCAGCGCCCCAAGTCTCCGTTCCGCCCTGCGCCGGCTCACGCCGGACGCATATTTCCGAGGAACCTTAGCCTGCGAGCTTCGACAGGAGCGGGTTCGCGAACGCGAACAGCATTGCGACACCAACGCCGATCAGGAATGCAGCGTCGATCAGGCCAGCCAGCAGGAACATCTTCGTTTGCAGCGGGTTGATGAGTTCCGGCTGACGCGCGCAGGCTTCGATGTACTTGCCACCCATCAGCGCGATACCGATACAGGCGCCGATTGCACCCAGGCCGATGATGATGCCGATACCGATGGCGGTCAGACCCTGGATGTTGGCGATGTAAGCTTGCATGATCACTCCTTTGTGAAAAGACTTGGAACTGAGATTTAAAAAACTAAAACGAAGACTCTTTCTTGCACGCCGCGCTTAGTGCTTGTCGTGCGCCTGGCCGAGATACACCAGCGTCAGCATCATGAAAATGAATGCCTGCAACAGAACAATCAGGATGTGGAAGATTGCCCAGACGCTACCCGCGATCACATGACCAACGAAGCCGAGGAACGTTGCGTCGCCACCGAAGCTCCACATGCTGCCGAGCAGGGCGATCAACAGGAACAACAGCTCACCCGCGTACATGTTGCCGAACAGCCGCATACCGAGAGAAACGGTCTTCGCGAGATATTCGACAATGTTGAGCGCGAGGTTCGGGATCCACAGCAGCGGGTGTGCGCCGAACGGTGCCGACAGCAGCTCGTGCACGAAGCCGCCCGCGCCCTTGATCTTGATGCTGTAGTAGATCATCAGGACGAACACGCCGAGCGCGATGCCGAGCGTGCCGTTCAGGTCGGCCGTCGGGACGATGCGATGGTGGGAAATCACGTCCGACAGACCGAGCAGGCCGATCACGCGGCCCGGCAGGTCGACCGGGAGGAAGTCGAGGGAGTTCATCAGCGCGACCCACACGAACACCGTGAGGGCGAGCGGAGCGATGAAGGTACGATTGCCGTGGACGATGGCCTTCGACTGGTCTTCGACCATTTCGACGAGCATCTCGATCGCGCACTGGAAGCGGCCCGGCACGCCCGACGTCGCCTTGCGGGCGGCCAGACGCAGCAGGACGATCGTCACGATGCCGCACACGATCGACCAGAACAGCGTGTCGAGATTCCAGACGTGGATGTCGAAAATCGACGTCTGATGCGAGGTGGAGAAATTCTGCAAGTGGTGCGCAATGTACTCGGACGGATCCGGACCGCGCGTGCCTTCGCTAGCTGCCATATCGTTAATGCCACCCAAATTGTCGAAAATCGTTTTGCCTGTTCCGCAACACGCTATTGCGGGAACGGGCCGGTGCGGTTCGCTGTCGAAACCGCACGCTGCTTGTTCCTTACCGCCAGGCCAGCGCGATCCAGTAGGTCTTCAGCACGACGAGGTACGTGACGAGGAACGGCACCCAGTGCACGCCGGCCCAGCCGAACGCCACTGCGGTGAACATCCCGATCGTCAGAGCGAGCTTCAGGGCTTCGCCCATCACCCAGCTCATCACGGTGGCCGAGCCACCTGCCTTCAGTCGTGCCACGAATACCGCACTTGGCACCCAGCCAATCGCTCCGCCCAGAAACGCGGATTGCGCAGCGGCGCCCGGCGACTTCGAAAACAGCCACCACGCCAGCGTTGCAACCAGGGACAGGACCACTTGCGCGAACACCACCTTGTAGGGGGTCACGCGCGAGGGCTTGCTCACGTTCGGACCGAACAGCCTCTCGGCTTCCGTCCGTGTAAGCGGAACGATGTTGTTATCTTGCTGCTCGACATCCCAGTCGTCGGATTCGCGCCACTCACCGGCCGCCGAAGCGGGGCGTTGCGTGCGCTGATCATCGTGCCTGTCGTCCGGCGCCTGACCCGCCATCGCAATCTTCCGCAAAGTCCTTGAACCCGACCCCAAGCTTTCTGAAAGCTTTCAGGGGTGCCTAGCTAACAAATCCGGGCGATTGTAAGCGATAGTTGCAAGTGATTCAAGGCTTTAGACGCGACAAAAACCTGCATAAAACGACGCCTCATCATGTGAAAAAACACCCGATTCGACGACGTACGATGACAGTTGTAAGGTCGATTTCTTGCACCGGTATTTCTTGCGCGTAAAACGCCGGCGGCAGGGGGGAATGACGGGGAAACGATGCCCGGTACGGGTCCGGGCGGAGCGGCACGATCGCCGCGGGAAATGCGCGGTGAAACACTCGCCCGGAATGACTTGGCACGACGGCCCGGAACACGCGAAGCGCCCTGGCCGATCGGTCGTGCGCGACGGGTGAAATTCGACCGGACGCTCGCGCATCGATACGTCCAATCAGTTGTCGCGCCACCACAGGTGTTCGACTGTGGGTTGCGGCACTTATCAACAGCCTATAACCACCGCGAACACTGCACCCCTCCCCGCCCCTCGAATCGCACACCTGTGCCGCGCACCCGCCTTGCTCAACCGTGAACGAGCAACCACGCGCCAAGTGCCGCGCTCACGAGCGCGAACGGAATCGACACCAGATGAAACGGCAGCCACATGCGCGGCTCCTTCGCGAGACGCACCGCGATCAGGTTCGCAAGCGAACCGATGGCAAAACCGAAACCGCCGACCGATACGCCGAACGCCAGCGCACGCCAGTCGTGCGTGAATTCCGACAGCAGGATCGCCGCCGGCACATTGCTGATCACCTGTGACAGCACGGCGCCCGCGGCATAGACGCGCAGCGGCGAATCGAGCCGCGCATTCGCGATCGTGTCGTGCACGACGGGCAGCGCGGCCGCGCTGCGCAGCACGACGAACATCAGCACGAAGATCAGCAGCAGCAGCCAGTCGATCTTCAGGACTGCGTTGCGTTTGACTGCGAGCAGGACGATGGCGACGCCGACGAGGCCCGGCAGCGGATGGTGGGCATCGGCGAGCAGTACGAATGCAGCGAACAGCACTGCCGCGATCAGCGCGTGCATGCGCTGTACCGGTAACGCGATGGCGTCGCCGGACAGATCGAGCGGCTTCGCGCGAAACATGAACGCGGTCAGCACGAGCAGCAACGCCATCAACGCAAGCGCCAGCGGCCCGAGCGTAACCACGAAGCGGCCGAACGACACGCCGCTCAATTGCCACAGGAAAAGATTCTGGGGATTGCCGAGCGGTGTCGCGACGGACCCCGCGTTGACGGCCAGCGCGACGACGATCACGAGCCGCCGGAACGGTAGCGGCGTCAGTGCACGCAGCGACACCATCAACGGCACGACGACGAACAGCGCGACGTCGTTGGTGAGCCACATCGACAGTACCGCGGCGAATCCGACCAGCAGCATCGCGAGCCCGCGTTCGGAATGCACGTGATGCACAATGCGGTGCGCGAGCCACATCAGGCAACCGGACAGCTCGAGTGCCTTGGTCAGCATCAGCAGGCCCGCGAGCGTCGCGACCGTCTGCCAGTCGACGCGACCTGCAAGCACCGAAAATGGTTGCGGACGCACCCATTGCAGCACGATCAGGCCGAGTGCAAGCACCGACAGTACCGGTTCCTGCGCAAGCCATCCGAGCCACCGGCGCGGCGCCGGTGCGCCCGTCTTCTCCATTGACTGTCCTTACTCTTCGGTTGCGACGTTGCCGCGCAGCCGCGCGAGAATGCCCTCGAGCGCATCGAGGTTGCCGAAGTCGATCGTCACCTGCCCGCGCCCGCGGCGGCCGAGCTTGATCTTCACCGTCGACGCGAGCAGGTCGGACAACTCCTCTTCGAGACGGCGCGTATCGCGGCCGCCGTCGTCCTTCGCGCGCGCCTTCACGGCCGGCGCTTCCTTCGTCGTATGTGCGACGAGCTTCTCGGTTTCGCGCACCGACATGCGCTTGTTGACGACCTGATGCGCGAGCGTGATCTGCGTGGCCGCATCGACGGCGAGCAGCGCGCGCGCGTGCCCCATGTCGAGATCGCCGGCCAGCAGCATCGTCTGCACCGGCGACGCGAGGTTCAGCAGGCGCAGCAGGTTCGACACCGCGCTGCGCGAACGGCCGACCGATTCGGCCGCCTGCTCGTGCGTGAAACCGAACTCGTCGAGCAGGCGCTGGATACCGTGCGCTTCTTCAAGCGGGTTCAGGTCCTCGCGCTGGATGTTCTCGATCAGCGCCATCGCGGCGGCAGCCTGATCGGACACGTCCTTTACGAGCACCGGCACTTCATCGAGACCGGCCAGGCGCGCCGCGCGGAACCGCCGCTCGCCTGCAATGATCTCGTATTTGTCTGATGAAATGGGCCGTACCAGGATCGGCTGCATCACGCCCTGAGCGCGAATGCTGGCCGCGAGCTCCTGCAGGCTGCCCTCGTCCATCCGCGTCCGCGGCTGGTACTTGCCGGCCTGCAGCTTGCCGAGCGCGAGCGTGTTCGGCGCCCCTTCGATCTTCACCGCTTCGGTGATATCGGCGCTGCCGCCGAGCAGCGCTTCGAGGCCACGTCCCAAGCCCTTCTTCTTTGGTACCGCGTTCATGTCTTTCTTCCTCGCTTCGCTCATGTCCGGATCACGACACCTCGAACGCGCGGACGCGTTCGATCATCTCGGCACCGAACTGGAGATACGCCTGCGCACCGCGCGAGCTGCGGTCGAACACGACGCCCGGCAACCCGTAACTCGGCGCTTCCGCCAGGCGCACGTTGCGCGGAATCACCGCGTCGAACACCTTGTCGCCAAAGTGCGCTTTCAGTTGATCGGAGACTTGCTGCTGCAGCGTGATGCGCGGATCGAACATCACACGCAGCAAGCCGATGATCTTCAGGTCGCGGTTCATGTTCGCGTGAACCTGCTTGATCGTGTTGACGAGGTCCGACAACCCTTCCAGCGCGAAGTACTCGCACTGCATCGGGATCACGACGCCATGTGCCGCGCACAACCCGTTCAGCGTCAGCAGCGACAGCGTCGGCGGGCAATCGATCAGCACGAAATCGTAGTCGTCGGCCACGCGTTCGAGCGCTGCTTTCAGCCGGCGCTCGCGGTTGTCGATGCTGATCAGTTCGATCTCGGCACCGGACAGCTCGCGGTTCGCGGGCAGCACGTCGTAGGTGACGCCGTCCGGGCGGATGCGCGCATCGGCGACCGACACGCCATCGACCAGCACTTCGTACACGGTCGCCTCACAGGCGGCCTTGTCGATCCCGCTGCCCATCGTCGCGTTGCCCTGCGGGTCGAGATCGATCAGCAGGACTCGTTGCTCCTGCGCTGCAAGGCTTGCGGCGAGATTGACCGATGTCGTCGTCTTGCCGACGCCCCCCTTCTGGTTCGCAACGCAGAAGATCTTTGCCATCGTTGGTGTGTTCCCTTTACCTTCAAACAAACGGCGCGCTACCGCGCGCCTTCAATTCGCGTCGTCGACGGCCACTTCGAACAGATGCCGCTCGGCATCGAGCATCGGCACCGCCAGCCGGATCGTCTGCTTCACGCGGCTGCCTTCCGGCAAACGCGCAATTTCATCATCCGGGTGAACGCCCTTCATTGCCCAGATCGATCCACCCGGCGCAACCAGATGTCGAGCAAGTTTAACGAAGTCGGACAGATCCGCGAAAGCGCGGGATACGATCATGTCGAATTTTTCCGGCACTTCGACGCCCGGCTGCAGCGATTCGACCCGCCCGGTGACGACCGACAGGTTCGCGAGCTTCAGTTCCGCGCGCATCTGCGTCTGGAATGCAGACTTCTTCTGCACGATATCGTTCAGCGTGACCTGCCAGTCCGGCTCGACGATCGCGAGCACGATGCCGGGCAACCCGCCGCCCGAACCGACGTCGAGCACACGCGCCGACGCACGGCCGCGCAGATGCGGGACGATCGAAAGCGAATCGAGGATGTGCTGGATCAGCATCTGCTTCGGGTCGCGGATCGCGGTCAGGTTGTAGACCGCGTTCCACTTGCCGAGCAGCGCGACATAGTCGAGCAACTGGTTGCGCTGAGCATCCGTCAGCGTGAGGTCGAGCGCCGCCGTGCCTTCGACGAGCATCTGTTCCAGTACGTCCCGATTAACCGCCGGCGCGCGACGCGCCGTCATTGTTGCGTCGGGACGGCGCCGTCCCCCTGCTCCGTTGCCTCGGCGGCCGTGCCATTCCGACGGCCCAGCCCGCGACGCTTCAGGTGCACCATCAGCAGCGAGATTGCCGCCGGCGTGACGCCCGAGATGCGCGATGCCTGCCCGATCGTTTCCGGCCGGAACTCGTTGAGCTTCTGGCTCACTTCGAACGACAGCCCGCGCACTTCACGGTAATCGATACCGTCGGGCAAGCGCGTGTTCTCGTTCGCGTCGTTGCGTTCGATCTCGGATGCCTGGCGCTCGATATAGCCCTGATACTTGATACCAATCTCGACCTGCTCCTTGATCTGCTCGAGCAGCACCGGATCGTCGGTCAGCGGCTCCGCGGGACCGCATTCACCACCCTTTAGCCCGCATACGCCGTCGTAGCTGATGCCCGGACGACGCAGCAGTTCGGCGAGGCTGTATTCGTGATCGATCGCCTTGCCGAGCAGCGCGGTCGCCTCTTCCGGCGGCAGCGTCTTCGGCGTGACCCACGTCGACTTCAGGCGTTCGGTTTCACGTGAAACAGCGTCGCGCTTCCGGCTGAATGCGTCCCAGCGCGCGTCGTCGACGAGCCCCAGCTCGCGGCCGATCTCGGTCAGGCGCATGTCGGCATTGTCTTCACGCAGGCTCAGGCGATACTCGGCACGGCTCGTGAACATCCGGTACGGCTCGGCCACGCCACGCGTCACGAGATCGTCGACCAGCACGCCCAGATAGGCCTGGTCACGACGCGGGCACCACGCGTCCTTCTCCTGCACATAGCGCCCCGCATTGAGGCCGGCCAGCAAGCCCTGCGCGGCCGCCTCTTCATAGCCGGTCGTGCCGTTGATCTGGCCCGCAAAGAACAACCCGTTGATCGCCTTGGTCTCGAGCGACGCCTTCAGCGCGCGCGGGTCGAAATAGTCGTACTCGATCGCATAACCCGGGCGCAGGATGTGCGCGTTCTCGAGGCCGCGCATCGAATGCACGAGCTCGAGCTGGACATCGAACGGCAGGCTCGTCGAGATCCCGTTCGGGTAGAACTCGTTGGTCGTCAGCCCTTCCGGCTCGAGAAAGATCTGGTGCGATTCCTTCGACGCGAACCGGTGGATCTTGTCCTCGATCGACGGGCAATAACGCGGCCCGACGCCTTCGATCACGCCTGTATACATAGGCGAACGGTCGAGGCCGCCGCGAATGATGTCGTGCGTGCGTTCGTTCGTATGCGTGACCCAGCACGGCAGCTGCTGCGGATGCTGCTCCGCGCGGCCCAGGAACGAAAACACGGGAATCGGATCGAGGTCGCCCGGCTGCTCGTCGAGCTTCGAGAAGTCGATCGTCCGGCCGTCGATACGCGGGGGCGTACCGGTCTTCAACCGGCCCTGCGGCAGCCTCAGCTCCTTCAGGCGCGACGACAGCGACACGGCTGCCGGATCGCCGGCGCGGCCGCCCGTGTAGTTGTTCAGGCCGACGTGGATCTTGCCGTCGAGGAACGTGCCGGCCGTCAGCACGACCGCACGCGAACGGAAGCGGATACCGATCTGCGTGACGGCGCCCACCACGCGGTCGCCTTCGACCATCAGGTCGTCGACGGCCTGCTGGAACAGCCACAGGTTCGGCTGGTTCTCGAGCCGGTGGCGGATCGCGGCCTTGTACAGGATGCGGTCGGCCTGCGCACGCGTCGCGCGCACGGCCGGGCCCTTCGACGAATTGAGGATCCGGAACTGAATACCGCTCTCGTCCGTCGCGGCGGCCATTGCGCCGCCCAGCGCGTCGACTTCCTTGACCAGATGGCCCTTGCCGATGCCGCCGATCGACGGATTGCAGCTCATCTGCCCGAGCGTTTCGATATTGTGGGTCAGCAGCAGCGTCTTCGCGCCCATACGGGCGGACGCCAGCGCGGCTTCCGTGCCGGCATGACCGCCACCGACGACGATGACGTCAAATTCTGTGGGAAAAAGCATGGTGGATTCCGCACGCCGAGCTGCGCACGAACCTATCAGAGAAATGTATGGGCCGAATTATAGCGGGTTCGCTTTTCACCCGAATGCCGTCCGAATGGTAGGGTCTGTGCATTTCGTCGATTTTTGGGCCGTGGACGGGAGAATCCAGGGTGCCGAGCCTGTTCAGGCAAAGCCCGAGCACGGTTTGCCGTACATCGCTGCACCTGTGCAAAAAACCTGACTGGCGAGAACGCCGCAGGCGGAATATGACCCGATCGATATCTGTGGCCCGCGAGGCCGCGCGAACACGACATGCTGTGCCCCCTTCTCTTCACAGCATTTCTGCCGGTTGCTCTCACCCTTGTCCACCGAGGTTCCACACATCATCGGCCTGTGGAACGAGCCACCACCGCACAGGACTTAAGACGATTCCTCCGGCGCTTATCCCCAGACCTCGAGCCAACAAGGCCTCACCGGCAAATAAAAACGGCGTGTTTCACGTGAAACACGCCGTTCGTTTCCCGCCAACCGCTCGGGCCATCAAGCCGTCTTCTTCGCCAGCCCCAGGTACGTTTCGATCACGCGCGGATTCTGCGCAAGCTCGGCGGCCGGCCCTTCCAGCGCAACCTCACCGGTCTCCAGCACATAGCCGTAATCCGAGATCTGCAACGCGGCCCGCGCGTTCTGTTCGATCAGCAACGTCGCCACCCCCGTACCGCGCAACGCGCTGATGATATGAAAGATCTCCTTCACGATCAGCGGCGCGAGCCCGAGGCTCGGCTCGTCGAGCATCAACAGGTCGGGCTTGCCCATCAGCGCGCGGCCGACCGCAAGCATCTGCCGCTCGCCGCCCGACAGCGTGCCGGCCGCCTGCTTGCGGCGCTCCTTCAGCCGCGGGAACAGCACGAACACGTGGTCGAGCTGGTCGAGGAAGTTCGATTCGCCAGCCTGCTTGCGGCGATATGCACCCAGCACAAGGTTGTCCTCGACCGTCATCGTGCTGAACAGCTCGCGCTTTTCCGGTACGAGGCACATCCCGCGCGCGACACGCTGCTCGACCGGCAACGCACCGACGTCGCTGCCGCGGTACACGACCGCGCCCGACGCATGCCCCGTAACCGGCAACGCGCCCATGATCGCGTTCAGCAGCGTCGACTTGCCGGCACCGTTCGGGCCGATCACGCTGACGATCTGCCCCGCACCGACCTTGATCGCCGCACCGTGCAGTGCCTCCACCTTCCCGTACCGGACTGCCAGCCCGCGCACTTCGAGAATCGGCATCGTCGTGTCCGTCATCACTCCACCCCGCCCAGATACGCTTCAAGCACGGCCGGGTCCTGCTGCACATCCTGCGGCAACCCTTCCGCGATCCGCGTGCCGAACTCCATCACCACCAGCCGGTCGGTGAGATTCATCACGAAATCCATGTCATGTTCCACGAGCAACACGCTCATGCCTTCCGCCTTTAGCCGTCGCAGCAGGTCGGCGAGCTGTTGCTTCTCCTGGTAACGCAGCCCCGCAGCCGGCTCGTCGAGCAGCAGCAGCGTCGGATCGCAGCACAGCGCGCGGGCGATTTCGAGAATCCGCTGCTGGCCGAGCGCGAGGCTGCCCGCTTCGTCGTACATGTGCTTCTCGAGCCCCACGCGGCGGATCTGGCGTGCGGCTTCGGCCAGCAGTTGCGCCTCCTCGTGTGCATTGAGCCGCGCGATGCTGCGCCAGACGCCCGTATGGCCGCGCAGATGCGCACCGATCGCGACGTTCTCGAGCACCGTCATCGCGGGCAGCAGCTTCACGTGCTGGAAGGTACGGCCGATGCCGCGGCGGACGATCTGGCGCGACGTGAGCCCGTCGATCCGCTCGCCACGGAACGTGATCGTGCCGCCCGTCGGCTTCAGCACGCCCGTCACGAGGTTGAACGTGGTCGACTTGCCGGCGCCGTTCGGACCGATCAGCCCGATGATCTGCCCCGCTTTCACGTCGAAGCTGACGTCGTTGACGGCCACGAGCCCGCCGAACTGCTTGCGTGCATTGTCGACGACGAGCAGCGGCTCACCGGCCGCCGGCTTCGCACGCTGCGGCAGCGGATCGGCCTGCTCGGGCACGTGCGCGCTCGGCCCGCGCGGGAACAGCCGGGCAACGAACGGCCACACGCCCTGGCGGGCGTACTGCAGCAGCAGCACCATCAGCACGCCGAACACGATGATCTCGAAGTTGCCTTCCGAGCCGAGCAGCTTCGGCAGCAGCGTCTGCAGGTAGTCCTGCAGCACCGTAAGGATCGCTGCACCGAGCACCGCGCCCCACACGTGCGACACGCCGCCGACCACGGCCATGAACAGGAACTCGATCCCGTGATTCAACCCGAACGGGGTCGGGTTCACCGCACGCTGCAGATGCGCGTACAGGAAGCCCGACACGGCCGCCAGCACGGCTGCGTAGACGAAGATCACCACGCGCATCCATGCCGTGTTCACGCCCATCGCCTCGGCCATCACGCCGCCGCCGCGCAGTGCGCGGATCGCGCGGCCCGGGCGGCTGTTCAGCAGGTTCTGCACCGACACGATTGCGGCCAGCACGACGGCCCAGATCAGGAAGTACAGGCTGCGGCCGCTTTCGAGCGCGAGGCCGAACAGGTTCAGCGCCGGAATGCCGTTGATCCCGTCGTACTTGCCGAGCAGCTCGAGGTTGCCGAACAGGTAGAACAGCGCGAGGCCCCACGCGATCGTGCCGAGCGGCAGGAAGTGCCCGGACAGCCGCATCGTGACCGCACCCAGCACGAGCGCGACGAGCGCCGTCAGCACGACGCCGACGATCAGCGCGAGCCACGGCGAAACGCCGTAGCGCGTCGTCAGGAACGCGGTCGCATACGCGCCGATGCCGACGAACGCGGCCTGTCCGAAGCTCGTCATCCCGCCAACGCCCGTCAGCAGCACGAGCCCGATCGCGACGATCGCATAGAGGCCGATGTAGTTCAGCAGCGTGATCCAGTACTCGGGCACGTGCAGCGCGCCGGGCAGCACCGGCAGCGCGAACAACACCACGAGAAACACCCAGAAGGTCTTGTTGCGTACCATCGTCTTCATCGCGTCACTCCTCTTCCTCTTCCGCATGCGGCGTCACGAAGCTCCGCCACAGCAGCACCGGAATGATCAGCGTGAACACGATCACCTCCTTGTACGCGCTCGCCCAGAACGACGAATACGATTCGAGCACGCCAACCAGCAGCGAGCCGGCGGCCGCGAGCGGATAGCTGACGAGCCCGCCGATGATCGCGCCGACGAAACCCTTCAGACCGATCAGGAAGCCCGAGTCGTAGTAGATCGTCGTCAGCGGGCCGACGAGGATCCCGGACAGCACGCCGAGCCCCGCCGCAAACGTAAACGCGAGCCGCCCCGCTTCCGTCGTGCCGATGCCGACGAGCCGAGCGCCGAGCCGGTTCACCGACGTCGCACGCAGCGCCTTGCCGGCGATCGTGCGGCCGAAGTACACGTAGAGCGCACCGATCAGCACGAGCGCCGTGGCGACGACCAGGATGCTCTGCACCGAGATCGTCATGCTGCCGATCGCCAGCGACGCGTCCGAGAATCCGTTGGTACGCGAGCCTTCCGCGCCGAACATCACGAGCCCGAGGCCGACCATCGCGAAGTGGACGGCGACCGACACGATCAACAGCAGCAGCGTCGTGCCTTCGGCGATCGGCTGGTACACGAGCCGGTAGACGAACGGCCCCATCGGCACGACGATCGCAAGCGTCAGCGCGATCTGCGCGAGCATCGGCATCGGCTGCGCGGCAAAGCTGCGCGTGATCGCGAACACCGCGAGCGGCAGCAGGATGTAGCGGCTGCCGAGCGTCGCGAGCGTGCGGCCGAGCTGATGGCGGCGCTCGCGATGCCGGATCAGGCCGCCGACTTCGAGCAGGAAGCACGCGATGCCCATCACGAACAGCAGCCAGCAGGTGGCGGGAAATTTCTGCGCCTGCAACGCGGCAAGCGTCAGCGCACCGTAGGCGACGAATTCGCCCTGGGGAATGAAGATCACCCGCGTGACGGAAAACACCAGCACGAGCGCCAAGGACAGCAATGCATAAATGGCGCCCGTCGTGATGCCGTCTTGCGCGAGGATCGCCGCAATCGAGAGATCCATACGTTTCGTGTATCGAGAATGCTGCGGAGAAACGAAAGGCGGAAACGCCGCGGGGCATGGGCGACACGGCAGGCGCGTCACGCGCCATGTGTCGGCCCCCGGACGTTCCAGGCAGCCCGGGGCGCGGCCCGTCAGGCCCGGCGCCCTGCCGACGGCATGCGCGGCGCCGTTCGCGCCGCGCATGCCGGTTTCACGTGATGCTTACTCGGCCTGCAGCTTCCACTTGCCGTCGACGATCTGCACCATCACGCGCGCACGCGTGTCGAAGCCGTTGTGATCGGTTGCCGTCATGTTGATCACGCCGTGCGACACGGGAAGGTCCTTCACGCTTTCGAGCGACGCACGCAGCGCCTCGCGGAACGCCTCGGTGCCCGGCTGGCCCTTCTTCAGCGCCTCCGGAATCGCACGCTGCAGCAACAGCCCCGCATCCCACGCATGGCCGCCGAACGTCGACAGCGAGCCCGCGCCGTAGGCCTTCTCGTACGCGGCCTTGTAACCGAGCGCCGGCTTCTTCACCGGGTTCGAATCAGGCAGCTGGTCGGTCACGAGCACCGGGCCGGCCGGCAGGATCTCGCCTTCGCAATCCTTGCCGCACACGCGCAGGAAGTCGTTGTTCGCGACGCCGTGCGTCTGGTACACCTTGCCCTTGTAGCCACGCTCCTTCAGCGTCTTGGCCGGCAGCGCCGCCGGCGTGCCGGAGCCCGCGATCAGCACCGCATCCGGGTTCGAGCCCAGCAGCTTCAGCACCTGCCCCATCACCGACGCGTCGGTGCGGTTGTAGCGCTCGTTCGATACGACCTTCAGGCCGTTCTTCGCGGCCGCCGCGTTGAACGTGTTGTACCAGCTGTCGCCGTACGCATCGGCAAAGCCGACGAAGCCGACCGTCTTCACGCCGTGCTTCGCCATGTAGCCGGCGATCGCATCGGCCATCAGCTGGTCATTCTGCGGCACCTTGAACATCCACGCGCGCTTCGCGTCCATCGGCGAGATGATCTGCGCGCTCGCGGCGAGCGAGATCGTCGGCGTCTTGCCCTGCGATACCGGGTCGAGCATCGCGAGCGAGTTCGGCGTGACGGACGAGCCGATGATCGCGTCGACGTGGTCCTCGTCGACCAGCTTGCGCACGTTCTGCACCGCACGGCTCGTGTCGGAGGCGTCATCCAGCACGATGTACTGCACGCTCTTGCCCGCGATTTGCTTGGGCAGCAGCGCGATCGTGTTCTTTTCCGGGATCCCGAGCGACGCGGCCGGCCCGGTGGCCGACAGCGTCACGCCGATCTTCACCTGCGCCGACGCCGTTGCCGCCGCGCACACGAGGCCCGCGGCAAGCACGGCCTCCATCCATCGATTCATCTTCATTTACGTTGTCTCCAAACGCTGCTCGAAAAAGCCACGGGTCGCTCGGGCGGCTCCCGGTCCCCCAAAACAAGTTAATAATTTAACTATCTCGCCTGGCCGCGCCTACGCTCGTTTTCCCGTGAAACCCCGCACACCCGCCGCCTGCCGCCTGACACGGCCGTTCGCCCGTCACGATGCGCAGCAGCAGTGTCGTCAGGATGAAGGTGGCGAAGAAATACGGGATCGTGCGAACGATCGATGCATGCGCAACGATGGCGGGAACGCACGCCGCGCCGGCCGGATACGGCCAGGTATGCGCGCGGTGAAACGTCGAAAAAACGGCGGCTCATGAGAATGCGGATACGGATGCGAACGCAACGACCCGCGATGGCGTCGCAGCGCGCGTACAGGCCGCAGAACGGCCCGGGAAGGCCGCGCTGACCGTTGCCACACCCCGCGACGAACGGGCGGCGCCAGCCGCCTTTCCTGCCCCGAACCATCGTCCCGCGCTGCTCATCCAACCGTACTCCCTCTTCTGCATTCTGCTTGTAGGAGAACTGCCGACCGTTTTCCCGACCGCTCGGTCGGCGAAAGCTGAGTGTAACGGACGCGATTCGCGCACGCCAACCGGGTAAGCCCGGACAGCATGTGCGCAACGGCGCGCTGTCTGCAAACGAATGTCGGGAACGGGAAAAACGGAGAACGCGGCGAAGCGCGGAAGCGATGCGGTGCGCATGCAGGCGCGGGGCACGACTATCGCGCAGGCCGATGCACCATCGGGGGAAATCCGTGCACGCAAATGAAAAAGCGCTGTTGGATTCCGTCCAACAGCGCTTTGGGGTCCGGGCACTTTGTGCCTCGATTGTCTCCTCGTTCTCCACCTGCAAATTCGTTTCGCGGTGCATCAGAACTAGAGTGAATCTTAAAGAGGCTTAAGCACCACGACAACTTAGCATTTACCCCTATGGTGCATTGCCGCACGAAAATGGGGCACCAGCCTGTCGCGCGGCGCCGGCCCGAGCCGGCCGCAATACCCTTTTCGGCGCATGCGGGATGGTGCTGCGCATCAGCGGGCGGCGATGCGTACGGCCTGCGCTCAGGGCGATGCCCTGAGCGGCTTGATCCGCGCAACCATCTCGCCGACGATGCCGCGCCGGAATGCCAGCACGCATGCGATGAAGATCAGCCCGGTGACGATCGTCGCCGATTCGCCGAGCGAATGGAACCACGCGACGCCCGTGGCCGACGCGAGCCATTCTCCGATGTCGCCGAGCCGGTCTTCCAGCGCGACGATCAGCGCGGCGCCGAGAAGCGGCCCGAACAGGGTGCCCATCCCGCCGACGAGCGTCATCAGCACGACCAGGCCCGACATCGTCCAGTGTGCGTCGGACAGCGTCTCGAAACCGAGCACGAGCACCTTCAGCGAGCCGGCCAGCCCCGCGAGCCCGGCCGACAGGATGAACGCGAGCAGCTTGAAGCGGTCGGTGTCGTAGCCGAGCGAGATGGCGCGCGCTTCGTTTTCCTTGATGGCGACGAGCACCTGGCCGAACGGCGAATGGACGACCCGCACGATGAACGCGCATGCGGCGACGACCACTGCCAGCACGACGTAGTACAGCGCGACGTCGTTCGACAGGTCGAGCAGCCCGAACAGGCGGCCGCGCGGCACGCCCTGCAGGCCGTCCTCGCCGTGCGTGAACGGCGCCTGCAGGTAGATGAAGTAGACCATCTGCGCGAACGCGAGCGTGATCATCGCGAAGTAGATGCCCTGCCGGCGGATCGCGAACAGCCCGACGACGAGCCCGAGCAGCGTCGCGGCGACGGTGCCGACCAGCACGCCGAGCTCCGGCGTGAAGCCGAGCGTCTGCATCGAATAGCCGGTCGCGTAGCCGGCCGTCGCGAGGAACATCGCATGGCCGAACGACAGCAGTCCCGTATAGCCGATCAGCAGGTTGAACGCGGCCGCGAACAGCGCGAACGTCAGCACCTTCATCACGAACACCGGATACGCGCCGATGAACGGCGCGGCGAGCAGTGCGGCGAGCAGCACGCCGTAGAGCACTTTTCTCTGCATCATTTTTCCTTGCCGAAGAGGCCCGCCGGGCGGAACAGCAGCACGATCGCCATGATCACGAACACGACGGTGGCCGACGCTTCCGGATAGAACACGCGCGTGAAGCCTTCGATCACGCCGAGCAGCAGGCCCGTGACGATCGAGCCGAGGATCGAGCCCATCCCGCCGATCACGACCACCGCGAACACGGTGATGATCATCGGCTGGCCCATCAGCGGCGACACCTGGATCACCGGCGCGGCCAGCACGCCGGCGAACGCGGCGAGCGCGACGCCGAAGCCGTAGGTGAGCGTGATCATCATCGGCACGTTCACGCCGAACGCCTCGACGAGCTTCGGGTTCTCGGTGCCCGCGCGCAGGTAGGCACCCAGACGTGTCTTCTCGATCACGAACCACGTCGCGAGACACACCGCGAGCGACGCGACGACGACCCACGCGCGATAGTTCGGCAGGAACATGAAGCCGAGGTTGGTCGCGCCCGACAGCTGCGACGGCACGTCGTACGGCTGGCCCGACGATCCGTAGATCGACCGGAACACGCCTTCGACGACCAGCGTGAGGCCGAACGTGAGCAGCAGCCCGTACAGGTGATCGAGCTTGTACAGCCAGCGCAGCATCGAGCGTTCGATCGCGATCCCGAACGCGCCGACCACCAGCGGCGCCAGCACGAGCATCGCCCAGTACGGCAGCCCGAAGTACGACAGGCCCATCCACGCGAGCATCGCGCCCAGCATGAACAGCGCGCCGTGCGCGAAGTTGATCACGTTGAGCAGCCCGAAGATCACCGCGAGCCCGAGGCTCAGGATCGCGTAGAACGAGCCGTTGACGAGCCCGAGCAGCAACTGGCTCAGCATCGCCGGCAACGGAATGCCAAAGATTTCCATCGACTTAGCCGTCAGAATGAGTTTCGTTGCGTGCGCAACTTTCAGGCGCCACGCACGCGGGCGGCGCAGCGGGCACATCGCGGCAGCCGCCACCGAGCGGCGCGCCCGTGCGCGCCGCTACGCCCTGCTTACTTCCACAACGCGCAGCGCGTCTCCTGCTTGGTCCCGAACGCCTGTTCGCCCGGAATCGTCGCGAGCACCTTGTAGTAATCCCACGGCTCCTTCGATTCCGACGGCTTCTTCACTTCCATCAGGTACATGTCGTGGATCATGCTGCCGTCCGTGCGGATGTAGCCCTTCGCGTAGAAGTCGTTGATCTTGATCTTCTTCAGCTCGGCCATCACCTTGTCGGAGTCGGTCGTCCCGGCGGCTTGCACGGCCTTCAGGTAGGTCGTCACCGACGAGTAGTCGGCCGCCTGCAGGCTCGACGGCATCTTCTTCATCTTGCCGAAGTAGCGCTGCGCCCACTGGCGCGACGCGGCGTCGCGGTTCCAGTACCAGCTGTCGGTCAGCACGAGGCCCTGCGTCGTCTCGAGGCCGAGGCTGTGCACGTCGTCGATGAACATCAGCAGCGCGGCGAGCTTCATCGTCTTCATGATGCCGAATTCCTTCGCGGCCTTGATCGAGTTGATCGTGTCGCCGCCGGCGTTCGCGAGGCCGAGAATCTGCGCCTTCGACGCCTGCGCCTGCAGCAGGAACGACGAGAAATCCGATGCCGACAGCGGGTGGCGCACCGCGCCGAGCACCTGCCCGCCGTTCGCCTTCACGACGTCCGACGTGTTCTTCTCGAGCGCCTTGCCGAACGCGTAGTCGGCCGTCAGGAAGAACCACGACTTGCCGCCCTGCTTCACCACCGCCGAACCGGTGCCTTTCGCGAGCGCCATCGTGTCGTATGCATAGTGGACCGTGTACGGCGTGCACTGCTCGTTGGTCAGCGTGTCGGCGCCCGCGCCGATGTTGATGTAGACCTTCTTCTTCTCGGCCGCGACCTGGTTCATCGACAGCGCGGTGGCCGAGTTCGTGCCGCCGACCAGCAGGTCGAGCCCGCCGCGGTCCATCCATTCGCGCGCCTTCGATGCGGCAATGTCGGCCTTGTTCTGGTGATCGGCGTAGACGACCTCGATCGGCTTGCCGAGCACCTTGCCGCCGAAATCGGCGACCGCCATGCGGATCGCCTCGAGGCCGCCCTGCCCGTCGATATCCGCGTAAAGCCCCGACATGTCGGTGATGAAGCCGATCTTCACGGTATCCGCCGCGTGTGCGGCGCCGGCGGTGAACGCGGCGGCCGCGAGTGCGAGACAGGCCTGTGCGAGGGTCTTCATTTTCATTGACGTCTCCTGTTGTTCTGATGCGTTGTGGTTGTTCGAGGGCCGCCACGGCTAGCGGCAAGGGCAACGGGGCGGCGTCACACCCCAAGCAGGTCGTGCAGGGTCGGCATCTTGCTTTCCAGTTCGGCCGCCTGGAAATGCTCGACGATGGTGCCGTGCTCCATCACGTAGAAGCGGTCGGCGAGCGGCGCGGCAAAGCGGAAATTCTGTTCGACCATCACGATCGTGTAGCCGCGCGCCTTCAGCGCGACGATCATCCGCGCGAGCGCCTGCACGATCACCGGTGCGAGGCCTTCGGAAATCTCGTCGAGCAGCAGCAGGTTCGCGCCGGTGCGCAGGATCCGCGCGACCGCGAGCATCTGCTGCTCGCCGCCGGACAGCCGCGTGCCCTGGCTCTGCCGGCGCGACGCGAGGTTCGGGAACATCGCGTAGATCTCGTCGAGCGACATCGCGTGCTCGCGCGGCCCGATCAGCGGCGGCAGCATCAGGTTCTCCTCGCACGACAGGCTCGAGAAGATCCCGCGCTCCTCCGGGCAGTAGCCGATGCCGAAATGCGCGATGCGGTGCGTCGCGAGGCCGATCGTCTCGTGGCCCGCGACCTTGATCGACCCGCTGCGGCGGCCCGTGAGGCCCATGATCGCGCGCAGCGTCGTCGTGCGGCCCGCGCCGTTGCGGCCGAGCAGCGTGACGACCTCGCCGCGATGCACGGTCAGGTCGACACCGTGCAATATGTGGGACTCCCCGTACCAGGCCTCCAGGCCCGTGATCTCCAGCGCGGGCGTACCGCTCTCGACGCCGCTCAATTCGCGTTCCTCCCGTTCGCTGTGCTTCATGCGTGCGCCCCCGCGAGCGCCGCGTCGGCGCTGCCCATGTAGGCTTCGATGACGAGCGGATTCTTCGAGACCTCCGCATACGAGCCTTCGGCCAGCACCTCACCGCGTTGCAGGACGGTAATCGTGTCGGAGATGCCCGCGATCACGTTCATGTTGTGTTCCACCATCAGGATCGTGCGGCCGCTCGCGACCTTCTTGATCAGCGCGGTCACGCGATCGACGTCCTCGTGGCCCATCCCCTGCGTGGGCTCGTCGAGCAGCATCAGTTCGGGCTCCATCGCGAGCGTCGTCGCGATCTCGAGCGCGCGCTTGCGGCCGTACGCGAGCTCGACGGTCGGCACGTGCGCGAAATCGGTGAGGCCGACCTGCGTGAGGAGATCCATCGCGCGGTCGTCGAGCCGCTTCAGCGTGCGTTCGCTGCGCCAAAAATGGAATTCGGTGCCGAGCGCGCGCTGCAGGCCGATGCGCACGTTCTGCAGCGCGGTCAGGTGCGGGAACACGGCCGAGATCTGGAACGAACGGATGATGCCGCGCCGCGCGACCTGCGCGGGCCGCTCGTCGGTGATGTCGATGCCGTTGAAGACGATCTGGCCGGCCGTCGGTGTCAGGAACTTGGTGAGAAGGTTGAAGCAGGTGGTCTTGCCCGCGCCGTTGGGCCCGATCAATGCGTGGATCGCACCGCGGCGCACACGCAGGTTGACGCCGTTCACGGCGGTGAAGCCCCTGAATTCCTTCGTCAGTCCGCGTGTTTCCAGAATCGTGTCGCCGAGAATCATGTTCCCTTCCGTACGAAGTCAGGCGAAGCACCGGGATGCCTGGCGCAAGCGGCCGCGAACAGGTCAGCGGATCAGCGGGCTGCCCCCGGGCGCCGTGGTACGCCTCGAGGGTTGGTCTCCCGCGCCGACGCGTATGCACATTGCGCAACATTGTCGCGCCGTTGGTGCAGTGCAATCATCGGGATTTGCACTTATAGGGCTGACCGCCCTGTCGCACGCGGCCGAACGCGATTTTTCGCCATGCTTTTTTGACACGTGCATCATCGCGCGTTGACCTTCCGCCACACCCGGCACGCGCGATGAAACAAGCCGCGCGACTGCGCGGCCTGCATCGAGCATGGATCGTGCCGCTCGCGCGGCCGCGGCGACGGCTTGTTTCGCATAGCGAATCAGCGGCCGCGTGCATGACGGCCCGCTGTCGCGCGCGTCAGCGGGCCGTCACGCAACCGACGCCGCAGCGTCGGTTCGCACCGGCGTCGCCTCGCGCGCCGCGCGGCGATCGGCGCGGATCATGTCGCTCGCGCGCTCGGCGATCATCAGCGTCGGCGAATTGGTGTTGCCCGACGTGATGAACGGCATCACCGACGCGTCGACGATCCGCAGCCCGGCGATGCCGCGTACGCGCAACCGGCTGTCGACCACCGCGCGTTCGTCGTCGGCCCGTCCCATCCGGCAGGTGCCGACCGGATGGAAGATCGTCGTGCCGACGGCGCCGGCCGCCTCGATCAGCTCGGCTTCGCTCCGGTATTGCGTGCCCGGCAGGATTTCCGCGGGACGATAGCGCGCGAGCGCCGGCGCGGACGCGATCCGGCGCGTCAGGCGCAGCGCGTTCGCGGCGACATGGCGATCGTGATCGGTCGACAGATAGTTCGGCGCGATCGCCGGCGCGATGCCCGGATCGGCGCTCGTGACGTGCACGCTGCCACGCGAGGTCGGCCGCAGATGACACACCGACGCCGTGAATGCGTTGAAGCTGTGCAGCGGTTCGCCGAAGCGTTCGAGCGACAACGGCTGCACGTGGTATTCGAGATCGGGGCGCGTGAGCGCGGGATCGTCCGGATCCGATTTCGCGAATGCGCCGAGCTGCGACGGCGCCATCGACATCGGCCCGCGCTGCAGCAACGCATATTCGGCGCCGATCATCAGCTTGCCCCACCAGTGCGCGGACAGCGTGTTGAGCGTGCGCACGCCTTCGACGCGAAACGCCATCCGCAACTGCAGATGATCCTGCAGGTTTTCGCCGACGCCCGGCAGATCCTGCACGACGTCGATGCCGAGCGCCTGCAATCGCCGGCCGTCGCCGATTCCCGACAGCTCGAGCAGCTGCGGCGAATTCACCGCGCCGGACGTCAGCAGCACTTCCGCGCGGGCCCGCGCGACGTAGTCGGTGCCGCCGCCGCGATACTCGACGCCGACGGCGCGCCGCCCGTCGAAGATCACGCGCTGCGCCTGCGCGCCGGTGATCACGGTCAGGTTCGGCCGCGCCATCGCGGGCCGCAGGAATGCCTTCGACGTATTCCAGCGCACGCCGCGCTTCTGGTTCACCTCGAAATAGCCGACCCCGGTATTGTCGCCGCGGTTGAAATCGTCGGTCGCGGGAATGCCGGACTGCTGTGCGGCCTGCGCGAACGATTCGAGGATCTCCCAGCGCAGACGCTGCTTCTCGACGCGCCAGTAGCCGCCCGCGCCGTGCGCGTCGCTCGCGCCCGCATGGTGATCCTCGCTGCGCTTGAAGATCGGCAGCACGCTGTCCCACGACCAGCCTGCGTCGCCGGTGGCCTCGGCCCAGCTGTCGTAATCCTCGCGCTGGCCGCGCATGTAGATCATCCCGTTGATCGACGAGCAGCCGCCGAGCACGCGGCCGCGCGGATACGACAGCGCGCGCCCGTTGAGCGCCGCCTCGGGTTGCGTCTTGTACAGCCAGTCGGTGCGCGGGTTGCCGATGCAGTACAGATAGCCGACCGGAATATGGATCCAGTGATAGTCGTCCTTGCCGCCGGCTTCCAGCAGCAGGACGCGGATGTCGGGATCCTCGGTCAGGCGGTTCGCGAGCACGCAGCCCGCGGTGCCCGCGCCGACGATCACGTAATCGAATTCGCCTTCGAGCGTACGTGGAGTACTCACGGCGTGTCCCCTTCTTCCTTGTTGTGCGCCGCGCGGCGCGATGCCGCGCGCATTTTCAGCATAGTGCGTCGCGGGCCATGCAGGCGGCCGCGCACACCATGACCCGAGCAAGCGTACTCCCGCGGCCGGCAGCCGATCCAATGAGTTATGCTGAACCGCGTTATAAGCCACGCTCATATCACGACGATGGATCTCACCCTGCTCCGCGCGTTCGCGACGGTCGCGCGCGAAGGCAACCTGACGCGCGCCGCCGCGCAGCTGCACGTGACACAGCCGGCCGTCAGCCTGCAGATCAAGCATCTGCAGGAGACGCTCGGCGTCACGCTGTTCACGCGCACGTCGCGCGGGCTCGCGCTCACGCGCGACGGCCAGACACTGCTGCCGCATGCGGAACGCGCGCTCGCCGCGGCCGCCGACGTGCAGCGCGCCGCTGCCGCGCTGCGGCACGAAGTGCGCGGCCGGCTGCGGATCGGCACGATCCTCGATCCGGGTTTCCTGCGGCTCGGCGGCTTCCTGCGCGCGCTGGTCGAGACCCATCCGCAGATCGAGACGGCGCTGCGGCACGGGATGTCGGGCTGGGTGATCGAACAGGTGCGCACGCGGGCGCTCGATGTCGGCTACTACATCGGCCGGCCGGGCGAGGACGATTCGCTCGACGGCACACTGTTCCACACCGTCACGCTCACGCATTTCCAGTACCGCGTGCTCGCGCCGGCCGGCTGGAAGGAACGCGTGCAGCGCGCGCACGACTGGCGTGCGCTCGCCGCGCTGCCGTGGATCTGGACGCCGCCGGCGTCCGCGCACCACCGGCTGCTGTCGCGGCGCTTCGCCAACGCCGGCGCGCAGCCGGTGAAGGTCGCCGAGGTCGACCAGGAGCAGTCGATGCTCGACCTCGTCAAATCGGGGATCGGACTGACGCTCGCGCGCGACTCGACCGCGCTGGCCGAAGCGCACGCCCACGCGCTGACGATCGTCGAACGCGTGACGGTGCCGACCGAGCTGACGTTCGTGACGCTCGCCGAGCGGCGCGACGAACCGGCGATCGCGGCCGCGCTGCGGCTGATCGAGGCCCAGTGGGCGATATGAGCCGTGCTGATGAAGGTGGCGTGACGGCCCGCACGCGTCATCCCGCTACACCGGAGGTCACGCCATCGTCTTCGCGTTTTTGCTAGATTGTGCGTTCGCACACCGCGAGACCCCGATTGAAGGAGACCCGCATGGCCCGCAACATCGAGATCAAAGCCCGCGCCCGCGAATTCGACCGGCTGCGCGAACAGGCTGCCAAGCTCGCGACCGAAGCGCCGCTGTTCTACCGCCAGCAGGATTTCTTCTACGACGTGCCGCGCGGCCGGCTCAAGCTGCGCCGTTTCGAGGACGGCACGCCGGCCGAACTGATCTTCTACCAGCGCGACGACCGCGACGGCCCGAAGGCGTCGTACTACACGCGCAGCCCGGTGACGAACCCCGACGCGATGCACGCGCTGCTCGCGACCGCGCTGACCACCCGCGGGATCGTGACGAAGGAACGGCACGTGTACCTTGCGGGTCGCACGCGCATCCATCTCGACCGCGTCGACGGCCTCGGCGATTTCATCGAACTGGAAGTCGTGCTCGGCCCGGACGACGACGAGGCCGGCGGCGAAGCCGAAGCGCACGACGTGTTCGCGAAGCTCGGCGTGGCGCAGGACGATCTCGTCGCGGTCGCGTACGTCGACCTGCTGAACGCCGATACGCAGTACGAAACGGCCTGATCCGGCCCTTCGGCGGCCGCGCAGCGCGGCCCGCCTTCAGCCCTGCCGCCGCCCCGTCATTGCGTCATGCGGCGCCGGGCGCCAGGTGCGCGAGCGGCAGCGCGCCGTTGCGCTTGAAGGTCGTCAGCACGATGTTCGAGCGCACGCTGTCGACGCCCGGCACGCGCATCAGCTTCTTCATCACGAACTGCGACAGCGCGTTCAGGTCGGGCGCGACGATCCGCAGCAGGTAGTCGGCATCGCCCACCACCGCGTGGCATTCGAGCACTTCGGGCAGCACGTCGATCTGCTGCTGGAACTGCTCGATGATCGAATCGCCGTGGTGCTTGAGCTTCAGGCTCGTGAACGCGGTGACGCCGAGCCCGAGCCTTTCCGGGCGGAGCATCACGCGATAGCCTTCGATCACGCCGGCCGCCTCGAGCCGCTGCAGCCGCCGGCCGATCTGCGACGGCGACAGCGGCACCTCCTCGCCGAGCTGCTGATGCGTCGCGCGACCGAAGCGCTGCAGCACGTCCAGCAGCGCGAGATCGAAGTGATCGAGTTCCAGCATGAGCATTCTCCGCATTGATTCGTGATTTGATGCACGATTATCGCATCAACCATCAAATCAGCGCCAACGATGCGCCCTTTCCGCGCGCGGCCCGCTCTACACTTGCATGGTTACCCACCCCAGCGTGCAGAGCCTGATCATGTCCACCGTCGTCACCGCGAAACTGCAGGAGCAGTTCGACGCGGGCCTCGAAACCCGCGCCGATTTCACCATCGACCAGCCGCTGCGGCGCTACGGCCAGGTCGACCACGCGGTGTGGAAGCAGCTCTATGCGCGCCAGTCGGCGCTGCTGCGCGGGCGCGCGTGCGACGCGTTCGTCGCCGGGCTCGGCAAGATCGACCTGCCGGCCGACCGCGTGCCGTCGTTCGCCGACGTGAACCGCCAGCTGAAGCCCGCGACCGGCTGGGAGATCGTCGCGGTGCCGGGCCTCGTGCCCGACCGCGTGTTCTTCGAGCATCTCGCGAACCGCCGTTTCCCGGTCACCTGGTGGATGCGCCGGCCCGACCAGCTCGACTACCTGCAGGAACCCGACTGCTTCCACGACCTGTTCGGCCACGTGCCGCTGCTGATCGACCCGGTGTTCGCCGACTACATGCAGGCGTACGGCCGCACCGCGCTCGCGGTCGCCGACGACGAGGCCGCGCTGGCGCGGCTCGCACGGCTCTACTGGTATACGGTGGAATTCGGGCTGATCCGCGATCCGCGCGGCCCGAACGGGCTGTCGATCTACGGCGCCGGGATCGTGTCGAGCAAGGGCGAAAGCCTGTACAGCCTCGAAAGCGCGGCGCCGAACCGGCTCGGTTTCGACCTCGAACGCGTGATGCGCACGAAGTACCGGATCGACACGTTCCAGAAGACCTACTTCGTGATCGACGATTTCGCGCAGCTGTTCGCGCTCGCCGGCGTCGACGGCCGTGCGCTGGCCGACCGGCTCGCGGCGCTGCCCGAATTCGCGGCCGGCGCGGTGCTCGATAGCGATCGCGTGCTGCACCGCGGCACGGGCGAAGGCTGGCCCGACGACGCCGACGCGTGACACGCCGGGGCGCCGAGGCCGGTGCCCGTCACCCTGCCCGCAACTATGAAACAATGAACGGCGCCGGCCGTGCCGCGCGGCGCAGCCGCGCGCGGGCGCCGTTACCGAACGAGAGGTGCAAGATGATCCACAAGCTCACATCAGAAGAACGCAAGATCCGGCTCGCAGGCCTGCCGCTCTGGACGGCCGTGCCGGGCCGCGACGCCATCCAGCGCAGCCTGCGCTTCGCCGATTTCAACGAAGCGTTCGGCTTCATGACGCGCGTCGCGATCAAGGCGCAGGAGATGAACCACCATCCGGAATGGTTCAACGTGTACAACCGCGTCGACGTCACGCTGTCGACCCACGACGCCGACGGCCTGACCGAACGCGACATCGAACTCGCGCTGTTCATCGACCGCGCCGGCGCGCACGCGCAACCGTCCGCCTGACGCTTTCCTCTACCGCCGCGCGTCTTTTGGTGCGCGGCGCGTCAACTTTTCATTTCGATGAACGTTTTCTAGGATGTACTCAGCGAAAGCCTTCAGCTTTCCAAGCCATCCTTAAGGCGCACGTAAGTCTCATACGCTTTCCGTGCCTTGGGGTCCAAACCTTCCAGTTGCAACGCGCTTTCGCGCTGTACAATCAGCAGCGCATACGGCTTGGAGAGCGCGCTGGCCTCTTCGCAGAGTTTGAGTTCGTCGCCGCTCGACGGCGAGCGGGCGCGCCAGAAATTGATCGCGGCTTCTAGGTCGTGGATCGAAATATCGGACATGATTGGATTTAATCGTTCGCTGGCCGCCATGCTTGATTGTCAGGTAAGGCGGCGCCCCTGTGGAAACGGCGTCGTGCTGTCCGCGTGCCTGAACCGCCAACCCATTGTACTTGAGCGAACTTCATGCGACTCCTTCTGATCGAAGACGACCGCCCCATCGCACGCGGCATCCAGAGCAGCCTCGAGCAGGCTGGCTTCACCGTCGACATGGTGCATGACGGCATCTTTGCCGAGCAGGCGCTGGCACAGAACCGCCACGAACTCGTGATCCTCGACCTCGGCCTGCCGGGCATCGACGGGATGACGCTGCTCACGCGTTTCCGCCAGACCAACCGCCACACGCCCGTGATCGTGCTGACCGCACGCGACGAGCTGAACGACCGGATCCAGGGCCTGAACTCCGGTGCCGACGATTACATGCTCAAGCCGTTCGAGCCGGCCGAGCTCGAGGCGCGCATCCGCGCGGTGATGCGCCGCAGCGGCCCGCACAGCGACATGCCGCGGCCGGAAGTGTCGCTCGGCGGCGTCCGCCTGTCGGGCGTCGACCGCCGCATCTTCAACGACGACAAGCCGCTCGAGCTGTCGCCGCGCGAATTCGCGGTGCTCGAGATGCTGCTGCTGCGTCACGGCCGCGTCGTCAGCAAGGCCCAGCTGCAAGATCACCTCACGCACTTCGGCGGCGATCTCGGCGACACCGCGATCGAAGTCTACGTGCACCGGGTGCGCAAGAAACTCGAGCAGTGCCGTGTCGAAATCGTCACGGTGCGCGGCTTCGGCTACCTGCTGCAGGAAATCCGCCAGACGGCGAGCGTCTGAGCGGCGCCGCATGCCGGCCGGCCAGGTGCCGCCGGCGTGTGCGCCGCCCGCTCCGTTGCGCCGCCCGGCGTACGACCGCGCCGCTCCCCGTGAGCGGCGCTTATCCATTTGCCCGTCGAAATGTCTCCTGATCCGGCTGTGACCACCAGCCTGCGCCGTTCGCTGCTCCGGCGCCTCGCCGCCCCGCTGTCGATGCTCGCGCTGATGAGCGGCCTGATCGCCTACTGGCTCGCGTGGCAGTACACGCAGCATGTGATCGACCGCTCGCTCGCCGATCTCGCCACCGCCATCTCCAAACAGATCCAGATCGCCGGCCCCGACGCGCCGTTCACGGTGCCGCCGCTCGCGCAGGCGATGTTCTCCGATCCCGCCGAAGCGCTGATCTACCGGATCAGCGACGGCGAGCAGGAACTCGCCGGCGATCCGAAACTGCCGCTGCAGGGCATCAACGTGCGCCGCATGCACCACGCGTACGTGTTCGAGGCGGAGTACGACAACCGCGCGGTGCGCGTCGCACAGGTGCGTGTCGACAACGTCGAGGGCGGCAAGCCGATGGTCGTCGAAGTCGCGCAGCCGGTGCGGCACCGCTACCGGATCGCGGCCGAATTCCTCGTCGCGATCATGATGCCCCTGTTGCTGCTGCTGCTCGCGGGCTGGGGCATCGTGTGGCGCGTCGTGAACCAGCAGCTGGGCCCGCTCACGCATCTCGCCGATTCGCTGAACCGGCAGACCCACACGTCGCTGGAACCGGTCGACGAAACCGAGGTGCCGCTGGAGATCCGGCCGCTGACGAGCGCGATGAACGCGCTGCTCGGCCGCCTGAAGACCGCGCTGGACGCGCAGCGCAAGTTCATCGCCGACGCCGCGCACCAGTTGCGCACGCCGCTCACGGCCGTGAAGCTGCATGCGGAACAGGCCGCCGTCGCGCGCGATCCGCACCAGACCTATGCGGCGGTACGCGAACTGCGTGCGGCCGCCGACCGTGCGGTGCGACTGTCCAACCAGTTGCTGTCGCTTGCCCGCGCGGAACCGGGTGAGCAGGCCGCACGCTTCGTCGATGTCGACCTCGCGGCGATGGCGTTCGAGACGGGTGCCGAATGGGTGCCGCGTGCCCTCGCGTCGCACGTCGATCTCGGTTTCCAGCGCGCCGACGGCGCGGACGACGACGAGAAGCTGATCGTGCGCGGCAACCCCGTGCTGCTGCGCGAGGTGATCGCGAACCTGCTCGACAATGCGCTGAAATACGTGCCGCTTGCCCGGCCGGACGGTGCGCGGATCACGGTGAACGTCGCGCGCAGCGCGCTCGAGGACGGCCAGCCGGCCGCCGAGATCGTCGTGGAAGACAACGGCCCCGGCGTGCCCGCGAACCAGCAGGCCGACCTGTTCAAGCGCTTCTTCCGCGGCGACGCGCAAAGCGGCAACGGCGTCGAGACGGGTGCCGGGCTCGGGCTCGCGATCGTGCACGACATCATCGCGATGCATGGCGGCACCGTGTCGTACGAGGATGCGCCCGACGGCGGTTCGCGCTTCGTGGTGAGGGTGCCGCTCGCCGCGCATCCGGAGAAGCCGGCCAGCGAAACGCCGGCGGCGGCCTCGACGCACTGAGCGATTCGCGGCGAGCGACTCGCCGCCCCGAGGCCCGAACGACAGCGGCGGCGCTAGGTGCGCCGCCGCCTGTCTTACTTCTTGCTCTTCTTGTCCTTCGGCTTCGACTCGGACTTGCCGTCCTTCCTGTCCTTCTTCTTTTTCTTCTTCCCGCCTTCGTCCGACGTCGCGAGCAGCGTGCCGCGACATGACACCGCGCCGCAGTGGCACGCGTATTCGCGCTTGAGCTTCTTCGTCAGCTTCGCATCGATCACGAGGCCGTAGTCGTAGAACAGCTCCTCTTCCGGCCCGATGTCGCGCAGCGCGTGAATGAACACGCGCCCTTTGACTTCCTCGGCCTCGCAGTTCGGCGCGCACGAATGGTTGATCCAGCGCGCGCTGTTGCCGTCGATCTTGCCGTCGATCACGCCGCCTTCGTCGAGTGCGAAGTAGAACGTATGGTTCGGCTCGCTCGGGTCGTGCGGGTGGCGGCGCAGCGCTTCCTTCCACGAGATTCGCTCGCCCTTGTATTCCACTACGCGCTCGCCGGCCTTGATCGGCGCCACGGCGAACACGCCCTTGCCGTGTACTCCCGAGCGGCGCACCGCGATCCTGCGTGAACTCATCGAACGAATCCTTGTGAAGACGACTTGAATGGAAGCGGCCGCGATCGCGGCCCGGCGTCGCGCCAAACGAAAACGCGGCACCGGGTGGTGCCGCGTCGGGGCATGCGGCGGATCACCCGCATCCTACACGTTCACGATTGCTTCGTTCAACATCGCACGCAATATTGCATGCGGGATGCTCAACGCTGGCCGAATGCGATGTCGCCGAACAACGCCTTGTGCTCGCGCGGCTGCGAACGCCAGTATTGCGGCGGCGCCGTCACCTGCGCGCCGAGCTCGGCCGCCGCGTGCCACGGCCAGCGCGGGTCGTACAGCATCGCGCGCGCCATCGCGACGAGGTCGGCATCGCCGGCCTCGATCAACCGGTTCGCATGCTCGGGCTCGTTGATCAGGCCCACCGCTATCGTCGGCATGCCGACCGCGCGCTTCACCGCCTGCGCGAACGGCACCTGATAACCGGGCGACAGCGGGATCTTCTGCAGCGGCGACACGCCGCCGGACGACACGTCGATCCAGTCGCAGCCGCGCTGTTTCAGCGCGTGGGCGAACGCGATCGTATCGTCGAGCTCCCAGCCGCCTTCGACCCAGTCGGTCGCGGACACGCGTACGCCGACCGGCCGGTCCTCCGGAAACGCGGCACGCACGATCTCGAAGATCTCGAGCGGAAAACGCATCCGGTTTTCGAGCGAGCCGCCGTATTCGTCGGTACGCCGGTTCGCGAGCGGCGACAGAAACTGGTGCAGCAGGTAGCCATGCGCCGCATGCACTTCGATCGCGTCGATGCCGAGCCGCGCCGCACGCTTCGCCGACGCGGCGAAGGCCTCGCGGATGCGGTTCAGGCCCGCGGCATCGAGCGCGAGCGGCGGCGTCTCGCTGTCCTTGTGCGGCACGGCCGACGGGCCGTGCGGCAACCAGCCGCCGTCGGCGACCGATACCAGTTGCCCGCCCTCCCACGGCACCGCGCTCGACGCCTTGCGTCCCGCATGCGACAACTGCATCGCGATGCGCACCGGCGAATGCTTGCGGATCGCGGCCAGTACCGGTTTCAGCGCGGCTTCGGTCACGTCGTCCCAGAGGCCGAGGTCGGCGTGCGTGATGCGCCCGTCGGGTTCGACCGCGGTCGCCTCGATGCAGAGCAGCCCGGCGCCCGACAGCGCGAGATGGCCGAGGTGAATCATGTGCCAGTCGGTCGCTTCGCCGCGTTCGGCCGAGTACTGGCACATCGGGGAGATCACGATCCGGTTCGGAAGGGTCACGCCGCGCAGCGTGAACGGAGAAAACAGCGCAGTCATGGAAGCCGCTCGCCAGGAAAGGGAAAGAGCGGACGAGCGTAGCACGCAGGCTGGAAGCGTGCAGACGGCGCAACCGGCAGTAAGCGGATGGTCAGGTACGGCCGGCAACAGCGTGCCGGCGATGCGGAAAATGCAGGGCATACGGCAATGCGCCGGCCTGCGACGGATGCGGGCCGGGCCAGACCTTCGCGGCGGGCGGAGCCGCCCGCGGCGCTATAGCCCGACGCTGTCGAGCCACTCCGCGAACATGCGCCGCGCGGCCGTTTCGAGCACGGGGCCGTGCTGCACCGTATCGGCACGCAACCGGCGCGCGTCGATGCCGGGCGTCGCCGCGATTTCACCGGCGTTCGCGATCAGCCAGGGTTCGAAGCGGTCGGTACGGATTTCCGGGTGGCATTGCAGCGCCAGCACGTGCTGCCCCCACGCGAATGCCTGGTGGCGGCACGCCGGTGTCGACGCGAGATGGATTGCCCCGCCCGGCAGGTCGAACGTATCGCCGTGCCAATGGAGCATCGACGTCGCCGCGCCATCGAGGTGACGCAGCGGCGACGCGCGGCCGGCATCGGTGAGCGCCAGCGGCGCCCAGCCGAGTTCGTGCTGCGCGGCCGGATAGACACGTGCGCCGAGCGCCCGCGCGATGAACTGCGCGCCGAGGCAGATGCCGAGGATCGGCAGCCCCGCGTCGATGCGCTGCCGGACGAGCGCCAGGAGCGGCGCGATCGACGGATACTGCGCATCGTCGTACACGCTGATCGGCCCGCCGAGCACGACCAACAGCGACGGCTCCAGCACGTTGAGCACCTCGACCCGCGACGATCCGACGTCGACATAACGCACCCGCCTCCCCCGTTCGCCGAGCACCTGCTCGAAGCTCCCGAGATCCTCGAAATGCACATGGCGGATCGCCACGACTTCAGCGTTCATCATCGGCCTCCCGGTCGATCGACGGACGTCAGCCTGCGAAAATCTTCCAGGTCTTCTTCTGCGTCGCCGCGTCGGCTTCTTCCTGCACCGAGCAGTCGAGACGCAGATCGCTGTCCGACATCGAGATGTCGAGCGCCGCGCAGTGATGCACGGTCTTCTTCGACAACTTGCCCGGCTGGAAATGCGCGCACGTCAGGCACATGCGCTGCGGCGGCGTCGCACCGGCCACCTGCAGCTCGCGCAGCGTCTTCAGCAGCGCGCGGTACAGCGTGCCCTGCTCGTCCGCGCCGAGCTTGCCGACGGCTTTCGTCAGGAATTCAGGCCATTGCAGCGCCTTCTTCGCGGCCGTACGGCCACGCGCCGACAGGCGCACGGCCAGTGCACGGCCGTCGTCCAGCGCACGGCGCTTCTCGACGAGCCCCTTCGTCTCGAGCGTGCTGACCGCATCGCTCGTGGTCGCCGCGGTGAGCTGCGTCTCGCGCGCGATCTCGCCGAGCCGCATCGGGCCCTTGCGCTGCAGCAGCAGCACGAGAATCTCGCCCTGCGTCGGCGTGAGGCCAGCGCCTTCCGCCCAATCCCATGCCTGGCTCCGCATGGCCGTGCTCAACCGCAGCAGGCTGTGGGTCACACGTCCCGAAGCCTGGTTCCCGTAAACGCCTTCGCTCATAGTCTTTTCGCTTTGCCGCCGCCCGGATTGCCGAGCGGCCGTAGTGTGGAGATCGAATGTCTATCTCAAAACAAACGCGCTCTCTCGAGTGCGTCATCACGGCCGTCACGAGGCACACGCGGCGGTCGCGTTCGCGGCGACCGGAATGACACACGCCGTTCCGGTGTCCGCAAAGCCGACATTCTAAGCGAGAGCGGAAAATCGCACAGCTAAGTTATCCCCTGCATTCTGTGGAAAATCACTGGATAACTGAAATTTTTCGTTGTGCCCGCAATGCCGCGCGCCCGCGCAACGGGGCGCGCCAGCATTTTCCTGTTCGGATCGGCCATCGGTCGAATGGCATTGATCCACCGGGTTATCCCGCGCACAGATCATTGACTTTGCAGCGGAATATTAGGTTATCCACAGATTTTCAGGACGACCGGCACCGATTTCGGCCGGACATGGCGCCAACCGTCATTCAGCGAATCGCGACGCGGTCGAGCCTGCAATCTGCAAAACATTTTTTCACTCACGCCAACGTAAGCACTGCTGCCGGACCGTCTCGTTCAGCGATTTTTCCTGTTTGAAAACGGTTCTCAACCACGATGCGTCGTTCACGCGGGCTTTCGCGAGCGCGCCGATCTCGTCGAGCGCCGCGCGCGAGCCGAGCGCGGCCGCATGCGGCGCGATCCGGTCGAGCGTGTCGAGAATGTCTTCCGCGATCGTGCGGCGTTCACCCGTCTGAGGATTCACGCACGTGCCCTCGAGCCCGAAGCGGCACGCTTCGAAACGGTTGAACGTGTAGACGAGGTAGTCGTCCTCCGACAGCTTCAGCGGCCGGTCGGTCAGCAGGTAGCGCGCGAGCGTCTGGATGTAGCAGGCGATCGCCGCGGCGCGGTCGACCGACAGCGGCGTGTCCATCACGCGCACCTCGATCGTGCCGAAGCCGGGCTTCGGGCGGATGTCCCAGTAGAAATCCTTCATCGAGTTGACGACGCCCGTGTTCACCATCTTCGTGAAGTACTCCTCGAAGCTGTCCCAGGTCAGCACGAACGGCGCGCGGCCCGACAGCGGGAACGCGAACACCGAATTCAGGCGTGCCGAATGGAAGCCCGTGTCGACGTTCTGCACGAACGGCGACGACGCGGACAGTGCGATGAAGTGCGGAATGAAGCGCGACATCGAGTGCAGCAGGAACAGCGCGCTGTCCGCATCGGGACAGCCGATGTGCACGTGCTGGCCGAACACCGTGAACTGCTTCGCCAGATAGCCGTACAGCTCGGAGATGTACTGGAAGCGCGGCGCGTCGTAGATCTGCCGGTCGCTCCATTGCTGGAACGCATGCGTGCCGCCGCCGGCCAACCCGACGTTGAGCTGGTCGGCCGCCTTCACGAGCACGTCGCGGATCGCATGCAGCTCGCTGACGGCCTGCTCGTGCGAATGGCAGATGCCGGTCGACAGCTCGATCATGCTCTCGGTGATTTCCGGCGTGATGTTGCCCGGAAAGGTCTCGCCCTGGATCAGGCGCATCAGGTCGGATGCCGCCTTGGTCAGGTCGTAGTTGTGCGTGTTGACGACCTGGATCTCCAGTTCGACGCCGAACGTGAACGGTTCGGAATTGACGAAGGTTTCGAGTGCCATGGCAGGTTCCGGAATCAGTTGCTGTCGCTGCGTTCGCCGACCGCCGACAGGCAGCGGTAGACAACGAACGGGCTCACGAGCTGCAGGATCACGATCGAGCACATCACGATCGCGCGCAGGTGCGGGTCGAAATTCGGGTAGAGCTGGTACGTGTCGTCGACGAGCAGGTACGACAGCGCGGACATCGGCGTCAGCGCGATGCCGAGCGCAATGCCCTGCTTCATCCCGAGGCCGCTCGGTTTCGCGAACGCAACGACGCCGGCCAGCTTCGCGACGAGCCGCGTGACGATCAGCACGATCGCGAGCAGCCCGCCGAGCGCGATGTCGCCCCACGTGAACGACGTGAGCGTCAGCACGAACAGGACCACCGTCAGCAGCCAGCCGGCCGTGCCGAAATGCTCGGGCCACAGCTGCGGCCGCGCCTCGAGGTTCTTCACGATGATGCCGGCGAGCAGCAGCGTGAGCAGCGTCGACAGCTTCAACGCCTGTGCGACCGCGATCGCGAGCATCACGAGCCCGAACAGCGCGACGAACGAATGCTCGTCGCGCATCGTCGCGGTCATGTGGCGGAACAGGTAGTTGCACGAACGCGCGACGAGATACGCGACGATGAACGAGCCGGCGATCAGGTACACGGGTTGCAGGATCGTCGCGAACACGTTGCCGTACGCTTCCTGGTGAAGCCAGCTCGTCACGAGCTTGGTCAGCACGATCGCGTACACGCTGTTGAGCGCGGTGAGCGTGATGAGTCGTTGCGACACCTGCCCTTCCGCGCGCAGTTCGGTCTTGAGCTGGATCACCATCGACGGCGACGTCGCGATCGCGATCGCCGACAGCACGAGCGCGACCATCCCCGACACGCCGAGCGCGAGCATCACGAACAGCACGAGCACGAACGTCAGCGTGGCTTCGGCGAGGCTCGACGCGACGAGCCACGGATTGCGCCGGATCCAGCGCAGGTCGAGGCGGCTGCCGAGTTCGAACAGCAGCAGGCCGAGCGCGACATCCATCAGCAGCCGCGACGTTTCGTCGGTGCTGGTATCGATCACGCCGAATCCGAACGAACCGGCAATGAGACCGATCACCGCATAACCGGTGATGCGCGGCAGACGCCACGCGCGGTAGCACAGCTCGCCGCACAGGCCGGCCGCGAACAACGCGAGCCCGGCCCAGAACACGGCATCCGGCGCGAGCGGCCAGTTGGGCAGGAATGAGAACGCCGACTTCATCGTGGTGACTTCTCCTTTGGAAGCAACCGCCAGCGACGCGGGGTCAAGCGTCAGAAATGGATGCGCGCCGGCTGGGTATCGCCCCGAATGTGATTGTTGTGGTCGACGGCGGCGGGACATGGGATCCGCCTGTTCCGCCACAGGGCGGAACGTCGTTCAGGTTGCCGATCTGGATTGTCGGCCTGATGTGTGAACGGACTGCGCAGTCTCGAAGATTCAGATTCGAAATCGTGCGGACCGTTCCATTGAAGCATGTCCGGCGCCTGGCCGGACGAACGCGAAGGAAACCGATTGTGCCACAGCTTTTTCGTTCCGGAACCGATTGAATCGACTCGCGGCGCTGTGCGGCACCACAGGTCTTTGGTTTCAAAGGTTTACTTGTATATATACGTAGTAGAAGTTAACAAAGGACGCACAGTTCTGTGGATAACTTCGGTTTACGCTGACGGATCAAGGCGTTGGCGAAACCATAACCGGTTGCACAGGCTGTTCGTGCACAGTCGTTTGAGTTGAGCAACTTTCGGGCCGTTGCACAGCTGTGCGGAGTTGCCCAGTTTACGTCCACTGTGATTACACACGAAGTGCGTGCGGATTCCGCGCGGTTATCCACAGCGTGGCGTGGATAACCTTGCGCGAAAAAATCGGGAGACTGTGCGCGATTCGCGTGCCGGTCAGCCGGCGGAGCCGACGCGGCGTGCGCGCAGTGCGCGGATCAGGAAGCGTGCGGGGTCGACGGCGTCGGCGAGTTCGCGCTCGAGCGGCCAGGGTTCGCCTTCGAGTTGCGATGCGATCAGTTCGGCGCCGAGCGCGGCCCACACGAGGCCGCGCGAGCCGAAGCCGAATGCGCCGTAGAGGCCGGGCGTACGCGGCAAATCGCGTGCCTGCGCACCGCCCAGCGCGCGGGCGTTCGCGAGCGCTCGCGTTTCGTCGGCCAGCGGGCCGAAGAGCGGCAGGCGGTCCCCGACGACCCAGCGGAATGCGACGCGGCCGCGCAGCGTGGCGGGATCCGGCAGCTCGCCGATCAGGCCGGGCAGCAGGTGCCGCACACGATCGAGGTTTTCAACGTGACCGGCCGCGCGCAGCGCCGGATCGACGTCGTCGGGCTCGAACGTGGCGCCGATCAGCAGCGTGCCGTCGTCGAGCGGCACCGCATATCCGTCGCCGATCGTCGGGCACGGCAGCGGCGCCGCGGTGCCCGGCGGCAGCAGCGTGAGCTGGCCGCGTACCGGCTGCAGCGCGACATGCTGCAGCCCGGCAAGACGCGCGGCGTCACCCGCGTTCGCGAGCACGACGACGGGCGCTTCGGCGAGCGTCGCACCCGTATCGTCGAGCGCGTGCCATGCATCGCCGTGCCGCTCGAGCCGCGCGACGCCGGTGGAGGCAAGCAGGCGTACGCGCTCGCCAGCCGCCGCGTACTGCGCCGCGCACAGCGCGGCCGGCCAGACGGCGCCGCCGTGCGGAAACAGCAGGCCGCCATGTGCGACCGGCAGGTTCAGATGCGCACGCGCGGCGTCGGCATCGAGCAGCGTCACATAGTCGGACGGCGCGCCGAACGCGTCGAATGCGTCGCGCATCCGCGCGAAGTCGTCGGCCGATTCGGCGAGATGAATCATGCCGTGCGTGCTGCGCGCGAACGCATGACCCGCGCGTTCGAGTGCGCGCCAGCGTGCGATCGCGTGCAGGAAGCCGCTGCGCGTGAGGCGGCTCGCGACGTTGTCGTCGCGCGTCATCAGCGGATGGAATACGCCGGCCGGATTGCCCGATGCTTCGCTCGCGATCCGTTCGTGCCGCTCGATCAGCGTGACGTCCCAGCCGCGCGCGGCCAGGCGTTCGACGACCGCGCAACCGGCCAGGCCCGCGCCGATCACCAGCGCGCGACGCGTGGCAACCGCCAGCGCGCGCGGCGGTTCATGCCGGCGCGCGCGCCAGCGCGGCGCATATTCGCCGACGAGCCGATCGTCGACTTCGCGAAAAATGAAACCTGTTTCGCCGAGTGCGTGCTTCATCTCGTCGGAACGTGCACGCGTTGCAAACGTCGCGGCGTCGCCAGCCATCTTCGCGAGCGCGCGGATCACGTCGGTCGATGACGCGGCGCCGTCGAGATAGAACGCGTCGGCCCGCACGACCAGCTTCTTCAGCATGTCGGCCGTATCGCCGAAGGCGAGCGTGAGCACCACGCGCCCTTCGTCGAATTCGAGCCGGTGCAGGCCGGGCACGAGCATCGGCCATGCGTCGATCAATGCATCGGCATCCGCTGATATGGTTGTGTTCGCAACGATATGGGAAACCGCGCGACGCAGGTCTTCGCGCGAAAACGGATGCGGTTCGACCGCGACGAAATGGAGCCGCTCGCAGCGCGACGGATCGTCGCGCCACGCGGCCCAGGTCGCGAGGAAGCCGGCGCCCGTGCCGAATTCCGTCGCGACGATCGTGAAGGTGCGACGCTGTCGCCAGCGTGCCGGCAGCCCGTTTTCCGCGATGAACGCGTGATGCGCGAGCGCGCCTGACGCACTGCGATGGAGCTCGCCGAACTCGGGCGAGACGAGCGTGCCGTCGTCGCGAGGCGCGAGCGTGGCGGGTACAAGTCGGTCGGGCATGCGAAACAAAAAACGTGGCAGCCAAGCCTGGCAAGGGATTGCGCGGAGCCGTCCGACCGGCCGTTGGAAAAGGGCAACGGGGCGGCGCACGGGCGGACCGCGCTGCGTATCCTGTCCGGTTGGCGCAGGTCAAAAAACGGGCAATCGACGATTCATTCGGCGAAATACCGATGAAAATCTTTGAAACCCTTGTCGTTATTGGGTTTGCGCTGCGCTATCATAGCAACGCCGTACCGCGGGGTGGCCGCCGGCAAGCCGGAGGGCGCGTCGCGCGGGCCAGGATTCGGCGCTGTGCCGTCGGAGTCTGACTCTCGACGGCACGGTTCGCGCACGTATAATCGGCGCGTTCGCGCTGTTCGTGTCAACCTAACCTGATAAAGGAACCTTAATGAACAAACAGGAACTGATCGACGCCGTCGCCGCCCAAACGGGCGCCAGCAAGGCTCAAACCGGCGAAACGCTGGACACGCTGCTCGAAGTCATCAAGAAGGCCGTGTCGAAGGGTGATGCGGTTCAGCTGATCGGCTTCGGCAGCTTCGGTTCGGGCAAGCGCGCAGCACGTACGGGCCGCAACCCGAAGACGGGCGAAACCATCAAGATCCCGGCAGCCAAGACGGTCAAGTTCACGGCTGGCAAGGCGTTCAAGGACGCCGTCAACAAGCGTTAAACCAGCGCCTGTTCCAAGAAAAACCCGCCTTTCGGCGGGTTTTTTGTTGGGCGCGCGCGGCATTTTCGCCACAGTCCGCGCCGCTCTTGCAAAAGTTAACGGTTACTTTTACAAGCCGTTACGACGCGGTCAGTCGTGCACGATCTGCGTGTTGCCGTGATCGTCGTCGTCGTGCGAATCGACGTCCCATGCCGGGAACGGATCGTCGAACGCGACCCAACCCGCCGCGCCGACCGCGAACTCCGCATCGGTCAGCAGGCACGCGTCGAGTTTCGCGCGCCACGCATCGGCGTCGAGCGCGATGCCGATCAGCACCAGTTCCTGCCGGCGATCGCCGACCGCGCGATCGTCGAGATCGCCCAGCCATTCGGCGCGGATTTCGCCGAGCAGTTCGTCATCGTCCGGCCATTCCGCGCGATCCTGCGCGGCCCACCACAGCCCGGCCGGCCCATGTCGGCAGACGCCGCCAGCCTGCGACAGCGAACCGGCGATGTCGTTGCGCGTCGCGAGCCAGAAGAAGCCCTTGCTGCGCAGCACGCCCGGCCACTCCTGATGCAGCAGCGCCCAGAGGCGGGCCGGGTGAAACGGCCGGCGCGCGCGGTAAACAAAATTACCGATGCCGAATTCGTCGGCTTCGCCGTGCACGTGCGCATGATGTGCGTCATGGCAGTCGGGGTCGTCGCACTGCGTGTGATCGTGATCGAGCGATGCGAGCCAGCCCGGTGCGTTCGCCGCTTCGTCGAAATCGAAGCGGCCCGTGTTCAGCACTTCGTCGAGCGGCACGTTGCCGAACGTCGACACGACCTGGTGCGCGCGCGGATTGAGCCGCGCGAGAATGTGCTGCAGGCGGGCGAGATCGTCGGCGCCGACGAGGTCCGCCTTGTTGATCACCAGCACGTCGCAGAATTCGATCTGCTCGATCAGCAGCTCGACGAGCGTGCGGTCGTCGTCTTCCGACGCGGCGATGCCGCGCGTCGCGAGCGCGTCGTCGGAGCCGTAGTCGCGCAGGAAGTTGTAGGCGTCGACCACGGTGACGAGCGTGTCGAGCCGCGCGATCGACGACAGCGACGTCCCGTCGTCGTCGACGAACGTGAACGTTTCGGCGATCGGCATCGGCTCCGCGATACCGGTCGATTCGATCATGATCGCGTCGAAGCGGCCTTCGGATGCAAGGTTGCGGATTTCGACGAGCAGGTCGTCGCGCAGCGTGCAGCAGATGCAGCCGTTCGACATTTCGACGAGGCGTTCCTCGACGTGCGACAGCGCCTGCGCATCGCGCACGAGCGACGCATCGATGTTGACCGCCGCGAGATCGTTGACGATCACCGCGACTTTCAGGCCCGCGCGGTTCGCGAGGACGTGATTGAGCAACGTGGTCTTGCCGGCGCCGAGGAAGCCGGACAGCACGGTGACGGGCAACGGCTGGTTCATTGCCGGATTCATGATGATATGCACCAACGGAAAAGATGAAAAAGCGGCCGCGGCGCCCTTCCGGGGCGCGATCGGCCCGCGGACGGGCGAAGTTGCGGCGCGAGATCCGCATTGTGCATCAAACGGGCGCCGGCCGGCCGGCACCGGGTCGGGCCGCGACGCGGCGCCACGTCATTGCACGGGCGGCAGCAGCTTCCACTGCGACAGGATGCCGGCGATCTGCCGCGCATACTTGTCGCGCAGCGACGGGGTTTCCGAATGATAGGCGCCGACGGCCTGCCACGTGTTGCCGTAACGGTTCATCTTCTGCTTCAGATGCCACGCGGCGATGTAGACGTTCTTGCACGGTTCCATCAGCGTGTCGCGGCCGATGCCGTAGCGCGACAGCGCGGGCAGGTGAATCGAATTGATCTGCATCAGGCCGTAGTCGACCGAGCCGTTCGTATTCTTGTTCAGCGCGCCGGGGCGGTTGCGCGATTCCTGCCACGCGATCGCGCGCAGGATCAGCGGATTGACCTGCTGGTATCTGGCCGCTTCGTCGAAACAATCCGCACGAGCGTTTGCGCTGGCGAACCACGCGCCAGCGGCGATCAACGCGATCGAAGCGAACCGTCGTCTGTTCATCGTGCGAAAACGAAAAGGAATTGCGCGAAGGTCGGGGAAAACCCGTGCCTGTTATTAGTGCGACGAGAAACGCGCCGACCGTATCATACCGGCAGACCGTCAGATTGCGACATGCAGGAATACGGCAGCCCGGTTATACCGCATTTTCATGTCGGTTCGTCGCGAATCGGGGGCGATGGCCGACATGCGGCGGGCCGCCCCATCCTTACATATTGCATACGATTCGCCGGATCCCTGTCGTATGTGAGACAGTCCTCGGATCAATGTGATATTTCGGACATGAAAAACTGCTAATGTCGCCTCTTTCGGACTTGGATCCCAGCACTACCGCCGGAAGTGGCCTGAGCCGGCATCGACCCATTCATCCATGACAAGAAATCGCTTCGTTATGCGGCGCATTGCCACGACCCTCCTCGTCGCCGGCATCATCGTCTCGCAGGCCGCCTACGCTCAGGTCACGCTCAATTTCGTGAATGCGGATATCGACCAGGTCGCGAAAGCGATCGGCGCCGCGACCGGCAAGACCATCATCGTCGACCCCCGCGTGAAGGGGCAGCTCAACCTCGTGGCCGAACGGCCGGTACCGGAAGACCAGGCGCTGAAGACGCTGCAGTCGGCGCTGCGCATGCAGGGCTTCGCGCTCGTGCAGGATCACGGCGTGCTGAAGGTCGTGCCGGAAGCCGACGCGAAGCTGCAGGGCGTGCCGACCTATGTCGGCAATGTGCCGCAGGCCCGCGGCGACCAGGTGATCACGCAGGTGTTCGAGCTGCACAACGAATCGGCGAACAACCTGCTGCCCGTGCTGCGCCCGCTGATCTCGCCGAACAACACGGTGACGGCCTACCCGGCGAACAACACGATCGTCGTGACCGACTATGCGGACAACGTGCGCCGCATCGCGCAGATCATCTCCGGCATCGACAGCGCCGCGGGCGCGCAGGTGCAGGTCGTGCCGCTGCGCAACGCGAACGCGATCGACCTTGCCGCGCAGCTGCAGAAAATGCTCGATCCGGGCGCGATCGGCAACAGCGACGCCACGCTGAAGGTGTCGGTCACGGCCGACCCGCGGACCAATGCATTGCTGCTGCGTGCGTCGAACGCCTCGCGCCTCGCGGCCGCGAAGCGCCTCGTGCAGCAGCTCGACGCGCCGAGCGCGGTGCCCGGCAACATGCACGTCGTGCCGCTGCGCAACGCGGATGCGGTGAAGCTCGCGAAGACGCTGCGCGGGATGCTCGGCAAGGGCGGCAACGACAGCGGCTCGTCCGCTTCGTCCAACGACGCGAACAGCTTCAACCAGAACGGCGGCTCGTCGTCGAGCGGCAACTTCTCGACCGGCACGTCCGGTACCCCGCCGCTGCCGTCGGGCGGCCTCGGCGGTTCGTCTTCGTCCTCGTCGTACGGCGGCTCGTCCGGCGGCGGCGGTCTCGGCACGGGCGGCCTGCTCGGCGGCGACAAGGACAAGGGCGACGACAACCAGCCGGGCGGGATGATCCAGGCCGACGCGGCGACCAACTCGCTGATCATCACCGCGTCCGATCCGGTTTACCGCAACCTGCGCTCGGTGATCGACCAGCTCGACGCGCGGCGTGCGCAGGTCTACATCGAAGCGCTGATCGTCGAGCTGAACTCGACGACGCAGGGCAACCTCGGCATCCAGTGGCAGGTGGCGAGCGGCCAGTTTCTCGGCGGCACGAACCTGAACCCCGGGCTGGGCCTGGGCAACAGCATCGTCAACCTGACGGCCGGCGGTTTGACCAACGCCGCCGGCGGGATCACCGGCGGCGGCCTGGCCTCCAATCTCGGGCAGTTGTCCCAAGGGCTCAACATCGGCTGGCTGCACAACATGTTCGGCGTGCAGGGGCTCGGCGCGCTGCTGCAGTATTTCGCGGGCGTGAGCGACGCGAACGTGCTGTCGACGCCGAACCTGATCACGCTCGACAACGAGGAAGCGAAGATCGTCGTCGGACAGAACGTGCCGATCGCGACGGGTTCGTATTCGAACCTGACGAGCGGCACGACGAGCAATGCGTTCAATACGTACGACCGCCGCGACGTCGGCCTGACGCTGCACGTGAAGCCGCAGATCACCGACGGCGGGATCCTGAAGCTGCAGCTCTATACCGAGGATTCGGCGGTCGTCAGCGGCACCACCAACGCGCAGACCGGCCCGACCTTCACGAAACGCTCGATCCAGTCGACGATCCTGGCCGACAACGGCGAGATCATTGTGCTCGGCGGCTTGATGCAGGACAACTACCAGGTGTCGAACAGCAAGGTGCCGCTGCTCGGCGACATCCCGTGGATCGGCCAGCTGTTCCGTTCCGAATCGAAGGTGCGCGCGAAAACCAACCTGATGGTGTTCCTGCGCCCGGTCATCATTTCCGATCGCAGCACCGCGCAGGAAGTCACGGCCAATCGTTACGACTATATCCAGGGCGTGACGGGCGCGTACAAGTCGGACAACAACGTGATCCGCGACAAGGACGATCCGGTCGTCCCGCCGATGCCGATCGGCCCGAGCCAGGGCGGCACGGCCGCGGGCAACCTGTTCGATCTCGACAAGATGCGTCGCCAGCAGGTACAGCGCCAGGTGGTGCCGGTGCCGGCCCAGCCGTTGCCCGAGGCGACGCCCGCGCAGCCGCAGAGCGTGCCGCAGCAGGCGGTGCCGCAACAGCCGCTGACCGCCACGCCGGGAGCCTCGCAGTGAGCGACGTGCTCGCGTCTTCCGCCCACGACGGCGCGCCGGGCGAACGCCAGCCGCCGTCGCCGCTCGCCGCGCGGCTGTTGCCGTACGGCTTCGCGAAAAGCGGCCAGGTGCTGATCGCGCACCAGCTCGACGACACGCTCGAGGTGTGGATCAGCGAACGCACGAGCGATGCCGCGCTCGCGGAGATCGCGCGCAACTTCGGCTCGATTGCCGTGCACCACGTGCCGGCCGACGAGCTCGCGCAGGCGATCAACCAGGCCTATGCGCGCCAGGACGGCAGCGCCGCGCAGGTGGTCGGCGAGGTCGAAGGCGAAGTCGACCTGTCGCGGCTGATGCAGGACATCCCCGAAGTCGAGGATCTGCTCGAGTCGGAAGACGACGCGCCGATCATCCGGATGATCAACGCGCTGCTCACGCAAGCGGCGCGCGAACAGGCGTCGGACATCCACATCGAGCCGTTCGAGAACGCGTCGGTCGTGCGCTTTCGCGTCGACGGCACGCTGCGCGACGTCGTCCGCCCGAAGAAGGCGCTGCACGGCGCGCTGATCTCGCGGATCAAGATCATGGCGCAGCTCGACATCGCGGAGAAACGCCTGCCGCAGGACGGCCGCATCACGCTGCGCGTCGGCGGCCGGCCGGTCGACGTGCGCGTGTCGACGCTGCCGACCGGGCACGGCGAGCGCGCGGTGCTGCGTCTGCTGGAAAAGGATGCGCAGCGCCTGAACCTCGAGGCACTCGGGATGGGCCGCGACACGCTCGTGCAGTTCGACAAGCTGATCGCCCGCCCGCACGGCATCGTGCTCGTCACGGGGCCGACCGGCTCGGGCAAGACGACCACGCTGTATGCGTCGATGTCGCGGCTCGAAACCGCGACGACCAACATCATGACCGTCGAGGACCCGATCGAATACGACCTCGGCGGCATCGGCCAGACGCAGGTGAACGAGCGGATCGGGATGACCTTTGCCCGTGCGCTGCGCTCGATCCTGCGCCAGGACCCGGACGTGATCATGATCGGCGAAATCCGCGACCTCGAAACCGCGCAGATCGCGGTGCAGGCATCGCTGACGGGCCACCTGGTGCTCGCGACGCTGCACACGAACGATGCGGCGTCCGCCGTCACGCGCCTGACCGACATGGGCGTCGAGCCCTACCTGCTCGCGTCGTCGCTGCTCGGCGTGCTCGCGCAGCGTCTCGTGCGCCAGCTCTGCCCCGTCTGCAAGGAAGAGCGGCACGAGGACGGCCGCACCGTGTGGCATCCGGTCGGCTGCGACAAGTGCGGGCATTCGGGTTACGCGGGCCGGCGCGGCGTATACGAACTGCTGCTGGTCGACGAATCGATCCGCTCGCTGATCCATCGCAACGCGGCCGATGCCGAGATTCTCGCCGCCGGCCGCGCGGAAGGAATGCGCACGCTGCGCGACGACGCCGAGCGCTGGCTCGCGTCAGGCGCGACGTCGCTCGAGGAAGTGCTGCGCGTGACGGGAGGCGCATAGCGCGATGCCGGCATTCCGTTTCGAAGCAATCGATGCGGCGGGACGTGCGCAGAAAGGCGTCATCGACGCCGACAGCGCACGTGCCGCGCGCGGCCAGCTGCGCACGCAGGGGCTCACCCCGCTCGTCGTCGAGCCGGCCGCCAGCGCGACGCGCGGGGCGCGTTCGCAGCGGCTCGCGTTCGGCCGCAAGCTGTCGCAGCGCGAACAGGCGATCCTCACGCGCCAGCTCGCGAGCCTGCTGATCGCCGGGCTGCCGCTCGACGAGGCGCTCGGCGTGCTGACCGAGCAGGCCGAGCGCGACTACATCCGCGAACTGATGGCCGCGATCCGCGCCGAGGTGCTCGGCGGCCATTCGCTCGCCAATGCGCTGGGCCAGCACCCGCGCGATTTTCCGGAAATCTATCGCGCGCTCGTCGCGGCCGGCGAACACACCGGCAAGCTCGGCATCGTGCTGTCGCGTCTGGCCGACTACATCGAGCAGAGCAACGCGCTGAAGCAGAAGATCCTGCTGGCCTTCACCTATCCGGGGATCGTCACGCTGATCGCGTTCGGCATCGTCACGTTCCTGCTGAGTTACGTCGTCCCGCAGGTCGTCAACGTGTTCGCGAGCACGAAACAGCAACTGCCGATCCTCACGGTCGTGATGATGGCGCTGTCGGATTTCGTGCGGCACTGGTGGTGGGCAATCCTGATCGCTGTCGTGCTGGTCGTGTGGTTCGTGAAGGCGACGCTGTCGCGCGACGGGCCGAGGCTCGCGTTCGACCGCTGGGTGCTGACCGCACCGCTCGCGGGCAAGCTCGTGCGCGGCTACAACACGGTGCGCTTCGCGAGCACGCTCGGCATTCTCACCGCGGCCGGCGTGCCGATCCTGCGCGCGCTGCAGGCGGCCGGCGAGACGCTGTCGAACCGCGCGATGCGCGCGAACATCGACGATGCGATCGTGCGCGTGCGCGAGGGCTCCGCGCTGTCGCGGGCGCTGAACAACGTGAAGACGTTTCCGCCGGTGCTCGTGCACCTGATCCGCTCCGGCGAAGCGACGGGCGACGTGACGACGATGCTGGATCGCGCGGCCGAAGGCGAGGCGCGCGAGCTCGAACGCCGCACGATGTTCCTGACGAGCCTGCTGGAGCCGCTCCTGATCCTGGCGATGGGCGGCATCGTGCTCGTGATCGTGCTGGCGGTGATGCTGCCGATCATCGAGCTGAACAACATGGTGCAGTGACGTGGCGGCCTGACGGTCAGGCCGTCGCCGTTCAGCGCATGTAGATCGCGGGGGACGGCGTGTTCGCCGGGAGCTGGATTTCGGCGCGGGCGCCGTTGCGGTCGACGATGATCGAGCGCGGGCGGACCTCGGCGAGCTTCGCGCCCGGCGTGACGTCCGCGCCGAGCGATACGGCGCGCGGCGGTTCGCCGCCGACGCCGACGATCGCGGCACCGCCATGGTCGAGCGCGAGAATGCCGAACAGGTGGATGTCCTGGACGGGATTCTTGTCGAGCTGGCCGCCGAAGAGCGCCGCGGCGTCCTCGGTGCGGATCGGCAGCCGCGCGGCGGCGGCGGGCAGCGGCGCTTCGCGGGCCGACAGCGTGACGACCCAGTAGGTGGCCGTCGCGCACAAACCCGCGAAGAGGGCGAGGGAAAGGATCCGGATCGAGAGCGCGTTCATGCGCGCTATTGTACGGATGTATATGAAATTTGCGTTGGGTGAAAGCCCTCGACGATGCGCGCCTTACAATGCGTGCTCCGCGCCCGCGGGACCGGAAGCTTGCTGTCAGGCAATCGTCCGGTGCGCGGGGTGCGTCACTCAATCGACGACATTTTTTGGAAGAGGTAGTCAGTCATGCAAACGTGGATCACTCGCCGCAACGCGGCCGTGCGTCGTCAGCGCGGTTTCACGCTGATCGAGATCATGGTGGTGGTCGCGATCCTCGGGATCCTGGCGGCGCTGATCGTGCCGAAGATCATGAGCCGCCCGGACGAGGCCCGCCGCATCGCCGCGAAGCAGGACATCGGCACGATCATGCAGGCGCTCAAGCTGTACCGGCTCGACAACGGCCGTTATCCGACCCAGGAGCAGGGCCTGAATTCGCTGATCCAGAAGCCGACCACCGATCCGATCCCGAACAACTGGAAGGACGGCGGCTACCTGGAGCGCCTGCCGAACGACCCGTGGGGCAACGGCTACAAGTACCTGAACCCGGGCGTGCACGGCGAGGTCGACGTGTTCAGCTACGGCGCCGACGGCAAGGAAGGCGGCGAAGGCAACGATACCGACATCGGTTCGTGGCAATAAGCCGGCACTGATCGGCCCGGCGTTTCACTCCCGTTCTTCATGCCCGCCATTCGCACGACCTCCCGCTGCGGTCGCGATCGCCGTGCGCGTCGCGGCGCGGTGTCGGCCGTACCGGCACGTGCCGGCGGCGGGCCGGTGAACCGCCGCGCGCCGCGTCGTCGCACGCGCGGCTTCACGCTGCTCGAAATGCTGGTCGTGCTGGTGATCGCGGGGCTGCTGGTGTCGCTCGCGTCGCTGTCGCTGACGCGCAATCCGCGCACCGACCTGCGTGAAGAAGCGCAGCGCGTCGCGCTGCTGTTCGAGACGGCCGGCGACGAAGCGCAGGTGCGCGCGCGGCCGATCGCGTGGCAGCCGACCGAGCACGGTTTCCGTTTCGACGTGAGTTCGCCCGACGGCTGGCGCACGCTGCGCGACGACCTGCTGCGCCCGCGCGACTGGGACGGCGGCGTCACCGGCGCCGAGATCGACTATCCGGGCTCCGACACGCAGGCGAGCCGCGTCGTGTTCGGCACCGAGAGCATCGACACGCCGGTGCGCGTGACGCTGCATTCGGCCGCCGGCAGCGCGACGATCGTCGGCACCGGCAACGGCCGCTACGAGGTGCAATGACGATGCGTCGTCGCCTGCCCTGTTCCGTTTCTTCATCGCGCGGTTTCACGATGATCGAGGTGCTCGTCGCCCTCGCGATCATCGCGGTCGCGCTCGCCGCGTCGATCCGTGCGGTCGGCACGATGGCGACCAACGCGTCCGACCTGCATCGCCGGCTGCTGGCCGGCTGGAGCGCCGACAACGCGCTCGCGCAGTTGCGGCTCACGCACGCATGGCCGGAGGTCGGCGAGCAGAGCTTCGACTGCTCGCAAGGCAACGTGCAGCTCGTCTGCACGCAGCGTGTGAGCACGACGCCGAACCCGGTGTTCCGGCGCGTCCGGATTTCGGTGAGCATGCCCGGCCAATCCGGCGTGCTCGCGCAGATGGTGACGGTGGTCGCGAATGAAACCAGCCGTCCGCTCTGACGCGCCGATGCGCCGCCCGTCCGCCCGCCGCGTCCGCGGCTTCACGCTGATCGAGCTGATGATCGCGATCGCGATCCTCGCGGTGGTCGCGATCCTCGCGTGGCGCGGGCTCGACCAGATCATGCGCGGCCGCGACAAGGTCGCGGCCGCGATGGAAGACGAGCGCGTGTTCGCGCAGATGTTCGACCAGATGCGCATCGACGCGCGGCTCGCCGCGACCGACGACGAAGCCGGCCAGCCGGCGATCGGCGTCGCCGGCAACACGCTGCAGATCGTGCGCGAACTCGAGGTGCCGGGCGCCGCGCCGCGGCTGCAGGTGGTCCGCTACCGGATCGCCGGCGGGCGCGTCGTGCGCTATGTGTCGCCGCCGATCGACGACGCGAACCGGCTGCGCACGATGCTGAAGGACAGCAGCGTCGAAGGCTGGAGCTGGGTCGCGCTGATGGGCGGCGTCGGCGCGATCGACGCGAAACTGTACGTGCCGCGCGTGGGCTGGACCACCAACCTGCAGACGGCCGACGACGCGCTCGCGCAGAACAACGACGCGCTCAAGGTGCCGCAGATCGGCAACGCGCCGCCGACGCGCGCGGTGACGGGGCTGCAGGTCAGCATCGGCGCGACGTCGCTGCGCGTGCCCGTCACGCGCATCTTCCTCGTCGGGGAATGACGATGCGCGCGCGCCGCTCACGTCCGCCCTTCCGCAACCGCGGCAACCCCGCCGCCGGTCGCACGCGTGCCCGCCGCGAGCGCGGCGCGGCGATCATCACGGCGCTGCTCGTCGTCGCGCTGTCCGCGATCCTCGTCTCGGGAATGCTGTGGCGCCAGCAGGTGCAGATCCGCCGCATCGAGAACCAGCGGGTGATCGCGCAGGCGCAGTGGGTCGCGCGCGGCGCGCTCGACTGGACGCGGATGATCCTGCGCTCCGAAGGCGACACGGCGCCCGGCATCACCTATCTCGGCGGGATCTGGGGCGTGCCGATCGCGAAGACGAAGCTGTCGGATTTCCTCGGCAGGATCGGCGCGCCCAACGACAGCGGCGGCGAAGACACCTATATCTCCGGCTCGATCGAGGACGCGCAGGCGAAGTTCAACCTGCGCAACCTCGTGTCGTCGCCGGCGCCCGGCGTGCTGCAACTGAACGTCACGCAGCTCCAGGCCTTCCAGCGCCTCCTGACGACGCTCGGCTACGACGGCGCATTCGCGAAGCGCATCGCGCTGCAGGTGCGCGCGGGCCTGCTGCATTCGGCGACGCGTTTCCAGATGCCGAACCTGCCCGGTGGCGGCGGTACCGCGGCGAACGCCGTGACCGCGCCGGTCACGACCGACCAGGGCGGCGGCGGCTTCACCGACGATCCCGGTATGGCCGGCGGCGACCGCGGGCCGGCGCCGCTGATGATGACGAGCGTCGACAGTCTGCTCGACGTCGACGGCGTGACGCCCGAGATGGTCGCGCGGCTGCGCCCGTTCGTCACCGTGCTGCCGACCACGACACCGGTGAACATGAACACCGCGCCGGCCGAAGTGATCGCGTCGCTGGTGCCGGGGATGAGCGTGTCGTCCGCGCAGGCGCTCGTGTCGCGCCGCGAGACCGTGTTTTTCCGGAACGTCGGCGACGTGCAGCTTGCGCTGCGCGGCGCCGGCGCGCCGAACGTGACGATCGACTCGAGCCTCGTCGACGTCAATTCGAGTTATTTCATCGTGCATGGCCGGATCCAGCACGACCGGGCGGAGGTCGACCGCACCTCGCTCGTGTATCGTGATCCGACCACGCACTCGACGCGGGTCGTGCGTATCCGCGACCAGCTATAACGACGCCAATCGGGAGAGGAGCTCTTGTGAGCACGTTGATTGTTTCTTTGCCGCCGCGCGAGCCTGCCGTGCCGTTGCAGGAATGGCAGTGGCCCGAACTGCCGTTCACGCTCGTCGACAAGGCCGGCCAGGTGCAGCGCGCCGGACGCGCCGCGCTCGCGCTGCTGCCGCGCGCGAATGCGACGGTGCTGATCGTCGCCGCGCGCGACGTGCTGCTGCTGGCCACGGCCGTGCCGCCGCTGAAGGGGCCGAAGCTGCGCCAGGCGCTGCCCAACATCGTCGAGGACCAGCTGATCCAGGATCCGCTCGGCTGCCACATCGCGCTCGATCCGGTCGCGCTGCCCGACGGGCGCCGCGTGCTGGCCGTTGTCGATCGCGCGTGGTTCCGCACGATCTGCGAAGCGTTCACGGCGGCCGGCCACCGGCACCTGAGCGCGGTGCCCGCGACGCGCTGCCTGCCGGCGCCGCGCGCGTCGGCCGAACCGGCACCGGTCGCGCCGGCCGATGCCGCCGCGCTCGCCACGGAGGCGCTCGAGCCGGCCGCCCGCCCGGCGACGGTCGCCGCGGTGCTCGGACTCGCGACGTCGGTCGAACCGGTGCTCGTCGAAGCCGGCGCGCAGCCGGCCGCGGCCGGTGCGCCGCGCCTGGAACTCGCGGTGGCGCGCGGCGCACTCGGTGAAGGCTTCGCGGCGCCCGCGGCGCGCGCGGCCGGCACGCTGGCCGCGCTCGCCCGCGGCGGCGACGTCGAACTGTACGAACTCGGCGAACCGGGTGCGGAGCCGCGGCTCGCGTCGGTCGGCCGGTCCGACGCGGCGCTGCTGCCGGGCGCCGCCCCGCTGCCGTTCGACACGTTCGCGCGCCGCGCGCTCACCGAGAAGTTCGATCTGTGCCAGTTCGAATTCGAGTCGCAGCCGTGGCGCTTCGACCGCGCGACGGTGAAGCGGCTGCGCGTGCCGCTCGCGCTCCTCGCGGCGACGCTCGGCGTCGCGGTGATCGGCATGAACCTGCACTGGTGGAAGCTGTCGCGCGAGCGCGATGCGCTGTCCGCGCAGATCACCGAAACGCTGCTGTCCGCGTTCCCGAAGACGACGACGGTGCTCGATCCGCCCGCGCAGATGCAGCGCCAGCTCGACCAGCTTCGCCTGGCGGCCGGCGAGCTGTCGCCGAACGATTTCCTCGCGCTGGCGAGCGGGCTGTCGCGTTCGATGGGCGCGCTGCCGCTGAACGGCATCGCGTCGCTCGACTATCACGACCGGCGGCTCGACGTCGGCTTCAAGCCTGAGGTCAAGGTCGATCCCGATTTCACGCAGCGCCTCGCGCGCAACGGACTGTCCGGCGAAGTCGACAGCAACACGGGCAAATGGACGATCCGGAGCCGCTCATGAAAACCGAACAACTGAACCAGACGCTGGCCCAGTTCTGGGGTGAGCGCTCGCCGCGCGAGAAGATGCTGCTCGGCTGGGGCGGCGCCGTGCTGGCCGTTGCGATCGCGTATTCGGTGCTGTGGTCGCCCGCGCAGGAAGGCCGCGCACGAATCCAGCGGGAGCTGCCGGCGATGCGTCACGAACTCGCGCAGATGACCGCGCAGGCGAACGAGGCGAAGTCGCTGGCGGCCGCCGCGCAGGGCGTCGCGCCGACCGGCCTCGCGCTGAAGGACGCGCTGACCGCGTCGTTGTCCGATCACGGGCTGCAGGGGGCGCAGGTGCAGATCGTCGGTAACGGCGTGCAGGTGCAGATGAAGAACGTGTCGTTCCCGGCGTGGACGCAGTGGCTCGACGATGCGCGCCGGCAGTTCAAGGTGCAGGTCGGCGAGGCGCACGCGACCGCGCTGAAGGACGACGGCCAGGTCGACCTGACGGCCGTGATGCAACCTTCCGTACAGAAATAAATGACGCAGTGGATGACGCAAGCGGCGGTCGGCCGATGAGGCCGGGGATCAGACGGCTCGCCGCCGTATTGCCGTGGGCACTGGCGGGCGGGTTGGCGACGGCGGTGACGCTCGTCGCGCTCGCGCCGGCGGCATGGATCGCGCCGCAGTTCGCGCGCGCGACCGGCGGACACGTGAATCTCGTCGACCCGGACGGGTCGCTGTGGCACGGCTCGGGCACGCTGATGCTCGCGCCGGGCGCCGACCAGAGCGCGGCGACGCTGCTGCCGGGCCGGGTCGAATGGACCACGCGCTTCTGGCCGCTGCTGACGGGGCGCGTGCAGATGCGCATGCGGCAGACCGAGGCGATGCCCGATGCCGTGACGCTCGATGCGACATGGCGCGGCGCGGTGCTGTCGGCGGGCACGATGGCCGTGCCCGCATCGCTGCTCGCGGGGCTCGGCACGCCGTTCAACACGCTCGACCTGCAGGGCGACGTGCGGATCGGCTGGAGCGACTGGCGCCTGTTCGGCAGCAACGCGTTCGGCCAGCTGACGGTGACGATCGACTCGATGAGTTCGCGCGTGTCGCGCGTGAAGCCGCTCGGTTCGTACCGCGCGGTGCTGCAGGCGAAGGGCGCGGGCGCCGATCTCGACCTGTCGACGACGCAGGGCCCGCTGTTTCTCGACGGCCACGGCAGCTTCGGCCCCGGCCAGGGATCGTTCCGCGGCACCGCGCATGCGGCGCCCGAGCAGCAGGCGAACCTCGCCGGGCTGCTGAACCTGCTCGGCCACCCGATCGGCAACAACGCGGTGTCGCTGATCTTCGGCGACGCGCAGCGCTGACGCGCGCGTCGCCCGCTGCCCTTACTTCTGCGCGAGCGGCGTCGCGGCCGCGCCGGATGCCGGCAGGGGGGCCGGCGCCGCCATGCCGCCGTTCTCGCGCGCGAGGTCCGACACGTCCCAGCCGCCGCCGAGCGCCTTCACGAGCCCGACCGACGACACCATCCGCTGGCCGGCGATCGTCGCGAGCTTCTGCTGCGCGGTGAACGCGGTGGTCTGCGCGGTCAGCACGTTCAGGTACGCGACCGTGCCGGCCTTGTACTGGTTCGTGACGATCGCGAGCGAGTGTTCGGCGCTGTCGACGGCCTGCCGCTGCACGTCGATTTCCTGCGCGAGGATGCGCTGCGACGCGAGGTTGTCCTCGACGTCCTGGAAGGCGGTGAGCACCGCGAGGCGATACGCGGCGACATCCTGGTCGTAGGTCGCGCGCGCGGCATCGGTCTGCGCGGCGCGCAGACCGGCATCGAACAGCGTGGCCGCGAGCTGCGGGCCGACCGTCCAGAAACGCGCCGGCAGCGTGAACAGCTGCGACCACACCGTGCTCTGGAAGCCGCCGGTGGCCGACAGCGTGAGGGTGGGGAAGAACGCCGCGATCGCGACGCCGATCTGCTCGTTCGCGGCCGCCGCGCGGCGTTCGGCCGCCGCGATGTCGGGCCGGCGTTCGAGGATCGTGGACGGCACGTCGACCGGCGTGATCGGCGGCTCGGCCGCGAGCGGGTTCGGCGGCAGCGAGAAGGTCGACGCCGGTTCGCCGATCAGCGTCGCGATCGCGTGCTCGTACTGCGCGCGTGCGACGCCATTGTCGATCTGCGCGGCCTGCGCGCTCTGCAGCTGCGTCTGCGCCTGGATCACGTCCGCGCGCGCGGCGACGCCCTGCGCGTACTGGTTCTGCGTGAGCTTCAGCGACTGTTCGTACGACTTCACGGTGTCGTCGAGCAGCTTTTGCAGCGCGTCGGACGTGCGCAGCTGGAAATAGGTCTGCGCGAGCAGCGCCTGCTGCGACAGCCGCGCGTTCGCGAGATCGGCCGCCGCCGCCGCTTCGCCGGCGCGCTGCGCGCTGACGGTGCGGCTCACCTTGCCCCACAGGTCGGGCTCCCAGCTCGCATCGAGGCCGACGCTGTAGCTGTTGTTGATCGACCCGGACGACCCGCTGCCGAAACTCGACGAGCCCGAGGACACCGACGTGCGCGGCGTGCGGGCGCGCGAGCCCGACGCGGTCAGCCCGACCGTCGGGAAATACGCGGCGCGGGCTTCGGTGACGAGCGCGCGTGCCTGCCGGTAGGCGGCCGCCGATTGCGCGATGGTCTGGTTCGAGGCGTTGAGCTTGCCGATCAGCGCGTCGAGCTGCGGATCGTTGTAGACCGTCCACCACGGGCCGCGGTCGGTGCGGTCGGCCGGTTGCGCGACCTTCCAGCCGGCCGGCGCTTCCTTGAAGGCTGCGGGAATCGACGTGTCGGGCCGGTGGTAGTCGGGCCCGACGGCGCAGCCGGCGAGCAGCACGGCCGTCGCGACGGCGACGGCGGCGCTCAGCGGGCGAAGGGCGCGCGGGAGGGAGGCGTACGGCATGGTGGTTTTCCTGTCTGGGCGTGACGGCCGGCGAGCGGCGTCGCGCGATGCGGTCGTCATGCCGCTGGCGGACAAATGGTAACTGACGGCGGGGAAGCCGCGCAGCCCTAAGGGTACGGTGCGCGCGGGCCGGATTGTGTTACCGGCGCGGCCGGCCGGTTTACCGGCCATTACGGATCGCTTGCGGGAAGACGGGCGTGCGGCGCCGGCCACGCGTGGCGCGGCGGGCGCCCGGCCGGATCAGACGGGAAAACGGGGGCGGGGCGACGTCAGTGGCAGCGCGCCGGCACCGGGATGGGCTCGGCGGCGGCGCGCCATGTCGACGGCTCCGTGGCGGCCGGCTGGCTCGTGCGGCGGGCGCCGCCCTTCGCGTTGCGCTGCCGGCGATGATCGAACCAGGCGAACCCGAGCGCCGCGAGCGAGCCGCCCGGCACGACCAGCATCGTCACGTACAGCGCGATCTTCCAGCCGCGGTGCGGCCCGGAAAACACATGATGAGCGGTATCGGTCAGGTTGCGGCGCAGCGCGCCGGCGGCATTTTTCAGGAACAGCATCGCGAACATCCTCGGGTGCCCGGCAGCGCGGGCGCATCGGTCAGAACATAGTCTCCGGCAGTGCAACATGCACGTCGTAACTGGTTGCCTCAAATAATATTGACTAAGCAATCATTTTTCAAGATACTGGGCGCGTTTTAACCTGAAACGCACTATTGCTGCGCGCGCAATCGTATGACCGGCGGCCTCTACGATCCCGAGAACATCGCGCTGGAAACGAGCCTCGGCTATTACCTGTCGAAGGCGAAGCAGGCGCTCGTCGAGCGGATGGATCGCGCGCTCGAGCCGCTCGACCTCACCGCGCAGCAGATCGGCGTGATCCTGCTGCTGTCGCGCGGTTATGCGCGCACGCCGTTCGAGCTGTCGCGCAAGATGTCGTACGACAGCGGCTCGATGACGCGCATGCTCGACCGGCTCGAACGCAAGGGGCTGATCGCCCGCTCGCGCAGCGAGCAGGATCGCCGGATGATCGAGCTGACGCTGACCGAGCGCGGCGCCGACGCGGCCCGCGCGCTGCCGTCGCTGGTCGCGACCGTGCTCAACGCGCAGCTCGACGGCTTCTCGGCCGACGAACTCGCGACGCTCACCGGCCTGCTGCAGCGCTTCATCGCCAACGGGCCCAGCTCAACCGGCTGCCCGAAACCCGACGAAGACGCCTGACGCGCGCGGAGGCCCCATGTCTAGGTTAAGCATTCGCTTATTTCTCTGTCTGGGCAGAAGATGACAGGACACGCGCTGCGCTTTTCCCCTTTTTCGTTCCACCCGGCCGGGTTGCGCTGCGTCGCACGCCCGTGCGTTGTGCCGGCGCGTCGTGCGCGCCGCCTCTAGGAGATTCCGATGTCCGCCACCACGGCATCCGCCGCCTCCCCCGCCGCCGAACCCGCGCCGCTGTCCGGCGGGACGCTCGCGCTGCTCACCATCGGGCTCGCGCTCGGCACCTTCATGGAAGTGCTCGACACGTCGATCGCGAACGTCGCGGTGCCGACCATCTCGGGCAGCCTCGGCGTCGCGACCAGCGAAGGCACGTGGGTGATCTCGTCGTATTCGGTCGCGTCCGCGATCGCGGTGCCGCTCACCGGCTGGCTCGCGCGGCGGGTCGGCGAGGTGCGGCTGTTCACGCTGTCGGTGCTCGCGTTCACGATCGCGTCGGCGCTGTGCGGCTTCGCGACCAACTTCGAGACGCTGATCGCGTTCCGGCTGCTGCAGGGCCTCGTGTCGGGGCCGATGGTGCCGCTGTCGCAGACGATCCTGATGCGCAGCTACCCGCCCGCGAAGCGCGGGCTCGCGCTCGGGCTATGGGCGATGACGGTGATCGTCGCGCCGATCTTCGGCCCGTTGCTGGGCGGCTGGATCAGCGACAACTACACGTGGCCGTGGATCTTCTACATCAACCTGCCGATCGGCGTCTTCTCCGCGGCCTGCGCGTATTTCCTGCTGCGCGGCCGCGAGACGAAGACGTCGAAGCAGCGGATCGACGCGATCGGCCTCGCGCTGCTCGTGATCGGCGTGTCGTGCCTGCAGATGATGCTCGACCTCGGCAAGGACCGAGACTGGTTCAACTCGTCGTTCATCGTCGCGCTCGCGCTGATCGCCGTCGTGTCGCTCGCGTTCATGCTCGTGTGGGAGGCGACCGAGAAGGAGCCGGTGGTCGACCTGTCGCTCTTCAAGGACCGCAACTTCGCGCTCGGTGCGCTGATCATCTCGTTCGGCTTCATGGCGTTCTTCGGCTCGGTCGTGATCTTCCCGCTGTGGCTGCAGACCGTGATGGGCTACACGGCCGGCAAGGCCGGCCTCGCGACCGCGCCCGTCGGGCTGCTCGCGCTCGTGCTGTCGCCGCTGATCGGGCGCAACATGCACCGGCTCGACCTGCGGATGGTCGCGAGCTTCGCGTTCATCGTGTTCGCGGGCGTGTCGCTGTGGAACGCGACGTTCACGCTCGACGTGCCGTTCAACCACGTGATCCTGCCGCGGCTCGTGCAGGGGATCGGCGTCGCGTGCTTCTTCGTGCCGATGACGACGATCACGCTGTCGAGCATCTCCGACGAGCGGCTCGCGAGCGCGTCGGGGCTGTCGAACTTCCTGCGCACGCTGTCCGGCGCGATCGGCACCGCGGCCAGCTCGACGTTCTGGGAGAACGACGCGATCTACCATCATGCGCGGCTGTCGGAATCGGTGAGCATCTACGCGCAGAACACGACCGACTACCAGGGCGCGCTCGCGCAGCTCGGCATCGTCGGGCAGACGGCCAACGCGCAGCTCAACCAGCTCGTCACGCAGCAGGGCTTCATGATGGCCACCAACGACTTCTTCCACCTGTCGGCGGTGATGTTCATCGCGCTGGCGGCGCTCGTGTGGATCACGAAACCGAGGAAGGGCGCGGGGCCGGCGATGGGGCACTGACGGCGGCATCGCGACCCGTTCGACCGGCTGCTGGTTGCCCAGGCGGCTTCGGAAGGCATCACGCGACTCACGCACGACCCCACGGTGGCCCGGTATCCGGGCCCGATTCGACACGTCCGATCGCGCCGCACGCAGGGCCGGCCGTCAATCCCGCGCCCGCAGCCCGCCGAACGCCAGATCGTCGCCGGGCGCGATCGGCAGCGTCGCCCGAGCGACGTCGAGCCACGCACGCGCCGCGTGCGACAGGTAGCCCTTCTTCAGCCAGCCGAGCGCGATCGCCCACGTGATTTCCGGCTCGACGATCGGCCGGCACGTGAACTGGCCCACGTCGAGCCGCCGGCAATACGGCTCGGGCAGCAGCGCGATGCCGACGCCCGCATGCACGAGCGCGGCCATGAAATCCCAGTGGCCGCTGCGGCTCACGATCGACGGCGTGAAGCCCGCCTGCCGGCACGCATCGAGCACCGCGTCGTGCAGCGCGAGGCTCTCCGCATAGAACACGAACGACTCGCGCGCCAGGTCGGCGAGCGGCACGGCCGCGTGGTCCTCCCAGCGCGACTCGCGCGGCGCGACGAGCCACAGCGGCGCGCGCACCATCGGCAGCCGCTCGAACGTGCCGGGATCGACCGGTTCCAGCAACCCACCGAGCTCCAGCTCGCCCGACGTGAGCGCGGCCTCGATCATCCGTGCGCCCTGTTCGAACAGCTTCAGCTCGATGTTCGGATAGCGCTGCTTGTATGCGGCGATGATCGGCGTGAACAGCGAGCCGCCGAGCGGCGGGATGCCGATCGTCAGCTCGCCGCGGCCGAGCGTGCCGAGATCGTTCAGCTCCGACTGCAGCTGCGCCTGCGCGGCGAGCACGTCCTGGCCGCGCTGGAACACGATCCGCCCCGCATCGGTCAGCACCATCTGGCGGCCGTCGCGCAGCAGCAGCGGCGAACCGATCTCGTCCTCGAGCGCCTTCACCATCTTGCTGATGGTCGGCTGCGTGACGAACAGCTTGTCGGCCGCCGCCGTGAAGCTCTGCTGGCGAACCACCTCGACGAAGTACCGCAGCGCGCGCAATTCCATCGACATCTCCCCAAATTGGTGCGGAAAGCCCAAACCGAATTCCGAATTGGAATGATAAGGATAGAGACAAGTCATTTTATTTATGGTTAGGGGAAACCCTATACTCACACCATCGACGCACTATTCCGTATGGAGCCCGCCATGACCAAGCCGACCGCCGCTGCCGCCGCCCGCCCTGCCGCTTCCGGCAGCCTTGCGCATACGGGCCGGATCGCGCTGCAGGCCGCCGCGCTCGGCGCGCTGTGGATGGCCGTCGACTGGGCCGTGCGCAAGGTCGGCCTGCCGATTCCGTCCGGCGTGATCGGCCTCGCGGTGCTCCTCGTGCTGCTGTTCTCGGGCCGCGTCGCGCCCGCGTGGGTGAAGGACGGCGCGAACTGGCTGCTGTCCGACATGCTGCTGTTCTTCGTGCCGGCCGCCGTCGCGGCCGTGCAGTACGGCGGGCTGTTCCGCGAGGACGGCTGGCGCATCGCGCTGGTGATGCTCGCCGGCACCGCGTTCGTGATGGTGGCGGTGGCCGTCGCGGTCGATCTCGCCGCAAAGCTCGAACGCCGGTTCGCCGCGCAGCGCGTGTTCGCCGAACGCCGCCGCGCGCGCCTGAGCGCCGTGTCCGCGCACTGAGCCGGAGCCGACCATGCTCGCCGCGCTATCGAACCTGCCCGCCGACCGCGTGAACACCGCGATCTCCCTCGGCTGCTTCGTGCTGACGGTCGTGCTGTACTTCGTGTCGAAGCGGCTCTATGCGTACAAGAAGACACTGCTGTTCTCGCCGCTCGTGTTCGTGCCGGGCGTGCTGGTGCTGCTGGTGCTGCTGACCGGCATCCCGTATTCGGTCTACTTCCGCGATACGCGCTGGCTGATGTGGCTGCTCGGGCCGGCGACGATCGCGTTCGCGGTGCCGATCTATGAATATCGCGACCTGATCCGCCGCCACTGGCTGTCGCTGTCGGTCGGCGTCGCGGTCGGGATCACCGCGGGCGTATGCGGGTCGCTGCTGCTCGCGAAGCTGCTGCACCTGTCGCCCGAGCTGCAGCGCTCGCTGATGACGCGCTCGGTGTCGACGCCGTTCGCGCTCGCCGTGTCGGACAAGATCCACGCGCCGAAGGATCTCACGGCCCTCTTCGTGATCGCGACCGGCCTCTGCGGGATGCTGCTCGGCGAGCTCGTGCTCGCACTCGTGCCGATGCGCACCCGGCTCGCGCGCGGCGCGCTGTTCGGCGCGGCCGCCCACGGCGTGGGCACCGCGAAGGCGCGCGAGATCGGCAGCGAGGAAGGCGTCGTGTCGAGCCTGACGATGATGATCGCGGGCGTCGCGATGGTGCTGATCGCGCCGCTGCTCACGCTGCTGCCGATCTGACACCCCCGCGCCGGCCGGCCGACGCCCGCCCGGCGCGCCGTCCCGCCGCGCTCCGCCGGCCCCGCTGCCCAGCATCCGGCCGACACCCGGCCGACAATCGGCTGAGATAGCCGCAAATCCCCCCTCTTTTCCGCCCATCGGGCTCGGCCCGGATGCCGAACAATGCATGCTACGAGACATCACGCACGCATTCACATGGCCTCCACGACTGCAAACCCGACCGCCGACAAGCCGGCTTCGTCCGGCAAGTTCAAGCGCATCGCGCTCATCGCCGTCATCGCGCTGGGCGCGGCTGCCGCCGCCGCCGGCGGCATGTACGTGTTCCTGAGCAAGGCGGGCGTCGGCCATGCGAGCGCGCCGGCCGAGCCGCCGCCGCTGGCCGCGCCGGTGTTCTTCCCGCTCGACCCGCTGACCGTGAACCTGCAGTCCGACGACGGCATGCAGCACTACCTGCGCGTCGGCCTGTCGCTGAAGCTCACCGATCCGAAGGCGCAGGAGCAACTGACCGCGCGGATGCCGGAGATCCGCAGCCGGATCCTGCTCGCGCTGTCGAACAAGCATCCCGAGGAACTCGCGACGCCGGACGGCAAACGCTCGCTCGCGAAGGAACTGCGGGACCTGATCGAGCAGCCGACGCAGCCGGGCAACCAGCGCGCGAAGGTCGACGACGTGCTGTTCACCGAATTCGTCGTCCAGTAACGCGGCCGCCAAAGGAGCGCGTATGGGTCACCAGGAGTTCATGTCCCAGGAGGAGGTCGATGCCCTCCTCAAGGGCGTCACGGGCGAAGCCGATTCGGTCGACGAGCAGCGCGACACATCGGGCGTCCGCCCCTACAACATCGCGACGCAGGAGCGGATCGTCCGCGGCCGGATGCCCGGCCTCGAGATCATCAACGACCGCTTCGCGCGCCTGCTGCGGATCGGCATCTTCAACTTCATGCGGCGCACGGCGGAAATCTCCGTCAGCCAGGTGAAGGTGCAGAAGTACAGCGAGTTCACCCGCAACCTGCCGATCCCGACGAACCTGAACCTGGTGCACGTGAAGCCGCTGCGCGGCACGTCGCTGTTCGTGTTCGACCCGAACCTCGTGTTCTTCGTCGTCGACAACCTGTTCGGCGGCGACGGGCGCTTCCACACGCGCGTCGAGGGCCGCGACTTCACGGCCACCGAGCAGCGGATCATCGGCAAGCTGCTGAACCTCGTGTTCGAGCACTACACGACCGCATGGAAGAGCGTGCGGCCGCTGCAGTTCGAATTCGTGCGCTCGGAAATGCACACGCAGTTCGCGAACGTCGCGACGCCGAACGAGATCGTGATCGTCACGCAGTTCTCGATCGAGTTCGGGCCGACGGGCGGCACGCTGCACATCTGCATGCCGTATTCGATGGTCGAGCCGATCCGCGACGTGCTCGCGTCGCCGATCCAGGGCGAGGCGCTCGAAGTCGACCGCCGCTGGGTGCGCGTGCTGTCGCAGCAGGTGCAGGCCGCCGAGGTCGAGCTGACCGCGAATCTCGCCGAGATCTCGTCGACCTTCGAGAAGATCCTGAACCTGCGCGCGGGCGACGTGCTGCCGCTGGAGATCGAGGACACGATCACCGCGAAGGTCGACGGCGTGCCGGTGATGGAATGCGGCTACGGAATTTTCAATGGTCAATACGCATTGCGCGTGCAGAAGATGATCAGCGCGGGCGATACGATGAAGGAAGGTGGATATGAGTGAGCTGAACCAGACGCCCGACGACGACATCCAGGCGATGGCCGACGCGGCCCTCGCGGCTTCGGCCGGCGACGCGCAGGCGGCCCCGGCCGCGGCGGAGGAAGATCCCGGCCTGGACGACTGGGCGGCCGCACTCGCCGAGCAGAACCAGCAGCCGGTGCAGGCGGGCGCGACGGGCGCCGGCGTGTTCCAGCCGCTGTCGAAGGCCGCCGCGAGCTCGACGCACAACGACATCGAGATGATCCTCGACATCCCGGTCAAGATGACCGTGGAGCTCGGCCGCACGAAGATCGCGATCCGCAACCTGCTGCAGCTCGCGCAGGGTTCCGTCGTCGAGCTCGACGGCCTCGCCGGCGAGCCGATGGACGTGCTCGTGAACGGCTGCCTGATCGCGCAGGGCGAGGTCGTGGTCGTCAACGACAAGTTCGGCATCCGCCTGACCGACATCATCACGCCGGCCGAACGCATCCGGAAGCTGAATCGATGACCGTCGTGAAGCCCGGCCGCCGCGTGCGCAACGCGATTGCAGCGGCGGCGCCTGCCGTCGCCGCATCGCTCGCGTGCACGCCGGCCGGGGCCGCCGACATGAACGCGGTGAACCATGCCGGCTCGATCGCATCGAGCGTGATGGTCGGCTCGGCCGCGCCGTCGCTCGGCATCGGCGCGGTGCTGCAGACGCTCGTCGGGCTCGCGGTCGTGATCGGCCTCGTGTTCGCCTGCGCGTGGCTCGCGCGCCGCTTCGGCTTCCAGCCCGCGCGGCGCGGCGGCCCGCTGAAGGTCGTGTCGAGCGTCGCGGTCGGCGCGAAGGAAAACGCGACGATCGTCGAGATCGGCGACACCTGGCTCGTGCTCGGCGTCGCACCGGGCAGCGTGCGCCTGCTGCATACGCTGCCGGCCGGCTCGGCTTCGGCCACTGCAACGGCGCCGGCTTCGGCCGACGCGCCCGCCGGCGGCAACCCGTCCGACGGCGGCCTGCCCGGCACGTTCGGCTCGCGGTTCCGCGACGCGCTCGCGGGCGAAGCCGTGAAGCGCCTCGGTCGCGGCAAGGACCGCTGACATGGCGCCGCGCCCTCTTTCCGTCTCCGCATTCCGATGAAACACGCATTCCTGCGTCGCGCGGCGCGCGTCGCGCCCGTGCTGATCCTCTGCCTCGCCCCGGCGCTCGCCTGCGCGCAGGCGAACGGCCTGCCCGCGTTCAACGCGAGCCCGGGCCCGCATGGCGGCACCACCTATTCGCTGAGCGTGCAGACGATGCTGCTGCTCACGATGCTGTCGTTCCTGCCGGCGATGCTGCTGATGATGACGAGCTTCACGCGCATCATCATCGTGCTGTCGCTGCTGCGCCAGGCGCTCGGCACCGCGACGACGCCGCCGAACCAGGTGCTCGTCGGCCTCGCGATGTTCCTCACCTTCTTCGTGATGTCGCCGGTGCTCGACCGTGCGTACAACGACGGCTACAAGCCGTTCTCCGACGGCTCGATGCCGATGGAGCAGGCCGTGCAGCGCGGCGTCGCGCCGTTCAAGACCTTCATGCTGAAGCAGACCCGCGAGACCGACCTCGCGCTGTTCGCGAAGATCTCGAAGGCCGCGCCGATGCAGGGCCCCGAGGACGTGCCGCTGTCGCTGCTGGTGCCCGCGTTCGTCACGAGCGAACTGAAGACCGGCTTCCAGATCGGCTTCACGGTCTTCATCCCGTTCCTGATCATCGACATGGTCGTCGCGAGCGTGCTGATGTCGATGGGGATGATGATGGTGTCGCCGTCCACCGTGTCGCTGCCGTTCAAGCTAATGCTGTTCGTGCTGGTCGACGGCTGGCAGCTGCTGATCGGCTCGCTCGCGCAGAGCTTCACGTAAGCGACGGAGGATTCGCGCGATGACGCCCGAACAAGTGATGACCCTCGCGCACCAGGCGATGATGATCGGCCTGCTGCTCGCGGCCCCGCTGCTGCTGGTCGCGCTCGTGGTCGGCCTCGTCGTGAGCCTGTTCCAGGCCGCGACGCAGATCAACGAATCGACGCTGTCGTTCATCCCGAAGCTGCTCGCGGTCGCCGCGACGCTCGTGATCGCCGGCCCGTGGATGCTGACGACGATGCTCGACTACCTGCGCCAGACGCTGCTGCACGTCGCGACGCTCGGCGCCGGCTGAGCCGCGCGCACCGCCCGGCGGCCATGTTCTCGGTTACCTACGCGCAGCTCAACGGCTGGCTCACCGCCTTCCTGTGGCCGTTCGTGCGGATGCTCGCGCTCGTCGCGACGGCGCCCGTCGTCGGCCACGCGTCGGTGCCCGTGCGCGTGAAGATCGGCATTGCCGCATTCATGGCGCTGGTCGTCGCGCCGACGCTCGGCGCGATGCCGGACGTCACCGTGTTCTCCGCGCAGGGCATCTGGATCGTCGTCACGCAGTTCCTGATCGGCATCGCGATGGGCTTCACGATGCAGCTCGTGTTCGCGGCCGTCGAGGCGGCCGGCGACTTCATCGGGCTGTCGATGGGGCTCGGTTTCGCGACTTTCTTCGATCCGCATTCGAACGGGGCGACACCGGTGCTGGGCCGCTTCCTGAACGCGATCGCGATGCTCGCGTTCCTCGCGGTGGACGGCCACCTGCAGGTGTTCGCGGCGCTCGCCGCATCGTTCCAGTCGCTGCCGGTGTCGGCCGACCTGCTGCACGCGCCCGGCTGGCGCACGCTCGCCGCGTTCGGCGCGACCGTGTTCGAGATGGGGCTGCTGCTCGCGCTGCCGGTCGTCACCGCGCTGCTGATCGCGAACCTCGCGCTCGGCATCCTGAACCGCGCGGCGCCGCAGATCGGCGTATTCCAGGTCGGCTTCCCCGTCACGATGCTCGTCGGGCTGTTGCTCGTGCAACTGATGATCCCGAACCTCGTGCCGTTCGTGTCGCACCTGTTCGACATGGGGCTCGATGCGATGGGGCGGACTCTGACCGGCTGGCGCTAGCCGCATCCGGCCCCCGTTGCTGGAAAACCCCTAAAGGAATCGCCGGCCCGCGAAAGGTAGCGGAAGGTTTCGCGTCCCTATACTCGTCGTGACGATGCAGCACGCATCGCGCCAGACGAATACAACGAACGGAGACGACCCGATGCGACCCATCCTGCGCACCCTCGCCGTGGCAGCCAGCCTGAGCTGCGCGCTTGCCGCTCACCCCGCTTTCGCCGACGACGGCGGCAAGATCACGATCATGGTCGGCGGGATCGCGAAGCTGATCTACCTGCCCGCGCGGCTCACGCAGGAGCTCGGCTACTTCAAGGCCGAAGGGCTCGATGTCGAGCTGCTGTCGCAGCCGGCCGGCGTCGACGCCGAGAACGAGCTGCTGGCGGGCGCCGTACAGGGCGTCGTCGGCTTCTACGACCACACGATCGACCTGCAGAGCAAGGGCAAGGACGTGAAGGCGATCGCCGTGTTCGGCCAGGTGCCGGGCGAAGTCGAGATGGTGTCGACCAAGGCCGCGCCGACGTTCAAGTCGATGGCCGACGCGAAGGGCAAGACGCTCGGCGTGACGGGCCTCGGCTCGTCGACGAGCTTCCTCACGCAATACCTTGCACTGCAGCACGGCGTGCCGTCGACGCAGTACACGATGCTGCCGGTCGGCGCCGACGCGAGCTTCATCGCCGCGATCAAGCAGGGCCGCATCGATGCCGGCATGACGACCGAGCCGACGGTGTCCGCGCTCGAGAAGATGGGCGACGCGAAGGTGCTGGTCGACCTGCGCACGCTGGAAGGCACGCGCGCCGCGCTCGGCGGCACCTACCCGGCCGCAAGCCTGTACGTGCAGTCCGCGTGGGCCGATGCGCACAAGGCGGAAGCGACCAAGCTCGCGCACGCGTTCGCGAAGACGATGCAGTTCATCCACACGCACAGCGCCGAGGACATCGCCGCGAAGATGCCGGCCGACTACCAGAAGGACAAGGCGCTGTACGTGTCCGCGCTGAAGGCGTCGCTGCCGATGTATACGGCCGACGGCAGGATGCCGGCCGACGGCCCGGCGACCGTGCTGAAGGTGCTGTCCGCGTTCAACCCGTCGGTGAAGGGCAAGCACATCGACCTCGCGCGCACCTTCACGAACGATTTCGTGAACGCGAAGTAACGCGCGGCGCCGGCGGCGGCGATCCCGCCGCCGTGCGCTCCCCGTTCCGGTCCGGCTGGCCGGCCCGGCGTCGTCACGCTGCGACGCCCTCTTCACCCGCAGGACGAATGCGATGAACCAGGCAGTCTCCCCGAGCACACCGGCGATCGAGTTTCGCAACGTGTCGTGCCGCTTCATTTCGCCGGAAGGCAAGGCCACCGTCGCGCTGCGCGACTTCAGCATGAGCGTCGCGCGCGGCGAGTTCATCGCGATCGTCGGGCCGACCGGCTGCGGCAAGTCCACGACGCTGAACCTGATCACCGGGCTGCTCGAGCCCGTGTCGGGCGAAGTGCGCGTGATGGGGCGTCCGGTCGACGGGATCGACCCGCGCATCGGCTTCGTGTTCCAGGCCGACGCGGTGTTCCCGTGGCGCAACGTGATCGACAACGTCGCGGCGGGCCCGCTGTTTCGCGGCCGCTCGAAGGACGTCGCGTATGCGCAGGCCGAGGAATGGATCCGCAAGGTCGGCCTCGACAAGTTCACGAAGCACTACCCGCACCAGTTGTCCGGCGGGATGAGGAAGCGCGTCGCGCTCGCGCAGACCTTCATCAACCAGCCGGAAATCCTGCTGATGGACGAGCCGTTCTCCGCGCTCGACATGCAGACGCGCACGCTGATGCAGGACGAGCTGCTGCAGCTCTGGTCCGCGAACAAGGGCTCGGTCGTGTTCGTCACGCACGATCTCGAAGAGGCGATCGCGCTCGCCGACCGCGTGTTCGTGCTGACCGCGCGCCCCGCGACGCTCAAGCGCGTATACGAGATCGACCTGCCGCGCCCGCGCGTCACGTCGGAGATCCGCTACGACACGCGCTTCATCGAAATTTCCAAGGACATCTGGCACGACCTGCGCGAAGAAGTGCAGATCGGCTGACGCATACGCCGCACGGCAAGGACAGCAAGGACAGGAGCATGACCGACATGACGCTTCCCCCCACCGCCATTCCGGCGACGACGCTCGAGGACGACGAGCGCGCCGCGCAACGCCGGCTGCGACGCCGGCGCAACCTGATCGTCACGCTGCGGATCGCCGTGCTGGTCGTCGTGCTGGGCGGGTGGGAACTCGCCGCACGGCTCAAGTGGATCGATCCGTTCTTCTTCTCGATGCCGTCGCTGATCTTCGAGCAGATCCGCGACTGGTTCGTGAACGGCACGTCGCAGGGCCCGCTGCTCACGCAGGTATGGGTCACCCTCGAGGAAACCGGGATCGGCTTCGTGATCGGCTCGGTCGCCGGCGTGATCTGCGGGATCGTGCTCGGCCGCAACAAGCTGATGGCCGACGTGTTCGGCCTGTACATCCAGATCGCGAACTCGATCCCGCGCGTCGTGCTCGGCTCGATCTTCGTGATCGCGCTCGGCCTCGGGATGGCGTCGAAGATCGCGCTGGCCGTCGTGATGGTGTTCTTCGTCGTGTTCGGCAACGCGTTCCAGGGCGTGCGCGAAGCCGACCGCTACCTGATCGCGAATGCGCAGATCCTCGGTGCGTCGCGCCGGCAGATCACCACGGCCGTCGTGATCCCGTCCGCGCTGAGCTGGATTCTCGCGAGCCTGCACGTGAGTTTCGGTTTCGCGCTGGTCGGCGCGGTGGTCGGCGAATTCCTGGGTTCCAAGCAGGGCATCGGGCTGCTAATCTCCACCGCCCAGGGCGCGTTCAACGCGAGCGGCGTGTTCGCGGCGATGATCGTGCTGGCCGTGGTCGCGCTGGCCGCCGACTACCTGCTGACCTGGCTCGAGAAGCGGCTGTTGAAGTGGCGGCCCGCGGCGTTCTGAACGCCGCCGGTGCACGCCTGACATGACACTTCCGACCGCGCCGGCGACCCCGGCGCGGTTCGGCATTGCGGAGAAGGAGCACAACGGGATGGCGCACAGCCTGCGCGGGCGGCTGCTGTGGTGGCTGCTGCTGCCGCTCGCGGTGTTCGTGCTGATCGCGGGCGCGATGTCGTACGACACCGCGCGGACCACGGCCGGGCTCGTGCAGGACAGCGCGCTCGTCGCATCGGCGCGCACGATCGGCGAGGACGTTGAATGGCGCAATGGACGGCCGATGGCCGACGTGCCGCCGGCCGCGCTGGAGATCTTCGAGTCGCCGTCGGGCGATTCGGTGTTCTACAAGGTGATCGACGGCCACGAGCGCCTGCTCGCCGGCAATCCGGCCCTCGAGCTGCCCGCGCGGCACGGCGTCGAGCCGACGCTGTACGACACGTCGCTCGACGGCGTGCCGCTGCGCGCGGTGGCCTACGATCGCCAGCTGTACGACGAGGGACAGGTCGAGACGGTCACGGTGGTCGTCGCGAAGACGACGCGCTCGCACGGCGCGATGGTCGCGACGATCTGGCGGCCGCAGCTCGTGCGGCTGTCGCTGATGCTGGTGCTCGCGGTGGTGCTCGTGACTCTCGGCCTCACGTTCGAGCTGCGCCCGCTGATGAAGCTGAAGGACGACGTGGCCGACCGCGGGCCGATGGAGCTGGAGCCGATCCGCCCCGAGCGGTTGCAGCACGAACTGCGGCCGATCGTCGACGCGATCAACCAGTGCATCGCGCGGCTGAACATGCACACCGCCACGCAGCGCCGCTTCATCGCGGATGCGGCGCACCAGCTGCGCACGCCGATCGCGGTGCTCGATACGCAGATCCAGTATGCGCAGCAGCGCGGGCACGACGATCCTGAGCTGGCGACGGTGCTCGACAGCATGCAGCGCAGCAGCCGCAAGATGGCCGACGTGACCGACAAGCTGCTGCTGCTCGCGCATGCGGAAGCGACGCCGTCGACGCTCCTGACCCATCGCGTCGATCTCGCGGCCGTGGTGTCGAGCGTGCTGGAGGAGACGATCGTGCTTGCGCAGCGGCGCGACATCGACCTCGGCGCCGATCTCGGCGAGCGGCTCGACGTCGCCGGCAGCGACAGCCTGCTGACCGCGCTGGTGATGAACCTCGTCGACAACGCGGTGCGCTACACGCAGCCGGGCGGCTGCGTGACCGTCTGCGCGCGGCGCGACGGCGACGCGGTCGTGCTCGACGTGGTCGACAACGGCCCCGGCATCCCGGCCGAAGCGCGGCCGCACGTGTTCAAGCGGTTCTACCGCGTGTCGGCCGACACCGAGGGCTCGGGCCTCGGGCTCGCGATCGTGCGCGAGATCGCGCAGGCGCACGGCGGCAGCGCGTCGCTTGCGCCGGGGCCCGGCAATCGCGGTATCGTCGTGACCGTACGGCTGCCCGCCTACGATTGAAGAGAAAGCCGTCATGAAACTCCTGCTGGTCGAAGACAACGCCGAACTCGCGCACTGGATCGTGAACCTGCTGCGCGGCGAGGATTTCGCGGTCGACTGCGTCGGCGACGGCGAACGCGCGGACACCGTGCTGAAGACCGAACGCTACGACGCCGTGCTGCTCGACATGCGGCTGCCCGGCATCAGCGGCAAGGAGGTGCTCGCGCGGCTGCGGCGCCGCAACGACAACGTGCCGGTGCTGATGCTGACCGCGCACGGTTCGGTCGACGACAAGGTCGACTGCTTCGGCGCGGGCGCCGACGATTACGTCGTGAAGCCGTTCGAGTCGCGCGAACTCGTCGCGAGAATCCGCGCGCTGATCCGCCGGCAGGCCGGCGTCGGCACGACGCAGCTCGTGTGCGGCGACCTCGTCTACGCATTCGGCACGCGCGAATTCCGCTGCGGCGAAACGGTGCTGGCGCTGCGCCGCCGCGAGCATGCGATCCTCGAAACGCTGATGCTGCAGCAGAACAAGACGGTGTCGAAGGCGCGGCTGATGGACAGCGTGTTCGCGCTCGACGACGAGCCGAGCGCCGACGCGATCGACATCTACATCCACCGGCTGCGCAAGCATCTCGCGGGCAGCACGGCCGAAATCATCACGTTGCGCGGGCTCGGTTACATCCTGCGCATGAAGAGCACGCAGGACTGACGGGCGCGCTCCCGTCGCACGAAACGTCGATTCGTAGCACGAAAGGTTGACCAGGCCAGCCGGATGCCCGGCAGGCCCGCTTGCGCGCGCCCGCCCGATCCGTGATGGTCGCGCGTTCGGTGTTTTCACCGATCCGATTGTTGCGTCCGGGAAAGCGTCGTGAAGGATTGCACGCTCTACGATGCTACGCGTCGGCCCTCTCGCTGTGGCCGGCAAGAGTCGGCATAGGCATACATTACGTACTGCCAACGACCAGATTTCAATGCGGCAGCTCGGAGGAGACGATCTTGAAACGAAAAACCCTTGCCCTTTCCATCGCGGCGGCCGGCCTGTGCGCCGGCACCCAGGCGCATGCGCAGTCGAGCGTGCAGCTCTACGGGCTGATGGACCTGAGCTTTCCGACCTACCGGACCCACGCCGACGCGAACGGCAATCACGTGATCGGGATGGGCAACGAAGGCGAGCCGTGGTTCAGCGGCAGCCGCTGGGGCCTGCGCGGCGCCGAAGACATCGGCGGCGGCACCAAGGTCATCTTCCGCCTCGAAAGCGAATTCGTGGTCGCGAACGGCCAGATGGAAGACGAAGGCCAGATTTTCGACCGCGACGCATGGGTGGGTGTCGAGGACGAGCGCTTCGGCAAGCTGACGGCCGGCTTCCAGAACACGATCGCGCGCGATTCGGCCGCGATCTACGGCGACCCGTACGGTTCCGCGAAGCTGTCGACCGAGGAAGGCGGCTGGACCAACTCGAACAACTTCAAGCAGATGATCTTCTACGCGGCCGGCCCGACCGGTACGCGCTACAACAACGGCATCGCGTGGAAGAAGCTGTTCAGCAACGGCATCTTCGCGAGCGCCGGCTACCAGTTCAGCAACTCGACCTCGTTCGCGACCGGCTCCGCGTACCAGGCCGCGCTCGGCTACAACGGCGGGCCGTTCAACGTGTCGGGCTTCTACAACCACGTGAACCACAACGGCTTCCGGAACCAGACGTTCTCGGTCGGCGGCAACTACACGTTCAGCATCGTGCGCCTGAATGCCGGCTACTTCCGCTACAACGGCGACCAGGGCTCGCTCGGCCAGCGCCACGACGATTCGTGGACGGTGTCGGTGAAGGTGGCGCCGCCGGGCGCGCTCGACTACGAGCTCGGCTACCAGCAGATGCGCGTCAAGAATGCCGCGAACAACGCGGACGGCTTCACGCCGAACGCGAACCTCGGCGCGTTCAGCCTGACCAACGGCGTCGCCAACGGCTTCAAGGAGACGATCTACGGGTCGGTGTTCTATCACCTGAGCAAGCGCACCGAGGTGTACCTGGCCGGCGACTACATGAAGCTGCACGGCGGCTACACGGTGTCGTCGACGTTCGGCGCGAAGAACCAGCTCGAACTGACGTCGGGCATCCGCACGCGCTTCTGATCTGAGCGCCGGCCATCCGGGCGGGGCCTGCCGGGCCCCGCCGCACCCTCCATCCGGGATTCTCCATGCGGGCACGCCGGCGCCAGACGCCAACCGTGCCCTTTTTTTCGTGCTTTCCAGCGCGCCGCTGAACGCCCGCGGCACGGCCGCCGGCCGCTGCGTGCGACAACCGGCCCGAATCCGCTGGCGGCCCGTCCGGCGGGCGATCGCGGCCGATGCGCGCACGCTCGGCCCACATCGGCGCTTGACCTGCGCCGACCGACTCGCTAGCGTTTCGGGTTTGCCCGGGTGGCTATTGCCGCCGGTGCCGTGAGCGCGCCCGACGTCCTGGCGCGCGCGGCCGGGCTCCGATGGAAAAGACGATGCAGAAACTCGATGCGGCCAGCCCGCAGGCGATGTCGACGGATTTCACCGCCGACAACGTCGCGCGCCTGAAGGCGCTGTTCCCCGAACTCGTGACCGAAGGGCCGGACGGCGCGTCGGTCGACGTCGACGTGCTCCAGGCGCTGGTCGGCGAACGCACGGTCGGCGACGCCGACGAGCGCTACGGCTTCCACTGGCACGGCAAGCGCGGCGCGCGCCAGGCCGCGCTCACGCCGTCGACCGGCACGCTGCGGCCCTGCCCCGACGACAGCGTCGCGTGGGACGACACGCGCCACCTCGTGATCGAGGGCGACAACCTCGACGTGATGAAGCTGCTGCACAAGAGTTATGCCGGCAAGGTGAAGCTCGTCTACATCGACCCGCCGTACAACACCGGCAGCGATTTCGTCTATCCGGACGACTTCAGCGACAGCATCCGCCACTACCTGGCGATGACCGGGCAGACCCAGGGCGGCGTGAAGCGCAGCACCAACACCGAGGCGAACGGCCGGTTCCACACCGACTGGCTGAACATGATGTATCCGCGCCTGAAGCTCGCGCACGCGCTGCTGTCCGACGAAGGGCTGATCGCGGTGCACATCGACGAGCATGAAGTGCATGCGCTCGTGCTGATGCTGCGCGAGATCTTCGGCGAGGAGAACGAGCTCGGCGTGGCCGTGTGGGACAAGCGCAATCCGAAGGGCGACGCGCGCGGCGTCGCATACCAGCACGAATCGCTGGTGCTGTTCGCGCGCAACGCCGAGACGCTGCTCGAACGCGCGCCGCTCAAGCGCCCGAAGCGCAACGCCCAGCGCATGCTCGATGCCGCGCACGACGCCATGTACCGCAGCGGCAACGCGAAGGACGCGCAGAAGGCGTATCGCGCGTGGATGAAGGCGCAGACCAACCTGTCCGGCGGCGAAGTGATGTACGACCGGCTGTCGGAGGAAGGCCGCGTGTACCGCCTCGTGTCGATGGCCTGGCCGAACAAGAAGAAGGCGCCGGAAGAGTATTTCACGCCGCTGATCCATCCGGTCACCGGCAAGCCGTGCGCGATGCCCGCGCGCGGCTGGCGCAACCCGCCCGCGACGATGCAGGCGCTGATCGAGCGCGGCCAGATCGAATTCGGCGCGGACGAGACCACGCAGCCGCAGCGGATCTACTACCTCGACGAGAACATGTACGAGAACGTGCCGTCGGTGCTGCCGTTCGCCGGCTCCGACGACGCGCTCCTGAAGACGCTCGGCATCCCGTTCGACCTGCCGAAGCCGGTCGATTTCGCGGCGGCCGTGATCGGCTGGTGCACGCGCGGCGACGACATCGTGCTCGACTGCTTCGCGGGCTCCGGCTCGACCGGCCACGCGGTGATGCAGGTGAACGCCACCGACGGCGGCGCGCGCCGCTACATCCTCGTGCAGCTGCCCGAGGCGCTCGACCGCCGCGACAAGACGCAGCAGGCGGCCGCCGATTTCTGCGCGAAGCTGAAAAAGCCGCTGACGCTCGCCGAAGTGACCAAGGAGCGCCTGCGCCGCGCCGCGCAGCAGGTCGCGCGCGACTATCCGGAAAGTTATGGCGACCTGGGCTTTCGCGTGTACCGGCTCGACACCACCAACGTGATCGAGTGGGATCCGCGCCGCGACGATTTCGACCACGCCCTTTTCGCATCCGTCGAGCACGTGAAGACCGGCCGCACCGAGGACGACCTGCTCGCGGAGCTGACGCTGAAGCTCGGCCTCGACCTGTGCACGCCGGTCGAGCATCACCAGGTGGCGGGCAAGACCGTGCACCTGATCGGCCGCGCGATCGTCGCGTGCTTCGATGCGCGCATCGCGCGCGACGACGCGGGCCCGCTCGCCGACGGCATCGTCGACCTGCTCGACGCAACCGGCGCGACGCGCGACGTCACGTGCCTGTTCCGCGACAGCGGCTTCGTCGACGACGTCGCGAAGCTCAATCTCGCCGCGCTGCTCGAACAGCACGGCGTGAAGCGCGTGCGGAGCCTGTGATGCGGCTGCATTTCGAAGCGGATCTCGACTACCAGCGCGAGGCGATCGACGCCGTCTGCGACCTGTTTCGCGGCCAGGAATCGTATCGCGGCGACTTCAGCGTGCTCGCGAACGCCGCGCCCGGCACGACGGCCGCGGCGCAAGGTTCGCTCGGCTTCGCGGTGTCGGAGCAAGGGGTCGGCAACCGGCTGTCGCTGACCGACGACGCGCTCGCGCGCAATCTCGCCGACGTGCAGCTGCGCGGCGGCCTGCCGCCGTCCGGCCTGCCCGGCTCGCGCGACTTCACCGTCGAGATGGAGACCGGCACCGGCAAGACCTACGTGTACCTGCGCACGATCTTCGAGCTGAACCGCCGCTACGGCTTCACGAAGTTCGTGATCGTCGTGCCGTCGATCGCGATCAAGGAAGGCGTGCACAAGACGCTGTCCATCACCGAGGATCACTTCCGCGCGCTGTACGCGGGCGTGCCGTACGACTACTTCCTGTACGACTCGGCGAAGCTCGGCCAGGTGCGCCACTTCGCGGCGAGCGCGGCGATCCAGATCATGGTGATGACGGTTGCCGCGATCAACAAGAAGGAAATCAACAACCTCTACAAGGACAGCGAGAAGACCGGCGGCGAGAAGCCGATCGACCTGATCCGCGCGACGCGGCCGATCGTGATCGTCGACGAGCCGCAGAGCGTCGACGGCGGGCTCGAAGGGCGCGGCCGCGAAGCGCTCGCCGCGATGGCGCCGCTCTGCACGCTGCGCTACTCGGCCACGCACGTCGACCGTCACCACATGGTGTACCGGCTCGACGCGGTCGACGCGTACGAGCGCAAGCTCGTCAAGCAGATCGAGATCGCGTCGGCGATCGTCGAGGATGCGCACAACAAGCCGTACGTGCGGCTCGTCGGCGTGTCGAACCGGCGCGGCGCGATCAGCGCGCGCGTCGAGCTCGACGTCGCGACGGCGGCCGGCGTGAAGCGCCAGATCGTGACGGTCACCGACGGCGACGATCTCGAACGCCTGACCCGGCGCGCGCTGTATGCGGGGCTGCGGATCGGCGAAGTGCACGCGGTGAAGGGTGCCGAGTACGTCGAGCTGCGCCATCCGGAAGGCGAGGCGTTCCTGTCGCTCGGCGAGGCGTTCGGCGACATCGACACGCTCGCCGTGCAGCGCGAGATGATCCGCCGCACGATCCGCGAGCATCTCGACAAGGAGCTGCGCCTCGCGGAGCGCGGCGTGAAGGTGCTGTCGCTGTTCTTCGTCGATTCGGTCGAGCGTTATCGCCGCTACGACGAGAACGGGATGCCCGTGAAGGGCGACTACGCGCTGATCTTCGAGGAGGAATATGCGCGCGCGGCACGCGTGCCGGCCTACCGTGCGCTGTTCGACGGCGTCGACGTCGCGCTCGAAGTCGGGCGCGCGCACAACGGCTACTTCTCGATCGACCGCAAGGGCGGCTGGACCGACACGAGCGAAAGCAGCGCGGCGGCGCGCGAGAACGCGGAGCGCGCGTACGGCCTGATCATGCGCGAGAAGGAAGCGCTGCTGTCGTTCGACACGCCGCTGAAGTTCATCTTCTCGCACTCGGCGCTGAAGGAAGGCTGGGACAACCCGAACGTGTTCCAGATCTGCACGCTGCGCGACATTCAGACCGAGCGCGAGCGCCGCCAGACGCTCGGCCGCGGGCTGCGCCTCGCGGTCGACCAGGACGGCGAACGCGTGCGCGACGCGGGCGTGAACACGCTCACCGTGATCGCGACCGAGCGCTACGAGTCGTTCGCGGAAAACCTGCAGAAGGAAATCGAGGCCGATACGGGCATCCGTTTCGGGATCGTCGAGGAACACCAGTTCGCGGCGCTGCCCGTGCAGGAAGCCGACGGGCCCGCGCACGCGCTCGGCATCGAGCTGTCGCGCGTGCTGTGGAACCACCTGCATGAGCAGGGCTACGTCGACGCGCAGGGCAAGGTGCTCGACCGGCTGAAGGATGCACTGCGCCAGAGCGCGCTGGTGCTGCCCGAGGCGTTCGAGAGGCTGCGTGCGCCGATCGTCGCGACGCTGCGCAAGCTGTCGGGCCGCTTCACGGTGCGCAACGCCGACGAGCGCCGCGCGATCGCGTTGCGGCGCGATGCGTCGGGCAAGGCCGTCGTGTTCGGCGAGGATTTCCGGTCGCTGTGGGACCGGATTCGCCATCGCACCGTGTACCGCGTCGAGTTCGACAACGCGAAACTCGTGCGCGACTGCGCGGCCGCCTTGCGCGATGCGCCGGACATCGCGCGTGCGCGGCTGCAGTGGCGCAAGGCCGAGATCGACATCGGCAAGGCCGGCATCGAGGCGATCGAGGTGGCCGGCGCCGGCACGGTGCTGATCGACGAAGGCGAGCTGCCGCTGCCCGACCTGCTCACCGAGCTGCAGGACCGCACGCAGCTCACGCGCCGTTCGCTCGCGACGATCCTGGCCGACAGCGGCCGGCTCGAGGATTTCCGCGTGAATCCGCAGCAGTTCATCGCGGTCGCGGCCGAGGCGATCAACCGCTGCAAGCGCCACGCGCTCGTCGCGGGCATCGCGTACCGCAAGCTCGGCGAGCGCCACGTGCATGCGCTCGAATCGTTCGAGAGCGAGGCGCTGACCGGTTATCTGCGCAACCTGCGGCCCGATGCGCGGAAGTCGATTCACGAAGCGGTCGTGTGCGAGACGGACGCGGAGCGCGCGTTCGCCGACGCGCTCGAGGCGCACGACGGCGTGAAGCTGTACGCGAAGCTGCCCGCGTGGTTCCGCGTGCAGACACCGCTCGGCAGCTATCACCCCGACTGGGCCGTGCTCGCGGAACAGGACGGCGGCGAGCGGCTGTACTTCGTCGTCGATACGCCGAATGCGGACGGCCAGGTGCCGAGCGAGCACGAACGCGCGAAGCTCGCGTGCGGCGAAGCGCATTTCCGCGCGCTGGTGGACGGCGACGGCGCGGCGCGCTTCGTGCGCGTGCGGCAGGCCGACGCGTTGTTCGAGCCTGCGGTGCCGCCGGCGGGCGCCGGGCGGTAAGACGAAGGGCGGCGGCGAGCCGCCCTTTTTTCTGCGTCGGTCGATCGTGCCGGGTGCCGTTGCGACGCGCGCGCCGCGTATCGATTCCGCTTTTGCCGACCGCTTGAAGGCGATCCGTATTCTCGCCTGCGCGCCATGCGGTTACGGCTGGTTGCAAATCGGGTCGGCTCGAGCTTCCGGCGCAACAGGGGCGTTGCGTTTCCGCCATGAAAAAAGGGCGCCGAAGCGCCCTTCTCCCTTTTCCCGCATGCGTGCGCCGTACTTACAGCGTGCGGCCGAATGCGTTGTGATGCGAACGATGCGCGGACGTCGACGCATGCGCGGTATGGCCTGGCGCATGCCCGTGCGTATGACCGCGGCCCGGCTGCACGCCGGCGCGGTCGGCGATCGTGTCGGAGCGGTCGGCTGCGCGCGACAGGCCCTTGTCGCGGTCGCCCGCGCGCATGCCGTTCGAGTTGCTCAGCGCCTGACCGCTCATGTGGCCGCCGGACATGCCGCCCGCGTTGCCGCCCGAGCCGCCTGCGCCATGACCGCCGCCGTTGCCACCGCCATTGCCGCCGGCCGCCGCGTACGCGGACACCGAGCCGAGCGCGAGCAGCGCGGCCGTCAATACGGACAGATATCGTGGCTGTTTCATCTGGTACTCCCTGGAGCGCGTTCGTGTGACTGCATTCTATGAACGCGCAAAATTCGCGCCGCACGACGTTGTAAATGATCGTAACGGCGCGCGTGGCGCGCATTCGTCGGATCAATCCGGGTCCTGCGTGAACGGGAAACGAAACAGGCGGTGGCGGCGCCTCGGCGCCGCCCCGGTGATGAAGTCTTATTGCGCCGGCTGCGTGCCCTGCGCGGCCGCCCGGTGCTGAGCGGCCTGCTCCTGCGCCTGCTTCTTCGCCATGTGGTGGCCGACGACACAGCCGCCGACCGCACCGACGACCGCGTGGTGGCCCGCGTAGTGGCCGGCGACCCCGCCGACCACCGCCCCCTTCATGCAGCCCGCCGCGTGCGCGTTGCCGATCGTTGCGAGCGCCACGGCAGCGGCCGCAGCATACACGCTGATGTGTCGAATGGGTTTCATGTTGTCACTCTCCTCTCGTGGCAATCAACCGGGCCGCTCAGTCCCAGCGGCCGCCGCGCCAGCCGCCGCGGTCACGCCACTCGTGCTCGCGCCATTCACGGCGGCGCCACTCGTGTTCGCGCCATTCGCGCTGGCGCCAGCCATCGCCACGCCAGCCGTCATCGCGGTAGCCGACCGGCGCGTACACGACGGGCGGCGGCGGCGCGACGTAGACCGGTGCCGGCGCCGCGTAGACGCCCGGCACGCCGATGCCGACCGACAGGTCGACGTGGGCCGACGCGACGCCCGAAGCTGCCAGCGCCGCTACACCGAGAACTGCACCGAGAATAAGTTTCTTGCTCATCTCGCGACTCCCTGCACGTGTCGTGCGTCATGTGAATACGGTTCGGAGTCTAGGCACCGGACACGGACACAGGTGAAACGGGCATGCGAGACAGGTAACGGACGTTTACGAAGAGCCGCAAACCCTTGCGGGACAAGGGGGAGGCCGCACTCGAAACACCGTTGCGACGGTGCCTCGCACCGGTAAAAAGGGCGTTTCGGCACGAAACCGGGCGATTCGATCGGGCCGGCCGGCGTGCGCGGGATGCGAACCGCCCGCACCGCGCGGCGCGAGCGGTTCGCCAACGCGCGGGTCAAGCGCGGATGTCGTCGACGCTGCGCAGCCAGTGCACGCTGAACAGGTTGTCCGCGTCGGTCCACACGGTATCGGGCTCGAACCCGGCGCGGCGCGCGATCGCCTGGAAGCCGTCGATCGTGAACTTGTGCGAGTTCTCCGTATGGATGCGCTCGCCGGCTTCGAAGCGGAACGCATGGCCGCGCACGTGCACGGTTTGCGCGACGTCGCTGACGAGATGCATCTCGATGCGCTGCCGATCGCGGTCGTAGAACGCGCAATGCGAGAACGCAGCGATGTCGAAGTCCGCGCCGAGCTCCGCGTTCGCGCGCACCAGCAGGTTCAGGTTGAACTGCGCGGTCACGCCCTGCGCATCGTTGTACGCGTCGTGCAGCGTGCGCTCGTCCTTCACGAGATCGACGCCGACCAGCAGGCCGCCACCGCGCAGCAGCCGCGCGGCATCGCGCAGGAACGCGTCGGCTTCTTCCCGCGAGAAATTGCCGATCGTCGAGCCGGGAAAGAAACCGATGCGCCGCGCCGGTGTCGCGGTCAGCGCGGCCAGTTGCTCGGCCTTCGTATAGTCGGCCGCGAGCGGCGCGACGTCGAGCCACGGATAGGCCGACCGCAGTCGCGCGGCCGCGCCGTGCAGGTAGTCCGCCGAGATGTCGACCGGCACATAGCGTGCCGGCGCGTTCGCATAGTTGCCCGCGAATGCGTCGAGCAGCACGCGGATCTTCTCGAGCGAGCCGGCGCCGAATTCGACGAGTTCCGCATGCGGGCCGACGCGCCGCACGATCTCGGCCGCGCGATCGCGCAGGATGCCGAGCTCGGTACGCGTTGGGTAATACTCCGGCAGTTCGCAGATGCGGTCGAACAGCGCGGAGCCGGCCGCATCGTAGAAGTATTTCGGCGAAATGCTGCGCGGCGTGCGCGACAGTCCGTCGATCAGGTCGCGCTCGAACGCGCTCGGCCGCGCATCGCGGGCGGGTTGCTGGCCACCGCTCGTGGCCGTCTGCTCAGACGTCTCGCGCAAGTCGCACTCCCGTGAATTGCCAGCGTGCCGCCGGCGGAAAGAAATTGCGGTACGTCGGCCGTTCGTGCCCGGGCGGCGTCGCGATGCTGCTGCCGCGCAGGACCTGCTGGCCGACCATGAACTTGCCGTTGTATTCGGCCGCGACACCCGCGAGCGGCCGAAAGCCCGGATACGGCTCGTAGGACGAGCGCGTCCACTGCCATACGTGCCCGAGCATCTGCCGGATACCTTCGGCGGCAAACGCGGTTTCCCATTCGAATTCGGTCGGCAGCCGCGCGCCGGCCCATTCCGCATACGCGGCCGCTTCGTAGAAGCTCACGTGGCACACCGGCGCGTCCGGCGCGAGCGGCTCGACGCCGTGCAGGCCGAACGTGCGCCGCACGCGCGTGGCGGCCGCATCGTCGTCGTCGGGCATCCAGTACGCGGGCCCTTGCCACCCTTCCCGCTGCACCGTGGCCCAGCCGTCGGACAGCCAGAACTCGGGGCGTGTGTAACCGCCATCGGCGACGAACGCCGCGAACTCCGCATTCGTCACGAGCCGGTTCGCGATTTCGTACGGCCGCACGAGCGCCGTGTGGCGCGGCCGTTCGTTGTCGAACGAGAACGCGTCGCCGTCGTGGCCGATCTCGACGAGCCCGCCCGGCTGATGCAGCCAGCGCAGCGCGCCGGCGTCGCCGGTCGCCATCGCATCGCCGTCCATCCCGTTGCGCGGCCGGAACGCCGGCTTCAGCGGGTTGCACGAGAACGCATGCAGCATGTCGGTGACGATCAGTTCCTGGTGCTGCTGCTCGTGATGCAGGCCGAGCACGACCTCGGGCGCGATCGCGTCGAGCAGCGCCGCATCGGCGCCGGCCAGCGCGCGCAGCATCGCGTCGTCGACGTATTGCCGGTACGCGTGCACCTCGTCGAGCGACGGGCGCGTGAGCAACCCGCGCTGCGGCCGCGGATGGCGCGGACCAAGCGCTTCGTAATAGGAATTGAAGAGGAACTGGAACGCGTCGTCGAACGGCGCGTAGCCGGGCACACGGCGCATCAGCACGACGGTTTCGAAGAACCAAGTCGTATGCGCGAGATGCCATTTCGTCGGACTCGCGTCGGGCATCGACTGCACGGCCTGGTCTTCGGCGGACAGCGTCGCGGTCAGCGCGACGCTATGGGAGCGCACGTCCTGGTAACGGCGCTGAAGCTGCGAGGCAAGAAGGCTCATCGGTTTACCGTCCACGGCGCGATGCGCTGCGTTGCGTTGCCGGAAAAAGGAAAGCCTTGCGCATGATGCGCGCGGCTGACGTGCGACCTGCTGCGTCGTCGGGCAGCCGGCGCGCGCGCCGGGCCGCGGATGCGGCGTCACTTCATCTGCCCGTGCAGAACAGTATGGTCCAGAAATGTGAATGCTGCGAATCGGGATGCCGATGAAACGCGAAAGAAAGACAAATGAAAGCATCGGGTGCGCATGTGCCGGATGCGTGACGACGCGGGGATGCCCGCCCGGGCGGGCTTTGCCGGATGCCAGCCTGCGCGGCGTGCTACTGACGGCCCATGACAGCCGCGTGGCGTGCGAGTTTGTCTGACGAACGCCGTCGTGTACGGTCATCGGCACGGTGTTGAATCGCTCGGCCCTTCGCTTGCGATCTCCATCCGTGCGTGATTCGAAAAATTTTCTGAGTCGATGTCACACGCGCGGGGGCTCGCTCGTCATGTCACCGGAACCCACACGAAAGGAGAAGGAACCATGACTGCGAAACTCAATCCGTTTGCCGCCGCCCCCGCGCTGATGAAGAACTGGATGGCCGTATCGGTCGCCGCTGCCGGGAGCCTCGAGCCGACGCTGATCGAGCTCGTCAAGATCCGCGCGTCGCAGATCAACGCGTGTGCGAACTGCATTAACATGCACACCGCCGAGGCGCGCGAGCACGGCGAGACCGAGCAACGCATCTACTTGCTTGCCGCGTGGCGCGAAGCACCCTGCTATACCGACCGCGAACGCGCGGCGCTCGGCTGGACCGAGGCGCTCACGCGGCTGTCGGAGGGCCACGCCGCGCATGAAGCGGCCTATGCGGCGCTGAACGATCATTTCAGCCAGGAGGAACAGGTGAAACTCACGCTGATGATCAACGTGATCAACGGCTGGAACCGGCTCGCCGTCGGCTTCGGGCTGTGGATCGAGCCGGCCGATGCAAAGGCCGCCGCCGCGAAAATGGTGGCCTGATGACGGACCACGCCCCGGCCACGGGCAGCGCCGAAGCACGGGCCGATGCGGCGGCGAGCTTCGACCCGCTGCGCCGCACGCTGATCCGCGTTGCGTACCGGATGCTCGGTTCCGTCGCGGATGCCGAGGACGTGGTGCAGGACGCGTTCATCCGCTGGATGGACGTCGACCGTACGGAGGTGCGCGTGCCCGAGGCGTTCCTGCGCCGCATGGTGATGCGCATGTGCCTCGACCAGCTGAAGTCCGCGCGGCATCAGCGCGAGACTTACATCGGCCCGTGGCTGCCCGAGCCGGTCATCGAGGAAGACGAACAGGACGACGTCACGCTGCCGCTGCTGCTCGCGCTCGAACGGCTGTCGCCGCTCGAACGCGCGGCGTTCCTGCTGCACGACGTGTTCGGTCTCGAGTTCGACGAAGTGGCGACGACGATCCAGCGCGACGCGGCCGCGTGCCGGCAACTTGCCGCGCGGGCGCGAACGCACGTGCGCGAGGCGCGGCCGCGGTTTCATGTCGAGAAGCAGCGCGGGATCGAGCTGGCCGAGGCGTTCTTCGCGGCGTCGCGCAGCGGCGACATGCGTGCGCTCGGCGCGATGCTCGCCGAGGACGTGAGCCTGCATTCCGACGGCGGCGGCAAGCGCACGGCAGCCGGCAAGCCGGTGTTCGGCTTCGAACTCGTGATGAAGGTGCACGCGTACCTGGCGGAGCTATTCGCGACGCATGCGTCGAAGCTCGTGCGGGCCGGGTTCATCAACGGGCTGCCGGGATTCGTCACGCTGGAAGCGGATGGCGAGCTGCAGACCACCGCGCTGGAGATCGACGACGGCAAGATCGTCGCGATCTATGTCGTGCGGAATCCTGACAAATTGAAGCATCTGCACTGAAGGTGACGCGAGCCGGCGCCGTCCGCCATGCGGATGCATGGCGACGGCGCCGGCCGCCCTCTTCTTTCTGCTTCACCGATCGCCGGCTACAGCAATCAGTACATCGCGCCTACGGTGGTGAACATCAGTACGCCGAGCAGCGGCGTCGCGACGGCGAAACCGGCCGCCGCCAGCCAGTTCGTGCCACCTTGCGCTTCGAGCAGCGTGAGCAACGATTCGCGGGATGTCGCGCTGGGGCGCAGTTTTTCGATCCTGCGTTCGACGTGCCGCTTGTAGAGGCTGTTCCCGCACCAGCCGAGCGAGACCGCGATCGCAATCGTGACCGGGTCGAGCATGCTCGATTCGAAGTAGTTCGGAAAGTACAGCAGCTCGACCAGCGTGATGCCGAGCGTGGCGGCAAGCACGGCGGCCGCCTGCCAGTACATGCATCGATACGCCATCCAGACCGGGCCGAGGAAGCACGCGGCCCAGTTCCATGACTGCCGGCTCTTGCGCGCTTCGGCGATCGCCCATTTGCGCTCGAACCAGGCGGCATTCTTGCCGACGTAAGCGGCGATTTCGTCGTTGCTTGCGGACGATCCGGCGGTCGTGACCTCGGACATGGTCGTGTGCTCTCAGTCGCGCGGAGCGCGCGTGGTTGTTCTGATGCGGTGGAAATCGGGCGATGGGCGAAGCCGCCACGTCGATGCGCAGACGATTCTACGCGCCGTACAGCGACCGTTGCATGGCAGGTCGGGACGCCGGAGAGAATGTGATGCCGCGATTCGCGCAACGCATCGGGGCTTCATGCGTTGTTTCGGACCGGAAAAGAAAAACGCCACGCGATGTTGCCGCGTGGCGTTTGTATGTTTGGCGAGCCGCGTTGCCTGTAGGCAAGTTGTGCTGCCGGACCCCTTCATTTTGTTCGTTGGTAGGCTCGATTGGATTCGAACCAACGACCCCCACCATGTCAAGGTGGTGCTCTAACCAACTGAGCTACGAGCCTAAGAAGCCGCGAATTATAGAGAGGGTTTTTGAGGAGCACAAGCCCCTTCGTGAAAATTTTTTGAAACGGCGCGTGTGGACGCTGACGATCGATGGTGCCTGGCGATGCCGGGAACGTTGGCTTCACGTGCTCGCGTCACAGCAAAACGCGTCGATGCGCTGTGGTGTTATCCACATTGCCCTCTGGATAACCGTCCGGCAAGCCTCTGGATTCACAGTGGAACGATTGAGGATAGGTCGGCGAAGCGGCGAATCGACGAAAAGTTGTTCTGTGCTACCGGGCGCTGTTCACGTCGCTCACCCAGGGTTATGCATTTCGCTTCATGTTGAAAATTCAGTGCGTTACGGAGGTTATCCACTGTGGGCCACAGGACTTGTTAACTATCACTACGTATATATACGAACCCTGTTAACACCTTTGGATAAGCACAGTCCGTCGACTGTGATCTGCTCGGGATATGCACTGCGTGCAGCGAGCAGAGGAACGAAGCGGGAAGCTGTGAAGCGCTTGGGTGATACGTGAGCCGTCACATTTGTAGAATCGCTGGCATCCAGGGGAAGCCGTTCGTTGATGACTGAACCGCACGAGGTACAGTGATGACGTACAAAGTACTGATGGTCTCGCGCGGAGCGATCGATTTATCCGATGGCGTGCACGTCGTCCGCGTATTTGGCGAAGCGCTGCTGCCGACTGCGGACAACAGTCCTGCATTCGTCGTCTACGTCGACTCGATGAAGCACGTGGACCCAGGACATGATGAAAAGACGATCGATGCCGTCACACGCCAGGCCGTGATTTCAGCGATCACCGCGTATTTCTCGTCACGCCGGATGACAGTCGACTTCGAACCCTGATCGACGAAGGTGAAAACCGGCGCGATGAAATCGAAGAAAAAGCCGAGCAATGCGGGAGATGCTCACGCACCGGCTCGGTACGAGGATCCGGGCCGTGGCGCTCAGGCTCGATGACGATGCGGGTTTCCGGAAATAGTGGGAAGCGGGCGAGTTGATTGGCAGGTGCTGTCTGCGAGAGACGTTGAAGCACAGCGGCCTGGGCAGCGACGACATGCTGGCGTGAACCGAACGATGCGACAACGGCAGGTGCGATCCGCATCATGGATCGTGTGGCGCGTGTTCTGGTCATGTTTCTTTTCTTGGTCCGACGATTAACCATAACGTCCTGCTTAAACGGTAAAATCCCGCCCGACAGAGTCACAGACACCATCCGAGGGTGCTGAAATAAAAAAAGGGCTGCATCATGAACATGCCGGACATCGGCGCCGCGCTTCGCGGCGGCTTGCTTCAGCAGGATCGTTTGCTCAAGTTGGACACCCCGCTGGGGGGCAACGCACTTGCCGTACAGCGCGCAGTCGGCCGATCGCAGATCGGCAGGGACTATTCGTTTACGCTCGACGTCGTATCGAGCAATGACAGCCTTGAACTCAAGAAGCTGATTGCTCAGCCTGCGACGCTCTGGATTCGGCTCGGGAACAGCGCATATCGGCCGGTCAGCGGCTACATCTACACCGCGCGCCGGCTTGGCGCGAACGGTGGGTTGACGACCTATCAGCTCGAGTTGCGCGCCTGGATGCACGTGCTCCGGTTTCGCCGGGACGAGAAGATCTGGATCGACAAGAACGTCGAGGAAATCATTTCCGACGTACTTGGCATGCATCCGGAAGCGCGCGGGCGGTTCCGCTTTGCCTTGTCACAGCCTTTGGCGAACCGTTCGTACACGCGACAGAGCGAGACGGACTGGAACTTCGTACATCGGTTGATGGAAGAGGAGGGGCTTTACTGCGCGTGGCAGCAAGCCGACGACGGCAAGTCGCATACGCTCGTGATCACCGACAACCTGCAGGCGTTCGCGCCGCTGTCGCCGGAAATCGTGCGCTTCTACCGCGGCGGCACGGCGGGCGAAGCGGACGCGTTCACGCAATGGTCAGGCACACGCACGCTGCAGAGTGTGACGCTCACGACGCGCACATTCGATTACAAGAATCCTGCACAGCCGTCGAACCCGAAGGGCACGTCGTTGCCGACGATGGCCGGCCAGGGCGAGTTGCCGGATCAACTCGAAGTCTACGAGTACACCGGCGCTTATACGTATCTGGACCAGGCCCGTGGTGATCATCTTGCGAAGGTCAAGATGGAGGGATGGGAGTCGCAGGCAAAGCGCTTCCATGCCGCGGGCGGCGTGCGCGCGATCGATGCCGGTCGGCGCTTCACGCTGGCAGACCATCCCGAGCATGATCGTGATTCCGCCGATCAGCGCGAGTTTGCCGCAATCGAGGTCGCGTGGTGGATCGAGAACAACCTGCCCGTATCCGGTAGCGATTCGGATTTCCCGCACAGCTTGAAACGCTCGCTCGACCGGACGCGAGCACGTTACGAAAACACGCCTGGGCTTCAGGTATCACATGACGACGGATCGGTCGGTTTCTATCTGGTCGAGGTCGAGGCGCAGCGCGTGAGCGTGCCGTATCGCAGCCCGTTCGAGCACAAGAAGCCGGAGATGCATCTCGAGACGGCAATCGTCGTCGGGCCGCAGGGCGAGGAGGTCTATACCGACTCGCTGAACCGGATCCGCGTGCAGTTCGTGTGGGACCGCCTGAACCCGGGTAACGAGAATGCGTCTTGCTGGGTGCGCGTGGTGCAATCCGATACGGGCGGCGGCTACGGCGGCGTGCACGTGCCGCGTATCGGCGAGGAAGTGCTGATCGATTACGTGGGCGGCGACTGCGACCGGCCGCTGGCCGTCGGGCGCGTGTACAACGGCGCGAACCAGCCGCAGTGGCACAGCGACGGGATCCTCTCCGGCTACCGGTCGAAGGAGTATTCGGGCGGCGGCTACAACCAGCTCGTGATGGACGACGCGACCGGGCAGAACCGCGTGCAGTTGATGAGCAGCAGCGCGAACAGCCTGCTGCACCTCGGCTACATCATCGACCAGAACGGCAATTCGCGCGGCTCGTATCTCGGCAGCGGGTTCGACTTGCGCTCGGATGCGTACGGCGCGGTGCGGGCGAGCCAGGGCCTTTACGTGACGACGCACCCGAAGGCGCCGAACAGCCAGCCGCTCGACGTGAAGGAAGCGCAGCAGCAGCTCGTGACGGGTGAAAGCCTCGTCGAAGCGATGTCGGGTGTGAGCGAGCAGCATCAGGCGGAAAGCCTGAAGGAAGCGCACGACACGATGCGCGCGTTCACCGACGCGACGCAGGACAGCAAGTCGGGCAGCGCATCCGGCGGGCGCACGGCAGGCGGCGGCACGGGTAACGCGAACGCGTTCAAGGAACCGGTGATGCTGTTCGGCAGCCCGTCGGGAATCGGGATGTCGACGCAGCAGTCGGTGCATGTCGTCGCGAACGATCATGTGAACGTGGCGAGCGGGCAGAGCGTGCATGTCGCGGCGGGCAAGTCGCTGATCGGGAGCATCGGGCAGAAGCTGAGCCTGTTCGTGCAGAACGCGGGGATGAAGCTGTTCGCGGGCAAGGGCAAGGTGGAGATCCAGGCGCAGTCGGACAACATCGAGGTGACCGCGCAGAAGGCGGTGAAGGTCGTGTCGGCGACGGATCGCATCGAGATCGCGGCCGATCAGGGGATTCTGCTGACGAGCGGCGGGGCATACATCCGGATCAAGGATGGCAATGTCGAGGTCCATGCGCCCGGAAAGATCGACGTGAAGGGTGCGTCTCATACGTTCGCGGGTCCGGCGAGCATGGGGTATCCGTTGCCGAGCCCGCGGCCGGATCAGCCGGGGCAGCTGGAGTTGCTGCATCAGTACGCCAACGGCGAGGGTTTCAAGGGCGGCAAGTTCACGGTGCTGGACGCCAGCGGCGGCGTGTTGCGGGAAGGCGCGCTTGATGCGAAGGGACATACGATCGTGAGCGGCTTGCCGGCCGGCGCTGTGCAGGTCCAGTTCGGCGAGGATCCGCGCAATCAGTACGATCCGTCGAGCGTATTCAAGACGGCGCAATGGCCAGCAAAACCGATGCAGGGAGCGGATCCGACCGCGACGGCGATGTCTCAACTCGGCGGTCTGCTGCCGCCCGGGGCACTACCGGCTGCGACGAAGTTGGCGGCTATCGCGGGGCAGGCCGCGCAAGGTGGTATCGGGAAGGCGTTGAGCGGACAGGCGATGGGGCTCGCGCAGGGGGCGCTCGCAAACGTGTTGCCGTCGGGCGCGATGGGTGCGGTGTCGGGGGCGACCCAACTGGCCGGCATGGCGGGGCAGGTTGCCCAGGGAGGTGTGGGTCAGGCGATGAGCCTCGCCAAAGGTGCCCTTGGCAGTGCGTTGCCGTCTGGTGCCAGTGCGGCCCTTTCGCAGGCCAGCCAACTCGGCGCCGCAGCCCAGCAGGTCGGTGCGCTCGCCCAAGCCGCGCGCAGTGCTGTGCCTGCGCTGAAGGTTCTCTGAGTATCCGCTCGCGCAAGGCGCGACCCACCACTTTCGAATAAAGAACAATCATGACCGCTTCTTCGGGCGTCATTCTTCCCAAGCCGACCGAGGTCTACGTCGCGCCGTTGCTGCAGATCGAGACCATCGATGTAAAGGCTGGCGTCAAGGCTTGTGACCGATGGTTGCGTGCCATCAGCCACGACTTCATCACCATCGAGCGGCTCGAGATGGTTGCCAACGCGCTGCCGGTGGTGGCGAATATCATGGCAGCCGTCGATCTCGTGCTCGATATCAAGGACATGATCGAGCATGGACAGAGTGGCAAGCATCCCGATGTGTTCGATTATCTGAACCTCGGTCTGGACCTGATCGGCATCATCCCGATTCCGCCCGGTACTGCCGAATTCCGGATGGGTGTGCGTCCGGTGATGAAGCTGGTGCGGCAGAAGGTCGTCGAAAGCGGCAAGGCACTCGGTGAAGCGACATTGCAGGTCATGCAGACCGCACTGCTGCAGGCACTGATCGATAGTCTGAGCGAGCAGTTCGCCGGCCGTATTCAGAGTTTCGTCGATGGCGTGAAGAAGGAGCTGGACAACCTGCTCAAGACCTGCGCCGATTACATCGAGAAATTCATGATCGGCTTCGCGCGCCTGTTCGAGGAGGTGGCGGGCGAGAAGCAATTGAGTGTCGCGCACAATGTGCGGGCGGTTGGGCAGCATGCGGGCCAGGTTGCATCTGGCTTCGCGGCGCATGATGCACGCAAGACGTTTGCGGGGCTCGGTCATTTGATCGTCGACTTTGTGAAGATCGAAGCAAAGGAGCTCATCAACACCGGGACGCAGGCGGCGAAAGTGCTCGATCTCAAGTATCGCGAGCCGTTGCTGAACGTTGCGAAGGCGTTGCGCACCATGATCCCGGTGGTCAAGGAGAAAATCCTCGCGCTGGGCGGTATAGACGCCGGCAAGATCGGCTGGTTGATCAACCTTATCCAGACTGCCATCGACAAGAAGCGCGATGCGTTGCGTAAGCAGAAAGTGCATTCGACTGGCATCAAGGAACAGGGCACGACGAAAGTTCATCGTCATGAAGGTGAGGGGCAGAAGGAGACGGTCAGGCATACGGAACCGGCCCAACATCCGGGGCCGAACGATAGCAAGCTGATCTGTCCGCGACCTTCGCCGCCGGTTGCGACGAAGCGTTCGGTGGGATTTGCGCTGGGCGACGAGCGACTCGAGCACCACGATTTCACGTTGCCCGGTGTTCTTCCCATTACCTGGACACGGACTTATCGATCGTTTTTCGACGCGAATGATTCGGGCGGAGAGCTTGGTGCACGCTGGATTACGGCATACACCACGCGTATCGATGCGCATCGGGATCGATTTACGTACCACGACGCGACAGGCCGCAGCATCGACTATCCACCGCTTGTGCCTGGCGACGCCCATGTTGACCGGAGCGAGGGTGTGACGTTGTTGCGCCTCGACGACACGTGGATCACGTTGACGCGGGGACATGAACTGCTTGAGGCCTATGAATTTCGCGGCGACGCATTTCGTCTCGCCTTCGTCAAGGACCAGTCGGGCAACCAGGTCACGCTCGACTACGACGATCGTCATCGACTGACGCGGTTGATTACGCCGACTGCGATCGTTGCCTTCCATTACGACGAAAAAGGGCGGATCGTCGAGGCAACCCATCATGATGCCGATGGCAAGCGTATCGATACGCTGGCACGTTATATGTATGACACGGACGGCGATCTCATCGTGGCGATCGACCGGAATGGAGGTCGTCGCGAATACGTGTACCGTCACCACCTCATTACACGCTATACGGATCGAACCGACCGTGCGATGAACCTAGAGTGGGACGGTACGGGGCCGAAATCGAAATGTGTTCGCGAGTATGCGGATGACGGCAGCTTCGACACGCGACTTGCATGGCATCCCGACTTCCGCATGGTCAGCGTGACGGACGCGCTCGGCAACGTAACGAAGCATTATTACGATCTGCATGGCTACACGTTCCGCATCGTCCATCCGGATGGTCGAGAGGAATGGATGTATCGGGATGCTTATCATAATCTCGTACAGCATACCTATCCGGACGGTGGCGTGGAACGCATGTCCTATAACGAACACGACAACCTTGTCCGGCATGTTCGTGTAGACGGAAGCGTGACCGAGATGGACTACGACGACAAGGACCATATGGTTCGAATCGTCGATCCCCAGGGTGCCGTGTGGTTGCGTGAATATGACGACGCGGGGCGCGTCACCGTCGAAACCGATCCGCTCGGACACAAGACGACATATAGCTACAACGCACAAGGCTTGCCGGTAGAGGTGACCGATGCCAAGGGTGGCGTCAAGGTCATGGCGTATGACGACGCGGGCCGGTTGATCTCACATACGGACTGCTCGGGCAAGACGACGACCTGGGCCTATGACGTGCAGGGTCGATTGACCGAAGAGACGGATGCGTCAGGCGGGGTAATCGCGTATCGATATGGCAGCAATGGGCGGCTCGAAGCAATTCGCACGGCAGCCGGTACTCGACGTGTTCAATACGACGCCGAAGGACGCCTGCTTGCGATCACGGACCCGATGGAGCGTACATCGCGCTACAGCTATGACGTTGCGGGGCGCGTCGCGGTGCGCACCGATGCGCTGGGGAACACGCTGAGTTACGGCTACGACAGGCTCGGGCGTCTGGTGAGATTGACCGACTCGAATCATGCGACCTATCAGTGCATGTACGATCCCGTTGGCCGGCTGCTCGAGACCGTCGGCTTCGACGGTACGGAAACGCGCTATGTCTACAGTGAAGACACCGGCTATGTATCTGCCATCGATGTAGCCGGGAAGATCACCCACGTCGAATTCGATCGCGGAGGCCGGCTGGTACGACGGACGTGCGATGGTAACGAAGAGCGGTTCGCCTACGATGCGCTCGGTCGACTCGTCGACGCGCAAAATGCCTGCAGTCGCATCCAGCATTTCTTCGATCCCGCGGGAAACCTGGTGCGGGAGCATCACGCATATGATCTTTTCGGCGAACAGCGCAGTTACGTCTGGCATCACACGTACGACCAATTGGGCACGCGTATCGGTACGGTGCGGCCGGATGGACACAGGATCGACTGGCTCACGTATGGATCAGGGCACGTCCACGGGATGTTGCTCGACAACGAAGCGCGCGTGAATTTTGAACGCGATGATTTATATCGCGAAGTTCAACGAACCTACGCGAGCAAGCTCGAACAGCGGACCGAATATGACCCGGCCGGCCGCTTGCTGAACTGGACGCTCCATCGCGAGAAGGCCCCCGCGCCGTTGATGGCCCGGCATTATCGCTACGACGCCGCGAGCCAGATCACCCATATTGAGGACAGCCGGCGAGGGTTGTTCGACTATCGATACGATCCGGTCGGGCGGTTGATCGAAGCGACAGGGCACGGCAGTGCCGAGCGTTTTGCCTTCGACCCTGCCGGCAACCTTGTCGATGCCGGCAGCCCGGAACATGCGCGCACGTCAGCGCCGCCGAGCCCGGTTCGATCGGTCAGCACGCTGCCTCCTGCGGTGCCGAAAGTGCTCGGCAACCTGCTGAGGGAATATGCCGGTTCGCGCTTCAGTTACGACCCGCAAGGGAATGTCACCGAGAAACGAACGCCGGAAAGCGTGCAACGCTTTGAATGGGATGCGTTCAATCGATTGGTTCGTGCACGAATCGAATCGCCGGCGCGCCAGACCGATGCGCGGTATTTCTACGATGCCGCGGGCAGACGAATCGCGAAGGAGGTCGACGGGATCGCGACGATATTCGGTTGGGACGGCAACCGGCTCGCTTATGAGAGCGATCGCGAGCGCAGTACGCACTATGTGTACGAAGCGAATTCCTTTGTGCCGCTTGCACAATACGTCAGCGTACCTGTCGGTGGAATCCCGACTCCGACGCGTGATGGTTCGGCACGTTATGCGTCCGAAGACGATCCATTGCAGCGGATTCCGGTCTCGGAGGCGGACGCTCACCTGTATTACTACCACTGCGATCAAGTCGGCACGCCATTGATGCTGACCGACGAACTCGGTGAGGTTGTGTGGGAGGCGACTTACAAGGCGTGGGGTGAAGCGAAGGAAATTGTTTCACGCGTCTCGCGCGCATCCGGGCACGCGGTGCGGAACGCGATTCGTTTTCAGGGGCAGCAACTGGATGACGAGACCGGGCTCGCCTATAACCGTCACCGCTACTACGACGCCGCGACGGCACGCTATGTCAGTGCCGATCCCATTGGCTTGTTGGGGGGCGTCAATCAATATCGCTATGTGTTGGCGCCGACCGGGTGGGTCGATCCGCTGGGGCTGAGCGAAGATCCTTGTTGCAACTGCGGCGGCAAGGCGATTATCCGGCACTACGACACCGATTCGGCGACCGGGCATTACACCGTAGAGGTTGAGAGCGGCTATATGTCGGTTCACACGCATCAGGTGACGGACAATGCGGCCGGAACCACCAAGATCGTGAACGAGAGGCGTGAGCGCTATATGACCGGTGACCCGATTCTGCATACCGCCGAGGTTCCGTTGCCTGACGCAAAGGCAGCCATGGCCTATCAGCAGTCTCAGATCGGAAAGACGCTTGGCGAGTATGACGAGCGCACGAACAGTTGTGTCGACCATGTCGCGAATGTGCTTCGAGCCGGGGGAGCGGATGTTCCGAAGGGGCCCTTGGGTCAGATGAGATATCTCGGAAAGCTGGGTTTCAAGGCAAAGGTAAAGAAGGAATGAGATATCCGGGCGACCGGATTGGAAATCAAAGGTGAAATGATGCCGCTGGTGAATTGTTCATATCACGGACATGTCGGAGGCGAGCTCGTGACTCGTGCCGTGTCCGATCTCGTCAACGATCGTGGCAACTGGAAGGGCGGCCGCAGGGTCGTGCCGCTAACGCTGGTGCGCGATGAGATCGAGTTTCCTGGCTACATGCTCGAATCCGAAGAGACGAAACTGCTTGAATTGGGTGGGACGCGTGAAGGAGGAGGCGTCTATCGGTTCGACGACGACGAGTCGATGGAAACAGCGATCGGATTGTTGACGGCAACGTGTGTTGAATGCCTGAGGGAATTGATGGCCGGGCAGGATGCAGGGTAGAAGTGTGGCGACTTCGGGGAGGGGCGATGACCCAATTGAATTTCGGCGTGGTTGATCGATGCTCAGTCCAGCTCAATACCGCGACGCTGCTCGGCCCGAAGGCCGCCTATGAGGACTTTGCGAAGACCGGGCAGGACCTGCGCAACTTCGAGATCTACCTCGAGGACGAAGGTGCAGCGAGGGTCGATCCCAAACCGGAGGATCACGTCATCGGCATTACGTTCATGGCGAAACTGATTCCCGGCATGCGGGGGCTTGGCGACGCAAACCGGCTCGGGAAGTCGATCCATTACGTCATTTCGCCGGAGACGGGCGGGATTCTCGGGACTTATTTGACCAAGTGACTTCGGAGACGGTGGAGGTGATCGGCCTTCGCATGTGGATAACCAAGGCACAAAACGATGCGAAACGCTGTGAAAGCAGAAGGTGAGCGTGCAGCCGGATCGCAGGCCAGGCGTGGATTTCGGTGAATTCTGACCGTGAAGAGCCGAACCGAATGCGCGAGCGCACAACTGGATGGAGACGGCCGACTCGACTACCTGGACGCATGCGGAATGTGCGTCGTGTCTCGTACGCTTGTCGGCGGCCCGTATGTGGACAACTCACGCACTCGACCAGTCGAATTGCTGTGCATCGAACAGGTGAGCGCCTTGCATTCGGCTACGCGAATCAGCCAGAACGCCTTTTCTGACAAGGATTTGCCGGAATGGAGCTGGTGGTGTGGAGCGTGTTCGCGGTGATTGAACGCCTTGTGGATATCGAGCAGCCAAGACACTCGAAATCCTGTGCAGCCAATGGGTGAGGGTAAGCGAATTCGGTGCGGATGTTCGCGTTATCTCACGGGTTGTGGATATCGCGCACCCAAACAACCCGAAACGCTGTGCAGACCCAAAGTGAGTGGACCGATCGATGTCCGCACGGAGCGCCACTATGATCGATGTGGACATCCCGCTCCGCGGCAACTTGAAACCCTGTGATTCCAAAGGCGAGAGTACCGAACGCGCCCCTTCGATATGGAAAACCAACCAGCAAAGTCAGTTGGAACGCTGTGCAATCAACCGGTGAGCGTTGTCGCATCCAAGCCCGCCGAGCCACACCACATAAGGCCCTGCCGCCAACCACCGATCTCCAGCCGGGCGCGCATCGTACCCTCAAGTCTGCTGATCAAGCGCCTGCACGACCGCCTTTTCCCCGAGACTCCCCGCCGGCCCGACCACCGCATAGTTGAGCCCGTTCACCGACCCATACCGCGCGAGCAGCGCGCCATCCATGCGTTGCCCATTCGGCAGCAGCCGATGTTCCGATTCCGCCGGCCGGAGATAGAAGCTCAGCGTCTGCCCGGCGTCATTCTGATAGAGCACCATCGCGGCCGTGGCGCCGCTGTCCGTCGTGAACAACCGCCCACCGACCGGCCGGAACCCCGCCGCGCTCAAATCCGGCAGCTTCGCCGACGCGCCCACGCCTTTGGTGAGCCATCCCTGCAAATCGCCCGCACCGGTCGGCCGGTAGTCGACCTTGGCCGTCCGATCGACCACCATCATCCGGTAAGCCTTGACCGCATCGCTCATCGGCGCGATGGGCGGCGCCGCGTTCCACCCGCGCGCCTGCCATCCGCCGAACGTCCCGAGCCCGACGCAGAACACGAACGAAGCCGCCATCGCGAACCGCATCCGCGAGCGTTCCGCGCGCCGGCCGCGAATCGCCGCCGGATCCAGCGCGGGGTTGTCGGGCGGCATCCGCACGCTTTCCAGCGCGGCCCGCAACCGCTGCGCATCCTGCTGCCATTGCTTCACCTGTTCCGCGCGCTCCGGATGCAGCGCGAGATAGCGCTCGACCGCGGCGCGCGCATCGTCGTCGAGCTGGCCGTCGACATAGGCGTGAAGGTCGTGTTCGTTCGGAGGCGTGTTCATTTCTTCATCAATCGCAAGGAAGGAGCGGGAAGCTCGCCGTCGCTGAGCTGGCGCAGCGCCTGGCGCGCGCGGGAGAGCCGCGACATCACGGTGCCGATCGGCACCTCGAGCAGGTCGGCGGCTTCCTGATAGGTGAAGCCCTCGACCGCGACGAGCAGCAACAGGCTGCGCTGCTCGTCCGGGAGCCGGCCAAACGCTTCGAGCGTCGCGCGTGCCGTGAATTCGCGTTCGGCGGAGGGCCAGTGCGCTTCGTCGTCGTCCTGGATACGGCCGAGCAGCCACGCGTAGCGCTTCGCGCTGCGTTTCCCGTCGAGGAATTGCCGATACAGGATCGTGAAGAGCCAGCTGCGCAGCGATGCGTCGTCGCGACGGCTCGTCCAGCGCGACAGCGCGCGCTCGAGCGTCGACTGGACGAGATCGTCGGCCGCATGGACATCGCGCGCCAGCCAGAGCGCGAAGCGTCGCAGCCTGGGGATGAGTTCGCGTAATGCTTCGTCGTCGAGGGCGGTGGAGGGCATGGCCGGGCCGGTTGCCGAAAGGGTCGTGGATGCCGCGTAGGACGTCGGCCGGCATCGATTATTCCCTCCAGCATAGGAAAAATTTTTTCGTGGAATAAAGTGGCGCGGGCGGCGTCCTACGCGGGTTCGACAATGATCTGACGATCGGGAGCGCATTCATGAAGCAATCTTCCTCTTCTTCGCCGCAGCGCGAGCCCGGGCGCGAGTGGTGGCGCTGGGCCGTGATCGGCGGCGCGGTGGCCGGCGTGGCCGTCGCGTTCGGTTATGCGGGCGGCTGGCTCGCGCCGGCCCGTCTGACCCCGCAGCGGCTCGTCGACGCGCTGCAGACCAACAGCGGCGTCCATCCCGGCTTCCGGCGCAATCACGCGAAGGGCGTGTGCGTGACCGGCTACTTCGAGGGCAACGGCGCCGCGAGCGCGTATTCGGTCGCGCCGTTCTTCAACGCGGTGCGCACGCCGGTGGTCGGGCGCTTCGCGCTGCCGGGCGGGAATCCGTATGCGCCCGACAGCAGCGTGCCGATCCGCAGCCTCGCGCTGAAGCTCACCGCGCCGGACGGCGAGCAATGGCGGACCGGGATGAACGCGATGCCGGTGTTTCCGGTCGCGACGCCGCAGGCATTCTATGAGCAGACGCTCGCGACCCGCCCTGATCCGAAGACTGGCAAGCCCGATCCGGCGAAAGTGAAGGCGTTCTTTGGCGCGCATCCGGAGGCGGGCGCGTTCCTGCAATGGGTGAAGAGTGCGAAGCCGAGCGCGAGCTACGTCACCGAAAGCTATTACGGGTTGAACGCGTTCTACTTCGTCGACGCGGCCGGCAAGCGCCAGGCGGTGCGGTGGCGCGTCGTGCCGGAGCAGACGGCCGGCGCCGGCGACGTCGCGACGGCCGCGGATCCGAACGTGCTGCAGCAGGACGTGACGCAGCGCATCGCGGCTGGCCCGCAGAAGTGGAAGCTGCTGGTCACGCTGGCGGAGCCCGGCGATCCGGTGGACGACGCGACGAAGGTCTGGCCCGCGCAGCGCACGACGATCGACGCGGGCACGCTCGTGCTCGACCGCGTCGAGGCACAGGACAGCGGCCCGTGCCGCGACGTGAATTACGACCCGACGGTGCTGCCGCAAGGGATCCAGGTGTCGGGCGATCCGCTGCTGGCGGCGCGCTCGGCCGCGTATGCGGATTCGTATCTGCGGCGCACGAGTGAAGAGGCCGGGGTGGCCGGCGTGGCCAGGTTGAGTTCGGAGGGACGGTGATGAAGGCTTCTACGACGTTTGGTTTGCCGGCGCGAGTGCTGCACTGGGTGATGGCCGCGATGATCCTCGCGATGCTGTTCATCGGGGTGGGGATGGTGGCGTCCGTTTCCGAACGGCACGAGATCCTGGTGGCGATTCACAAGCCGCTGGGTGTGGCCGTGCTGGTGCTCGTGTGCGTACGGATCGTGGTGCGGGTGCTGTCGAAGCCGCCGGCGTTACCCGAGGATCTGCCGTGGTGGCAGAAGGCGGCCGCGCACGGGTCGCATCTCGTGCTGTATGCGCTGATGGTGGCGATGCCGCTGATCGGCTGGGCGATGCTGTCGGCGGGCGGGTATCCGGTGACGCTGGGCGGCGGCGTGCAGCTGCCGGCGCTGGTGTCGGCTGATCCGGTGACATTCGCGTGGCTCCGGGTCGCGCATCGCGTGCTCGCGTATCTGTTCTTCCTGACGTTCCTCGCGCACTTTGCGGCGGCGCTGTATCACGGGCTGATTCGGCGGGACGGCGTGGTGAGGGCGATGGTGGGGCGGTAATCGACGGAAGTTGCGTTCGATGCGGCGGGGCTGTTCAAGGGCGACCGAGGCTGCGCCCGCCGTGTCGCGTGTATACGGGCACCGGGAAGGCTCAGCGGCCCCCGGCCTAGCATGTCAAAAATATTTCACAAAAGGGGTTGCGGAGACCGGGGCAGATGCATAGAATCACGCCTCTTTCGCGCTAACGGAAACACGGCGCGGGGGAAGAAGAGGGAAGCGGTGCTGTTGAAGTCGGTTTTATCGATTCCAGTGCACGCGAAATTAAACCGCAGTCGTCGCAACGAAGTAGTTAAAAAAGTTGTTGACGAGTCTCAAAAAACGGTTGATAATCTCGCTTCTCTGCTGCTGAAAACGCAGCGCTGCCGGGAAACACGATGTTCCTCGCAGATTGCTCTTTAAAAATTAACAGCCGATAAGTGTGGGCGCTTGATGACAGCGAGCTGATCCTCGGATCAGATAGCGAAAGTATCAAGAGTCTCACACTAAAGTAAGTCAGGTTTATGAAGTGATTCATATTCCTGTCAGCTTTGAGTGAGCGACCGGTTCTTAACCGAACCGAAAACAGTAACAGGTTTAAACTGAAGAGTTTGATCCTGGCTCAGATTGAACGCTGGCGGCATGCCTTACACATGCAAGTCGAACGGCAGCACGGGTGCTTGCACCTGGTGGCGAGTGGCGAACGGGTGAGTAATACATCGGAACATGTCCTGTAGTGGGGGATAGCCCGGCGAAAGCCGGATTAATACCGCATACGATCTTTGGATGAAAGCGGGGGACCTTCGGGCCTCGCGCTATAGGGTTGGCCGATGGCTGATTAGCTAGTTGGTGGGGTAAAGGCCTACCAAGGCGACGATCAGTAGCTGGTCTGAGAGGACGACCAGCCACACTGGGACTGAGACACGGCCCAGACTCCTACGGGAGGCAGCAGTGGGGAATTTTGGACAATGGGCGAAAGCCTGATCCAGCAATGCCGCGTGTGTGAAGAAGGCCTTCGGGTTGTAAAGCACTTTTGTCCGGAAAGAAATCCTTGGCTCTAATACAGTCGGGGGATGACGGTACCGGAAGAATAAGCACCGGCTAACTACGTGCCAGCAGCCGCGGTAATACGTAGGGTGCAAGCGTTAATCGGAATTACTGGGCGTAAAGCGTGCGCAGGCGGTTTGCTAAGACCGATGTGAAATCCCCGGGCTCAACCTGGGAACTGCATTGGTGACTGGCAGGCTAGAGTATGGCAGAGGGGGGTAGAATTCCACGTGTAGCAGTGAAATGCGTAGAGATGTGGAGGAATACCGATGGCGAAGGCAGCCCCCTGGGCCAATACTGACGCTCATGCACGAAAGCGTGGGGAGCAAACAGGATTAGATACCCTGGTAGTCCACGCCCTAAACGATGTCAACTAGTTGTTGGGGATTCATTTCCTTAGTAACGTAGCTAACGCGTGAAGTTGACCGCCTGGGGAGTACGGTCGCAAGATTAAAACTCAAAGGAATTGACGGGGACCCGCACAAGCGGTGGATGATGTGGATTAATTCGATGCAACGCGAAAAACCTTACCTACCCTTGACATGGTCGGAATCCTGCTGAGAGGTGGGAGTGCTCGAAAGAGAACCGGCGCACAGGTGCTGCATGGCTGTCGTCAGCTCGTGTCGTGAGATGTTGGGTTAAGTCCCGCAACGAGCGCAACCCTTGTCCTTAGTTGCTACGCAAGAGCACTCTAAGGAGACTGCCGGTGACAAACCGGAGGAAGGTGGGGATGACGTCAAGTCCTCATGGCCCTTATGGGTAGGGCTTCACACGTCATACAATGGTCGGAACAGAGGGTTGCCAACCCGCGAGGGGGAGCTAATCCCAGAAAACCGATCGTAGTCCGGATTGCACTCTGCAACTCGAGTGCATGAAGCTGGAATCGCTAGTAATCGCGGATCAGCATGCCGCGGTGAATACGTTCCCGGGTCTTGTACACACCGCCCGTCACACCATGGGAGTGGGTTTTACCAGAAGTGGCTAGTCTAACCGCAAGGAGGACGGTCACCACGGTAGGATTCATGACTGGGGTGAAGTCGTAACAAGGTAGCCGTATCGGAAGGTGCGGCTGGATCACCTCCTTTCCAGAGCTTCTCGCACAAGTTGAGCGCTCACGCTTATCGGCTGTTGATAAAGACAGAAAGACTGTCTGTTAGCGGTTTTATCGGTTATAATGCCGGCCGCTTTCGATAATCTTCAATGAAAAATATTCGAATGAAGTTCGATTCGAGTCTTTTTCATTGGCGATTGAGCCAGTCAGAGGATATCAACAGATATCGGCTGTCGTTCTTTAACAATCTGGAAGAAGTAAGTAATTTGGATAGCGGAAGCGTCTTGAGATGGACGTGTAAACTATCCGGGTTGTGATTGTATCGATGTATCTCAAGATGATTCGAACTCTATGTTTGACTCAATTGGAATACGGCACAACGCGAGAACTCAACCTGTAGCGGCTGTCGAGAGACAGACTCGTTATAGGGTCAAGCGAACAAGTGCATGTGGTGGATGCCTTGGCGATCACAGGCGATGAAGGACGCGGTAGCCTGCGAAAAGCTACGGGGAGCTGGCAAACGAGCTTTGATCCGTAGATGTCCGAATGGGGAAACCCGGCCCTTTTGGGTCATCCTGGACTGAATACATAGGTCCAGTGAAGCGAACGCGGTGAACTGAAACATCTAAGTAACCGCAGGAAAAGAAATCAACCGAGATTCCCAAAGTAGTGGCGAGCGAAATGGGATGAGCCTTGCACTCTTTATTTGTATTGTTAGCCGAACGCTCTGGAAAGTGCGGCCATAGCAGGTGATAGCCCTGTAGGCGAAAACAGTATGAAAGAACTAGGTGTGCGACAAGTAGGGCGGGACACGTGAAATCCTGTCTGAAGATGGGGGGACCATCCTCCAAGGCTAAATACTCGTGATCGACCGATAGTGAACCAGTACCGTGAGGGAAAGGCGAAAAGAACCCCGGGAGGGGAGTGAAATAGATCCTGAAACCGCATGCATACAAACAGTCGGAGCCTCGTAAGGGGTGACGGCGTACCTTTTGTATAATGGGTCAGCGACTTACGTTCAGTAGCAAGCTTAACCGTATAGGGCAGGCGTAGCGAAAGCGAGTCCGAATAGGGCGTTCAGTTGCTGGGCGTAGACCCGAAACCAGGTGATCTATCCATGGCCAGGATGAAGGTGCGGTAACACGTACTGGAGGTCCGAACCCACTAACGTTGAAAAGTTAGGGGATGAGCTGTGGATAGGGGTGAAAGGCTAAACAAACCTGGAAATAGCTGGTTCTCTCCGAAAACTATTTAGGTAGTGCCTCGTGTCTCACCTTCGGGGGTAGAGCACTGTCATGGTTGGGGGGTCTATTGCAGATTACCCCGCCATAGCAAACTCCGAATACCGAAGAGTGCAATCACGGGAGACAGACATCGGGTGCTAACGTCCGGTGTCAAGAGGGAAACAACCCAGACCGCCAGCTAAGGTCCCCAAATATAGCTAAGTGGGAAACGAAGTGGGAAGGCTAAAACAGTCAGGAGGTTGGCTTAGAAGCAGCCACCCTTTAAAGAAAGCGTAATAGCTCACTGATCGAGTCGTCCTGCGCGGAAGATGTAACGGGGCTAAGCTATATACCGAAGCTGCGGATGCGAGCTTTGCTCGCATGGTAGGAGAGCGTTCCGTAAGCCTGCGAAGGTGCGTTGAAAAGCGTGCTGGAGGTATCGGAAGTGCGAATGCTGACATGAGTAGCGATAAAGGGGGTGAAAGGCCCCCTCGCCGTAAGCCCAAGGTTTCCTACGCAACGTTCATCGGCGTAGGGTGAGTCGGCCCCTAAGGCGAGGCAGAAATGCGTAGCTGATGGGAAGCAGGTCAATATTCCTGCACCATTGTTAGATGCGATGGGGGGACGGATCGCGGAAGGTTGTCCGGGTGTTGGAAGTCCCGGTCGCTGCATTGGAGAAGGCACTTAGGCAAATCCGGGTGCGCAATTCAAGGGTGTGGCGCGAGCTCCTTAGGGAGCGAAGCAATTGGAAGTGGTTCCAAGAAAAGCCTCTAAGCTTCAGTCTAACGATGACCGTACCGCAAACCGACACAGGTGGGCGAGATGAGTATTCTAAGGCGCTTGAGAGAACTCGGGAGAAGGAACTCGGCAAATTGGTACCGTAACTTCGGGATAAGGTACGCCCTTGTAGCTTGACTGGCCTGCGCCAGGAGGGTGAAGGGGTTGCAATAAACTGGTGGCTGCGACTGTTTAATAAAAACACAGCACTCTGCAAACACGAAAGTGGACGTATAGGGTGTGACGCCTGCCCGGTGCCGGAAGATTAAATGATGGGGTGCAAGCTCTTGATTGAAGTCCCGGTAAACGGCGGCCGTAACTATAACGGTCCTAAGGTAGCGAAATTCCTTGTCGGGTAAGTTCCGACCTGCACGAATGGCGTAACGATGGCCACACTGTCTCCTCCCGAGACTCAGCGAAGTTGAAGTGTTTGTGATGATGCAATCTACCCGCGGCTAGACGGAAAGACCCCATGAACCTTTACTGTAGCTTTGCATTGGACTTTGAACCGATCTGTGTAGGATAGGTGGGAGGCTATGAAACCGGAACGCTAGTTTCGGTGGAGCCGTCCTTGAAATACCACCCTGGTTTGTTTGAGGTTCTAACCTTGGCCCGTGATCCGGGTCGGGGACAGTGCATGGTAGGCAGTTTGACTGGGGCGGTCTCCTCCCAAAGCGTAACGGAGGAGTACGAAGGTACGCTAGGTACGGTCGGAAATCGTGCTGATAGTGCAATGGCATAAGCGTGCTTAACTGCGAGACCGACAAGTCGAGCAGGTGCGAAAGCAGGTCATAGTGATCCGGTGGTTCTGTATGGAAGGGCCATCGCTCAACGGATAAAAGGTACTCTGGGGATAACAGGCTGATACCGCCCAAGAGTTCATATCGACGGCGGTGTTTGGCACCTCGATGTCGGCTCATCTCATCCTGGGGCTGTAGCCGGTCCCAAGGGTATGGCTGTTCGCCATTTAAAGAGGTACGTGAGCTGGGTTTAAAACGTCGTGAGACAGTTTGGTCCCTATCTGCCGTGGGCGTTGGATATTTGAAGGGGGCTGCTCCTAGTACGAGAGGACCGGAGTGGACGAACCTCTGGTGTACCGGTTGTCACGCCAGTGGCATCGCCGGGTAGCTATGTTCGGAAGAGATAACCGCTGAAAGCATCTAAGCGGGAAACTCGCCTTAAGATGAGATATCCCTGGGGACTAGATCCCCTTGAAGGGTCGTTCGAGACCAGGACGTTGATAGGTCAGGTGTGTAAGCGCAGTAATGCGTTCAGCTAACTGATACTAATTGCCCGTAAGGCTTGATCCTATAACAAGTCTGCCTTGTGTCGATGATCGTTAGTGCTTCAGCACTTACGAGCATCCCACGCAGAGCGTCGAGCAGCGAAGCTGATCGATGCGGCGCGCCGGTTGAAGTACCGGTGACCTGCGTAGCAAGACGAGACAAGTTGGATTCTCGTGTGTGATACACACAACCTAAATTACTGCTTCTTCCAAGATTGGTTGCGCTGCGAAGCCAGCACAACAACCCCCTTTGCCTGATGACCATAGCGAGTCGGTCCCACCCCTTCCCATCCCGAACAGGACCGTGAAACGACTCTACGCCGATGATAGTGCGGATTCCCGTGTGAAAGTAGGTAATCGTCAGGCTCCCTAAGCCAGGAACCCCCGCCCGAAAGGCGGGGGTTTTTGCATTTCGGCGGCGGAAATGTGTGCGGTGCGCGGCATGGATTGCGGCACATCCTGAAAGGCTATGCGGCAGCGGACCTGAGTGACCGGTCCGCCGCAGTTTCAGAACAATCGTTGCTTGTCACAGTTACTAACGGTATGGAGCATCGGGTGCCGAGTTTCCAGACGGATAGTGACTTGCGCCGCCCACCATTGGCAATGCGCCGATCACATCGGCGTGATGATGAGTCGCTTGTCCTCGACGGTAATCCGGACGCGTTCTCCAGCCTCGAATCCCGCGTCCTCAAGCCATACTCCCGCTATTTTGATCCACGGGAAATACGTCGTGTTGAGCCTCCGGTGCTCTCTGATGGCACGAAGGACCCTAGACAAGGAAGTAAGCACGAGACCAGTACCGTCTGTGAACGCTCGGTGACGAGTGCCATGATGTCCTGTGAAGGACACGAATGACCAGTCGTGTCCACGATAGGAGTTGTGGACAGAGTGACTCAGACAGTCGAGATCCCGCCGAAACGGCAAACTCGCCGACATCCCACGGAATGGAAGCGGACCATCGTCGCGCTGACATTCGAGCCCGGCGCATCGGTCGCCCGTGTTGCTCGCGAGAACGGCATCAATGCCAATCAGGTGTGGGCATGGCGTCGCCTCCATGCGCAAGGCCTGCTAACGGACGATGCGATTCCAGACGCAATGCTGCCGGTTGTCGTCAACGAACCGTCTCAGCCGTCGATGGCGCTCGAGGTGCCGACTGCGACCGACAACATACCGTCCGGCTCGATCCAGATCCAGCATGGCAAGACGTCGATTCGCATCGAAGGCGCGCCAGACCCGGACGTGCTGCGTTCTGTTCTCGATCGCATTTTACGATGATCGGTCTGCCTCAAAACACGCGGATCTGGATCGCGGCGGGCGTCACCGATATGCGATGCGGCTTCAATTCGTTGGCCGCGAAGGTACGTAAGCCGTCAATAAACGACGCCCTACCAATGGTAGGCATAAGGTCAGATGCTAAGTGTCCGCGTGGACACATGCACTCAGACCATGATGACAGAGAAACAGGACCTTCGAAGCAGACTGGTAGTTGGCCAACGACGGGATGGCCGGCGGGAATTTGATGAAGATGCCGTGCGGGAGCTGGTCGAGTTTTGCCTGAAGCCGGGGGTATCGATCGCCCGGGCGGCTATGGACCATGACGTCAATCCGAATCAGTTGCGCCGCTGGATCTCGCGCCATCAGCAGCATACGCTGCAAACCCCAACGAGGCCGGACCCGCTGGTGATCGACGGCGTATCGATCGACATTCCGGGCACTGCCCGTCGGGTTCCGATGAGTGAAGCGCGGGCATTCGTTCCTGTCGTCACGACTGCGTCGACCGTGCCTGCCGTTTCCCCAGTACTGCCACCAGCCCCGTCGTTGATGGCGCTCTCGTTACATGTGCGCTTGTCCAATGGTGTCGAATTTGATCTCGGCGAGGCGAGTGTCGATGAGCTGGCCACGGTGATCCAGATGCTCGGGAGGCTGCCGTGTTCCGGTTCGACGAAGAGCTGAAGGTTTATCTGCATCGCGATCCAGTCGACTTCCGCATGGGCATCAACGGGTTGTCGATTCTGGTCGAACAGGCGATGCGCCTGAATCTGATGACCTCGGCGCTGTTCGTGTTCGGCAACCGACGACGCGATCGCATCAAGATTCTCGGCTGGGGCGGCAACGGCTTCTGGTTGCTGCTCAAGCGACTCGAAGCCGACCGCTTCGTCTGGCCGAACGGAGGCGACACGATCACGCTCAGCGCTGAGCAGTTGCACTGGCTGCTCGACGGAATCGACCTGGCCGTGATCCAGAAGCATCCCCAGCGATATTACGCGCGGATGAGCTGAACACGACGAGGGCGACATGGTCTAACCGGCCATGCCGAACAATCCCGTCATGTTGAGCGCCGAGGAGTACGAGGCGCTGATTGCCGCGAGCGCCGAACGCGATGCGCTGCGCGGTGAGCTTCGACTCGTGACGGCTCAGCGCGATCTGGCCGAGGAGAAACTGCGGGCCTACAAGCACGAACTGTTCGGCGCATCGAGCGAAGCGCGCCATGCTGACCAGCTCGGTCTGTTCAACGAAGCCGAGGCGCTGGCGACGACTACCGACGCGCCCGCGCGCGAGGATATGCCCGGCACATCGGTCGCCGCTCACACGCGCGGCAAGCGTGGGCGCAAACCACTCGATCCGAACCTGCCGCGCGAGGTCGTGCGACACGAGTTGCCCGAGTCCGAACGGTTCTGCGCGCATGATGGCCATGCTCTCGTCGAGATCGGCGTGGAAACGAGCGAACAGCTCGACGTGATTCCCGAGCAAGTGTGCGTCGTTCAGCACCAACGGGTCAAATACGCGTGCCCATGCTGCGATCTCGGTATCAAGGTCACGCCCGCACCGGCGCGTATCATCCCTCGCGGGCTGCTCACGGAATCCGCGCTGGCGTGGATCATCACCGGCAAGTACCAGTACGGCATGCCGCTGTATCGCCAGGCCACGCTGCTGCGTCGCTTCGGCGGCGCCATCTCGTCGAACACGCTGGCCGCCAGCGTAGTGCGGGTGGGGCTCGCCACGCAGCCGGTGATCAATCTGATGCGCGACGCGCTGCTCGAATCGGACCTGATCTACGGCGACGAGACAACGTTCCAGGTGCTGAAGGAGCCGGGACGAAGGCCGCAGGCGAAGAGTTACCTGTGGGCGCAGGTCAACAGCTCGGGGCCGCCTGTGCGGATGTTCTCGTACTCGCCGGGGCGCGGCGCCCAGCATGCGCAGAAGCTCTATGCCGGCGTGCAGCCTGGCACCGTGCTGATGACTGACGGGTACGAGCTCTACAACGGCATCGCCCACGATCACCAGCTCGTGCATCTCGGATGCTGGGCACACGTGCGCCGCGGCTTCATCAAGGCCGAGGAGTCGGTGCCGAAGGCGGCACGCTCGCCGGACCTACTGGCGACGCGCTTCGTCGTGCTGATCGGCAAGCTGTTCGCGGCCGAGGCGCGCAGCGCGAAGTGGAAGTCTGAACGCCGGCAGCGACTGCGTGCCCGGTACAGCGCCCGCGTGCTCACCATCATCGAGCGCATGCTGGTCGAGCATCTGCCAGGCGTCGTGCCGTCGAGTCTGCTCGGCAAGGCATTGCAGTACATGAGCGGACAGTGGCCCAAGCTGGTCCGCTACGTCGGTAACGGCAACTGGCCGATCTCGAACAACCTGTGCGAGAACGCGATCCGGCCGTTCGTCGTCGGCCGCAAGGGCTGGCTGTTCTCCGATACTGTCGCCGGCGCGCAGGCCAGTGCCAACCTGTACTCCCTCGTCGAGACGTGCAAGGCGAACGGCATCGAGCCGTATCGCTATCTGGTCTGGCTGTTCACCAGGTTGCCGCTCGCTGCAACTGCCGACGACTACGCCGATCTCATGCCTTGGAGAATGCCTGCTGCCCTCAACCACTGAGGGGCGTCGTTAAAAGACCGCGTACGAAGGTACAGACGGTGCTGGAGAAAGATCCGTTCTCTGGACACGTGTTCGTGTTCCGGGGCAAGCGCGGTGACCTGCTGAAGTGCTTGTATTGGAGCGACGGCGGGCTATGTTTATTGGCGAAGCGGCTCGAGAAGGGGCGTTTTGCGTGGCCGCGTGCTGACGCCGGCGTGGTCGCGCTCACAACCGCCCAACTGTCGCTCTTGCTCGAGGGTTTCGATTGGCGGCAGCCGGTCGAAGCCGCGCGCCCACGCAGCGCGCTGTAAACCATTGTTAACTGGTGCTCGCGTGATCATGGGCAGTCGTAAACTGTCCTCATGGAATCGACCTCGACCGCGCTGCCCGACGACATCGACGCTTTGAAAGCGTTGCTGCGTGAGCGCGACGCCCAGGTCGCCGAGCTGCGGCAGCAACTCTCGTCGCGCTCACTTGAGATCGAGCACCTAAAGCTCACGATCGCGAAACTGCGCCGCATGCAGTTCGGCCGTAAATCGGAGAAGCTGGATCGTCAGATCGAGCAGCTCGAATTGCGGCTGGAGGATCTGCAGGCCGACGAAGGCGCCGCCGATGTAGCAGCCGCTCCCGAGGCAAAGCGGCCGCGCCGCGAAGGTCCGAGCCGCAAGCCGCTACCCGAACATCTTGAACGCGAAGAGCGCGTCCATCTGCCCGCCGATGATGACTGCCCCGATTGCGGTGGACAGCTCAAGCCGTTGGGCGAAGACGTCGCGGAGCAACTCGAATACGTGCGTGCGCACTTCCGTGTGATCCGTCATCGCCGCCCGAAGCTGGCCTGCGCGCGCTGCGATCGCATCGTGCAGGCTGCGGCGCCGAGCCGCCCGATCGATCGGGGCATCCCGGGTCCGGCGCTGCTCGCCCACATCGCCGTGTCGAAGTTCGCGTACCACCTTCCGCTGCACCGCCAGGCGGTGATGTACGCGCGTGACGGCGTCGAGATCGATCCCGGCGCGATGGGCTACTGGATGGGCAGCATCACGGCGCTGCTCGCACCGTTGGTCGACGCCGTGCGCCGCTACACGCTGGCCTGCGGTAAGGTGCATGCGGACGACACTCCGCTGCCGGTGCTGGCGCCGGGCAACGGTCGAACGAAGACAGGACGTCTCTGGGTCTACGTGCGCGATGATCGGCCGAGCGGCTCCGACGAACCGCCGGCGGCCTGGTTCGCCTACACGTCAGATCGCCGCGGTGAGCATCCGCAGCGACATCTCGCTGACTTCACTGGTGTGCTGCAGGCCGATGCGTTCGCGGGCTATGCCGAGCTATATCTCGACGGGCGCGTCCAGGAAGCCGCATGTATGGCTCACGCGCGCCGGAAGATCCACGACCTGCATGCGGTGCGCCCCAACGCCGTGACGGAGGAGGCGCTGCGCCGGATCGGCGCGCTCTACAAGATCGAAGAGCAGATCCGCGGCAAGCCGCCCGACGAACGGCGCAGTGTGCGCCAAGCGCGGGCGGTGCCGCTGCTCGACGACATGAAGCGTTGGTTCGAAGCGACGCTCGCCAACCTCTCTGCAAAATCTGACACGACCAAGGCGATTCGGTACGCGCTGAATCGCTGGCCAGCGCTCGTCTACTACTGCAGCGATGGGTGTGCGGAGATCGACAACCTGATTGCCGAGCGAGCATTGCGAGCCGTCGCTCTCGGACGGCGGAACTATCTGTTCGCCGGCGCCGACTCCGGTGGCGAACGTGCCGCCGCGATGTATAGCCTGATTGGCACGGCGCGCTTAAACGGCCTCGATCCCGAGGCGTATCTCGCCTACGTGCTCGAGCGCATCGCCGACTATCCGGCTAACCGCGTCGACGAGCTGCTGCCGTGGAACGTGGCGCCGTCGCTGCCGCCTACTGCTCGCGTCGACCCCATCCGATAGCGTCGCAGAGCTCCGCAGTCAACAACCTGCACTACGGTACTGCTCGGGCGCTTACACAAGGAATGATGGCGCGCTGACTCTTGAACAGTGACGAAGCGTTCCGTTATGGTTTTCGACTCGACATATCATCAGGTAGCTTTGCCACCCAAAGTGCCACCGCAGGCTGGTGCATCAACATGAATGGCCGAGCTAGTTCTTGAACTCGTCAAAGAAAGTTGTGTCGACAACGTAGGTTTGTACAGGCCGCAGTCCGAGCTCAAGATGTTCGAGCATGTCAACAAGCTTCTCACCATCGATAAGTTCAATTGGCGGGACGCCGTCGCGGCTTGCTTCACGACGTGCTTCCGCCGTAAATGTTCCGGTTGTGATGATTATGCCTTTGTCGGTTCGCCCAGACATTGCTCCACGGAAGTCACGAACTTGCGACGGCGACACCGACTTCGCGTAGCGTTTGCATTGAAAGAGGACTTTAAACGACACGAGTGGATTGATTTGTAGCGTACCGTGCCCATCGATACCCCCATCACCGCTGCTACCTGTTACAACGACTTGCACAAAGCCGGCCTCACGAAGAAGTCGTTGAGATAACCGTTCAAAGCCGGATGCTGGCAAATTCTTAAGTATTTGAATGAGTTGGTAGCGGTAGTCGTTTGTGACTACGTTTGCGGGCTCCAAGCCTTCCTCTGCGATGGGCTCGGAGCTATCAGCCCGCGCTCGACGCTCCTCGGCAAAAATGCGGTTCCATTTTGTAGCTAAGTTGCGAGACTGATCTATCGAAAGGCTCGTGCGACGACCGGTTTCGGTGAGCGCCCAGACCCCACGTCTCGACGAATCAACTAAACCCTCCCTCACAAGATAGAGCCTTGCCCATCGTATCCGATTGCGGAAGCGTCCTTCGCCTGAGGACAGAATTTCGTTCTGCGCCTCGTCTGAAATATCGAGATCTTGAGCAATACGCTCCACAACTTCGTCCGGCGTACCGGACCCGCCAAGCGCCCTTAGCGCATCTAATGCAGGTCCCATGTAGCGAAATATTGAAGCGATGTCTTTCTTCTCTTTTGCCATCGTTATATGCGTGTTCGGAAAACAAGCACCCCTGATTCGTGGAGCATCCCGAGACAAATATGTCGCGGACGTCGAGAATATTACTTCTTAAGCTGGTGAGTGTGGGGGACGGCTCTTATAAAAAGACCCATAAATCTCTCGACTTATGGGTCCGACTTTCTCGCGCTATGAGGTCACTTTGAGCCTGTGTAGACAGACTCATAACCCGAGAAAATGCGCCTTACGGGATAAGGGCTTCCAGCTGAGGGTGGACCCATAAGGCGAGAAAATGGACGCATAAGTCGAGACGAACCGTCCAGACCACCTCGGACTCGAGCCTGGGCTTGTGACAGGACGGGTCCTATCCCACCAGCATCGCTCTCTCGGCTTTGTACAAGCTACCGCAAAAAACTGCGCGTCCGGCAAGGCAATTTAAGCGATTTGTGCTGGCGGACGAAGCCTCTCCTTGCACGTCGGCAGTCAAGAAATGTCCAAGTTTCGGAGACCGGCCTACAAACACGCCAAGCAAATCGCGCTGGCCGATTAACGAAGCAGCTACTGAATAAGCCCCTCTCTATCTCGGCCCGCGCCGGTGCCGTCGGTGGCTGGTCGAGGCGCCGGCGTCGGCTCGTCGCAACCTGGCCTGGAGGGCACTCATGAAATCCCCACGCCTCTGTCTCGCCTGTGGCACCGCGTTCGTGCCGCTGCCGCACGTTCCCCGTCAGCGCTATTGCTCATCGGAATCCTGTCAGCGAGCCCGTCGACGTGACTGGCAGAACCACCGGCTCCGTATCGACAGCGACTATCGCGACAACCAGGCACGGGCGCAGGCCAGATGGTGCGCGGGGCACTCAGGCTACTGGCGCGAATATCGAGCCTCGCATTCGGCGTATCGCGAGCGCAATAGCAGCATGCAGCAGACGCGCAACGAACGGCGGAATTTCAGGGCGGTTGCAAAGATGGACGTGTCAGGGCGTCCGCAGTCCCTAGGCTCGGGCTTCTACGTCCTGTGCCACGCGGATGACGCCAACGTTGCAAAGATGGACGCGTGGACCGTCCATATAACCGTGCTGTCTGCGCCGCCGGCGCCGCCGGTCTGATTGCAAAGAGATGACGTGTTACGCGTAGGCGTCCGGCCTGCTACCTTTGCCTTGTCACCGTTCGCTTTAGTGTAGTGGTCTAATGAACCCGGACACTGATTTAGGCGAGAATGCTCGCCATGAAGAGGTGTCTAATGACCAAGCGACGTCGTACGTTTTCCCCGGAGTTCAAACAGCAAGCCGCGTGTCTGGTGCTCGACCAGGGCTATAGCCATATGGAGGCGAGTCGCTCGGTCGGCGTCGGCGAGACGGTACTGCGCCGCTGGGTGCACCAGCTTCAAATGGAGCGTCAGGGTGTCACGCCGCAGGGCAAGGCAATCACGCCGGATCAGCAACGCATTCAGGAACTCGAGGCGCGTATCGAACGCCTCGAGCGTGAGAAGGCCATTTTAAAAAAGGCTACCGCGCTCTTGATGTCGGAAGGCATAGAACGTACGAAGTAATTGATCAGATCTGCGCAGGCGAATCAGTCGAACTGATGTGCGCGGTATTCGACGTATCGCGGTCCTGTCTGTATGCGTACCGGGAGCGTGCCCAGCGCGTAGATGCCGAGCGTATGGCGTTGCGCCACCGGGTGCACGAACTGTTCGTCGAGAGTCGAAGCTCTGCTGGCAGCCGCAGCATCATGGGCATGATGCGCGAGGAAGGCACGGCGATTGGCCGCTTCAAGGTAAGTCGCTTGATGGAAGAGCTGGGGTTGATCTGCAAGCAGCCCGGCAGCCATGCGTACAAGCAAGCTACGGTCGAGCGGATCGATATTCCGAACCATCTCAACCGTCAGTTCGAGGTTGATGCGCCGAATCAGGTCTGGTGTGGCGACATCACGTATGTCTGGGCGCAAGGCCGTTGGCATTACCTGGCCGCCGTACTTGATTTGTTCACGCGCCGAGTCGTCGGCTGGGCGTTCTCGACACGCCCGGATGCCGATCTGGTCGTGCAGGCGCTGGACATGGCCTATGAGCAGCGTGGTCGGCCACAAGGGTTGCTATTCCACTCGGATCAGGGCGGTCAGTATGCGAGTCGGAAATTCCGTCAGCGCCTGTGGCGCTATCGGATACAGCAGAGCATGAGCCGTCGCGGAAACTGTTGGGACAATTCTCCGATGGAGAGGCTGTTCCGCAGCTTCAAGACAGAATGGCTGCCGTCAGTGGGTTACATGTCGGCGCAGGAAGCACACCGGGATATCAGCCACTACCTGATGCATCGGTACAACTGGATACGGCCGCATCAGTTCAATGACGGACTGGCGCCGGCTGTTGCGGAAGAAAAACTTAACGCAGTGTCCGGGGTTGGTTGACCACTACATAGAGCGCCACGCCCCGATTTGAGGACGCGGCGTTCGCATTCGGGCTTCTCCCTGCGCATGGTGCCTGCTGCGTGTCTGTGTCTGAGTTGTGGAGCGGAGAATGTCATTCAACAGCGCAGGTGCACCGAGCGTAGCCAGCTCCCTGGCAGGACGGGCAGCTGAGTACGTCCGCATGTCCACGGAACACCAACAGTATTCGACTGAGAATCAGCGCGACCGGATTCGAGACTACGCAACCCGTCGCGGATTCGACATCGTGCGCACATATGCCGATGAAGGGAAAAGCGGTCTTCGAATCGACGGTCGCCAAGCACTTCAGAATCTCATTTCCGATGTGACGAATGGAAAGGCAGATTTCTGCATAATCCTCGTCTATGACGTGAGTCGTTGGGGCAGATTTCAGGATGCCGACGAGAGTGCGTACTACGAATACATTTGCCGCCGTGCAGGAATTCAGGTTGCGTACTGCGCCGAGCAGTTCGAGAACGACGGGTCGCCAGTCTCGACCATTGTGAAGGGGGTGAAGCGCGCAATGGCCGGCGAGTACAGCCGAGAACTGTCTGCGAAGGTGTTTGCCGGCCAGTGTCGTTTGATTGAAATGGGTTTCCGGCAAGGAGGCCCAGCAGGCTATGGGTTGCGTCGAGTATTGGTCGACGAGCACGGTCTCATGAAAGCGGAGCTGCATCGAGGCGAACATAAAAGCCTGCAGACGGACAGGGTTGTCCTGATGCCGGGGCCGGAAAGCGAGGTGCGAATTGTCAATTTAATCTATAACTGGTTTATCGACGAATCGCTCGACGAATACGAGATTGCAGCTCGCCTTAACGGAATGAATGTACGCACTGACCTTGACCGCGAGTGGACGCGGGCGACGGTACGGGAGGTATTGACCAACGAAAAATACATTGGCAATAACGTATACAACCGGGTGTCATTCAAGCTTAAAAAGATGCGTGTGATGAACACCCCCGACATGTGGATTCGAAAGGAGGGAGCATTTCAGGCACTTGTTCCGAGCGAGACCTTCTATACCGCTCAGGGCATCATGAGAGCGAGAGCACGTCACTACTCAAATGAGGAGTTAATTGAGCGATTGCGCAACCTGTACCGTGCCCGCGGTTTCCTGTCTGGTGTGGTGATTGACGAAACAGACGGCATGCCTTCCACGTCGGTCTATGTTTATCGCTTTGGCAGTTTAATTCGTGCCTATCAGACTGTCGGTTTCACTCCTGGTCGAGACTATCGTTACATTGAGACCAATCGCTTCTTGCGACAATTACATCCAGAAATTGTCGCGCAGACGGAGAAGAAAATAGCCGATTTGGGCGGCACGATGATACGCGACACCGCAACCGACCTACTGACAGTGAACGACGAGTTCACAGCCTGTATTGTGCTCGCACGGTGCCAGGCGCATGGCAATGGCCGAAATCATTGGAAGGTGCGCTTCGATACGAGTCTTCTGCCGGACATTACTGTTGCGGTTCGGCTTGACCATGCGAACGCATCGACGCTCGACTACTACCTTTTGCCGCGTCTCGATTTTGGGCAACCGCGTATTCATCTCGCCGACCAAAATTCAATCGAGTTCGAGAGCTATCGCTTTGACACGCTGGATTACTTGTATGGAATGGCCGAGCGTGCTCGTCTCAGGAGAGTAGCGTGAACCCGCGACAGCAGCCTGGAGAAATTCGGATGATTCCGGTCTCTCAGATTGAAGTCATTAATCCGAGAGAGCGCAACGGTCGGGTCTTCAACGAAATCGTCGACAATATCAAGACCATCGGCCTGAAGAAACCTATCCTGGTCACTCCGCGAGTGACGGCTGCGGGTATAGAAAAATACCTGCTTGTATGTGGCGAGGGGCGATTGAAGGCATTTCGCACGCTTGGGGAAGCGACTATTCCCGCACTCGTGGTGCATGTGAGCGATGAGGATGCGTACGTAATGAGTCTGACGGAAAACATCGCGCGCAGACAATGTCGGCCCATCGAGCGGCTTGCCGGCATTCGGCTACTGCAGGAGCAGGGTTATGCACCGAAAGTCATTGCCGAAAAAACGGGTCTTACATCGACCTACGTTCACGGCATTCTCACGCTACTGCGCCAGGGAGAAGAGCGACTTGTCGTTGCAGTGGAGAAAGGCCTCGTTCCCCTCAATGCGGCTCTCATGATTGTTGGTGCCGGCGACGATGACGCTGAAATACAGGCAGCGCTCCAAGAGGCCTATGAGTCGGGAAAATTGCGGGGCAAGCAACTGATGAGTGCTCGCCGCGTCATCGAGCGCAGAAAAGCACTCGGGAAGAGTACCGCGCACAATATGTCGAGCAAGTCCGCCGCCGTCACGACGTCGAGCCTTGTGCGGACGTATGAACGCGAGGTCGAGCGTCAGAAGTCGATGGTGAGAAAAGCTGAGTTCGCGCAGCAGCGGTTGCTATTTGTGGTCGGCGCATTGCGGCAACTGTTTGCCGACGAGAACTTCGTTAACCTGTTGCGCGCGGAGGGACTGGCAAGTCTGCCGAAGTATCTTGCGGAACGCGTCTGGCCAAGCGGGAGTGCCACATGACAGGCGTAATTCTTGGGTTCATCCCCGAGCCATTGTCGCTGCCGGTCACCGGCATCTTGCCTTCGCGCAGAGTACCGACACCCGTGGTTGAATCGCGAAAATTCAAGCAGATAAAGGCCTCCATCGAGGAGGTAGGCCTTATCGAACCGCTCTCGGTAACGCCGGTAAGCCAGTCGTCCGGGCAGCACGTCCTGCTAGACGGGCATCTACGTTTGCTTGCTATCCAGGAGTTGGGCCACGAGCAGGTTGCTTGTCTTGTCGCGACCGACGACGAGAGCTACACCTATAACAATCGTGTTAACCGCCTCTCCACAGTGCAGGAGCATCACATGATTCGGCGAGTGATTGACCGCGGCGTATCACCCGAACGATTGGCGAAGGCTCTTTCCGTCAATGTGTCGCAGATAGTGAAGAAGATGTCATTGCTCGACGGCATTTGTCCGGAAGCGGCTGAGCTCCTGGGAGACCGGCAATTCTCACCAGAGCTTGTCCGCGCGCTTCGCAAAATGAAACCGACGCGGCAGGTCGAATGTGTTGAACTGATGGTGGCTGCGAACAATGTGTCAGTCGCCTACGCAGAGGCGTTGTTGGTGGCAACGCCTGCGGCGCGTCTTGTAGGTGAAAAGAAGCCACGTAAACTCAGCGGCGTTAGCCCGGAGCAGATGGCCAGAATGGAGCGGGAGATGAGTAATCTGCAGGCGCAGTACAAGCTCGTGGAACAGACATACGGCCAGGACGTGTTGAATTTGGTGCTCGCAAAGGGATATCTGGCCAAGCTCCTCGAAAACGAGTCTGCTCGGCAATACGTTGCCCAGCACCATCCGGACTTGATGGTGGAGTTCGAATCCATCATTGCAACCATTTCTCTCGACCAGCAGCAACTCAGCACGGCCCTGTAATTGAATCCTGTTATAGCCACGGCCAACCTCGAACGAACAATTGGTCGAGTTAATTTATAATAGTGGAGCTCGTAGCATTTTCGCTCTCAATCTGCCTATCGATTTTTCGTTTAACCAAAGTGCCTTCCGATATTGAAGCGAGAGTTCCGCGCGCTGCAGAACTGCATATATGTCCGCAGGTGTTGGATGGTCCGCCATATCCTTGGACAAGCGCGCCGTAACCCCCATCAGGTGTTGTTGAACCGCTACGAGATTAGAGAAGTCCAGCTCGTCCGTTTCGTATTGCATAGCACCGTCGACGTCCTGCCGCGCGAACAGCATCTGGCCCTGGAGGAGATTTCGAAATGTATTCCACTCATACATGGCAATTCCGCGTCGTGTGCACATGTCGAAATTTTCAACGGTGTGAACAAGAAGAAAGCGACTTCTCTCGCTCAGGGGCGCTACGCCGACCAACTTCTTTCCAAGCTTACTCACCAGACGTTTGCGGACCTGCTCTGTATCTATCAGCTCACGGAGGCGGCTGAGTTGCTCGATTCCGTGATTGATGTTTTCACCGCGGTCGAACTCGTTGAGTTCGTCGCGCAAGTATGGTTGAAGTACCTGCGTCCGATGTTTGATTTGGCAGAAGTAAAAAAGATGCGTCGCTTTGTCATAAATGATGATGTCTGCGTCGTATTTGGCATCCATGTCCTTGAATTCAGGCCAGGCTTTGAAGCGCGAGCTATCTAGTCGGTCCTGGATATATTGGAGAATGTAGTCGCGTTCGAACCAGTGTCCAATGGGGGAGCCGATTTCTCTGAATTGCGACCGCACATAACGTTGCATCGCGAATTTCAGATTGAGATTGTGGACGTGCAAGTGCCCTGGGTCGTCCGATTGAGTAATAAACTGGTCACCGGGAGGTTGCGCGACAGAATCAATCAATAGCGAATCGATTTCCGCATTGTCGAACCCAGCTTGCCGCAAGCGCTCGCGAGAGATTGAGGCAAGTGGCCGTTCTTCCAAGACTACCTGCGAGAAGTCATCAACGCTCTGACGAGTCGCAAGAGAATGCAGCCCGATAAAGCACAGAAGCTCAGCGCGTGCCCACAGTTTCGAAACCGCAGCCCCGTTCGTTGTCTGCAGGAGCTTTGGGATGTAGCGCCGGTGCAAACACACAAACTTATCAAGGATGTAATCGACCCAAGCCTGAAAAAGCTCAGTCCCTCTTGCCGGTCCGTCAGATTGGTGAAGGCCGCGCGCCACCAGTCGAGCATTGTGAGCGTCCGCGATGTTGCTCTGTTGCGCCCAGTACAACGAGAACCAACGCATCTTGCGTGCGGCATGCAACCGAGTAGGGATGACGTAATGCATAGTGCGGCCGGCGTCCCTGGCGGTCTCGAACATACCGGTCATCAAGTGCACAGCAACCTCGCATTTGGCATAGAGCGCTAGGAGCGAGGCTCGAGCCGGTCCGGATAATTCACTCCATCGAATGTTCTCCTTTGCCAGGTCTTCCTTGGCTAGCCCAAGGTATGCGTCGACCGCGATGACTGTATTGAGTCCCATTGCCTCACGCGAGCCGTTCGGTCCTTGTGTGAATGCACCAATCCCTACATCAAGAACGGCGGTGCTTAGACTCGAACGGGACCGCTGCCGAAAGACATGTCGCGAGACGCTCTGTTGCAAGAAAACGATTGAATCGCCCAATGGCGACGGCACATGCTTGAGCACGTCATCATGCGAACATTTCCAAGGTGAATGTAAGAGCGAATAGGCGATGCGGCGGGCATCGGCAGTGAGGCCTGCCAGGCCTTCGGACAGGTGCTCAAGCCAGTGAGCCGGTGCGGCATCATCGGCGGGGAGGCCATGATTCATGTTTTGTCGTTGTTTGCGTAAGTCGATTGCCTTCGAGCAGAGCACTTGGCCTGCCAGAATTCTTTGACACTACCCAATTGTTGTCGCGCACGCGCTGACCACGACCGACTGAGCGACGTCGGTACCTGTGCGGGTCGAACTGGCGCCGAAGGTCGTATCGTAGTAATCCCGTCATTAACGCGCTCGAACCTTCAGGTTCGAGTCCTTCCCCATTAATCCTCACGGGGAATATGCCGTAATATTAGCCGCATGGACACGACGGCCAGTCGGTGCTTGACGAGGTGCCCGTCAGTTGGTTGTCAGCTGTGCGTTTGGGGCACGCCTAGGCTGCCATAAGAAAACAAACCCTTTGCCGGGGAGACCGAAGTTGAACATCCAGTCATTACTTGCTGGCGTGCCGATGCCTGCACTTATCACGGGCGCGTTTTTGGCCATCCTTGTCGTTATTGTCGTTGTGTTTTTCTTCGGCCCAGCGATACGTCACCTGCTTCGGCTGCGCGCTATTCAGCGTCGCATCGGAAGCTTCGAAAGCGGAGACTTCTCTTCGCAGTTTGAAGCGGTATTCGCGAGCGACCGTCGGCTCGCCCATCTCTGGAACGAGTATGCCGAATCATTGCACGTTCAGCGGGAAGAGCGGGACGGACAAATGGTCGTGCGCGCCGTACGGGCCACCGCGCCGGCCGAGGTGTACTTCAACAGTCAGGTTGTTGTCGACAGCCGCTTGCGCACCGAGTTTTTTAAGCACGTCCCCGGCATTTTCACTGGTATTGGCATCATCGGGACGTTCAGCGGACTCATAGAAGGCCTTCACGCGTTTCAGGTAAGCGAGAACGCTGCAACTGTTCGCGGTAGTCTTGAATCACTTATGCATTCGGTGGGTGAGGCGTTTCTTGTGTCTGCATCGGCAATCGCCGCGGCAATGCTAACCACGCTCTTCGAAAAATTTCTCCTTGCCTCGCTGTACCGACGTACGGAAGAAATTGCACATGCGATTGATGCTTCCTTTGAGGCGGGTGCCGGAGAAGAATACCTGGCACGTCTAGTAAAAGCATCAGAGGAGTCGGCAAGCCAATCCAAAATTTTGAAGGACGCTCTCGTCAAGGAGATGGGTGAGCTGCTGCGCGAGTTGACTAGCGCGCAAATCGAAGCGAGCAAAGAACAACATGCACTCGCCGCAGAGGCGGGGCGCCAGAATAACGTCGCTCTCGGACAGGTTATTGCCGAGAGCATCCAACAGGGCCTCAAAGGCCCACTCGATGAAATCGCAGCGACCGTTAAAACCGCCAGCGGTGACCAAAGCGCAAGTGCTGGGCGGATGTTGCAGGACGTAATGACGAGCTTCAGCCAACGGTTGAATGACTTGTTCGGTGGCCAAATTTCAGGCCTCACCGAGCTTAATCAACAAACGGCCCAGAGCATTCAGCAGGCTGTGAGCGCGCTGCACACCCTGGTCGCGAACATCGAGGCTTCGAGTCAGCGTTCGACGGATGCGATGGCGCAGCGCATGGCGGAGGCCATTGAAAAGATGGAGTCGCGACAGGAGGCAATGAACGCGCAATCGGCTGCGTTCGTTGAGCAGCTGCGCCAGTTGGTTGCAACGTCTCAGTCAGAGACAGACCAGAAATTGCAGGCGACGTTGGAGACGCTCAGCACTCACGTCGGCGAAATGCTAACCACGCTGAGTGGCGCGCAGAAAGAAGTATTTGAGAACAACCGCGCACGCGAGCATGCAATGTCTGAGCGCGCGAGCGGCGTAGTGACCGCGATGTCGGAATCGATGGATGCTGTTGTCAAGGAGCTGGGCGTCGCAACCACGCAGATGGCGCAAAGCGTGAATGCTTTGACGCAGTCGACAACTTCGTCAGTCGACCGCATGAATGCTGGCGCGGAAGCGTTGGGCACGGCGTCGCGGAACTTCGCCGCGGCAGGTGAGCGCGTCGCCGGTGTCATGGGGCAAACCGCCGACGTCTCAACCAAACTCGCTGCGACAGCCGGGAATTTGACGAGCGGTGCGGGAGCAATCCAGGAACTGCTGAGCGACTACCGCGCTCATCGCGACAGCATCGGCCAGCTTGTTACGGAATTGCGCGCCACCGTCGATGCTGCGAGAAGGGAAGCTGCGTTGACCGGTGACATTCTCAATCGCATTGAGACATCCACAAGCCACCTTGGAGCGGCGCAAAAGCAGGCGGACGAGTATCTCGCTGGTGTAAGCCAGGTTCTCGCTGAAGCGCACGGCGCTTTTGCAACTGAGGTTAAGCGTACGCTGGAAAAAGCGAATGCCGAGTTCCATACAAAACTGACCTCGGCAGTGGGGTTGCTTTCGTCTGCAGTCGGTGAGCTGGAGGTAACGCTCGCCTCGATGAGCACCCTGACACCAGCGAGGAACTAGGCGATGTTTGGAACTCAAATCGTCGTCAAGCGCGGAAGCCGCGACGAGGCGGAAAAGCCCTTCTGGATTTCCTTTGCTGACTTGATGACCGCGCTGATGGTGCTCTTCCTCGTGGTCATGGGGGTAGCGCTGCTCGCCGTGACGAAGAACGTGACGGAGAAAGAAAAGCGCGAAGAGCAACATCGAAAGGACATAGAGCTTATCCTCGACCGGTTTCAAACTGCCGCCAAGCGGTACGACGGTATCAAGATAGACCGCAATCGACATGTTATCGATTTTGGTGACCGCGCCCGTTTTGCGTTCGGGAAATCAAACCTGGCGCCCGAGCAGGAAGCGGTGTTGCGTCAGTTCGTTCCTGAAATCCTGACATTGGCGAACGATGACCTGGGCAAGCGCGTACTTAAGCGAGTGGTTGTCGAAGGCTACACAGACAGAACCGGCACGTACCTGAGCAACCTGAATCTGAGTCTCCAGCGCAGCGAGCGGGTGTTGTGCAGCATGTTTGCAACGACCGGTACGAGTGTGCTCGACGAGGCGCAAAAGCTGGACGTGCGAAATCTGTTTTTGGTCGGCGGATATTCGTTCAATGACTCGAAGGAAACCGACGAGGAGAGTCGCCGCGTCGAGATGCGTCTTGAGTTCCTAGGTGTTGGCGAGGATAGGTCTCCGGCCCCGGCGCAATCGGGGAACTTTGGCGACTGTGCATTGCGATGAGCGCACTAAACTACCTGGCGTCATTGCTGCAATCGTCGGTCAGCGAAGAGACGCAGCCGATTCGCTCGGGCACTGAAATCGACGTGCTTCTCGAACAGTTGAAAGCGCGCGCAAAATCTCGTATTGGCCGAGAACCTGTTCATGACCATCAGCTCGACGCGGTGCGACGGTATTGGCAGAGCCACGAAGTGTCCACGTTCCGCGATGCCTATCTTCTGTCCTTTGGCCTATGTATTCCACACCGTCCCCAAGGCGAGTGCGTGATGGAGGACCGACCACGCTTGCAGCATATCCTGGACAGCGTTGATGGCTACATAACCAAGACCGCGTCATACAGGCGCTGCTATCAAGGGCTCGCAAAGAGCTACTTTTCCTTTGACATAGATGCATGTGGGGTGGCGTCCTCGGGAAGGAAGAACTGGCTGACCCTGCGAGACTACCTTCACGACCGGAACCCCAAGATACGTGATAGCAGGTCGAGCCCTTCATGGGTCGACACGGCAATCGAAAACAGACAGCTTTTTGATGAGTCCCCGTGCACACGATATGTGGGCGAGTTGCTCGAAGGCGATACGTCGCGCATAGACCATATTTGCGAGCAGCTTCAAATCGGAAAAGAGTCGTGGTTTCTGCGCCAGCTCGTGCTTACGCAAGTTGAGGGCGCGACGAAGCTCGATGACGATGAGTTTGTGAGGCTGCTACCCCGCTTGCTTGGTCTGCTTGCACACAATGAGGTGCTCCGCGACCGAGGAACGATTCTGGTCCTTGACCGATACGCTGAGGTCTCTGGCACCCCCTTACACCCGAGACTGCGCGACCATGCTGTTGCCTGGTGGGGCAATCCGTGGCTACCTTCAAATGCGACCCGATGGGGGGCGTCGAGCCTGCGGCTCGAGCAATGGTCTCTGACTGGTTGAAGCTCGAATTTATCGAGACCTTCTTTACGAAGCTGGCGGAGGACGGTCTTGCCGACCGTCGGCGAATGGAGTTTTGGAAGCGATACGTTAAATCCATCGATGACATCGAGTTCGCATTAGGCTCGACTGCACGCAATTCACGTGAACCGGACCTGGTCGCGCTGCGTAAGAGAATGAAGGGCCTGACTCGCGAACTCGACGCCTCTGGCGCGAACAACGCCTTCATTATGACGATGGGCAAGTTGGTTGCTGTCGAATTTAGTGGTCTCGGAAACGCGTTTTATGGCTATGACGCCAGTCGTTCTCTGCCATTCAATACAAGTCAGACATTGAAGCTCGGGAAAAATGAACGCAACTCGTTGAAGCAATCGAAAAGCATGCTGTGGCTAAAGCATGGAGACGGCATTCATGGCTGGAATCGATGGGAGGAGATGTTCGAGGCAACACTGCGTGAGAGTTTTCAGATTCTTCCTTCAGCCGAAACTTTGCGTGCTTCAGGTAGAGCCAAGGCCGCAAACGAGCCTACGAAGTCGACGAGTAACGTCTCCTCCCGTGAGAACGTTGGCTCTTCGCAAAATCGAACCGAAGCACACGAATCCTACTCACACGTTGCGCTCAAGCGATTCGCGGCAACGCATGGTCTGCAAATCGAGGACAGGACTGCACTCGGCGGAAACTTGTGGGTGCGCGGTGGTGAAGGTGACGAGCGTGTCGGCCGCGTTTTGATGGAATGGGGCTTCCGTGTGAAGCCGGGCAAGGGTTGGTGGAAATAAGGCGAAACCGTGTTCAAGTTATTCAAGCAAGCAAAAGCGCGAGACGTCATCACCTGGAAGCGGCACTGGTCGGATAAGGGCATCGTTCTAACTCGGCGAACTCAAAGCCCGGGAGCGACGGTCGACGGAGACCTCGTTGGCGGCTACCTCACACAACTGACCGATGATGGCCTCGTCAGCCCGGTCGAGGACGAGTTCTTGTTGGATTGGCAGTCTTTGTACGACATCCTTGAACAACCGGACTACGGGCAGCTGCGCGATGTTCTCCGAATACCGCCTTTCACGGAATTCCGTCAGCATCTGCGAAGCAACCATTCGTTGACCGACCACGAGTTCTCTATTGCGATAGATGGATGGCGCATCGACGGCGGCCGTGAATTTCGAGGCACTATCACGGGGCCCGTGATGTTAGAAGGCGCCGTAGAGATGCTGATGCGTCCCGCGCAATGGAAGCTTTTTAATGCGGTCATTGCATTCTCGCGCCGTGGCGACGAGGACCACTCTGATTTAGCCAACCGGCAAGGGTGGGGGCGGATTCGCAAGCTCGCAGTCGATGCCGAAGCAAGACTTGATGATTTTCTCTACCGCTCGGTAGTATTGAGTCCGGAAAAGCTCAATATAGGTCTGCGGCGCTCGGTGGCAGTTGTAGACGACCACGTAGTCGAAATCGAGCCGAGCTTCGACGGAGCACCTGATGACTGGCTCGACACGTTCGACAGAGCACGAGAAGTTCGCGACCGGTACGACATTACAACGCAGGATGGAGTCGTCCAGGTTCTGGTCACACCGAAGGTAAAGACTGTGCTGCGGGAAATCCGGCGATTGCCCGGACGGCGGGTGGCAGGTTCTCGGGCCCAGGCCTTTTTGCTCAACCCCTTCGCGGCTCTCGGTGCAGACGCGATTGACGTCATCGAAGAATCACAATTCGAACGCGCTCGTGAGGACGCTGGCCTCGACTACGAACGCTTCGTACCGACGTTCGAGCGAAATGCTGCGGGCTATCCAGTACGTGTCGGCCTGCTTATCGAATCTGCGGTGGCGAGCGGACCGACCTCCTCGAAGACGCATTGGCTCGACGACGACGAACTTTCCGCGTTCATCTTGGCTCTCTCCAGGTCGCTGACGCAGGGCCATCAACTGCTTGCCTGGCAGGGCTATGACCTTGCTCTGCAGGGAGATTCGGAGCAGCAACTCAAGGAATTGTCGGCTGCACTGGCACAGCGTCGCATTCCTCCGACGCTGGTCTCCTACGCTCAGGTCCACGACCTGGCTGGCTACTCTGCGCGCATCGAATCGATTGGTGTGGAGAAGCCCTACCATTCGCCGTATATCGCGAAGAAGGACGAGGGCGAAGGTTGGTTTCCTGACAACATTCTGCCTGTCATTGTTTATCAGTCGAAGGACGGTGGCGAGCCGGTGGCCGTGCCGACCAACAAGCTTGCTATTGAGAAGCTGAAGAATGATGTACAGGTCGCTGACGCGAAGGGCATGGTGCAGCTCGACGTCCCTTGGCTCAAGGACCCCATTTCGCTGGCTGACGCGAAAGAAATCATCTCGACGTTCGAGAGCGTCTTTTCAGATTTGGAGTCGGGTAAGCAGTTTGACCCGGAAAACGCGCGCAAACGGCCCAGCGAAAGCGTGGCCAAAAAGCAGCTAGTTCTGCGTGCAAACATTCAGGCACTCGAATACGAAGAGTTGCGTCGTGAAGCGCTGCAGGCCGTACCTGCTCGTCCGAAGCTTCCGGAAAGCATTCGCACGGAGTTCTCATTGTTGCCGCATCAACAAGCGGGTCTCGCGTGGATGCAGCATCTCTTCAGTCTGCAAACCGATTACCAGGTTCGCGGCGCAATCCTTGCAGACGACATGGGGCTGGGTAAGACCTTCCAATTGCTGGCGCTTATGGCCTGGTTGCTGGAGAGGGACCCCACCATGAGTCCAATGTTGGTAGTCGCGCCGGTCTCACTGCTGGAAAACTGGGCAGAGGAAGCGAACAAGTTCTTTCAGCCTGGAGCATTGCCCCTATTGACTGCATACGGCGAAAGTCTTGCCGCGTTTCGCGTACCGCGCAGCCAGATAGACCAACGCTTGCAGACCGAGGATGGCCTGGTCAAGTTTTTGAAGCCCAACTGGATTGGCGATGCGAAGGTGGTTTTGACGACATACGAGACATTGCGAGACTTGGAGTTTTCGTTTGCGGCGCAAAAGTGGTCCTTGATGGTGTGCGACGAGGCGCAGCGCATCAAGAACCCAGCCGCAATGGTGACCCGGGCCGCCAAGAAGCAGAATGTCGCGTTCAGGATTGCATGCACCGGGACCCCGGTGGAGAACACCTTGGCCGATATGTGGTGTCTCTTCGACTATGTGCAACCGGGCTTGCTCGGTGCCTTGAACGACTTTGGTGAGCGGTACCGGAAGCCGATTGAGGCGAAGACTGACGAAGAAAAAGCTCGTGTCGAAGAATTGCGCGCTCGCATCTCGCCCCAGATTCTCCGGCGCCTGAAGACCGAGGTCGATACTGGGCTACCTCCGAAAATCGTTGTCGAAGATTGCCGGCGGCTCTCAATTTCTGGCGTTCAGCGGAACCTCTACGCGAAGGCGGTGGATGGCTTCAAACGGCGCCAGGAGCCCAACCATACGACGCCGTTCAAGAATCACCTCGGGTTGCTACACTACCTTAGGCTGGTCTGTACTGACCCACGAGTGCACGGTCTAAGCGTGTTCAAGCCGGAACCATTGGGCGACTATCGTGCGAAATCCCCGAAGCTCAATTGGCTACTCAGGCAGCTCTCCGAAATCAGAGCGAAGGGCGAGAAGGCAATCGTCTTTTGCGAGTTCCGGGAGATTCAGCGACTCCTACAGCACTACATCGAAGCCGAGTTCGGGTATCGTCCCGACATCATTAACGGTGATACAAGTGCGTCGTCGAGTCACGTCGCCAGTCGGCAAAAGAGAATCAAGGCCTTTCAAGAAACTCCGGGCTTCGGTGTCCTGGTTCTTTCGCCGGTCGCCGTCGGATTCGGCGTAAACATCCAGGCGGCGAACCACGTTATCCATTACTCGCGCACATGGAATCCGGCCAAAGAAGACCAGGCCACCGACCGTGCGTACCGCATCAATCAGACGAAGCCGGTGTACGTGTATTACCCAACTATTTGGGCTGACGACTTTATGACTTTCGACGTCAAGCTCGACCAGTTGCTAGCTCATAAAAGAGGGTTGTCAGAGGACATGCTCAATGGCGCCGGAGACGTGGCGCCGTCCGACTTTAACCTCACGGACGTGGTGCCACACTCGCAGAGCGACGGCCTGGATGAACGCATCACGCTGGATATGGCACAGCGCATGGGGTGGCAACACTTCGAGTGCCTTGTAGGCGCACTTTGGAGCAAGCGTGGGTATAACTGCTACCGGACACCGGGCACGAATGACAACGGCGTCGACATTGTGGCCATTGACGGAAATCGAGGTCAGCTTATTCAGGCCAAGTCCAGCGGAATTGACGGAACAAAACTCGGATGGGACGCAGTGAAGGAGGTGGTGGCTGGCGAAGCGTTCTACCGACGTAGGCACCCCAATGTCTCGTTCGAAAAAGTCTGCGTCACAAATCAGTTCTTCAATGCGCAGGCGAAGGAAAACGCGCATTTGAACTCTGTCGAGTTGGTTGACCAGAAGCATCTCGGCGACCTGCTTCGAGCGCATGAAACAACCATGCTCGAGGTCGAGCGGATGCTTTTCGCCGAATGGCAATCGGCGGACGTTTGAATGTTGGTACTCATCTGTCGCGCCGGCCCGTTGTTTAGGTCAGTGCGACAGGCAGGTAGTCGTCAACTAGTTTGCTGTCGTGCCATCCGATTCTGGGGAGGCAAAGTCGTCCTAACCCATCACACGACGGTCGGGAACTCATGAGGGCCGGTCGTCGGTGCGGAAGCCGGCTCGGACGAAACGGGATTCGATGCTGGAATGAATTCCGCTGCACGCCTGCGGCCTTCCGCTGTTACGCGAAACGCGAGCACACTAGCTTTCTTCTCGAGCTTTTCTAGCAGGCCTGCCTGCGTCAAGAGCAGCATCGCGCAGCGCAACCGGTCCGTCAAAATGGGCGGCGAGAACGTCGTCTGGCGTTCGAAGTTGAGCTCAAGACCCTCATCGCCCGGAACGAGAATATAACGCTCCCGGGGATTGGTCGGCTCGGTTTCAGCCCGCTCGCGGGCGACCTTGAAGTGCAGGTTGACGACGAAGTCTCGGACTATCATGGACAGGAACTCTTGCGCGGAGCAAGTGGCATATCGGCTCGCCAATTGGGAAAGCCGTTGTGGTGCAAGACGGTCCCGGCCATCGGCCAAGCGATACACGACATTGCCTTCCCAGTTGCGGGCCTCGACCGCACAATAGGTCAGCGCGACGAGCGCCTGATAGGCAGCGTTTCTGGCTTTGTCCTTCTTCTGTTTCGCAGCGGCACGTAGCTCGTCGAAGAGCGCAGGGAGGCTTTTGAGGCCCGGAGCCGCGCCCTTAATGGCTCCGGCTTCGTACAACGTACTGGCGTCTCCCTGAAGAACGCTCCATCGCTTCAGCCAGTCGACCAGAGGGGCCTGCACGTGCTCCTCATCGGACGCGAGGGCGGCAACAGCATCCGCGACCTGCTGGATTCGATGTGCTCCCGAACTAATAAGGTCCCTGGTCTTGAACTCGGTCAAGCGCAGGAGCGTCTCGAGAGCCAGCTTGAGATACTGTCGGACCTGGAGGCTCGCCCAAACACCCCGCGCCTCCTCAAGCTCGACGATATCAATCTTCGTGCCGTCAGGAGCGAGCCCGCTGCCCATTGCGTGCCGCACCATGGCTTCCGGAACGAAACCGTTGGCGGCACCAGCATCCTTCTCCGCCGCGACGATGGCTCGCAACGCGAGCGTGATGCCCTGGTGACGCCCCGTCCATTCTGCGCCCAGTTCTATCGGCTTGGTACCGGGCGACGGAAAATACTGCCCGAGAAATGCTTTCTGCTCCTTCGCGTGGACAATATCGAGGCGCAACAGCGGATACAGCTCCGGCATTCGAGACGGAACAATCACGAGGTTCTCCGGGTCTTCAAGCCATCTGACCAGATGTCGCGTGCCTTCCGGGTCGTTGCTCTCGGAAATCTCGTCCTCGAGATGCGCCGCAAAGGCGTCGGCGAGCTTGTTACCAGCGTCAGTGAGTCTGAAGAAGCCCTTGATGTCGGTGGCATGCGCAAGGAAACCCAGGCCGTTGATGATGCTCGGCCTGTACTGAGGAGCAGTCATCAGATATGCGCCGCGCGCTGTGTTGACCTCCCCTGTAGCCTCCTTCTTTTTCGCCTGCTCCTTGCTGAGGATTTCCACGAGCCGCAACCTGACGGGCTCGTCTCCTTTTGGCCATTCTCGGTCAGTGCCAGGCAGCCCGCTACGCTGCGAACGGTTACACCACACGAGCAGCAGGTCAATTTTCTCCAAAGCCCCCGCGCAGAGTTCGCGCCGTTCCGCGGTCTTCTCTTCGGGTATTGCGAGAGCACGCGCGCGTGCCAGACGGACCATCCAGCACAGGGCCGAGTACACCCGGATGGAGTCCGCGACGTTGTTGATGCCAAAGAACATCGTCCTGTACAGGGACATGTTCGCGTTCTGCAGGCCAAGCGGGTCAATAATGGTCGCCGGCTTGGCGCGGGTAGTAAAGACAGGGGCGGCGTGCATGTCACTTGTTCCAGTCGAGGTACAGTTCGTGCGGCACTTTGAATCGCTGAAGTTTCGCGTTACGGATTCCCGCGAAGACCGGCTTCCCGCACGCCGAGTGAATCGTTACCCGGTGAGTCTCGAGCGCCCTCACTTCACTGACCCCTTGTATCGATTCTCCGTTGCAGTGCGGGCAGCCCGGTTTCCTCGAGGTCGGCAGTTTCTGCGGAATCAGACCAAAGATTTTGCCCTTCGCGGGTGGCTTCGACTTCAGTTCCAGCAATCGCTCAAGAATGCGCTGATAGCGGGGATTGGGCGGAGAGACGGCCGGAGCATCCCCGAAAACGGAGCCGACCATCTGTTCCAATTCTTCCTGCAAGGTGAGGCTCGCGACGATTTTTGACGCATGCGCGCGCAGGCGTCCACGTGCCTGCTCCGGCACAAACTCGAACGGGTCATCTTTGCCGGTCGTATTCGCGATTGCCGTATGCCAGTCATCGAGTGTCAACTCTCGAAGCGCGAATGCCTGCATCACTTCCTTGAGTGCGCCCGTCGGGAGCTTGGGGGAAATGTCCAGGGCACAGCACGCGAAAGTGCAGAAGACCGAGAGCAATCGCTCGCGGTTATCATCGTCGTAAGCATAAGCCGTGTACTGCTCCAGCCAGTCGCGAAGTCCATGCGGGTCCGTCGCGACATAGGCTGGTTCTTCGGCGCTCTGGTTATACGCAGGGGCGCCACCGACCGCCAGCGTATCAACGTACGTCTGAAGGACTTCGGCGGCTGCTTGCGCTACCACCGCCGATACGATGGGCGCGGTGGCATCTTTCTTGAGCGTCGCAGGGAGCTTTTCAAGCATCGCATCCCATGCCTTCTGCTCTTCCGGCTCTTCCGGTTTGTCCTTGCCCGATTCCTTTTTCTGCAAATCCACAATGACAAGCTTGCTACGTGGGCCGCCTGCGAGTGCGGAATGCGACAGGATGCGTGCCGTCAGCCTTCTGAACGCGGCTGCCATGGCCTGTTCGGCGGTGGCGGGAGGCACGTTAAGTTCGGGCTCGTCCTGGGGACCCCAATCGTTAGCGGGGCGCGGCGTGATGTGCTTCTGTACGGCGGGCTGCCCCTTGTCGGCACCACCCGTTTTGGGACCAGTCGTGGTCCCACCTTTAGTCTTTGCCTCAGGCTCCCGCTTGCGGTGCAGGACGGCCGCCATCCAGTTCAGGATAGGCAGCAGGTCCCGGTCGTTGGGCCGGCTTCCCTGGCGGATACGCCTGACGGCACGGGATAGTGCCTTTTCCAATGGGTTGGCGTCGAGCTCAACCTCGACGTTCAACCAGCCCGTCACGGTGAAGTCACCTGCTTGAAGGCGCAGACGCCGCGCGCCTTCTTCATCGGCGAGTGTCTGGACAGGCGTGGCAAACGAACCGTCTTCGTCGATGAGCACCGGTTCGATGGGGCCGCATTCGAGTTCATCCTCCCGCCACACTTCAAGTGTGGCCAGACGCTCATCCGGGCACGGTGACACCGTGCCCGTGATGGTGCCATCGGACTGCCACTGAGCGTCGAGCGCCGGCGCGGCGCGACCGAGCTCGGGCGACTTGAAGACGCAGGCCTCGAACTTCGTTTTCGCGAAGTCGTCGCCTTCCAGCGCCTGCCAGTCGAATGGCGGCACCTCGAGCTTGCGCACGAGCGAAACTTCGACGTTCTCCAGGCCAAAAAGACTCTGCAAGGTTGCATTGACCGAGCCCGTCATCACCATGCATCCGGAAGGCGAACGCACCTCGAAGACTTTTGCGTGGGGAAAACGGTTCAGGTCTTTGCGGTCCGGCACCACCGGCACCACGAAGCGCGTCTTCTCGGGCAGGTTGTGATTTGCGTCGACCCGAATCACGTATTCTTCGTCGACGAGTTGCGCACCCAGGGAAATCTCGGGCACGCCGCACAACCCGGCCAGGTCGCATACGGCGTTCGCCTTGGGGTCAAGATACGGGCCGTATGCAGTCAACGTGGCTGCAGCCGTAAGGTGTTCAAGAACCAGTTCCGCAAACTGGTTGCCCGCGGGTTCTTTCAGAGTGTGGATGAGCCAGGCCGTTGGGTTCCGCCGGGCGGATGCGGGCACGGCGGCTGCAACCTCGCGCGCGCGCCGCGCGTAATACATGAGGCTCGCGGACACCTTGGCGGACAGTCCCTCTGTCTGCGCAAACAGCTCAGCAAAGTCCGCGAAGGTTTCAAACACCAACGGGTGCTCGAGCGCGTTCACGGAGTCGAGCACTTCGAGGTTGGAGTTCTGTCCACGCGTCGTCAGATTGCCGCTACCGACAACAAGGACGTCGTCGCCAGAGCCGCGCTCAAGGTAGGCAATCTTCGGGTGAAAGAATCCGCCAGTTGCCTGACGGACCGGGATGACGCGATAGTAGCTGCCGGCATAGAGACTCGACGTCTCGTCCGTCGATTTGCATGCTTCGCGGGAATCGACGAGCAGTTCAACCTTCTGGCAGCCAGAGACCCTCAGCAGGGGCAGACAGAAGGATTCAAACCAGTTGGCGCTGAAGGTGAAGGTGGTGAACATCGCGCGGCGCGGCCGTGCCTCGTCGATGATGGCCTGAAGTCTCGTCTGCATGCGCTTCCCCGATGGCCGCTTTCTGTAGCCTTGTTATCGTGCAGCAGTGATTTTAGACGTCGGCAATCAAGGCGTCATCTCTTCGCACCGAACGCCATTGGTGCGGCGGACGGCGCTACCTTGCCGCGCTGCAGGATGTTCGCCTGGAGGATGAACTGCGCCTAGTCCGGTTCATTGACGACGCGATATAGCTTAGTTTCAGCGAGTCCCGACGTCAGCTCATAAGGAAATGTGTTTCGATAAGAAAATTTTATGCGTCATCGCTCTCTGTTCAGCTGTCGGAATCCATATACCGTTCTGCAGCGCATTCGTGCATGCCCGCCGAGTCATCGAGCCGCCGGGCAGGAGGGCCGCCCAACCCATCTGGTTGGCTTCGGTGACACGACGCAATGCCGCTTGCGTGAACGGGGGCTGAATCCACCGGCAGCGCGCAGGGGATAGCCGAGACTGCGGGGATTAGCGTCTGAGACATCGGCAACGGGATGGCGAAGCTAGCGTCCCGGAGGGCGCATACAGGCTGGCGGGCGAGGCGGCTCCATACCGGTGACATACGGGTGGCGATGCTGAGTGGAAGGCTTTCCCGGGCATATGCCGCAGGGAGGGCTGGGCTCAGCCTCACCACCCAGCGACTCAAACCCAGGGATATGCTTAGGGCTGAGCCTTTGGATGCGCGCCGGATATTCCGGAACTGCTGCTGAGCCAGCTCGCTAGTGTTCCGGTGCAGCCCAGACTCCTGGAAGCGCTGTAGCGGAAACGTCGAGGTCGATGTCGAGCGGGTAGTGCCGAAGCAACCGTACAGCGAATGCTTCGATTTCACTACGGTTAGCGACGTGGTCGGAAGAGGCGAGCAACTTCAGGAACTCGCGCGTCTCAATGACGGCTTTCGTACGTTCATATGGGGTCGTCATCATCAGCTCCATGAAGAAGGCGTTCAGTGACGTCGGTGTATGACGTCACCTCGTTCAGTTCGCACCATCTTTTCCAGATGTACTCGCCGTCGAGTGACCAGCCCTTCTTGCCGACCAGTTCGTAAATGCGTCCCGATTGAGTCACCCCCTGCAAGGTGACCCGGTCGAACGTCACAATCTGAGAGCTGACTCGTCCCGACGAGTCCAGCATGTCTACGCCAACAAAATGTCGGCTCGCGTTCTGCGTTTCGAATATGCGCCATCGAGATAACAGAATCGTGGGCAATTCGGACGTTGGCCGTGGTTTCCAGATGGGCATCGCAGTCTCCTGGTGGTGGGAAATCACATCCTTCTGCTCAGTTACTTAGTCCGGGCGGCACTACGTGAGAGTCGACCGACGTCCCGAACGGCGCGTACGTCGCCGATTGATGCGCACTGTCGGTTCGACGTATCGCTTTCTCATAGCGCCAACGATGCAGGAACAAACAGGTCGTGCCCGGCTCTTGCGCCGATAACGGCCAACCGGCCGAGGTCGGCGATACGAATCAGCGCGCCCCGCATTGCGCCATCAGGAAGCCGTTTCGCGCCGACCAGTTCGACGCGGGGCAGCAGGCGCGACAACGCCGACGACGTCGTGCCCATGGCACGCGCCAGGTCTGCCAGCGGGACATAGGCCTGCCTGAACGCCAGCAACTGGTGCGGTAGCACGACGTGGCAAGGTTGGCCGCGTCGTTGAATCGAGTCGGACGCCAGTAACCCTTCGTCTACCCAGTGCTGAATGGACTCCCATTTCCAACCGGTCGCGTTCGCGAGCTGCTGAATCGACATGCCGGCCTCGAGCAGCGGCGTGCCGAAATACTGCGACACGTCCCCCCTCAGGAAGGACATTTCGCCCAGTGTCCGACCATGCGCGACGGCCTTCACGTCGCCGTTTGCGATGGCCTGCATCAGCGATTCAATTGCTCGTCGGTCACCCATACGCCGACTGGTCAGCTCCGCCCATGTGAGTGTCGAATCTTCAGCCAGTGCAGCTGGTTCAGCCCACCGGTCCGCACGCTCATATAAATCCACGATGGACTGACGCTCGACCGGACCGCCCTTCATCAGGTCCTCGCGCCAGCGGACGTCCGAACGGATTACGCCGGCAGCTTTCATGCGTTCGAGGACGATGGGTGGAACGGCCGCCAGTTCACAGGCGTCGACATCGGAAACCCAACCGGCGCGTTGTCGCTGGATACGCTCAACCTCAGCGCATGGAACTTCGAACAGCTGGCCACGCGTGCCAGTGCGCCGTGCACGGTGCTCGCACTCGCCATCGCGAATGGATTCATGCAAACGTGAAACGCTGACGCCAATGGCCTTCGCGGCATCTGGCGCGCGCATGTATCCAGTCGCATCCTCGGCCATTGCTTTGGCCGAATCCAGGCCCAGGACGCAATCGGACTTCTGGGCAGCGACATCGATGATGATTTGCAGCAGGGGCTCGAGCGTCGTGCCCTGGCACACCTTGCGCAGACTGATGTACCAGTCGCCGAGCAAGGTGTTCAGTGTGCGGGCATCCTTGCGGCCGGCGGCAATGCGCTGCTCGACGTGATTCCGAAAACCCGTTGGCCAGTCGGCCAGCAAGGCTTCGAGCGGCGAGAGGAATTCGACCGCGTCGGTGACGAATTTCGGCAATGCCGCGCCGCGCGGCAACCCGGGGCGCGTCGGGTCCGTATATTGGCAGAGCGTACGGATGACCTTCACCAGCACATCGATGTCCACGCCGTGCAGGGGCGGCTTCACGCTGCCAGCCTGCTGCCCGTTGCTCGCAATCAGCGTCGACAGCCACTGCTGCGCCCGGGTCGCCGGCACACGCGGCAGGCTGCTCAGGTCATGGCCGCACGAGCACAATCCAATGTAGAGCCGCTCCGACGAAAGGTGCTTCCCGCACGCGTTGCACTGGTCGACCAGCAGGATTCTATGGTGCGGACATGCGGTGACATAAGCGTGTTCCCAGTGATGTCGCAGGTAAGGCGATTCAGCCAGACACACCGGACACACGGCGTCAGACTGAGCGCGGTGCAGACGTCCCCAATCCCGGGTGAGGTTTTCCTGCTGCCTGGTGAATTCGGTCCATGCCGGTTCCAGGCCAAGGTTACGCGCTACGTCATCCGTGCGTGTGAGCAAGGCGCGGCGATTGCGCTCGATACCCGCCGTACTTGCCAGGTCGCGCCAGTTGAAAAGGGCATTGTCGGCGGAGAGACGCCGGTAATACCCCATCCCGGATTCGTCGTCCCGGGGGGCATAGGTGAGAACTAGGCTCATTGCTTATCTCCTGATTTTTTCCGAACTGGTACGGACGCCGAGTTATTGGTCAGGACTTGAACGTATGCCTGTTTCATCGCCGCAGGCTCAACGCCCGCGCCGTCGATGCCAGAATCCTGAAACGCTAGTCGGTGCGGTGACCCGGCGTGGCTGACGTATTCATTCGCCCGCTGGCAGTCAGCGTATGTAATGGCGCGTGGTGCTTCGTTCGCCATCGAGCTGGCCAGCTCGCGCATGAAGTCAGCGAGCACCCCTATCAGGCCGCCGGTGAGCAGATAGCTTTGCTGCGTCAGCACTCGGGGGGGCACGTCAAGCGGATAGCCCGCCGCCGAGAACAGGCGCGCATAATTAACGACGCACGAGATGTAGGCTGCCATCTGGTCATCTATGCTTGCGTCGTACGGAAGGAAATTACGAGCAGGGCAAGCACGACGACGCAGCTGTTCATTCGCTGAAAAAAGTCGTTCGAGTCGCGGAATGCCGAAGAGAATCAGCGTCATGCCGAGCGTGTCCGTCAAGGTCTTGAGCCAGTCGCTGGCTGTGCGCGGAGGCACCCGTGACCCTTCATCCACGAGGTGCGATATCTCGTCGAAAATCACGACACGTGTGCCGGCCAGGCGAAGCTGCGTCACCATCAAGTCGAACATCGCGCCCGCCGTCATGCTCCCCGGAACCTGGATGCCCAACGCACGCAGCACACTTTTAGGAAGCAGTTTGGCCGTTGCGGATTGGGGCACCTCAACAACCAGGACGGGGACATGGCGCCGTCCATCGATACGGGTTTCAGGGTAGTCGCGAGACAGGTTGGCGATGAGCGAGGATTTGCCCACGCCGCTCGGACCGGGAACCCGAACGACTTTGGGCGCAAAGCCAGTAAGGGCGTCATCGATGCGTCGTTTGAGCGCAGTGAGGTGCTCCACAAACATGGGATGCGGAAGTTCGCAGGCCTCAATATCTCTGCGCAGTTGTTGGGCTGGCGTCACAGCAGTTTCTCTCCGGTGTTTCTGTTTACGATGTGCATCAAAGGCGCGTTGTCGTACGAGATGGCGTCGGGCTGAAGGTCTTCCGCCGGCAACGACTGATTGGTCGAAGGTGCAGGCCCGAACGGCGCTGCCGCTGAAAGCGGCCGGTCGATGGCCCTTTGGACCGCCGAATCGTCTTTGGCGCGGCGCACGGTTTCCTTGTTTTCCTCGCGCTTACCGCGGGTTCTGCGCTTATCGGCTTTCCCGTTTCCGGTGACCGCCTCGTCCATGTCACGCTCGAATTGGACCTTTTCGTCCGGGACCGTCCAGTTAGCCATACCCGAATCGAATCGCGCTTTGGCTTCGGCAAAGGTCCACGCCGGCGTGTCCTCACGAACGTGTTCGTGCGTCAGCGTGACGAGCGGAAGGTCATCTCCCTCGTACACATATGCCTGGCGGAAGTCGTCGGGGTTGTAGACTACGTGGAGCTGCGCGTGGTCGCCGTACTTGGCCAGCAGATACGACATGGCTTTGCCGCGGTACCTGAATCCATGCTCAAGCGTGATTCCTGTCTTGGCGCTCAACACGCACATCTTGTTTTCAAAGAGTGCAGCCATCCATTCACGACGCGCCGGCGGCATGGTGATGGGTTGTCCCATTTTTTCGGTCTGGTAGGTCAGGCGCTCAAGCGGCGTCTTTCCCTTAACCGAATCGAGCAGCAGTTCGTCCCAACGCAGCCGGTCGAGCGGGGTGTTGACCCAGACCTCATATAGCCACCTGACAATCCATTTCTCGAACGCGTCGAGGGTCATCAAGTCGTCGCCTAGCGCCTCCGGGTCGCGCACGCCATCCTTTCCTTCAAAGCGCGTGCAGCCCGAGAGAAGCTGCAATGCCTCCTTGAGCGACCTGTTCAGGCGCTCGATGAATGGTTTGCCTTGAGCTTCCTTTGCTTTGCAATGCTTGACGTCCATAGCGAGCCGCTCAAGGCGGACGATTCGTCCGCCTTTGGTCTCTGGCCCATTATCAAAAATGACCTGTGCGGGCGTGCCATAAATGTTCAGCGCATGAGCGATGCCAAGCTCCTTGAAGCGGGATGCCTTGGCAGGCGTCAGATACATCTCAAGGCACAACAGCGAATCCATCTCGCGCGGTGAACCGATGACGAGATGCCATCCGACCGGATATCCAGTGCAAACATCAATTGCGAGCACCAGATAGATGGTCCGGGCGATTCCGTGGGGCGTGCGTACAACGAATGGCAGATGAAGAGCATCCTGCTCAATTCTGGCGAACGGGAATGCTGCCCGTATACGCTGCTTCGCGAACGACTTGCCGGCGACCCGGTTTAGCGGGTCCATCCGGTCGTATTCGGCATCGACGGTCAGGTCATGAATCCTGGCGCACACGAACTTCCGGCTGATAGCGTGCCTGGCAACATGCAGGCCACGACGACGAGCTTCACGGTTGATGTATCTAGTCAGGGCGAGGACAGTCCACCCGGATTCCGTGACCAGAAACCTGTCCTGGATGACTTCTTCGACAAATTCGACGAGGTCTTTTGAATATCTGGCCGTCGCATTGCCCTTATTTTTGTCACCCTTGAGAACCGGCAGGCCGAGCAGTTGATTCATGTGCGCCCGGTACAGGGCTGCGCGCGACGGAAACGGACAGACAAGTGGATTGTCTTCGTTTTCCATCTGATAGGCTTCACGGGCCAGAGGTATCGCTGCGTTAAACGACAAACCTCGTTGCTTCCGGATGGCATCAATACGCTGCAGTGTGTCGTTCAGCAGGCGGACCTTACTGTGCAATTCCGGATTGTCGTACTGCGCAGCAATGCTGACGCGCGGCATCCCCTTTCGATGCAGGACCAGACCGCCTTCCGAAATCTGGGCGCGGATGTCGTCGTATTTGACATAGCGGGCCTCACATTTCTCGGCATCGAAGAGCTGGATGGAGCCGGCATGCAGGCGAGCGTCTATCACCTCGAAGCAGCTGTCCGTTTTTCCGGGCAGCGCCAACTTGTCTCCGGCGCGCAGGTCGGACATCATGGCCGCAGCTCCTCAATCAAACAGAGGTGGCCCAGGTCGCCATATGCGGCCGACAGTTCCAGCGTGGCGCAGATGTGGTGATGTGCCAGGTCTGCCCGCAGCACACCAGTGGCTAGCAGTTGAGGAATCAGGCCCGTCGAAATATCGAGGTCGGCACACAGCGCGCGCTGCAGCACCGGGCCGGCTTCGCAATAGCGTTCGACCCGGTCGATGATGTCCGGTGTCAGGTATTCGTGGGCCCGAGCTATTGCCGGCTTCAACAGTTGGGCGTTGACGACGACCGGGTGCCGTTCATCCGCGGGCACGACCACCGTGGAGAGCGGATAGCAGTACGCCTCCATGATTTCCCGGGCCCGCCCGACCTTGGCCCAGTACCGGTCATCGCCCTCGAAGCCCTGAAGTTTGACTTCATACGCGCGCTGCAGGCCATCGGCCTGAACGGTGGCGAAGTCTGGCGTGTACTCGGCCTCCCCGGTGCGACCACCACGCATCCTGCGCGCTTCGGACAGTTCCTCGCGCGTGAACAGCAGCCGTTCACCGACCAGGTCGACGGTAAACGGTTGCTGCTTGAACGAACGTACGCGTGGGTCGACGCTCAGCATGTGCGCTACCAGGCGTTCCGCGTCGGATTCAACGGTGATGTGACCGTCGGCCTTTTCGGCATAGGTGCCGATTCGGGCCTTACCGTACGTCCGGGCCGTGAGCCGGACACCGGCGTTCGCAGCACTCCGGCGACTACGGACGCCATAGGACGGTGCGCTTCTCATTTCGCACCTCCGGCTAGCGCGTGCAATCGGCTGCCGGTCAGGCTGGTCGTCCGGGATGCAACTGCAGCCCGTCGGGCTGGTGAGCTGGAGGGTAAGGATTTTGTCAGCATTCTGTCCTCGCAAAGATGGCTTGCTAAGGACGTGTAGCGCCGCCGGTTTGGCATCGGTCGTATACGACCGAAAATTGCCGTGAGAAAATTCCAATTCCAGAAAAGCAGGGGCGCGAGCAACGTCGAGAGGGAACGATGGAAGAACTGGCGCACAACCGTGTCCGGGTGCCGGGCCAGCCCTACGAGCAGTGGGAAGAAGAAGCAAAGGGGCTGATAGAAGAGGAGATGCTGCGGCGCAAAATCGGCTACAAACAGCTTTCGCGGATGCTCGAGGAGCTGGGAATCGAGGAATCGCCCGACCAGATAAACCGCAAGGTCAATCGCAAACGGTTTTCGGCAGCGTTCCTGGTCGCATGCCTGCGCGCCATGGGTGTGGAGACCATTTTGCTCAAAAAGGAACTGAGCAATGCGAAGGCGAAGTAGGCGGTAGGCCGCCCACTTCGACGGATTCGTCCATGGCCAGACCTGTTCCATCGCCGACTCCCGCGTCGTACCCTCTCATAAATAGGGGGCCTGACCGCGCGGGCGGTCGCCAGACGAATACAGGCTCGTTCGTGGCACTGCGTGCCGGCGTTGCACCGGCGTGGGTTTACCACCGTAGGCAATGGTCAGGAGATTTTCAAGCTGGTTGGACTCCGGAGCCGGCGGTGATATCAATCACTTCCTGTCAGGCAGCAACCATTTCTCGCCCGCACATGCGGCCGGTTTAGAGACAGGCCCGGTATCATCCTGACTTCGCCCCGACATTCGGCATCACATGAATCAAGACCTGAAAAAGACGCTGTGGGCCGCAGCCGACAAGCTGCGCGCTTCCATGGACGCCGCAGAATACAAGCATCTTGTCCTCGGCCTAATTTTCCTTAGAGGCCAGTTCAAAAACCCCTGCTCAGCTCGTCGGAAGATGTTCCAACAGATGAGCGAGCAGCCAAGTTTCAGGAATGCTTCGTGAATGTAGGCACGTCGCTCAAAGCGAGTGCGTAGGCGACGGAAATTGTGGAGCCAGGAATGCGTACGTTCGACCACCCAACGATACTTGCCCAGACCACTGCCATGCTCGGTCCGGCGCTTGGCGATCACCGGCTTGATACCGCGTTCGCGCAACGCGCGACGATGTCGGGTGCAATCGTAGCCGCGATCGGCGTAGACGACGCCGGGCTTCTGAAGCGGTCGGCCACGAACGCCGCGGATGGGTGGGATCGCATCAACGAGCGGCAGCAACTGCGTGACGTCGTTGGTGTTCGCGCCAGTCAGGATCGCAACGAGAGGAACGCCGTTGGCGTCTACGAGGATGTGGTGCTTGGAACCGGGTCGCGCGCGATCCGTGGGGTTCGGGCCAGTTTTTCGCCCGCCCCAACGGCGCGCACGGACGACGAATCGACCGCAGCGTATGACAGATCGATTTGGCCGGTCGCACGCAACTTGTCGAGCAGCAACTCGTGCAGTTGGTCCCATACACCAGCCTTTTGCCAGCCGCTCAATCGCCGCCAGCAAGTGGCGCCCGAGCCAAAGCCCAGACGAGTCGGCAAGTGGTTCCAACGAATTCCCGTTTTGAACACGAACAGGATACCGTTGAGCGCCGCACGATCGGACACGCGCGGACGACCAGGATCGCTCTTCGCGCGAAGCTTCGCAGGTGGCAGCAATGGTTCGATCAGTATCCACAGTTCGTCGTCAATGATTGGCGCTTCCATCCTTGGACTTCCCTTGTTCTGATGCCCAAGGTTAACAGCTTGCCGAGGAAGTAAACAACCCCTCTCCGGAGTTTTTGAACTGGCCTCTTAAATACATTTCGGATGCATTCGACGAGCGGCGTGCGCAACTCTCTGCTGCATTTGCCGACGAGAATGACGACCTGTATCTGCCCGACGCCGCAGACCATGTCGAGGCGCTGGAAGAGCGCGACTATTTCACGATGGCAAATGTTTTCTGGGTGCCTGCAGCGGCACGCTGGGAGACGCTGCGCGCGCAGGCAAAGCAGGCCGACATTGGCGTGCGGATTGATGCTGCGCTCGAAGCCATCGAGGCTGATAACCCGCGCCTGAAAGGCATTCTCGACAAGCGTTTTGGCCGCACGCAGCTCGAACCGGGCAAGCTCGGCGAGCTGGTGGACCTGATTTCAAAGATTGGCTTTGGCGAGGGCCACCACGCGAAAGACCTGCTGGGCGAGGTGTACGAATACTTTCTCGGGCAGTTCGCCACTGCCGAAGGTAAGAAGGGCGGGCAGTTCTACACGCCCGCCTCAGTGGTGCGCGTCCTAGTCGAGGTGCTGGCACCCCATCAAGGACGCGTCTATGACCCATGCTGCGGCTCGGGCGGCATGTTCGTGCAGAGCGAAAAATTCATCGAATCTCACGGCGGGCGGGCGGACGACATCAGCATTTACGGCCAGGAAGCCAACCCGACTACCTGGCGTCTGGTTGCCATGAACCTGGCGATTCGAGGCTTTGCGGCGGATTTGGGCAAAGAGCCCGCCGACACGTTCCACCGTGACCAGCACCCAGATTTGCGCGCCGACTATGTGCTGGCGAATCCGCCGTTCAATATCAGCGATTGGGGCGGCGAGCGTCTTGCCGATGACAGGCGCTGGACACATGGCACGCCTCCCACCGGTAACGCAAACTACGCCTGGCTCCAGCACATCCTGCACCACCTGAGCCCACGCGGTCAGGCGGGCGTAGTGCTTGCCAACGGCAGCATGAGCAGCAACCAGAACAACGAAGGGGCCATTCGCCGTTCGATGGTCGATGGCGACGTGGTAGACGTGATGGTTGCCCTGCCGCCGCAATTGTTCCTGAACACCCAGATTCCAGCTTGCCTCTGGTTCCTCGCGAAGGACAAGAGTGGCACACCGATTGCCGGTGCCAAGCCGAGGCGTGACCGGCGCGGTGAAGTGCTGTTCATCGACGCGCGCAAGCTCGGGCGCATGGAATCGCGCGTGGTGCGCGTGTTCGATGACGAGGACATCGTTAAGATTGCCGCGACTGTGCATCGTTGGCGTGCCGATGGCGAGGATGGCACCGACGAGCCTTATGCTGATGCGCCGGGCTTCTGCCGGTCGGTGAAGCTGGCAGAGATTGCCGAGCATGGGTATGTACTCACGCCGGGGCGCTATGTTGGAGCCGAAGAAATCGAGGATGACGACGAGGCGTTCAATGAGAAGATGGACGGGCTGACCGCGCAGCTTGCCGAGCAAATGGCGAAGGGCGCGGAGTTGGATGCAGTGATTCGGGAAAAGCTCGGGGGGCTTGGATATGCAATCTGAGTGGCGTTCGGGTCGTTTGGGCGACTTTATCGAGCTAAAGCGCGGCTACGACCTACCGCAGGCAAAGCGAGTAAAGGGAACTGTGCCACTCGTATCGTCGTCGGGTGTTAGCGATTCACACAACGTGTCGATGGTCAATGGGCCAGGCGTCGTGACGGGGCGATATGGAACGCTCGGTCAGGTTTTCTATATTGAAGATGACTTCTGGCCTTTGAATACGACACTTTACGTGCGAGATTTCAAGGGAAATGACCCGAAATATATTCGTTACTTCTTGTCGACTTTCGATTTCTTCGCTTTTTCAGATAAGGCTGCGGTCCCGGGAGTAAATCGAAATCATCTTCATGAAGCGCGGGTTACTCTACCGCCGGTGAATGTTCAACGGGACATAGCTGATGTACTTGGTTCGCTCGACGACCGCATCGACCTCCTGCGCCGGACCAACGCCACGCTCGAATCCATCGCCCGAGCACTGTTCAAAAGCTGGTTCATCGACTTCGACCCGGTGCGCGTGAAGGCTGAGGGCAGCGAACCAGAAGGCATGGGCGCAGAAACGGCAGCGCTATTTCCGGATTCGTTCGAGGATTCGAAGTTGGGGGAGATTCCGAAGGGGTGGCGAGTGGGAACTTTTGGTGACCTTGCCAGCTTGGTCAAGGGTTCGATAAACCCCATGACCACGCCGGCCGATACATTTGAGCACTACAGTTTGCCGGCCTTCGACGCATCGCAGCTCCCCGTCTTTGAGCTGGGCGAGACAATCAAGAGCAACAAGACACGCGTGCCAGCTGGCGCCGTTCTGCAGTCGAAGTTGAATCCGCATATCCCTCGTGTTTGGTTCCCTTCGCGTGTAGGCGATAGAGCCGTTTGCTCAACAGAATTTCTTCCCTGGGTGCCGAAAGGAACTGCAAGCGAGGAAGTCATCTACTGCACGCTGAGTAGTCCGGCGTTCGCGGCATCCGTTCGAACCTTGGTTACCGGCACTTCAAATAGCCATCAGCGCGTCAAGCCCGACCAGGTGGCCGCGCTCGCACTTGTGTTGGCTCCGGGTGATGTCTACGACGCGTTCAGCCGAACCGTCAGGGCATTACTTGCCAAAGTCGGCGAAGACCGTTGGACGGTGAAGAGTTTGGCCGACCTTCGCGACATGCTTCTTCCTCGACTAATTTCCGGCAAACTCCGCCTCCCTGAAGCGGAGGCCCAATTGAACGAGGCGCTGGCATGAGCGGCATCACCGAGGACGCAGTCGAACAGGCAATGCTTGAATGGCTGGCCGCATTGGGCTGGCAGACCGCCCACGGCCCCGATATTTCCCCACCAGACGCCAAGACGCCGGGCACGGAGCGCGACACCTATCGCGACGTGACGCTGCGCTACCGCCTGGCTGCCGCCATTGCGAAGCTGAACCCGCACATTCCGTCCATCGCCCGCGAGGACGCGCTGCGCCATGTGCTGAATCCGAACGTGCCCGGCCTCGTTAACGCCAATCGCCAGCTTTACCGCTGGCTGGTGGACGGCGTGCCGGTCGAGTTCCAGAAAGACGGCGAAACGCGCGGCGACCGCGTGCGCCTGGTCGATTTCACCGACATCGACGCGAACGACTGGCTCGCGGTCAACCAGCTCGCCATCCAGGGGCCGAAGCAGCTTCGTCGCCCCGATGTCGTGCTGTATCTCAACGGCCTGCCGATTGTCGTGGTCGAGCTGAAGAATCCTGGCGACGAGAATGCCGATATCTGGGCCGCCTGGAACCAGCTCCAGGCCTACCATCAAGACATCCCCGACCTGTTCAACGCCAACGCGCTTGAGGTCATCTCGGACGGCACCACCGCCCGCATGGGCTCGCTCACGTCGAACAAGGAACGCTTTCTGGCCTGGCGGACCATCGACGGCGATGAAACCGACCCGCTCGGCGAGATGCATGAGCTGGAAACTCTGACGCGGGGCCTGTTCCGGCGCGACTACCTCCTCGAATACCTGCACCACTTCATCCTGTTCGAGGACGACGGCCAGCTCGTCAAGAAGGTTGCCGCCTACCACCAGTTTCACGCCGTGCGCGCAGTCGTGCAAAGCGTGCTGCTAGCCTCAGCCCCTGGAGGCTCGCGCAAGGGTGGCGTGGTCTGGCATACGCAGGGCGCGGGCAAGAGCATCGAAATGACCTGCCTCGCTGGAGCATTGATGGCCCACGAAGGCATGGGGAACCCAACGCTCGTGGTCGTGACCGACCGCAACGACCTTGACAACCAGCTTTTTGGGGTGTTCGCAGGCGCGAAAGAGCTTCTGCGCGAAACCCCAGTGCAGGCCGACACGCGGCCCAAACTGCGCGAGCTTCTGGCAAACCGTCCATCAGGTGGTGTCGTCTTCACGACCATCCAGAAGTTCACGCCCGGTGCTGACGAAGACATGTTCCCGGTGCTGTCCGACCGTCGCAATATCGTCGTCATTTGCGACGAGGCGCATCGCAGCCAGTACGGCTTCGACGCCCGCCTGCCAAATACGGACGGCAAGGGCGAAAGCACGGCTGTCCGCTACGGCTACGCTCAATATTTGCGCGACGCGCTGCCCAAAGCCACCTTCGTCGCGTTCACCGGCACGCCGGTATCGCTCGACGACCGCGACACCCGCGCCGTGTTTGGCGACTACGTCCACATCTATGACATCGAGCAGGCGGTAAAAGATGGTGCCACGGTGCCCATCTACTACGAAAGCCGCCTCGCCAGCCTAGAGCTGAAAGACGAAGACGCGAGTGCGCTCGATGACGAAGTGGACGAGCTGACCGAGGACGAGGAAAGTGATGAGGCCAAGGTCGCCACGTTGCGCCGCTGGGCTGCTCTGGAGAAAATCGTCGGCGCACCGCCACGTATTCAGAAAATCGCCGCCGACATCGTCAGCCACTTCGAGAACCGTCAGTCCGTCATGGACGGCAAGGCAATGATTGTCGCGATGAGCCGCGACATCTGCGTGCACCTGTACAACGCGATTACCCAGCTTCGCCCGGAATGGCACAGCGACGACCCGACGCAGGGTTCCATCAAAATAGTGATGACCGGGTCGGCGTCCGACAAGGCGATGCTCAAGCCGCACATCTACCCGAAGAAGGTACGCGACGACCTCGAAAAGCGCTTCAAGGACCCAGCCGACCCGTTTAAGCTAGTCATCGTCCGCGACATGTGGCTAACCGGCTTTGATGCGCCGTGTATGCACACCATGTACATCGACAAGCCGATGCGCGGCCACAATCTGATGCAGGCCATCGCGCGAGTGAATCGGGTTTTCAAAGACAAACCCGGCGGTCTAGTAGTCGACTACATCGGCATCGCAAACGAGCTGAAATCCGCACTCGCCACTTACACCCAAGCTCACGGGCGTGGCAGACCGACCATCGACGCGCACGAAGCTCTGGCCATCCTGGCCGAAAAGATGGACGTGCTGCACAACATGCTGTACGGCGTCGATTACGCGGCGTTTCGCACCCAGGCATGGCAACTACTGCCAGGCGTGGCAAACCATGTACTCGGTCAGGACGACGGGAAGAAACGCTTCGCCGACACCGTGCTTGCCGCGAGCAAAGCGTTCGCGTTGTGCTGCACGCTTGACGAAGCGCTTGCCTATCGCGACGAGCTGGCCTTCCTGCAAGCCGTGAAGGCCGCGCTAATCAAGCATGACGGCGCTGACAAGGTGCTGACCGATGAGCAGAAGGAGCATGCGCTGCGGCAAATCATTAGCCGGGCCGTGGTCAGCGACCAGGTCATCGACATCTTTTCTGCGGCAGGGCTGAAGCGTCCCGACATCAGCGTGCTCTCCGATGGCTTTCTCGAGGATGTGCGCCACATGCAGCAACGCAACCTGGCTGTCGAGCTGCTGGAGCGCCTGCTAAAAGACCAAATCAAGTCGCGTTTCAAGACCAATGTCGTGCAGAGCGCGAAGTTCTCGGAGCTACTGCAACAGAGCCTGACGCGCTACCGCAATCGTGCCGTGGAGACCGCCCAGGTCATCGAGGAACTGATTGCGATGGCGAAGAAGTTCCAGGCTGAGGCTCAGCGCGGTATGGAGCTGGGCCTGAGCCCAGATGAAATGGCGTTCTACGATGCTCTGGCGACCAACGAAGCCGCTGTGCGTGAGCTGGGCGATGACACGCTCAAGAAAATCGCAGTTGAGCTGGTCGTGAAGCTTCGGGGCTCGGTCACGGTCGATTGGTCGAAGCGGGAAACCGTGCGTGCAAGGCTGCGAGTGATGGTCAAGACGCTGCTCAAACGCTACAAGTACCCGCCGGACCGACAGGAGGAGGCGACGGACACCGTACTGTCGCAGGCGGAATCGCTTTCATTGGCGTGGGTTGGAGCATAGAGAGCAGAGGAGCGATACGTGAGAGAGCAATCAGCGAGTTCTTGGTTCTCTCCGCTGATACTGCATTAGCTCCTCGTCCAACTCATCCGTCGTCACATAATGTTACGGCATTTCGAATCCCCTCATAACCAAAAGGAGCGCCACCATGAAGCAACCTGGACTCGATGGTCGCCATCGTGACAAGGACGGAACGATTGACCTGAAGCACGGCAATACGAAGAACAAGAACTTGCAGAAACCCATCCCGGGATTCGCGCCGGACACGACCCTGAAGACAATGCGCGATAAGACCGGAAAGGTTAGCGAGAAGGACATCCGAGCCGTTATGGCGAAGAAGCGTGGTTCATGAGGCTGCTTACGCAATGGTCGGGCGGACACCTTTGTCGGCCATTATCGTCACCGCCAACGTATCGCAAATGTCGACAGCGGTTTCATACGCAAGGGCATACCTGTGCGCGGCGAGATAAGAGCAGAGGATGTTTGCTGCAGATTGCGCGCGGTCAGAAGCAAAACCGTCACGCGACTGCATTGCGTTAGGTCAGGCGCCCGGGTTTGCATGGCCGAGTCTGAAGCCGCCGTCACAGAATTCAATGCATCCGGTCAGTCCGTGTAGCAGCGCCGTCTTCCAATGATTGAGGCCGTTCACGCGCTCTTGTGATGTCGCGGACCTGGCAAGGAAATGCGACACAGCGAGCGCACCCTCTGGTGTGTTGTATGCATCTTCCAACCCGGTCTCAAGGGAAACGAGGAAATCCATGGTCTCCCCCTGTAGACGAGCGTTGAGTTCGAGTCGCTGGAACTGATACGTTAGCCTTCTGAAAACATGGTCGGACAGTCCGGGCGTTTGAACGACTTCGAACTGGGTGACGAGCGCTCCGCCCACCATGGCGCATCTCGCAACGAAGAATCGCTCGGCAGGAAGGTCGGCAAAGTAGGCGTTGATGAACCTTTGATGTTCCTCTTGACCGCCGACGGAGGCTCCTTTTTTTGGTTGCAAGTGCCGCATGCGGGAACAAGATTGCGCGCATATACAGCAAGCGCTCGATATGTCGAACGCGGCAAGTGATGGTCAAGAGACGTTACTGGCGCAAATCCGCAGAAGGGGCACCGGGGGATGCCGGCCTGCAATCTTGTGCGAAGGTGCGCAAGACGACTGCCGGCCTGTGTCGCATCGTACCCGTCGTGAACCGCCTGGGCCGCGACAGCGGAAATATTCCTGGCCTCGAGCTCGAGGCTCGGTTCTCCTCGATGGGCATCGTAAAGCCGATACAGGTCGAGAAACGCAGCTTTATCGTCGTCCGAGAGTTCAACGACCGGTGCACCGCGCGCGGGAGTGAGTGCCGTGACCAGCTCATCCATGGCCGGAGCATCGTCTGGCAGAGGGAGTTTCCACATTTGCTGTTACCGTGCGGATGCCAGAACGGACATTACGTATGCGCGTGCTTGAAGGCTAAGCCCTCCCGTTTCGAAGAGTGCCTCGAGCTGGTCGAGATTCTGCACCTGCCTCGCCAGCTTCCGTAGCGTCTCGTTGAAATCGGTGACCTCCGACGTGAGATTGAATACGCTTGATGTGAGAATGCCGATATTCTCGCCAAAAGTTTCGGCGCCGGGCCGTTGAACCACCGTCTCTGAGCCTTCTCTTGAGATGATGTGCACATGCTTCGCCATGGTTTCCTGCAAAACGACAGGCGAATGCGTCGCGACGACGGCATACGCATCTTTCTCCGCGAGTACCCGTCGTAAGGAGTGCATCAACGAAGCGAGTAATGGAGGATGCAAATGCGTTTCAGGTTCGTCGAAAAGGACGAGTGAACGGGGTTCGACGTAGGCAACGAGGCTGCAAATCACATGTAACACGATTTTATGGCCTGTGCTCCAAGCAAGGAACATTTGCTCACAGTTTCCCGTCATTAGCTGACCGTAGAGGGTAGGACGAAGGTCGTTGAACGATGGGTCTGCGAGAATTGGCTGCAAAGCAATGGCAAGAAGAGAGCCACGCTCTAGAGCTCGGACGCGGTCGACTGTTCTGGCAAATTCGGCACTCAAAGTCTGAGCCGATTTCAGCATGGTTGTCTGTTGTCGGTCTTCGAATGGAGTCCACTGATTATCGTCCCCTGGCGAGTGGTCCAGTTCTGAACCCAACTCTGCTCCAATATCTCGAAGCCCACAAAAGATAAAGCGACCGGTTCCTCTGGCCAGTTCTTCGGCAATCGTCTGTCGTTCCCGTCGTGTAACGCCCGGCACCTGGAAGTTGTCGAACCCACTATAAGAAACCGTTAAAATGCGTGAGAATCCCAGTCCAGCGGGTGTCAACTCTCCCAGTGAGGTTAGGTTGTGCCGTAGACGGTCGCCACGTGATGCATGCGCGAATCGGGCGAGTCGCGAGAGTAGTGTGCTTTTGCCAGAGCCGTTGCGCCCGATAACAACGGAAATGCGACGCGGTAGTTCGGCTGGGGGGCCGTCTGCGGCACGTTCCAGATATGGTCGTACATCCGGGACGTTTGGAGCATCGAACGCAAATTCAACGGCGCTTGACCACCCGGGCATCCGGAATTCAAAATGGGAGCCGAGACTCGGCAATTCGCTATAGTTTTGCTCCAAAATCGTCGAAGCGAGCGGAACGAATTCGTCAAGCGAGCCAATTTCGCGGAGCAAGGACTTCCGCCATCCCACCTCAGACTCGAAGCGAGTTTGACGACTACGGTCACGAATTACATCTTTCAGTGCGGACAGAACATAGTTTCTATCCTCTTCAGGCATCTCTGCTATTCGCTGGTAGTAGTCGAGCGATTGCCCCAATGAGCAGTATTCGTCTCCGAGAGAGTCAAACGCCTGATGCAACGCAGAAGAGCTGGATTCGGGCTGGTTAATGTGCAGTATCTTTACATTCCCAATGTGGGTCACATTTCCATCGCCATCAGCATAGCTCAAGTGATATTGGGTCTTGTACCCAAAATCGTCCCAGTTATCTTGCGTCAAGATAAACGAATGTGGGGGAGCCGTCCGCAGTGAGGTCCTAGGCGAAACTACGTGAATTCTTGCGTCCATGCAGTTGCTATATCTCGAATCTTTTTGGGCAGTGCGTTTAAACCGAACGCGTGACCATCTTGAGATGGAAGGCGCGCGCGTCTTGACTACTATTAGTTCTGCGAGCCCCTGGGCACGTCAATATCAATTGCGATGCCTTGCTGGATAATGTTTGCGATGGGCGTGTAAATGTCAGTATCCACAGTGTCGGCGACCCGGAGCGAGATGACTAGGCCATATCTCGTCTTGTGTTTCCACTGCTTCAACTGCTCCCAATCTTTCCACCAGCCGCCCACGGCGAAGACGGCCACATGAGATTTCGAGGCGAGCTGCGCCGCAGTTCCGGTCCAGACGTCGGAATGCAACGAGCCTCGCGAACGAAGTTGAAGGCCATATAGCCATTGCGCGGAATCTGGGTCGGTGAATCCTGCTTCGCCCTCCATCCGCTCGACCTTGTTGATTCGCTTGCGGAATTCGCTGGCGTCTTCTGTCGCAGCCTTCACTGCGAACCGAAGTGCGTGAGACTGATATCGGAACTTGCTTTGCCAGCCGCGCGAGCTCGGGTTTGGTTCGACAAAGTACGATAGCGTGACGCGCATCTCGACTTGCGTCGCGCCAAGCGCTCGCAGCTCTTCCTCTGGCCACGGAAGGTCGTGCAGCTGCATGTCGCCGAGCGTGATTGACTTGCCCCCGCGAACGTATGGATTGAATTCCCCCTGAATAACGAGCGTCGGGCGATGGATGGTTGAGAACTCCGATTGCTCGAGGCTGACCATCCCGTAGCCAAAGGTGCGCAGCAGCTGCTCTTTGTCCTCTTTTTTCGGTTTTGCGGACAAAGTCGCGCGCATGGCTGGCGTGTACTCAGCGCCGTGGACGACAAGGGCACGAATGGTTTCGGGCCAGTACCCAGGGTACTGGGCGCGCAGGTGAGCGCAAATGCGGGAAACTTCGGCAGCGGCAGCGCTGGTGTCGCCTGAGGCCGCGAATGGTTCCTCCAGCGGACGATTCGACGTGGTAAGAACGCGCAGCGACTCCGGTCCGGTATCGACCATGCCCAATGCGTCCAACGAACCATTGCCGCCTTCCGCAACTACGTCCGGCTTGAAGGGCCACGCTGTTCCGCTCCAAATCATTGAGGTCGTTGAGGCAGGCGAGAGATGGCCGCGTGCGGCAATTGCCTTATAACCCGGATGCTTCTTGGTATCGATGTCAACGAGGTGCGTGCATGCTCCGACAGTCAGGGCGTTCCATGACTGCGCGGGATTTTGAACTGGACTCTGGGCGTTCTTCTCTGGGTACTCGGCCCATTCTGGCCATTCCACGTTGCCTGCAGAGAGTACAAAGAGCCGCGGGACGCGCGGCGTCTCCTCGATTTTTGATTTCGCCTTGAGGTGTGCTTTCAGCGTCGGGATGTCTACCGGCGCTCGACCGAATGCCAATTGGTCTATGGTCGCAGACCACTCTGACGGGTTTCCCTCAACGTGTCCGACAGATGTCGTCATCATCGCAAAAACCCGAGTGCGTTTGGCATTTTCGACCTCAACGCGACCGACCGAATCGATAGTTACAGCGCCCCAAAGCTTTGGCGAATTCGCTCCTTCGGGCGGGAGAATCTTCACGGATTCAAGGCGATGTGGCAGCGCCATTTGCTCTTGTGAATTGAGCGCTGAAGACAAATCGCCGTACAGAGCGATGCCTGCCATCTCGCTGCCATGCCTGTCCGCATCGTGTTTCGGCCAATCCGGATGGTAGGTGTGCATGTCGTGTGCATGCAGTGCCTGCTCCAGTAGCGGATGCCCATTATTCACACCGGTATCCAGAATGCATACATGCGGTGCGTCGGCATCGCCAACAGTCGTACGTTCGACCAAGTCGAGAATCCAGTCAGCCTGTTCGGCAGCGGTTAGTTCGCTGATGAAAAATTCCGCATTCGGCTCGACAAACCGGATTTCAGCAATCAAGTCGAGCACATCGACCGCTTGCTGGAACGCTAGGCGATTCCCATACGCGGCAATCACCAATCTGCCGGGGAACGGGACATATCCGGGGGTAACCTCGATGCCTACCTTGCCTGCCTCGGCTTTGAACTCGGCGACGACGGCTTCCGGCTTGCCTGCGGTATGCCGCAACCAGACCTGAAACCAATGATTCTCATTGTCTTCTGGCGGGGCAGCCGCGTCGGTCCAGAGTTCAGAAAACGCCGCGCGCCGAATATTCTCAATCGCATTTACCAGCGGAGCGTTCTTAGGTTTGTCGCCTTTCTTGTTGTTTTCATGTATGTATTCTTGGATGCGCTTCACAAATGCCGATAGCTTCCCGTCCGGCACGTGCAACACGACGACGTCGTGGTCATCTTGAGGAATCACAGTCAGGAGCTGGATGCCGTCTTTTGCCCACTCAACCGAGCCGTAATCAAACGAGTTCCGCGGCCTGAATTCAATGGCGATTCGGATGCCGCGGCGCAGAGGGAGCCCAAGCTGCTGGCGCAGGTCTTCCAGGTCTTCGATGTCGCCGCCGAGCTCCTCAATCTGCTTAGCAGGCGTGCTCCGTGTGCCCCCCGGTCCGCCCGCTGCGGAGCGGGCTCCCGGATGACGTTTAACGGAGAGCGAAATTTGACCCCGGTCACATATCCGTCAATGGACAGGTGACTTTTAAGTTCGTCTGCCATTCTCTTAAGCTCTAATTTGTTCTATTAGTTCAAGAGTCTACAGCAGTTCTTACAAAGATTTACACGCGGAAATTGCGCCCTTGAGCACGTTCTTCTAGATGGCGCTCAACGCTCTCGTGGCTAACCACTTTCTCGCCTTCCATGATGGCGTCTTTGAGGGCATCGAGACATGCCTTGACAATGTCAGCGTGAGACTCGCCGCGGCCAATTTGAGCCAGTCGCCGGAAGTCTATTTTCGGCGTCACGAACGTGCCGAGGCTGTTTTTGAGCAGAGCTTCAATCTGCTGCTCGTCGGGCGCTTCATAGTTGATGACGTCATCGAATCGGCGGAACAGAGCCGTGTCGAGGTCCTTCCCGTGATTCGTTGCTGCAATTAGAAGGCTGTCCGACGTGTCCTGCTCAATGAGTTGCAGAAACATGTTGAGCGTGCGTCGCATTTCGGCGACGTCATGCTGGCTGCCTCGCTGCAGACCTAGCGAGTCGAATTCGTCGAAAAAGTACACGCCGCGACTCGACTTCAACGCTTCAAAGACGAGACGCAGCTTGGACGCGCTCTCGCCCATGAACTTTGTTATCAGGCTATCGAACCGCGCAGTAAAGAGCGGGAGCCGGAGCTCGCCGGCGAGCGCCGCCGCAGTCATGGTTTTGCCAGTTCCCGGCGGGCCCACAAGCAGAAGCTTGCGCCTCGGGCTCAACCCATGAAGACGCAACTGCTCGTGGTGGCGCTGCTCACGCAGCACACGAGCAAGTTTCTGACGAACTCCATCGGACAGCACCATGTGCTGCAGGTGCTCCTCCGGATATTGAACCGCGAGCAGCTCAGCCAGCTCCCCCTTGGGTTGCGCAAGTGGAATAGGGCGGGCGGAAGTCTTTCCGCGCGCCCCAATTTTGAGCGTAGGTTTGCCAGCCTTGGCCGCATCGACGAGGTCGCGCAGTTCTGCCGCCAATTTCGTGTGCCCGCGGTGCGCTTCGTCCGCCGCCATCTGCATAGCCACCGCGAAGAAATGCTCGTGATTGTCACCAGCATAGGCGCGCAGTAATGCTTTTAGTTGGTCTGAACGGGCCATTTGAACCTCAGAAGTCTTGAGACGAAGTATAGGCTTCGAGCCGGCTGAAAGTTGCTATTATAGCAACCATGTTGCTACTACAGCATTTTTCCACGCATGTTTCCACCTCGCAGTCAGGGCGAACTCCTCCGTTGGGCCCGCGGCACAAATACGCAAGCCGATTTTGCCGCCACGACCGGTGTCAGCAAGTCAGCCCTCTCGCGGTACGAGAGAGAGCAACTCGGCGCACCTGTGTCGCTCATCAACTACTGCCTAGCTCGGATGGCCGAAGCGTTGAGCGAGCAATCCCACACCGAGAACGCTTTGGAGGGGGCGCTTGAGAACGCGAAGCGGACGGTGCTCCTGCTCGAAGGGCTCACTGGACGCTGAGAGAGCGGAAATTGGATACTGTATATATATACAGCTATTGGGGTTTTGCCAATATGGGAATGCGTCCAGGCACGACGCGTCGCACTTAGGCGCATCGGTCGGCCGCTTTGGCATGGACGGTCGGAGTTGCTAGCAGAGTGGAGTCTCTGAGACCAAGCGCCACGACGGACCGCTCTCGCTATATCCAAATAGGCGCCGGTCAGGCGAGATGGTCACTGTGACCCGAAAAAGGGTGCGACCACGGGGATTTGAAGCGTCTGCAGACTTTGGCGACAGGGAGGTCTTGTGGAAGACGTGTTTCGGCCGCAAAAGCGTCAAGAACAGGTTGTCTTGGCGCGACAACAACAGCTTAACTCCACAGCCTTTGCCGGGGTTAGGTGGTGGGCGTTGGATGGCTGAAAGGTCTGGAGGGTGGGGGCGCAGGCCGACAATGAGGCCGCGAACGTTCGCTCAATGGGGCGTCGCTCCTGTGGAATTTATGAAATCTGCAAGGCAATCGCAAAAAAGGGGCGCCGAAAAAAGCTCCGGCGCCCCTTTGACAACAGTTTCAGTTACGCCTTGTCAGGAAAGGCTTGGCGGCACAAAAGGCCCTCGTAACCAAACCTAAATCGAGTGTCCATAACCGGAATTAATGCAACTTAGCACGGTCACCCGCCCCAGCCGGCCTTTCACTCCACCGTCACCGACTTCGCCAGATTCCACGTTTTTGCCGGCGTCAGATAGGAGGGAATCAAGGGTCATCGCCGCGTGGTGTCTTTCGGCGGTGGTGAGCGCCGTGGGTCTATCTATAAGAAGCAGAAGCGCATTCGCTAGAGCAGCAAACCGAGCCACCCCGACTACGATGCTTTGGCGACCAACGAAGCCCCGGTGCTTGAGCCGGGCGATGCTGTCGCAGGCTGAATCGCTTTCAGTACATTGGCCTGAAGCACAGCCAAGTACCGCGGACTGGCGAAGGCAGCATAAGTCAAGCTGAAACGCCCCCTGATTGTTGCCGAGACTGAAAAAACGAGGGCCACCTCAACATTGCGGCCCTCGTTCCTGCGGCTGTGACGTTAGCTAGGTGCTGTAATGTGAGCTATCGGAGTGCATCCATCAATAAATATCTCAGTGGATGCTTCCCAAAATCTCACCTTATGGTTCCCGCTACAGCCTGGGTTAAACGTCAATATTCCCCGCCCGCAACGCATTGCTCTCAATAAACGCCCGCCGCGGCTCCACATCATCCCCCATGAGGGTAGTAAAGATCCCGTCCGCAGCAATCGCATCCTCGATCTGCACACGCAGCAGACGCCGCACTGCCGGATCCATCGTCGTTTCCCACAGCTGCTCGGGGTTCATCTCGCCGAGGCCCTTATAGCGTTGTTTTGAGACGTTGCGTTCAGCATCCGCCAGCAGCCACTTCATCGCGCTCTTGAAGTCCGCGACGGCCATGCTGCGCTCACCGCGCTTGATGACCGCACCTTCCCCAATCAGCCCCTTGAACGTATTCGCGGTCGTCACGAGCTGCTGATAATCTGCCGTGTGCTGGAATTCCTGGTCGATGACCGAAACCCGCACGTTGCCGTGATGCGTGCGCTCGACATGCAACGCACGTTGTTCGCGAACCGGGTCATACGAAGGCACCACACGCACTTCGTTCTTCAAAGCCTCGTCGTGCAACGCAGCGTGCAAAGCCTTAGCCGAAGCCTCGGTCGAAGCCTCGCTGGAGAGATCGATCACCACCCCATCCATGACCGCTTCCAGCGCGGCCGGGTCATACAACCGGCTCAACCGCTCGATCACGCTCTGCGACAGCAGATACGACCGCGCCAACTCCCCAAGCGCATCGCCCGAAATCGCCGCAGCATTCTCACCCGGCACGAGCTCCGACCCTTGCAGCGCCAACCGCAGCATATGCGCGTTGAGCTCCACGTCGTCCTTCAGATACCGCTCGTCCTTGCCCGCCTTGATCTTGTAAAGCGGCGGCTGCGCGATATACACGTACCCGCGCTCGATCATGTCCGGCATCTGGCGATACAGGAACGTGAGCAGCAGCGTCCGGATGTGCGCACCGTCGACGTCCGCGTCGGTCATGATGATGATGCGGTGATAGCGGAGCTTCTCGAGGTTGTAGTCTTCCTTGCCAATACCGCACCCAAGCGCGGTCACGAGCGTGACGATTTGTTCCGACGACAGCAGCTTGTCGTAGCGCGCCTTCTCGACGTTCAGCACCTTGCCGCGCAGCGGCAGGATCGCCTGGAACTTCCGGTCACGCCCTTGCTTCGCGGACCCACCTGCCGAGTCACCCTCGACGATGTAGATTTCGCACTTCGCCGGGTCTTTCTCCTGGCAGTCCGCGAGCTTGCCCGGCAAACCAACGCCGTCGAGCACACCCTTGCGTCGCGTCATCTCACGCGCCTTCCGCGCAGCATCCCGCGCCCGAGCAGCTTCGACGATCTTCCCGCAAATGATCTTCGCGTCGATCGGCGTTTCCAAAAGGAACTCTTCCAGCGCCTTCGCCACAACTTCCTCAACCGGCGCACGAACCTCGGAAGAAACCAGCTTGTCCTTCGTCTGCGAGCTGAACTTCGGCTCCGGCACCTTCACGGACAGCACGCACGACAGCCCTTCGCGCATGTCGTCGCCGGTCGTCTCGACCTTCGCCTTCTTCGCGATTTCGTTGTCGGTGATGTACTTGTTGATGACGCGCGTCATCGCGGCCCGCAGGCCGGTCAGGTGCGTGCCGCCGTCGCGCTGCGGAATGTTGTTCGTGAAGCACAGCACGTTTTCGTTGTAGCTGTCGTTCCACTGCATCGCGACTTCGACGCCCACGCCGTCCTTCTCGCCGTTCGCGAAGAACACCGTCGGGTGCAGGTTGGTCTTCGTCTTGTTGATGAACTCGACGAAGCCCTTCACCCCGCCGGCGAACGCGAAATCGTCTTCCTTGCCCGAACGCAGGTCCGTGAGACGAATCCGCACGCCGTTGTTCAGGAACGAAAGCTCACGCATCCGCTTCGCGAGGATGTCGTAGTGATACTCGACCGTGCCGAAAATCGTCGGATCGGCCATGAAATGCACTTCGGTGCCGCGGTTCTCGGTGTCGCCGGTCACGAGCATCGGCGACACTTCCACGCCGTCCACCACCTCGATCACGCGATCCTGCGCGACGCCGCGGTGGAACTCCATGAAACGCTTCTTGCCGTCGCGGCGCACGGTGAGGCGCAGCCAGCTCGACAGCGCGTTCACGCACGACACACCCACGCCGTGCAGGCCGCCCGACACCTTGTAGCTGTTCTGGTCGAACTTGCCGCCGGCGTGCAGCTCGGTCATCACGATTTCCGCCGCACTGCGCTTCGGCTCGTGCTTGTCGTTCATCTTCACGTCGGTCGGAATCCCGCGGCCGTTGTCGGTCACGGAAATCGAGTTGTCGGCGTGAATCGTCACGTGGATGTCGTTGCAGTACCCGGCCAGCGCTTCGTCGATCGAGTTGTCGAGCACCTCGAACACGAGGTGGTGCAGACCGGTGCCGTCCGACGTGTCGCCGATGTACATCCCGGGGCGCTTGCGCACCGCTTCCAGACCTTCGAGGATCTGGATCGACGAGGCGCCGTAGCTGCTGTTATCGGGTTGCGAATTGTGCTGTTCACTCATGGATATCTTCCGGTTCTGCGAGGCCACTCTAGTGGCGGCGCGGTGCGTTTCAGCGAAGGAAATCGCCGGGCCGCTCCAGTTTCCTGGCCCATCCACGGTGCCGGTCGGGCACCGAAAGGACGGGTTGTCGGTTCGCCATAAAAACGCCAAAGGGGCTTGCCGCCCCCTGGTGTGTGTCTTGATGTCGTGCGCGTCAGATGCGCATCGGCATCACGACATACTTGAACTCGTCGTTCTCGGGCACGGTAATCAGCGCGCTCGAGCTGGCGTCGCCGAGGCTCACCTGCACGGTGTCGACCTTCAGGTTCGCGAGCACGTCGAGCAGATACGTGACGTTGAAGCCGATGTCGACGGTATCGCCCTGGTAGGCGATTTCGAGTTCTTCCTGCGCCTCTTCCTGATCGGCGTTGGTCGACATGATCTTCAACTGGCCCGGCGCGATGATGCAGCGCACGCCCTTGAACTTGTCCGAGGTCAGGATCGCCGCGCGCTGCAGCGAACGCTGCAGTTCTTCACGGCCGATCTCGAACGTGTTCTTGTGCGCCTTCGGGATCACGCGCTGGAAGTCGGGGAACTTGCCCTCGACGAGTTTCGACACGAGCTCGACCTGGCCGAACGTGAACTTGGCCTGGGTTTGCGCGATGTCGATGGTGACGGTGTCGTCGATGTCCTCGAGCAGGCGCTGCAGCTCGAGAATCGTCTTGCGCGGCACGATGACTTCCTGGCGGCCGAACGTGCCGCCTTCGAGCTTCATCGACGAGAACGCGAGGCGGTGGCCGTCGGTGGCCACGGCCATCAGCTGGTCGCCGTCGACGACGAGCAGCATGCCGTTCAGGTAGTAGCGGATGTCCTGCTGCGCCATCGCGAAGTGCACCATGCCCAGCAGCTGGCGGAACGACTTCTGCGGGACGGTCAGCGTGGCGCCGAAATCCTTGGCCTGCGCAACGGTCGGGAACTCGTCGGCCGCGAGCGTCTGCAGTGCGAAGCGGCTCTTGCCCGATTGAACGGTGAGGCGCTTGTCGGCGAGCGACAGCGTGACCTGGCCGTCAGGCATCGCGCGCAGGATGTCGAGCAGCTTGCGGGCCGCGACGGTGGTCGCGATCTGGTCGCCGCCGACGCCGAAATCGGCGCGCGTGGTGATCTGCAGCTCCAGGTCGGTCGACAGGAATGAAACGTCCGGGCCGTTCTTGGTGATCAGCAGGTTGGCGAGGATCGGCAACGTATGGCGGCGTTCGACGATGCCGCTGACCGTTTGCAGCGGCCTGAGGAGGGTGTCTCGTTCGGTCTTGACCAGTTGCATAGAGTTCCTTCGTTGAGTAACGGCCTGCAGCGCAGCAGCCTCGCAGCGCCCCGCCGGCCGGGCTCTTGGCCCGCCACCACCGGGGCGGTCAAACCAGTATTGTGCCTCAAAACCGAACCGCCCCCCTTAAATTGGGGCGGAGGCCGAATTATCAAGCGCGGTGCGCGCGCTCAGCCCTTCAGCGTCTGTTCCAGCACGTGCAGCTCGTGGTTGAGCTGCGCGTCCTTGCTGCGCTCGTCGGCGATCTTGCGCACCGCGTGCAGCACGGTGGTGTGGTCGCGCCCGCCGAACAGCTCGCCGATTTCCGGCAGGCTCTTCTGCGTGAGTTCCTTCGCCAGGTACATCGCAATCTGCCGCGGCCGCGCGATGTTCGCGGGGCGCTTCTTCGAGTACATGTCGGCGACCTTGATGTTGTAGAAGTCGGCGACGGTCTTCTGGATGTTCTCGACCGAAATCTGCCGGTTCTGCACGGTCAGCAGGTCCTTCAGCGCTTCCTTGGTCAGCTCGATCGAGATCTCGCGGCCATGGAACTTCGAATACGCGAGGATCTTGCGCAGCGCGCCTTCGAGTTCGCGCACGTTCGAGCGCAGGTGCTTCGCGACGAAGAACGCGACGTCCTCCGACAGGTTCACGCCTTCCGACTGCGCCTTGCGCATCAGGATCGCGACGCGCATTTCCAGCTCGGGCGGCTCGATCGCGACGGTGAGGCCCGAGTCGAAGCGCGAGATCAGGCGATCGTCGATGCCCGAGATTTCCTTCGGATACGTGTCGCTGGTGATGATCACCTGCGCCTTGTTCGCGACGAGCGCCTCGAACGCGTAGAAGAATTCCTCTTGCGTGCGCGACTTGCCGGAGAAGAACTGGATATCGTCGATCAGCAGCAGGTCGAGCGAATGGTAGTAGCGCTTGAAGTCGTCGAACGCCTTGCGCTGGTACGCCTTCACCACGTCCGACACGTACTGTTCCGCATGGATGTAGCGGATTCGCGCGCCGGCCTTGTCGAGCAGCAGCTGGTTGCCGATCGCGTGGATCAGGTGGGTCTTGCCGAGGCCGACGCCGCCGTACAGGAACAGCGGGTTATACGAGATGCCCGGGTTGTCCGCGACCTGGATCGCGGCGGCGCGCGCGAGCTGATTGGCCTTGCCGGTCACGAAGTTGTCGAACGTGAGCACCGGGTTCAGCTTCGAGCGTTCGTACATCGAATCGGCTTCACCGCCGTTCGCGGGGGCCGCGCCGGGGCCCGGGCGCCACGTGCGGCGGCCGGCCGCCGCTTCGTGCGCGGGCAGGCTCGGCAGGTCGATGTCGGCGTCGTCGGCGTTCAGGTGATGCGCGGCGGCCGCCGACGGCGTCATCGGCACGTCGGCCGGCGCGCTGGGCGCGGCGGCGGCATTCGCGGTCAGGTTGGCGGCGATCGCGGCGACCGTCGCGGCCGGGCCGTTCGGGGTGAGCGGCGCGCGCGGGGCAGCCGGCGCGCTGCCGGCGGGCGCGCTGCGCATGCCGGCCTTCGGATCCAGGACGAACTGGACTTCGATCGGCGCGTTCCAGAAATCCCGGGCCAGATCGGAGATCCGTCCCGAAAACTGGCTCTTGACCCAGTCCAGCTTGAAACGGTTCGGCGCGGCGATGGACAGCGTGTTCGCCGACGCATCGAAGGCCACCGGGGCCAAGGGTTTGATCCACGTCACGTACTGCTGGGGCGTCAGCTCGCGCTCCAGCAGTGCGGAACAGTGTTGCCAGAAATCGTTCATCAAGTAACTGTCGTTTTTTGCGTGCACAGCGCGGCTCGCCGGCGCCCTTGTCGCGGTCGCGCAACAAGGCCCGAAGCGGTCGTGCGAGCGTGCCTCGGACGCCTGCGTCACAGTGTTGGAGGGGCAGGCGCGAGCCGAGGCGGCGTGCGGGATTCTTGGAGATAAGGCGAGATTCTAACGCCAAACGCGGCCACAGCGGGACTTATCCACAGGCTGTGTTTGTGAGGCGCGGGGCCGGATCGGAGCGGCCCGGCACAGGCGGGCGACTCGTAAAGTATTGACCATCAACGGAAAAACGGTTTAAATAGCGGGTTCCGCGAAAACCAATCCTGTATTCCCGGCGATTGCGTTCGCCCGAATGCCTCCGGTTAAGGGCACGCGGTCCCCTGAATTTCGACATTCTCGAACAAGTGAGAACATCATGAAACGTACTTACCAACCGTCCGTGACGCGCCGCAAGCGCACCCATGGCTTCCGTGTCCGCATGAAGACGGCAGGTGGCCGCAAGGTCATCAACGCTCGCCGCGCGAAGGGCCGCAAGCGCCTCGCCATCTAAGGCAGGTTGCGCGCTGTGTCCGCCGTCCGCAGTCCTGCGGAAGGTGCCGTCGAGCCGGGTGCGAATCCGTCGCAGACGAAAGCCGCCTTCCCGAAAGCTGCGCGACTTCTGAAAACGGATGAATTTTCATCCGTTTTTCGTTTGCGCCCCTGGCGGCGCTCCGCGCACTTCGTGATTTACGGCAAACCGACCGGTCAGCCTGCACGTCTGGGGCTCGTCATCGGCAAGAAGTATGCGCCGCGAGCGGTGACGCGTAACCTCGTGAAGCGGCTGGCGCGCGATCAGTTTCGCCTGCGCCGGGCCGAATTCGCCGGTTACGACCTGCTGCTGCGGCAGCACACGCGCTTCGACAAGAAAGCGCTGCCGAGCGCGGCTTCCGCCCCGCTCGCGGCGATGTGCGCGGCCGAGATCCGCGAACTGCTCGACAGGGCAGTCCGGGAAATCGCGCGCCGTGCGTCGAAGCCCGCGTCCGAGTGACGCATCCGTGCCCGGTGCGGCGTTCGCGCCTGCCCGGCCGGTTTTGACGCGGCGTCGTACGGCGCCGCCCAAGGTATGGAAACGGTACTGATCGCCTTGCTGCGCTTCTACAAGGTTGCCGTGAGCCCGATGCTCGGCAACCGTTGCCGTTTTTATCCTTCCTGTTCGGATTACGCGCGCGAGGCAATCCAGTATCATGGCGCCGCGCGCGGCACGTATCTCGCCGTCAGGCGCGTGTGCCGATGCCATCCGTTTTCCGCGGGCGGCATCGACCTCGTCCCGCCGCCCAACTCCGACACTCGCGCTCGCGGCGAAGCCGACGCGCGGTCCCATCGACTCTGAGACAACGCATGGATATCAAACGCACCGTCCTATGGGTGATCTTCTTCATGTCAGCTGTCATGCTGTACGACAACTGGCAGCGGTCCCATGGACGCCCGTCGATGTTCTTCCCGAGCGCCACGCAGACGGCCCCCGCGGCCGCGGCCGGCGGCGCATCGGGCACGGGCGCGACGACGACGACCGCAGGTGACGTGCCTGCCGCCGCGGCCGGCGCCGCACCGACGACGACGGCCCCGGCCGCGCAGGCGCAGCTCGTGAAGTTCTCGACCGACGTGTACGACGGCGAAATCGACACGCGCGGCGGCACGCTCGCGAAGCTGACGCTGAAGAAGCAGGGCGACGGCAAGCAGCCCGACCTGTACATCACGCTGTTCGACCACACGGCCGGCCACACGTATCTCGCGCGCACGGGCCTGCTCGGCGGCGATTTCCCGAACCACAACGACGTCTACACGCAGCTGAACCCCGGCTCGACGTCGCTGACGGGCGACCAGAACACGCTGAAGCTGTCGTTCGAGTCGCCGGTGAAGGGCGGCGTGAAGGTCGTGAAGACCTACACGTTCACGCGCGGCAGCTACGTGATCGGCGTCGACACCAAGATCGACAACGTCGGCACGGCGCCTGTCACGCCGACGGTCTACATGGAACTGGTGCGCGACAACACGGCCGTCGAAACGCCGATGTTCTCGCACACGTTCCTCGGGCCGGCGGTCTACACGGACGCGAAGCACTTCCAGAAGATCAACTTCAGCGACCTCGACAAGAACAAGGCCGACTTCGTGAACTCCGCCGACAACGGCTGGGTCGCGATGGTGCAGCACTACTTCGCGTCGGCGTGGATTCCGCAGCAGGGCGTGAAGCGCGACATCTACGCTGAAAAGATCGATCCGACGCTGTACCGCGTCGGCGTGAAGCAGCCGGTCGCCGCGATCGCGCCGGGCCAGTCGGCCGACGTGCAGGCGCGCCTGTTCGCCGGTCCGGAAGAAGAGCGCATGCTCGAAGGCATCGCGCCGGGTCTGGAGCTCGTGAAGGACTACGGCTGGGTGACGATCATCGCGAAGCCGCTGTTCTGGCTGCTCGAGAAGATCCACAGCTACGTCGGCAACTGGGGCTGGGCGATCGTGCTGCTGACGGTGCTGATCAAGGCCGTGTTCTTCCCGCTGTCGGCCGCGAGCTACAAGTCGATGGCGCGCATGAAGGAAATCACGCCGCGCATGCAGGCGCTGCGCGAACGCTTCAAGAGCGATCCGCAGAAGATGAATGCCGCGCTGATGGAGCTGTACAAGACCGAGAAGGTCAATCCGTTCGGCGGCTGCCTGCCGGTCGTGATCCAGATTCCGGTGTTCATCTCGCTGTACTGGGTGCTGCTCGCCTCGGTCGAAATGCGCGGCGCGCCGTGGATTCTGTGGATCCACGATCTGTCGCAGCGCGATCCGTTCTTCATCCTGCCGGTGCTGATGGCCGTGTCGATGTTCGTGCAGACGAGCCTGAACCCGACGCCGCCGGACCCCGTCCAGGCGAAGATGATGAAGTTCATGCCGATCGCGTTCTCGGTGATGTTCTTCTTCTTCCCGGCCGGCCTGGTGCTGTACTACGTCGTGAACAACGTGCTGTCGATCGCGCAGCAGTACTACATCACGCGCAAGCTCGGCGGCGTCAAGAAGAAGCCTGCCTGACGCCCGTGGCACGCGCGGGCGGCCAGCCGCCCGCGACGCACGCAAAAAAGCCGCATGGTTCATGACCATGCGGCTTTTTTGTTTCCCGACGGCGGCGGCGGCGCGCCGTTCCCGGTCAGGCTTTCTTCGCTTCGAGTTTCAGATCGCCGTAGAACTGCTCGACCAGCTCCTGCACGAGGTAGCGCTGATGCGGCGACAACGCCTCGATTTTCGACGCGAGTTCGATCGTCTCGGGCGTCGGCGGATAGCGCTCGTCGCGGGGCAGCGGTTGCGGCGTCGGGTGTTCGATCACGCTCGGCGACGGCCCGTAATGCAGCCAGTGCACTTCGACGCGCAACCATTCGGCGAGCGTTTCGAGTTTGTCCGATGTCGGAATCGTGCGCCCCGTCAGCCACTTGTGCGCGGTTTGCGGCGAAACGGGATGCGTTCCGCGGTGGCGCAGATTGAATCGATTCGCCAGCTCGGTCGCGCCGGTGACCTTCTCCGGGCTGCGCCGCAGGGCGAATTTCAGGCGTTCCGAGAACGCGGCTTTTTCTTCGGATGTCGGCATGGGGGAGATTGTGCAATTCCATCGACGCGTTTCAGACAACCATATGAGCTAAACGTATCTCTTTCGGACGAATCGCGACCTTCGCCGGATGGAGTGCGGAAATTTGGGGGCAAATCGTTGGGGCGCTCCAGCGGGCATACTCGTCCGAAACGATGGCAAAGTCATCGCGCTGGACTGATACTCGGCTTATCCCCGGCGGGATAAATTCGGGCGAGTTCGAATCCGGCACGGTGGCCGGTCGCGTGTGAGCCGGCACGCTACAATGCCGGCGTTCCGATGCCCGAACTGTTGTGCGGGCGCACCGTTTTCATCCTCATCCCCGATTCCCATGCTCGCTACCGACTCCGATCCGATCGTCGCCATCGCCACTGCTGCCGGCCGAGGGGGCATCGGGGTCGTCCGCGTATCGTTCGGGCGCGGCGGCGAGGCGGCCGCGCTGCCGCTGATCGACGCGTTGTGCGGGCAGAAGCTCGCGCCGCGCCATGCGAGCTACGTGCCGTTCCTCGACGAGCATGGCGCGCCGCTCGACCGCGGGATTGCGCTGTATTTCCCGGCGCCGCATTCGTACACCGGCGAGCACGTGCTCGAACTGCAGGGGCATGGCGGGCCGATCGTGATGCAACTGCTGCTGCAGCGTTGCCTGGATGCCGGGCGCGGTTTCGGGCTGCGGCTCGCGGAGCCGGGCGAGTTCACGCGCCGCGCGTTCCTGAACGACAAGCTCGACCTCGCGCAGGCCGAGGCCGTCGCCGACCTGATCGAGGCGAGCACGGAGGCCGCGGCGCGCTCGGCGGGGCGTTCGCTCGATGGGGCGTTCTCGCGGCAGATCCATGCGCTCGTCGACGACGTGATCACGTTGCGGATGCTGGTCGAGGCGACGCTCGATTTTCCGGAAGAGGAGATCGACTTCCTCGAGGCGGCCGACGCGCGCGGCAAGCTCGCGAGGATCCGCGCGCAGCTGGCGCATGTGCTCGGCGATGCACGGCAGGGGGCGCTGCTGCGCGAAGGGCTGTCGGTCGTGCTCGCGGGGCAGCCGAACGTCGGCAAGTCGTCGCTGCTGAATGCGCTGGCCGGCGCGGAGCTGGCGATCGTCACGCCGATCGCCGGGACGACGCGCGACAAGGTCGCGCAGACCATCCAGGTCGAGGGGATTCCGCTGCACATCATCGATACGGCCGGGCTGCGCGAGACCGAGGATGAAGTCGAGCGGATCGGCATCGCGCGCACGTGGAGCGAGATCGAGCGCGCGGATGTCGTGCTGCATCTGCTCGATTCGCGCACGGGAATGACGCCCGATGACGAAGTGATCGCGGCGCGCTTTCCCGGCGGCGTGCCGGTGGTGCGCGTGCTGAACAAGACGGACCTGACCGGCGTGCCGGCGTGCGTCGAGCATCCGGCGGCGGCGGGCGACCTGACCGAGGTACATCTGTCGGCGAAGCGCGGCGACGGCATCGACATGCTGCGCGCGGAACTGCTGCGGATCGCCGGGTGGGAGGCAGGGGCCGAAGGTGTGTACCTCGCGCGCGAGCGGCATCTGATCGCACTGCGGGCCGCGCAGGAACACCTGGCGCAGGCGGCGGATCACGCGGAGCAACGCGCTCAGTCGCTCGACCTGTTTGCCGAGGAGCTGCGGCTCGCGCAGGAGCAACTGAATTCGATTACCGGGGAGTTCACGTCGGATGATCTGCTGGGGGTGATTTTCAGCAGGTTCTGCATCGGGAAGTGAGCGGCCGCCTGGGACGAGACGGGCGGCTCTCTTGTCAGGCGATCTCGGTCGCCCTGTTGCTTACGACACTACGCTGCACGACCACCGTGCTTGCGCTCGTCGCGCCGATCGCTGGGCGAAAATCAAACCGTCGGCGCATCGATCACGACGGCACGTCGGCCGTTACGCGAGCGACGCGCCGGAATCCTCGCCTGCCTCAATCCCAATGACGATGATGGTGGTAATACCCGTCGCCGTAGTACCCACCGTCAGGCACCACGATACAGCCGCTCAGCAACACGGCGACGCCGGCAATCAGCAAAAGGGTCTTCTTCATCGCGTTCACCTGCTTGGGTTCGATATGAAGCCCAGCATAGCGAGCGCCATCAACACCGGCTGTAAGCGATCGTATCGCCGCTCCGCAATCCGTAACGGCGGATTATTCCGGTCACAATGACCGTAACAAATAGCCAAACAGCAGACGTTTTCAGGCGACGACGACCCGGTTTCGCCCCGTATCCTTCGCACGATACAGCGCGGCATCGGCGGCTTCGATCAACGCGTCGGTCGTCGACAGATCGTCGGCCGACACGGTCGCGCAACCGATGCTGACGCTCACGCGTCCGGCCGGCGAATCGGGCATCTCGAGGTTGAGCCGAAGCACGGCTTCGCGCGCTTCGTCGGCCACCACGCGCGCACCGCGCGCACCGGTGTTCGGCAGCACGATCGCGAACTCCTCGCCACCGTAACGCGCGACGATATCGGCGGGCCGCCGTACCGCGCCGGCCAGCGCATTCGCGACCGCGATCAGGCACGCATCGCCCTTCACGTGACCGAACGTGTCGTTGTAGGCCTTGAAGTGATCGACGTCGACCATCAGCAGCGACAGCGGTTCGCCCTGGCGCCGCGCCTGCAGGAACAGCGTGTGGAAATGGTCGTTGAAGTGGCTGCGGTTGAATGCGCCGGTGAGCCCGTCGCGCGCGGATGAGCGAACCAGCGTCGCATGCGCCTCGAACAGCTGTTGGTACAGCATCGTCACTTCCCACGCGAGCACGCAGACGAGCACGCCCGGCGTGAACATGCTGAACACGCGCGCGACGTACCAGCCGACCGTGAAGCGATTCGTCGTCAGCAGGTTCAGCGTCGTGTCGGTCAGGCACGCGAGCACCGCGATCGCGAGCCACAGGTCGAGCGTCGTGCGCAGCCGGCCGGTGGCGAGCACCGCGACGAGCGCGAGCGCATTGAGGAGCCACACGACGAGCGCGATGCCGTTGACGGGCAGCACGGCCGCGTCGCCGGGCGGATGGAACGCCGGCGGCAGCGACACGTTCAGCGCGAGCGCGCACAGCAGCGCCGCGGCGACGGCCGGCCCGCCGACGAGCGCGACCGTCCAGCGGCGCGTCTCGTGCTCGCCGACCGGTGCGCGCGTCAATCGCTCGCGCGCGAACAGTGCGGCCATCACGAAGCACGGGAAGCCGGCATGCCAGAAGATCCACATCCATGCGGCGCTTTGGGGGCGCGCGCCGAGCAGGCCGTGCGGCGCGAATACGCCGGGAAAGGTGAGCAGTTGCAGTGCGACGGCGAGCGCGGTGAACGCATAGGCGCCGCCGAGTGCGCCGAGCACGGGCTGGCGCGTGACGGTGAACTGCGCGCCGAGGAAGAACGCGGCGATGCTCGCGGTCGTGAACACGGTGAGCGCGCACATCGGCATGAACGGCTCGACGGCCGGTAGCGCGACATTCGCGTGCGGCGCGGCGATCCCGAGCGCGAGCAGGATGACGAGCGCCGTCAGCGCGCCGAACCAGAGCTGACGTCGCGTCGTGTGCTGGATCAGGATGCCTTCCATGGAGTCCCCCGGACACGCGTGCCCGCACCCGATCTTGCGCCGGGCGGCACGCCTCCCGGTCGCGGCGCGACCGGTGCGGCCCGATCCTATCGCGTTATCGGCATCCGCTCAAATGCCGAGCCCCGGGCCGAAGTTGCCGGCGACCCAGTGCGTGACGGCATCGACGTCCGCGTAGTCCTGTTCGGGCAGGCCGTCGAGCATCGACAGCACTTCGTTGCTGGCGCCGGCGTCGCGCGCGGCATCGACGATTGCATCCTTGTTCGCCGGGTAGCGGACGGCCGCCAGCACGTCGGCGATCTGCAGGTCGATCGTTTCGTGAGGGATATCGTGAGCAGGGGCAGCGGGCTTGTCGTTCACGTCGGCGTCTCACGGGTTGGGCGGGAATCGGGTCGAAGGGCTGGTGCAGCGCGCGTTACTTGGCTCGGGGCGTCCGGGCCGGCGCGTGCTGCGGAGCGAGGGTGAACCGGCTCAATGGCCGCGTCGCACGCGGCGCCACGGATGCTTCCAGTCGATATGCGGTGCGTTTTCGTCGCGTGGATGCTGGCGCCGGTGTTCTTGCCACAGTTCGTCGGAAAACAGCGCCGCGACGATGACGAGCGGCAGCACGAGGAATATTCCGAGTATGACTTGCTCGATCACGATAGCCTCCTTGCGGTGGCAGGAACCCTTGCTCCCATTCTAGGCTCTGAACCTCGCCCGCGTTCAATTTCTTACAGTGCGGAACGGGCCCGGACGCGGCCGTGCCGCGCGGGCGTTCCGCCCGTGCGCCGGCATCCAACAGGACACCAACATGCAACTCCAGAACGATACCCACACGCTCGCGCTGCGGCCGCTGGAGCGCCAGGACCTGCGCTTCGTCCACGAGCTGAACAACGACGCGAAGATCATGCGCTACTGGTTCGAGGAGCCGTACGAAACCTTCTCGGAACTGTCGCAACTGTACGACCGCCACGTGCACGACCAGCGCGAACGGCGGTTCGTCGCGGTCGATGCGCAACGCGAGCTGGTCGGCCTCGTCGAGCTGATCGAGCTCGACTACATCCACCGCCGCGGCGAGTTCCAGATCATCATCGCGCCGCAATGCCAGGGGCGCGGTTATGCAGGGCAGGCGACGCGCCTCGCGATCGAGTACGCCTTCAAGGTGCTGAACATGCGCAAGCTGTACCTGATCGTCGACACGTCGAATGCGGCGGCGATTCACGTGTACGAGAAATGCGGATTCCAGCACGAAGCCGAATTGAAGGAAGAATTTTTCGGAAACGGCGCGTATCACAACGCCTATCGCATGTGCATTTTCCAGCGCGATTATTTCGAACGCCCGCAATCCAGTCCGAATAAGGCAGGGTAAACACGCTGGCGAAAAACGCTTGCGACGGGACTTTCTCGGGTGCCGAATCCATGCGGGGAACTACGGATAAATACGGATTCGCTTATACCTGGCATTTTTCTTGTGTCGGGTAATGGCGATTCCGCGCTGCGGTAAAGTCGAATCGTTTCGGATGACTTTATGTGCGGCGCATCAAAATGATCGGGATCACGAAATGGATTATCCAAACCGTTCAATTGCCACCATGTAACTTGGATGAAAGCCTTGTCGGATAACGCTTTCCGCCCGGCGTGACGGGGCTGTCCGCCACGCGACAGGTGTTTTCCGCCGCATGCGCGCGCGAAAAACGGGCTGGGCACGGGGGTGCGACAATCCGCCGCTATTGCGGTCGCACAACAAATGTGCTTGCTATCGTTTGCCGGTCTTCTAAAGTGAAAAACGCGGGTTCACGATCATCTTTAAACGCATAGCTAACCCAAGCCTGGTGCCCGCAGCCTGGAGACAGAACATGATGAAGCGTACCGGTATCCTTTTTGCCCTCGTCGGCGCATTTTGCGCGGTGTCGATTGCCCAGGCCGGCGGCGATTCCGCCGTGAAGCCGAAGCAGGAAATCCAGTTGACGAAGAATGCGTGGGGCTGCCTGTCGAAAGACAATCTGGATTCCGTACTGAATCACGAGCGTGACGGCAAGTCGCAGGCGAAGCAGCAGTACTTCGACGACTTCCGTTGCCTGTCGGTGCCGGAAGGCCAGCGCTTCCGCGTGGTGTCGGTCGACCAGGGCGACGTGCAGTTCGTCAGCGCCGACAACAGCGACCAGCAAGGCCTCTGGACCGATTCGCGCTTCGTGAAGCAGTAACCGATCCATCCCCGCGCAGTCGCACGACGCGCGAGCGCGCCGGCCCGAGGTGCCGGCGGCGCGAACCGAATACGGCCCGGCTGATGCCGGGCCGTTGCGCTGTGGGGCACGCATGACACGCGCCGGGCGGCGCGCATTCGGTATCATCACGGCCCGACCGAACCGAATGCCCGCCCGGGCCGACTCCGCATGGCGCTGAAATCCACGATCTACAAAGCCGAACTGCAAATCGCCGACATGGATCGGCACTACTACGCCGATCACGCGCTGACGGTGGCGCGCCATCCGTCGGAAACCGACGACCGGATGATGGTGCGCATCGTCGCGTTCGCGCTGTTCGCGCACGAGCGGCTCGAATTCTGCAAGGGGCTGTCGGACGTCGACGAACCCGATCTGTGGCAGAAGGACCTGACGGGGGCGATCGACGTGTGGATCGAGGCCGGCCAGCCCGACGAACGGCGCATCTCGAAGGCGGCCGGCCGCGCCGGGCAGGTCACGGTGATCGCGTACGGCGGCAAGACCTCGGATATCTGGTGGCAGGGCGTGCGCAGCAAGGTCGAACGGCTGCGCAACGTGCAGGTGCTGTCGCTCGCCGACGGCGTCGCGAGCGCGCTCGGGCAGCTCGCGGAGCGCACGATGCGCCTGCAGTGCACGGTGCAGGACGGCGCGGCGTGGATCTCGAGCGCGGACCACGATCCCGTTGCGGTCGAATGGACGGTGCTGAAGGCGCGCGCGGACGCGTGACGGCCCGCATGCCGGCCGCGTTCAGCCGATCGCGGGCGGCGGCCCCTTGAATTCGACCATGTTGCCCTCGGGATCGAACAGGTAGATCGACGGCCCGTAGCCGCCGGCGCCGTAGCGGTCGGCCGGGGCGCCCGGGCGCGCGCCGTGCGCGGCGAAATGGGCGATCAATGCGTCGGGGTCGAACGGCTCGACGCGCAGGCACAGGTGATCCAGGTTGCGCCCGGTGCCGGGCGGCCCGCTGTCGGGGCGGTCGATCGGGCCGCCGACGGCCAGCAGGTCGATCAGCGCATCGCCGGCGCGCAACTGCACGAGGCCCAGATCGGGCTGTTCCTTTTCCACATGGCAGCCGACGGCGTCGCAGTAAAAGCGCGTCATCGCCGCCATGTCGGTCACGCGCAGCACGATGTGATCGATCCCGCGGATGGTGGGCTTCATGAACCGATACTCCTTCGCAGTCGACGAGCATCGAGTGTAGACGCATCGCGCCGGCGCCGCCGGCCGGAACACGGCACAATCGACAGACGAAAAAAAGCCCGTTCACGCAGTGCGGAACGGGCTTAATCCATATCAGGAGGAGACATGGAGGAGACAGTTCCAACTATACACACGGCGATGGTGCGACGCAATATTCCGTTTGCAAAAAAACGTCAGGACGGCGATTTGTCGCATCCGCACTGCAGCAAAATGGTGACGGGACGATGACGAAAACCGCGCCGGAGCAGCCGTTTCGGGTGTTTTGTCGGATGGATGGCCGACCGATGTGTCCCCGGTTCGGCGGCGCGAATCACAGAGCAAGATTCAGGGCGCGACGGCAGGTGCCGATGTCTAGAGTAGGCACCATCTACACTAGAGCGTGCGAGGTTCAGATGAAAACTGCCTATCCGACCGACGATGCCCGCTGGGGCGCCGTGACCAAGCGCGATCCGCATGCGGACGGCGCGTTCTTCTATGCCGTGAGCACGACCGGCGTGTTCTGCCGTCCGACTTGCGCGTCGCGGCTGCCGCGCCGCGAGAACGTGTCGTTCTTCGCCGATCCGGCGGCCGCGCGCGCGGCCGGCTTCCGGCCCTGCAAGCGCTGTCAGCCGGAAGGGCTGCCGCGCGAGCTCGAGATCGTCAATCGCGCGTGCGCGGTGCTCGACGCGCATGCCGAGCGGCTCACGCTGCAGCAACTGAGCGATGCCGTGCACGTGAGCCCGTTCCACCTGCAGCGGCTCTTCAAGCGCGTGGTCGGCGTGTCGCCGCGGCAGTACCAGGCCGCGCAGCGCGGCGCCGCGTTGCGGCAGGCGCTGCAAAGCGGGCAGCCGGTCACGCAGGCGGCCGTCGATGCGGGTTTCAACTCGCCGTCGCGGCTCTATGCGTCGGTGCCGCGCGAGCTCGGGATGGCGCCGTCCGCGTTCCGCCGCCAGGGCGCCGGCCTGACGATCGACTATGCGACCGCGTCGACGTCGCTCGGCACCGTGCTCGTCGCCGCGACCGGACAGGGCATCTGCCGGATCGCGTTCGGCGACGAACCGGCGGCGCTCGTCGGCGAGCTGAAGGACGCCTTTGCCCGCGCCGAGCTGGTCGAGGCGTCCGCCCGGCTCGCGCCATTCGTCGCGCAGATCCGCGCATACCTGGACGGCACGCGGCACGCATTCGACCTGCCGCTCGACATCGCGCCGACCGCATTTCAGCAGCGCGTGTGGGAAGCGCTCACGCATATTCCGTACGGCGAGACGCGCAGCTACTCCGAGATTGCCGAGGCGCTCGGCTCGCCGCGCGCGGTGCGGGCGGTCGCCTCCGCGTGCGCGTCGAATCCGGTCGCGCTCGCGATCCCGTGCCATCGCGTCGTGCAAAAGGGCGGCGCGCTGGCAGGATATCGCTGGGGCGTGCGCCGCAAGGCGACGCTGCTCGCATCCGAGGCGCGTCATATCCACCCCGATGAAGCCGACGCCGTGACGGAGGGCAGTGCGGTTTGAGCATCGAAACGACAACGATCACGTCCATCGCGAACGGCGGCCACGTGCCGCCGTCCGCGCAAATGACGCTGCGCTACCAGGCGCCGTACGACTGGGCGCGCGTGCTGCGCTTCTTCAGCGGGCGCGCGATTCCGGGCGTCGAACAGGTCGCGGACGGCGCGTATCGCCGCATCGTCGACCTGCACGGCGATGCGGGCCGGCTCACCGTCACGAAACATCCGCGCAAGCATTGCCTGATCGCGACCGTCGAAGGGGCCGCCGCGCGTCATGTCGACGAGGCGTTCGCCGCGCGCGTCGCGACGATGTTCGACCTCGGCGCCGATCCGGCCGCGATCGGCGGCGGGCTCGGGCGCGATCCGTGGTTCGCGCCGCTCGTCGAGGCCGCGCCGGGGTTGCGCGTGCCGGGTGCGTGGTCCGGGTTCGAACTGGCCGTGCGCGCCATCGTCGGCCAGCAGGTGAGCGTGAAGGCCGCGACGACGATCGTCGGCCGGCTCGTCGAACGGGCGGGCGAGCGCGTGGTGCATGACGACGACGGCGCACCCGCGTGGCGTTTCCCGACGCCCGACGCGCTGGCCGCGTGCGATCTCGACAAGATCGGGATGCCCGGCAAGCGGGTGGCGGCGCTGACGGGCGTGGCGCGCGCGGTGGCGGCCGGCGACGTGCCGGTCGATCGCGCGCATGCCGATCTCGCGACGCTGCGCAGCGCGTGGCTCGATCTGCCGGGCATCGGTCCGTGGACCGTCGAATACATCGCGATGCGCGCGTGGCGCGACCCGGATGCGTGGCCGGCCTCCGATCTCGTGCTGATGCAGTCGATCGCCGCGCGCGATCCGGCGCTCGACCGGCTCGCCAGCCAGAAACGCCGCACCGAAGGCTGGCGGCCGTGGCGCGCGTATGCGGCGCTGCATCTGTGGAACGAGGTGGCCGACCGGGCGGGCGGCGCGCGCGGCGGGTGATCGCGGCGCACCGCGGTCGGGTGCGACCGCAAGAAGGCGGCGCCGCAACCCGCTGCGCACGCGGTGCCGGCATGCGGCGAGTGCCGGCGTGACGCGGCCCGTGATGGCGATTCCACGCATCCGGCATCGGCCGGATGTCGCGCGTGCGGATGCCTGCGCACGCGTCGTTTCCCGATCCATTCAGCGGCACGGTTGCACCTGCCGCCACCCGTTCGTCGTTCTCGTTCCGTCCGACGAATGGCGGTGACCGGTGTGCGGATCGGCTTCGTCGCGAACGGGTGACACGGGCCCGGACTGCCGCGCCGGCCCCTCCGATGGCCCGCTCAGGCCCGTGTGCCGTGCCCGGCGCCACCTCAAGCGCGTGTTCCGGCGAGATGTTAAAGTGCCCGCTACCAACGAAGCGACCAACAATCCAGCCGGCCGCGCGCGGCGTTCTGCGCGCGGCCGTCACGCACTTGCGTCTCCATGTCGAACACCATGACTCACCGCCAGTCCGAACTGCTGCTGAAACGCCTCGACGCGCTGAGCTCGGGCCCGACGCGGCAGCATCTGCCCGACGGCCTGCGCGGCATCGAGAAGGAAAGCCTGCGCGTGACGCGCGACGGCATGATCGCGTTCACGCCGCATCCGCGCGCGCTCGGTTCGGCGCTCACGCATCCGGCGCTGACGACCGACTATTCCGAAGCGCTGATCGAGCTGATCACGCCCGCCGAGCGCGATGCCGCCATCACGCTCGAACGCCTCGACGACCTGCATCGCTACGTCTATGCGTCGCTCGGCGACGAGCTGCTGTGGAACGACTCGATGCCGGGCCTGCTGCCGGCCGACGACCAGATTCCGATCGCCAACTACGGCACGTCGAACATCGGCCGCCTGAAGACGGTGTACCGGCGCGGCCTCGCGTATCGCTACGGCCGCACGATGCAGTGCATCGCCGGCATCCACTACAACTACTCGCTGCACGAGGAGGTGTGGCGGCGCCTGCATGCGGAAGAAGGCTCGACGGCCACGCTCGTCGATTACCAGTCGGAGCGCTATCTCGCGCAGATCCGCAACTTCCGCCGCCGCAGCTGGTTGCTGATGTACCTGTTCGGCGCATCGCCGGTGCTCGACACGAAGTTCCTGCGCGGCAAGCCGCACAAGCTCGACACGTTCGACGCCGACACGCTGTACCTGCCGTATGCGACGAGCCTGCGGATGAGCGATCTCGGCTACTCGAACACGACGGCCCAGGCCGCGCTGCACGTCGACTACAACACGCTGCCCGGTTATCTCGACGCGCTGTCGAAGGCCGTGAGCGAGCCGTATCCGGCATACGAGGCGATCGGCACGCATCGCGACGGCGAGTGGATCCAGATCAACACGAACGTGCTGCAGATCGAGAACGAGTTCTACTCGACGATCCGCCCGAAGCGCGTCACGTACTCGGGCGAGCGGCCGCTGCATGCGCTCGCGTCGCGCGGCGTGCAGTACATCGAAGTGCGTTGCCTCGACATCGATCCGTTCGAGCCGACCGGCATCGCGCTGGAAACCACGCGCTTCATCGACGCATTCCTGCTCGCGTGCGCGCTGGACGACAGTGCGCCGCTCGACTGCGATGCGTACAAGGAAGCGAACGCGAACTTCGGCAGCGTGACGATGGAAGGCCGCAAGCCGGGGCTCGCGCTCACGCGCGACGGCCAGTCGATCTCGCTGCGGCAGTGGGCCGACGCGCTGATGGCCGATATCGAAACCGTCGGCCGCCGCCTCGACGAGATCCGCGGCGGCGACGAGCACGCACGCGCGATTGCCGCGCAGCGCGAGAAGCTCGCCGATCCGGAACGCACGCCGTCCGCGCGCGTGCTGCGCACGATGCGCGACAACGGCCAGTCGTTCCTCGCGTTTGCGCTCGCGCAGAGCGAAGCGCATGCCGCGCATTTCCGCGCCCGTCCGCCGTCGGCGGATACGCTGCACGCCGAGCAGGCGCTCGCCGCGAAGTCGCTGGCCGAGCAGGCCGAACTCGAAGCGAAGGAGGCCGGATCGTTCGATGCGTTCGTCGCGGCCTATCGCGCCTATACGCTGAACCGCTTCAGCGTCTGACGGTCGCGCGGGCGGCCGGCGCAGCGCGCGCCGCGCCGCCGCGGCGCGATCGTCCGGTTCCTTCCGTCATCGGATCAGTGATGCGCGTACGTGCCGCGATCGATCGCGTGCGGCAGCGCCGGCTTGCCTGATTCCCCGTTCGCCCGGCCGTCGCTGCCGTGACCCGTATCGCCGCCGCGCGCCCGCGCGGCACGCTGCATGATCGCCTGCATGTGCTCCGGAAAGTCGGGACTGCTTGCGAGACTCGTCCGGTAGCCGGCGGCCTGCAATTCAACGAGTTCCTGGCGGACCTGCGCGCGCGTCACCGTCGATGCCGCCTGCGCATGGGCGGCGACGGCCGCGCCGATCAGCAGGAAGGCGCATGCCGCGTGTTGGATCGTCTTCATCGTGTCTGCTCCGAGAGGTTCCGGTGCCGCGCCGTTTCTGGCCCGGCCGGAATCGATGCAGCCAGTCTAGGCGTCGGATGCCGGACGAAACATCCTCGTTGCCGTCAGTCACCTTTGCCGCGCGCGCAACATTGCGCGGTCGACCGCATGACCAGGCTTCCTGTCGAACGCGACAGCCACCCGCCATCCGCCGGTCATCTGGCGGCGCAACGGCCGTATCGGGTCGTCACGCATCGGGCTTGTCCCCCTTGTACAAGCGCCGCGCGCCTCCTAACCTCTTTTAAGCGACCGATCGGTTGGCCATGCAACGTCGTTGCGTGCGCAAGCGCCCGATCGTGGTCGTGACCACAGGACATCGCCTTGTACCGAACCCGGGGCATCGACACGCCAACCCGGGTCGTCAGCGCAAGGCATGGGACCCGAGTAAGCGCTAAAGCGCCAACTCGGGTCGACATCTGGAGACACGATGAACCCGACCGACGCCCTACCGCCCGGCATCGTCTTCGCGCAGCCGCTGACGCCCGTCGCCCACTCGCTGCTGCTGTCGTTTCTCGTCGCCGCGATCCCGATCGCCGTCGCGCTGATCGCGCTCGGCGTGCTGCGCCGCCCGGCGTGGCAGGCGTCGCTCGCCGGGCTCGTCGCGGGCCTCGCGGTCGCGATCGGCGCGTGGGGCATGCCGGCCGGGCTGGCGTTCAACGCGGTCGGCGCCGGCATGGCGCTCGCGGTCGTGCCGGTGATGTGGATCGTCTTCAACGCGCTGCTGCTGTACAACATCGCGGTGAAGTCGGGCCGCTTCGACCAGTTCCGGCAGTGGATGCTCGACAACCTGCCCGACGACCGCCGCCTCGTGCTGCTCGTCGTCGCGTTCTCGTTCGGGTGCCTGCTCGAAGGGATCTCCGGATTCGGCACGCCGGTCGCGATCACGAGCGCGCTGCTGATCGCATTGGGTTTCCCCGCGCTCGAAGCGCTCACCTATACGCTGCTGTTCAACACGGCGCCGGTCGCGTTCGGCGCGCTCGGCGTGCCGATCACCGTGCTCGGCGCGGTCACGTCGCTGCCGCCCGCGACGCTCGCGCAGATGGTCGGCCGCCAGCTGCCGTTCTTCGCGCTGCTGCTGCCGTTCTACGTGGTCGGCGCGTACGGCGGGCTGCGCTCGATTTCGAAGCTGTGGCCGGCGCTGCTCGTGTCGGGCGGCAGTTTCGCGCTCGCGCAGTTCGTCACGTCGAACTTCCTCGGCTACCAGCTCACCGACGTGCTGTCGTCGCTCACGTCGCTGATCGTGACGATCGGCTTCCTGCAGGTGTGGAAGCCGCAGCCCGATCCGCAATACGCGCTCGCGCGCAGCGTGCCGGCGGCGGCCGGCGCCGCGCGCGCGGGCTTCGGCGGCTGGCTGCCGTGGCTCGTCGTGTCGGTGGTCGTGATCGTGTGGGTGCACGCGAACATCGCGGCGATCGGCGACGTGAAGATCAAGTGGCCGGGCCTGCACAACGCGGTGTTCGTGTCGCTGTATCACAAGCCGTATGCGGCGATCTGGGACTTCCAGCCGCTCGGCACGGGTACCGCGATCCTGGTGTCGGCGCTCATCACGGCCGCGCTGACGCGCACCGGCCCCGGGGCGTTCGTCGAATGCGTGGTGAAGACGTGGCGGCAGACCTGGATCGCGATCGTCACGGTGATGATGATCGTCGGCCTCGCCTACCTGCTGAACTACTCGGGCATCAGCTACACGCTCGGCACCGGCGTCGCGTCGACGGGCGCGTTGTTCCCGCTGGTGTCCGCGTCGCTCGGCTGGATCGCCGTGTTCCTGTCGGGCAGCGACACGTCGGGCAACGCGCTGTTCGGCAACCTGCAGGTCGTGGCCGCCCGGCAGCTGGGCCTCGATCCGGTGCTGATGGCCGCGACCAACTCGTCGGGCGGCGTGATGGGCAAGATGATCTCGCCGCAGAACATCGCGACGGGCGTGTCGACGACGGACCTGAAAGGGCAGGAAGGTGTCGTGTTTGCGCGCACCTTCTGGCACAGCGTGATTCTCACGCTGCTGCTCGGCGTGCTGGTGTTCCTGCAGCAGCACGTGCTGACGTGGATGATTCCGGCACTGCCGAAATGAGGTGAGCGCAACGACGGAAGGAAGGCACGAGGCAACACGAGGGAAGGCGCGGGAACAGCGCCGGTCAAGTGCGGAACCGGCGAGCGCGCGGCAGCTCAGCGCGCGTTCGCCCGCCGCGCCGTGCGTCCGGTTTCGTCCGCCGCGGCCGGCTTGCCGCCGTCCGGCAGGATGCACGCGAGGAACGCGTCGATCGCCGGGCTCTGGCGGCGCGCCTTCAGGTAGTACACGTATTCGTCGATCGTCGTTTCGGCGCCGCGCAGCGCGATCACGCGCAGGTCAGGATGGCGTTCGGCCTCGCCGAGCGGAAACAGGCTGCCGCCCACGCCGTGCAGGATCGCCTCGCGGATCGCTTCGCGGCTGCCGATCTCGGCAACCGACACGGCCGCGACACCGGCCGCCGCCAGGATCGTCTCCGTGCAGCGGCGCGTGACCGAACCTTCCTCGCGGATCAGCAGCCGCACGTCGGCGAGTCGAGCCGGATCGATCGCATCGAACCGCGCGAGCGGATGGTTGCGGTGCACGACGAGCACGAGCGGATCGGTCGAGATCACCTTGCGTTCGAGGCCGTCGGCATCGTTGCGCTGCGACGAGACGGCGAGGTCGATGCGGAATTCCTGCAGCGCCTGCAGGATTTCATCGGAGTTGCCGATCCGGCACGTGAGCGCGATCGACGGATGCGCGTGCGAGAAGCGGCCGACCGCATCCATGATGTAGTACGGGCCCGTTGCGCCGATCCGCAGGTGGCCTTCGAACAGGCCGCCGACGTTGCGCAGCATGATGTCGGCCTGCGCCTCGAGCGCGATCATCCGCTCGACGAGCGGCAGCAGCTCGATGCCGGTCTCGGTCACCTCGAGCTTGCGGCCGCTGCGGTAGAACAGCTCGACGCCGTACACCTGCTCGACCTGCCGGATCTGCGCGGCGATCGTCGGCTGGCTCACGCCCAGATGGCGCGCGGCTCGCGTGATGCTGCCCTGCCGGACGGTCGCGTGGAACGCCTTCAGCTGATCGAACACGACTCGGCTTCTCCCCCCTCTTCATCGCGCGTCAGCGTAGCGCACGCGTGTGTCGGCCGCATGAAAGGCGCGTCGTGCGCCGCTTCGAAAAAAACCTGTGGGTCACCCAAAGAATCCTGCGGTAACCGGTCATGGCCGGGACACGCCGGTGCGGGGTAATGGCGGGTAACACACCGACCGCCGGCCCCGCTCGACCGGCCCTCACTCCTACCGACAACAAGGTTCCCTTCATGTCCTCGAACAATCGACGCGATTTCCTGCGCCTTGCCGCGCAGTCGGCCGGCGCGATGGCCGCCTATGCGGGCTTTCCGCCCGCGATCCGCAACGCGCTGGCGATGCCGGCCGCCTATCGCACGGGCACGATCCGCGACGTCGAACACGTCGTGATCTTCATGCAGGAAAACCGTTCGTTCGACCATTACTTCGGCGGGCTGCGCGGCGTGCGCGGCTTCAACGATCCGCGCCCGCACCTGCTGCCGAGCGGTGCGCCGGTATGGCAGCAGCCGCCGGCGTCGGTGTTCACGAAGAACTACCATTCGCGCGGCCTCGATCCGTCGGCGCCGTACGTGCTGCCGTTCTACCTCGATCCGAAGCAGACGACCGAATTCCAGCCGGGCACCAACCACGGCTGGAGCAGCGGCCACCTGTCCTGGAACAACGGCCAGTGGGACCAATGGGTGAACCAGAAGCAGGACGTGCTGACGATGGGCTATCTGAAGCGCCAGGATCTCACGTACCACTACGCGCTGGCCGATGCATTCACGATCTGCGATTCGTACTTCTGCTCCGCGCACGCGGACACCGCGCCGAACCGCATCTACCTGTGGACCGGCACGGTCGACCCGCGCAACGTCTACGGCAACCCGCCGAACGGCCCGGGCATCGGCGAGCGCGACGACGTGAACGGCTACACGTGGACGACCTACGCCGAGCGCCTCGAGAACGCGAAGATCAGCTGGAAGGTGTACCAAGGCGGCACGGGCATCCCGGGCGACCCGACCGACAACTACACCGACAACTCGCTGATGTTCTTCAAGAAGTTCCAGGTGAAGGAAGGCGCGAGCGGCCCGCTGGTCGACAAGGGCGCATCGGACCACACGCTCGCCGAGCTGAAGGCCGACGTGCAGGCGAACCGGCTGCCGCAGGTGTCGTGGATCGTGTCGCCGTACAAGTACAGCGAGCACCCGCAGGCGTCGCCGACCGACGGCGCGTTCTACATCAACATGGTGCTCGAGGCGCTGACGTCGAACCCGGAGGTGTGGGCGAAGACGGTGTTCATCCTGAACTACGACGAGAACGACGGGCTGTTCGACCACGTCGTGCCGCCGGTGCCGCCGGTCACGAGCGGCGTGGGCGGCCAGGGCATCGTGTCGTCGAACCTGCTGTCGAACCTCGGCGACGAGCTGCTCGACCTGAACCAGTACCCGGGCGAAATGAGCCCGCTCGTGCCGGGCGCCGACCCGGGCGGCATCCAGCCGATCGGCCTCGGGCCGCGCGTGCCCCTGATCATCATCTCGCCGTGGACGAAGGGCGGCTGGGTCTGCTCGGAAACGTTCGACCACACGTCGGTGCTGCGTTTCCTCGAAGCGCGTTTCGGCGTGAAGGAGCCGAACATCAGCGCATGGCGCCGGTCGATCTGCGGCGATCTCACGTCGGCGTTCGACTTCTCCGCGCGACCCGACACGCGCACGGTGAGCTTCACGGTGCCGCAGCACATCGCGACGGCCGGCCAGGCGTACCAGGTGCCCGCCCGGCAGTCGATGCCGGCGCAGGAGCCCGGCACGCGTCCGGCGCGGGCGCTGCCGTACGAGCTGTTCGTGCATGCCCACGTGCATGGCCGCGACGACAGCGTGTCGCTCGACTTCGCGAACGCCGGTGACGCGGGCGCCGCGTTCTACGTGTACGATCGCCGCAACCCGGCGACGCCGCCGCGCCGCTACGCGGTGTCCGCGCACGACCGCTTCGCCGATACGTGGAGCACGTCGGCCGCGCGCGGCGAGTACCATCTCGCCGCCTACGGCCCGAACGGCTATCTGTGCGAGTTCCAGGGCAACACGCGGCTCGCCGCGGACGGCCGCCACGCGAACCCCGAGGCGAAGATCGGCTACGACGTGCGCAACCGCCACGTGTACCTGCAACTGCGCAACAGCGGCCGCGCGACGTGCCGCGTGACGGTCGACAACGCATACGGGCATGCGCCTGCGCGGACCTACACGCTGGAGCCGGGCGAGCGCGTCGAGGACCACTTCGCGCTGTCGTCGAGCCACGGCTGGTACGATCTGACGATCACCGCGACGACGCTGCGCGGCGGCGACGACAAGGTCGTGCGCCGCTTCGCGGGCCACGTCGAAACGGGCCGGCCGAGCCAGAGCGATCCGGGGCCGGTGAAGCGCACGGCCTGACGGCCGGAGGTCGCGCGGCCGGGCAGGTTCGGCCGCCGCGTGCGCGCCGCCTGCCGGGCGTGTTCCGGCAGGCGGCATGGATTTTTGGAAACTGAAAACTGTTGACAATGTGTCGGACCGAGGGTATACAAGGATCATTCGCCGATAGGGCGCCCTCGTTTTCACCCGCAGCTCCGCTGCCTGTCCGACCATGACTTCCCCGAACGCGCTCAGCGCCATCGAACTCCTGCAAAGCCAGTCGCTCGCGATGATCGTCCAGGACATGCTCGAGCGCGCGATCGTTTCCGGCGAATACGCGCCCGGCGAAAAGCTCAACGAAGTCGACATCGCGACCAGGCTGAACGTGTCGCGCGGCCCCGTGCGCGAAGCGTTTCGTGCGCTGGAGCAGGCCGGCCTGCTGCGCAACGAGAAGAACCGCGGCGTGACCGTGCGCGTCGTGCCGCTGCGCGAGGCCGAGGAGATCTACGAAGTGCGCGCGATGCTCGACGAGTCGGTCGCGCGCGCGCTCGCGACGCGCATCTCGCCCGACACGCTGAAGGTGCTGAAGGGCATCATCCAGTCGATGAAGGACGCCGCGAAGACGCACGACGTCACGCGCTATACCGAGCTGAACGTGCAGTTCCACGATGCGATGGTGGTCGGCGTCGGCAATACGCACCTCACCGACACCTACCGCCGGCTGGTGCGCCAGCTCGGCCTGCTGCGCCAGGCCGCGATCGAGGCCGAGGAGGATGCGATCGCCGTGTCCGCGGCCGAGCACGACAAGATCGTGCAGGCGCTCGCGGCTGGCGACGGCGAGCAGGCCGTCGCGCTCGTGCGCGAGCACGTCGCGCACGGCCTCGCGCGGATGCGCCGGACGCACGAGCAGGGGCTGCCGGCCGCGGGCAAGGCGGCGCGGGATAAAACCGCGCGCGCATGAGCGTCGGCGGCGCCCGCGCGGGCTGCCGCACACACACAAAGGGACGCTGCGCAGCGTCCCTTTTTCGTTGCGTCGTCAGGTCGACGCGTCGTCACGCCTTGTCGGCCTTGCCGGCCGCGCTCGCAAACTTCGCGAGCCACGTATCGACAGCCGATGGCTGCCGGCTTTCGTCCTCCGCACGCTCCTTGCGACGGATCGCGTTGCGCACGACGTGCGCGCCGACGTAACGGATCGGCTCCGGCGGGAAATGGCCGAGCGGGCCGCGCGCGATCGGACTGCGCGTCCATGCGTTGTCGAGGCCGAGCACGAGCGACGACAGGATCTGCCCGCCCATGTAGGTCGGCCCGACGCCGTTGCCCGAATAGCCGAAGCCGTAGAACACGTTCGGCGCGTCGTCGAGGCGGCCGAAGAACGGGAAGCCCGTGACCGAACGATCAGACGGGCCGTTCCAGCTCGCGGTGACCGGCACGCCGGCGAGCGACGGGAAGAACTCGCGCAGGCTGTGCGTGAGTTGCGCCTCGTACGGCGAGCGCCGGTCGAACACCGGCGCGATGCGGCTGCGCCACGAGAATGTGTTGCCGCCCTTGCCGAGCATCAGCCGCCCGTCGGCCGTCGTGCGGTAGTAGTAGACGAAGATCCGCGAATCGAGCACCGACACGCCGTCCACGAGGCCGGTCTTCTCGAGCAGTTCCGGGCATTTCTCGGTGATCACCATGTCGCTCGACACGACCGCGATCGTGCGCTCGAACTGCGGAAAGCGGCTCGCCATCCACGCGTTGATCGCGAACACGAGCGTGCCCGCCGTGACGCTGCCGGACGGCGTGCGCACGACGGCCGGCTGCCCGGGCGTGAAGTCGAGCATCGGCGTGCGCTCGTAGATCCGGATGCCCATCGCGCGCGCGACGCGGCGCAGCCCGCGCACGAGCTTGCCGGGATGCACGGTCGCGGCGATCGGCGAGTAGACGCCGTCGATGTTGCGCGCGGAGCCCGAGCGGCGCGCGACCTCCGCGGGCGGCAGCGGTTCGTAGCTGTGGATGCCGGCTGCGGCGAGCGCGTCGAGCACCGGCGCGAGCGTGCCGACCTGCGCGCGCGACGTCGCGGTGTACAGCGTGCCGTCGAGCCGCAGTTCCGCGTCGATGGCGTGCGCGCGGCAGAAATCGGCGATGTGCTGCACGGCCGCTTCGGATGCCCTCACGAGCCGGATTGCCTCGGCTTCGCCGAACAGGCGCCGTAGCGTCAGGAATTTCGCGGACCACGTGAGCAGGCAGCCGCCGTTGCGTCCGCTCGCGCCGGCGCCGCACAGGTCGGCCTCGAGGATCGCGATGTCGAGCGCGGGGTTCTGCTGCTTCGCCTGGATCGCGGTCCAGAGTCCCGTGAAGCCGCCGCCGACGATGCACACGTCGGCCTGCGTCGCGCCTTGCAGCGCGGGGGCGAGATCGCCGTCGTTGAACAGCGCTTGTTCGATCCAGAAGGGTCGCATCGGATGGTTCGTCAATAAGGGTCGAGGCACGTGCCGCGCACGGCCGGGAAACGGGCGGCCGCAGGCGCGTACGCACGCGGCCGGCTGCGTCGCGCTGCGTCGTTAAGCCGCCGCCGCGGCCGAGACGCGGCGCACGCCCATCGCGCGCAGCGTGTCGGCGATCGCGGCGACGGCGCCTGGAATTCCGGCTTCGCCGAAGTGGCCGATACAGCCGACGCGGAACGTCTCGACTTCGGTCAGCTTGCCCGGATACAGAATGTAGCCGCGCTTTTTGACCTCCTGATAAAACCGCTTGAAGTCGTAGTTCGGGTCGTCCGGCGCATGGAACGTGACGATGATTGGCGCCTGGATCGCCGGATCCAGGAACGGCCGGAAGCCGAGCGCGAGCATCCCGTCGAGCAGCGCGCGCGTGTTGCGCTGGTAGCGGCCGCCGCGCGCGGCGAGCCCGCCTTCGTCGACGTATTGCGCGACGGCCGCGTCGAGTGCCGCGACCACGTGCGTCGGCGGCGTGAAGCGCCATTGCGTCGTGCGCTGCATGTAGACCCACTGGTCGTGCAGGTCCATCGCGAGCGAATGGCTGTTGCCTTCGCAGCGTTCGAGCGTGCTGCGCTTCGCGATCACGAAGCCGAGCCCCGGCACGCCTTCGAGGCATTTGCCAGACGCCGCGATCACCGCATCGAACGGCGTCGTGCGCGCATCGACGTCGATCGCGCCGAACGAGCTCATCGCATCGACGATCAGCGCGCGCCCGTGCTGCGCGACGACCTGCGCGATCTCGTGCAGCGGGTTCAGCACGCCGGCGCCGGTCTCGCAGTGGACGAGCGCGACGTGCGTGATGGTCGGATCGGTGGCGAGCGCGCGCTCGACGTCGGCCGGATCGACGCGGCGATCCTCGCGGTAGTCGATCGTCGTCAGCCGGCGGCCGAGCACGCGGCAGATCTTCGCGATGCGCTGGCAATACGCGCCGTTGTTCGGCACGAGCACGTGGCCGTCGCGCGGCACGAGCGTACCGATGGCCGCTTCGACCGAGAACGTGCCGCTGCCTTGCAGCGGCACGCATTCGTGCGTGCCTGCGCCGTGCACGATCCGCAGCAGGCGTTCGCGCAGCCGCGCGGTGATCGCGTTGAAGTCGCTGTCCCACGAACCCCAGTCGCGCAGCATCGCGTCGCGCGTGGTGTCGGAGGTCGTCAGGGGGCCGGGGGTGAGCAGGATCGGCTGGGCGGCGAGCGTCATGGTGTCTCCTTGATGAAGTCGGGACGTCACGTGAATGCGGCGGGAAATCAACGGCGATGCGGGTTGCGCCACGCCTGCGTGCGGCGCAGCAGGCGGTGGGAGATGCAGGCGAACAGCACGCACGCGAACGAGGAGGTCGCGAGCACGAGCGTGGCCATCGCCGCGGCCGGGCCCATCTGGCCCGCGTCGTCGAGGTTCAGGATCGCGACCGACGCGGGCTGCGTGTCCGGCGAGTACAGGAACGCGACGGCCGAGACCGTCGTCATCCCGTTGACGAACAGGTAGCGCGCGATCAGCAGGATCGCGGGCAGGCACACCGGCACCGTCACGCGCAGGAAGGTCTTGTAGAACGGCACCTTCAGCGATGCGGACACGGCCTCGAACTCGCTGTCGATCTGCCGGAGTGCGGTGAGGGCGGTGAGGTGGCTCGACGCGTAGTAGTGGACGACCGTGACGATCGCGAGCAGCCACAGCGACCCGTACAGCCCGTTCAGCGGATTGCCGGGCGCGTTGAACAGAAAGATGTAGCTGATGCCGAGCACGAGCCCCGGCACGCCCATCGGCAGGATCGCGCACAGGCTGATGAAGCCGCGCAGCCAGCGCGCGCCGCGCGTCTTCTCGATCAGGTAGGCGCCGCCGAACACGACGATCGTGCCGCCGATCGCCACGGTCGCGGCCATCCGCAGGCTGTTCTTGTACGCATCGAAGATGCCGGCCGCGATCAGCCCCATCCGGTAGTGCTGCAGCCCGAGGCTCATCTGGTACGGCCAGAACTTCACGAACGACGCGAACACCGAGATGCCGACCACCGCGATGAAGAAAGCGCACACGAGCGCGCAATACGCGAGCATCGCGGCGTCGAAGCCGCGCGACGGTTTCGGCTGGTACGGCGTCGAGCGTGCGCCGAGCTGCGACTGCTGGCGGCGGCGGATGAAGAAATCGACGCCGAACGCGACGAGTGCCGGGCACAGCAGCATCAGGCTCACGACCGCGCTGCGGTTGAAGTCCTGCAGCCCGATGATCAGCTTGTAGATGTCGGTCGACAGTACGTTGTACGAGCCGCCGATCACGACCGGCACGCCGAAGTCGTTGATGCACATCGTGAACGCGACCATCGTCGCGCTGATCAGCCCGTACTTCGCGCCGGGCAGCGTGATCGTGAAGAACTTGCGGATGCGGCGCGTGCCCATGGCGTCGGCGGCCTCGTAGAGCCGGCCGTCCGCGAGCGACAGCGCGGTGACGAGGATCATCAGCACGTGCGGGAACGACGCGTACACCATGCTCAGCACGATGCCCGGCAGCCCGTAGATCGAATGGCCGTGCAGCAGCGGCTTCAGCAGCCCCGCGTTGCCGAACCAGTAGATGAACGACACGGCCGACAGCAGCGTCGGCGCGAGCAGCGGCAGCAGCGCGATCGTGCGCGCGGCGTTCTTCAGCGGCATGCACGAGCGCGTCAGCGCATACGCGAACGTGAACGCCATCGGCACGACGATCATCGTGACGAGCGCGCCGACCGTCAGCGAGTGCAGCATCGAGCGCAGCACGCCGCTGTCCTCGAGGTATTCGACGAAGTTGTGCGCGCCGACGAAACGCCCGTCCGCGTCGACGAAGCATTTCTGCACGACGAGCGCGAGCGGCAGCAGCAGGAACAGCGACATCAGCGCGGCCATCGCGACGAGCGCGAGCTGCGCGAGGCGGTCGTGCCAGTGCGTGATCTGCTGCACGTCGGCGGGGGCGGCGGCGCCGCGGCGGCGCTCGGTCAGGACGGTGCTCATTGCAGTCGCTCCTTCGCGCACGGGAACACGCGGACATGCTCGCGATCGAGCGCGAGGTCGATGCGCGCGCCGGCCTGCACGCCGGTGCGGTCGACGTCGTGATACGACAGGTCGGCGACGATCTCCTGGCCGTCGAGCCCGTCGATCAGGAAGCTCACGCGGCAGAACGCGCCGAGGAATTCGAGCTTCTCGACGCGGCCGGCCAGCACGTTGTCGGCCGTCTCGCCCGGCACGCGGATCCGCAGGTCTTCCGGCCGCACGTAGACCGATACCGCCGCGCCTGGCGCGGGGCGGGCCGTGCCATGACGGCAGTCGAGGCCGACCGCGCCCGCGCGCAGCGTGCCGTCCCGCGCGACTTCGGCGGGAATCGTGTTGACCCGGCCGATGAAATCCGCGACGAACGGCGAGGCGGGCTGCCGGTAGATTTCGAGCGGCGTGCCGATCTGCTCGATCACGCCGTGGTTCATCACGACGATGCGGTCGGCCATCGACAGCGCTTCTTCCTGGTCGTGCGTGACCATGATCGTCGTCACGCCGAGCCGTTGCTGCAGCGCGCGGATTTCCTGGCGCAGCCGCACCCGCACGCGCGCGTCGAGCGCGGACAGCGGCTCGTCGAGCAGCAGCAGGCCCGGGGACGTCGCGAGCGCGCGCGCCAGCGCGATCCGCTGCTGCTGGCCACCGGACAGCTGGCCGGGATGCTTGCGATGGCTGTCGGGCAGGCCGACCAGCGCGAGCAGCGTGTGCACGCGCGCGTGGATCGCGTCGCGTTTCATCTTCCGATTCACGAGCCCGTACGCGACGTTGTCGTACACGGTGAGGTTCGGGAACAGCGCGTACGACTGGAACACGATGCCGTAGTCGCGCAGTTGCGGCGGCAGCCGCGAGATGTCGCGGCCGTCCTGCATGATCTGGCCGGCGTTCTGCGTCTCGAGCCCCGCGATGATCCGCAGCAGCGTGGTCTTTCCGCAGCCCGACGGCCCCAGGAAGCAGATCATCTCGCCCTTCATCACGCTCAGGTCGATGTCGGTGAGGACCTGCGTGTCGTTGTACCGCTTCTCGATGCGTTCTACGCTCAGATAAGGTGCCATGCGCGCCTCCATGCTGGGGCGGCCCGGGGGCCGGATTCGACGAGGGGAAGGGGCACGGGGCGGCGCGTTGCGCGGCCCCGCTGCCGTTCGCGGCGTGCTGGCCGCGTTATTGCCGGGCCTTCGCCCCGTAGCGCTTCTGCCACGTATCGAGGATCGACTGGCGGTTCTTCGCCGACCACACGAAATCGTTCTTCACGAGCAGGTCCGCGTAGTTGTCGGGGATGCCGGCCAGCTTGCGCGCGACGCCCGGATACGCGACGATCGCCCACCAGTGCGCGGTGATCTGGTTCGCATCCTTGCTCGCCATGAAGTCGGCGAGCTTCTTCGCCGCCTCGGGCTGCTTCGTCGTCTTCATGATCGCCGTGCCTTCCATGTCCCAGCCGAGCCCTTCCTTCGGGAACACGAGGTCGATCGGCGCGCCCTGCGACTGCAGTTCGTGGCCGCGGAACTCGAACGAGATGCCGATCGGGAATTCGCCGGTGCCGGCGAGCGTGCACGGCTTCGAGCCCGAGTGGACGTACTGCGCGACGTTCTTGTCGAGCGCGTCCATGAATTTCCAGCCTTTGTCGTCGCCGAAGGTCTGCAGCCATGCGGTCACGTCGAGGTAGCCGGTGCCCGACGACACGGGGCTCGGCATCACGATCGCGCCTTTGTAGACCGGCTTCGTCAGGTCTTCCCACGACGTCGGTTTCGGGATGTTCTTCGCCTGCGCGGCGACGCGGTTGTAGCAGATCGTCGCGCCCCACACGTCCATGCCGACCCAGTGCGGCGGGTTGTTCGCGTCGCTGTACTTGCGCGTGAGCTGGTCGAAGCCCTTCGGCGCGTACGGCATCAGCATGCCCTGCAGGTCGAGCAGCGTGAGGCTCGACGCGGCGAGGCCGAGCACGACGTCCGCGCGCGGGTTGTTCTTTTCCGCGAGCAGCTTCGCGGTGACCGAGCCGGTCGAGTCGCGCACCCAGCGGATCTCGATGTCGGGGTTCGCTTTCTCGAACGCGTCCTTGTAGGGCTTCATCGCCTCGTCTTCCAGTGCGGTGTAGACGAGCAGCGACGTCCTCGCGTGCGCCGCCTGCGCGACGCCGAGCGCGACCGCCGCGGCCAGCGCGAGGCGGGCCGCGCCCGTCGCCCATGCATTCAAACGCTTGTTTACCGGCACTTCGTTCATCTTCAGACCCCTTGACTGTGGCGCCGCGGCACACGGCGGATGAGTGGAGACCAGCCCTCTTGCTGCTGCGTTGTTTTGCTTTCTGTTCTCTGCATGTTGTTGACAATCTACAAATCATCCATTTTAATGTCAAGCATGGAAAACACCTCCCTTCGGCGCGGCGCGGGCGCCGACGGCTCAACCCCTTCGAACCGAAAGGAATGAACGTCATGAGTGAAACGCCTGTATCCGTGGAAGTGAACGGCCGCCGCTACAACTGGATGAGCCGGCCCGTGGTGGTGGTCTGCGTCGATGGCTGCGCATACGAATATCTGGAGGAAGCCGCCGAGGCCGGTGTCGCGCCGTTCCTGCGCACGCTGCTGAAGCCGGGCACGGCGCTCAAGGGCGAATGCGTGGTGCCGAGCTTCACGAACCCGAACAACCTGTCGATCGTGACCGGCGTGCCGCCGGCGATTCACGGGATCAGCGGCAACTACTTCTACGATCGCGACACCGGCGCCGAGGTGCTGATGAACGATCCGAAGTACCTGGTCGCGCCCACCGTGCTCGCGACCTTCGCCGAACAGGGCGCGCGCGTCGCGGTCGTCACCGCGAAGGACAAGCTGCGCCGCCTGCTCGGCAAGGGGCTGAAAGGCATCTGCTTCTCGTCGGAAAAGGCCGACGAGGCGAGCCTCGAGGAAAACGGCATCGACAACGTGCTCGAGCTGGTCGGCAAGCCGGTGCCGAGCGTGTACAGCGCGGCGCTGTCGGAATTCGTGTTCGCGGCCGGCGTGCGCCTGCTCGAGACGCGCCCGATCGACCTGATGTACCTGTCGACCACCGACTACGTGCAGCACAAGTGCGCGCCCGGCACGCCCGGCGCGAACGCGTTCTACGAGATGATGGACCAGTACCTGCAGCGTCTCGACGCGCTCGGTGCGATCGTCGCGATCACGGCCGACCACGGGATGAACGCGAAGCACGACGACGAGACCGGCGAGCCGAACGTGATCTACCTGCAGGAACTGTTCGACGAGTGGCTTGGCCACGACGCGGCGCGCGTGATCCTGCCGATCACCGATCCGTACGTCGTTCATCACGGCGCGCTCGGCTCGTTCGCGACCGTCTACGTGCCGGCGACGGCCGATGCCGACGCGCTGCGCGCGCGGCTCGCCGCGGTCGACGGCATCGAGGTCGTGCTGACGGGCGCCGAAGGCTGCGCGCGCTTCGAGCTGCCGCCCGCGCGCATGGGCGACCTGATCGTGATCTCGAAGCAGGACGTCGTGCTCGGCACGCGTCGCATCAAGCACGACCTGTCGGGCCTCGACGTGCCGCTGCGCTCGCACGGCGGCATCTCCGAGCAGATCGTGCCGCTGATCTTCAGCAAGCCGGTCGCGACCGACGTCACGGCGCGCGCGCGGCTGCGCAACTTCGACATCATCGACATCGCGCTCAACCATCTGCAGTGATGCACCTGCATCCGCAAGGGGACATACTCATGAACGCCATTGCAGCATCGACGGCCGTCCGCGGGATTCGTCGCGAAGCACTGCGAATCGACGGCGAGCGGATTCATCGGGACGCGGTGATCGACGTGCGCAACCCGTACGACGGCTCGCTGGTCGGCACCGTGCCGAAGGCGACGCTGGACGACGTGCGCCGCGCGTTCGCGGTCGCGCGTGCATACCGGCCGGCGCTCACGCGCCACGATCGCGCGGCGATCCTGCGCCGCGCGGCCGACATCGTGCGTGCGCGCACGGCGGAGATCGCGGCGCTGATCACGGCCGAGGCCGGGTTGTGCCTCAAGGATTCGACGTACGAGGCGGGCCGCGTGGCCGACGTGCTGACGTTCGGCGCGGGCGAAGTGCTGAAGGATGACGGGCAGATCTTCTCGTGCGATCTGACGCCGCACGGCAAGAAACGCCGCGTGTACACGCAGCGCGACCCGCTGCTCGGCGTGATCTCCGCGATCACGCCGTTCAACCATCCGATGAACCAGGTCGCGCACAAGATCGTACCGTCGATCGCGACCAACAACCGGATCGTCGTGAAGCCGTCGGAAAAGGTGCCGCTGTCGTGTTATCTCTTTGCGGACATCCTGTACGAAGCCGGCTTGCCGCCGCAGATGCTGCAGGTGATCACCGGCGACCCGAAGGAGATCGCCGACGAGCTGATCACGAACCCGGCGATCGACCTCATCACGTTCACGGGCGGCGTGTCGATCGGCAAGTCGATCGCGGCGCGGATGGGCTACCGGCGCGCCGTGCTCGAACTCGGCGGCAACGATCCGATCATCGTGATGGAAGACGCCGATCTCGACGAAGCGAGCACGCTCGCGGTGTCGGGCTCGTACAAGAACTCGGGGCAGCGCTGCACGGCGATCAAGCGGATGCTGGTGCACGAATCGGTGGCCGATCGCTTCACCGAACTCGTCGTCGAGAAGACGCGGGCCTGGTCGTACGGCAATCCGTCCGATCCGGCGGTGGACATGGGCACCGTGATCGACGAGGCGGCCGCGAAGTTCTGCGAGCAGCAGGTGAACGACGCGATCGCGCGCGGGGCGCGGCTGCTGGTCGGCAACGTGCGCGACGGCGCGCTGTATTCGCCGACGGTGATCGACCGCGTGACGCCCGACATGCCGATCGTGAAGTACGAGACGTTCGGCCCGGTGTCGCCGATCCTGCGCTTTCGCGACATCGACGACGCGATCCGGATGTCGAACAGCACCGACTATGCGCTGTCGTCGTCGGTGTGCACGAACCGCTTCGACCACATCACGCGCTTCATCACCGAGCTGGAAGTCGGCAGCGTGAACGTGCGCGAAGTGCCGGGTTACCGGCTCGAACTGACGCCGTTCGGCGGCGTGAAGGATTCCGGGCTCGGATACAAGGAAGGCGTGCAGGAAGCGATGAAGAGCTTCACGAACACGAAGACCTATTCGCTGCCGTGGTAAGCGGCGTGTAAGGCGCCCGCGCCGGTTGCGCGGCCGGTGCGGGCGTTATTCGATCGGCTCATATCGTTAGCGGATTTGCGTGTTTGTCGCGCTCCGGCGCATCGGTAGAATTCGCGGACCTCTCGAACGGCGCATGCGTGCCGGCGGGATGATTTCCTCTAATCATTCGGGGTCCGCACCATGAAATTCCTCCGCTCCATCCTGATCGTCGCGCTGCTGCAGGCCACCGCGGCCACCAGCGCGCTGGCCGCCGACGACCTGTCGCAGATCAAGTCGTCCGGCGTGTTCCGGGTCGGCACCGAAGGCACCTATGCGCCGTTCACGTACCACGACGAAACTGGCAAGCTGACCGGTTTCGACGTCGACATCGCAACGGCGATCGCGCAGCGCCTCGGCGTGAAGCCGCAGTTCGTCGAAGGCAAGTGGGACGGCCTGATCGCGGGCCTCGACGTGAACCGCTACGATGCGGTCGTCAATGAAGTGTCGATCACCGACGCGCGCAAGGCGAAATACGATTTCTCGACCCCGTACATCACGTCGCACGCGGTGCTGATCGTGCGCTCGGACAACACGACGATCCGCTCGTTCGACGACCTGAAGGGCAAGAAGTCCGCGAACACGCTGACGAGCAATTTCGGCAAGCTCGCGGCCGCCCATGGCGCCGACGTGGTGCCGGTACAGGGCTTCAACGAATCGATCGATCTGCTGACGTCGGGGCGCGTCGATGCGACGATCAACGATTCGCTGTCGTACCTCGATTTCCGCAAGCACAAGCCCGACGCGAAACTGAAGATCGCGGCGACCGACAAGACCGGCGCCGGCGACGCATCCGGCGTGCTGCTGCGCAAGGGCAGCCCCGCGCTGGTGGCCGCGATCGACAAGGCACTGGCCGACATCAAGGCGGACGGCACCTACGCGAAGATCTCGCAGAAGTACTTCGGCCGCGACGTGTCGCAGCCGTGACGCGAGGCTGAACGATGCCGGCCTGGCTGCACCTGATGGCGGAATCGCTGCGGCCCCTGCTATACGCGGGGCTCGTGTTCACGGTTCCGCTCACGCTCGCGTCGTTCGCGATCGGACTACTGCTCGCGTTCGGCGCGGCGCTCGCGCGGCTGTTCGGGCCGCGCTGGGCGCAGGCCGTCGTGCGTTTCTATATCTGGCTGTTCCGCGGTTCGCCGTTGCTCGTGCAGCTGTTCGTGATCTTCTACGGATTGCCGAACGTCGGCATCGTGCTCGATCCGTTGACGGCGGCCGTGATCGGTTTCTCGCTGAACGTCGGCGCGTATAACGCCGAGGTGATCCGCGGCGTGATCGAATCGATGCCGAAGGGGCAGTGGGAAGCCGCCTACTCGATGGCGATGACGCGCGCGCAGGCGTTGCGCCGCGCGATCCTGCCTCAGGCCGCGCGCGTGGCGCTGCCCGCGCTGTCGAACTCGTTCATCTCGCTCGTGAAGGACACGTCGCTCGCGGCCGTGCTGACCGTGCCCGAGATTTTCCAGGCTGCGCAGCGGATCGCGGCCGTGACCTACGAGCCGCTGATTCTCTATACCGAAGCCGCGCTGATCTACCTGCTGTTCAGCTCGGTGCTGTCCACGCTGCAACGTCGCCTCGAAGCCCGCTTCGGCCGCCACGCGCTGTTCCAGGCGGAGTTGCGATGATCCGTCTCGAACGCATCGACAAGTCGTTCGGCGCGCAGCGCGTGCTGAGCGGAATCGACCTGGCATTGCAGCCGGGCAGCGTGACTGCGCTGATCGGGCCGTCCGGCAGCGGCAAGAGCACGCTGCTGCGCTGCGTGAACCTGCTCGAAGTGCCGGAAGCGGGCACGCTCGCGGTCGGCGACGCGCGCATCGCGTTCGCACCGGGGCGGCGACCGTCGCGCGACGCGGTGTTCGCGGTGCGCCGGCAGACCGGCATGGTGTTCCAGAACTTCCAGCTGTTTCCGCACCTGAGCGTCGTGCAGAACGTGATGGAGGGGCTCGTCACCGTGCAGCGCTGGCCGCGCGAGCGGGCGCGCCAGCGGGCACTCGCGTTGCTCGACAAGGTCGGCATCGCGGACAAGGCCGACGCATGGCCGGCCACGTTGTCGGGCGGGCAGCAGCAGCGCGTCGCGATCGCACGTGCGCTCGCACCGTCTCCGCAGGTATTGTTGTGCGACGAGCCGACGTCGGCGCTCGATCCGGAGCTGTCCGTCGAAGTGGTCGAGGTGCTGCGCCAGCTCGCACGCGAAGGCACGACGATGCTGATGGCCACGCACGACCTGCGCCTGGCCGCGTCGATCGCACACGACGCGGTGTTCCTCGCCGACGGCCGCATCGTCGAGGCCGGTGCGTCGCGCGACCTGTTCGGCCGGCCGCGCGACCCGCGCACCGCGAAGTTCGTCGCGACGCTCGCGCAGGGCGTGCCGGCGTTCTGACGCGCGGCGCGATGCCGGCGGTGGTCAGCCGGTCACGTGCCCGTCCAGTACCGCGGCGACGATGGCCTCCGGCGCATCTTCCTGGACCAGGTGCCCGGCCCGCGGCACCCTGATCAGCCTGCCGTTCGCGATGCGATCGGCAAGCGCCTGCCCCTGTTCGAGCGGAATCCACGCGTCGTCCTCGCCCCACACGATGCGCACCGGGAAATCCGGCGGCGCGTAGCGCGCCTCGGCTTCCTCGATGTAGCACTGGCGCATCTGCGCGATCTGCCGATAGAACGCGGCCTGGCCGGCCGGCGTGAGCCACGGCGCGCGGTAGATCGACAGCGCGTCGTCGCTCAGCGGCCGCGCCACCGCATGGCCGAGATAGGCCGTGAGGAGCGCGTGATGGGCATACGCGGGCAAGCCGGTGAACGCGGCTTCGTGCTGCGCGACGTGCCGCACGAACGGCGACCCTTGCGGCGCGATCGCGACCGGATTCACGAGGGTGAGGTCCGCGTACGCGACGCCGTCGAGAAAGTGCGCGCGCAGCACGGTGGCGCCGCCGTAGTCGTGCGCGAGGACGCGCGGCCGCGAAAGGCCCCACGCATTCAGCATCGCGCCGAACAGCGCGTTCTGGCGGCCGAGCGACACATCCGCGTCCGGCATGTCGGACTGGCCGTAGCCGAGCAGGTCGTACCAATACACGCGATGACGCCGCGCGAGCCACGGCGCGATCCGGCGCCACACCTGCGATGAAAACGGCGTGCCGTGCACGAGCACCAGCGGCGGCCCTTCGCCGAACGCGCCCCAGGCAATCCGGTGGCCGTCGACATTGAAGCGATTCGGGAGTTCGAGCATCGGCTTCTCCGTGATAACCTGTTTTGGTTGTTAACAGGTTACGCCGGATCGTCCGGATGTGAAACCGATAGGTGAAAATAAATGGTTACTCGAACCGAGCCGGCGCGACACGCGCATGAATGGCGCGCGGCGGATTTCGTCGGCGGCCATCCGGCGCTCGATTTCCTCAATACGGTGGCCGACACGGGCAAGACCCGCGACGAGGACAAGCTCGTCGACTGGCCGGCCGTGCGCGCGTGGGCGGAGCAGGCCGGATTGCTGGCGCCGGACGATCTGGCGCGGCTGCTGCGTCATCCGCGGCAGGACGGGCCTGACGAACTCGCGGCGCTGCGCCGCTTTCGTGACGATGCGTATGCCGCGATCGCGCACCTGACGGCGGATGGGGGCGGCAGCGCCGGTGCGCGCGCGGCGGGCCGGCTCGCGGTGGCGATCCGCGAAGCGATCGGGCGCAGCGCATTCGATGCGATCGACGGCCGCTTCGCGTGGCGGCCCGACGTGCGCGCCGCGTCGCGCTGGATCGATGCGGCCGCGCTCGGCTTCGAGCAGTTGCTGCGCAGCGACGATTTCGCGCGTGTGCGTCAGTGCGGCCGGTGTACGTGGTTCTTCGTCGATCGCGGCCGTGGTGTCGGGCGCCGCTGGTGCGACATGCGCACGTGCGGGAACCGCGCGAAGGTGGAGGCGTTCAGGGAACGATGAAGCGCACGGCGTGACGGGGCGCGCGCCGTGCGTGCGTCATTGGGCGGCTTCGCGCGGCCGGTGTTCGGGCCACAGCGTCGCGGCGATGAACAGCCCGGCGGCGAGGAACGGCGCACCGATCGCGAACAGGATGGCCGTGAGGCCCCAGCGATCCCAGAAGCGGTCGACGATCGCGCGTTCGGGGGTGACGGGGTCGTACAGCACGTTGACCGTGTCGCCCTCGTGCAGGCCCGGATGCGACGACGCCGAGCCTTGCGCGAACGTGATCAGCCGCCCGCTGTCGGTCGTGAACGCGACGATGGCCGAATAGAGCGACGTGCGCGAGCGCGACGACCGTCCGTTTTTCGCGATCTCGACGACGTGGCCGGTCGAGCGCGCGTAGTGGTGCACGATCTGCCACTGATGCAGCGCGGTCGCGCCGGCGCCGGCGAAAAAGCCCGTGCCGATCGCGATCGGAATCAGCACGATCGCGACATCCCAGCGGCGCCGCGCCCGTTTGAGCGCGGCGCGGGTCGGCGGCGGCTCGGCCGGCCGGCGCCGCCGCTCGGCGGCAATCAGCAGGCCGCCGATCGCGAACGACGCGACGGCGAGCAGCGCCGGCACGAGCACCGGAAACCAGCGTTGCGCGAAATCGTCGATCAGGGCGGGGCGGTCGGGGTGGGCGGGGTCGAGCAGCACGTCGACGTTCTCGCCGATGTCGTACGCCGGGACGGTCGAGGCGGTATTGCCGGCAATTTCGCGGCGCTGGCCGTCGTTCGCGAGGTACGCGACGATCGGCCGGTACGCGCGCATCGCGTCGCTGTCCTGCACGATGCGCACGACCGTGCCCGGCGCGCGGATCAAGTGGCCGGTTGCGCGGCCGGCCGTGACGGCGAGCACGCCTGCGAGCACGAGCAGCGCGACGCCGAGTGCCAGCGCGACGAGCGCGTCCTTACCCGGCATGGTCCGATCCGGTTCGTGCGTCGCGCGGCGGATTCGGACGGGCTCGGGTGCGCGGCTCGACCCGACGGACAAGCCGATATCGGCGCAACCAGGCCCTCTGAATGGTCGCGTCTCGTTCACATGCTTCCATGTATGACGTCCCATGTTCTCTCAGTGCCGGCAGGCAAACGCCTGGGCCGGTCGTGTGATATTTGTCGGACGATTCTAGCGGAAACGTTGCACGAGAGGCGCGCGGGTTGCATGCCGAGAAAGGTGTACAACCGTGAAATTCGGTGGCGGAAAAGGAAAAGGCCGGTCAGCTTGCGCTGACCGGCCTTTGAAATTCCTGGTGGGGCGTGAGTGACTCGAACACTCGACCTACGGATTAAGAGTCCGCTGCTCTACCAACTGAGCTAACGCCCCCAACAGAAGAAAGATTATGCCGGGGTTTTCAGGGTATGGCAAGCCCTTTGTGCAAATTTCCTGAAAATATTTCGTCACGCCGGCGGCCGGCGGCGGCGCGGTAACGAGCGATCGCAGTTTGCGCGCTCCCGGTATGATGACGCCACACGTGTTGCGCGGCGGTCGCGCAACGCTTTCTGGACAGTCGAAGATGGACGAAAACGCAGTCCGCGAATTGCTGGATCGCCTGCTGGCCCCGTGGGTCCGCTCGCTGGGTCTGGTCCCCGTGTCGATCGGCGACGACAGCGTCACGCTGCGCCTGCCGTTTTCCGGCGAATTCCGCCATTCGGGCGGCATCATCTGCGGCCAGGTGTTCACGGCGGCCGCCGATACCGCGATGGTGGTCGCGATCTCGTCCGCGCTCGGCGAGTTCCGGCCGATGACGACGGTATCGCTGAACACCAACTTCATGCGTCCCGTGCGCAAGGGCGACGTGCTTGTCACCGCGCGCGTGCTGCGGATGGGTCGCAACCTCGTGTTCGGCGAAGTCGAGCTGTTCGACGAGGACGGCAAGATGGCCGTCCATGCGACGTCGACCTACGCCCTCGTCAGCTGAGCGGCGCGATGTTCGACCAGATCGTTTTTGCGGGCGGCGGCAATCGCTGCTGGTGGCAGGCCGGCTTCTGGGACGTCGCGCAGCCGGCGCTCGGCCTGCGCCCGCGCGTGATCACCGGCATCTCGGCCGGCGCCGCGACCGCGTGCATGCTGTATACACGCGACGCCGCATGGGTGATGCGCTATTACGAAGAGGCGCTGCGCGACAACCGGAAGAACGCGTACTGGGGCAACCTGTTCGGGCGCGAGCCCGTGTTTCCGCATTACCGCATCTATCGCCAGGCGTTGCTCGACATCTACGGCGAGCCGTTCGCGAAGCTGGCCGACGCGCCGGAGATCCGCATCGGCGTGTCGCACGTGCCGCGCTGGCTCGGCGCGCGCAGCGCGGTCGCCGCCGGGCTCGTCGCGTACAACATCGAGAAATACGTGCGCAAGACGCTGCACCCGACGCTCGGGCGCACGCTCGGCTTTCGGCCCGAATTCGTGCGGGCGCAGGCCTGCACGCGCGTCGACGAACTCGCCGACCTGATCCTGCAGTCGTCCTGCACGCCGCCGTTCACGCCGGTATTGCGCCGCGGCGGCCGGCCCGTGCTCGACGGCGGGATGGTCGACAACGTGCCCGTCGACGCGCTCGACCCGTCGCCCGGCGACGTGCTGGTGCTCGTCACGCGGCTGTACCCGCGTCCGCAGATGTTCACGGTCGCGCACGGCGATCAGCGGCGGCTGTACGTGCAGCCGTCGAGCAAGGTACCGATTTCGAGCTGGGATTACACGAGCCCGTCGCAGATGCGGCATGCGTACGATCTCGGGCGGCGCGACGGCGAGCATTTCCTCACGCGCGTCGGCGCGATGACGGGCGGCCGCGCGGCCGCCTGACGATCGGGAAGGGAGAAGCGGGGCCGCGCGGCGCGCGCAGCCCGTGCGATCAGCGCTTGCGGATCGGCGTCAGCGCTTCCGGGTTGGCGACGCTCGACATGTCGCCGTCGTCGAACGCGAGGATGTTGCGGAACGCCGCGCTGAAGTAAAGCTCGTAGCTTTCGCGCTCGACGTAGCCGATGTGCGGCGTGCAGATCACGTTTTCCATCCGCAGCAGGCTGTAGCCCTGCAGGATCGGCTCGCTCTCGAACACGTCGATCGCGACCATCCCCGGACGGTTGTGCGACAGCGCGTTGACGAGCGCGTTTTCCTCCAGCAGCTCGGCGCGGCTCGTGTTGACGAGCAGCGACGTCGGCTTCATTCGCATCAGGTCTTCCTGCTTCACGATCCCGCGCGTGTCGTCGTGCAGGCGCAGGTGCAGCGACAGCACGTCGCTCTGCTCGAACAGCGCTTCGCGGCTCTCGGCCGCCGTGTAGCCGTCGGCGCGCGCGGCCTCGAGCGAATGCTCGCGGCCCCAGATCAGCACGTTCATCCCGAAGGCCTTGCCGTAGCCGGCGACGAGCCGGCCGATCTTGCCGTAGCCCCAGATCCCGAGCGTCTGGCCGCGCAGCACCTGGCCGAGGCCGAAGTTCGGCGGCAGCGCCGACGTCTTCAGGCCCGACTGCTGCCAGGCGCCCTGCTTCAGGTTCGCGACGTATTGCGGAATGCGGCGCTGGGCGGCCATCACGAGCGCCCACGTCAGTTCGGCGGGCGCGATCGGCGAACCGGTGCCTTCGAGCACCGCGATGCCGCGGTCGGTACAGGCTTCCAGATCGATGTGGCTCGACACGCGGCCGGTCTGGCTGATCATGCGCAGGTTCGGCAGCTTGGCGAGCAGTTGCGACGTAATCGGGGTCCGTTCACGAATCAGCACGAGCGCCTCGACTTCCGCCAGGCGGCTTGCGAGCTGTCCCAGGCCGCGCACCGTATTGTTGAAGACCTTCACGTCGTGGCCGGCGAGCATCTCGAAGCAGTTCAGCTTGCGGACGGCGTCCTGGTAGTCGTCGAGGATGGCAATTTTCATGGTGAACGGGTGTCGCGCGTTGAAAGCGGCCGTGGCGGCGGCGCACGTTGCGCGCCCGTCCCGCCCGGCCGGGGCCGACATGATGCTACGTCGGCCGCCTTCATGGTGTCTTTTTAACAGGTTGTTACGCTCCGCCGCAATTGGCGGGAGCCTGACCCGGCGCCGCTCGCGCGCAGTGTGGAAGGGTGCGCTGTTGTGTCGCATCAGACACGTCCTTCCTGATTCGGCTGCTTACTCGACGAGGTTCACCCAATTGTTGCTCCAATCAGAATAATTGGATCATCCATCCGCGTAAGGCGAGGATTTTTGACTATTTTTATCGTCAACCGGTGCCTTGTTGAGCAACTCTGCATCATTTCCGCTGTCGTAGGAGAATTACGCATTTGCTTCATCTTTTTGAAGTTGTACTAGCGGCAGGAGTCGTTTATGGATCATTTGCAGTCGATGCGCGTGTTCGTCAAGGTTGCAGATCTCGGCAGTTTCGCGCGGGCCGCGAGCGCAATGGATATCTCCAACGCGGTCGCGACGCGCCATGTCGCCGACCTGGAAGGCCGGCTTGGCACACGTTTGCTCAATCGCACCACGCGCAGCCTCTCCCTGACGGAGTCGGGTCAGGTCTATCTGGAGCGTGCCCGCCAGATCCTCGATGAGCTCGAGGACGTCGAGCAGATGGTCGTCGCGCGCAATCACGAGCCGGTCGGCACGCTGCGCATCGTCGCGCCGGTCGTGTTCGGCCTGCACAACCTCGCGCCCGTGCTGCAGTCGTACACGGAGAATTTCCCGAAAGTGGTGCCGGATCTCACGCTGGTCGACCGGCAGGTCGACCTCGTCGAGGAAGGCTTCGACGTCGGTATCGTCGTCACGCGCCAGATGCGCAGCGCGAGCATCGTCACGCGGCGCCTGACCACCGGCTGCATGACCGTGTGCGCGACGCCGAGCTACCTGGAGAAGCACGGTGTGCCGACGCATCCGGAGCAGCTCGCCGAGCACCCGAGCCTGAGCCTGCCGACCGAATACTGGGGCGACGAGCGCGTGTTCACGGGGCCGGACGGCGAAGTGCGCGTGCGCCCGACCAACGTGATCGTCGCGAACAACACCGCGATGCTGCGCCAGTTCGCGCTGCTCGGCATGGGCGTCGCGATCCTGCCGAGCTACCTGATCGGCAGCGACATCGCGCGCGGCGCGCTGGTGCGGCTGCTGCCGGATTTCCGGCTGCCGCAGGTCGAGATCAACATCGCGTACCCGAGCCGGCGCCATCTGCCTGCGAAGGTTCGGACCTTCATCGACCACCTCGTCGAGCATTTCAGCCACTCGACCGACGCGATGATGGGGGAACAGTGGGCCGCGCAGAGTTCGGCGCTCGCGCCGATCGGCGTCGAGACGCGTGCCGAGCAGCCGGAAGCGGCCGACCCGAACCTGTCGCCGCGCCTGCCGCGTTCGCCGCGTACGCGCGTCGCGGCGCCGTCGCCGCTGTAACGGCGCGACGGCCGGGCGGCGGTTGCCGCCGGCACAAAAGAAAAACGCGGATCGAGCGATCGATCCGCGTTTTTTTCATGGCTGCCTGGCGCAGCCCGATACGCCGGGGAAGGCTCCCGGCTCCCGGCGGCCGGGCCGTTACGACCCCGTCTTGCGCGTCGTCGTCTTGCGGGCGGCGGTCTTGGTCGCCGTGGTCTTGGCGGCCGTCTTGCGGGCCGGTGCCGATTTCTCTTCGGCGCCTTCTGTCACGGTTTCGGCCTCCTTCGTCGCCGATTTTGCCGTCTTCTTCGCGGCGGCGGCCTTCGGTTCCTTCTTCTCGAACTCGAAACCGATCTTGCCGTCCGGCTGCTTCACGAGGAACGCCTTGAAGTTGCGGCCGGTACGCGACGACTTGAAGTTCGGCAGCAGATCCGTGCGGCCGTCGGCCAGCAGCTTGCCCATCTGCTCGCGCGTGATTTCCTGTTGCAGGATCACCTTGCCCGAGCGGAAGTCGCAGGTCTTCGGGTTCGCCACCGAGTGCTCGCACACGTAGCTCATCCCGTGCTCGAACACGCGGCCCTTGCACTTCGGGCACGCGCCGACCGGTTCCTGCGCGGAGAAGTCGGGCGCTTCGCCTTCCTCGCCGCCCTGGTCCTGGCCGAAATCGAACTCGAGCTTGTAGTTCTTCGTCTCGTCGTCGAAGGACAGCTTGAGGATCGCCGAGAACGGGCGGCCCATCTTGCTGCGGAAGCCGGACAGCGGCCCGATTTCCTTCTTCTGCAGCAATTCCTCGACTTCCGGGATCTCGAACTGCCGGCTGCCCGGGATCTTCGAGATCGAGAACTCGCACTTCGTGCACGCGAAGCGGCGGTAGTTTTCCTTCACCTGGCCGCCGCAGTTCGGGCATGGCGTCTCGAGCGTCGCGTAATCGCCGGGGATCGTGTCGGAATCGTATTCCTTCGCGCGCTTGACGATCTGCTGCGTCATGCGGGCGATTTCCTGCATGAACGCGTCCCGCCCGAGATTGCCGCGCTCCATCTGCGACAGCTTGTATTCCCATTCGCCGGTCAGCTCGGGCGCGGTCAGTTCCTTCACGCCGAGCCCGCGCAGCAGCGTCATCAGCTGGAATGCCTTCGCGGTCGGGATCAGCTCGCGGCCTTCGCGCAGCAGGTATTTCTCGCCGAGCAGGCCTTCGATGATCGCCGCACGCGTTGCCGGCGTGCCGAGACCCTTCGCGGCCATCGCCTCGCGCAGCTCGTCGTCCTCGACGAGCTTGCCCGCGCCTTCCATCGCCGACAGCAGCGTCGCTTCCGAATAGCGTGCGGGCGGCTTCGTCACGAGCGCGACGGCGGCGATTTCGTCCGTCTTCACCTTCTCGTCCTTCTGCACCGGCACGAGGTTCGCGTCCGCGCCTTCGGCGTCGCGGCCGTACACCTGCAGCCAGCCCGGCTCGACGAGCACCTTGCCTTCGGTCTTGAAGTGATGGCCGGCGACTTCGGTGATCCGCGTCGTGACGCGGAATTCGGCCGCCGGGAAGAACACGGCGAGGAAGCGCTTCACGACCATGTCGTACAGCTTCTGCTCCGGCTCGGACAGCGACTTCGGCGCCTGCAGCGTCGGGATGATTGCAAAGTGGTCGCTGATCTTCGAGTTGTCGAAGATCCGCTTGTTCGGCTTGACCCAGCCCTTGTCGAGCACCTGCTTCGCGTGCGGCAGGTAGTTGTTGCTTTCCTTGAGCATCTCGAGCGTGGACTCGACCGTCGACAGGTAGTCTTCCGGCAGCGCGCGCGCGTCGGTACGCGGGTAGGTCAGCACCTTGTGCTTTTCATACAGCGCCTGCGCGAGACCGAGCGTGTTCTTCGCGGAGAAGCCGAAACGGCTGTTCGCCTCGCGCTGCAGGCTCGTCAGGTCGAACAGCAGCGGCGACAGTTGCGTTGACGGCTTCGATTCCTCGGAGACCGTGCCGATCTGGTCGCGGCACGCGGCGACGATCGTTTCGGCGGCCGGCAGGCTCCACAGGCGGGAGTCGCGCTTCTCCGGATCGAATTCGTCGCGCTTGAATTTCGGGTCGAACCACTTGCCTTCGTAGAAGCCGCCGGCGCACGCAAACTCGGCCTTCACTTCCCAGTAGTCGCGCGGAATGAAGCGGCGGATTTTCTCTTCACGTTCGACGACGATCGACAGCGTTGGCGTCTGAACGCGGCCGACGGTGGTCAGGAAGAAGCCGCCGCCCTTGCTGTTGAATGCGGTCATCGCGCGGGTACCGTTGATCCCGACGAGCCAGTCGGCTTCCGAGCGGCAGCGCGCGGCGTCGGCGAGCGGCTGCATGTCGGTGTCGCTGCGCAGGTTCGCGAAACCGTCGCGGATCGCCTGCGGCGTCATCGACTGCAGCCACAGGCGCTGGACCGGCTGCTTCGCCTTCGCGTGCTGCGCGATCAGGCGGAAAATCAGTTCGCCCTCGCGCCCCGCGTCACATGCGTTGATCAGGCGGTCGACGTCCTTGCGCTTCATCAGCTTCGTGAGCACCTTGAGGCGCGACTCGCTTTTTGCGATCGGGTTCAGGTCGAAATGCGGGGGGATGACGGGCAGATGCGCGAAGCTCCATTTCCCGCGCTTGACCTCGTACTCTTCCGGGGCGGCGATTTCCAGCAGGTGGCCGACAGCGGACGAAAGGACGAAATCGTCGCTCTCGTAATACTCGTCATGCTTGGTAAAGCCGCCCAAAGCGCGTGCGATGTCGTTCGCGACAGAAGGCTTTTCCGCAATGATCAGTGCTTTGGACATGACAGGTGTGTGTTGGTAGACCGGGTTCGCCGGTTGTGGGTCGCTTTTACGACCGCTTTATAGCACACGCCGCAGCGACGGCGGCTCGGCGTGTAAAAAGCGGCCCATCATAGAGGGGGGCTGCAACGGCGGCAAGCGCCCCGCCGCGGCGAGGCGCGCAAACACGCGCCCAACCGCTGCGCCGGCCGGCGAATTCAGGCTTCGACGATCAGGACGTTGCGCAATTTCGGTGCGTGCGGCGCGCCGGGTACCGCGCTCAGGTCGGACAGCATCCGCTCGACGATCGCCGCGTGCGGCAGCACCGTGCCGAAGAAACGTGCGGTGTTGGCGTCCTCGATCAGGATCGTCGGGAAGTTCTCGACGTCGAGATCGTCGAGCCGGTCGGCATGCGTTTCGATGTCGATCCAGGCGAAACAGGCGTTTGGATGCGCATCGGCGAGCTGGTCGAAGGCCGTCCGGTAGTCACGGCACGTGCCGCACCACTCGGCGCACAGGCAGGCGACGAGCAACGTGCCGGGATCGGCGAGGCGCTCGGCGATCCGATCCGCATCGGTGTCGAGGTTCAGCGCGGGCATGGAATTCCTTGGATATCGTCGGCGGCTTGGCCGCCTCTATGCCGGGGAATGTAGCACGCCGCGCGCGGCCGGGGTGGGCGCGGCGTCAAGCCGCGCGAAGCGTCCGCCGGGGAGGTTGGCGACGCGGCCGGCCAGCTCCAGCGCCAGCAGCGCGCCGTGCAGCACGTCGTCGGGCAGGCCGCTGTGTTCGGCGAGCCACTCGTAGGTAACGGGGCCGTATCCCAAGGCGGCAAGCACGGCTCGCTCCGGCGGGGAGCAGGGTGGCGGGCCGTCGATCCGGGCCGGCGCGATGGCCGCTGCGGCGGAATCCGCTGGTGCGATGGAGGCGGATTCGGGGGTGCGAATTTCGCCGTCTGTCGGGGCACGGCTGTCGGCGCGCGCGGCACCACCCGTCGCGCGCGCTGCCGGTTCGCCCAACCCGTATTCCTCCAGCACGTCGAGCGGCGATGCGGTGAGCTTCGCGCCGTCGCGGATCAGCGCGTGGCAGCCCTGGGCAAGCGGTGCGTGGATCGAGCCCGGCACCGCGAACACGTCGCGCCCCAGTTCGTTCGCGAGCCGCGCGGTGATCAGCGAGCCGGAGCGCGGCGCGGCCTCGACGACGAGCGTGCCGATCGCCAGTGCGGCAATCATCCGGTTGCGCCGCGGGAAATGCGCGGCACGGGCCGGCGTGCCGAGCGGCCATTCGGACACGATCGCGCCGCGCGCGGCGATCTCGTGCGCGAGTGCGCGATGCCGCGCCGGATAGACGAGATCGGCGCCCGTCGCGATGACGGCGACCGTGCCCGAGCGGCCGTCGAGCCCGCCGCGATGCGCGGCACCGTCGATCCCGAGCGCGAGGCCCGAGACGATCGAGAGCCCTGCGTCGGACAACGCGCGTGCGAAGCCCGTTGCGTCGGCGAGCCCCTGCAGCGTCGCGTGCCGGCTGCCGACCACGGCGAGGCCGCGTGCACGCAGCAGGTCGAGCCGGCCCTTTACATATAGCAGGGGCGGCGGATCGTGCAGGTCGCGCAGCCGCGGCGGGTAGGCCGGATCGTTGAGCGTGACCAGCACATTGCCCGGCGCGTCGAGCCACGCGAGCGCGGCGTCGGTGCACACGTCGAGATCGCCGCGCTCGCTCGCGCGGACGGCTTGCGCGGCGGCGGCGCTGCTCACCGCGGCAATGGCCGGGTCGGATGCGCGCAGCAGCGCGGCCGGCGAACCGAAGGTATCGAGCAGGATCTGCAGCACGGCCGGCGCGAGGCCGGGCGCATGCGCGAGCTGCAGCCACGCGCGCAGCGCGGACGGCGTCAGCGCTTGCGGCGACATGAGGCTGCCCTCGAATGCGGCGGCCAGCGAACCGCGTGGCGCCATGATAAAATTTTCATCATCCGAAATACTCGACAGGGCCGCGCGCACAAGCGCCCGGCCGATTGCAGGAGGCGCGATCCGCGGCGTTGATTCGCCACGCATCCGCCCCATCTTCATTGCATCCCGGCGGCGGCACCAGTCGGCCGGACGGCCGATGCGGCACGTCGCTCCACCGAATACCGAACACCATGGCTTTGCTCAATATTCTTCATTACCCCGACAAGCGGCTGCACAAGGTCGCCAAGCCCGTCGACAAGGTCGACGACCGGATCCGCAAGCTCGTCGCCGACATGGCCGAAACCATGTACGCGGCGCCCGGCATCGGCCTGGCGGCCACGCAGGTCGACGTGCACGAGCGCGTGATCGTGATCGACGTCTCCGAGGAGAAGAACGAGCTGCGCGCGTTCATCAACCCCGAGATCGTGTGGTCGAGCGACGCGAAGCAGATCTATGAAGAGGGCTGCCTGTCGGTGCCGGGCATCTACGACGAAGTCGAGCGGCCCGATCACGTGCGCGTGCGCGCGCTCAACGAGCAGGGCGAGACCTTCGAGCTCGACTGCGAAGGCCTGCTCGCCGTGTGCGTCCAGCACGAGATGGATCACCTGATGGGGCGCGTGTTCGTCGAATACCTGTCGCCGCTCAAGCAGACGCGCATCAAGACGAAGATGAAGAAACTCGAACGCGCGATGTAACGCGCGTTCCCCTGCCCGACCCGAACGCTTTCATGACCCATACGTTGCGCGTGATTTTTGCCGGCACGCCGGAATTCGCCGCGGCTGCCCTTGCCGCGATCCACGAGGCCGGTTTCCCGGTGCCGCTCGTGCTCACCCAGCCCGATCGCCCTGCGGGGCGCGGGATGAAGCTGCAGGCGAGCGCTGTGAAGCGTTACGCCGTCGAGCACGGGATGCCGGTCGCGCAGCCGCCGTCGCTGCGCCGCGCGGGCAAGTACCCGGCCGAGGCGGCCGACGCGATCGAGTTGCTGCGCACGACGCCGCACGACGTGATGGTGGTGGCCGCGTACGGCCTGCTGCTGCCGCAGGAAGTGCTCGACATCCCGCGCGCCGGCTGCATCAACATCCATGCGTCGCTGCTGCCGCGCTGGCGCGGCGCCGCGCCGATCCATCGTGCGATCGAGGCCGGCGACGCCGAGACGGGCGTCACGCTGATGCAGATGGACGTCGGCCTCGACACCGGCGCGATGATCGAGGAAGCCCGTGTCGCCATCGCGGCCGACGATACGACCGCGACGCTGCACGACCGTCTGGCCGCCGACGGCGCGCGGCTGATCGTCGACGCGCTCGTGCGGCTCGAGCGCGACGGCACGCTGCCGGCGACGCCGCAGCCGGCCGACGGCGTGACCTATGCGGAAAAGATCGACAAGCACGAAGCGGCGCTCGACTGGCGCAAGCCTGCCGACGTGCTCGCGCGCCAGGTGCGTGCGTTCGATCCGTTCCCCGGCGGCGTCGCGACGCTCGACGGCGCGGCGATCAAGCTGTGGGCGGCAGAGCCCGTGGCGGCGCGCGGCGACGCGGCGCCCGGCACGATCGTCGAAGCCGCGCCGGAAGGCGTGGTCGTCGCGTGCGGCAGCGGCGCGCTGCGCGTCACGCAGTTGCAGAAGCCGGGCGGCAAGCGGTTGCCCGCGCGCGAATTCCTGGCCGGCTCGCCGCTCGTCGCGGGCCAGCGTTTCGCGTTGCCCGACGCGGCCTGAGCGCCATTCGATCCGACCTGCCCGCCCTGCGCAATCGGCCGAACGGCCGAGTCGCGCGGCGCGGCAGGCGCGCGTAGAATTTCCCTGCGCTCTCCGGTTTCGAGGTTTTCATGTTCGGCATCACCCATTTCGGTTTCTTCGTGCTGGCGGTTTTCTTGCTGAACGTCACGCCCGGCCCCGATACGGCCTACATCGTCGGCCGCAGCGTCGCGCAGGGCCGCGGCGCGGGGCTGATGTCGGCGTTCGGCATTTCGGCCGGCTGCTGCGTGCACGCGCTCGCGTGCGCATTCGGCCTGACCGCGCTGCTCGCGGCGTCGGCCACCCCGTTCACGGTGATCAAGCTGGTTGGCGCGGCCTACCTGATCTACCTCGGCGTGCGGATGATCGTCACGAAGCAGGCCGCCGCGCCGTCGGGCGCCGAAGCCGCGCAGGCCGCGGCCGTCAAGCCGCTGCGCCAGCTGTTCATGCAGGGCTTCTGGACCAACGTGCTGAACCCGAAGGTCGTGCTGTTCTTCGTGTCGTTCTTTCCGCAGTTCGTGTCGGCCGACAGCCCGCACAAGGCATGGGCGTTCCTGACCCTCGGCGCGGTGTTCGTCGCGATGAGCACGGTCTGGACCAGCCTCGTCGCATGGGTGGCGGGCAGCGTCACGCAGCGTTTTTCCGGCAAGCCGGGCGTCAGGAAGTGGCTCGACCGCACGGTCGGCAGCGCGTTCGTCGGCCTCGGGCTGCGTCTTGCGGCATCGCAACGCTGAGATTGAATTTTTCCGGCAAGACCTTATCTAACAAATCGCTTACAATTTTCCGCCGTGCGCTGTGATGTGCGGCGGGTCCCCTGACGGATAAGGAGTGGGTATGTTCAATTGGGTCAAAACGGCGATGCTGATGGCCGCGATCACGGCCCTGTTCATCGTGATCGGCGGGATGATCGGCGGCTCGCGGGGCATGACGATCGCGCTGCTGTTCGCGCTCGCCATGAATTTCTTCTCGTACTGGTTCTCGGACAAGATGGTGCTGCGCATGTACAACGCGCAGGAAGTCGACGAGAACACGGCGCCGCAGTTCTACCGGATGGTGCGCGAGCTGGCCACGCGCGCGAACCTGCCGATGCCGCGCGTCTACCTGATCAACGAGGATGCGCCGAACGCGTTCGCGACGGGCCGCAACCCCGAGCACGCGGCGGTCGCCGCGACGACGGGCATCCTGCGCGTGCTGTCGGAGCGCGAGATGCGCGGCGTGATGGCGCACGAGCTCGCGCACGTGAAGCACCGCGACATCCTGATCTCGACGATCACCGCGACGATGGCGGGCGCGATCTCCGCGCTCGCGAACTTCGCGATGTTCTTCGGCGGGCGCGACGAGAACGGCCGGCCGGCCAACCCGATCGCGGGTATCGCGGTCGCGCTGCTCGCGCCGATCGCCGGCGCGCTGATCCAGATGGCGATTTCGCGGGCCCGCGAGTTCGAGGCCGACCGCGGCGGCGCGCAGATTTCCGGCGATCCGCAGTCGCTCGCGACCGCGCTCGACAAGATCCATCGCTATGCGGCGGGTATCCCGTTCCAGGCGGCCGAGGCCCATCCGGCCACCGCGCAGATGATGATCATGAACCCGCTGCACGGCGGCGGCCTGCAGAACCTGTTCTCGACGCACCCGGCCACCGAGGAGCGCATCGCGCGCCTGATGGAGATGGCGCGTACCGGCCGCTTCGACTGAACCCCGGCGTACCGCGCGGCCGTTGCCGCGCGGGGGCCGGCATGCCACCCCGCACGCTTCGCGCTGCGGGGTGTTTCATTTGCGCGCGCCTTAAAGAGGTCAAAGGGGCCAAAGGGGCCGCGTGGTCGCACGCTACAATGCGCGGTTTGGGATCGCGGGGCCTCGCGGCCGCCGCGATCCTGCCGTTAGCCGTATTTGTTTGCCGCGCCTGATTGCCGATTCCGTACCGATGACACGAACCCGTTCTTCCGCTCCGTCTTCTTCCGGCCGCCCGGCGCGTCTGGCCGCGCTGCATCTGGCGCCCGATTCGCTCGGCTTCGCGCTCGACGCGGCCGCGCAGGCGGTCGATGCGGTACGGCGCGGCACCGCGCTCCCGGCAGCGTTGTCGGCGGTATTCGCGCAGATGGCGTCCGGCGCACAGGCGCTCGCGCGCGGTGCGACACAGGACGTCGCCTACCGGACGATGCGTCGCCTCGGCAGCGCGGACTGGCTGATCGGCAAACTCGTCAGCAAGGCGCCGCCCGCGCACGTGCATGCGGTGCTCGCCGGCGCGCTCGCGCTGCTGCTCGACCCGGCGGACGAGGCCGCGTATCCGGCGTTCACGGTGGTCGACCAGGCCGTCACCGTCATCGGCGCGCGGCGCGAATGCGCGTTCGCGAAGGGCATGGTCAACGCGGTGCTGCGCCGTTTCCTGCGCGAACGCGATGCGCTCGTCGCGGCAATGCAGGACGATCCGGTCGCACGCTGGAATTACCGCGCATGGTGGGTCGATGCGGTGAAGCGTGCAGCGCCCGATGCGTGGCCGGCGATCCTCGCGGCCGGCGAACGACAGGGGCCGCTGACGCTGCGCGTGAATGCGCGCCGCGCGAGCGTCGACGCGTATCTCGAGACGCTGCGTGCGAGCGGGATCGAAGCGACCGCAATCGGCCGGCACGCGGTGCGGCTTGCGTCGGCGCTGCCGGTCGAACGCATTCCGGGGTTCGCCGACGGCGTCGTGTCGGTGCAGGACGCCGGCGCGCAGCTCGCGGCCGAATGGCTCGACGCGCGCGACGGCATGCGCGTGCTCGATGCATGCGCGGCGCCCGGCGGCAAGACCGGCCATATTCTCGAACTCGCTGACGCGGAAGTCGTTGCGCTCGAAAGCGATGCGACGCGCGCGGCGCGCATCGGCGAGAATCTCGTGCGCCTGTCGCTCGAGGCGGACGTGCGCGTCGGCGATGCCGGCGCACCCGACGCGTGGTACGACGGGCGCCCGTTCGACCGGATCCTCGCCGACGTGCCGTGCTCGGCGTCCGGCATCGTGCGGCGGCACCCCGACATCCGCTGGCTGCGCCGCGAGGCCGACATTCCGGCGCTCGTCGCGGAGCAGCGCCGCATCCTGTCGGCGCTGTGGCCGCTCGTGAAGCCGGGCGGCGAACTGCTTTACGTGACCTGCTCGATCTTCCCGGAAGAAGGCGAAATGCAGGCCCGCTGGTTTGAAGCGGCCTGTGAAGATGCGGTACGATTGGACGCCCCCGGCCAGCTGCTGCCGGGCGGCGTGCAGGGACGGGCGGCCGCCGGCGCACTCGACCAGAACACCGATCACGACGGATTTTTCTACGCGCGGTTTCAGAAACGGTGACGATCAAACACCTTTTTCCCTTTCGGCTCGCGGCCGTCCTGCTGGTCGCGTTGATGCTGTGCCTGGCCGTCGTCCGGCCGGCGCATGCCGAATCGATCGCCGTGCAGCGCGCGTCGCTCCAGGCCGACGGAAGCGGCTGGAGCCTCGACGCGCGTTTCGACTTCGAGCTGAATCCGAACCTCGAGGATGCCGTCAACAAGGGCATCCCGCTTTACTTCACGACCGACTTCGAGCTGAGCCGCGCGCGCTGGTACTGGTTCGACGAGCAGCCGGTGGCGGTGACGCAGACGATCCGCCTGTCGTTCCAGCCGCTCACGCGCGAGTACCGCGTGTCGACGGGCGGCCTGCAGCTCGGCTTCCCGTCGCTGAAGGACGCGCTCGCCGTGATCCGGCACATCACGTCGTGGCATGTGATCGACCGCAACCAGGTGCGCGCGGGCGAGACCTACACGGCGTCGGTGCGGATGCAGCTCGACACGGCGCTGATGCCGAAGCCGTTCCAGGTCGATGCCGTGAACAACCGCGACTGGACGCTCGGGTCCGACTGGAAGCGCTTCAACTTCACGGTGACCGAACGTGCTAAATAAAGTGCGCCGCGCGGCCAGCGGGAAGAGCTTCCTCATTCGCGTGATCGTCTCGACCGTCGCGCTGACCGCGTTGCTGCTGCTCGTGCTGCTCGCCGCCGCGAGCGCGAACACCGAGTTCTTCGATCGCTACTACTCGTGGCTGTACGCGACGAACATCGTCGTCGCGCTCGTGTTCCTGCTCGTGGTGCTCGGGCTGATCGGGATGATCGTCGTGCGCCTGAGGAAGGGCAAGTTCGGCACGCGGCTGCTCGCGAAACTCGCGGTGTTCTTCGCGCTCGTCGGCGTGGTGCCGGGCGGGATCATCTACATCGTGTCGTACCAGTTCGTGTCGCGCAGTATCGAGTCGTGGTTCGACGTGAACGTCGAGACGGCGCTGACGGCCGGCCTGAACCTCGGCCGCGGGATGCTCGATGCATCGCTGTCCGATCTGCAGACGAAGGCGCGGCTGATGTCCGACCAGCTCGCGAGCGTCGACGCGAACACGAACGGCACGACGCTCACGCTGCTGCGGCTGCGCGACCAGTTCGGCGTGCAGGACGCGACGATCGTCGAGCCGAGCCGCGGCGGCTCGGGCGCGGCGCCCGACCTGCACATTGTCGCGCAGGCGTCGGGCAATTTCGCGGCGCTGATTCCGGACGACCTGCCGACACCGCTGATGCTGAGCCAGGCGCGCGAACACGGCGCGTACGCGGCGATCGAGGGCGAGGTCGACGGCGACCCGCGCGCGCATGGCGCGAAGGGCGCGCTGCGGCTGCGCGTGGTGCGGCCGATTCCCGATGCGACGACGTCGCTGCTGCAGCCGGCGGAGCGCTTCCTGCAGCTCACGCAGCCGGTGCCGCCGACGCTCGCGCACAACGCGGACGCCGTGCAGCGCGCCTACCGCGAGTACCAGGAAAAGTCGCTCGGCCGCACGGGGCTGCGCAAGATGTACATCGGCACGCTGACGCTCGCGCTGTTCCTCGCGACCTTCATCGCGATGATGCTCGCGCTCGCGCTCGGCCAGCAGCTCGCGCGGCCGCTGTTCCTGCTCGCGCAGGGCACGAAGGAGATCACGGAAGGCGATTACACGCCGAAGCGCGAGATCAAGACGCGCGACGAGCTCGGCTTTCTCACGCAGTCGTTCAACGCGATGACACGGCAGTTGTCCGAGGCACGGCTCGCGGTCGAGAAGAACCGCATCGCGCTCGAGCATTCGAAGACGTATCTCGAGAGCATCCTCGCGAACCTGACGGCCGGCGTGTTCGTGCTCGACCGCCAGTTCCGGCTGACGACGGCCAATCGCGGCGCCGAGCGGATCTTCCGGCAGCCGTTCAACTCGATGATCGGCACGACGCTCGACCGGATCGGCGTGGCCGCGGGGTTCGGCGCGATGGTGCGCAAGGCGTTCGCCGATCGCGAGGCGGCGTCCGACGGCGGCAGCGGCGACCGCGGCCACTGGCAGCAGCAGTTCGCGATCGAGGTGCCGGGCGAAAGCGATCCGCTGACGCTGCTCGTGCGCGGCACGCGCCTCGTGTCGACGGTCGAAGGGCAGGCCGACGATCCGCAGACGTCCGGTTACGTCGTCGTGTTCGACGACATTTCCGACGTGATTTCCGCGCAGCGGTCGGTCGCGTGGGGCGAGGTCGCACGCCGGCTCGCGCACGAGATCAAGAATCCGCTGACGCCGATCCAGCTGTCGGCCGAGCGGCTGCAGATGAAGCTGTCCGACAAGCTCGCGCCGTCCGATGCGGACGTACTCAAGCGCGGCGCGACGATGATCGTGAACCAGGTCGCGGCGATGAAGCGGATGGTCGACGATTTCCGCGAATACGCGCGCACGCCGCCGGCGGTGCTCGCGAACCTGCAGTTGAACGAACTGGCGAGCGAGGTGCTCGGGCTGTATGGTGTCGGCGAAGGCAAGAGCCCGATCGTCGCCGAGCTCGCGCCGTCGCTGCCGGTGATACGCGGAGACGCGACGCAACTGCGCCAGGTGATTCACAACCTGCTGCAGAATGCGCAGGATTCGGTCGCGGAGTCCGCGCATCCGCGTGTGTTGATCGAAACCAAGACAGTAGAATATGGCGATCCCGACGCCGAGGGCAAAACGCGCGTCGCGGTACGTCTTACCGTGTCCGACAACGGGCCCGGTTTTCCGGCACGCATCCTGACCCGCGCGTTCGAGCCTTATGTGACGACGAAGGCGAAGGGCACGGGGCTCGGGTTGGCCACGGTCAAGAAAATCGTCGACGAGCATGGCGCGCGGATCGATCTGCGCAATCGCATGCACGGCGAGACCGTCGAGGGTGCGCAGGTGTCGATCCTGTTCCTGCAGATGGCAAGTGATACGCCAGGCGCCGAACATCGCGCACAGGACGGGGTGACCCCCGCTAAGACAAAAGCAAGTGAGCAGACAAAGGCAGCGTAAATGGCAACCATCCTGGTGGTAGATGATGAAATGGGCATCCGGGAATTGCTCTCGGAGATCCTCAGCGATGAAGGACATGTCGTCGAGGCGGCGGAGAACGCGCAGGCCGCGCGGGAATACCGGCTGAATCAGGCGCCCGATCTCGTGCTGCTCGATATCTGGATGCCCGATACCGACGGCGTGACCTTGCTCAAGGAGTGGGCGGCGCAAGGGCTGCTGACAATGCCCGTGATCATGATGTCCGGGCACGCGACGATCGATACGGCCGTCGAGGCGACGAAGATCGGCGCGCTCGATTTCCTCGAGAAGCCGATCGCGCTGCAGAAGCTGCTGAAGTCCGTCGAGCACGGCCTCGCCCGCGGCGCGGCGCCGGTGTCGGCGAACGCGGCGGCGAAGGCCGGCGCCGGACAGGCCGCAGGGCCCGCGGCGGTCGCGTCCGCGGCCGCGCTGCCGACGCTCGGCGACGACATGGCATCGGCACTCGGCCTGGCGGGCCAGACGGCCGCGATCCCGTTCGACATCCCGTTGCGCGAAGCGCGCGACGCGTTCGAGCGCGCGTACTTCGAATATCACCTCGCGCGCGAGAACGGCAGCATGACGCGCGTCGCGGAGAAGACGGGCCTCGAGCGCACGCACCTGTACCGCAAGCTCAAGCAGCTCGGCGTCGAGCTCGGCAAGAAGCCGACCGAAGGCGCCGTATAAAAATATTTTGCGAAAGCACTTGCTCAGGTACGAATAGCTCGATATACTTTCATTCTTCGTTGGCCCGGTAGCTCAGTTGGTAGAGCAGCGGATTGAAAATCCGCGTGTCGATGGTTCGATTCCGTCCCAGGCCACCAGCATTTAAAACCCCAAGAATCGGAAGGTTCTTGGGGTTTTTCGTTTGTGGTGGGTATCGCGTGTCGTGGGCGGCGTGGCCGGCAGTATTCGCAGGGGCATGATAAAATCCGTGCCCGCTCAATGACTTAGCGCATCGCTTCACGCGCACGGCAGGCTGCGAAGCGCACGCCGCCGCGGCATGCGGCAACGATGCTGCGCGATGGACGGTATAAGCGCGCCGCCGCGTTCGCGGCCGACCGCGCTGCCTATACTGGTCGAGCCGGCGCGGGCCGGCCGCGTCGGGCCGCCCGGCGGCAGCCGGCCCAGGGTCGGAGCGCGACGCGAGCCTACACATTCACGGAGTATCACGGTGACTCGGACAGACGCTAAAGACGGCGCGCTCGTGTTGTTTTCCGGCGGGCAGGACTCGGCCACGTGCGTGGCATGGGCCCTCGAACGCTACCAGACGGTCGAGACGCTCGGCTTCGATTACGGCCAGCGCCATATCGTCGAGCTCGAATGTCGCGAAGGCGTGCGCGAAGCGCTGAAGCGCGATTTTCCCGCATGGTCGGACCGGCTCGGCGACGATCACATGATCGACCTGTCGGTGCTCGGCGCGATCAGCGATACCGCGATGACGCGCACGATCGAGATCGAGACGACGGCGAACGGCCTGCCGAACACGTTCGTGCCGGGCCGCAACCTGATGTTCATGACGATCGCCGCGGCGATCGCCTATCGCCGCGGGCTGCGCGTACTGGTCGGCGGGATGTGCGAGACCGATTTCTCGGGCTATCCCGACTGCCGCGACGACACGATGAAGGCGCTGCAGGTTGCGCTGAATCTCGGGATGGATACGCGCATGGTGCTCGAGACGCCGCTGATGTGGCTCGACAAGGCGCAGACCTGGCAACTGGCCGAACAGCTCGGCGGCGAAGCGCTCGTCGAACTGATCCGCGTCGAGACGCACACGTGCTACGTGGGCGAGCGCGCGGAACTGCACGACTGGGGCTTCGGCTGCGGCGAGTGCCCGGCCTGCAAGCTGCGCAAGCGCGGCTACGAGGCTTACCTGAAGGGCGAGCGGGTGACCGAAGCGCCGCTGTGACGCGGATGCGCCGGCAGCGCCGCATGAATAACGGATTCTGATCGACAACGAGCGGCGCGAGCCGGACGAAGCACGATGACTTACGCGGTCAAGGAAATTTTCTACACGTTGCAGGGCGAGGGCGCGAATGCGGGCCGGCCGGCCGTGTTCTGCCGGTTCGCCGGCTGCAACCTGTGGTCGGGCCGCGAAGAGGATCGTGCGGAGGCCGTGTGCCGCTTCTGCGATACCGACTTCGTCGGCACCGACGGCGAGAACGGCGGCAAGTTCAAGGACGCCGATGCGCTCGTCGCGACGATCGCCGGCCTGTGGCCGGAGGGCGAGGCGCACCGCTTCGTCGTCTGCACGGGCGGCGAGCCGATGCTGCAGCTCGACCAGCCGCTCGTCGACGCGCTGCACGCGGCCGGCTTCGAGATCGCGATCGAGACCAACGGCTCGCTGCCGGTGCTCGAATCGATCGACTGGATCTGCGTGAGCCCGAAGGCCGACGCGCCGCTCGTCGTCACGAAGGGCAACGAGCTGAAGGTCGTGATCCCGCAGGACAACCAGCGGCTGGCCGACTATGCGAAGCTCGACTTCGAGTACTTCCTGGTCCAGCCGATGGACGGCCCGTCGCGCGACCTCAATACGAAGCTCGCGATCGACTGGTGCAAGCGTCATCCGCAGTGGCGGCTGTCGATGCAGACCCACAAATATCTGAACATTCCCTGAGCCCCGGCTTTTGACATCGTGCTGATTACCCGAAAACTCGAATTCGACGCGGGCCACCGCATCCCCGATCACCGCAGCCAGTGCAGGAACCTGCACGGCCATCGCTACGTGCTCGAAATCACGCTGCGCGGCGATCTCGTCGATACCGAGGGGGCGCCCGACCGCGGCATGGTGATGGATTTCGCCGACGTGAAGGCGCTCGCGATGGAGCACCTCGTCAGCAAGTGGGATCACGCGTTCCTGGTCTATGCGCGCGACGAGGTCGTGCGCTCGTTCCTCGAGCAGATGGCCGACCACAAGACCGTCGTGATCGACCGGATCCCGACCGTCGAGAACCTCGCGGCGATCGCGTTCGACCTGCTCGCGAACGTGTACGACGCGCACTACGGCGTGAACCTGCGCCTCGAGCGCGTGCGCCTGTACGAAACGCCGAACTGCTGGGCCGACGTCGAGCGCCAGCCCGGCCGCTGATTCTTCTACCCGGCAGCCCGCGCCGGCCGGTGCGGGCTGCCCGTCACCGTGCCGTGCGGTTTCGATCCGTGCTGGCGCCGCTTCCCGCCTGTTCCCACATTCCGCGTCAGCGCGCGCTATGATCGTCGCGTGGCACCGGCCACCGTACCCGTGCGTCGTCGTGCGGCACGCGCTGTCAGATCGGCTGCCCGTCGCCGACTAACGATTCCAGGGGCGATCCCGATGCCGCCGCCGTGCTGCGCTGCACGGTGTGTTGCATCCGGTCTCGCCTGTTGCTTGTCCCGTTCGATTGCCGTTCCGTCCAGGAGGCCGTATCGATGAGCACGCTCACCAATTCCCTCAAACAACGCCTGCGTGATGGCGACGATCCGCTGTACGGCCTGTGGCTGTCGCTCGGCAGCGAGTCGGCCGCGGAAGCGCTTGCGCATGCCGGCTACGACTGGCTCTGCATCGACATGGAGCATGCGCCGAACGACAGCCGCGACGTGGCCTCGCAGCTGCGCGCGATCGCGGCCGCCCACCTGCCGAGCGAGCCCGTCGTGCGGGTGCCGGCGCGCGAGCCGTGGCTCGTGAAGCGCGCGCTCGACGCCGGCGCGCGCACGCTGATGTTCCCCGGCATCGAGACGCCCGACGAAGCCGCGCACGCGGTGCGGCTCACGCGCTATCCGTCGCCCGATTCGCCCGACGGGCTGCGCGGCGTCGCGGGCATGGTGCGCGCGGCGGCATTCGGCATGCGCCGCGATTACGTGCAGACGGCGAACGCGCAGGTCGCGGTGATCGTGCAGATCGAATCGGCGCGCGGTGTCGACGAAGTCGAGCGGATCGCGGCGACGCCGGGCATCGACTGCCTGTTCGTCGGCCCGGCCGATCTCGCGGCGAGCCTCGGGCATCTCGGCGACATCCGCCACCCGGACGTCGAAACCGCGATGGCACGCGTGCTGGCGGCCGGCCGGCAGGCCGGCGTCGCGGTCGGCATCTTCGCCGGCGACACGGCGGCCGCGCGCCAGTACCGCGAGGCCGGCTACCGGATGATCACGGTGTCGGCCGACGTGAGCTGGCTGTTGCGCGCGACGCGGCAGGCATTGCAGGAGGTACGGTCATGAACGGCGGCAGCGGTGAATGCGGCGTGCGCGCGCGGATCGGCGTGATGGTCGGCCTGTGGGCCCTGTGTATCGCGGCGGCCGCGCAGGGCACGCCGCAAGCGAAGCCCGATCCGTCGCGCGAGACGCAGTCGGCGGTCGCGGACTACAACGCCGGCGACTATCGCGCGGCGCTGGTGCAGTTCCACGACGCGGCCGAGCGCGGCGATCGTCTCGCGCAATTCAACTACGCGATGATGCTGCTGACAGGCGAGGGCGTGACCGCGAACGTCGACGAAGGGTTGCGCTGGCTGAAGCGCGCGGCCGACGCGAACATGTCGCATGCGCAATACGTGTACGGCCGGATGTTCGACGACGGCGAGTTCGTCGCGCGCGACCCGGCCGAAGCGCATCGCTGGTTCCTGCGGGCGGCGAAGCAGGGGCACGTGCAGGCCGAGCTGTCGCTCGCGAACCAGTTCCTCGACGGGCGCGGCACGCCGCGCGACAACCGGCAGGCGTTCGGGTGGTACAAGCAGGCCGCCGACGCCGGCGAGCCGACCGCGCAGTACGTGACCGCGTCGTTCTACGAGCGCGGCGGCGACGGCGTCGCGCAGAACCTGAACATCGCGCGGGCGTATTACGCGGCGGCGGCCGCGCAGGGCGACGAGACGGCCGGGCTGAAATTCAAGGAGCTGAGCGCGCGGCTGAAGTCGCAGGGGCCGGCACCGGGCGGCGCGGCGGAGCCGGGCGGGCCGCACGCGCCGCCGCCATGAGCGCACGCGGCGTTGTGGTCCGCTCCATGAAAAACGGCGCCCCGGAGCGCCGTTTTCCTCGACCGCGGGGCAGGCCGCGCGGTCAGCTCTTCATCAGCCGCCGCTGCCGCCCGACGCTCATGATCATCCCGATCGCGATGCCGAGCGTCGTGAGCGCCGTGCCGCCGTAACTCATGAACGGCAGCGGCACGCCGACGACCGGCAGCACGCCGCTCACCATCCCGATGTTGACGAACGCGTAGACGAAGAACGCGAGCGTGAGCGAGCCCGCGAGCAGGCGGCCGAACAGCGTCGCGCCTTGCGCGGCGATGTAGAGCCCGCGCGCGATCAGCGCCATGTACAGCGTCAGCAGCACGAGCCCGCCGACGAGCCCCCATTCCTCCGAGAACACCGCGAAGATGAAGTCGGTGTGCTTTTCCGGAATGAATTCGAGGTGCGCCTGCGTGCCTTTCAGATAGCCCTTGCCGAGCACGCCGCCCGAGCCGATCGCGATCACGGCCTGGATCGTGTGGAAGCCCTTGCCCAGCGGGTCGGAGGTCGGGTCGAGCAGCGTGCACACGCGGTGCTTCTGATAATCGTGCATCAGCGGCCACTGCACGTCCGGCTGGCAGATGCGCTCCTCGAACACCGCGATCGAGCCGACCGCGATCACGCCCGCAACGAGCACCGGCACGATCAGCTTGAACGACAGGCCGGCGAGGTAGATCACGAAGAAGCCTGCCGCGAACACGAGCAGGCCCGTGCCGAGGTCGGGCTGCTTCGCGATCAGCCCGACCGGCACCATCAGGATCCCGAACGCGGCGACGAAGTCGTACCAGCGCAGTCCGCCCTCGCGGCGCTGGTAGTACCACGCGAGCATCAGCGGTGTCGCGATCTTGAGGATTTCGGACGGCTGGATCACGACGCCGACGTTCAGCCAGCGCTTCGCGCCCTTCTTGGTCATCCCGAACAGCGCGACCGCAACCAGCAGCGCGACCCCGAACGTATAGAGCGGGACCGCGAAGCGCATCAGCGTGGTCGGCGGAATGTTGGCGATCACCCACATCAGCACGAACGTCAGCAGGATGTTGCGCAGCTGATCCTCGACGCGGCCCGGCATGTCGATCGATGCGCTGTACAGCGTGACGATGCCGACGCACAGCAGCAGGAACACGATGAGGGCGAGCGGGCGGTCGAAGCCCGCGAACATCTGCTTGATCTTGTCGAGCCAGGCGCGCTTGTCGAATTGCATGCCTTTCTCCGTTAATGAGCGGTGCCGGCGTCCGCCGCTTTCGCGGCGGCCGTCGCACGGTGGTTGTCGTCCCGCGGCGCGGCGGCGAGCGGCTGCGCATCGCTGGCGGGCCGGCGCGGCCGGTGCGGGCGCCGGATCGGCGGCAGGCTCGCGGCCCTCGGCGCCGCGGCGCTCGCGTCGGCCGGCTGGGCCGCGCTGGCGGCTGCGTCCGATGCGGCGGCGGCCGAGGCAGCCGATGCCGCATCCGCCGCGCTGGCCGCGGTCGGCACGACCGGCTGCGGCAGCGCCTTGAAGCCGGCCGCGACGGCGGCGGGCTTGGTCGCATCGCCGATCACCGGTGCGCTGATGGGTTCGGTCGCCGACGCGGCGGCCGCCACGGCCGCCGCCTCGTTCTTCGGGTTCTGGCGCTCGACCAGGTAGTAGTCGAGCACGCGGCGTGCGATCGGGCCGGCGGCCTGCGCGCCCCAGCCGCCGTTCTCGACGACCAGCGCGATGGCGATCTGCGGGTGGTCGACCGGCGCGTACGCGATGAACAGCGCGTGGTCGCGCAGGTGCTCGGCGAGCAGGTGGCCCTTGTAGTTCGAGCCCTGCAGCGAGAACACCTGCGCGGTACCGGTCTTGCCGGCCGCGAGGTACGGCGCGCCGCGGAATACCTTGTACGCGGTGCCGGACGGGTTCTCGATCACGTTCTCCATCCCGCGCTTCACGACGTCGATGTCGGCCGCCTTGAGCGGGATCACCTCGCTTTCCTTCGGCACGGTCAGGTGGCGCGCGCGCGTGATCGGATCCTCGACTTCCTTCACGAGGTGAGGCTTCATCACGACGCCGTTGTTCGCGAGCGTCGCGGTCGCGTGAGCGAGCTGCAGGATCGTGAACGAGTTGTAGCCCTGGCCGATCCCGAGGCTGATCGTTTCGCCGTCGAACCACTTCTGCTGCGCGGCCTTCTTGAACGCCTTCTTCTTCCAGTCGGTCGACGGCAGGATCCCGCGCGCCTCGCCCTGGATGTCGATCCCGGTGATCTGGCCGAAGCCGAACGGCTTCATGAAGTTCGCGATCGCGTTCACGCCGAGGTCGCGCGCGAGCATGTAGAAGTAGGTGTCGTTCGACACCATGATCGCCTTGTTCATGTCGACCCAGCCCTGGCCCGAACGCACGTCGTTGCGGAACGTATGGCCGCCGAACGTGAAGTAGCCGGGATCCTGGAAGCCCCAGCCCGGCGTGCGCTTGCCGAGCGTCAGGCCCGCGAGCGCCATGAACGGCTTGTAGGTCGAGCCGGGCGGGTAGGTGCCGTGCAGCGGGCGGTTCAGCAGCGGCTTGTCGGGCGAGTTGTTCAGCTCGTCCCAGGTCTGCTGGTCGATGCCGTCGACGAACGAGTTCGGGTCGAAGCTCGGCGACGACACGAACGCGAGCACGTCGCCCGTTTTCGGCTCGATCGCGACGAGCGCGCCGCGCTTGCCGGCGAACGCCTGCTCGGCGACCTGCTGCAGCCCGATGTCGAGGGACAGCACGAGGTTGTTGCCGGGCGTCGCCTGCGTGCGCGACAGCGTGCGCACCGGCCGGCCGCCGGCCGTCACCTCGACTTCCTCGAAGCCCGTCAGCCCGTGCAGCTCGGTCTCGTAGCTCTGCTCGACGCCGATCTTGCCGATGTAGTCGGTGCCCTTGTAGTTGTTCGCGTCGCGGCGCGGATCGTAGTTTTCCTGGTCGCTGTCGTTGTCGTCGCTCATCGCGTCGATGCGATCCTGGTCGCGCTTAGAGATCCGGCCGATGTAGCCAATCACGTGCGCGGCCGTCATGCCGAGCGGATATTGCCGGAACAGCCGCGCGCGTACGTCGACGCCGGGGAAGCGGAAGCGCTGCGCGGTGAAACGCGCGACTTCCGCGTCGGTGAGCCGCGTGCGGATCGGCAGGCTCTCGAAGTTCTTCGAGTCTTCCTGCAGCTTCTTGAAGCGGCGGCGGTCGCGCGCGTCGATCGGGACGATCTCGGACAGCTTGTCGATCGTGTTGTCGAGCGTGTCGTCGAGCTTCGACGGCGTGATCTCGAGCGTGTACGCCGAATAGTTCTTCGCGAGGATCACGCCGTTGCGGTCGGTGATGATCCCGCGGTTCGGCACGATCGGCGCGACCGAGATGCGGTTCTCCTCGGCCTGCAGCGCGTATTTGCCGTGCTGCATCAGCTGCAGGTAGAAGAAGCGGCTCGCGAGCAGCCCGAAGCAGACGAACACGAACACGCCCGCCGCCGCGACGCGCAGGCGGAACTTCGAGAGCTGCTGTTGGGTGTCGTTGAATTCGGTCATGCGGTTAGGGGCGGTCTGGCCCGCGCGGGCGGGCGAGGTGCCGCCCCTGGGCGCAACGGGCGTGGGAGCGGCGGGTATTCAAGGTCGGTCCGGCTCAGATGGGGCGCGTGTCGTCCGGATCGACCGGGCGGCGTTGCGGCATCAGCAGCAGGTGGCTCGCGATCGGCCACAGCGCGGCTTCGACGAAGCCGTCGACGAGGTAGCGCCAGCCCGGGAACGCCGCGCCCATCAGCAGACGGATCACGAACGGCACGAGCTGCGCGACGACGAGCAGCGGCGTGACATACAGCACCTGCACGCCGATCGGCATCCACAGCACGCGGCGGTGGATCGTGATCGCGCCGTACGACAGCAGCGTATAGGCGAGCGCGTGCTCGCCGAGCAACCCCGCGTCGTGCACGTCCATCAGGATGCCGAGCGCGAACGCGACGCCCATCCCGACCTTGCGCGGCTGATGGATGTTCCAGAACAGCAGCACGAGCGCGACGAAGTCGGGCACGCCGGGCAGGCGGCCCCACGGCATCAGGTTCAGCAGGAACGCGGCGGCGAGGCTGAAGACGATGAAGTACGGATTGACCGGCTGCAGGATGTATTGCGGGCGGTTCATCGCTGGGCTCCTGGTTGCCCGGCCGCGGGCTTCGCGGGCGCGGCGGCCGGCTTGGCCGGAGCGGCGGGCGCCGCCGGTGCAGGCTTCGCGGCCGGCGGGGGCGCGGCGGCCGGCTTCGCGTTCGCGTCGGCTTTCTCGCCCTTCGCGGCGGCTTTCGCGCCCTTCTTGCCCTTCGCGTTCTTGTCGGCGGCCGGATCGGGCTCGGCCGGGCGCGGCGGGATGTCGTTCTGGTAATGCAGCACGAGCATCTGGCGCGCGCCGCGCACGGCGGCGATCGGCGCGCAGGTCACGCGTGCGAATGCGGTATCGGCGAGCTTGTCGACGCGCGCGACCTTCGCGACCGGCAGGCCGGGCGGATAGACGCCGTCGAGGCCGCTCGTGACGAGTTCGTCGCCGGCGACGAGATCCGCGCTCGTCGGCACGAAGCGCAGGTCGAGCGAATCGCCCTTCGGCGTGCCGTAGATCACGCTGCGCAGGCCGGTGCGCAGCACCTGCACGGGAATCGCGAGATCGCGGTCGGTGACCAGCGTGACTTCGGCCTGCAGCGGGAACACGCGCGTGACCTGGCCGATCACGCCGTCCTCGCTGACGACGGGCGAGCCGTTCTGGATGCCCTGTTGCGAGCCTTGCCCGATCACGATCTTCTGCGTGAACGGATCGCTCGTGTCGTACTGGATCTCGACCGGCGTCGATTGCGTCGCGATGTGCTGGCGCAGCTCGAGCACCGCGCGCAGGTGCGCGTTTTCCTGCGTGAGCACGGCGGCCTGGTTGGCCTGCGTGGACAACTGCAGGTTGCGTTTGCGCAGATCGTCGTTCTCGTGGCGCAGCGACGCGCCGGTGACGGCGATGTCGGCCGCGCCCATGAACAGGTCGCGCGGCACGAGTGCCGCGCGCTGCAGCGGATAGAGCACGGTGCCGAGCACGCCGCGCACGATTTCGAGCGTGCTGAAGCGCGCGTCCGACACGAGGAGCGCGATGGCGAGGGCAACGAAGAAGATGAGCCGCGCGAGCGCGGGCGGACCTTGCTTGAAGAGGGGCGGCGGACTGTATTCCATGGTCGGCGCCGGGCGCGTGTGATCGGTTAAATGATGCTCAGACGCGCAAACGGCGCGGCGGTTCGTTCTGAACGAGCGATCCGGCCACGCCGCGGGTGCGTCATGTCAGGGAACTGCCTAGACGATCACTCGTACGAGAAGATGCTGCCCAGCTTGTCCATGCGCTCGAGCGCCATGCCCGAACCGCGCACGACGCAGGTGAGCGGATCTTCGGCGACGAGCACCGGCAGGCCGGTTTCTTCCGCGAGCAGGCGATCGAGGTCGCGCAGCAGCGCGCCGCCGCCCGTCAGCATCATCCCGCGTTCGGCGATGTCGGCGCCGAGTTCCGGCGGCGTCTGCTCGAGCGCGATCTTCACCGACGACACGATCTGGTTCAGCGGATCGGTCAGCGCCTCGAGGATTTCGTTGCTCGAGATCGTGAAGCTGCGCGGAATGCCTTCCGACAGGTTGCGGCCCTTCACTTCCATTTCCTTGACTTCGGAGCCCGGGAACGCGGAGCCGATTTCCTTCTTGATCGCCTCGGCGGTCTGTTCGCCGATCAGCATCCCGTAGTTGCGGCGGATGTAGTTGACGATCGCCTCGTCGAACTTGTCGCCGCCGACGCGCACCGAACCCTTGTACACGATGCCGCCGAGCGAGATCACGCCGACTTCGGTCGTGCCGCCGCCGATGTCGACGACCATCGAGCCGGTGGCTTCCGACACCGGCAGGCCCGCGCCGATCGCGGCCGCCATCGGCTCCTCGATCAGGTAGACCTGCGATGCGCCGGCGCCGTGCGCGGCTTCCTTGATCGCGCGGCGCTCGACCTGGGTCGAGCCGCACGGCACGCAGATGATGATGCGCGGCGACGGCGAGAACATGCGCGATTCATGAGCGGTCTTGATGAACTGCTTGATCATCTGCTCGGTGACGGTGAAGTCGGCGATCACGCCGTCCTTCATCGGGCGGATCGCCTCGATGTTGCCCGGCACCTTGCCGAGCATCTGCTTGGCTTCCTTGCCGACCGCCTGGATCGTCTTCTTGCCGTTGGGGCCGCCTTCCTGGCGGATCGACACGACGGACGGCTCATCGAGGACGATGCCCTTGCCGCGCATGTAGATCAGGGTGTTTGCGGTGCCGAGGTCGATCGCAAGATCGTTGGAGAAGTAGCTGCGCAAAAAACCGAACATTCAGAATCCTGTTTCGCTCTGGGCCGGCCCTGCTTAGCGGACGCTGAGGGCGGCAGCGGAAAAAATAACAGCCTCGGGAAGCGTGGCGGAAGCGGCCGCCGCGGCGCACGAAGCTGCGAGTGATGTCTACCGGGGATCGCACGAAGCACGCACGGCTTGCCGAAGCGGGGCGAAACGGTGCGGGAAAAGGCTGCCGGGTTTGGGTCGAACGCGTAATGATACCTTATAATTTCACGGTATTTGAATCGAAACGGGCGGTATTTTTGCCGCTTCGGCCCCGATTTTTGAGGGTGGGATCGCACCCTCCAACCCCCCGCCGCAGCGCTGCTTTCGATGCGCTGCGCAGCCTTGTTTTTCCGGTGATCGCATGGCCCTGACCCTGACCGATGTGAAACGCATCGCGCACCTCGCGCGACTCGAAATGGCCGACGCCGACGCCGAGCACATGCTCGGCCAGCTCAATGAATTCTTCGGGCTCGTCGAGCAGATGCAGGCGGTCGACACCGCCGGCATCGCGCCGCTCGCCCACCCGATCGAACAGATCCAGCAAGTCGCGCAGCGCCTGCGCGACGACGCCGTGACGGAAGTCGTCAATCGCGACGACAACCAGCGTCCGGCGCCGGCCGTCCAGGACGGCCTCTACCTCGTGCCGAAGGTGATCGAGTAAGCATTCGATGACAAGCGCGCCGGCCGCCCTGCGCCGCGCGCCACCCAGAATTCCCAGGAAAACCACTCAATGCACGCAAAAAGCCTCACCGAACTGCGCGCCGCGCTCGCCGCCAAGGAGTGCTCGGCCGTCGAGCTCGCGCAGCTCTACCTGAAGCGGATCGACGCCGCACGCGACCTGAACGCGTTCGTCCAGGTCGACGCCGACCTGACCCTCGCGCAGGCGAAAGCCGCCGACGCGGAACTCGCGCGCGGCGCGGGCGGCGCGCTCACCGGCCTGCCGATCGCGCACAAGGACGTCTTCGTCACGCGCGGCTGGCGCTCGACCGCCGGCTCGAAGATGCTCGCGAACTACGAGAGCCCGTTCGACGCGACCGTCGTCGCCCGCCTGCAGGCGGCCGGCATGGTCACGCTCGGCAAGACCAACATGGACGAGTTCGCGATGGGCTCGTCGAACGAGAATTCCGCGCTCGGCGCGGTGAAGAACCCGTGGGACACGAACGCCGTGCCGGGCGGCAGCTCGGGCGGCAGCTCGGCCGCCGTCGCCGCGCGCCTCGCACCGGCGGCAACCGGCACCGACACCGGCGGCTCGATCCGCCAGCCCGCGTCGTTCGCGGGCGTGACGGGCATCAAGCCGACCTACGGCCGCGTGTCGCGCTACGGGATGATCGCGTTCGCGTCGTCGCTCGACCAGGGCGGCCCGATGGCGCAGAGCGCGTCCGACTGCGCGCTGCTGCTGAACGGGATGGCCGGCTTCGACGAGCGCGACTCGACGAGCCTCGAGCGCGACGACGAGGATTTCACGCGCCACCTCGGCCAGCCGTGGGCGGCCGGCAACGATGCGGGCAAGCCGCTCGCGGGCCTGCGTATCGGCCTGCCGAACGAGTATTTCGGCGACGGCCTCGCCGACGACGTGCGCGCGGCGATCGACGCGGCGCTGAAGCAGTATGAGGCGCTCGGCGCGACGCTCGTGCCGGTGTCGCTGCCGAAGACGGAACTGTCGATCCCCGTGTACTACGTGATCGCGCCGGCGGAAGCGTCGTCGAACCTGTCGCGTTTCGACGGCGTGCGTTTCGGCCATCGTGCCGCGCAGTACGGCGACCTGCTCGACATGTACAAGAAGTCGCGTGCCGAAGGCTTCGGCCCCGAGGTGAAGCGCCGCATCCTGGTCGGCACGTACGTGCTGTCGCACGGCTACTACGACGCGTACTACCTGCAGGCGCAGAAGATCCGCCGCATCATCGCGAACGATTTCCAGGAAGCGTTCAAGACCTGCGACGTGATCATGGGCCCGGCGTCGCCGACGGTCGCATGGGATCTCGGCGCGAAGGGCGACGATCCGGTGCAGATGTATCTCGCGGACATCTACACGCTGTCGGTGAGCCTCGCCGGTCTTCCCGGCATGAGCGTGCCGTGCGGCTTCGGCGCGGGCGCGAACGCGAAGCGCCCGGTCGGCCTGCAGATCATCGGCAACTATTTCAACGAAGCCCGGATGCTGCAGGTCGCCGACGCGTTCCAGCGCGCGACCGACTGGCACAAGCAAGTTCCGGCAGGGGTGTAAGCAATGGCTACTCAATGGGAAGTCGTCATCGGTCTCGAGACGCACGCGCAACTGTCGACCGTCTCGAAGATTTTCTCGGGCGCGTCGACGCAGTTCGGCGCCGAGCCGAACACGCAGGCCTGCCCGGTCGACCTGGCGCTGCCGGGCGTGCTGCCGGTGCTGAACCGCGGTGCGGTCGAGCGGGCGATCCGCTTCGGCCTCGCGATCGGCTCGACCATCGCGCCGCGCAGCATCTTCGCGCGCAAGAATTATTTCTACCCCGATCTGCCGAAGGGTTATCAGATCAGCCAGTACGAGATTCCGGTCGTGCAGGGCGGCCGGATCACGATCCAGGTGCCCGCCAACGAGAAGGCCGGCAAGCCGGCCTACGAGAAGACGGTCAACCTGACCCGTGCGCATCTCGAGGAAGATGCGGGCAAGTCGCTGCATGAGGACTTCGCCGGGATGACGGGGATCGACCTGAACCGCGCGGGCACGCCGCTGCTCGAGATCGTCACCGAGCCGGAAATGCGCAGCGCGGCCGAGGCCGTCGCGTACGCGAAGGCGCTGCACGGGCTCGTCGTGTGGCTCGGCATCTGCGACGGCAACATGCAGGAAGGCTCGTTCCGCTGCGATGCGAACGTGTCGGTACGCCCGGTCGGCCAGGAGAAGTTCGGCACGCGCGCGGAAATCAAGAACCTGAACTCGTTCCGGTTCCTCGAGGAAGCGATCAACTATGAAGTGCGTCGCCAGATCGAGCTGATCGAGGACGGCGGCGAGGTCGTGCAGGAAACGCGCCTCTACGATCCGGACAAGCGCGAGACGCGTTCGATGCGCAGCAAGGAAGACGCGCACGACTACCGCTACTTCCCCGACCCCGACCTGATGCCGCTCGTGATCGGCCAGGACTGGATCGAGCGCGTGCAGTCCGGGATGCCCGAGCTGCCGGCCGCGATGCAGCAGCGCTTCGCCGACGAGTACGGCGTGTCCGCGTACGACGCGGGCGTGCTGACGTCGAGCAAGGCGATGGCCGCGTATTTCGAGTCGGTGGTCGCGAAGGCCGGCGCGGCGAACGCGAAGACCGTCGCGAACTGGCTGATGGGCGACGTGTCGTCGCAGCTGAACCGCGACGGCATCGAGATCGACGCGATCCCCGTGTCGGCCGCGCAGCTCGCGCTGTTGCTGCAGCGCATCGCCGACGGCACGATCTCGAACAAGATCGCGAAGGAAATCTTCGCGACGATCTGGGACGAGAAGGCGACCGACGAAGGCGCGGCCGACCGCATCATCGACGCGAAGGGGCTCAAGCAGATCTCCGATACCGGCGCGCTGGAAGCGATCATCGACGACGTGCTCGCGGCGAACGCGAAGTCGGTCGAGGAATTCCGCGCGGGCAAGGAAAAGGCGTTCAACGCGCTGATCGGCCAGGCGATGAAGGCGACCAAGGGCAAGGCCAATCCGCAGCAGGTCAACGAACTGCTGAAGAAGAAGCTCGGCTGAGCATGACCGCGCGCCTGAACCGCGCTTGACGACGGGCCGCCTCGAACCAGTTCGGGGCGGCCCGTTGCGTTTGGCGGATGCGTTATCGTATGCGCCACACCGTCCAACGGAGGAACGAATGGCGAAACAACCGTCTCTCGACGATTTCCGCGTGCCTGAATTCACGCGCGAGAAGGAAGCCGCCGCATTCAAGCTCGATGCGTTCGACCCGGCCGCGAAGCCGTTTTCGTCCGGCTCGAAGGACGCCGACCGCGAACGGCTGTCGGCCGTGTCGACCGAGCTCGACGTCCAGCAGGAGCGCCTGCACACGCAGCAGAAGAAGCGTGTGCTGCTCGTGCTGCAGGGGATGGACACCAGCGGCAAGGACGGCACCGTGCGCGCGGTGTTCCGCGAGGTCGACCCGCTCGGCCTGCGCGTCGTGTCGTTCAAGGCGCCCACGCCGATCGAGGCCGCGCACGATTTCCTGTGGCGCGTGCACGCGCAGGTGCCGGCCGCGGGCGAGCTCGCGATCTTCAACCGCAGCCACTATGAAGACGTGCTGGTGCCGCGCGTGCTCGACGCGATCGACAGCAAGGAATGCGAGCGCCGCTACCGGCAGATCCGCGATTTCGAGACGATGCTGCACGAAAACGGCACGACGATCGTCAAGTGCTTCCTGCACATCTCGAAGGACGAGCAGCGCGCGCGGCTGCAGGCGCGCATCGACGATCCGACCAAGCACTGGAAGTTCGACATCGCCGATCTCGATGCGCGCAAGCATTGGGACGCCTACCAGTCCGCGTACCGCGACGCGCTCGCCGCGACGTCGGTCGAGCATGCGCCGTGGTACGTGATCCCCGCGAACTCGAAGACGCACCGCAACGTGATGATCGCCGAGCTGCTGCTGCGCACGATGACCGACATGAAGCTGGAATTCCCGCCGCCGAAGCCCGAGCTCGAAGGCGTGAAGATCCGTTAAGCTGCCACCCTGTAAAAACATCGAACTGAACGGAACCCGACATGATGCGAGTGATTACCGCCAACCTGAACGGCATCCGCTCCGCCGCGAAGAAGGGCTTCTTCGACTGGCTCGGCGAACAGAATGCCGATTGCGTGTGCGTGCAGGAAATCAAGGTATCGGCCGACGACCTGCCGGCCGAATTCGTCGAGCCGCACGGCTTCAAGAGCTATTTCCACCACGCCGAGAAGAAGGGCTACAGCGGCGCGGGCGTGTACAGCCGCCGCGAACCCGATGACGTGATCATCGGCTTCGGCAGCAGCGAATTCGATGCCGAAGGGCGCTACGTCGAGGCGCGCTACGGCAAGCTGTCGGTCGTGTCGGTGTACGTGCCGTCCGGTTCGAGCGGCGAGGAGCGCCAGCAGGCGAAGTACCGCTTCATGGACGAATTCATGCCGCACCTCGCGCAGCTCAAGAAGAAGCGCGAGGTGATCCTGTGCGGCGACGTGAACATCGTCCACAAGGAAATCGACATCAAGAACTGGAAGAGCAACCAGAAGAACTCGGGTTGCCTGCCGGAAGAGCGTGAATGGCTCACGAAGCTGTTCGACGACGTCGGTTATGTCGACGTGTTCCGCACGCTCGACCCGCGTCCCGAGCAGTACACGTGGTGGAGCAATCGCGGCCAGGCGTACGCGAAGAACGTCGGGTGGCGGATCGACTACCAGATCGCGACGCCGGGCGTGGCCGGTACCGCGAAACGCACGTCGATCTTCAAGGACATCAAGTTCAGCGATCACGCGCCGCTGACGATCGACTACGACTACGCGAAGTGATTGCCGGCGCTGCGCCGCGTGCGCAGTCGCCGAATGCGAAACGGGCCGCATGTCGAACATGCGGCCCGTTTCGTTTGAGGCGGGGCTTACTGCTTGATCGACGCCATGTCGATCACGAAGCGGTACTTCACGTCGCTCTTCAGCATCCGCTCGTAAGCGGCATTGATCTGCTGCATCGGAATCGTCTCGATATCCGACGTGATCCCGTGCTGCGCGCAGAAGTCGAGCATTTCCTGCGTTTCCGCGATCCCGCCGATCAGCGAGCCCGCGAGGCGGCGGCGCTTGAAGATCAGGTTGAACACCTGCGGCGACGGGTGATCGTGTTCCGGCGCGCCGACGAGCGTCATCGTGCCGTCGCGCTTCAGCAGGTGCAGGAACGGGTTCAGGTCGTGCTGCGCGGCGACCGTGTTCAGGATGAAGTCGAAGCTGTTCAGGTGCGCGTTCATCTGCGCTTCGTCCTTCGAGATCACGACTTCGTGCGCGCCGACGCGCTTGCCGTCCTCGATCTTCGACGGCGACGTCGTGAACAGCACGACGTGCGCGCCCATCGCGCGCGCCAGCTTCACGCCCATGTGGCCGAGGCCGCCGAGCCCGACGATGCCGACCTTCTTGCCGGGGCCGACGTTCCACTGCCGCAGCGGCGAGTAGGTCGTGATCCCCGCGCACAGGAGCGGCGCGGCGCCGGCCGGGTCGAGCGTGTCCGGCACGCGCAGCACGAACGCCTCGTCGACGACGAGTTGCGTCGAATAGCCGCCGTACGTGACGTCGCCCGTCACGCGATCCTGGCCGTTGTAGGTGCCGACGAAGCCGTTCTCGCAATACTGCTCGAGCCCTTCGGCGCAGCTCGGGCAGGTGCGGCACGAATCGACGAGGCAGCCGACGCCGACCAGCTCGCCGACCTTGAAGCGCGAGACCTGCGGGCCGGTCGCCGTCACGCGGCCGACGATCTCATGACCCGGCACGACCGGGTACATCGTGTTGCGCCATTCGTTGCGCGCCTGGTGCAGGTCCGAGTGGCAGACGCCGCAGTAGAGGACGTCGATCTGGACGTCGAGGTCGCGCAGCGCGCGACGCTGGAATTCGAACGGGGCGAGCGGCGACTGCGAATCGGTCGCCGCGTAGGCATAGGTAGTGCTCATGCGATGGGCTCCTTGTCCGGAACGGATCCGGCGAAACAGACTGCCGTCGCATCATGTGGCGATGCGGCGAGGCAGGACGTCATCGTAAGGATCGCGGCGCGCCGGCGAAATACACGAAGGTCTCGAAGATTTGCCTATTCCTCTTGAACTGCACGCGAACAGCCGTCAAAACGCGTGCAGGCTGCTACATTGCAAGCCAGATTCTCTTGCCGCGCAGGACCACGCCGATGAGCTTCCAACCCCTTTTGGCCGACGCGGGCGACCGCGTGCAGCGCCGCATGATCGAGCTGCACACGCATCTCGCGCCGAACGAGGGCGATACGCTCGCGGCGCTCGACGGCGTGCGCCTGATCCGCGTGAGCCGTCCCGTGCCGCGCCTGCCCGTGCTGTACGAACCGAGCATCATCGTCGTGTGCCAGGGGCGCAAGCTCGGCTATCTCGGCGACCGCTCGTTCGTCTACGACGCGCAGCAGTACCTGGTGCTGTCGGTGCCGCTGCCGTTCGAATGCGAGACCTTCGCGAGCATGGACGAGCCGTTTCTCGCGATCTCGATCCGCGTCGACCTCGCGGTGATCGCCGAGCTCGCGATCCTGCTCGACGAGACGCTCGGCGCGGCCGTCAGCGAACCGCTCGGCGTCTATTCGACGCCGCTCGACGCGCCGCTGGCCGACGCGGTCGTGCGGCTGCTCGAAGCGCTCGCATCGCCGCACGACACGCGCGTGCTGGGGCCCGCGATCATGCGCGAGATCGCCTATCGCGTGCTGACGGGCGAGCAGGGCGACGCGATGCGCGCGGCGCTCGTGCAGCAGCATCACTTCGGCCGTATCGCGAAGGCGCTGCGGCGCATCCATGCGGAACTGAACGCCGACCTCGACGTCGAGACGCTCGCGCGCGAGGCCGGAATGAGCCTCGCGGTGTTCCACGCGCAGTTCAAGCACGTGACGGCGACGTCGCCGATGCAGTACGTGAAGGCGGCGCGGCTGCACCAGGCGCGGCTGATGATGGTGCAGGACGGGATGGGCGCCGGCACGGCGGCCGCGCGCGTCGGTTATGCGAGCGCGTCGCAGTTCAGCCGCGAGTTCAAGCGGCTGTTCGGCCGCAGCCCCGGTGACGAGGTGCGCTGGATGCGTGAAAGCGGGGTCCGCCCGGTCGCGACCGGGGTGGACGCGTAGCGTTCGGCGTTACCCGGCGGCGCGCCGGACGACCTTGCGCCGTTGCGCGCTGATGCCCGCATAGTCGGGCAGCGCGTCGACCCGCTTGCCGATCGCCTTCGCATACAGCGGAATCAGGTCGGGCAGCCGGTTCAGCAGGTCCTGGCGTCGCGCGGTGCTGTACGGGTGCGTGTAGATGAAGCCCGTCGCCTTGTTCGCGCGCGTCGCGACCGCGAGCTTGTCCCACAGCGTGATCGCGGCGCGCGGATCGAAGCCCGCGCGTGCGGCGATGTCGCCGCCGATCACGTCGGCTTCGGTCTCGTCGGTCGGCTCGTAGTGAAGCGACTGCAGGCGCTCGCCGAGATTCAGCGCCTGCGGCAGCGGATCGCCGACGCCGAACAGCGGCGGCAGCGCGGCCGCCCGCAGCGACGTCTGCGACGTCGCGCTGAAGTTGCTGCGCGCGTGTTCGCGCAGCGCGTGCGCGATGCCGTGCGCGAGCAGCACGCCGAGCTCGTCGTCGTTCAGGCGGATGCGGTCGAGCATGCCGCCGTACACGAGCACCTTGCCGCCCGGCAGGCAGGTCAGGCGGATGTCGCGCGAGCGGATCGCGTTGACGTCCCAGGCCCAGCTCTTCACGCGGTCGTTCCACTTCACCGAATACGGCGCGAGCTTCGCGACGATCGCGCGCAGGCGTTTCACGCGCGGCTGGTTCGCGGGCAGCAGCCGGTTGCTGTCGGCGGCCGTCTGCACGATCTGCGCATATTCGTTCGCGGTGAGCTGTTCGAGCAGCGGCGACGGGATCAGCGTGCGGAACGCGATCGCGTTGCCGTAGCGGACCTGCTGCTGAGGCGTTTGCGCATACGCCTTCGCCGGCGCGGCGGCGCCGGTCGGCTGCGCGGCTTCGGCGGCGGACGGCGCCACGGGCGCGGCGGAAGTCGCCGGCGCGGGCGGTGCGGCGGGCCCGGAGCCCGCCGCGGTCGCGGCGGCGTCGGATGCGTGCGCGAACGACGCCGCAAGTGCCGCGGCGCCGATGCTCAGCGAGGCCGCCGCGCGCGCGACGCGGTGCAGGCGGTCACTGCGCACGGCTGGCCTCGCCGTTGCGGGCGGTACCGTTCCACGGCGCGATCTTGAACAGCAGCAGCATGCCGGGAATCGCGAGCGCGGTACACACGATGAAGTAGTCGAACCAGCCGATCTTCGCGACGATGAAGCCGCTCGCGGCCGACGCGAGCGTGCGCGGCACCGACGCGAGGCTCGTGAACAGCGCGAACTGCGTGGCCGTGTAGCGCGGGTCGGTCGTGCTCGCGATATAGGCGACGAACGCGGCCATCGTCAGGCCCGTCGTGAAGGTTTCGAACCCGTAGACGATCGCGAGCGCGACCGTCATCGGGCTGAATTGCGGCGCGACGGCGATGCCGAACACCGACAGCGCCGATGCGATCGCATGGCTCGTCGAGACGGTGAAGTCGTACAGCATCGCGAGTACCGGCGAGCCGGGGCCGAGCTGCGCGAGCCACGCGAAGCCGAGCGTCGACACCATCTGCAGCGCGCCGAAGATCCACAGCCCGCGACCGATGCCGATCTTCACGAGCCAGATGCCGCCGATGATGCCGCCGGCGACGCTCGCGACGAGCGCGGTGGTCTTCGCGACAATGCCGATCTCGGTGCGCGAGAAGCCGATGTCGAGGAAGAACGACGTCGACAGCGTGGTGGCCATCGTGTCGCCGATCTTGAACAGGAAGATGAACGCGATGACGAGCAGCGCGCCGGCCCAGCCGTCGCGCTGGATGAATTCGCGGAACGGCAGCACGATCGCGTCGCGCAGGTTGCGCGGCGGCGTGCCGACCACTTCGGGCTCGCGCACGAGCAGCGTCATCAGGATGCCCGGCAGCATGAACGCGCCGGTGAGCGCGAACACCGCGTCCCACGGCATGTGGTCGGACAGGATCAGCGCCAGCGAGCCGGGGATCAGCGCGGCGAGCTTGTACGCGTTCACGTGCACCGCGTTGCCGAGGCCCTGCTCGGTGTCGCGCAGCAGCTCGCGGCGGTACGCGTCGATCACGATGTCGGAGCTCGCGCCGAAGAACGCGACGAGCGTCGTGAGCGCGGCGACCGTCCAGATCGAGTCGCGCGGCGACACGAAGCCGAGCGCGGCGATCGCGCCGGCGACCAGCACCTGCGTGAGCAGCATCCAGCCGCGCCGGCGGCCCGGCCGCCAGCCGGGCAGGCGCGGGATGTAGCGGTCCATCAGCGGCGCCCACAGGAACTTCCACGTATACGGGAACTGGATCAGCGCGAACAGGCCGATTTCCTTCAGGTTCACGCCCTCGGAGCGCAGCCATGCCTGCACCAGGTAGACGAGCGTGAAGAGGGGCAGGCCTGACGTGAAGCCGAGGAACACGCAGATCAGCATGTGCGTGTTCAGATAGGCTCGCCAGCCGGGGTGATCCTCGTGAGCGGTGAGTGCGGGCGCCTCGTGTGGCGTTTTCGACATGGACTGGAACTGGGTAGCGTTGACTGATTGCGGCGGCAGCGCGCGGCGGGGGCGGCGCGGGCCGGGCCCGGCGTCCGTCAACGGCCCCCCGGCTCAGCTGCGCTTGACGCGGTAGACAGCAAGACTACCACGCCAGTTCGCTCCCCATCGAATCGGCTGGCCCTCGTGCAGCACGACGCGGTCGAGGATCGTGACGCCGACTTCGGGCGCGAGCGCCTCGAAATCCTTGATCGTCAGCACCCGCACGTTCGGCGTGTTGTGCCACTGGTACGGCAGCGATTTCGACACGGGCATGCGGCCGTGCAGCACCGACAGCCGGTGCGGCCAGTAGCCGAAGTTCGGGAACGACACGATGCACTCGCGGCCGACGCGCGCCGTTTCGCGCAGGATCGCGGCCGTCTGGTGGATCGTCTGCAGCGTTTGCGACAGGATCGCGATGTCGAAGCTGTGGTCCTCGAACAGCCGCAGGCCGTCCTCGAGATTCTGCTGGATCACGTTGATGCCGTTCTTCGCGCTCGCGAGCACGCCCGCGTCGTTCAGCTCGATGCCGTAGCCGGTGACGTCCAGTTCCTCCATCAGCAGCGCCAGCAGCGAGCCGTCGCCGCAGCCGAGGTCGAGGACGGTCGAGCGCGGCTCGACCCAGCGCGCGATCGTGCGGAAATCCGCGCGCGCGGACAGGGAATTCAGCGCTTGCTGGTTCATGCACCCACCTCGTTGGCGATTCGTTCGTAATACGCGCGGATCAGGTTGTGATAGCGCGCGTCGTCGAGCAGGAACGCGTCGTGACCGTGCGGCGCATCGATTTCCGCGTAGCTGACCGTGCGCTTGTTGTCGAGCAGCGCCTTCACGATCTCGCGCGAGCGCGCGGGCGCGAAGCGCCAGTCGGTCGAGAAGCTCGCGATCAGGTACTTCGCCTGCGTGTGCGCGAGCGCGGCCGTCAGGTTGCCGTCGAACGCCTTCGCCGGGTCGAAGTAGTCGAGCGCGCGCGTGATCAGCAGGTACGTGTTCGCGTCGAAGTAGTCGGCGAACTTGTCGCCCTGGTAGCGCAGGTACGACTCGACCTCGAATTCGACGTCGAAGCTGAAGTTGTACGCGTCGAGCGCGCCGTCGGCGCGGCGCAGCGCGCGGCCGAATTTCTCGGCCATGTCGTCGTCGGACAGGTACGTGATGTGGCCGATCATCCGCGCGACGCGCAGGCCGCGCTTCGGTTTCACGCCGTGCGCGTAGTAGTCGCCGCCGTGGAAGTCGGGATCGGACAGGATCGCCGAGCGCGCGACCTCGTTGAACGCGATGTTCTGCGCGGACAGCTTCGGCGTCGACGCGACGTCGATGCAGTGCGCGACGCGCTCCGGATACATCAGGCTCCACGCGAGCGCCTGCATGCCGCCGAGGCTGCCGCCCATCACCGCGGCGAAGCGCTCGATGCCGAACGCGTCGGCGACGCGCGCCTGCGCATGCACCCAGTCCTCGACGGTCACCACCGGGAACTTTGCACCGTACGGCTTGCCGGTCGACGGATCGATGCTCATCGGGCCGGTCGAGCCGAAACACGAGCCGAGGTTGTTCACGCCGATCACGAAGAAGCGGTTGGTGTCGAGCGGCTTGCCGGGGCCGACCATGTTGTCCCACCAGCCGGTGCTGCGCGGATCGTCCGCGTAGACGCCGGCGACGTGGTGCGACGCGTTGAGCGCGTGGCAGACGAGCACCGCGTTCGAGCGCGCGGCGTTGAGCTCGCCGTACGTCTCGACGACGAGCTGATAGTTGCCGATCACGCTGCCGCTTTGCAAGCGCAGCGGTTCGGCGAAGTGCATGGTCTGTGGAGCGACGATGCCGATCGATTCCATTCGTTCCGCCTTATGACTGGGCGGCTAAATGGTGTCGGCGAGGCGCGGAGTCGGAGATGCGCGGCTGACGACCTCTTTAGCCGCATTTGTAGTGAACCGCCGGGACGGAGACATCGTCAACGCCCGGCCGGTTCGCGCGCCCGCAATCGAGTCAGCAAATCGGCGCGCTCCGACCTGCCGCCCGAGGAGCGACAGTCGGCAAAGTATAGCGGAAATTGCGCGGCGCGGATTCCGGCACGCATGGCGCGGCGTGCCGCCGGGCGCCGGTCACTGCAGGATCAGCCGCAGATGCGCATCGGCCTGCTCGCCCGGCGGCTTGTGGAATCCGCCTTTCGCGAAGCGGTGCCAGCGGCCGATCACGTAGCTGACGAGCAGGCTCGCGCGGGCGGCGGGATCGTAGTCGGCCGGCAGCACGAAGGGCGTCGCGCCGTCGGGCGCCTGCGCCTCGGTGCGCGCGACGCGCAGGCATTGCTTGACGGTCGCCTCGATGCGGTCGAGCAGCTGGTTCACGCGCTCGGTCAGCCGCTCGTCCTCGCCGACCAGCGCCTCGCCGGTCAGCACGCGCGTCATCCCGGGGTTCTTCGCGGCGAAATTGAGCATCGTCAGCGCGATCGTTCGGGCCTGCAGCACGCCGTTCGGTTCCTTCGCGACGATCTGGTTGACGAGCCCGAACAGCGCCTGCTCGATGAACTCGATCAGCCCTTCGTACATCTTCGCCTTGCTGGCGAAGTGCCGGTATAGCGCGGCTTCCGACACGTCGAGCCGGGCCGCGAGCGCGGCGGTCGTGATCTTCTCGGGTTTCGGCGCCTCGAGCATCGTCGCGAGCATCTGCAGGATCATGACGCGGCGCTCGCCCGGCTTGGGGCGCGGGCGCGAGGGGGTAGCCTGGCTTTCGGTTACGGCTTGGTCCTGCGGGTAAGTCGGCTGCATTTTTGTCGCCCCGATCGTGTGCCCAGTCGGAGCGATTTTAGCGAACGAATGCGCTGGTCGACATAGTGGGGACGCCCGGTAACGGGCAGATGGCCCGGCAGGTGGCCGGTGATCCATACCGTGCCGATGCCGAGACGCTTGTAGCGCTTCAGGTGGCCGCGCGTATCCTCGACGAGGATCGCGTCGGACAGGCGGGCATGCGCGGCGCGCAGCGTCCGGCGCAGCATCGTGTGATCGGGCTTCGCGCGCCACGTGCGGCGGTCGCGCATGTGCTCGATCGCGATCACGCGCTCGAACAGCCGCTCGATGCGCAGCTCGCGCAGCACCGCGCGCGCATAGTTTTCCGGCGCGTTGGTCAGGATCAGCTTGCGGCCCGGCAGCGCGGCGACGATGCGCGCGAGGCCGCGCTCGGCGCGGACCATCGCGGGCAGGTCGGAAAACGTGTGGACCACGCGCAGGAAGTCGTGCGGGTCGATCGGGTGATGGCGCGTGAGGCCGAGCAGCGCGGCGCCGTAGCGCTCGGTGTAGCCGGTGCGCAGGCGGTCGGCTTCGGCGCGCTCGACCTGCAGCGTGTCGACGATGTACTGCGTCATCGCACGGTTGATCTCGGGAAAGATCGCGTGCGACGCGTGGTGCAGCGTGTTGTCGAGGTCGAACAGCCAGACGGGCGCGCCGGCGCGCGGCCGGCTGCGCGAGATGCGCCGGCGCCGCAGCGGGGCCGGCAGGTCGGGGCCGGGCGACTGGCGGCGTGCGCTCAATGCGAGCGGATCATCGTGCCGAACGGCTGCTCGGTCAGGATTTCCAGCAGCACCGAATGCTCGATCCGGCCGTCGACGATGTGTACCGACTTCACGCCGCTCTTTGCCGCGTCGAGCGCCGACGAGATCTTCGGCAGCATGCCGCCGGAGATCGTGCCGTCCTCGAACAGCGCGTCGATCTCGCGGGCGGACAGATCGGTCAGCAGGTTGCCGTCCTTGTCCATCACGCCGGGGATGTTGGTCATCATCAGCAGCTTCTCGGCGTTCAGCACGGTCGCGAGCTTGCCGGCGACGAGGTCGGCGTTGATGTTGTACGAGAGGCCGTCTTCGCCGAAGCCGATCGGCGAGATCACCGGAATGAACGCGTCGTCCTGCAGCGCCTTCACGACCGCCGGGTTGATCGCCTCGACTTCGCCGACCTGGCCGATGTCGATGTACTCGCCCGGGTTGTCGCGGTCCGGCATCAGCAGCTTGCGCGCGTGGATCAGGCCGCCGTCCTTGCCCGTCAGGCCCACCGCGTGACCGCCGAAGTGGTTGATCAGCATCACGATGTCCTGCTGCACTTCGCCGCCCAGCACCCACTCGACGACTTCCATCGTCTCTTCGTCGGTGACGCGCATGCCCTGGATGAAGGTGCCGGCCTTGCCGATCTTCTTCAGCGCGTGATCGATCTGCGGACCGCCGCCGTGGACGATCACCGGGTTGATGCCGACCAGTTTCAGCAGGATCACGTCGCGCGCGAAGCCCTGCTTGAGCCGCTCTTCCGTCATCGCGTTGCCGCCGTATTTGATGACCACGGTCTTGCCGTGGTAACGGCGGATGTACGGCAGCGCCTCGGCGAGGATTTCTGCTTTCAGCGTCGGGGCGATCTGCGAGAGGTCGATGGGCTCGGACATGGCGGCGGCTCTGGCTGGGAACGGTTGAAACACGGCGAATTGTACAGGAGTGGCGCAGCGCAGCATCGGGTTTTTGGGCGGGCCGGAACGCCGGCGGCGCGAGGCGGCACGGCGTGCGGCGGCCCGCCGGCTATGGCGCGGCGCGATTCCGGCGGCCGGGCGCGCGCGGTCGCGGCAGGGGCGATGCGCGCCGGTTGGCGGCGGACGTCGGCCGGGCGGCCGGCGTGCAAAATCCGTGCGCCGCGCTATGCTTGTCGCGTGGGGCGGCTTTCCGCCCGTTTCCGCGATTGCGCCATGACCGACTCCGCCGCCGACGCCCGTTCCGTCCCGCGCCGCGCGCGTTGCCCGCACTGCGGGCGCGGCTTCGACTGCGGCGCGCATACGCAGCCGTTCGACTGCTGGTGCGCGTCGATGCCGGTGCTGCCCGGCGGCGCCCCGCCGGCGGCCGGCGCACGCTGCCGCTGCCCCGAATGCCTTGCCGACGAGATCGCGCAGCGGCTGGCCGGCGCGACCGGCTGACGGCGTCGGCCGTGCCGCGGTTCGCGCCGTCCGTGCGCGCCGATCCGGCCCCGCTAGAGGCGCCGCCCGCTAAACGGGTAAACTGCTCGGATGCAACGAATCACCACTACCGGGCGCGTCAACCTCAGTCACCTGTTCTGGCTTCGCAATCTCGCGATCATCGGCCAGCTCGTGACGATCGGCGTCGTGCAGACCTATTTCGGCGTGCATCTGCCGTTGCCGGCGATGCTGATGGTCATCGCGCTCGAGATCGTTTTCAATGCGCTGACCTGGGTGCGCGTGCTGCGCGCGCGGCCCGAGACCAATTTCGAGCTGCTCGGCCAGCTGTGGGTCGACCTCGGCGCGCTGTCCGCGCTGCTGTTCCTGTCGGGCGGCACGACCAACCCGTTCGTGTCGCTGTACCTGCCGTCGCTCGCGATCGCGGCGGCCGTGCTGCCGTGGCACCTGATGATCTGGCTCGCGGCGTTCGCGGTCGCGTGCTATGCGGCGCTCGGTTTCGATTCGGTGCCGCTCAACATGGACAATCCGGCTAACCTGTTCGACTACTACCGTACCGGCATGTGGGCGAACTTCATGGTGAGCGTCGGGCTGATCGCGTGGTTCGTCGCGCGCATGTCGAATGCGCTGCGCCAGCGCGATGCGGCGCTCGGCGAAGCGCAGCAGCATCTGCTGCGCGACGAGCGGGCCGTTGCGCTCGGCGTGCAGGCGGCCACCGTCGCGCACGAGATGGGCACGCCGCTGTCGACGATCGCGATGCTCGCCGAGGAACTGCGCGACGCGGCGCGTGCCGATCCGGGGCTCGCGCGCTACGAGGCCGACCTGAAGGTGCTCGAGGAGCAGATGACGCTCTGCACGTCGGCGCTCGCGCGCCTGCGCAGCCGCGCGAGCGCGCCGGCGAGCCGCCAGCCGGTGGACGACTGGCTCGACACGTTCGTCGAGCACTGGCGCCTGCGGCATCCGCATGTGCAATTCGAGCTGCTCGGCGCGCGTCCGGCGGGCGTCGCGCTCGACGACACGGTCGCGGCCGGCCAGATCCTGACGATCCTGCTCGACAACGCCGCGCGCGCGAGCCCGCAGCGCGTGACGCTGGCCGCGAAGGTCGCGCATGGCGGCACGGCCGACGAGATCGAATTCGAGGTATGCGACGACGGGCCCGGCATTCCGGCCTCGCTGCGCGAATCGCTCGGCGCGATGCCGGTCGACAGCACGCAGGGCGGGCATGGGGTCGGCCTGTATCTCGCGTTCAGCGCGGCCGCGCGGCTCGGCGGCGAGATCGAGCTGTCCGATGTCACGCCGCGCGCGGCGGGCGGCAACGGGCGGGCCGGCGGTGCGGGCAATGGTCACGCCGCCGCCGCATCGGGACCACGCGCGGGCCAGCGCACGGGCGAACGGGCAGCCGAACGGCCGGCCGGCACGCCGGACAGCCGCGCGACCGCCGCGCGCGGCACGCGGGCCGTGCTGCGCCTGCCGGTCGTGCGCGTCGCGGCGCCGGCCGCCTCAACCAACACGTAGACGGAGAAACCACATGAGCGAGAACAATTTCCTGGTGATCGACGACAACGAGGTGTTCGCGGGCACGCTCGCGCGCGGCCTCGAGCGGCGCGGTTACGCGGTCCAGCAGGCGCACGACAAGGAGGCGGCGCTGCGGCTCGCCGCCGGCGGCAAGTTCCAGTTCATCACCGTCGACCTGCACCTGGGCGAGGATTCGGGCCTGAGCCTGATCGCGCCGCTGTGCGACCTGCAGCCCGACGCGCGGATCCTGGTGCTGACCGGCTACGCGAGCATCGCGACGGCCGTGCAGGCCGTGAAGGAAGGCGCCGACAACTACCTCGCGAAGCCGGCGAACGTCGAGTCGATCCTGGCCGCGCTGCAGACCAACGCGACCGAGGTGCAGGCCGACGAGGCGCTCGAGAACCCGGTCGTGCTGTCGGTCGACCGGCTCGAATGGGAGCACATCCAGCGCGTGCTGGCCGAGAACAACAACAACATCTCGGCGACCGCACGCGCGCTGAACATGCACCGCCGAACGCTGCAGCGCAAGCTCGCGAAAAAGCCGGTGCGCCAGTAAGCGGGCGCACCAACGAAAACGGGCGGCCCGCCGGGCCGCCCGTTTCGTATCCGGTGCCGCGCGCGTTACAGCACGTAGCGCGACAGGTCCTCGTCCTGCGACACTTCGCCAAGTGCGCGATCGACATACTTCGCGTCGATCGTCACGCGCTCGCCGGCGTGGTTGCCGGCCGAGAACGACACTTCCTCGAGCAGCTTCTCGATCACCGTGTACAGCCGGCGCGCGCCGATGTTCTCGGTCTTCTCGTTGACCGCGAACGCGATCTCCGCGAGGCGGCGAATGCCGTCTTCGGCGAATTCGAGCTGCACGTCCTCGGTCGCGAGCAGCGCCTGGTACTGCTTGACGAGGCTCGCGTCGGTGGCGACGAGGATCGCTTCGAAGTCGTTCACCGACAGCGAGTCGAGCTCGACGCGGATCGGGAAGCGGCCTTGCAGTTCGGGGATCAGGTCGCTCGGCTTCGCGAGGTGGAACGCGCCGCTCGCGATGAACAGGATGTGGTCGGTCTTCACCATCCCGTACTTCGTGTTGACCGTCGTGCCTTCGACGAGCGGCAGCAGGTCGCGCTGCACCCCCTGGCGCGACACTTCGCCGCCGCTGCCTTCGTTGTTGCGCGACGTGATCTTGTCGATCTCGTCGAGGAACACGATGCCGTTCTGCTCGACGTTCTGCACGGCCTTCGTCTTCACTTCCTCTTCGTTCAGCATCTTCGCCGCTTCCTCGTCGGTCAGCAGCTTCAGCGCTTCCTTGATCTTCACCTTGCGGCGCTGCTTCTTGCCGCTGCCGAGGTTGGAGAACATCGAGCGGATCTGCTCGGTCATCTCTTCCATGCCCGGCGGCGCCATGATGTCCATGCCGGCCGACGGCTGCTCGAGGTCGAGCTCGACTTCCTTGTCGTCGAGCTGGCCTTCGCGCAGGCGCTTGCGGAAGGTCTGGCGCGTCGCGTTGTTGTCGTCGTTCGCGTGTTCGGCATTGCCGCCGAAGCCCACCGCGCGCGGCTGCGGCAGCAGGATGTCGAGGATGCGGTCTTCCGCCTGGTCGGTCGCCTTGCTGCGCACCTTGCGCATCTCGGTCTCACGCGTCTGCTTGACGGAGATCTCGATCAGGTCGCGCACGATGCTGTCGACGTCGCGGCCGACGTAGCCGACTTCGGTGAACTTGGTCGCTTCGATCTTGATGAACGGCGCATCGGCGAGCTTCGCGAGGCGGCGCGCGATTTCGGTCTTGCCGACGCCCGTCGGCCCGATCATCAGGATGTTCTTCGGCGTGATTTCCTGGCGCAGCGGATCGGCCACCTGCTGGCGGCGCCAGCGGTTGCGCAGCGCAACCGCGACGGCCTTCTTCGCCTTCGCCTGGCCGATGATGTGCTTGTCGAGTTCCGAGACGATCTCGGCAGGGGTCATGGTGCTCATGGTGCGGTCCTTACTCGATCGTTTCGATGATGCGGTTGTGGTTCGTGTAGATGCACATGTCGCCGGCGATCCCGAGCGACTTCTCGACGATCTCGCGCGGCGACAGCTCGGTGTTCTCGACGAGCGCACGGGCCGCGGCCTGCGCGTAGGCGCCGCCCGAGCCGATCGCGCAAATGCCGCCTTCGGGGTCGAGCACGTCGCCGTTGCCGGTGATCACGAGCGTGGTGGTGGCGTCGGCCGTGATCAGCATCGCCTCGAGGCGGCGCAGCATCCGGTCGGTGCGCCAGTCCTTCGCGAGTTCGACGGCCGCACGGGTCAGGTTGCCCTGGTGCTTCTCGAGCTTCGCCTCGAAGCGGTCGAGCAGCGAGAACGCATCGGCGGTGCCGCCCGCGAATCCGACCAGAACCTGGTTGTTGTAGATCCGCCGCACTTTCCGCGCGCCACCCTTCATGACGATGTTGCCGAGGGTTACCTGGCCGTCGCCGCCGAGCGCGACCTTGTCGCCGCGCCGGACCGAAACGATGGTCGTGCCGTGAAATTGCTCCATCTGCGTTCCTTGAGAAAAACGGGGAAGAGTCGGGCGGCGCGACGCGCCGCCGCGTGAATCCGCAGTGCGCCGGGGAGCGGCCCGGCGCGCGTCCGTTTCATTTTAGGGCGGGCACCGGGATATCAAGAGGCGGGGGGCAAATCGGCACACCGGGAAGCGGTGCCGGAAAAACAAAAAGCGCGCGGCAGGCCGCGCGCTTTCGGGAAGCAGCGTGTCTGAGCGGAACGCCGCTCGATCAGTCGCCGAACAGCTTCTGGCGCAACTCGCGGCGCTCCTGCGCCTCGAGCGACAGCGTGGCGGTCGGACGGGCGAGCAGCCGCGGAATGCCGATCGGCTCGCCGGTCTCCTCGCACCAGCCGTAATCGCCGGAATCGATGCGGGCGAGCGACTGCTGAACCTTCTTGAGGAGCTTGCGTTCGCGATCGCGCGTACGCAGCTCGAGCGCGTGCTCTTCCTCGATCGTCGCGCGATCGGCGGGATCGGGGACGATCACCGTTTCGCGCAGGTTCTCGGTCGTCTGGCCTGCATTCTTGAGGATGTCCGCCTGCAACTGTTCGAGCCGATTTTTGAAGAAGGCGAGCTGATCCTCATTCATGTAATCCTTGTCGCTCATCTTCAGGATTTCGGCTTCGGTCAAGAGTTTCTTCGTCATCTGCTTGCTTCTTCAATGTGCGGCAAATCAAGAGATATTGCCTGCACTTTGGGATTACCCGCAACCGCGTTTGCATTCATTTGCGATTTGCCGCCGCGGGGCCGAAAGCCTCTGGAAAACCGGTTCTCAAATACCAGGATAGGCCTGGCGCGGAGTTGCGCGCGCTGCGAACCGGTGTGCTGCGCGGCACATCGCATCGGCCGCGGCCGGGAGGCGGATTGGCGATCCGGCGCGGTTGCGATGCCCGGAAAACTGGTTCAGCAAGAACCGGGCCTGTTTGTTGCCGTACTCCAGCGGGCACGTATTGTAACTGAATCGCAAGCGGGCGCCGTATCGGGTCGATCCCCGTCGGCTGCGCCAATATCTAGAAAATATAACGCGCAAATCGCGAAAAAGCGATGACGGCGAAACCCTGCCCGGAAAGTGCGCCGCGCGGGCGCCTCGGCCGCCGGGAAAGGCGGCCGGGCGACGCCGTGCGCGGCGGTGCCCGCGCGCGTCAGGCGAGGCAGGCGTCGAGGCCGTCGGTGATCAGGTCCTGCGGCAGGTCGACGCCGATGAACACCATCTTGTTGGTCTTCTTCTCGACCGGCAGCCACTTCGCGGCGAGGTCGCTGCCCATCATCTGGTGCACGCCCTGGAACACGACCTTGCGGTCGACGCCCTTCATGTACAGCACGCCCTTGTAGCGCAGCATCCGCTCGCCGTAGATCTGCAGGATGCCGCCGAGGAAGTCTTCCAGCTTGTTCGGGTCGAACGGGCGGTCGTTGCGGTACACGAACGACTTGATCTTGTCGTCGTGGTGCGCGTGGTGGTGATGGTGGTGGCCGTGGTCGTGATCGTGCGCGCATTGGCCGTGATCGTGATCGCAACCGGCGTGATCGTGCTCATGGTCGTGATCGTGGTGGTGATGCGCGTGGTCGTCTTCGGCGAGGAAGTCGGGGTCGATCTCGAGTTTCGCGTTCAGGTTGAAGCCGCGCAGGTCGAAGATTTCCTTGATGTCGGCTTCGCCGAAATTCACGACCTTGATCGCGGCCTTCGGGTTCATGTGCATCAGGCGGTGCTTGAGGCCGGCGACGGTCTGATCGTCGACGAGGTCCGACTTCGTGATGAACAGGCGGTCGGCGAAACCGACCTGGCGCTGCACCACTTCGTGCTCGTCGAGCTGCGCGTTCGCGTGCTTCGCGTCGACGAGCGTGATGACCGCGTCGAGCAGGAAGTCGTCGGCGATTTCGCTGTCGATGAAGAAGGTTTGCGCGACGGGGCCCGGGTTCGCGAGGCCGGTCGTCTCGATCACGATGCGGTCGAAGTCGAGCTTGCCTTCGCGCTTCTTCGCGGCGAGATCGCCGAGCGCGCGGGCGAGGTCGCCGCGGATCGTGCAGCAGATGCAGCCGTTGCTCATCTGGATGATCTGCTCGTTCGAATCCTGCACGAGGATTTCGTTGTCGATGTTCTCTTCGCCGAATTCGTTCTCGATCACGGCGATCTTCATGCCGTGCTGTTCGTTCAGGATGCGCTTGAGCAGGGTCGTCTTGCCGCTGCCGAGGAAGCCGGTGAGGATGGTGACGGGAGTGGCCATGTCGGTCGCCTGTGGTTCGTGAATCGGGGTCAAAACCAGGATGTGCGTCGCGCCCTCGCGCTGCGAGCCGGGGCGCACAACCATCCATTGAAACATACCTGTCAAGCCCGCGCCCGTCGTCCGGACGACAGGGGCGAGCGCTGGTCCGCCAGGCGCGGAGGGCCGGCGGACGCGGGTGTGCGTCTAGATCGGGGCGATCAGACGATTTGCAACAGCAGGCCCTTCAGATATTCGCCTTCCGGGAACGCGGCGAGCAGCGGGTGGTCGACGCCCGCGCCGAGCCGCTTCAGGATGCGCGCGTCGACCTTCGCGTCGGCGGCCGCGCCCGCGACGATCTTCTGGAACAGGTCCATGTCGATCGCGCCCGAGCACGAGTACGTGAACAGCAGGCCGCCCGGACGCAGCAGCTTGAAGCCGCTCAGGTTGATGTCCTTGTACGCGCGCGCCGCGCGATCGACGCTGTCGCGGGTCGGCGCGAACTTCGGCGGATCGAGCACGATCAGGTCGAAACGCTCGCCTTCGTCGACGAGGCGGCGCAACGTCTTGAACGCGTCGGCGTCGAGCCAGGTCGCGCGTTCGGCGTCGAAGCCGTTGGCGACGACGTTCTGCTGCGCGAGCGCGAGCGCATCGCCCGACGAGTCGATCGACACGACGCGCGTCGCGCCGCCCTTGAGCGCCGCGAGCGAGAAGCCGCCCGTGTAGCAGAAGCAGTTCAGCACGTCGCGGCCGGCCGCGTACTGCGCGACGAGCGCGCGGTTGTCGCGCTGGTCGACGTAGAAGCCCGTCTTGTGGCCGTTCGGCACGTCGACGTGATAGCGCACGCCGTTTTCGTTCGAGATCAGCGTCGCGGGCGGCGCATCGCCGGCCAGCACGCCGGTCGTCTGCTCGAGCCCTTCCTTGTCGCGGATCGACACGTCCGAGCGCTCGTACACGTTCGGGCAGCCCGTCGCGCCGGTGAGCGCCGCGACGATCGCGTCCTTCCACGCTTCGACGCCGGCCGCCATGAACTGGCAGACGAGCTGGCCGCGCGGCGCGGCCCCGGCTTCGGCGGTGTCCGCGACGTAGTAGTCGACGATCAGCCCCGGCAGCCCGTCGGCCTCGCCGAACACGAGCCGCACCGCGCCGGTGCCCGACACCATCGTCGTGCGGTGCGCGACCGCGCGCTGCACGCGGCGCTTGAAGAAGGCGTGGTCGATCGGCTCGTGCTCGTCGAAGCTCCACACGCGCACGCGGATCTGCGACTGCGGGCTGTACGCGCCGCGCGCGAGGAAGCGGCCGTCGTGCGCGCGCACGAGCACGGTCGCGCCGGGCGCGGGCTTGCCGTCGACGCGGTCGATCGCATTCGCATAGATCCACGGATGGCGGCGCAGCAGCGATTTTTCCTTGGACGGCTTGAGGGTGACGGTTTGCATGATGAGATCGAAATGGGCCGCGACGGAAGCCGACCGTTATCGGTCGCCGTGCGCGGCGGGTAGCACGGGAAGGGCGTCAGTCGCGCTTCTTCGCGCGCGGATGCGCGCTGTCGTAAATCTTCGCGAGATGCTGGAAGTCGAGCGACGTATAGACCTGCGTCGCGGCGACGCTCGCGTGGCCGAGCAGTTCCTGCACCGCGCGCAGGTCGCCGCTCGACTGCAGCACGTGCGTCGCGAACGAGTGGCGCAGCACGTGCGGATGGACGTTGGCGGGGATGCCCGCGGCGAGCGCCGCGCGCTTCACGCGCTCGCGCACGACGCCCGGCGACATCCGGTTGCCGCGCACGGACAGGAACAGCGGGTGCGGGTCGTGCCTGACGAATTCGCCGCGCACCGCGAGCCACGCGTTCAGCGCGTCGATCGCCTTGCGGCCGACCGGCACCTTGCGTTCCTTGTTGCCCTTGCCGCGCACGGTGACTTCGGCTTCGGCGAGATCGAGCCAGCCGGTCGAACGGTAGCCGTCGGCCTGCGTATACATCACGTCGAGCCCGATCAGTTCGGCGAGGCGCAGCCCCGACGAATAGAACAGCTCGAGGATCGCGTGATCGCGGATGCCCTCGGTCGTGCCGGCGAGCGGCGCGTCCATCAGCGCGGACGCGTCGTCGACCGACAGCGCCTTCGGCAAGGTCTTCGGGCGTTTCGGCGCGCGCACCGCGGCAACCGGATTCGCGGGCATCTCGACGCGCTGCGCGAGCCAGCGGTAGAACGCGCGCCAGGCGGACAGCCGGTGCGAGATCGACCGCGCGGACAGCCCGCCCGCATGGGCGCGCGCGACCGCGCCGCGCATGTCGGCGGCCGTCAGCGCGTCGAGCGGCCGGCCGGCCGCGAGCTTCTTCAGTTCGTCGAGTTCGTGCGTGTACGCGCGCAGCGTGTGTTCCGACAGCTGCCTGACGTGTTTCAGGTTCGACAGGTAGGCGGCGATCGGGTCGTCGGTCATCGCGGGCGGCGGATCAGTGCGGCAGCAGGCGCGTGAGCGCGGCGCTCGCGAGCGTCGCGATCTGCGCGAGGAAGTCGGTGGCCATCCCGTCGTGGAAGCGGCGCGGATCGGGCGAGCCGAGCACGAGCAGGCCGAACGCGGGCGCATCGGTGCCGGCGAGCGGCGTGCGCAGCGCGAGCAGCGCGACCGAGGTGGCCGCGCCGTCGCCGGCCGGCGCTGCTTCGGCGCCTTCCGCTGCATGCGCGGCCGGCGCGGCGACCGCGGGCGCGAGCCACTGCGCCGCTTCGAAGCCCGTGTTCGCGCCGCAGTACGGCGTCGACAGCCCGTTCGTGAACAGGCGCACTTCCTCGCCGACCTGGCGGGCGAAGTCGGCCTGCGCGTAGGTGTCGGCGACGTCCCACACGCGCAGCGCCGTCTGCGGCACGTCGAACACGTCGGCGATGCCGTCGGCGATCGTGCGCGGCAGCGCGTACGGATCGCGTTCCGCGATCACGCGCGCGGTCCAGCGGCTGAACTTCGCGGACAGGCTGTCGTTCTCGTGGCCGTAGCGCACGAGTTCGGCCAGCCGGCGCTCGAGATGCTTGTTCTTGTCGCGCAGCATCTCCATCTGCCGCTCCTGCAGCGAGATCGCGGCCTTGCCGTGCGGGTTCGCGAGACGGATCGTCGCGAGCAGTTCGGCGTGCTGCGCGAAGAATTCGGGATTGGCGAGCAGGTAGTCGGCGACTTCGCGATCGTTCATGTGGCTGGCGCGTTCAGTTATCAAGGACGTTGCAGGGTCAGGCGTTCAGGTCGATTTCGCCTTCGAACACGGTCGCGGCGGGGCCGGCCATCATCAGCGCGGCGGCTTCGTCGCGCGCGCCGTCCCAGCCGATCGTCAGCGTGCCGCCGTGCGTGTGCACGGTCACGGGCGAATCGAGCAGGCCGCGCCGGATGCCGGCCGCGACCGCCGCGCACGCGCCGGTGCCGCACGCGAGCGTCTCGCCCGCGCCGCGTTCGTACACGCGCAGCTTCACTTCGTTGCGCGACACGATCTGCATGAAGCCGGCGTTCACGCGCTGCGGGAAACGGGCATGGCGTTCGATCAGCGGGCCTTCTTCCAGCACCGGATACGCGTCGGTATCGTCGACGACCTGCACCGCGTGCGGATTGCCCATCGACACCGTCGAGATCCAGCGCGTCGCACCGCCGACGTCGAGCGGCCACAGCGTGTCGCGGCCTTCGCGGCGGCCGTCGAGGCCCGCTGCATCGAACGGCACCTGCGCCGGCGCGAACACGGGCGCACCCATGTCGACGACGACTTCGCCGTTGTCCTGCAGCGTCAGCGTGATCAGGCCCTTCATGACCTGCACGCGCACGCTGCGCTTGTCGGTCAGGCCGCGGTCGCTGACGAACTTCACGAAGCAGCGCGCGCCGTTGCCGCAGTGTTCGACTTCGCCGCCGTCGCAATTGAAGATCCGGTACTTGAAATCCGCGCCGTCGACGGTCGGTTTCTCGACCAGCAGCAACTGGTCGGCGCCGATGCCGAAATGACGGTTGGCGAGTGCGCGCACCTGCGCGTCGGTGAGCGGCGGCAACGCGCGCGAATAGCCGTCGAGCACGACGAAGTCGTTGCCCGCGCCGTGCATCTTGGTGAACGAGAGTTTCACTGGGTCCGGAATTCCATGACGAACAAGGCGGTCGGCACGGCATGAACGGCCGGCGGCCGGGCCGGGCGGTGTCGTTCGTCGTGCAGATCTCAACCGCAAATGATACATGCAGCCGACTGGGGCGTCCCGCGCGGGGGCGGCGCTTCGCGTCGCGCCGGCGGGCGGTATCGGTCGATCGGTCGACTGGTCGACTGGTCGGGCAGGTGACGGGCAGGCAAATTGTCGGGATACGGCGGGCGCCGTCGCGGCGAAAGCGGCGCTGGCGATGCGTGCCCGCCGCGCGGCGAAGGTACGGCGCGATCAGGACGCGCGTTTTCGTACCGGTCAAATCGGATATTCCGCGGTTAGCGTCAACGGCAGCTGGCGGCTGACGTTCCGGTTCGAAGGCGCCGATGCCGTGCTGGTCAACGACCAGGACCATCACTGAGGTGATTCAAGCCATGACCCGCATCTTCAATCCGCCCCATCCGGGCGAAACGCTGCGCGACGACGTGCTGCCGGCGCTGGACCTGAGCGTCACCGAGGCCGCGTCGCAGCTGGGTGTGACGCGAGCCGCACTGTCGCGCATCCTGCACGGCCATGCGGGCATCTCGCCGGACATGGCGCTGCGTCTCGAAGCGTGGCTCGGCGAGGACGGCGGGGGGCGGGCCGATCTGTGGCTCGCGCAGCAGTCGGCCTACGATCCGTGGCGGGCGCGCGCGAAGGGCGCGCCGAAGGTGGCGAGAGCGCAGGCGCGCACGTGACGGCGCGCCCGCGGGTTTCGCGCGGCAGGGTCAGTACAGGCTCGGCTCGCCGGGCGGGCGCGTCTTGAAGCGCTTGTGGACCCAGTAATACTGCTCCGGCATCAGCGGGATCTGCTCCTCGAGGAATGCATTCATCCGCCGCGCGTCGAGATCGTCGTCGCCGGTCGGGTAGTGATCCCACGGCTTGAATACCTTCAGACGGTAGCCCTTGTAGTTCGGCAGCACCTCGCCGATGAACGGCACGACCTGCGCGCGGCCCGTCTTCGCGAGCCGGCCGACGGCCGTCAGCGTGCAGGCCGGCACGCCGAAGAACGGCACGAACGTCGAGTTGCGCAGCCCGTAGTCCATGTCGGCGCCGAGCATCACGGGCTTGCGGTCGCGCAGCCATCGCAGCACGACGCGCGCGCTGTCCGCGCGGCCGACCATCTCGGCGTCGAAGCGCCCGCGCGCCTTCTTCGCCGCTTCCTCGAGCACCGCATTCGAGAACGGCTGGTACAGCGACCCGCAGCGGCGGTGCAGCGAACGATTCAGCCAGATCGAACCGGCCTCGATGCCGACGAAGTGCAGGCCGAGGAACAGCGTCGGCGGCAGGTCGGGATCGTCGAGATCGACCGCGCTGTCGACCTGGATCAGCTTCGCGAGCTTTTTCTCCGAGCCGAACCACTGCACGCTGCGCTCGACGTAGCTGCGGATCGCATGGCGGAAATGCTGGCCCGCCACTTCCTCGCGCCGCGCGTCGCTCCAGTCCGGGAAGCAGAGTTTCAGATTGGTGTGTACGATGCGCTTTCGCCGGCTGGGGATCTGGTACAGCAGCCAGCCGAGACCATCGCCGAACCGTGCGGTCAGGCCGTACGGCAGCAGGGCGAGCAGTTTCAGCAAGCCGATGGCGAGGTGCGTGGCTAGACGACCTAGCATGCGAAACCTCCGAGGGACCGGCTGGCCGGCATGTCGAGAACAGGGTGGTAAGACAGCGGAAGATGCAGCACGGGCGGCGCTCTGTGACAATTCAGGAAAGCCGCTATAATACGGGCTTCGCCGAGTTAACTGACAACTTGCGGGGCGAAGCCGGCTGGTGCCACACGCACTGCCCGGTCCTGGTAATCCGCTAAAGCGTCGCCGCTTCAGGCCCAACGAAGCTGGCTACGTGAAACCAACCGTAACCACACAGGAGCCTGAAAAAGTGGCAAACGATTATCTCTTCACGTCCGAATCCGTCTCCGAAGGCCATCCGGACAAAGTCGCGGACCAGATCTCGGACGCGATTCTCGACGCCATCCTCGAGCAGGACAAATATTCCCGCGTAGCGGCCGAAACGCTGTGCAACACGGGTCTCGTCGTTCTGGCCGGTGAAATCACCACGACGGCCAACATCGACTACATCCAGATCGCGCGCGACACCATCAAGCGCATCGGCTACGACAACACCGACTACGGCATCGACTACAAGGGTTGCGCGGTGCTCGTCGCGTACGACAAGCAGTCGCCGGACATCGCGCAGGGCGTCGATCGTGCTCACGACGACAACCTCGACCAAGGCGCGGGCGACCAGGGCCTGATGTTCGGCTATGCGTGCGACGAAACCCCGGAACTGATGCCGCTGCCGATCTACCTGTCGCACCGCCTCGTCGAGCGCCAGGCCAGCCTGCGCCGCGACGGCCGCCTGCAATGGCTGCGTCCGGACGCGAAGTCGCAGGTGACGGTCCGCTACGTCGACGGCAAGCCCGATTCGATCGACACCGTCGTGCTGTCGACGCAGCACGCACCGGACATCGAACTGCCGGCGCTGCGCGAAGCCGTGATCGAGGAAATCATCAAGCCGACGCTGCCGGCCGAGCTGATCAAGGGCGACATCAAGTTCCTCGTGAACCCGACCGGCCGGTTCGTGATCGGCGGCCCGCAGGGCGATTGCGGCCTGACCGGCCGCAAGATCATCGTCGACACGTACGGCGGTGCCGCACCGCACGGCGGCGGCGCGTTCTCGGGCAAGGATCCGTCGAAGGTCGACCGTTCGGCCGCGTATGCAGGCCGCTACGTCGCGAAGAACATCGTCGCCGCCGGCCTCGCGTCGCGCGCGCTGATCCAGGTGTCGTACGCGATCGGCGTGGCCGAGCCGACCTCGGTGATGGTCAACACGTTCGGCACGGGCCGCGTGTCGGATGCGGTGATCACGAAGCTCGTGCGCGAGCATTTCGACCTGCGCCCGAAGGGCATCATCAAGATGCTCGACCTGCTGCGCCCGATCTACGAGAAGACCGCTGCCTACGGCCACTTCGGCCGCGAAGAGCCGGAATTCTCGTGGGAAGCGACCGACAAGGCGCTCGCCCTGGCCGAAGCGGCTGGCGTCGAGCCGACGGCACGCGTCGCGTAAGCGTCGTTCGCCCGCAAAGAAAAACCCCGGCTTGCCGGGGTTTTTTTACGGGTGCCGATCGCCGGCGCAACGGCGGTGATCGTAGCGGGGCGGGTGTGCCCGCCGGCGCGCGTTCAGCGTGCGCCGAACCCGAACCAGCCGTTGCTGGCCGCGAGGCGGCGCGGGCGGTTGATGCGGCGCTGCGGGCCGAGCGCGCGGCGCAACGCGAGCGCGCGCAGCGACGACGGCTTCTGCAGCAGCGAGCGCAGGCCGGCACGGCGTGTGAATGCCTGCGCGCTCATCATCGAGAAAAATGCGTGGAACCACGCACGGATACCGTCCAGCCGGCTGTGCGCGGGCGTACGCTCGGCCAGCGCCTGCGTGCGGGCGCGGTGATGGCGCAGCGAGCGGGCAGGAGCGGGCGGCACGACGCGCTTCGCAGCGCGGTTGAAACGGGAAGTCAGACGGAATGGCATGTGAACGATGCTTCGCTTGTATGGGTGGCGCCCTGGAGAGCGCACTGGTATGAACGGCCTCGGATGGCGCAACGGATCTTACCGAAACTCGCTGCGCGCCGCGCCCGCCAGAATTGACAGGCCGCGACAGGCTACAGGGGATTCATGACGGGCAAAAGTCGCGATAAACCCTTGAGCCGCAAGGCGTGTGCCGCATACCGCCTGTCGGTGAGGCAGGTGTCGCGACGAACAGTTCCCTTGAGCCGGATCAAATCCGCGATTGGCATGCCCCTGCGCACGACAATGGCGCTGTTCGCGGCATCCGGCGCCGATTTACAATCGTCACATTCACACAATAAACGTCTGGCATCCCATGTCGTCTTCATTGCAGTCGGAATCGATCCGCGCGCAAGTCGCGGAATTGCGCGAGCGCGGCTTCGTCGTCGCGCGCGGCCTCGTCGGCGAGCAGCAGTGCGCGACGCTCAGGCAGATCGCGGAGCGCCAGTTGCGCGAGGCCGCCGAGCCGATCGAATTCGAAGCCGATCTGCGCTACCCGGGCGCGCCCGAGTCGAAGCATGCGCCGGGCGGGCACACGGTGCGGCGGCTGCTCGATGCGTACTCGCGCGATCCGGCATTCGCCGAGCGGGCGATCGCCCCCGAAATCGGCGCGTGGATGCGCGAGTATTTCGGTGAAGAGCCCGTGCTGTCGCGCGCGCATCACAACTGCATGATGACGAAGCATCCCGCGTACGGCAGCCTGACGGGGTGGCACCGCGATTTCCGTTACTGGTCGTTCGCGCGTCCCGACATGGTGTCGGTGTGGCTCGCGCTGGGGCCGGAAACGAACGAGAACGGCGCGCTGTGGCTCGTGCCGGGCTCGCATACGGCGGAATTCGGGCCGGAAGCGTTCGACGACGCGAAGTTTTTCCGCGGCGACCTGCCCGAGAACCGCAAGCTGATCGACGCGGCCACCTGCCCGCCGCTGCAGACGGGCGATGTCGTGTTCTTCCACTGCAACACGCTGCATTCGGCCGGACAGAACCGCTCCGACCAGGTGAAGTTCTCGCTCGTGTACACGTACCACGGCGCGAGCAACCGGCCGGTGCCCGGCACGCGCTCGGCGTCGAAGCCGGAAGTGCAGTTCTAGGCGCGAATCGGGCGGCGCGCAGATGCCGCGACGTATCGGGCGATGCGGTGCATCGCCGGCGCATGAAGCAACGGGCGGCCTGGCCGCCCGTTTCGTTTGGTGCGGCCCGATCGCAGGACGCGGGCCGTGCGTGCGCGGTGCGGCCGCGCGATCAGCGCTTGCCGCCCGGCATCGCGAGGCCGATCAGGCCGACGAGCGATGCGACGGCCCCGCCGGCGATCAGCAGGATCGTCTTCGTCGCGGGCGAACCGGTGAAGAAGCGCGACACGTTGTCGTTGATCGAATGGAACGACTGGCCGCCGAAGTACAGCAGCACGACGCCGCCGACGAGCAATGCAACCGAGATGACCCGGGACATACCAACCTCGCTGAAACGGTGATTCGAGACGCCGCAGTGTAGGCGACGACCGCGGTCGCGTCCATCGCGACGCGGCCGTGCGCGTTCCGGCCGCTTTCGCTAACATAGTCGTCGTACGACTCCTTCGCCGCCGCCGCGCCGTGCGCGGCCGGCGCGCGTCCTTCTGTCCGATGTCCTGACGGGAATTATTCATGGCCTACGAAGCAGCTTCCGAACGTTATGCCGGCATGCAATACCGCACCTGCGGCAAATCCGGGCTCAAACTGCCCGCCCTGTCGCTTGGCCTGTGGCACAACTTCGGCGACTCGACGCCGATCTCGACGCAGCGCGAGATCCTGCGCACCGCGTTCGATCTCGGCATCAACCACTTCGATCTCGCGAACAACTACGGGCCGCCGTACGGCAGCGCCGAAACCAACTTCGGCCGGCTGCTGAAGGAGGATTTCCGGCCGTATCGCGACGAGCTGCTGATCTCGACGAAGGCCGGCTGGGACATGTGGCCGGGGCCGTACGGCAGCGGCGGCGGGTCGCGCAAGTACGTGCTCGCGAGTCTCGACCAGAGCCTGCAGCGCATGGGGCTCGACTACGTCGACATCTTCTACTCGCACCGCTTCGATGCGCACACGCCGCTCGAGGAAACGGCGGGCGCGCTCGCGTCGGCCGTGCAGCAAGGCAAGGCGCTCTACATCGGCATCTCGTCGTATTCGGCCGCGAAGACGCGCGAGATGGCCGAGCTGCTCGCGCAGTACCGCGTGCCGCTGCTGATCCACCAGCCGTCGTACAACATGCTGAACCGCTGGATCGAGGGCGACTTGCTCGGCGCGCTCGACGACGTCGGCGCGGGCAGCATCGCGTTCACGCCGCTCGCGCAGGGCCTGCTCACGTCGAAATACCTGAACGGCGTGCCGGCCGACGCGCGCGTGAACAAGCCGGGCGGCGGCTCGCTGAAGCAGGATCACCTGAGCGCGGACAACCTCGAGCACGTGCGCAAGCTCAACGCGATCGCCGAGCGGCGCGGGCAGAGCCTCGCGCAGATGGCGCTGGCGTGGGTGCTGCGCAATGGCCGCGTGACGTCCGCGCTGATCGGCGCGAGCCGTGCGGAGCAGGTGCGCGAAAACGTCGGTGCGTTGAAGAACCTCGAATTCTCGGCGGAGGAACTGGCGGAGATCGATCGTTACGCGACCGAAGGCGGCATCAATCTGTGGGAAAAGCCGTCCACCGATCAGGCGATCTGACCGGCAGTCGATACGACATGCGAAACGATCTCGCGTGCCGTATCGCGGGCGTGCGGGCAACCCCTCGCATCGCCGCGGCGCAGCGATGCGTGCGATAACGCCGGGTGCCGCGCTAGATCAGCGCAGGCAGGCCTTCGACGAGCAACACCGCGACGCCGACGCCGAGGATGACGCCGAGCACGCGCAGCAGGTTGTGACGGAATTCGGTGGCGCACGGTACCGCGCCGAGAAACAGCGCTCCGGCCAGCGCCATCGGAATCAACAGGATGAAGTCGCCGATCGTGAAATAGGTCGTCATGCGTGTCTCCAGTGCCGGCCGGAGTCAGCGCGTTGGCGCTTGATTCGGCCCCATGCCGGGTGTTTCTAGTGTTGGCCCGACCCGTTTGCGAGCGGGGCGGTCAATTCGAGTATAGGCAACCGGCGGCGCTTTTCGCTATCCGAACCATTAAAAATCAGCGGAAAGCCCGTGGGAACACGCATTTTTTCCGCAAGCCAGACGAACGCCTTGCGCGTATCTTTCCCGTTCCTTTCGTTTTTCGCACGGTGGGCGCATCTGCCGGAGGCGGGCCGCCACACCGCGGCGCGGTGGCCCGCACGCTTACGCGCGCTCGGGTTGCGCGCGGGCGGCCGATGCGCGGAACACGAGCGCGAGCCCCGCGACGATCGCCCCCATGCCGGCGAGCGCGAGCGGCTCCGGCCGGTTGCCGAGCCACACGGCATCCATCAGCGTGGTGGCGACGGGCACGAGATAGAACAGGCTCGTCACGTTCACGAGATCGCCGCGCTGCATCAACCGGTAGAACAGCAGTTGCGCGATCACCGAAATCACGACGCCGAGCCACAGTAGCGGGACGACGAACGCCCAGCTCGTCTCGAACGACACCGGCCGGAACGGCACGATCGCGACGCACAGCGCAAGGCCGATCGCATTCTGCAGCGGCAGCACGTCGGCGGGCGCCGCGCGTACGCGCTTTTGCAGCAGCGAGCCGGCGGTCAGCGCGACGAGCGAGGTGAGCGCGCACGCGATGCCTGCCGCCGACAGGCCGCCCGCACCGCCGCTCGCGCCCCGGCACACGACGAGCGCGAGCCCGGCCAGCGACAGCGCGAGACCCGCGACGCGCACGGGTTGCCAGCGTCGCTCGACGATCGCGAGCGTGAGGATCGGCTGTACGCCAAGGATCGTTGCGAGCACACCGGGCGCGATCCCGCGCTCGAGTGCGAGCAGGTAGAAGATCGAATAACCGCCCATCATCAGCACGCCGGTCAGCGCGGCCATGCGCCGCTCGCCGCGCGGCGGCAGCCAGCGTTTGCGCATGACGGCCAGCGCGAGCAGCACGAGCGACGCGAGCGCGAAGCGCGCGGTGAGAAAGGCGAATGCGGACGCGTGACGCAGACCGAGTTCGGAGAAGATCGCGCCGCTGCTCCACAGCAGCACGAAGAGCGACGTCGCGCCATGCGCGGCGAGCGCGCGTTTGAACGAAACCATGTGAATCCACCTGTCGAACGGATCGGAACGTTCCATCCGCGCGCGCGGCAACAGGCGGTACGTGACGACGCACGCACTGCGGCCAGCGGGGGCGAATGGAAGACGAAACGGCAGCCGGCTGGTCAGCCGGCGCGCGCTGCCGGAGGGGGCGGCGCGGCGCCGACGAGCGGCGGTGCGACAGGAGGAGGCAGGACCGACGGATGCGCGCACGCCTGCGGCCGCGAGTCGAACTGCGGCCGGGATTGGGCGAGGGCGGACGTGAGCGGATGCATCGTGTCGGAAGGCGATTGAACGCGGATGAAGGCCAAAGGTACCGCAAGGCAAGGATCGAGCGCAACCTTTGTCGGCGGCGTCGCATCACGAACGACGCGATGCGTCGATCACGTGCGTGCCGGCGTGCCGGGCGGTTTCGGCGGGCAGTCACATTCGACAGGGTATGATGGGGGTAACCGGGCGGGCAAGTACGTGCCCGGCGCAGTGGTTGATTGGAGACATTCGACGAATTCGCGGCACTTCGCCTGCTTCTTCTTCTTTTCGTGCTTCGATAAACCGTGAACAATGGGATGACGCGCAACGCTTCGTCGAGAGCGGCGCGGATCGTGCATTTGCCGGCCCGCCAGCGGGCCGGGTTTCAAGAGTCAAGAGTGGGGAACCATCATGCATATCGGGTCGATTGTCTGCACTACCCATATCGCGGTGCCGAAGGGCGCGCGCGGCATCGTCCAGCGCATCCTGGGCGACATGGCCATGGTGACCTGGTACGCGGGCGTGCCGGGTGAGTCGAAAGAACTCAACACCGAGCCGTTCTTTCTCGAGGACCTGATCGACACCGGCGAATCCGTGCTGCCGGCCGGCGCGGCGCTTCACTAAGCGGGCGCCGCACCGGACGCTCGTCTTTCGGTCCGGCTGGCGGCACAATGCGGGACATGACAGACGCCACTTCCGCTCCCGCTTCTCCCGCCAGCCCGCCGTTCGCCGGCCTCACGCCCGAGTGCGTGCTCGACGCGCTCGATAGCGTGCTGATACCGGCCGGCCTGCGCACCGACGGGCGCCTGCTCGCCCTCAACAGCTACGAAAACCGCGTCTACCAGGTCGGCATCGAAGACGGCCCGCCGGTCGTCGCGAAGTTCTATCGCCCGGCACGCTGGTCGGACGACGCGATTCTCGAAGAGCATGCGTTCGTCGCCGAACTCGCCGCGCGCGAGATTCCGGCGGTGCCCGCGCGCACATTCGACGGCCGTACGCTGCACGCGTTCGACGGCTTCCGCTTCTCGATTTTCGAGCGGCGCGGCGGGCGCGCCCCCGATCTCGACCGCAGCGACACGCTGGAATGGCTCGGCCGCTTCATCGGCCGGATTCACGCGGTCGGCGCGACCGAGCCGTATGTCGCGCGTCCCGTGCTCGACATCCATACGTTCGGCTACGAGCCGCGCGACTACCTGCTCGCGCACGATTTCATTCCGGATGACGTACGACCGGCCTACGAGACGGCCGTCGCGCTCGCGCTCGAGGGCGTCGAGGCCGCGTTCGAACGCGCGGGCGACATCCGCCTGCTGCGCACGCACGGCGACTGCCATCCGAGCAACGTGTTGTGGACCGATGCCGGCCCGCATTTCGTCGACTTCGACGACAGCCGGATGGCGCCGGCGGTCCAGGATCTGTGGCTGCTGCTGCCGGGCGATCGCGAAGGCGCGTCGCGCGCGCTCGCGGACCTGCTCGCCGGTTACGAGGATTTCTGCGAATTCGAGCCGCGCGAGCTGCATCTGGTCGAAGCGCTGCGCACGCTGCGGCTGATCCACTACGCGGCATGGCTTGCGCGGCGCTGGGACGATCCCGCGTTTCCGGCCGCCTTCCCGTGGTTCAACACGCACCGTTACTGGGAAGCGCGCGTGCTCGAGTTGCGCGAGCAGATCGGCGCGATGCAGGAAGGGCCGCTCTGGCCCGTGTGACGGCACGCGCGGCATCCCCGCCGCGCGGCAGGCTGGCAAGGGCCGCGGCGCGATGCGCGCGGCCCGTCCGATACGGCTGCCTCAGAGCTTCAGCATCAGCTTGATCAGCGCGGCGAAGCGCTTGCCGTACGGCGGCGCAAGCAGGTTGCGCGTGTTCAGGCGCGCCTGCGTGAGCACGGGCTTCATCTTCGAGAACGTCACGAAACCGTCGTAGCCGTGGTATGCGCCCATGCCGCTCGCGCCGACACCGCCGAACGGCAAGCTGCCGCACGCGATGTGCATCAGCGCTTCGTTGATCGTCACGCCGCCCGAGATCGTTTCGCGCATCACGCGGTCGATCGTGCCGCCATCCTCGTCGAACAGGTAGAGCGCGAGCGGACGCGGGCGGGCGTTCACGTACGCGATCGCCTCGTCGAGCCGCTCGTACGGCACGAGCGGCAGCAGCGGCCCGAAGATTTCCTCCTGCATCAACTGCGACTCGGCCGGCACCTGCGTGACCGCGCACGGCACGAAGCGGCGCGAAGCGGGATCGGAGGGCGCGTCGGACAGCGGATGCAGCTGCGCGCCGGCGGCCTGCGCGTCGCTCGCGAGTTGCTGCAGGCGCGCGTAGTGACGCGGCGACACGATCGTCGTGTAGTCGCCGTTCGTCGCCAGGTTCGGATACAGCTTCGCGAAGCGTGCCCGTGCGCGCTCGATGAACGCGGCTTCCATCCCGCGCGGCAGCAGCACGTAGTCGGGCGCGATGCAGGTCTGGCCCGCATTCAGCGACTTGCCGGCGACGATCGCGTCGACGGCCGCGTCGAAGCGCGCGTTCGGGCCGACGATGGCCGGCGACTTGCCGCCGAGCTCGAGCGTGACGGGCGTCAGGTTGTCGGCGGCCGCACGCATCACGTGGCGGCCGACATGCGTCGAACCGGTAAACAGCAGGTGATCGAACGGCAGCGCGCTGAACGCGGCGCCGACCTCCGCGTCGCCGTTCACGACCGCGACGTGGTCGCGCGTGAAGGTCTTGCCGATGAGTTGCTCGAACAGGGCCGACGTGCGCGGCGTCAGTTCCGACATCTTGATGATTGCGCGGTTGCCGGCCGCGAGCGCGCAGATCAGCGGCCCGGCCGCGAGCAGCACCGGATAGTTCCACGGCACGACGATGCCGACCACGCCGAGCGGCTGCGGAATCACCTTCGCGCGCGCTGGCCGCAGCCACTTGTTCATCGGCTTGCGGATCGGCTTCATCCAGCGCTTGCCGTGCTTCAGCGCGTCGTCGATCTCTTCCTTCGCCATCCAGATTTCCGACAGCAGCACTTCCTGCTTCGCGCGATGGCCGAAATCGGCGCTGATCGCCTCGGCGAGTGCGTCCGCATGGTCGATCAGCATCGTGCGCAGCGCGCGCAGGTGCTGCATGCGCGTCTCCCATGCCGGATACGGTGCGCGCAGGTACGCCGCGCGCTGGTCGCGCAGCAGCGCCGTCAGCGCGTCGACCGACGGCAGTGCTTGCGGGGCCAGTTCGGGCAGGTCGTTCTTCATGTCGTCTCCTCCAGTTGGACCGGGCGGGCCGGCCGGCCGTCACGCCGCACGCTCGGCGAGCGCGGCGGCGCGGATCGGGTGATGCGTGTCGCGCGGCGCGGGGCCGGATGCGACGTGTACTCGAAAACCGGTTGCATCCCGCGGCGGGCGTCGCATCCGCGCGACGGTGTCCGCCGTCGACACGCGTGTCGCACGGCACGCGTGCACGCCCCGAGGCGGTGACGAGCGTGCGTGCGATGCTGCCGCGCGATCGCATGCCGGCGCACCGAAGCAGCGCCGGGCGACGTGTCTGCCGATCCGTATCGCGATGCATCGTGCGGCTGCGGCGATACGTTATCCAAACGGTCGGCGGCGACCCGTGCCGTTCGATTTCGATCGACCGCGCGTATGATGCCGAGCGTCGCCGCGGGGGCGGCCGTTTGAAATGAAATGCGGGCCGCGCGCGTGACATCCGGACCACCCGGTCGGCACACGGCCTGCAGAATCCGGCGCTGCATCGTCGTCCCTCCCGTTTCGCGACGGACCGGCTTCTCGTGGCCGGCGTATCGCGCGAAGCGAATCGATACATCTTAAATTTAGTTCACGCGGGCGTTTAGAGGAATCGCTCTTGAATCCGCGCGCCGTGCATGCGACGGCCGTTCCTACAATGCCCGAACATTACAAGAGGAGACGCGGTCGCGCGGCGGTGCCGGGCGCCCTCCATGACACGACGGAGACGTGACATGCAATACGACTACATCATCGTCGGCGGCGGTTCGGGCGGGTCGAGCCTGGCCGGCCGTCTCGCCGATGCCTGCCCCGATGCGACGATCGCGCTGATCGAGGCCGGCTCGCATACGGAGCGCAACCTGCTCGTCAACATGCCGGTCGGCATCGCGGCGCTGGTGCCGTTCAAGCTCGGCACGAACTACGGCTACGAGACGGTGCCGCAGCCGGGCCTCGGCGGACGGCGCGGCTACCAGCCGCGCGGGCGCGGGATGGGCGGCTCGAGCGCGATCAACGCGATGATCTACACGCGCGGCCATCCGGGCGACTACGACGAGTGGGCGCAGCTCGGCGCGACGGGCTGGGGCTGGCAGGACGTGCTGCCGTATTTCCGCCGCGCGGAAGGCAACGAACGCGGCGCCGATGCATGGCACGGCGCGGACGGCCCGCTGACGGTGTCGGATCTGCGCTTTCGCAATCCGTTCTCCGAACGATTCATCCAGGCCGCGCACGCGGCCGGCTATCCGCTGAACGACGACTTCAACGGCGCGACGCAGGAAGGCGTCGGCTTCTACCAGGTCACGCACCGCGACGGCTCGCGCTGCAGCGTGGCGCGCGCGTACATCTACGGCCGCAACCGGCCGAACCTGCACGTGATCACCGATGCGACGGTGCTGCGCGTCGGCTTCGACGGCAAGCGCGCGGTCGGTGTCGCGGTATCGCGCAACGGCCGCGTCGAGACGCTCGGCGCGCGCGCGGAGGTGATCCTGTCGGCCGGCGTGTTCAATTCGCCGCAGCTGCTGATGTGTTCGGGGATCGGCCCGGCCGAGCAACTGCGCCGGCACGGGATCGCGGTCGTGCAGGATGCGCCGGACGTCGGCACGAACCTGATCGACCACATCGACTTCATCATCAACACGCGCGTGAATTCGTCGGAGCTGGTCGGCGTGTGCGTGCGCGGGATCGCGAAGATGACGCCCGCGCTCGCGCGCTATTTCTCGAGCCGCACGGGGATGATGACGAGCAACGTCGCGGAGGCCGGCGGTTTCATCAAGAGCGATCCGTCGCTCGAGCGTCCCGACCTGCAGCTGCATTTCTGCACGGCGCTCGTCGACGACCACAACCGCAAGATGCACTGGGGGTTCGGCTATTCGCTGCACGTGTGCGCGCTGCGGCCGTTCAGCCGCGGCACGGTCGCGCTCGCGAGCGGCGATGCGCGCGACGCGCCGCTGATCGATCCGCGCTTCTTCAGCGATTCACGCGATCTCGACCTGCTCGTGCGCGGCACGCAGGCGATGCGCCGCATCCTGTCGCAGGCGCCGCTCGCGTCGCAGGGCGGGCGCGAGCTGTACACGCGGGCGGACCAGAGCGAGGCCGAGCTGCGCGCGACGATCGTCGCGCATGCCGACACGATCTACCACCCGGTCGGCACGTGCCGGATGGGCTCGGATGCGCGTGCGGTCGTCGATCCGCAGTTGCGCGTGCGCGGCGTCGAAGGGCTGCGTGTGGTCGATGCGTCGGTGATGCCGACACTGGTCGGCGGGAACACGAATGCGCCGTCGGTGATGATCGGCGAGCGCGCGGCGGACTTCATCGTCGCGGCGCGCAAGGGCGGGGTACCGCGCGGCGAGGCGGCTGCCGCGGTGCACGGCCGCTGAGCGCGGCGCGCGCACGGCAGCGGCCATGCTCAGGCAAACGTATCGACGAGGCCGGCGCGGCTCACGCTCGCGGCGGCCGGTGCGGATTGCGCAACGTCGGCCGGTGCATCGACGGCTGACGGTTCGCCGTTTCCGCGCCGCGACGACTGGCCGCCGGAGAAGGTCTGTTGCGGGTTCTGCTGCGGGGAAGCGAAGCCGCCGTCGCTGACGGTCGTGCTGCCGAGCCCGAGCCCGCCCGCTTCCATCGCCTCGCGCAGCTTCGGCAGCGCGGCTTCGACGGCTTCGCGCACCTGTGCGTGCTGCGACACGAACAGCGCGTGCGCATGGTTGTCCGCGACGCGCAGCACGACCTGCAGCGGCCCGAGATCGGGCGGGTTGAGCGTCAGCTCGGCGCTCTGCTGGTGCGCATTCGACAGGAACACGACCTTCTGGCTCAGGGCGTCCGTCCAGTCGGCGCTGCCGACGTGCGGCGCGAGTACGTGCGCGTTGGCGGAGGCGATCGCACCGGCGGCCGGCGACAGCTGCAGGTTCGCCTGCGCGGCGGCCGCGGCCGTTGCGCCGGCCGCGAGCGTCGCGCTGGCGGCCGGATCGGTCGCGTCGCCGGCGGCCGCGAGGGCATGCTGTGCGCCGGACTGCGCGTTCGCGTCGGCCTGCAGCGCCTGCGGCGTGGCCTGGGCCGGCGCCTGCTGGGTGGCGAGCGCGCCTTTCGCATCGGCGAGCGTACGGTCGAACGTCGGCACCTTCGGCGTCAGCGGCGCGGCGGCGCTCGACGCGGTAGCCGCCGGCGCCGAGGTCGTTGTCGCTGCGGACGTGCCGGTTGCCGGCAGCGCGATCGCGCCGGCACCGCCCGTCAGCTTGGCGAGCGCGGCTTGCAGCGCGTCGCGGCTCGACGCCGGTTCGAGCGGCTGGGCAGCCGTATCCCGGGTTGCATGATCGGCCAGCGTCGCCGTGGCGTCGGGCTGGCCGGACACGGCCGTTTTTTGCGTCGTGTCGGCGACAGCGGCAGCGGCGGCGGTGCCAGCCGCATCGGCCGGCGTCGTCGCGTTGTCCGTGCGCGCCTGCAGTTGCGCCTGCACGGCCGCGGCGGCCGCGAGCGCGGCGGCGTCCGGACTGGTCGTCGCGTTCGCGGCGTCGGTCGACTTGTCGTCGTCGTCCGTGCCCGACGGCTTCGTGCCGGCGGCCGGCTTCGACGCGGCCTGCGTCGTCGACGCATCGGGCGCGGCGGTACTCGACGCGTCGCGACGCGTGACGACGCTTTGCTTCAGCGTCTGCGCGAACGGCACGGCGGTCGCGGTCGCCGATGCATCGTTGCCGGCGGCGGACGAACCCGCGCCGCGGGCGGCCTTGAGTGCGGCGCCGGCGGTATCGAGCAGCGCGCCGAGCAGGGGCAGGGGAGGCATGTCGGTTCTCTCGTTCGAATGCGGTGGTCGGTTACGACGAGCGGGCCGCGTCGGCCCGCATGCGCAGGATCTTCGCGGCGTGTTCGTCGGCGTCGCGCTGTTCGCGCCGGGCCTCGCGCGTCGCTGCCTGCGCGACGCCGCGCGCCTGCAGGATTTCATACGAGCCGACGGTGCGTTTCTTTTGTTGCCAGTTCGGGCGCGCTTCGTCGATGCGGACTTCGGCGGCGGCCAGCACGTTGCGCTGCTGCGCGATCGCCGCGTCGAGCGTGTCGATGAACGCCTGGAAATTGCGCCAGTTGCCGGCCGGCATCCCGTGTTGCGCGGACTGCGCGAAGCGTGCGTGATATTCGTCGCGGTAGCGCAGCAGCGCGTCGAGCTGTTCGGCGGCCGCGGTGCGGTCGCGCTGCGCGGTGCCGAGCTGCTTCGCGGCCGAGTCGAGGTCGTCCTGCGCACGGTCGAGCAGCAGTTGAAGGGGAAAGCCGTGAGCCATCGGGATCAGCCTCCGTAAGCGTCGAACAGCGCATCGAGCGCGGCGAGGCTCGGTGCGAACGGCGCGCATTCGCGAAAGCCCTGCTGCAGGAATGCCTCGATGCGCGGATAGAGCGCGATCGCGCGGTCGAGCTGCGCGTCGCGGCCGGGTGCGTAAGCGCCGACCGCGATCAGGTCGCGATTGCGCTGATAGCGCGACAGCATCTGCTTGAACTGCCGTACATGATCGAGATGGCCTTCGTCGATCAGCGCCGTCATCGCGCGGCTGATCGACGCCTCGATGTCGATCGCCGGATAGTGGCCGGCCTCGGCGAGCGCGCGCGACAGCACGATGTGGCCGTCGAGGATCGCGCGCGCCGAATCGGCGATCGGATCCTGCTGGTCGTCGCCTTCGGTCAGCACCGTGTAGAACGCGGTGATCGAGCCGCCGCCCTCGGGCCCGTTGCCGGTGCGCTCGACGAGCGCGGGCAGCTTCGCGAACACCGACGGCGGATAACCCTTGGTCGCGGGCGGCTCGCCGATCGCCAGCGCGATCTCGCGCTGCGCCATCGCGTAGCGCGTCAGCGAATCCATCAGCAGCAGCACGTGCTTGCCCTGGTCGCGGAAATACTCGGCGAGCGAGGTCGCGTACGCGGCGCCCTGCATCCGCAGCAGCGGCGACACGTCGGCCGGCGCGGCGACGACGACCGAGCGCGCGAGCCCGTCCTCGCCGAGGATCTGTTCGATGAATTCCTTCACTTCGCGGCCGCGTTCGCCGATCAGCCCGATCACGATCACTTCGGCGCTCGTGTAGCGTGCCATCGTGCCGAGCAGTACCGACTTGCCGACGCCCGAGCCCGCGAACAGGCCCATCCGCTGGCCGCGGCCGACGGTGAGCAGCGCGTTGATCGCGCGCACGCCGACGTCGAGCACGTGGTGGATCGGCTCTCGATCGAGCGGGTTGATCGACGGCGCCGACAGCGGCGCATCGACTTTCGCGGTGAGCGGGCCGAGGCCGTCGAGCGGGCGGCCCGACGCGTCGACGACGCGCCCGAGCATCTCCCAGCCGACCGGCAGCCGCTTCGCGCCCGCGAGCGGATCGGCGACGGGCGCGGCCTCCCTCGGCCACACGCGCGCGCCGGGCAGGACGCCGGCGACGTCGGTGGTCGGCATCAGGAACAGACGGTCGCCGGCGAAGCCGACGACTTCGGCTTCCGCATGCGGCAGCGTGCTGCCGGGCGGCAGTTCGATCGTGCATTCGGCGCCGACCGACAGGCGCAGCCCGATCGCCTCGAGCACGAGGCCGGCCGCGCGCGTGAGGCGCCCGCAGGGCCGCAGCGGCAGCGCGCGGTGGCTGCGCGCGGCGAGCCCGTTCAGATGCGTGCGCCAGTGCGCGAGATGCGGATTGTGCGGCGCGCGCGGTGCGGCCGCGGCGGTGTCGGCGCCCGCGTGGGGCGGGGCGGGGCGGGTGGCGTCGGGCGCGGCGGCCGGCCCGAACGACGCGAGCGCGAGCTCGCGCTCGAGCGGCGTCATGCCGTCGTGCGCGAGCGCCTCGGGCGGCCGCGTTACCACGTGCTCACCTTGCCGATCGCGGCGGCGACGCGCTGCCAGCGGGTGGGCAGCGTCGCGTCGACCTCGCCGGTCGCGGCGTGCGCGCGGCAGCCGCCGCGCTCGATCGACGCGTCGGTGCGCACGGTCCAGCCGAGCGTATCGAGATCGTCCTGCAGATAGGCTTCGACGACGGGCAGGTCGGCCGGATTCACCGCGAGATGCGGCGCGCCGGACAGCGCGGGTTCGGCCGCGAGCACGTCGCGCACGGCCGCGACCAGCGCGGCCGGGTCATGCTTCACGTGCTGGCGCACGACCTGCTGCGCGATGTCGAGCGCGAGCTGCGCGATGTCGGACGCGAGATCGTGCTCGATGTTCGACACGGCCTCGCGGAACGATGCGGCAAGCGCCGCCAGCTGCGCGGCCTGTTCGCGCGCGTCGGCCTGGCCGGCCTCGAAACCCTGTTCGCGGCCCTGCTCGAAACCGGCCTGATAGCCGAGCGCCTGGCCTTCGACGTGGCCGGCGGCATGGCCTTCGGCGTGCGCGGCGTCGCGCACGCGCTGCAGGTCCTTGGCGAGCGCGGCGGCAGCGGCCGCCGCGTCGTCGGGCGGCGGCGGGGGCGGCGGCGGGTCGAACGACGCCATCTCCCACCGCTGGTACGCGGTGAGGGTGCCCACGCGATCGCTCGCCGAATCAGACATACGCGTCTTCCGCCTTGCCGCCGATCACGATCTGGCCGCTCTCGGCGAGATTGCGCACGATCTGCAGGATGCGGCGCTGCTGCGTCTCGACTTCGGACACGCGCACCGGGCCTCGCGCGTCGAGATCCTCGGCGAGCAGTTCGGCCGCGCGCTGCGACATGTTCGCGAGGAACTTCTGGCGCAGGGCGGGCGGCGCGCCCTTCAGCGCGATGATCAGCGTTTCCGACTCGACTTCCTTGAGCACCATCTGGATCGCGCGATCCTCGAGGTCGAGCAGGTTCTCGAACACGAACATCTGGTCGACGATCTTCTGCGCGAGATCGGCGTCGTACTGGCGCACGCTTTCGAGCACGCCTTCCTCGTGCACGCTCGTCATGAAGTTCAGGATCTCGGCCGCGGTGCGGATGCCGCCCATCGGGCTGCGCTTCAGGTTGTCGCTGCCGGACAGCAGGCCCGTCAGCACGTCGTCGAGTTCGCGCAGCGCGGCCGGCTGGATGCCGTCGAGCGTCGCGATCCGCAGCAGCACGTCGTTACGCAGCCGCTCGGTGAAGCACGATGCGATCTCCGATGCCTGGTCGCGGTCGAGGTGCACGAGGATCGTCGCGATGATCTGCGGATGCTCGTTCTTGATCAGTTCGGCCACGGCGCCCGAGTCCATCCACTTCAGGCCCTCGATGCCGCTCGTGTCGCTGCCCTGCAGGATGCGGTCGATCAGCACGCCGGCCTTGTCCTCGCCGAGCGCCTTCGTCAGCACCGAGCGGATGTAGTCGCTCGAATCGAGCGACAGCGCGGTGTGCTGCTCGGCTTCCTTCGCGAACTCCTGCAGCACGTCCTCGACCTGCTCGCGCGTGACGTTCTTCAGCGCGGCCATCGCGGCGCCGATCTTCTGGACCTCGCGCGGCGCGAGGAACTTGAATACCTGCGCGGCCTCTTCCTCGCCGATCGACATCAGCAGCAGCGCGCTCTTGGTCAAGCCTTCAGCGTTCATCGGACACCCAGTTCTTCACGACGGTGGCGACGATCTTCGGATCCTGGCGGGCGATCGTGCGCGCGTAGTCGAGGTTGCGTTCGTAGCGGTTCTTCTCGGTTTCGAAGCCGAGCAGCATCGTGTCGGGCTCCTCCGTCTTGGCCGGCGCGGGCAGGCCGTCGAGCGCGACCGGATCCTCCGGCGCCGCGAGCGCCGGCGCGGCCGGCTCGGGCGGCGGGAACGCGCGGCGCATCGCCGGGCGCACGAACATGAAGTAGAGCGCCGCCGCGGCCGCCGCGATGCCGAGCCACTTCGCGGCTTCCTTCGCCATCGCGATCATGTCGGGCTGGCGCCACCACGGCAGGTCGGCATACGGGTCGCTCGCGGTCGAGAACGCGCTGTTCACGACGTTCACCGAGTCGCCGCGCTTCTCGTCGTAGCCCATCGCGTCCTTCACGAGCTGCTCGACCTGCGCGAGCTTCGCGGGCGGCAGCGGCTGCATCGTCACGTGGCCCTTCGCGTCGGCGACCGGCTGGTAGTTGACGACGACCGCGACCGACAGCCGCTTCACGCTGCCCATCGGCTGCTCGAGGTGACGGATCGTCTTGTCGAGTTCGTAGTTGGTCGTCTGGTCCTTGCGGTCGCTGACCGGCGTCGTCTGCGGCGCGTTCTGGCCGTTGCCGGCGACCACCGGCGCGGACGCCGGCTGCGGCGGCGTGTTCGACAGCGCGCCCGGCACGCCGGAGGCGCCGCCCTGCGCGAGTTCGGTCGAGCTGCTGGTCTGCTGGCTGCGGATCGCCGATTGCTGCGGATTGCCGTTCGGGCCGTAGCTTTCGGACGTCTGCTCGACCTTCGAGAAATCGAGGTCCGCGCTGACCTGCGAGCGCGCGTTGCCGGCGCCGAAGATCGGCGCGAGGATCGCGTCGATGCGCTTCTGCGTGTTGCGCTCGACCTGCTGCACGTACTTGAGCTGGCTCGCGTCGAGGCCGGAGGCGGACGCGGTCTGGGTCAGCAGGTTGCCGTCCTGGTCGACGATCGTCACGTTCTTCGCGGGCATGTCGGGCACGCCGGACGACACCATCCGCGTGATCGCCTGGACCTGTCCCTCGTCGAGCACGCGGCCCGGGTAGAGGTCGACGAACACGGACGCGCTCGGCGCTTCCTTGTCGCGCACGAAGACCGACGGCTTCGGGATCGCGAGATGCACGCGCGCGCTGCGCACGGCGTTGATCGATTCGATGGTGCGCTGCAGCTCGCCTTCGAGCGCGCGCTGGTAATTGATCTGTTCGGCGAACTGGCTGATGCCGAATTTCTGGTTGTCCATCAGCTCGAAGCCGACCGAGCCGCCCTTCGGCAGGCCCATCGCGGCTAGCTTCAGGCGCGTTTCGTGCACCTGGTTCGACGGCACGAGGATCGCGCCGCCGGCGTCGGCGAACTTGTAGGGAACGTTTGCCTGCTGGAGCGCGGCAATGATCGCGCCGCCGTCGCGGTCCGACAGGTTGCTGTACAGCACGCGGTAGTCGGGCGCGCGGCTCCACAGCACGAGCGCGGTGATCGCGGCGATCGCGAACGCGACGGCGATCAGGAACGGCAGCTTCGGGTTGCCCTTCATCCGCGAGATGCCGGGAATGCGTTCCGCGAAGCCGCCCAGCCCGAAGTCAGCGCCGGCGACGCCCGCGCCCGGCAGCGCGGCGGCCGCGGCGGCGCCGGGCGCCGGGCTGGCGAGGCCCGCGCGGGCGTCGGGGTTGATCAGCGAGTTGGCCTGCGAATCCATGCGTCGAGTTTCTCCGGAGCGGGACCACTGAGCCCGCTCGGACGAGCGGGCGGACAATGACACGATGCGATTATCGGGATCCGACGCGCACTCCGATCGACCGAAAAGAGCGGGGTTTCCCCCGTACTTTCTCGGCTTTGACAGGCGGCGCGCTGCTATCCTTTTTTGCGATCCGGCATGGTGCGCGTGGTGCGGCGCCGGCGGAACGCCCGGTGCGTCCGGGTCTCTTCTCTAAGTCTGGGGACAGCATGACTGCGAACGTCAGCGGAATCGGTTCGGTGTTGCAACAGATGCAGTCGATGGCCGCGCAGGCGTCCGGCGGCGTCGCGAGCCCGACGGCGGCGCTTGCCGGCTCGGGCGCGGCGACGGCCAGCACGTTCGCGAGCGCGATGAAGGCGTCGCTCGACAAGATCAGCGGCGACCAGCAGCACGCGCTCGGCGAGGCGAAGGCGTTCGAGGTCGGCGCGCCGAACGTATCGCTGAACGACGTGATGGTCGACATGCAGAAAGCCAACATCGGCTTCCAGTTCGGGCTCCAGGTCCGCAACAAGCTCGTGAGCGCCTACAACGACATCATGCAGATGTCGGTGTGACGGGCGTGCCGGGCGGGGCCGGCGGGCCGGCTTCCCGAGCCGGCGGCCGCCGCTTGCGCCTAAAGGTTTTCAAATCCCTTCCGATAACTCCGGAGAAGGCCGCGCCGTGCGATGCACGGCGGCGGCGACCGTATAGCCAAGGCAAGACAAGGAGAAGCGCATGTTTTCCCCAGGGCACGCTGGAGCCAGTGCATACGCGCGTGTCGGCGTCGAGACGGGGGTGATGGGCGCCTCCCCGCACCGGCTGATCGCGATGCTGTACCAGGGCGCGCGGCAAGCGATCGCGCTGGCGCGCATGCATTTGCAGCAGGGCAACGTGCCCGCGCGCGGCGACGCGATCGGCAAGGCGATCCGGATCGTCGAGAGCGGCCTGCAGGCGTCGTTGAACCACGACGCGGGCGGCGAGATCGCGGACCGGCTGGGCGCGCTGTATGCGTATATCGGCCGGCGCCTGCTCGACGCGAACGCGCAGGCGAGCGACGCGATGCTGGTCGAGGTCGACGGGCTGCTCGCGACGCTCGAGGAAGCTTGGACGGGCATCGCCCCGGAAGTCGCGCGGATGGCCGCGCAACAGGCAGCGGAAGCATCACGATGAATCACAAGGCCGAATACTTCGCACGTTACGAGGCGCTCGCCGCCGTGTCGGGGCGCATGCTGTGCGCCGCCCGCGGCGCCGACTGGAGCGCGTTGCCGGGGTTGCAGGCCGAATTCATGCAGCTTGTCGACGGGCTGAAGGAAGCCGATCCGGGCGTCGCGCTCGACGAATCGGATCTCGGCCGCAAGCTCGACCTGATCCGCCGCATCCTGGCCGACGACGCGGCGATCCGCGATCTCGCGAGCCCGGACGTCGCGCGGCTGTCCGCGCTGTTCGAGGCGCGGCGCTCGACCCAGGTATTGACCGATCTCTATCGCGCGCGCGGCTAGGGCCCGTCGACGGGAGAGGCCGGCGCGCCGTACCCGCGGATGGCACCGGCGTGCCGTGCCCGGATTCGCAACGAAGTGGCTGAGGTGAGCAGGCTCCGATCATGACCGGTATCGACTCCGTTGCGGCCGCGCTGCTGGCAAGCCGCCTCGACAGCCTGCTGACCGACACCGTATCGGCATCCGCCGGCGGCGGCGCGACCGCGCAGGTCGGCACGCCGGGCAGCGGTGCGCCGTCGTCGCCGCCGGCCGGCAGCCCGCCGGCCGCGCCGCCGGCCTCCACGCAGACCGCGCTGTCCGACGTCGGGCGCGTGCTCGACGCGATTTCACGCGCGGGCGGCGATGCGACGCCCGCGATTGCCGGCCGCACGCTGCTGCTGGCCGATCCCACCGTGCTGCTGACCGATCCGGCCGTGCCGGCGCCCGTTGCCGCCGCCCCCGCGCCGGCTGCATCCGCGCCGGCTGCGCCGTCCCCGCCGGCCTCCGCGGCGGCATCGTCCGCCGCGGCCGCCCGTGAAGCGGCCGCGCCGCTGCCGGTCGCCGCGCTGCGCGCGGCGCTCGCGCAGGCCGTGAGCGAGAGCGGCCTCTTCTACGAATCCCATCTGGCGCAGTGGCTGGCCGGCCAGCGTCCGCTCGCGGCGCTGATGCGCGAGCCGCAGGCGCGCCTGACGGCCGCACTCGCGCCGGCCGATCCCGATGCGTTGCCGCCCGGCTCGACCGATGTGCTCGACGAGCTGCTGGCGCAGCGTCCGCCGCCGCCTGCGACCGCGCGGGCGGCCGCGCAGCCGGGTACGCCGGCGCAGGGCGGGGGCGCGGCCCGCGATCCCGCGCAGGCCCTGCCGACGGCCGCCCGGCAGGGCGCATCGTTGCCGCCCGATCCCGCCGATCCGCTGGGCACGCATGCCGACACGCGCTGGACACCGGCGCGGGCCGACCTGGCTGCCGCATCGTCCGATCCGCAGGCGCAGACGCTTGCGACCGTCCATCCGGCCACCGTGCCGATCGTCCGGCAGCAGCTCGATGCGCTCGCGACCGACCAGTTTCGCTGGACCGGCGAGGCCTGGCCGGGCGCGCGGCTCGACTGGACGATCGAGCCCGACGCGCCGGACAACCGCGGGCAGCGCGGCGGAGGGGACGATGCGGGCGACGGCATCGCCTGGCGCACGCGCCTCACGCTGACGCTGCCGTCGCTCGGCACGGTCGATGCGGAACTGGTGCTGAACGGCGCGCAGCTCGTCGCGCGGCTGCGCGCGAACCAGACGGGCGCCGAGCGTCTCACGCGAAACGAGGCCGCGCTGCGGCAGCGGCTCGAGGGGTCGGGGCTCAAGGTCGGCGGACTGTCGATCCGCGCGGTCGACGACGGGCCGGACGGCTTCGACCTGTTCGCGGCCCAGGCGGCCGCCGCCGCGTATGCGCGGGGAGCGGCCGGCGCCCCGCCGACGCAGGTGGCCGACGACGAGGCGCCGCGATGAGCATGACGTCCCGCAAGCGCGCGGCCGCGCTCGTCTACGACCCGAAAGGCGGCGACACGGCGCCGCGTGTGGTTGCGAAGGGTTATGGCCTGCTCGCCGAGATGATCGTCGCACGCGCGCGCGACGCGGGGCTGTACGTGCATACGGCGCCGGAGATGGTGTCGCTGCTGATGCAGGTCGATCTCGACGACCGGATTCCGCCGCAGCTCTACCAGGCCGTCGCCGATCTGCTGGCGTGGCTGTACGCGCTCGATCACACCGAGGCCGCGCCGGACGACACCGCGCCGCGCTTTCCGCTGCCGCCGCTGCGCTGACGCGCCTGGCGTCGCGCGACTTTCTTACGAAATGCTGTCTGGTCGTGTCGCGCCAGTCCGACGGCATTTGCCGCATATCGATCGGCATTTCCGTGCAACGCGCACTCATCAGCCGAATCTCTCCAGGCATGATGGGCCGCCGCCGGCGACCGTGACGGATTGAGCCGGCGATCGATTTATGTAATGATATCCATTCTCATTTTCATGTTGCCCGGCCGACGCGCACGCACTGCGCGCCGGCCGTTGTTTTGAACGAATGGAACCTTTCGCGTGAACGCGCCCGAAACGATCGACCCGCCCAAGACGGGCATGCCGCGCGCCGGCGTCACCGTGCTGCACCCGGCGGGCCGCCCGCTCAGCGACGACGAACTGGCCGCGCGCCGCCAGCGCTCGCGGCGCGCCACCTTCATCAAGTGGCTGCGCAAGGTGCACGGCTGGGTCGGGCTGTGGGGCGCGGTGCTCGGGCTGCTGTTCGGCGTGACGGGCGTGCTGCTCAATCACCGCGCGCCGCCGCTGAAGATCCCGACCGGCGAGCCGCAGGTCGAGGAGATGCAGATCGCGCTGCCGGATCCGGTGCCGAAGACGCCCGCCGCGATGACGAAGTGGCTGCAGCAGGAGCTGCATTTCGACGGCAAGCCGGGCCGCATGCGCAAGGAGCCCGCGCAGGCCGTCGCGTGGGGCGACAAACGCGTGATGCAGCCCGAGCACTGGCAGTTCGGCGTGTTCGGCCCGCACCAGAACCTGCAGGCCGAATACTGGGTCGGCAACGGCTACGTATCGGTGAAGCGTACCGGCAATACGTTCCTGACGACGCTGAACAACCTGCATCGCGGCGTCGGGATGAACCTCGGCTGGGTGCTGCTGATGGATACGATCGCGGGCTCGCTGATCCTGCTGTCGCTGACCGGCGTGCTGTTGTGGACCGAGCTGAACAAGCGCCGCACGGTCGGCGTCGTGCTGGTGGTCGGTTCGGTCGCCGCGGCGCTGGCCGCCGGCCTGGCCTGATCGGGGTTCGCGCCCGGCGGTCGCCGGCGCGATCGTCGTTGGCCGCCGCGGCGGCTCAGAGCCCGCAGGCCGCGCCGCTGTTCGCCGCGATCTCGCGGGCGGCTTTCGCGCCTTCGACCTGCAGGATCGTCGGCAGCGACACGTGATTCTTCGCGGCCGTGACCTCGGCGAGGATCGAGATCGCGATTTCCGGCGGCGTCCTGCTGCCGATGTAGATGCCGGCCGGCCCGTGCAGCCGGCCCAGTTCCGCTTCGTTCAGGTCGAATTCGCGCAGCCGTTCGCGCCGCGCCGCATTGTTGCGCCGCGAGCCGAGCGCGCCCACGTAGAACGCGGGCGTCTTCAGCGCTTCCATCAGCGCGAGATCGTCGAGCTTCGGGTCGTGCGTCAGCGCGATCACGGCCGAACGCGCATCGAGCTTCATCTCGAGCACCGTATCGTCGGGCATCGTGCGCACGACGCGCGTGCCCGGCACGTCCCACGCATCCGTGTATTCCTCGCGCGGATCGCACACCGTTACCTGGTAGTCGAGCCCGACCGCGATCTGGCACAGATAGCGCGACAACTGGCCGGCGCCGATCACGAGCATCCGGTAGCGCGGCCCGTGGATCGTCACGAGCCGCTCGCCGTCGAACGCGAGCCCGTCGGTGGCCTGGGCGGGCGACAGCGACGCGCGGCCGGACGCGAGCGTCATCGTGCGCGTGACGAGGCGGCCGGCCTCGACTTCCGCGCACAGCGCGGCAATCCCGCTGTCGCGCGTGAGCGGCTCGAGCACGAGCTGGATCGTGCCGCCGCACGGCAGCCCGAAGCGGTGCGCCTCCTCGGCCGTCACGCCGTACTTCAGCGCTTCCGGGCGCGCGTCGGCCGCGATGCCGCTCGCGTGCACGCGGGCGATCAGGTCGTCCTCGATGCAGCCGCCGGACACGGAGCCGACCACCAGGCCGTCCTCGCGCACCGCGAGCATCGCGCCTTCGGGGCGCGGCGACGAGCCCCACGTCTTCACGACCGTCACGAGCAGCACGCGGCGCCCTTCTTCGAGCCAGCGCGCGCTGGATTTCAGTACATCGAGATCGACACTTTCCATCGTGTTTTCCTGTTGCCGGACGGCCCTTTGCCCGGGACCGTCGTTCGATGGCGGGATTATGAACCGCGCGGCGCACGCGTGCAGGCGGCGTGGCGGCCCGTGCGGGCAAATCCGGAGAATCGGGCAAGAGATCGCGACGATCGGACAGCGATCGCGCGCGGGAACGGCGCCTGGCCGGTTCGGGGGAGGGCGCGCGCAGGGCCGGTGGCGGCCCCGCGGCTGTCGCGTTCGTCGTCGCGCGGCATGGGCGCGCGACGACGGCGCTCAGTGCGCGTCGTGGTGGCCGTGCGCGAGCTTCGAGTGGTGCCGCGAGTACAGGAAGTAGATCGCGAGACCGATCACGAGCCAGATGCCGAATGCGGCCCACGTGACGGGCTGCAGGTTCAGCATCAGGAACAGGCACGCCGCGACCGCGAGGATCGGCACCACGGGCACGCCCGGGCAGCGGAACGCGCGCGGCAGGTCGGGGTGCGTGCGGCGCAGCACGAGCACCGCGATCGACACCATCGAGAATGCCGCGAGCGTGCCGATGTTGATCAGTTCGGCGAGCACGTTGAGCGGCACGAGCGCGGCGATCAGCCCGAAGAACAGGCCGACGAGCCAGGTCGTCAGGAACGGCGTCGCGTAGCGCGGGTGCACGCGCGACAGCATCGCCGGCAGCAGCCCGTCGCGCGACATCGCGAAGATCACGCGCGTCTGGCCGTAGCTCATCACGAGAATCACGGTCAGCATGCCGAGCACCGCGCCGAGATCGATGAAGCCCGCGACCCACGTCTCGCCGGCAACCTGCAGCGCGTACGAGATCGGGTGCGAGATGTTCGCGTACCGGGCCGCCGGCACGATGCCGGTCGCGACCGCGGCGACCGTCACGTACAGCACCGCGCACACCGCGAGCGACGCGATGATGCCGATCGGCAGGTCGCGTTTCGGGTTCTTCACCTCCTCGGCCGCCGACGACACCGCGTCGAAGCCGATGAACGCGAAGAACATCACGGCCGCGGCGCCGAACACGCCGTTCCAGCCGTGCGGCATGAACGGCTTCCAGTTCGCGGGCGTCACGTGGAACAGGCCGACCGCGATCACGAGCAGCACGACCGACACCTTGATGAACACCATGATGTTGTTGATGCGGGTCGACTCGCGGATGCCGATCGACAGCAGCGTCGTGATCACGATCATCACGAGGAACGCGGGCAGGTTGAACCACGTGACGACGCCCGGCACGGCGCCGGGCGCGGCCGTCAGCACGGTCGGCAGCGACAGTCCGAACCCTTGCAGCAGCGACTGCAGGTAGCCCGACCAGCCGACCGACACGGCCGACGACGCGAGGCCGTACTCGAGCATCAGGTCCCAGCCGATGATCCACGCGACGAGCTCGCCGAGCGTCGCGTACGAATACGTGTAGATCGAGCCGGCGACGGGGATCGTCGACGCGAATTCCGCGTACGACAGCGCCGCGAGGCCGCACGCGATCGCGGCGATCACGAACGACAGCATCAGCGCGGGGCCGGCCTGCACGGCGCCGGTGCCGGTCAGCACGAAGATGCCGGTGCCGATGATCGCGCCGATGCCGAGGAAGGTGAGGTCGATCGCGCCGAGCGCTTTCTTGAGCCCGGCGGCGTGCGCGCCGGCGATCATGCGATCGACGTTTTTCTTGCGGAAGAGAGACATTGCGGATGAATCGCCGGCGCGCGCAGGGGCGGCGCGCTGACTGAGTGAAAACCCGTAATTTTAGCCGATTTGACGAACAAGACCCGCTGCGGCGCAGCGGCGTGTCGCGGAATCGTCCGGAAAAACAAGCGCTTGCGCGCGAAACGGGGGGCGGTTTGAAGGCGACGCGGCGCGTGCCGCGTCGTGGAATCGGACGAATCCGAGGTGGCGAGCCAATCGGGCCGGCCCAACGCCGGCGGGCCGGTCAGGCGCCGGTCGCGGGCGCCATGTCGACCAGCCGGTTGCTCATCACGTAGAACGTGAGTTCCGCGTTGTTCGACAGCCGCATCTTCTCGAGCAGCCGCGACCGGTACACGCTCACCGTCTTCACGGACAGCGACAGCGTGTTCGCGATGTCGGTGAGCCGCTTGCCCGACGCGAGCATGCAGAGCGTCTGGTATTCGCGGTCGGACAGCTTCTCGTGCGGCAGCGGCTCGTTCTCGAACGACACGTATTCGGCGAGCGCCTCGGCCATCGCGGGGCTCACGTACTTGCGGCCGGCCGCGACCTGCTGGATCGCGCCGATCATCTGCGCGGCGTTGACCGTCTTCGACAGGTAGCCGGCCGCGCCGGCCTTCAGCGCGCGTACCGCGTACTGGTCCTCGCGGTACATCGAGAACATCAGCACCGGCGTGCGCGGCAGCTTGCGCTTGAGGCGCTTGAGCACCTCGATGCCGTTGGTGTCCGGGAGCGAGATGTCGAGCAGGATCACGTCGAATTCCTGCTTGTCGACGGCCGCCATCGCGTCGCCGCCGGTCTCGGCCTCGGTGACGTCGCGCGCGATGCCGCGGTCGATCAGCAGCTGGCGAATCCCTTGCCGGACGATCGCGTGATCGTCCACGAGCAGGATGTTCAGGCTCATGACGACCTCACGAAAGCGACGCGCGGCGGGCCGCGACGGGCACCGCGAGCAGCGAATCCCACGCGAAACGGGCGGTGACGCGCGTGCCGCGGCCGGTTTCCGGCGTGGCCGTCTCGAAGCCGCCGCCGAAGGCCTCGCAGCGGGCGCGCATGCCGGCGAGGCCGTAGCCGGTGCGGCGGCTGCGCGCGAAACCGGTCCCATCGTCGGCGACAATCAGTGACAGATGCGTGCCGTCGGTGACGATCCGTACGTCGACCGACGTCGCGCGGGCGTGCTTCGCGACGTTCGACAGCGCTTCCTGCGCGACGCGGAATATCGCGAGTGCGCTGGCGCCGGCGATCTGCGTGAGGCGCGCGTCGGCCGCACACACGAAGCTCGTGCGCAGGCCGGTGCGCGCCGCGTGCGTGTCGATCCACGACGACAGCGCGCCGATCATGCCCGCGTCGAGCGCCGGCGTGTCGCGTTCGTCGATCAGCCGGCGATTCGCGTCGGTGGCGGCGTCGAGCGCCTGCTGCGCCAGCTCCAGCGCGCGCAGGCAGCCGTCCGGCGCATCGGCCGGCAGCCACGTTTGAACGTTTGCGAGGGCGAAACGGGCAGCGGTCAATTCGGCGCCGAGCCCGTCGTGCAGCTCGCCGGCCAGATGGCGGCGGGCGGCTTCGTCGGCGGCGAGCAATTGGGCGGACAGGGCCGCGATCCGTGCGGCGGAGGCGTCGCGTCCGGACGCGGTGTCGGGAACGGGCGGAGTCGCGGCGCGGTTGGGCACGCGCTGCTGCGACGGGAACGGGGCGTGGGCGCCCGCGGGCGCGTTAAGCGACGTATCCATGACTCTCCCTGCTGTCAGAAAGCGGTTCAGACACCGGCTGGCTGCGTGAATCGGCTGCCGTTTCGATGACGGTCGCCGCCAGAGAATCGCTCCATGCCGAGGTAACAAAAGTTACACCTTGTAACACTTGCATCCGACCCTTCCACTCTCATTCGAACGACAACCACGCGCGCCGAATAATATCTCAAAATTTCCGAAAAGGTCATGTCGGGCGGACATTTAAGGGTAAATGTGAATAATCGGAATGAACCTGTTGTAGGAAAAACACTGACACCCGACGACCCGGCGATGACGTATCCAAATGTAACTATTTGAGATGAGATGGTCCCAGTTTGTTACGAATTCGCCAAGTGCGGACGAAAAAAAACCGGAGCTTTTGCTCCGGTTCTTGACGATGCGCAAATCTGGGGACCGATCAGTCCACGAACGCGCGCTCGATCACGTAGTGGCCCGGTGCGCTGTTCTTGCCTTCGACGAGGCCGGCCTGCTTCAGCAGGTCGGTCGTGTCCTTCAGCATCGCGGTGCTGCCGCACAGCATCACGCGGTCGTTTTCCGGCGAGAACGGCGGGACGTCGAGATCCGTGAACAGCTTGCCCGTCGCGATCAGGTCGGTGATCCGGCCCTCGTTGTCGAACGCTTCGCGCGTGACCGTCGGGTAGTAGACGAGCTTTTCCTTGATGATGTCGCCGAGGTACTCGTGGCCCGGCAGGTCGTGCTTGATGTAGTCCATGTACGCGAGCTCGCCCTTCAGGCGGCACGTGTGCGTCAGGATCACCTTGTCGAAGCGCTCGTAGATCTCCGGATCGCGGATGATCGACATGAACGGCGCGAGGCCCGTGCCCGTCGACAGCATCCACAGCGTCTTGCCCGGCAGCAGGTTGTCGGCGACCAGCGTGCCCGTCGGCTTCTTGCCGATCAGCACGGTGTCGCCCACCTTCAGGTGCTGCAGGCGCGACGTCAGCGGGCCGTTCTGCACCTTGATGCTGAAGAATTCGAGATGCTCTTCGTAGTTCGGGCTGACGATCGAGTAGGCGCGCGCGAGCGGCTTGCCGTCGACCTCGAGGCCGACCATCGTGAATTCGCCGTTGTTGAAGCGCAGGCTCGCCTCACGGGTGCAGGTGAAGCTGAACAGCGTGTCGGTCCAGTGATGGACGGATTGGACGGTGGCGGTGTCGTATTTGCTCATGGCTTTGAAAACGGACGCGCGTGGCGAACGCGTGTAACGGGCCCAAAAACGGGCAAAAAAACCGAGTGCGACGGCCCGATCCTGGATCGGCCGGCCGGCGCGTCGGACACGCGCCTTCTCGATGACAGACGTTTGAGGAACTCGTTATTTTACCCTGTTGACGCCGATCGCGGGCTTGACCCCCGCGGCTGCGCGGATTTGGCGCAACAAATGCTTGCAACGAGCTTTCAGCGATCGGCCGCGAGTTTCGCGCCGAGGCCGACGAGCGCGACGCCGCACAGCGCGTCGAGCGGGCGCCGCACGCGCCGGTAGCCGCGCTGCGCGCGCGGGCTCGCGAACAGGTACGCGACGCACGAATACCAGCCGGCCGACAGCACGCCGATCGTCACCAGCACCGCGCCGTCGAACCACAGCGGCACGTGCGCGGGCAGCATCGCCGCGAACACGCTGGTCCAGAACGCGCACGACTTCGGGTTCGTCAGGCACGTGAACAGGCCGCTGCGGTACGCGCGCAGGTAGTCGCGCGCCTGCGGCGCGGCCAGCGGCGCGGCGGCGTCCGGCGCGTCGACCGGCGCCGCGTCGCGGCGCACGCCCGCGCGCAGCAGTTTCAAGCCGAAATACACGAGATACACGGCGCCGCCGATCCGGATCGCCTCGTACAGCCATTCGACCTGGTGCAGCACGGCCGCGAGACCGAGCATCGCGAGCGTCGCCCACGCGACCGACGCGGTGCCGACGCCGAGCGCCGACGCGGCGCCCAGGCTGCGCCGGCCGGCGAGAGACAGTTGCGAAATCATGAAGAAATTCGGGCCGGGCGTGATCGCCGCGACGAGGTAGACGACGGCGATCTGCAGCAGGATCGGCAGGTAGGTCATGGCGGCGCGGCCCGGCGGCGGGGCGAGGGCGGAATGGGCAAGCCGTTACTGTAGCGCGCGCGGCGCGGCCGCGCTTCGGCGGCGCGCGAGCGGGCCGCTATTGCGGATCGAGCCGCAGGCGCGCGATGTACGGCAGGTGGTCGGACAGCCACGCGGCCTCGCCGGACGGCGCGCGCCATTCGAGCGGCGTCAGGCCGCGCACGAACATCTTGTCGAGCGCGAGCGCCGGCGAGAACGCGGGGAACGTGCGGCCCGATTCGCCGAGCAGCGTCGCGACCTCGGACATCCCGATCTCGCCGAACAGCGCGACCGAGTCGTTGCGCCAGTCGTTGAAGTCGCCGGCGAGCATCAGCGGGCCGTCGCCCGCGTTGCGCACGATCCAGTGCGCGATCCAGTGCATCTGGCGCAGCCGCGCGGCGCGCGTGAGCGCGAGGTGCGCGCACAGCAGCGTGACCGGGCGCGCGCCCGCGAGCGTCGCGCGCGCGACGAGCAGCCCGCGCCGCTCGAAGCGGTGCGCGGAGATGTCCCAGCGGCCGCCGAGGTCGAGCGGGTGCGGCGACAGGATCGCGTTGCCGTGCCGCCACGACGGCTTGAAGACGTTCGGCCCGAGCGCGATCTGCCAGTCGAGCGCATGCGCGATCTCGGTGGCCTGGCAATGCCACACGTCGTCGACCGCGTCGTCCATCTGCGCACCGAAGCCGGGCGCGAGCACGGGGCGCGGCATGCGGCGCGCCATCGCTTCCTGCAGGAAATACACGTCGGCGTGCGTCGACTGCATCCAGTTGCGCATCGCGTTCCACGCGGTGAAGCCGAGCGGCGAGCGGCCCTTGTGCAGGTTCCAGCTGACCGCGGTGATTTCGTCGGGCGCGGCGTGCGGTTCGGCGAACGGCAGGGACAGGGCGTCGGCGGACATGACGCTCAGTCCTTCGCGACGTGCGCACGCACGCGGTACACGAGGTGCGGATGCTGCTCGACGAGCGTCCAGTCGGTCCACGCATCGCCGCCGACCGACAGGCCGGGATGGCTCGCGACGATCTGCCGCGGCGACGCCGGTATGCACGGATCGCTGCGCGTCGCGTTTTCGTCGTCGAGCGTTTCCTGCACGTCGAGCGCGAGCGACACCGTGTTCGCACCGGCATCGACGGCGAGCGGCGCGACGGTGACCGAACGCGTGCGCTCGGCCGGCACGACGCGCGCGGCATTGCCGCAGCCGACCGGCACGGCGGACGGATAACGATGGGTATCCGTGCGGCTCTGACCGACGGTGGTGCGCTGCTGGAACGTGTCGATCGTCTGACCGTCGCGCACCACCTGGATCTCCCACGCGACGGAGGCCGGCGCGGGGCTTTGCGCATGGGCGGCGAGCGCGACGCTCGCAAGCAGGACGGCCAGGCCGTGTTTCAGCATGAAACGTCTCCGGAAACGCGCGATAACGGGGAACGGACGCACATCTTACGCCCGATCGATTTCGATCGTGATGTGACAGGACAGGCGGCGACAGGTTCGCCGCACGATGCGGTCCTGCCGGAAAGGTAGGGCCGCCGCACGCGTTTTCAAGCGAAGAAGCGCGCGAACTCGGCGACGGGCGCGCGCTCGGTGACGAGGCGGTTCTCGATCGCGTCGGGGTCCGCGTGGCCGAGCGACATCCCGCAGACGAACTGTTCGTTGGCGGGAATGCCGAGGTGCTCGGCGATGATCCGGTGAAACGGCACGAACGCGGCCTGCGGGCAGGTGTCGAGCCCGCGTGCGCGCGCGGCCGTCATCACGCCCTGCAGGAACATCCCGCAATCGAGCCACGCGCCGTGCGTCATCACGCGGTCGAGCGTGAAGAACAGTGCGACCGGCGCATCGAAGAAACGGAAGTTGCGCGCATGCTGCGCATGCATGCGCGCCTTCTCGTCGCGGCCGATGTTCAACAGGCCGTACAGGTCCCAGCCGACCTTGCGGCGCCGGTCGACATACGGCGACACCCATTCGCGCGGGTAGTAGTCGTATTCGGCGACGTATTTCTCGTCGCGCGCGGGATCGTCGTGCGCCGCGGTCAGCGCGGCGGCGAGCGCATCGCGCGTGGCGCCCGTCGCGACGTACACGCGCCACGGCTGGATGTTGGTGCCCGACGGCGCGCGGCTCGCGGCTTCGAGGATCGCCTCGAGCGTGTCGCGCGGCACGGGCGTCGGCAGGAAGGCGCGGATCGCGCGGCGCGACGTGAGCGCCGCGTCGACGGCGTCGATCGCATCGGCATGAACGCGCGGGGAAGCAGTGGGGACGGACATCGGCATACCTTCGGGCCATCGGGCGACGCGCCGCGCGGGCGCCGTCGGCAACGCCGGCGCGGCGGGTGGGTGAACCGACGATCATACGCCGCGGCGCGCGGCCGTGCAGCGCGCGCGCGGTGTTAGCAGCAGACTCGCCCGGCTGCTTGCTTGCGCGGTGATGCGGGATCGCTACACTGAAATCGTAAGGGTCTGATGATCATGTGATGGCAAGTGCAGCGAGGTTGGTATGACGACGGCGATGGTGAAACATGAACTGGCGGTGGCCTCCTTCAGCACGGTGTACGACCTCGAGCAGGTCGAGACGGCGCTGAGCGACCTGAACGAGAGCGCGAGCGACGCACTGCGCGCCACTTACGAGCGGATGCTCAAGACGGGGAATCTGCGCTTCTGCGTGAAGCCGAACCGGATGCCGTCGTTCGATGAGCTCGGCGAAGCATTGCCGAATTTCGGCGAGCCGCTCGACGACGTGCGCAAGCAGGTCGCGCTGTGCCTCGAAACGGACGACCGGCTCGAACTGATGCCGATCCTGCTGCTCGGGCCGCCCGGGATCGGCAAGACGCATTTCGCGAAGGCGCTCGCGCACCTGCTCGGCACCGCGTACCACTACGTGCCGATGAGTTCGCTGACGGCCGGCTGGATCCTGTCGGGCGCGTCGTCGCAATGGAAGAACGCGAAGCCCGGCAAGGTGTTCGAGGCGCTCGTGAACGGCAGCTACGCGAACCCGGTGATCGCGGTCGACGAGATCGACAAGGCCGGCAGCGATGCGCAATACGATCCGCTCGGCGCGCTGTACGCGTTGCTCGAACACGACACGGCGCGCGCGTTCGTGGACGAATTCGCGGAAGTGCCGATCAATGCGGGCAACGTGATCTGGATCGCGACCGCGAACGACGCGCAGGCGATTCCGGAGCCGCTGCTCAACCGGATGAACGTGTACGAGATCGCGCCGCCCGATGCGGCCGGCGCGCGCCGGATCGCGCAGACGATCTACGACGAGATCCGCACGTCGCATGCGTGGGGGCAGCGCTTCCCCGACACGCTCGGCGACGACGCGCTCGACGTGCTGGCCGCGACGCCGCCGCGCACGATGCGCCGCGCGCTGCTGCACGCATTCGGCGCCGCACGGCTCGACGGCCGCGATGCGATCGGGCCGCACGACATCCGCGCGGACGAAGGCGCCCAGAAGCGCCGGCCGATCGGCTTCTGACACGCTGGCGCGTGCACGGCCGCGGGGTGGGCGCGCTGCACGCGCCGCCGCGCCGCCGGCGGCCCCGTCGCGACGCGATGCAACCGGGTTCGGCAAGCGAATGAACCGGGACGTACAATTCTCTTCTCCCCCTTCGACGCGTTAGCGGCGCGAAATGTCATGGAGCAGATGGATTGTGTCGTGATCGGCGCGGGCGTCGTCGGTCTGGCGATCGCGCGGGAACTGGCCGCGCGCGGGCGTGAAACGATCGTACTCGAGGCGGCCGACGCGATCGGCACGGGCACGAGTTCGCGCAACAGCGAAGTGATCCACGCGGGGCTCTATTACGCGCGCGGGTCGCTGAAGGCGACGTCGTGCGTGCATGGCCGCGACATGCTGTACGAATTCTGCGAAACGCATCACGTGCCGCACCGGCGTGCGGGCAAGCTGCTCGTCGCGACGAGCGCCGCGCAGGTGAAGCAGTTGAAGGCGATCGCCGCGCGCGCGGTCGAAAACGGCGTGCTCGACCTGCTGCCGCTCACGCGTGCCGAGGCGCAGACGCTCGAGCCCGCGCTCGAATGCGTGGAGGCGCTGTTCTCGCCGTCGACGGGCATCGTCGACAGCCACCAGCTGATGCTCGGGCTGCTCGGCGACGCGCAGCGCGACGGCGCGATGTGCGCGTTGAAATCCCCGGTCGAATCGATCGACGTGCTGCGCGGCGGGCGCTTCGTCGTGCGCACGGGCGGCGACGCGCCGACCGAGATCGAGGCCGCATGCGTGATCAACAGCGCGGGGCTCGGCGCGCAGGCGCTCGCGCGCCGCACGCACGGGCTCGACCCGCGCTGGGTGCCGCCGCTCTATCTCGCGCGCGGCAATTACTTCAGCCTGTCGGGCCGCGCGCCGTTCTCGCACCTGATCTACCCGATGCCCGATCGCGCGGGGCTCGGCGTGCACCTGACGCTCGATCTCGGCGGGCAGGCGCGCTTCGGCCCGGACGTCGAGTGGTGTGATTCGCTGCGCTACGAAGTCGATCCGGCGCGCGCGGGCGCGTTCTACGCGTCGATCCGCGCGTTCTGGCCGGGCCTGCCCGACGGCGCGCTGCAGCCGGCGTACGCGGGCATCCGGCCGAAGCTCGCGGGGCCCGGCGAGCCGCCGGCCGATTTCATCGTGCAGGGCGCCGCGCAGCATGGCGTGCGCGGGCTCGTGAACCTGTTCGGCATCGAGTCGCCGGGGCTCACCGCGTCGCTCGCGCTCGCGCAGCGTGTGGGAGAGATGACCGCCCGCCGTTGACGCGGCGCGCGTGACGGCAGTGCGAAATCCCTTATCTCCGGAATTTCGGCGCGCACATTTATTCGCTTGAGCGTTATTCTGTCGAACGGCTGTCGCCAGAACAGCTTTCAAATCGATAACGTTGGAGCGAGTCCCCCATGAAAACATCCCGTCGGAGTTTCCTGATTACGAGCATTGGTGCCGTGTCCGCGCTGGCGCTGTCGCGCGAAGCGCTGGCCGATGCGCCGATGCTGTCGGAGACGGATCCGACCGCCGTGGCGCTCGGCTACAAGGCCGATGCCACCAAGGTCGACAAGACGAAGTACCCGAAATACGCCGCGGGCCAGGATTGCGCGGCCTGCATGCTGTACCAGGGCAAGAAGGGCTCGGCTTCGGGCCCGTGCGGCGCCTTCCCCGGCAAGCAGGTGTCGGCGAAGGGCTGGTGCAGCGCCTTCTCGAAGATGGGTTGAGGCCGGTGCGGCATCGTGCGATGCCGCATTGTGGCGAAAACCGCACAACGCCCGCCGTCGAACGATGGCGGGCGTTTTTTATTGCTTGAAAACGGTTCCGTCGCTTTCTACACTCGCTGCAAACCTGCGCGCCGCGGCCCACCCGCGCGACGCGCCGCCCGATACGGTGAATTCACGAGGACGACACACGCATGGCGACGATTGCGAATTCAACCAAAACGGTGCGGCCCGAGCGTGCGCTGAACCGCCGCGCGGTGGCCGCCGCCGTGATCGGCAACGCGCTCGAGTGGTACGACTTCACGGTGTTCGGCTTCATGACCGTCGTGATCGCCGAGCTGTTCTTCCCGACCTCCAGCGAATACTCGTCGCTGCTCCTCACCACCGCGACGTTCGGCGTCGCGTTCTTCATGCGCCCGATCGGCGGCATCGTGTTCGGGCTGTACGCGGATCGCGCGGGCCGCAAGGCCGCGCTGTCGCTCGTGATCCTGCTGATGACCGCCGGCATCTTCCTGCTCGCGATCGCGCCGCCCTATGCGGCGATCGGCATCGGCGGCCCGATCCTGATCGTGCTCGGCCGGCTGCTGCAGGGCTTTTCCGCGGGCGGCGAATTCGGCAGCGCGACGGCGCTGCTGATCGAAGCCGCGCCGTTCTCGAAACGCGGCTTCTACGGCAGCTGGCAGATGGCGAGCCAGGCGGCCGCGCTGCTGATCGGCGCGCTCGTCGGCGCGGCCGTCACGCGCGGGCTGTCGCACGACGCGCTGCGCAGCTGGGGCTGGCGCGTGCCGTTCGTCCTCGGGCTCCTGATCGGCCCGATCGGCTTCTACATCCGCCGCCATCTCGCCGATTCCGAGGCGTTCCTGCATGCGCAGCAGAGCGCGCGCCGCGCGACGCTCGGCGAAGTGTTCACGCGCCACCCGCGCGAGGTGCTGTGCGGGCTCGGCTCGGTGATCGCGCTGACGGTGACGATCTACGTGCTGATCAGCTATCTGCCGACCTTCGCGGTGAAACAGCTGAAGCTGCCGTACGCGGAATCGTTCTACGCGGTGATCGTCGGCAACCTGCTGCTGATGGTGTTGTCGCCGGTCGCGGGCGCATGGTCCGACCGCATCGGCCGCAAGGGGCTGTCGCTGTGGTCGCTGGTGCTGACGCTCGCGCTGATGTATCCGCTGTTCGCGTGGCTCGACGCGGCGCCGAGCATCGGGCGGCTGATCGCGGTGCAGGCCGTGCTGTCGGTGACGCTCGCGGGCTACTACGGGCCGTTCGGCGCGATGATCGCCGAGCTGTTCCCGGCCAACGTGCGCTCGACCGGGCTGTCGATCGCATACAACGTCGCGGTGATGCTGTTCGGCGGCTTCGGGCAGTTCATCGTCACGTGGCTGATCAAGGTCACGGGCACGCCGCTCGCGCCGACCTACTACGTGATGGCCGGCATCGCGCTGTCGATCGTCGCGGTCGCGTTCGTGCCCGCGCGCAGCGCCGACCTCGATGCGCCGGTGTGACCGACGGATCGAAGACGGTCATCGGATCGTTTCGCAAAACGCAATGATGGACGGGTGGCAAAACGATGAAAACAGCCGCCGCCCCCCATGCGTTCGCGCCCGAATTGTTTAGTTGTCGAACGAAACTTGCGCCGGATGAACGGAACTGCCGTTCGCGCGCGTTCTCGCATTTCCCGCGGGGGCGAAACATCGGCAAAAACCCGCGCAAGGGCGTCGAGAAGAGTTTTTTCTCCAGCTTGTTGCAGCGTCGCTAGCTCAAGTAATATCCGCGTACGCCGGACCCTGGCGGGAACGGTTCCGATCTGGAGACCTGGAGGAAACATGGAATACAACCGTCTGTTGCACACCCTGCGTGTTACAGCCATTGCAGGCGTGGCAGCGGCATCGCTCGGCGTCGCGGGCTCTGCATTCGCACAGATCCCGAACAAAACGCTCGTCTACTGCTCAGAAGGCAGCCCGGCGGGTTTCGATTCCGCGCAATTCACGACCGGCGTCGATTTCACCGCCGCCACGTTCACCGTCTACAACCGTCTCGTCGAATTCGAGCGCGGCGGCACGAAGGTCGAGCCGGGCCTTGCCGAGAAGTGGGACGTGTCGTCCGACGGCAAGGTGTATACGTTCCATCTGCGCCACGGCGTGAAGTTCCACACGACCGACTTCTTCAAGCCGACGCGCGAATTCAACGCGGACGACGTGCTGTTCACGTTCGAGCGCATGCTCGATCCGAACCAGGCGTTCCGCAAGGCGTACCCGGTGTCGTTCCCGTACTTCACCGACATGGGCCTCGACAAGCTGATCACGAAGGTCGAGAAGGTCGATCCGTACACCGTGAAGTTCACGCTGGCCGAGCCGAATGCGCCGTTCATCCAGAACATGGCGATGGAATTCGCGTCGATCCTGTCGGCCGAATACGGCGACCAGCTGATGAAGGCCGGCAAGGCCGCCGACATCAACCAGAAGCCGATCGGCACGGGCCCGTTCATCTTCCGCAGCTACACGAAGGACGCGACGATCCGTTTCGACGGCAATCCTGATTACTGGAAGAAGGGCGAAGTGAAGCTGTCGAAGCTGATCTTCTCGATCACGCCGGATCCGGGCGTGCGCGTGCAGAAGATCAAGCGCAACGAATGCCAGGTGATGAGCTATCCGCGTCCGGCCGACATCGCGACGCTGAAGGCCGACGCGAACGTCGACATGCCGTCGCAGGCGGGCTTCAACCTCGGCTACCTCGCGTACAACGTCGAGCACAAGCCGGTCGACAAGCTCGAAGTGCGTCAGGCGCTCGACATGGCGATCAACAAGAAGGCGATCCTCGAGTCCGTCTACCAGGGCGCCGGCCAGGCCGCGACCGCGCCGATGCCGCCGACCCAATGGTCGTACGACAAGAACCTGAAGATGGCCGCCTACGACACCGCGAAGGCGAAGGCGCTGCTCGCGAAGGCAGGTTTCCCGAACGGTTTCGAGATCACGCTGTGGGCGATGCCCGTGCAGCGCGCGTACAACCCGAACGCCCGCCTGATGGCCGAGATGATCCAGGCCGACTGGGCGAAGATCGGCGTGAAGGCGAAGATCGTCACGTACGAGTGGGGCGAGTACATCAAGCGCGCGCACACGGGCGAGCAGGATACGATGCTGATCGGCTGGACGGGCGACAACGGCGATCCGGACAACTGGCTCGGCACGCTGCTCGGCTGCGAGGCGATCAAGGGCAACAACTTCTCGCACTGGTGCTACAAGCCGTTCGACGAGCTGGTCCAGAAGGGCCGCACGACGACGGGTCAGGACGCCCGGACGAAGCTCTACACGCAGGCCCAGCAGATCTTCGCGCAACAGCTGCCGTTCTCGCCGATCGCGAACTCGACGGTCTACCAGCCGGTGCGCAAGAACGTGGTCGACATGCGTATCGAACCGCTCGGCTATGCCCGCTTCGACGGTGTTAGCGTGAAGTAACGCGCCTGTCGTAAGCTGTCGCGAAGACCGGCTAACTCATCCGGCGGCGGGAGGCCAAAAGCTTCCCGTCGCCGGTCGCACATTTCCCACAAGAAAATACGAGACGCATCATGTTCAGATTCGTGTTGCGCCGCGTGGGCATGGTGATCCCGACCTTCATCGGCATCACCATCCTGGCGTTTGCGCTGATTCACCTGATACCGGGCGACCCCATCGAAGTGATGATGGGCGAGCGTGGCGTCGATCCCGCGATGCATGCGGAGGCGATGAAACGCCTCGGGCTCGACCAGCCGCTGCCCATGCAGTACATCCACTACATCGGCCGGGCGCTGCATGGCGACCTCGGCACGTCGATCATCACCAACACGAGCGTCGCGGGCGAATTCTTCGCGCGCTTCCCGGCGACCGTCGAGCTGTCGCTGTGCGCGCTCGTGTTCGCGCTCGCGGTCGGGCTGCCGGCCGGCGTGATCGCCGCGCTGCGGCGCGGCTCGGTGATCGACCACGGCGTGATGGGGACCGCGCTCACCGGTTACTCGATGCCGATCTTCTGGTGGGGGCTGATCCTCATCATGGTCTTTTCGTCGTACCTCGGCTGGACGCCCGTGTCGGGGCGCATCGCCGTCGAATACGATTTCCCGCATCCGACGGGCTTCATGCTGATCGACGCGCTGCTCGCGCCGGACGAAGGCTCGTTCAAGTCGGCGGTCAGCCACCTGATCCTGCCCGCGATCGTGCTCGGCACGATCCCGCTCGCGGTGATCGCGCGGATGACGCGCTCGTCGATGCTCGAAGTGCTGCGCGAGGATTACATCCGCACCGCACGCGCGAAGGGGCTGTCGCCCGTGCGCGTGGTCGTCGTGCATGCGCTGCGCAACGCGCTGATCCCGGTCGTCACCGTGATCGGCCTGCAGATCGGCACGCTGCTCGCGGGCGCGGTGCTGACCGAGACGCTCTTTTCGTGGCCCGGTGTCGGCAAGTGGCTGATCGATGCGATCGGCCGCCGCGATTATCCGGTCGTCCAGGGCGGCATCCTGTTGATCGCGACGCTCGTGATCGTCGTGAACCTGGTCGTCGACCTGCTGTACGGCGTGCTGAATCCGCGCATCCGCCACACGAGGTAATTCCATGAGCAATCTGCAAAATACCCTGCCGACCGAATCCGCGCCGGCCGGCGGCCGTGCGCTCGCGCTGCGCGAGTTCTGGGCCAACTTCTCGCGCAACCGCGGCGCCGTCGGCGCCGGCATCGTCGTGATCGTGCTGATCCTCGTCGCGCTGCTCGCGCCGCTGATCGCGCCGCACAGCCCGGTCGAACAATACCGCGACTACGTGAAGATCCCGCCCGCGTGGCTCGCCGGCGGCAATTGGCAATTCATCCTCGGCACCGACGAAGCGGGCCGCGACATCCTTTCGCGGCTGATGTTCGGCGCGCGGATGTCGTTCTGGATCGGCTTCGTGTCGGTCGTGCTCGCACTGATCCCGGGCATCGTGCTCGGGCTCGTCGCCGCGTTCTTCCAGAAGTGGGCCGACACGCCCGTGATGCGCATCATGGACGTGCTGCTCGCGCTGCCGTCGCTGCTGCTCGCGGTCGCGGTCGTCGCGATCATCGGCCCGGGCCTCACCAACACGATGTTCGCGATCGCGATCGTCGCGCTGCCGGCCTACGTGCGCCTCACGCGCGCATCGGCGCTCGGCGAGCTGCAGAAGGAATACGTGACGGCGTCGCGCGTGGCCGGTGCCGGCACGCTGCGCCTGATGTTCTCGCAGGTGCTGCCCAACTGCACGGCGCCGCTGATCGTGCAGGCGACGCTCGGCTTCTCGTCGGCGATCCTCGACGCGGCCGCGCTCGGCTTCCTCGGCCTCGGCGTGCAGCCGCCGACCGCCGAGTGGGGCGCGATGCTGGCCTCCGCGCGCGACTACATCGACAACGCGTGGTGGATCGTGACGATGCCGGGCCTGTCGATCCTGATTTCGGTGCTCGCGATCAACCTGCTCGGCGACGGGCTGCGCGACGCGCTCGACCCCAAACTGAAACGGATGGCATGACCATGAGCACTCTTCTGACCATCCGCAATCTCGCGGTGAATTTCAACGGCCTGCCTGCCGTCGACCGGATCAACCTGTCGATCGCGCCGGGCGAGGTGGTGGGCGTCGTCGGCGAATCGGGCTCGGGCAAGAGCGTGACGATGATGGCGCTGATGGGCCTGATCGACGCGCCGGGCAAGGTGACGGCCGACGAGGTCACGTTCAACGGCGTCGACCTGCTGAAGGCGTCGCCGAAGGCGCGCCGCAAGATCGTCGGCAAGGACATCGCGATGGTGTTCCAGGACGCGCTGACGAGCCTGAACCCGAGCTACACGGTCGGCTACCAGATCAAGGAGGTGCTGAAGCTGCACGAAGGGCTGCGCGGCGACGCGCTGAACCGGCGCGCGCTCGAACTGCTCGACCAGGTCGGCATTCCCGACGCGAAGAACCGCATCGCGTCGTTCCCGCACCAGATGTCGGGCGGGATGAACCAGCGCGTGATGATCGCGATGGCCGTCGCATGCAACCCGAAGCTCCTGATCGCCGACGAGCCGACCACCGCGCTCGACGTGACGATCCAGGCGCAGATCATGGATCTGCTCGTGAAGCTGCAGAAGGAGCGCGGGATGGCGCTCGTGCTGATCTCGCACGACCTGGCCGTGGTGTCGGAGGTCGCGCAGCGCGTCGCGGTGATGTACGCGGGCGAGATCATCGAGACCAACAGCGTGCCCGACATCTTCCGTGCGCCGCATCATCCGTACACCGAAGCGCTGCTCGCCGCGATTCCCGAGCACAATCAGGGGGCGCGTCGCCTTGCCGCATTGCCGGGCATGGTGCCGGGCCGCGATGATCGCCCGTCCGGGTGCCTGTTCGCGCCGCGCTGCAAGTACGTCGTCGACGATTGCCGCAAGGCGCGGCCGGCGCTCGACACGCTGGTGCCGGGCAACGACGCGATGCGCGCGCGCTGCATCAAGCCGCTCAATGTTTCCAACCTCGACCTGACGGGAGGCGCACGATGAATGCAGTCCAAGATACGCGCCACGCGTCGCCCGACGAGGACGTCCTGGTGGCCGACGGCCTCGCGAAGCACTATTCGGTGAAGCGCGGGATGTTCGGGCAGGGCACGGTGAAGGCGCTGAACGGCGTGTCGTTCTCGCTGAAACGCGGCAAGACGCTCGCCGTCGTCGGCGAGTCGGGCTGCGGGAAGTCGACGCTCGCGCGCCAGCTCACGATGATCGAGACGCCCACGTCGGGCAGCCTGACGATCGACGGCAAGAATGTCGCCGGCGCGAGCCGCGACACGATCGCCGAGCTGCGCCGCCGCGTGCAGATGGTGTTCCAGAACCCGTTCGCATCGCTGAATCCGCGCAAGACCGTCGAGCAGACGCTGTCCGAGCCGCTCGAGATCAACGCGAACCTGACGGCCGCCGAGCGTGCCGCACGCATCGCGCAGATCATGCGCACGGTCGGCCTGCGGCCCGAACACGCGAAGCGCTATCCGCACATGTTCTCGGGCGGCCAGCGCCAGCGTGTCGCGATCGCGCGCGCGATGATCCTCGATCCGCGCATCGTCGTCGCCGACGAGCCGGTGTCCGCGCTCGACGTGTCGATCCAGGCGCAGATCCTGAACCTGTTCATGGACCTGCAGGAGCAGTTCAAGACGAGCTACGTGTTCATCTCGCACAACCTGTCGGTGGTCGAGCACGTCGCGGACGACGTGATGGTGATGTACTTCGGCAGCGTCGCCGAGCTCGGCGACAAGGCGACGATCTACGCGCGGCCGCGCCACCCGTACACGCGGGCGCTGATGTCGGCGACGCCGGCGATCTTCGAGGAAGACCGCCGCGTGCAGATCAAGCTGCAGGGCGAACTGCCGTCGCCGCTCAATCCGCCGTCGGGCTGCGCGTTCCACCAGCGCTGCCCGTATGCGGTCGAGCGGTGCCGCGCGGAGGAGCCGAAGCTGCGCGAGGTCGACGGCCGGCAGGTGGCCTGCCATCGCGCCGAGGAGGTAGGGGAGGCGAATGCCTGAAGCGTTGGCGGCGCGCGTGTCCGGCGTGCGCCGTGCGGGGGCAAGCGGGGCGCGCGTGATGCGCGCGTACCGCGACGCGCGGCGCTGGAGCGTGCGTACCGTCACGGGCGCGGCGCTGGCCGGCGCGTGCGTGGCGGCCAGCCTCGTGGTTCCCGTCGAATCCGCGCGCGCCGAAGGGCGCGCGCCGGCCACGTCACCGATCCATCCGTCGCAAGTCCCGCCGCCCGGCATGAGCCTGCCGGGCTTCCACGCGCCGTCCGTATCGGACGGCACGGTGTCGCGCGGCACCGTGCGCGTGCAGCCCGCGCGCATGCCGTTCTACGTCGCGACCAAGGGTAACGTCACGCTGTACGTGCTCGGCACGCTGCATACCGGCGACCCGTCCGATTACCCGAGCGCGCAGCCGTTCCGGCCGCGCATCCTGGCGGCGCTCGCCGCGTCGCCGACGCTTGCGCTCGAACTGTCGCCCGACGATCTGCTCGAATCGCAGGACGACGTGTCGAAGTACGGCGTGTGCCGCTACCCGTGCCTGCAACGCCTGCTGCCCGAGCCGTTGTGGCAGCGGCTCGCGGCACGCCTGCGCGGCAACCCGGCCGCGCTCGCCGAGATCCGCAAGATGCGGCCGTGGCTCGCGGCGCTCGTCGTCGAGACCTACGATTCGCTGTCGGCCGGCCTGCAGACCGAATACGGCACCGAGGCCCAGCTGCAGAACGTGTTCCTGAAGAAGAAGGGCGGCCGCGTGATCGGGCTCGAGACGCTCGCCGAACAGATGCGCGCGTTCACCGGGCTGACGCTGGCCGAGCAGCGCGAGATGCTCGCGCAGGACATGGTGCAGACACCCGCGCAGAACGCCGACGACATCAAGGCGCTGCACCGGCTGTGGCGAATTGGAGACGCCGACGCGATCTCCGCGTGGGCCGTCGCGAAGAGCGAGCGGCTCGCGCGTTCGAAGGTGCTGTCGGCGTCGATCGACAACAAGATCGTGTACGAGCGCAACCGGCGCTTCGTTGCACGGATGACTGCAATCGCCGCGCCGAACCGGCCGCTGTTCGTCGCGATCGGCGCGCTGCATCTGGGCGGCCCGCGCGGCGTGCTCGAATTGTTGCGTCAACAAGGTTACAGGGTCGACGCGAACTGATCGCCGCCGTCGCGCCCGAACCGATCCTCCCCTGTTTGATCGACGTCGTTCGGGCCACGTCAAACGCTTGTTTGTACACGCGATTCGATAAGGAAAACCCTCGATTCGTCGGAAAATAGCGTTTCAAACGATTGACATCCCGTTCCGCCAATATCTATTCTTCGATCCACAAGTTGAAAAATTGAAAAGAATAGAAAAAGTTCTACGGGGTAGCAGAAAACAAAGCGCGGGGTGAGCGCGTTGCCGGCACGTGGTGCACACGTGTCGGCCGCGGAAGTGTCTGCATGTACGGCGGGGCCAATCATCGTCGGACAACAACAATACATGCAGGCCGACTTGCGGATAAGCGACGCTCCGTCGTCTGACCGGGGAAGGCAGTGATCGGGCGGCGGCGGACGTTTTTTAATCCGGAATATTTTTCCGGTCCCGTCGAAAGACGGTTTCGGGGGGCGAATCGACAGACGGCGAAGCCGCAGCGATTGCGCCAACGGAAAAGCGCCACGAGGGCGCTTTTTTCTTTTGGGCGGCCGAGATGACGATGCGCGTTACGCGCCTTCGTCGGCCTGCAGCGCGCCGGGGGCCACCACGTCGACGCCGGCAGCCTCCAGCGCCGCGCGAATCCGTTTCGCGAACGCCAGCGCATGCGGCCCGTCGCCGTGCAGGCAGACGGTCTGCGCGTTGAGCGGCACCCATTCGCCGCTCAAGGCACGCACCTGCCGGTTGCGCACCATGTCGAGCGTGCGCGCGAGCACCGCGTCCTCATCGTCGATCAACGCGCCGGGCTGGCTGCGCGGCACGAGCGAGCCGTCCGCGCGGTAGCCGCGGTCGGCGAACACTTCTTCCACCGCGGCAAGCCCCGCATGCCGCGCGGCCGCGACGAACACGCTGTTCGCGAGCCCGAACACCGCGAGCGACGGATCGAAGTCGTGGATCGCGGACACCACCGCATCGGCGATCATCGGGTCGCGCGCGGCCTGGTTGTACAGCGCGCCGTGCGGTTTCACGTGCGCGATGCGCCCGCCTTCGGCCTGCGCGATCGCCGACAGCGCGCCGAGCTGGTACAGCACGCCCGCGTAGATGTCGCCGGCCGGCAGCTGCATTTCCTTGCGGCCGAAATTCTCCGGATCGTGAAAGCTCGGGTGCGCGCCGATCGACACGCCTTTCTGCACGGCCCAGCGCACGCAGTCGCGCATCGCGTTCGCGCCGCCCGCATGCCAGCCGCATGCGATGTTCGCCGACGTGACGAGGTCGAGCAGCGCCTCGTCGGATCCGCATCCTTCGCCGAGATCGGCATTCAGATCGATTTCCATGATGTTCCTCGTCCACTGATGGCGTGGCGCGTCTTTCGTTACTGCTTCCGCCAGGGTCACGCTGCGCGCGATTGGGCGCGGCGGCGCGCTTCTTCTCGCATGTCGATCGCCACGTCGATCTGCCGCAGATAGGCACGTTCCGCGGCGAGGGCGGCGCGCGCGGCGTCGGGGGTCGTGCGCACGAAGCGGATCGGCAGGTTGAGCCGCGCCTGTGCGAGTTTCCACAGATCGGCGCGGATCACCGTGCCGATCTTCGGGTAGCCGCCGGTGGTCTGCGCGTCGTGCATCAGCACGATCGGCTGGCCGTTCGGCGGCACCTGGATCGTACCGGGCAGCACCGCGTGCGACAGCAGCTCGACCGGCTGCTCGCGCACGAGCTCGGCGCCCGCGAGGCGATAGCCCATCCGGTTGCTGTTCGCGGTGACGAGCCATTCCTCGTCCCAGAACGCCTGCTGCGAATCGGCCGCGAACGAGGCGTAGTCGGGGCCCGGCAGCACGCGCACGGGCATCGCCCACGGCGCATGCGCGGGGCGGTGGCGGCGCGGCGGCTCGTCGACGCGCACGAAGGCGCACCACGCGGGCGCCTTCACGCCGAATTCGGGCGCATCGGCCGCGAGGCAGCCCGCGCCGGCCGGCGGCACGCCGACCGGGAGCCGGTCGCCGTCGCGCAGCGTGCGGCCGCCGAGGCCGCCGAAGCGCGACGCGAGATCGGTGCTGCGCGAGCCGAGCATCGGCAGCACGTCGATGCCGCCCGCGATGCACAGATAGCCGCGCATCCCGCGTTTCGCGGCCGGCAGCACGAGCGTCTGGCCGGCCTCGACCGGCAGGCTCCACCACGAATACACGCGCCGGCCGTCGAGCGTCGCGCCGAATTCGGTGCCGGTGATCGCGATGCGCGTCGCGCGCGGGAAGCGGAACGCGGCGGGGCCGATCGTGATCTCGACGGCCGCCGCGTCGGGGCGGTTGCCGACGAGCCGGTTGCCGACCTCGAGCGCGAGGCCGTCGAGCGCGCCGCCCTGCGCGACGCCGAGGTGGCGTGCGCCGCGGCGCCCGAGATCCTGCACGGTCGACAGCGGGCCGGCGCGCAACACCTCGATGGTGCCCGGTGCGTTGCTCTGGGTCATGATGCGTCGACTCCCGCAATGGTGAAGCGCACGCGATCGCCGGGCAGCAGCAGCGTCGGCTGCGGCCGCGCCGGATCGAACAGCACCTGCGACGTGCGGCCGATCAGCTGCCAGCCGCCGGGCGACGTGGCCGGGTAGATGCCCGTCTGCGCGCCGCCGATGCCGACCGAGCCGGCCGGCACCTCGAGGCGCGGCGCCGCGCGGCGCCGCGTGTGCAGCGATGCGTCGAGGCCGCCGAGATACGCGAAGCCCGGCTGGAAGCCGACGAAGAACACGACGTATTCGCCGGCCGCGTGGCGGGCGACGACCTCGTCGGCCGGCAGGCCCGTGTGCGCGGCGACGGCCGCCAGGTCGGGGCCGGCGGCCCCGCCGTACTCGACCGGGATCTCGACCTCGCGGCCGTCCGCGTGCTCGACGTCGGCCGTCTCCCACGCGTCGCGCAGCGCGGGCGTGAGCGATTCGGCCGTCGCGGCGAGCGCGTCGAACACGATGGTCAGGTTGTTCATGCCGGGCACGACGTCGATCACGTCGGGCCACGCGCGCGCGGCCTCGGCAACGGCCCAGACGCGGCGCTGGCAATCGAGCGTGGCGGGCGGCGGCACCTCGCAGACGAGGGCGGCATCGCCGAGCGGATAAATGCGGGGTTGCGTCATCGGGCTGGCACGGTTCGGACGGCAATGTTAGCGCACATTGTCAATAAGATATCGATAAGTTACCAATAAGCGTTTTCGCCTAGCCCGTATACAGCGGCTTCTGGCGTACACTCGGCACACCCTGACATCCTGCTTGCGCCGCCTTTCCATGAAGCGTCATCCGACCAAGATCGTGTCATCCGAACACCTCGTTTCCGATTCGAGCGCGGAGCTGTCGGAGCTCGAATACGGGCTCATCATGGCCGGCAACGCATTCAACCGCTGGATGGTGCGCTGCATGTCGGCGGCCGGCGCGAAGGACATGACGGCGGTCGAGGTGTCGCTGCTGCATCACGTCAGCCATCGCGAACGCAAGAAGAAGCTCGCCGACATCTGCTTCGTGCTCAATATCGAGGATACGCACGTCGCGACCTATGCGCTGAAAAAACTGATCGCGCGCGGCTATGTGAAGAGCGAGAAGAGCGGCAAGGAAGCCTTTTTCTTCGCGACCGACGCGGGCCGCGAGCTGTGCCTGAAATACCGCGAGGTGCGCGAGCACTGCCTGATCGAGACGCTGAAGGACAGCGGGCTCACCAACGAGCAGATCGGCGACGCGGCGCAGTTGTTGCGCCACGCGTCGGGCCTCTACGACACGGCCGCGCGCGCGGCGGCGTCGCTGTAAACGATTGCCCGGGCGGTTGCGCGCGGCGTTGCGCTGACGGGCCGGCGACGACGATCGCGGCGCCGCGCGCCGCGTCATCCGGCGGCCGGGTAGAGCGCGCCGTCGGTCACGATCCAGCGCAGCGCGAGATCGTGCGCTTCGGCCGGCAGCGCGTCGACGCGGCACGCTTCATAGGCGATGCCGACCGTCACGGGCGGCGCGTCGCCCGGCCACGCGGCGAGCGTGCGGTCGTAATAGCCGCCGCCGTAGCCGAGCCGGTAGCGCTCCGGATCGAATCCCACACAGGGAATCAGCAACAGGTCGGGCACGACGACGATTCCCGACGCCGGTTCCGGAATCCGGTGATGACCTTCGCGCATCGGCGTGTGCGCATCCCATGCATGGAACGCGAGCGGCGCATGACGCGCGCCGATCACCGGCAACGCGGCGCGCCGGCCGGCGCCCGCCGCGCACCAGGCGAGCACCGCGTCGCGCGCATCGAATTCCCCGGGCAGCGGCCAGTAGAAGCCGACCGTGCGCGGCGCCAGACGGTCGAGCAGCAAGCGCAGGCGGGCGTCGAGCGCGGCGTTCGCGGCGGGCTGCGACGCGGCGTCGCGACGCGCGCCGGACAGCGTTTTGCGCAGCGCAACCTTCGGGTTCGGCACAGGGTTGCGTGCTATGCTTTCGCTCACTTCGTGCTCCATTCAAATCGATGTCGAACAGCCTTTTCCGAGTATATCGCGCGGTCGCGCTGACGCTTTCGGCCGCCGCGCTCGTCGCCGGTACGGCCGCGTGCGCCGCGCCGAACGACGACACGGTCGCCGGGGATGACCAGATCTTCGTACAGCTTCGCGAAGCCGCACGCCGCAACGACGCCGCGAAAGCCGCGCAGCTCGCGTCGATGATCCCGAACTATCCGGTCCCGTCCTACGTCGAGTATTTCCAGATCAAGCCGCAGCTGTTCGATTCGACGGGACGCGCGCGCGTCGATGCGCCGGACGCGCCCGTGCAGTCGTTCCTGCAGCGCTACGACGGCCAGGCGATCGCCGACCGCCTGCGCAACGATTACCTGCTCGTGCTCGGCGCGCGCCACGACTGGCGCAACTTCGACGACCAGTACAAGCGCTTCGTGCTCGACGACGACACGCAGGTCAAGTGCTACGCGCTCGAATCGCGCGCGGCGCGCGGCGAGAACGTCGCCGACGCGGCGCGGGCGCTGCTCGTCGAGCCGAAGAACTACGGCGACGCGTGCGTCGACCTGATCACCGCGCTCACCGTCAACCAGCAGTTCACGAGCGACGACGTGTGGCAGCAGGCGCGCCTCGCCTACGAGCAGAACTACACGACGCTCGGCGGCAAGATCGTCGACGCGCTCGGCCCGCGCCCGGTCGGTTTCGACCAGGCGACGAGCGCGCCGCCGCTGTACCTCGCGCGCGGCGTCGGCGCCGACGCGACGTCGCATCAGCTCGCGCTGATCGCACTCGGCCGCATGGCGCGCAACGATCCGGACGCCGCCGCGGGGATGCTGACGACGGTCGCGCCGTCGCTGACCAAGCAGGAACAGGCGATCGCGTGGGGCGCGATCGGCTACCAGGGCGCGATCAAGCGTTCGCCGCTCGCGTCGGTCTGGTACGCGAAATCCACGAACGCGCCGCTGTCGAATCCGGGCTACGAATGGCGCACGCGTGCCGCGCTGCTCGCCGGCAACTGGCCGATGGTGCGCTGGTCGATCGAGCAGATGCCGCCGTCGCTGCGCAACGATCCGGCGTGGATCTACTGGCATGCGCGCGCGCTCAAGCAGAGCGGCGACACGCTGCAGGCGAACCAGGAATTCGAGCAGGTCGCCGGGCAGTTCAACTTCTACGGGCAGCTCGCCGGCGAAGAGCTCGGCCAGCGCACGTCGATCCCGCCGCGCACCAAGGTGAGCGACGCCGAGATCGACGCGATGGGCAAGATTCCGGGCTTCGCGCTCGCGCAGCGCTTCTACGCGCTGAACCTGCGCCTCGAAGGCAATCGCGAATGGAACTGGCCGCTGCGCGGGATGACCGATCGCCAGCTGCTCGCGGCCGCCGAATACGGCAAGCGCGTCGAGCTGCTCGACCGCACGGTCAACACGGCCGACCGCACGAAGGCCGAGCACGACTTCACGCTGCGCTACCCGTCGCCGTACCGCAACATCGTCGAGCGCTATGCGCAATCGACGGGCCTCGACGTCGAATGGGCGTACGGGCTGATCCGCCAGGAATCGCGCTTCATCATCAGCGCGCGTTCGTCGGTGGGCGCGGGCGGCCTGATGCAGCTGATGCCCGCGACGGCCCAGATGGTCGCGAAGAAGCTCGGCATGGGCACGATCACGCGTGCGCAGATGCACGACATCGATACCAACATCCAGCTCGGCACCTGGTATCTGGCGGACATCTACAACAACTTCGACAGCTCGCCGGTGCTCGCCACCGCCGGCTACAACGCGGGCCCGGGCCGGCCGCGCCAGTGGCGCCAGGTGTTGACGCAGCCGGTCGAAGGCGCGATCTTCGCGGAGACGATTCCGTTCAACGAGACGCGCGACTACGTGAAGAACGTGCTGTCGAATACCGTCTACTACGCGGCGCTCTTCGAGGGCAAACCGCAGTCGTTGAAGAAACGTCTAGGCATGATCTCGCCCTGATACGCAATCTTCACACTGCCGCGCGAGACGCGGCAGTGCTCTTTTGAGGTTCCGAACATGGATCGCCAGACCGTCGCGCTGCTGGGCGGCACCGGCTTCATCGGCAGCCGGCTCGTCAATGCGCTGATCGACGCCGGCAAGCAGGTACGGATCGGCACGCGCCGGCGCGACCACGCGCGCCACCTCCAGATGCTGCCGGTCGAGATCGTCGAGCTCGACGCCCTCGACACGCGCACGCTCGCGCGCTTCGTCGCCGGCGCGCACGCGGCGATCAACCTGGTCGGCGTGCTGCACGGCGGCCGCGGCACGCCGTACGGGCCCGGTTTCGAGCGCGCGCACGTCGCGCTGCCGGCCGCGCTCGCGAGCGCCTGCACCGAGGTCGGCGTGCGGCGCCTGCTGCACATGAGCGCGCTCGGCGCCGATTCGCGCGGCCCGAGCATGTACCAGCGCTCGAAGGGCGACGGCGAAGCCGCGCTGCACGCGGTCGCGGCGACCAATTCGCTCGCGCTGACGATCTTCCGCCCGTCGGTCGTGTTCGGCCCCGGCGACGCGTTCCTCAACACGTTCGCGAACCTGCAGCGCACGGTGCCCGTGCTGCCGCTCGCGATGCCCGATGCGCGCTTCCAGCCGGTGTTCGTCGGCGACGTCGTGCGCGCGTTCGTCAACACCCTCGATCTCGCGGCCGCGCACGGCAAGACCTACGAACTCGGCGGGCCGACCGTCTATACGCTCGAGCAGCTGGTGCGCTATTGCGGCACGCTGGTCGGCCGGCAGGCACGCATCGTGCGGCTGCCCGACGCGCTCGCGCGGCTGCAGGCGCGCGTGTTCGAATGCCTGCCCGGCGAGCCCGTGATCACACGCGACAACCTCGCGTCGATGTCGGTGCCGAACGTGCTGTCCGGCCCGCTCGCGCCGGAACTCGGGATCTCGCCCGCGAGTCTCGAAAGCATCGCGCCCGCGTATCTCGGCGAAGCGTCGAAGCGCTCGCGCTTCGACTGGTTCCGCTCGCGCCGCTAGCGCGCCGCGCGGGGCGCGGACGTTCAGCCCCTTTCCGTTTCCTTTTTGCGTTGTCCGGAAAACCGTCATGAAACTCGTCATTGGTGACAAGAACTACTCGTCGTGGTCGATGCGCCCGTGGGTGCTGCTTACGCATTTCGGCATCCCGTTCGACGAGATCGCGGTCGAGTTGCGCCGCGACGACACCGCCGCGCGTATCCTCGAGTATTCGCCGTCCGGCAAGGTGCCGTGCCTCGTCGACGATCACGGCGTCGCGATCTGGGATTCGCTCGCGATCGCCGAGACGCTCGCCGAGCGCTATCCGCAGTTGCCGATGTGGCCGGCCGACCCGCTCGAGCGGGCGCATGCGCGCTGCGTGTCGGCCGAGATGCACGCGGGCTTCGCGGCGCTGCGCACGCAGATGGGCATGAACGTGCGCGCGTCGATGCCGGGGCGCGGCGCGACGCCGGATGCGCTCGCCGACGTCGCGCGCATCGATGCGCTGTGGAGCGCGTGCCTCGAGGCGTCGGGCGGGCCGTTCCTGTTCGGCGAATTCGGGATCGCCGATGCGATGTACGCGCCGGTGGTGATGCGCTTCAACACGTATGCGCCGGGCCTGTCGCCGGAAGCGGCCGGCTACGCGGCGCGCGTGACGGCGCTGCCGGCCGTGCAGCGCTGGATCGACGCCGCGCGCCGCGAAACGACCGTGATCGCCGAATACGAGCCGACGCCATGAATATCTACGCAGTAGGCGGAGCGATCCGCGACGAATTGCTCGGCGTGCCCGTGCAGGACCGCGACTACGTGGTGGTGGGCGCGACGCCCGAGCAGATGGCCGCGCAGGGGTTCCGGCCGGTCGGCAAGGATTTCCCGGTGTTCCTGCATCCGCAGACGCAGGAGGAGTACGCGCTGGCGCGCACCGAGCGCAAGACGGCGGCCGGCTATCACGGCTTCCAGTTCCACTACGCGCCGGACGTGACGCTCGACGAGGATCTCGCGCGGCGCGACCTGACGATCAACGCGATGGCGCGCGAGGTGAGCCCGGAAGGCGGGCTGGTCGGGCCCGTGATCGATCCGTTCGACGGGCAGGCCGACCTGCGGGCGCGCGTGTTCCGGCACGTGAGCGACGCATTCGTCGAGGATCCGGTGCGGATCCTGCGCATTGCGCGCTTTGCCGCACGGTTCGCGGATTTCACGGTGGCGGACGAAACGCTCGCGCTGATGCGCCGGATGGTCGACGCGGGGGAGGTCGACGCGCTCGTGCCCGAACGCGTATGGCAGGAAATCGCGCGCGGGCTGATGGAGGCGAAGCCGTCGCGGATGTTCGCGGTGCTGCGCGAGTGCGGCGCGCTCGTGCGCATCCTGCCCGAGGTCGACGCGCTGTGGGGCGTGCCGCAGCGCGCCGACTACCACCCGGAAGTCGATACCGGCGTGCACGTGATGATGGTGGTCGACTATGCGGCGAAGCAGCGCTATTCGCTGCCGGTGCGCTTCGCGGCGCTCACGCACGATCTCGGCAAGGCGACGACGCCCGCCGACGTGCTGCCGCGCCACGTCGGCCACGAAGGCCGCAGCGTCGACCTGCTCAAGCCGTTGTGCGAGCGGCTGCGCGTGCCGAACGAGTGCCGCGATCTCGCGCTGGTGGTCGCGCGCGAGCACGGCAACCTGCATCGCGTGATGGAGATGGGCGCGGCCGCGCTGGTGCGGCTGTTCGAGCGCAGCGATGCGCTGCGCAAGCCCGCGCGTTTCGCCGAGATGCTGCAGGCGTGCGAATCGGATGCGCGCGGGCGGCTCGGGCTCGAGACGCAGCCGTATCCGCAGGCCGAGCGGTTGCGTGTCGCGCTCGCGGCGGCGCGCAGCGTCGATGCCGGCGCGATCGCGCGCGGCATCGGCAACGACGCGGAGAAGATCAAGGATGCCGTGCATCGCGCGCGGATCCAGGCCGTCGCGCAAGCGCTCGAGATCGGCGAATAAGGGCGGCGAACCGGGCGGCGCGCGCCCGCGGCCGCTACGACTTCTTCTTGCGCGCCGGGGTGGCGGCCGCCGCGCGTTTGCCGGGGGCCGCGCGCGGCTTCGCCGAAGCCTGCGGGTCTGCCGTACCGGCCTTGGCCGGCCGTGCCGCATCGGCGCCGCGATCGCCGCGTCGGGTCACGCGCGGCTTACCCGCGGCCGGCTGCCTGATGTCCATCGTCGCCGACGCCAGTTCGGCACACCGGTCGTCGAACAGCGGGAGCGTGCCGACCGCGATCAGCTCGGCCGGCCCGTCGCCGACGTTCGCGACCCGATGCCGCTTGCGCGCATCGAAGTGCAGCGAATCGCCGGGCGCCAGCGGGTAAACCTTCTTGCCGATCGTGTAGCAGATGCGGCCGGCCAGCACGTACACGAACTCGTCGCCGCCGTGCGACACCCATTCCGAGCGGTAGCCTTCCATCATCCGCACCTTGAGCGCGTTGACCTGGCTGCCGTCGAAGGTGGTGGAGAGCCGCTCGTACCACTGCGACGTGGCGTCGAGCGCGTACGGCTGGCGGCTGCCTTCGTGCGAATCGGGCTGCGCCTGGCGCGGCTGGTCGATCAGCGCGCCGAGCGGGACGTCGAGCGCCTTGGCGACGTTGACGAGCGAAGACAGCGAGATGCCGGTGAGATGCCGCTCGACCTGCGACAGGAACCCGACCGACAGCTTCGCCTCGGTCGCGACTTCCAGCAGCGTCTTCTTCGCTTCCCGGCGCAGGCGGCGAATGCGCAGGCCGATACGCATGATGTCTGAATCCATGAATCTCTTTCGTGGCAACGAGTCGGCAGGCGAGCGGAGAGGCGGTGCAGTCGCCGGGACTTGCTTTCCGCGCATCGCACGAAGCACGGCCGCCGGGACGGCGATGCCGGCGCATTGTACCGCGCGGTGTCGCCGGGCGATCTGGCGCTGTGCCGGGATCCGCAGCCGTCGTGCCGATTTTAGTCCTACGAAAATTTTAGCTTGACCTCAATTTCAGCGTGCTCTAGATTCTGTCGCGCATCAAACAAAGTTAAGTGAGACAAAAATTCCCCGAGGGCCTGCTGCCGGAACGGCACCGCGGCCCGGCTGCGCGCCGGGCCGTGCGTGATCCGCGCCAGGGCGGCGTGTCGCTTCAGGCATGCGCCATGCCGCGTCACGCCGCCGGCCGCCGACAACAATGAATAACGGGCACACGATGATCGATCGACTGAAATACAGCTTCTCCGGCCTGCCTCCGTACGACGCGTCCGTCGCCGACACGCAGGCCGGCCTGTCGCGCCTGCTCGACGCCGCGCGCCTCGACGCGGTGGTCGTCACGTCGCAGGACGAATACGTGACCGAGTACCTGCCGCGCAGCAACAATCCGCGCTACGCGCTGTCGGGCTTCGACGGGTCGGCCGGCTGCGGGATCTTCCTGAGCGCGGCCACCGCGCAGGCGCTCGGCGTGCCGCCGTTCGTGCTGTTCGTCGATGGCCGGTATCACCTGCAGGCCGAGCAGCAGTGCGATCCGGCGCGCGTGCATATCGAGAAGCTCGGGATGAACGTGACGATCTGGCAGGCGATGGCCGACTGGCTGGTCGCGCATGCGAGCCGGCTCGCGCGGGTCGGCTACGACGCGCTGCGGATCAGCGTCGCGCAGCGCGACCGGCTATTCGCGCAGACGCAGGCCGCGTCGCTCGACTGGACGGGCCTCGCCGATCGCGAGATCGACCGCGCGATCGCGCTGCCGGGCTGGATCGTCGAGCGGCCGATCTTCGAGGTGCCGGAATCGATGACGGGCCTGAGCGTCGCGCAGAACCTCGACACGCTGAACCGCCGGCTCGCCGCGCATACCGGCGCGGCCGACGGCAAGACCGCGTTCTTCTCGTGCGCGTCGGACGATCTCGCGTATCTGCTGAACAGCCGCGGTTTTCACATCCCGAATGCGTCGTCGCACCTCGGTTTCCTGTTCGCGGTCGGCGGCCAGGTCGTGCTGTTCCTGCCGGAAGGCTGCGATCGCTGCCCGGTCGCGCTCGATTCGTATCCGGCGCTGCACGTGATCCGCCGCGATGTCGCGGCGCTCGAGCGCTTTCTCGCGCGGTTCGCGGTCGAGCACGTGTGCTACGGCTTCGAATCGGTGAATTGCGCGCTCGTCGACGCGGTGAGCCGCGTGTGGCCGCACGCGCGGCATGCCGATTTCAACCCGGTCGAGGCGATGCGGGCGAGCAAGACGCCGGCGGTGCTCGAGCGCTTCCGCGACGCATTCGCGCGCAGCTCCGCGGCGATCGCCGAGACGATGCGCTGGGCGAAGACCGGCGAGCCGGGCGCCCGCCATACCGAATACGACCTGGCGCGCACGATCAACGACGCGTACGGCGCGCGTTCGGCCGTCGCGTTGACGTTTCCGTCGATCGCGGCGAACGGCGCGAACAGCGCGTTCGCGCACTACACGGCGGCGAGCGCCGGCGTCGAGCTGACGGAAGGCGAGCTCGTGCTGCTCGACAGCGGCGCTTACTACGAAGCCGGCTTCGCGACGGACTGCACGCGCGTCGTGCTGCGTCGCACGCGTCCGGATACGGTGGCGCAGCCGTGGCAGCGCGAGATCTACACCGTCGCGCTGAAGGCCTGCATCAAGGGGCTCGTCGCGCGCTTCCCGAGCACGGCGACGGGCGCCGACGTCGATGCGCTCGTGCGGCAGGTGTGTCGCGACCACGGCCACGATTTCGGCCACGGCACCGGGCATGGCGTCGGGATTCACGTGCACGAGGGCGGCGTGCGGTTCGCGCCGGGCGCGAAGTACGGGCTGGTGCCGAATGCGGTGATTTCGGTCGAGCCGGGCATCTACCTGGCGGGCAAGGGCGGCGTGCGGATCGAGAACATCGTGATCATCCGGCCCGACGACACGCAGCCGGATACCGTGACGTTCGAGAACATCGTGACGGTCGGCTACGACTGGGACCTGATCGATCTCGACCTGCTCGACGACGGCGAGCGCGCGTACCTGCGCGACTACGAGCGGCTGTGCGTGGAGCGCGGCACGCAGGTCACCGCGTGTCCGCTGCTGTAGGCACCGCCGCCCGCGGCGGTCAGTTCAGCAGGCGCGCGCGCACGAACGGCGCGATCCGCTCGGCGAGCCACGCATGCGTGCGCGTCGTCGGGTGCAGCGTGTCCCAGAACACGAAGCGCGCCGGGTCGCGGCAGTCCGCCCGCGGCGTCTGCGCGCCCAGGTAGGTGAGCGACGACGGTTTCGGGATGTCGAGGCACGCGCGCGTCGCGTCGTCGAAGCCGTACCGGGCCGGGTGGCTCAGCAGGTCGTCGAACGGCGCATAGGCGTCGAACACCTCGAGCCGCAGCGCCGCGCCGTAGCGATCGCGCAGCGCGGCGGCCGCGTCGACGAGCCGCCGGTTGTAGTCCCTGACCTGCGCGGCGACGCTCGCCGTGTCGGCGCGGGTCGCGAACACCGGCGCGCGCGACACGTCCGGCAGCGTGACGAGCATGATCCGCGTCGCGCCGGCCGCGGCGAGCCGCTCGAGGCTGTCGCGCACCGCATTCGCCGCCTGCTCGGGCGAGCGCCCGTAGTTCACGAGATCGTTGCCGCCCGCGAACACCGCGAACAGCGTGTTGGCGGGCCGGTAGTCCGGCGCGCGATCCATGTATTCGCGCCACGAGTCGATCTGCTGCACGAGGCCCGGCACGACGAGGTGCTGGTCGGTCGCCGCGCCGCCGATCGCCCAGTTGTAGAACGGCAGCCGCAGCGCGTTGGCGAGATATTCGGCCCACACCGGGCCGTTGCTGAAGCGCCCCGCATGCCAGCTCGTGCCGTTCGGCAGCTTCCACTGGCTCGCGTTGAACATGTTCTGGGTGTCGGACAGGCTGTCGCCGAACACGATCAACTTGTTGACGCGCGCATCCCGCCGCGCGTCGTCGAGGGTCCACACCGTGTAGTTGAACGACAGCGCGTTGTTGGCCGCGACCGCCTGCGTGAGGCCGGCCTGGATGCCTTTCGCGGCCAGCGTCTTGCGGCACACGTCGGCGAGCGTGTCCTGCGGCGTCGTGCTGTAGAACATGTTCTTCCACTGCGTGGCGCCGTCGGCCCACCAGTAGCCGGGCACGCGATACCAGTCGCCGCCGGCCGGGTCGCGCGCCCATTCGTAGGTCGCGGCCGGCTTCAGCGGATCCGCGTCGATCCGGTACCAGCAGCGCAGGTACGTGTAGGTGTCGGACCCGCGGCGCGCGGCGCGCGCCGTCGCGCCGGGCGTGCCCGACGCGGCCGGCGGCGCGACGTCGGGGCCGGCCGGCGACAACGACATGTCGCCCGTCGGCGTGGGCAGCGGCGCGGGGCCGGCGGCGCGCGCGGCGGGGAGCGTCAGCGCGGCGCCCAGCGCCGCGGCAGCGGAAACGGCGACGATACGGGAAAACAACGGAATACGGAAATACGGCATGCGGCCCTCTTCTGATTGTTGTGACGGGACGGCGGCGCGGTTGCGCGGCCGTGTATCGGAAGGGACCGTGGGTGCCGGGCTCGGGCTCGGTCTGTCGAATCGTGAGTGGCCGCGAACGGCGGCGAGAGGCGGTGAGTGCGGCGGCGGCCGGTCAGCGGGCCAGCGCCGAGACGCGCCCGTCCGGGCCGTAGACGCCGGTGGGTGCGGGCGCCGAGCGCAGCACCGCGAGCGCGCGCTCGTTGTAGTCCATCCGGATGCGGATCAGCATTCCGTTGTTCGCATTGGCCTGGCGCGCGCGTTCGGCGGCCTGCTGCAGCAACTGCCAGCGGCCCGCGAGGCGCGCATCGCGCTCGGCGGCCTGGTCCATGCCCTTCTTGCCGGCCGGAAAACCGAGCGCGGAAAGCTGCGTGTCGCGCGTGCGTTCGAGCTGCGCGAGCCGGTCGATCAGCGCGCTTTTCCTTTCGACGATGCCGGGCAGCATCTCGAGCGGCTCGGCCGTCGTCAGCGCCTTTTCCTCGTAGACGAGCAGGGACGCGAACGCTTCGACCGTCGCGTGTTCGTCGTTGACCGTGGCCAGCAGCTCTTCTCTCATCGCGTCATGCTCGTCGCGCCGGTGCGCGCGGTGGGCGCGCGCCGGCAAACCGGTGGAACCGGCCTGGGCCGGCTTAGTTACCCTGCGGGCGCTGCTGCTGCAGCAGCTCGCGGGCGGTGTTCAATACGCCGTCGGCAATCTTGCTCGCGTCGATCGTCAACGTGCCGTTGTTCAGCGCGTCCTTGATCGACTGGACCAGGCCCGTGTCGATATCGGCGTCGCCCGACGCGGATACCGAGCGCAGCTGGCCGGACAGACCCGACAGGTTCACGCTCGTGTCGCCGCCGGTCGATCCGGCGTCGGCCGCCGGCGCGGACGACTGGGCCGTGCCGGATTGCGCACGGGACGCGCCGTTGCCGGTCGGCGCCAGGGGGCTCGGGTTCGGAGTGGAATCGATCTTCACGATGGGTTTCCTGTACGGTTTGACCCAGATAACGGCCGGGTCGGCCCGAACTTTAGCATCGCGAGCCCGAAATGCTCCGAATAAACAATTCTTTACACTCTTGCTGTTCGATCCGTCCCTATAGCGGAATTTCCACGGTGCCGGCGTCCTTGACGATCGCCGTGACGATCTGGCCCGCCGCCATCCGTACCCGCACCGACTGGCCCGGCGCCGCGTTCGCGAGCACGCTGCCTTCGGCCGAAATCGTGAAGCCGGGCCCGGCCGCGACGACCCGCACCGTCTGGCCGGCGGATACCGACGCCGCGCTCTTCAGCATGTCCTGCCGCAGCGGCAGGCCGGCCGAGATGCGCGCGAGCGCGGTCGCGCCGATCGCCTGCGCGGGATCGGTGATCACCGCGAGCGGCATGACCGTCAGGTCGCCGTCGCGGGCGACCAGGTCGGCCGCGGAGAGCGGCTCGCCGGGCGCGATCTGGCGCGCGGCGACGTAATAGGTGGCCTGCACGGCGACCTTCGCCTGCAGGTAGACGGTCCACGGCCGCTCGCCCGCGCAGCGCACGCCGACCGTCGTGCGGCCCCACAGGCGCGCGCCGGTCGGCAGGAACGGCTCGAGCGTCGTGCACGCGGCGAGCCCGCGCGGAAACGCGGTCGTGACCGTCGCGGTGGTCTTGCCGGGCAGGCCGGCGATCTGCTGCTGCAGGAACGCGAGGGCCGCGCGGCGGATCGTCTCGGGATCCTGCTGGCCGGGGGGCGTCGCGGGCTGCGCCGCGGCGGCGGCCGGGGCCGGAGGCGCGGAAGCCGCTGCCGCGCGCGGCGCCGGTGCGGCTGACGCGGCGCGGGCCGCTGCGAAACGGGCGGCGGCTGCCGGCGCGGGCGCCGGCCGCACGGGATTCGACGCGGATTCGGCCGTGCCGGCGACGACCGTCGCGATCGCGGTCGGGTCGGCGGCGCGCGGCTGCGCGCCGTAGCCGGCGTTCGCACGGGCGGCTGCACGAACGGGCGCGGGCGCCGGCGGCGGGACGGTCGTCACGACCATCGCGCCGGCCGGTTGCGCCGCGTAGCCGGCCGCGGCACCCGCACCCGAAACCGCGCGGCCCGCTTCCGGCGCGATGCCCGCACCCGAGGCCATTCCCGTTGGCCCGCCGAACTGGCCGCCGTTCGCCGCGTTGGCGTGCGCGAGCGCGGCTTCCGCCGTCTCGCCGCGGCCGGGAATCACGATCATCCCGTCTTCCGCGTGCACGGCCGGTGCGGCGATCCACAGCGCCGCGGCGAGCACGCACGCACGCCGGACGCGCGTGAGCCGCCCGTTCCTGCCGCGAAGTGCGCTGTCCGTCATCGCCGTGTCCTCGATCCGTTGATCCGAGTTGCATTCTAGGGAGCCGGGCCGTCGCGCAAACGATGAATAGAGGGGGCCTTTGCCGCGTTATTCGCCCGATTGCCGGTTGCGTCCGACGCCTACCATCGCTGTCATGGAAAAAAGCCTCTCGGGTCGCCATCCGGCGCGAGGGGCGTGCAGCGCTTCATACGGAGAGACGCACACATGCTGGACAAACTCGATGCGGAATTCGCGTTCGGCCGACAGGCGCTCGACGTGCGCGCCTACCGGCAGGAACTGCTGTCGTCGAACATCGCGAACGCCGACACGCCGGGCTACCAGGCCCGCGACGTCGATTTCGCGTCGACGCTCGCGCGCTCGCTGAAGCAGACGAGCGGCGGCCTGGCGCCGAGCAACGCCGCGCAGTTGCCGATGACGCAGCCGGCCGGCGTGACGAGCGGCATGTCGATGGTGTCGACGGCGGCCGGCCACATGGCCGGCACCGCGAAGCTGATCCCGACCGGCGGCCCGTCGGACGACTACGGCCGCGCGCAATACCGGATGCCGCTGCAGCCGTCGCTCGACGGCAACACGGTCGATCTCGACGTCGAACGCGTGCAGTTCGCGAACAACGCGCTGCACTACGAGACCGGGATGACCGTGATGACCCAGCAGATCAAGGCGATGATCGCCGCGATCTCGACGAACTCGTAAGCGCAACCGTACCCGAGCACACGCACCAGGAGCCACCATGCCTTCGTTGATGAACATCTTCGGCGTCGCCGGTTCGGCGCTGTCCGCGCAATCGCAGCGCCTGAACGTCACCGCGTCGAACCTCGCGAACGCCGACAGCGCCACCGGCCCCGACGGCAAGCCGTACAAGGCCAAGCAGGTTGTGTTCGCGACCGACCCGATCGGCGGCGCGCGCACCGCGTCCGGCCAGGGCGTGGGCGGCGTGCGCGTGACGAAGGTGATGGACGACCCGTCGCCGATGAAGTCGACCTACGACCCGGCGAACCCGGCCGCCGACGCGAACGGCTACGTGCAGATGCCGAACGTCGATCCGGTGCAGGAGATGGTGAACATGATCTCGGCGTCGCGCTCGTACCAGGCCAACGTCGAGACGCTGAACACCGCGAAGACGCTGATGCTCAAGACGCTGACGATCGGCTCGTAAGCCGCTCGCCCGCCGACCTCACAGACCCGACAGAAGGCCAACCAGGATGACTTCCTCCAGCACGACGATCGGCAGCAACGGCACGAACGTGTCGAACCTGCCGACCGACACGATGAACACCAACAACGTGTCGTCGACCAACGGCACGTCGGCGAGCGACCTGCAGGCGACGTTCCTGAAGCTGCTCGTCACGCAGCTGCAGAACCAGGATCCGACGAGCCCGGTCGACAGCTCGCAGATGACGTCGCAGCTCGCGCAGATCAACACGGTGAGCGGCATCGCGCAGCTGAACACGTCGCTGACGTCGCTGTCGACGCAGCTCACGGCCGGCCAGCAGACGCAGGCCGCGCTGCTGATCGGCACGAACGTGCTCGCGCCGGGCAATTCGGTCGCGGTGAAGAGCGGCGCGGCGTCGCCGTTCGGCGTGTCGCTCACGAGCGACGTGTCGAACCTGACGATCACCGTGAAGAACAGCGCGGGCGTCGTCGTCAACACGATCAACGCGGGCAAGCAGTCGGCCGGCACCGTGCCGTTCAACTGGACGCCGACCGACGCGGCCGGCAACGCGCTGCCGGACGGCGCGTACACGGTCAGCGCGCAGTACACGGGCACCGACGGCAAGAACTACGCGCCGACCGTGCTGGCGGCCGCCACGGTGCAGAGCGTGATCAAGCAGGCGGACGGCACCGCGGGGCTGGTGCTGTCGAACGGTACGACGGTCGGGCTCACCCAGGTCGCGTCGATCTTCCCGAACGTCAAGACGTCGTCCACGGCCGGCGACACCACCACCAACTGATCGAGCTTTCACGAAACGGAGATCGAAATGGGTTATCAACAGGGTCTGAGCGGCCTCGCCGGTGCCTCGAACGCACTCGACGTGATCGGCAACAACATCGCGAACGCGAACACGGTCGGCTTCAAGTCGAGCACCGCGCAGTTCGCCGACATGTACGCGAACTCGGTCGCGACGTCGGTCAACACGCAGATCGGCATCGGCACGTCGCTGAATGCCGTGCAGCAGCAGTTCGGCCAGGGCACGATCAATACGACGAACTCGTCGCTCGACGTCGCGATCAACGGCAACGGCTTCTTCCAGATGTCGAACAACGGCGTGACGACGTACTCGCGCGACGGCACGTTCCAGCGCGACAAGAACGGCTTCATCGTCGACTCGCAGGGCCGCAACCTGATGGGCTACGCGGCCAACGCGGGCGGCGTGATCAACACCGCGCAGACCGTGGCGCTGCAGGCGCCGACGACCAACATCGCACCGACCGCGACGACCAAGATCACCGGCCAGTTCAACCTGAACTCGCAGGACAAGACGCCGACCAAGACGCCGTTCGACCCGACCGACAACACGACGTACAACTACTCGACGTCGATCCAGGTGTACGACTCGCTCGGCGGTTCGCAGGCGGTCAACATGTACTTCGTGAAGTCGTCGGCCGGGACGTGGGAAGCGTACGCGGGCGTGCAGGGCGCCGCGACGGCGACCGACCTCGGCACGGTCACGTTCGATACGTCGGGCGCGATCAAGAGCACGACGACGGGCACGCCGCCGACGCCGACCACGTCGCTCGGCCAGTTCCAGTTCACCGTGCCGAACACCGACGGCTCGGCGACGCCGCAAAGCCTCACGCTCGACCTGACCGGCACCACGCAGTACGGCGGCAAGGACGGCGTGAACAACCTCGCGCAGAACGGCTATGCGAGCGGCACGCTGACGACCTACTCGATCGGCGCCGACGGCAAGCTGACCGGCAACTACTCGAACGGCCAGACCGCCGTGCTCGGCCAGATCGCGCTCGCGAACTTCAACAACCCGAACGGGCTGGTGAACCTCGGCGGCAACCAGTATGCGGAAACCTCCGCATCGGGCGTGCCGCAGATCTCCGCGCCGGGCAGCACGAACCACGGCACGCTGCAGGGCAGCGCGCTCGAAAACTCGAACGTCGACCTCACGTCGCAGCTCGTCAACCTGATCACCGCGCAGCGCAACTACCAGGCCAACGCGCAGACGATCAAGACGCAGCAGACCGTCGACCAGACGCTCATCAACCTGTAAGCGCGGATAACCGGCAGCCATGGACCGACTGATCTACACGGCGATGACGGGCGCGTCGCAGTCGCTCGACCAGCAGGCGATCGTCGCGAACAACCTCGCGAACGCGTCGACGACGGGCTTTCGCGCGCAGCTCGCGACGTATCGCGCGGTGCCGATGAATTTCGGCGACGGCAGCAACGTCGACCCGACGACGACGCGCACCTACGTGCTCGCATCGACGCCCGGCGCGGATTACGCACCGGGCCCGATCACGCGCACCGGCAACCCGCTCGACGTCGCCGTGCAGGGCGCCGGCTGGCTGTCGGTGCAGGTGGCCGACGGCAGCGAGGCGTACACGCGCGCCGGCAACCTGCACGTCGACGAGAACGGCCAGCTCGTCAACGCGAGCAACCTGCCGGTGATCGGCAACGGCGGCCCGATCTCGGTGCCGCCGAACGCGGAAGTAACGATCGGCAAGGACGGCACGGTGTCCGCGCTGATGCCGGGCGATCCGCCGACGGCCGTCGCGATCGTCGACCAGATGAAGCTCGTCAATCCCGATCCGGCCACGCTCACGCGCGGCAACGACGGGCTGTTCCGCACCGCCGACGGCAATCCGGCCGACGCCGACCCGAACGTGGTCGTCACGCCGAATTCGCTCGAAGGCAGCAACGTCAACCCGGTGACCGCGATGGTCGCGATGATCGACAACGCGCGCGCGTTCCAGCTTCAGTCGAAGCTGATCCAGACGGCCGACCAGAACGAGCAGTCGGCGAACCAGCTGCTCAACTTCAGCTGAGCGCCCGCGCCAGCCCACGCAGGAGAATCGACAAGTGAACCGTTCGCTCTACATCGCCGCCACCGGCATGAATGCGCAGCAGGCGCAGATGGACGTGATTTCGAACAACCTCGCGAACACCAGCACGAACGGCTTCAAGGCGTCGCGCGCGGTATTCGAGGATCTGCTGTACCAGACCATCCGCCAGCCCGGCGCGAACTCGACGCAGCAGACCGAGCTGCCGTCGGGCCTGCAACTCGGCACCGGCGTGCAGCAGGTCGCGACCGAGCGCCTGTACACGCAGGGTGGCCTCACGCAGACCGGCAACTCGAAGGACGTCGCGATCAACGGCGCGGGCTTCTTCCAGGTGCTGATGCCGGACGGCACCAACGCGTACACGCGCGACGGCTCGTTCCAGACCAACGCGCAGGGCCAGCTCGTCACGTCGAGCGGCTACCAGGTGCTGCCGGCGATCACCGTGCCGCAGAACGCGCAGTCGCTGACGATCGGCAAGGACGGTGTCGTGTCGGTCACGCAGCCGGGCTCGAGCAACGCGGTACAGATCGGCTCGCTGCAGATCGCGACCTTCATCAACCCGACCGGCCTCGAGGCGAAGGGCGAGAACCTGTTCGCGGAAACGACGTCGTCGGGCGCGCCGAACGTGTCGCAGCCGGGGCTGAACGGCGCGGGCGTGCTCAACCAGGGCTACGTCGAGGCGTCGAACGTGAACGTCGTGCAGGAACTCGTCAACATGATCCAGACGCAGCGTGCCTACGAGATCAACAGCAAGGCCGTGACGACGTCCGACCAGATGCTGCAGACCGTCACGCAGATGAAGAGCTAACCGGAAAGTCCCGCCGTCGCCATGAAGCAGGTCCGCCTCCTCCCGTCAGCCCCCGTCCGCGCAGCCTGCGCGGTCGCGGTGGCGGCGCTCGCCGGTTGCGCGCAGATTCCGCGCGATCCGATCATCCAGCAGCCGATGACGGCGCAGCCGCCGATGCCGATGTCGATGCAGGCGCCCGGCTCGATCTACAACCCGGGCTACGCGGGGCGGCCGCTCTTCGAGGACCAGCGGCCGCGCAACGTCGGCGACATCCTGACGATCATGATCGCGGAGAACATCAACGCGACCAAGTCGTCGGGCGCGAACACGAACCGGCAGGGCAACACCGACTTCAACGTGCCGACGGCCGGCTTCCTCGGCGGGCTGTTCGCGAAGGCGAACCTGTCGGCCACCGGCGCCAACAAGTTCGCGGCGACCGGCGGCGCGAGCGCGGCGAACACGTTCAACGGCACGATCACGGTGACCGTCACCAACGTGCTGCCGAACGGCAACCTCGTGGTCAGCGGCGAGAAGCAGATGCTGATCAACCAGGGTAACGAATTCGTGCGCTTCTCGGGCGTCGTCAACCCGAACACGATCTCGGGCGCGAACTCCGTCTACTCGACGCAGGTCGCCGACGCGAAGATCGAATACTCGTCGAAGGGCTACATCAACGAAGCCGAGACGATGGGCTGGCTGCAGCGCTTCTTCCTCAACATCGCGCCGTGGTGATGACGATGCAGACGACCCCGATCCGCCGCCTGTCGGCCCGCGTGCAAGCCGCCGCGCGGCTCGCCGTCGCGTTCGCGGCCGTGGCCGCGGCCTGCGTGTTCGGCGCGGCGCCCGCGCAGGCGGAACGCCTGAAGGACCTCGCGCAGATCCAGGGCGTGCGCGACAACCCGCTGATCGGCTACGGCCTCGTCGTCGGCCTCGACGGCACGGGCGACCAGACGATGCAGACGCCGTTCACGACGCAGACGCTCGCGAACATGCTCGCGAACCTCGGCATCTCGATCAACAACGGTTCGGCGAACGGCGGCCCGTCGTCGCTGAACAACATGCAGCTGAAGAACGTCGCGGCCGTGATGGTGACGGCCACGCTGCCGCCGTTCGCGCGGCCGGGCGAGGCGCTCGACGTGACGGTATCGTCGCTCGGCAACGCGAAGAGCCTGCGCGGCGGCACGCTGCTGCTCACGCCGCTGAAGGGCGCGGACGGGCAGGTGTACGCGCTCGCGCAGGGCAACATGGCGGTCGGCGGCGCGGGCGCCAGCGCGAACGGCAGCCGCGTGCAGGTGAACCAGCTCGCGGCCGGCCGGATCGTCGGCGGCGCGATCGTCGAACGCGCGGTGCCGAACGCGATCGCGCAGATGAACGGCGTGCTGCAGCTGCAGCTGAACGACATGGACTACGGCACCGCGCAGCGGATCGTGTCCGCGGTCAACTCGAGCTTCGGCCCGGGCACCGCGACGGCGCTCGACGGCCGCACGATCCAGCTCGCGGCGCCGGCCGATTCGGCGCAGCAGGTCGCGTTCATGGCGCGGCTGCAGAACCTCGACGTGAGCCCGGACAAGGCCGCGGCGAAGGTGATCCTGAACGCGCGCACCGGCTCGATCGTGATGAACCAGATGGTCACGCTGCAGAGCTGCGCGGTCGCGCACGGCAACCTGTCGGTCGTCGTCAATACGCAGCCGGTCGTGTCGCAGCCGGGGCCGTTCTCGAACGGGCAGACCGTGGTGGCGCAGCAGTCGCAGATCCAGCTGAAGCAGGACAACGGCGCGCTGAAGATGGTGACGGCCGGCGCGAACCTCGCCGACGTCGTGAAGGCGCTGAACACGCTCGGCGCGACGCCCGCGGACCTGATGTCGATCCTGCAGGCGATGAAGGCGGCCGGCGCGTTGCGCGCCGACCTGGAGGTCATCTAAATGGCGGCGAACCTTCCGAACGCGAACGACCTCACGCAGCGCTTCGCGCTCGACGTGCAGGGTTTCGATGCGCTGCGCGCGCAGGCGAGGCAGTCGCCGCAGGCCGGCGCGAAGGCGGTCGCGGGCCAGTTCGACGCGATGTTCACGCAGATGATGCTCAAGAGCATGCGCGACGCGTCGCCGGACGGCGGCCTGTTCGATTCGCATACGTCGAAGATGTACACGTCGATGCTCGACCAGCAGCTCGCGCAGCAGATGTCGACGCGCGGGATGGGCGTCGCCGACGCGCTGATGAAGCAGCTGCTGCGCAACGCCGGCGCCGGTGCCGGCAGCGACACGGCGGCCGACGTGGGCGCCGGCGCGGGCGGCCTGGGGGCGGCCGGCTTCGGCACGGCCGGCAACGAAGGCAGCCTCGCCGCGATGAACGCGATGGCGAAGGCTTATGCGAACGCGGCGAACAACGGCGGGCTCGCCGGCGCGCGCGGCTATTCGGCCGGCAGCGCGCTGACGCCGCCGCTGAAGGGCGCGAGCGGCGTGCAGGACGCCGACGCGTTCGTCGACCGGCTCGCCGGCCCCGCGCAGGCGGCCAGCGCGACGACCGGCATCCCGGCGCGCTTCATCGTCGGCCAGGCCGCGCTCGAGTCGGGCTGGGGCAAGCGCGAGATCCGCGCGGCCGACGGCTCGACCAGCTACAACGTGTTCGGCATCAAGGCGAACAAGAGCTGGACGGGCCGCACGGTGTCGGCGCTGACGACCGAATACGTGAACGGCACGCCGCGCCGCGTGGTCGCGAAGTTCCGGGCGTACGACTCGTACGAGCACGCGATGACCGACTACGCGAACCTGCTGAAGAACAACCCGCGCTACTCGGGCGTGCTCAGCGCGAGCCGCAGCGTCGAAGGCTTCGCGCACGGGATGCAGAAGGCGGGCTACGCGACCGACCCGAACTACGCGAAAAAGCTGATCTCGATCATGCAGCAGATCGGCTGACGGCCCGCGCCCGGTTGCGCCGGAAACGGGCGCCCGCCGCCCTCCGCTCGCCCCTTTCGGACCGCGCCCGGCAACTCGCCGCGCGCGGTTTCAACGTTTGCGCGAAAAAATTCGCCAATTCGATCTAAACTTTCGGTCAGCACTGCCGCTAAGTGTGAGAGACCTGTGACCGGGCTCGTGATCTGGCCCGGTTTTACTGCGCACCGGTTGTCCGGGCGCTCATGACAAGAAAGACCGGCTAGCCATGAATATCGAAACGTCGACGGACCCCAGCCTGGATGCAGGCCACTCCGGGCCCGACTATGCCCGCCGCAATCCGCTGGAAATCGGCGTGCAGCTGCGCAACCTCGTGAACCGCGGCGATTTCCTGACCGTCCAGTACCCGGGCGGCCAGCTCGTCACGCGCCTGCTCGAGGTCGATGTCGGTGCGCGGACGTTCACGTTCGACTGGGGTGCGCTGTCCGAGCAGAACGCCGGCATCCTCGGCGCGTCGCATTGCACGTTCGCGGCCTCGCCGGAGGGCGTGCGCGTCGAATTCACCACGGGCACGCCGCGCGAGACGCGCTTCGAGGGGCTGCCCGCATTCGTCGCCGATTTCCCCGACGTGCTGGTCTGCATCCAGCGCCGCGAATATTTCCGCGTCGACGCGCCGATCGTCGATCCGTTCCTGTGCCGCGGCAAGCTGCCGGACGGCGAGAGCTTCCTGTTCGAGGTGCATAACCTGTCGCTCGGCGGCGTGGGGCTGCGCACGGCCGACGAACGCGTCGAGGCGCTCGAGGTCGGCACGCTGCTGCCGGACGTCGAGCTCGAGCTGACCGGCCACGGCAAGCTGTCGCTCGACCTGCAGCTGGTGTCGCAGCGCTCGACGCAGATGCCGAACGGGTCGCGGCGCTACCAGCTCGGCTTTCGCTACATGTCGCTGCCGGGCAGCGCGGAAAACACGCTGCAACGGCTGATCACGCAGCTCGAAATGAAGCGCCGCTCGCTCGCGCGGGCCTGACGCGCCCGCGGCCGCCGGCCTTGCCCGGCGCGCCCCGCGACCCGCCGCCGGCCCTGCCCGCCGGACGCTTCGACCGGCGACGCGCACGCGCGCGTCGCGCGTGCATTTTTTCCTCAATTTTTTCGATCGGCGGCCGTTATACCGGGAGTCACGCAACCCGGCGGCCGCAGCGCGGCCGGCTCATCAGGATCGCGCATGTCCAACACACTCATGAACCTCGGCGTCAGCGGCCTGAATGCCGCGCTCTGGGGCCTCACGACGACCGGCAACAACATCAGCAACGCCGCGACGCCCGGCTATTCGGTCGAGCGGCCGGTCTATGCCGAAACGAGCGGCCAGTACACGGGCAGCGGCTACATGCCGCAAGGCGTGAGCACCGTCACCGTGCAGCGCCAGTACAGCCAGTACCTGAGCGACCAGCTGAACACCGCGCAGACGCAGGGCGGCGCGCTGTCGACGTGGTACACGCTCGTCGCGCAGCTGAACAACTACATCGGCAGCCCGACGGCGGGGATCTCGACCGGGATCACGAGCTACTTCACCGGGCTGCAGAACGTCGCGAACAACGCGTCCGACCCGTCGGTGCGCCAGACCGCGATCAGCAACGCGCAGACGCTGGCCAACCAGATCAACGCGGCCGGCCAGCAGTACGACGCGCTGCGCCAGAGCGTGAACACGCAGCTCACCAGCACCGTGTCGCAGATCAACACGTACACCGCGCAGATCGCGCAGCTGAACCAGCAGATCGCGGCGGCGAGCAGCCAGGGGCAGCCGCCGAACCAGTTGATGGACCAGCGCGACCTCGCGGTGTCGAACCTGTCGGGCCTCGCCGGCATCCAGGTCGTGCGCAACGACAGCGGCTACAGCGTGTTCCTGTCGGGCGGCCAGCCGCTCGTCGTCGCCGACAAGAGCTACCAGCTCGCGGCCGTCACGTCGTCGTCCGATCCGAGCGAGCTGACCGTCGTGTCGCAGGGGATCGCCGGCGCGAACCCGCAGGGGCCGAACCAGGCGCTGCCCGATTCGTCGCTGTCGGGCGGCACGCTCGGCGGCCTGCTCGCGTTCCGCAGCCAGACGCTCGATCCCGCGCAGGCCCAGCTCGGCGCGATCGCGACCAGCTTCGCCGCGCAGGTCAACGCGCAGAACGCGCTCGGCATCGACCTGTCGGGCAACCCGGGCGGCAACCTGTTCACGATGCCGTCGCCGACCGTGTACTCGAACCAGGGCAATACCGGCAACGCGTCGCTGTCCGTATCGTTCGCGAACGCGTCGCAGCCGACGACGAGCGACTACACGCTCTCGTTCGACGGCACGAACTACACGCTGACCGACCGCGCGAGCGGCGCGGTGGTCGACCAGAAGGCGGGGCCGATGCCGGTCTCGCTCGGCGGGCTGAATTTCTCGACCCCGTCCGGCGCGATGAACGCCGGCGACAAGTTCACCGTGCTGCCGACGCGCGGCGCGTTGAACGGCTTCGGCCTCGCGACGACGAGCGCGTCGGCGATCGCGGCCGCGTCGCCGGCCGTCACGTCGGCGGCGAGCACCAATACCGGCACCGGCAAGATCACGCTCGGCGGCGTGACCGCGGGCTACCAGGTGCCGACGACCAAGCTGACCTACGACGCGACGGCGAAGACGCTGACGGGCTTCCCGGTCGGCACCACGGTGACGATCGGCACCACGCCGCCGACGTCGGTCACGATCAACAACCCGACGGACACCGTCCCGTACGACCCGGCGGCCGGCGCGACGCTGACGATGTCGGGGACGGCCGCGGGCGCGCTCAACGGCGTGAGCGTCACGCTGTCCGGCGCACCGGCGACCGGCGACTCGTTCACGATCGGGCCGTACGCGGGCGGCACCAGCGACGGCTCCAACGCGCTCGCGCTGTCGAAGCTGGTCAACGCGAAGGCGCTCGGCAACGGCACGACGACGCTCACGGGCGCATATGCGAGCTACGTGAACGGCATTGGCAACACGACGACCCAGCTGAAATCGTCGAGCGCCGCGCAGACCGGGCTGATCGGCCAGATCACCGAGGCGCAGCAGTCGGTGTCGGGCGTGAACCAGAACGAGGAAGCGGCCAACCTGATGCAGTACCAGCAGCTCTACCAGGCGAACGCGAAGGTGATCCAGACGGCGGCGACGCTGTTCCAGACCGTGCTCGGCCTGTTCAACTGACCGGATTCGAGGAATAGAAGCGATGCGGATTTCCAGCGCCCAGTTCTTCCAGCTGAACGTTTCCCAAATGAACGACCAGCAGGCCCAGCTCGCGCAGCTGTATCAGCAGATCTCGAGCGGCGTGAGCCTGCAGACGGCGGCCGACAACCCGGCCGGCGCGGCGCAGGCCGTGCAGCTGTCGATGACGTCGGCGACGCTGTCGCAGTACGCGACCAACCAGAACACCGCGCTCGCGTCGCTGCAGGCCGAGGACCAGACGCTGCAGAGCGTGAGCAGCGTGCTGACGAGCGCGCAGACGCTGCTCGTGCGCGCCGGCGACGGTTCGTTGTCCGACAGCGACCGCTCGGCGCTCGCGACGCAGCTGCAGGGTTACCGCGACCAGTTGATGACGCTCGCGAACACCAACGACGGCGCGGGCAACTACCTGTTCGCCGGCACGAAGAATTCGGCGGCGCCGTTTTCGACGACGCCGAGCGGCAGCGTCACCTATGTCGGCGACACGGGGACGCGTCAGGTGCAGATCGCCGATTCGAGCACCGTGGCGCAGGGCGACACGGGCGCGGCCGTCTTCATGTCGGTGCCGGCGATCGGCAGCTCGCCGGTGCCGTCGGCCGGCGCGGGCAACACGGGCACCGGCACGATCGGCGCGGTCACGGTGACGAACCCGTCGATCGCGACGAACGGCCATCAGTTCTCGATCACGTTCGGCGGCACGGCCGCCGCGCCGACCTACACGGTGACCGACAATTCGGCCAGCCCGCCGACCACCACGCCGGCGCAGGCCTATTCGGCGGGCTCGGCGATCTCGCTCGGCGGCGGGATGACGGTGGCCGTATCGGGCACGCCGGCCGCCGGCGACACGTTCGCGGTCTCGCCCGCGCCGCAGGCGAGCGGCGGCTCCGACGTGTTCTCGACGCTCGACGCGATGATCTCGGCGCTGAAGACGCCCGTGACGGCGAATGCGGTGGCGGGCGCGGCGCTGAAGAATGCGCTGATGACCGGCTCGACCAAGCTCGGCAACACGATGCGCAACGTCACGACGATCCAGGCATCGGTCGGCGGCCGCGAGCAGGAGGTCAAGGCGATGCAGGCCGTCAACCAGACGGCGTCGCTGCAGACGACCAGCAACCTGTCGGACCTGACCAGCACCAACATGGTCACGACGATCAGCCAGTACCTGCAGGTGCAGAACGCGCTGACCGGCGCGCAGAAGGCCTACGTGCAACTGCAGAACATGTCGCTGTTCCAGTACATCAACCCCTGATGCACCGCGCGCCGGCGGCGATGTGAGCGCACGCTTACGTCCGCGCCGGCGCCCTCCGCCGCCCGCGTGCCCCGCGCGGGCGGCCGCTTCGCCGGTCCGCGCGGGCGGGACACCCCGTCCCACGCCCGTCAGCCGCGCGTGCCGGCGCGCTTGCCAGCCCCATCTCCGCTCCGTAAACTCGCGCCAGATTCCAGACCGGCGCATCCCAGGCAGCCGGCGACCGACAGGAGCCCTTTCCCCATGTCCGATTCCTACTTCCCGCGCTGGCGGGTCCAATCGACCGGCGCGGCATCGCGCGTGGTCGGCCCCGACGAACGCCTGGCGTGGCCGCAGATGATCGCGATGGGCGTGCAGCACGTGGTCGCGATGTTCGGCTCGACCGTGCTCGCGCCGCTGCTGATGGGATTCGACCCGAATCTGTGCATCTTCATGTCGGGCATCGGCACGCTGCTGTTCTTCGTGCTGGTCGGCGGCCGCGTGCCGAGCTACCTCGGCTCGAGCTTCGCGTTCATCGGCCTCGTGATCGCGGTGACGGGCTACGGCGGCAGCGGCCCGAACCCGAACATTCCGGTCGCGCTCGGCGGGATCGTCGCGTGCGGCGTCGTCTACGTCGCGCTTGGCGCGCTGGTGCAGGCGATCGGCACGCGCTGGATCGAGACGCTGATGCCGCCGGTCGTGACCGGCGCGGTGGTCGCGGTGATCGGGCTGAACCTCGCGCCGATCGCGGTCAAGGGCGTCTCGGCGTCGACCTTCGATTCGGTGATGGCGCTCGTCACGGTGCTGTGCGTCGGCGGCGTCGCGGTGTTCGCGCGCGGGATGATGCAGCGCCTGCTGATCCTCGTCGGGCTCGCGATTGCCTACGCGATCCATGCGATCGCGACCAACGGGATGGGCCTCGGCAAGCCGATCGACTTCTCGATCGTCGGGCAGGCCGCGTGGTTCGGCGTGCCGGCCTTCCGCGCCCCGGTGTTCGACCCGCACGCGATGCTGATGCTCGCGCCGATCGCGGTGATCCTCGTCGCCGAGAACCTCGGCCACATCAAGGCCGTCAGCGCGATGACGGGGCACAACCTCGACCGCTACGTCGGCCGCGCGTTCATCGGCGACGGCCTCGCGACGATCGTGTCGGGCAGCGTCGGCGGCACGGGCGTCACGACGTACGCGGAGAACATCGGCGTGATGGCCGTCACGCGGATCTACTCGACGCTGGTGTTCGCGCTCGCCGCGCTGATCGCGATCGGGCTCGGCTTCTCGCCGAAATTCGGCGCGGTGATCCAGACGATCCCGGGCCCCGTGCTCGGCGGCGTGTCGATCGTCGTGTTCGGGCTGATCGCGGTGACGGGCGCGCGGATCTGGGTCGTCAACAAGGTCGACTTTTCCGACAACCGCAACCTGATCGTCGCGGCCGTCACGCTCGTGCTCGGCGCCGGCGACTTCTCGCTGAAGTTCGGCGGCTTCGGCCTCGGCGGGATCGGCACCGCGACGTTCGGCGCGATCATCCTGTACGCGATCCTGCGCAAGGAAAAGGAACCGGGCCCGGTGGTCTGACCGGGGACGGGCGGCGCGCTGCCGCCCGCCGGCGCGCCTTCACGCGCCGGTATTCGACTGCGCCTGCAGCCACGCGCAGAACTGCGCGACGAGCGGATCGTCGGCCGGCGCGTGCGGCGTGATCCACCAGTAGCTGCGCGTCGCGATGCGCGGCCCGGCCAGCGGCATCACGAGCCGTCCGCTCGCGAGCTCGTCGTCGATCAGCGGCAGCGGGCCGAGCGCGACGCCGAGCCCGTCGACGGCGGCCTGCAGCGCCAGGTAGAAGTGGTCGAACGACTGCCGCTTGCGCCCCTTCATCGTCACGCCGGCCGCCGCGAACCAGTCGCGCCAGCCTTCCGGCCGCGTATCCGAATGCAGCAGCACGTGCCGCGCGAGATCGTCCGCGCGGGTAATCGGCGCGCGCCTGAGCAGCGCCGGGCTGCAGACCGGGATCACGCTTTCGTCGAGGAAGTGGCCGCTCGTGCAGGTCGGCCAGTGGCCGGGGCCGCGTCGGATCGCGACGTCGAAGCCGTTCAGCGTGTCGAGCGGCGCATTCGACGTCGACAGCTTCAGCTCGACGTTCGGCACGTCGCGCTGGAACCGCGACAGGCGCGGCAGCAGCCATTTCATCGCGAAGGTCGGCAGCGCGTTGATGCGCAGCACGCGCGCCGCGCCGGTATGGCGCAACTGCTCGGTCGCGTGCGCGATGCTGTCGAACGCCGCCCGCACGGTGTCCAGGTAGCGGCGGCCTTCGTCGGTGAGCTTCACGCGCTTGCCGTAGCGGTGGAACACCGGCTTGCCGAGCCACGCCTCGAATCCGGCGATCTGCCGGCTGATGGCACCATGGGTCACATGCAGCTCGTCGCCGGCGGCGCTGAAGCTTTCATGTCGTGCCGCGGCTTCAAAGGCCCGAAGCGCGGAAAAGGGCGGGAGATCGCGTGCCATGCTTGTGATTCTAGATCACAAGGGCGCACCGATAAAATCGTTTTGCCATCCTCCGGAACGGCGGTAACCTCGGTTCACCGTTTAGTGAGGAGCACCATGCAATCCGTTTTCCCGCCGTCCGCCGCGACGCCCCGCCGCGTCGGCCTCGCCGAGCTGTTCACCGGTTTCCTGTCGCTCGGCCTGATGTCGTTCGGCGGCGCGTTGCCGTTCGCGCGGCGCACCATCGTCGACGAGCGCAAGTGGCTCTCCGCCGACGAATTCACCGATCTGCTCGGCCTGTGCCAGTTCCTGCCGGGCGGCAACGTGATCAACCTGTCGGTCGCGGTCGGCATGCGCTTTCGCGGCGTCGCCGGCGCGTTCGCCGGCATTCTTGGGCTGATCGCGGGCCCGACGCTCGTCGTCGTCGCGCTCGGCGTGCTGTACGCGAAGACGCAGAACGATCCGCACGTGCAGCACCTGTTCGCGGGGCTCGCGGCCGCGGCCGCCGGGCTGCTCGTCGCGATGGCCGTGAAGGTCGCGAAGCCGCTGCTGCGGGCGCCGCGCACGGCGGCCGCGATCGCGGCGCTGGCGTTCGTCGCGATCGCGGTGGTGCGCCTGCCGCTGCTGACCACCATGCTCGTGCTGACGCCCGTCAGCGTGTGGCTCGCGTCGCGCCGCCGCGACGCGGGCACGCCACAGCCGGCGCCGGCCGCCGCGCGGGGCGCGCACGATTCGCAGGGCACGCCCGACTCGCAACCGGAGCGCCGGCCATGAACGACACGCTGATCGCCATCGCGACGATCTTCAGCCAGTTGTCGCTGCTCGCATTCGGCGGCGGCAACACGATCCTGCCGGAGATGCAGCGGCAGGTCGTCGACGTGCATCACTGGATGAGCGCGCACGAGTTCACCGCGCTGTTCGCGCTGGCCCAGGCGGCGCCCGGGCCGAACATGATGATCGTGTCGCTGGTCGGCTGGCACGTGGCCGGCTGGGCGGGGCTGCTGGTCGCGTCGCTCGCGAAGTTCGGGCCGTCGTCGATCGTCACCGTGCTCGCGCTGCATGCGTGGGAGCGCTTTCGCGACCGGCCGTGGCGCCGCTACGTGCAGCAGGGGATGATGCCCGTCACGGCCGGGCTCGTCGCGGCGAGCGCGCTGCTGATCTCCGAGGCGTCGAACCGCACGGCGATCCAGTGGGGCATCACGGCCGCGTGCGCGGTGCTGGCGTGGCGCACGCGCATCCATCCGCTGTGGCTGCTCGCCGGCGGCGCGCTGATCGGCCTCACCGGCATCGGGCAGTGAGCGGCCCGCGGCCGGCCGGCTAGCGCGACGCCGGCAGGTCGCCGTTCACGAGGCCGAGCAGCCGGCCGCGCGCGCTGCCGACGTCGTCCGTCACCGCCGGCCAGTCGACCACGAAACCCGCGTCGAGCGCGTCGCGCATGATCGCGCCGTAATCGGCCTTGCCGACCTTGCCGCCGCGCAACGCGTCGGCCACCTCGTGCTTCAGCTTCGGTGTGAACGACGGATAGGCGGCCACCCGCGCCGCGTACTGGCGCGCATCGATCTCGCCCGATTCGCGGTTGAACGCCCGGACGGCCACCTGCACGATCGCGGCGAACGGGATCACGGTATGGCGCAGGAAGAACTTCGCGAGTGTCATTCGAAGGCTCGGTGAAGCGGCGCGGGGCGGCGCTCGGGGTGCAGTCGTGGCGCGATCGGAGCCGGTCGGCCCGGTATACTCGGCCGGTCTTCCGGCGACGCAACCCGCCCGGTCGCGAGGCTCCGGCGCGCGGCGATGCGCGCCGGGAATCGGCCCCCCGACGGCCAGCATCATATTGGCGCGCGGTACGCGGGCGAGGCCCGGCCGCGCGGCGCCGGCGGCGTTCGCGCCGGCCGGCAGGACTGAATTTCGCACCGCCCGCCGCGCATGGCCGGGCGGCGTGCACCACGGGAGGATCGATGGATCTCGACGGCGCCAGCCGCAATCTCACCGTCGCCGCATTGCTCACGCTGTCCGGCGGCTACCTCGACGCGTACACGTACGTCGGCCACGGCCACGTGTTCGCGAACACGATGACCGGCAACGTCGCGCTGCTCGGCATCAACCTGTCGGCCGGCGAATGGGCCGCCGCGCTGCATCACGTGCCGCCGCTCGTCGGCTTCGTGATCGCGGTGTTCGTCGCGCACCTGCTCGGCCTTGCCGCGCAGCGCGGCTGGATGCGGCACACGGCGTTCACGAGCCTGATCGTCGAGATCGCGTTTCTCGGCATTGCCGCGAGCGGGCTCGTCGGCGTGTCGAGCGCGTGGCTGATTCCGGGCATCTCGTTCGTCGCGACGCTGCAGACGCTGTCGTTCACCCATCTGGAGGAACTGTCGTACACGTCGGTGATGACGACCGGCAACCTGCGGCGCGCCGCGCAGAAGCTGTTCGTCGGGCTGATCCCGCGCTACGACGCGGGCGCGCTGCACGACTCGGCGCTGCTCGCGACGATCAGCTTCTGCTTCCTGGCCGGCGCGGTGGCCGGCGGCCTCGTGACGCGGCTCATGCCGGACCTCGCGCTGTGGGGCGCGGTGCTGCTGCTCGTCGGCGCGTTCGCGGAAATCGTGCGGCGCGCGTGGCGCCGGCATGCGGCCGACGGCGGGCCGGCGGCGGCGTGACCCCGTACACGGCGCACGCTTGCGTGCGCCGATCCGTTCCAGGGCGCCTGTCGCGCGATCCTGACAAACCCGACGCACCGTAAACTCGCGGCCGGTTGCCGCCGCGCGGCGCTCGCCGCCCGCCGGACAAGCATCACGCCCGTAACGTTGTGCGCGGGCGACAGTTCCGCGATTACCGCGCATTTCAATTTCTTTCAGCGATTGCACTCGTCATATGATTCAGGCCACATCGCGCGCGCCAAAAACGCGAGCGATCGCCACCCGGCTGCGCACGCGGCCGGCCATGAATGGAGACACCTACAAACAGGAAAGCTCATGAAGCAGACCACCCGACTCGCAGCCATCGCAGGGGGCGCCGCGCTCGCATTTGCCAGCCAGTACGCGGCCGCGCAAAGCTCGGTCACGCTCTGGGGCGTCGCCGACGCCAGCATCCGTTACCTGACCAACGCCAACGCCAAGAACGACGGCCTGCTGTCGATGACCAACGGCGCGATCACGAACAGCCGCTTCGGCATCTACGGCACGGAAGACCTCGGCGGCGGCCTGAAGGCCGTGTTCAACCTCGAAAGCGGCGTGAACCTGCAGAACGGCGCATTCGCCGACAGCGGCCGCCTGTTCAACCGCGCAGCGTACGTCGGCCTGCAGAGCCCGTACGGCACGGTGACCCTCGGCCGCCAGAAGACGCCGCTGTTCGACCTGCTGTCGGACACCTACGATCCACTCACGGTCGGCAACTACCTCGAAAACGCATGGCTGCCGGTGGCACTCGGCGGCGGCCTGTATGCGGACAACCAGATCAAGTACACCGGCAAGTTCGACGGCCTGACCGCGAAGGCGATGTACTCGACGGGCACCAACTACGAATCGACCGGCGCCGGCGGCTTCTCGGGCCAGATTCCGGGCTCGCTCGGCAAGGGCAATGCGTGGGGCGTGTCGCTGTCGTACGTGATGGGGCCGCTCAGCATCGCGGCCGGCGCGCAGCAGAACAGCGACAACTCGGCACGCAAGCAGACGATCTACCACGCGAACGTCGTGTATGCGTTCAGCAAGGCGAAGATCTACGCGGGCTACCTGCGTTCGAAGGACGACACCGGCTTCGTCGACAGCCTGCTCGCGCAGCAGACGATTCCGGTCGCGAAGGGCACGGGCCGGATCGACGACGGTCCGTTCGCGGGCGTGAGCTGGCAGGTCAGCGCACCGCTGACGCTGACGGGCGCGTTCTACTACGACCACATGCGCAACGCGATGACCACGAACGGCACGCTCGCGAGCGGCAACCGCTATGCGATCGTCGGCATCGCCGAGTACGCGCTGAGCAAGCGCACCGAAGTCTACGGCACCGTCGACTTCAACAAGACGAACGGCGCGGCGAACGTCGAGCTGCCGGGGCGCAGCAACCAGACGGGCATCGCGATCGGCCTGCGCAATATCTTCTGACGAACGTCGGAACGCATGCGCCGGCATTCGCCCGGCGCGCATCGAAGAGGCGCCGCGAGGCGCCTCTTTTTTCGATCCGCGACCTTCATACGCGCGCACGACTATTCGGTAATCGCTCCATTGCCGAAGTCCCGCGCCGTAAGCGATCCGTCGGCATTCCAGAACATACTTTTACAGTACGCGCGCAGGCTTTCCGCTACGCTGCGTGCATCGCCCGTTGCGTGCCGTCAGGCCCGCGCGTGCGTCGTTCCGGTGGCGCGCGTCGAGCGCGGCCGGCCAGGTGCGTAACTTGTGTATCCGGCGATGACAATCGCGGTCTGCCGGTTTTTTTCGTGGGACGATGCGCTCACGATTTTCTTGAAGGGGATGACGATGGGTATCCTGAACACCGTGGGTGAAATCGCCGGCGCAATCGCAGCCGTGGAAGGCGCGGAAAAGCTCGATCCGGATGCGGGCCTGCTGACCAAGGCGGCCGCGGCCGTGGCCGGCTTCAAGGGCGCCGAAGCGATCGAAGGCATGCTCGAGAAGAAGGAAGAGCAGCCGCAGCAGGCAGACGACACGCAGGCGACGGACGGCGGCGACACGTCGCAGGCATGAGCATGGCGGCCGGTCCGGCCGCGGGCGCGCCCTTCGCGCGCCCGGGCGGACCGGTGCCGCGCGGCCGGCGGGTCGGGCATGCGGTCGATCGGTGACGCATGGCACACCCGGCAGCCGGTTTGATCGGCGAGAGGCCACGTCTCTCGCCGTTTTTTATTGGGCGCGCGCCCGGCGCCGCGCGCCGCACGCATCCCCGAATCTTGCTATCGTCCGTTCATCCGAACTGCGATGAGGCAATGCGATGAATTTCGACTACGACCTGTTCGTCATCGGCGCCGGCTCCGGCGGCGTGAGGCTCGCGCGGATGTCCGCGTCATACGGCGCACGCGTCGGCATAGCGGAAGAAGAGCAGATCGGCGGCACCTGCGTGCTGCGCGGCTGCATCCCGAAGAAACTGCTCGTCTACGCATCGCACTATCCGCATGAAGTCGAGGACGCGAAGGGCTTCGGCTGGACCTTCGGCGCCGGCACGCTCGACTGGCCCGCGCTGATCGCCGCGAAGGATCGCGAGATCAACCGGCTCAGCGGCATCTACATCAATCTGCTGACGCAGTCGGGGGTCGACATGCACGCGGGGCGCGCGACGCTCGTCGATGCGCATACCGTCGCGATCGGCGGCCGCACGCTCCGCGCGCGCCACATCGCGATCGCGACCGGCTCGCGTCCGTCGTTGCCGCCGCGTCCCGGCATCGAGCACGCGATCACGTCGCGCGAGGCGCTGTCGCTCCCGGCGCTGCCCGCGCGCATCGCGGTGGTCGGCGGCGGCTATATCGCGGTCGAGTTCGCGGGCATCTTCAACGGCTTCGGCAGCCAGGTCGACCTGTTCTATCGCGGCGAAAAGATCCTGCGCGGCTTCGACGACGACGTGCGCCAGTTCCTGACCGACGAGATGACGAAGCAGGGCGTCGCGATCCACGCGCGTGCGGTGGTCGAGTCGATCGAACGCGCGGACGACGGCACGTTGAGCGTGCGCGTCGGCGATGCATGGCACGGGCCGTACGACCAGGTGCTCTATGCGACCGGCCGCGTGCCGAACGTCGACGGGCTCGGGCTCGAGCAGGCGGGCGTGATGCTCGACGCGCGCGGCGCGATCGCCGTCGATGCGTATTCGGCGACATCGGTGCCGTCGATCCACGCGATCGGCGACGTCACGTCGCGGCCGCAGCTCACGCCGGTCGCGACGCGCGACGGCGGGCTGCTCGCGCGCACGCTGTTCGGCGGGTCGCGCGTCGCGGCCGATCATGCCTGCGTGCCGTCGGCCGTCTTCAGTCAGCCCGAGGTCGCGACGGTCGGTCTGACCGAGGCCGATGCGCGTCACGCGCACGGCGAGGTCGACGTCTACCGCACGTCGTTCAAGGCGCTGCGCCATACGCTGTCGGGGCGCGACGAGCGCACGATGATGAAGCTCGTCGTCGCGCGCGACAGCCAGCGCGTGGTCGGCGCGCACATGGTCGGCCGCGACGCGGGCGAGATCATCCAGGGCATCGCGATCGCGATTCGCGCGGGCGCGACGAAGGCGCAGTTCGACGACACGATCGGCATTCACCCGACCGCGGCGGAGGAATTCGTGACGATGCGGCAGAAGGTGGCCGAGTAGCGGGCCCGGCGCGCATTCATACCGGCGCGTGGGCACCGGCGGCGTTCGCGCGCAGCCGTTCGTCGCGGGCGCGCATGCCGCTCAATGCACGCCGAACGCGTCGAGCAGCCGGTACCAGCTCATCGCGAGCACCAGCGCCGGCGTGCGCAGCGCTTCGCCGCCGGGGAAGTCGCGATGCCGGATCTTGTCGAACAGGTCGAAGCGGCTCGCCTGTCCGTCGATCGCTTCGGCGATCAGCTTGCCCGCGAGCGCGGTCGTGTTTACGCCGTGCCCCGAAAACCCCTGCGCGAAGTACATCGTCGGCGCGATGCGGCCGAAGTGCGGCGCGCGGTTCATCGTGATGTCGACGAAGCCGCCCCACGCGTAGTCGACCTTCACGTCCGCGAGCTGCGGGAACGTCTTCAGCATGTCCGCACGCATCGCCGCGGCGAGGTCGCGCGGTTCCCGCGTCGAATAGCTGACCTTGCCGCCCCACACGAGCCGCGTGTCGGGCGCCGGCCGGAAATAGTCGAGCACGAAGCGGCTGTCGCAGATCGCCGCGCGGGCGGGCATCAGCGCGGCGGCGCGCGCTTCGCCGAGCGGCTCGGTCGCGATCACGTAGGTGCCGACCGGCATGATCTTCCTCGCCAGCGCGGGCGCGAGCGTGCCGACGTAGGTGTTGCACGCGAGCACGACGAAGCGCGCGCGCACGTTGCCGCCGCGCGTCTCGACGACGTGGCCGCCCGCTACGTCGCGCACGCGCGTCACGCAGCTGTCCTCGTGGATACGCACGCCCGCGCCGGTCGCCGCCCGCGCGAGGCCGAGCGTGTAGTTGAGCGGATGCAGGTGGCCGCTGTCGGGGTCGTACAGCCCGCCGCAATAGCGGGCCGACTGCACGTAGTCGCCGAGTTCGTCGGCTTCGACGAAGTGGAAGCGGTCGTAGCCGAAGCGTTTCGCGGCGTCGTCGCGCCAGCGTTTGAGCGAATCGGCGTCGCGCTCGGTGTTCGCGGCGGTCAGGTAGCCGGGCACCAGCGCGCAGTCGATGTCGTGCTGCGCGATACGCGACTTCACGAGCGACAGCGTTTCGAGCCCCATGTCCCAGATGCGCTTCACGTCGCTTTCCGGCATGAACTGGCCGAACGTGTCGATGTCGCACGCAAAGCCGCCGATCAGCTGGCCGCCGTTGCGGCCGCTCGCCGCCCATCCGACCCGCGACGCTTCGAGCACGGCCACCGAATGGCCGCGCTCGGCGAGGTTGAGCGCGGCGGAGAGGCCCGTGAGGCCCGCGCCGATCACGCACACGTCGGCGTCGATCGTGCCGGCGAGCGGCGGGTGGCGGGTCGTATCGTTGGCGGTTGCCGCGTAGTAAGACGCGACGTGCGGCTGGTTGGCGAAGGTCTGCATGATCGGGAATACGGAGAAAAGGAGTTCAGAACAGCTCGCGCACGCGGTGGTACAGCATCCCGAGTTCGAGCGCGGGTTGCCGCCATGCGTCGCCGCCGGGAAAGCGCCGGTGACGCAAGCGTGCGAACAGGTCGAACGCGTGCGTGTCGCCCGCGATCGCGCCGGCGATCGCGCGTCCGGCGATGCCGGTGAGCGCGACGCCGTGGCCGCTGAAGCCCTGGACGTAGAAGAAGTTCGGATCGAGTGCGCCGAAGTCCGGCGCGCGGTTGCGCGTGACGTCGACGAAGCCGCCCCACGCGTGGTCGACGCGTACGTCGCCGAGCTGCGGGAACACGCCGACCATGCGCTGCCGGATCGCTTCGGCGAGCGCCGCGGGCGATGCGCCGGCCGAGTTCGCGCGGCCGCCGAACAGCATCCGGTGGTCGGCCGACAGCCGGAAGTAGTCGAGGAAGAAATTGTTGTCGCACACGGCTTCGCGGCGGGCGATCAGCGCGTCGGCGCGCGTCTGCCCGAGCGGCTCGGTCGCGATGATGTACGACGCGATCGGCGCGATGCGGGCGGCGGTCGCGGCCGGGAGAATGCCGCCGGGCCCCGCGTTGCAGCACGCCACGACGAAGCGGCAGCGCACCTCGCCCGACGGCGTGCGCACGACGGGCCGCGCACCGCGCACGATGTCGAGCGCCGGCGTGTGCGCATGCAGCGCGATGCCTTCGCGGCGCGCCGCGTCGGCGAGGCCGAGGCAGTACTTGAGCGGATGCAGGTGGCCCGACAGCGGATCGTGCACGCCGGCCAGGTAGCGTGTCGATGCGATGCGTGCGCGGATCTCGCCGGTATCGAGCCATGCGAGCGACGGATGGCCCCATCGCGACGTCGCGGCTTCCATCCACGCGCGCAGGTCGTCGATACGGCGCGGTTTCGTCGCGACCGTCAGGTAGCCGCGCGTGAAGTCGCAGTCGATCCCGTAGCGCGCGATCCGTTCGGCGATCAGCGCGACGCCGTCGAGCGACAGCGACCACGCGGCACGCGCGCCGTCGGCGCCGAGCTGCCGCTCGATCACCTCGTCCTTCGCGAAGCCCGTGATCGCCTGGCCGCCGTTGCGGCCCGACGCGCCCCAGCCGGGCCGGTGCGCATCGATCACGGCGACGGACAGCCCGCGCGCGCGGCAATCGAGCGCCGTCGACAGGCCCGCGAAGCCGGCGCCGATCACGCACACGTCGACGTCGATCGCGTCCTCGAGCACCGGATCGTCCGCCACCGGGCGTGCGACCGTTGCTTCGTAGTACGAGTCGCGCGCGAGCGCATCCGCGCGGCGGGTGAAAGACTGCGTCATCAAAACGTCTCCTTCGAAAAGGCGGCAAGCTGCGCGCAGCCACCCCTGAAAACGGCACGGGACGCCGTGCGCGCGGCACGGCGTCCCGCGTGTGCTGCGTCAGAACGAATAGATGAACTGCGTGGCGAGCAGGTCGTTGGACTTGCCGTACGAACCGTCGTTGCGCAGGAACACCTTGTTGTTCGCCCAGTCGTGCCGGTATTCGACCTTCACGGTGATCTGCTGGGTCGGATAGAACAGCAGGTCGAGCGCGACGTCCTGGCGTACCGCCCCCTTGCACTCGAAGCCGAGGCCGCCGCCGGCCTTCGACTGCGCGAGGCAGTCCGCGTCGACGCCGAAGCCGTTGCTCGGATCCATCCCGTTGCCGTTCAGCGCGATGCCGCCGCCGCCGCCGCCGTTCTTCGAGTTGGCGAGCAGGTCGTAGCGCAGCGTCACGCCCATGCGGCCGACCACCGGCGCGTTGAACTTGCGGTGCGCGAGCAGCGACAGGCCGTACCACTGCGCGAGCCCGCCGTTGAACGCCGCGTGCTGCTGCCGGCCGTAGTCGACTTCCGCGTTGTACTGAATATCGGCGAGCGTGTAGGTCGCGTCGAGTTCGCCGAAGAAGAACGAACCGTATGCGCTCGGTGCCGCCCCGCCCGGGCCGTAGTGGACGACGCCGTTGTCATCGATCGCGCTCGACAGCGTCTGCCTCCCGATGTTGAACGAACCGCCGATATCGAGCGCGCTCGACCACGTGTAGTCCGCGCGCGCGGTGAAGGTCGGCACCTTGTTGCTGGTGGTGATCGGATCGCCGAGCGCATTGGTGCCCGTCTGCGTGACCGAACCGTACGTGCGGTACTGCTCGTTGCCGAGGAAGAACTTCCACGCCCAGTTGCCCTTCGTGTAGTTCGCGCCGACACCGACGTAGCTGCCCGGATCGGAGAAATCGTACAGCAGGTTGTGCGTGAGCGTGAGCATCTGGTTCGACTGCTGCACCTCGTAGCCGCCGAAGCTCGGGATCAGGCCGGCGACCAGTGTCGTCGTGGCGGTGATCGGCACGTTGACGACCGCCGTGTTCAGCAGGTTGTCGGTGATCGAGCCGCGCGAGTTCTGCAGCAGCGTGATGCCGTTGCCGCGGTTCGGCATCAGCGTGATCTCGGCCGACGGCGCCATCGGGCCGACGCCGAACGTCTTCTTGATGTCGAGGTAGAGATCGCCGAACGTGCTGTTGAAGTAGTTGTACGCGTTCTCGTGGTTCGCGAACAGGAACGACGACGTGCCGGCCGCGCGGTTGTAGATGTAGGTCGGGTCGATGTAGCCCGTGACCGACAGGCCGGCCAGCGGGCCCGTGTTGGCCGCGTCGGTCAGCGAATCGACCTTCAGCTGCTGGTTCGCGATCTGCTGCTTCATTTCGCTGACCTCGTCGTTGGTCAGCGTGGCCTGTGCCTTGCCGTAATCCGGCGAGCCCGGATCGGCGGCCACCGCGACGACCTTGCCGCCGCCGCCCGTGCCGGCGCCTGCACCCGCGCCGGCAGTCGCGACCGCCGTGCCGCCCGGCTTCGCGGCGAGCTGCGCCTGCATCGCCTTCATCTGTTTCTGCAGTGCCGCGACCTGCGCCTGCAGCGCCTTGATCTCGGCGGATGTGGAACCGGCCAGCGCGATGCCCGGCAACGCGCCGGCCACCAGCAGGCAGATCAGTTTCTTCTTCATTGCGGATTCTCCTTGTCGTGCGCCTGTCAAATCGGGATCGAATCGCGCGCCCCCCCTGGGGCAGCGCGTCTTGCTTGTCTGCCGTGCTTGTTATCCTCGAAGCGGGTGGGCCGTCATGCCGCCGCGAACGCCGCCTTCAGGTCGGCCATGCGGCGCCGCTCGCGGGCGATCATCATCCGGTTCACGACGATCACGCCGATCGTCACGGCCGTGATGAACAGCGTCGCCAGCGCATTCATCTCCGGGTTCAGCCCCAGCCGCACGCGCGAGAACACCACCAGCGGCAGCGTCGTCGAGCCCGGCCCGGACAGGAACGCCGACAGCACCAGGTCGTCGATCGACAGCGTGAACGACAGCAGCCAGCCCGACAGCAGCGCCTGCGAGATCAGCGGCAGCGTCACCACGAAGAACACCTTCAGCGGCGTTGCCCCGAGATCGAGCGCCGCTTCTTCCAGCGACTTGTTCATCTCCTTCACGCGCGACTGCACGATGATCGCCACGTACGACACGCACAGCATCACGTGACCGATCCAGATCGTCAGCATCCCGCGGCCCTTCGGCCAGCCGAACATCTGCTCCAGCGCCACGAACAGCAGCAGCAGCGAGATGCCCTGGATCACTTCCGGAATCACCAGCGGCGCGTTGATCATCCCCGTGTACAGCGTGAAGCCCTTGAAGCGGCCGAAGCGCGCGAGCACGAAGCCCGCCCACGTGCCGATCACGACCGACGCGGTCGCCGTCAGGAGGCCGATCTTCAGCGACAGCCACGCGGCCGTCAGCAGCTCGTCGTCCTCCAGCAGCGCCGCGTACCACTTCAGCGAGAAGCCCGACCACACCGTCACCAGCTTCGACTCGTTGAACGAGTACACGATCAGGCTGATGATCGGGATGTACAGGAACAGGAAGCCGAAGGCGAGGACGCCCGTCGACAGCGGTTTGCTCGGCTTGATCATTTCGCTTCCTCCAGTTCCTTGACCTGGTAGTACTGGAACAGCGCCATCGGCACCAGCAACAGCAGCACCATCGCGACCGTCACCGCGGACGCCATCGGCCAGTCCATGTTGTTGAAGAATTCATCCCACATCACGCGGCCGATCATCAGCGTGTCGGCGCCGCCGAGCAGCTCCGGAATCACGTACTCGCCCACCGCCGGGATGAACACCAGCAGGCTGCCGGCGATGATCCCGTTCTTCGACAGCGGCAGCGTGATCCGCGTGAACGCGACCCACGGCTTCGCGCCCAGGTCGTATGCGGCTTCGAGCAGCGTCAGGTCCATCTTCACGAGGTGCGCGTACAGCGGCATCACCATGAACGGCAGGTACGAATAGACCATCCCGATGTAGACGCCCGCGTCGCTGTGGTACAGCCGCAGCGGCGTGTGGATGATGCCGAGCGCGATCAGCGTGTGGTTCAGGAGGCCGTCGTCCTTCAGGATCCCGATCCACGCGTACACGCGGATCAGGAACGACGTCCAGAACGGCAGCATCACGGCCATCATCAGCACGTTGCGGCGGTTCGGCTCCGAGCGCGCGATGTAGTACGCCATCGGGTACCCGATCAGCAGGCACAGCACCGTCGACACGGCGGCCATCTTCAGCGAGCTGAGGTAGGTCGCGATATACAGGTCGTCCTGCAGCAGGAACGCGTAGTGCGACAGCTGCAGCGCGAAGTGCACGACGCCGTCCTTGATCTCGACGAGCGACGTGTACGGCGGAATGCCCATCACCTGGTCGGCGAAGCTGATCTTCAGCACCAGCACGAACGGCAGCGCGAAGAACACCGCGAGCCACAGGAACGGCACGCCGATCGCGACGCTGCGGCCCGACGGCAGGAAGCGCGACAGCGCGGCGAAGCGGCCCGGGCGCGAGCGGCCGGCGGCCATGCTCGAGGCGCCGGCCGACACCGGCGTGGAAGGCGTGGAAGCAGAGGTTCTCATCGCGTCGCCCTCATTGCGTCAGCACGACGCCGCTGGCCGGCGACCACGACACGAACACGTCGTCGTTCCACGCCGGCGCGTTGTCGTTCATCAGGTGCGAGCTCGACAGGTTCGACACGACCGTCTTGCCGCTCGGCAAGCGCACGTGGTACAGCGAGTAGCTGCCCATGTACGCGATGTCGGTCACGACGCCGCGCGCCCAGTTGTGCTTCGAGCCCGGCTTCTCGCGCGACACGTGGATGCGCTCCGGGCGCACCGAGATGCCGACCGGCATGCCGAGCGGGCCCGTGACGCCGTGGCTCACGTACATGCGCGCCTCGAGGTCGTCGCTCTCGACGAAGATGTGATCGGGTTCGTCCTCGACGACGCGGCCCTCGAACAGGTTGGTCGAGCCGATGAATTCGGCCGAGAAGCGGCTGTTCGGGAACTCGTACACCTCGCCCGGCGCGCCGATCTGCACGATCTTGCCTTCGCTCATCACCGCGAGGCGGCTGGCCATCGTCATCGCCTCTTCCTGGTCGTGCGTGACCATCACGCAGGTCACGTCGACCTTCTCGATGATGTTCACGAGTTCGAGCTGGGTCTTCTGGCGGATCTTCTTGTCGAGCGCGGACATCGGCTCGTCGAGCAGCAGCAGCTTCGGGCGCTTGACCAGCGAGCGGGCCAGCGCGACGCGCTGCTGCTGGCCGCCGGAGAGCTGGTGCGGCTTGCGCTGCGCGTACTTGCCCATCTGCACGAGCGCGAGCGCATCGGCCACGCGCTCCTTGATCTCGTTTTTCGGCGTGCCTTCCTGCTTCAGGCCGAACGCGACGTTCGATTCGACCGTCATGTGCGGAAACAGCGCGTACGACTGGAACATCATGTTGACCGGGCGGCGGTACGGCGGCAGCGACGCGAGGTCCTCGCCGTCGACGAAGATCTTGCCGGCGGTCGCCGTTTCCAGCCCGGCGAGCATGCGCAGCAGCGTCGACTTGCCGCAGCCCGAGCTGCCGAGCAGTGCGAACAATTCGTTCTTCGCGATCGTCAGGTTCACGTTGTCGACGGCCGTGCTGTCGCCGAACTTCTTCACGACGTTTTCGATGCGCACGAACGCGTCGTTTTGCGGACGGGCCGCGGCGGCCGGTTGGGTCTGTCGTGCAGCAGCGGAAGAGGGTATCGATTGCATGGGAGTCACCATTCGTTCTTCACGGATTGCAGGCGTGAGCGTCCCCGCACGAGGCGCGCAACGCGACTCGCGGACAACGGCTCGTGCCGGATGGAACAGTGCGCGCGGCGCGCGCGGGCGGACGGAAGTCCGCGAATCTCAGGCGGGCAGGCGTGATGCGATGCCTGCGCCGCCGTAATGCATGACGATCAGTGGCCCGTCTTCAGCTGGGCCCACAGACGGTTCTCGAGGCGCAGGATGTCGGCCGGCATCGGCTTCATCAGCACCATCTTCTTCAGCACGTCTTCCGGCGGGTAGACGGTCGGGTCCTGCGCGACGGCCGGCGTGACGAACTGGTGCGCCGCCTTGTTCGCGGTCGGGTAGAACACCGTGTTGGTGATCGCCGCGTTGACCTTCGGATCGGACACGTAGTTGATCCACTTCAGTGCGGCCTCGGGGTGCGGCGCATCCTTCGGGATCACCATCACGTCGAACCACAGCAGGCCGCCTTCCTTCGGGTTCGAGAACTTGATGTCGTACGAACGCTTCGCTTCCGCCGAACGGCGGTGCGCGATGCCGACGTCGCCCGACCAGCCGAGCACGACGCACACGTCGTTGTTCGCGAGGTCGTTGATGTAGCCGGACGAGTTGAACTGGGTGATGTACGGGCGGACTTTCTTCAGGACTTCGAATGCGGCCTGGTAGTCGCCGGGGTTCGTGCTGTTCGGGTTCTTGCCCATGTATTGCAGCGTGGCGGCGAACACGTCGACGGCCTGGTCGAGGAACGACACGCCGCAGCTCTTCAGCTTTTCCATGTTGGCCGGGTCGAACACCAGCGCCCAGCTGTCGACCGGCGCCTTGTCGCCGAGCGCCTTCTTCACCGCCTGAGCGTTGTAGCCAATGCCGTCCGTGCCGTAGGCCCAGGGCACGCCGTACTGGTTACCCGGATCGGCGTCGGCAATCATCTTCATCAGCAGCGGGTCGAGGTTCGCGAGGTTCGGAATCTTCGACTTGTCGAGCTTCTGGTACACGCCGGCCTGGATCTGCTTGGCCATGTAGTTCGACGTCGGCACGACGATGTCGTAGCCCGAGCTGCCGGCCAGCAGCTTCGCCTGAAGCGTGTCGTCGCTGTCGTAGTTGTCGTACTTGACGTGGATGCCCGTCTGCTTCTGGAAGTTCGGGATCGTGTCCGGTGCGATGTAGTCGGACCAGTTGTAGACATTCAGCTCGTCGGCGCGCGCCGTCGGGCTGGCGACCGACGTGAACGCGGCCGCGGCGGCAAGGGCGGCAACAGAACAGGCTTGGCGAAGAAAGCTGGCACGCATGGTGGAATTCCCCTGGTTATGGCGGCGTGCGGCGCCCGCCGCACGCCTGTAGGCAAAGCCGTTACGAAATACCCAGTTGCTGGGCGGTTGCATCGACGGCTTTCTTCGCCTTCGACACGAGTTCATCGATTTCCTGGCGCGTGATCACGAGCGGCGGCGACAGCAACATCCGGTCGCCGGTCGCGCGCATGATCAGGTTGCCGTTGAAGCAGAAGTCGCGGCAGATCGTGCCGACGTCGCCGCCGTTCGCGAAGCGGCGGCGATCGGCCGGCGATTCGGCGAGCTGGAGGCTCGCGACGAGGCCGTGACCATGCACCTCGCCGACGATCGGGTGACGCGCGAAGGTCTCGCGCATCAGCGCCTGGAAGTACGGGCCGGTGTCGGTCTTCACGCGCTCGACGATGCCTTCGTCGCGCAGCAGCTTCAGGTTCGCGACCGCGACGGCCGCCGCGACCGGATGGCCCGAGTACGTGAGGCCGTGATTGAATTCGCCGTTGTCGATGATCGGCCGCGCCACGCGCTCGTGAATGCCGACCGCCCCCATCGGCACATAACCCGACGTGAGGCCCTTGGCCATCGTGATCAGGTCCGGCTCGAAACCGAAGTGCTGATGCGCGAACCATTCGCCGGTGCGCCCGAAGCCGCCGATCACCTCGTCGGCGACGAGCAGGATGTCGTACTTGCGACAGATCCGCTGGATTTCCGGCCAGTACGTCGACGGCGGGAAGATCACGCCGCCCGCGCCCTGGAACGGCTCGCCGATGAACGCGGCGACGTTCTCCGCGCCGAGTTCGAGGATCTTCGCCTCGAGCTGCTGCGCGCGCGCGAGGCCGAACGCTTCCGGCGTCTCGCCCGGCTGCGCTTCGCCGAAGAAATACGGCTGGTCGATATGCACGATGTGCTCGACCTTCGACGGCATCTGCTCGTGCATGTAGCCCATCCCGCCGAGCGTGCCGCCCGCGATGGTCGAGCCGTGGTAGCCGTTCTTGCGCGAGATCACGAACTTCTTCTGCGGCTTGCCCTGCACGCGCCAGTACTGGTGCACGAGGCGCAGCACCGTGTCGTTGCCTTCCGAGCCGCTGTTGCAGTAGAAGAAGTGGTTGAAGCCGGCCGGCGTCAGTTCCGCGAGCAGCGCGGACAGCTCGATCACCGGCGGGTGCGTGGTCTTGAAGAAGGTGTTGTAGAACGGCAGTTCCTGCAGCTGGCGATACGCGGCGTCGGCGAGTTCCTTGCGGCCGTAGCCGACGTTCACGCACCACAGGCCGGCCATCCCGTCGATCACCTTGTTGCCGTCCGAATCCCACAGGTAGACGCCGTCGGCCTTCACGATCACGCGGCTGCCGGCGCGGTTCAGCGCGCCCATGTCCGAGAACGGGTGGATGTGGTGCGCGGCGTCGAGCGCGCGGTATTCGGCGGTCGAGCGTGCCTGCGTCGCGCGCGGCGCGGCGGCCGGCGCGGCCGGCTGGATCCAGGCAGATTCGTTGCGGTAAGTCATGTTTCCTCCGTGATTCCGTATTCGGTTGCGCGCACGTTCAGACGTGCAGCAGCAGATGGCGGCGTTCCCACGAGCTGATCACGCGGAAGAACGCTTCGTATTCGGTTTCCTTCAACGCGAAATACGCCTTCAGGAACTTGTGGCCGAGGATCTCGCCGAGCGGTTCGCACGCGGCCATCAGCGTCAGCCCTTCCTCGAGGTTGCGCGGCAGCTGGTACGGCAGGTCGTAGCCGTCGCTGACGAGCGGCTCGGTCGGCTCCAGGCGCTGCGTCATGCCGAGATAGCCGGCCGCGAGCGTCGCGGCGAGCGCGAGGTACGGGTTGCAGTCGACGCCCGGGATGCGGTTCTCGATGCGCCGTGCCGACGGGCCCGAGTGCGGGATGCGGAAGCCGACCGTGCGGTTGTCGTAGCCCCACTGCACGTTGATCGGCGCGGCCATGAAGCGCGACAGGCGGCGGTACGAGTTGATGTACGGCGCGAAGATCGGCATCAGCGCCGGCGTGTACTTCTGCAGGCCCGCGAGGTAGTTGTAGAACATCGACGTCGCGCCGCCGGTTTCCGGCGACGTGAACAGGTTCTGGCCCGTTTCCTCGTCGACGATGCTCTGGTGCACGTGCATCGCCGAACCCGGTTCGTCCTCCATCGGCTTGGCCATGAAGGTCGCGTACATGTTGTGACGCAGCGCGGCCTCGCGCACCGTGCGCTTGAACAGGAACACCTGGTCGGCCAGCGACAGCGCGTCGCCGTGCATGAAGTTGATCTCCATCTGCGCGGCGCCGACTTCGTGGATCAGCGTGTCGATGTCGAGGTTCTGCGATTCGCAGTACTCGTAGATGTCCTCGAACAGCGGATCGAACTCGTTGACGGCCTCGATCGAATACGACTGGCGGCCCGTTTCGGGGCGGCCCGTGCGGCCGACCGGCGGACGCAGCGGCAGGTCCGGGTCCTTGTTCATGTCGACGAGATAGAACTCGAGCTCCGGCGCGACGACGGGTTTCCAGCCCTTCGCCTTGTACAGGTCGAGCACGCGGCGCAGCACGTAGCGCGGCGAGATCTCGACCGGCGAGCCGTCGAAGTGCACGCAGTCGTGGATCACCTGCGCGGTCGGGTCGACGGCCCACGGGATCAGGCGGATCGTCGACGTGTCGGGCACGCACACCATGTCGGGGTCGGTCACGCCGGTCAGCGAGCCGTCTTCCGGATATTCGCCGGTGACGGTCTGCACCATCACGGCCTGCGGCAGGCGCATCGATTCGCCGGACGTGAACTTGTTGCGCGGCGTGATCTTGCCGCGCGCGATGCCGGCCATGTCGGGGATGATCGCTTCGATCTCGGTGATCCGGTGCTGCTTCAGGAAATCTTCGATGTCTTGCATGTCTGTTCTCGTGGGTTTGGGGCGGCGCGCTCAGGCGAGCGCGGCGGCGGCCATGGCGCGCGTGCGGGCAGTGCGGCGGGCGCGGCAGGCATCGCCGAAGGCGCGGAAGATCGCGCTCGACAGCGGGTCCTGCGCATGGCGCCATTCGGGGTGCCATTGCACGGCGAGGGCGAAAGCCGGTGCGTCGACGACGCTGACGGCCTCGATCAGGCCGTCCGGCGCGACGGCTTCGACGGCGAGGCCGGAGCCGAGCTGCGCGATGCCCTGCTTGTGCAGCGAGTTCACGTGCACTTCGTCGCGGCCGCCGGCAAGTGCATGCAACCGGCCGCCGGGCGTCAGGCGCACGACGTGCGCGGGGCCGTATTGCGTGTCCATCGGCGCGTCGTCGTCCTCGCGGTGATCGGCGAGGCCCGGCACTTCATGCACGCGCTGGTGCAGCGTGCCGCCGCAGACGACGTTCAGCTCCTGGAAGCCGCGGCAGACGGCGAGCACGGGTACGCCCGCGGCGATCGCCGCGCGCAGCAGCGGCAGCGTCGTCGCGTCGCGTGCCGGGTCGTGCTTCGTGCCGGGCGCGCTCGGTTCGCCGCCGTACCGGTGCGGCTCGACGTTCGAATAGCTGCCGGTAAACAGCAGCCCGTCGACCGTGGCGAGCACGTCGTCGACCGACTGGCGCTCGCCGAGTGCAGGCAGCACCATCGCGAACGCGTGCGCGCCGTCGACGATCGCGGCGACGTATTTGTCGCCGACCGTGTGCGACGCGTGTGCGCCGATTTGCGTGAGGTCGGCGGTGATGCCGACGAGGGGTTTCCTTTCCATGACGTCTATCAGCTATCCAGAGGGTTGTTGCGTGCGGCTCGCCGGACGGCGCGAAACGCGGGCGTGCAACAGCCCCGCAGCCTGGCGCAAGGCGCAAGGCCGCTGGTGAATGGGCGCAACGGGATGGCGTGGCGATCCGCGCTGCGCGCGACGATCAGGCCGTCGTTCGTTTCATTGCGACACGCGACGCGGCAACGAATGCGCGAACGCGTTCCGTCACCGCACGGACCATGCGGTTGGCGAATCAGCGGATGAAACGAACGGCGTAAAGAAAGGAGAGGCGCTACGGCAGCAGCGACGCCACTTCGTCGGTATCGACGGCGACGAATGCGCGTGCGGATACGGCGTTGTGGCGCCGAACGGAACGACGAGACAGGATGGTGTAGATCGACAGATGCTGCAGGCGAGGACTATGCCAGCCGCAACTGCCATCGGAAGGGGATGCCGCGCTGCGCGAACTTCGCGCCACGCTACGATCCCACCTCACCAGAGGGCCACGGACTCTCACGATTACACTCGACTGGGTTGTTGAAAGTATTGAACACCCGATCTTTTCAACGCGCTGGGCGTTTAAAATAATCAAGGCGCCGGTTATGCGTCATTTACATTGATGGGCATCAATTTTTGCGTTGCAATAACGCTTTTTGCTGCCTGTGAAAACAAAATGACGCTGACCTGAGAGCCAGCATATACGAGCCAAAAACGGCGTCAAATGTTTTTTAACGGTCCTGCATCAGGGCTTTCCCGAGCAGTGCGAACAAAAGATTCGCAAACGGAATAGTCGGCGAGGTGTTCATTATTTCGAACGCCTTTCAGGGTTTTCCCCGCTGATCTGCGGCATAAAGTGATTAGAATATTCAACGGCTGTCCACTGCGTCGTTTCACTTTGTCATCGCACCTATCGTGTCCGAAACCGAATCGATGTCCACCGAAGTCGCCGAGCGCCTGCGCTTCGTGCGCAACAAGCATGGCCTGTCGCAGCGCGAACTCGCGAAGCGGGCCGGCGTGACCAACGGCACGATCTCGCTGATCGAACAGGGGCGCGTGAGCCCGTCGGTCGGATCGCTGAAGAAGTTGCTCGAATGCATACCGATGAGTCTGGCGGAGTTCTTCACGTTCGAGCTCGTCGAGTCGCGCTCGGTCGTGTCGCGTCGTGACGAGATGCCGAACCTCGGCAACGACACGCTCGCGTTTCATCTGGTCGGCGCGAGCGTGAAGGACCGCAACATGTGCATCCTGCGCGAGATCTATCAGCCGCACGCCGACACGGGCCCCGAGATGCTCGTGCATGCGGGGCACGAGGGCGGCGTCGTCGTGTCGGGCCGGCTCGAGCTGACCGTCGACGGCGCGACGTGGCTGCTCGACCCCGGAGACGGCTACTACTTCGAAAGCCGTTTGCCGCACCGTTTTCGCAATCCCAGCGCGGAACTGATCTGCGAGGTCGTCTCGGCCAATTCGCCGGCGACCTTCTGACCGCGCGTCATCGCATTCGCTGCAGGCCGGCCGCGCGTCAGGCGCGCGGCGCACCGCGAATGTCACAACATTGAGGCATCCTGATGAACAAGTTGACTTTGGCTGACTGGCAGGACAAGGCGGCGTCGCTCCGGATCGAAGGGCGCGCATTCATCGACGGCGCGTCGCGCGACGCGCACGGCGGCAAGACGTTCGACTGCGTGAGCCCGATCGACGGCCGCGTGCTCGCGAAGGTCGCCGACTGCGGCGAAGCCGACGTGAACGCAGCCGTCGCGGCGGCACGCCGGGCGTTCGACGCAGGCGTATGGGCCGGCCTGAACCCGCGTGCACGCAAGGCCGTGCTGCTGCGCTGGGCCGCGCTGATGCGCGAGCATCTCGACGAACTGTCGCTGCTCGAGACGCTCGACGCGGGCAAGCCGATCGGCGACACGACGACGGTCGACGTGCCGGGCGCCGCGTACTGCGTCGAATGGTTCGCTGAAGCGATCGACAAGGTCGGCGGCGAGGTCGCGCCGGCCGATCATCATCTGGTCGGTCTCGTCACGCGCGAGCCGGTCGGCGTGGTGGCGGCCGTCGTGCCGTGGAATTTCCCGATCCTGATGGCCGCGTGGAAATTCGGCCCCGCGCTCGCGGCCGGCAACAGCGTCGTGCTGAAGCCGTCGGAGAAATCGCCGCTGACCGCGATCCGCGTCGCGCAGCTCGCGTTCGAAGCCGGCATCCCGGCCGGCGTGTTCAACGTCGTGCCGGGCGCGGGTGAACCGGGCAAGCTGCTCGCGTTGCATCGCGACGTCGACTGCATCGCGTTCACGGGCTCGACGGCCGTCGGCAAGCTGATCATGCAGTACGCGGCGCAGTCGAACCTGAAGCGCGCATGGCTCGAGCTCGGCGGCAAGTCGCCGAACATCGTGCTGCCCGATTGCCCCGATCTCGACCGTGCCGCGCAAACGGCGGCCGGCGCGATCTTCTACAACATGGGCGAGATGTGTACGGCCGGGTCGCGGCTGCTCGTGCATCGCGACATCAAGGACGCCTTCATCGAGAAGCTCGTCGCGGCCGCCCGCGCGTACGTGCCGGGCAATCCGCTCGACCCGTCGGTGTCGATGGGCGCGATCGTCGACGGCATCCAGCTCGAACGCGTGCTCGGATACATCGAGGCGGGGCGCGGCGAAGGCCGGCTCGTCACGGGCGGGGCGCGCGTGAAGGAGGAGACGGGCGGCTTCTACGTCGAGCCGACGGTGTTCGAGGTGAAGCCCGATGCGAAGATCGCGCGCGAGGAAATCTTCGGGCCCGTGCTGTCGGTGATCGTGTTCGACGACGTCGACGAGGCCGTGCGGATCGCGAACGACACCGAATACGGGCTGGCCGCGGCCGTGTGGACGTCGAACCTGACGACCGCGCACGACGTGTCGCGCCGGCTGCGTGCGGGTACCGTGTGGGTGAACTGCTACGACGAGGGCGGCGACATGAACTTCCCGTTCGGCGGCTACAAGCAGTCGGGCAACGGTCGCGACAAGTCGCTGCACGCGCTCGAGAAATACACCGAGCTGAAGTCGACGCTGATCCGGCTGCGCTGACGCTGCCGTGTGCGGGCGCATCGCCGTGCGGCGGTGCGCCCGCCTTTCCGAGGGCGCGTCAGGCGGCGCGCAGCGCGGGATGGAAGCCGGCGGCCTCGATGATCGACTGCACGCGCTCGGCGCCTTGCGCCGATTCGACCTTGACGATTTTCGCCGCGACGTCGATGTCGAGCTTCGCGGCGGGATCGGCGGCCGTCACCGCACGCGTGATCGCATTGGCGCAGCCGCCGCAGGTCATGTCCTGCACTTCGAATTCCATCGTGTTCTCCTGAGTGGATGATTGACGAACCCCGTCAGCATGAAGTTTGCCATGGTGGGAAGGTCAAGCACTGTGTGCAGAATACCGCGCGGCCGATGGATGACGCGTCGGGCGGTGGTCGGACGAATCGGCGCGACGCCGCGCATGCCGGTCGGTGTTTGGCCCGATTGACCATGGCCGCGCGGCGTTGCGCGTCGGGAAAAGCCTTTCCGGACAACATGCCGTGAAACGATGTGGGGCATTATTTCCATATTGGAAACGTGGGCATTCGTTGTGGAAATGCGAATCGCTCTTAGTATCGATTCCCCTCAAGATCCGTTCTCCGTTTCCGACCATGAATCGTTTTGCTTTCGGCTTCGCGCTGGCCCTGCTGGGCGCATCGGCAACGTCCGCATTCGCTGCCGACGACGTCGTCAACCTGACCCTGAAGGACCACAAGTTTTCACCCGATGGCGTGACGATCCCCGCCGGCAAGAAGGTGAAATTCGTCGTGAAGAACCTCGACGCGACGCCCGCGGAATTCGAGAGCGACGACTTCAAGGCGGAGAAGGTCGTGCCGGCCGGCAAGTCGGTCGAGATCCTCGTCGGGCCGCTGAAGGCGGGCACCTACGAGTTCCACGACGAGTATCACGAAGCGCAGTCGAAGACGCACCTGACCGTCAAGTAAGCGGAAACCGACATGCTGTCGACTGCCCTGATCGTCTTTCGTGAAGTGCTCGAGGCCGCGCTGGTGGTCTCGATCGTGATGGCCGCCACGAAGGGCGTGCCGCGGCGCGGCTGGTGGGTGAGCGGCGGGCTGGCCGGCGGCGTGATCGGCGCCGGCCTGATCGCGGCGTTCGCCGACGTGATCTCGCAATGGGCGTCCGGCATGGGGCAGGAAGTCTTCAACGCGGGCGTGATGTTCGTCGCGACGCTGATGCTGGCGTGGCACTGCATCTGGATGAGCCGGCACGGCCGCGAGATGGCGCTGCATATGGGCGAAGTCGGCCGGGCCGTCGCGGCCGGCCGCCGGCCGCTGACGGGTCTTGCCATCGTGGTCGGCGTCGCGGTGCTGCGCGAAGGCTCCGAGGCCGTGCTGTTCCTCTACGGGATCGCGGCGGGCGATCCGGGACAGACGCCGCAGATGATCGTGGGCGGGCTGCTCGGCGTGCTCGGCGGCGCCGGGCTCGGCTATGCGATGTATGCGGGCCTGCTGCAGATTCCGCTGAAGCGCCTGTTCTCCGTCACCAATGCGCTGATCGTGCTGCTCGCGGCGGGGATGGCGAGCCAGTGCGTCGGCTTCCTGCTGGCCGCGGGGCTCGTGCCGTCGTGGGGCGACGCGATCTGGGACACGTCGTGGCTGCTCAAGGAGTCGAGCATCGTCGGCAAGGCGCTCCATACGCTGATCGGCTATACCGCGCGTCCGGCGGGCATCCAGATCGCCGCGTACGTCGCGACGCTGGCGGCGATCCTCGTGCTGGCCCGGCTCGTCGGCCGGCCGCGGCAGGTGGCGAGGCCGCCGCGCGCGACCGCCTGAGCGTTGCGGGTTCGAATGAAAGAAGGGGCGTCGTCGACGCCCCTTCTTTCATGTGCGATGCGTGAGCGCCGCGACCGTCACGGCACGCGTACGGTGGCGCGGCCGGTCAGCGGTGGCTGTCGATCCAGGCGCGGGCCCATTCGAGCCCCGCTTCGCGCGCCTCGTCCTCGGTATCGAAGACGCCGAGCACGCCGGATGCCTCGACCAGCTTGTTGTTCTGCGTGATCGTGCCGCTCGCCGCGAAGCGGTCGGGCTGCATGATCTCCTCCTGCTGCAGGATCGCATGGCCCCAGATCTGGTAGCCGTGGTAGGTTTGCGCTTCCATTATCGAGTCACCTCCGCGGCGCGGCCCTGCGTGCCGACCTGCAGCACGTTGCCGTCCGGCGTGTATTGACGCGGGATGTTGGAGAAGCCCAGCGCGTGCGTCTCGTCGGAGCCGGCCGGGTGCATCACCGTGAGGCGGCCCGGCGCGGGTTGTGCGACAGGGCGCGGCGCCGCCGGCGTTTCGGTCGCGGTGGCGGCCGGGTGATGCGGGCCGGCTTTCACGGCTTGCGCGACACGGCGCTTGTGCGGCTTCGCGGGGGCTTTCGGCGTGACGCTCGCGTGCTTCTCCGCGCTCTTGCCGGTACGCGCGTCGGCGCCCGTGCGCGCGGCCGGCGTACGGGCCGCCGGATGTCGTGCCTCGGGCGGGTTCCAGACCTCGACGTAATGCTCGGCGGCCCAGCCCGTCGACGCGAACGTCAGCGCCAGCAATCCGCATCCAATCAGTCTTACCATTGTCTCTCCGTCTTCGACCTGGCCGAATGGCCTGCTTCGCACCGCGGCGCGATGGGGGTGGCCCGGCGCGGGCCATCCCGGTCGTCCTGCGTTACTCCACCGTCACCGATTTCGCGAGGTTCCGCGGTTTGTCGACGTCGGTGCCGCGCGCGCACGCGGTGTGATATGCGAGCAGCTGCAGCGGCACGACGTGCAGGATCGGCGACAGCTGCCCGTAGTGTTCCGGCATCCGGATCACGTGCAGGCCGTCGTCGTTGACGATCTGCGTATCGGCATCGGCGAACACGTACAGCTCGCCGCCGCGCGCGCGCACTTCCTGCATGTTCGACTTCAGTTTCTCGAGCAGCGTGTCGTTCGGCGCGACCGTGACGACCGGCATCGCTTCCGTGACGAGCGCGAGCGGCCCGTGCTTCAGTTCGCCGGCCGGATAGGCCTCGGCGTGGATGTACGAGATTTCCTTCAGCTTCAGCGCGCCTTCCAGCGCGATCGGGTAGTGCAGCCCGCGGCCGAGGAACAGCGCGTTTTCCTTGCGCGCGAACTCCTCCGACCACGCGATGATCTGCGGCTCGAGCGCGAGCACGCTGTTCAGCGCGGCCGGCAGGTGGCGCAGCTCCTTCAGGAATTGCGCTTCCTGCGCGGCGTCGACGTGCCCGCGCAGCTTGCCGAGCGTCGCGGCCAGCACGAACAGCGCGACGAGCTGCGTCGTGAACGCCTTCGTCGATGCGACGCCGATCTCGGTGCCCGCATGCGTGAGGAACTGCATTTCCGTCAGGCGCACCATCGCGCTCGTCGCGACGTTGCACACCGCGAGCGTGTGCGTGTGGCCGAGCGACTGCGCGTGCTTGAGCGCCGCGAGCGTGTCGGCCGTCTCGCCCGACTGCGAGATCACGAGCACGAGCTGGCGCGGGTTCGGCACCGATTCGCGGTAGCGGTATTCGCTCGCGATCTCGACCTGCGTCGGGATCTTCGCGATCGATTCGAGCCAGTACTTCGCGGTGAGGCCCGAGTAGTAGCTCGTGCCGCAGGCGAGGATCAGCAGGCTGTCGATCTCCGCGAACGCGGCGGGCGCGGCGTCGCCGAACAGCGTCGCGTCGAAGGCTTCCGTCTGCGGCACGGTATCGCTGATCGCGCGCGGCTGCTCGAAGATTTCCTTCTGCATGAAGTGGCGATAGGGGCCGAGCTCGACCGCGCCGCCGTACGCGCTGACCACGCGGATCTCGCGCTGCACGGTGGCGCCGTGACGATCGACGATCGTCACGCCGTCGAGCGACAGCTCGCACACGTCGCCTTCCTCGAGGAACGTGAAGCGGTCGGTGCTGCCCGCGAGCGCGAGCGCATCGGACGCGAGGAAGTTCTCGCCGTCGCCGTGGCCGACGACGAGCGGCGAACCCTGGCGCGCGCCGACGACGGTATGCGGCTGGTCCTTGTGGATCACGGCGATCGCGTACGCGCCGTGCAGTTGCTGCACGGCTTCGCGCACGGCGTCGAACAGGTTGCCGCGATACAGGCTGTGCACGAGGTGCGCGATCACCTCGGTGTCGGTCTGCGACACGAATTCGTAGCCCTTCGCGCGCAGCGCCTCGCGCAGCGGCTCGAAGTTCTCGATGATGCCGTTGTGCACGAGCGCCAGTGCGTTCGACGAGAAGATCGGGTGCGCGTTGTGCGTGACGGGCGCGCCGTGCGTCGCCCAGCGCGTGTGCGCGACGCCCGTCGTGCCTTCGAGATGCGACTCGCGCACCTGCGTGTCGAGATCGGCGACGCGCGCGACGCTGCGCGCGCGCTTCGGCGCGCCCGGCTCGAGCACGGCGACGCCGCACGAGTCGTAGCCACGGTATTCGAGGCGCCGCAATCCTTCGATCAGCACCGGAACGATATTACGCTGCGCAACTGCGCCGACAATGCCGCACATGAATGGTCAATCCTGTAAGTCGACGCGGGCGCCGCCGGGGCGCCCGCAAAAGGTTCAGCTCTTCTTCTTGACCGGGCGGACGTAGCCGCTCTTCGCGGTCTGGGTCTTCTCGTTCAACGCGAGCAGGCCGTCGGCCACGTCCTTCCAGATCGTCGTGCCGGCGGCGATCGTCACGCCGCGGCCGACGCGCACGGGCGCGACGAGCTGCGTGTCGGAGCCGACGAACACGTCGTCCTCGATCACGGTGCGGAACTTGTTCGCACCGTCGTAGTTGCAGGTGATCGTGCCCGCGCCGATGTTCACGCGCGCGCCGATGTCGGCGTCGCCGATGTAGGTGAGGTGGTTCGCCTTCGAGCCGTGGCCGATCACCGCGTTCTTCACCTCGACGAAGTTGCCGACGTGCGCTTCGTCCGCGAGCTGCGCGCCGGGGCGCAGCCGCGCGTACGGGCCGATCACGGTGTGCGCGCCGAGCTCGGCGCCGTCGATGTGCGTGAACGCGTCGATGCGCGTGCCGGTGCCGACCGACGCGTTGCGGATCACGCAGTTCGCGCCGATCGTCACGTTGTCGGCGAGCGTCACGTTGCCTTCGAACACGCAGTTCACGTCGATCGACACGTCGCGGCCGCAGCGCAGCGTGCCGCGCACGTCGAGGCGCGCCGGATCGGCGAGCGTGACGCCGTCGGCGAGCAGCGCGTCCGCGACGTTGCGCTGGTGGATCCGCTCGAGTTCCGCGAGCTGTGCCTTGCTGTTGACGCCGAGCGTTTCCCAGTCCTCGTCGGGCTGCGACGTGACGACCTCGAAGCCGGCCTCGATCGCGAGTTCGACGACGTCGGTCAGGTAGTACTCGCCCTGCGCGTTCTCGTTCTTCAGCGCGCCGAGCCACATCGACAGCTGGGCCGTCGGCGTGACGATGATGCCCGTGTTGATCTCGGCGATCCTCAGCTCGTCCGGCGAGGCGTCCTTCTGCTCGACGATGCGCGTGACGAAGCCCGACGCATCGCGCACGATGCGGCCATAGCCGGTCGGATCGTCGAGCGTGACGGTCAGAATCCCGTAGCGGCCCTCGCGCGCGGCATCGACGAGGCGCTGCAGCGTCGACGCGCGCGTGAGCGGCACGTCGCCGTACAGCACGAGCGTCGGTTGCGCGGGATCGAGGAGCGGCAGGGCCTGGCGCACCGCGTGGCCGGTGCCGAGCTGCTCGGCCTGCACCGCGAACTGGACATCGGGCGCGGCGACGGCGGCTTCGACCTGCTCGGCACCGTGACCGACGACGACGACCAGCCGGGACGGCTGCAGCGTGCGCGCGGTGTCGATGACGTGGGAGAGAAGCGGCCTGCCGGCCAGGGGGTGAAGCACTTTCGGCAGCGCGGAACGCATGCGCTTGCCGGTGCCTGCCGCCAAAATCACGATATTCATGGCGCCAGCTTGTCTGAGGAGTTCGAAGCCGTCCATTTTAGCATGCGGCCCCCGCCGTTCCGGGCCTGTCGCGGCGGGGCGACAGCGCCGGAACAGGGGCCGCGGGCCCTTGTTCCGGCTGGGTTCGGGCCCTGCTTACAGGTCGTCGAACTGGACGATCGAGATCGGCCGGGCGGCGCCCGGCGCGGCGGTATCGTCGCCCGATGCGCACGGTTCCTCGTCGAACGCGATGTCGCCTTGCGGATCGGCCTCGCCGGTCGCGCGCAGCGACTGGAACGGGTACAGCGTCGTGTCCATCAGGTGCGACGGCACGACCTTCGCGAGCGCGTTGAACATGTTGTCGACGCGGCCCGGGAAGCGCTTGTCCCATTCGCGGATCAGCGCCTTCATTTCCGCGCGCTTCAGGTTCGGCTGGCTGCCGCACAGGTTGCACGGGATGATCGGAAATTCGCGCAACTCCGCGTATTTCTCGAGATCGGTTTCCTTCACGTACGCGAGCGGGCGGATCACGATGTTCTTGCCGTCGTCCGACTGCAGCTTCGGCGGCATCCCCTTCAGCTTGCCGCCGTAGAACATGTTGAGCAGCAGCGTCTGCACGATGTCGTCGCGATGGTGGCCGAGCGCGATCTTGGTCGCGCCGAGCTCGCCGGCCACGCGGTACAGGATCCCGCGGCGCAGCCGCGAGCACAGCGAGCAGGTCGTCTTGCCTTCGGGGACGAGCCGCTTGACGATGCTGTAGGTGTCCTGGTTCTCGATGTGGAACGGCACGCCGACCTGCTTCAGGTACTCGGGCAGCACGTGCTCGGGGAAGCCCGGCTGCTTCTGGTCGAGGTTCACCGCGACGATGTCGAAGTCGATCGGCGCGCGCTCGCGCAGGCGCAGCAGCACGTCGAGCATCGCGTAGCTGTCCTTGCCGCCCGACAGGCACACCATCACCTTGTCGCCGTGCTCGATCATGTTGTAGTCGCCGATCGCCTGGCCGACCTGGCGCACGATCCGCTTGTACAGCTTGTTGTTCTCGTACGCTTCCTTCTGCTCGCGGCGCGTCAGCGCCTGGCGGCCGGCCGGCGCGGCGTCGTCGAGGGTGGCGGCCGCGGCCGCCGTGTCATTCGTGTGGGGGGCGTTCATGCGCGCTCCTCGTCCTTGATGCGAAAGACTTCGACGCCGACGGCGTCGCAGTCCGGATAGGCGTCCGGTTTCTCGGTACAGACGCGTACCGCGCGCACGGTGTCGTGCGCCAGCAGGTGTGCGGCGATCGCGTCGCACAGCGTTTCCTGCAGGTGGATGTGGCCGCGCGCCACGCATTGCGCGACGCTCTGCTTCATCAGATCGTAGTCGACGACTTCATGCAGCCGGTCGTCGACGGGGGTGGACAGGGCGAGCGGCACGAACAGGTCGACGTTGATGACGACGCGCTGCTCGCCGCGCTTCTCGTGTTCGAAGGCCCCGATGTTGATGTGCACCTCGTAGTCGCGCAGGTAGAGCCTGCGGCAATCCGCGAGGCGGGGGTGCAGGAGAGCGGAAAACATGGTCGTCCCAGTCAAATTGGCGTGCGCGCACGCAAAGCGGCGCGGGCGGCGGCGGTCAGGCCGCGCCCGCGCGGTTCATTCATTCGGGCCGGCGGCGGGCGGCACGAGGTGCTCGCCGCCGTCGACGGTCAGCGTCGCGCCCGTGACGCCGGGCGCGCTCGCGAGATAGCAGGCGGCCGCCGCGATGTCGTCCGCGTGCGGCGCGTGACCGCGCACGAGCGCCGCGACCCGCACCTTCGGCGCGAGTGCCAGCGCCAGCGCCGACGTCGCGCGGTTCAGCGCGGCCTGCATCAGCGCGTGCGACAGCTGCGCCGGTGCCGGGTGAAACAGGGCCTGATCCAGCACGTGAATCGCGCACGCGCGCAGCGCTTCATGCTCGCGCGCGGCGTCGGGCGTCGCATCGGCGAGCGCGCGGGCCAGCGCGAGCGGCGCCGTCACGTTGCGCGCGAGCGCGCCGGCGAGCGACGCGCCGTCGATCGTCCGCGCGTCGTCGGCGCCCGCGCTGGCGCTGACGAACACCGCGCACGCGGGCCGGCCGAGCGCTTCGCCGCACGCGGCGACGAGCGCGGCCGCATCGGTTTCCAGGGCCAGATCGGCGTCCAGCACGACCGCGCGGCGGCCGAGCGCGGCGACGTCGGCGACGAGCGCATCGGCGGCCGCGCGCGGCGCGCCCTGGGCGCGCTGCAGCGCGACGTCCCAGCCGCGGCGGGCGAACCCCGTCGCGAGCGCGCGGCCGATCGACGCGGCGTCGGCCGCGCTGCCCAGGGCGCCCGTGACGAGCACCACGCGCGGGGTCGACGTATCGGCTGAAACGGTCATTTACAATGCCGGGATGAACCCGAAAGCTCACGAACCCGCTAGTTTACCTGCTCCCGGCCCCGACGCGCTCGCGCAGTCCGAAACCCTTGCCGCGCAACTGCGCGACGAGATCGCGGCGGCCGGCGGCTGGCTGCCGTTCGACCGCTTCATGGAGCGCGCGCTGTATGCGCCCGGCCTCGGCTATTACAGCGGCGGCGCCCGCAAGTTCGGGCGCCGCGCCGACGACGGCAGCGATTTCGTCACCGCACCGGAGCTGTCGCCGCTGTTCGCGCAAACGCTCGCGCAACCGGTCGCGCAGGCGCTCGCGGCGAGTGACACGCGCCGCGTGATGGAATTCGGCGCGGGCACGGGCAAGCTCGCGGCCGGGCTGCTCGCCGCCCTCGACGCGCAGCGCGTCGAACTCGACGAATACCTGATCGTCGACCTGTCCGGCGAACTGCGCGAACGGCAGCGCGACACGATCGCGGCCGCCGCGCCGGCGCTGGCCGCGAAGGTGCGCTGGCTCGATGCGCTGCCCGAGCGGTTCGACGGCGTCGTGGTCGGCAACGAGGTGCTCGACGCGATGCCGGTGCGGCTGTTCGCGAAGGCGGGCGGCGCGTGGCACGAGCGCGGCGTCGCGCTCGACGCGCGCCAGGCGTTCGTGTTCGACGACCGGCCCGCCGACGCGGCCGGCCTGCCGCCGGCGCTCGCGGGGCTCGACGTCGGCGACGGCTACGTGACCGAGACGCACGAGGCCGCGCTGGCGTTCACGCGCACCGTCTGCACGATGCTCGCGCGCGGCGCGGTGCTGCTGGTCGACTACGGCTTTCCGGCGCACGAGTACTACCATCCGCAGCGCGACCGCGGCACGCTGATGTGCCACTACCGCCACCAGGCGCACGACGACCCGTTCCTGTACCCGGGGCTGCAGGACATCACCGCGCACGTCGAATTCACCGGCATCTACGACGCGGCCGTCGCGACCGGCGCCGACCTGCTGGGCTACACGTCGCAGGCGCGCTTCCTGCTGAACGCCGGCATCACCGACGCGCTGGCCGCGATCGATCCGTCCGACATCCGCGCGTTCCTGCCGGCCGCGAACGCGGTGCAGAAGCTGATCTCGGAAGCCGAGATGGGCGAGCTGTTCAAGGTGATCGCGTTCTCGCGCGGCATCGACGGCACGCTCGACGCGTTCGCGCGCGGCGACCGCTCGCACGCGCTTTGAGCGAGGGCGGACATGCTGCGCTGGCTGCTGACGACGTTCATCGCGGTGATGATCCTGACGCGCTGCTGGCCGTGGCTCGGCAAGCTCGGCATCGGGCGGATGCCGGGCGACGTCACGCTGACGCTCGGCGGGCGGCGCTACCCGTTCCCGTTCATGTCGACGCTGGTGCTGACGATGCTGCTGTCGATGGTGGCGCGGCTGCTCTGAGCCGCGCCTGAAAGAGGGGGCGCGCGCTACAGCTCGATCTCGCCGAGGATCCGGTGCGCGAGCGCCTTCGCCTCGTCGAACGCTTCTTCCTCGCTGGGGCTCGTCGAGTGGACGTCGTAACGTGTGTTCTCGGTGTCGTCCCCGTCGTCGCGCGAGAGGATCACGTAACCCTGAAACTGCCCGTTGCCCGCATGCTGGGTATGCGCCTTGGCCGTGTAGATGCCTTTCGTGAACGTGTTCGTGTCCATCGTGCTCTCCCGCAAAAGGACACTTCATCGTAGCACTGCGGCGCAGCATGTACAGCGTCGCTTATCGGTGACCGAACGGCGTCCGGTCGCGGCGGCCGGTCACCGTCCCGCTATCAGCGCTCGATCAGCGCGACGACCTCGTCGAGCGTCGGCGCGTGCGCGCCCGTATGCCGGCACGCGGCGGCGCCCGCCGCCAGCGCGAACACGAGATGCTCGCGCCACGACCGCTGCGGGGCGGCCATCAGGCTGAACAGCAGGCCGCCGATCGACGCATCGCCCGCGCCGACGGTATCGGCCACCTCGACGCGCGGCGGGCTGGCCTCGAGCACGTCGCCGCCCGCGTAGAGCGTCGCCGCCTGCGCGCCGCGCGTGACGAGCACGGCCGCGCGCGGGTTCAGCGCGCGCACCGCCGCGATCGCATCGGGGCCGTCGCCGCCGAACAGGTGCCGCAGGTCCTCGTCGGATACCTTGATCAGGTCGGCGAGCGCGGCCATCTTCTCGAGCGTCGGCCGGTACGCGTCCGTCATCAGGTTCCGGACGTTCGGATCGAAGCTGATCTTCACGCCGCGCGCGTGCAGCTCGGCTGCCAGCGCGGCCAGCGTGCCCGCGAGCGGTTCGCGCACGAGGCTGATGCAGCCGAAATGCGCCCATTTCACGTGGTCGGCCCAGCCGGCCGGCAGCCGTGCGGGATCGAACGCGAGATCGGCACTCGCTTCGCCGATGAAGAAATAGGCGGGCGGGCGGGTCTCGTGGACGATCGCGAGCAGCGGCGGCCGCGCGACCCGCTGCAGGAAGCGCAGGTCGAGCCCGGCCGCTTCGCTCGTGCGCCACAGTTCGTCGGAGAAGCAGTCTTCGCCGATCGAACCCGCGAGCGCGCTCGGCACGCCGAGCCGCGCGACCGCGCGTGCGACGTTCCAGCCGGCGCCGCCCGGCACCGAGGTCCATTGCGCATCGCCCGCGCGCACCATGTCGGTCAGGATGTCGCCCGCCGACACGAAAGCCGGAAACGTGCCGCCGCTCATTGCGTCGGTTCGCCGCGTTGCGCGCGCGCGAGCGTCGCGAGCACGTCGTAGCACGCGCCCATCGTGTGATAGTCGGTCTTGCCGGCCGGGCTCTTCTCGTCGCTGTACTTGCGGTTGTCGCAGGTGAGGATCCGGTACCACGCGCCGTAGCGGTGATCGACGAAATGGGCCCAGCTGTAGCGCCAGATCTCGTCGTACCAGTCCCAGAAGCGCTCGCTGCCGGTGCGCGCGCCGAGCATCGCGGCCGCCGCGAAGGTTTCGGCCTGCACCCAGAAGTACTTGTTGTGGTCGCAGATCGTGAAGTCGGGGCCGAAACCGTAGTACAGGCCGCCGTGGTCGGCGTCCCACGCATGCGTGAGCGCCGCGTCGAACAGCTCGGCCGCGCGCGGCACGAGCCAGTCGAGCGGGCGGTGCCGTTCGAGGATCAGCAGCAGCTTCGCCCATTCGGTCTGGTGTCCGGGCTGGAAGCCCCACGGGCGGAAGATGTTCGAGCTGTCTTCCTTGTTGTAATCCCAGTCGACCGACCAGTCCGCATGGTAGTGCTCCCACACGAGCCCGCCCGACAGCGCGGCCTGGCGCTGCGTGACGTGGCTCGCGAGCTTTTCCGCGCGATCGAGGTATGTGAGGTGGCCGGTCGCCTCGTACGCCGCGAGCAGCGCCTCGGTCATGTGCATGTTCGCGTTCTGGCCGCGGTACGACGACACGATCCAGTTCGGCGTCGCATCGTCCGCGTACAGGCCCGCGGCCGCATCCCAGAAGCGGTGCTCGGCCAGTTCGTAGGTCGCGGCGATCAGCGGGCGCGCCTCGTCGATGCCGGCCATCGTTGCATGCGCGGCCGCGAGCAGCACGAACGCGAGCCCGTAGCAGTGGCGCGCGCCGTCGAGCGTCGCGCGCTTGCCGCCGTCGCGCCAGTCGAGTTCCCAGTCGTAGCCCTGCAGTTCGTCGTCCCAGTGCGCGTCGCGCAGGAAGCGCAGCCCGTGGCGCGCGTATTCCAGGTGGCGCGGGTCGCCGAAATGCCGGTACGCCATCGCGTAGTTGAAGACGAACCGGCAGCTGCTGACGAGGTGGCGCGACGTGCGGTTGTAGATGCTGCCGTCGTCGCGGAAGTAATGGTAGAAGCCGCCCGTCGGGTCGAAAGCGTTCGTCGCGTAGAAGCGCAGCGTGTCCTCGATGTGCGACAGCAGGAACGACGGATCGCGGAAGCTCGCGACGAACGGTGCGTCTGGCGTGTGGGCGGCCGGTGCGGCCGTGCAGGGTTGGACCGGGGGCATGTTCATGATTCGGTGACCGTTGCGGTATCGAGTGCCGGCGAGCCGGCGGGCTGGCTGCTGGCCCGCACGATCAGCTCGACGGGCAGGGAGATCTCGGTGCGCTCGGGCGACTCGGCGAGCAGCAGCTCGACGCCGCGGCGGCCGAGCGCCTCCTTGTCGACCGACAGCGTCGTGAGCGGCGGGCTCGCGTGCGCGGCGGCCGGGATGTTGTCGAAGCCGACGATCGCGATGTCGTCCGGAATCCGCAGGCCGCGCGCGGTGCACACGCGCTGCGCGGCGAGCGCGGCCGCGTCGTTGTACGCGAACACGGCTTCGGGGCGCGGGCCCGGCGCGTCGAGCAGTTGCTCCATCGCGCGCGCGGCGCCCGTGTCGGGATCGAGCCCCGCGTCGATCGTCACTTCGTACGCGGGGTCGAACAGCCGCCCGGCTTCGAAGAACGCGCGCCGGTAGCCGATCGCGCGCTGCGCGATGCTGTAGTGCGCGGGCGAGCCGCCGATGAACGCGATCCGCGTGCGGCCGGTGGCGAGCAGGTGGCGCATCGCGAGCGCGGCACCCGTCGCGTTGTCGATGTTGACCGAGCGCAGCCCGGGCGCCCACAGGTCGATCAGCACGAGCGGCCGGCCGGTCGCGGCGAGCGCCTCGATCGTCTCGGGCTCGATGAAGCCGGCCACCGCGATCGCGTCGGGCGCGTGCGGGCGCATCTGGCGCAGCACGTCGTCGTTCGGGCCGACCGTGAGCAGCGTCGGCACGATGCCGCGCTCGCGGCACGCGTCCTCGACGCCGTGCAGCACGTGCGAGAAGAACGGGCTGGCGGGAAAGCGGTTGTGCTGGCGATGCAGCAGGAAGGTGAGCCGGCGGATGCGCGGCCGCAACTGCGCGGGATCGTAGCCGAGCCGCTGCGCGATCTCGACGATCCGCGCCCGCGTGGCTTCGGACAGGCCCGGCTGGTTCTTCAGCGCGCGCGAGACGGTGCCGATCGAGACCTCTGCCGCTCGCGCCACATCGCGAATGGTCGTACCCATCGTTCGTTCGGGTCCGGTTTGTTTAGGGTGGGGGCGATTGTATAGTAAAACCCGATGCGGAATTCGGGCCGGATAACCGGGGAATACCCGCAAATAACGGGTTTTTAAGGGCTAATCTGCGAAAACGCCGTTACTAAAAATACTAAACAAAACGTGCAAAAGGCAAGGCACGCGTGCGAGGCGTCGCGGCCGGGAGGCGGGCCGGAAGCGAACGGGCTTCGCACGTCCGGGCGGCATGCGCGACGGCTTGCACGGGCAGGCCGGCAGCCGGTGCGCCACGGTCGGTGCAACGGCGGCGGGCGGACCTCCGTCGCCATCGCCCGAGACGCGGCCGTGCCGCCGCGAACCGCCGGCCGCGTGCCGCTCAGCCTGCCGCCGCGGCCGGCGGTTCGCCGCGATGGCGCAGCGCGGCGCGGCCCGCGTCGAGATCGACGACCGCCAGCCCGTCCGGCTGCTGTTTCGCGCGCCGCTTCGCGAGCGCCGCGACCGATGCGATCTCGTCGCTGCCGTACCGTTTGGCGCCATGCGCGCCGGCCGGTACGCCGACCGCGCCGATCGCCATCGTCACGAAGCCGAAGAACGCCGGGTTGCCGTGGCGGTCCTCGCCGTGCAGCCCGCCCGCCTGCCGGTCGGCCTGCGTGTAGAAGAGCCGCGCGCCGTCGTTGAAGCGCGCGATCGCGTCGGCCGCGCGTTCGCGCCAGTCGTCGCGCTGGAACAGCACGAGGAAATCGTCGCCGCCGACGTGGCCCAGAAAGTCGCGCTGCGGATCGCACACGCCGGCCAGCACCGTCGCGGCGAACTTCAGCACCTCGTCGCCCTGCCAGTAGCCGTACTGGTCGTTGAACGGCTTGAACTGGTTCAGGTCGACGTAGCACGCGTGAAAGCCGGCGTCGCGCTGCAGCAGGCGGTCGATGTGCGCGCTGATCGGGATGTTGCCGGGCAGGAACGTCAGCGGATTCGCGTAGCGCGCGGCCTCGATGCGCATCTCGGTCACCGCGCGCACCAGGCTCTCGCCGGTGCCGAGCCCGACGTAGCGGCCGTGTTCGGTGATCACGAAGCCGTCCGCGAGATAGCGCTGGTCGTGGCTCGCGAGCAGACTTGCGAGCTGCTCGAACGTCGTTGCGTTGTCGATCATCAACGGCGCGTCGTTCGCGAACTGCAGGCACGGCTTCTTCCCGAACACCTCGCGGTGATACGGCAACGCGAAGCGGTCGATGAAGCCGCGGCGATTCACGAGCGCGACGGGCCGCCCGCGTTCGACGAGCGCGACCGCGTGCAGGTCGGGCATCCGGTTGAACAGCTCGAGCACGTCGTTGCTGGTCGCGTCGCGCGGCAGCGCCGGCGCGGGCACCAGCATCTTCCCGGCGATCGTGCCGGCCGGCCGCACCGAGCGCGTCGCGCCGGGAAACACCGCGATGTGCGGCGCGCGGATCGCGTCGCGCGCGGCCGGCGCGACGACGCGCGACGGCCGCGCGTTCGGCCGGCCGAGCAGGAAACCCTGCACGCAGCAGATCCCCATGTCGCGCACGACGATCAGGTCGCATTCGTTCTCGATGCCTTCCGCGATCAGTTGCGCGCCGCTCGCCTGCGCGAAGTGCTGCATCGCCTTCACGGCCTCGAACTTGAGCGGGTCGCGCGCGATGTCGTGGATGAAGAAGCGGTCGATCTTCACGACGTCCGGCTGCAGGCGCAGCCACAGGTTCATGCTCGCGTTCGCGGTGCCGTAGTCGTCGAGCGCGAACTGGACGCCGGCGTCGCGCAGCGACGCGACCGCCGGCCCGATGTGCGCGACATCGGGCATCGCATTCTGCTCGGTCAGCTCGATCACGATGCGCTCGGCGCCGACCCGCGCGCGGCCGAGGAACTGCCGTGCGCGCTCGCGTTTGCTGGCGAGCGCGAGGATCGTCCCGGCGCTGAAATTGAGGAACAGCTTGCCGTCGCAGCCGAGCGCCGCGAACGCGTCGAGGCAGGTGAGCGCGGCGGCCTGCTCGAGCGCGATGGTCTCGCCTTCGCGCGCGGCCTGTGCGAACAGCGCGGCGGGCGGTTCGAGGTCCGTGCCGCGCGGGCCGCGGATCAGCCCTTCGTAACCGACGACCGTCCCCGACCGGAGGTCGACGATCGGCTGGAAGACGGCCGCGAGCGCGCGATCCGCGATCAGGCGCGAGGTGCGGGCGGCAGCGGAGTCGGTGGGGAGCGCGGGCATGGGCGAGGGCAGCCGAATCGACGGGACGTCCGGCTTAACGGCAGCGCTCGCGCGGAATTGAATGAAGATTTCGTGACACGATGGGCGCCGATGGCGCATCGCGCCGCACGCGTGTCGGTGCACGCCCGGAAGGCCGGCAGGAGAAGGGGCGGCGGCCTTCCGGCGGCCGTCCTGCCTTCCCCGCGTCAGCGCTTGCCCGCGCTCAGCGCGCCGGACGCGGACGTCGCGTCGCCCTCGTCGTGCTCGCCGCTCATGTCGCGCGCCCCCCAGCGCTGCGCGAGCGCCGCGCACGCCATCAGCTGGATCTGGTGGAACAGCATCAGCGGCAGCACGACCGCGCCGACCGCGTTCGCCGAGAAGATCACCTTCGCCATCGGCACGCCGGCCGCGAGGCTCTTCTTCGATCCGCAGAAGATGATCGTGATCTGGTCGGCGCGGTTGAAGCCGAGCCGCTTGCTGACGAACGCGGTCAGCAGCAGCGCGATCGCGAGCAGCACGAGGTTGACGACGAGCAGGCCGCCGAGCGCGCGCGGCGGGATCTGGTGCCACAGGCCCTCGTTGACGGCCTCGCTGAACGCGACGTAGACGACCAGCAGGATCGAGCCCTGGTCGACGAAGCGCAGCACGCCGCGGTTGCGGTCGATCCAGCCGCCGATCACGGGGCGCAGCAACTGACCGGCGATGAACGGCACGAGCAGCTGCATCACGATGCTGCCGACGGTGCTCCACGGCGACGCGGCGCCGGCCGACTGCGACGTGATCATCAGCCCGACGAGCGCCGGCGTGACGAAGATCCCGAGCAGGCTCGACGCGGATGCCGCGCACACGGCGGCCGGCACGTTGCCCTTCGCGATCGACGTGAACGCGATCGACGACTGGACCGTCGACGGCAGCGTGCACAGGAACAGCACGCCCGCATACAGCGTCGGCGTGACGAGCGGCTGCAGCACGGGTTTCAGCGCGAGGCCGAGCAGCGGGAACAGCGCGAACGTGCTGAGCAGCACGACCGCGTGCAGCCGCCAGTGGGTCGCGCCCGCGACGACGGCTTCGCGCGACAGCTTCGCGCCGTGCAGGAAGAACAGCAGGCCGACGGCGATGTTGGTCGCCCAGTTGAACGCGTGGGCGGCCGGGCCGCGGCAGGGCAGCAGGCTCGCGAGCACGACGGTGCCGACGAGCGCGAGCGTGAAGTTGTCGGGAAGAAAACGGGGACGGGCCATCGGGAACTCGATTCGGAAACGACGGAGGCGCGCGTCGCGCGCGCGGATGGCGTCATTGTCCCGGTTGACGATTCACTACACAAATTCATTGTGGGAATCGATTGATGAACTGATTGCATGTAACGGCGGCTGTCGCAGCGGCCCGTCGACACGCGGGATGGCAGAAGAATGTTCTGTCGCGATCGCGCCCTGAAGTGAAAAAACCTAGCAGTAACATGGTGTTACACCGGTGCCCGCGACATAACACTTTTTGGCTCGACACAGTTTCGGGCCGCTCATAAATTACTGCTGAAAGCCTTGGGTCGGCCGAAAGGAGCCGGCGGCGGGCGTGGACGGGCACTGAACGATGACGGAACGGGTGAAACGGAAGATCGGACGATGGGTGGCAGGCGTGCTCGGCACGTTGCTGATGCCGCTCGCGCTCGCGCAACCGCCCCACGGCGGTCATGGGTTCGGCGGCCACGGCTTCGGTGGCGGCGACATGCGCGCGTACGGTCAGCCGAATGGCGGCGGGCCCGGCGGCGTGCCGGTCTGGCGCCGCGTTCCGCCGCCCGGCGGGATGCGCCCCGGCGGCGTGAGCGGCTCCGGCTCCCGCTGGGGGCTGCGGCCGACGCCGTCGTACGGCCACTACGCCGCGCAAAGCCCGTATCGCCCGATCAGCGCCGAGGCGCGCCAGATGCCGCGCCCGCCGGGCGGCGGCAACGTGCCGCTGCGTGCCGGGTCGATCCGCGCCGACGTTGCGCGCTACAACGAGGAGCGCGGCGGCCGTCCGATGCCGCCGCCCCGCTCGCAGGAAGAACCTTCGCACTCGCCGTTTTTCTCCCCGTTCTACCGAAACTGAGCGCCCCGGCATTCGCCCCCCCGCCGGCTGATGCGAATTCGCCACAGTCGCGCGCAGATTTCCGCTGATTTTCCCGTCGCATTGCGCTATCTTTCGCGCCCGGCACGCGTATGCCACGCCGCCGCTGCGCCGCGCGACCGCGTTCGCGCCGGGCCGCCGCCGTGCATCCGGCCATGTATCGATCCCGCGAAGTTAATGCCGCCGCTATACCCGCAATAAGTGTGCGCAATTTTGACCGGACGAATGATCCGTAAAGATGGCTGCGCCCCATACGACGCAAGCACTCGGCTCCAAAAAACAACGCTCGCGCCACTTATCGACTATTCGACAAAACCTGGAGATCCCATGAAAGGATTCGCTCGCCGTGCCTCGCGCACGTCCGTCAAGCTGATCGCCGCAGCCGCCTGCGTGGCGGCCGCCGCACCCGTCCACGCGCAATCGAGCGTCTCGCTCTACGGCCAGGTCGACGAATGGGTCGGCGCGACCAAGTTCCCGGGCAGCGATCGCGCATGGAACGTGTCGGGCGGCGGGATGTCGACGTCGTACTGGGGCCTGCACGGCGCCGAGGATCTGGGCAGCGGCTACAAGGCGATCTTCACGCTGGAAAGCTTCTTCCGTGCGCAGAACGGCCAGTATGGCCGCTTCCAGGGCGACACGTTCTTCGCGCGCAATGCGTACGTCGGCATCAGCTCGCCGTACGGCACGGTGACGGCCGGCCGCCTGACGACGCACCTGTTCCTGTCGACGATCCTGTTCAACCCGTTCTACGACTCGTACACCTTCTCGCCGATGGTGTATCACGTGTTCCTCGGCCTCGGTACGTTCCCGACCTATCCGAGCGACCAGGGCGCGGTCGGCGATTCGGGCTGGAACAACGCGCTGTCGTACACGTCGCCTTCGTTCGGCGGCCTGAACTTCGGCGCGATGTACGCGCTCGGCAACCAGGCCGGCGACAACCGTTCGAAGAAGTGGAGCGCGCAGTTCAACTACGCGAACGGCCCGTTCGCGGCGACCGCGATGTATCAGTACGTGAACTTCAACAACGGCCCGCAGGATCTGAGCGCGCTCGTCGCCGGCATGAAGAGTCAGGGGATCGCGCTGGTCGGCGCGACCTACGACCTGAAGCTCGTGAAGCTGTTCGGCCAGTACATGTATACGAAGAACGACCAGGTCGCGGGAAGCTGGCACGTGAACACCGCGCAGGGCGGCGTGTCCGTGCCGCTCGGCGTGGGCAACGCGATGGCGTCGTACGCGTACTCGCGCGACGCGGGCGGCCTCGACCAGACGCGCCAGACCTGGGCCGTCGGCTACGACTATCCGCTGTCCAAGCGCACGGACGTCTACGCGGCCTACATGAACGACCACATCAGCGGCCTGTCGACCGGCAACACGTTCGGTGCCGGTATCCGCGCGAAGTTCTGACGCGCACGCGCGAACGGTGCGCGGGCCGCGCGTGTAAATCGCGCGTTCCGGCTGCATGTTTTCCCGCCAGAAACGGCGCCGCCACACGCGGCGCCGTTTTGCCTTTCTTGACCTTTCTGTTTCCTCGCCTTTGTTACCCTATCTCGTAATTGGACCATTCCCCCCGTCATTACGAGCTAGTTCGATGGATACCCTCGTCAGCATGAATGTGTTTCGCTACGTCGTCGAAGTGGGCAGCTTCGTCGGCGCGGCCGAGCGCATGCAGATGTCGGCTGCGATGGCGAGCAAGCACGTGATGCATCTCGAGCAGCAGCTCGGCGCGCGCCTGCTGCATCGCACGACACGACGCGTCGCGCCTACCGAGGCGGGACGCGAATACTACGAGCGCCTCGTGCAGGCGCTGTCCGAACTCGACGAAGCCGGGCAGGCCGTCGGCGCCGCGAGCGTGGTGCCGCAGGGCAGGCTGCGCGTGACGTCGCTGTCCGCGTTCGGGCTGCGGCACGTGATGCAGGCCGTCACCGATTACGCGGGCCGCTTCCCGGACGTGACCGTCGACATGACGCTGTCCGATCGCGTGGTCGACCTGATCGAGGAAGGCTACGACGTCGCGGTGCGCGCGGCGCCGAACGGCCTGAAATCGTCGTCGCTGGTCGCGCGGCAGATCGCGACCGCGCACATCCTGCTGGTCGCGTCGCCCGAGTATCTCGAGAAGCACGGCACGCCGCAGACGATCGCCGATCTCGCGCACCACAACTACCTGCGGCGCGATTCGAATTCGACGATGCTCGATTCGCTGGTGATCGACGCGGCCGCCGCGTCGCGCGTGAACCTGAACGGCAACCTGATCGTGAATCATCTCGAAGGGCTGCGCGCAGCCGTGCTCGCCGGCGCGGGCATCGCGCTGCTCGGCACCGAGGTGGTCGGCGACGACATCGAGTCGGGCCGGCTCGTGCCGGTGCTGCTCGATTCGGTGCCGCCGCACGAAGCGCCGATCTATGCGGTGTACGCGAGCCGTCGTCACGTGTCCGCGAAGGTGCGCTCGTTCGTCGATTTCCTCGCGGCGCGTTTCGAAGGGCAGTCGCTGTGCCCGTCGATCGAATCGCGCCTGCGCGTGCTGCCGATCACGCGGATGAAGCGGGTGGTCTGAGCCGCGGATTCCGCCGCGGCGGGGCAACAAAAAAAGCGCGAACCGCAGCGGTTCGCGCTTTTTTGTTGGTGCCGACGGTTGGCGTGTCGATCGCGGCGGCGGGGGCCGCCGCATGCGTCAGCGCGGGATGCCGAGCCGCGCCTTCGCGTCGTCGTACTCGCGCTTCAGCCGCTCGACGAGCGCCCCCACGCTCGGCAGGTCGTCCATCAGGCCGACGCCCTGGCCGGCGCCCCAGATGTCCTTCCACGCCTTCGTCTTGTCGCTGCCGAAATTCATCTTGGTCTTGTCGGATTCCGGCAGCGCCTCGGGATCGAGGCCGGCTTTCTCGATGCTCTCGCGGATGTAGTTGCCGTGCACGCCGGTGAAGAGGTTCGTGTAGATGATGTCCGACGATTTCGCGTTGACGATCGCACGCTTGTAGTCCTCGACCGCGTGCGCTTCCTGCGTCGCGATGAAGCGCGTGCCCATGTACGCGAGGTCGGCGCCCATCGCCTGCGCGGCGAGGATCGAGCCGCCGTTCGCGATCGAGCCGGACAGCACGATCGGGCCGTCGAAGATCTTGCGGACTTCGCCGACCAGCGCGAACGGCGACGTCGTGCCCGCGTGGCCGCCGGCGCCGGCCGCGACGAGGATCAGCCCGTCGACGCCGGCTTCGAGCGCCTTCTGCGCGTGGCGCAGGTTGATCACGTCGTGCAGCACGATGCCGCCGTAGCTGTGCACCGCGTCGACGATCTCGCGCGCCGGCGCGCGCAGGCTCGTGATGAAGATCGGCACCTTGTGCTCGACGCACACGCGCACGTCGTGCTCGAGCCGCGCGTTCGACTGGTGGACGATCTGGTTGACCGCGATCGGGCCGATCACCGCGTCGGGGTGTTTCGCCTTGTGGTCGGCCAGCTCCGACTGGATCTGCGTGAGCCACGCGTCGAGCTGCTCGGCCGGACGCGCGTTGAGCGCGGGGAACGAACCGACGATGCCCGCCTTGCATTGCGCGAGCACGAGTTCGGGGTAGCTGACGATGAACATCGGCGACGCGATGACGGGCAGCGTCAGGTTCTGCAGGACAGCGGGCAATGCCATGTGATGTCTCCAGTCTCCAGGGGCCGTCGGCGCCCGCGCGGTCGCGTGGCGCCGACACCCATGCTTGGCGTGCGAACGGTGATTCGAGTGTAGCCGCGAACCGCGGTGCGCTCGATGGCGTTCATATTAATACGAACGGTCGTGCGATTCTACGCGAGCTTAACAAAATGCGCGGTGTGGCGGCAATCGAGGGAGTGTTCTCTTTCTACGGTTTCGGGTGGTTACCCCGCTGTGTAGACGCACCGGCGCTCCTAAAATAGCCGCCATAACAAACCAACGAGAAACAAACCATGTCGTTTGAGGCGTTTGCACCGTTTCGCGTGACGGTGCAGGACACCGACATCTTCGGTGTCAAAGGAGGCGCGGGTCCGCCGCTTCTGTTGCTGCACGGGCATCCGCAAACCCACATGATCTGGCATCGCGTCGCCGCGACGCTTGCGAATCATTTCACGGTGATCGCCACCGACCTGCGCGGCTACGGCGCGTCGGGCCGGCCGCCGAGCGACGCGCGGCACATGCCGTATTCGAAACGGGCGATGGCGGCCGACCAGGTCGCGGTGATGCGGCATTTCGGCTTCGAGCAGTTCCACGTGTGCGCGCACGATCGCGGCGCGCGGGTCGCGCACCGCCTCGCGCTCGATCACGCGGACGCCGTCGAGCGGATGATGCTGCTCGACATCGCGCCGACGCTCGCGATGTACGAGAAAACCGACCGCGCATTCGCGACCGCGTATTTCCACTGGTTCTTCCTGATCCAGCCGGCGCCGCTGCCCGAGACGCTGATCGGCGCCCATACCGATGCCTACATCGAGCGCGTGATGGGAAACCGCTCGGCCGGGCTCGCGCCGTTCGCGCCCGCGGCGCTCGACGCCTATCGCGCGGCGCTCGCGCAGCCGGGCGCCGTGCATGCGATGTGCGAGGACTATCGCGCGTCGGCGACGATCGACCTCGAGCACGACCGCGCCGATCTCGAGCGCGGCAACAAGGTCGCGTGCCCGCTGCGCGTACTGTGGGGCGAGCACGGGATCGTCGGCCGCTGCTTCGATCCGCTCGACGAATGGCGACGCGTCGCGCGCGACGTCAGCGGCCGTGCGCTCGACTGCGGCCACTACATTCCGGAAGAGGCGCCCGTCGCGCTGATCGACGAACTGCTCGCGTTCTTCGAAGCGCGCGACCCGGCTGCGTAGCGGTGCGTGCGGGCAGCGCGCGCGGCCCGCTGCTCAGCGCTGCGCGTGGTCGTCGTCGGCCAGCGGCGGCAGGCGTCGCGGCACCGGTGTCGACTTCACGATCGCGGTGCTCGTCTCCGCGCGCTCGGTCACCTTCGACAGGATGTCGTCGAGGTGCGCGATCGTGCGCAGGTAGAGCCGGCAGATGAAGCAGTCTTCGCCGGTGACCTTGTCGCATTCGACGAATTCGGGAATGCGCCGCAACAACTCCTCGACCAGGTGCAACTGGCCCGGCAGCGGCTTCACGCGGACGATCGCCTGCAACGTGTAGCCGAGCGCGCGCGGGTCGAGCTCGACGGTGAACGCGGCGATCACGCCCTGCGCCTCGAGCCGGCGCACGCGGTCGGCGGTGGCGGGCGCCGACAGCCCGATCTGCCGGGCGAGTTCGCTGGTCGCGATGCGCGCATCGTCGGCGAGCGCCGCGAGGATCGCGCGGTCGGTCGCGTCGAGCGACGCGACGGCGGGAGGAGAAAGGCGTTTCGGCATGATTGCTTTGCTTTCGAAGGTCAATCGGCTGATTCGCTTCAGTTTAGCCGTGGTTTCGGCGAAAGCAAGTTTCTAGAATCGAAGTCATCCAGTCTCTTCAACGGAGTTCATGATGGCCTCGAATGAAATTCGCCGCGGCGGCGCCGAGATGGTCGTCGCGATGCTGATGTCCGGCACGATCGGCTGGCTCGTGATGTCGTCGCAGCAGCCGCTGACGAATGTCGTGTTCTTCCGCTGCCTGTTCGGCGCCGCGACGCTCGCGATCGTCTGCGCGGCGTTCGGCTTCCTGCGCCGCTCGCTGTTCTCGCCGCGCATGCTCGCGCTCGCGACGCTCGGCAGCGTCGCGATCGTCGCGAACTGGCTGCTGCTGTTCGCCGCGTATTCGCGGGCGTCGATCTCGATGGCCACCGCCGTCTACAACACCCAGCCGTTCATGCTCGTCGCGCTCGGCGCGATCGTGTTCCGCGAACGGATCACCGCGTCGACGGTCGCGTGGCTCGCGCTCGCCTTCGCCGGGCTCGTGTTCGTGGTGCGCGTCGAGCCGTCCGTGCTCGCGGTGCCCGGCGAGTATCTCGAGGGCGTGGCGCTGTCGCTCGGCGCGGCGTTCCTGTACGCGATCTCGTCGATCGTCACGAAGCATCTGAAGGGGACGCCGCCGCACCTGCTCGCGTTGCTGCAGGCCGGCATCGGCATCGTGCTGCTCGCGCCGTTCGCGCACTTCGGCACGCTGCCCGCGACGGCCGGGCAGTGGCTCGACCTGATCGTGCTCGGCGTCGTCAACACGGGCCTGATGTACGTGCTGCTGTACGGCGCGATCCAGAAGCTGCCGACCGCGATGACCGGCGCGCTGTCGTTCGTCTACCCGGTCGTCGCGATCGTCGTCGATCACTTCGCGTTCGGGCAGACGCTCGCGTGGTCGCAGGTGCTTGGCGCGCTGCTGATCCTGCTCGCGGCGGCCGGCGTGAACCTCGGCTGGCGCATCGTGCCCGCGCGTCGCGCGGCGATCGGCAACTGAAACGATCGTACGATTCGGCATGGCCGAACGATGCCGCCGCCGCCCGCCGGGCGCCCGTTTCGGGAACGACGATTGCGCGCGAAAGCGGCCCGCGCGCACGCGTGGAAAACGCTGTAAGAAGTTGTAGGGAAACACCCGATGCAATGCGGCCGCGTCGCTCGTATGATGCGGGCTGTGACGTTGATCACGTTCACAGGATTCCGATCTCGACGCCGTTCGCCCGCGAGGCTGAACGGCTTTTTTTTATGTCTCGCTTCCGGCGAGCAGGCGCCGCCGCGCGTCGAGCCGCGCGAGCAGCGCACGCCTCGCGTCGTCGTCCGACGTGCGCCATCCCTTGATCTCGCCGCGCGTGCGCAGGCAGCCCGCGCACCAGTCGGTGCGCGGATCGATCCGGCAGACGTCGGTGCACGGCGACGCGACCGTGCCGACCGGCAGCGGCACGTCGCTCATGCCGGGTCCCGCAACGCGACGTCCGCGACCGGCGCGCCGGTCAGCGACACGAGTTCGTGCGGCGACAGGTTGAACACCGCGTGCGGATGGCCGGCGGCCGCCCACAGGCTGTCGAGCGCGAGCAGGTCGGCATCGATCAGCGTGACGGGTTCGACGAGATGGCCGATCGGGCAGACGCCGCCGATCGCGTAGCCGGTGTTGTCGCGCACGAATTTCGCGTCCGCGCGGCCGACCGCGCCGACCTGCGCGGCAACCTTCTTCTCGTCGACGCGATTGACGCCGCTCGCGACCACCAGCACGGGCGCGCCGTCCGACTGCCGGCGAAACAGGATCGACTTCGCGATCTGCGCGACCGAGCAGCCGAGCCCGGCCGCGGCCTCGGCCGACGTCTTGCCGGTTTCGGCGAGCATCACGATGCCTTTCGCGTGGCCGCGCTCGCGCAGCAACAGCGCGACGCGTCGCGCGGAATCGGGGAGGGAATCGAATGAAGCAGGTGTCGTCATGTTGAGGAATCCATGGAGTGCCGTGGTCACACGCAGGCCGTGTCGTCGGCCGCGCTTTGTGCCTTGGCGAGCAATGCGCGACCGGCGCGCGACACGTTCGCGCGGCCGATCGCGTTCGAGATGAAGTCGCCGGCGGCGACGACCTGCGCGAGATCGATGCCGGTGTCGATGCCGAGGCCCTGCAGCAGGTACAGCACGTCCTCGGTCGCGACGTTGCCGGTCGCGCCCTTCGCGTACGGGCAGCCGCCGAGACCCGCGACCGAGGCGTGGAAGATCTCGATCCCTTCGAACAGCGCCGCGTAGATGTTCGCGAGCGCCTGGCCGTAGGTGTCGTGGAAGTGGCCCGACAGGCGCTCGCGCGGAAACACGCGCGTGACGGCCGCGAGCACCTCGCGCGTGCGCTTCGGCGTGCCGACGCCGATCGTGTCGGCGATGTCGATCTCGTCGCAGCCGAGCGCCGCGAAGCGCTCGACGACGTCGATGACCGACGCGACCGGCACCTCGCCCTGGTACGGGCAGCCGAGCGTGCACGACACGCTGCCGCGCAGCCGCAGGCCGGCATCCTTCGCGGCCTTCGCGACGGGCTCGAAGCGCGCGATGCTCTCGGCGATGCTGCAGTTGATGTTCCGCTGCGAGAATGCCTCGCTCGCCGCGCCGAAGATCACGACCTCGTCCGCGCGTGCGGCGAGCGCATTCTCGAAACCCTTCAGGTTCGGCGTGAGCACCGAGTACACGGTGCCCGCGCGGCGTTCGATACCGGCCATCACGTCGGCACCGTCGGCCATTTGGGGCACCCATTTCGGCGACACGAACGACGCGGCCTCGATGTTGCGGAAGCCGGCGCGCGACAGCCGGTCGACGAGCGCGATCTTCACGTCGGTCGGCACGAAGGTCTTCTCGTTCTGCAGCCCGTCGCGCGGGCCGACTTCGACGATCTTGACGGCGGTGGGGAACGTCATGGTTGTCTCCTGGTTTCTCTCGAGGCGGAATTCAGTAGCCGCGCGCGTAGTCGACGACGCCGCTGACGCGTTCGCCGCGCTCGAACGCGCGGATCTTGCCGGCGATCTGCTCGACGGCCTCCGCGCGCAGCGTCTCGGCCGAGCTGTGCGGCGTGATCGTGATGCGCGGCGTATGCCAGAACGGATGGTCTTCCGGCAGCGGTTCGTGCTGGAACACGTCGAGCGTGGCCGCGGCGATCCGGCCGCTCGCGAGCGCGTCGAGCAGGTCGGCCTCGACGAGATGCGCGCCGCGCGCGACGTTGACGACGTACGCGCCGGGCGCGAGCCGCGCGAACGCGCGCGCCGACAGGATGCCGTCGGTGTCGGGCGTGCTCGGCAGCAGGTTGACGAGCACCTTCGCGCCGTCGATGCAGGCGTCGAATGCGCCGTCGCCGGCGAAGGTCGTCATGCCGTCGAGCTGCTTCGCGCTGCGGCTGTAGCCGCGCACGGGCAGGCCGAGCGCGGCGAGGGCGCGCGCGACCTGCGTGCCGAGCACGCCGAGGCCGAGCACGGCGACGGTGAAGCTCGCGCGCGGATGCGGGTCGAGCGGCTGCCAGCGGCGCTCGCGCTGCAGCGCGTCGTATTCGTCGAAGCGGCGCAGGTAGCGCAGCACCGCGTGCGTCACGTACTCGACCATCTGCCGTGCCATGCCCGAATCTTCCAGCCGCACCAGCGGCACGTGCGCGGGCAGCGTGCCCGGATGCGCGCGCTCGAGCGCGAGCAGCGCGTCGACGCCCGCGCCGAGATTGAAGATCGCGCGCAGGCCGTCGCGCGGCGCGAAGAATTCGCGCGGCGCGCGCCACACGAGCGCATAGTCGGCGGCGGCCGTGTCGCCCGGCTGCCACGCGCGCAGCTCGGCTTCCGGCAGCGCGTGGGCGATCTCGTCGCGCCATGCGCCGGCTTCCTGGTGCGGGGAGTAGAACAGAATCTTCATTGCGTGACGGCGTGCGCGCCGGCGGGGCGCGTCACGGGCAAGGCGAGCGGAGCCGGGCGCGGCGCGCCGGCGGGCGTAGCGAACATCGGGCGTCTCCTGGCGAGCGGGCCCGGCGCATCGGCGCCCGGCCCGGCTCGGTGTGAAGCTGACGGGAAGCCCACATTCTACGGTTTCGCGGCACATTGCGCCGTCGCGCGGGCCCGCGCAGGCGGCCGGCACGCGGATGGACGCGCGGGATGGCCGGCCCACGGATGGCCGCCCCACGCAAAAGCAAAGCACAAAATATTGGTTCGGCCGCCGGGGACGCGGCGCCACAATCGAACCTCGTCTTCAAGCAAGCGAGGGCAATCATGAGCGCATGCAGCAAATCGGCGTGGCCGCCGCGGCTCGTCACCGTTCCGGGCCTGCACGGCAGCGAAGGCGCTCACTGGCAGACCTGGCTCGAGCGGCAATTCCCGCGTTCGCTGCGCGTCGAGCAGGACGACTGGGACGCCCCCGATCTCGCCGGCTGGGCGCACTCGGTGCGCACGCTGCTCGAACGCGAGCGCGGGCCGTTCGTGCTCGCCGCCCACAGCTTCGGCTGCCTCGCGACCGCGCATGCGCTCGCGCAGGGGCCGCATACGGGCGATGTCGCGGGCGTGCTGTTCGTCGCGCCGGCCAGCCCGAAGAAATTCACGTTCGCCGGGCCGTTCGACGCACGCCGGCTCGCGGTGCCGTCGATCGTGATCGGCAGCGAGACCGATCCGTGGATGCCGCTCGCCGACGCGCGCACGCTCGCGCAGCGCCTCGGCAGCGCGTTCGTGAACCTGGGCGACGCCGGGCACATCAACACGGCGGCCGGCTTCGGGCCGTGGCCGCGCGCGAAATACTTCATCGATACGCTGGTGCACTGCGCGGCGCCGCTGCGCTTTCGCGACGCGGACGACGGCTTCGAAGCCGCGCTCGTCGACCGCGCGCTCGCGCACGCGGTCTGACGGCGCGGGCCGTCGCGCTTACCACGCGGCGACGGGCTTGACGGCGGCCGGATCCGAATAACTCGGCCGGCCGTTTTCGACGTGGCCCGCGAAGCGGCGCGAGAACGTGCCGCTCGCGCCGTCGCTGACCGTCACGTCATACCACTGGTGGCTCGACGCGAGCGCCCACTGCTCGACCCGCTCGTCGCCGCCGTGCAGCGTCACCTGCCGCGACGGCGCGCCGTATGCGTTGTCGGTCAGCGTCAGCGTGACATGCGCGCCACCGTGGTTGCGCAGCTTCAGGTACAGGTTCCCGTTCGCGACGTCGTAGCCGGCCTTCACCTCCGGCTGGGCCGGATTGCGGTGCGGCGCGGCCGTGGCCGGCACGTTGCCGGAGAACATCCGCACGAACCCGTTCGGCCCGTACACCGCGAACGCATACACGCCGTGCGTCGCCGTCAGGTCGAAGTCCGCGTGCAGCACGCGGCGCGCGCCGACCGTATAGCGCCACGGGCCGTCGGTGCGGTTCGTCGCGTACACGTGGAAGTGCGCGCCCTGGTTGCCGCGGTTCGCGAATTCGATGCGCAGCTTCGTTCCGCCGTCGAGGCTCGCGTTCACATGCAGTTCGTACGGCAGGGCGCGCGCGGGCCGCACGCCGGGCTCCTGCGGATCGACCGGCGACGGCGTCGCGGGCACGGTGGGCGCGGGCTGCGACGTGCACTGCTGGTCCGCGATCGAACGGTACTGGCTGGTATCCGGCAGCGGCGGGAACGCGGTATCCGACGAGCGGAAGTCGAACGCGGCGGTGAGGTCGCCGCACACCGTGCGGCGCCACGGCGTGATGTTCGGTTCGTCGATGCCGAAGCGCGCGCCGATGAAGCGGATCACCGACGTATGGTCGAACACCTGCGAGCAGACGTAGCCGCCCTTGGTCCACGGCGACACGACCGTCATCGGCACGCGCGGCCCGAGGCCGTACGGCAGGCCGTCGGCCGTGTAGCTGCCGCCGCGGCCGGGGTTCACGACCGTATGCAGCTCGCCGTCGGTCGTCACGGTGGACGCGCCCTGCGCGGCCGACGTCGGCGGCTGCGGCGGCACGATGTGGTCGAAGAAGCCGTCGTTCTCGTCGTACATGATGAACAGCACGGTTTTGCGCCACACGTCCGGGTTCGACGTGAGCGCATCGAGGATCTGCGACGTGTAGTTCGCGCCGTACGCCGGCGTGTATTTCGGATGCTCGGAGAACGCGGCCGGCGGGCACAGCCACGACACCTGCGGCAGCCGGTCGTTGATCACGTCGTCCTTCAGGTGGTCGAGCGTGCGTACCGTCTGCGCGCGCTGGTACAGCGAGGAACCGGGCTTCGCGTTGATGAAGTTCGCGAAGTTCTGCAGCACGTTCGTGCCGTAGTTGCCGTTGTACGGATCGTTGCCCGTCGTGCCCTGCTGGTAGATCTGCCACGACACGCCGTGCGCGTCGAGACGCTCGGGAAAGGTCGTCCACGACAGCAGCTGGTAGGCGGGCGGCCCGTCGCCGTCGACGTAGTCGCTGTTGTCGAGCAGCGGGCCGCCGAACTTGCCGGTCGGGTCGACCGTGCCCGTCATCAGGTAGGAACGGTTCGGATGCGTCGGGCCCGGCAGCGAGCAGAAGTAGTGGTCGCATACGGTGAACGCGTCGGCGAGCGCGTAGTGGAACGGAATGTCCTCGCGCACGTGATAGCCCATCGTCATGTCGGTCTTGTTCGCGGGCCACTGGTCGTAGCGGCCGCCGTCGATCGCCGCGTGCGTCTTGTACCACGAGTGGTCGAGATCGCCGACGCACTGCGCGCTCGTCGTCAGCGTGTTCAGCCGGAACGGCAGCACGGGCTTGCCCGGATCGGCCTTCGACGGCTGATACCACACCGGCTTGCCGTTCGGCAGCGGGATCGGGAAGCGGTCGTTGTAGCCGCGCACGCCGCGCAGGTGTCCGAAGTAATGATCGAACGAGCGGTTCTCCTGCATGAACACGACGATGTGCTCGACATCGCGGATCGTGCCGGTGCCGCGTGCGGCGGGAATCGCGAGCGCGCGGCGGATCGATTCGGGAAAGGCGTTGAGCGCGACGGCGGCGCCCGCGGATTGTGCGACGGTATGCAGGAAACCGCGGCGGCTCGATGACGTCATGTGGTTCACCTCGGTTCTGCGGTCGGGGGACGGAAGCGGCGGGATCAGCCCGGCGACGACGCCGCGGCGCTCGACGCGGCCGCGTTCGACGCCGGCTTCGCGTCGTCGTCGTCATCGGGCGGGTAGTGCACGACGGGCGGCGCGAGCGGCGCGGCATCGGATGCGGCACCGCCCGCGGCTGCCTCGCTGTTGAACGCGCTGGCGGAGCCGGCCGATGCGCTGCCTTGCTGGGAGGCGTCGGTCGCGTGAGCGTCGTGCGGCGCGTCGTCGCTGCAGGCGGCGACGAAAACGGCGGCACAAAGAACGACGGCGACGGAAACGCGGCGCATGACTTCTCTCCTGGCGGGCTGATCGGGAAACGTTTTCGAGTATGCCGATGCGATGCGACGTTTCGGTGAATCGTTTGCGACCGGCGCATGATCGCGGAATGCTTTCGCGCGCCTGACCAAACACTTTCGCGCGATCGCGGGGCGGCAATATTTCCCGGCGCGCGAGGCGGGCCCGGCACTTTTACGCGGACGCGCAACGCGATACGCGACGGCATGACCGTTCGCGACGGGCATGCGCGGCCGATCGCGCGGCGTCAGCGCCGCGGCGTCCTGCGTCGCACTTCGCTGCGCAGCCAGTCGAGCCAGGTGCGGATCGCCGCTTCGTGAGGATGGCCGGGGCGCCACACGACGTAATGCGCATACACGTCGGTGATGCGTACCGTCGACACGCGCACGAGCGTGCCGTCCGCGAGTTCGGGCTCGATCAGCGAGCGGCGCGCGAGCGCGACGCCGCGGCCTTGCCGCGTCGCGTCGATCAGCGCGTTCGCGTCGGTGAAGCGTGGCGCGCGCGCGGATTCGGTGAGGTCGAGCCGTGCCGCCTGGAACCACGGTTCCCACGGCTGCGCCGGATGGCGCAGCAGCGTCGCGCGCACGAGATCGGCGGGCGTGCGCGGTGCGATGCCGTCGCGATTGCGGTACGCGGGGCTCGCGACCGGGAAGATCGTCTCGTTCATCAGTTTTTCGGCGACGACGCCCGGCCAGGTGCCGGGTCCGTAACGCAGCGCGACGTCGATGCGGTCGCGCTTGCGCAGCGGCGCGAGCGCCACGTCCGGGTGCAGCGCGATCGCGATGTGCGGATGCGCGGCCGTGAAGCGCGGCAGGCGCGGCGCGAGCCAGCGCTCGGCGACGCTCGGCAGCACGCTGACGTTCAGCGTCACGTCGCAGGTGCGCGGGCGGCGGCGTACCACGAGTGCCGGCTCGAACGCGCGTTCGAGCACGCTCAGGCCCTGGCGCACCTGCAGCGCGAGGGCATGCGCGGCGTGCGTCGGCGTCGCGCCGTTGCGTTCGCGCGTGAAGAGCGGATAGCCGAGCTGCGCCTCGAGCGCGCGGATGTGCTGGCTGACCGCGCCTTGCGTGAGCGCGAGTTCGTCGGCCGCGCGCGTGAAGCTCTGCAGCCGCACGGCGGTTTCGAACGCGCGCAGCGTCTGCAGCGGAGGGAGGTGGATGCGTCGCATGCGGGTATTAGTAACACTAATGGCCGAGCACGACAATTCATCGTTTGCCGCCCGTCGGTACGCGTTCCTACACTCGGTTCCGTCTTCCACATCCCCGTCGGGGCACACACCATGAACGCCTACCGCCTCTATCTTTCGCCGGGCGCCTGCTCGCTTGCCGCCCACATCGCGCTCGAGGAAACCGGCGCGCCGTTCGACATCGAGATCGTCTCGGTGCAGAAGCAGCAGAACCTCGCGGCGCCCTATCTCGCGATCAACGCGAAGGCGCGCGTGCCCGTGCTCGCGATTCCGGGCGAGCCGCGCGTGCTGACCGAAACGCCGGCGATCCTCACGTATCTCGCGCGCCGCTATCCGGACGCGCAATTGCTGCCGCTCGGCGATCCGCTGCGCGAGGCACGGTGTCACGAGTGGCTTGCCTGGCTGGTCGGCTGGGTGCACGGTGTCGGTTACGGCGCATTGTGGCGGCCGGGCCGCTTCATCGGCGATCCGGCGCTGCACGGCGCGGTCAGCGCGCACGGGCGCGGCACGATCGAAGCGGCGAACGCGTCGATCGAAGCAGCGCTCGCCGATGGCCGCACGTGGGCCGAACCGGGTGCGCATTCGATCGTCGATCCGTTCCTGTTCGTGCTGTATCGCTGGGGTGCCGCGATCGGACTCGACATGACGCGGCATGCGGCGTGGACGGCCCATGCGCAGCGCGAGGCCGAACGGCCGGCCGCGCGGCGTGCGCTGGCGCGCGAGGCCGGCTGACACGTTGGGGATCTCGCGCGGCGCGATACTGGGTCTGTCATTTCGTTCGGATCACGAAATTCGAACGTGTCCAATTGCCATGTTGCAGTCATTTCTTTTGAATGGGAATCATTCTCATCAAAGAAATGGAGTGACCATGACATACCGCATCCGGTCGAGCGCGACACCGCCGCGTCGCGCGACGGCTTCCGTCGCGCTTGCAATGATGACGTGCGCGTCCGCGTCCGCGGATGAAACCGATCCGCGGCCGGCGCCGCATCTCGACCCGATCGTCGTGCAGGGCAGCCGCGACGCCGGCTCGCGCGTCGACCGCTCGGGTTCGGCGAAGTATGCGGCGCCGCTGCTCGACGTGCCGCAGACGATTACCGTCGTGCCGCGCGAGGTGCTCGACGAGCAGCAGGTCACGAGCTTGCGCGACGCGCTGGCCAACGTCGCCGGCATCACGTTCAATGCGGGCGAGGGGGGCGGCGGGTCGGGTGACATGTTCAATATTCGCGGCTTCGGCGCGAATGCGAACCTGCAGCTCGACGGCCTGCGCGACAGCGCGCAGAACAATCGCAGCGATCTGTTCAACGTCGAGGCGGTCGAGGTCATCAAGGGGCCCAACTCGGTGTTCGGCGGCGCGGGCACGACCGGCGGCTCCGTGAACCTGGTCAGCAAGGCGCCGAAGCGCGACGCATTCGTCGAGGCCGGCACGGTGCTCGGCACGTCCGACTACCGGCGCGTGACGCTCGACGCGAACCGGCCGTTGCCGGGCACCGACGGCCGTGCGGCATTCCGGTTGAACGCGATGGCGCACGTCAACGACGTTCCCGGCCGGAACGACATCCGCAAGCGGCGCTGGGGCGTGGCGCCCTCGCTTGCCTTCGGGCTCGGCACGCCCACGCGCGTCACGCTCGGCTACTTCCATCAGTACGACAACAACCTGCCCGACTACGGGTTGCCGGCCCGCGGCGGACAGGTGCTGGCCGGCGTGTCGCGCGACAGCTACTTCGGGTGGCGCAACCTCGATCGCGAGCGCATCGCGTCGGATGCCGTCACGGTGAAGGCCGAGCACGACTTTTCGCCGAACCTGAAGCTGCAGAACCTGAGCCGGTATGCGCACCTGGGCCGCGACACCGCGATCTCCGCATCGCACGTCAATCTCCAGGGGGTGCCGCCCGGGCATTACAGGCCGGCCGGGCCGCAAGGCTACGGCCGCGATTCGTCGACGGCGATGTGGGCCAACCAAACGAACGTCACGGCCGCGTTCGACACACTCGGGCTTGGCCATACACTCGTCGCGGGTTTCGACCTCTCGCGGGAAACCTATGGGCGCACCACATACTCGTACGGCCTCAACCGGTTCTATCCGCCGGGCGGTTTTTCATTGGCCGCGCCGCCGGGCGAATGGCGCGGTCCCGCGCAGCGTCGGGACAGCGGACGCAACGACACGGCGCTCGTCGTCAAGGCGCTCTATGCCCTCGATACGATTGTGGTCGGCCGATACTGGAACATCGACGTGGGGCTGCGCCACGACTGGATCGACGGCTGGTCGCGGAGCACGCCGGCCGGCCAGCCGACCGAACGTGCGGACAGCGCCGGCCGGCACCTGAGCACGCGCGCGGGGCTGGTGTTCAAGCCGACCGAGAACGGGCGCGCGTATTTCGCATACGGCACGTCGTTCAATCCGTCGGCCGAATACCTGGTCACGACCGGGTCCGGCGTGAGCGCAGCGACCGGCGCACTGGCGCCGGAGAAGAACGAGAGCCTCGAGCTCGGCGCGAAGTGGGAAGGGCTGGCGGGACTCGCGCTGAACGGCGCGTTGTTCCAGACGGAGAAGAAGAACGCGCGCGAACGGATGGCCGACGGCAGCTACGCGCTCGCGGGCAGGCAGCGCGTGCGCGGCATCGAGCTCGGGGCGGCCGGCAAGGTGACGCCGCAATGGGACGTGTTCGCGAACTACACGTATCTGGCGAGCGTGACGCTGAGTTCGCCGGCGTCGCCGCGTCGCGACGGCCAGGCACTCGGCAATACGCCGCGCCATGCGTTCAATGTCTGGACGACCTATCGCCTGCCGGCCGGCTGGACGCTCGGCTACGGCTCGCACTTCGTCGGCCGGCGCAACGTGACGTCGGAGGGGAACGGCACGCTCGGCGCGTACTGGGTGCACAACCTGATGGCCGGCTACGACGTGAACCGCCGGCTGCGCTTTCAGCTGAACATCGACAATCTGTTCGACCGCGCCTATGTCGAGCGTGTGCGCCAGGTGTCGGGGAGCGAGGCGAGATCGTCCGCGGTCGAACTCGGTGACGGCCGCTCGGCGATGCTGTCGGCCGTGTACAAGTTCTGACGGCGTGCGCTGCATAGGTGTCGCGGTTATCGCGCGAACAGCGGATAGGTCGCAGCCGCGATCAGCGCGGTCGCGAGCCACACCACGCCCCACGAGCTGACCGCGAGCAGCGGCGGAATCGCGAGCGGGGTCGCGAACAGCCCGAGGTAGACGATCGTGTTCGCCATCCCGAGCGCGGTGCCCGCGTGGTTCGCGCCCGCGAGCGTCGCGAGCTCCGTGTACGCGACGCCGTGCCACGCCGACACGCAGATGCCCGCGAACACGAGAATCCCGACGATCGCGGCGAACGGCACGTGCGCGCTGCCGGCCGTCGCCGCCGCGAGCAGCGCGAACGAACCGGCCGCGACGAGTACCGACCCGCGCAGATACGCGCGCCGGTTGCCGTGCCGGTCGGTATGGCGGCCGCTCCACACGCGCATCACCATCGCGCCGAGCTGCAGCGCGACCATCGCCGCGCTGATGCCGGCAAGGCCGAGCCGGCCGAAGTCGTGCAGGAACACCGTCGCGAACGTGAGCACCGCGAACTGCGGCGCGCACAGCAGGCCGATGCCGAGCACGATGCGCCACACGGGGCCGCTTGCGAGCGGGGTGCGCGCATGCGGGACGGACGGCTGACGCTCGACGGGGCGATGCGCGACGAGGTGCGCCACGGCCGGCTCGGCCGGCGGCTCGTGCAGCCAGCGCCACGTGAGTACGGCCGAGCCCGCGCACAGCAGCATCAGCGCACCGAACACCGCGGCAAAGCCGAGATGCGACGCGAGCGACGGCAGCAACGCCGCGCCGATGCCGCCGCCGAGCGGCACGGCCGTCTGGCGGATGCTCATCGCGAGCCCGCGTTCGCGCTCGCCGAACCAGCGCATCACCGCGCGTCCGCTCGACCCGTTGACGCTGCCGCCGAGCAGGCCGACGCAGCACATCGCCGCGACGACGCGCAGCAGCGGCGGCACCGCGTGCGCGCTCGGGACGATCGTGCACACCATCAGCGCGAGCATCGCGGCCGTCGCGACGAGCCCGGTCAGCAGCACGCGGCGGTCGCCGAAGCGGTCGGCGGCGATCCCCCACGGCAGCTCGGACAGCGCGACGCCGAAGCCGAGCGCGCCGAGCACGAGGCCGAGCGCGCCGTTGTCGAGGTGATAGGCCGTGCGCATCCACACGGCCGTGGTCGGAATGCCGGCCGCGGCCGCCGAAAAGCTCAGGTTCGCGGCGACGCCGGCCGCCAGCACGCGCCAGCGATGAGCCGGGCCGCGTACGTCGCGGGCGGGCGAGGAGGGGGAAGCGATGCACGAGGTGTCCATGACGGCAGGCCCGGTTGTAAATTGACATCCACAGTCTGGCGGCCTACATTCATCCTGAAAATCGGAAAGTTTTTGATGAATCGTTCGATAAAACAGGATGATTGAGATGCCCGGACAAGACCTTCCGCGCGGCGGCGCGCCGCTCGCCGTGGCCGATGCCGCGCTGGCGCGGCCCAATTTCGACGTGGCCGCGTTGCGCAGCCTGGTCGCGGGCGTGGATCTCGGCAGTTTTGCGAAGGCGGCCGACCGTGTCGCGCGCTCGTCGTCGGCGGTGAGTGCGCAGATCCGCAAGCTCGAGGAGCAGGCCGGCACGCCGCTGTTCGTGAAGGCCGGGCGCGGGCTCGCGCTGACCGATGCCGGCGACGCGATGCTGCGCTATGCGCGGCGCATGATCGCGCTGAACGACGAGGCCGCGGCGGCCGTGCGCGGCGTGAACCTCGACGGCTGGGTGCGTGTCGGGCTGCAGGAAGACTTCGGCGAGGCGATCCTGCCCGATGTGCTCGGGCGATTCGCGCGCGCGCATCCGAAGGTGAGGATCGAGGCGCGCGTGGCGCGCAATGCCGACCTGTTCGACCGGCTCGACGCGAACCAGCTCGATCTGGCGCTCGTGTGGGGCGATCCGGCGTCGGCCGATTTCGGGTCGCGCGCGGGGATCGGCAGCAAAACGATCGCGCAGGTGCCGATGCAATGGATCGGCGCGGTGGGGAGCGGTGGATTCGGGGCACCGGAGGGCGGCGACGCGGCGGCCGACGGTGAGGCGGATGAAACGGGCGGCCGCGCCGGGCACGTGCCCGGCGAGCCGTTGCCGCTCGTCGTGTTCGACCGGCCGTGCCGGTTCTTCGGCGCGGCGGCCGATGCGCTCGACCGCGCCGGCACGCCGTGGCGCGTCGCGTTCACGACGCCGAGCCTCGCCGGGTTGTGGGCCGCGGCGGCGGCCGGCCTCGGGCTCACGGTGCGCTCGCGCTACGGGCTGCCCGCATCGGTGCGCGCGCTCGACGCGGCGTCGTGCGGGTTGCCGGAGCTGCCGAGCCTGCCGCTGATCCTGCTGCGGCGCACGTCGCCGGCGACGCCGACGGTCGACCGGCTCGCGCGGATCGTGACGCAGGCGGTCAGGGAGGCGACGGACGGGGCGGCGGCGCTGGCGGCCTGACGATACCGTCGGTCGCCGCCGCGGGCCGCGATTCGTTCGCCCCTCTGCCGGTCACCTCGCGCCTGCCTCGCTACCCATTCGATCCGGAGTCCTGCAAGGGAAGGACCCGAATCGCGGATGACTTCGATACGCCGCTGCGTCGGGCCGGCATTCATCGGCCGGCGGCGCCATGTGCGGTGGTGCGGCTCATGCCGCGGCGGCGTCCGGCTCGCTTGCTTCGAGCGCGGCACGGATCGTTGCCAATCGCTCCCGCAGCGCTTCGCTCGCCGGCACGAACGGCAGCCGCAACTCGTCCTCGCACCACCCCTGCGCGGCGAGCACGGCCTTCACCGGCGCCGGGTTCGGCTCCGCGAACAGCGCTGCGACGAGCGGCTGCAGCGCGACCGACAGGCGCCGCGCGTCGGCGAGCCGCCCGTCGCGCAGTAGCGCATGAATGCGCACGTGCCATTCGGGCAGCACGTGCGCGCTGCTCGCGATCGCGCCGTGCGCGCCGGCGCACATCGCCGCGAAGTTCTGGTTGTCGTCGCCGGACAGGATCGCGAGCGGCGTGTCGTGCACGAGCCGGCTCATCCGGTCGAGCGTGCCGCCGCATTCCTTGATGCCCGCGACGCGCGGGTCGCGCGCGAGCGCCTGCAGCGTGTCCAGTTCGACGTTCACGCCGGTGCGGTACGGGATGTTGTAGACGAGCACCGGCAGGTCGGCCGCGTCGACGATCGCCTCGACATGGCGGCGGATGCCGTCCTGCGTCGGGCGCACGTAGACGGGCGGCGTGACGAGCAGGCCGTCGGGCCGCAGGGCCGCGAGTTCGCGTGCGCGCGCGGCCGCGACATGCGTCGCGCTCGCGGTCAGCCCGACGACGATCGGCCGCCCGGGCGCCGCGTCGCGCAGCGTCGCGAACACCGCGTCCTGTTCGCGCGCGTCGAGCAGGACGCCTTCACCGGTCGTCGCGCCCGCGACGAAGCCCGCGATGCCCGCGGCCGCATAACGACGCGCAAGCCGCGCGAGCGCCGCATGGTCGACTTCGCCGTGGTGAAACGGCGTGATGATCGGCAGCCAGATACCTTCGAAACGTGTGTTCATGCAAAGCCTCATGGTGGAAACGGAGTGGGAAGGAACCGTTCCGCCGGCGGTGTGCCGGAGCGAGGCGTGCGTGCAAGGAGAATGAAACGACCTGCGGGCATCCCGTCCGGCATTCGCCTGACGGGACGCGACGTCCCCGTCAGTCGAGGAGTCGTTTTTTCAGTTTCAGCCCGGCCGCGCGCGTACCTGCCGCGACGGCGGCGAGGATCGAAAGCGGGCGCAGGGGTGCGGACATGGATGAACCGTAAGTGGGCTGAGCGGCGATCTTAACACCGGATCGGCGGCGCGCGCGAGCGCCGGCCGCCGTTTAGCAGGATTCGAGATTTGCTTTCCACGACTGATTGGAAGGCGCGCCGCGCCCGGCCGCTAGAATGCCCGCTTACGTTTCGATGACAGCGCGTACGCGTGCCGTCACGCACATTCACCACCACTGGAAACGGGGCATATCACGATGGCAAGCATCAAGGGGATCGGCCGCTGGCTGCACACGGGCGCGGCGGCGGCGCTGGTCGTGGCGGCGACGGCCGCGCATGCGGACACGTCGATCCTGAACGTGTCGTACGACGTGACGCGCGAGCTGTACAAGGACATCAACACGGGCTTCGCGGCCGCATACAAGCAGAAGACCGGCGAGACCGTCACGATCAAGCAGTCGCACGGCGCGTCCAGCGCGCAGGCGCTGTCGGTGCTGCAGGGGCTGCAGGCCGACGTCGTGACGATGAACCAGCCGAACGACATCGACCTGCTCGCCGAGCGCGGCCAGCTGCTGCCGAAGGACTGGCGCGCACGCTTCCCGGACAACAGCTCGCCGTACTCGACGACGATGGTGTTCCTCGTGCGCAAGGGCAATCCGAAGGCGATCAAGGACTGGAGCGATCTCGCGAAGCCGGGCGTCCAGGTCATCATCGCGAACCCGAAGACGTCGGGCAACGGCCGCTACGCGTATCTCGCCGCATGGGGTTTCGAGAAGCTGAAGGGTGCGACCGACCAGCAGGCGCTCGATTTCGAGAAGGCGATCTTCCGCAACGTGCCGGTGCTCGATTCGGGCGGCCGTGGTGCGACGACGACGTTCACGCAGCGCGGCATCGGCGACGTGCTGGTGACGTTCGAGAACGAGGTCGCGCTGATGGACACCGGCGCATCGGGCGCGCAGTTCGACGCCGTGTATCCGTCTGCGAGCATCCTCGCGGAGCCGCCGGTCGCCGTCGTCGACAAGGTCGTCGACAAGAAGGGCACGCGCAAGGTCGCGCAGGCGTATCTCGACTACCTGTACACGCCGGAAGCGCAGGAGATCATCGCGCAGCACCATCTGCGCCCGCGCGACGCGAACGTGCTGAAGAAGCACGCGGCCGAATTCAAGGCGCTGAAGACGTTCAGCGTCGAGCAGGTTTTCGGCAGCTGGGCGAACGCGCAAAAGACGCATTTCGCCGACGGCGGCACGTTCGACCAGGTGATCGTCGACCGGAAGTGACCGCGGCGCGCCTCGCGCGCGGGTCCGCACGATGACGACGCAGCCGGCCGCACACGCGGCCGGTTTTTTTTCGGCACGGCGCGGCGGATTTCCGTTTCGCGCCGGTACGCGTTCCCGGCCGCCGCCGCGCATGCTACGCTCATCGCCTCCCTGCAACCGGCGCCGCGCGATGAACGTCGATTCGTCTTCCCCAGCCCCCCGCGGCCGCGGCCGCAAGATCTGGTCGGGCACCCGCCCGGTGATCGCGTACGGGATGCCGCCGCTCGGCTGGCGCGACTTCTACCATCGCGCGCTGACGGTGAGCTGGCCCGTGTTCTTCCTGTCGCTCGCGGTGCTGTTCCTGCTGCTCAACGGCGGCTTTGCGACGCTCTATCTGCTCGGCCATGCGCCGATCGCGAACCAGTCGCCGGCCGGCTTCGGCGGCGCGTTCTTCTTCAGCGTCGAGACGCTCGCGACCGTCGGCTACGGCGACATGCATCCGCAGACCGTTTACGCCCACCTCGTCGCGACGTTCGAGATCTTCGTCGGGATGTCGGGCATCGCGCTGGCCACGGGGCTCGTGTTTGCGCGCTTTTCGCGGCCGCAGGCGAAGATCCTGTTCGCGCGCAACGCGATCGTGCGGCCGCTGAACGGCCGGATGACGCTGATGGTGCGCGCCGCGAATGCGCGCCAGAACGTGATCGCCGAGGCGCAGGCGAAGTTGCGGCTGATGCGCATCGAAGGCACGCACGAGGGTTACTCGCTGCGCAAGATCCACGACCTGCCGCTCGTGCGCAGCGAGCATCCGATCTTCCTGCTCGGCTGGAACCTGATGCACGTGATCGACGAGTCGAGCGCGCTGTTCGGCGAGACGCCCGAATCGCTGGCCGCGCGCGACGCGTCGTTGCTGATCACGATCGAAGGCTCGGACGAGACGACCGCGCAGGTCATGCAGGCGCGTCATTCATGGGCGCATGGCGAGATCCGCTGGCGTCATCGCTACGTCGACCTGATGCACGACGAGGACGGCATCACGCACATCGACTACACGCATTTTCACGAAGTCGTGCCGATCGACGTCGATACCGACGAGCGCGGCTCGCCGGGCGTGGTGATCGACGCCGATGCACCGGCGCAGGGGCCGGCCGCGCAGGCGTGATCGACGGGCCGGCCCGTCAGCCGTCACGCATGCAGCAACCGCGCCGCTTCGCGCTGTTCGATCGCAACGGCGCGGCGGAATGCGTCGCGATCCTCGGCGCGCGCGACGTAGTCGCCGAGCACGCCTTCGTGCGGCAGCAGGTGCGCGTCGAACGCGATCTTCAACGTGCTCGCGAGCAGCAGGTCGGCCGCGGTGAAGCGCTCGCCGACGAGCCACGGGCGATGGGCGAGCGCTTGCGCGAGCGCGCGCTGGACGCGCGTGATGTTGCCCCAGCCGAACGCGACCGGATTGCCCGATGCGCCGGTGAATTTTTCGGCCATCGCCGGTTCGAGGCAGGTCGGCGTGAAGAACATCCATTGCAGGAAGCGGCCGCGCAGCGGATCGTCGGGCGCGATGCCGAGCCCGGCGCCCGGGCAGCGGTCGGCGAGGTAGAGCAGCACGGCGCCCGATTCGGCGAACGGCGCGCTGCCGTCGTCGAGCGCGGGCAGCTTGGCCATCGGGTTGACTTGCACGAACGCGTCGCTGCCCTGTTCGTGCGAGCGCAGGTCGATCGGCACGAGTTCGTACACCACACCGATTTCCTCGAGCATCCACAACGCCCGGAATGCCCGGGTCTTCGGCCAGTAGTAGAGCTTCATCGCGCCTCCGCGTGTGGGTGCAGGTGTCGGTCCGGTCGATGCTCAAGCGTACCCGAGCGCAGGAGGTTCGGACAGGGGCGCCCGGCCAGGGGCGCCCGGCCAGGGGCCATTCGGTCGAGCGAGCCTGTTCGGGCGTTGTATGGCGAGCGCGGATCGGGCGGAAAATCGGGCAAAGCCTGACGGCACAAGGAAGTTTTGCAATAACTAGTTATATATTGACTAGTTAGTAAAATCGAGAGTGACCCTGACGGAAACGGCGTTACCACCCGGGGTCGCCGCCGGTCCCGCGGCATCCTCGCACACGGCCTCGCAGGCATTCGACCACCACCGCCGACGCATCACGAAACGCGGAAATCACCAGGGACAAGTCACGCATGGCAAACGACGATCGCACCACGATCATTCCGCGAAGAACGCCGGAATCGGCGGCGATGGTGGCCGAGGTCAAACGCGCGATGGCGATCACGGCGCGGCTCAACCGTCTGACGTTCGACGATGCGGCGGCAGTGCGCGCAGTGTTCGGCGAACTGATCGGCACGCAAGTGGACGACGGCTTCGTGCTGATCCCGCCGTTTCACGCGACGGGCGGCACCGGCATGAAGCTCGGGCGCAACGTGTTCGTCAACCAGAACTGCACGTTCTACGACCTGGGCGGACTCGAGATCGGCGACGACGTGATGATCGGCCCGAACGTCAGCCTGATCACGTCCGGTCATCCGGTCGAGCCTTCGCGGCGGCGCGACTGCGTCGTTGCGAAGCCGATCGTGATCGAACGGAATGTGTGGATCGGCGCCGGCGCGACGATCATCGGCGGCGTGACGGTCGGCGAGAACGCGGTCGTCGCGGCCGCGGCGGTCGTCACGCGTGATGTTCCGCCGAATACGCTGGTCGGCGGCAATCCGGCGAAGGTCATCCGGTCGATTGCGGAGTAGCGTTTGCCCGGGCGCCCCTGTCGGGGCGACGGCGCATCGTCGGACGGATGTGGACAACTCGCCCCGCAGCGACTCGAAACGCTGTGCATTTGAATGGTGAGGGTGCCGCCGAGGCCGTCCGGACAAGGCTTTCCGGCTTTTCCGGTTGCGGTGCGCCGAGGCGTTCGCCGATGCGCGCATGGCGGTCTCGTCGCGCGACCGCTTGTGGATATCCTCGCCCCGAAACGACTCGGCGCGCTGTGGATTTCACTGGTGAGGATCACCGGATGCCGCTCAAGAGGCGAAGCGGGGTGTGGACAACTCGCCGCGAGACGAAGCGAAATGCTGTGAAATCCACTGGTGAGTGTCGCCGCCCGATCGCGCGAGGCGCCCGTTCCGGCAAGGCTTGCCGGCCTCTGCCGTGATTCGGGGCGCCGCGCATTCTAACGGAACGCGCGAAGGCGTGACCGAACCCCGTGTGCGTCGCGATGCCGGCATCCGGGTGCGGATCCCGGTCGCAGGGTCGTGCATTCTAACGGTGAGCGCGGGCGCGTGGCTTCCAACGTGCGATTTTCGTCGCATGCCCGTGCTCTCCCGAGCGACTCGACATGCTGTGGGAATCGATGGTGAGCATGAGCGTCCGGCTGGCCGGCAGCCAGTCCGGACGCGGCTGTCCGGCCGACGCCGCCGCCGGGGGCACGTGCCCGGTCAGGCGCGCCGCGCGCGCTTCAGTGTGGATATCCGGCCATCGGAACGACTCGCGGCACTGTGGTTTTCGACGGTGAGGGTCGGCGTCCGATCGGGTGACAGGCCGCTTCGGGCATGGCTTGCCGCCCGCCGGCGCGCTTTGGAACACGCTTTCGCGATCGATCTGCCGAGGCGCTCCGATGTGGATATCCGGCGTCACAAGCCACTCGAAGCGCTGTGGTTTCCAACGGTGAAGGGGCGTGCATGGCCGGAAGGCAATGCAGGTTCGGGCACGGAAAACGGTCGCCGCGGCCAGTCGAAACCCTGTGCATGTCGACGGTGAGGGAGAAGCGGTGGTCGCGGCGCATGCGTATTCCGGCGTGAGGATCCGACGGACAAAGCCACTCTCGGCCCTGTGTATTCGAACGGTGAGGGTGGACAGCGGATCGACGAAACGAGCAGGCCGAGATGGGGATATCCACCGCCATCAACCACTCGCCGCGCTGTGACTTTCAACGGTGAGGGTCGGCGCCCGAGCGAACCGCGTGCCGGTTCCGGATGTGGATATCCCGGTCCCGACGCCACTCGAAACGCTGTGCAATCGAACGGTGAGCGCGCGAACCCGGTCGGCGAGAAGGGTCCGACGTTGTGGACATCCGGCGCGCCGGACCAATCGGAACGCTGTGCGTTGCAACGGTGAGGGGGACCGCCCGATTCCCGCGAAACCCTTGTCGCGCGGGGTTCGAGCGCCAGTCGACGGGCGCGAGGCGCGCCTTGCGGCACGCGCGGGCTGGTGGGCCGCCCCTTTTGTCGTGCCAGCCGGCCGTCCCGGCGTCCCGCCAACCGCTCGCCCGGTGCTCGCGTGAAAACTCTCTCAAATCACGGCAAAAACCTGCGCAGTTTTTCTCGCACAAGCGCCGGTCGAGCAAGATGAGAAAAAACATTCTCGGCTGCGCGCGAAAAAATAGAGCCATTCGCTGCCGCCGGTCACCCGCCGCCCGATGGCCCGCCGCGCAGCCCAGAACAGCACAATCCGGAGACTTCCCCCATGACTGCCCGCCTGCCCGTCGACGGCACGCCTACCCTGTCCGACTACCGACTGACCGACAACCTGACCGCGACGCGCGGCCGGATCTTCCTGACCGGCACGCAGGCGCTGATCCGCCTGCTGCTGATGCAGCGCACGGTCGATACCGAACAGGGCCTCAACACGGCCGGCTTCGTCAGCGGCTATCGCGGCTCGCCGCTCGGGATGGTCGACCAGCAGCTGTGGAAGGCGAAGAAACTGCTCGACGCGAGCAGCGTGCGCTTCCTGCCGGCCATCAACGAGGAACTCGGCGGCACGGCCGTGCTCGGCACGCAGCGCGTCGAAGCCGATCCCGAGCGCACGGTCGAGGGCGTGTATGCGATGTGGTACGGCAAGGGCCCGGGCGTCGATCGCGCCGGCGACGCGCTGAAGCACGGCAACGCGTACGGTTCGTCGCCGCACGGCGGCGTGCTGGTCGTCGCGGGCGACGATCACGGCTGCGTGTCGTCGTCGATGCCGCACCAGAGCGACTTCGCGATGATCGCGTGGCACATGCCGGTCGTGAACCCGGCGAATATCGCCGACATGCTCGAGTTCGGCCTGTACGGCTGGGCGCTGTCGCGCTACTCGGGCGCGTGGGTCGGCTTCAAGGCGATCTCGGAAACGGTCGAGTCGGGCTCGACGGTCGACCTCGATGCACTGCAGACGCGGTGGCCGGCGCCGGCCGGCTTCACGCCGCCGGCGGGCGGGCTGCACAACCGCTGGCCCGACCTGCCGAGCCTGACGATCGAGGCGCGTCTCGCCGCGAAGCTCGACGCGGTGCGCCATTTCGCGCGCACCAACAGCATCGACAAGTGGATCGCGCCGAGCGCGCACGCGAACGTCGGCATCGTCACCTGCGGCAAGGCGCACCTCGACCTGATGGAAGCGCTGCGCCGTCTCGACCTGACGGTCGCCGATCTCGACGCGGCCGGCGTGCGGATCTACAAGGTCGGCCTGTCGTATCCGCTCGAGATGACGCGCGTCGAGACCTTCGTCGACGGGCTCGACGAAGTGCTCGTGATCGAGGAGAAAGGCCCGGTCATCGAGCAGCAGATCAAGGACTACCTGTACAACCGCGCCGAAGGCGCGCGCCCGCGCGTGCTCGGCAAGCACGACGCCGCCGGCGCGTGCCTGCTGTCCGAGCTCGGCGAGCTGCGCCCGTCGCGCATCCTGCCGGTGTTCGCCGACTGGCTCGCGCGCCACAAGCCGGCGCTCGACCGGCGCGAGCGCGTCGTCGATCTGGTCGCGCCGCAGATCCTGTCGAACGAGGCCGACGCGGTGAAGCGCACGCCGTACTTCTGCTCGGGCTGTCCGCACAACACATCGACGAAGGTGCCGGAAGGCTCGATCGCGCAGGCCGGCATCGGCTGCCACTTCATGGCGTCGTGGATGGAGCGCGACACGACGGGGCTGATCCAGATGGGCGGCGAGGGCGTCGACTGGGCCGCGCACGCGATGTTCACGAACACGAAGCACGTGTTCCAGAACCTCGGCGACGGCACCTACTTCCACTCGGGCATCCTCGCGATCCGCCAGGCAGTCGCCGCGAAGGCGAACATCACGTACAAGATCCTCTACAACGACGCGGTCGCGATGACGGGCGGCCAGCCGGTCGACGGCAGCATCTCGGTGCCGCAGATCGCGCGCCAGGTCGAGGCCGAAGGCGTGTCGCGCTTCGTCGTCGTGTCCGACGAGCCGGAGAAGTACGACGGCCATCACGGACAGTTCCCGACGGGCACGACCTTCCATCACCGCAGCGAGCTCGACACGGTGCAGCGCGAGCTGCGCGAGACGCCGGGCGTTACCGTGCTGATCTACGACCAGACCTGCGCGGCCGAGAAGCGCCGCCGCCGCAAGAAAGGCGAATTCCCCGACCCGGACAAGCGCCTGTTCATCAACGACGCGGTGTGCGAAGGCTGCGGCGACTGCGGCGTGCAGTCGAACTGCCTGTCGGTCGAGCCGCTCGAGACGCCGCTCGGCCGCAAGCGCCGCATCGACCAGTCGTCGTGCAACAAGGACTATTCGTGCGTGAACGGCTTCTGCCCGAGCTTCGTGACGGTCGAAGGCGCGGCGCTGAAGAAGGCGGCCGGCGCCGCGTTCGACGAAGCGGCGCTCGCCGCGCGCGTCGACGGGCTGCCGGTGCCGGCGACGCATCTCGACGCGGCGCCGTTCGACATGCTCGTGACGGGCGTGGGCGGCACGGGCGTCGTGACGGTCGGCGCGCTGATCAGCATGGCCGCGCACCTCGAAGGCAAGAGCGCATCGGTGCTCGACTTCATGGGCTTCGCGCAGAAGGGCGGCTCGGTGCTGTCGTTCGTGCGGATCGCATCGAGCGACCGGTGGCTGAACCAGGTGCGCATCGACACGCAGCAGGCCGACGTGCTGCTCGCGTGCGACATGGTCGTCGGCGCGAGCGCGGAAGCGCTGCAGACGGTGCGTCACGAGCGCACGCGGATCGTCGTCAACACGCACCGGATCCCGAACGCGTCGTTCGTGCAGAACCCGGATGCGAACCTGCATGCGGATGCGCTGCTCGAGAAGATGCATCACGCGGCCGGCGACGGCTACCTGTCGAGCTGCGACGCGCAAGCGCTCGCCGCGAAGTTCCTCGGCGATTCGATCGGCGCGAACATCCTGATGCTCGGTTATGCGTGGCAGCTCGGCCTCGTGCCGGTGTCGCTCGCCGCGATGATGCGCGCGATCGAGCTGAACAACGTCGCGGTGCCGATGAACAAGCTCGCGTTCTCGATCGGCCGGATGGCGGCCGGCGACGCGGCGGGCCTCGACGCGTTGTGGAACGCGCGTCACACGGTGGCCGTGCATGCGGCGCCCGAGACGCTCGCCGGGCTGATCGCCGATCGCGAAGCGCGTCTCGACGCCTACGGCGGCGCGCGTTACGTCGAGCGCTACCGTGCGCTCGTGAACGCCGCCCGCGCGAAGGGCGACGACGCGCTGACGCGCGCGGTCGCGACGACGTTCTACCGGCTGCTCGCGGTAAAGGACGAATACGAAGTCGCGCGGCTGTACACGGACGATGCGTTCCGTACCGCGCTCGAGGCGCAGTTCGAAGGCGTGCCGGGGCAGGCGTACCGCGTGAAGTTCAACCTCGCGCCGCCGACGGTCGCGAAGGCCGGCCGCGACGGCAGCGCGCCGAGGAAGCGCGTGTTCGGCCAGTGGATGTGGCCGGTGTTCGGCATGCTGGCGCGCGTGCGCAGCCTGCGCGGCACCTGGCTCGACCCGTTTGGCCGCACCGTCGAGCGCAAGATGGAGCGCGCGCTGGCCGACGACTACGAGACGACGCTCGCGCGTGCGTTCGCCGCGATGACGGCCGGCAATGCGGCGCAGGTCGTGCAACTGGCCGACCTGCACGCCCGCGTGCGCGGCTTCGGTCACGTGAAGGTGCGCAACCTGGCCGGCGTGAAGCGCGCGGAGCGCGAGCTCGCGCTGCAGCTCGGCATCGATGCGGCGACGAGCGCGGCCGTGCAGCACGCGCTCGACGAGATGAAGGGCGCGGGGATGCTGAAGGGGATTCCGGTCGTCGTCGCGAAGTAACGCGAACGTGTGGGGAAGTGAAAACGGCGATGCCTGGGCGTCGCCGTTTTTTCATGCGTCCCGACCGTTGTGCGCGGGCCGTTTCCGGCCCGTCAGTCAGAGGATGCCTTTCTTGCGCGTCGACAGCGCGGTTTCCGACAGGTCGATCTCGCGGATCAGCTTCGTCAGCGTCTCGTCGGAAATCTTGCTGTCGCTGCGCAGCCGGTACAGCGCGGAGCGCTCCGCGCGCACGGCCGCGATCCGCATCTGCAGCTCCATCGTTTCGGCCTGCTTCGCTTCCGCGCGCGGCGTGGGGCCGTCCTCGGCCAGCGCGGAGAGCCGGCGGCGGTACTGGTCCATCACGCGTGCGGAGATGTCCGCGCAGCGCGCGGCGCCCGATTCGTCGAGATCGGTCGAGATCGCATCGTGCGACGAATCGATCGCGCGGATCGCGGCCTGCGCGGCGGCCGCGCGCGCGGTGCGCTCCTCGTCGCCGAGCGGGTTGCGCGTCGAGCGCACGCCGCGCAACAGCAGCGGCAGGCCGATCACCGCGACGATCAGCGAGCCGAGGATCACGGCCGACGCGACGAAGATCGCTGTGTCGCGCCCCGGCAGCGGCGCGCCGTCGGACAGCGCGACCGGGATCGACAGCACGCCCGCGAGCGTGACCGCGCCGCGCACGCCGCCGACCGTCATCACCGCGATCGTGCGCACGCCGGCCATCGTGCCCGCGAGGCCCTGGCGCGCGGCGCGGCGGCTCGCGAACCAGCGCAGCAGCCAGACCCACAGGAAGCGGATCGCATACAGCGCGAGCATCATCGCGCACACGTTGAAGATCATCCGGCCGACCAGCGCGTCGCTCGTGTGGTGCGCATCGACGAGCGCGCGGCCGATGATGTGCGGCAACTGCAGCCCGAGCATGATGAACACCATGCCGTTGAACACGAACTCGATCATCGCCCACGTGCTTTCGGCACGCACGCGCGACGCGACCGTGCTTTTGCGCGAGAAGCTCGTGTAATTCATCATCATCCCCGCCGACACGGCCGCGAGCACGCCCGACAGATCGAGATGCTCGGCGAACAGGTAGGCCGCGAACGGCACGAGCAGCGTCATCACGATGCCGGGGGCCGGATCGCCTTCCTGCTCGGCGTTCAGGAAACGCGTCGACAGCGCACTGAACACCCATGACACGATCGCGCCCGTCGCGAGGCCGCCGGCGGCGACGATCACGAACGTGACCGACGCGGCGCGCAGCGAGAACACGCCGGTCAGCGCGGCCGCGATCGCGAACTTCAGCGCGACGAGGCCCGACGCGTCGTTCATCAGCGCCTCGCCTTCGAGGATGTGCATCAGTTGCGGCGGGATCCGGCCCTTGCCGGCGATGCCGGACAACGCGACCGCGTCGGTCGGCGACAGCACGGCCGCGAGCGCGAACGCGATCGGCAGCGGCAACTCGGGAATCAGCCAATGCGCGAAGTAGCCCACTGCGAGTACCGTCATGAACACGAGCCCGAACGCGAGCATCAGGATCGCGCGGCGCTGCAGGTACAGCTCGCGTTTCGGAATCCGCCAGCCGTCCGCGAACAGCAGCGGCGGAATGAACAGCAGCATGAAGATTTCGGGGTCGAACGTGACGTGCAGGTTCAGTTTCGGCCATGCGAGCAGCGCGCCGAACGCGATCTGCATCAGCGGCAGCGGCAGTTGCAAAGGCAGGTTGCGCGTGACGGCGCCGGACAGCGCAACGGTCAGCAGCAGAATCAGGACTGTGAAGACGATTTCCATCGATACGGCGAATACGGGGAATGAAACGATCGTACGGAGTGTAGCGTGCCGACGTGACGGCTGCGCTCGAGCGGCCGGTGCGCGCGCACGAAGATGGTGCGTCGGGCGTGTGCCAAGGTGGTGCGATGGCCCGGCGCAGCCGCATGGCATATGGGTTGTCGGCGCCTTGCACGGAGCTTGCTTGAAGGTGGCAGCCGCCCGGCTTCGATCGGGCAACCGAGGGTCCAACCATGACATTGCACGTACTGTCCGCTTCGTCGGACGGCGCGACCAGGAGGAAGGCATGACGATCGTTCAACAGGAGCGTCCGTCCGCCGCGTCGCCGTACCGGTTCGAGCGGGAGATGAGTTCCGGCTTCGAACGTCTGGCCACGCAGCATCACGACCTGACGCTGACGACCGTATTCCAGCCGATATTCAGCTTGTCGCACCAGCGTGCGGTCGGCTACGAAGCGCTGTTGCGCGCGCACGATGCGCTCGACCGCGCGGTGTCGCCGCTCGACGTGTTCGGCGAAGCCGCCCGCCGGGGCGAGCTGCTGCAGCTCGACCGGCTCGCGCAGGCGCTGCATCTCGAGAACTTCGCGCTGCTCGGCGCCGAGCGCGAATGGCTGTTTCTCAACGTCCATCCGGGCGTGCTGACCGATCCGTTCCAGGCGGCCGCGCTGCTCGCGAACCTGAAACGGCTCGGCATGCCGCCGCGCCGCATCGTGCTCGAAGTGCTCGAGCAGCGCGCGGAAGACGTCGAGCGCCTCGCGGAGGCCGTGCGTGAATTCCGCACGCACGGCTTCCTGATCGCGCTCGACGATTTCGGCGCCGGTCATTCGAACCTCGAACGGATCTGGCAGCTGAACCCGGACATCGTGAAGCTCGACCGGATCATGCTGTCGCACGCGGCACACCGCACCGGGCTCACCGCGATCCTGCACGGGCTCGTCACGTTGCTGCACGAGGCCGGCAAGCTCGTGCTCGTCGAGGGGATCGAGACCGAGCACGAGGCGCAGATCGCGCTGTCGTGCGAGGCCGATTTCGTGCAGGGCTACTACTTCGGGCGCCCGGCGCCGGGGCTGCCGGACAGCGCGACCGCGACGGGCTGCATCGGCGAGCTGACCGAGCGCTTCCGTCAGCAGACCGAAGCGCGCGAGCGGCGCGACGCGCAGCGGCTCGCGCCGTATCTGCGCGCGTTCGAGCGGGCGGCCGAGCGTCTCGCGGCCGGCGAGCCGCTCGACGAGGTGTGCTGGAACTTCCTCGCGCTCGACGCGGCCGCGCGCTGCTTCCTGCTCGACGCGCACGGCCGCCAGTCGGGACGCAACGTCGTGCTGCGCGCCGATCGCGCGCTGAGCGAGGCGCGCTTCTCGCCGCTGGCCGACGCGCAGGGCGCGAACTGGCTGCGTCGCCCGTATTTCCGTTCGGCGATCGCCGAGCCGGGACGCGTGCAGGTTACGCGGCCGTACCTGTCGATCAACGAGGCGCAGCCGTGCGTGACGCTGTCGGTGGCCGTGCGCGTCGGCGATGCGCAGCGCGTGCTGTGCGGCGATATCGACTGGGTCGACGACGAAGCGGACGCCGGCTAGCACCGCCCGGATCGCATGCGGCGATCGGGGCGCGGCGGCGCGGGACGGCCGCCGTCACGCTGGCGTCCGTCACGCGGCTCGGCTAGGATGCGCGAATTGTCCAGACGATTCGCGGGCCGCCCATGAACCGACATGCCGCTTCTTCCGTGCTTCTCGAAGTGATCGCCACGACCGTCGGCGATGCAAGGGCCGCCGCCCGCGCGGGCGCCGACCGCCTCGAACTCGTGACCGCGATCACCGAAGGCGGGCTGACGCCGAGCGTCGGCCTGATCGAGGCCGTCGTGGCCGCCGTGCCGATTCCCGTCAACGTGATCGTGCGACCGCACAGCCGGTCGTTCGTCTATGACGCCGACGATCTGCGCGTGATCGAGCGCGACGTGCGCGCGGCCGTCGCGGCCGGCGCGAACGGTGTCGTGTTCGGCGCGCTCGACGCGCGCGGCGACGTCGATCTCGAGGCGCTGGCCCGCATCGCGGCCGCCGCGGACGGCCGGGCGCTCACGTTCCACCGTGCCTTCGACGTCGCACGCGATCTCAACGCCGCGTTCGACGCGCTGCTGCGCGTGCCGGCCGTCACGTCCGTGCTGACGTCGGGCGGCCATCCGTCGGTGCTCGATGCCGTCGCGACGATCACGCGGCTGGTGCGGCAGGCCGCCGGTTCGACCTGCACGGTGCTGGCCGGCTCGGGGCTCACGATCGACGCGGTCGGCGATTTCGTTCGCGCGACCGGCGTGCGCGCGGTGCATTTCGGCTCGGGTGTGCGGCCGCGCGGCGAGGTGCTGGCGCCCGTCGACGAACAGCGCGTCGGGCGCGTGCGCGCGGCGCTCGACGGCGCGACGTCGCACGTGTGACGCGCGCGGCGGCACCACGCACCAGAACACGCATCGAGGACGAGGGCCACATGACCGACGCAACCCACGACACACCGGACGACGCCGCCCCCGGCTGGGACGCGATCGACGGCGCGCTGGCCCGCCTTTATCCGGGCCAGGCGCCGAAGCACTACGGCACGCTGGTCAAGTGGCGGCTCGGCGGCCCCGACCCGCTCGACGGGATCAGCGTGTGGAGGCGCGCGGCGCCCGTGCCGCACTGGCACTTCGTCACGTACGGGCTGAGCGAGCTGTACGAGAAGGCGTCCGACGATCCGGCCGTCAGCGGCTTCGGGTTCGAGCTGACGATGCGCGTCGCGTGCGCGGCCGGCGACGACGAGCCGCCGCGCTGGGTGTTCAGCTTCCTGCAGAATCTCGCGCGCTACGTGTTCGAGAGCGGCAATGCGTTCGACGATGGCCACTGGATGACGGCCAACGGCCCGATCGCGCTCGATACCGGCACGGCGCTCTGCTCGATGGGTTTCGCGTTCGATCCGGAACTGCCGGCGATCGACACGCCGCACGGCCGTCTCGCGTTCCTGCAGGTCGTCGGGCTCACGCTCGACGAAGAGCGCGCCGCGAAGCGCTGGCGCACGCGCGCGCTGCTCGACGCGCTGCTGCCGCACATGCCGCTCTGGGTGACCGATCTCGGCCGCGCGTCGCTGCTCGAACGGGCGGACGTGCGCGAGCAGGTCGATGCCGGCACGCAGCGCGACGGCTCGGCGAGCGGCTATCTGTTCACCGACGTGCTCGGATGGGGCACGCGCAAGCGGCTGCTGCGCGCGCCCGTGATCGAGATCACCGTCGGCGCACGGCAGGTCGAGGAACTCGTCGCGTTGCTGCCGTTGCGGTTGCCGTTTGACCGGCCGTTTCGCCTGGTCGGCCATGACGGCGCGGTGCGATTCGTGCGCGCCGACGCGAATGGCGTGACCGACGAAGACGGCACGCTGACGCTGCGCCTGACCGACGCGACGGTGCGGGCGCTGGCGCGCACGCTGAAGCCGCGCGCCGGCGAGTATGCGATCGACGGGCTCGACGGCGTGCGCTGGCGCGTGGAAAAGACGGTGATCCGCGACGCGAACGGCAACCCGGTGCAGACCATCGGATGAAAAAAAACCGGGGCGTGCCCCGGTTGTTTCGTCGGCGAACCCGGCCCGCCGGCCGAGGTCGCTTACGCGCTGGCCGACATCGCGTCCGCGTCGCTCGCGCGGATGCCGAGGCGCTCGAACAGCGCGCGGTCCTTCTGCGATTGCGGATTGCTGGTCGTCAGCAGCTGGTCGCCGTAGAACATCGAGTTCGCGCCGGCGAGGAAGCACAACGCCTGCAGCCCGTCGTCGAGCTGCTCGCGGCCGGCCGACAGGCGCACGACGGCCTTCGGCATCGTGATGCGCGCGACCGCGATGGTGCGCACGAACTCGAACGGATCGAGCGGCGCGGTGCCTTCGAGCGGCGTGCCTTCGATCGCGACGAGGTTGTTGATCGGCACCGAATCCGGATACGGGTTCAGGTTCGCGAGCTGCGAGATCAGGCCCGCGCGCTCGCGGCGCGATTCGCCCATCCCGATGATGCCGCCGCAGCACACGTTGATGCCGGCGTCGCGCACGCGGTCGAGCGTGTCGAGGCGGTCCTGGTACGTGCGCGTCGAGATCACCTGGCCGTAGAACTCCGGCGACGTGTCGAGGTTGTGGTTGTAGTAGTCGAGGCCGGCGTTCGCGAGCTGCTGCGCCTGTTCGTCCTCGAGCATGCCGAGCGTCATGCAGGTCTCGAGGCCGAGTTCCTTCACGCCGCGCACCATCTCGGTCAGCGCCGGCATGTGGCGTTCCTTCGGGTTGCGCCATGCGGCGCCCATGCAGAAGCGGCTCGCGCCGTTCGCCTTCGCGGCGCGCGCGGCGTCGAGCACCGCGTCGACGTCCATCAGCTTCTCGGCCTTCAGGCCCGTGTCGTGATGCGACGATTGCGAGCAGTAGCCGCAGTCTTCCTCGCAGCCGCCCGTCTTGATCGACAGCAGCGTCGACAGCTGCACCGCGTTCGCGTCGAAATGTTCGCGATGCACTTGCTGCGCGCGGAAGATCAGGTCGTTGAACGGCAGTGCGAACAGCGCGACGACGTCGGCGACGCGCCAGCGCTGCGGGGCCGGTGCGGCCACGGGAATCGCGTCGGGTTGCACGGCGGCGGTCTGGGCTTGGGTCATTTCGGTTTCCTGTCCTGGGCGGGAATGGGGATTCGGTTGGGTCAACGCCGCGCGGTGCGCAGCGACTCGACGAGCGCGTCGATGTCGAGCATCGCCGCGGCGGATTCGGGCGCGGCCGGCGCCATGTACGGAATGCGGCCGATGAGCGGGGCGCGATGCTCGCGGGCGAGCCAGTCGCGCAGCGTCGCGACGTTCTCGTCCGGGAACGACATCGCCGGGTCGACATGATTCGCGACCCAGCCCGCGAGCGCGAGGCCGCGCTGGCGAATCGCGTCTGCCGTCAGCAGCGCGTGGCTGATGCAGCCGAGCCGCACGCCGACCACCATCACGACCGGCACGCCGAGCGCGACCGCGAGGTCGGCCATGTCGCGTGTGTCGGTGAGCGGCACCCGAAAGCCGCCGGCGCCTTCGACGACGACGATGTCCGCGCGCGTCAGCGCCTCGCGATGGCACGCGACGATCGTGTCGATGTCGAGCGTCACGCCTTCCCGCGCGGCGACGATGTGCGGCGCGGCCGGCGCCTTCAGCAGGAACGGCGTGCGCAGCTCGGGCGGCAGCACGACGTTCGCGGCCGCATCGAGCTGGTCGGCGTCCTCGTTGCGCCAGACGCCGTCGCGTTCGTACGCGCCGGCCGCGACGGGCTTCAGCGCGGCCGCGCGCAGGCCGCGCCGCGCGAAGCCGTGCAGCATCGCGGCCGAGACGAAGGTCTTGCCGATCTCGGTGTCGGTGCCGGTGACGAACAGGGAGAGCGGGGCGGGGTTCATGCGGCTTCCTCGCTGGCCTGGATCAACGCGGCTTCGAGCCGCGCGAGATCGTCGAACGAATGCGCGGCCGACAGCGACACGCGCAGCCGCGACGTGCCGGCCGGCACGGTCGGCGGCCGGATCGCGGGCACCCACAGGCCGTGCGCGTCGAGCGCGCGCATCGCCGTGAGCGTCGCGTCGTTGCTGCCGATCACGAGCGGCTGCACGGCCGTATGCGAATCGACCGGCTGCCAGCGCGTGTTGCGCAGCAGCGCGCGGGTGCGGTCGATCAGCGCGGCGAGGTGCGCGCGTCGCGCGTCGCCTTCGTCGCCCGCGATGACCTTCAGGCTGGCCGATACCGCATGCGCGACGGCCGGCGGCGCGGCCGTCGTGAAGATGTAGCTGCGCGCGCGCTGGATCAGCCATTCGATCACGGTTTCATGCGCGATCACGAACGCGCCCGCGACGCCGGCCGCCTTGCCGAGCGTGCCGACGTACACGAGATGCGGCGAACGCAGCGCGGCGGCGGCCAGGGCGCCGCGGCCCTGCGGGCCGAGCACGCCGAAGCCGTGCGCATCGTCGACGACGAGCCACGCGCCGTGGCGTTCGGCCAGCGCGACGAGTTCGGCGAGCGGCGCGAGATCGCCGTCCATGCTGAACACGGTATCGCTGACGATCAGTTTCGTTTCGGCATCCGAGGCGTCGAGCAGCGCGGCGAGCGCGGCCGTATCCGCGTGCGGATAGACCTGCACGTTCGCGCGCGACAGCCGCATGCCGTCGATCAGCGATGCGTGGTTCAGCGCGTCGGAGAAGATCGTCGCGCCCTGGCCGGCGAGCGCCGTCATCGCGGCGAGGTTCGCCATGTAGCCGGTGCTGAAGTACAGCGCGCGCGGTGCATCCGAGAAGCCGCCCGCGAAGCCCGCGAGTTCGTCCTCGAGCGTCGCGTGCGCGCGCGAATGGCCGCCGAGCAGGTGCGAGCCGCCGCTGCCGGAGCCGTAGCGCCGCGCGCCTTCGGCGAACGCGGCGACGAGCGCCGGATGCGCGGCGAGGCCGAGGTAGTCGTTGCTCGCGAAGCCGACGATCTCGCGGCCGTTCACGGTCATGCGTGCGTCGCACGCGGTGTCGGCGATGCGGCGCACGCGGCGCAGCCCTTGCGCGTCGAGATCGGCGAGGCCGCGTTGCAGGGTGTCGAGCAGGCTCATCGGCCGATGTCCTCCAGCGTCGCGTCGAGCGTGTCGCGCGTGCGCTGCGCGAGCCACGCGATGTCGTCGTCGCTCATCACGTACGGCGGCATCAGGTACACGGTCGTGCCGATCGGGCGCAGCAGCAGCTCGCGCGCCAGCGCGTGTTCGAAGAAGCGCCGCGAGAAGCCGCGCGCCGCGTCGCCGTCGAGCGCGACGTCGAATGCGAACAGCGTGCCGCGCGCGCGCAGGTGGCGCACCCGCGGATGCGCGTCGAGCGGCGCCAGCGCCGCGCGCAGCGCCGCCGATTTGCGGATGTTTTGCGCGAGCACGTCGTCGCGCGTGAACAGGTCGAGCGTCGCGACCGCCGCGCGGCACGCGAGCGGGTTGCCGGTGTACGAGTGCGAGTGCAGGAAGCCGCGCGTCGTGTCGTCGTCGTAGAACGCCGCGTACACGTCGTCGCGCGTGAGCACGAGCGACAGCGGCAGGTAGCCGCCGCTGATGCCTTTCGACAGGCACATGAAATCGGGCCAGACGCCGGCCTGCTCGCACGCGAAGAAGGTGCCCGTGCGGCCGCAGCCGACCGCGATCTCGTCGGCGATCAGGTGCACGCCGAATTCGTCGCAGAGGGCGCGCAGCCCGCGCACGTACGACGGATCGTGCATCGCCATGCCGGCCGCGCACTGCACGAGCGGCTCGACGATCAGCGCGGCGATGCGCTCGCCGCGTTCGACGAACAGGCGCCGCACGTCCGCGAGCGCGCGGCCCGCGACGTCGGCGGCCGTTTCTCCGGGCAGCGCGCCGCGTGCATCGGGCGATGCGACGACGTGCGCATGGCGGATCAGCGGATCGTACGCATCCTTGAACAGCGCGACGTCGGTCACGCCGAGCGCGCCGATCGTCTCGCCGTGATAGCTGTTCGCGACGCAGACGAATTCCTGCTTGTTCGCGCGGCCGCGGTTGCGCCACGCGTGGAAGCTCATCTTCAGCGCGATCTCGACGGCCGACGCGCCGTCCGACGCGAAGAATGCATGGCCGAGCGTGCGCGCGGTGAGCGCGTGCAGCCGTTCGGCGAGCTCGATCGCGGGCTCGTGCGTGCAGCCGGCGAGCATCGCGTGCTCGAGCGTGTCGAGCTGATCCTTCAGCGCCGCGTTGATGTCCGGGTTTGCATGGCCGAACAGGTTGACCCACCACGAGCTGATCGCGTCGAAGTAACGGCGGCCGTCACGGTCGTACAGCCACACGCCCGCGCCGCGCGCGACGGGGACGAGCGGCAGGCGCTCGTGATGCTTCATCTGGGTGCAGGGATGCCAGACCGCGCGCAGGCTGCGCGCGACCCAGTCGTCGGTGGCTGGCGTACTCAAGGCGACTCCGGGGGGTAAAACGGCCGCGCGGCATCGACGGATGCCGCGCGGCGGAACACGAAACGCGGTGAGATTAGCGTGTTCCGCCGGACGTTGCACTAGCGGTTACAAACCCCGCAAAGCCTTGCCGGGCGGGAGTTCGGCGCAGTTCGGGGGGCTCGGAACCGAACGCGGCGGATGCGGGAAAATGACCGTAGATGACGACGTTCGAGTGAGCCCCCCTGACAGAAAAAAATCGCGGGCCGCGCGCCGGCATGACCGGGAAAAACGGGGATCGAAGACCGGCGCGAGGGGGCGGCGTGACGCCACGCACGCGAGGCGGCGGCCGAATGGTCTACGGAATCAGCGGCGAACAGGGGCGGCCGGCAGGGCAGGCGGGGCGGCATGCCGCATGGCCGCGAGCAGGGGCAACGCGGAAGGAGGTGCCGGATCGGGCGGAACGGGCGCGGCGGACGATCCGCCGCGCGTCAGCGCGAAGCGAGTGCGTGCGTATCGGCGTCGCGCGTGTTGGCGTCGCCGTTGTCGGCCGTCTGCGTCGTGTTCCACACGACCCGGTCGTTGACCGCATACAGCCGGCACGCGCCCGCGCCCTGCTTCGCGCAGTTGTCGAGCGCGAGCGCCATCGGGTCGTCGCCGCCTTCCGCCCACGACCACGCGCCTTCCGACGATACCGCGAACGCGCGGCTCGGATGCTGGTTCAGGAAGCGGCGATAGCCTTCGCGGCCGGCTTCGTCGACATACGGCACCGCGTTGACCGCATCGATCGACGCATAACCGGTGGCCTTCGGCTCGTGCGGGTTCGCGACCGCGTAGCGCACCGAGGTCGGCAGGTTCAGTTCCGCGAGGAACGCATGCACGGCCGGCCACCACACGGGCACGCCGTCGCGATCGACGATCAGCCGGTGCGCGTCGTCCTTGTAGCGGCCGAAATCGATGAACAGCGCCTGGGTGCCGTGCGACACGTACGCGTCGTGCATCTGCGCGACGAGTGCGGGCGTCCAGACCGAATCGTTGTCGCCGTACAGCCACAGCGAGCGCACGGCCGTGTGCGCGCCGTACTGGTCGAACGCATCGACGAGGTTGCGCTGCCAGCCGTCGCACAGGTCCTGGCGCAGCCCGCCCGAGAAGTTGATGATGCCGCGCACGCCCGGCGCGGCTTCGGTGCCGTACGCGACCGACGCGAGGCCGCCGTGCGACGTGCCGGCGACGACGATGCGCGACGCATCGACGTACGGCTGGTGCGACATGTAGCGCACCGTCGCGTCGACGTCGGCGGCCTGCGCGAGGCCGTTCTTGCCGACATTGCAGCCTTCCTGCTGGTACGTGCCGCCCGAGCCGGCGAAGCCCTGGCGGTTCGGTGCGATCACCGCATAGCCGCGGCGCACGAATTCGCGCGCGAACGCGAGCGGCCGGCTGCGCGGCTGCAGATGCAGATCGCCGGTGTTCTTGCCGTGGTTGAAGACGACGAGCGGGAACGGGCCGGGGCCGTCCGGCTTGAAGAGCGTCGCCTCGAGCGTGACGGCGCCCGAAGCGTCGGCCGGGATGCGGAGAATCTGTTCGTTGAGATCGGCCGCAACCTGCGGCAGGTTCGAGTCGCCGTAATCGAAGCGCTCGGCATGGGCGAGCGAGCCGCTCGCGCCCGCACCCGGCGTTGCGTTCGGCAGCGCACCGGCCTGAGCGGCCGACAGCGCGCCGGCCGCCATCCATCCCACCAATACCTTGCTGAACGCCATTCGTAAGCCCTGCCATGCAACATGACCAATTCGAGGTCATCCTAGCCCGACAAAATCGGGTTGTGCAATGCGGGAATTACCCGGCGTCTGACACAGCAACTATTTGTCAGCGATCGCTTACTTCGCCGTCGACGTAACGCCAGAAACCGTGCTCGTCGCGCTCGAAACGGCTCGTCTCGTGGAGCCGGTGGGCGCGCCCGCCGACCTTGTAGCGGGCCACGAATTCGACCTCCGCGTGGCGTTCGTCGAGCGGCGCATGGCGTTTGACCGCGAGGCCGAGCCAGCGCGGCGCGTCGGGGGCGTCGGGCTCGGTATCGAGATCGGGCGGGCAGGTGCGCGCGGCCCAGGTTGCGCGCAGGTAGTCGGTCGCGCCGAGTACGTACGCGCTGTACCGCGAGCGCATCAACTCGAGCGCGGTCGGCGCGGCCTCGCCGCCGTCGATGAAGCGGCCGCAGCACGCCGCATAGCGCGGCGCCGGCGCTTTGCCGGCGGGCGCGGGGGACGCGCCGCCGCACGGGCACGCGTCAGGTCGGTTCAAAATCATGCGAAACGGGAATTAACGACGTTCGGTTGTCGGTTCGGCTCACCAGCTCAGCTCGATGCCGTCGTACTGGAAGAAGCGGCCGTTGGCCTGCGACACGTCCGCACCGGATTCCGCGATCACGCGGCGCATGCCGGTCACGCTCGTTTCCGGGTCGATCGCGGCCTGCGCGCCGCCCATGTCGGTGCGCACCCAGCCGGGGTGCAGCGAGATGCACGCGGCATGGCGCGTCTGCAGCGACGCGATGCGCAGCGCATCGTTCAGCGCGGCCTTGCTCGCGCGGTACAGCCAGCCGGTCGTGCCGGTCGCCTCGGCGATGCTGCCCATCCGGCTCGACACGACCGCCAGCACGCCGCGCGCGTCCTCGACGAGCGGCAGCAGGATCGGCAGCAGCTGCATCGGCCCGCGCACGTTCGTATGCATCACCGCGTCGAAATCCTCGGCCGTGATCGTCTCGACGCCTTCGGTGCGCGGCCCGTACACGCCCGACACGAGCACGGCCGCATCGAGCCGTTCGCCGTCGAGCTTCCAGCCGAGCGCCGCGATCTGCTCGGGCCGCGCGATGTCGAGCGCATGCGCGTGCGCGCCGAGCGCGCGCAGCGCGTCGAGCGACGCTTCGTCGCGCGCGGTCGCGATTACGTTCCAGCCGTCGCGCCGGTACTGCCGGACGAATTCGCGGCCGAGGCCGCGCGATGCGCCGACGATCAATACGGTTTTCATGCCCGTCGCTCCTTTCCTGGGCGCCGCCTGGGCGGTGCCGGTGTCAGATCCGTTCGAAATGGGTCGCGGCCGCGTGACGGCGGCCGCCACGCGCATGCCGCGTTACTGCGCGTCGTCGCACGGCTTCAGCGTGGCGGCGACCGCCTGCGCGACGCCTTCGAGCCGCCGCGCGGCGTCCGCCGCGATCATGTCGTTGTCCGGCGCATGGTTGCCGCCGGCGGTGAGCGCGGCCACGCAGCGCTTGTAGGTCTCGTCGAGCGCGTCGAAGTTCGACACGGCCATCCCGAGGTTGCGCATCCGGCCGTCGTGCACGCCGTACACGAGCCCGTGCACGGTGAGCGACTGGCCGCGGGCCCACGCGTCGTTGACGATCGTCGTGCGGCATACGTTGACGACCTGCTCGATCGCGTTCAGCTCGATCAGGCGGCGATAGCGCGCTTCGCCGACCGGCCAGTCCTCGAGCAGCGCCGCGTGACGCTCGCGCACGTCCTGCACGTGATGCAGCCAGTTGTCCGCGAGGCCGACGCGCCGGTTGAGCAGCGCCGCGTTCACGCCGGAGCAGCCGTAGTGGCCGACGACCATGATGTGCTTCACGCGCAGGATGTCGACCGCGAACTGGATCACCGACAGGCAGTTCAGGTCGCTGTGCACGACGACGTTCGCGATGTTGCGGTGCACGAACACTTCGCCCGGCGGCAGGCCGATGATCTGGTTCGCGGGCACGCGCGAATCCGAGCAGCCGATCCACAGGTACTCCGGCGCCTGCTGGTCGGCGAGGCGCGCGAAGAATTGCGGATCGTCCTCGAGCTTGCGCTTGACCCAGGCTTCGTTGTTGTCGAACAGATGTGAGAGCGGATTGTCTGGGGTATTCATCGGTGTGGATTCCGTTGACGGAAATCGGATCGATATCGGATCGATCGGCAGGTTCGGTGTCCGCGGCGTCAGGCGGCGCGCTGCGCGTCGCCTTCGCCGTCGTTCTGGTCCGTCGCGCCGAAGCGCGCGGGGTAGCGCACGTTGAAGCGCAGCGCTGCGTCGTACGGATAAAAATCGGGCAATTCGCCCTGCATCAGGCGGTCCTTGCTCGCCTGCCACAGCGCGGGATCGAAGAAGTCCGCGTGGTGCTTCATGAACACGTCGCGCACGCGCGGGTCGCCGAGCAGGAACGGTCCGTAGGTCTCCGGAAAGATGTCGTGCGGGCCGACGGTATACCACGGTTCGCCGGACAGCTCGTCTTCCTCGTTGCGCGGCGGCGGCACGCGGCGCACGTTGCAGTCGGTCAGGTACTCGATCTCGTCGTAGTCGTAGAACACGACGCGGCCGTGGCGCGTGACGCCGAAGTTCTTGTACAGCATGTCGCCCGGGAAGATGTTCGCCTTCATCAGCTCCTTCACCGCATTGCCGTATTCCTTCACGCCGTGCTCGACGTCCGCGTCGCTGCCGTTCTGCAGGTACAGGTTCAGCGGCGTCATCCGGCGCTCGATGTACAGGTGCTTGATCACGAGGTTGTCGTCCTCGTATTCGAGCAGCGACGGCACTTCCTTCTCGAGCTCGCGCACGAGCGCGTGGTCGAGCCGCGCGAGCGGCAGCGCGACGCTCGAATACTCGAGCGTGTCGGCCATCCGCCCGAGGCGGTCGTGGCGCTTCACGAGCTGGTACTTCTCCATGATCTGCGCGCGCGTCGTTTCCTTCGGCGGCGGGAAGTGGTCCTTGATGATCTTGAACACGTACGGGAACGACGGCAGCGTGAACACGAGCATCACGAGGCCCTTGATCCCGGGCGCGATGATGAAGCGGTCGCTCGAATGCGACAGGTGGTGCAGCAGGTCGCGGTAGAACAGGTTCTTGCCCTGCTTCTGCAGGCCGACCGACGTGTAGATCTCGGCCTTCGGCTTGCCCGGCATGATCGTGCACAGGAAGTCGACGTACGCGGACGGCACGCCCATGTCGACGAGGAAGTACGAGTGCGAGAAGCTGAAGATGATCTGCAGCTGGTCGCGGCGCAGCAGCACCGTGTCGAGCGCGAGCAGGCCCGGCCGCACGTGGCGGATCGGCACCGCGAACGGCAGCACGCGGTCGGCGTTGATGATGCGGCCGATGATGTACGCGCTCTTGTTGCGGAAGAACAGCGACGACAGCACGTGGATCTGGAAATTCGGCGCCGCGTCGAAGTGGCCGAATTCGTCGTCGATCGCCTGCATCACGCAGCCGATGTCGCGCGGGAGATCCTCGAACGCCGGTTCGAGCTGGAAGTTCGTGACGACGCGCTCGAGCGTGGCGGCGAGCCCGTCGGTGCCCGGATAGTACGCGCGGTAGGTCGGTTTCGCGGCCGGCTCGTCGTTCTCGAGATACTCGGTCGAGATCGCCGGGCGCACGAAGATGAAATCGTTGCTGAAGTACGACCGGTGCAGGATCTTGCAGCACACCGAATTGAAGAAGGTTTCCGCGCACTCGGGCTGGCGGTGCGACGTGAGCAGGCCGATGTAGTGCAGCTTGATCTGCTGCCACACTTCGTCGTCGATGTTCTCCGCGTCGTATTCGTCTTCCAGCAGCTCGACGCATTCCTGCACGCGCTCGTCATATGACGTGATCCGCTCGCGTGCGAGCCGCTGCAGCCCGTGCCAGTCGGAATGCTCGAACAGCGTCTTCGCCTCGACCGCCGCTTCGCGGAAGATCCGGTAATGGCGATCGAAGTATTCGAGCATCGTCTGCGCGACGTCGAAACCGATCTGCGACGACAGCAGTTTGGGGAAGTGATTCATCGCGTGCAGGCTCGTTCGGGAGGGGCTGTAAGCACTCGCCATTTTAGCGCCCAAGTCGGCGTTTCAATGACTTTCGAGGTGACGCGCCAACGGCGTCCAATCGGCGCGTTGTTCGCCGTTGCGTGCCGTTCGGTGCATCTTCGCGTAAAGATACGGGTACGGAACCGATTCTGGCACGAACTTTTTTTGACCGCCCGGCCGCCGCCGGGCACGCGTTCCGCACGACGGCGATAGAATCGACGCACCGCCCGCCGTGCCTGCCGCCGGCGGGCATTCGCACCGATAACGACGAGACGCCCCACCGATGAACGCACTGGAACACCAACTCGACTATCCCTTCGCCGACACGCTGCCTGCCGCGGGCGACACGTTCGAGGTCGCGCCCGGCGTGCGCTGGCTGCGCATGCCGCTGCCGTTCTCGCTTGATCACATCAATCTCTGGCTGCTGCGCGACGAGATCGACGGGCAGCAAGGCTGGACGATCGTCGATTGCGGGATCTCGTCGGACGCGATCCGCGCGCACTGGGAGCAGATCTTCGACACGCATCTCGACGGCCTGCCGGTGCTGCGCGTGCTGGTCACGCACTGCCACCCCGATCACTTCGGCCTCGCGAACTGGTTGTGCGAAGGCGGCGACCAGGGCCGCTGGAACGTGCGGCTGTGGATGACGCTCGGCGAATACATGTTCGGCTGCCTGATGGCGGCCGGCAACGGCTCGAACGCGGGCGGCGCGGCCGCCGCCGATCACTTCGCGCGCCACGGGCTGACCGATCCCGCCGCGCTCGACAAGCTGCGCAACCGCCGCGGCTACTACTCGGATCTCGTGCCGGCCGTGCCGCCGCGCTACCGCCGCCTGCGCGAAGGCGACGCGGTCGGGATCGGGGCGCGCACGTGGCGCGTCGTCACCGGCTTCGGCCATTCGCCTGAACATTGCGCGCTGCACAGCGAAGCGGACGGCGTGCTGATTTCCGGCGACATGGTGCTGCCGCGCATCTCGACGAACGTGTCGGTGTTCGACCTCGAGCCGGAAGGGAACCCGCTCGCGCTGTACCTGCAGTCGCTCGGCCGCTACGAGACGATGGCGGCCGACACGCTCGTGCTGCCGTCGCACGGCAAGCCGTTCCGCGGCGTGCGCACGCGCATCGCGCAGCTGCGCGAGCACCACGATGCGCGGCTCGCCGAAGTGCGGGTCGCGTGCGCGGAAAAGCCGACGAGCGCGGCCGACATCGTGCCGATCATGTTCCGCCGCCGCGCGCTCGACATCCACCAGATGACGTTCGCGCTCGGCGAGGCACTCGCGCACCTGAACCTGCTGTGGCTCGCGGGCGAGCTCGTGCGCGAGCAGGGCGACGACGGCGTGCTGCGGTTCCGCGCCGCCGGCTGAGCGCGCTTCGTCGTCCTTACACGACGGGTTCGTAGCGCCACCCGTCGCGATGCCATTGCATCGTGTGCGTCGGCTCGAGCGCGGCGAGAAACGCGCCGTCGTGCGACGCCACCACGATTGCGCCGGGGAAACCGGCCAGCGCGGCTTCGATCGCACGCACCGATTCGAGATCGAGGTGATTGGTCGGCTCGTCGAGCAGCAACAGCTGCGCGGGCGTGCCGCGCCACAACGCACAGGCGAGCGCGGCCTTCAGCCGTTCGCCGCCGCTCAGCTGCCGGGCGGGCTGCGTCGCGCGCGTTGCATCGAGCTGCAACAACGCGAGACGGCTGCGCAGGTCGTCTTCGGCGAGCGGTGTATCGAGCAGCCCCAACTGCTCGACGATCGAATGCTCGGGGTCGAGCAGCGCGAGCCGCTGGTCGAGATAGGCGGCGCTGACGTGTGTCGTGCAGGCACCTGAGCGCGGTTCGAGTTCGCCCGCGAGCATCCTCAGCAAGGTCGATTTGCCGCAGCCGTTCGGGCCCGTCAGCGCGACGCGCACGGGGCCGCTCGCGGACCACGTGATTTCGCCGGTGCCGCCCGCGACGCGCCACGGCGGTTGCGCACGGTCGAGCGTGAACAGCTGGCGGCGCGCGCTGACCTCGGTACCCGGCAGCGATACGAGCACGGGGGCATCTTCTTCGACGCGCGCGGCCGCTTCCTGCACGCGTTCGTCGAGCGTCGCCTTGAAGTCGCCCTGTTGACGCCGGACGGCCCCCATGATGTTGCGCGCCGCCCCCTTGCGGCTTTGCTTCGCCCCCGACGACAGGTTCGCCGTCTTCGCGTCGCGCAGCGATGCGGCCGCGTGACGCTGGATCGTGTCGTGTTCCTGTTCGAGCCTGCGCCGTACGCGCCCGCGCTCGGTGCGTGCATGGTCGAGCGCCGCTTGGGCGGCCTGCTGCGCCGCGTCGCGCTGCGCGCGGTAGAGCGCGTAGTTGCCGCCATACGAGCGCGCACCGTGCGGCGTCAGCTCGACGATGCGCTGCACGCCGGCGAGCAGCGCACGATCGTGGCTGACGATGACGACGCCGCCGCGCCAGCCGTCGAGCGCCGCGCGCAGCCACGCGCGGCCCGGCGCGTCGAGATGGTTGGTCGGTTCGTCGAGCACGAGCAGGCCGGCGCCGGACAGCAGCGCGCCGGTCAGCGCGACGCGTGCGCGCTGGCCGCCGCTCAGCGCATGAGCGGGCGTGTCGGGGCGCACGTCGTGCAGGCCCGCCGCATCGAGCGCCGTGCGCAGCCGCTCCGCGAGATCCCAGCGATCGCCGATCAAGTCGAAATCTTGAGGCTCCGCGCGGCCGTGCGCGAGACGCGCGAGCGCGCCGAGCGGCACATCGAGCGCGGCGACCTGCGCGACGGTTCGCGGGCCGGCGGCGGCGAGCGCGTCGTGCTGCTGCGCGACGTAGACGACGGGCGTGTGCCGCTCGATGGTCCCCGCGCTCGGCGCGCGGCGCCCCGCGATCAGTTGCGCGAGCAGGCTCTTGCCGACGCCGTTGCGGCCGACGATGCCGGTCGGCGTGCGATCGATGGTCAGGTCGAGCGAATCGAACAGCGTGACGCCGTCGTCGAAGCGGAAGGAAACGTGATGAAGCGCGACGAGCGCGCCGGCGGGCGTGGCTGCAGCCATGAGCACCTCCAAAAATGCGTGAAGACCTTCGCGCGCGGCGTGCGTGGCACGGGCGGCGAAAACATTTCGGGAAGGCTTAGTGGTTCACTTTGGCTGGCGTCCGGTAGGAGGAACAGGCGCGCAGTGTAGCAAGCGGCGCGCGCGGGTCGCAAGCGAGCGGCGCGGGGCCGTCGCTTGCGCGCCACGCGCGGTTACTGCACGGCCACCGTCGTGAAGTTCTGGCGTCCGAACGGACTCACGTGATAACCGCCCACGTTCGTGCGCGTGAGCGCGGCGGCCGTCGGGTAGCCGAGCGGGATCCACAGCGCCTGGTCGTGGATGATCTTCTGCGCCGATTCGTACAGCTTCGCGCGCTTCGCCTGATCGGCCGTCGACTTGCCGTCGGCGATCAGCTTGTCGAGCTGCGCGTCGCAGAAGCGCGCGAAGTTGATGCCCGACTTCACTGCATTGCAGCTGAACAGCGGCGACAGGTAGTTGTCCGGATCGCCGTTGTCGCCGGCCCAGCCCATGAACAGCATGTCGTGCTGGCCGAGCTTCGCCTGCTTGATCAGCTCGCCCCACTCGATCACCTTCACGTCGGCCTTCACGCCGATCTTCGCGAGGTCGGCCTGCAGCAGTTCCGCGCCGACCTTCGGGTTCGGGTTCAGCACGCTGCCGGTCGGGCGCGTCCAGATCGTCGTCGAGAAGCCGTTCGGGAAGCCGGCCTGCGCGAGCAGCTGCTTCGCCTTCGCGGGATCGTACGGATACGGCGCGACATCCTTCGCATAGCTCCACGTGTTCGGCGGGTACGGGTTGTTCGCGGCCGTCGCGGTGTTGTCGAACACGACCTTCAGGTAGGTCGCGCGGTCGAACGCGAGGTTCAGCGCCTCGCGCACCTTGTCGTTGTCGAGCGGCTTCTTCTGCGTGTTCAGCGCGACGAACGCGGTCATGAACGCGGGCGTCTGCACGACCTTCAGCGCGCTGTCGCCCTTCGCGGCGAGCACGTCCTGCGGCTTCGGCGACAGCGCGATCTGGCATTCGCCGGCCTTCACCTTCTGCAGCCGCACCGACGGGTCCGGCGTGATCGCATAGATCAGCCGGTCGACCTTCGGCTTCGTGCCCCAGTACGTCGGGTTCACGTCGTAGCGGATCAGCGCGTCCTTCGTATAGCTCTTCAGCACGAACGGGCCGGTGCCGACCGGCTTCGCGTTCAGGTCGGCCTGCTTGCCGGCCTTCAGCAACTGGTCCGCGTATTCGGCCGAATAGATCGACGCGAAGCCCATCGTCAGGATCGGCACGAACGTCGCGTTCGGCTCGTTCAGCACGAACTTCACGGTGCCGTCGTCGACTTTCGTGACCGACTTCACGAGCTTCACGAGGCCCATCGACTGCGCGTGCGGGAAGCCGCTCGCGCCGGCCACCTTGTGCCACGGGTTCGAATCGTCGAGCATCCGCGTGAACGTGAACACGACGTCGTCCGCGTTCAGCGCGCGGCCCGGCTTGAAATAGTCGGTGGTCTGGAACGCGACGTTCGGGCGCAGGTGGAACGTGTACGTGAGGCCGTCGGCGCTCGCTTCCCATTTGTCGGCGAGCGCGGGCACGACCTTCTTCGCGGCTTCGTCGTAGGACACGAGCGTGTTGAAGATCACGTCGGCCGATGCGTTGGTCGTGACGAGCGAGTTGTACTGCACGACGTCGAAGCCGTCCGGGCTCGATTCCGTGCAGACGGTGAGCGGCTTGGCGGCGGCGAGGCCGGGGGCGGCGAGGGCGGCGGCAACGGCGGCCGCCGCGAACAGCTTGACGTGCATAGGATCTCCCACGTGGCTTGTGTTTTTTGCTGGGTGACGGATGCGGGCGCGGCCCGGAAGCGGGCAGGGCCGGCGCGGCTGGCGAATAGCATACCGTCAAAGCGCGCGACGCGTGAAAAAAGGCGCCGGAACGCGGCGAATTGACCGAAAAACGGCTGCGTTCGCGACGGAACGGGTGTTGATGCGGCGCAGGCGCGGGGAGGGGGACGGGCGGACGGCGAAGCGGACGGGCGCGGCGAGGGCGCCTCGGACGGTGACGCGGAACCGACGCGTCGACGATACGGCCCGGCGCACGTCGCGCGGGCCGCGCCGACGCATCGTCAGTGCGCGCCGGCCTTCGGCTTGCGCGGCGCCTTTTCGAACAGGCGGTCGTACAGCCAGCGCGGCAGCACGTGCAGCACCTTCGCGACGACGCCCATCTGCCACGGAATCACGCGGAACGCGTGCTGCCGCGCGATCGCGCGCGCCGCGCGTGCGGCGAAGCGGTCGGCGTCCATCAGGAACGGCATCCGGTACGGGTTGTGCGCGGTCATCGGCGTGCGGATGTAGCCGGGCGCGATCGTCACGACGCCGACGCCGGCCGGGCGCAATTCGACGCGCAGCGATTCGAGATACTTGATCGCGGCCGATTTCGACGCGCTGTACGCGCCAGAGCCCGGCAGGCCGCGCACGCCGGCGACACTCGCGACGCCGACCAGCGTGCCGTGGCGGGCGGCCGTCATCGGGCCGACGAACGGCTCGAACGTCGCGACCATCCCGTAGTAGTTGATGTCCATCACGTCGCGGAACGTCGCGAGGTCGCCCTGGCCCGTGACGGCGCCCTGGCTGATGCCCGCGTTCGCGATCACGACGTCGGGGCAGCCATGCGTCGCGATGAACGACGCGGCGGCCGTCGCGAGCGCGTCGGCGTCGCGCACGTCGGCGGAATAGACGGAGATGGACAGCTTGGGGAAGCGCCGCGCGAACGCATCGAGGGCATCGGTGCGCCGCGCGACGAGGGCGAGCGTGGCGCCCTGGCGGGCGTATTCCTCGGCCATCGCGAGGCCGAGGCCGCTCGACGCACCGGTGATGAAGACCTTCAGCGGAGTAGTCATGCCGGTGCGCGGACGGGGATCAGAGCTTCTTGTCCTGAACCTGCTTCACGAGGAAGTCGAGCACCTGGGCCGTGCCCGGGATGCTGTTCGTGTAGGCGGGGCCCGTCTTGTACTTGCCCTGGACGACGACCGTCGGCACGCCGTCGATCGCGTAGTCCTTCAGCAGCTTGGCCGACTGGTTCACCTCGCCCTGCACGCTGAACGAGTTGTACGCGTCCATGAACTGCTTCTTGTCGACGCCTTGCGTGGCCAGGAAGTCGGCCTGCGCCTGCGGCGTCAGCAGGTAGTTCTTCTGCTTGTGGATCGCGTTGAAGATCGCCGGCGTGACCTTCTCGGCGATGCCGAGCGCGGACACCGCGTAGAACAGTTTCGAGTGCGGAACGAAGTCGTCGCGGAACGCGACCGGCACGCGCTTGAAGTCGATGTTGTTGCCCTGTTTCTTCACCCAGGCCTCGATCGTCGGCTCGAATTCGTAGCAGTGCGGGCAGCCGTACCAGAAGAACTCGATCACCTCGACCTTGCCGGCCGGCGCGGACGCCGGCTGCGGCGACTTCATCACCTCGAAGTCCTTGCCGGCGACCGGCGCGGCGGGCGAGGCGTGGACGAGGCCGGCGGCCAGGCCCAGGGACAGAAGGAGCGTGCTAAGCAGTTTTTTCATGTTGTGAACGTCGAATCAGTTGCTCGGGTTACGGAACGTAACGGGTTCTGCGTGGGCTCGGCCGGTTGGCTTACTGCTTGGTGAAGCGGATCACAGCCGTGTCGACACCTGCGTCGGACAGGCGCTGACGGGCCGAGTTCATATCCTCGAACTTCGAGAACGGGCCGACGCGCACGCGGAAATAGGTCACGCCGCTGACGTCGCGCTTCGACACCTTCGACTCGAAGCCCTGGAAGCCGAGGCGCGCGCGCTGCTGCTCGGCGTCGCCTTCGGTCTTGTACGCGCCCACTTGCAGGAAGTAGCCGGTGTTCGCGTCGTTCGCGGTCGGCGGCTTCGCGGCGGCCGCGGCGGCAGCCGACGACGTCGGCTTCGGCGTGTTCGCGGCCAGCTGCTGTTGCTGCTTTTGCGCGGCGGCCTGCTGCGCCTGCTTCTGCGCGGCGAAGCGTGCGAGGTCGTCCTCGCCGCCTTGCTGCTGTTGCTGCGCCTGTTGCGTCTTCTTCGGCGGCGGCGTGGTGTCGGCCGGCTTCGGTGCGACGGCGACGCCGTTGCCCGACGACGTATTGTTCGATGCCGCGGTGTTGTTTGAACCGCTGGTGCCGTTCGGGTTGCCCGACGGCGGCACCTCGACGATCTGCGGCTCGGGCAGCAGGCCGCCCTGGGTCTGGTTCGCGGCCTGGCCGGGCGCGGTGTTCGGCGGTGCGGGCTGCGCGGCCTGCGGCACCGGCTGGCCGGGCGTCTTGCCCTGCAGCGCGCGGTTCGGGTCGAACTGCTGCGGCTGGCTCGCGCCGTTGTCGGCCGGCGGCGGCGCGACCTTCGACACGAACGGAGACGGCGAACGCGTGATGTAGAGCGCCACCACCACGGCGATCGCCAGGCCGACGATCAGGCCCAGCACGATTCCAAGAAATGTCCCTCCGGCTTGTTTCGATTGCTTCGAAGTTCGGCGTGGTTGTGCCATTGCTTGAGTCACCTGCAAAAAGAATCGTGAAAAGGCCGCGGCAGGCGCTGCCGCGGCCATTCGCTGCCCGGATCGGGCTGCTTACATCTTGGCGGGCGCGGACACGCCGAGCACCGCCAGGCCGTTCTCGAGCACCTGCCGGGTCGCGGCGAGGAGCGCGGCGCGCGCATTGCGCGGCGCTTCGTCGTCGACCAGGACGCGCTCCGCATTGTAGAACGAGTGGAATTCGCCAGCGAGATCGCGCAGGTAGAACGCGACCGCGTGCGGCGCCAGCTCGTTCGCCGCGTGCGTGAGCATGTCCGGGTACTCGGCCAGCTTCTGCATCAGCGAGGCCGCCTGCGCGCTCGTCAGCTGCGACAGGTCGGCGCCCGGCAGCTGCGCGACGTCGACGTTGTAGCGCGACTTCAGTTCGTTGAGCACCGAGCAGATCCGCGCATGCGCGTACTGGACGTAATAGACCGGGTTTTCGTCGTTCTGTTTCAGCGCGAGGTCGATGTCGAACACGAATTCGGTATCGGCCTTGCGCGAGATCAGGAAGAAGCGCACCGCGTCGCGGCCGCGCGTGATGGTGGCCTCGTCGATCAGGTCGGGTGCCGCTTCCTGGCCCGCCGCCGCGCCGCCCGACCATTCGATCAGGTCGCGCACCGTCACGTAGCTGCCCGCGCGCTTCGAGATCTTCACTTCCTGGCCGTCGCGCATCACGGTGACCATCTTGTGCAGCACGTAGTCGGGATAGCCCTTCGGAATCCCGATGTGCAGCCCCTGCAGGCCGGCGCGCACGCGCGCGATCGTGCCGTGGTGGTCCGAGCCCTGGATGTTGATCACCTTCGTGAAGCCGCGCTCCCACTTCGTCACGTGGTACGCGACGTCCGGCACGAAGTACGTGTACGTGCCGTCCGACTTGCGCATCACGCGATCCTTGTCGTCGCCTTCGTCGGTCGTGCGCAGCCACAGCGCGCCGTCCTGCTCGTAGGTCATGCCGGCCTTGATCAGCGCGTCGACCGTCTTCTCGACGCGGCCTTCGCTGTACAGCGACGACTCGAGGTAGTACTGGTCGAACTTCACGCCGAACGCCTGCAGGTCCATGTCCTGCTCGCGACGCAGGTACGTGACCGCGAACTTGCGGATCGCGTCGAGATCCTCGACGTCGCCCGTGCCCTTGACCGGTTCGCCGTCCGACGCGGCGACCGTCTCGCCGTTCAGGAAGTCGCGTGCGATGTCGGCGATGTATTCGCCGTTGTACGCGGCTTCCGGCCAGCCCGCGTCGCCCGGCTTCAGGCCGCGTGCGCGCGCCTGCGTCGAGATCGCGAGGTTGCCGATCTGCACGCCGGCGTCGTTGTAGTAGAACTCGCGGTGCACCGCGTAGCCCTGGCTCGCGATCACGTTCGCGAGCACGTCGCCGAGCGCGGCCTGGCGGCCGTGGCCGACGTGCAGCGGGCCGGTCGGGTTCGCCGACACGAATTCGAGCAACACTTGCTTGCCTTTTTCGCGATCCGACGTGCCGAACGCGCGGCCCTGGTCGAACACGGCGGCGATCACCGCCTGCTTCGCGGCGGCCGACAGGCGCAGGTTGATGAAGCCGGGGCCGGCGATCTCGGCGGCTTCGACGAGGCCTTGCGCGGCCGGCTGCGCGGTGAGCGCGGCGACGATCTGTTCGGCGAGCTGGCGCGGGTTCGTGCCGAGCGGCTTGGCGAGCTGCATCGCGACGTTGCACGCGACGTCGCCGTGCGCGGCGACCTTCGGACGCTCCAGCGTGATGGTCGGGGCGACGGACGCCGCATCGGCGCCTTTCAGCGCGTGTGCGACCTGCTTGACGCTATCCGCGAGCAGGGCTTCGAGGGTCTGTTTGTGTGCTGGCAGCATGCTGGTAGAAGGCTTCGTTGGTGGCGGCCGGAAACGCCGGCCCGCCGGCGCGCTTTTTAAGCGCGCGTTTCAGGGATCGCAGAATTTTAACAGGTGCTAATATGCCGCTCAGGCGGTCCGCGTCCGCGAGGCCGGACGCCGGTCTGCCAGCGTTCCCCAACCGCGCCGCGCAGGCACAACAAGATGAAAAGGGAATTGTCATGATTACGTTCAAGAGCAAGGCGGCACAGGATCTCGACGTGCTGAAGGATTTCGCCGTGTACGTGCTGGGCCTCGTCGGCAAGCAGCTGGGCGAGCGCGGTGTGATTACGCACGACGAGCTGGACCACGCGATCGCCAAGCTGGAAGGCGCCGTTGCGCAGGCGAAGCAGGAACGCGCCGAGCATGCCGGCCATTTCCACGAGGACGAAGCCGACCACGCGCACCACGAAGTGCCGCCGAGCCTGGCACAGCGCGTCGCGCCGTTCCTCACGATGCTGCGCGAGGCGAAGGCCGGCGAGGCCGACGTGCACTGGGGCTTCTGAGCTTCGTTGCCCGGCAGGTCGAAAGACCGGCAACGCAAGAAAAAGCCCGCTCGAACGCGGGCTTTTTCTTTTGTCTGATCAAAAGGGCGGGTGGCCGCCCGTCCGCGTCGATCAGAGCTGCGGCGCGAGCGCGCGGCGCGCGTCGTCGAGCGACAGCGCCATGCGCCGCGCGTAATCCTCGAGCTGATCCTGCCCGATTTTGCCGACCGAGAAATAGCGGCTGTCCGGATGCGCGAGGTAGAAGCCCGACACGCTCGCGGCCGGCAGCATCGCCAGCGAGTCGGTCACGCTCATGCCGATCTCGTCCGCATGCAGCACGTCGAACATGTCGCGCTTCACGAGGTGATCGGGGCAGGCCGGGTAGCCGGGCGCCGGGCGGATGCCCGCGTACTTTTCCGCGATCAGCGCGTCGTTGTCGAGCGTCTCGCCGCTCGCGTAGCCCCACAGCTCGCGGCGCACGCGCGCGTGCATCGCTTCGGCGAACGCTTCCGCGAAGCGGTCGGCGAGCGCCTTCAGCATGATCGCGCTGTAGTCGTCGTGGTCGGCTTCGAACTGCTTTTCCTTCACGTCGACGCCGAGGCCCGCCGTCACCGCGAACATCCCGATGTAGTCGGCCACGCCCGACGCCTTCGGCGCGATGAAGTCGGCGAGCGAACGGTTCGGCCGCATCACGCCGTCGACCACCGGCCGCACGCTCTGCTGGCGCAGGTTGCGCCACGTGAGCAGCACTTCCGAGCGCGATTCGTCGCTGTAGATCTCGATGTCGTCGTCGTTGACGGTGTTCGCCGGCAGCAGCGCAATCACGCCGCTCGCGGTCAGCCAGCGACCCTGGATCAGGCGCGCGAGCATCGACTTCGCGTCGGAGAACACGCGCCGCGCCGATTCGCCGACGATCTCGTCGTTCAGGATCGCCGGGTACGGGCCCGCGAGGTCCCAGGTCTGGAAGAACGGGCCCCAGTCGATGTAGTTCGCGAGCTCGCCCAGGTCGTAGTTCTTGAACACGCGGCGGCCGATGAACTTCGGCTTCACCGGCGTATAGCCGGCCCAGTCGACCTGGGTCTTGTTCGCGCGCGCCTCGGCGAGCGTGACCATCGGCTGCGCCTTGCGGTTCGCGTGCTGGTCGCGGATGCGTTCGTAGTCGGATTTCAGCTCGTCGAGGTATTTCGCCGCGCCTTCGTCGGACAGCAGGTTCGACGCGACCGACACCGAGCGCGATGCGTCCGGCACGTAGACGACCGGGCCTTCGTAGTGCGGCGCGATCTTCACGGCCGTGTGCACGCGCGACGTCGTCGCGCCGCCGATCAGCAGCGGGATCTTCTTCACGCGGAAGTAGTCGTCGCGCTGCATTTCGGACGCGACGTACGCCATTTCCTCGAGGCTCGGCGTGATGAGGCCCGACAGCCCGATGATGTCCGCGCCCTCGACCTTCGCCTTCGCGAGGATCTCGTTGCACGGGACCATCACGCCCATGTTGACCACTTCGAAGTTGTTGCACTGGAGCACGACCGACACGATGTTCTTGCCGATGTCGTGCACGTCGCCCTTCACGGTCGCGATGACGATCTTGCCCTTCGCGCGCACGTCGCCGCCCGCTTCCGCGAGCAGGCGCTTTTCTTCCTCGATGAACGGGATCAGGTGCGCGACGGCCTGCTTCATCACGCGCGCCGACTTCACGACCTGCGGCAGGAACATCTTGCCCTGGCCGAACAGGTCGCCGACGACGTTCATCCCGTCCATCAGCGGCCCTTCGATCACGTTGATCGGACGGCCGCCGGCCGCGGCGATCTTCGCGCGCGCTTCCTCGGTGTCCTCGACGATGAAGTTCGTGATGCCGTGCACGAGCGCGTGCGCGAGGCGCTTCTCGACCGGCTGGTTGCGCCACTCGAGGTTCTCTTCCTTCTTCGCGGCGCCGGTCTTGAACTTGTCGGCGATCTCGAGCAGGCGGTCGGTCGAATCCGCGCGGCGGTTCAGGATCACGTCCTCGACGCGCTCGCGCAGTTCCGCGTCGAGATCGGCGTACACGCCGAGCTGGCCCGCGTTCACGATGCCCATGTCCATCCCGGCCTGGATCGCGTGATACAGGAACACGGTGTGGATCGCCTCGCGCACCGGGTCGTTGCCGCGGAACGAGAACGACACGTTCGACACGCCGCCGCTCACCTTCGCGTACGGCAGGTTCTGCTTGATCCAGCGGGTCGCCTCGATGAAGTCGACCGCGTAGTTGTTGTGCTCCTCGATGCCCGTCGCGACCGCGAAGATGTTCGGGTCGAAGATGATGTCTTCCGGCGGGAAGCCGACTTCGTTCACGAGGAAGTCGTACGAGCGCTTGCAGATCTCGGTCTTGCGCTCGAACGTGTCGGCCTGGCCCGTTTCGTCGAACGCCATCACGACCGCGGCCGCGCCGTAGCGGCGGATCAGGTTCGCGTGGTGGCGGAACGCGTCCTCGCCTTCCTTCAGCGAGATCGAGTTCACGATCGCCTTGCCCTGCACGCACTTGAGGCCGGCCTCGATCACCTCCCACTTCGACGAGTCGATCATGATCGGCACGCGCGCGATGTCCGGCTCCGATGCGATCAGGTTCAGGAAGCGCACCATCGCCGCCTTCGAATCGAGCATCGCCTCGTCCATGTTGATGTCGATCACCTGCGCGCCGTTCTCGACCTGCTGGCGCGCGACGGCGAGCGCCTCGTCGAACTGGCCGTTGAGGATCATCCGGGCGAACGCCTTCGAGCCGGTGACGTTGGTGCGTTCGCCGACGTTGATGAAGAGCGTCCCGGGCGTGACGTTGAACGGCTCGAGGCCGGCAAGGCGCATCATGTGATCGGTCATGGCGGTGCGAATTCTGGTGATGAAGGACGTGGGGGGCGGTCAGGCGTTGTCGCTGTACTGGTTCGGCCAGCGGCGCGGCTTCACGTCGGCGAGCGCCTTCGCGATTTCGGCGATGTGTTCGGGCGTCGTGCCGCAGCAGCCGCCCGCGAGGTTCACGAGCCCGGCCTGCGCGAATTCCTTCAGCAGGCCCGACGTGACGTCCGGCGTTTCGTCGAAGCCCGTGTCGCTCATCGGGTTCGGCAGGCCCGCGTTCGGGTAGCACGACACGTAGGTGTCGCACAGCTTCGCGAGCTCGGCGATGTACGGGCGCATCAGCGCCGCGCCGAGCGCGCAGTTCAGGCCGAACGTGAGCGGCTTCGCATGGCGCAGCGAATTCCAGAACGCCTCGACCGTCTGGCCCGACAGGATCCGGCCCGACGCGTCGGTGACGGTGCCCGAGATCATGATCGGCAGGCGCTCGCCGGTATCCTCGAACAGCTCGTCGAGCGCGAACAGCGCGGCCTTCGCGTTCAGCGTGTCGAAGATCGTCTCGACGAGGAACAGGTCGACGCCGCCGTCGAGCAGCGCCTTCGCCTGCTGGTAGTACGACGTGCGCAGCTCGTCGAACGTGACGTTGCGCGCGCCCGGATCGTTGACGTCGGGCGAGATGCTGGCCGTCTTCGGCGTCGGCCCGATCGCGCCCGCGACGAAGCGCGGCTTGTCCGGCGTCGCGTATTTCGCGGCCGATTCGCGCGCGAGCTTCGCCGACTCGACGTTCATCTCGACGACGAGATCTTCCATCCCGTAGTCGGCCTGCGCGACGGTCGTCGCGCCGAACGTGTTGGTCTCGACGATGTCGGCGCCTGCCGCGAAGTACTGGTCGTGGATCTCGCGGATGATCTGCGGCTGCGTGAGCGACAGCAGCTCGTTGTTGCCCTTGATGTCGCGCGGGAAATCCTTGAAGCGCTCGCCGCGATACGCGGCTTCGTCGAGCTTGTAGCGCTGGATCATCGTGCCCATCGCGCCGTCGAGGATCAGGATGCGCGATTTCAGCAGCGCGGGCAGTGCGGCGCCGCGCGTGTAGGGCGCGTCGAGCGGGACGGAAGCGGCGAGAGGGGTCGCAGACATGGGCGGAAGACCGGCGAAGACGGAAAACCGCCATTGTAGCCGGTGCGCCTGGGCGCCGCCCGGCCTTGCGCCGCGCGGGCGGCCCGCCAAATGAAAACCCCCGCCGGCGAACCGGGCGGGGGCGTGATCGGAGTGCTCGCGGGGGCCGCGCGGCGTGCGCGGCGAATGGCCCGGCCGCACGAGGCGCCGGGCCGCGGGTCGTCAGTGCAGCACGACGGGCATCATCATCAGGCTGTCGAATTGTCCGAGGAATTCGTCGACCTCGTCGAGCGACGGCTCATCCTCGATCAATTGCTTCACGTGTGCGCGGAATCGTTCGGCAAGCTCGCCGTCGATGAAGATTTCGCGCTGCGCGTTCTTGTCGACGATTTCGTATCCGCCGGCATTCATCAGATGATGGCCGGCCTGCGGCGCGAATTCGACGACGCAGTAGTTGGGGCTGTTGTAGATCATTTGCATGGCGGCACTCCTCTTCGCAGTGGCATCTGGCCTTGTTGTCCCCTAGGTGGGGCGAGCCTTGCCGGTTTCAAGGGGCTTGCGCTGCACACCCCGTTCCCGTTTGCGTGGGGTGTATCGGTTAGAAGCCGATATCGATGAAACGTTTCCCATTGTCTGCCGGTGGACGGAAATAGTTGTTAAAGAGTGTCATCGGCCATTTCACGGGAATCTGTAATCGGTCGAAATTGCCGAATCGCGTGCGCTTACGCGCGGGTTCACTGTGTGACAGTCGAAGCAGCCGGCGGCGCAGCCGGTTGGGCGGGCGGCTGCACGGCGGCCGGCGGCACCGGTTGGGCCGGTTCCGCGGCCGGTGTGGGCGAGGCCCCCGGCGCCGGCGCACCGGCGGGCGCGTTCGTTGCGCCGCCCGGCGGCGCGGCGTCGGCCGGCACGCTCGGCGCCGCGAGGCGGCCATGCCACACCAGCTCGATCTGCGCGCCGTTCGGTTCGGTCTGCATGAGCCGCGCGGGCAGCCAGCCGAGCGACGGCGCGAGCCACATGTCGATGCGGCGCGTATCGCCGTCCCGGCGCGGCAGGCGCATGAAGTGCCGCGCGTCGATAATGCCGGCCTGCGTCTGCACCTGCTCGTCGCCGATCACGGCGATCGGCCAGGTCTCGCCGCTGTTGTTGTCGATCACGAAGAACTGCTGCGTGACGCCCGGCTTGTACGCGGACGGATTGCCGCGCACGAGCCCCGACAACTGCATCAGCATGCTGAAGCGGTCCTGCACGCCGTCGGGCAGCGGTGCGTTGTTCGGCGTGCGCGTGAACACGACCTGCCGGATCTCGCGGTTGAAGATCGCGATGTCTTCCGGCCGCTTGCCACGCTTCTCGACGTAACGGTCGGGCGCGATGCCGAACGCGTCGATGCGGCCTTCGCTGCGATAGGTGAACGGGCCGACGAACGGCACGGGCATCGACACCGACAGGTCGTACGTGTGCCCGTCGGTGCGCCAGCGGATCGTGCCGATCATGTTCTGCATCCCGTTGTAGAACGTGTCGTATTGCAGGTCGCCGGACGGCGGCGCGGCGAACTTCACGCCGCTCGTCGCGGGGCCCGGCGTCGCGGCGCTGCCGGCGCCGGCGGCCGATGCGGCTTGCGCGCCCGACGCACCCGGTACGCCGCTCGCCGCCGACGCGGCGGCAGGCGGCGGTTCGCCGTGCTCGGCCGTCTGCGTCGACGTGAGGACCGGCTCGGGCGCCGGCGCGGGTTTCGGCGCGGCAACCCTGGGCGCGGCGGGGGCCGGGCGTTCGACCGGCTTCGGCGCCGGCGGGGCGGGCTGGCGCTCGATCGGCCGCGGTTTCAGCAGCTCGATCTGCACGGGGATTTCGGCGGGCGGCGGCGTGAACGATTCGCGGCTGCGCATCAGCCAGACGGCGGCGAGCGCATGCAGCACCAGCACGACGACGAGCGCGACGGCCACGCGCAGCCAGCGGCGGGGCAGGGCGTGACTCGGGCGGATGTCGGCGGGCTGAATGGGCATCGGAACAGGATCGGGGCGGTCGCGTGACGTCGGGCGCGCAAGCGCGCCACAGGAATCGGACCGTCGGATGCGCTGCGCGTTCGCGATGCGAGACGTGTACCGGTGCGTCAGGCGTCGCGTGCGTCGGGACTATAGCCGAGTTCGTAAGACAGTTTCCGCGCGCATGCGCGCAGCGCGGTGTCGATCTCGCCGCCCCACGCGATGTCGAACGAGCCTTCCTGGCCGAGCGCGACGAGCGCGAGCGCGAGTTCGCCGACCGCATCGAATACCGGCATGCAGAACGCGTGGATCGTCGGCAGCAGCATCCCTTCGACGCGCGCGGCTTCGTGCCGGCGCACGTCGGCGAGCACCGCGTCGACCTCGTCGAGCGTGCGCGGGCCGCCGTGGTGCGGCGAGCGGCGCGTATCGGCGAGTTCGCGCTCGAGCATCGCGGCGGTCTTGCCGCGCGGCAGGTACGCGGCGAACAGCAGGCCCGTCGCCGAGCCGAGCAGCGGCATCACGTCGCCGAGCTTCAGCGACGCCTTCGCCGGATGGCTCGATTCCATCCAGTGCACGATCGTCGGCCCCTGGTTGCCCCACACCGCGATACCGACCGTCTGGTCGAGGCGGTCGCGGAATTCGGTCAGCGCGATCCGCGCGAGCTTCACGCCGTCGACGCGCGCGAGCCGCGCGAGCCCCATCTGCAGCGCGAAACCGCCCAGCTCGTAGCGGCCGGACACCGGGTCTTGCGATACGACACCGAGCCGCGAGAAGCTGACGAGGTAGCGGTGCGCCTTCGCGGGACTCATGCCCGCGCGCTGCGCGAGATCGCGCAGCATCATCGCGCGCGGCTCGCTCGTCAGCACGTCGAGCAGGCGGAAGCCGACCTCGATCGACTGGATGCCGGAACGGACTTTCTCGCCGTGCTCGCCGGAAGCGGCGTCATCGGTGTCGGAGTCGGCGAGATCGTCGTCGGGAAGCGGGCTGGCGGGCATGGGCAACGGGTGCGCGAAAATGCGACAGGAATCGGGGCGGAAACGGCAGGCGCGATCGTCGCGCGCCGCATGGATTCACCATCGTAAAATAGATTCCCTCCATCGTCACTACAACGGCAGAGTCCCCCTTATGAAACTTGCTTCGCTGAAGGACGGCACGCGCGACGGCCAGCTGATCGTCGTGTCGCGCGACCTGCACACCGCGGCGATCGCCGACACGATCGCGCCGACGCTGCAGCGCGTCCTCGACGACTGGGCGTTCTACGCGCCGCAGCTGCGCGACCTGTACGACGCGCTGAACCACGGCCGCGCGCGCCATGCATTCGCGTTCGATCCGGCCAACTGCATGGCGCCGCTGCCGCGTGCGTTCCAGTGGGCCGACGGCTCCGCCTACGTGAACCACGTCGAGCTCGTGCGCCGCGCGCGCGGCGCGGAGATGCCGCCCGAATTCTGGACCGATCCGCTGATGTACCAGGGGGGCAGCGACGATTTCCTGGGCCCGCGCGACGACGTCGTGTGCCCGTCGGAGGAATGGGGCATCGATTTCGAGGCGGAAGTCGCGGTGATCACCGGCGACGTGCCGATGAGCGCATCGCCCGACGCCGCGTTGAAGGCCGTGCGGCTCGTCACGCTCGTGAACGACGTGTCGCTGCGCAACCTGATTCCGGCCGAGCTCGCGAAGGGCTTCGGCTTCTTCCAGAGCAAGCCGGCCACCGCGTTCGCGCCGGTCGCCGTGACGCCCGACGAGCTCGGCGACGAATGGCGCGAAGGCCGCGTGCACCGGCCGATGATCGTCCACTGGAACGGCAGGAAGGTCGGCCAGCCCGATGCGGGTACCGACATGGTGTTCCACTTCGGCCAGTTGATCGCACACGCGGCGAAGACGCGCAACCTGCGTGCCGGCTCGATCGTCGGCTCGGGCACGGTGTCGAACAAGGACGCGAAGCGCGGCTACTGCTGCATCGCCGAGAAGCGCTGCCTGGAGACGATCGAGCACGGCGCGCCGCAGACCGAATTCATGCGCTACGGCGACACCGTGCGCATCGAGATGTTCGACACGGCCGGCAAGTCGATCTTCGGCGCGATCGAGCAGTCGGTCGCTCCGCCCGACGGCGCGGCGTAAGCGGCGTACCGCGACACCCGGCCCCGGTCCGCGCGCCGGGTTTCGCCCGATGTTTGCCCGCGCGGGCTTGGCTACACTCGATTCAAGAGCGTCGAACAAGGAGCGGCACATGGCCGATCTCGCCGCGTACGGCGGTTACGAAGCACTGAAGGTGACGCGCCGCGACCACGGCGTGCTCGACATCGTGATGAGCGGCGAGGGGGCGAACCGCAGCGGCCTCGCGACCGCGACCGCGCGCATGCATCGCGAGCTCGCCGACATCTGGCGCGACGTCGACCGCGATCCCGACACGCGCGTCGCGGTGATCCGCGGCGAAGGCAAGGGCTTTTCGGCGGGCGGCGATCTCGCGCTCGTCGAGGACATGGCCAACGACTTCGACGTGCGCGCCCGCGTGTGGCGCGAGGCGCGCGACCTCGTCTACAACGTGATCAACTGCAGCAAGCCGATCGTGTCGGCGATGCATGGCCCGGCCGTCGGCGCGGGGCTCGTCGCCGGGCTGCTCGCCGACATCTCGATCGCCGCGCGGGATGCGCGCATCATCGACGGCCATACGCGGCTCGGCGTCGCGGCCGGCGACCACGCGGCGATCGTGTGGCCGCTGCTGTGCGGGATGGCGAAGGCGAAGTACTACCTGCTGCTGTGCGAGCCCGTGAGCGGCGCGGAGGCCGAGCGGATCGGGCTGGTCTCGCTCGCGGTCGAGCCGGCCGACCTGCTGCCGAAGGCGTACGAAGTGGCCGAGCGGCTCGCGCAGGGTTCGCAGTCGGCGATCCGCTGGACCAAGTACGCGCTGAACAACTGGCTGCGCTCGGCCGGCCCGACCTTCGATACGTCGCTCGCGCTCGAGTTCATGGGCTTCTCGGGGCCCGACGTGCAGGAGGGCATCCGCTCGCTGCGCGAGCGGCGCCCGCCCGCGTTCCCCGGCGACGCGCCGTTCTGACGCGCGCGCTATGATCGATTCACGCGCGGCCGCGCGACGCATGGCGGCCGCCTCGCTTCCCCAGTCAAACAGGATGCCCGTATGACGACCGATGCCTCCGACGCCAACCCTTTCGCCGGCTTTGCCGGCTTCAAGCCCGCCGACATGATGGACCGCATGTGGGACATGATGCGGATGTCGCCGTTCGGCGGCATGGCGCCGTTTCCCGGCGCGGCGACAGGGCTGCCGCCGTCGCTGTCGAGCATGTCCGACATGATGGCGCCGCTCACGAGCGTCGAGGAACTCGACAAGCGGATCACCGATCTGCGCGCGGTCGAGCAGTGGCTGAAGCTCAACCTCGGGATGCTGCAGTCCGCGATCCAGGCGCTCGAGGTGCAGCGTGCGACGCTCGCGACGCTGCGAGCGTTCGGCGCGTTCGCGCAAAGCTCGATGTCGGCGGCCGAGGACGCGGCCGTTGCCGCCGCGCAGGCGGCGAAGGCCGCACCGTCCGGCGACGCGGCGCCGGCGCCGGCGCCGGATGCCGCCGATGCGCTCGCCGGCGACGCCGGGCAGGCGTTCGACCCGGCCGGCTGGTGGAACCTGCTGCAGTCGCAGTTCAACCAGCTCGCGAGCCTCGCGATGGCGCAGCCGGGCATGCAGCCCGCCGCGCCCGGCGACGCGCCGCCGGAGGCGGCCGCCGCGCCGGAACCGGTCGCGAAGCCGGCGCCGGCGGCCGCCGCGCCGCGCAAGCCCGCCGCGAAGCGCGCAAAGCCGTCCGGCTCCGCCGCGGCGCGCGCCGCCGCCGCTTCGTCGCCCGAAACGCGTCCGCCGAAGCGCTCGACGTGACGCGGCGCCGGTAGCAGGTCGATCATGCGGCTCGCGCTCGTTCTGATGGGGGGCGGCGCGCGTGCCGCCTACCAGGTCGGCGTGCTGAAGGCACTGGCCGAGATCGCGCGCGAAGCCGATCCGCAGCGGCACACGCTGCCGTTCGCGGTGGTGTGCGGCTCGTCGGCCGGCGCGATCAACGCGACGTCGCTCGCGAGCCACGCGGACGATTTCTCTCACGGCGTGCGGCGCCTGCTCGAGTTCTGGGAGCCGCTGCGCGCCGATTACGTGTATCGCAGCGACTGGCTCGGCATCGCGGCCGCCGGCGCGCGCTGGCTCGCGACCATGACGTTCGGCTGGGCGGCCCGCCGCTCGCCGCGCGGGTTGCTCGACAACACGCCGCTCGCACACCTGCTGCAGCGCGAGCTGAGCTTCCACCGGATCGAGCAGATGCTCGAGGCGCGGCTGCTGCATGCGCTTTCGATCACCGCGCTCAGCTATTCGAGCGGCCGGCACCTGACGTTCTACCAGGCGGCGCAGCCGATCCAGGCATGGCGGCGCGCACAGCGCACCGCGCGACTCGTCGACCTGTCGGCGTCGCACCTGCTCGCGTCGTCGGCCATCCCGTTCGTGTTTCCGGCCGTGCCGCTCGTGCTCGACGGGCAGATCGAATACTTCGGCGACGGGTCGATCCGGCAGATCGCGCCGCTGTCGCCGGCCATCCACTTCGGTGCGGACCGGATCGTCGTCATCGGCGCGGCCGACCCGCGCCCCGAAATCCCGGCCGCGAACGGCGCCGGGCTGGTGCGCGGCTACCCGACGCTCGCGCAGATCGGCCAGCAGGTACTCGCGAGCGTGTTCCTCGACTCGATCGGTTCGGACATCGAACGCATCGAGCACATCAACCGGATGATCGAGCACCTGCCGCACCAGGTCGAGGTCGACAGCGGCTGGCGGCACGTGGACGTGCTCGCGATCGCGCCGTCCGAGCGCATCGAGCTGATCGCCGCGAAGCATCTGAAGCAGATGCCGGCGACGATGCGCGGGCTGCTCGGCGCGATCGGCGGCAGCCAGCCGGCCGGCGCGTCGTTCGCGAGCTACCTGCTGTTCGAGGAGGCATTCACGCGCGAGCTGATCGAGCTCGGCTACGTCGACGGGCGCGCGCAGCGCGACACGCTTGCCGGCTGGATCGCGCAGGCGGACGGCAGCGGCGCGACGGCGGCCGGCACGCCGCCGGAAGGCGGCCAAGCGGCCGGCAAAATACGGGTCTGACACGCGCAGGGGAATGTAAGGTTGCGTTTTCGCGACGGTTGCCCGCGACCGATCGCCGCACCGCGGTGGGCGGCGCGCGACCGGGCAAGCGTCTCGGAACCGTCATGCACGCGTGATATCATGGCCGCCGCCGTATACACCATATCGAGCAGCCCGCCGATCCGGCATCCGCACGGGACCCTCCGGGGAACCCGCCTGGGGCAGGGGACGGGCGCGCCAACGAGCCGGCCAGCGCCGGCCCCCAACGCAGGCAAGCGTGGCCGGCTCCGTCCGAACGGAGCGCGGCTGCGGCATGCCCAACGGCGGCGACGCGGCCGCACGGCTGCCGGACGAGGAATCAACGTCCGGCGGGTCGGTTTCCCGCGTAAAATTTGAGTCTTGGCTGCAAAAAGCGCGCGTGGCGCGCCGGCGCGGCAACAGTCACGTTTAGAGAAGTCGCATTGCGCAGAACAGGGGTGGGACCATCATGAACACGATGCTTTATCCGGAACTTTACAGGTCGCTCGAAGCCGTCCGCTGGGACATGGAGAAGGACATTCCGTGGGACAAGTTCGACGCTTCGCTGCTCACCGACGAGCAGGCGAAGACGATCAAGATGAACGCGATCACCGAATGGTCGGCGCTGCCCGCGACCGAAATGTTCCTGCGCGACAACCAGCACGACAGCGATTTTTCCGCGTTCATGAGCGTGTGGTTCTTCGAGGAGCAGAAGCATTCGCTCGTGCTGATGGAATACCTGCGCCGCTTCAAGCCGGACATGGTGCCGACCGAAGAGGAACTGCACGCGGTGCGCTTCCAGTTCGACCCGGCGCCGCCGCTCGAGACGCTGATGCTGCACTTCTGCGGCGAGATCCGCCTGAACCACTGGTACCGCTGCGCGGCCGACTGGCACACCGAGCCCGTCATCAAGCAGATCTACGAAACGATCTCGCGCGACGAAGCGCGTCATGGCGGCGCCTACCTGCGCTACATGAAGAAGGCGCTGAACAACTGCGGCGACGTCGCACGCGCCGCGTTCGCGAAGATCGGCGTGCTGATGGCGTCGGCGCGCCGCACCGAGAAGCCGCTGCATCCGACCAACCTGCACGTGAATCAGGCGCTGTTCCCGCGCGACACCGTGCAGTCGCGCCTGCCCGATCCGGAATGGCTCGAGCGCTGGCTCGACGAGCAGATCCGTTTCGACGGGGAGTGGGAAAAGAAGGTCGTCGAGCGGATCCTGCACAACCTGTCGATCCTGTTCGAGCGTACGTTCGCGACCGCGCAGGAGCTGAACCGCTATCGCAAGGAAGTCACCGGCCGCTTGCAGGCCGAAAGCGGCCCGTCGTCGGCCGCGCAGCCGGCCTGAGGCCGGCAGGTGCCGCCGCCGGCGTGATGCGCGCCGGCCGCACGGCGCCGTCGCGTATTCGTTGCATGAAGCCCGCCTGGCCAGCCCGGCGGGCTTTTTAACTGGCGCCGCCGTCGCGCGGGCCATCGCTCATTCCGTCCGATCTCCACCATGTCCGCTACCTTCGAACGCAAGCTGATCACCCGCGATGCCCTCGTCGCACTGCGCGCGTCGCTGCCGTCGCCCGTCGTGTTCACCAACGGCGTCTTCGACATCCTGCATCGCGGCCACGTCACGTATCTCGCCGACGCGAAAGCGCTCGGCGCGTGCCTGATCGTCGGCGTGAACAGCGATGCGTCGGTGCGCATGCTCGGCAAGGGCGACGACCGGCCGATCAATCGCGAAGAAGACCGCGCGGCACTGCTCGCGGCGCTGGAAAGCGTCGACTGGGTCGTGACGTTCGGGGAAAAGACGCCGGTGTCGCTGATCGAGGCCGTCCGTCCGGACATCCTCGTGAAGGGCGGCGACTACGACATGGATGCGTTGCCGGAATCGGCGCTCGTGCGCGGCTGGGGCGGCCGTGCGCTGGCGATTCCGTTCGAGCACGACCGCTCGACCACCGCGCTGCTGAAGAAGGTGCGCGCGCAGCAGCCCTGAGCGCGGACCGGCGCCGTCAGGGCGCGGACGCGGCGAGCGGTGCGGTCGTGACCGCCGGCGGCGCGATCGGGCCGCCGATGACGGGCTGGTCGGTCGCCTGCGCGAGCGGTGTCACGCGCAGCGCGTCGGGCCGCACCTGCCGCGACAGCACGCCGGGTTCGCGCGGGCCGGCCGCCGGCAGCGGCCCGAACACGCCGCGTGCCACCACGAACGCGAGCATGTTGGCGAGAAAGAGAACAGCGATCAGCCAGCGCAGCATCGTCGAAACTCCTTGTCGTCATCGACGTGGTTCACGTCATTCAGTCGAGCCGGCCGCATGGCCGGCTTTTTCATGGTTCGCGCCGATCGATTGCGCGGGCGGTTGCAGCCGCGCCGCGCGCCCCGCATCGTCGGTGTGACGCGCGTCCGTCCGGACCCGCGCCGTCACGTACCGGCGCGCTGCCGGCACCTGTTCCGTCAATCCTGCGCGGCCTCGGCCGCGATCAGCGCGAGCCCGGACAGGATCAATGCATCGTGCCGCGTGTGCGGGACCGTCAGCGCGCGCGCGACCTCGTCCGCCGCACCGCCGGCCAGTACGAGCCTCACGGGTGCCTGCCAGGCTTCGGCCAGGTCGCGCCACGCGCGTTCGATCAGCCCGGCCTGCGCATACAGGCACCCGGCCGACAGCGAGCGCGGCGTATCGACCTGGAACGGCTCGGCCTGCGCACCGGCGAGCAGCCCGCTCGCGATATCGGTGGTCAGCGTCGGCAACTGCGCGGTGTGCGTGCCGAGCGCGCGCATCATCAGCGCCCAGCCCGGCGCGATCAGCCCGCCCGTGAAGCGGCCGTCCGCGCGCAGCGCCTCGAGCGTCGTCGCGGTGCCGAATGTCGCGATCAGCAGATGCTCGCCGGGAAACGCCGCGTGCGCGCCGATCAGGCCGGCCCAGCGGTCGCTGCCGAGCTGTTCGGGTGTCGTATAGCCGTTCGTCACGCCGCATTGCGCGGGCCGCGCGCGGATCGTCGTGCGCGGCAGGCCCGGCCAGCGCCCGTCGAGCAGCGCGTCGATCCGCGCGGCGACGTCGGCGCCCGCGACGTTCGAGATCCACGCGCCGTGCGGCCGCGCCAGGCGCGACCAGTCGGGATCGGCGCCGCCGTCGCGCGTGTGGCCGAACGCGCCCGTATCGACGAGCGTGCGCCGCGTGTCGGCGAGCGCCCACTTGATCCGGCTGTTGCCGGCGTCGATCAGCAGGTGCGGCTCGCTCATTGCGCTTCGCGCAGCGATACGTCGCCGGCCGCGATCGTCTGCACGCCGTCCGGCGTGTCGAGCAGCAGTTGCCCGGTCGAGTCGATGCCCGTCGCGATGCCGCGCGCACGTTCGACACCCTGCTCGAGCAGCACGACTTCGCGGCCCGCATACGCGTGCAGCGCGTGCCAGCGCGGCAGGAACGGCGCGAGGCCGTCGGTGCCGAACTGCGCGAGCGCGGGCGTGAGTGCGTTCAGCGACGCGGCGAGCGTATCGGTGAGGTTGGCCGACGCGCATGCGATCGACAGCGCGGCGGGCGGCAGCCCGCTCGCGAGCGTCGCTTCGCGCGCGCGCAGCGCATCGACCTGCGCGGCGACGGCTTCCGCGCCGCGCACGTTGATGCCGAAGCCGATCACGACGGCGGTGGCGTCGGCGGTGGTCCAGACGGTTTCGATCAGGATCCCGGCGAGCTTGCCGACGATGTGCGGCGCACCGTCGTCGGTCATCAGCAGCAGGTCGTTCGGCCATTTGAGCGCGACGCGCGCGCGCGCGTCGAGCGGCAGCGTGGCCAGCCCTTCGGCGAGCGCGACGCCGATCGCGATGCTGAGGCCGCCGAGCGCGTCGACGGGGCGCGGCACGATGCAGCCGACCGAGCACAGCAGCGCATTGCCGGGCTGCGCGAACCACGGGCGGCCCTGCCGGCCGCGGCCGGCCGTCTGCTCGAACGCGACGCGCACGAGCGGCGCGGGCAGGGCCTGGGCGTTGCGCGGCAGCGCCTTGAGCCGCGCCGAGACGTCGGCATTGGTCGAGCCGGTGGCGGCGACGATGTCGAGCGGCCACGCGCGCGGCGCGGCGTCCAGATGGGCCTCGAGCCGGTTGCGCGCGATGTGCGCGTCGCCGGATTCGGGCGTGTCGGAGGAGGTGGGGGCGTTCATGGCGCCTATTGTAGCGACAGGGGGCGGGGGCGCGTCGGGAAGCGGGGAGGCGGGGATGCGCCCCTTGCGGTGCCGGGGCCGGGTCGTCGCTGAATGCTCGACGCCATCGCGTGGCGTTGTCGGCCAAGGGGACGATCGTTATTCGGGGTTTCGAATTTTCGTGATTGATTCCCGATTTGCGGTCACGCGTTTGGGGAGCTGCGCGATTTTCGCCAATTCGAGATGAAAGAGGACCGCGGATGAGTCGCCGGGCCGCGAGATTGCTCCACCATTTCTCAGGTCCGATATCACGGGTTGCGGCGAGCGTCGCGTCACTGCCTTCCCATGAATTCGAGGATTTCCGCTCGAACTCTCCGCATTGTCCCTGGCAGCGTATCCGATTCCCGGCGCATCCGTTTCATAAACGGGATGCGAACGCCCGGCGAGGACATACGTCACGTTCGGAACGAATGTGCCATGTCAGGCCGCTGTGCCCCGATCTGTCGGACAGTCGTTGTACAGCGCATTTGTGGTCGATGTCTTCAGCGCACGCGTGCCGATCAGCGTGCCCGGTACCAATGCGTCGCGCGACGCGGAGATGCCGGCCGGGGCGATCGGCGCTGCCGCCGCGACTCGGACGTATCCGCAAGCTAGGGCTTCTGCGCGCGATACGCCGGACAGAAGAAGCCGACGAAAAGCATCCTCGCCAACAGCAGGCTTCGGGTGGTCGTTCGCACTCGCGATACCGCAAAAGCATCGAAGAAATCTGACTCGTCCCCAACCTGCACTCCGGTCACAACGGGTCGCGTCTTCCTGGTCGATGACCGGCTTGGCTCGCGGGTCCGCTCATATGGGACATCAAACGAAAAACCTCAATATCGTACTTGTCCTATTTGAAAAGCAAATCAAATCGGTCGCGTCCAATTCGATAAATTGTCCGAAATTTCGATAATGGTCTTCGAATCGCGCTTCGTCATTTTTAGACACGAGCACCGAATGATGCATGCACGTTTCAAATCATCAACCATCGTTTGAGATCAATACCATGAAACTCGCAACCAGCACCAAGATCGTTTCGACCCTTCTGGCCGTGGCAGGCCTCGGCCTGGCATCGGCGGCCCACGCGGCGGACGGCACCATTACGTTCACCGGCAACGTTACCGCGGCGACCTGCAAGATCGACGGTACGGCCGCGGGCGCGACGTCGAACAAGTCGGTCGCCATGCCGACGGTCAGCTCGGGCTCGCTGAACGCCGCGGGCGCGGTCGCCGGCCGCACGGCCTTCGGCTTCAAGCTGACGGGCTGCGCGGTGGATAGCGACAATTCGAAGGGCAACCCGACGAAGGTCCAGGTCATGTTTGAAAACGCAACGAACGTGACGGCCGACGGCAAGCTGTCGCTCGACAAGGGCACGATCGAAGCGCCCGAAGCGAAGAACGTCGTCCTGCAGGTCCTGAACGACCAGCAAGCCCCGATCAAGGTCGGCGCGAACTCGCTGGACCAGAACTCGCAAGTCGTCTCGATCGGCGAGGACGGTACCGCCCAGCTGAACTTCTTCGCCGAATACCTGGCGACGGGCGCGGCGACCGGCGGTTCGGCCAATTCGAAGGTCCAGTACTCGCTCATCTACCAGTAAGTCTCGCGCTTGCTCCGGCCCGCTCGTTCGACGGGCCCGGGGCGGTGTGCCGATGCATGCCGCCCCGCGGGCCATCCCCTTGCCGCCCGTCGACATCAACGACCAGCACCCTTCGAGAGTTCACATGAACGTCATCAGAAAATCGCTCCAAACCGTCGCTCTGGCCACCGTCCTGATTGCTTCGCAAGCCTGCGCGAGCGTCGTGATCTCCGCGACGCGCGTCGTTTTTCCGAGCAACGAGCGCGAGATGACGATCAAGCTGACGAACGATGGTCCGGGGCCGGCGCTGATCCAGGCCTGGATCGACAAAGGTGACGCGCATGCGTCGCCGGAAGCCGTCGACGTGCCGTTCACGCTGACGCCGGCGATGTTCCGCATGGAGCCGAACAAGGGGCAAACCTTGCGGCTGCTGTATGCGAACGAGCCGCTGCCTGCCGACAAGGAATCGCTGTTCTGGCTCAACGTGCTGGAAATCCCCCCGAAGATCGCGAACGCCGAGCGCAACCAGCTTCAGGTCGCGTTCCGGACGCGCATCAAGATCATGTTCCGCCCGCAGAACCTGCCCGGCAGCGCGCAGAACGCGCCGGCGCAGGTCCGCTGGCAAGTCGCGCGCGGCACCGGCGGTCATTACGTGCTCAACGCGACCAATCCGACGCCCTACGTCGTCAACCTGGGCAGCGTGCAGCTTCAATCGAGCGGCCATCAATACGATGCGGGCGCGGGCTACGTCCTGCCGGGCGGCACCCAGGCCTTCCCGGTCCCGGACCTCAAGGCGCCGCCCGCGGCCGATGCGCGTGTCCGGTTCGGCAGCATCAACGACTGGGGCGCCTCGGCCAACCACGAGATGCCCGTTTCGATGCAATGACGCCGAGCCGGCTGCTCGCCGGCAGGGCTGCCTGACACAGCGCCTACTCGTGTAACGCGTCGTGCGTGATTGCGCAGGCGCGCGCCGCTTCATGGCCTTTTTGCCTCTCCCGGAGCGCCCTTGCCATCCGCGCCCATCGGGCGCCCATGTCCCGGCCCGTGTTTTCGATTTCAATCCGACGCAAATAGGAGTCCTCAGGAATGACATCGTCGATCCGACATCTTCGTCCGGATGAGACCCGATTGCCGCGGCTCAAGCCGATGTCTGTGCTGATGCTGTCCGCCCTTGCCGTCTGGTCGATCGACAGCCGCGCAAACACCGACACCGCGGTGCCCGCTGCCCGGGAAGCGTTACAGGTCGCGCAGATCGACGTCGCGCAGGCCCAGTTCGACCCCGACTTCCTGAGCAACGGCGCAGGCCAGGCAGTCGACATCACGCGCTTTGCGCGCGGCAACGTCACCGCGCCGGGTACCTACACCGTCGATCTCGTCGTCGGCGAGGACTGGGTCGGTCGATACGACATCGAATTCAAGGCCGCGCCCGGCACGCCGGACGCGCAGCCTTGCTTCGACGAGAAAACGCTGCGCCGTATCGGCATCGATTTCACGAAACTTCCCGCGCAAACCGTCAAGGCCGTCACGATCGACGGAGAATGCCGGCGTATCGGCCAGCTCGTGCCCGAGGCAAGCGCGTCGTTCGACTTCAGCGAGCAGCGCCTGACGCTCAGCATCCCGCAGGCGTCACTGGTACGCCGTGCGCGAGGCTATGTGAGCCCCGACCAGTGGGACGACGGCGTGCCTGTCGGCATGCTCGATTACAACCTGAACGTCTACAGTTCGAAGGTCAAGGGCAGCCGTGCGGACACGCAGGGTTATCTCGGGCTGAACAGCGGCGTCAATATCGGCAACTGGCACTTCCGCCACAATGGTTCGTACTCGTGGTCCGAGCGCGGCGGCAGCCGCTATCAGAACGTGTCGACCTACGTGCAGCGCGATCTGCCCGCGCTGTCGTCGCAACTCGTACTCGGCGAAACGTTCACGTCCGGCGAGCTGTTCGACTCGGCCCAGTTTCGCGGCGTACGGCTGTCGACCGACGACCGGATGCTGCCCGACTCGATGCGCGGCTACGCGCCCGTCGTACGCGGCGTCGCGAACAGCAACGCGAAGGTGACGATCCGCCAGAACGGCGTGACGCTGTACGAGACGACCGTCTCGGCCGGTCCGTTCGAGATCAACGACCTGTACCCGACCGGTTATGGCGGCGACTTGCGCGTGTCCGTCACCGAGGCGGACGGTTCCGTCCATACGTTCTCCGTCCCTTATGCGGCGGTTCCGCTGTCGCTGCGACCCGGTATCCAGCGCTACAGCTTCGTCGCGGGCGCGCTGCGCAACCAGCAGGGCACGAGCAACCCGCTGTTCGCGCAAGCCACCTATCAGCGCGGCCTGACGAACCTGCTGACCGGATACGGTGGCGTGACGGTTGCGGCCGGTTATACGGCGGCGATGCTGGGTGGCGCCTTCACTACGCGGGTCGGCGCGCTCGGTCTCGACTTCACGCAGGCCGTCACGTCGGTTCCCGGCGTGAAACGCTTCAGCGGCTCGAGCCTGCGGATCAGCTATTCGAAGTCCGTCGCATCGACTGGCACCGACGTATCGATCGCCGCATACCGCTACTCGACGAACGGTTATTTCAACCTCAACGACGCGATGAGCGCCCGCGACTCGGTCCGCAACGGCTATTCGGTCGACACCGTCTGGCGGCAGCGCAATCGCGCATCGCTGATGGTCAGCCAGCGCCTCGGCAAATCGGGCGGGCAATTGAGCCTGACCGCGTCGGCCGCCAGTTACTGGAACCGCTCGGGCTCGGACATCGACTACTCGGTCGGTTACAACAATTCGTTCCGGAATATCTCGTACAGCCTGTCCGCCACGCGCCAGCGCAATGTCGGCGGCAACATGAGCACGCTGTACTACGCCAGCGCGACGATTCCGTTCGGCAAGTCCGGCTCGACGATGCTGACCAGCAACCTGTCGCACGACACGCAAGGCCGCACGCAACTGCAATCGATGCTGTCCGGCTCGCTCGGCGTCGACAACGCGTTGTCGTACAGCGTCGCCGCGAACCACACGAACGGCCAGGGCAGCGCGAGCACCGACGGCAGCGGCAACGTCACATATCGCGCACGCTTCGCCGAGTTCAACGTCAGTGCCGGCGGCAGTTCGAACTACCGGCAGGGTTCGGTCGGCATTCGCGGCGCGGCGGTCGCGCACGGCGGCGGCATCACGCTGTCGCAACCGCTGTCGGAAACGTTCGCCATCGTCGAGGCCAAGGGCGCGGAGGGTGCACGGCTCACGAGCGCGTCGGGCGCGCGGGTCGACCACCGCGGTTACGCGATCGTGCCTTACCTCACGCCGTACAACATGAACACGGTCGAACTCGACCCGAAAGGCATCTCGATGGATGTCGAACTGAAGGAAACGAGTCAGCAGGTCGCGCCGCGCGCCGGCGCCGTGCCGCTGCTCAGGTTCGACACCGATACCGGGCGCGCCGCCGTGATCCAGGCGCGCCGGGCGGACGGCACGCCGCTGCCGTTCGGTGCGGCCGTGACCGACGATACCGGCAAGAGCCTCGGCGTCGTCGGCCAGGCCAGCAAGATCTTCGTGCGCGGCCTGAAGGACCAGGGCGAACTCACGGTGAAGTGGGGAGACGACGCCCGCTCGATCTGCCGCATCGAATACATGTTGCCGGTCAAGCAAGGCAACAACAAGCCGGCTTCCTTCGAGCCGATCAAGGGCGTATGCGGCGCGAAGACGCATGCCGCGGCGCTTTGATTCGCGGGTTACGCCCCCGCACCCTTCTGGAATCGATATGAAACGAGTACCGTTTGCATCGCCTCTCGCGTCGGCCCCCCTTCTGTTGCCGCGTGCAACATTCAATTTCCACGCGCCGGCGCCGCGTTTCATCAAGGCATTCGCTTTCTCGCTGCTCGCGATGCTTGCTCATCCCGCGTTTGCCGCCTGCCAGGCGAACTCGATGATCGTCACGCTTCCGAGTCCTCTCACGTTCAGTGGGCCGGCCGATGCGAACCCGCTCGGCGCGCAGATCGGCGGCTGGAGCGGTCAGGTCACGGACAAGCGGGCGTTCGACATCGCCAACTGTCCCGGCTGGACTGCCAATGCGGTTCCGCAGGATGCGCCGATCAACGGCCTCACGCATCAGTCCGACGGCGAGTCCTATCCGGTTTACCCGACGGGCATTCCCGGGGTCGGCTATGTCATCGGCATCAAGGATCCCAATGCGAGCAACTGGATCAGCGTCGCGCCGCCGCAAACGCAGACCTATCCGGCGCCTGGCACGACGACCGGTGGCGGACAAACGTCGTTGGGATTCACCACGCAGATCAAACTCATTGCGACAGGCCCGGTGCCGTCCGGCACGCATTTTTTCGCACCGCGAGTCGTGGCGAAAATGATCGCGCTGGACGGCAACAAGAAGCCCGTCGCCACACCGCTTTCGCTGACCCTCGGCGCGTTCACAGTCGAAGCCAAGAGCCGCGGATGCAAGGTCGTGCAGGGCGGGAACCAAGCGATCACGCTGCCGACCGTTGCCACCTATGCCTTCAAGGGCGTCGGCTCCACGGTGGGCGCGTCGAACCGGTTCACCATCGGCATTGCATGCGATCAGGACGTCGCGGTCTACGCGACCATGACGGACGTGAGCAATCCGTCCAATACCGGCAATACGCTCAGTCTCGGCCCGGACTCTTCCGCCGCGGGTGTTGGCTTGCGGTTGTACAAGCGCGACGAGACGCAGCCCATCATGTATGGTCCGGATTCGTCGCGGAAGGGCAACGTCAACCAGTGGCTGGTCGGCAATACCGCGTCCGGCGCTCAGATATTCACGATTCCGTTCGAGGTGAAGTACGTGCAGACGGACGCCAAGATCAGCCCCGGCAGCGTGAAGGCCAAGAGCAGCATCACGTTTTCCTATCAGTAAATCGGAACGCGCGGTACGTCGATGCCATGGTTAGTCATGGTGGACGCTTGTTGCCCGGGCGCCGCCCGCCGCAGCGAGTGGTGGCGGGCTCGCCTGCTATGACGTTGCGCTCTTCGGCAAGATCACCTGGCGCCAATGCGAGGGAAATGGACCCGGGGGAAGGGAGATCATGGATTCAACGAGGTGCCTTGGTGAGCGCGCTCGTGGCTGCGCACTGGTTCGCGACGCCATCGATCAGGCCGATATAGGCGGCATTGGTGCTTCGGCAAGAGACCGGCTGGCACCATCCGGCATCGATGGGTAACGTGCCAAGTAACGGAAAGCGACGGAACTGATGCGTCGCTTTCCGGGTTTTCGTCACGGCGCGACAACCGGATGCTTCAGCGCATGCGCGGTCTCGATCCACTGCGCGTGGAATTCATCCGCATCGGGCTTGAGCCCCAGCTCGCCGTTGCGATAGGCCATCGCGAGCGTCTGCACGGCCTCCGGCAGCTCGTGCTCGGCGGCGCGGCGATAGAGCGCCAGCGCGCGCGCGTCGTCGCGCGGCACGCCGCTGCCGTCGCGGTACGCGTTCGCGAGCATGAAATCCGCGGCCGGGATGTCCGCGCGCGACGCGATCTCGAACCAGTGCGCGGCCTGCACCAGATCGGCGGCGATGCCGTAGCCGCTGCGATAGATCAGCCCGAGGTAATACGCGGCGGCCGGGTCGCCCTGTCCGGCCGCCGCGCCGAGTAGCGCGCGGGCGCGTGCGTAGTCTTTCGGGATGTCGCTGCTGCCGAGCAGCAGCGCCTTGCCGAGGGCGAGCTGCGCGCGCCTCGCGGCCGGTGCGTCGGCCTTGCCGTCGGCCGTCGCGGCCGTTTCCAGCCAGCCGCGCCCCTCGTCGCGCAGCCCCGGTTCGCGTGCGTCGACGAGCGCGATGCCGAGCGCCGCCTGCGCGGCGCCCGAGCCGCGGCGCGCGAGCGTGCGCAATTGCGCCAGCGCGTGCGGCTCGGTGGCCTGCGTGACCATCGCCTGCCACTCGTCGAGCTGCGCGGCGCTCGGCGCGGGGCCGTTGCCGCGCAGGCCGGTCGCCGCGACGACGGCCGCGACGGTCACGGCCGCCGCCGCGAGCAGGGCGGCCGGCGGGAGTTTCGCGCGCAGCACGCGCCGCGCGGCGGCGGCGACGCCGGTTTCGGCAGGCCGCATCGTCCGGATCGGTTGCATCGGATGTCTCATTGCGTGAGGTCGATCTCGTAGGTCGCGAGGTTCTTGCCCGAGCCGTCGTCGGCCGCGACCTGCGTGATGCCGGTCAGGCCGGCCGCCGCTGCGTCGCCCAGGCGGTTCGGCGCGGACGCGAACTGCACGTGCGCGACCGAGCTCGCGAGCTTCGTGAAGCGCCAGCTGCGCTGCGCGCCGTCGGCCGCACGCGTGATCGCGGCGCGTTTCTTGATGAACGCGATCAGCACGTCGCGGTTCGCGTCGGGCGACGCGAAGATCGTCTTGCTGCCGTCGAGGCCCGGGAAGTTGCCGCCGCCGCTCGCGCGGTAGTTGTTGGTCGCGACGATGAACTGCGCGTTCGGATCGATCGGCGCGCCCTTGTACGTCAGGTTCTTGATGCGGCTGCCGACGGCCTGCGTGACGTCGATTTCATACGCGAGGTCGGCCGACGTGAACATGTCGAAGTTGTAGCCGGGGAAGGTGCTGACGAGGGGCTGCACGGTCGCCTTGGTCGGGTCGATCCGGTTGAAGCGCTTCGCGGCCGTCTCGAGCCAGTTCTTCACGTCGGCGCCGCTCACCTTCACCGCGTACACGGTGTTCGGATACAGGTACAGGTCGGCCGCGTTGTTGATCGCGAGCGCGCCCGGCGCGACATCGGTGTAGTCGGTGCCGCCGCCGAAGCCGCTCTTGAACGGCGCGCTGACCGACAGCACCGGCAGCGACGCGTACTGCGGCAGGTTCGCCTGCACGTAGGTCTTCACGTAGTCGGCCTGCGCCTCGTTGACGATCTGGATCGCGCCCGGATCGCCGACATCCGCGAAGTACGAGTTCATCCGGTAGTCGGTCGAGCCGATCGGCGTCTTCACGTAGTCGATCGTCGCCTGGTGCTCGGCGGCGATCGCGGCGGACACCGACGGATCGGGCGCGACGTAGCTCTTGTCGGCATTCTGGATCGACCGCGCCTCGACGGTCGTCTGCGACGGGTCGACGCTCCATGTCTTGCCGTCGAACTTCAGGCCGAGCTTGATCACGCCGAGGTGCTTGCCCCAGTAGTTGGCCATCACGGTCGGCACGCCGTTGACGGTGCCCTTGACCTTGTCGACGCCCGGCAGGGTGAACTGCGACACGGTGCTGTTCGCGTCCGGGAACACCTGGTGCGAGTGGCCGATCAGCATCGCGTCGATGCCCGTCACCTTCGACAGCCACCAGCTGCCGTTTTCCATCGTCGGCGAGTACGCGGAATTGTCGAGGCCGCCGTGCGAGATCGCGACGACGAGATCGGCGCCCTTCGCGCGCATTTCCGGAATGTACTTCTCGGCGGCTTCCTTCAGGCCGGTCGTGTAGACCTTGCCGTCGAGCCAGCGCTTGTCCCAGTTCATGATCGCGGGCGGCGTGAAGCCGATGATGCCGATCTTCACGGGCGCGCTGACCGTCCTGCCGTCCGGCGTCGTGGCCGTCACCGTCCGCGTCAGGATCGTGTACGGCGTGAACAGCGGCGCGTTGGTCTTCGCGCTGATCACGTTCGCGAGCACCTGCGGGAAGGTCGGGCCCGCGCACTTCTTCTGCTGGGCCGGCGCGGGCAGGCCGTCGACCTCGAACGTGTTGCCGGTCACCTGCGACAGGTACGGCAGCCCGTAGTTGAACTCGTGGTTGCCGATTCCGCCGCCGTCGAATTTGGCGGCGTTCATCACCTTGTAGATCGCGAGCGTCTGGTCGCAGCCGATCGGCTTCACGAGCGCCTGGTAGTCCGACAGCGCGGTGCCCTGGATCGTGTCGCCGTTGTCGAGCAGCAGCGTGTTCGGGTACTGCTTGCGCGCCTGCGCGATCAGCGTCGACACGCGCTCGAAACCGAGCGAATTGTCGGCGGCGAGCTTGAAATAGTCGTATGACAGCACGTTGGTGTGCAGGTCGGTCGTCTCGAGCAGCGCGAGCGTGGCCGTCGTGCCGACGGGCGTCTGGGCCTGCGGCTGTGACGGTTGCGTGGCGGTGACGTCGTCGCCGCCGCAGCCGGCGAGGGCGAAGGCGAGGCTGGCGAGCGCGGCGGCGGCCGGTACGTGGCGGCGGGAAAACGGGGGAAGCGCATCGGTTGTCCTGTTCGGTGTTCTGTTTTATGAAACGCGAGGGATGCAGCGAATGGCGGCGCGGCGCGCCGACGGCCTGATGTGCGGCGCGAGAGAGTATCGAAAGGAAACGTGACGGAAGAATGAAAGGTCGCGACGCCGGCAGCGGTCAACCGCCAACCGGCGGCCGGCATCGGGCCGCGGCAGACGGCGGCGCCGGGCTGGCCCGGACCGGGCGGCCGCGGCGGGGCGCCCCCGCCCGGCGCGGTCGCGGAAATCGTCACGTCGCGGCATCGGGCGGTTCGCTACAATGGCCGCTGTCATCCTTTTGCAAACAACCTGCCCTTGGACTTCGAGACTCCTCCCGGCCTCTCGGTCGACGCCGGCGGCCAGGGCCAGACGGTGCGCCTGTACGGCCAGTGGACCGCGCTCGCGCTCGCGCGCAATCGCGGCGCCGTGGCGCGCCGCATCGCGGGCATCGCCACCGGCCGCGTGAGCGAATGGGATCTGTCCGGCATCGAGCGGCTCGACCACGTCGGCGGCCAGGCGCTGTGGCGCGTATGGGGGCGCAAGCTGCCGGCCGGCGTCGCGCTGAGCGCCACGCAGCGCACGATCTTCGAGCGCATCGAACGGCTCGACAGCGGCCGCGAGGCGCCGGAGCGGCTCGTGCGCGTCGATCCCGTCACGCGGCTCGGCCAGGCGATCTTCGCGTTCGGCGAGCACCTGCAGGGCGGCATCGCGATGTTCGGCCTCGTGATCCTCGATGCGCTGTCGGTGCTGCGCCGCCCGCGGACGATGCCGTGGAAGGAAACCTCGGCGAACATCTACAGCGCCGGCGCGCAGGCGCTGCCGATCACCGCGCTCGTCGCGTTCCTGATCGGCATCGTGCTCAGCTACCTGTCCGCGCAGCAGCTGCAGATGTTCGGCGCGAACCGCTACATCGTGAACATCCTCGGGCTGTCGGTGATCCGCGAGCTCGGCCCCGTGCTGTCGGCGATCCTCGTCGCGGGCCGCTCCGGCTCGGCGATCACCGCGCAGATCGGCGTGATGCGCGTGACCGAGGAGCTCGACGCGATGCGCGTGATGGGCATCCCGCACGGGCTGCGGCTGATCCTGCCGCGCGTGCTCGCGCTCGGCATCGCGATGCCGCTGCTCGTGATGTGGACCAACATCATCGCGCTGACGGGCGGCGCGCTGGCCGCGAAGCTCGTGCTCGGGATCGACGTCAACTATTTCGTGCGCTCGCTGCCGGGCGTCGTGCCGATCGCGAACCTGTACATCGGCGTCGGCAAGGGCGTCGTGTTCGGCATGCTGATCGCACTGGTCGCGTGCCATTTCGGTTTCCGGATCAAGGCGAACTCGCAGAGCCTCGGCGAAGGCACGACCACGTCGGTCGTGTCGTCGATCACGGTCGTGATCCTCGCCGACGCGGTGTTCGCGATCCTGTTCCAGAACGTGGGGCTCGGATGAACGCATCGAACGAAACGACCGCGCATGCGGCGGCCATCGGCGCCGGGTCGGTCGGCCCGCGGCCGGCCGGGGAGGCCGACGCCGGCGACCTCGTGATCGAGGTGCGCAACCTGACCAAGCGCTACGGGCGCAACATCATTCACCAGAAGCTCGACTTCGACGTGCGGCGCGGCGAGATCGTGTCGATCGTCGGCGGCTCGGGCTCCGGCAAGACGACGCTCGTGCGGCAGATCCTTGGCCTCGAGCGGCCGACGTCGGGCACGATCAAGGTATTCGGCGAGGATACGGCGACGATCGACGACGCGAGCGCGCGGATGATGCGCACGCGCTCGGGAATGCTGTTCCAGCAGGGCGCGCTGTTCTCGTCGATGACGGTGTTCGACAACGTCGCGCAGCCGCTGCGCGAGCTTGGCCGCGTGCCGCCGGACCTGCTGCACGACATCGTGATGCTGAAGCTCGAGATGGTCGGCCTGCCGTGCAAGCACGCGTCGAAGATGCCGGCCGCGCTGTCGGGCGGGATGGTGAAGCGGGTCGGCATCGCGCGCGCGATCGCGCTCGAGCCCGAGCTGCTGTTCCTCGACGAGCCGACGGCCGGCCTCGATCCGCAGGCGTCGGACGAATTCGTCGAACTGATCGCGACGCTGCACCGCACGCTGGGGCTGACCGTCGTGATGGTGACGCACGATCTCGACACGATGGTCGCGCTGTCGACCCGCGTCGCGGTGCTGGCCGACCGCAAGGTGCTGGTCGCCGCGCCTGTCGAGGAGGCCGCGAACGTCGACCATCCGTTCATTCACGAATATTTCCTGGGGCTGCGCGGGCGCCGCGCATTGCAGGCGCTGCCGCCCGAGCGGCGCGCGAAGCTGCCGAAGGCGGCCCTCGAACCGGCGCTGTCGAGCGTCGAGTTGTAACAGGCAAGGACAAGGAACCCTCTGATGGAAAACAAATCACATGCGTTCTGGGCCGGCCTGTTCACGATCGCGCTGACGCTCGCGATCGCGGGCACCGTGTTCTGGTTCAACGTCGACCGCACCGTGCGCGTGCCGTACGACCTGCTCGCGCGCACCAACGTGACGGGGCTGTTCCCGGACGCGGCCGTGCGTTTTCGCGGCCTCGACGTCGGCAAGGTGCAGTCGATCGGTTTCGACCGCACGCATCCGGGCCAGATCCGGATCCGCATCCTCGTCGACCACGACGCGCCGATCACGCAGTCGACCTACGGCAGCCTCGGCTTCCAGGGGGTGACGGGCATCGCGTTCGTGCAGCTCGAGGATACGGGGCGCGACCTGGCGCCGCTGCCGTCGTCGGCGAAGTCGATCGCGCAGATCCCGATGCGGCCGAGCCTGTTCGACCAGATCCAGGAGCGCGGCGACGTGCTGCTGCGCCAGCTCGAGCTGGCGGCCAAGAGCGCGAACGCGCTGATGTCGCCCGAGATGCGCGAGCAGTTGCGTGCGACGGCAGAGAGCCTGCAGCACGCGGCCGACGGCGCGGCGACGCTGACGAAGCAGCTCGGCCCGGCGGTCACCGCGCTGCCGGAGACGATGCACGAGGTGAATCGCGCGATGGCGTCGGCGAACACGCTGCTGCAGCCGAACGGGCCGCTGGTGTCGAACCTGAACAAGGCCGGTACGGCCGCCGAGCAGGTCGGCGTCGCGCTGAACGACCTGAACGCGCGCGTGCAGTACGACACGCTGCCGCGCTTCAATTCGCTGGCCGGCAGCGTCGGCGACGCGTCGCGGCAATTGAAGGACGTGGCCGGTGAACTCGGCCGCAACCCGCGCAGTCTGTTGTTCGGTTCGCCCGGCGCGGCGCCGGGGCCCGGCGAAGCGGGCTTCGTCTGGCCCGGTGCGACCGCCGGGAAATGAAGCGCGCATCCATCGACCGTCCGGCCGGAAACGGCCGGGCCATGACGCCCATCGAAACCGGAAACCTCATGCAGGAACATGCCATGCCACGAATCCTTGACCGCGCGCTGCGTCCCGCCGCGGCCGCGCTTGCCGTGCTGACGCTCGCGCTGGCGGCCGGCTGCGCCGGCAACAGCGCGGTGCTGTCGAATGTTCGCTACGACCTCGGGCCACCGTCGTCGGTCGTGACGGCCGGTTCGGGCCCCGCGCTGAAGGTGCTCGACGTCGTCGCGCCCGACGCGCTCGACTCGGACAAGTTCGCGTACCGCCTTGCCTACGCGGATGCGCAGCACGTGGCCGCCTATCGCGACAGCCGCTGGACCGCGCCGCCCGCGCAACTGCTCACGCAGCGGCTGCGCGGCGCGCTGTCGTCGCGCGGCGCGGTGCTCGAAGGGGCCGACGGCGTGCGCGCGCCGACTCTCAAGGTCGACCTGAACGAATTCGAACAGGTGTTCGACGGGCAGTCGCAGAGCCACGGCGCGGTGACCGCGCGCGCGACGCTGACGCTCGACGGCAAGGTGCTCGGCCAGCGCACGTTCGTCGCGCGGGCACCGTCGAGCACGCCGGACGCCGCAGGCGGCGCGCGCGCGCTCGCGGCGGCGAGCGACGAGCTCGTGTCGCAGATCGCCGCATGGGCCGGCATGCAGGCGTACGCGGGCACGCCGTGACGCGACCCGCGCAGCCGCGATGAACGCGACCGGCACGCATCGCGCATCGCCGCTCGCGCGGCAGGCCTTCGCCGCTTACGCGGCGCTCGTCGTCTACGCGTCGCTGTATCCGTTCGACGGCTGGGTGTCGCTCGGCATCGGGCCGTTCGATTACCTGTTCGCACCGATGCAGCGCTACGTGACCGCCTTCGACGTGGTCACGAACGTGCTCGGCTATCTGCCGTTCGGCGCGCTCGGCGTGCTCGCGCTGCACCCGCGCTGGCGCGGCGTGGCCGCGACGCTGATCGCGGGTGCGCTCGGCGTGCTGCTGTCCGGTTCGATGGAAGCGCTGCAGACCTACCTGCCGACGCGCGTCGCGTCGAATCTCGATCTCGGCGCCAACGCGCTCGGCGCATTGCTGGGCGCGGCGCTCGTCGCGCCGGCCACGGGCGCGCTGCTCGACCGCGGCGCGCTGCGCCGGCTGCGTTTCGCGTGGTTCGAGGCCGACGGCGCGACACCGCTGCTGCTGGCCGCGCTGTGGCCGTTCGCGATCCTGTTTCCGTCGCCGTTCCTGTTCGGCATCGGCGACTGGCCGGCCGCGCTGTGGGAACGCGCCGACGCGTCGATGCAGGACGCGCTGCTCGCGTGGCTGCCGGCCGCGTGGCGCGTCAGCGAATGGCCGGAGCGGGTCGACGGCTGGCTGTCCGATTCCGCGTGGGAGGCCGTGCTCGGCGGGCTGATGCTGTTCGCCGCGCTGGCGATCGCGTCGCTCGCGATGCGGCCGCGCGCGCCGCGCATCCGGCTGCTGGTCGCGCTGGTCGTCGTCACGCTCGTGCTGAAGGCGGCCGCGACGTTCATGCAGTCGGCCACCGGCCTCGTCGTCGTGTGGGCGACGCCCGGCGCGCGGCTCGGCATCGAGCTCGGCTTCGCCGCCGCGCTCGTCGCGCTGCGCGTGCCGCAGACCTGGCGCGCGGCGCTCGCGGCGCTGGCGCTGCTGGCCGGCGTGGCACTCGTGAACCTGCTGCCGGTCAACCCGTTCTTCGACTTCACGCTGTCGGGCTGGCGGCAGGGCCGCTACGTGCACTTCAACAGCATCGCGCGCTGGCTCGCGTGGATCTGGCCCTATGCGGCGCTGATCTGGCTCGGCCAGCGCGTCGAGCATGCTTGGCTGCCGGGCGCGCTGCGCCGCTGACCGGGCCGCCGGGGTGGGGCGGCAGCGGCGCTTGCGCGGGCAGCCGCGTGCGCCGGTCGCTATAATCGTCCGCATCCTCCGTTGCCTCCCGCGCAACGGCAATCCATCGCCCTTCTTTTCGGCACGGCGTCGCGCCGGGCCGCTCGTCACCACCATGGATTCCTACTACCAGCACCACGTCTTTTTCTGCCTGAACCAGCGCGAACCGGGCGCCGAACGTCCGAGCTGCGCGCAATGCGATGCGCAGACCATGCAGGAGTACGCGAAAAAGCGCGTGAAGGAACTCGGCCTCGCGGGGCCCGGCAAGGTTCGCATCAACAAGGCCGGCTGCCTCGACCGCTGCGAGGAAGGGCCCGTGATGGTCGTGTATCCGGAAGGCACGTGGTACACGTACGTCGACCAGGCCGACATCGACGAGATCGTCGAATCGCACCTGCGCGACGGCAAGGTCGTCGACCGCCTGAAGATCTGAGCGGGCCGGCCGAATGAACGTACATACGCAGAAATCGCTGATCGCGGGTCCGGTCGGGCAGATCGAAATCGCGGTCGACCTGCCGGATGCCGTGCGCGAAAGCGGCGCCGCGCCGCGCGGCATCGCGCTCGTCGCCCATCCGCATCCGCTGTTCGGCGGCACGATGGACAACAAGGTCGCGCAGACGCTCGCGCGCACGCTCGTGCAGCTGAACTACGTCGTCTACCGGTCGAACTTCCGCGGCGTCGGCGCCACCGAAGGCGTGCACGACAACGGCGCCGGCGAAGCCGACGACCTGCTCGCGGTGCTCGCGCACATGCGCGCGCAGCCCGCGTACGCGGACCTGCCGCTCGTGCTCGCGGGCTTCTCGTTCGGCACCTTCGTGCTGTCGCACGTCGCGAAGCGGCTGCGCGACGCGGGCGAGTCGATCGAGCGGATGGTGTTCGTCGGCACGGCCGCGAGCCGCTGGCAGGTGGCCGACGTGCCCGAGAACACGCTCGTGATCCACGGCGAAACCGACGACACGGTGCCGATCGCGTCGGTGTACGACTGGGCGCGGCCGCAGGAGCTGCCGGTCGTCGTGATCCCCGGCGCCGAGCATTTCCTGCATCGCAAGCTGCACGTGCTGAAGCGCATCATCGTCGACGCGTGGCGGTAACCGGCGCCCGCGCGCGGGGGTGACGGCCGCAGGCCGGTGCCCGCAGCGCTTGCCCGCGCTTGCCGCGGGCGCGACCCGCCCGCGCGGCATCGCGCCGCACGCGGCGCTCGCTTCGACTTGCACGCCGCCTGCACGCGCCTTTCGAGGGGCTTCACGCGCGATCGCCTACGGCAGCTGCCCGAGGCCGAGGCGCGCTGCCCGCCGACGGGTCGGGGCTCGACTTCCGCCGCCCTCGATGTGCCGTCTTTCCGCATCCGTGGCGGCATCGCCAGGTGCCCCGACGCGGCCGGGCAGCGCGCCGGTTTGCGCGATGCCGCGAGCGCGAGTCGGCCGGGACATCGACACCGTTTCGCACCGAACGCGACACAAGGTTCGCGAAAACGCCCTGCGCGGCCACGTATAATGGCCGGATTCCGCGTCGCCCGCGGCCCGGCTGGGCCCATGCGGCGCTCGTTTCGCCGCCTGTCCGCCCGCTCGCGACGGCCGCGAACCGAACGCGTCCGCACGAGTCCAACCGGCGCGTTTCGCGCCGCCCGACGCTGTCGGGCGCGTGCCCGGAACGCCCGCCGCCTTGCCGTTCAACCCTGCGCGTTTCGCACCGCACTTTCTGCCATCAGCCTGAATCGATCATGCGTCTGTCTTCCCAAGGCCTCAAGTCCCTCGCTTCCTCCATCGCCTTCGGCACCGCCGCGCGCAACGTCGCGCTCGGCGTGATGCTGCCCGTCGCGCTCGCATCGACGATCGTCGTCGCCGAGGCGAAACCGGCCGCCAAGGCCAAGGCCGCGCATGCGGCGCCGGCCGCCGAGCAGTTCACCGGCGCGCCCGCGACCTACATGCCGGGCGCGGTGCCGCCGCCGGGCGTGAACGCGCGCTCGTGGGTGCTCGTCGACGCGACCAGCAACACGGTGCTTGCATCGGGCAATGCGGACGAACGCGTCGAGCCGGCCTCGCTGACGAAGCTGATGACCGCGTACCTCGTGTTCGAGGCGCTCGACAAGAAGAAGATCTCGATGGAACAGATCGTCACGCCGAGCGACGCCGTGCGCCGCGTCGGCCGCGACGAGTCGCGCATGTTCATCGAGGCGAACAAGCCGGTGTCCGTGCATGACCTCGTGTACGGGATGATCATCCAGTCGGGCAACGACGCCGCGATCGCGCTGGCCGAACTCGTCGGCGGCAGCGAAGGGCAGTTCGTCACGCTGATGAACGACGAAGCGCAGCGCCTCGGCATGAAGGGCACGCACTTCGCCGACGTGAACGGCATGCCCGACCCGAACCACTACACGACGGCCGGCGACCTCGCGAAGCTGTCCGCGCACCTGATCCGCGATTTTCCGCAGTACTACAGCATCTTCTCGGAGAAGGAATTCAAGTACAACAACATCCGCCAGGGCAACCGCAACCGCCTGCTGTGGCTGGATCCGACGGTCGACGGCCTGAAGACGGGCCATACGCAGGCGGCCGGCTACTGCCTGATCGCATCGGCGAAGCGCGCGATTCCGGGCGTCGACGGCCAGCGCCGCCTGGTGTCGGTGATGATGGGCGAGCAGAAGGAAGGCGAGCGCACGCAGGACAGCATGAAGATGCTGAACTACGGCTACAGCGCGTTCGATTCGGTGCGCCTGTTCAAGGGCGGCCAGGCGATCTCGACGCCGCGCCTCTACAAGGGCAAGGAAAACACCGTGCAGGTCGGCGTGAAGAGCGACCAGTGGGCGACCGTGCCGCGCGGCCTCGGCGACAAGGTCAAGACGGAGGTCGACGTCAACGCGCCGCTGATCGCGCCGCTCGCGGAAGGCCAGCAGGTCGGCACCGTGAAGATCGTCGCCGACGGCAAGACGCTGTCCGAATTCCCGGTCGTCGCACTGCAGGCGGTGCCGGAAGCGGGTATCTTCGGGCGTATCTGGGACTCGATCCTGCTGATGTTCAGCAAGAAGAAGTAAGCCCGACGGGCCTTTGTTTTCACGACTTCATCCCCATCTGTCATCACTATGAGCCAAGCCGAATTCGAACCGATCGTCTACCTCAGCGTTGCGTCGCAGGAGGAACTGGTGCCGCTGTCCGAAGCCCGTGTGCCGGTGCTCGACCGCGGGTTCATCTTCGGCGACGGCGTGTATGAAGTCGTGCCCGTTTATGCGCACGACGGCGCGCACGTGCCGTTCCGGATCGATCAGCATCTGGAGCGGCTCGCGCGCAGCCTGAAGAAGATCGGCATCGACGATCCGCACGACGCGGCCGGCTGGCGCGCGCTGATCGAGCGCGTGGTCGCGGCGAATGCCGAAGGCCTCGGCGACGGCAACGCGCTCGTCTACCTGCAGGTGACGCGCGGCGTCGCGAAGCGCGGCCATGCGTTCCCGGCGAACGCGGTGCCGACGGTGTTCGCGATGACGAGCCCGCTGCGCCTGCCGTCGGAAGAGGAGCGCGCGAAGGGCGTGCGCTGCGTGACGGCCGAGGATCGCCGCTGGCTGCATTGCGACATCAAGTCGATCTCGCTGCTCGGCAACGTGCTGATGGCGCAGCATGCGGCGGAGCGCGACGCGTTCGAGACGCTGCAGCTGCGCGACGGCAACCTGACCGAAGGTTCGTCGTCGAACGTGTGGATCGTGAAGAACGGCGAGCTGATCGCACCGCCGCGCAGCAACAAGATCCTCGAAGGGATCCGCTACGCGCTGGTCGAGCAGCTGGCCGACGAATGCAAGATCCCGTTCGTCGCGCGCGAGATCAGCGAAGTGGAGTTGCGCGCGGCCGACGAGATCATGATCACGTCGGCCACGAAGGAAGTGCTGCCCGTCACGTTGCTCGACGACCTGCCCGTCCAGGGCGGCAAGCCGGGCCCCGTGTTCGCGGCGTTGTACGACGCGTACCAGCGTGCGAAGGCACGCGAGTTTGAACAGTTTGACCTAACCCGGAGAAAGTGATGAGCGAACCGACCAAAACCATCGAGGTGACCGGCGCGATCGATACCCGGAAGGAGTCGCTGCTGGAGTTTCCGTGCGATTTCCCGATCAAGATCATGGGCAAGGCGCATCCGGAGTTCAAGGACACGATCTTCAAGGTCGTGGCCGTTCACGACAACGAGATCGATGTCGAGAAGATCGAGGAGCGCGCGTCGAGCGGCGGCAATTACACGGGCCTCACGATCACCGTGCGCGCGACGAGCCAGGAGCAGCTCGACAGCATCTACCGCGCACTGACCGGCCATCCGATGGTCAAGGTCGTTCTTTAAGCGCCTTCCAGCCGCCTGAGCGCTTTCCATCCTCCTTCCCGCGCGCACTCGGCGGGGGTCTTCCCCGCCGCGCGCCGCGCGTCCAGCTCGTCGCACAGCCGCTTGTATTCCACGACCTGCTCGAACAGCCAGGTCCTGAACGCCTGCACGCGCGGCGTGTTCAGAAGCGGCGGCGGGCACACGAAAAAATAGTGCCACGGGCTCTGCCCGTCGATGTCGAACAGGCGCACGATGCGCCCGTCGAGCAGGTCGTGTACCGCGAGCGAGCGGCGTACCAGCGCGATGCCCTGGCCGTCGATCGCGGCCAGCAGCAGGTTCGACGAATCCTGGTACAGCACCCCCCGTTTCGGCTCGGTCAGCGTATCGAGCCCGGCCGCGTCGAACCACGGCCGCCACAGCTCGTCGTCCGAGCGCAGCAGATTGTAGTGGACGAGATCGGCGGGCGTTTGCGGCAGCTTGCCGCCGTTCAGCGTCGGCGCACAGGCCGGAAAGAACACCTCCTCGAACAGCGGCTCGACGTGCAGCCCCGGATAGGTGCCGGAGCCGAAGCGGATCGCGAGGTCGACGTCGTCGCGCGCGAAATCGGTGAGCGAGTTGGTCGACTGCAGCTCGACGTCGATTTCCGGATGCCGCTCGATGAACGAGCCGATGCGCGGCGTGATGAAGCGCGCGGCGAACGACGACAGCATCGACACGACGAGCCGCCGGTCGCGGTCGCTCGAGCGCACCTCGCGCGTCGCGTCCGCGATCACCATCAGCGCGGTGCGGATCTGCTGCGCGTAGCGCATGCCGGCGTCGGTCAGGCACAGCCGCTTGCCGTTGCGTGTGAACAGCTGCACGCCGAGCTCCTCCTCGAGTGCGCGAACCTGGTGGCTGACCGCGCCGTGCGTGACGTACAGCTCGTCGGCGGCGCGCGAGAAATTCTCGTGACGGGCGGCGGCTTCGAACGCGCGAATCGCATTCAGCGCAGGCAGCTGGCGGAGGTCCATTTGCTAATTTTCCTCACATCGACGTGAAAATTGGTCGTTTTGTCGGACGCCTTGAAGTGTCTACGATTGTAGCCATCGAAGCACTTATTGGCGGAGTCGATCATGCAAGAAATCTCTTCAAGCATCACGTTCGAAATCCCGGCGGGCGAAACCGTACCGATGAAGGTACAACGCAGCACGCGGCTGATCGTTCAATGCGGGCCGGTCTGGGCCACGCGCAGCAACGACGTCGACGACTACTTCCTGGTCGACGGCGAGACGCTGAAGCTGCGCCGCGGCGAGCGGCTGTGGCTCAGCGCGGAAGGCCGCGAGGGCGCGTGCGTCGCGTTCTCGGTGTCGCGGCCGCCCCGGGAGGTCGCGCTCGGCGGGCTGGCACGGCTGCGCGAACGCGTGAGCGCGCTGTTCCACGACGGCTGGCGCACGGTCTGACCTGCATGTCGTCCGACGGATACCGGCGATCCGTCCCCGTCCCAAGGCCGGCGAGACCCATGGGTTTTCGGTAAACTACCGTCCATGTCCGTTTCGCCGGTTTACATCGTGTCCACCCCTGTCGCCGTTTCCGCATCGCCCGCCGATTCCCCGGCCCAGCCGGTCACCGTGCGCTGGCGGGGCCTCGAGGCCTACGAGACGAGCTTCGACGCGATGCGCGCGTTCACCGACGTGCGTACGGCCGATACCGGCGACGAGATCTGGGTGGTCGAGCATTCGCCCGTCTACACGCTCGGCCAGGCCGGCGACCCGGCCCACCTGCTGGTGGCCGACAGCGGCGTGCCGCTCGTGAAGGTCGACCGCGGCGGACAAATCACCTACCACGGCCCCGGCCAGATCGTCGTCTACCTGCTGCTGGACCTGCGCCGGCGCAAGCTGATGGTGCGCACGCTCGTGACGAAGATCGAGGAGGCCGTGATCGAAACCCTCGCGGCGTATAATCTCGCTTCGGTCCGCAAGGCGGGCGCGCCGGGGATCTACGTGGCATCCGGCGTGCACGAGGGCGCGAAAATCGCGGCCCTCGGCCTGAAGATCCGCAACGGCTGCAGCTATCACGGGCTCAGCCTGAACGTGAAGATGGATCTGCGCCCGTTTCTTGCGATCAACCCGTGCGGCTATGCCGGACTGGAAACCGTCGACATGGCGAGCCTCGAGGTTGCCGCCGACTGGAACGACGTCGCGCACACGCTGGTGCGCCGTCTGATCGCCAACCTCGACGGCGCATCCGCGGCCGCCGACAAGCCGCAGGCACTGGAACAATCGAATGACTGACGTTACCGCTTCTCCCGCACCGGCCGATTCGGCCGCCACCGCTGCCTACGATCCGACCGCCAAGCAGAAGGCGCAGGCGAAGACGGCGCGCATCCCGATCAAGGTCATTCCGATCGAGAAGCTGAAGAAGCCCGAGTGGATCCGCGTGAAGGCGGCCACCGGCAGCTCGCGCTTCAACGAGATCAAGACGATCCTGCGCGAGCACAACCTGCACACCGTGTGCGAGGAAGCGAGCTGCCCGAACATCGGCGAATGCTTCGGCAAGGGCACCGCGACGTTCATGATCATGGGCGACAAGTGCACGCGCCGCTGCCCGTTCTGCGACGTCGGCCACGGCCGCCCCGATCCGCTCGACGCCGACGAACCGAAGAACCTCGCGCGCACGATCGCCGCGCTGAAGCTCAAGTACGTGGTGATCACGAGCGTCGACCGCGACGACCTGCGCGACGGCGGCGCCGCCCACTTCGTCGAGTGCATCCGCGAAGTGCGCGAGCAGTCGCCGGAAACGCGCATCGAGATCCTGACGCCGGACTTCCGCGGCCGTCTCGACCGCGCGATCTCGATCCTGAACGCCGCACCGCCCGACGTGATGAACCACAACCTCGAAACGGTGCCGCGCCTGTACAAGGAAGCGCGCCCGGGTTCGGACTACGCGCACTCGCTGAAGCTCCTGAAGGACTTCAAGGCGCAGCATCCGGACGTCGCGACGAAGTCGGGCCTGATGGTCGGCCTCGGCGAGACGGAGGAGGAAATCCTGCAGGTGATGCGCGACCTGCGCGCGCACGACGTCGACATGCTGACGATCGGCCAGTACCTGCAGCCGTCCGAGCACCACCTGCCGGTGCGCGCGTACGTGCATCCGGACACGTTCAAGATGTACGAGGAAGAGGCGTACAAGATGGGCTTCACGCACGCGGCCGTCGGCGCGATGGTGCGGTCGAGCTATCACGCCGATCTGCAGGCGCACGGGGCCGGCGTGGTCTGAGCGCCGCGTTCGCGCAGCAGTCTCATGCAGTCGAAACAAGCCCGCAGCGATGCGGGCTTTTTCGTTGCCGCGCCGGCCGTCCGTGCTGCCGCACGGCAATCGCCACCGGACCGGACATGCGATCCGGTCGAACGTGGAAAGCAAAGCTGAAACGGCATCGATAGCTTCGCAGGATAAGTTCGCTCTCGCGGCACACAAAGCTCGTAAAGTCGGCTCTCCCGCAGCAATGCCCGCATTCCGAAGGAGAGCCGCATGTCCCGTTTCAGCTTCATCCGCCGCGCCGTCGTCGCGCTGACCGCCTTTGCCGCGCTTGGCGCGGCGCACGCCGAATCGCGCGAAGTCGTGATCGCGTACCAGGACATGGTCGTGCCGTGGCGTTACGCGCAGGCGAGCGGTGAAGTCGAAAAGGCGACCGGCTACAAGGTCACGTTCCGCAAGCTCGACAGCGGCGCCGACGTGATCCGCGCGCTCGCGTCGGGCTCCGTGCAGCTCGGCGAAGCCGGGTCGAGCCCGATCGCCGCCGGTCTGTCGCAGGGGCTCGACATCTCGCTGTTCTGGGTGCTCGACAACATCAACGACGCCGAGGCGCTCGTCGCGCGCAACGGCTCGGGCGTCACGAACGTCGCATCGCTGAAGGGCAAGAAGATCGGTGTGCCGTTCGTATCGACGTCGCACTTCCATACGCTCGTCGCGCTGCAGGCAGCGGGCGTCAATCCGAACGACGTGAAGATCGTCAACCTGCGTCCGCCCGAAGTCGCGGCCGCATGGGCGCGCGGCGACATCGACGCGACCTACATCTGGGATCCGGTGCTCGCGAAGGTCAAGCAGTCGGGCACCGTGCTGACGACGTCGGGCCAGGTTGCGAAAGAAAGTGGCAAGGCGACCTTCGACGGCTTCGTCGTGAGCCGCAAGTTCGCGCGCGAGAATCCCGAGTTCGTCACGCGCTTCGTGAAGGTGCTCGCGGCGGCGGACGCCGACTACCGCACGCATGCTGCGGCATGGAAGGTCGGCTCGCCGCAGGTCGCCGCGGTCGCGAAGGTGTCGGGCGCGAACGCGCAGGACGTGCCGGCGAGCCTCGCGCTCTACGCGTTTCCGACGGCAGCCGAGCAGGCGTCGCCGACGTGGCTCGGCGGCGGCGCGCAATCGGGCGCCGCGAAGTCGCTCGCGGCCACGGCCACGTTCCTCAAATCGCAGGGCACGATCCAGACGGTGCTGTCCGACTATTCGGCCGGCGTCGATCCGCAGTTCGTGCAGAAGGCCGCGCGCTGAGCGCGGCGATCATCGCGGAGTCACGAGCATGAGCACGCTGGAAGTCCGTCAGGTATCGGTTGCCTATCCGGGCGAGCGTGGCAGGCCGACGACGCAGGCGCTCGCGCGCGTCGACCTGCGTATCGATGCCGGTGAATTCGTCGTCGCGCTCGGCGCCTCCGGGTGCGGGAAGACGACGCTGCTGAACTGCATGGCCGGCTTCGTCGCGCCGACGACGGGCGACGTGCGCGTCGACGGCGTGCCCGTCACGGGCCCGGGCGCCGATCGCGGCGTCGTGTTCCAGAAATACGCGTTGCTGCCGTGGCTCGACGTGCTCGACAACGTCGCGCTCGGGCTGCGCTTCGCGCGCGTGAAGAAGGCCGAACGCGAGGCGCGGGCGCGACAGATGCTCGCGCTCGTCGGGCTCGACCATCATGCGCATGCGCGCGTGTACGAGCTGTCGGGCGGGATGCAGCAGCGTGTCGGCATCGCGCGTGCGCTCGCGAGCGACCCGCGCGTGCTGCTGATGGACGAGCCGATGGGCGCGCTCGACGCGATGACGCGCGGCTCGATGCAGGCGCTCGTGCTCGACGTGTGGGCGCGTACCGGCAAGACCGTGTTCTTCATCACGCACGATGTCGAGGAGGCGTTGTTTCTCGCGACGCGTCTCGTCGTGATGACACCGGGCCCGGGGCGCATCGCGGAAACCTTCGAGCTGCCGTTCGCGCGTCGCTACGTCGAATCGCGCGATGCGCGCGCGGTGAAGTCGTCGCCGGATTTCATCGCGTGGCGCGAGCGGCTGATCGCGTACCTGCATCGCGACGAGGCCGTCGCGGAGCACGCATGACGAGCGAACTCGCGCGGCACGGCGCGGCCGTCGGGCGCGGCCGGAACAGCACTTTGCACAGGCAGGACAGCATGAGCACGCAGGATTCGTGGGCGGCCGATCGCACGGCCGCGGGTATCGAGCAGGGCGGTCGCACGGAACACGAGGCGGCGGTGCGTCGTGCGCCGTCGTCGCGCCGCTACCGGCTGCCGGGGGAAGGGAAGACCGCGCGACTGAGCGCGGCGACGGTCGCGGCGCTGGCGGTGCTGTGGTGGGTCGCGACGCATCGCCAATGGCTGCCGCCGCTGTTCCTGCCCGCGCCGGAAGCCGTATGGGCGGCGTTCGTCGATGCGTGGCACGGGCGCATCCAGGGCGGCCTGCCGCTGTCCGACCATCTGCTGTGGAGCGCCGCGCGCGTGTTCGGCGCGTTCCTGCTCGCGACCGCGATCGGCGTGCCGGCCGGCATCCTGATGGGCGTGAGCCGCGTCGCGCGCGGCGTGCTCGATCCGCTGCTGGAGTTCTACCGGCCGCTGCCGCCGCTCGCGTACCTGCCGCTCGTCGTGATCTGGTTCGGCATCGACGAGACGGCGAAGCTCGTCGTGATCTTTCTCGCCTGCTTCGCGCCGATCGCGATGGCCGCACGCGCCGGCGTGCGCGCGGCGACGGTCGAGCAGATCAACGCCGCATATTCGCTCGGCGGCAGCTTCGCGCAGATCGTGCGCCACGTGGTGCTGCCGGCCGCGCTGCCGGAAATCCTCACCGGGCTGCGGATCGCGATCGGCTTCGGCTGGACGACGCTCGTCGCGGCCGAGATGGTCGCCGCGACGGCCGGGCTCGGGCAGATGGTGCTCAATGCGTCGAGCTTCCTGCGCACCGATATCGTCGTGATGGGCATCCTGATCATCGGCGCGATCGCGTGGCTGTTCGATCTCGCGATGCGGTGGGTCGAGCGGCGCATCGTGCCGTGGAAGGGGCGCGGCTGAAGCAGCGCGCGGCACGCCCGGATCGGCTGGCGCACGACCGTCAGCGGCCGGGCGTAAGCGGCGGTGAATTCGGCGACGAATGCGTCGCTCGGCAGTCGGGGCACCGACGCGCATCGCCGTACCGGCGGTGCCTGCCGCCTGCAATCACGCGCTCATGTTCTGCGCTTGCGCAGGCGCTGCGTCGAGCGAAGCCGCCGGGTCGATCAGCCACGTGAAGTTGTCGCTCATCGCCCTCACTCGCCCATCGCCACCCCTTCCCGACGCGGATCCGCGCCGCCGAACCACACCGTCTGCCCCTGCACGTTCAGCCGCTGGATCCCCTGCAGCCCGGAGTTCATCTCGACGACCTGCACGTCGTGCCCGCGGCCCTTGAGCCCGTCGGCGAGCGCCTCCGACACGCGGCCGCGCTCCAGTTGCGTCGGCCCGTTCATCGACCCGAAGTTCGGCAGCGCGATCGCCTGCTGCATCGTCATGCCCCAGTCGAGCACGCCGACCAGCGTCTTCGCGACGTGGTTGATGATCGCGGGGCCGCCGGCCGAGCCGACGACCATCGTCACCTGTTTCGTCTTCTTGTCGAACACGAGTTCCGGCGACATCGCCGAGCGCGGCCGCTTGCCCGGCTGCACGCGGTTCGCGACCGGCCGGCCGTTGTCGTTCGACACGAACGAGAAATCGGTGAGCTGGTTGTTCAGCATGAAGCCGCGCACCATCAGCCGCGAGCCGAACGCATCCTCGATGCTGGTCGTCATCGACAGCGCCTGGCCGTAGCGGTCGACGATCGCGATGTCGGACGTCGACGGCCGTTCGGGGCTGCGATCGTCGGCCATCGCGAGCGTCGCGCCCTGCGGCGTGCCGGCTTGCGCGACGCCCATGCTGGTGTCGCCGATCAGCCGCGCGCGCTGCGCGAGATAGGTCTTGTCGGTGAGGCTCGCCCAGCTGCCGCCCGGCAGCGGCACGAAATCGGGATCGGCGACGTAACGCGCGCGGTCCGCATACGCGAGGCGGCCGGCCTCGCTGAACAGGTGCGCGGCGAACGGCGTCGGCTCGTAGCCGACATCGTTGCGCACCGGCTTCTGCGCGCCGATCTGCTGCCAGTCGGGCATCGCCTCGAGGATGCCGAGCATCTGCGCGATCGCGAGGCCGCCCGACGACGGCGGCGGCATCCCGCACACCACCGAGCGCCGGTAGTCGGCGCACAGCGGCGTGCGCACCTTCGCCTTGTAGCGCGCGAGATCCTGCAGCGACAGCAGGCCCGGGTTGGTCGGGCGCTTGCGCACCTTCGTGACGATGTCGCGCGCGATCGCGCCGCTGTAGAACGCATTCGCGCCGCGCTCGGCGACCTGGCGCAGCACGGTCGCGAGCGCGGGGTTCTTCAGCACCGTGCCGGCCGCCTTCGGCGTGCCGTCGGCGTTGTAGAAGTACGCGCGCGCGGCCGGGTCGTTCTTCAGGTACCGGTCGTTCGCGATCAGCGTCGCGAGCCGCGGGCTGATCGTGAAGCCCCGCTCGGCGAGCCGGATGGCCGGCTGGAACAGCCGGCGCCACGGCAGCTTGCCGTGCGCGCGGTGCGCGGCGTCGAGCATGCGCAGCACGCCCGGCGTGCCGACCGAGCGGCCGCCGACGACACCTTCGTAGAAGCTCATCGGCTGGCCGGTCGGCCCGTAGAACAGCCGGTCGGTCGCGGCGGCCGGCGCGGTCTCGCGGCCGTCGTACGCCTGCGCCGTCTTGCCGTCGAAGTACAGCATGAACGCGCCGCCGCCGATCCCCGACGATTGCGGCTCGACGAGCGCGAGCACCATCTGCGTCGCGATCGCCGCGTCGATCGCGGTGCCGCCGGCCTTCAGCATGTCGTAGCCGGCCTGCGTCGCAAGCGGGTTCGCGGCCGCGATCATGAAGTGCTGCGAGGTCCAGCCCGGCTTGTCGGTCCATCCCGACGACAGTTCGGGCGGGTGAACGCCGGGCAGCGGGACGGCCGCGCCCGATGCGGCGGCGACCGGGGCGACGGCGCCCGACGGCGCGGACGGGGACGTGCAGCCGGCGTTGAACGCGACGAGCGCGACGGCGGCAAGCAGCGTCCAGGGACGCGGGTGCGGGCGAATCCGGTCGAACATTGAACCCTCGGCAGCAGTGAATGCGAATGAGGCGACGGCGCCGGCGCAACGCGGCTGCCGGCCCGGCGCGCTATTGTCGCCGCGCCGCCAGCGGATTGTCATCCGACAGAAAACCCTGACGAATCGCGGCGGGCCCGCCCCGGCCGGTCTTTCCGGCCTGTTCGAGGATGAACTCTATGAACGTCGACGTCGCGCGCGTGTGATGCCGGTTCGGCATGTACAGCATGTACATGTGCGTGCCGAAGATGCTGAGCCGGTACGCGTCGAGCGACGTGACGACGGTGCCGCGCCGCATGTCGTCCTGCATCACGTAGTCGGGCACGATGCCGACGCCGATGCCCGCGAGGATCGCCTGGCGCAGGAACAGGAAGTTCTCCGAAATCAACGTGGGTTCGAGCAGCACCTCGTGGCGCTCGTCGCCGAGATACGCGGCGATCCGGAGCTGCCGGCCCATCACCGTCGCGGTGACGACCGGCGCGGCGGCCAGCGCGCCGAGGCTCGACGGCATCCCGTGCGCGGCCGCGAACGCCGGCGACGCGCACGCGACGTAGCGCACCGCGCCCATGTCGCGCGCGACGAGGTTCTGCGGCGGCTCGGACATCACGCGGATCGCGATGTCGACTTCGTCGCGCATCAGGTCTTCGACGCGATTCTCGAACACGACGTCGAGCACGATGCCCGGGTGCAGCCGCTTGAACGCGAGCAGCCAGTCGGACATCACCATCTGCCCGTAGCCGCTCGGCACCGACAGCCGCACGCGGCCCTGCAGGTCCTGGCCGAGCGTCGTCACCGATTCCTGCGCGGCGAGCAGTTCGTTGCGGATGCGCCGGCCGTGCTCGTACAGCTTCAGCCCGATCTCGGTCGGCTCGATGCGCCGCGTCGTACGCCGCACCAATTGCTGGCCGATCGAGCGTTCCAGCTGGTTCAGCCGGTAGCTGACGTTCGCGCGGCTCATCTTGAGCCGCTGGGCGGCCTTGCTGAGATTGCCGGCGTCGAGGATCTCGACGAGCAGCGTCAGCGCGTTCAGGTCCATGTTTTCGCTCCTGATCCGTCCCGTTTAACGGTCGGAATGCATCCAGTGTCAAGTCAGACTTGACAGCTTGTAAAGACAAGAGGGAATTGTCAATGAATCTCGATCAATCGAGAATCGGGTCATGCCTCGTGCACAGACTGGAGACGCCATGAATGCCCCCGCCACCCCCCAAGCCGGCACGGTCACGCGCGAGCGCCGCGACAAGGTGCTCGTCGTCACGATCGACCATCCGCCCGTCAATGCCCTGTCCGCCGACGTGCGGCGCGGCCTGGCCGACGCGATCGACGCCGCGCAGGCCGACGACGCGATCCGCGCGGTGCTGATCGTCGGCGCCGGCCGCAACTTCATCGCGGGCGCCGACATCCGCGAATTCGGCAAGCCGCCGGTGCCGCCGTCGCTCCCCGACGTCTGCGAGCGGATCGAATCGGGCACGAAGCCGGTCGTGGTCGCGCTGCACGGCGCGACGCTCGGCGGCGGCCTCGAAGTCGCGCTCGCCGCGCATTACCGGCTCGCGGTGCCCGGCGCGAAGCTCGGGCTGCCCGAAGTCACGCTCGGCCTGCTGCCCGGCGCGGGCGGCACGCAGCGTGCGCCGCGCCTGATCGGCGCGAAGGCCGCGCTCGACCTGATGCTGACGGGCCGCCATGCGAGCGCCGAGGAAGCGCTCACGCTCGGCCTGGTCGACCGCGTCGCGCACAGCGACGACACGCTCGCCGAAGGGCTCGCCTACGCGCAGGAACTCGTGTCGCTCGGCGCGCCGGTGCGCCGCACGCGCGATGCGCGGGGCCTTGCCGACCGTGCGGCCGCGCAGGCCGCGATCGACGCGGCGCGTGCGGAGTTGCCGAAGAAATCGCGCGGGCTGTTCTCGCCGGCGAAGATCGTCGACGCGGTCGAGGCCGCGCTCACGCAGTCGTTCGACGTGGGGATGAAGTTCGAACGCGGCCTGTTCCTGCAATGCCTCGACAGTCCGCAGCGCGCGGGCCTCGTGCATGCGTTCTTCGCCGAGCGTGAAGCGGCGAAGGCGCCCGAGGCGCGGCGCGCGAGCGCGCGGCCGGTCGAGCGGATCGGCGTGGTCGGCGGCGGCACGATGGGCGCGGGCATCGCGGTCGCGGCGCTCGACGCGGGTTTGCCGGTAACGATGATCGAGCGCGACGAAGCATCGCTCGCGCGCGGCCGTGCGCACGTCGAGAAGGTGTACGACGGCCTCGTCGCGAAAGGGCGCATGACGCCGGCCGCGCACGCGGCGCGGCTCGCGCGCTTCAAGGGCAGCACGTCGTACGACGCGCTCGCGCAGGCCGACGTCGTGATCGAGGCCGTGTTCGAGGACATGGCGGTGAAGCAGGCCGTGTTCGCCGAACTCGCACGCGTGTGCAAGCCGGGCGCGGTGCTCGCGACCAACACGTCGTATCTCGACATCGACGCGCTGGCCGCGAGCATCGACCGGCCGGCCGACGTGATCGGCCTGCATTTCTTCTCGCCGGCCAACGTGATGAAGCTGCTCGAGATCGTCGTGCCGGCGCGCGTGAGCGCGGACGTCGTCGCGACTGCGTTCGCGCTGGCGAAGCAACTGAGGAAGACGCCGGTGCGCGCGGGCGTGTGCGACGGCTTCATCGGCAACCGGATCCTCGCCGTCTATCGCACGGCGGCCGACTACCTGATGGAAGACGGCGCGTCGCCGTACCAGATCGATCGCGCGGTGCGCGACTTCGGCTTCCCGATGGGCCCGTTCCAGGTCGTCGACCTCGCGGGCGGCGACATCGGCTGGGCCACCCGCAAGCGTCGCGCGGCGACGCGCGACCCGCGCGCACGCTACGTCGAGATTTCCGACCGGCTGTGCGAGCGCGGCTGGTTCGGGCAGAAGACCGCGCGCGGCTACTACCTGTACCCGGACGGCGCGCGTGTCGGCACGCCGGACCCGGAAGTCGACGCGATCGTCGCGGCCGAGCGTGCGAGGAAGGGCATCACGCCGCGCACGTTCACCGACGACGAAATCCTGCGCCGCTACCTCGCCGCGATGATCAACGAAGGCGCGAACGTCGTGCACGAGAAGATCGCGCTGCGCCCGCTCGACGTCGACGCGGTGTTCCTGTACGGCTACGGCTTCCCGCGCTATCGCGGCGGCCCGATGCACTACGCGGACACGATTGGCCTCGCGAACGTGCTCGCCGATATCCGCGCGTTCGCGAAGGACGATCCGCTGTTCTGGAAGCCGTCGCCGCTGCTCGTCGATCTCGTCGCGCGCGGCGCGGATTTCGCGAGCCTGAACCGCGTCGACTGAACGCCCACCGCATTCGCAACGGAACGAAGATGGACCTCAATTTCACGCCCGAAGAGGAAGCCTTCCGCACGGAAGTGCAGCGCTTCCTGCAAGCCGAACTGCCCGAGCGCATCGCGCGCAAGGTGAAGGGCGGCCTGCATCTCACGCGCGACGACATGCGCGAATGGCACGCGACACTCAACGCGCGCGGCTGGCTCGCGAGCCACTGGCCGCGCGAATACGGCGGCCCCGGCTGGAGCGTCGCGCAGAAGTTCCTGTTCGACAACGAATGCGCGCTCGCGGGCGCGCCCCGTATCGTGCCGTTCGGCGTGAACATGCTCGGCCCCGTGCTGATCAAGTACGGCGACGAAGCGCAGAAACGTCACTGGCTGCCGCGCATTCTCGACGGCACCGACTGGTGGTGCCAGGGCTACTCGGAGCCGGGCGCCGGCTCCGATCTCGCGGCGGTGAAGACGAGCGCGGTACGCCATGGCGATCACTACGTCGTGAACGGCCAGAAGACCTGGACCACGCTCGGCCACTACGCGAACATGATCTTCTGCCTCGTGCGCACCGCGACCGACGTGCGCAAGCAGGAAGGCATCAGCTTCCTGCTGATCGACATGAACACGCCGGGCGTCGAGGTCCGCCCGATCATCACGCTCGACGGCGAGCACGAAGTGAACGAGGTGTTCTTCACCGACGTGCGCGTGCCGGTGGAGAACCTCGTCGGCGAGGAGAACCGCGGCTGGACCTACGCGAAATACCTGCTCACTTACGAGCGCACCAATATCGCGGGGATCGGCTTCTCGACGGCCGCGCTCGACCGGCTCCGCGCGGTTGCCGCGAAGGTCACGAAGAACGGGCGGCCGCTCGCCGACGATCCGTTCTTCGCGGCGCGCGTCGCGCGCGTCGAGATCGAACTCGAGAACATGCGCACGACCAACCTGCGCGTGCTGGCCGCGGTCGCGGGCGGCGGCGTGCCGGGCGCGGAAAGCTCGATGCTGAAGATTCGCGGCACGCAGATCCGCCAGGAAATCACCGCGCTGATGCGGCGTGCGATGGGGCCGTACGCGCTGCCGTTCGTCGACGACGCGCTCGCTGCCGATTACGACGGCGAGCCGGTCGGCCCGGACGAAGCCGCGAGCGCCGCGCAGCAGTACTTCAACAACCGGAAGCTGTCGATCTTCGGCGGCTCGAACGAGATCCAGAAGAACATCATCGCGAAGATGATGCTCGGGCTGTAACGAGGGACGCGACGATGGATTTCCAGCACACAGAAGACCGCCGGATGCTGGCGGACACGTTGAACCGCTTCATCGCCGAACAGTACCCGTTCCCGGTGCGCGACCGCATCGCGCAGTCGGCCGAAGGCTTCGATCGCGCGATGTGGCAGCGCCTTGCCGAACTCGGCACGGTCGGCGCGCTGTTTCCCGAAGCCGACGGCGGTTTCGGCGGCGCGGGCTTCGACATCGCCGTGGTGTTCGAATGCCTGGGGCGCGGGCTCGTCGTCGAGCCGTTCCTCGGCGCGCTGCTCGCGGGCCGCGCGTTGTCGCTCGCCGGCGGCGATACGCATCGCGACAGGCTCGCCGCGCTGATCGACGGCAGCGCGAGCGCCGCGTTCGCGCACGACGAACCGGGCTCGCACTACGAGCTGACGACCGTGCGCACGCGCGCCGAACGCACCGGCGACGGCTGGGTGCTGACGGGCGCGAAGGGCGTCGTCGACCAGGCCGCGCAGGCGGCGTTCTTCGTCGTCAGCGCACGCGTGTCGGGGCAGGACGACGACGCGGCCGGCATCGGCCTGTTCGTCGTGCCGGCCGATGCGCCGGGCGTGTCGCTGCGCGACTACCGGAAGATCGACGGCGGCCGCGCGGCCGAGGTGCGCTTCGAACGCGTCGCGCTGGCGGCCGATGCGGCGCTCGGCGCGCACGACGGCGAAGCGGGCGCCGAGCTGCTCGAACGCGTACTCGGCTACGGGCTGCTCGCGCTGTCGGCGGAAGCGCTCGGCGCGATGGATGTCGCGAAGGAGCACACGCTCGACTACCTGCGCACGCGCAAGCAGTTCGGGCTGCCGATCGGCAGCTTCCAGGCGCTGCAGCACCGGATGGCCGACCTGCTGCTCGAGGTCGAGCAGGCGCGCTCGGCCGTGATCAACGCGGCCGCGCAGCTCGACGCGCCGCGCGCGGTGCGCGAACGCGCGCTGGCCGCGGCCAAGTACAGCATCGGCCGGATCGGCACGCTGGTCGCCGAGGAAAGCATCCAGCTGCACGGCGGGATCGGGATGACCTGGGAGCTGCCGCTGTCGCATTACGCGAAGCGGCTCGTGATGATCGATCACCAGCTCGGCGACGAGGATCACCATCTCGCGCGCTACATCGCGCTGTCGAAACAATAAGGACGAGCACGCGAATGGAGGAGACAAGAATGACGAACGACCCGCGCGCGCTGCCGCTGGCCGGCGTGAAGGTGCTCGATTTCTCGCGCGTGCTGGCCGGCCCGTGGTGCGCGATGGTGCTCGCGGATTTCGGTGCGGAAGTGATCAAGGTCGAGCATCCGGTGCGCGGCGACGACACGCGCGACTGGGGGCTGCGGATCGGCGACACCGAAACCACGTATTTCAACAGCGTGAACCGCAGCAAGCGCTCGATCTGCCTCGACCTGCAGACGGAAGCGGGCCAGCGCATCGCGCGCGAACTGGCCGCGCAGGCCGACGTGGTGATCCACAACTTCAAGTTCGGCGGCGCGGAGAAGCTCGGCCTCGGCTACGACGCGCTGGCCGAACTGAATCCGCGCCTCGTGCATTGCGCGATCTCCGGCTACGACCGGTCGGGCGCCGAGGCCGCGCGGCCGGGCTACGACCTCGTCGTGCAGGGCGAGGCCGGGCTGATGGCGCTGAACGGCGAGGCCGGCCAGCCGCCGCTGAAGTTCGGCGTCGCGGCGGTCGACCTGTTCACCGGCATGTACTCGGCGCAGGCGATCCTCGCCGCGCTCTACGAACGCCATGCGACCGGGCGCGGGCGGCGCATCGAGATGGCGCTGTTCGACTGCGGGCTGATGATCACCGCGTACTACGGGCTCGACGCGCTGTTGATGGGCGAGGACCCGCCGCGCTACGGCAATGCGCATCCGTCGATCGTGCCGTACGGCGTGTTCGACGCGGCCGACGGCCCGCTCGTGATCACGGTCGGCAACAACACGCAGTTCGCACGCTTCTGCGACGCGATCGAGCGCCCCGATCTCGCGGCCGACGCGCGTTACGGGACCAACCTCGGCCGTTCGGAAAACCGCGCCGACCTGCTGCCGGAGATTCGCCGAGAACTCGCTCGACGCTCGCGCGCGACACTGCTCGCCGCGCTCGCCGATGCCGGTATTCCATGTGGCGAAGTGCTCGGGTTGCACGAGGCACTGACGTCCGAACGCGCGACCCGCGCCGGGCTCGTCACGCGGCAGCCGCATCCGGTCGCGGGCGGCGTCGACGTGCTGGCGCCGCCGTACCGCTTCGACGGCGCGCGGCTGCCGGTGCGCGGTGCGCCGCCGGTACTGGGTGCCGATACGGATGCGGTGCTCGGCGGCTGGCTCGGGATGTCGGCCGACGAGGTCGCGCGGCTGCGCGCGGATCGCGTCGTGTAACGCATCGATGTGCCGCCACGGCGCGGGCGGATCGATTGGCGCGCCGGCCATCCACAAGACACTTCTCGCACATCGACGAGAGGACATTGGAGACACCATGGAGCTTTCCGTCATCGAATCGGTCACGGCGCGCCGCGACTACCAGCAGCTCGTGCGCGCACGGCGCCGCTTCAGCTTCACGCTGACGGCGCTGATGATCGCGACCTACTACGGCTTCATCCTGCTCGTCGCGCTCGCGCCGCACGTGCTCGCGGCGCCGCTGTACCGCGGTGCGACGACGACGGTCGGCATCGCCGCGGGCGTCGCGATCATCCTGGTCGCGATCGGCCTGACCGCGTGCTACGTGCTGCGCGCGAACCGTGCGTTCGACCGCCGCGTCGACGCGATCCTGCAGCGTTCGTGACGGAGGCCGACATGCGACGCACTTCGAGCGCGCTCGGCGCGCTGGCCGTTCTCGTTTCCTCCACCGCGCAAGCGGTATCCGTCGCGGGCCCGATGCCCGACAAGGTCGAACTGAACCCGGTCGCGATCGGGATGTTCTTCGCGTTCGTGTTCGCGACGCTCGCGCTCACGCGCTGGGCCGCGCGGCGCACGCGCTCGACGCGCGACTTCTACACGGCCGGCGGCGGCATCACCGGGCTGCAGAACGGGCTCGCGATCGCCGGCGACTACATGTCGGCCGCGTCGTTCCTCGGGCTGTCCGGCATGGTGTTCATGTTCGGCTTCGACGGGCTGATCTACTCGATCGGCTTCCTGGTCGGCTGGCCGTTCGTGATGTTCCTGATCGCCGAGCCCTTGCGCAACCTCGGCAAGTTCACGTTCGTCGATGTCGTCGCGTACCGCTTCGCGCAGCGGCCGATCCGGCTGCTGACGTCCGCGAACGCGCTGACGATCGTCGTGCTGTACCTCGTCGTGCAGATGGTCGGCGCGGGCAAGCTGATCCAGCTGCTGTTCGGGCTGTCGTACGGCACGGCCGAGCTGATCGTCGGCGTGCTGATGGTCGTCTACGTGTTCTTCGGCGGCATGACGGCGACCACCTGGGTGCAGGTGATCAAGGCCGTGCTGCTGCTGTGCGGCGCGACGCTGCTGGCGTTGCTCGCGCTCGGCGAATTCGGCTTCAGCGTCGACGAGATGTTCCGCCGCGCGGTGGCCGTGCATCCAGGTGCGCTGTCGATCATGGGGCCGGGCAAGCTGATCCGCGACCCGGCCAACGCGCTGTCGCTCGGCATCGCGCTGATGTTCGGCACGGCCGGCTTCCCGCACATCCTGATGCGCTTCTTCACGGTGCCGAACGCGAAGGAGGCGCGCAAGTCGGTGCTCTACGCGACCGGCTTCATCGGCTACTTCTACCTGCTGACCTTCGTGATCGGCTTCTCGGCGATCGTGCTGCTCGCGCAGCATCCGGAGTTCTTCAGGCTCGGCGCGAACGGCACGTTCAACCTGACGCACGACCTGCTCGGCGGCTCGAACATGGTCGCGGTGAAGCTCGCGCAGGCGGTCGGCGGGAACTGGTTCTACGGATTCATCGCCGCCGTCACGTTCGCGACGATCCTCGCGGTGGTCGCGGGCCTGACGCTCGCCGGCGCGACGACGATCTCGCACGACCTGTATGCGCAGATGTGGGCGCGCGGCAAGCCCGACGAGCGGCTGGAGATGCGCATCTCGCGCGCGTCGACGATCGTGCTGTCGGCCGTCGCGATCGGGTTGTCGATCCTGTTCGAGCACGTGAACGTCGCGTTCATGGTCGGGCTCGTCGCGGCGGTGGCCGCGAGCGCGAATTTCCCGGTGCTCGCGATGTCGATCTTCTGGCGCGGGATGACGACGCGCGGCGCGGTGCTCGGCGGCGGCCTCGGCCTCGCGTCGGCGGTGGTGCTCACGGTGCTGTCGAAATCGGTGTGGGTCGATGTGCTGCATCACGCGCACGCGCCGGTGTTCCTCGACAACCCGGCGCTTGTATCGGTGCCGCTCGCGTTCGTCGGGATCGTCGTCGGCTCGCTCGCGGATCGCGGCGAGCGCGCCCGGCGCGAGCGCGACGCGTTCGCGCAGCAGGAGTTCTATGCGCAGACGGGCCTGCTGGCCGGCCGCGCCGTGCAGCACTGATTCGTCTGAAGAATGGGGGAATCCGTCCGGATCGCCGGACGGATATTTTCCGGAAATCCGGAATCCCGGATTTCCTTGCCTGCCGCATTATGGGAAATACAATGAAAACAACGGTTTGAGGGGTTCCGGAAACCTGGCATCGACCTTGCGATATAAAACGCACGGCCATTCCCCCCGGCCGAACTACTACAGCAAGCAAGGAGACAACGATGACCGACGCCTTCCTCCCCCTCCGGATGTCCTGAGGCATCGCTTGTTGCGGCACGGCAGCCGCGCGGGCGAGTGGCCTTTCCCCTGAGACATTCGCCTGCGCGCGTGACGCCGTATCCACCGGCTCATCTACTTCAGCAGGAACCATCGTGAAGAAGAAACCCTTCTACAAAGTGCTCTATGTGCAAGTGATCTTCGCCATCATCGTCGGCGTGATCCTCGGCCACTATTACCCGGCGCTCGCCACCGACATGAAGCCGCTCGGCGACGGCTTCATCAAGCTGATCAAGATGGTGATCGGTCCGATCATCTTCTGTACGGTCGTCACCGGCATTGCCGGCATGGAGGACATGAAGAAGGTGGGCCGCGTCGGCGGCAAGGCGCTGCTGTACTTCGAGATCGTGTCGACCTTCGCGCTGCTGCTGGGCCTCGCGGCCACGCACCTGCTGCGTCCGGGCGTCGGCTTCAACATCGACCCGGCGACGCTCGACGGCAAGGCCGTCGCGTCGTACGCGGCGAAGGCGCACGGGCAGTCGACGGTCGACTTCCTGATGCACATCATCCCGAACACGATGGTCGATGCGTTCGCGCAGGGCGAAATCCTGCAGATCCTGCTGATCGCGCTGCTGTTCGGCAGCGTGCTCGCGCACCTCGGCGAGCGCGGCAAGGTCGTGACCGACTTCATCGACGGGCTCACGCGCGTGCTGTTCGGCATCGTGCACATCGTCACGAAGCTGGCCCCGATCGGCGCGTTCGGCGCGATGGCGTTCACGATCGGCAAATACGGCGTCGGCTCGCTGGTGCCGCTGCTCAAGCTGATCGGCACGTTCTACCTGACGTCGGTCGTGTTCGTGCTCGTCGTGCTCGGCGCGATCGCCCGCTTCACGGGCTTCTCGATCATCCGCTTCGTGTCCTACATCAAGGAAGAGCTGCTGATCGTGCTCGGCACCAGCTCGTCGGAAGCCGCGCTGCCGCAGCTGATGGAAAAGCTCGAGAAGGCGGGCTGCTCGCGTTCGGTCGTCGGCCTCGTCGTGCCGACCGGCTATTCGTTCAACCTCGACGGCACCAACATCTACATGACGATGGCCGTGCTGTTCATCGCGCAGGCGACCAACATCGAACTGACGTGGATGCAGCAGCTCACGCTGCTGGCCGTCGCGATGCTGACGTCGAAGGGCGCGAGCGGCGTGACGGGCGCGGGCTTCATCACGCTCGCCGCGACGCTGGCCGTCGTGCCGACGATCCCGCTGTCGGGCATGGTGCTGATCCTCGGCATCGACCGCTTCATGAGCGAATGCCGCGCGCTGACCAACATCGTCGGCAACGGCGTCGCGACGATCGTCGTGTCCGCGTGGGAGAAGGAGCTTGACCGCAACAAGCTGCGCCAGGCGCTGAAGGGCGGCGGCGAGGTCACGCCGACCGAGACGGCCGGCGTCTGACGTCATGAAGGAGCAGGCGGCGGCGCCCGCCGCCGGCGGCGCGGGGCGCGGCGCTCGACCCGTGGATGCGGAGGCCTATGACACAATAGGCGATCCGCATCGCCAGGAAGCCTCGACCGTGACGCGCCGCCTGCTCATCCTCGTCGTGCTTGCCGCCGCGCTCGTCGCGGCATGCGCGCTGACCTGGACGGTCACCTGGCAGCGCGGCGTCGCCGAGCTGCAGCGCAATGCCGCGGTGCGCGTCGATCGCACCACCAACGCGCTCAAGAGCACGCTCGACCGCTACGAGTCGCTGCCTTACCTGCTGGGCAGCCATCCATACGTGCAGGACCTGCTCGCCGAGCCGAAGCGGGGCGACTACACCGCGCGCGTCAACCGTTATCTCGAAGATCTCAACGAACACGCGCACGCGACCGTCACCTACGTGATCGGCGCGGACGGCCTGTGCGTCGCGGCCAGCAACTGGCGCGCGCCCGACAGCTTCGTCGGGATCGAATACCGTTTCCGCCCGTATTTCGTCGACGCGATGAACGGCCAGGTCGGCCGCTTCTTCGGTATCGGCACGATCTCGCGCGACCCCGGTTACTACATCTCGCAGCCCGTGTGGCGCGACGGCAGGATCGCGGGCGTCGTCGTCGTGAAGCTCAATCTCGAATGGTTCCAGGGCGCCGATGCGTCCGAGCCGCTCGTCGTCGCGGACGATCACGGCGTCGTGTTCCTGTCGTCGGTGCCCGCGTGGAAGTACCACACGCTGCGCCCGCTCACGGGCCCCGTGGCCGCGTCGATCTACGAGACGCGCCAGTACGCGCAGCAACCGGTCACGCCGCTGCCGCTGCGCATCGAGCAGACGCTCGGCGCCGATGCGGAGATCGTGCGCCTCGGCCCCGGCCGGCGCGCGCCGCGTTTCCTTGCCAGCAAGCGCCGGATCGGCGAGCCCGACTGGCTGCTCGTCACGCTCGCGCCGATCGCGCCCATCGACACCGATGCGCGCAACGCGACGATCGTCACGGGCTTCGGCTTCGTGTCGGTGGCGCTGCTCGCGTTCTACTGGCGGATGCGCCGCGCGCGCGTGCGCGAAATGATCCGCGGCCGCGCGCTGCTGCAGCAGGCGTACGCGGAGCTGAACCGGCGCGTCGAGGAGCGTACGGCCGACCTGTCGGAAGCGAACGCGCAGTTGCAGAAGGAAGTCGGCGACCGGATCCGCGCGGAGCAGGAGCTGCGCGCCGCGCACGACGAACTGATCCAGGCGAGCAAGCTCGCCGCGCTCGGCCAGATGGCGGCCGGTATCACGCACGAACTGAACCAGCCGCTCGCGGCGCTGCGCAGCTTCTCGGACAACACGCGCGTGCTGCTCGATCGCGGCGAGCAGGCGGCCGCGCGCGAGAACCTCGAGGCGATCGCGGCGCTCACCGAGCGAATGGGCAAGATCACGAACCAGCTGAAGCTGTTCGTCGGCCGGGCGAAGCCGCGCAACGAGCAGGCGCTCGTCGTGCGCGCACTGCGCAGCGTGCTGTCGCTGCTGGGCGAGCGCCTGAGCGGCGTCGCGCTCACGCTGACGCTGCAGGACGCGACCGTGTCGCCCGCGCACGATGAACCGCTCGACCTGGCGCGCGACTATCCGGCGCTCGTCGCGCGCTGCGAGGATTTGCGCCTCGAACAGGTGCTGATCAACCTGCTCGGCAATGCGCTTGACGCGGTGGCCGGCGTCGCGGCGCCGGCGATCGAGGTGACGATCGCGGTGTCGGCCGCGACGCTCGCGGTCGAAGTGCGCGACAACGGCTCCGGCATCGCGCCCGACCTGCTGCCGCGCCTGTTCGAACCGTTCTTCACGACGAAGGAAATGGGGCGCGGGCTCGGGCTCGGCCTCGCGATCTCGTCGTCGATCGCGAGCGACGCGGGCGGTGCGCTGACCGCGCGCAACGCGCCGTCGGGCGGCGCGCTGTTCGTCTTGACGCTGCGGCGCGCACGCACGCATCATCCGGACTCCGTGTCCGAGCCGGCGGGTTCGCACTAGACCCGTCGCAGGCCCGGTCGGCGCACGACCGGCATCAACGCAGCCGCGCGCGACACAGCCGCGCGGCCTGTCAGGAGCAAGTGAGTACGATGGCCAACCGGCTGCAAGTGATCTATATCGAAGACGATGCGCTCGTTCGCCGGGCGAGCGTGCAGAGCCTCCAGCTGGCGGGCTTCGACGTCGCCGGCTTCGAGTCGGCCGAAGCGGCCGAGAAGGCGATCGTCGCGGACACCGCCGGCGCGATCGTCAGCGACATCCGGCTGCCCGGTGCGAGCGGGCTCGACGTGCTCGCGCAGTGCCGCGAGCGCGTGCCCGACGTGCCGGTGATCCTCGTCACCGGGCACGGCGACATCTCGATGGCCGTGCAGGCGATGCGCGACGGCGCGTACGACTTCATCGAAAAACCGTTCGCGGCCGAGCGCCTGATCGAGACGGTGCGCCGCGCGCTCGAGCGCCGCGAGCTCGTGCTCGAGAATCACGCGCTGCGGCGCGAGCTGGCCGGGAAGGACGTCGTCGCGCCGCGCATCATCGGCCGCAGCCCCGCGATCGAGCAGGTGCGCAAGCTGATCGCGAACGTCGCGCCGACCGACGCGTCGGTGCTGATCAACGGCGACACCGGCGCCGGCAAGGAGCTGATCGCGCGCAGCCTGCACGAACTGTCGCCGCGCCGCGACAAGCCCTTCATCGCGGTGAATTGCGGCGCGCTGCCCGAGCCGATGTTCGAATCGGAGATGTTCGGCTACGAGCCCGGCGCCTTCACGGGCGCCGCGAAGCGCCGCGTCGGCAAGCTCGAATATGCGTCCGGTGGCACGCTGTTCCTCGACGAAATCGAAAGCATGCCGCTCGCGCTGCAGGTGAAGCTGCTGCGCGTGCTGCAGGACGGCGTGCTGGAGCGGCTCGGCTCGAACCAGCCGATCCGCGTGAATTGCCGCGTCGTCGCGGCCGCGAAGGGCGACATGAGCGAGCTCGTCGCGGCCGGCACGTTCCGGCGCGACCTGCTGTACCGGCTCAACGTCGTGACGATCGCGCTGCCGCCGCTCGCCGAGCGCCGCGAGGACATCGTGCCGCTGTTCGAGCACTTCATGCTCGACGCGGCCGTGCGCTACGGGCGGCCCGCGCCGGTGCTGACCGACCGCCAGCGCGCGAGCCTGATGCAGCGCGACTGGCCCGGCAACGTGCGCGAGCTGCGCAACGCGGCCGACCGGTTCGTGCTCGGCGTGGCCGACATGCCGCAGGAAACGGGCGCGGGCGGCGACGGCGCGGACAACGACCAGACGCTGAAGGAGCGCATCGAGCAGTTCGAGCGCGCGGTGATCGCAGAGGCGCTGAACCAGACGGGCGGCGCGGTCGCCGCGACGGCCGACCGGCTGCACGTCGGCAAGGCGACGCTGTACGAGAAGATGAAGCGCTACGGGCTGTCGGCGAAAGGCGAAACCGAGCGCTGAAAAGCAAACGGACCGCGGAACCGGGTTGCCCGGCCGTACGGTCCGTGTAGGCGGGAAGGGCGCTGCGCGCGGCCCGTCGAGCCGGATCTTGCGGCGCTCAGGCCGCGTTGCCGTCGAGCGCCTTCTTGAGCAGCGCGTCGAGCTCCGCGAACTGCGGCGCGCCGACGTAGCGCTTGAGGATCTTGCCGTCCTTGTCGACGACGAAGGTCGTCGGCGTGAGCTGCACGTTGCCGAACTGCTTCGCGACGCTGCCGTCGTCGAGCGCGACCTTGAACGGCAGCTGGCGCGTCTGCGCGTAGTTCGCGACGTACATCGGCGGATCGTAGTTCATCGCGACCGCGACGAATTCCAGACCCTGACCCTTGAAACGGTTGTAGGTATCGACCATCTGCGGCATTTCCTGCATGCAAGTCGCGCAGCTCGTCGCCCAGAAGTTCACCAGATAGACCTTGCCCTTCAGGTCGCCGGCGGTCGAGACCTTCTGGCCCGACAGCAGCGTGAACGTCGCGTCCGGCACGCTGGACTTGCCGTTGAACGCGAAGAAACCGGCGACGGCGATGGCCGCGACGACGGCGGCCGCGACGAGGTAGCGGACGGGGCCGGCACTGCGGCGGGCGGGAGGCGTGGTGTTCATCAGGTGCTCTCGGAGTCGGTCGATGACGCGGGTCGATGCAAAGGACGTCGAAATTCGGCGCCCATTTTAGCGCGAATGCGGCGCGCGCACCGGCGGCCACCACGCATTCCGGTTGTCAGGTTCGGCGGATAATGCCGGTTTTGCCTGTCCCCGATCCACGCCATGCCGAAGGAAGTCATCGATTCGTTGCGCCCCCTTTTTCGCCCGCTGCGACACTTCGCCGCGCTCGCATGCATCAGCGCCGCGCTGGCCGCGTGCTCCCCATCGTTCGACTGGCGCACGCTGCACAACGATGCCGGCTATACGATCGACCTGCCGGCGAAGCCGACCGTCGAGGAGCAGCCGGTGGCGATCGGCGGCACGTCGATGCCGATGCGGATGCAGGCCGCGCATGTCGACGGCGCGGTGTTCGCGGTCGGCACGCTGACGTTGCCGGACGACCGTGACGACACGCGCCGCGCGGCGCTCGACTTCCTGCGCGCAGGGCTGTCGCGCAACCTCGAAGGCGCGCCGCGGACGGCATCGGTGCCGGTGCCGCTCGCGGCCGGCGGCGCGGTGGACGGGATCGAGCTGCGTATCGCGGGGGCCGCCGCCGGCGGGGATCGCGCGCGCAAGACGATCGTCGCCCGGCTCGCCGCGCGCGGCCGGCACGCGTACCAGGCCGTCGTGATCGCCGACCGGCCGCTCGCGCAGGAGCAGCTCGACCAGTTTTTCGGCTCGTTCAAACTCGATTGATCGCGGCCCGCGAGCGCCCCGGACACGCTGTGACAACTGAAAGTTCATTCGCAGCTTTCGACGCTAGTGACCGGATTTTGCGAGGTTTTTTCGACTATCCACAGCGCATGTGGATAACTTTGTTGAAAAGTCACCCGGATTTCCCGCCGAGCCTCACCGGACGGCCTTCCGGCTCATTTGGCCGTGCACGTGCCGTTTGGGAAAGATCAATGAAAACAAAGGGATACGGATTCCGTCACGCAACGGCCCCGGCGAGCCGCGATCCGGGGCCGGATTCGCTAAATTGTGCATAAGTCAAGTCTTGACAGCCGGATTTTGTCCTAAGAGGGCACTCAGAGCGCCGTGAGCGCGCGCCGGTAGCGGATCGCCTCGGCGATCTGCGCGGCCGTCGGCAGCGGGTCGCCGGCCAGGTCGGCGATCGTCCGCGCCACTTTCAGCACGCGGAAATACGCGCGCGCCGACCAGCCGAAGCGCTCGCCGGCCTCGCGCAACAGCCGCTCGCCTTCGTCGGTCGGCCGGCACAGGTCGTCGGTCTCGCGGCCGCTCAGCATGTGATTCGTCTTGCCCTGCCGGTCGAGCTGCAGCGCCCGCGCCTGCGCGACGCGCGCGGCCACCGCCGCGCTCGGCTCGCCGGGCGCCGTCGTGCGCGACGCGAGCTCGGCCGGCGACAGCGCGGGCAGGTCGATCTGGATGTCGATGCGATCGAGCAGCGGCCCCGACAGCTTGCGCAGGTAGCGCGCGGCGACGTCCGGCGAGCAGCGGCAGCGCCCGGACGGATCGCCGTGCCAGCCGCACGGGCACGGATTCATCGCGGCGATCAACTGGCACGCGGCCGGGAAGTCGGCCTGCTGGGCCGCGCGCGAAATCGTGATGCGGCCGGCTTCGAGCGGCTCGCGCAGCATTTCGAGCACGTGCCGGTCGAATTCCGGCAGCTCGTCGAGAAACAGCACGCCGAGATGCGCGAGCGTGATTTCGCCCGGCTGTGGCGGATTGCGGCCGCCGACCAGCGCGGCGGCGCTCGACGAGTGATGTGGCGAACGGAACGGCCGCCGGCGCCACTGCGCGGGCGAGAAGCCGAGGCGGCTCGCGGAAAGCAGCGCGGCCGACGTCAGCGCCTCGTCGTCGGTCAGCGGCGGCAGCAGGCCGGCCAGCCGCGCGGCCAGCATCGACTTGCCGGCCCCCGGCGGCCCGACCATCAGCATGTGATGGCCGCCCGCGGCGGCGACTTCGAGCGCACGCCGCGCCCCGCGCTGGCCGACCACATCCGCGAGGTCGGGCGCGGCCGGCGCCGGCAGGCCGTCGAGGCAGGGCGCCGCGACCGGCGTGAGCCGCCCGTCCGGCGCATCGGCGAGGTGCGCGCACAGCGCGGGCAGGTCGCGCGCGCCGAACACGGTCACGCCCGGCACGAGCGCGGCCTCGGCCGCGCTGTCGAACGGCAGGTACAACTCCGGCGCGCGTGAGGCCGCCGCGGAGCCCGGCGTCGCGACGGCGTCCGGGCCCGAGCCCGGTTCCGATCCGGTTTCGCCCGCCCGCCAGTCCCGCGCGGCACCGCACGCCATCGCGAACGCGCCGCGCATCGGCCGCAGCGCGCCCGTCAGCGACAGTTCGCCGGCGAATTCGCGGCCGGCCAGCGCGTCGGCCGGGATCTGGCCGTTCGCGGCGAGGATGCCGAGCGCGATCGGCAGGTCGAACCGGCCCGACTCCTTGGGCAGGTCGGCCGGCGCGAGATTCACGGTGATGCGGCGCACGGGAAATTCGAAGCCGCAGTTCTGCAGCGCGGCGCGCACGCGCTCGCGGCTCTCGCGGACTTCGAGATCGGGCAGGCCGACGATCGAGAACGACGGCAGCCCGTTGGCGAGATGGACTTCGACGGTAACGTCCGGCGCGCGGCCGGAGGCGGGCGCGCGACTGCGCACCACGGCGAGCGACATGGCGAGGCTCCTGTAAGCAGGCGGACGACGGCCGTTCGGGGCCGCATGCCGCGGGAATCGGAGAAATCGGTGCGCGCGTGCCGGCGTGGCGCGGGGAAAGAACGAGGGGCTGCGAAACGACGAACTGCGAAGAGCGATGGACTGCGAAGAGCGGGGTGCTGCGGAGAACGACGGACGACGAACTACGACGAAAACGGAGGCTCGGCGGTGGCGGGCGCGGGCCGCGCGAGGCGGCCCGCGCCCGGACCTTGCGGCCGGGTGCGGCGTCAGGCCTGCGGTGCGGCGAGCTTCTGCTCGAGTTCCGCGACGCGCTTTTCGAGTTCCTCGAGGCGCACGCGGGTGCGGGCGAGCACCTGGGCCTGCGTGTCGAATTCCTCGCGCGTGACGAGATCGAGCTTCGAGAAGCCTTGCGACAGCATGGCCTTCACGTTGCGCTCGACGTCCTTGGCCGGCGAGTTTTTCAGCAGGTCGCTGACGCGCGACTGCAGATCGTTGAAAACGTCGCTGGGTTGCTTCATGTGATTCCCCTTCCTTGCACAAAAATTGTGCATCTTCAGTTGCGTACGTGCCCATGATGCACGCATGACCGGAAATGGTGCGCCGGGGGCGCGAATTCCGGGCATGGCGCCGGCATGGGTGAATGGCCCGGTAATCCGGGACGTGCGTGCACTCTAGCAACGTTCCTTTCGCCGCGCCAGCAAACCGGCCCGCGTTGGCCATTCGGCCGGGCTTCGGCGCCTTACATCGGGGGATGCGACCCCGTTCCCGAGCCCTTCGAGACGGTGCTCGGATCAACATGGCATGCGAGTTGCTGAGGAGAGTCCGTTACAACATTCCAACCAATTCGACGGGACAACTCAGCGAGAGGACTTCATGAAACTCATTACCGCAATCATCAAGCCGTTCAAGCTCGATGAGACGCGCGAGGCGCTGTCGGCGCTTGGCGTCTCGGGCATCACGGTGACGGAGGTAAAAGGGTTCGGCCGCCAGAAGGGGCATACCGAGCTGTATCGCGGCGCCGAATACGTGGTCGATTTCCTGCCGAAGATGAAGATCGAGGCGGCCGTGTCCGACGATCTCGTCGACCAGGCGGTGGAAGCGATCGAGCGGGCCGCGCGCACCGGGAAAATCGGCGACGGCAAGATTTTCGTCACGCCGATCGAGCAAGTGATCCGGATTCGCACCGGGGAGACCGGCGCCGACGCGCTGTAACAGAACAGACAAGACAAGCGACAAGAGGAAACCCAAGATGCGCAAACTTCTGATGTCCCTGCTGATGGCCGGTTCGCTGATGGCGGCCGGCGTCGGCTCCGCGCTTGCCGACGACGCGGCGTCCGCCGCGGCCGCATCCGCGCCCGCCGCCACGGCTTCCGACGCATCGGCCGCCGCCGCGCCGGCCGCTTCGGCGCCGGCCGCCGACGCATCCGCCACCGCCGCTGCCGCCACACCGGCTTCGGGCGCCGCCGACGCATCGGCCGCCGCCGCCGCGTCCGCGCCGGCCGCACCGGCTGCGCCGACCGCCCCGTTCTCGGTCGATTCGTCGAAGATCAGCGCGGGCGACACCGCGTGGATGCTGACCTCCACCGCGCTCGTGCTGTTCATGACGATCCCGGGCCTCGCGCTGTTCTACGCGGGCATGGTCCGCAAGAAGAACGTGCTCGCGACCGTGATGCAGAGCTTCGCGATCACCGCGGTGATCACGGTGCTGTGGACGGTGGTCGGCTACAGCCTCGCGTTCACGCCGGGCAACGGCTTCATCGGCGGCCTGTCGCGCGCGTTCCTGCACGGCATGAACTACATCAAGGGCGACAAGGCGACGACGCTGACCGTCAGCCATCTCGCGACGACGATTCCGGAATCGGTCTACTTCGTCTACCAGATGACGTTCGCGATCATCACGCCGGCGCTGATCTGCGGCGCGTTCGCCGATCGCATGAAGTTCTCGGCGATGCTCGTGTTCATGACGCTCTGGTCGCTGATCGTCTACGTGCCGATCGCGCACATGGTGTGGGAGCCGACCGGCTGGCTGTCGGCCGACGGCGTGCTCGACTTCGCGGGCGGCACGGTGGTGCACATCAACGCCGGTATCGCGGGCCTCGTGTCGTGCCTCGTGCTCGGCAAGCGTGTCGGCTACGGTCGCGAATCGATGGCGCCGCACAACCTCGTGCTGACGATGATCGGCGGCTCGATGCTGTGGGTCGGCTGGTTCGGCTTCAACGCGGGTTCCGCGGTCGCGGCCGACGGCCGTGCCGGCTTCGCGATGCTGACCACGCAAGTGGCAACCGCCTGCGCGGCGCTCGGCTGGATGTTTGCCGAGTGGATCGCGAAGGGCAAGCCGTCGGTGCTCGGCATCGTGTCGGGCGCGGTCGCGGGTCTCGTGGCGATCACGCCGGCCGCCGGTTTCGTCGGCGTGGCGGGCGCACTGGTGATCGGTATCGCCGCCGGCGTCGTCTGCTTCTGGTCGGCGACCTGGCTCAAGTCGAAGCTCGGCTACGACGATTCGCTCGACGCGTTCGGCGTGCACGGCATCGGCGGGATTCTCGGCGCGCTGCTGACGGGTGTGTTCGCGGTCAAGGACATCGGCGGCGCCGACGGCAGCCTGCTGCTGCAGGCGAAGGGCGTGCTGATCACGCTGGTCTACAGCGGCGTGCTGAGCTTCGTGCTGCTGAAGCTGATCGACCTGACGATGGGCCTGCGCGTGACCGAAGAGGAAGAGCGCGAAGGTCTCGACGTGATCCTGCACGGCGAGCACGTGGAATAAGTCTCACGAATCAACAGCGGGCCGCCGCGACGACGGCGCCCGCTCCGAATGAGCGCAGCGACTTCGGCCCGCCTACCCGGCGGGCTTTTTTTCTCCCGCCACTCACTGCCGTAGCGGATAACCCTTCACTCTATCGGGTCAATAGCCGAAAACTTCCTCCTTATCCTTGTGAAGCCGGGAACAATCCCCAAATGGGCAAGGCAATTGCTCTACAATCTTCATTCTCCCGCTCGCGAGTGATTCATGGTTCCCCACCTCGTTACCGCGTTGAACGGTCCGCTGCTCGAACTCGAGCAGAAGATCCTCGACGCGACGCCTGCGATCGAACGCTGGTTCAGGCTCGAATGGCAGGAACACACCCCGCCGTTCTATTGTTCGGTGGACCTGCGCAATGCCGGCTTCAAGCTGGCGCCCGTCGACGCGAACCTGTTTCCCGGCGCGTTCAACAACCTGCCGTCCGAAGTGCTGCCGCTGGCCGTGCAGGCCGCGATGGCCGCGATCGAGAAGATCTGCCCGGACGCGAAGAACCTGCTCGTGATCCCCGAGCTGCCGACCCGCAACGCGTTCTACCTCGAAAACGTCGCGCGCCTCGCGACGATCATGCGTCAGGCCGGCCTGAACGTGCGCTTCGGCTCGCTCGACCCGAGCATCACCGACATGACGCCGATCACGCTGGCCGACGGCCAGAAGATCGTGCTCGAGCCGCTCGAGCGTTCGCCGCGCCGCCTTGGCCTGAAGAATTTCGATCCGTGCTCGATCCTGCTGAACAACGACCTGTCGGCCGGCATCCCGGCCGTGCTGGAAAACCTGCACGAGCAGTACCTGCTGCCGCCGCTGCACGCGGGCTGGGCCGTGCGCCGCAAGTCGACGCACTTCGCGTGCTACGACGACGTCGCGAAGAAGTTCGCGAAGATGGTCGGCGTCGATCCGTGGATGGTGAATCCGTATTTCGCGCACGTGGAAGGCGTCGACTGGCAGGCGCATGAAGGCGAGCAGGCGCTCGCCGACGCGATCGACGGCGTGCTGAAGAAGATCGCGCGCAAGTATCGCGAATACGGGATCAGCGAGAAGCCGTACGTCGTCGTGAAGGCCGACGCGGGCACGGCGGGGCGCGGCGTGATGACCGTGCACGACGCGGCCGAGATCGGCCGGATGTCGAAGGCCGAGCGCGCGCAGATGGCCGAGTCGAAGGCCGGCCTCGCGGTGCGCGACGTGATCGTGCAGGAAGGCGTCTATACGTTCGAGCGCGTCGGCGACGAAGTGGCCGAGCCCGTCGTGTACATGATCGACCGCTACGTGGTCGGCGGCTTCTACCGCACGCACGGCGGCCGCGAGCGCGACCAGAACCTGAACGCGCCCGGCATGCACTACGTGCCGCTCGGCTTCGAGCACACCGCGCTGCCGGATGCCGGCGCGAAGCCCGGCGCCGCGCCGCCGAACCGTTTCTACATGTACGGCGTCGTCGCGCGGCTGTCGCTGATCGCGTCGTCGATCGAACTGGAAAAGACCGATCCCGAAGCCATCCAGGTGTAACGGACCTTCGCTACGTACAGGACCCGCATGGACATTCTTTTTATCGCCGACCCGCTCGAGCATTTCAAGATCTACAAGGATTCGACCTACGCGATGATGGCGGAGGCCGCCCGGCGCGGGCATGCGGTGTACACGTGCCAGCCGCACCAGCTCGCGTGGACGGGCTCGGGCGTCGAGGCGGACGTGCAGCGCGTGACGATCGTCGGCGACACGACCGACCTGCATCGCCGTCCGTGGTACGAGGCGGCCGCGCACGAGTCGCGTCAACTGACGTCGTTCGGCGCGGTGCTGATGCGCAAGGATCCGCCGTTCGACATGGAGTACGTGACGGCCACCTGGATGCTGGAGCTGGCCGAACGCGCGGGCGCACGCGTGTTCAACAAGCCGCAGTCGATCCGCGATCACTCGGAGAAGCTGGCGATCGGCGAGTTTCCGCAGTTCGTCGCGCCGACGCTCGTCACGCGCGACGCGGCGCGCTTGCGTGCATTCCACGCCGAGCATGGCGACGTGATCGTGAAGCCGCTCGACGGGATGGGCGGGATGGGCGTGTTCCGCGTGAAGGCCGACGGGATGAATCTCGGCGCGATCATCGAGATGCTCGGCCATGACGGCACGCGCTCGCTGATGATCCAGAAGTTCATTCCGGAGATCAAGGCGGGCGACAAGCGCATCCTGTTGATCGCCGGCGAGCCCGTGCCGTATTCGCTCGCGCGGATTCCGCAGGGCAGCGAGGTGCGCGGCAATCTCGCCGCGGGCGGGCTCGGCGTCGCGCAGCCGCTGACGGCCCGCGATCGCGAGATCGCGGCCACGCTCGGGCCCGTGCTCGCGTCGCGCGGGCTGCTGCTGGTCGGCCTCGATGCGATCGGCGACTGGCTGACCGAGGTGAACGTCACGAGTCCGACGTGCTTCCGCGAGATCATGGAGCAAACGGGCTTCGACGTCGCCGCGATGTTCATCGACGCGCTGGAGCGTGCGGCCGCGTAGGCCGCTTTCCGCGCAACCCCGGCGGCGGTCGCGCAGGCCCCCCGTCGCCGGAGCCGCTTGACCGGCCTGCTACAATGCCCGCTTGCCAGGTGCCGTTTTCGGCGCACCGAAGGCCCGGCGGTCGGGCCGATACTGTTGCAAGGCTGAACATGAAACGTTTCCCACACTCGCTACGCTCATTGCCCCGCCGCGGGGCGTCGGCCCGCCAGGGGCGGCCGGGAGCGATCTGACATGGCCGGGATCCTGATCATCGCGCACGCTCCGCTCGCCACCGCGCTGCGGGACTGCATCGCGCACATCTATGGCGGCGTGCCTGCCCGCATCGGCTGTATCGACGTGATGGCGGACAGCGACCCGGCCCAGGTGATGGCGTTCGCGCACGCGGAACTCGCGCGGCTCCGGGAAGACAACGGCGTGGTCGTGCTGACCGACATGTACGGCGCGACGCCGGCGAACATCGCCGGCCAGCTCGCGAAGCTCGACAACGTGCGCGTGCTGGCGGGCGTGAACCTGCCGATGCTCGTGCGGGCCGTCTGCTACCGTACCGTGCCGCTCGACAAGCTCGTCGACAAGGCGCTGTCCGGCGGCGCGAAGGGCGTCCACGAGGTGTCGGCCGGCACACCGCCGCCGCCGACGGAAACCGGCTGCGGCCAATGCGCGCCGATTCCGCCGGAACCGCAGCCGCGCACCGAGTCGCACTGATTTCCCGTTTTCCGTTTTAGACCACACCGCCGGCGTGCGCCGCCGGCGGCCTCGACCGACCCGACCGAGAATCATGCTTCAACAAGAAACCACCATCGTCAATAAATTGGGGCTCCATGCGCGCGCATCGGCCAAGCTCACGCAACTGGCCGGCAACTTCCAGTCGGAAGTCTGGATGACGCGCAACGGGCGCAAGATCAATGCGAAGAGCATCATGGGCGTGATGATGCTGGCGGCGGGGATCGGCAGCACCGTGACGATCGAGACCGAAGGGTCCGACGAGCAGGAAGCGATGGACGCGCTGCTGAAGCTGATCGCCGACAAGTTCGGCGAAGGCCAGTGATCGCCACGCGCGATCGTTGCCGTTTCCAGTCAGAATGCCGCGGATTTCGCGGCATTTTTTTCGTCGGCAGCATTGATGCGGAATGCGCAATGCTGCGGTGCATGCAGTCAGCGGGGGGGCGCGGAATTTATAATCGCTAACCGGGGTCATAAGCGCATCGCAGCAGTGTGCCGCGGCTTTACTTGTACAGAGGAGGTGCGCGTGTCCTTCACGCTGCATGGCATTCCCGTCTCACGTGGTATCGCGATCGGGCGAGCGTATCTGATCGCGCCGGCGGCGCTCGACGTCGCCCATTACCTGGTCGAGGCACCCCAGATCGACGCCGAGGTCGAGCGATTCCGCACGGCGCTCGACGTCGTGCATCACGAACTCGAGGCGCTGCGCGCCGACCTGACCGACGACACCCCGAGCGAAGTCGGCGCATTCATCGACGTCCACACGATGATCCTGAGCGACGAGATGCTCGTGCAGGAAACCATCGACCTGATCCGCACGCGCCGCTACAACGTCGAATGGGCACTGACCGAGCAGCTCGAGCTGCTCACGCGCCACTTCGACGACATCGAGGACGAATACCTGCGCGAGCGCAAGGCCGACATCGAGCAGGTGGTCGAGCGCGTGCTGAAGGCCTTGGCCGGTGCGCCGTCCGCGTCGCAGGCGCTCGACCGCGCGGCCAAGAACGGCACGAACGAGATGATCGTCGTCGCGCACGACATCGCGCCGGCCGACATGATGCAGTTCAAGACGCAGTCGTTCCAGGCGTTCGTCACCGATCTCGGCGGGCGCACGTCGCACACGGCGATCGTCGCGCGCAGTCTCGGCATTCCGGCCGCGGTCGGCGTGCAGCACGCGAGCGCGCTGATCCGCCAGGACGACCTGATCATCGTCGACGGCGACCAGGGCATCGTGATCGTCGATCCCGCGCCGATCGTCCTCGAGGAATATTCGTACCGCCAGTCCGAGAAGCAGCTGGAGCAGCGCAAGCTGCAGCGGCTGAAGTTCTCGCCGACGCAAACGTTGTGCGGCACCAAGATCGAGCTGTACGCGAACATCGAGCTGCCCGACGACGCGAAGGCGGCCGTCGAGGCCGGTGCGGTCGGCGTCGGCCTGTTCCGCTCCGAGTTCCTGTTCATGCATCAGAAGGAGATGCCGGAAGAGGAGGAGCAGTTCGCCGCGTACAAGCGCGCCGTCGAGTGGATGAAGGGCATGCCGGTGACGATCCGCACGATCGACGTCGGCGCGGACAAGCCGCTCGAGGCGCTCGACGAAGGCTACGAAACCGCGCCGAACCCGGCGCTCGGCCTGCGCGCGATCCGCTGGAGCCTGTCCGAGCCGCAGATGTTCCTCACGCAGCTGCGGGCGATCCTGCGCGCGTCCGCGTTCGGCCAGGTGAAGATCCTGATCCCGATGCTCGCGCACGCGCAGGAAATCGACCAGACGCTCGACCTGATCCGCGAGGCGAAGCGCCAGCTCGACGATGCGGGGCTCGCGTACGACCGGAACGTGCGCATCGGCGCGATGATCGAGATTCCGGCCGCGGCGATCGCGCTGCCGCTGTTCCTGAAGCGGTTCGATTTCCTGTCGATCGGCACGAACGACCTGATCCAGTACACGCTCGCGATCGACCGCGCCGACAACGCGGTCGCGCACCTGTACGACCCGCTGCATCCGGCCGTGCTGCACCTGATCGCCTATACGCTGCGCGAAGCGAAGCGCGCGGGCGTGTCGGTGTCGGTGTGCGGGGAGATGGCGGGCGATCCGGCGCTCACGCGCCTGTTGCTCGGGATGGGGCTCACCGAGTTCTCGATGCACCCGAGCCAGCTGCTCGTCGTGAAGCAGGAGATCCTGCGCGCGCATCTGAAGGCGCTCGAGAAGCCGACGGCCGACGTGCTCACGGCGTTCGAGCCGGAAGAGGTGCAGGCGGCGTTGCAGCGGTTGTCGGTCGCCGAGCCGCGGGCGGATGCGGCCGCCTAGGCGGCCAGGTCGCCGCTCGCTGTCGCCGTGTCGCGCAGGCGCCGCTCGGCGCCTGCCCGTCGCGCGTCAATGCCGGCCCCCGCACACGGGGCAGTCGGCCTGGCGCGCGATTTTCATCGTCGTCCACTCCATTCGCAGCGAATCGAGCATCATCAGCCGCCCGTTGAGCGTCTTGCCGATGCCGCCGATCACGCGCAGCGCTTCGGCCGCCTGCATCGCGCCGATGATCCCGACCGTCGGTGCGAACACGCCCATCGTCGCGCACGCGACTTCCTCAAACGGCTGGTCTTCCGGGAACACGCACGCATAGCAGGGCGCGGCCGGATCGCGGAAGTCGAACGTGCTGATCTGGCCGTCGAAACGCAGTGCGGCGCCCGACACGAGCGGCACGCCGTGCGCGACGCACGCGCGGTTGATCGCGTGGCGCGTCGCGAAGTTGTCGGTGCAGTCGAGCACGACGGTCGCCCGCGGGACGTGCGTGTCGAGCCACGCATCGTCGACGCGTGCCGCGACCGCGTTCACCTTCACCTCGGGGTTCAGCTGCGCGAGTGCGTCGCGCCCCGATTCGACCTTGCTGCGGCCGACCGATGCCGTCACGTGCAGGATCTGCCGCTGCAGGTTCGTGAGGTCGACCGTATCGGCGTCGACGAGCGTGATCGTGCCGACACCCGATGCCGCGAGGTACATCGCGGCGGGCGAGCCGAGGCCGCCCGCGCCGACGACGATCGCATGCGCGTCGAGAAAGCGCTGCTGCGCGTCGATGCCGATTTCGTCGACGAGGATGTGTCGGGAGTAGCGCAGGAGTTGATCGTCGTTCATGGGGAGTCGTGGGGCGAGGCGGGCGGACGTTTCGTTATTTTAGGCGCGCATGAAAAACGGGCCATCGCGGTCTTCCCGCGATGGCCCGTCGGATGCCGGCCGGCGCTTACTTCGGCGCCGACGCGGGCTTCGGTGCGGACGCCGGCTTTGCGCTGGCGCCCGATGCCTTCGATACGGCGGCAGCCTTGCCGGTCGGGCTCTTCGTGCTCTCGGCGAGCAGCGACTTCGATTCCTGGACCGGCTTGCCCTCGAGCTTGTTGAGCGCCTGCTGCATCATGAAGTCGTCGGCGCTGCCGAACTCGATCGGCTTGCGATCGCGATCCTTCTGGCGTTGCTCCGGCGTCTTCTTGTCGTTCTGCTCTTCGAGGATGCGCAGCTGATCCATCCGGCGCTGCTCGCGCTCTTCCTGTTCCTTCTTCTCGTTCGGGTCCTGCGTGTTCGCGAGGTGGTTCGTGTAGTCGACCTCGCGCGTCACGAGCACGTCGTCGGGATCGCCGTCCGCGTACTGATCGACCGGCACGTCCGGCGTGATGCCCTTGTTCTGGATCGAACGGCCGCTCGGCGTGTAGTAGTACGCGGTGGTCAGGCGCAGCGCGGTGTCGGCCGTCATCGGGCGGACCGTCTGCACCGAACCCTTGCCGAACGTCGTCTTGCCCATGATCTGCGCGCGCTTCGAATCCTGCAGCGCACCCGCGACGATTTCCGACGCGGATGCCGAATAGGCGTTCGTCAGCACGATCATCGGCACGGTCTTGAAGACCGGCGGCAGGTTCTTCAGCGGATCGCCGTCGAAGGACGGCAGGCGATAGTTGTCGTACGTATCGCGGTAGACCTGCTTCGAATCGGGGATCTGGCCGTTGGTCGACACGACGACCGAGTCGGGCGGCAGGAACGCGCCGGCCACGCCGACCGCGCTCTGCAGCAGGCCGCCGCCGTTGTTGCGCAGGTCGAGGATGAGGCCCTTCAGGTTCGGCTGCTGGCGCGCGATGTCCTGCAGCTTCTGCGCGAGGTCGGGCGTCGTGCGTTCCTGGAAGCTCGTGATGCGGACATACGCGTAGCCCGGATCGAGGATCTTCATCTTCACGCTCTGGACCTTGATGATCGCGCGCGTGACCGTGACCGGGAACGTGCGGTCGTCGCTCTTGCGGAAGATCGTCAGCGTGACCTTGGTGCCCGGCTCGCCGCGCATCTGCTTGACGGCCTTGTCGAGCGTCATGCCGCGCACCGGCTTGTCGTTGATGCGCGTGATCAGGTCGCCCGGACGGATGCCGGCGCGGAACGCGGGCGTATCCTCGATCGGCGAGATCACCTTGACGAGGCCGTCTTCCTGCGAGATCTCGATGCCGAGACCCGCGAAGCGGCCCTTCGTCTGCTCCTGCAGCTCGTCATAGTCGGTCTTGTCGAGGAACGACGAGTGCGGGTCGAGGCTCGACACCATGCCCTTGATCGCCGCCGTCAGCAGCTTCTTGTCGTCGACCGGTTCGACGTACTCGCGCTTGATCTGGCCGAAGACTTCCGCGAACAGGCGGAGCTGGTCCAGGGGAAGCGGCGCCGTGGCGGTCTGCTCGGCCGATGCGGAAACCTGCAGCGTGGCGAACACGCCCGTGGCGAGGCCCGCGGCAATCAGGCCGATGTTCTTCAATTTCATTCGCATAGAGATCTGGTGCGGTCGGGAAGCGCGTGGCGGTAGCGGGGATGTAGCGGACAAGTATAACTGTTCGTCCGAAGACTCAGTGGAACGGCGCGAAAAGCGCCGCAAACGGCCCGGAGCCGGCCTGGCTGGGCCCCGCCGGCCGCGCTGCGGGTTCGAAAGCGGATTCGACAGCAGCGGGGCCGAGAAGGTTCGCGCGGGGTGCGGGCCGCGGCCGGGCACCCCGCGCCGGACGCGGCCCGCCCGGCGCGACGGGCGTCAGCCCGCCTTGCCCTGCTTCGCGACGGCGGCCTGCGCCTGCGCGATCGCGTCCTGGTCGCCGAGGTAATAGTGCTGGATCGGCTTCAGGTTCTCGTCGAGTTCATACACGAGCGGCACGCCGTTCGGGATGTTCAGGCCGACGATGTCGCTGTCCGAGATGCCGTCGAGGTACTTGATCAGCGCGCGCAGCGAGTTGCCGTGCGCGGCGATCAGCACCTGCTTGCCGGCACGGACGGCCGGCGCGATCGATTCGTTCCACAGCGGCAGCACGCGCGCGACCGTGTCCTTCAGGCACTCGGTGAGCGGCAGCTGCTCGCGCGGCACCTTCGCGTAGCGCGGGTCGTTGAACGGCGCGCGCTCGTCGGTCGGCTCGAGCGCGGGCGGCGGCGTGTCGTAGCTGCGGCGCCACACGAGCACCTGCTCGTCGCCGAACTTCGCGGCCGTTTCCGCCTTGTTCAGGCCCGACAGCGCACCGTAGTGGCGCTCGTTCAGGCGCCACGAATGGACGACCGGCAGGTACATCAGGTCCATCCGGTCCTGCACGTGCCACAGCGTGCGGATCGCGCGCTTGAGCACCGACGTGTACGCGATGTCGAACGTGTAGCCGGCCTCCTTGAGCAATTCGCCGGCCTGGTAGGCCTCGTTGCGACCCTGTTCGGTCAGGTCGACGTCGACCCAGCCGGTGAAGCGGTTTTCCTTGTTCCACGTCGATTCGCCGTGGCGGATGAGAACGAGTTTGTACATGGATCTTGCGGTCGGTAGTGATAGGGAAGCGGGGCGCGTCGCACGGGACCCGACCGGGGCCCGCCATCGCGCAAGACGGTTATTTTATAATGGCGGGATTGTCCTCATCCGATTTCTCTTTTTCCGGCGGAATTCCGTGACGTTCTTTACCGATTACACGAACCTGGCCCTCATCGCGATCCTGGTGGTCTCCGGCGGCCTGCTGGCCTGGCCCGCATTGCGCCGCGGCCGTGGCGGCCTGTCGGCCGCGGAGGCGACGCAACTCATCAACCGTCGCAACGCGGTCGTGATCGACCTGCGCGCCGCGTCCGATTTCGCCGCCGGCCACCTGCCGTCGGCGCGCCAGGTCGCTGCGGGCGAGATCGGCGCGAAAATTGCGCAAGTCGCGAAGAACAAGAGCACGCCGGTGCTGCTCGTCTGCCAGAACGGCCAGCAGTCGCAGAAGGCGGCGCGCGAGGTCGAGGCGGCCGGTTACGCCGAGGTGCACGTGCTCGAGGGCGGCGTGGCCGCCTGGCAGCAGGCCGGGATGCCGGTCGTCAAACAAGGAGTGGCGAAGTGAACAAGGTTTTGATGTACAGCACGCAGGTGTGTCCGTATTGCATGCAGGCCGAGCGCCTGCTGAAGCTGCGCGGGGTCGAGCAGATCGAGAAGGTGCTGATCGATCGCGATCCGGCCCGCCGCGAGGAAATGATGACGCGCACGGGGCGCCGCACGGTGCCGCAGATCTATATCGGCGACACGCACGTCGGCGGTTACGACGATCTGTCGAAGCTCGACCGCGAAGGCGGGCTCGTGCCGCTTCTGCAAGCGGCCTGATTAGGGCAGAATGGCCGCCGGCCGCGCCGCGGCTTGGGCGCGCAGGATTCATCCGTGGCGGCCGGCGAGAAGCCGGGCCGCCCCGTCACCACTTTTAGGGAAACACCATGTCCGACGTCGAAAACCAACCGTTCTTCAACATCCAGCGCGTCTACCTGAAGGATATGTCGCTCGAGCAGCCGAATTCGCCGGCGATCTTCCTCGAGCAGGACATGCCGTCGGTTGAAGTCGAAGTCGACGTGAAGGCCGACCGTCTCGCGGAAAGCGTGTTCGAAGTCGTCGTGTCGGGTACCGTCACGGCGAAGGTGAAGGACAAGGTCGCGTTCCTGATCGAAGCGAAGCAGGCCGGTATTTTCGACATCCGCAACATTCCGGACGAACAGCTCGACCCGCTCGTCGGCATCGCTTGCCCGACGATCCTGTTCCCGTACCTGCGTTCGAACATCGCCGACGCGATCACGCGCGCGGGCTTCCCGCCGATCCACCTGGCGGAAATCAACTTCCAGGCGCTGTACGAGCAGCGCCTCGCGCAGCTTCAGCAGCAGGCCGGCGCCGCGGCAGGCGCGCCGAACGGCACGACGCTGAACTGACGTTGAACGCAGACCGGTGCTGGGTATGAAAGTAGCCGTTCTCGGTGCCGGTGCCTGGGGCACCGCGCTCGCGGGCCATCTGGCCGCGCGGCACGATACGCTTCTGTGGGCGCGCGACGCCGCGCTCATCGCCGGGCTGCAGGCCCGGCACGAAAACGCCCGCTATCTGGGCGGCATCGCGCTGCCCGACGCGTTGCGCTACGACGCCGATCTCGGCGCCGCGCTCGCGCACGGCGCCGCGGACGACGCGCTGTGCGTGATCGCCGCGCCCGTGGCCGGGCTGCGCACGCTGTGCCGCGCGATGCGCGACGCAGGCTGCGTGCCCGCGCATATCGTCTGGGTCTGCAAGGGCTTCGAGGCCGACACGCATCTGCTGCCGCACCAGGTGATCGCGGCCGAGCTGCCCGAGCAGCAGAGCAACGGCGTGCTGTCGGGCCCGAGCTTCGCGCGCGAGGTCGGCCAGTCGCTGCCCGTCGCGCTGACGGTGGCGAGCACGTCGGCCGCATGCCGCGAGCGCACGCTCGCCGCGTTCCATCACGGCGCCATGCGGATCTACACGGGCGACGACGTGGTCGGCGTCGAGGTCGGCGGCGCGGTGAAGAACGTGCTGGCGATCGCGACCGGCATCTCGGACGGCCTGGGCCTCGGGCTGAACGCGCGCGCCGCGCTGATCACGCGCGGCCTCGCCGAAATGTCGCGGCTCGGCGTCGCGCTCGGCGGCCGCGCGGAAACCTTCACGGGCCTCACGGGCCTCGGCGACCTGATCCTCACCGCGACGGGCGACCTGTCGCGCAACCGTACGGTCGGCCTGCAACTGGCGGCCGGCCGCACGCTGAACGACATCCTCGGCGCGCTCGGCCACGTGGCCGAAGGCGTGCGCTGCGCGCAGGCCGTGCTGGCGCTCGCGCGCGCGCAGTCGATCGAAATGCCGATTACCGAGGCCGTGTGCGGCGTGCTGTTCGACGGCATCGCACCGCGCGACGCGGTCAGCGGCCTGCTGCGGCGCGACGCGCGCGCGGAGTAGCGCGAACCGGCGCTTCCCGGTGCGGTTGCGCCGGGCGCGCGGCACCAAAGCGGACTACGCTTGAACCGTCTCCGGCGTTCCGGGAGGGTGTCATGCTGCAGATCGGTTCCACCACGCTCGACGCGCGGGTCGTCGACATCACGACGCTCGAGGTCGACGCGATCATCAACGCGGCGAACGGCTCGCTGCTCGGCGGGGGCGGCGTCGACGGCGCCATCCATCGCGCGGCCGGCCCCGGCCTGCTCGCCGAGTGCCGCACGCTCGGCGGCTGCGACACGGGCGACGCAAAGCTCACGCGCGGCCACGGGCTGCCGGCGCGCTACGTGATCCATGCGGTCGGCCCCGTATGGCACGGCGGCGGGCGCGGCGAGGCCGACCTGCTCGCGTCGTGCTACCGGCGGGCGATCGAGCTGGCCGAGGAGGTCGCCGCGACGTCGATCGCGTTCCCGGCAATCAGCTGCGGAATCTATCGTTATCCGGTCGAGGAGGCCGTCGGCATCGCGGTCGGCACCGTCGCCGAAATGCTGCCGCAGGCGCCGAACCTCGCACGCGTGGTGTTCGCGTGCTTTTCCCCCGACATCTACGACCTGTATCGCGTGCGGCTCACGCGGACCTGACGCATCGCGCGCCGCGGGTGGCGTGCCCGGTGGGTCAGGCGCCGCCTTCGAAGCCGGCCTGGCGCCACGCCTCGAACACGACCACCGCGACCGTGTTGGACAGGTTCAGGCTGCGGTTGTCCGGCCGCATCGGCAGGCGGACGCGCTGTTCGTCCGGAAAGCGCTCGAGCAGCTCGGCGGGCAGGCCGCGGGTCTCCGAGCCGAACACGAACCAGTCGCCCGGCAGGAACGCGTGATCGTGGAAGCGGCCCGAGCCGCGGGTCGTGAACGCGAACATCCGCGCGGGATCGGGTGCTTCGGATGCGACGAACGCATCCCAGTCGCGGTGCACGCGCATCTGCGCATACTCGTGATAGTCGAGGCCGGCGCGGCGCATCCGTGCGTCGTCGAGCGGGAAGCCGAGCGGCTCGATCAGGTGCAGGTGCGCGCCCGTATTGGCGCACAGGCGGATCACGTTGCCGGTGTTCGGCGGAATTTCGGGAGCGACGAGGACGACGTTGAACATGTTTCGGTTTGGCTGGGCCGCCCGGGGCCGCGCAACGTGCGCGTTCCCGGCCGGCCGGTTCGTGGCGGCCGCGGCCACGCAGGTGTGGCCGGCCTCTCTATCTAATTAATCCCTGGCGGTGCGCAGCGCAACCAGATTCGTCACGCGCGCGGCGCCCGCCGCCTTCAGCGCGTGCGCGGCGGCCGCGAGCGTCGCGCCGGACGTCATCACGTCGTCGACGAGCGCGATGTGGCGGCCGGCGACGTCACCGGCCACCACGAACGCCGCCATCACGTTGTCGCGCCGCGCCTGCCGGTCGAGCCGCGACTGCGGCGCGGTGTGGGCGACGCGCGCGAGCAGCGCCGCATCCGCGCGCACGCCGAGCCGGCGCGCGAGCGGACGTGCGATCGCCCACGCCTGGTTGTAGCCGCGCGCGACGAGCCGCCGGTGCGACAGCGGCACCGGCGCGACCCGGTCGAAACGGCCCGCGCCGCGCGTATCGTCGACCAGCCGCGCGAGCCGCGCCGCGAATTCGGCGCCGAGTGCGAGCCGCGCGTGAAACTTCAGGCCGCGTGCCAGCCCGTCGAGCGGCGCGCGGTAATCCGCGAGCGCGAGCGTCGCGTCGAACGGCGGCGGGGCAGTGCGGCACGCATCGCATCGATACGCGGCCGGGTGGCCGGCACCGGTGCGGCGGCCGTCGCGCGAACGCGGCTGCCCGACACCCAGCGGCAGCGCGCAGGCGTCGCAGCGCAATCGCGCTTCATTCCAGTACGCGGCGTCGCAAGCGTCGCAGATCACGGCGTGTGACAAATTGCCGCACAGCGCGCAGCGATTCGGCAGCGCGACCGCGGCGACTTTCGCCGCCAGCATGCGAACCTGCGACAAAACGACGCGCATCGTGCGTCCGGCGGAACTGCAGGTCATCGCAACACTCCTGCCACCCCGTCTCAATGAAGCTTCCGGGGCGAGCGAGTATACTTCGGGCTCTTCGCCAGTGTGCCCGACATGTCCCCAGCTTCGACTCCAACCGGCCGTCCGGCCAATGACGCCAGGCGCCTGCGGCGGATCTTCGACCGCCGTGCCGCCACCTTCGACGCGGTCGCGTTCCTGCCGCGCGAGATCGCGCAGCGGATGAACGAGCGTCTCGAATACATCAAGGTGAGCCCCACGGCCGTGCTCGATGCCGGCTGCGGCCCGGGCGACGATCTGCCGGCGCTGCGCGCGCGCTTTCCGGAAGCGCCCGTGTTCGGCGTCGACCTGTCCGGCGCGATGCTCGCGCGGGCCGGTCAGCGCGAGGTCGAACAAACCAACTGGCGCCGCTGGCTGCCGGCGTCGCTCGGCCGCGCGCTGGGCCAGCGCGGGCCGCGCGTCGCGCAGGCCGATTTCGCCGCGCTGCCGTTCCCGGGCGGCGCGTTCGACCTGATCTGGTCGAATCTCGCTCTCCACTGGCATTCGCGTCCCGACGCGGTGCTGCCCGAATGGCAGCGCGTGCTGCGCGTGAACGGCCTGCTGATGTTCAGCACGCTCGGGCCCGACACGCTGCGCGAGCTGCGGGCGGCCTGCGCGGACGCCGAAGCGGCGCTGGGCATGGCGCCGCCCGCCGCGCGCGTGATCGATTTCGTCGACATGCACGACCTCGGCGACATGCTCGTCGAGAGCGGCTTCGAGATTCCCGTGATGGATCAGGAAGTGCTGACCGTCACCTACAAATCCCCCGATTCCCTGCTGGCCGACGTGCGCCGCTGGGGCGCCTATCCGTTCGAGCGCACGGCGCCGCGGCACGCGACGCGGCGCTTTCGCGCGGCGCTCGGCGATGCGCTGGCGGCGCGCCGGCGCGAGGACGGCACGATTCCGCTGACCTTCGAGGTGATCTACGGCCACGCATGGAAGGCCGTCCCGCGCACGACCGCCGAGGGGCACGGGATCGTGCGCATCGAGGATATCGGCAAGGGGCGTCCGAAGAATCGGTAAAGCGGTAAAGAGGGGTTTTGTTATGTCTGAAATTAGCGGCGCAAAGCGGGGTCGAATTGGCGCGAAAAATGGCCGAAAAGCTTGTCGCGCTTGGCTTGGCGGGCGATAGGCGCTTGCTTGTGGATGCCATTGAACCCGCCTATAATGCGTCAGCTTGTCGTCCCGGGGTCCCCGCAATACGGGGCGACGAGTCCGATGCAGGCATGCATCGCATGCCATTCGCGTGAGGCGGCGATGGAAGCAGCGAGGGTTTTGGCGGAGACGACGAACGGCGAGCCGGTCCTCGAAGACTGGCTGATCAAACGCAACTGTTCGGTGTCGCCACGCCAGTTCGTGCTGTTTTATGCGTCGCTCGCGGGCTTCTCGCTGGTGATCGCGTCGTTGCTGATGTGGAGAGGGGCCTGGCTCGTCATGCCCTTTACCGGAATCGAGTTGCTGGCAGTGGGTGTCGCATTTGCGATCCATGCTCGTCATGCGGTCGATTACGAGCGCATCAGGCTGTTTCCGCATCGGCTCGTGATCGAGCGGATGGATGCGGAGCGGCTCACGCAGATCGAATTCAACCCGCGCTGGGTGCGGGTCGAGCCGGGTGCGACGCCACGCGATCCGATTCGACTGGTATCGCGCGGGCAGACCGTCGTGATCGGGCAGCATCTCGCGCAGTACAAGCGTGCGCAGTTCGCCGACGAACTGCGCGTGTCGCTCAGGCGCTGCGGCTGACGAGGCGCGGGCACCGGCCGATACGGGCCGGCGGCTTGCGACGGGGGAGGGTTTGAATGGAAATTTTGGGTAAGGATGCTATGAAAACAATCAAGCGAGCCCTCACGGGCGTGCTGGCATGCAGCGGATTGCTCTTTGCCGGTGCCGCCCTGGCGGTCGGTGATAGCCCGGGCGGCCCCCGCGTCAACGAGATCAACTTTCAGCCGCCGGTCACGAAAATCGCCGAGGAGCTCTACGATCTCCACACGATGATGCTGATCCTGTGTACGGTGATCTTCGTCGGCGTGTTCGGCGTGATGTTCTATTCGATCTTCGCGCACCGCAAATCCAAAGGCCACAAGGCCGCCAATTTCCATGAAAGCACGACCGTCGAGATCATCTGGACGATCGTGCCGTTCGTCATCGTCGTGCTGATGGCGCTGCCGGCGACGAAGGCCGTCGTCGCGATGAAGGACACGACGAACGCCGATCTCACGATCAAGGTCACCGGCTACCAGTGGAAGTGGGGCTACGACTACGTGAAGGGCCCGGGCGAGGGCATCGGCTTCCTGTCGACGCTGACCACCCCGCGCGACGAAGTGATGGGCAAGAAGCCGATCACCGACACCTATCTGCAGGAAGTCGACAACCCGCTCGTCGTGCCGGTCAACAAGAAGATCCGCATCATCACGACCGCGAACGACGTCGTCCACTCGTGGTACGTGCCCGCGTTCGGCGTGAAGCAGGATGCGATCCCCGGCTTCGTGCGCGACACGTGGTTCAAGGCCGACAAGGTCGGCACGTTCCGCGGTTTCTGTACCGAGCTGTGCGGCAAGGAACACGCGTACATGCCGGTCGTCGTCGAAGTGCTGTCGGAAGACGACTACGCGAAGTGGGTCACGGCGCAGAAGGCCAAGCTGGCCAGCGCGTCGGTCGATCCGAACAAGGTCTACACGATGGCTGAACTCGTCGCGCACGGCGAGGAAGTCTACAAGGCGAACTGCGCGGCCTGCCACCAGGTGAGCGGCAAGGGCCTCGGCGCGTTCCCGGCGATGGACGGCAGCCCGATCGTGAACGGCCCGATCGCCGGCCACGTCGAGCGCGTGCTGCACGGCAAGGGCGCGATGCCGTCGTGGGCGTCGCTGTCGGACCTCGACATCGCGTCGGTCATCACGTACGAACGCAACTCGTGGGGCAACCACAAGAACGACCTGCTGCAGCCGAAGCAAGTGGCCGACGCGCGCAACGGCAAGATGCCGGAAGACGCGGCAGGCGCGGCAGCGGCACCGGCGGAAGCGGCATCGGCACCGGCGCAAGCCGCGTCGGGCGCCGCCGAGCAGCCGGCGGCATCGGCCGCGCTGTCGACGATCTACTTCGAAACGGGCAAGAGCGTGCTGCCGGCCGACGCGAAAGCGGCGATCGCCGCCGCGGCCGACTATGCGAAGGCACATCCGGACGCGAAGCTCGCGCTGTCGGGTTTCACCGACAAGACGGGCTCGGCCGACGCGAACGCCGAACTGGCGAAGCATCGTGCACAGGCCGTGCGCGACGCGCTGAAGGCAGCAGGCGTGGCGGAAGACCACATCATCATGAAAAAGCCGGAAACGATCACGGGCGGGGCTGACGCTAAGGAAGCCCGGCGTGTCGAGATCGGCCCGGCGGCTTGACGTGTCGCTGAGTTAGTCGACGTATTCGCATTAGGAGATTCTCATGTCTAGCATCGGGCACGACGTAGCCGCGGACCACGCGCACGACGACCACGCGCACGAAATGCCGCACGGCTGGCGTCGCTGGCTGTTCGCCACCAACCACAAGGACATCGGTACGCTGTACCTGCTGTTCTCGTTCATCATGTTCCTGTCGGGCGGCGTGATGGCGCTCGGCATCCGTGCCGAGCTGTTCGAGCCGGGCCTGCAGATCATGCGTCCGGAGTTCTTCAACGAACTCACGACGATGCACGGCCTGATCATGGTGTTCGGCGCGATCATGCCGGCATTCGTCGGCTTCGCGAACTGGATGATTCCGCTGCAGATCGGCGCATCCGACATGGCGTTCGCGCGGATGAACAACTTCAGCTTCTGGCTGCTGCCGGTCGCGGCCGTGCTGCTGGTCGGTTCGTTCTTCGCGCCGGGCGGCGCGACGGCTGCCGGCTGGACGCTGTACGCACCGCTGTCGACGCAGATGGGCCCGGGCATGGACTTCGCGATCTTCGCGGTCCACATCATGGGCGCGTCGTCGATCATGGGCGGGATCAACATCGTCGTGACGATCCTGAACATGCGCGCACCGGGCATGACGCTGATGAAGATGCCGATGTTCGCATGGACGTGGCTGATCACGGCGTACCTGCTGATCGCGGTGATGCCGGTTCTGGCAGGCGCGATCACGATGGTGCTGTTCGACCGCCACTTCGGCACGTCGTTCTTCAACGCGGCAGGCGGCGGCGACCCGGTGATGTACCAGCACATCTTCTGGTTCTTCGGCCACCCCGAGGTGTACATCATGATTCTGCCGGCGTTCGGGATCGTGTCGCAGGTGATCCCGGCGTTCGCACGCAAGACGCTGTTCGGCTATAGCTCGATGGTGTACGCGACGGCATCGATCGCGATCCTGTCGTTCATGGTCTGGGCGCACCACATGTTCGCGACGGGCATGCCGGTCACCGGCCAGCTGTTCTTCATGTACGCGACGATGCTGATCGCCGTGCCGACGGGCGTGAAGGTGTTCAACTGGCTCGCGACGATGTGGCGCGGCTCGATGACGTTCGAAACCCCGATGCTGTTCGCGATCGGCTTCCTGTTCGTGTTCACGTTCGGCGGCCTGACGGGCCTGATGCTCGCGATGGCGCCGCTCGACATCCAGTATCACGGCACCTACTTCGTGGTGGCGCACTTCCACTACGTGCTGGTGGCCGGCTCGCTGTTCGCGCTGTTCTCGGGCTGGTACTACTGGGCGCCGAAGTGGACGGGCTGGATGTACAACGAGACGCGCGGCAAGATCCACTTCTGGGCGTCGATGATCTTCTTCAACCTGACGTTCTTCCCGATGCACTTCGTCGGTCTGGCCGGCATGCCGCGTCGTTATGCGGACTACCCGGCGCAGTTCACGGACTTCAACCAGGTGGCGACGATCGGCGCATTCGGCTTCGGCCTCGCGCAGGTGTACTTCCTGTTCGCGGTCGCGCTGCCGGCCTACCGTGGCGGCGGCGAGCTGGAAAAGGCGTCGGACAAGCCGTGGGACGGCGCGACGGGCCTCGAGTGGACGGTGCCGAGCCCGGCTCCGTTCCACACGTTCGAGCAACCGCCGCACGTCGAGTAAGTTTCATGGTGCGCCCGGCCGCTGCCTGCCTTGATGGCAGGCGCGGCGGGCGCCGCATTGAGGTTTCAGCGAAGTTTCAGATGAACCGGAATCCACAAGAAAGACGAACGCCCGAGCAGATTCGCGCGGGCAACAAGCGGCTCGGCCTCACCCTGCTCGTCATCGCCGCCGTTTTCTTTGTGGGTGTCGTGATCAAGCAGTGGTGGCTGTCCACTCACTGATGCAGCAACTGACGCAGTAGCGAGGAAGTCGTCGTATGTCGAAGCCGGAAGAGGGCGCCGTCGATCGCGCGTTCAATCGTTCGATGCTGGTGAAGCTCTTCGTCGTGGCCGGACTGATGTTCGGTTTCGGCTTCGCGCTGATCCCGATGTATCGGGCGATCTGCCAGATCACCGGCATCAACAACCTGGTGCAGCGCGACGTCAGCGAGCGCGAGGTGAAGAACTCGCAGGTCGACTACAGCCGCACGGTGTCGGTCGAGTTCGATGCGAACGCGCGCGGGCCGCTCGGTTTCAAGCCGGAGCACAACAGCCTCGACGTGCATCCGGGCGAACTGATGACGATCGTGTACGACGTGACGAACGGGCAGGGCCGGCCGGTCGTGGCGCAGGCGATTCCGAGCTACGCGCCGAAGCAGGCGACGGAGTTCTTCAAGAAGATCGAGTGCTTTTGCTTTACGCAGCAGACGCTGGCCGCGAACGAGTCGCGCAAGATGCCGGTGGTGTTCGTGATCGATCCGAAACTGCCGAAGGACGTGAAGACGATCACGCTGTCGTACACGTTCTTCGAACTGAATACCCCGGCCACGCCGGCACCGGCGCAGCGCAGTACCGCGGCGCAGGGCACGGCGAAGCCGGACGCATGACGACGGAGGCGGGGCGATGACGGAGGTCAAGCGGGGCGGGTCGTTCGGCCAGGCGCTGAAAGCCGTGCTGTGGTCGTTCTTCGGCGTGCGCAAGCGGCGCGACCTGGAGGCCGATGCGACGCAGCTGAATCCGCTGCACGTGCTGATCGTCGCGTTGCTCGCGGCCGGCGTGTTCATCGGCGTGCTGATCCTGATCGTGCGTGCCGTCGTGGGCTGAGGCCCGCGGCCACGAAAGAATGCAGTGCGCGGCGTCACGGCGCGGCGTGCGGGAAAGAGCGGTGGCAGTCGCGCCGCGCAAGAAATAAAGCCGGAGCGGTTTCCGGTACACAAATTGGACTGAAGTGGAGAATCAAGCATGAGCGGTCAAAACCAGACCCCGTACTATTTCGTGCCGCATCCGTCGCAGCATCCGATCAGCGCGGCCATCGGCCTGCTGGTCATGCTCGGCTCGGTAGCGCTGTGGATCAACGGTCACGACTGGGCGCCGTTTACGGCGCTGCTCGGCCTGCTGTGGTTGCTCTTCACGCTGTATCACTGGTTCGGCGACGCGATCGCCGAATCGGAAGGCGGTCATTACGGCAAGAACGTCGACAAGTCGTACCGCTGGAGCATGAGCTGGTTCATCTTCTCGGAAGTGATGTTCTTCGGCGCGTTCTTCGGCGCGCTGTTCTATGCGCGTGAAATCGCGCTGCACCAGCTCGGCAGCCTCGACTACAAGCTGATCTGGCCGGACTTCTCCGCCGTGTGGCCGAACGAAGGCCCCGCCGCGCTCGCCGGGCACTTCAAGACGATGGGCCCGTGGCCGATCCCGACGCTGAACACCGCATTCCTGCTGTCGTCGGGTGTGACGCTGACGATCTCGCACCATGCGCTGCGTGACGATCATCGCAAGAAGGCGATCGCATGGCTGGCCGCGACGCTCGTGTTCGGTATCTGCTTCCTGTTCTTGCAGGGCTTCGAGTACTACCACGCGTACAACGAACTGAACCTGACGCTGAACTCCGGCGTGTACGGCTCGACGTTCTTCCTGCTGACGGGCTTCCACGGTTTCCACGTGTTCCTCGGCGGCACGATGCTCGCGGTGGTGCTGGTGCGGATGATCCGCGGCCACTTCAAGCCCGATCATCACTTCGCATTCGAAGGCGCCGCGTGGTACTGGCACTTCGTCGACGTCGTCTGGCTCGGCCTGTACGTCGTCGTCTACTGGCTGTAAATGGAAAAACGGCCCGCGCAGCAATGCGCGGGCCGTTTTCATTGGTGCCGACCGGGTAGCGCCGCTGCCTGCCGACACCACCCTGGCGCCGCCGCGACTCAGTCAGGCGGCGCTTTTGCTTGGTGGCGCGACCGTGCGGCGAAATGTCACAGCGGCCGCCGCGGCAACGGCATCAACGCCCGATCGGCAGGCCGGTCGAATGGATCCAGCCCATCCAGTTCGCGATCAGGATGAGCAGGAACAGCGACACCGACAGCCCGACACGGGTGGCGAGCGACCAGACCATGCGTTTCGTGTGGCCGCGGTCGTGCATCATGAAGTAGAGCGCCGAGCCCATGCTGGCAATGATGAGGACGAAGGCGATGGGAACGAGGATGTGCATGACACGAACCGGACGACGGCCATTCGAAAGGAAGGGGATAATTATCGCACTTCGCTTTCGCGCATGTGCCCGGCGGGCCGCATGATGAAGATCCGCTGGCTGCCCGCGCTCCTGATCCTCGTCGTCGTCGCCGTGACGATCCGGCTCGGTTTCTGGCAGCGCGATCGCGCGCACCAGAAGGAAGCGCTGCAGGCGAGCATCGCGCGCTACGAGCAGGCGGCGCCCGTCGACGTCGGCGCGCAGCCGATGCCGCTTGCGTCGATCGAGTTCCATCGCGTGCGGGCCAGGGGCCGTTTCCTGCCGGAGCAGGCGGTGTTTCTCGACAATCGGCCGTATAACGACCAGCCGGGTTTTTACGTCGTGATGCCGTTTAAACTCACGGGCGGCGGTGTCGTGCTCGTGAACCGCGGCTGGCTGCCGCGCAATATCGCCGATCGCACCGCGATCGAGCCGTTCGCGACGCCGGCGGGCGACGTCGAGATCGTCGGCATCGCGCGTGCCGACGCATCGCGTGCGTTCGAGCTTGGCGAGGGCGGGTCGGCCGCGCACCAGAAGATCCGGCAGAACCTGGACGTCGCCGAGTATGCGAAGGAAACGGGGCTGCCGCTGCAGCCGTTCGTGATCCAGCAGACGAGCGACGACGGCGACAGGCTCGTGCGCGACTGGCCGGCGGCAACGACCGGCGTCGAGCGCAATTACGGTTACATGTTTCAGTGGTGGGCGATGGCGGCGGCCGCGCTCGGCTTCGGCCTGTACGCCGCGCGGCGTGCGGCGAAGAAGTCGGCCGGCGCATGAGCGCCATCCCAGGACGCGGCGCCGGCGCCGCGGGTTCGTTTCGAGAGGTCTGATTTGTCCATGCAATCTTCCCGTCAGGGTCCGGCCGCCGCGCCGATCTCGCCGGCGGCCCGCAAGCGCGGCCGCTGGATGCTCGTGCTGCTGGGTCTCGTGTGCGCCGCGCCGATGATCGCGTCGTACTTCACCTATTACGTGATCAAGCCGAAGGGCGGGTCGACGAACTACGGCACGCTGATCGAGCCGCAGCGCCCGATCCCGGCCGGTCTGCAGGTGACCGACGAAACCGGCAAGACCGTGCCGCTGGCGTCGCTGCGCGGCGTGTGGCTGTTCGTGATGACCGACCGCAGCGCGTGCGACGACGCGTGCGCGCAGAAGCTTTATTTCATGCGCCAGATCCGCGTCACGCAGGCGGGCGAGCGGCACCGGATCACGATGGTGTGGCTGCGCAGCGACGCGGGCGCGATGCCGCAGAAGGTGCTCGACGCGTACCCCGACACGCGCCGGCTCGTCGCCGATCCGGCCGCGGTGGCCGCATGGCTGCCGGCCGATGCCGGCACGAAGGACAGCGACCACATTTACCTGGTCGACCCGAACGGCAACCTGATGATGCGTTTCCCGAAGGACCCGAATCCCAGCAAGATCAAGTCGGACGTGACGAAGCTGCTGAAGTGGTCGAGCATCGGTTAAGGCAAGAGAACGAGGCACCATTCCGATGTCGTATCTACTGCAACTCGGCCTGATCGGCTTGTGCATCGCGCTGCTGCCGCTGTCGTACGTGTGGGTGAAGGCCGACGACGACAAGTTCCGCAAGCTCGTGTGGATCACCACCTTCCTGACGCTCGACCTCGTGATGTTCGGCGGCTTCACGCGGCTGACCGATTCGGGGCTCGGCTGCCCCGACTGGCCCGGCTGTTACGGCACGTCGTCGCCGTTCATCGCGCACGCCGCGATCACGGCCGCGCACCAGGCGATGCCGACGGGCCCCGTCAGCATGACGAAGGCGTGGATCGAGATGATCCACCGCTATTTCGCGATGGCGATCGGCGTGCTGATCATCGCGCAGGTCGTGATCGCGTGGGCCGCGCGGCTGCGCCGCCGCCCGCTGCACGTGTCGCCGTGGTGGCCGACGAGCCTGCTGCTGCTGATCCTCGTGCAGGGCGCGTTCGGCGCGTGGACGGTCACGATGAAGCTGCAGCCGGTGATCGTCACGATCCACCTGCTGCTCGGCCTCACGCTGCTCGGCACGCTCGGCTGGCTCGCGGCGCGGCAGACGCCGCTGCCGTCGTATGACCCCGAGGCCGGACGCTACCGCGCGGCCGCGCTCGCGGCGCTCGTGTTGCTGGTCGTGCAGATCGCGCTCGGCGGCTGGGTGAGCACCAACTACGCGGTGCTCGCCTGCACCGACTTCCCGACCTGCAACGGCCAGTGGATCCCGCCGATGGACTTCCAGCATGGCTTCCACCTGTGGCGCGCGCTCGGGATGACGAAGGACGGCGAGGCGATCACGCAGGACGCGCTGGTCGCGATCCACTGGACGCACCGCACGTTCGCGTTCGTCGTGGTCGCGTACCTCGTCGCGTTCGCGCTGAAGATGCGCCGCTTCGAGTCGCTGCGGCGGCCCGCGAACGGCGTGCTGCTGGTCGTGCTGCTGCAGTTCGTGACGGGCCTGACCAACATCGTGCTGCAGTGGCCGCTGCCGGTCGCCGTCGCGCACAACGGCGGGGCCGCGATCCTGCTGCTGCTCGTCGTCATGTTAAACTTTCGCATCCTTTCAAGCCGCCCCGGCCGTGTCGCGCAGCCTGCGCGCGACGCCGCCCCGGCGTGACCGTCCCCATGCAAAGCACCCTCTCCCAATCGCCCGGTAGCCGCTTTTCCCAGTACATGGCGCTGACGAAGCCGCGTGTCACGCAGCTCGCGGTGTTCTGCGCGGTGATCGGCATGTTCCTCGCGACGCCGGGCATGGTGCCGTGGCATGTGCTGATCGGCGGCACGATCGGCATCTGGCTGCTGGCCGGTGCCGCGTTCGCGATCAACTGCCTCGTCGAACAGAAGATCGATGCGATGATGCGCCGTACCGCGTGGCGCCCGTCCGCGCGCGGCGAGATCACGACGCCGCAGATCCTGCTGTTCTCGGCCGTGCTCGGCAGTGTCGGCGCATGGACGCTCTATACGTTCACGAACCCGCTGACGATGTGGCTGACGATCGCGACGTTCGTCGGCTACGCGGTGATCTACACGCTGCTGCTCAAGCCGATGACGCCGCAGAACATCGTGATTGGCGGCGCGTCGGGCGCGATGCCGCCGGCGCTCGGCTGGGCCGCCGTCACCGGCGCGGTGCCGGGCGACGCGTGGATCCTCGTGCTGATCATCTTCGTATGGACGCCGCCGCATTTCTGGGTGCTCGCGCTCTATCGCCGCAAGGATTACGAGAACGCGGGGCTGCCGATGCTGCCGGTCACGCACGGCGAGAAATTCACGCGGCTGCACATCCTGCTGTATACGGTGATCCTGTTCGCGGTCACGCTGATGCCGTTCATCTCCGGGATGAGCGGGGCCGTCTACCTGACGAGCGCGGTGCTGCTCGGCGCGGTGTTCCTCGCGTATGCGTGGAAGATCCATCGCGACTATTCGGACGAACTCGCCCGCAAGGCCTTCCGCTACTCGATCGTCTACCTGTCGCTGCTGTTCGCCGCGCTGCTCGTCGATCACTACGCACGCCCGCTGCTCGGCGTGTAACCGCACGGTTGAACGCAATGCTCCAATCAAGGTTCGGGCGCCGCGCGCGCCAAGGCTGGATGTTCGCGTGCGCATTCGCGGCGGCGCTGCTGCTCGCCGGATGCGACAACGCGCCGAAATTCCAGAATCTCGACATCACCGGCAACACGCAGTTCGGCAGTGATTTCTCGCTGCCCGATACGGCCGGCAAGGTGCGTACGCTCGCCGATTTCAAGGGCAAGGCCGTCGTGATGTTCTTCGGCTATACGCATTGCCCGGACGTGTGCCCGACCACGATGGCCGAGCTGTCCGAAGCATTGAAGCAGCTCGGGCCCGATGCCGCGAAGCGCGTGCAGGTGCTGTTCGTCACCGTCGACCCGGAACGCGACACGCCGGCGCTGCTCGGCCAGTACGTGCCCGCGTTCGATCCGTCGTTCATCGGCCTGCGGCCGGCCGACGAAGCGGCGCTGAAGAAGGTGACGAAGGATTTCCGCGTGTACTACGCGAAGGTACCCGGCAAGACGCCCGGCAGCTACACGATGGATCACACGGCCGCGAGCTACGTGTTCGACCGCGACGGCAAGCTGCGCCTGTTCGTGCGCGACGGCCAGGGCCCCGGCCCGTGGGTCCACGACCTGAAGCTGCTGGTCGACTGACCGGCCGCCGCCGGGCGTCCTGCCCGGCGATCACGTGACGGCCGTCCCGCGCCGTCACGCTTTTCCTCTTTCCCCGCTGTCCGCCTGCGCTGAGCGCCGGGCGGCGCGCGCGTTACGGCAGCGCCGGCACGTTGAAGCCGGACGCGGCACGCGTGATCCGGAATTCGGTCACGCGATAGGTGGCGAGCCCCTCGGTGACGAACGGATCGGTCTCGAGGATCGCGTCGAGTGCGTCGCGATCGATGCGGGCCGCGAGGATCATGCCGCCTTCGCGCGGCACCTTCGGTCCCGCCGCGATGAAGATGCCCTTGTCGAATTGCGGCTGCAGATACGCGCGATGGCGTTCGAGCGCGTCGTCGATGCGTTCGAGCGACGCGGTGTAGTGGATGTCGATGACGTACATGGATGGCCCTGGAATGGTGCCGGCGCGTTGCGCGCCGGTCAGGCGGTCTTTGTAGCACAGCGGATGCGGGCTGTCGCGCCGGCGCGTATTCAAGTTGTAAGCCTCGTTGCCGTAATTGAAGGAGCAACCGTTTGCGCGGGACAGGCCGTTCGCGCGCATCGGCGCATCGACATCGACAAAGGCACGCAGATGAGCAGAATGAGTTTGAACCGCAAGCTGTGGCTCGCGCTTGCGCTGGTATGGGTCGGTCTGCTGGGCGTCGGCGCATGGAGCGCGTACGAGACGCGCGCGACGATGCTGGACGAACGCAAGGCGGGCATCGCGAATCTCGTCGACTCGGCGGCCGGCATCGTGAACGCGTATCACGCGCTCGCGCAGAGCGGCACGCTGCCCGAGGCCGACGCGAAGCGCGACGCGCTCGCGAGCCTCGCCGCGATGCGCTACGGCGATTCGGGCTACGTGTTCGTGATGGACTCGAAGCCGGTCGTGCTGATGCATCCGACGCTGCCGAAGCTCGTCGGCACGCAGGTCGGCGACTATCTCGATCCGGACGGCAAGCCGCTGTTCGTGACGATCCTGAACGCCGCGAAGGCGACCGGCAGCGGCTTCGCCGAATATCGCGGGCGGCTGCCGCACAGCGAGACGGCCGTGCCGAAGATCAGCTACGTCACGCGGTTCGCGCCGTGGGACTGGAACATCTCGAGCGGGGTGTTCCTGAAGGACATCGACACCCTCTATTACCGGACGCTGCTGGGCCACCTCGCGGTGGTGCTCGTGATCGGCTTCGTGATCAGCGCGGCGATGCTGGTGATCATTCGCAACGTGCGCGGCAGCCTGGGCGGCGAGCCCGACGAAGCGGCCGCGCTCGCGGCGCGCATCGCGCGGGGCGACCTGACGCAGCCGGTACCGGTGCGTGCGGGCGACCGCACGAGCATGATGGCCGCGATGCACGACATGCAGGCGCGGCTGCAGGCGACGCTCGGCGGGATCCGCCAGTCGGCGGAGTCGATCGCGTCGGCGAGCCGCCAGATCTCGGCCGGCAACGACGACCTGTCGCAGCGTACCGAGGAGCAGGCCGCGTCGCTCGAGGAAACGGCCGCGAGCATGGAGCAGCTCACCGCGACGGTGAAGCAGAACGCCGACAACGCGCGGCAGGCGAGCGGGCTCGCGAACAACGCGTCGGACATCGCGCGCACCGGGAGCGATGTCGTGAGCCGCGTGATCGGCACGATGGGCGAGATCGACGACAGCTCGCGCAAGATCGCCGACATCATCGGCGTGATCGAGGGCATCGCGTTCCAGACCAACATCCTCGCGCTGAACGCGGCGGTCGAGGCCGCGCGCGCGGGCGAGCAGGGGCGTGGTTTCGCGGTGGTCGCGGGCGAAGTGCGTTCGCTCGCGCAGCGCAGCGCGACGGCCGCGAAGGAAATCCGCGAACTGATCGTCGACTCGGTCGAGCGCGTACGCAACGGCTCGACGCTGGTCGGCCAGGCTGGCACGACGATGGGCGAGATCCTGCAGGCCGTCGCGCGCGTGACCGACATCATGGGCGAGATCGCGGCCGCGTCCGAGGAGCAGGCGAGCGGCATCACGCAGGTCGGCCGCGCGGTCACGCAGATGGACCAGGTGACGCAGCAGAACGCGGCGCTCGTCGAGGAAGCCGCCGCGGCTGCCGCGTCGCTGCAGGAACAGGCCGCACGGCTGCGCGACGCGGTCGGCGCGTTCCGGGTCGGCGACGCCGGCGGGCGGGCGCCGCGCCGGGCCGGCGAGCGGGCGGCCGAGCCGGCGTTCGGGGCGAACACGGCCGGCGAGACGGCGATGAGGTAAAGCGTGCCGGCCGACGTGCGATGCGTCATGAACGCAACTAACGGCCGAACCCCGCACCTGCCGCCGGCACTGTACCGGTGCATACCCATATGAGCGGGATGTATTTCACTTCCCGCCGATCCTGTGACACCATTTGCCCCTTCCTGCGAGTCGGGGCTTACCCGTATCGCGCCCCATTTTTTAGCAAGCAAGAAAGCGAGAAACAGATGAAGCGTCGCAGTCTCCTGAAGGTATTTTCCGTACTGGCCACCGGTGCCGCGCTGACGCTGTCGGCAGGCGCGCGCGCCGACGACAAGGTGATCAAGGTCGGCACGGTCGCCGGCCCGGATGCGGAAGTGTGGCAAGTCGTGCAGAAGGTCGCGAAGGAGAAGGAAGGCCTGAACGTGAAGGTCATCGAGTTCAACGACTACGTGCAGCCGAACGCGGCGCTCGACGCGGGCGACCTCGACGCGAACAGCTTCCAGCACCAGCCCTACCTCGACAGCCAGGTGAAGCAGCGCGGCTACAAGATCGTCAGCGCGGGCCTGACCTACATCTCGCCGATCGGCGTGTACTCGAAGAAGTACAAGTCGCTGAAGGACCTGCCGCAAGGCGCGAAGCTCGCGGTGCCGAACGATCCGTCGAACGAGAACCGCGCGCTGCTGCTGCTGCAGACGCAAGGCGTGATCAAGCTGAAGGCGGGCGCCGGCACGGGCGGCAACAACGCGACGGTGCTCGACATCGCCGAGAACCCGAAGAAGCTGAAGATCTCCGAACTCGACGCCGCGCAACTGCCGCGCGTGCTGTCGGACGTCGATGCCGCCGTGATCAACACGAACTACGCGCTGGCCGCGAACCTGCAGCCGACCAAGGACGCGATCGCGCTCGAATCGCTGACGAGCCCGTACGCGAACCTGATCGCCGTGCGCGCGAAGGACAAGGATCAGCCGTGGGTGAAGAAGCTGGTCAAGGCGTACCAGTCGCAGGAAGTGCGGGAATTCATCAAGAAGCAGTTCAAGGGCTCGATGGTCGCGTCGTTCTGAACGCCGCGCACCGGTACCGCTGAACGAAAAGGGCCTGCATCGCGCAGGCCCTTTTTTCATGGGCGTCCGGCGCGCGGCGCCCGTTCACATCTCGCCGCGCCGCGAGCAGATCGACATGATCTGCTGGATCGCGTAGTTGTCGCGCACGCCCGGCAGCGACTGCACGACGCACTCGTGAAAGCGCCGCTCACGCGGCAACAGCATCGCGTTGTTGCGGTACAGCGCGTCGCACGAGCGCTGGATCAGCTGCGCTGCCGCGCCGTTGCGGCTTTCGCGCAGCGCATTGAGCATGCAGTCGTCGTATTGCGCGCTGCCGTCGGTCAGCGCGCATGCCGTACCGGGCAGCGCCAGCGCGACGGCCACGCATGCGATGGTTCGGATCCCCCGTTTCATCTGCCCTCCATGGCGTGGATTGGGTCGGCCGACAGCATAACGTAAAGCCGCGCGCGCGGCTGACGCGTTGGCCGACACCGGCCGGCACCGCCGCCGGCCGGGCTTCGCGCGCATTTTCGGGCTCCGGCGCGTGCCGCCATCCGGCGTACCGGGCGAAAGCTCTTAGTCAGGCGGTGGTCTGCGGAAATGGTATGCTCGTGCGTTCGCCGCTGCACGCTTTCCCGGAGCGTGCGCGGGCCGATCGCCGGCGTGTCGTACGCGCGGCGGCGCCCGCCCGACGGCGGCGGGAATCCATCATCCAGAACCGACACAATACGGGGGAGACTCACCCATGAAGCGATTCAAGACTTTCGCGATCCGTTCGATCGCGGCCGGCGTCGCCGCATTCGCGCTGGCCGGCGCCGCGCATGCGCAGACCGTCAAGGTGCTGTCGATCGTCGATCATCCGGCGCTCGATGCGATCCGCGACGGCGTGCGTGCCGAACTGAAGGCGGAAGGTTACGGCGACGACAAGCTCAAGTGGGAATACCAGAGCGCGCAGGGCAACACGGGCACGGCCGCGCAGATCGCGCGCAAGTTCGTCGGCGACCAGCCGGACGTGATCGTCGCGATCGCGACGCCGGCCGCGCAGGCGGTCGTCGCCGCGACGAAGAGCGTGCCGGTCGTCTATTCGGGCGTCACCGATCCGGTCGCCGCGCAGCTCGTGAAGGGCTGGGGCCCGTCGGGCACCAACGTGACGGGCGTGTCCGACAAGCTGCCGCTCGATCGTCAGGTCGCGCTGATCAAGCGCGTCGTGCCGAATGCGAAGACGGTCGGCATGGTCTACAACCCGGGCGAGGCGAATTCGGTCGTCGTCGTGAAGGCGCTCAAGGAGATCCTCGCGAAGCAGGGGATGGCGCTGAAGGAAGCCGCCGCCCCGCGTACCGTCGACATCGGCCCGGCCGCGAAGAGCCTGGTCGGCAAGGTCGACGTGATCTACACGAATACCGACAACAACGTCGTGTCCGCGTACGAAGCGCTCGTGAAGGTCGCGAACGAAGCGAAGATCCCGCTCGTCGCCGGCGACACCGACAGCGTGAAGCGCGGCGGCATCGCGGCGCTCGGCATCAACTACGGCGATCTCGGCCGGCAGACGGGCAAGGTCGTCGCGCGCATCCTGAAGGGCGAGAAGCCGGGCGCGATCGCGTCGGAGACGAGCAGCAACCTCGAACTGTTCGCGAACACGGGCGCGGCCGCGAAGCAGGGCGTCACGCTGTCGCCGGATCTCGTCAAGGAAGCGAAGACGGTCATCAAGTAAGCCGCGGCACGCGCGCCGCGCTTGCCGGCCCGATCCGGGCCTCGACGACATCGCCGGACGGGCGGCTCCCACCCGGGGCCGCCCGTTCGCTTCGCCCGGCCGTACACGTCCGGCCGGGAAGCAACAGGATTTCCCCACCATGTCTCTGTTCTCGTTTCTGGGCGCACTGGAGATCGGCCTGATCTTCAGCCTCGTCGCCCTCGGGGTGCTGATCTCGTTCCGCATCCTCAACTTCCCCGACCTCACCGTCGACGGCAGCTTTCCGCTCGGCGGCGCCGTCGCCGCGACGCTGATCTCGGCCGGCTACGACCCGTTCACGTCGACGCTGCTCGCGATCGTCGCGGGTGCGCTGGCCGGCTTCGTCACCGGCTGGCTGAACGTGCGCCTGAAGATCATGGATCTGCTCGCCAGCATCCTGATGATGATCGCGCTCTACTCGGTGAACCTGCGGATCATGGGCCGCCCGAACGTGCCGCTGATCTCCGAGCCGACGCTGTTCACCGTGCTGCAGCCGGACTGGATGCCCGACTACGTGCTGCGCCCGGCGCTGCTCGCGATCGTCGTCGTGGTCGCGAAGCTCGGCCTCGACTGGTTCTTCTCGTCGCAGCTCGGCCTCGCGATGCGCGCGACCGGCGCGAACCCGCGGATGGCGCGCGCGCAAGGCATCGCGACCGGCCGCGCGACGCTCGCCGGGATGGCGCTGTCGAACGCGCTCGTCGCGCTCGCCGGCGCGCTGTTCGCGCAGACGCAGGGCGGCTCGGACATCTCGATGGGGATCGGCACGATCGTGATCGGGCTGGCCGCCGTGATCATCGGCGAGACGCTGCTGCCCGCGCGCCGGCTCGTGCTGACGACGCTCGCGGTCGTGCTTGGCGCGATCGTCTACCGTTTCTTCATCGCGCTCGCGCTGAACAGCGAATTCATCGGCCTGAAGGCGCAGGACCTGAACCTCGTGACGGCCGCGCTCGTCACGCTCGCGCTGGTGCTGCCGGCGACGCGCAAGAAGCTGTTCGCGCGCAAGAACGGAGGAGCATGACATGCTGTCCGCACACGATCTCAAACTCACGTTCAATCCCGGCACGCCGATCGAGACGCGCGCGCTGCGCGGGCTGTCGCTCGAGATTCCCGACGGCCAGTTCGTCGCGGTGATCGGCTCGAACGGCGCCGGCAAGTCGACCTTCCTCAATGCGGTCAGCGGCGACCAGCCGGTCGATGCGGGGCGCATCGCGATCGACGGCGCGGATGTGACGCGCAAGGCCGCGTGGGACCGCGCGCACCTCGTCACGCGCGTGTTCCAGGATCCGATGGCCGGCACCTGCGAGGCGCTGACGATCGAGGAGAACATGGCGCTCGCGATGGCGCGCGGCGTGCGGCGCGGCTTTCGCGCCGCGCTCGACCGGCCGTCGCGCGAACTGTTCCGCGACAAGCTGCGGCTCCTGAACCTCGGCCTCGAGAACCGGCTGACCGACCGGATCGGGCTACTGTCCGGCGGCCAGCGGCAGGCCGTGAGCCTGCTGATGGCGTCGCTGCGGCCGTCGCGGATCCTGCTGCTCGACGAGCACACGGCCGCGCTCGACCCGAAGACGGCCGCGTTCGTGCTGGAGCTGACCGCGCGCATCGTCGCCGAGAGCAAACTGACGACGATGATGGTCACGCACAGCATGCGGCAGGCGCTCGACTACGGCGACCGCACGGTGATGCTGCATCAGGGGCAGGTCGTGCTCGACGTGTCGGGCGATGCGCGCAAGGGGCTCGACGTGCCGGACCTGCTGCAGATGTTCGAGAAGGTGCGTCACGAGCAGCTCGACGACGACGCGCTGCTGCTCGGCTGACGGGCGGGGCCGGCCGGCGTGCGATGACCTGACGCGCGCGCCGGCCTCCTCCCGGCTTTCCTCTGACGAAAACCGGTTTCGCACCGGTGCTGTGCGACGCGGGCGCATTGCCATATACTGTATATCCATACAGTTGTGGGTGGCGTCATGCTCGCATCCTCCATTTCTCCCGAATCCCTTCATCCGTCGCTCTGGCGCGGCTCGCAGCTCGCGCGCGGCGGCCCGCGCACGATCGAGACCGGCTTCGTGCCGCTGTCGGCCGAATTGCCGGGCGGCGGCTGGCCGGTCGGCGGGCTCGTCGAACTGCTGGCCGCGCAGCCGGGCTGCGGCGAGATGCGGCTGCTCGCGCCCGCGCTGGCCCGTACCGTCAGTGCGCGGCGTCCGCTCGCGCTCGTCGCGCCGCCGCAATCGCCGCATGCGACCGCGCTCGCCAGTCTCGGCGTGCCGGCCGACGCGCTGCTGTGGCTGCGCGCCGGCAGCCGCACCGATGCGCTGTGGGCCGCCGAGCAGGCGCTCAGGACGGGGTGCTGCGGCGCGCTGCTGCTCTGGCAGGAGGCGCGGCCCGATGCGCTGCGGCGCCTGCATCTCGCGGCCGCGCGCACGGGCGACACGCTGTTCGTGATGCTGCGCCCGCTGTCGGCCGCGCGGCAGCCGTCGCCGGCCGTGCTGCGCGTCGCGCTGTATCCGGTGCCGGGCGGCGTGTCGCTCGACATCGTCAAGCGTCGCGGCCCGGCGCGCGGCGAGCCGCTCGTGCTCGACCTGCCGTCGCCCATCGTGGAGAGCCGCTATGCGCGTCTTGCTCGGCATCCATCTGCCGCGCCTGCCGCTCGACGTGTGCGTCCCGCCGCCGTCTGACGCAGCGGCCGGCGAGGCCGGCGACGCAGGCTGTGCGGTGCTCGAGCAGGGTATCGTGCTGATCGCCGATGCGACCGCGCAGCGGCGGGGCGTGCGCGCGGGCATGAAGCGCGGCGGCGTGCTCACGCTCGCGCCCGAGACGCAGCTCGTCGAACGCGATCCCGCGCGCGAAGCCGATGCGCTGCGCGCGGTCGCGCTCGCATTGCTGCGTTTCTCGCCGTGCGTCGCGCTCGACGACGAAGCCACGCTGATCGTCGACGTCGGCCCGAGCCTGCGGCTGTTCGGCGGCCTGCCGTCGCTGTGCCGCCAGGTGCGCGCGACGCTCGCGGCGCTCGGTTATGCGGCGCGCCTGTCCGCCGCGCCGACCGGGCGCGGCGCGTGGCTGCTCGCGCGCACGTCGGCGCGGGCGCGTCTCCGGCGCCGCGTTGCGCGCCCGGCTTCGCTCGTCCGTTCGCTCGACCGGCTGCCCTGCGTGCTGCTGCCCGATGCGCGCCCGTACGCGGGCTGGTTCGACGGCCTCGGCTGCCGCACGCTCGCCGATCTGCGCGGTCTTCCGCGTGCGGGGTTGCAGCGTCGCTGCGGCCCCGCGCTGCTGGCCGCGCTCGATCGTGCGTACGGCGACGCGGTCGAGCCGCTCGCGTGGATGGCGGTGCCGCCCGTGTTCGACGTGCGGCTCGAATTGCCGGAGCGCGTCGAATACGCGGAAGCCGTGCTGTTCGCCGCGCGGCGGCTCGTCGTGCAGCTGTGCGGGTGGCTGGCCGCGCGGCAACTGTCGCTGGCCGCGATGACGTTCGAGCTCGAGCACGAGCGCGGCCGCCAGGCCGTGCCGCCGACGCCGCTCGAACTCGCGTTCGCCGCACCCGTGCGCGACGAAGCGCACTTCATGCGGCTGCTCGGCGAGCGGCTCGCGCGCGTCGAGTTGCCGGCCGCGGTGATCGCGGTGCGTCTGAAGGCCACGCGCGTCGAGTCGGTCGCGCCGCCGGCCGACGATCTTTTTCCCGAACCGGGCGGTACGCGGGAAACCCGCGAGCGGCTGCTCGAGCTGCTGGTCGCGCGGCTCGGCGCGGAGAACGTGCTGCGCGCGGCGCCCGTCGCCGATCACCGGCCCGAGGCCGCGAACCGCTGGCTGCCGCTCGATGTGCAGGCGGGCAAGCCGGCCGGCGGGCCGCCGGCGGTGCCGCCGAGGCCCGCGTGGCTGCTCGCCGAGCCGCTGCCGTTGCTGGTGCGCGAGAACCGGCCGGTATTCCATACGCCGCTGAGAATGATGTCGTCGGTGGAGCGGATCGAGGCCGGCTGGTTCGACGGTCAGTTCGCCGCGCGCGATTACCACGTCGCGCAGGACGAAGCCGGTGCGTGCTACTGGGTGTTCAAGGAGCGGGCGGGGAGCGAGGCCGAGCCGCGCTGGTTCCTGCACGGCTTGTTCGGGTGAACGGAGATGGTTGCGGATTTCAGTGGGTTGCCCGATTACGCGGAGTTGTTCTGCCGCTCGAACTTTTCGTTTCTGCATGGCGCGTCGCATGCGGAAGAACTGGTCGAGCGTGCGGCGGAACTCGGCTATCGCGGGATCGCGATCACCGACGAGTGCTCGCTCGCCGGCGCGCCGCGCATGCATGTCGCCGCGCAAGCGAAAGGGCTGCCGCTCGTCATCGGTTCGTACTTCGACGTCACGCCGGACGACGTCGCGCCCGGTCACGATCCGGGCCCCGGTGCGTTCGGGCTCGTGTTGCTCGCGCAGAACCGCGAGGGGTACGGCAATCTTTCGGAGCTGATTTCGTGGCGGCGGATGGCGTCGCCGAAGGGGACTTACACGCTGACGTCGCGGATGCTGTCGGCGCCGCCTGCGGAGTTTGCCCATTTGCGCGGGATGCCCGACTGCTTCGCGATTCTCGTACCCCTGTATCCGGTACGCGCGGACGTGCTCGATGTGCAGGTCGCGTGGTTTCGCGTGACGTTCGGCGCGTGCGCGCGGCTCGGGCTCGTGCAGTTGCAACGTGCGCTGGACGGCGCGCAGCGCGACGAGATTCGCGAGGCGGGCGAGCGGCGGGGCGTGCGTATCGTCGCGCTGGGCGACGTGACGATGCACCGGCGCTCGTGCAAGGCATTGCAGGACGTGATGACGGCGATTCGCGTCGGGATGCCGGTGTCGGAATGCGGTTATGCGCTGGCGCCGAATGCGGAACAGCATTTGCGTTCGCGCGGGCGGATCGCGAAGCTGTTTTCGCCGGACGAGATCGCGGAGACATGCGCGATGCTCGATGCGTGCGATTTCGAACTCGATTCGCTGCGCTATGAATATCCGGACGAGATCGTGCCTGAAGGTCATACGCCGACGAGTTATCTGGAGCAGGAAACCCGGGCAGGCGCGCGCCGTCGCTATTCCGGGGAACCGCCGGAGCACGTCCGGGAACGGATCGACTACGAGTTGGCGCTGATCGCGACACTGAGTTACGAGCCGTTCTTCCTGACTGTCTACGACATCGTCAAGTTTGCACGTAGCCAGAACATCCTGTGCCAGGGGCGTGGTTCCGCGGCGAACTCGGTTGTTTGCTATTGCCTCGAGATCACCGAAGTCAGTCCCGATCAGAGCACGATGCTGTTCGAGCGTTTCATCAGCGCGGAGCGCGGCGAGCCGCCCGACATCGACGTCGATTTCGAGCATCAGCGCCGCGAGGAAGTCATTCAGCATATCTATCGGAAATACGGCGAGAATCGCGCCGCGCTCGCGGCAGCCGTGTCGACCTATCGCCCGCGCGGCGTGCTGCGCGAAACCGGCAAGGCACTCGGCATCGATCCGATGCTGGTCGATCGCGTCGCGAAGGGGCATCGCTGGTTCGACGGCAGCCGCGACCTATTGCAGCAGTTCGCGACGACCGGGCTCGATCCCGAAACGCCGCTGATTCGCACATGGGCCGAGCTGGCGGGGCGATTGCTCAACTTTCCGCGTCACCTGTCGCAGCATTCGGGCGGTTTCGTGATCAGCCGCGGCAAGCTCACGCGGCTCGTGCCGGTCGAGAACGCGGCGATGGACGGGCGGCGCGTGATTCAGTGGGACAAGGACGATCTCGAATCGCTCAAGCTGATGAAGGTCGACGTGCTCGCGCTCGGCATGCTGTCGGCGTTGCATCGGGCGTTCGACCTGCGCACCGCATGGCGCGGGCCGGCGGAGGACGGCGAGCCGTTCACGCTGAAACACATTCCGCCGGACGATAAGGAAACCTACGACATGATCTGCCGTGCCGACACGGTCGGCGTGTTCCAGATCGAATCGCGCGCGCAGATGTCGATGCTGCCGCGTTTGCGACCGCGTGATTACTACGATCTGGTGGTTGAGGTCTCCATCGTGCGACCAGGGCCGATCCAGGGCGGTGCCGTCCATCCGTACCTCAAGCGGCGCAAGATCAAAGCGGGGGAGGAAAAAGGGGAAATTACCTATCCGAGCGACGCGCTCAAGGAGGTGCTCGAACGCACGCTCGGTATTCCAATCTTCCAGGAACAGGTGATGCAGATCGCGATCGTTGCGGCGGGTTTTACACCCGGCGAAGCCGATCGACTGCGTCGTGCGATGGCCGCGTGGAAGCGCAGGGGCGATCTCGGCCCCTACCACGACAAGATCGTCCAGGGCATGCTCGCGCGCGGCTACACACGCGAATTCGCCGAGCAGATCTTCGAGCAGATCAAGGGCTTTGGCGAATACGGCTTCCCCGAAAGCCACGCCGCCAGCTTCGCGAAACTGGCGTACGCGAGCAGCTGGCTCAAATGCCACGAACCGGCGATCTTTCTCGCCGCGCTGCTGAACAGTCAGCCGATGGGCTTCTATCCGCCGTCGCAACTCGTGCAGGATGCCAAACGCCATGGCGTGCAGGTTCTGCCGATCGACGTGACGCAAAGCAACTGGGAGGCGTCGCTCGAAGCGCTCCCCGGCCAGCTGCCGCCGCACGGCCAGCCGGCCGTGCGGCTCGGTCTGTCGCTCGTGCGCGGCCTTGGCGAAGCCGCCGCGCGCCGGATCGAAGCCGCGCGCGCCGCCGGCCCGATCGACAACGTCGATACGCTCGCGCGCCGCGCGCAGCTCGAACGCCGCGACCTCGAAGCGCTCGCCGCGGCGAACGCGCTCGCGACGCTCGCCGGCCATCGCCGCGACGCGCTGTGGCAGGCTGTCGCCGCGGCGCCCGAGCGCGACCTGCTCGCCGCCGCACCGATCGACGAAGCGGAGCGGCCCGCGCTCGGCGCGCCGTCGGAAGCCGACGACATCCTCGCCGACTATCACACCACCGGCCTCACGCTGAACCGCCACCCGGTCGCGCTGCTGCGGCCCGCGCTGCGTGCGCGGCGGCTGTCGTCCGCGGCCGAGCTGCACGACCGTCCCGACGGCCGGCTCGCACGCGCGTGCGGGCTCGTGACCGCGCGGCAGATGCCGGGTACCGCGAAAGGCGTGATGTTCATGACGCTCGAGGACGAAACGGGCTGCGTGAACCTGATCGTCCGGCCCGAGCTGCTCGCGCGGCAGCGCCGCGAAACCCTCGATTCGCGGCTGCTCGCGGCGTCCGGCGTGTGGCAGGTCGCGAGCGACGTGCGGCACCTCGTCGTGCAGCATTTCGAGGATCTGACGCCTCTGCTCGGCGGCCTGCGCACGTCGAGCCGCGAATTCCACTGAGGCCGGCATCGCGCCGGCCTGCTCGGCAGGTGCATACCAGTTGGGCTAATTGGTTCTATTTCGGTCTTATATCCGCGTCCGAAATCTCGCCGGGTCATGCCCTCGAACTGTCCCCTTGCATACCACCTCGGGTAAATCCCTATCCCGCACTGCTTTGTAAACAAAGGCTTTGCCGGCACTAAAACGCTTGCCGGGCAAGGCTTCCGGCGATTTCCGCGATGCTAATACCAGTTCGTTGACTGGTATTATGGTGGTTATATAATGCGTTCACTTTCGACGGTCCGAGATCGTCGTCCGACACCCGGAGGCACATGGAAACCGGCTGGTCCGAACTGGCGCCCGATCCCCTCGACGACACGCCGCTCTATCTGCAGCTCGCCCGCAACCTGGCGAGCGCGATCCACGGCGGCGCGTGGCGGGCCGGCGAGGCGCTGCCGTCGGAGCGGTTGCTGTCGGTGTCGGTCGGCGTATCGCGCATCACGGCGCGTCGCGCATTGGCGCTGCTGGTCGAGCAGGGGCTGATCAAGCGGGCGCGCGGGGCGGGCAGTTTCATCACGCCGCGCGTGGCCGATCCGCTGTCGCGTCTGGTCGGCTTCACCGCGAAGATGCAGCAGCGCGGCTTCGTGCCCGATTCGGTGTGGCTGTCGCGCCGGCTGCGCGCCGCGAGCCGCGACGAGATCACGCATCTCGGCCTCGCGCCGGGTGCGACGGTGGCGCGGCTCGAACGGCTGCGCCGCGCGGACGGCATCGTGATGGCCGTCGAGCACTCGACGCTGCCGGCCGCGGTGGTGCCCGATCCGCAGGCGCTCGGCGCGTCGCTGTACGAATACCTCGAAGCGCGCGGCATGATCGTCGTGCGCGCGCTGCAGCACTTTCGCGCGGTGAACGCGACGCGCGAGATCGCGAAATGGATGGCGGTAAAGCCCGGCGCGGCGCTCCTCGTGATCACGCGCATCGGCTACGGTGCCGACCAGCGCGCGATCGAAGTGACCGAAACGTATTGCCGCGACGACTATTACGACTTCGTCGCCGAACTGAAACGCTGACGCGCGAGACTGCGCGCGCATCGCGCGCGATCGCGATGGAACGCAATCGCGCGCGATGAATCGCAACGAATTGGCAAATCGCGACGCGGACGCCCGCGTCACCAGATCATCAAGAGAAACGTCATGCTGACTGGCAACATCCTCACCCCCGACGGCTGGATTCACGGTTCGCTCGATAGCGAGAACGGCCGCATCACCACGCTCGACGGCGCGCCCGTCGATCCCGCGACGAACGACGCGCCGTACATCCTGCCCGGCTTTATCGACCTGCACGTGCACGGCGGCGGCGGCGCCGACGTGATGGAAGGCGGCGACGCGATCGAGACCATCGCGCGCACGCACGCGCAATTCGGCACGACGAGCCTGCTCGCGACGACGATGACCGCGCCGCGCGACGAACTGATGCAGGTCGTCGCGAACCTCGGCACCGTCGCGCGTACCCGCACGCCGGGCGGCGCGCGCGTGCTCGGCGTGCACCTCGAAGGGCCGTACATCAACCCCGGCAAGCTCGGCGCGCAGCCCGACGCGGCCGTGTCGGCGGTGCTCGACGAAGTGCTGAAGTACCTGTCGATCGCGCCGATCCGCGTGGTCACGCTGGCACCGGAAATCGCGGGCCACATCGAGATCATCGGCGAGATGGCCGCGCGCGGCGTGCGCGTGCAGCTCGGCCACTCGCTCGCGACCTACGACGACGCGGTCGCCGCGCTCAAGCACGGCGCGTGCGGTTTCACGCACCTGTTCAACGCGATGTCGCCGCTGCATCACCGCAACCCGGGCCTCGTGGGCGCGGCGCTTGCGCACGCCGAATACGCGGAAATCATCCCCGACCTGCTGCACGTTCACCCGGGCGCGATTCGGGCCGCGCTGCGCGCGATTCCGCGCCTGTACGTCGTGACCGACAGCACGTCGGCCACCGGCATGCCCGACGGCGAATACCGGCTCGGCAGCCAGCACGTGACGAAGTGCCTCGGCGGCGTGCGGCTCGCCGACGGCACGCTCGCCGGCAGCACGCTGACGATGGACCAGGCGCTGCGCAACCTCGTGTCGCTCGGCCTGCCGATCGCCGACGTGTCGAACCGGATGTCGCGCTACGCGGCCGATTACCTCGGCGTCGCCGATCGCGGCCGCCTCGAGCGCGGCGCATGGGCCGATCTCGCGGTGTTCGACCGCGACCTGAACCTCACCGCGACCTACGTCGAAGGAGAATCGATTGTCGAATATGCTTAAGGAAGCGCGCGAGTCCGCCCAGGTCGTCGCCGCGCAGATCGCCGACACCACGCGCGTCGAAGCGCTTGCCGGCCAATTGCTCGATCACCCGCCGGCCGTCGCGCTGACGGTCGCGCGCGGCAGCTCGGATCACGCCGCGAGCTATTTCGCGAGCCTGACGATGAGCCGCCTCGGCGTGCCGGTCGCGTCGCTGCCGATGTCGGTCGCGACGCTGCAGCAGGCGCCGCTGAAGGTGCAGGACCAACTCGCGATCGCGTTCTCCCAGTCGGGCAAGAGCCCCGACCTCGTCAACACGATGGCCGCGCTGCGCGAAGCCGGCGCACGCACCGTCGCCGCCGTGAACGTGCTGCCGTCGCCGCTCGCCGACGCATGCGAGCACCAGTTGCCGCTGCTTGCCGGCCCCGAGCTGTCGGTCGCCGCGACCAAGAGCTATATCGCGATGCTGTCGCTGTCCGCGCAGATCGTCGCCTACTGGCAGCGCGACGCCGCGCTGATGACCGCGCTGCGCGGGCTGCCCGACGTGCTCGCGCAGGCCGGCCGGCTCGACTGGTCGCAGGCCGTCGCCACGCTCGCCGGTATCGAGCGGATGATCGTCATCGGCCGCGGCCTTGGCCTCGCCATCGCGCAGGAAGCCGCGCTGAAACTGAAGGAAACCTCCCGCATCCAGGCCGAGGCATTCTCGAGTGCCGAAGTCCGGCACGGCCCGATGGAGCTGATCGACCGCGATTATCCGCTGCTCGTGTTCGCCCCGCCCGGGCCCGAGCAGGCCGGCCTGCTGCAGCTCGCCGACGACATGCGCGCCCGCGGCGCCGCCGTGCTGCTCGCGGCGCCCGCCGGCACGCCCGGCGCGACGCTGCCGCTCGCGCAGTCCGCCCATTCGGCGCTCGACCCGATCGCCGCCATTCTTTCGTTCTACGTGATGGCGGCGGATCTCGCCGTCGCGCGCGGCCGCAATCCCGACACGCCGCGCCACCTGAACAAAGTCACCGAAACGCACTGATAGCCGAGACAGCCGATGAGACGCGCCGAGGAGTCCCAGTTGAAGAGCCCCACCCCCGATCAGATCGTCCTGCTTAGCCCCTTGACGGGGCCGATCGTCGCGCTGGCCGACGTGCCCGATCCGGTGTTCTCCGGCGGGATGTTCGGCGACGGCATCGGCATCGACCCGCTCGCGGGCCGGCTCGTCGCGCCGTGCGCGGGCGTCGTGTCGCATCTCGCGCGCACGGGCCACGCGGTGACGATCACGACGCCGCAAGGCGCCGAAGTGCTGCTGCACATCGGCATCGACACCGTCGAGCTGAACGGGCAGGGCTTCATCGCGCACGTCGAGGCCGGCGCGCGCGTCGAAGCGGGCACGCTGCTGATCGAATTCGACCAGGATGCGGTGGCGCGCAGCGCGCATTCGCTCGTGTCGGTGATCGCGATCGCGAACTCCGACGCGTTCGAGGTCGTCGAGCGCGCGAGCGGCTTCGCGACGGCCGGCGAGACGCCGCTGCTCACGTTGCGCGGCAAGGGCGACGCGGCCGTGCAGGCCGCGCAGACCGGTGCGGCGGCGCAGAACGAAGTGCGCCGCGAGATCGTGCTGGCGCAGCCGGGCGGCCTGCATGCGCGGCCGGCCGCGCGGGCGCGCGAAGCCGTGCGCGGGTTCGACGCGACCGTCGACGTGCTGTTCGACGGCCGCAAGGCATCGATCGCGAGCGTCGTCGGCCTGCTCGGCCTCGGCGCCGGCGAAGGCGCGACGGTCGAACTGGTCGGCCGCGGCGCGCATGCGCAGCAGGCGGTCGACGCGGTCGAGCACGAGCTGCTGCGCGAAGCGCACGGCGAAGTGGAGGAAAAGCCGGCGCGGATGACGTCGCCCGTGCCGCGGACGATCGCGCGCAGCACCGGCGCACCGCTGGACCCGAACACGCTCGCGGGCGTGTGCGCGGCGCCCGGCATCGCGGTCGGCGCGCTGGTGCGCCTGGACGATGCGGACATCGTGCCGCCCGAACAGGCCGCCGGCACGCCGGCCACCGAAAGTCGCCAGCTCGACCAGGCGCTGAAGGCGGTCGACGCCGAACTCGACGAAACGGTGCGCAATGCGTCGGCGCGCGGCGCGGTCGGCGAAGCGGGCATCTTCGCGGTGCATCGCGTGCTGCTGGAAGATCCGACGCTGATCGACGCGGCGCGCGACCTGATCAGCCTAGGCAAGAGCGCGGGCTTCGCGTGGCGCGCGACGATCCGCACGCAGATCGACACGCTGTCGAAGCTCGACGACGCGTTGCTCGCCGAACGCGCGGCCGACCTGCGCGACATCGAGAAGCGCGTGCTGCGCGCGCTCGGCCACACGAACGGCGCCGCGCGTACGCTGCCCGACGAGGCCGTGCTCGCGGCCGAGGAATTCACGCCGTCCGACCTGTCGTCGCTCGATCGCCAGCGTGTGACCGCGCTCGTGATGGCGCGCGGCGGCGCGACGTCGCATGCGGCGATCATCGCGCGGCAGCTCGGCATTCCGGCGCTGGTCGCGGTCGGTGATGCGCTGTACGCGATCCCGGACGGCACGCAGGTCGTCGTCGATGCGAGCGCGGGCCGGCTCGAACACGCGCCGACCGCACTCGACGTCGAGCGCGCGCGGCACGAACGCCAGCGCCTGGACGGCGTGCGCGAGGCGAACCGGCAACTGGCCGGTGCGGCCGCCGCGACGGTCGACGGCCGCGCGATCGAGGTCGCCGCGAACATCGCGACGCTCGACGATGCGAACACCGCGGTCGACAACGGCGCCGACGCGGTCGGCCTGCTGCGCACCGAGCTGATGTTCATCCATCGCCAGGCCGCGCCGACGGTCGTCGAACACCAGCAGAGCTACCAGTCGATCGTCGACGCGCTGCAGGGCCGCACCGCGATCATCCGCACGCTCGACGTCGGCGCGGACAAGGAAGTCGACTACCTGACGCTGCCGCCCGAACCGAACCCGGCACTCGGCCTGCGCGGCATCCGCCTCGCGCAGGTGCGCCCCGACCTGCTCGACGATCAATTGCAGGGCCTGCTCGCGGTGAAGCCGTTCGGCGCGGTGCGCATCCTGCTGCCGATGGTTACCGACGCCGGCGAACTCGTGCGGCTGCGCAAGCGCATCGACGAATTCGCGCGCGCGCAGGGCCGCACCGAGCCGATCGAGGTCGGCGTGATGATCGAGGTGCCGTCGGCCGCGCTGCTGGCCGACCAGCTCGCGCAGCACGCGGATTTCCTGTCGATCGGCACCAACGACCTGACCCAGTACACGCTCGCGATGGACCGCTGCCAGGCCGACCTGGCCGCGCAATCCGACGGCCTGCATCCGGCCGTGCTGCGCCTGATCGACATCGCGGTGCGCGGCGCGGCGAAGCACGGCAAGTGGGTCGGCGTGTGCGGCGCGCTCGGCGGCGATCCGCTCGCGGTGCCGATCCTGGTGGGCCTCGGCGTGACCGAACTGTCGGTCGACCCCGTATCGGTGCCGGGCATCAAGGCGCGTGTGCGCCGTCTCGATTACCAGTTGTGCCGTCAGCGCGCGCAGGACCTGCTCGCGCTCGATTCGGCACAGGCGGTAAGGGCAGCAAGCCGCGAGGTCTGGCCGCTCGACTGAACGTCGGCGGCAGGTTCGTGGCCCGTATGACGACGAAAGCAATCAGCGCAACGACGATTAACGAAGAGACAAGGATTGGAGGACTGAATGAACGGGAATCCGTTTCTGAAAATACAGGGCCTGGGCCGGGCACTGATGCTGCCGATCGCGGTACTGCCGGTCGCCGGCATCCTGCTGCGACTCGGCCAGCCGGACGTGTTCAACATCAAGATGATCGCCGACGCCGGCGGCGCGATCTTCGACAACCTGCCGCTGCTGTTCGCGATCGGCGTGGCGGTCGGGTTCGCGAAGGACAACAACGGCGTGGCGGCGCTCGCGGGCGCGATCGGCTACCTGATCGAAACCGCGATCATGAAGGACATCGATCCCAAGCTGAACATGGGCGTGCTGTCCGGGATCATCGCGGGTGTCGTCGCGGGCCTGCTGTACAACCGCTACAAGGACATCAAGCTGCCGGACTACCTCGCGTTCTTCGGCGGCAAACGGTTCGTGCCGATCATCACGGGGCTGGTGTGCGTGGTGCTCGGCATCGTGTTCGGGTACGTGTGGCAGCCGGTCCAGCACCTGATCGACGCGGCCGGCCAGTGGCTGACGACGGCGGGCGCGATCGGTGCGTTCGTGTTCGGCTTCCTGAACCGCCTGCTGCTCGTCACGGGCCTGCATCACATCATCAACTCGCTGGCGTGGTTCGTGTTCGGCAACTTCACGCCGCCGGCCGGCGGCGAGATCGTGCACGGCGACCTGCACCGCTTCTTCGCGGGCGACCCGACCGCGGGCACCTTCATGGCCGGCTTCTTCCCGATCATGATGTTCGGCCTGCCGGCGGCGTGTCTCGCGATGCTGCACGAAGCGCCCAAGGAGCGCCGCGCGATGGTCGGCGGCCTGCTGTTCTCGATGGCGCTGACGTCGTTCCTGACCGGCGTGACCGAGCCGATCGAGTTCAGCTTCATGTTCCTCGCGCCGGTGCTGTACGTGATCCACGCGGTCCTGACGGGGCTGTCGCTGGCGATCTGCCAGATTCTCGGCGTGAAGCTCGGCTTCACGTTCTCGGCCGGCGCGATCGACTACGTGCTGAACTACGGGCTGTCGACGAAGGGCTGGATCGCGATCCCGCTCGGCATTGCGTACGGCGTCGCGTACTACGGGCTGTTCCGCTTCTTCATCCGCAAGTTCAACATGGCCACGCCGGGCCGCGAGCCGGCATCGGCCGATGCGGCTGCCGAATCGTACGCGTCGGGCGGCTTCGTCGCGCCGGCTGCGGGCGCCGCCGCGACGGCCGCCGCACCGCGCGCGCAACGCTACATCGCCGCGCTCGGCGGCGCGGGCAACCTGTCGGTCGTCGACGCCTGCACGACGCGCCTGCGCCTGACCGTCGTCGATCCGGAGAAGGTCTCGGAACCTGAACTGAAGTCGATCGGCGCGCGCGGCGTGCTCAAGCGCGGCGGCAACAGCGTGCAGGTGATCATCGGGCCGGAGGCCGACATCATCGCCGACGAAATGCGTGCCGCGATCGGCAGCGGCGCGACCGGTGCCGCGTCGGCCGCGCCGGCCGCCGCCGCGCAGCCCGTCACGGGCGCGGCCGCCGGCCCGCTCGATCCGGAGCCGACGCGCTGGCTCGCGGTGTTCGGCGGCGCGACCAACGTCGCGTCGCTCGATGCGGTGGCGACCACGCGCCTGCGCGTCGTCGTGCGCGATCCGTCGGCGGTCGATCGCGATCGCCTCGGTGCGCTCGACGTCGCGTGGGTGTCGCTCGACACGTTCCACATCGTCTGCGGCAACGCGGCCGCACGTTATGCCGAACAGCTCGGCGCGCGCCTGCCGCCGTCGGGCGGCGGGGCGGCCGCGCAGCCGGCCTGATGCGATGAAACCGGCCCGACCCGCGATGCGGGTTCGGCCGGGCGGTAAAACGAAAAACGGCTTGCGATGCGTCGCAAGCCGTTTTTCGTTGGAGCGGGGCGACGGCGCGTGGCAGTCGACTGCCGCGCGCTGCGCCCGACGGCTCAGCCGGTCACGGATTCGTCAGCGTGAAGGTCGGCTTCCGGTAGCCGACACCGGCGCGGTCGAGCTTCGGCAATTCGCGTTGCGTGAGCAGCGTCGCGAAACCGGCCCAGTCGCGCTGCAGCGCGGCCGTGTCGACGTGATGCGTGTCGCCGCGCTTGAAGCGCACGCCGGCCGCATATGGCAGCTCCCAGTCGGCCCGGTGCCACGCGCGCTCGGCGAGCGCGAGCAGCCGCGGATAGGCCATGTATTCGAGGAAGGTGTCGTTGCGCATCACCTCGCCCCATGCCTGGCCCTGCATGCCTTCGATGCGCGGCGCGGGGCCCGTGCCGGTCGCCTCGAACGGGTTGCCGTCACGGTCGCCCATCACTTCGGCGTTCTGCGGCAGGTTCTCCGGCGCGAGCGAGAACACCTTGTACTCGTCGGTCGCGTGCGAGCCCCAGTAGTAGCCGCGCTCGCGCGGGTTGAGCGTGTACGGGAAGTCGAAGTACAGGTAGTCGGGCAGCGCGAGCACCGTCAGGTAGCCCTTGCCGCTCAGGTCGCGCGCGCTGTCCGACGCCCCCCAGAAGATCGTGTCCCACAGCGACACCATCACGTGGCGCGTGCTGAAGTCCTGCGGCCCGTTCGCATGCTTGATGCCGTCCTGCCACGCGGCCATCGTGTCGATCCCGTTCGCGCTGACGGTCGCGCTCACCTGTTTCGCGAAACGCGTCGGCAGCTCGTCGATCGACTTGATCTCGCCGCGCTGGAGCAGCGCCGTGCACGCGGGCGAGCGCGCCCACGGCTTGTCCTGCGCGGCGAGATCGATGCGCCCCTTGTTCGGGTCGGTGCCGTTCAGCGGCTGGAAGCCCCCGCCGAGGAAGATGTTCTTCGCTTCGTCGCCGCCGTAGTGCCAGGTGCGCAGCGGCGCCTGCGCGTCCGCATGCATCGCCGCGATCTCGCGGATCACCTTCGACGCGAAATTGAGCGCGCCCGGCACGCACGGGTTCAGGTCGCTGCGCCGGTCGTAGAACTGCACCGTCGTCAGGTTCGTCGTGTCCTGCGGATCGAGCAGCCGGTACGCGTTCGCTTCCTGGTCCCGGCCGGCCGCATGCAGCCGCCGGTAGCGCGCCTCCATCGTCACGACGGCCGCACGCGCATGCGCGGGCATGTCGATCTCGGGGATGACCTGCACGAAGTGCGCGGCCGCGTAGCGCACGAGCGCCACGTAGTCGTCGCGCGTCAGGTAGCCGCCGCCCGAGCGGTTGTCGGGGCCCGAGCCGAGCTGCGGCAGCAGGCAGCGCGTCTCGTCCGGGTCGTGGCAGCGGCGCCCGCCGATTTCGGTCAGCTCCGGCAGGCCGGGAATCTCGATGCGCCAGCCTTCGTCGTCGGACAGGTGCAGGTGCAGGCGGTTGAGCTTGTACGCGCTCATCTGGTCGATCAGGCGGCGCAGCGTCGCCGGGTGCTTGAAGTTGCGCGCGAGGTCGACGTGCATCCCGCGGTGCGTGAAGCGCGGCGCATCCTCGACGAGCATCGCCGGGACCGGGCCGCCGCCGGCCGGCACGAGCGAGTAGAGCGTTTGCACGCCGTAGTAGAGGCCCGCGCGATCGTAGCCTTCGATCAGCACGCCGCGCGGCCCGATCGCGAGCCGGTAACCGCCCGGCGTCGCGATGTCGGCCGGCAGCCGGCGCGGCGCGACGGCGCCGCGAACCGGCGTGCGTGCGCCGTCGAGCCCGAGTGTCGCCGCGCGTTCGCGCAGTGCCGCGACCTGCGCGTCCGCCAGGTCCGGCAGCGCGAGTTCGACGCCGCGCAGCTCGAGCGTGCCGGGCAGCGGCTGTGCGCGTTTCACGCTCGGCAGCGCGCGGCTCGCGTCGGGCCGTGCGGCCACCGGCGGTGCATTGCCGGTCGAGTCGTTCTGCGCGTCGGCCGGCAGCGATTCGACGTAGCGCAGCTCGTCGTCGGTGTCGTTGTAGCGCAGCACGACCGGCGGCGCGCCGTCGACCACGACATACGGGCGCGGAATCACGTCGCTGTAGCGCAGCAGCCAGTACTCGGCGACGAACGGCAGCTCGATGCGCTCGCCGGGCGCGAGCCGCACCGAGCCCGGCTGCGGCGTCAGTTCGTACAGGTCGCCGGTGAGCCGCCGCAGCGCGAAGCCCGGGCGGTCGATCCGCAACAGCCGGCGGATGCTGTGCAGATAGAGCTTCCAGCCGCCGTCGGCGATCGCCTGGTGGCCACGGTTCTGCAGGATCAGGCGGCCCGTCGCGCAGGCCGCGCCGTCCGCGCCGAGATCGGCGCACGGCACGCCGGCCGTGGCCGCGTGATTGTTGTCGACGGCGACGCGCAGCGCGAGGCCGTTCGACAGCAGCGTCGCGAGACTGGCCGCTCGCGCGGCGGCTGGCGCGGTGCCGACGGTCGTGCCGGCGGTAGCCGGCGCCGGTTGAGCCGCGATCGCGGCCGGCGACAGCACCGCGATCGGCAGGCTCGCAAAAAGGGACGACAAGATGTTTTTCATTCGAACTCCTAAAAAGTAGGCGTAGCGGCGTCGTGGGACGACGTCGCTGCGATCGGGTCTTTCAGTGGAGCTGCGGGCGATACCAGCACGCGGGGCGATGCGGCCGCACCACGCGCAATCTGCACGCGGGGGCGTGCGTTACGGAACGGGAGGCGGGCACGCGTGCCGATCGGATCGGCGCGGCGGTGTGCGTGGGGTCATCGGCGGCGCGCCGCCATTGCCGCGGCGGCGAGTCGAGCGTAGCCGGCCGGATTCGGCCCGCCGCGCGCGAGCACGACGGGCGCCGCCGCACGCGGACGTCGACACGGCGCGCACGCGCGCGCCCCACACGGGATTCGCATGTCTCCCCCACCCAAGAAGGAATCGGCCTGTCAGCGGCCGTGTCCAACGATCTTATGAAACCTTTTATTGGTATTCAAGTGGTATCAATCTGGCGCTAAATTGGCATCGATGCACGGCGCCCGTCCGGCGGGGGCGGGACGAAAAAAACCTCGCGTGATGCGAGGTTCGTTCCGGACGGCGGCGGCGCGATCGGCCGCACGCGGGTCAGGCGGGCATCAGTCGCGGCGGGCGCGCACGGGTGCTTCCTGCGCCTTCTGCCGTGCTTCGAGCCACATCGCGTTGACGATGCCGAACGACAGCGCGACGCCGATACCGAGAATCCAGCTGAAATACCACATGATCCGACTCCTTGCGAAACGATGGGCGAGGGCGCGGCGCGCCCCGGCCCGGTTCTTCAATACATCGAGTGCTTGTTCTCTTCGAGCGTCTGGCGCGTGACCTTGCCGCGCATCACGCGATACACCCAGCTCGTGTAGAGCAGGATGATCGGCAGGAACACGATCACCGCGAACAGCATCACCTGCAGCGTCAGGTGGCTCGACGTCGAATCCCACACGGTCAGGCTGCTGCGCGGGTCGAGCGACGACGGCATGATGAACGGGAACATCGAGAAGCCCGCGGTCAGGATCACGCCGGTGATCATCAGCCCCGTGCAGAAGAAGGCCGTCTTCTCCTGCTTCGAGCCGGCGAGCAGCAGCGCGAGCAGGCCGCCCGCGATGCCGACCACGGGGGCGGCGATCATCCACGGGAATTCGCCGTAGTTCGCGAGCCACAGGCCCGAGCCGGCGGCGACATCCTTGAGCAGCGGGTTCGCGACGGTGTCGGTCGGCGCGGCATGCGTGATGTGGAAGCCGCCGATGGTCGACGCGACCAGCACGCCGGCCAGCACGAACAGCACGACCGCGAGCAACGACGCCACGCGCAGCGCGATCGAGGCGCGGCGCGCGATCACGCCGTCGGTCTTCATCTTGATGAACGCGGCGCCGTGCGCGACGAGCATCGTGAGGCTGACGAGCCCGCACAGCAGCGCGAACGGGTTCAGCAGCGCCCAGAAGCCGCCGTAGTAGGTCACGCGCAGGTCGCTGTCGAACTTGAACGGCACGCCCTGCAGCAGGTTGCCGAACGCGACACCGAACACGAGCGCCGGCACGAAGCCGCCGACGAACAGGCCCCAGTCCCAGCCGGCACGCCAGCGCGGGTCGGGCCGCTTGCTGCGGTAGTCGAAGCCCACCGGCCGGAAGAACAGCGCGAACAGCACGAGCAGCATCGCGAAGTAGAAGCCGGAGAACGACGCCGCGTAGACGAGCGGCCAGGCGGCGAACATCGCGCCGCCCGCCGTGATCAGCCACACCTGGTTGCCTTCCCAGGTCGCGCCGACGGTGTTGACGATGATGCGGCGCTCGTCGTCGGTCTTGCCGAGGAACGGCAGCAGCGCGGTCGCGCCCATGTCGAAGCCGTCGGTGACGGCGAAGCCGATCAGCAGCACGCCGACGAGCAGCCACCAGATCAGCTTGAGAGTTGCATAGTCCATAGCGATTCCTTGTTCCGTTTCGGGTGCGTGCTCACGCCGGGGCGCGCTCGCTGGCGGCCGCGAGTTCGTGGTGATAACGGCCGGTATGCAGCGACGACGGGCCGAGGCGCGCGTACTTGAACATCAGCGTGATCTCGATGACGAACAGGACGGTGTAGAACAGGATGAAACCCGCGAGACTCAGGTACAGGTCGCTCGGCTGCAGGCTCGACGCGGACAGGTGCGTCGGCAGGATGCCCGCGATCGTCCACGGCTGGCGGCCGAGCTCGGCGACCACCCAGCCGAATTCCGCGGCCAGCCACGGCAGCGGGATCGCCCACACCGCATAGCGGAGGAACCAGCGGCGGTTGTCCTGCAGCAGTTCGCGGCGCGCGCAGAACCAGAACGCGGCGACGAAGGTCGCGAGGAACAGGAAGCCGAGGAACACCATGATCCGGAACGAGAAGAACACGGGCGCGACCGGCGGAATCGTCTTCTTCGCGGCGGCCTTGATCTGCTCCGGCGTCGCATCGACGACGTTCGGCGTGAACTGCTTGAGCATCAGCCCGTAGCCGAGATACTGCTTGTGCTGGTCGAACAACGCGCGCGTGGCCGCGCTCGTGTCGCCTTCCTTCAGCTTCTGCAGCGCGCCGTACGCGATCATCCCGCTCTGGATGTGCTCCTCGCTGTGCTTCGCGAGATCGCGCAGGCCGATCACGGGCTCGTCGATCGAGCGCGTCGCGATCAGGCCGAGCGCGTACGGGATCTTGATCGCGTAGTCGGTGCGCTGTTCTTCCTGGTTCGGAATGCCGATCAGCGTGAACGACGCGGGCGCCGGCTGCGTTTCCCATTCGGATTCGATCGCGGCGAGCTTCATCTTCTGCACTTCGCCGGTCGTGTAGCCCGATTCGTCGCCGAGCACGATCACGCACAGCGTCGCCGCGAGGCCGAAGCCGGCCGCGACCGCGAACGAGCGCAGCGCGAAGTCGACGTCGCGCTTCTTCAGCAGGTACCACGACGACACGCCGAGCACGAACATCGCGGCCGTCACGTAGCCGGCCGACACCGTATGCACGAACTTCACCTGCGCGACCGGGTTGAACAGCACGTCGAACAGGCTGGTCAGCTCCATGCGCATCGTCTGGTAGTTGAACTCGGCGCCGACCGGGTTGTTCATCCAGCCGTTCGCGACGAGGATCCACAGCGCGGACAGGTTCGAGCCCAGCGCGACGAGGAACGTGACGATCAGGTGCTTGACCTTCGACAGGCGGTTCCAGCCGAAGAAGAACAGGCCGACGAAGGTCGATTCGAGGAAGAACGCCATCAGCCCCTCGACCGCGAGCGGCACGCCGAAGATGTCGCCGACGTAGTGCGAGTAGTACGACCAGTTCGTGCCGAACTGGAATTCGAGCGTGATGCCGGTCGTCACGCCCATCGCGAAGTTGATCCCGAACAGCTTGCCCCAGAACTGCGTCATGTCCTTGTAGACCTGCTTGCCGGTCATCACGTAGACCGCTTCCATGATGACGAGCAGCCAGGACAGGCCGAGCGTCAGCGGCACGAACAGGAAGTGGTAGAGCGCCGTGATGCCGAACTGCAGACGTGACAGATCGACGACATCGCTACTTATCATGGTGGTCTCCCTCGGTAGATGCAGGCGCCGGTACCGAGAGCAGCTTCTCGGCGACGGCGGCAGGCGGAAGCGACATGTGCTCGGCCTGCGGATGATTGAAGAATGCGTATTTGAGCGACATCAGGAGGATCAGCTTGACGATCAGCACCAGGGTGATGTCGCGGGCGAGGGTCGGTCCGCGTGCCCACGCGGCGATGCGCGCGCGCCAGCCGATCGTGCCGGGCGGCCGCGGGGAAGGCGGCGCAGGCTCTTTATTGATCGAGATCAAGGTGATTATCCTGAATCGATTTACGTCGGATTTGGGGCGACTTTACGTCGGATTTATGACGGCCGTGAAGCTGTTTTAATCCTTTTGCGCCTGACATGCCAATTTTAAAAGGACTGCTTTCCGATGCCGAGTGCTGCGCTGCGGCAGACCGTCGCGAAACGGGGGGCAAAAGTTGAGGCAGATCAAGGTTATGCGGAAGGGGTCCGCAAATGGCCGAATACCTGATGAATCAGCTCAATTAATCGGCGGAGAAACGGGAAGGGAAACGAGCGGAGAAACGAGCGGAGAAACGGGAAGAGAAGCGGGAAGAGAAGCGGGAAGAGAAGCGGGAAGAGAAGCGGGAAGAGAAGCGCATGCGGAAGCGCGTGAAAGTCCGCGAAAAAGACGGGCGAAAAAAAACCGCTGCCGGTCGGGCAGCGGTTTTCGACGAGGCGCGCTCGAGCGCCGGGGATTTACGCGTATTCGGCGAGGGCCGTGCGCATCTTTTTCATTGCGCTCGCTTCGATCTGGCGGATGCGTTCCGCGGACACGCCGAATTCGGCGGCGAGATCGTGCAGCGTCGAGCCGCCCGAGCCGTCGTCGTCGACGTGCAGCCAGCGCGCCTCGATGATGCGGCGGCTGCGCGCGTCGAGTGCCTCGAGCGCCTGCGCGATGCCGTCCGTCTGCAGCATGTCGCGCTGACGTGCGGCGAGCACGGCGGTCGGCTCGTTGTGCGAGTCGGCCAGGTAGGCGATCGGCGCGTACGATTCCTCGCCGTCTTCCACCTGCCCTTCGAGCGCGATATCGCCGCCCGACAGGCGCGTTTCCATCTCGGTCACGTCTTCGCGCTTGACGTTGAGTTCCTGCGCGAGACCGTCGATTTCCTCGGGCGTCATCGCCTGCATGGACTTCTTGTGGCTGCGCAGGTTGAAGAACAGCTTGCGCTGCGCCTTCGTCGTCGCGACCTTCACCATGCGCCAGTTGCGCAGGATGTACTCGTGGATCTCGGCCTTGATCCAGTGGATCGCGTACGACACCAGGCGCACGTTTTGCGCCGGGTCGAAACGCTTCACCGCCTTCATCAGGCCGATGTTGCCTTCCTGGATCAGGTCGCCGTGCGGCAGGCCGTAGCCGAGATAGTTGCGTGCGACCGACACGACCAGACGCAGGTGCGACAGCACGAGGCGGCGCGCCGAGTCGAGGTTGTTGTCCTCGCGGAATTCGGTTGCGTACCGGCGTTCCTCTTCGGCGGTCAGCAGCGGAATGCGGTTGACGGCCTGGATGTACGCGTCGATGTTGCCGAGCTGGCCGGGCAACATCGATTGGGCTGCGAGCGCCAGCGAGCCTGCCGATTCGGCCTTGGCCGGCGTCGGGCTCAGGGTGTTCGGGAGGGTCAGGGCGTTGCTCACTAAAAACTCCTTTGGAATCAGGGACAAACCCCCGGTCTCGAATGAGATTCCGTGGGCCATCTTAGCACTCCCGGAAGACGAGTGCTAATCCTTAGAGCGGACGTGGGCATCCGAGTTCCCGTTTTTCTATCGAAGAAGTCGAATCGATAGTCTAATCTGCGACCCGGGGCGCGACGCGAAGTTCCGTAAACCATTGTTTCTGATGGTAATCAGTAGACGATTTCGATTTTTGCCGTTTTGGAAGCAAGCCATTTCGCTTCGTGATGCCGATCCGAAAAGTCCTTTACCATACCATTCAGTTCGCTCGGGCCAGGCCGTCGCGGCAGGCTCCATTCAACCCAAAAAGTTGGAGTGTCAGATGAACAATAAGAAGAATCGCCGGCCCCGCAGCCGGCTTGCGCTGCATGCGTTGCTGGCGGCGTCCCTGCTGGGCGGATCGGGTGCGGCGTTCGCGGATCGATGGGGGATCCAGGCGGGCGGCGGGTTTTCGGATCGGCGCGGGATCGACAAGGGCGACCTGGGCGTCGTGTGGGATCCGGGCTGGAACTGGTGGCAGGTCGGCGGCTGGCACTTCGCGTTCGTTGTCGAAGGGCACGCCGGATACTGGCACACGGGCGGCAACGTCCACGGCAGCATCGGCGAATTCGGCGTGACGCCGTTGTTCCGCTTCATCAAGAGCACGGGCGAGATTCGCCCGTTCATCGAGGCGGGCGGCGGGGTCCGGCTCCTGACCCATCCGACGATCTCGAACAACTTCTCGCTGTCGACCGCGTTCCAGTTCGCGCCGACCGGGGGCGTCGGCGTGCAGTTCGGCCAACGGCAACAGTATCAGGTCGGCTACCGTTTTGAACATGTGTCTAACGCGGGTATCAAAGAGCCGAATCCTGGTATAAATTTCCACCAGTTCTACGTGCAGTACAACTTCTGATCCGCACGCCCGCGCACGGCGGGCGCGTTGCCGAGGAGTCAGGCGATGGCGAAGGTGATCGATGCGATCCGCGCGCTCGAGCGCGATCGGTTCCGGGCGATGGTGGACGGGGACGGCGAGGCGCTCGGCGCGCTGCTGTCGGACAAGGTGTTCTTCGTGCACACCAACGGCAAACGCGAAACCAAGCAGCAGTTCATCGATGCCATCGTCGCCGGCCGCCGCCGCTATCGCCAGATCGAAATCCAGTCGCAGGACGTGCTGCCGGTCGGCGGCGAAACCTGCGTCGTCACCGGGCGCGCGTTGATCGAGATGGAAACGAACAACGGCGGCCTGGTCTTCCCGATCGCCTATACGTCCGTCCACACCGAGGAACAGGGGCGCTGGTGCCTGCTCGCGTGGCAGGCGACGCGGTGCGCGACCGAGACATGAGCGCGCGTCGCGCTCCTTTTCATGCCCCCGAATCGAGCGGCCTTCTGGGCCGCTTTTTGCTGGCCCGTGCGGCGCGGATCGCGCGGCGCACGGGCGGTCGTTCCGCTCGCTGACGTTTGAACGCTCGGTCGATGCGCGGCCGTCAGGCCGCCGCGCGGTGGTCCGTGCAGTGCCACGCCGATCGGTTGATCGCACTGACGACCGCGTCGAGCGCGGCGCTCGCCGCATCGGCATGCAGGCCGACGCCGTGCCGCAGCGGTGCGTCGCCGACCCGGCAGCCGACCGATACCGCGAACCGTCCGTCCGTCGCGCGCACCGATTCGCACGACGCGACGTCGATCGCGGCGCCGGCCGCCGCCGCGAAGGCCGCGGCGAATCGTCGCACGGCGTCCTCCGGCGCCGACTCGGTCGCGGCCGCGGGCGCCGCCGCGATCTCGCGGTTCTGCCAGCGCGCGCTGCCGCCGTGGCGCGCGGCCGGGCCGTCGGTCTCGAAGAATTCGCGCGTGAACAGCGCGCAGATCGCGTCGCCCGTCACTTCCTCGCCGGATGCGTCCGCGAGCGTCTGCACCGCGTGGCTGAATTCGATCTGCACGCGCCGCGTCGGCGTGAAGCCCATCCCGCGTTCGAGCAGGAACGTCGCGCCGCCCTTGCCGGACTGGCTGTTCACGCGGATCACCGCGTCATAGCTGCGGCCGAGGTCGGCCGGGTCGATCGGCAGGTACGGCACTTCCCAGACCGCGTCGGGGCGTTGCTGCGCGAAACCCTTGCGGATCGCGTCCTGGTGCGAGCCCGAGAACGCGGTGAACACGAGGTCGCCCGCGTACGGGTGGCGCGGGTGCACGGGAATCTGGTTGCAGCGTTCGACGACGCGGCGCACCGCGTCGATGTCGGAGAAGTCGAGGCCCGGGTCGATGCCCTGCGTGTAGAGGTTCAGCGCGAGCGTGACGAGATCGACGTTGCCGGTGCGTTCGCCGTTGCCGAACAGGCAGCCCTCGATGCGGTCGGCGCCCGCGAGCAGCGCGAGTTCGGCCGCCGCCACCGCGGTGCCGCGGTCGTTGTGCGGATGCACCGACAGCACGATGCTGTCGCGATACGCGAGGTTGCGGTCCATCCATTCGATCTGGTCGGCGAACACGTTCGGGCTTGCGGCTTCGACGGTGGCCGGCAAGTTGACGATCATCTTGTGGTCGCGGGTCGGGCGCCACGTCTGCGCGACCGCGTCGCAGATCTCGCGTGCAAACGTCAGCTCGGTCATGCTGAAGGTTTCCGGCGAGTACTGGAAGGTCCACTGCGTGTCGGGGCGCGCGTCGGCGTGCGCCTTGATGATGCGCGTGCCGTCGATCGCGAGCGCCTTCACGTCGTTTTTCGACATCCCGAACACGATGCGGCGGAACGACGGGCACACCGCGTTGTACAGGTGCACGATCGCGCGCGGCACGCCTTCGAGCGCGTCGAACGTGCGGGCGATCAGGTCCTCGCGCGACTGCACGAGCACCTCGATCGTCACGTCGTCGGGAATCCGCTGGTCGTCGATCAGCTTGCGGACGAAATCGAAGTCGGTTTGCGACGCCGACGGAAAACCGACTTCGATCTCCTTGAACCCGATCGCCACCAGCATCTCGAAGAATTCGAGCTTCTGCTCGATGCTCATCGGCTCGATCAGCGACTGGTTGCCGTCGCGCAGGTCGGTGCTCATCCACACGGGCGCGCGCTCGATGGTGCGGGACGGCCAGCGGCGGCCATTGAGGCGGACGGGTTCGAACGGACGGTACTTGTCTTGCGGATTGCGCTGCATCTTCTGGACCTCGGGTCTCAAGTCGCGAGCGAAGACGGGCGGCATGAGCGACGGTTGGCGCTGCCTCGCATCGCCGCGCGCCATTGCGCCGCGGATGCGGATGATCTTCGCGAATCGGCCGACGGATAGACGGACGAATGCTGACGACTTCGGTTGTAAAAACTGCGAGAGGGGTACTGCGAGGAACTGCTGGGAGGGACCGTGCGGACAGCACACGGCGCTACGACAGCCTTAGGCTAGTCGTAGCGATAGCGGCCGCGCTAGGCGGCCGGAGGTAATTCGGAGGGTGTTCGGAAAGGAACGCATGGCAGTCACTCTATGCCAGGATGCGGGCGCGTGTCAAATGGTCGGGACAAAGGGGCCGGTCGCGGCCGCGTCGTCAGCGTGCGATGCGCGCGATCTCCACGATCGTCGCGACCTGCCGCGCCACCGTGTCCGGCACCGGCACCTCGCCGCGCAGCACGGCGTCCGTCCACGCGGCCGTGGTCGCCGCATCGCGCGCTTCGGGCAGCGCGACGGGCGGCGCATCGGTCGACGAACGCTCGGCCTCGATCAGCGTGTCGCACACGCCGTCGTGCAGCCAGTCGACCTGCACCTGGCGCCGCGTGTCGGCGACGGCTTCGCCCTCGGTGCCGCGCGCGAGCAGCGCGCCGCCCAGCGCGGCGTCCGGATGATCGCGAAACAGCTGCGCGAGGCTGTCGCGGTACGGCGGATGCGTGTAGTTGACGAGCCGCAGCCCGGCCGGCGCGAACGGCTGCAGGATCTTCACGAGCGTGTGCGTCGAGTTGCGTACGCCGAGCACGCTGCGCATCGACAGCAGGCGGGCGATGCGCGGCGCCAGGACGCCGATCGGTGCGAACGCGACGCGGCGCTCGGCCAGCATGTCCTCGATCGCATCGTGCGACGCCGACGGCGCGAGCGACAGCGCGGAGAAGATCTCCGCACTCGTCACGCGACCGGGATCGCGCTCCACGCCGTGCACGAGCGCCGGTACGCCTTCGCGCGCGAGCAGCAGCGCGAGCAGCGGCACGAGGTTCGGCTGCTTGCGCGCACCGTTGTAGCTCGGGATCGCGACCGGGCGGAACGCGGCGTCCTGCACGTGCACGGGCTCGAACGACGCCTGCGCGGCGGCGAGCATCGCGGCCAGTTCGTCGGCGGTTTCGCCCTTCAGCCGATAGGCGATCAGGATCGCGCCGAGTTCGACGTCCGACACGCGTGCGTCGAGCATCGCGCGGTAGAGCGCGAACGTGTCCTCGGCGGACAGCGCGCGCGCGCCGTTCGGGCCGCGGCCGATTTCCTTGATGAAGCGGGCGCAAGGGAACGGAGCGGCGGCGGTGTCGGGGGAAGCGGTCATCGGGGCGTGGGGCGGGCGGCCGGCATCGGGCCGCGCGGTGAGCGGTGAGGAATGCCCGAGTATCGCACGGGCGCGGCCGCGCATCGTGCCGCGCTACACTCTGGGTCCCGGCGGTGCGCGCGCCGGTTGCGCCGCGCCCGTGCCGTTGCCGGCCGAATACGACCAACAGAGACATCCCATGAAGCTCTACAGCTATTTCCGCAGTTCCGCGTCGTACCGCGTGCGGATTGCCCTGAACCTGAAGCGGCTGCCGTTCGACTATGTTCCCGTGCACATGCTGCGCGACGGCGGCGAGCAACTGAAGGACGCGTACCGCGCAGTGAATCCGGACGCGGTCGTGCCGACGCTGGTCGACGGCGACGCGACGCTGCAGCAGTCGCTCGCGATCATCGAGTATCTCGAGGAAATCCATCCCGAGCCCGCGCTGCTGCCGAAGCAGCCGGTCGATCGCGCATACGTGCGCGCGATCGCGCTGCAGATCGCGTGCGAAATCCATCCGCTGAACAACCTGCGCGTGCTGAAGTACCTGAAGCACACGATGAAGGTGCCCGAGGAGGCGAAGAGCGCGTGGTACCGGCACTGGATCGAGGCCGGCTTCGAGACGCTCGAGACGCGTCTCGCGAGCGATCCGCGCACCGGCAAGCTGTGCTTCGGCGACACGCCGACGCTCGCCGACGTGTGCCTCGTGCCGCAGGTGTTCAACGCGAACCGCTTCTCGATCGATACCACGCGCTTCCCGACGATCCAGCGGATCGCCGACCACGCCGCGGCGCTCGACGCGTTCAAGGCCGCCGAGCCGGGCGCGCAGCCCGACGCGGAATGAGCGCGGCGCGCCGCTGGTGACGAGCGGGCGCGCATGAAAAAGGGCGCCCGAAGGCGCCCCGTGCGATGCGTGCCGGCGAGGGTCAGCCGAGCAGCGCGTCCGCGAATTCCACCGCGCTGAACGGCTGCAGGTCCTCGACCTTTTCGCCGACGCCGATGAAGTAGACGGGCACCGGGCGTTGCCGCGCGATCGCGGCGAGAATCCCGCCCTTCGCGGTGCCGTCGAGCTTCGTGACGATCAGGCCCGTGAGGCCGAGCGCGTCGTCGAATGCCTTCACCTGCGTGAGCGCGTTCTGGCCGGTGTTCGCGTCGATCACCAGCAGCACTTCGTGCGGCGCGCCGTCGTGCGCCTTCGCAATCACGCGCTTTACCTTCTTCAGCTCTTCCATCAGGTGGAGCTGCGTCGGCAGGCGGCCGGCCGTATCGGCCATCATCACGTCGATCTTGCGCGCGCGCGCGGCGCTGACCGCGTCGAAGATCACCGCGGCCGGATCGCCGCTTTCCTGCTGCACGACCGTCACGTTGTTGCGCTCGCCCCAGACCGCGAGCTGCTCGCGCGCGGCCGCGCGGAACGTATCGCCCGCGGCCAGCAGCACCGACTGGTCGAAGCTCTGCAGATGCTTCGCGAGCTTGCCGATGCTGGTCGTCTTGCCCGCGCCGTTCACGCCGGCGATCATCATCACGAGCGGCTGCGCGCGGCCGAGCATCAGCGATTTCTCGAGCGGCGTCAGCAGTTCGACGAGCAGGTCGTGCAGCGCGCCCTTCACCTGCTGCGGGTCGGTCAGCCGGCCCGTGCGCACCTTTTCGCGCAGCGCGCCGAGCAGGTACTCGGTCGCATCGACGCCCGCGTCGGACATCAGCAGCGCGGTTTCGAGCTCCTCGTACAGATCCTCGTCGATCTTCGTGTTGACGAAGACGCCGGTGATGCTCGAGCCCGTCTTCGCGAGCCCCGTTTTCAGGCGCGCGAGCCACGACTTCTTCGCGGACGCGTCCTGCAGCGGCGGCGGGACGATCTCGACCGTCTCGACGACCTCGTCGCGGCCGTCGTTGGTCGGCGTGACCGTCATCACGACGGCCGGCGCGGCCGGTTGCGCGGGTGCCTGCGGCACGTCGGCCGCGGGCGGGGCCACGGGCGCGGGCGCATCGGACGGCTCGTCCGCTTGCTGCGCGTCGGCCGATTGCGATTCCGCCGGATCGGGCTCCTGCGATTTCTTGAATCGTTTGAAGAAACTGAACATGGTCTGACGTCGGGAAGAGGGCAGGCCCGCCGAGAGAGGCGGGGCGCTGGGCGGGCCGTTCTGCGTTCGCGCGGGCGCGGCGCACGGCGGCCGAAACCGTGCATTTTATCAGTGCGGCGTGGCGCTCGCGTCAGCGCGCGCCGCCGCTGTGGTAACGTGCGCCTGTTTGGCGGTGCGCCCCTGCGCGCGCCCGGTCCCTCCGTCGTCGATATCCCGTATGTCCCGTTCCTCTTCCGGCCGCCCGGCGGCCCCTCCTGCCCGCGGCAAGCCGCACACGATCCGCATCATCGGCGGCGACTGGAAGCGCACGCCGCTCGCGGTGCTCGATCTCGACGGCCTGCGGCCGACGCCCGATCGCGTGCGCGAGACGCTGTTCAACTGGCTCGGCCAGGATCTCGAAGGCCGCCGCTGCCTCGACCTGTTCGCGGGCACCGGCGCGCTCGGCTTCGAGGCCGCGTCGCGCGGCGCGGCGGGCGTCGTGATGGTCGAGCGTCACCCGCGCGCCGCGCAGCAGCTGCGGGCGATCAAGGACAAGCTCGGCGCCCGTTCGGTCGAGGTTGCCGAGGCCGATGCGCTGCGGCTCGCAGCCGGGCTCACGCCGGGCGCGTTCGACGTCGTGTTTCTCGATCCGCCGTTCGGCGAACCGGCCGTGCTCGATCGCGCGATCGCGCTGGCGGCGCCGCTCGTCGCGGCGGGCGGCGCGCTGTACGTCGAAACGGGGGCGGAACTCGACCCGGCCGCGCACGAGGCGCTCGCGGGCTGGGAGGTGGTGAAGCACGGCAAGGCCGGCGCGGTTCACTATCATTTGCTGCGGCGCGAAAATGATGAATAATGCGCGTTCCATACGAGGCGGCGCGCCGCAAAGGCGACGCATGCCCATCTCGGCAGTGGCGTGCGCATCGCACGGCTGCCATCCCGTTTGCGAGATGACAGGAGGAGCGACATGGTAGTCGCCGTGTATCCCGGTACGTTCGATCCGCTGACGCGCGGGCACGAAGACCTCGTGCGGCGTGCGTCGAGCATTTTTGATACGCTGGTCGTGGGCGTCGCCGACAGCCGCGCGAAAAAGCCGTTTTTCTCGCTCGAAGAACGTCTGACGATTGCGAACGAGGTGCTCGGCCATTACCCGAACGTGAAGGTGATGAGTTTCACCGGCCTCCTGAAGGATTTCGTCCGGACCAACAACGCACGCGTGATCGTGCGCGGCCTGCGTGCCGTGTCCGATTTCGAATATGAGTTCCAGATGGCGGGGATGAACCGCTACCTGTTGCCCGACGTCGAGACGATGTTCATGACGCCGTCCGATCAGTACCAGTTCATCTCGGGGACGATCGTGCGCGAAATCGCGCAGTTGGGCGGCGATGTCAGCAAGTTCGTGTTCCCGTCCGTCGAGAAGTGGCTGACCGAGAAAGTGACGGCGATGGGAGGCCCTGCCGCGTGATGCGGCGCCGGCCGGTTTCGTCGCGAAGCCGGCCGCCGGCCTGAGGAAGTGAGATCAGTATGGCTTTGATGATTACCGACGAGTGCATCAATTGCGACGTGTGCGAGCCCGAGTGCCCGAACGGCGCGATTTCGATGGGCCCGGACATCTACGTGATCGACCCGAACAAGTGCACCGAGTGCGTCGGCCATTTCGACGAACCGCAGTGCCAGCAGGTGTGTCCGGTCGAATGCATTCCGCGCGATCCGCAGCATGACGAATCGCACGCGCAATTGATGGAGAAGTATCACGCGCTGATCGCCGTGAAGGGCGACGACGCATCGTGATCCGGCAGTGACGCGCGCCCGTTGATGGGCGAGCGCGCGTCCTGCGTTCAGAGCGGCGCCACCCGGCGCCGGTTCTTCCTTATCAGGCCAGCCACTCGCGCAACGCCGCGACGAGCGCGTCGCATTCGGCGTCGGTGCCGACCGTGATGCGCAGGTGCTGGTCGATCCTCGGCAGCCGGAAGTGCCGCACGAAAATTTCCCGTTCCTTCAGTTTCGCCGCGATCGTGCCCGCATCGTGCGCGGGATGGCGCGCGAACACGAAATTCGCCGCCGACGGCACGATGTCGAAGCCGAGCGCGTCGAGCGCGTGCGTGAGCCGCGTCCGGCTGTCGACCACGCGCCGGCAGGTCGCGTCGAAATAGTCGGTGTCTTCATACGCGGCCTGCGCGGCGACCTGCGCGAGCCGGTCGAGCGGATAGGAGTTGAAGCTGTCCTTCACGCGGTTCAGTGCGTCGATCAGCGCCGCATCGCCGAACGCGAAGCCGACGCGCATGCCGGCGAGCGAGCGCGCCTTCGACGTCGTGTGCACGACGAGCAGGTTCGGATGACGGTTGATCAGCGTAATCGCCGACTGCGCGCCGAAATCGACATACGCCTCGTCGATCACGACGACCGATGACGGGTTCGCGGCCGCGATCCGCTCGACATCCGCGAGCGGCAGCGCGCGCCCGGTCGGCGCATTCGGGTTCGGAAACAGCACGCCGCCGGCATCGTCGAGGTAGTCGTCGACACGGATCGAGAAGTCGTCCGCGAGCGGCACGATCGCGGTCTCGACACCGTACAGACGCGCGTAGGTCGGATAGAAGCTGTACGTAATGTCCGGAAAGCGCAGCGGCCGGTCGTGCTTCAGCAGCGCCTGGAACGTGTGCGCGAGCACCTCGTCGGAGCCGTTGCCGACGAACACCTGCTCGGGCTTGATGCGGTGATGGGCCGCGACCGTCTCGCGCAGCGCGCGCGCGACCGGGTCGGGATAACGACGCAGCGTGTCGCCGGTCGTGCCGAGTTCGCGTGCGATCGCCGCGACGACGCGCGGCGACGGCGGATAGGGATTCTCGTTGGTGTTCAGCTTGACGGGGTGCGCGAGCGCGGGCTGCTCGCCCGGCACGTAAGGCACGAGTTGCTGAACGACGTCGCTCCAGTAACGGCTCACCGCTTGGCTCCTGTCGGGCAAAACGTCGAGATTACCGCATGTGCGCGTCGTAGTGGGGCGGGCGCAGCCGCCCGGCGACGCCGGACGGCCCGATGCACCGGGCCGGTGCGAGCGGCGATCAGTTGCGATGCAGTTGCATCGTCGCGCGGTCGAGTTCGCCCTTGACGACCATCGGCATCACGGCGAGCGCGCGTTCGATCGACGCGTCGATCACGTCCTGCTCCTCGCGGCGCGGCGGCTTCAGCACGAAGTTCGCGACGTCGGGCTTCGCGCCGGCGCGTGCGCTTTCCGGAATCAGGTCGCGCGGATGGCCGATGCCGATCCGCAGCCGCCAGTACTGCTGCGACGACAGGTGCGCGGAGATGTCCTTCAGGCCGTTGTGGCCGCCGCTGCCGCCGCCGAGCTTCAGCTTCACGGTGCCGGGTGGCAGGTCGAGCTCGTCGTGCGCGACGAGGATCTCGTCGGGCAGGATCTTGAAGAATTGCGCGAGCGCGACGACCGACTGGCCGGAGCGGTTCATGTAGGTCTGCGGCTCGAGCAGATGGACTTCCTCGCCGTGCAGGCGCGCTTTCGCGTAGAAGCCGTGGAATCGGCGTTCGTCGCGCAGCGTCGTGCCGGCTTCGCGGGCGAGCTGGTCGATCAGCCAGAAGCCGGCGTTGTGGCGCGTCGCGGTGTATTCCGCCCCGGGATTGCCGAGGCCGACGATCAGTTTGATCATGACGTTTCGAAGGCGGCAGCGGCCGCCTGGGCGCAGAAAAAGAAAAACCCGCCGGGCAAGCCGCGGCGGGTTGCGTCGACCGTTTCGTGAAACGGATCGATGGGGCACGTAGGCAGCCGCTTAGGCAGCCGGCGTTTCGCCTTCGGCTGCGTCCGACACGGCACCAGCCGGGACCGTCGCCGAAGCGATGACCGGGTTTTCCGCGTCGATGTGCGCGACCAGCGCGACGCCCTTCGGCAGCGTGATGTCCTTCGCGTGCAGCGATTGACCGGCTTCGATCTTCGACAGGTCGACTTCGAGGAACTCCGGCAGGTCGGCCGGCAGGCACTCGATTTCGATTTCCGTCGCGACGTGCGAAACGATCGCGCTCGACAGCTTCACGGCCGGGCTGACTTCCGCGTTCAGGAAGTGCAGCGGTGCCTTCGTGTGCAGCTTCTTCTTCGCGTCAACGCGCTGGAAGTCCACGTGCAGCACCAGTTGCTTGAACGGGTGGTATTGCACGTCGCGCAGCAGAACCTGTTGCGACTGGCCAGCCACTTCGAGGTCGAGGATCGACGAGTGGAAAGCTTCCTTCTTCAGGGCGTGCCACAGGGCGTTGTGATCCAGTTCGATCTTTTGCGGGGCGGCTTCGCCACCGTAAACGATACCCGTGGTCTTGCCAGCGTTGCGCAGGCGGCGGCTCGCACCCGTACCTTGCTGTTGGCGCTCGAAAGCGACGACTTTCATATGATTCTCCAATAGCTGCCCGCGACCAGGCAGTAAAACGGGGCCGTCAAACGGCGGCCCCTGATGAAACGGCCGGGGTTTCGTCTATCCCGTCCGATTGTGCAAAAAGCGAAGCGTTGCCGCTTCGCTTTCCGCGCATGCTTTGTTCCGTCGATTCGCGATCAGGATTCCGCGAACAGCGACATCACCGAATCGCCGCGGCGGATCCGCGAGAACGTCTCGGCCAGCAGGCTCGCGCTCGTCAGCGAGCGGATCTTCGAGCAGGCCAGCGATTCGGCCGACAGCGGGATCGTGTCGGTGACGACCAGCTCGTCGAGTGCCGAGGCGGCGATGCGATCCGCGGCGCCGCCCGACAGCACGGGGTGCGTCGCGTACGCGAACACCTGCTTCGCACCGCGGTCCTTCAGCACTTGTGCGGCCTTGCAGAGCGTGCCGGCCGTATCGACCATGTCGTCCATGATCACGCAGGTGCGGCCTTCGACTTCACCGATGATGTTCATCACTTCGGCGACGTTCGCCTTCGGGCGACGCTTGTCGATGATCGCGAGATCGCAGTTGAGCTGCTTCGCGAGTGCCCGGGCACGCACCACGCCGCCGACGTCCGGCGACACGACGAGCAGATCCGAGTAGTTCTGCTTGCGCAGGTCGCCCAGCAGGATCGGCGTTGCGTAGATGTTGTCGACGGGGATGTCGAAGAAGCCCTGAATCTGGTCGGCGTGCAGATCCATCGTGATGATCCGCTCGACGCCGGCGATTTCCAGCATGTTCGCGACGATCTTCGCCGAGATCGCGACCCGCGCCGAACGCGGGCGGCGATCCTGACGAGCGTAGCCGAAGTAGGGGATGGCTGCGGTGATCCGGCCGGCGGATGCGCGCTTGAGCGCATCGACCATGATCATCAGTTCCATCAGGTTGTCGTTCGCCGGTGCGCACGTGGATTGCAGGACGAAGACGTCCTTGCCACGCACGTTTTCCTGGATCTCGACCTGGATCTCGCCGTCGGAGAAACGGCTGACCATTGCTTTGCCGAGGGGGATACCAAGGATATTGACGACTTCCTGGGCAAGCGCGGGATTCGCGTTGCCAGTAAAGACCATCAGGCCATCATGGCTGTGGCTGCTCATCGTGCACCTGCTTCAGGCTTGGGGCGGGAAATGCGGGAAAATTTTTGGCAGGGGAGGAAGGACTCGAACCCTCGCATGCCGGAATCAAAATCCGGTGCCTTGACCAACTTGGCGACTCCCCTACACTTAACTGACTGCTTCACCGAACTCGTGTAGGCCGTTCGGCAAAGTAAAACTTCATGACGCGAAAGCGAAGAGCGGATGCTCGTTCAGACTCTCGGCAACTGCGCCCTTCCAGCTGGCGGGCAGCTTGGCTTTCGCCGCTTCTGCCTCGTGCTTGCTGTGAAACGCTGCAAACACGCTTGCTCCGGAGCCGGTCATCCTCGCGGGGGTCACATCATACAACCATTTGACCGCCTGCGCAACTTCCGCGTACTTCCTTGTTACAACTTCCTGCATGTCGTTCCGGCCGAAGCTATCTGGCCATCCCGCATCGCTGGTTTGCTGTGCAAGAAAGTCAGCAATTGTGACGGGCTTCGTATCTCTTGTCAACAACTCATCTGAAAATATTTCAGCGGTCGGGACATGAACGCTTGGCGTCACAACCAAGAACCAGCGAGTCGGCAATTCTACCTCAGCTAATTCTTCTCCGATACCCTCTGCGAACGCATTTTTTCCAAAAATAAAAAACGGGACGTCGGCGCCGAGTTTGACCGCGAGCGACTGCAGCTCGGCCCGCGGCAGGTCGAGCTGCCACAGGCGGTTCAGCGCGAGCAGCGTCGTCGCCGCGTCGGAGCTGCCGCCGCCGAGACCGGCGCCCATCGGCAGGCACTTGTCGATCTCGATGTCGACGCCGTGCGCGGTGCCCGTATGCGTTTTCAGCAGGTTGGCCGCGCGCACGACGAGATCGCTTTCCTCGGGCACGCCGGGCACGTCGGTGACGCGTGCGACGCGACCGTCGTCGCGCAGCGTGAAGTGCAGCGTATCGCCCCAGTTCAGCAGCTGGAACACGCTCTGCAGGTCGTGATAGCCGTTCGGGCGACGGCCGGTGATGTGCAGGAACAGGTTGAGTTTCGCGGGCGCAAGGCAGTTGCGCAGCGAGCGGGTCGAATCGGTCATGCGTATGTCTGGGCTGGGCCGGTGCTCACTGGTCGAGCACGAGCTTGATGTCGAGCGGCGGTGTCGCGCGCACGAGGTTGACGCGTTTGACGCCCGTGGCCGGGGCATCCGCGTAGGCAAGGTAGTCGATCGTCCAGCCGTCCTGGCGGATCTGCTTGACGCGCGTGCCGTCGGCCGGGTCGCGCACGGTTTCCGCCTGCGTCGCGGGCGCGGCCGTCGGCAGCAGCCAGTAGCGCAGGCCGGCGAGCGGCAGTTCGAAGCCGAGCGTCTTCTGCATCAGGTCGCCGACGTCCGGCGCGTATTGCGTCGGACGGTTCGGCAGTTCGAGCGAGGCTGCCTGCGGCGTCGATTTCACGATCGCGAGCGTCTGGCCGAGCGGGCTGCGCAGCTCGAGCGACACGTCGTCGCCGTGTTCCTGCCAGTCGAAGTTGCCGTACACGTGCTGCTGCTTGCCGAGACGGTCGTCGTACTGCACCGCGAAGCGGCCGTGGTAAGCATGCGACGCGGCCGTTTGCAGCACCGCGCCGGTCGCCGGCGCGCTGGCCGACGGCGGCGTGCTCGCGCAGCCGGCGAGCGCGAGCGCCGCGCCGACCGCGGCCAGCGTGCGCTGCGCGCGGGAGAACAGGGAAAGCGTCGGGAACATCCGCATCAGAGGCCGTTGATCTGGAGGCGCTTCAGCGTCTGCACGAGCGTCTCGTTGTCGGGTTCGAGCTTCTGCGCGTCGCGCCATGCGGAACGCGCGTCGTCCTGCGCGCCGCTCTTCCACAGCACTTCGCCGAGGTGCGCGCCGATTTCGGCGTTCGGCTGCAGTTCGTACGCGCGCCGCAGGACCTTCGTCGCGCCGGCCGTGTCGCCCATCCGGTACTTCACCCAGCCGAGGCTGTCCATGATGTACGCGTCGTTCGGCGCGAGCGCCATCGCCTTGTCGATCAGCTTGCTGGCTTCGGGCAGGCGCTGGTTGCGGTCGGCCAGCGAATAGCCGAGCGCGTTGTACGCCTGCGGGTTGTCGGGCTGCGTGCGGATCAGCTCGCGCAACTGCTTTTCCATCGTCGTGTAGTGGCCGGTCTTTTCGGCCGCCATCGCGTAGTCGTAGCGCAGGTCGGGATCGTCGGGGAAGTCCTGGACCGCTTGGCCGAGCCGCGCCTCGGCTTCCGGATAGCGTTTCGCTGTGAACAGGATCGACGCGTCGGTGCGCGCGACCACGGCCGCGTCGCGCGGATCGGTGATCGGCAGGTCGTCGAGCACCTTGCGCGCCTCGTCGGTCTTGCCCTGTTTCTGCAGCAGCTGCGCGCGCGTGATTTGCGCGGGCAGGTAGTGCTGGCTCGTCTGGTCGACCTTGTCGAGCCATTGCGACGCCTGCGCGTCGTTGTTCTGGTCGATCGCGATCTGCGCGAGGTAGATGTAGCCCTGGCCGACGTCGAGGTTCGGCTGCTTGTTGCCGAGCTGCACGTACTGCTTCAGGTAGGCGGTCGCTTCGTCGAGCTTCTTCTGCTGGATCTTGATCAGCGCGAGCGCCATCAGCGGCGTCGGATCCTTCGCGTCGAGCTTGCGCATCGTCTCGAACTGCTTCTGCGCGTCGTCGAGGCGGTCGTCGGCGAGATACAGCTGCGACAGCGCGAGCCGCGCATCGCGCGACTTCGGATTCTGCTGAACATACTTCTCGAACGAGGCGATGCCGGCCGCGCGTTCCGCCGGGCCCATCTGCGACAGCATCAGCGCCGCCGGCAGGTAGTCGGGGCGCAGCGCCAGCGCCTGCTTCAGCGACTGCGCGGCGCCGTCCTTGTCGTCGACCGCGAGCTGCTGCCGTGCGATCGCGAGCTGGGCCTCGGGGCGGTTCATGTCGTTCTTCAGCATGTCCTTCAGCACCGCGAGGCCGCCGACGCGGTCGGGGCCGCGCACGAGCAGCGCCTGCAGCGCGAGGATCGCCGGGCCGCGCGTCTCGCCGGTCGCGCGGGCCAGCTCGCGCGCGAGCATCGGCTGCGCGTCGGCCGGCTTGCCGGCGAGCACCAGCAGCGCGGCATCGACCTGCGACGCCCGATTCGAATCCGGCGCGTACTGGCGCCACAGATTCGCGGCGGACAGCGCGTCGGCCGGGCTCTGCGCGCCGAGCGCGATCTCGGTCGCGCGCTGCGCCATGCGCGGATCGCGCGTGTCGCGGGCAAGTGCGAGGTAGGTCTGGTAGGCGGGCGCCGGCTGGTTGCGCTGGAGCGCGACCTCGGCGGCGAGCACCTGGTAGACGATCTGGCTCGTCAGCGGCACGCCGGGGAGATTCTTCTGCTCGTCCGGCATCACATGCTCGAACGCACCCTGCGGCTCCGCGTCGTCCGATGCCGGATCCTGCGCGTGGGCCGGGAAGGCGGTGAGGGTCCAGGCGGCAAACAGCGCGGCGCCGAGTGCACGGCGGACCGGGAAGGCGCGCACGCCGCGCACGGCGGCGGGGCGCTTCTGAAGCAGCTTCGAGGGCAGAGTCATGGAAATCCGTTCGATGTTTCAACCGATTGTAACGCGCTCGCTACAATACACGCACGATCGTGAATCCAGCCTCAGACCCGTAAAACATGCCAGAGTTGCCAGAAGTCGAAGTCACGCGCCGGGGCATCGAGCCCTTTGTCGCGGGCCGCCGCGTCGAGCGTGTCGACGTCCGTACCGAGATGCTGCGCTGGCCCGTGCCGGCGGGGCTCGCCGAGCAGTTGCGCGCGCGCGAGGTGCTCGCCGTCGAGCGTCGCGGCAAGTATCTGCTGTTCGAGGTCGACGCCGGCTGGTTCATCGTCCATCTCGGCATGACGGGCACGCTGCGCGTGCTGCCCGCGGCCGGCGTGCCGGTCGCCGCGAAGCACGACCATATCGACTGGATCTTCGACGAATTCGTGCTGCGGTTCCGCGACCCGCGCCGCTTCGGCGCCGTGTTGTGGCACCCGCGCGAAGCAGGCGACGTGCACGCGCATCCGCTTCTCGCGAGCCTCGGCGTCGAGCCGTTCTCGCCGGCGTTCACCGGCGCGCTGCTGCACGCGCGCACGCGCGGCCGCACGGTGTCGGTCAAGCAGGCGCTGCTCGCGGGCGACATGGTCGTCGGCGTCGGCAACATCTATGCGTCGGAGTGCCTGTTTCGCGCCGGCATCCGGCCGACGACGGCCGCCGGCAAGGTCTCGCTGCCGCGCTACGAGCGGCTGGCCGACGCGGTGCGCGCGACGCTCGCCGACGCGATCGAGCGCGGCGGCAGCACGTTGCGCGATTTTGTCGGCAGCAACGGCGAAAGCGGCTACTTCCAGCTCGACTGCTTCGTCTACGACCGAGCGGGCCAGCCGTGCCGCGTATGCGGCACGCCGATCCGCCAGATCGTGCAGGGCCAGCGGTCGACCTATTTCTGTCCGACCTGCCAGCGTTGAAACCTTTTTTCACGATTAGATAACTTGAAGCCGCCCCGCATCGCCCCCGCTCCGTTCCCCGTCACGCCGCTGCACCGCACGTTCGCCACGCGCCTGGTCGCGTGGCAGCGCGAGCACGGCCGCCACGACCTGCCGTGGCAGAACACCCGCGATCCGTACCGGATCTGGCTGTCGGAAATCATGCTGCAGCAGACGCAGGTGTCGACCGTGATTCCGTACTACACGCGCTTTCTCGAACGCTACCCCGACGTCGCGGCGCTCGCGGCCGCCCCGGCCGACGACGTGATGGCGCTGTGGGCGGGGCTCGGCTACTACTCGCGTGCGCGCAACCTGCATCGCTGCGCGCAGGCCGTCGTCGCCGAACACGGCGGTGCGTTTCCGGCGACGCCCGACGCGCTGGCCGAACTGCCGGGCATCGGCCGCTCGACGGCCGCCGCGATCGCGTCGTTCGCCTACGGCGCGCGTGCGACGATTCTCGACGGCAACGTGAAGCGCGTGCTCGCGCGCGTGTTCGGCGTCGAGGGGTTTCCGGGCGAGAAGCGGGTCGAGAACGACATGTGGGCGCTCGCCGAATCGCTATTGCCCGATGCCGCGAACGCGGCCGACGTGAGTGCCTACACGCAGGGGCTGATGGATCTCGGCGCGACGCTGTGCGTGCGCGGCAAGCCCGATTGCGCGCGCTGCCCGTTCGCGGGCGACTGCGTCGCGCAATCGACGGGCCGCCAGCGCGAACTGCCGGCCGCGCGGCCGAAGAAGGCCGTGCCGACGCGCAGGACCTGGATGCTCGTGCTGCGCGATGGCGATGCCGTGCTGCTGGAGCGCCGCCCGCCGACCGGGATCTGGGGCGGACTGTGGAGCCTGCCGCAAGCGGACGGCGACGCCGCGCTCGCGGAACTCGCGCGCGGTTTCGGCGGCGGCGGCACGGTGCCGCTCGCCCCGCTCACGCACACCTTCACGCATTTCCGGCTCGAGATCGAACCGCGGCTGAGCGATATCGCGGACGGCGGTGGATTGCCGTCGTCCGCGCGCGACGCGGATACCGCCTGGGTGCCGTTGAGCCGGCTCGATGCGTACGGCGTCCCGGCGCCCGTGCGCAAGCTGCTCGACGCACTGAGCGGGCCGCTGCTGTAACGAAAGGGAAAGGGCGCCGCGCGCCCGGGAATGCGCCGGGCCGGCGCCGCCTAAAGCCAGCCGTGCCGGTCGAGCACGTGGTGCACGGCGTCGATGCGTGCGCCGACGTCCGGAAACTCCATCAGCTTCTGCCGCGCCCGCAGGTCGAGCGGCAGCAGTTCCGCGAGGCGGTTCGACACCCAGCTCGGATCGTCGAGGCGGAACGGTTCGCCGAACGGCATCTTCTCCGGATCGGACTTCTTCAGCGCGTTGATGATGCGCTCGAGCACCTCGGCGCACGAGCCGAACTGCGCGAGCGTCTGCTCGCCTTCGAGCGGGATGTCGTCGGGCAGCGGCTCCGCGATGCCGACCAGCAGCCCGTTGCCTTCGACGCGATACGACAGCAGCTCGAAACGCTGCGTGCCGACCGCCTGCAGATACAGCATCCCGAATTCACCGGTATCGCACTCGGTGATGCGCGCCATGCAGCCGATGGTCTCGGGCACCGACACGGCGCCGTCCTGCGCGACTTCGGGCCCGCTCTTCAGCAGGCACACGCCGAACGGTGAGTTATCGCGCAGGCACGCGCGGGACATGTCGAGATAGCGCGCCTCGAACACCTTGAGCGGGAGCAGGCCTCCCGGAAACAGTACCGTGTGCAGTGGAAACAGCGGCAGGTCGATCAGGGTGGTCGATAGGGAGGACATGGCGCGCTGACAAGGGAGCGGGTGTCGCTAGGGTCGGGCGACCTCGGAGACGAGCCGCGACGACGCGTCGACATCCACTGGCGCGTCACGATGCCGCACGATCACGTTCGCCTCGTGCGCGAGGCGCGCGGCGAGCGTTTCCGCGATGAACACCGAGCGATGCTGGCCGCCCGTGCAGCCGATGGCGACGGTCAGGTAGCTGCGGTTGTCATCACGGAAGTGCGGCAGCCATTTCATCAGGAACGCATGGATGTCGTCGATCATCTGGTGGACGATCGGCAGTGCGTCGAGAAAGGCGATGACCGGCCGGTCGAGCCCGGTGAGCGGGCGCAACTCGTGGTCGTAGTACGGGTTCGGCAGCGCGCGCACGTCGAACATCAGGTCGGCGTCGAGCGGCACGCCGCGCTTGAAGCCGAACGACTCGAACATCACCATCAGGTCGTTGTCTTTCTGCTCGATGAAGCGCTTGACCCACGTGCGCAGCACGTTCGCGCGCAGCGTGCTCGTATCGATCTGGTGGCCGAATTCGGCGAGCGGCGCGACGAGGTCGCGCTCGCGCTCGATCGCTTCCTCGAGCGACGACAGCAGGCCGACGTCCGCATCGTGCGACAGCGAGCCGGACAGCGGATGGCGGCGGCGCGTTTCGGAGAAGCGCTGGATCAGCGCCTGGGTGCTGGCGTTGAGGAACAGCACGCGCACGTCGTGCTCGCCCGACAGTTCGCGGATCAGGCCGGGCATTTCGTCGAGCGACGCGCTCGAGCGCGCGTCGATCGCGACCGCGAGCCGGCGCTGGCCGTTCTGGCCGAGGTAGCGGGCGAGTTCGGGCAGCACGTGCGGCGGCAGGTTGTCGACGCAGTAATAGCCTGCGTCTTCGAGCGCGTTCAGCGCGACGGACTTGCCTGAGCCGGAGATGCCGGTGATAAGGACGATGCGCATGGGAAGCAGTGAATCCTGACGTTTCATCATAGCACCGGCTCGACGCGTCGGCGTTGCGCGGCCGGCGCGTGCGGGTTACACCAGTTTGCCGGGGAACTGACTGTCGGGATCCTGCATCGCGAGTCGTTGCCGATCCATGAAATCGCGCAAGGTGTCGATTCCGCGCAACTGCAGGATCGTGTTCCGGACGGCCGCCTCGACCAGCACCGCGAGGTTGCGGCCGGCCGCGACCTGGATCGTGACCTTGCTGATCGGCAGGCCGAGCACGTCGACGGTCTGGCTTTCGAGCGGCAGGCGCTGGAATTCGCCGTCGGGGCGCCGTACGAGCTGGACGATCAGCTTCAGCTTCATTTTCCGCCGCACGGCGGTTTCGCCGAAGATCGTCTTGATGTCGAGCAGGCCGAGGCCGCGCACTTCGAGCAGGTTCTGCAGCAGCGGCGGGCAGCGCCCTTCGACGAAATCGGGGCCAAGTCTGACGAAATCGACCGCGTCGTCGGCGACGAGGCCGTGGCCGCGGCTGATCAGCTCGAGGCCGAGTTCGCTCTTGCCGAGGCCCGAATCGCCGGTCAGGAGCACGCCCATCCCGAGGATGTCGATGAACACGCCGTGCAGCGTCGCGCGCGGCGCGAGGATGCGCGACATGTAGAGCCGCAGGCTGTCGATCACGGCGGCGGCCGACATCGGCGTCGTGAACAGCGGGGTGGACGAGCGCGTGCAGCGCAGCACGAGTTCGGGCGGGGCCGCGGCGCCGCCGGCGACGACGAGGAACGGCGGCTCGAGCGCGATCAGCTCGGCCATGTGGCGCGAGCGGTCTTCGTCGGTCTGCCGCTGGTAGTAGTCGATTTCGGCCTCGCCGAGCACCTGGATCCGGTTCGGGTGGATCAGGTTCAGGTGGCCGACGAGGTCGGCGCTCGAGGTCGCATTGCCGACCGTGTCGGCGGAAAAGCCGCGCTCCCAGCCTTCATGCCCCGTCAGCCAGCTCAGTTTCAGCGTGGCCGCGTTGTCGTCGAAGATGCTCTGGGCGTTGATGCTGGACGTATCCATGACTCTCGTCACTCCAATGAGCCGGTGCATGCGCGCGGCGACGGGCGTCGCCATGCCGAGCCGGCGCCGGGCGGCCCTGGACGGCGGCGTGTGCCGCCGCGTACCGGAAAATATTCCGCCCGGATCAACTCAAGGTTGCCACTGAGTGAGCAGGCGATGCAACTCGGCGATATCCGTTTCGTTGTGCAGACGCTCGCGCGCGTCGCGATCGGATAGCAGTTGCGCGATTTCCGACAGGATCTCGAGGTGCTGCTGGGTGGCTTGCTCGGGGACGAGCAGGAAGATCAGGAGGCCGACCGGCTGGCCGTCGGGCGCTTCGAACGGGATCGCATCGGCGAGGCGGACGAACGCGGCGAGCGGGTGCTTGAGACCCTTGATGCGGCCGTGCGGAATCGCGACCCCTTCGCCGAGCCCGGTCGAACCGAGGCGCTCGCGCGCGAACAGGTTGTCCGTGACGATGCTGCGGGCGATGCCGTTCTGATTCTCGAACATCAGCCCGGCTTGTTCGAAGACGCGTTTCTTGCTGGTGACTGAGAGGTCGATGACGACGTTCTCTATGGGCAGGATTTTGGCTAGGCGATTCATGTTGGCAGGCGATTGGGCGGCCTGGGGTCTCCTTGCTGCGGCAGACTGATTTTCCATGTTCGGCGATATCAAGGCATGTGGCATCGGCAACCTGCAACGCAGCTACCGCACCCAGCGCCCCCCGGCGATAACCGGAACATTATAGAGCACAGCCGCGTGCGTGGCGCAGCCCGGACCGACCGGTTGCACCCCTGCGCGGAGTCGCAAAAAAAACGCCCGGCGAACCGGGCGGCGTGCGTGTTGCGGTAAGGTTATTGCGGCGGCAGTTCGATCTGGTCGATCGACGGTTGAAGCTTGATCGGGTCGTGCGCGTGCGTTTGCAGGCGCTCCATGTGCTTGACGACCTGGCGATCCAGCTTGTCGATCAGCAAATCGATCGCAGCGTACAGGTTGCCGTTCGCGCTTTCGACGAAGATGTCCTTGCCCTTCAGGTGCAGGTTGATTTCCGCGCGCTGCTGCTTGTCCTTTTCCTTGTGGTTGTCGACCGAGAGGATCACAGTGCCATCGATCACCTGATCGCTATGCCGTAGCACCCGGTCCAGCTTGGTGATCACGTATTCGCGAATGGCAGGCGTGACTTCGAGATGATGTCCACTGATCTTCAGGTTCATAGTGCTTCTCCAAGCGAGTGACCACCCGGCCGCATCGAGGCGGCGCTCCGGTCGACTTGCCCCTGCCGCACGAGGCGGCATATCGCGGACAAGTCGCCCGGCCTGTTCCCCGTGTGCGCGGTGGCCGGAACACGCCTGCCGCCGGGCAGGCAGCAGGCTTAAAGAGACTTGCGCAGATTCACTGCCGGGATCTTGAGGGCTTCGCGATATTTCGCAACCGTGCGGCGCGCGACCACGAAACCCTGTTCTGCCAGCAGCTCGGCAATGCGGCTGTCCGAAAGTGGCGATTTTGGGTCTTCAGCTCCTATCAGTTGCTTGATGAGGGCTCGGATGGCGGTCGACGAGGCGGCGCCACCGGTGTCGGTCGAAACGTGAGATCCGAAGAAGTACTTAAATTCCAGCGTCCCGAACGGGGTCAGCATGTACTTCCCGGTTGTCACACGGCTGACAGTCGACTCGTGTAGGCCCAGCGTATCAGCTATTTCCCGCAAAACCAAGGGGCGCATGGCAATTTCACCGTGCGCAAAGAAATTCTTCTGACGCTCGACAATAGCCTGCGCGACTCGCAGGATCGTGTCGAAACGCTGCTGGATATTCTTGATCAGCCAGCGCGCTTCCTGGAGCTGCTGCTTCAGCGAACCGGCCGACGGATCGCCGCGGCTGTTGCGCAGGATGTTCGCGTACAGGTTGTTGATCCGCAGGCGCGGCACGACCTCCGGATTGAGTTCCGCGAGCCACCCCTGGCCGGCCTTCTTCACGATGATGTCGGGCACGACGTAGTCGGCCTCGGCCTTGCCGTACGCGGCGCCGGGGAACGGCTCCAGCGAGCGGATCAGCGCATGCGCGTCGCGCAGCGCGTCGTCGCTCGCCTTCAGGTGCTTGCGCAACCGTGTGAAATCGCGGGCCGCGAGCAGTTCGAGGTGCTGCGACACGATCTCGAGCGCGAGCGTGCGCGTCGGGGACGGATCGAGGCGCAGCAGCTGCAGCTTCAGGCATTCGGACGCCGAGCGTGCGCCGACCCCGGGCGGGTCGAAGCTGTGCAGCAGCGCGAGCGCCGCGTTCAGTTCGTCGCAGTCGATCTCCAGCTCGGGCGGCAGGTCGGCGAGCACCTCGTCGAGCGTCGCGGTCAGGTAGCCGTCGTCGTCGAGCGACTCGATCAGGAACATCACGAGCGCGCGATCGCGCGGGCCGGCCTGCGTGACGCGCAACTGCGCGGACAGGTGGTCGCGCAGCGACGTCGCGGCTTCCTGCACCTGCAGCGGCGGGAGGTCGTCGTCGTCGGACGCGCCGCTCGCGCGGCCGAATTCGTCGAGATTCCATTGCGGGCCGTCGTTGCCGTCGCCGGAACCGTAACCGTCGTAGTCGTCGGCACCGGCCGGCTCGTCGCGCTCCGCGCGATCGCTGGACGTGCTGCTGCCGTTTGCCGAGGCCGGCTCGGTGTTCTGCGCGGGCGGCGTCTGCGCGATCAGCGATCCGTCCGCCGCGACACGCAGCGGGCTCGCGATCCATTCGTCGTCGTTCTCGAGCAGCGGGTTCTGCGCGACGGCCATCGCGACTTCCTGCTGCAATTCGAGCGTGGACAACTGCAGGAGCCGGATCGACTGCTGCAGCTGCGGCGTCAGCGCCAGGTGTTGCGACAGGCGGAGTTGAAGGCTGGCTTTCATGGCAAGGAGGGAGTCATACCGGCAGTTTGCCACGACCCAGGCGCATTGAGCCATCCGCGATTACGCGCGGCGCGCCGCCCGGCCGCGGGCATGCCCGCGGGGCGTGGATGCAAAGCAGGGCGCGGCCCCGCGCGGCGATGCCGGGCGGGGTGCAGCCAGCCACGAGGGGAGTTACATGCGGAAGTGTTCGCCGAGGTACACGCGGCGCACGCTTTCGTTTTCGATGATTTCGCTCGGCGCGCCGGCGGCGAGCACCGAGCCGTCGCTGATGATGTACGCGTGATCGCAGATGCCGAGCGTTTCGCGGACGTTGTGGTCGGTGATCAGCACGCCGATGTTGCGTTGCTTCAGGAACTTGACGATCTTCTGGATCTCGAGCACCGCGATCGGGTCGACGCCGGCGAACGGTTCGTCGAGCAGGATGAAGTTCGGGTTGGTCGCGAGCGCGCGGGCGATCTCGACGCGGCGTCGTTCGCCGCCCGACAGCGACAGCGCGGGGTTCTCGCGCAGATGGCCGATCTGCAGCTCGTCGAGCAGCGCCTCGGTGCGCGACGAGATCGCGTCCTTCGACAGCCGCTTGCCGTCTTCGCCGTGCTGCAGTTCGAGCACCGCGCGGATGTTTTCCTCGACGGTCAGCTTGCGGAACACGGACGCTTCCTGCGGCAGGTACGACAGGCCGAGCGACGCGCGCTTGTGGATCGGCAGCAGGCTGATCGAGCTGCCGTTCAGCGAGATCTCGCCCGCGTCGAGCGGCACGAGGCCGACGATCATGTAGAACGACGTGGTCTTGCCGGCGCCGTTCGGGCCGAGCAGGCCGACGACCTCGCCGCTCTTCACGTCGAGCGACACGTCCTTGACGACCGTGCGCGAGCCGTAGCGCTTCTTCAGGTTGCGGACGACGAGCGAGCTCGTGGTGCCGGCAGGCTGGCGGTTCGGTAGCGCGTTCATTGGCCCGGCGCTCCCTGGATCGTGGTCGACGGCGACAGCTTCGCCGGCGCGCCATTCAGCGGCGCGGGGCCGCCGTTCTTCGGCGACAGCATCGCGCGCACGCGGCCGTTCGGGTTGCCCGGCGCGGCCACGTCCTTGCCGCCCTTCGCGGTGTAGAAGTCGCGCTGGCCGTCGTACGTGATCACGCTGCCGTGCACGGTATCGGCGACGGTCGACGTGCCCTGCAGGCGGCGCACGGTCGCGGCCGTCGTGAGCGTGGTCAGGTCCTGCTTGCCGTCGTAGTCGATGCGCTCGGCGTCGCCGTCGATGTATTCGTCGAGGCCTTCGCGCTTCTGGCGGAACGTCGCGTGCTTCTTGCCGCTGCCGAACGAGGTGGCGTACTGATAGCCTTCCGGGTCCTGGCGCACTTCGACGCGATCGCCCTTGATGATGATCGTGCCCTTCGTGATCACGACGTTGCCGGTCGCGACCGTGACCTGCTTCAGGTCGTCATAGGTCAGGTTGTCGGCCTCGACGTTGATCGGCTTGTTCTGGTCGGCCTTCTCGGCATGGGCGAGCGGCGCCAGCCCGACCAGCGGGAGCGCCACGAGCGTCGCGGCAAGCGCGGCGCGGACGGCGCGCGCAGCGCCGCCGGAAATCTGTCGAGGGAACGGTTCGTTCATGCAGTCACGTGAGGGATGCGTCACTTGGGTTGACCTTTCGAGCCGCCGGACGTGTCCGCGGCGGCAATCGTGCCGCGCACGTTGCCGTAGAGCTCGATGACCCGGGTGACGTTGTTGTACTTCATGCCGTCGGTCGCGTTGACGAGCGACAGGCCGCGCTGAAGTTTAACCGGCTTTTCGGTCTGGATCACATCGTCATTGACGAAGATCCGGAAATGCTGGGAATCGGCCTGCATCTGCGGATCGCCGCCGCCGGCCGCGCGCAGGATGCGGGCATCGTCGTACAAATCGACGATCGACACGTCGCCGTTGACGGTGCCGCGCTTCGCGGTGGTCGTGACGACCGGCTTGCCGGGCTGGAACGCGCGCATGGCCGGATCGGTCAGGTCGCTGCTTTCGGTGTCTTCGTAGTGGATCAGCTTCGCGGCCGTCAGCCGGTACTGGGTCGAGCCGGACTGGTCGAGCTCGGTGACCGAGAAGTTGTCCGCGAAATAGTCGGGCGTGTGGCGCTTCGGCTGCACGGTGCCCTCGCCGGGCGGCGGCAGCGTGGCCTGCAGCAGCCACCACGTGACGCCCGCGAGCGCGGCGACCGCGCCGAGCGGCAGCAGCTGGGTCCAGCGGAAATGCGTATTCATCCGTCAGGCTCCGCAGGCCGCCGCGAGCAGCGCGTCGTAGCGGCGCTGCGCGCGCAGGATCGCGTCGCAGACTTCGCGCACGGCGCCCTGGCCGCCACGGGCCTCGGCCACCCAGTGCGCGCGGGCGATCACCTCGGGGTGCGCATTCGCGGGGGCCGTCGCGAAGCCGCAGCGCAGCATCACCGGCAGGTCGGGCCAGTCGTCGCCCATGTAGCCGCATGCGTCGGCGGCGAGGTCGAGCGAGGCGATCAGGTCGGCGAACACGGCGAGCTTGTTCTCGACGCCCTGGAACAGGTGCGCGATCTTCATTTCCTTCGCGCGCGCCGCGACGATCTCCGAGCGGCGGCCCGTGATGATCGCGGTCGCGATACCGGCTTCGCCAAGCAGCTTCACGCCGTGGCCGTCGAGCGAATTGAACGACTTCATCGTGTCGCCGGCCGCGGTAAACAGCAGGCCGCCGTCGGTCAGCACGCCGTCGACGTCGAAAATCATCAGCTTCACGCGGCTGGCGCGTTCGGCCGCAGTCAGCGCTGCGCTCATCAGATCACCTTCTTCGAAAACAGGTCGTGCATGTTCAGCGCGCCGATCAGCGCGCCGTCGGCATCGACCACCAGCATCTGGTTGATCCGGTGGCGCTCCATCAGTTCCACGGCCTCGACCGCCAGATGATCCGGCGCGATCGTGCGCGGGTCGCGCGTCATCACGTCGGTGATCGGCAGCGTGCGGAAATCGCCGTCGCGTGCGAGCACGCGGCGCAGGTCGCCGTCCGTGAAGATGCCGACGACCTTGCCGGCGGCGTCGACCACGGCCGTCATGCCGAGGCGTTTCGCGGTGATCTGGAACAGCGCGTCCGACAGCGTCGCGTCGAGCCCGACGGACGGGACGTCGTCGCCCGAGCGCATCACGTCGCGCACGTAGGTGAGCAGGCGCCGGCCGAGCGCGCCGCCCGGGTGCGAGCGCGCGAAATCCTCCGAGCCGAAGCCGCGCGCGTCGAGCACGGCGACGGCGAGCGCATCGCCGAGCGCGAGCGCGGCGGTCGTGCTCGCGGTGGGCGCGAGGTTCAGCGGGCACGCTTCCTTCGAGACGGCGGCGTTCAGGTTCACGTCGGCGAGTGTCCCGAGGCTCGACTCCGCGCGGCCCGTGATCGCGATCAGCTTCGCGCCGATCCGCTTCACGAGCGGCAGGATCGCGACGAGTTCTTCCGACTCGCCGGAATAGGAGATGCCGATGAAGACGTCGTCGGAGGTGACCATCCCGAGGTCGCCGTGGCTGGCTTCGGCGGGGTGGACGAAGAAGGCCGGCGTACCGGTGCTGGCCAGCGTGGCCGCGATCTTGCGGGCGATATGCCCCGATTTGCCGATACCGGACACCACCACGCGGCCGCGGCAGCCGAGCAGCAGCGCGACGGCCTGGACGAAGCCGCCGTCGAGCTGGTCGCGCAGCGCGCGCACGGCGTCCGCCTCGATGTCGAGTACGTCGCGGGCGAGCGCGAGCGCCCGATCATCATTGATTTTCGCTATCATGCGCGGAGTATAGCAAAGGCGTTTGTTCGCCGCGCCGGGCCCTCGGACTCGTCCGAGGTCGCCTGTCCACCGCCACCACCCGCGCCCGCATTGCCGTGGCCCCGACGAACGAGGACGCTTCGCCTGTGATTTCCCCGCTCGAAATGACCCTGCTGCTGCTGCTGGCCTCGGTGGTGGGCGTCGTCGTATTCCGTTCGCTGAACCTGCCGCCGATGCTCGGCTATCTGACCGTCGGCATCCTGGTCGGCCCGCATTCGTTCGGCGTTGCCGCGGATCTCGAACGGGCCGAGCACCTCGCGGAATTCGGCGTGGTGTTCCTGATGTTCTCGATCGGCCTCGAATTCTCGCTCGCGAAGCTGAGGGCGATGCAGCGGCTCGTGTTCGGGCTCGGGTTGCTGCAGGTCGTCGCGACGCTCGTGCTCGCGCTCGTGCTCGGCGCGCTGTTCGAGCGCTGGGTGCACATCACGTGGCAGGGGAGCATCGCGCTCGGCGGCGCGCTCGCGATGTCGTCGACGGCGATCGTGTCGAAGATGCTCGCCGAGCGCCTCGAGATCGAGACCGAGCACGGCCGCAACATCTTCGGCGTGCTGCTGTTCCAGGATCTCGCGGTCGTGCCGCTGCTGATCGTGATCGCGGCGTTCGGCGCCGAATCGTCGAAGGACCTCGCGATCACGCTCGGCTTCGCGGCGGTCAAGATCGTGATCGCGCTGACGCTGCTGCTGGTCATCGGCCAGCGTTTCATGACGCGCTGGCTGAACGTCGTCGCGCGGCGGCGCTCGCAGGAACTGTTCGTGCTGAACCTGCTGCTCGTCACGCTCGGCGCCGCGTTCGTCACCGACCGTTTCGGCCTGTCGCTCGCGCTCGGCGCGTTCATCGCGGGGATGCTCATCTCCGAGACGCCGTTCCGTCACCAGGTGGAAGAGGACATCAAGCCGTTCCGCGACGTGCTGCTCGGCCTGTTCTTCGTGACGACGGGGATGCTGCTCGATCCGCGCGTGATCTGGGAGCACCCGCTCCTCGTGCTCGGCTTCTTCGTCGGCCAGATCCTGTTCAAGGCGACGATGATCGCGGGGCTCGCGCGGCTGTTCGGCGCGACGCCGGGCGTCGCGATGCGCACCGGCATCGGCCTCGCGCAGGCCGGCGAGTTCGGCTTCGTGCTGCTGAACCTGATCCTCGACCGGCATCTCGTCGATTCGACGCTGCTGCAGGCGATCCTCGCGTCGATGCTGCTGTCGATGCTCGCCGCGCCGTTCCTGATCCAGAACGCCGACCGGATCGTGATGCGGCTGTCGTCGACCGAATGGATGCAGCAGTCGCTGCAGATGACGCGGATCGCGACGCAAAGCCTGAAGCAGCGCGGCCACGTGATCATCTGCGGCTACGGCCGTGCCGGGCAGAACCTGGCGCGGATGCTCGAGCAGGAAGGCATTTCGTACGTCGCGCTCGACCTCGACCCCGATCGCGTGAGCGCGGCCGCGGCGGCCGGCGAGTCGGTGGTATTCGGCGACGCGGCGCGCCGCGAGTCGCTGCTCGCGGCCGGTATCCACCGCGCGGCGGCCGTCGCGATCACCTATGCGAACACGCCGTCGGCGCTGCGCGTGCTGCACCACGTGCACGAGCTCGAGCCGACGCTGCCGGCGATCGTGCGTACCGTCGACGATGCCGATCTCGAGAAGCTGCTCGCGGCCGGCGCGACCGAGGTGATTCCCGAGATCGTCGAGGGCAGCCTGATGCTCGCGTCGCACACGCTGGTGCTGGTCGGCGTGCCGATGCGCAAGGTCGTGCGGCGCGTCGAGGAAATGCGCGACGAGCGTTACAGCCTGCTGCGCGGCTATTTCCGCGGGGCGGACGATGCGGACGACGACGACCACGAGCAGGTGCGGCTACAATCGGTGCCGGTCGACGCGCGCGCGGACGCGGTCGGGCGTTCGCTGGAAGAACTCGGGCTGTATGCGCTGGGGCTGGAAGTCACGGCGATCCGCCGCCATGGCATCCGCGGCGTCGAACCCGACCCGCAGACCAAGCTGCGCGCGAGCGACATCGTCGTGCTGCGCGGGCTGCCCGAGGCGCTCGCGCTCGCGGAGGAGCGGCTGTCGCGCCATCGGCGCGATCCGCCGGCCGCCGCCGCCTGAGTCGCGATTCACAACCTGACCCGTATTTATTCGAAACGGTGCCCGATCTTCGCGCACCGTTTTTTTCGGAGAGTTTCATGCCGCACTCGTCGCCGGGCGCACCGCTCGATCCGGTCGCCTTCATCCACAGCCAGATCCGTACGGTGCCCGACTGGCCGCAGCCGGGCGTGCAGTTCCGCGACATCACGACGCTGCTGCAGAGCCCGAAGGCGCTGCGCATCCTCGTCGACCTGTTCGTCGAACGTTATGTCGACGCGAAGCTCGACTATGTCGCGGGCCTCGACGCGCGCGGCTTCATCATCGCGCCGATCGTCGCGTACGAGCTGAGCGTCGGCTTCGTGCCGATCCGCAAGGTCGGCAAGCTGCCGTACAAGACGCGCTCGGAATCGTACGATCTCGAATACGGCAGCGCGACGGTCGAGATCCACGAAGACGCGTGCCGCCCCGGCGATCGCGTGATCATCATGGACGACCTGATCGCGACCGGCGGCACGATGATGGCGGGGCGCAACCTGCTGCAGCGGCTCGGCGCGGTGGTCGTCGAAGGCGCGGCGATCATCGACCTGCCCGATCTCGGCGGCTCGACGCTGCTGCGCAATGCCGGGTTGCCCGTCTATACCGTCACCGAATTCGGCGGCCACTGAGCGTCTGCGTCCGTCATCCCGCGAGGTCACGATGCCCAATTTCATGCTGTTTCTCGCCACGTCGATCGCGATCACGTTCGCGCCCGGTCCCGACAACCTGCAGGTGCTCGCGCGCGGCATCTCCCAGGGCCGCGCGGCCGGCTTCGTCGCCGCGCTCGGCTTCACCGCCGGGATCCTGTTCCACACGACGCTCGCGGCGCTCGGCGTCGCGGCCGTGCTGCGTTCGTCGCCCGTCGCGTTCCAGATCCTGAAGCTCGGGGGCGCCGCGTACCTCGTGTGGATCGGCATCAAGGCGCTGCGCAGCCAGGGGCTCGCGAATGCGCATGCGCGTCCGCCGCAGCCGCTCGGCACGATCTTCCGGCAGAGCGTGATCGGCAACCTGATGAACCCGAAGGTCACGCTGTTCTTCGTCGTGTTCCTGCCGCAGTTCGTCGATCCGCACGGCGCGCAGGGCGTGACGCTGCAGATGTTCGAGCTCGGCGCGCTGTTCATGCTGCAGACGGCCGTGGTCTTCTCGCTGTTCGGCGTCGGCGCGGGCATGATCGGCACGTGGCTGAAGCGCCGCCCGAAGGCCGGCGTGTGGCTCGACCGCATTGCCGGCGCGACGTTCATCGCGATCGGCATCCGCGTCGCGCTTAAGGACTGATCGCGATGACGTTTCCGTGCATCGCGGCCGCGCGCCGTTTCGATCCGGCCGCGCACCTGCGTTTCGAGATCGCCGGCCAGGCGGTCGGCTGGGTGCGCCGTCAGGACGTCGCGAAGCTCGCGCGCTGGCCCGACGTGTTCGAGCTGACCGGCGAGCGCGTCGTGCTGTCGGCGCGCTACGACTCGGTCGACGCGCGCAGCATGGCGCTCGCAAGCGCGATCGGCGCACTGGCGGCCGACGGCGCGATTCCCGGCTGGCGCGACGAGATCTACGCGATCCGCAACCGCTTCGACGACCCGCCGCTCGCGTACATCGAGCGCGCCGCGTCGCGCTTCTTCGGCACGCAGACCTATGCGGTGCATCTGAACGGCATCGTAGAATATGCGGTTGCGCCGGGCGCGCCGCGCGCCGCGGCCGTGCCGCAGATGTGGCTCGGCCGCCGCAGCGCGACCAAGGCCACCGACCCCGGCATGCTCGACAACGTCGTCGCGGGCGGCATCGGCTGGGGGCTGGGCGTTCACGAGACGCTCGCGAAGGAGTGCTGGGAAGAAGCCGGCATTCCGCCCGAACTGGCCGCGCGCGCGATCGCGGGCCGCGCGGTGCAGGTGCTGAACTCGCTGCCGGAAGGCACCCAGTCCGAACTGATCTTCGTGTACGACCTGCCGCTGCCGCCCGACTTCGCGCCGCGCAACCAGGACGGCGAAGTGGCCGAACACCTGCTGGCCGGCGTGCCCGAGGTGATCGGCTGGCTGCGCGAAGGCCGCGCGACGATGGATGCGAGCCTCGCGACGCTCGACACGCTGCTGCGCCACCGCTGGATCCCGGCGGCCGACGCGGCCGGCATCGACGCGCTGTTCGTACCGGCCGCATGACGCACGCCGCGGCGCGCGGTCAGGCGGGGCGAACGGGCAATTTGACGAATACGGAAACAAAGGGAGTAGCGGTCATGCCGACCGATCACAGCTTTATCTTGAAACTGTCGTGCCCCGACCGGCACGGCATCGTCCACGCGGTCTCGGGCTTCCTGTTCGAGCGCAGCAACAACATCCTCGATTCGGCGCAGTTCGGCGACAGCCGCACCAGCGAGTTCTTCATGCGCGTGCACTTCGAGCAGGACGGCGACGGCACGGATGCCGCGACGGCGCTCGACACGCTGCGCAAGGAATTCGCGCCGCTCGCCGAGCAGTTCTCGATGCGCTGGGAGCTGCACGACGCGGCCGTGAAGCCGCGCGTCGTGATCATGGTGTCGAAGATCGGCCATTGCCTGAACGACCTGCTGTTCCGCTATCGCACCGGCCAGCTGCCGATCGAGATCCCGGCGATCGTGTCGAACCACAAGGAGTTCTACCAGCTCGCCGCGAGCTACAACATCCCGTTCCATCACTTCCCGCTGATCGGCGGTTCGTCCGATGCCGCGAAGGCCGCGCAGGAAGCGCGCGTGCTGGAAGTGATCGACGAGCACCAGGCCGATCTCGTCGTGCTCGCGCGCTACATGCAGATCCTGTCGCCGAACATGTGCGAGCAGCTCGCCGGGCGTGCGATCAACATCCACCATTCGTTCCTGCCGAGCTTCAAGGGCGCGAAGCCGTACTACCAGGCGTTCGACCGCGGCGTGAAGCTGATCGGCGCGACCGCGCACTACGTGACGACCGATCTCGACGAAGGCCCGATCATCGAGCAGGAAGTCGAGCGCGTCGACCACAGCATGACGCCCGACCAGCTGACCGCGATCGGCCGCGACGTCGAGTGCGTGACGCTCGCGCGTGCGGTGAAGTGGCACGTCGAGCACCGGATCGTGCTGAACGGGACGAAGACGGTCGTGTTCCGCTGATCGGCCGGGCACCGGACGGCCTCGAAACGAAAACGCCGCACCCTTTCCGGGGTGCGGCGTTTTTTGTTGCCCGAGCGGGCGGCGCTGCGTCAGATCAGCCGCAGCAGGTACAGCTCGCGCTTCAGATACGCGTAGAAGATCGGCGCGGCGATCACGCCGGGCAGCCCGAACGCGGCTTCCATGATCAGCATCGCGAGCAGCAGCTCCCACGCGCGCGACTCGATCTGGCCGCCGATGATCTTCGCGTTCAGGAAGTATTCGAGCTTGTGGATGACCACCAGGAACGCGAGCGATGCGATCGCCGTGCCCATGCTGACCGACAGCGACACGGCGACGATCAGCGTGTTCGAGATCAGGTTGCCGATCACGGGCAGCAGGCCGACGATGAACGTGACGAGCACGAGTGTCTTCGACAACGGCAGCCGCTGGTGGAAGATCGGCAGCGCGACGAGCAGGTAGATGCCCGTGAACGCCGCGTTGATCGCCGAGATCTTGATCTGCGCGAACACGATCCGGCGGAATGCATCGGCGAAGCGCGACACGCGCGTGACGAGCGCGGTCGACAGCGGCCGGCGCACCTTGCCGTGCTCGACGCCGATCGCGATCATCGCGCCGATGATCATCCCGAACAGCACGTGGCCGAAGCCGCGCGCGACGCTCTTGCCGCTCTGCTGGAGCTGGTCCATGTGCGAGTGCATCAGCACGGCGGCCTTGGTCTTCATCTGCTCGACGTCGACGGGCAGCAGGTTCGCGATCCAGGCCGGCGTGCGCGCGCGGGTCTGCTCGACGATCTGCATCAGTTGATCGAGCAGGCTTTGCAGGTTCGGCACCGTGCGCTCGAAGTGTTCGATGATGCCGATCGTCAGGCCCGTCAACGCGCCGACGATCGCGATCGACAGCAGCACGACGGCGACCCAGCGCGCGCGCATGCTCGTGGTGTGGCGTTCGATCGCGGGCGCGATCGTGTGGATCAGCTGGTAGACGAGCAGGCCGGCCAGCAGCCCGCCGAGCAGCTTGAGCTCGATCACGAGCCACATGGAAAGGATCGCGAACGCATAGCTGCCGATCTCGAGTGCCGACAGCTTCGGCAGGCTGAAGTCACTCGTCAGCCGCACGCTGCGCAGGTGCGGTTCGCGATTGTGCGTATCGCGAGACGAGTCGGGTTGCTTCTCCATTGTGGATTCCTGTCGTTCGTGTGTCATGCCGCGGAATGCGAGGCAGAGCCGTGTTCGCCCGGTTCCGCACCGGATTGGTGCGGGTGGCGAACCTTACGACCGTAAAGTATAGCTGCCATTATGGTCCGCAACGGGACGGTTTGGCGCGTGGTGTAAACGCAGAAGGGAAAACGAGGGGAAGCGGGTTGCGCGGGGCGCCGGGACGCGCGCGCGGCCGGGCGGCCGCGCGCGGGAAGGGGGCCGGCGTCAGCCGGCCGCGACCTTGCGGGTCGGGCGCTTGAGCAGCGGCGCGAGGTACTTGCCGGTGAAGCTCGCCTTGGTTTTCGCGACCTGCTCGGGCGTGCCCTGCGCGATGATCTGGCCGCCGCCGGCACCGCCTTCGGGGCCGAGGTCGATCACCCAGTCGGCCGTCTTGATCACGTCGAGGTTGTGCTCGATGATCACGACCGTGTTGCCCTGGTCGCGCAGCCGGTGGATCACTTCCAGCAGCAGCGCGATGTCGTGGAAGTGCAGGCCGGTGGTCGGTTCGTCGAGGATGTACAGCGTGCGGCCCGTGTCGCGCTTCGACAGCTCGAGCGACAGCTTCACGCGCTGCGCCTCGCCGCCCGACAGCGTCGTGGCCGACTGGCCGAGACGGATGTAGCCGAGGCCGACGTCGAGCAGCGTCTTCAGCTTGCGCGCGATGACCGGCACCGCGCTGAAGAACTCGTACGCGTGCTCGACCGTCATGTCGAGCACTTCGCTGATGTTCTTGCCCTTGTACTGCACTTCGAGCGTTTCGCGGTTGTAGCGCTTGCCGTGACACACGTCGCACGGCACGTAGACGTCCGGCAGGAAGTGCATCTCGACCTTCAGTACGCCGTCGCCCTGGCACGACTCGCAGCGGCCGCCCTTCACGTTGAACGAGAAGCGGCCCGGATCGTAGCCGCGCTCCTTCGAGGTCGGCACGCCCGAGAACAGCTCGCGGATCGGCGTGAACAGGCCCGTGTACGTGGCCGGGTTCGAGCGCGGCGTGCGTCCGATCGGCGACTGGTCGACGTTGATCACCTTGTCGAAGTGCTCGAGCCCCTCGATCGCCTCGTGCGGCGCCGGCTCGGCCGACGAGCCGTACAGGTGGCGGGCGACCGCGTGATACAGCGTGTCGTTGATCAGCGTCGACTTGCCGGAGCCCGACACGCCGGTGATACAGGTCAGCAGGCCGACCGGCAGGTCGAGATCGACGTGCTTCAGGTTGTTGCCGTGCGCGTCGACGATGCGCAGCATCCGTTCGGGATCGGGCGCGAGCCGCTCGTCCGGATACTCGATCGTGCGCTTGCCGACCAGGTACTGGCCCGTCAGCGACTGCGGGTTCGACTGCACCTGCTTCGGCGTGCCTTCGGCCACGATCACGCCGCCGTGCTCGCCCGCGCCGGGGCCCATGTCGACGACGTAGTCGGCCGTGCGGATCATGTCCTCGTCGTGCTCGACGACGATCACCGAGTTGCCGAGATCGCGCAGGTGCTTGAGCGTCGCGATCAGGCGGTCGTTGTCGCGCTGGTGCAGGCCGATCGACGGCTCGTCGAGCACGTACATCACGCCCGTCAGGCCCGAGCCGATCTGCGACGCGAGCCGGATGCGCTGCGCCTCGCCGCCCGACAGGGTCTCGGCGCTGCGCTCGAGCGACAGGTAGTCGAGGCCGACGTTGTTCAGGAACGTCAGGCGCGCGACGATTTCCTTGATCACCTTGTCGGCGATCTCGCGCTTCGCGCCTTCGAGCGTCAGGCCGTCGAAATAGCCGAGCGCGTCGCGCAGCGGCCAGCCGCTGATTTCATAGATGCCGCGCGCGTAGTCGCCGGTGCCGATCCGCACGTGGCGCGCCTCGCGGCGCAGCCGCGTGCCGTCGCACGACGGGCACGGCTGGTTGTTCTGGTACTTCGACAGCTCTTCGCGCACCGCGACCGAATCGGTCTCGCGGTAGCGGCGCTCGAGATTCGGGATGATCCCCTCGAACACGTGCTCGCGGATCGTCGTGCGGCCGCGCTCGTTGATGTACGAGAACGGGATCGTCTGCTTGCCCGAGCCGAACAGCAGCACCTTCCGGATCTTTTCCGGCAGATCCTCGAACGCGGCGTCGATGTCGAATTCGTAGAATGCCGCGAGACTCTGCAGCATCTGGAAGTAGAACTGGTTGCGGCGGTCCCAGCCCTTCACGGCGCCGGCGGCGAGCGACAGCGACGGGTGCGCGACGACCCGCTTCGGGTCGAAGAACGTGATCTGGCCGAGGCCGTCGCATTCCGGGCACGCGCCCATCGGGTTGTTGAACGAGAACAGGCGCGGCTCGAGCTCCTGCAGCGAGTACGAGCAGATCGGGCACGCGAACTTCGAGCTGAACAGGTGCTCGCGGTCGGTATCCATCTCGAGCGCGATCGCGCGGCCGTCGGCGAGGCGCAGCGCCGTCTCGAACGATTCGGCGAGCCGCTGCTTCATGTCCGGACGCACCTTGAGGCGATCGACGACGACGTCGATCGTGTGCTTGTCGTTCTTCTTCAGCTTCGGCAGCGACTCGACCTCGTAGATCTTCGCGACGCCTTCGTTCGCGGTGCCGCCGCCCGAGCGCACGCGAAAGCGCACGAAGCCCTGCGCCTGCATGTCCTCGAACAGCTCGGCGTGCTCGCCCTTGCGGTCGGCGACGACGGGCGCGAGGATCATCAGCTTGGTTTCCTCGGGCAGCGCGAGCGCCGCGTCGACCATCTGCGACACGCTCTGCGCCTCGAGCGGGATGTCGTGGTCGGGGCAGTACGGCGTGCCGACACGTGCGTACAAAAGTCGCAGGTAGTCGTGGATCTCGGTGACCGTGCCGACGGTCGAACGCGGGTTGTGGGACGTCGCCTTCTGCTCGATCGAGATCGCGGGCGACAGGCCCTCGATCAGGTCGACGTCGGGTTTCTCCATCAACTGCAGGAACTGGCGGGCATACGCGGACAGGCTTTCGACGTAGCGGCGCTGGCCCTCGGCATAAAGGGTGTCGAACGCGAGCGACGACTTGCCCGACCCGGACAACCCGGTAATCACGATCAGCTTGTGGCGCGGCAGGTCGAGATTGACGTTTTTCAGGTTGTGGGTGCGTGCCCCACGGATACGGATCTGTTCCATGAACCTGGCGAAAATGGAGGGAACCAAACCTGCTACTATAACGGCTTTTCGAGACCGTCGTTTACGGCCCCCCAGCCTTTACAGCAGGTGGCAGCAAGGCGACACCCGCACCGGGGAAAGCGGTCGCGCCGCACGGTTCCGGGCGGCCCGCGGGCTGCCGGCATCGCGCCCCGACGCGTCGTCCGCCAGGCCTCCCGGGCCGCCGGTCCTGATCTTCCGCCGCCCGCCGCCGGGCGGACACCCCGATCATTCGAAATTCATTCCCGATGTCCAATCCGTCCGCCACGTCTTCCCGCATGACCGCGCCCGAACTGCGCGCGACCACGTCGCTCGCGGCGATCTTCGCGCTGCGCATGCTCGGCCTGTTCATGATCATGCCGGTGTTCTCGGTCTACGCGAAAACCATCCCGGGCGGCGACAACGTGCTGCTCGTCGGTATCGCGCTCGGGGCCTACGGCGTCACGCAGTCGCTGTTCTACATCTTCTACGGCTGGGCGTCCGACAAGTTCGGCCGCAAGCCGGTGATCGCCACGGGCCTCGTGATCTTCGCGATCGGCAGCTTCGTCGCCGCGTTCGCGCACGACATCACGTGGATCATCGTCGGCCGCGTGATCCAGGGGATGGGCGCCGTGTCGTCCGCGGTGCTCGCGTTCATTGCCGACCTGACCTCCGAGCAGAACCGCACGAAGGCGATGGCGATGGTCGGCGGGTCGATCGGCGTGTCGTTCGCGGTCGCGATCGTCGGCGCGCCGATCGTGTTCCACTGGGTCGGGATGAGCGGCTTGTTCGCGATCGTCGGCGTGCTGTCTATCGTCGCGATCGGCGTCGTGCTGTGGATCGTGCCCGACGCCGCGAAACCCGTGCACGTGCCCGCGCCGTTCGCCGAGGTGCTGCACAACGTCGAGCTGCTGCGCCTGAACTTCGGCGTGCTGGTGCTGCACGCGACGCAGACGGCGCTGTTCCTCGTCGTGCCGCGCCTGCTGGTCGACGGCGGGCTGCCGGTCGCCGCGCACTGGAAGGTCTACCTGCCGGTGATGGGGCTCGCGTTCGTGATGATGGTCCCGGCGATCATCGTCGCGGAAAAACGGGGCAAGATGAAGCCGGTGCTGCTCGGCGGCATTCTGGCTATCCTGATCGGTCAATTGCTGCTGGGCAGCGCGCCGCATACCATCCTGATTGTGGCGGCGATCCTGTTCGTCTACTTCCTCGGGTTCAACATCCTGGAAGCGTCGCAGCCGTCGCTCGTGTCGAAGCTCGCGCCGGGTTCGCGCAAGGGCGCGGCCACGGGTGTTTACAACACCACGCAGTCGATCGGGCTCGCGCTCGGCGGCATCGTGGGCGGCTGGCTGTTGAAGCACGGCGGCGCGAACACGGTGTTCTATACGTGCTCGGGGCTCGTGGCTGCGTGGCTTATAATCGCGGCCAGCATGAAAGCGCCGCCGCGCAAGGCCTGAACCTTATTTCGGGCAGGCACCGGCCGCGCGCCGGCTTGCCCGGCGGGCCGTTCCGGCGACAGGCGCGGGCGGCCCGGCATCGAATTTACTGGAGAAACACATGGCATCCGTCAACAAGGTCATCCTCGTCGGCAATCTCGGCGCCGATCCTGAAGTCCGTTACCTGCCGAGCGGCGACGCGGTTGCGAACATCCGTCTCGCGACGACCGACCGTTACAAGGACAAGGCGAGCGGCGATTTCAAGGAAATGACCGAGTGGCATCGCGTCGCGTTCTTCGGCCGTCTGGCGGAAATCGTCAGCGAATACCTGAAGAAGGGTTCGTCGGTCTATATCGAAGGCCGCATCCGCACGCGCAAGTGGCAGGGCCAGGACGGCCAGGACCGCTACTCGACCGAAATCGTGGCCGACCAGATGCAGATGCTCGGCGGCCGCGGCGGTTCGGGCGGCGGCGGTGGCGGTGACGAAGGCGGTTACGGCGGCGGCTACGGTGGTGGTGGCGGCGGTCGCGGCGAGCAGGCGGAACGCGGTGGCGGCGGCGGCGGTCGTGCCGGCGGCGCGGCGCGCGGCGGTGCAGGCGGCGGCGCGCAAAGCCGTCCGAGCGCACCGGCCGGCGGCGGCTTCGACGAGATGGACGACGATATTCCGTTCTGATCGCCAAGTCGTCATCCCGCATCACGACGGGCCCGAATGTCCGAGTCAAGCCGCTTGCTTGGCCCGGGTCTTCGGGCCTTTCTTCGTTTGACGTCGTTCCTGCACTTTTTCCGTATGTCGTGCTCCGGGTAAAACGTGGCTGACGAACTTCCCGACCTCATCGCCGAACATCTCGACGTGCTGTTCTGCGGGATCAATCCGGGCCTGACCGCGGCCGCGACCGGGCATCACTTCGCGGGAAGAAACAACCGCTTCTGGCGCGTGATCCATCTCGCGGGCTTCACGCCGACGGAAATTTCACCGCAGGACGATCACATGCTGCTCCGGTACGGCTGCGGCCTGACGGCGGTCGTGAAGCGGCCGACGGCGAGTGCCGAGCAACTGTCGCGTGCCGAATTCATCGCCGCGGCGGCGGCGTTCGAGCAGAAGGTCGTGCGTTACGGGCCGTGCTTCGTCGCCTTTCTCGGCAAGGCCGGGTATGCGGCGCTGTCGGGGCAACGCGAAGTCGCGTGGGGGCTGCAACCGGTCCGCATGCAGGGCGCGAACGTCTGGGTGCTCCCCAATCCGAGCGGGAGAAATCTCGCGTTCGGTCTCGGCGACCTTGTCGACGCGTACCGTCCGCTTTATCTGGCCGCGACGACGGCGACACGACATGCGGCGCGATAAGACCGCTTTCGTCTGGCCGGGCACCGTGTTGCCGCGCGCGTTCTTCGATCGCGCGGCCACCGACGTCGCACCGCTCCTGCTCAACAAGATCCTCGCGGCCGCGGACGGCCGCGCCGGCCGCATCGTCGAAGTGGAGGCGTATGCCGGCGCGATCGACCCGGCGGCGCACACCTATCGCGGCAGGACGCCGCGCAATGCGACGATGTTCGGGCCGCCGGGGCATCTGTACGTCTATTTCACGTACGGCATGCACTGGTGCTGCAACTGCGTGTGCGGTCCTGACGGTGCGGGAACGGGCGTGCTGATCCGCGCGCTGGAACCGCTGCACGGAATCGAGCGCATGCGTGCGGCCCGGCCGCCGCAGACGCGCGATCGCGACCTGTGCCGCGGGCCGGCGCGGCTGACGCAGGCGATGGGCATCGATGGCGCGCAGGATGGCGTCGATCTCGTCGCTGCGCGCGAAGGGTTCGCGATCGTCGACGACGGCACGGCGCCGCCCGCGAACCTGGCGGGCGGGCCGCGCATCGGCATTCGCGTCGGCATGGACTTCCCGTGGCGGTGGTGCGTGCCCGGCAACCGCTACGTGTCGGGGGCGCTGCCGCGCACCTGATGCGTGCCGGACACAAGCCGCACGCCATTCGACCTGCGTCATGCGGCCGCCATTATTGACCGGCTAAGCTGCTCTTTTCGACGTTTGATCGAGGGGGCACCATGCGGCGGGTCGTGTTCAACCAGAAGGGCGGCGTAGGCAAGTCGACGATCGTCTGCAACCTGGCGGCGATCAGCGCGAGCGAAGGATTGCGCACGCTCGTCATCGACCTCGACGCACAGGCGAACTCCACGCGCTACCTGCTCGGCGATGCGGCCGTCGACGCGCAACCGGGCGTTGCCGGGTTCTTCGAAACCGCGCTGACCTTCAACTTCCGGCCGATCGACGTCGCATCGTTCATCCATCCGACCCCGTTCGAAGGGCTCGACGTGATGCCCGCGCATCCGGATCTCGACACGCTGCACGGCAAGCTCGAATCGCGCTACAAGATCTACAAGCTGCGCGACGCGCTGAACGAACTCGACGCCTACGACGCCGTGTACATCGACACGCCGCCCGCGCTGAATTTCTATACGCGCTCGGCGCTGATCGCGGTCGAGCGCTGCCTGATCCCGTTCGACTGCGACGATTTCTCGCGCCGCGCGCTGTACACGCTGCTCGAGAACGTGAAGGAAATCCAGCAGGACCACAACGCGGCGCTCGAGGTCGAAGGGATCGTCATCAATCAGTTCCAGCCGCGCGCGAGCCTGCCGCAACGGCTGGTCGACGAGCTCGTCGACGAAGGGCTGCCGGTGCTCGCGTCGAGGCTGTCGGCATCGGTGAAGATTCGCGAGTCGCATCAGCAGTCGAAGCCGGTGATCCATCTCGAGCCGGGGCACAAGCTCGCGCAGGAATTCCGCGCGCTGCATCGCGAGCTGGCCGGCTGATTCCGCATTCACCCGTGTCGACCGCGGCCGCTTCATGCGGCCGTATTTTCATTTCGACTCTCAATTCATCAGATCATTGATTTATTCAATAGCAATTCAGAAAACGATTTCATAATAATCCAGAAAAAACGATTACATCAGTGACCGCTCCATTTTCAATCGGCGTCGGTTTTCTAATAAACGGAATAATGAATTGGTAAATGTTGCGCGATGTCACGGCGCGCTATCCTGCAGAAAGGTAAAAAGGCATTGCGGGACCCGCGCCCCAGTGGAATCTTCTCCGTGATACCGGCGTGTGGCGGGTTCCAGCAGCTGCCTGAAATGATAATAAGGGTTTACACCTACTATTAATGCCATTTTATTGACAATTAATCGCTCTAGAATGACCTCCTTCAACTTCCCGTGCTCAAATAAGTGACGGGTTGTCAATAAGGAGGCCGTTTGAGATCGAGCTTCCATTTTTACGTCGTCTCTCGCATTGCTAACAGGAGCGTGCCCGATGTCCGTATTTGCCCCCGAAAAACTCACCGCCGATTATCAGTCCGGTATTGCCGCGTGGTTTGCGATTGCCCGTCCGGCGATTCACGGCTTCGAGGCTGTCGTCGAACTCAACCTGCAAGCGGCCCGGACGGCGCTGGAAGAGTACGAGGACAAGCTGAAAAACGCCTTCAACGGCAACAATCCGGCCGCCGGCTTCGCGCAGCAGATTGCCGCACCGCAAGAAGCGGCCGGCAAGGTCGTGTCGTACGGCCGCCATCTGTTCGACATCGCGGTGTCGACGCAGTCCGAATGGGCGAAGGTCGCGCAGGCGCAGTACGAACAGAACGACAAGCGCCTGAAGGACGTGCTCGGCGAGCTGTCGAAGCACGCGCCGGCGGGTTCGGCACCGGTGGTGGCTGCGCTGAATTCGGCGCTGTCGGCGGCGACGGCCGCGGCCGACTCGGTGCGAGCGGCGACGGGGCAGGCGATCGAGGCCGCACAGAGCGGTTTCGATGCGGTCAGCGAAACGGCCACGCGCGGCGCCAAGCAGACGGCTGCCGCCGCGCGCAAGGACGCTGCCGCGCGCGAATCGGCTGCGTAACCGCACGACGGCGTGCCGCGTGAAAGCGCGACACGCTTGATCGGCGCCGGACGGCGTCGGGCGCCGCGTGTGCCATGCGGGGTCCGGCCGTCGTCCGGTTCGCCGCAAGGCGCCCGTACCGGTGTGCCGCCGGTGTGCGCGAGCGCCGTCCGCCCCCATGGCGGCGTGCGACCGTGATCGCGCCGGATGGCGCGACGGGTGCCATCGCCCGTTGCAGCCGGCGCGTGCCGGTGTCGGAACGACGAACTGATTTCGATGCAGGAATTGAACATGACGGACGTAGTGATCGTATCGGCCGCGCGAACCGCGGTCGGCAAATTCGGCGGCTCGCTTGCGAAGATGGCAGCGCCGGAGCTGGGCGCGACGGTGATCCGCGCGGTGCTGGAACGTGCGGGCGTGAAGCCCGATCAGGTCAGCGAAGTGATCATGGGCCAGGTGCTGACGGCCGGTTCGGGGCAGAACCCGGCGCGGCAGTCGCTGATCAAGGTCGGGCTGCCGAACGCGGTGCCGGGGATGACGATCAACAAGGTGTGCGGCTCGGGCCTGAAGGCCGTGATGCTGGCGGCGAACGCGATCGTCGCGGGCGACGCGGACATCGTGATCGCGGGCGGCCAGGAGAACATGAGCGCGTCGCCGCACGTGCTGCCGGGCTCGCGCGACGGGTTCCGGATGGGCGACGCGAAGCTGGTCGACACGATGATCGTCGACGGCCTGTGGGACGTGTACAACCAGTACCACATGGGCATCACGGCGGAGAACGTCGCGAAGGAATACGGGATCACGCGCGAGGAGCAGGACGCGTTCGCGGCGCTGTCGCAGAACAAGGCGGAAGCCGCGCAGAAGGCCGGCCGTTTCGACGATGAAATCGTGCCGGTGTCGATTCCGCAACGCAAGGGCGAGCCGCTGCAGTTCGCCACCGACGAATTCGTGCGTCACGGCGTGACGGCGGAATCGCTGGCCGGTCTGAAGCCGGCGTTCTCGAAGGACGGCTCGGTGACGGCGGCGAACGCGTCGGGGCTGAACGACGGGGCGGCGGCGGTGCTGGTGATGTCGGCGCAGAAGGCGGCGGCGCTCGGCCTGACGCCGCTGGCGCGGATCAAGGCGTACGCGAACGCGGGCGTGGATCCGAGCGTGATGGGCATGGGCCCGGTGCCGGCGTCGCGCCGGTGCCTGGAGCGCGCGGGCTGGACGCCGGGCGACCTGGACCTGATGGAAATCAACGAGGCGTTCGCGGCGCAGGCGCTGGCGGTGCACAAGCAGATGGGCTGGGACACGTCGAAGGTGAACGTGAACGGCGGGGCGATCGCGATCGGCCATCCGATCGGCGCGTCGGGCTGCCGGATCCTGGTGACGCTGCTGCACGAGATGGCCAAGCGCGACGCGAAGCGCGGGCTGGCGTCGCTGTGCATCGGCGGCGGGATGGGTGTCGCGCTCGCGGTCGAGCGCGTCTGAGCAGGGCTTGGCGACACGGTTCGCCGCGGCGCCGGCTGGCACCGCAGCGAACCAGACGGGTTTCGCGCATGACAAGCAGCCAATAATACGCGCGAAGGTTCCGGTGCGTACCGCACCCGCGACGCGGGCGGTGGCGTATCGAAGCGGTGGGGCGGCAGCAGGTACGATGCCGCCGCCCCGCATTCATCGATTACTTTTTTTGTCGGTAATTTATAGGATGACTAAGCGAATTGCAGTTGTGACTGGTGGAATGGGCGGTCTTGGCGAAGCGGTCAGCATCAGGTTGAACGACGCGGGCCACCGGGTAGTCGTCACGTATTCGCCGAACAACGCCGGTGCGGACCGCTGGCTGACCGAGATGCATGCGGCCGGCCGGGCGTTCCATGCGTACCCGGTGGACGTGGCCGATCACGATTCGTGCCAGCAATGCATCGAGAAGATCGTGCGGGAGGTCGGCCCGGTCGACATTCTCGTGAACAACGCGGGCATCACGCGCGACATGACGTTGCGCAAGCTCGACAAGGTCAACTGGGATGCCGTGATCCGCACCAACCTCGACTCCGTGTTCAACATGACGAAGCCCGTCTGCGAAGGCATGGTCGAGCGCGGCTGGGGGCGCATCGTCAACATCTCGTCGGTGAACGGCTCGAAGGGTTCGGTCGGCCAGACCAACTATGCGGCCGCGAAGGCCGGCATGCACGGCTTCACGAAATCGCTCGCGCTGGAGATCGCGCGCAAGGGCGTGACGGTGAACACCGTGTCGCCGGGCTACCTCGCGACGAAGATGGTGACGGCGATCCCGCAGGACATCCTCGACTCGAAGATCCTCCCGCAGATTCCGGCGGGCCGGCTCGGCAAGCCCGAGGAAGTCGCGGCGCTGGTCGCTTATCTGTGCTCGGAGGAGGCCGGCTTCGTGACGGGCTCCAACATCGCGATCAACGGCGGCCAGCACATGCACTGACGCGCGGCGGCCCGCACGGCAGTCGCGCACGTGACGGGCCGCGTTCTGCACTATCCAGTGCCGGAGCGGCGGCAGGCGCGCCGCTTCGGCCTCGCATTCCGGAGAACGCATGGGCGACACCTGGATCGGAATCGCGATCGGCGGCACGGCGCTCGCCGTCGCGCTGACAGTGGCGGTCTCGCTCTACTGGCTCGAGCGGCGCCGCGCGCGGCTGCTGCGGAACTTCGATCATCGCGACGGCGGGCTCGTCGCGTACGGCAGGTGCTTTGCGCGCAGGCCGGTACGACAGGCACGCCGCATGCGCGGGACGCGTTGACGGCGGCAGCCTCGAGGCCGTGACGCGTCGCGATCGATGAATGGTCATTCGTTGATCGCGGTCCGTCCGCGCGCGACGCGCGTGATCAATCGCTCGTGCCGCTCTTTCCGGACGACTCGCCCGAGTCGCTCTTGTGGAAGATCCGCTTCGTCGTGCGCTTGGTGGCGTCCCAGCCTTCGCGCGACGCGTGTGCGACGCCGTGCCCGACCGCCTTCGCGGCGCTCGCGGTCGCGTGGCCGAAGCTGCGCGCCGCCTCGCCGGTCTTGTGCGCGGCTTCCTTCGAATCGCGCTTGATGTCCTGCTTCACTTCCGACATGTCCGCGTGCGCGATCGGGCTGATCAGCGCCAGAACGAGCGCGGTGCCAATGAACTGACGAACTTTCACGACCTGGTTTCCTTGGGGTTGGTTTCTTCAGCGAGGATTCGGGGTGCCGGCAGGCGCCGGTTGAAACGTGCCCGCGGCCGACGCGTCGAGCATCACCGCGGCGCGGCCGGACAGCAGCACGCGGTCGCCGCAGCGCAGCGCGAAGCCGTACAGCACCGAGCGGTCGTCGCCGCTCACGCGTTCCGCCTCGACGACGAGCGGCTGATCGAACGTGTCCAGCCGGTCGACGAACGCGTCGACGTTGCGCACGCTCGCGAGATAACCGACGCGCGGGCGGGCTTCGTGCGCCCCGAGCAGCGCGCCGTGCACGGCCATCGCCTGCGCCGCGTATTCGATGCCGCAGACCGACGCGAGCCGGCCGTGCGAGCGCAGCGGGTTGTGCGGATCGCGATGGCTCGTCGCCGTGCAGCGGATCCGTTCGGCATCCCATGCATCGACCGTATCGAGCATGCACATCGCGCCGGCGTGCGGAATGTGCGCGGCGATCCAGGCGCGATCGAGCGGCGGCGCAAGCGGACGCGCGGCGGTCATCGCGCCCGCTCCGCGAAGCGCCCGGGGATCGCGATGTCGATCTGCACGCGCGTATCGTCGAGATAATCGAGCACGACACGCGTCGACCGCCGCGTGGCCAGTGCGTCGAGCAACGGCAGCGCGCGCGCGGCCGGATTGCCGGCGCGCAACGCATCGAGTTGGGCATGCGCGAGTGTCGTCGCGGGCGCGTCGGTGAGCCGCACGTCGATACGGGCGAGCGCGCGTTCACGCTCATCGGGTGCGAGCACGAGTGCGACGCCGAACGCGTCGTCGATCGGCCGCACCGCGCGCAGCGGTTCCGGATAGTCGGTGTCGTACGCGATCAGCAGCGTCGGCGTGCGATCGACCACGACCTGGCACAGGCTCTCGAGCAGGCCGGCGGCAAAGCTGCCGTCGTGCGCGCACAGCACGTTCGACGTCGCCATCGCGCGGGTCGCGATGCTCCAGTAACCGGCCGGCGCGTTGTGCACGGAGTTGTGAAAGCGCGTCGGCGACAGCTGGCGATCGTCGCCGGCCAGCGTCTCGCAGATCGCGTGGCAATTCTGGCCGTCGCCGCCGGATGCGCTGAAGACGGTCGCGAGCGTCGCGGCATCGCGGTCGCTCGCGGCCACGGCTTCGTGGCCGACCGCGAGCGCCGTGCGCACGACGGGGCCCGTGCGGCGCCGCTCGGCCGACGGCAGCCCGGCCGGCGGCGGCAGCGCGGTGCGCGCGGGCGCATAGGGTGCGCGGCCCGCGAGCACGTCGGCCGCGTGTGGCCAGTCGTTCAATCCGGGCCCGACGAGGCCGATGCTTTCGATGAAGGCGGTGAGTGTCATGGCGGGCCTCAACGGCGTGCGTGATCGGCGCGGCCGAGGATCAGGCTGCAATTGGTGCCGCCGAAGCCGAATGAATTGGACAGGACGGCGCGCACACGCGTGTCGCGGCTCGCGAGCACGTAGTCGGCCGCGAGCGCCGGGTCGGGTTGCGTCGTGTTGATGCCGGCCGGCACGAACTGCTCGCGCAGCGCGAGCGCGGCGACGACGGCTTCAAGCGCGCCGGCCGCGCCGAGCGTGTGGCCGGTCGCGCCCTTCGTCGAACTGGACGGCGTGCTGGCGAACAGCGCGCCGACCGCGCGGCTTTCGGCTGCATCGTTGCTCGGCGTCGCGGTGCCGTGCAGGTTCACGTAGTCGATATCGCGTGCGCCGAGGCCGGCGGACGCGAGCGCCTGCTCGATCGCGGTGCGCGCGCCGAGCCCTTCCGGATGCGGCGACGACATGTGATGCGCGTCGCTCGATTCGCCGATGCCGAGCAGCAGGATCGCGTCGTCGTCGAGCGCGGCGGGCGGGCCGGGCACGCGCTCGACGAGCGCGAACGCGGCGGCCTCGCCGATCGAGATGCCGTCGCGCGCGACGTCGAACGGCCGGCACGGCCGGCGCGACAGCAGCTCGAGCGAATTGAAGCCGTACAGCGTCGTCAGGCACAGCGAATCGACGCCGCCGACGACGGCCGCGTCGATCAGCCCGGCCTCGATCATGCGGCGCGCGGAGCCGAACACCTTCGCGCCGGACGAGCACGCGGACGAGATCGCCATCGCCGGCCCGCGCAGCGCGAAATACGCGCGCACGAATGCCGCCGGCGAATACGGGTTGTGCGTTTGCGCATAGCGGAAGCCGGCCGGCAGTGCGCCGTTCGCCGGGTCGCGGTGCCGGTATGCGTGTTCGGTCTCGAGGATGCCGGCCGTGCTCGTGCCGACGAACACGCCGACGCGTGCCGCACCGTAGCGCGCGACGGCCGCCGCAATGCTTGCGTCGAAGCCGTCCTGCATGAGGCCGAGCTGCGCGAGGCGGTTGTTGCGGCATTCGAAGTCGGCGAGATCCGCGCGTACGGGGTGTGCATCGACCCCGTCCACCGCGCCGATCCACGTGTCGAGGTTCGCGCGCTCGAAGTCGCACGGCGTGAGCCCGCCACGAGCGTGGCGCAGCGCATCGAGGGTCGCGTCGAGGCCGCGGCCGATGCAGCTGGTGGCGGTGAAGTGCGAGAGCAGGAGAGGTTTCACGAGGGTCGCATCCGGTGGCCGGAACGGGCGCCGCAGCACGGCTGGCAGGCGCGCCGTTCGAGGTCAGATTTTATCAAACGGGGGGCGGAACGCCCGGCTGGCCGGACGGTTCGGGCGCGAGCGCCGCGCGCAGCGTGGTCCAGTGCAACTGCGCATCGGCGGCGGCGTGCAGTACCGCCTGCAGCACGTCGAGCACGACCGGTTCGCCGCGCGCATCGCGTGCCGCGTGACCGTCGTGCACCAGCAGGATGTCGCGCGCGTCGAGCCCGCGCAGCAGGCGCTGTGTGACGATCGCGGCATCGCGGGTGCGCGTGTCGAAACCGCGCCGCGTCCAGCTGGCGAGCTGCAGGCCGAGTTCGCACAGCACCGGTTCGAGAAACGGATTGCGCAGGCCGGCCGGCGCGCGGAAGAACAGCGGGCGCGTGCCGGCGATCTCGGTCAGCGTTCGTTGCGCGGCCGAGATCTCGCGCCGCAGTGCGGCGGGCCCCGACAGCGAGAACGTATGCCGGTGCCGCTGGCTATGGTTCTCGACCGCATGGCCGCGCGCGACGATCGCCTCGATCCACCGCGGATGACGGCGCGCGAGATCGCCGATGCAGAAGAACGTCGCGCGCGCGTCGTAACGGTCGAGCAGGTCGAGCACGCGCGGCGTGACGTCCGGGTCCGGGCCGTCGTCGATCGTCAGCGCGATCCGGCGGCCGGCACCCGTCGGCAGACGCGTCCAGTTCGGGCCGAGCAGCGCGCTGCGCGGCCACAGGCCGGCGGCCGTCAGCGCGAGATGCGACGCGACCACGCCACCGACGGCCCACGGCCACGCGGCCGGCTGCGCGATGACGGCGGCCGCCGCACCCGCGTGCAACGCGGCCGCGCCGGCGATCAGCGGCGTCGGTTTCCAGCGGCGCGCATCGCCGGCCCGATGCGATGGAACGGACGGCGGCGCGTTCATGCCGGACTCCGTTGACGACGATCGCCGGCCGCCGCGGCGCGCGGCGCGAGAATCGCCGCGAAGGCGAGCGCGAGCATCGCGCCGGGGCCGACGGTCAGCCCGAAGGTTTCGAGCAGCGGCACGCGCGACAGCGCGAGCAACCCGAAGCCGGCGACCGTCGCGAGGTTCGCGATCAGCAGCGACACGAGCGTGTACGGCGTCACGGGCTGCGCGTCGTCGCGCTTGCAGAAGAACAGCGCGTAGTTCGAGCCGACCGCGACGATCAGCAGCATTCCGACGAGATGCAGGATCGTCAACTGCACGCCGGCCAGCGCGAAGCCGGCCGTCACGACCAGCACGGCCGCGACGAGCGGTGCGAGCGCGCGCGCGGCAACGCGCGGCGAGCGCAGCGCGATCAGCATCAGCACGGCGATCGCGGCGAAACCCGCGAGCGACAGCCGGATGTCCTCGCGCACGTAGCTCACGTAGAGGCGATCGGCTTCGGCCTTCATGTCGACGAACAGCGCGTCGGGCACGCCCGCGCGCGCGACGGCCGCGCGAATCGGCGTCGCGTCGAGGCCGGCCGCCGGTTGCGCGGCGCGTGCGGCGTCCGGCGCGCGCAGCGGCAACATCGCGTTCCAGCGGCCGTCACGTTCGGTCAGCAGCGCATCGACGGCCAGCGCCATCGACGTGCCGCGCAGGTCCGCGCGCGTCAGCAGCGGCGCGTGGCGTGCGGCGTCGACGTCGGCGATGAACGGTGCGAACAGCTCGGGCTTCACGGCGATCGGCTGGTTCGCGACGGCGTCGCGCATCTGGGCGGCGAGCACGTCCGCATCCGGCAGGCTCGCGAGGCGCGCGCGCTGCGCGGCATCGCTCGGCAGGTAGCGCGCGGGGCTTTCGAAACCGGCGAGCGCGCCCTGGTCGACGAGCGGCTGCAATTGCGCGGCGACTTTCTCCGCGCCTTCGAGCGCGGCCTGTTCGGTCGGCGCGGCGATCACGACGAGGTAGCGCACGTCGGGCGCGCCGACGTCGGCGCGCAGTCGCGCGTCGAGTGCCTGCGCCGGCGCCGGCACGGGGCTGAGCGCGGCGAGTTCGCGGCTCCACAGGCCGTCGCGATGCAGCACGAGCGTCGCGGTCGCGGCGACCACGAGCGCGGCGAGCGGCCAGCGCAGCCGCGGCGCGGCATCGGCCGCCCGTGCGAGCGCCGCGCCGATGCGCGATACGTCGCGGATCGCGACGTGCTCGCCGCGCAGGTGCGGCAGCACGAAGCGCGTGACGAGCGCGGCGGCCGTCAGCCCGACGATCGAATACAGCCCGAGCTGCACGAGGCCCGGGAATCCGGAGAACAGCATCGACGCGAATCCGCACACGGACGTCAGCACGCCGAGCCGGATCGTCGGCCAGTATGCGGCGACCCATGCGCGTGTCGCGTCGCCCGGGCGCGCGGCGCCGCGCGTGCCGGCCTGCGCCGATTGCACGAACAGGTAGATCGAGTAGTCGACGGCTTCGCCGATCAGCGTCGTGCCGAAACCGAGCGTGAGCCCGTGGACCGTGCCGAACGCGACGCTGACCGCCGCGATCCCGGCCGCGACGCCGGTCAGCACCGGCAGCAGCCCGAGCGCGAGCGTGCGCGGCGAACGGTACAGCGTGAGCAGCAGCGCGACGATCAGCACGACGCTCGCCGTCGACAGGCGCTCGACGTCATGCCGGATCGTGTCGCGCGTGTCGACCGAGAACACGCCGGGGCCCGTCATCGCCAGCGTGTTCGCCGCTGCATTCGGGACGGCCTGTTGCGCGGCGGCGAACGCGCGGCGCACCGTGTCGATCGCGCGTGCCTGCGCGTCGGTATCGGCGCCGGCGGCGGCCGTCTGCACGACGAGCACCGCGCGCGTGCCGTCGCGCGATGCCCACACGCCGTCGCGGCTCGCCGGTTCGGCCGCACTGTCGAGCTGGTCGACGAGCGCGGTGACTTCGCCGGTCGGGTCGCGCGGCAGCATCGCCTTGGCGACGAGGCCGGCCGACGAGCTCAGCAGGTCGAGGCTGTCGCCGAGCGCGCGGTGCAGGCCGTCGGCGCTGAAGCGCTGCGGCGTGACGGCCGGGCTCAGCAGGTAGCGGTGATCGAAGACGAACTGCCGGTCGCGCGCGTCGTTCGCGGCTTCGCCGTTGTGCACGGCCGCGAATTGCGGATCGGCGCGCAGCGCGCCGGCGACGCGCCGCGACAGTGCGGCACGCGTGGCCGCATCGCCGCCGTCGATCGCGACGAGGATCAGCCGCGACACGATGCCGTCGCGCAACTGGTCGACGAGCACGCGCTGTCCGGCGCTCGGCGAACTCGGCAGGAACGCGGACAGGTCGGCCGTGAAGTGCGCACGCCCGATCGCGACGCCGCATGCGGCGAGCGCGAGCAGCCACACGAGCACCGCGCGCTGCCGCCACACGTGCAGGCGGCGCGCGACGGGGGAGGGGCGCGTGCGTTCGTCCATCAGTTCGCGGTCGCCGCAACGGGTTGCAGGCGCATCACCGACCGGTCGCCGTCGGCCTGCCGGATCGCGACGCCGCGCAATTCGTCGCGCGTGCCGTCGAGCGTGATCGTGCTGACGACCTTCAGCATCCGCGCGTCGAGCGGCGTGAGCGTCAGCGTCCAGTCGTCGCCGCGCCCGGAAAGGGCGACCTTGTACACCTGTTCGAGCGCGAAGCGGTTGCCGGCGAGCGTCGCGCGGATGCTGTCGATGAACGCGCCGAGTTCCGGATAGCGCGCGAGCGCGAGCGTGAACGTGCGGTTGTTGCGCTCGACCGTGAGCATGTCGCCGTCGACCACGAGATGTTCGGGCTTCGGGCTCAGCGTGTGCTTTTCCAGATGATCGGGGGCGACGAACACGAGCTCGCCGGACGATTCGACCGGCTGCGTGGCGATCGACAGGTACTTCGTCTCGGTGAACGTCGCGCGTCCCGACTTGTGCCGCGCGAGCGTCGACATCAGCCGGTCGAGGTTCCACGCAGGCGTCGTGTCGGCCGCGCGCGCGGGCATGGCCAGCGCGAGCGCGGCGGCCGCGGTGGCGAGCAGGCGCGCGGCGAACGGAAGCGGAAAGCGGCGAACGGCGGTCATGCGTCGGAATCCCTCGTGGCGGGCAGGTCGGCACCGGCGTGCGCGGTGTCGCGGCGCGCGGCCGCGGCGTCGCCGTCTTGCCAGAAATCGAAAAAGTTGAACCAGTTGTACGGCGCCGCGCGGCAGTACTTGTCGAGCAGCGCGACGTAGCGCGCGAGTGCCGCGTCGACGGCCGCCGCACGCGTGTCGCGCCGCACGTCGGAGAAATCGGCGAGCGTCTCGAAGTGCACGTCGTAGCGGTTGCCGTCGCGATAGAGGCCCGTCATGAAGATCACCGGGCGCTTGAGCATCGCGGCCATGTACAGCGGCCCGCGCGGGAACGCGGCCGGCGTACCGAGCAGCGGCAGCCGCCGCAGCGACGCGGCCGCGTCGTCGAGCAGCGTGCGATCGGCGAGCATGCCGACCATGCAGTTCGCGTCGAGGCGCTCGCGCACCTTCAGCATCGAGTCGACCTGCCCGAGCGGAATCACTTCGGGCTTCGCGGCCGGGTTCACCGCGGCGAGCGTCGCGTTGATCTTGCGCGCATTCGTCTCGTACATCGTGACGACGACGCGCAGGTCCGGATGCGTGCGGCCGATCGCGCGCACGACCTCGAAGCTGCCGAGGTGCGCGCCCATCAGGAACGCGCCGCGGCCGCCCGCGAGCGCACCGTCGACGAGCGTCTCGCCGTGCAGCCGGATGTCGAACAGGTCGAAGCGTCCATTCATCAGGTAGATGCGGTCGTGAATCGTCGCCGCGAACGTGAACACGTGCCGGTACACGTCGCGCCAGCGCGCGGGGCGGCCGAGCACGCGGCGCAGGTAATCGCGCGACGCGGCGCACGCGGCCGGCGAGAACAGCACGAAGTACGTCGCGATCAGGTGCAGCACGAGGCGCGCGCGCTGCCGGCCGAAGCGCAGCGAGATCCACGTCATCGTGCGCAGCAAACCGGCGTTGCTGCGTTCCTGGCGTTCGGCCCACGCGGTGCGCTTCATGGCTGCGCGCCATCCCGCGCGGCCGGCGGCGCGGACAGCACGCCGGTCGCGACTTCGCGCGACCCGACGCGCAGCGTGAAGCGGATCGCGCCGCCGGCCGCGGTGTCGTATGCGAGATCGAGCGGTTCGCCCGGGGCGACCGGGCTCAGGAATTTCGCGGAACCGAGCCGCCATGCGTGCAGCGGGCGGTTCAGCGCCGTGCCGATCGCGCGGATCGCGTGATCGAGCAGCACGACGCCCGGCACGACCGGATGGCCGGGGAAGTGGCCGGGCAGCGCCGGATGATCGGCGGGAATCGTGAACGCGAGTGCGGAGGCGGCCGTGGCGCGCGCATGTTGCGCGACGAGCGCGGCGAGCACGTCGCGCGGCAGCTTGCCCGTTTCGTTGCGCGGCAGCGCGTCGACGAACACGAGCGGGCGCGGCATGAATGCAGGATCGATCCGCTCGCGCAGCGCGCGCTGCAGATCGGCGGCCGTGAGCGTCGGCGCGACGACGAGCGCGACGAGGCGCGTGACCGGTTCGAGGCCGGTATCGCCGTGCGCGGGCGCGGCTTCGTCGGGCATGAAGAACACGCCGTCGACTACCTGCGCAATCGCGTTGAGCTGATGATTCAGGTAGGCGAGCGACGTGCGCTTGCCGGCGATGTTCACGAGGTCGGCCTTGCGGCCGTGCAGCAGGAACCGGCCGTCGCCGAGCAGTTCGAGCGCATCGCCCATCGGCACGGGCGCCTCGACGTGCCCGCCCGATACCCACACGGTCGGCCCGCTGTCGTCGCCGTCCGGTTCGGCGCGCGCGTCGAGGCGGATGTCCGGGAACAGTTCCCACGCCGCGCCCCGCGACGTGCGGCGCGTCGCGATCTGGCCGGTTTCCGTGCTGCCGTAAATCTCGACGAGCGGCGCGTCGAGCGCGGCTTCGGCTTCGCACGCGAGTTTTTCCGACAGCGGCGCGGTGGCCGACAGCACGAGGGCCGCCGGCGGCAGCGCATGGCCGGCGGACAGCAGCGCCCGCAGGTGGATCGGCGACGTGACGAGCACGCGCGGCTGCGGGATCGCGTCGAGCTCGTCGCGGATGTCGACCGGGTAGAACGGCTGGCGGTTGCTGAACGCGAGGCCGCCGATCAGCGCGAGCAGCACCGTCGACTCGAAGCCGTACATGTGCTGCGCGGGCACCGTGCCGATCAGCGTGGCCGCGCGCCCGTCGAGCAGCCCGAGGCGGTCGGCCGCCGCGCGCACGCAGCCGACCAGGAAACCCCAGGTCTTGCGGTGCGGTACCGGCGTGCCGGTCGAGCCGGACGTGAACACGTAGGCCATGATTCGCGCCGCGTCGATCCGCGGCACGGCGAACGGCGCGTCGTCCGCAAGCGCGCCGGGCGCGGCATCGGGATAGGCGAAGCGCGGCAGGTCGATCGTGCAGTCGGGCGCGTCGTGCAGGCAGAACGCGTCGGGTGCGAACGAGGCGAGCTGGCGGACCATTTCCGGGGTGTGCGTCGACGGCAGCAGGCTGATCTTGCCGGCGACGAGCGCCGCGCACAGGCTGACCGCGAAACGGTAGCGGTCGCGGCACACGTTGAACACGTGGCCGCCGGCGGGCAGCGCGGCGGCCACGCGCGCGACGTCGGCGACGAACGCGCGCACGGTGACGGGCGTACCGTCGCGCCAGGCGATCGTCTGGTCCGGCGAGGAATGGAATACCAGCGGGTGAGTCGGCATAAATCGGTCAAAACGGGGGCGAAGGCCGGCGCGGCGGCGCGCCGGTCATGAATTCATCGTGACGCCTGCGACGCGTGTGTCGTCGCGCGGTACGCGCGCACCGCGTCGGCCATCCGGGGCCGCGGTTCGTGCGGCAGCGCGAAGCGCCGGCACGCATGCTCGGCGGCGAACATCACGGCGACGAGCGGCAGCGACAGGTAGTTCGCGAACGTCGACCACGTGACGATCGGCGCGGTCGCGAACAGCAGCGTCGACACGGCGGCGGTCGCGACGAAGAACAGCGTCCACGCGAGCGTGATCCGCCGCGTGTAACGCGCGACGGCCGGCGTGACCGTGCCGTGGATCATCGCCGCGAAGCGCGTGCACAGCGGCACCTGGCCGGCCGCGAGCGTGCGGCCGAACAGCAGCGCCATCGCGAGGTTGAAGCTCGCGTGTTCCAGATACAGGCCCCATTCGAAGTGCCGCGCGAGCGGCGCGCGAGCCCCCCACAGCGCGGCGGCGGCCAGCAGCCACGCCGGCACGAGCCATGCGCGCCGCGGCGAACGCAGCGCCGCGCCGAGCGCGAGCAGCAGCGGCGGCACGAGCGCCATCGCGAGCCCGAAGCCGTGCGCGCCCGGCGTCGCGCTCGCGTAGTGCGCGCCGGCCTGGTAGGCCGCCACGGCAACGACCGCTGCCGCGCCGCGCAGGACCGACAGCAGCCGCCTCATCGGCCGCCTCCGTGCGCACGGCGCGGGCACCGGGCCGCGGCCGCGGCACGGCGGCGGACGGGCAGGCGAACCGGAACGGAGCGGAAGGGCGGACGCGGCATGACTGGAGACATCGGGCGGATCGTGGCCGGACACGGTGGTCGGGCCGTCAAACATCATATGAATGGCGGCCGGGACGCGGGTCCGGGCCGGTGGTCGGGCACGCTCATTTTAGGGCCGCGGCGCCGCGCGTTCGGGGCCGGTGCGACCGGGTTTTGTAACCGATTGTATGGCACCGGGCGAACGGTTTCGCGGGGTCGGTCCATTTCCATCCAAAGCGGCTCAAGCGTCTCGTGCATTCGCGTCGCGAAACGGGCCGCGGCGCCGGCTCGCCAGTCTGTAACCATTCACGGTATACGCCCCGATACCCTTCGTCTAGAATCCGCGTAACTTTTACAAACCATCCTCAGACAACGCAGGCGGGGAAGCCGGCAGACGCCGGAGGGACGGAGATTGGCACGCGCCGGGCGTGCACGACGGTTGCCTTTTCCGGGCGCCTTCCGCTGCCATGGGCCGCCTGCCCGCACGCATGATGAACGCACTGGAACAAGAGCTCGCCACGCTGATCATCGGCGAACTGAATCTCGAAGACGTCCCGCTCGACACAGTGACGGCCGACACTCCGCTGTATGGCGAAGGTTTCGGGCTCGACTCCATCGACATCCTGGAAATCGCGCTGCTGATCTCGAAGAAATTCGGCTTCGAACTGCGCTCGGACAATCCGGACAACCAGACGATCTTCGCGACGCTCGGCGCGCTGGCCGCGTACGTCGCCGCGCATCGCACGAAGTAACGGTGGCGCGCAGTGCATGACGGGATGCGGCGGCGATCGGCGTACGGTTCGCCGTCGCGTCGATCGAGGTGAAACGCGATGAACGGAGCAATTCGATGCGGGCGCTCGTGACGGGCGGCAGCGGCGCACTCGGGCAGGCGATCTGCACGGCGCTCGCGCAGGCCGGCCATGAAGTATGGGTGCATGCGAACCGCCATCTCGCGCAGGCGGAGGCGGTCGCGCAGCAGATCGTCGCGGCCGGCGGCAGCGCGCATGCGATCGCATTCGACGTGACCGACGCCGAAGCGACGCTCGCCGCGCTGAAGCCTTTCATCGACACGTCGCCGGTGCAGATCCTCGTCAACAACGCAGGCATTCACGACGACGCGCCGATGGCCGGCATGTCGCAACGGCAATGGCACAGCGTGATCGACGTGACGCTCAACGGCTTTTTCAACGTCACGCAGCCGTTGCTGCTGCCGATGATCCGCACGCGCCGCGGGCGGATCGTCAACATCGCGTCGGTGGCCGGCGTGACCGGCAATCGCGGGCAGGTCAACTACGCGGCCGCGAAGGCGGGGCTGATCGGCGCGACGAAGTCGCTGTCGCTGGAGCTCGCGTCGCGCGGCATCACCGTCAACGCGGTGGCGCCCGGCATCATCGAATCGCCGATGGCCGAACAGGCGTTTCCCGCCGAACGCATCAAGCAGCTCGTGCCCGCGCAACGCGCGGGCCGGCCCGACGAAGTCGCGGCGATGGTCGCGTATCTGGTGTCCGACGCCGCGGCTTATGTGACGGGGCAGGTGCTGTCCGTCAACGGCGGTCTCGCGTGACGACGCGCGCCGCGTCCGTCGCGTAACGCAACGCGGCGCAGGGCCGTGTTGCCGCGCGGCCCGCGCCGCATAGTGAGGAAATCGAAGTGTCCGTGCATCCCGTCGACGCCGAACGGCGCTCGTGTTCGCCGCCGTCCGCCACCGCGCCGTTCGCGCATGGCGGCGACCGCGCGCTGCGGCTCGTCCAGATGAGCCATGCGCGGCTCGTCGCGTTGCTGCATGCCGCGCGGCTCGACCACGTCGTGCCGGGCGCGCTGGGGGCGGTGTGCATCGGCGCGGCCGGCTCGCATGCCGATGCCGCGCAACGGATCCTTGCCGATACCGCGCCCGACCTGCCGGTCGCACCGGTGCGGATGGCGCTGCTCGGCGCCGATGCCGCGCCGCACGACGCCGTCTGCGAAATCTGGCAATGCGATGCGCGCGACCTGCGCAGCGAACGGCGCGGCGCGCTGCACTACCGCTACAGCGAAACGGCCGGGCTCGTGTTCGGCAGCCTCGTCGTGCAGGAGACGCATGTCACGCACAATGCGTATGACGGCGGTACGCCGCTCGAGCGCGCGACGTTCGATGCATACCGCATGCTGTTCGGCCTGCTCGATGCGCTCGACATGCCGCATCCGCTGCGCATCTGGAACACGGTGCCCGCGATCAACGCGGTGCAGTTCGGGATCGAGCGCTATCGTCAGTTCAATATCGGTCGCCAGCAAGCGTTCGACGCGTGCCGTCGCGCGCTGACGGGCGGCGTGCCGGCCGCGTGTGCGCTCGGGTCGGTCGTGCCGGTCGCGGGCGATGCCCTGCCGGCCGCGCCGCTCGCGGTTCATTTCCTCGCGAGCCGCACGCCGGCCGATCCGGTCGAGAACCCGCGCCAGGTGAGCGCGTACCACTACCCGGCGCAGTACGGCCCGCGTGCGCCGACGTTCGCGCGCGCCGCCGCGTGGGCCGCTGGGGCCGCGGCGCCGGTGCTGTTCGTATCGGGTACCGCGAGCATCGTCGGGCATCGCACCGTGCATCACGGCGACGTCGTCGCGCAGACGCGCGAGACGGTCGCGAATCTCGCGGCCGTGCTCGAGCAGGCCGCGCGGCAGGGGCATGGCCCGTTCTCGCTCGCCGACCTGAGCTATCGCGTCTACGTGCGCGACGCCGGCGATGCCGCGGCGCTCGCCGCGATCGGGCGCGTGCTGCGCGACGCGGCCGGGCCACGCGTGCGGCCGCTGTTCGTGCACGCGGACGTGTGCCGCGACGACCTGCTGGTCGAGATCGAGGCCAGTGCGGGACATGCAATGGAGTGGCTGTCATGAAGCGCGAGAACCTCACGATCCGGCAACCGGCGAATGGCGTCGACGATGTCCTCGACGAAGCCTGCCGACGTTCGCCGGCAAGTCATAAAATTTTGTCAGGATCCCCGTCTTCGCAATCGGCTGTTTCCATGTCCAAGCTGCACGCCTCGTCCACCCATCTCGTGCTGATCCCGAGCTACAACCCGGGTGTCAAGGTCGACACGACCGTGCGCCAGGCGCGCGCGCGGTGGAACCCGGTGTGGGTCGTCGTCGACGGCAGCACCGACGGCAGCGCCGAACGGCTGCAGGCGATGGCGAAGCGCGATCCCGGATTGCGCGTGATCGTGCTGCCGGAGAATCGCGGCAAGGGCGCCGCGGTGCTCGCGGGGCTCGACGCGGCGGCCGCGAGCGGCTTCACGCACGTGCTGACGATGGATTCCGACGGCCAGCATCCGGCCGACCTGATTCCCGCCTTCATGGCCGCGTCGCAGGCCGAGCCCGACGCGATGGTGCTCGGCGTGCCGAAGTTCGACGCGAGCGCGCCGCAGCTGCGCGTGCAGGGCCGCCGGCTGTCGAACGCCTGGGCCGACCTCGAGACGCTGTGGGCCGGTATCGGCGATTCGCTGTACGGGTTTCGCGTGTATCCGGTCGCGCCGCTCGCGGCGATCATGCGGCGCCAGCCGTGGATGCGCGGTTTCGACTTCGATCCCGAAGCGGCCGTGCGGCTGTGCTGGGCCGGCGTGCGCCCGATCCGCATCGACGCGCCGGTGCGCTATTTCGGCCGGCACGAGGGCGGCGTCTCGCACTTCCACTATGGCCGCGACAACGCGCTGCTCGCGTGGATGCACCTGCGCCTGTTCGCCGGTTTCGCGGTGCGCCTGCCGATGCTGGTCGCGCGGCGGTTGACGCGGCGCAGCAACCAGACCGCCTGAGCGGCGGCCGGCCCGGTTTCCGTCCCGAACGTCGCCCGGGGGCGACGATTACTCCGTTTTTGTCGTCAATTCGGTGACGAATCGCGTCTTCATTTCAATTCATCGAGTAATGAAGGTGTCATCCGATGTAAACATCTGGTAATTTTCTGCCGGATTATGCAAAATCGCCGCTCCCAAATACAACTATCGAGGGATTCCGGGATGCAACTCAAGAAAGCGGTGGCGGCGTGTGGCGTGGCGTTCCTGTTGAGCGCATGCGGTGGGGTACAGAGCCTGGACGCGAACAGCCTGACGTCGGCGGGGACGAACCTGTACAAGGCGGCGACGCTGTCGGACAGCGACATCGCGGCACTGTCGAACGAATCGTGCAAGTCCAGCGACGCCGAGTCGAAGATCGCGCCGGCGAACAGCGCATACGCGAAGCGCCTGACGAAGGTGATGAAGGGCTTCGGCGACATGACGCTGAACGGCCAGAAGATCAACTACAAGGTCTACATGACCAAGGACGTCAACGCGTGGGCGATGGGCAACGGCTGCGTGCGCGTGTACAGCGGCCTGATGGACATGATGAACGACGACGAGCTGCGCGGCGTGATCGGCCATGAAATGGGCCACGTCGCACTGGGCCACTCGAAGAAGGCGATGCAGACGGCGTACGCGGTGAGCGCGGCGCGCAGCGCGGCCGGCGCGGCATCGCCGGGCGTCGCGGCGCTGTCGAGCTCGCAGCTCGGCGACATCACCGAGAAGTTCATCAACGCGCAGTTCTCGCAATCGCAGGAAAGCGCGGCGGACGACTACTCGTTCGACCTGATGAAGCAGAAGGGCATGAGCCAGAAGGGCCTCGTCACCGGCTTCCAGAAGCTCGCGCAGCTGGACGGTGGCCAGAGCTCGATGATGAGCTCGCACCCGTCGTCGGCGAGCCGCGCGCAGCACATCCAGGATCGCATCGCGAAGGGCAGCTGATCGCGCGACGCGCATGACGAATCGCCGGCCCGCGCCGGCGATCGGCACGCGAAACGAAAAACCCCACGCCCGTTCGGGCGTGGGGTTTTTGTCTTGTGGGGCCGCCGGTGCGCCGCTTACGGCACCATTCCCGGCAGCACGTACGCCTGTACGAGCGTGATCAGCCCGACGATCACCGCGAACAGCAGGCTGTGCCGCACCGTGAAGCGGAACAGCTCGGACTCCTTGCCGACGAGGCCCGTCGCCGCGCATGCGACCGCGATCGACTGCGGCGAGATCATCTTCGCGGTCACGCCGCCCGTCGTGTTCGCGGCGACCGCGAGTGTCTCGGGCACGCCGAGCTGGTGCGCGGTGGCCTGCTGCAGCGAGCAGAACAGGGCGTTCGACGAGGTATCGGAGCCCGTCAGGAACACGCCGAGCCAGCCGAGGAACGGCGAGAAGAACGGGAACGCGGCGCCGGTCGCGGCCAGCATCAGCGCGAGCGTCGACGACATCCCCGAGTAGTTCGCGACGAACGCGAACGCGAGCACGAGGCCGATCGACAGGATCGGGCGCGTCAGCTCCTTCAGCGTCTCGCCGAACGTGACGAGCGCGTCGCGCGGCTTCATCTTCAACAGCGCCATCGAGATCAGCGCGGTCACGAGGATCGCGCTGCCGACCGCCGACACCAGATCGATCTTCAGCACCGCGTCGAGCGCCTTCGGCGTCGCGGCGATCGGGGCGGTCTTCACGACGAGCTGATCGAGCCCGGCCACGTGGAACTTCAGCACGGTCGACGCGAGCGCGCCGTGTGCGGCGAACAGCGCCTTGAACGGCGCGAGGCTCCAGACGGTGACGACGGCCGTGAGAATCAGGAACGGCGACCACGCGCGCACCGTCTGCGCGAGCGTGTACGGCGACGCCCGGCGGCTCGTGCCGGTGCCGAAGCCGGTGCCGCTCGCGCCGAACCCGGCCAGCGCCGCGCCGCCGCCGGACGCGACGAGGCCGCCGGCCGGCTGCCGCGCGGTGCGCGGCTGCCACACCTTCAGGAACGCCGCGAGCGCGACGAGGCTGACGAGCGACGACGTGATGTCCGGCAGCTCGGGCCCGATGTGGTTCGACGTGAAGTACTGCGTGACCGCGAAGCTGCCGCCCGCGACGAGCGCGGCCGGCCAGGTCTGCCGCACGCCGCGCAGTCCGTCCATCATGAACACGAGCCAGAACGGCACCGCGAGCGACAGCAGCGGCAACTGGCGGCCGGCCATCGCGCCGATGTGGAACGGATCGATGCCCGTCACCTGCCCGGCGACGATGATCGGAATGCCCATCGCGCGGAACGCGACCGGCGCGGTATTTGCAATCAGACACAGTCCTGCCGCATGCAGCGGCTTGAAGCCGAGACCGACGAGCAGCGCGGCCGTGATCGCGACGGGTGCGCCGAAGCCGGCGGCGCCTTCGAGGAATGCGCCGAACGAGAAGCCGATCAGCAGCATCTGCAGGCGCTGGTCGTCGGTGATCGACAGCACGGACGCGCGGATGATGTCGAACTGGCCGGTCTTCACGACGATCTTGTACAGGAACACGGCCGCGACGATGATCCATGCGATCGGCCACAGGCCGTAGGCGAAGCCGAAGCCGGCGGCCGCGAGCGCCTGCGGCACGGGCATCCCGTACGCGAGGATCGCGACGCCGAGCGACAGCAGCAGCGTGATCGCGGCGGCGACATGGCCTTTCATCCGCAGTGCGGCCAGCGCGACGAAAAAGAAGATGATCGGAATCGCGGCGACGAACGCCGACAGCCCGAGGCTGCCGAGCGGCGTATAGATCTGATGCCAAACCTGCATGGGTGTCTCCTCCATGGATTTATCGGGGTACGGGTTTGAAAGCGGGGGCGCTATTCGGGCTGGCCGCGGGCGCGCAGCAGGTCGGACAGGCTGCGCGGCGCCGGTTCGAGCGGCGTGCGGTGCTGCGTCCAGCCCATCTGTTTCGCGGGCGTCAGCGCATGCAGGCGCGTCGCGGCCCAGCGGAACGCGCGGTACGCGCGCGGATGCGCGAACGCGCCCGACCAGAAGCGCCACACGAGGTCTTCCGCGCGGTTGTAGTTCGCGCCCTGGCCGCGCAGCGGATGCGCGACGGGTTCGTCGGGCTTGCGGTTCGCCTCGGTGCGCAGCCGCACGAGCAGTTGCGGGATCGGGATCCGCACCGGGCACACCTCGCCGCATGCGCCGCACAGCGTCGACGCGGTCGGCAGGTCGGCCGTCGCGTCGAGGCCGAGCAGGTGCGGCGAAATGATCTTGCCGATCGGGCCCGGGTAGGTCGTGCCGTACGCGTGGCCGCCGATGCGCGTGTAGACGGGGCAGTGGTTCATGCACGCGCCGCAGCGGATGCATTGCAGCGTCGCGCGCAGCTGGTCGTCCGCGTATGCCTGCGTGCGGCCGTTGTCGAGCAGCACGAGATGCAGCTCGCGCGGGCCGTCGCGTTCGCCGTCGCGCCGCGGGCCCGAGATCAGGTTGAAGTAGGTCGTGATCGCCTGGCCGGTGGCCGAGCGCGTGAGCAGGCTCGACAGCGGCACGATGTGCTCGAGCTTCTCGACGACCTTCTCGATCCCCATGATCGCGATGTGCGTGTCGGGCACCGTCGTCGACAGGCGGCCGTTGCCTTCGTTCTCGACGAGCCACAGCGTGCCCGTGTCGGCCGCCGCGAAGTTCACGCCGGACAGGCCGATGTCGGCTTCGGCGAATGCGCGGCGCAGCGCGCGACGGCCGGTCTGGATCAGCTCGTCGACGTCCTCCGTGTAGCGCGTGCCGGGGATGTGTGCCTCGAACAGCTCGGCGATGTCGCCGCGCGTCTTGTGGATCGCCGGCATCACGATGTGCGACGGCTTCTCGCCCGCGAGCTGCACGATGAATTCGCCCATGTCGGATTCGATGCAGTCGACGCCGTGCTCCGCGAGGTAATGGTTCAGCTCGATTTCCTCGCTCGCCATCGACTTGCCCTTGATCACGCGGCGCGCCTTCCTCGCCTGCGCGATGCCGAGCACGATCGCGTTCGCGTCGGCGGCCGTCTCGGCCCAGTGCACGTGCACGCCGGCCTCGGTGAGCTTCGTCTCCAGCCGTTCGAGCAGCGCGGGCAGTTGCGCGAGCGCGTGCTGCCGCACGGCTTCGCCGAGATCGCGCAGCTGCTGCAGTTCGTCGTCGTCGGGGAATTGCGTCGCACGCTTGCCCTGCAGGAAGTCCATCGCACCGCGAAAGCTCCGGCGCAACGCGGGATCGTCGAGCGCGGCGCGCGCGCGGCTCTTGAAGTCGCCGGGGGCGACGAATTGCAGCGTGTGGTCGCTCATCGCGGCGGCTCCTCGCAAGCGGGTGCGGCCGACGAGGCGGCCGAATCGGTGACGATCACGACCCACAGGCGGCGCGGGCCGTGTGCGCCGTAGGCGAGCGTCTGCTGGATGTCGGAGGTCTTGGACGGGCCCGACACCAGCACGAGGTTGGTCGGCATGCCGGCGTGCCAGCGTTCCGCCCGGACGGCCGCGTGCAGGTCGGCATGCAGCGTGTTCGCGTGGACGAGCGCGACATGCAGCGGCGGCACCAGCGATACCGTGCGCGGCGTGCCGGCATCGGGCGCGAGCACGACGGTGCCGGTGGCCGCGATACCGGAGCGCGCGACGGTGAAGCCCGCATCGATCGTGTCGAACAGCTCGGCCTTCCATGCGTCGATCGGCCGGTCGAACGGCACCGGGGCGACTGCGTCGGGCAGTGCACGGGCGAGCGCCGCGGATTCGGCGCGCGCCGGGTCGAGCAGCAGGCGGCGCACGCCAGCGTCGGCGAGGCGTGCGGCAAGCTGCGCGGGCCATGCGTCGGCGCTCGCGCACCAGACGTCCGCGTGCGATGCGGCAAGCGCGGCCTGCATCGCCTGTGCGAGTGCCTGCGGGTCGCGTCCGGTCGAGGTGCGGCGCCTGTCGTAATGCGTGTCGATGCGCGCGTCCAGCGCGGGGGCGGCCGTTGCGGCGACGCCCGGCGAGGCGGCGCGCAGGCGCGCGAGAATCGCGGCGCGCGCGCTCATCGCTTGTCTCCGCGCAACGAGGCGGCGCCGGACGTACGGCGCCACAGGAAGCTCGCGAGATGCTCGACCGGCAGCGGCGCGCCGGCCTTGGCCGCGGCGTGGCCGATGTTCAGCAGGCAGCCGCAGTCCGCGGACACGAGCCGGTCGCTGCCCGTCGCGCAGGCCGACGCGACCTTGTCGCGCACCATCGCGCCGGAGATGTCCGGATGCTTCAGCGAGAACGTGCCGCCGAAGCCGCAGCACTCGGATTCGCGTTCGTGCTCGATCCGGGTCACGCCGGGCAGCGCGTCGACGAGCGCGACGCCATGGACGCGCGTGCCCATCTCGCGGCGGGCCGCGCACGACGTGTGCAGCACGACGCGCTCGTCGGGCCCGGCGCCGGCCGTGGCCGCGTCGAGCCGTACATCGAGTACGTGGACGAGGAATTCCGCGAGTTCGTAGGTCCGTTCCGCGATCGCGCGGGCCTTCGGGCCGTTGACGGGATCGTCCGCGAACAGCGCTGGCCAATGGTGCCGGATCATGCCTGCGCACGAGCCGGACGGCACGATCACGGGCCACGGCTCGGCGAACAGGTCGAGCTGCGCGGCCGCGACGCGGCGCGCTTCGTCGGGATTGCCGCTGCTGTAGGCCGGCTGCCCGCAGCAGCTCTGGCGGCGCGGATAGTGGACGGTCAGACTTTCGCGCTCCAGCAGGCGGACCGCGTCGAGCCCCGCTTCGGGGACGAACAGGTCGACCAGGCAGGTCGCGAACAGATAGACGTGCGCGGGGACGGCGGCGGGGTACTGCCTTTCGTTCATGTCTCGCTCCAGGGGCGACGGCCCGGCATGCGGGTCGACGATTTCGCTGCATAATTCCCGCGACGGCGCCGCGGCTCAAATTGGTTGGGCCAATCGGCGTGACAGGCATTGAGCGGGGAGAGGCGGCGATGGCAGCGATGACGGCACGGGGCCGGACCGAAGTGGTGATGCGCAAGATCGAGACGGCGCTGCTCGACGGCACCTGGCCGGCCGGTGCGCGGCTGCCGGCCGAGCGCGTGCTCGCGCAGCAGTACGGCGTCGCGCGTAATACCGTGCGCGAGGCGACCCAGCGGCTCGTCGCGCGCGGGCTGCTGCAGAGCCGGCGCGGCGCGGGGGTCTACGTGACCGACCAGTTGCGCGCGGGCATCGCGTCGCCGTGGGGCCAGCTGGTCGCCGATCATCCGGCGCTGCGCGACGACATCCTCGAATTCCGCCGCGTACTCGAAGGCGCGACCGCTTATTTCGCCGCGCTGCGGGCCGATGCGAACGACCGGCGCCGGATCCGCGCGCTGCTGCGCGAACTCGAAACCGCGCACGCGAACGACGACGCGGCCGTCGAGGCCGCGACCGACGCGAAGCTGCACGAGGCGATCGCGCTCGCGTCGCACAACACGATGTTCCTGCACTTGCATACGAGCGTGATCGGGATGCTGCGCGAGCACATCTCGATCAACGTGGCGGGCATGACGATGGAGGACGAGCAGGCGTCCGAGCTGCTGTTGCAACAGCACCGCGTCGTGTGCGACGCGATCTGCGCGCAGCGGCCCGAAGAGGCGCGCACCGCGATGCAGACGCATATCGACTACGTGCGCAGCCATTTCGAGCGCAGCGGCGACGGGCGGTGAGATTGGTCGGACCACATCCGCTCGAGGCGCGTCCAGCCGGCGGATTGGGCATCTCCGGGCGTCGCCCGCCGGCAGCCGGCCGCGCGCGGGCCGCCGTGCGCCGCCCGCGCGATTGACCGGGTCGTCGGCCGCCCACTAGAATCGGCCGGAGCGGCGCGCCAGCCGCGCGCCGCGGCGAATGCGGACCGTCGTTCCGCCAGTCGAGGAAGCTCCCGTGCTCACGTCCTTCATCCGGCGCGCGCCGGCCGCGCCGTCATGGCGTGCCGCATGCCGCCCGGCCCGTGCGCTGGCCGTCTGCGCACTGCTGTCGCTCGTCGCCGCGTGCGCGACGCATCCACCCGCCACCACCCTCGATCGCCCGGTTTCGCATGCGTTGCCGCCCGACACCGCGACGCCGCTGCGCGACGCGCTGGCGGCACCCGAGGCCGCGCATCCCGGCCAGTCGGGCTTCCGGCTGCTGGCCGATGGCGCGCAGGCGCTGCAGATGCGCATCGCGCTCGCCCGCGCGGCGACGAAGACGCTCGACATGCAGTACTACATCGCGACCGAGGACACGACGGGCAAGCTGCTGCTCGCCGCGGCACTGTACGCGGCCGATCGCGGCGTGCGCGTGCGGATGCTGGTCGACGACCTGAACTTCCGCGACATCGACCGCGTGATGGCCGCGCTGAACACGCACCCGAACATCGAGATCCGCGTGTTCAACCCGTTCGGCGCGTCGCGGCAGGGGATGGTCGAGCGCACGACCAACTTCTTCACGCGCATCGACAGCTTCACGCGCCGGATGCACAACAAGGCGATGATCGCGGACAACCAGCTCGCGATCGTCGGCGGCCGCAATCTCGGCGACGAATACTTCAGCGCGAGCCCGACGCTGCAGTTCCGCGATCTCGACGTGCTCGCCGCCGGCCCGGTGACGAACGACGTGTCGGCGAGCTTCGACACGTACTGGTCGAGCGCGAGCAGCTATCCGCTGCGCGTGCTGAATCACCAGTCGTTCGATCCGAAGGACCTCGACGCGATGCGCGACGGGCTGCGCAGCCACTGGCGCGAGAACGCCGAGCCGTACAACGCGAAGCCGCTGAACGCGACGCCGCTCGCGCAGCAGATCGCGCGCGACGAGCTCGGGCTCGTGTGGGCGCCGGCCGAGTTCAAGGTCGATGCGCCCGACAAGGTCGCTCGGCCGACCGACGCGTACGTCAGCCCGCCGATGCAGCGCCTCGTCGAGCTGACGCGCGGCGCGCAGCAGGAATTCCTCGCGTTTTCGCCCTATTTCGTGCCGCACGACGCGGGCGTGAAGATTCTCGGCGACACGACCGCGCGCGGCGTGCGCGTCGCGATCCTGACGAATTCGCTCGCCGCGACCGACGCGGTCGCCGTGCAGGCCGGCTACGCGCCGTACCGCGTGCCGCTGCTGCGGCACGGCGTCGAGCTGTACGAGTTCAAGGCGCAGCCGGGCCGCCAGCGCCCGCGCCTGTTCGGGTCGCGCTCGCGCGCGAGCCTGCACGCGAAGGCGTACGTGATCGACCGGAAGATCCTCGTGATCGGCTCGATGAACCTCGACCCGCGTTCCGCGCACCTGAATACCGAACTGGCGCTGGTGATCCACAGCCCGGCGCTTGCCGAGCAGGTCGCGACGATCTTCGCGCGCGTGACGCAGCCGGACGAAAGCTACCGCGTGAGCCTCGCCGCGCCGGCGGGCGGCGGGTCGTCCGAACTCGAATGGACGGGCGTCGACGACGGCCAGCCGGCGACCTATCGCGTCGATCCGCACGCGGGGCTGATGCGCAACCTGATGACGGGCATCTTCACCCTGCTGCCGGTCGACGATCAGCTTTGAGCGCCCCGGCAAACAGGGGGCGGAAGCGCTCCGGCTAAACCCGCGTTACCGGCGCGCGGGGAAGGTGATATGGTTGTGTGCACAACTATATGGGCGTGCGTGACGATGCCGCGGACGGCCCGTGCCGTGCGCGCCGCGCGCACCCGCAACCGGAGTTCCTCCATGCAACGTGTACCGAACCAGCCGTTCACGCGTCCCGCCCGCTTCTCCGAAGCCGAATGGCAGGCGCGCGTGCAGCTCGCGGCCGCTTACCGCATCTTCGATCACCTTGGCTGGACCGAGCTGATCTACAACCATATCTCGCTGCGCGTGCCGGGCGAGGACGGGCATTTCCTGATCAATCCGTTCGGGCTCCATTACCGCGAGGTGTGCGCATCGAACCTCGTGAAGATCGACATCGACGGCAACGTGATCGGGCATTCCGACTGGCCGATCAATCCGGCCGGCTTCACGTTCCACAGCGCGATCCATGCGGCGCTGCCCGATGCGCATTGCGTGATGCACGTGCACACGACGCCGACGATGGCCGTGTGCTGCTCGCGCGACGGGCTGTCGTTTTCCAATTTCTATTCGGCGCAGCTGTACGGGAAGATCGCGTATCACGACTTCGAGGGCATCACCGTGCATCTGGAGGAGGGCCGGCGCATCGTCGAGAGCGCGGGCGGGCGGCCCGTGCTGCTGTTGCGCAACCACGGACCGGTGACGATCGGCGCGACGCTCGCGCAGACGTTCTCGCTGATGTGGCTGCTCAATCGCGCGTGCGAGGTGCAGGTCGCGACGCATGCGATCGGCGGCGCGCTGCCGATCGCGCCGCCCGTGCTCGAGGGGTGCGTGCGCGATTCGCTGAATTTCGATCCGAAGCACGGCGCGGGGCAGGATGCGTTCGACGCGCTGCAGCGTATCGTCGATCGGATCGATCCCGGCTATCGCGCGTGACTCGACCTGGCGCGGCTGCCGGCGGCGCATGCAAAAAAAAACGCGGCCGGGTGGCCGCGTGAATACTCGCAGACTCCTTCGGACGAAGGAAACAAGCAACTGTGAGACGAAGTGTAGCGAAAGGCCACGCGCGGATTCAGCCGTCGGGTTGCAAAGGTCCGTTCCAGGTTGACGCAGACTGACGCGACGCTGCCGGTCGCGGCGCGGTGACGATTCGCTGCCTGGCCGTTCGGCGGACTCCCGCAACGGCGGCGATCGACTACCATCCTATCTGGCGCCCCCGTCCGGGCGGCGTACAACGTCGTACAAGGAGAGTCCATGCTCAAGCTGCGTTTGCTCCAGGTCGCGTTACTCGCGGGCGTGCTGGCCGCCGGCAGCGCCGCTGCCGAAACGGTGCGCCTGTCCGCCAGTCTCCAGCCGTCGAGCGAAGTCCCGCCCACGGCGACCAAGGGATCGGGCAAGGTCGACGCCACGTACGACACGGCCACCCATACGCTGCAGTGGACGGTCACTTACGAACACCTCACGGGGCCGGCCACCGCCGCGCATTTCCACGGGCCCGCGCCGGTCGGCCAGAACGCGGGCGTGCAGGTGCCGATTCCGAAGGACGAGCTGGCGAGCCCGATCAAGGGTTCGAAGGAACTCACCGACGCGCAGGTTACCGACCTGATGGGCGGCAAGTGGTACTTCAACGTTCATACGAAGGAGCACCCGGCCGGCGAGATCCGCGGCCAGGTGATGCCGGCGAACTGAGCGCCGGCGTTTGATATAGAGGCACCTGTCGAGCGGGGCGGGAACGTTCGCACGTACCATCGTCACACTGCGATGACGGAGTGCATTCGATGAGTTGGCAAAGCAAGCTCGCCTGCTGGCTGCTGCGCTGGCAGTTTCGTCCCGAGACCACGCGCGAGGTGCTCGACCCCGCGCGTGCGCGGCGCTTTACCGATCTGCGGATGATCGTGCCGCGCCGCGCGCCGTCGGGCTACCGGCTGCGCCAGTGCCATGGCGCGGGCGATGCGCCGCTGCGCGGCGAGTGGCTCGAGCGCACCGACGCGAGCGCGGGGCGCGGGCCCGGCCGCACGCTGCTGTACTTCCACGGCGGCGGTTATTACTTCTGTTCGACGAGAACGCACCGGCCGCTGGTGTTCGGCCTGACGAAGCGTGCGGGTGTGCGCTCGTTCTCGCTCGACTACCGGCTCGCGCCCGAAAACCGTTTCCCGGCCGCGCTCGACGATGCGCTCGCGGCCTACCGGCAACTGCTGGCGCTCGGCACGCCGCCCGAGTCGATCGTGCTCGGCGGCGATTCGGCGGGCGGCGGCCTCGCGCTCGCGACGCTCGTCGCGCTGCGCGATCGCGGCGAACCGTTGCCGGCCGGCGCGATCCTGTTCTCGCCGTGGACCGATCTCGCGGCCACCGGCGCGACGCTGCGCACCAACGACGGCGCCGATCCGATGTTTGCCGGCTCGGCGCTGCCGAAGGCCGCGAAGCTGTACCTCGGCGACACGCCGGCAACGCATCCGTACGCATCGCCGCTCTACGCGGATTTCACGGGCCTGCCGCCGCTGTATATCCAGGTCGGCAGCACCGAGGTGCTGCTCGACGATTCGCGCCGCGTTGCCGAGCAGGCGAAGGCGGCCGGCGTGGCGGTGGAGATCGAGGTGTGGCCCGACATGCCGCACGTGTGGCAGCTGTACGCGCCGATGATGCCGGAAGCGCGCGACGCGCTCGACCGCGCGGCCGCGTTCCTGCGCCGCGTCGCGGTCGAACGCGCGGTTCAGCGCGTCGGCGAGGCGTCGATCGCCTGATAGGCGGCCTTGACGGCCGCCGCGCCGTACTTGCGCTCGAGCCGGCGCACGGTGAAATGGCCGTGCGCCATCTGCTGGAAGTGGTCGATGAACAGCGTATTGACGGTCGCCCCCAGCACGGCGCCGATCGCCGGGATCGACTTCGCGGCCATCTGCTCGGTCACCTGCACCGAGAAGCGCGACGCGACCGTCTGCACGAGCTTGAACACGGCCGCCGAGCTGTGTGCGGCGATGCCTTTCGTCGTGATGTCCGACGACGCCTTCGAGATCGCTTGCGCAAGCGCGCCGCGCAGCACGAAATAACCGAGATCGGCGTCCTCTTCCTGCTTGTCCGGGTTGCCGCCCATGCCGAGCACGGCCAGGCATTGCAGCTGCGTATCGACCGACGTCAGGTCCTCGCCTTCGCTGCGCGCGATGTCGCATACCGAGCGGAAGATCAGCGTGGTCGTCACCGGCAGCTCGACCGGCAGCGCGAGAAAGCCGAACGCGCCGCCCGCCGCACCGGTCGTCGCGACCGCGAGCTTGTGCAGCAGGTTGCTCGGCTTGTCGGGCTCGGCGTCCGGCGCCGGCGGCTTGCCGAGCGTGCGCAGCGCGATGTTCAGGCACTTGCGCAGCGCGAGCTGCGTCGCGTCGTTGATCTTGCCGGTCGCGAAATCCGGCAGCCGCGCGATCATTTTCTCGACCGGCGCGCCGAGCATCCCGGTCAGCTTCATCGTCAGCGACGGACTTTCCAGTACCTGCTTCGCGCGCCCCAGCGCGTCCCGATCCTCCGGCGACAGCGTCGTCGCGGGGTTGATTGAAATCGGTTCCATTTCTCTCCTTGGCGTGAACAGGCCCCAAACCGTCGCCAGCCTAGATTACTCCGGCATGCTAGAATTTTGAGATTGTTTGACTCGTCAAAAGTTGCATCAACAAAAAAATGGCCGTCCATACTGCCGCCCACCATTCGAGCGGGCAAGTCCTGCCGTTCCGCGAATCGCTGCTGGCGATGATCGGCATCTCGTTCGTCACCATGCTGGTCGCGCTCGACCAGACGGTCGTCGGCACCGCGCTGCCGACCATCGTCGCCGAACTCAGGGGCTTCGACCTGTACGCGTGGGTTGCGACCTCGTATCTCCTCAGTTCCGTGATCACGGTGCCGATCTTCGGCCGGCTCGGCGACTATTACGGCCGCAAGCCGTTCGTGATCGTGTCGATCGTCGTGTTCACCGGCGCGTCGGTGCTGTGCGGGATGGCCAACGACATGCTGTACCTCGTGCTCGCGCGCGGCCTGCAGGGAATCGGCGGCGGGATGCTGGTCGGTACCGCGTTCGCGTGCATCCCCGACCTGTTCCCCGATTCCGTCGTGCGGCTGCGCTGGCAGGTGCTGATGAGCTCCGCGTTCGGCATCGCGAACGCGGTCGGCCCGTCGCTCGGCGGCGTGCTGACCCAGTCGTTCGGCTGGCGCTCGGTGTTCTACGTGAACCTGCCGGTCGGCCTGCTGTCGCTGTTCTTCGTGTGGCGCTACCTGCCGCACCTGCGCCACGTCGTGCACGATCGCAAGATGCGGCTCGACTGGCCGGGCGCGCTGCTGATCGCGCTGTCGCTCGGCGCGCTGCAGCTGTTCGTCGAATGGCTGCCGAAGTACGGCGTCGCGAGCTGGGCGTCGCTGCTGCTCGTTGTCGCGGTCGCGGCCGGCGTCGGCCTGTGGCACTGGGAGAAGCGCTGCGCACAGCCCATTTTGCCGTTCGACATGTTCGGCAACCGCGCGCTGTCCGCGCTGTTCGTGCTCGCGATCCTCGCCGGCTTCTCGATGTTCTCGCTGCTGTTCTACGCGCCGCTGCTGTTCCAGGGCGGTTTCGGGATGTCGCCGAAGGAAGCCGGGCTCGTGATCACGCCGCTCGTCGTGTTCATCACGATCGGCAGCATCATGAACGGACGCGTCGTCACGCGCATCCGCCATCCGAACGCGATGCTGCACGTCGGCTTCGTGCTGTTCGCGATCGCGTGCGCGGGCATCGTCGTCTCGACGCACACGACGCCGGCCTGGATGCTGATGGCGCTGATGGTCGCGGGCGGCATCGGGCTCGGTTTCGTGCTGCCGAACCTCACCGTATTCGCGCAGCAGGCAGCCGGACGCGAGCACCTCGGGATCGCGACGGCGCTGCTGCAATCGCTGCGGATGGTCGGCGGGATGCTCGGCACCGCGCTGACGGGCACGCTCGTCAACCAGATGTATTCGAGCGGCGTGCGCGACGCGCTGTCGGCCGATCACGCGATGCAGTGGCATGCGCAGCTCGCCGATCCGCAGATCCTGATCGATCGCGCGGCACAGGGCGGTCTCGTCGCGGCGCTCACGCGCGCCGGGCATAATGGCGCGCTGCTGCTGGAAGCGGCCCGCGAATCGCTGGTCGGCGCGATCCACCTGGGCGTCGCGATGGCGGCCGTCGTGGCCGTGGTGTCGGTGTGGCAGTGCCGCCGCGTGCCGCCGATCGCGTTGCGGCGCAAGATCGAGCCGCACGTCGCGGCCGATTGACCGATCGGGCGATTCAACGATTCAACGATTTACCGGAACGACATCAGCGCATGGAAGAACAGGACCGCGTCGCGATCTTGCAGCAATTCGGACGCACGTATCGCGCGTTCATGACCGCGTTCGAAGCGCACGTCGGGCAGCCGATGCCGCGCTGGCGCATCATGGTCGCGCTGCACACGATGGGCGGGCATTCGTCGCAGAAGAAGCTCGTCGAAGTGCTGCGCATCGATCCGGGCGCGCTCACGCGCCAGTTGAAGTCGCTTGATGCGCTCGGCTGGATCGAGCGCGAATCCGATGCGCGCGACAACCGCGTGACCAACGTGACGCTGACGGACGAAGGCCGCGCGGCGTTCGACGCGTGCCTGCCGCGCCGCAAGGCGTTCATCGAACAGACGATGGCGCAGTTGCCGGACGACGTGCTCAATGCGCTGTCGGGTGCGCTCGCGATGCTGGAAGCGCGGATCGCGGACGTCGGCTCGACGCCGGCCGCGCGCTGACGCGCGGGGCAGGGCGGCACGCCGGCGCTGCCGGCCGCCGCTTCATGTCATCCCGATCCGCTTCGGGCTTACAGCTCGATGCGCGTGCCGAGCAGCGCGAGGAATTGCGCGAGCCAGGCCGGATGCGCGGGCCACGCAGGCGCGGTGACGAACGGCGCGTCGGTCACGGCCGCGTCGACCGGAATATCCGCGTATTCGCCGCCCGCGAGCTTCACCTCGGGGGCGCAGGCCGGGTACGCCGAAATGCGCTTGCCGCGGATCACGTCGGCGGCCGCCAGCAACTGTGCCGCATGGCAGATCGCGGCGATCGGCTTGCCGGCTTCGGCGAACGCGCGCACGAGCGCAATCACCTTCGGATCGAGTCGCAGGTATTCGGGCGCGCGGCCGCCCGCGATCGCGAGCGCGTCGTAGCGCGCCGCATCGACGTCGTCGAACGCGGCATTCAGCGTGAACTGGTGGCCGGGCTTCTCGGTGTAGGTCTGGTCGCCTTCGAAGTCGTGGATCGCGGTCTTGATCTTGTCGCCCGCGCGCTTGCCCGGACACACGGCATCGACATGGTGGCCGACGGCCTGCAGTGCCTGGAACGGCACCATCGTTTCGTAGTCTTCGGCGAAATCGCCGGTCAGGAACAGGATCTTCTTCGCGGCCATGGCTTTCTCCCGTAAAGCAGCGTTGAAGGCCCGTTCGCGCCGTGCGCGACGGTCGCGAAGGGCCCCGAGGACGAAAGCGCAGTGTACTCCGGCGGATTGAAGCGCGCGTGACGGCCGCCCCGCGCGAGCGGCGGGGCGGTGCGCGCAATGGACGTCAGAAGAAGGTTTCGACGACTTCCGTCACGCGGAACTGCGGATCGAGCACGAGCACCTGGCGCCACTTGTCGAACGTCAGGCACGGGTGCGAGATGTCGAACGCGACCATGTCGCCGACTTTCACGTCCGCGCCCGGCGGGATCTGCAGGTACGCGTGCTGGTCCATCATCCCGGTCACGGCCCAGCCTTCGGTCGCCGCGACGTCGCGCGGCGCGGTGTCGCGGCCCGGACGGAAGTGGCGCGCCGGCTCGGGCAGGCCCGCGTCGAACGCCGCGTCGCGCTTGCCGAGCGCGACGATCGCCCGATCGGCCTCCGGCACCGACTGCACGTACGCCCACAGCTGCAATGCCGGCAGCAGCCCCTCGCCCATCGAGCGCGCGATCGGGTTGCGCGCGAACACGTCGGTCTGCGCCTTCTTGTAGATGCCGACGTCGTGCGTCAGGTAGCAGCCCGGTCGCAGCACGACTTCCGCGAAGCCCGCATCCGACGCCTTCCTGAATTCTTCCGCGACCACGTCGTACCACGCCGAGCCGGCGCCGGACAGGATCGCCGGCGTGCGCGCGAAGCGGCCTGCCTCGGCGAGCACGCGCGTGAGCGCGACGGCTTCCTGCAGGAACGTGCGGATCTCGCCTTCCTCTTTCAGCACGCCTTCATAGAGTTCGATGCCGGCCAGCTTCAGCGTGTCCGGATAGCGCGCGATCGCGGCCAGCACGGCCTCGCGCTGCGCGGCATCGCGCACGCCCGCGCGGCCGCCCGGCACGCCGAGCTCGATCAGCACGTTCAGCGGTTTCTTCGCGTCGCCGAAGAAGCGGCCGAGCTGGTCGACGCTTTCCGCGGAATCGACGAGACAGAAGAATTCGAAATCGGGATCCGACAGCAGCCCGGCGATGATCGTCATGTTCTGGCGGCCGACCAACTGGTTCGCGAGCAGCACGCGCCGCACGCCGCCGTGATACGCGGCCTGGGTCTGGTGCGCGGTCGCGAGCGTGATGCCCCACGCGCCGGCGTCGAGCTGGCGGCGGAACAGTTGCGGCGCCATCGTCGTCTTGCCGTGCGGCGCGAACTTGACGCCGTATTTCCGGACGAACGCCTGCATCCAGTTCAGGTTGTGTTCGACGCGATCCTCGTAAAGCACGGCGGCCGGCAGGCTGACGTCTTCCGCGAGCAGGTTCCACTCGAGGCGGCCTGCGTCGTCGAGCGGCACGCTCGCGCTCGGCACGTTGCCGAGCCCCTTGCCCAACGGATTGATTGTCGGTTCCTGATAGTTTGTAACTTTCATGTCATCCCGCTCCATCATCACTATGCATTGCACTGAAGTTGACACGCAGATGGTACAGAAAGTAGCATCTGCGCGGTGATGTTATTTAGTAACATCGAGCTTCGCACCCTTATCCGCAGATGAATACGCCCGCCTCCCCGTCCGCTCCGCTCGCGGCCGAGCCTCATCCGGCTCCGGCCGCCCCGCCGGTCCTCGACATCGTCGCGCGGATCGCCGAATGCGCGCCCGAGCTGCGCGAAGCCGAGCGCAAGGTCGCCGCGTTCATCCTCGCCGATCTGGCGCGCGCCGCGCATGCGAGCATCGGCGCGCTCGCGCGCGACGCGGAGGTCAGCGTCGCGACGGTCACGCGTTTCGCGAAGGCCGTCGGCTGCCGCGACGTGCGCGAACTGAAGGTGCTCGTCGCACAGGCGGCGGCCGTCGGCCAGCGCTTCCTGGTGCCGTCCGGCGACGCGCCGGCCGACGACGCGAGCCCCGCGTCGATGGTCTACGACGAGATTCGCGTGGCGCTCGCGCACAACCACCAGCTGCTGCGCAACACGTCGTTCGACGCGGCGGCCGACCTGCTCGCCGGCGCGAAGATGACCTACGTGTACGGGCAGGGCGGCGGCTCGACCGCGCTCGCCGACGAGCTGCGCTTCCGGCTCGTGCGCTTCGGCCGGCCGGTCGCGAGCTACCAGGACAGCGTGCTGCAGCGAATGGTGGCCGCGACGCTGTCGCGCGACACCGTGGTCGTCGCGCTGTCGGTGAGCGGGCGCGTGCCCGAGCTGCTCGAGAGCTGCCGGCTCGCGAAGCGCTACGGCGCGAAGCTGATCGCGATCACCGCGCCGGCGTCGCCGCTCGCGAAGCTCGCCGACCACCTGATCCCGGTCGTCGCATTCGAAACCGATTTCATCTACAAGCCTTCGACGTCGCGCTACGCGATGATGATGGCGATCGACGTGCTCGTTACCGGCGTCGCATTGCGGCTCGGCGATGCGGGCCGGGAATCGCTGCGCCGCATCAAGCACGCGCTCGATGCGCACCGCGGCGGCGGAGACCGTCAACCGGTAGGAGACTGACCATGCATTCGCATCCCGAAGCCGCCGATACGCTGATCGTCGGCGCGCAACTGTACGACGGCACCGGCGCGCCGCCCGTCACGCGCGACGTCGCGATCCGCAACGGCCTGATCGCCGCGATCGGCAACCTGTCGAACTGGCTGGCCGAGAACGTCGTGGAGGCGAACGGCCGCGCGCTCGCGCCGGGCTTCGTCGACGTGCACACGCACGACGACACGCACGTGATCCGCGCGCCGGAGATGATCCCGAAGATCTCGCAGGGCGTGACGACCGTGATCGTCGGCAACTGCGGGATCAGCGCGTCGCCCGTGACGCTCGCGGGCGATCCGCCCGACCCGATGAACCTGCTCGGCGAGCGCGGCGCGTTCCGGTACCCGACCTTCGCCGACTACGTCGCGGCCGTGAACGAGGCGCGCCCGGCCGTGAACGTCGCGGCGCTCGTCGGTCATACGGCGCTGCGCAACAACCAGATGGACCGTCTCGACCGCGCGGCGACCGACGGCGAGATCGCCGGGATGCGCGCGCAGCTCGAGGAGGCGCTCGCGAACGGCGCGCTCGGCCTGTCGTCGGGCCTCGCGTACGGTTCCGCGTTCGCGGCGCCGGCCGAGGAAGTGATGGCGCTCGCCGAGCCGCTCGCGAAGGCCGGCGCGCTGTATACGACGCACATGCGCACCGAATTCGACGCGATCCTCGGCGCGATGGACGAGGCGTATCGCGTCGGCCGCCATGCGCAGGTGCCGGTCGTGATCTCGCACCTGAAGTGCGCGGGCCCGTCGAACTGGGGGCGCAGCACCGAAGTGCTCGCGTCGCTCGAGGGCGCGCGCCGCTACCAGCCGGTCGGCTGCGACTGCTATCCGTACAGCCGCAGCTCGTCGACGCTCGACCTGAAGCAGGTGACGGGCGATATCGACATCACGATCACGTGGTCGGAGCCGCACCCGGAAGTCGCGGGCAAGCTGCTCAAGGCGATCGCGGCCGACTGGGGCGTGACCGAGCAGGAAGCCGCGCAGCGCATCCGCCCGGCCGGCGCCGTGTACCACAACATGTCCGAGGACGACGTGCGCCGGATCCTGTCGCACCCCGCGACGATGGTCGGCTCGGACGGGCTGCCGAACGATCCGCTGCCGCATCCGCGGCTGTGGGGCGCGTTCCCGCGCGTGCTCGGCCATTACGTGCGCGACACGAACCTGCTGCCGCTCGAGGAGGCGATCCGCAAGATGACGTCGCTGTCCGCGCGCCGCTACGGGATCGCGAAGCGCGGCGAGGTGCATGTCGGCTACCACGCCGATCTCGTGCTGTTCGACCCGGCGCGCGTGATCGACGCCGCGACGTTCGAGAAGCCGCAGCAGCCCGCGCACGGGATCGATGCCGTGTGGGTGAACGGCGTGCTGACTCACGAAAACGGCCAGCCGACCGGCGAGCGCGCCGGCGGGTTCGTCGCGCGCGGCGAGCGCGTGGCGGCGAGTGCCGACGCCGCGTTCTGAGCGCGGCGGCCGTTCCGATCTTCCGCGCGTGCCGCAGCCGGCGCGCGCATCCGCAACCGAGATGTGAGGAGTGAAACGATGAAGCGATATGGCGTGGGCGAAGCGAAGGGGACCGGCGGCCAGGTGATGCCGTTCGCGCGTGCGGTCGAGGCCGACGGCTGGCTGTATGTGTCCGGCCAGACGCCGATGGTGAACGGCGAGGTCGTCGAGGGCGGCATCGTCACGCAGTCGAAGCAGACGATCGAGAACGTGATCGCGATCCTGAAGGAAGCCGGCTACGGCCTCGAGCACGTCGTGCGCTGCGGCGTGTGGCTCGACGACGCGCGCGATTTCGCGTCGTTCAACAAGGTGTTCGTGTCGTACTTCGGCGAGCATCCGCCGGCACGCGCGTGCGTGCAGTCGAGCATGGTCATCGACTGCAAGGTCGAGGTCGACTGCATCGCGTACAAGGCGCCGGCGAAGTAACGCGGCTGCGCTTTCCGCGCACGGTAAACAGCCCGGTCGGTGGAAGCCGACCGGGCTGTCTCGTCTGGCGCCCGCCGCGGGCCGTCCTTACTGCCGCGCCGTGCGCGCGTTGTCCGGCATCGGCTGGTTGTAGTTGGTGCGGAACGGGTTGATGTCGAGCCCGCCGCGCCGCGTATAGCGCGCGTACACCGCGAGCTTCACCGGTTTGCACGCGTGCATGATGTCGAGGAAGATCCGCTCGACGCACTGCTCGTGAAAGCCCGTGTGATTGCGGAACGAGATGATGTAGCGCAGCAGGCCCGCGTGGTCGATCTGCGGCCCGACGTAGTGGATCTGCACGCTGCCCCAGTCGGGCTGGCCCGTGACCGGGCAGTTCGAGCGCAGCAGGTCGGACACGAGCGTCTCCTCGACCGGCGCTTCGTCCTCGGCGGCCGACAGCAGCGACGGATCGGGTTCGTAGATGTCGGTGTCGAGGTCGAGGCGGTCGAGCGACAGCCCGTCGAGCTCGTCCATCTCGAGCTTGCCGAAATCGTGCGCCGACACCAGCTGCACCGACACGGTCGCGCCGCACGCGGCCGATACGTCGCGCTTCAGCACGTCGCGCACCGCGTCGATCGAGTCGAATTTCGACTGCGCGAACGAGCCGAGATACAGCTTGAACGACTTCGATTCGACGATGTTCGGCGATTCGGCCGGCACGTAGAACGTCGCGACCGCGACCTGCGGCTTGCCGCGCGCGTTGAGCCACGACAGCTCGTACGCGTTCCAGATGTCGGTGCCGAAGAACGGCAGCGCCGACGTGATGCCCAGCTGCTCGCGCGCGCCGGCGCGCGGGATCGGGAACAGCAGCGACGCGTCGTACTGCGCCGCGTAGACGGTGGCCTTGCCGAGCGGGGAATGTTCGGGGTTCATCGTGTGACGCCTTTACGACAGGAAGAGGCGGTAAGCCGGGTTGGCGCTCTCTTCGACATACGGATAGCCGAGTGCCGCGAGGAAGCGTTCGAATTCGGCGCGATCGGCCTGCGGCACCTGCAGCCCGACGAGGATCGAGCTGTAGTCCGCGCCCTGGTTGCGGTAGTGGAACAGGCTGATGTTCCAGTCCGGCGCCATCGACGACAGGAACTTCATCAGCGCGCCCGGCCGCTCGGGGAATTCGAAGCGGAACAGGCGTTCGTCGAGCGCGAGCGGCGAGCGGCCGCCGACCATGTAGCGGATGTGTTCCTTCGACAGTTCGTCGTGCGTCAGGTCGACGCTCTTGAAGCCGTGCGACTCGAAGTTCGCGGCGATCTCCGCCGATTCGCCGCGGCGCTTGATCTGCACGCCGACGAAGATGTGCGCGGATTGCGCATCGGCGATCCGGTAGTTGAACTCGGTGACGTTGCGGTCGCCGACGAGCGAACAGAAGCGCTTGAAGCTGCCGCGCTCCTCGGGGATCGTGACCGCGAACACGGCTTCGCGCGCCTCGCCGACCTCCGCGCGCTCGGCGACGAAGCGCATCCGGTCGAAGTTCATGTTCGCGCCGGAGGTGACCGCGACGAGCGTCTGGTTCTCGACGCCTTCGCGTTCCGCGTACAGCTTCGCGCCGGCCACCGCGAGCGCGCCGGACGGTTCGAGCACGCTGCGCGTGTCCTGGAACACGTCCTTGATCGCCGCGCACAGCGCGTCGGTGTTGACCGTCACGACGCCGTCGAGGAATGCGCGGCACAGCCGGAAGGTTTCCTCGCCGACGAGCTTCACCGCGGTGCCGTCGGCGAACAGGCCGACCTCGCTGAGCTCGATGCGCTCGCCGGCGTCCAGCGACTGCGCCATCGCGCACGAATCCTCGGCCTGCACGCCGATGACCTTGATCTCCGGGCGCACGGCCTTCACGTACGCGGCGACGCCGGACGCGAGCCCGCCGCCGCCGATCGGCACGAAGATCGCGTGGATCGGGCCCTGGTGCTGGCGCAGGATCTCCATCGCGATGGTGCCCTGGCCGGCGATCACGTACGGATCGTCGAACGGGTGGACGAACGTGAGATCGCGTTCCTGCTGCACCTTGACCGCGTGCGCATAGGCATCGCTGTACGATTCGCCCGCCTGGATCACCTCGACGCTCGGGCCGCCGTGCGCGCGCACGGCATCGACCTTCACCTGCGGGGTCGTGACCGGCACGACGATCACGGCCTTGATGCCCATCCGGGCCGCCGAGAACGCGACGCCCTGCGCGTGGTTGCCGGCCGACGCCGTAATCACGCCGCGCGCGAGCGCGTCCGCCGGAATGTGCGCCATCTTGTTGTACGCGCCGCGCAGCTTGAACGAGAACACCGGCTGGTTGTCCTCGCGCTTCAGGTAAACGGCATTGCGCAGCCGGGCCGACAGGTTGCGGGCGGGTTCGAGTTCCGTCTCGATCGCGACGTCGTAGACGCGCGCGGTGAGGATTTTCTTCAGGTAATCGTGGGATGCCATGGACGCTCGCGTGCAGTGCGGATGCAGACGGTAAAGGATCAATGATAGCGCCAAGGGTCCGCCCGCATGCAAGCGGCATGCCGGGCGGGCGGCCGCGAAGGGGGGGCGGGCCGGGCGTTCGCGGCGCCGGGCGCGCCTTTTCTGCCGGCTTAACCGCACGGTTACCGACCGGACGGACGGCGAATGATCGAGCCAAACCGTGCCGAGCCCCGTCCGGTGCGGCTCGCGGCGATAGCCCCACGACCTGTCCGGCGTGCCACGGACGGGCCGATCATGGGTTAGAATTCCGTTTTGAATCAAGGATCGGAAGATGCAGAGGCACCCTCGGATCGCACCGTTGAAGCCGACGCCGCGCGCAGCCAGCCCCGCGGCCGAACGGCATGCGCGCCGCGCGCGATCGTGCTGATCGTTCCGAGTGCCGCCAGGCCCTGTCGCCGGCCAGGAGGGGCGAACCGCCCGCTCCGGCCCCATGAAGGACAGCCGCGCGCCTGGTAACAGAACAGATTTCCCCAAGATTGCGCCCACGCGCTTGCCGACGCCCGTGCACGGTGTATCGGCCCTCCGAGTCGTCCGAACATGAACGCACCACAAGTTTTCGATCCGCATGGCGCGGCCGCCGCCGTCGCCGCCGACCCCGCGCCCCGCTTGCGCGAGATTCCCTATAACTACACGTCCTTCTCGGATCGCGAGATCGTGATCCGCCTGCTCGGCGAAGAGGCGTGGTCGGTGCTCGACGAACTGCGTGCCGAGCGCCGCACGGGCCGCTCGGCACGGATGCTGTACGAAGTGCTCGGCGACATCTGGGTCGTGCGCCGCAACCCGTACCTGCAGGACGACCTGCTCGACAATCCGAAGCGCCGCGCGCTGCTGATCGAGGCGCTGAACCACCGCCTGACCGAGATCGGCAAGCGCCGCAGCGCGGATCTCACCGAGCACCGCGACGAGGCGGGCCGCGAGCGCGCATCGCGCGTCGAGATGCTCGAAACCGCCGCGCAGCGGGCGGTCAACGAGTTCGCCGACGAATTCGAGAAGATGGCCGACCTGCGCCGCCGCGCGACCAAGGCGCTCGGCCGCTGCACGGAGAAGGACAATATCCGCTTCGACGGGCTGTCGCGCGTGTCGCACGTGACCGACGCGACCGACTGGCGCGTCGAATACCCGTTCGTCGTGCTGACGCCCGATACCGAGGCCGAGATCGCGGCACTGATCAAGGCCTGCTTCGAGCTCGGCCTGACCGTGATCCCGCGCGGCGGCGGCACCGGCTACACGGGCGGCGCGGTGCCGCTCACGCCGTTCTCGGCCGTCATCAATACCGAAAAGCTCGAACAGCTCGGCGCGGTCGAGCTGACCGAACTGCCGGGCGTCGCGCACAAGGTGCCGACGATCTTCTCCGGCGCGGGCGTCGTCACGCGCCGCGTGACCGAGGCGGCCGAGGCGGCCGGCTACGTGTTCGCGGTCGATCCGACGTCGCTCGATGCGTCGTGCATCGGCGGCAACGTCGCGATGAACGCGGGCGGCAAGAAAGCCGTGCTGTGGGGCACCGCGCTCGACAACCTGGCCTGGTGGCGGATGGTCGACCCGGACGGCAACTGGCTCGAAGTCACGCGCCACGAGCACAACCAGGGCAAGATCCACGACATCGCGGTCGCGCGCTTCGAGCTGAAGTGGTTCGACGGCGCGTACGCGCCGGGCGAGAAGCTGCTCAAGACCGAAATGCTCGAGATCGAGGGCCGCCGGTTCCGCAAGGAAGGGCTCGGCAAGGACGTGACCGACAAGTTCCTCGCCGGCCTGCCGGGCGTGCAGAAGGAAGGCTGCGACGGGCTCATCACGTCCGCGCGCTGGGTGCTGCACAAGATGCCCGCGCACACGCGCACCGTCTGCCTCGAGTTCTTCGGCCAGGCGCGCGAGGCGATCCCGAGCATCGTCGAGATCAAGGACTACCTGTTCGAAACGTCGAAGCAGGGCGGTGCGATCCTCGCGGGCCTCGAGCACCTCGACGAGCGCTACCTGCGCGCGGTCGGCTACGCGACCAAGAGCAAGCGCAACGCGTTCCCGAAGATGGTGCTGATCGGCGACATCGTCGGCGATGACGCCGACGCCGTGGCGCACGCGACGTCCGAAGTGATCCGGATGGCGAACGGCAAGAGCGGCGAAGGCTTCGTCGCGATCAGCGCGGAGGCGCGCAAGCGCTTCTGGCTCGACCGCAGCCGCACGGCCGCGATCGCGAAGCACACCAACGCGTTCAAGATCAACGAAGACGTCGTGATCCCGCTGAACCGGATGGGCGAGTACACCGACGGCATCGAGCGGATCAACATCGAGCTGTCGCTGAAGAACAAGCTGCAACTCGTCGACGCGCTCGAGACGTTCTTCCGCGGCGGCAACCTGCCGCTCGGCAAGACCGACGACGCGAACGAGATCCCGAGCGCGGAGCTGCTGGAAGACCGCGTGCAGCAGGCGCTGGAGCTGCTCAAGCGCGTGCGCGCGCGCTGGGAATTCGTGCGCGACCGGCTCGACCAGCCGCTGCGCGAGGCGCAGCACTACCTCGTGCAGCTCGGCTACGAGGCGCTTGCCGAGAAGTTCGCGGATCGCGCGGACGAACAGCCGGGCGCGACCGTGTTCCACGTCACGCAGGACCGCACGGTCCGCATCTCGTGGAAGCAGGAGATCCGCGCGGAACTGCGCGCGATCTTCAACGGCGGCGCGTTCAAGCAGATCCTCGACGAGGCGCAGGCGATCCACAAGCGCGTGCTGCGCGGCCGCGTGTTCGTCGCGCTGCACATGCACGCGGGCGACGGCAACGTCCACACGAACCTCCCGGTCAACTCCGACAACTACGAGATGCTGCAGGACGCGCACGCGGCGGTCGCGCGCATCATGAAGCTCGCGCGCTCGCTCGACGGCGTGATCTCCGGCGAGCACGGAATCGGCATCACGAAGCTCGAGTTCCTGACCGACGACGAGATCGCCGAATTCCGCGCATACAAGCAGCGCGTCGACCCGAACGGCCGCTTCAACAAGGGCAAGCTGCTCGACGGCGCCGACCTGCGCAACGCGTACACGCCCAGCTTCGGGCTGATGGGCTACGAATCGCTGATCATGCAGCAGTCCGACATCGGCGCGATCGCCGATTCGGTGAAGGACTGCCTGCGCTGCGGCAAGTGCAAGCCGGTGTGCGCGACCCACGTGCCGCGCGCGAACCTGCTGTACAGCCCGCGCAACAAGATCCTCGCGACGTCGCTGCTGGTCGAGGCATTCCTGTACGAGGAGCAGACGCGCCGCGGCGTGTCGATCAAGCACTGGGACGAGTTCAACGACGTGGCCGACCACTGCACGGTGTGCCACAAGTGCGCGACGCCGTGCCCGGTGAAGATCGACTTCGGCGACGTCACGATGAACATGCGCAACCTGTTGCGCAAGATGGGCAAGAAGAAGTTCAACGCCGGCAACGCGGCGGGCATGTTCTTCCTGAACGCGACCAATCCGCAGACGATCAACGCCGCGCGCACCGTGATGATGGGCGTCGGCTACAAGGTGCAGCGCTTCGCGAACGACATGCTGAAGAAGGTCGTGACGAAGCAGACGCAGCACCCGCCCGCGACGACCGGCAAGCCGCCCGTCGTCGAGCAGGTGATCCACTTCGTCAACAAGAAGATGCCGGGCAACCTGCCGAAGAAGACGGCGCGCGCGCTGCTCGACATCGAGGACAACAAGATCGTGCCGATCATCCGCAACCCGAAGTCGACGACCGTCGATTCGGAAGCGGTGTTCTACTTCCCGGGCTGCGGCTCCGAGCGCTTGTTCTCGCAGGTCGGCCTCGCGACGCAGGCGATGCTGTGGGAAGCGGGCGTGCAGACGGTGCTGCCGCCGGGCTACCTGTGCTGCGGTTATCCGCAGCGCGGCTCGGGCCAGTACGACAAGGCCGAGAAGATCGTCACCGACAACCGCGTGCTGTTCCACCGGGTCGCGAACACGCTGAACTACCTCGACATCAAGACGGTCGTCGTGTCGTGCGGCACCTGCTACGACCAGCTTGCCGGGTATGAATTCGACAAGATTTTCCCGGGCTGCCGGATCATCGACATCCACGAATTCCTGCTCGAGAAGGGGATGAAGCTCGACGGCGTGTCGGGTACGCGTTACATGTATCACGACCCGTGCCACACGCCGATCAAGACGATGGACCCGGTGAAGCTCGTCAACGAGCTGATGGGCTCGGAGAAGGACGGCTACAGGATCGAGAAGAACGACCGTTGCTGCGGCGAATCGGGCACGCTCGCGGTCACGCGCCCGGACGTGTCGACGCAGGTGCGCTTCCGCAAGGAAGAGGAGATCCGCAAGGGCGCCGCGAAGCTGCGTGCGATTCCCGTGGTGGCCGGCGCTGCGCCGGCGCCGGCCGCCGCGGCCGCGAACGGGCCGGACGTGAAGATCCTGACGAGCTGCCCGTCGTGCCTGCAGGGCCTGTCGCGCTACAGCGAGGACGCGAATCTCGAGGCCGACTACATCGTGGTCGAAATCGCGCGCCAGGTGCTCGGCGAGAACTGGATGGCCGATTATGTCGCACGTGCGAACAATGGCGGGATCGAGCGCGTGCTGGTCTAATGCGGGCATGACGACCGCCCGACCGGGCCGGAAATGAGCGGGCGCCGGCGCAGTCATGCCGGCGCCTGTCCACATGGGAGCGACGATGGAATGCGTGTTTTGCCGTGAAGACGGCGGCGAGGTGCTCTGGCAGGACGACGTGCTGCGCGTCGTCCTCGCGACGGGCGAGCACGACTATCCGGGCTTCTGCCGGGTGATCTGGGGCACGCACGTGGCCGAGTTCTCCGATCTCGGCGAGCCCGAGCGGGCACATCTGATGCGCGTGGTCTATGCGGTCGAACGGGCCGTGCGCCGCGTGATGCAGCCGAACAAGGTGAATCTCGCGAGCCTCGGCAACATGGTGCCGCACGTGCACTGGCACGTGATCCCGCGCTTTTCCAACGACGCCCATTTCCCGCAGCCCGTCTGGGCGCCGCGCCAGCGCAGCGTGTCCGAGGCGCTGTTGCGTACGCGCGCCGCGCAGGCCTCGCTGCTGCACAATGCGGTGCGCGAGGAAATTCAACGCATGACCGATTCGAGGCAGCCATGAGCGGTTTGACTTCCACGACGCCGATTCCGTCCGGCGTCGTCGTGCACGCGGTATCGCGCGTGCTCGAATTGCAGTACCCGAACGGCGACAGCTACCGGATTCCGTTCGAGCTGATGCGCGTCTATTCGCCGTCGGCCGAGGTGCGCGGCCACGGGCCCGGCCAGGAGACGCTGCAGACCGGCAAGCGCGAGGTGACGATCACGGCGCTCGAGGGCGTCGGCAACTACGCGCTGCAGCCGACGTTCTCCGACGGCCATTCGACCGGCATCTACTCGTGGGACCTGCTGTACGAGCTGGCGACGCAGCAGGACGCGCTGTGGCGCGACTATTTCGACAAACTGAAGGCGGCAGGCGTCGAGCGCGACGCTCCGATGCAGGCGGCCTCCGCGTCGCACGGCCACTGCCACTGAAATCGACGGCGCCCGCTCGGCGCCGTCCTGCCATTTACTGAGGATCAACGCGATGAGCAAAACCCACTTCGGCTTCGAAAGCGTCGAGGAAAACGAAAAAGCGAAGAAAGTGGCGGGCGTGTTCCATTCGGTCGCGAGCAACTACGATCTGATGAACGACCTGATGTCGGCGGGCATGCACCGCGCGTGGAAGGCGTTCACGATCGCGCAGGCGAACGTGCGCCCCGGTTTCAAGGTGCTCGACATCGCGGCCGGCACCGGCGACCTGACGAAGTCGTTCAAGAAGGCGGCCGGCCCGACGGGCGAGGTGTGGCATACGGACATCAACGAATCGATGCTGCGCGTCGGCCGCGACCGGCTGCTCGACAAGGGGATCGTGACGCCGTCGCTGTTGTGCGACGCGGAGAAAATCCCCTTTCCGGACAACTACTTCGATGTGGTCACGGTTGCATTCGGGCTGCGCAACATGACGCACAAGGACGTCGCGCTGGCGGAGATGCGTCGCGTGACGAAGCCCGGCGGCCGCGTGATGGTGCTGGAATTCTCGAAAGTCTGGGATCCGCTGAAAAAAGCGTACGATCTGTATTCTTTCAAAGTATTACCGTGGCTTGGCGACAAGTTCGCGAAAGATGCTGAAAGTTACCGGTATCTTGCTGAATCTATCCGGATGCACCCCGATCAGGACACGCTGAAGACGATGATGGAACAAGCGGGCCTCGATGCCGTCAAATATTACAATTTGTCAGGTGGCGTGGTAGCTTTACACCTAGGAACCAAGTACTAAGGGGTTCTTTCCATACATTCGCCTTACATCTGGAGAAGCTGATGTCCGAAACGCGTCCGTTGTTCAACCGTAGCAAGCCGTCGAAGCCGTGGGCTCGACGGGTCGGCACGCTGCTGATGGTCGGCCTGCTCACGGCCGGCACGTTCGCATCGCTCGACGCTGAAGCCAAGCGCATGGGCGGCGGGCGCAGCATCGGCCGCCAGAACTCCACCGTCACGCAGCGCCAGGCCACGCCGCCCGCGCAGCAGCCGATGCAGCAGGCCGCGCCGTCGCAGGCGCAGCGTGCGAACCCGGCGGCGCCCACGCCGGCCGCGCAGCCCAACCGCTCGCGCTGGCTCGGGCCGATCGCCGGCCTCGCGGCCGGTCTCGGCATCGCGGCGCTGCTGTCGCACTTCGGCCTCGGCGGCGCGTTCGCGAGCATGATGGCGAACGTCATCGTGATCGCGCTGCTCGCGGCGATCGGCATCTGGCTGATCCGCAAGTTCATGAACCGCCGTCGCCCGCAGGAGCCGGCGTACTCGGTCGGCGGTTCGGCGTCGGCGTCGGGCGGCTACTCGCAAAGCCCGTCGTTCCAGCAGGGCAATGCCGGCGGCAGCTACGCGGGCAGCGGCAGCAGCTATGCGAACGAAGCGCAGGGCGTGTTCGGCGGCGGCGCGGCGGCCGCCGGCGCGGCAGCGGCTGCGGCGGCGCCGCTCCAGGTGCCGGCCGGTTTCGATACCGAAGCGTTCCTGCGCAGCGCGAAGGTCTACTTCGTGCGCCTGCAGGCGGCGTGGGACCAGGGCAACCTGGCCGACATCCGCGAGTTCACGACGCCCGAAATGTTCGCGGAGATCAAGATCGACCTCGATTCGCGCGGTAACGAGGCGAACCAGACCGACGTCGTGCAGCTCGACGCGGAGCTGGTCGCGATCGAGGATCGCGGCATCGAGCAGTCGGCGAGCGTGCGCTTCCACGGCCTGATCCGCGAATCGGCGAGCGCGTCGGCCGCCCCGTTCGACGAGGTGTGGAACCTGTCGAAGTCGGGCAGCCAGGGCTGGCTGCTCGCGGGTATCCAGCAGATCAACACGCACTGAGCGTGACCGGCGGCCCGCGCCGCCGGGCACCCGGGCGACGGCCGCCGCACTGCGACCGCTTGCCGCCCGGGTGTACGGTCGGGCACGGTCTGCCGACGATCCGACGTTACAATAGAAACCCGCGTGGGCGCCCGGCCTGCGCGGGTTTTTTCTTTCCCAGCCCGATGACCTTTGCCGCCAAGCCTTTTGCTGCTGCCGTCAATCACCTGCTCGCGCGCGAATCATGGGCGCGCGATCGCCTGATTCCCTATGCGGGCAAGACTGCCCGGATCGACGTGCCTCCCGTCACGCTCACGCTGCTGGTGCAGCCCGACGGTTATCTGTCGGCCGTCGACGCGCACGATGCGCAACAGGTCGACGTGTCGATCGCGCTCGCGGGCGACACCGTCGCCGCGTTCCTGCAGGGCGGCCAGGCGGCCGTGATGAAGCACGTGAAGATCGAGGGCGACGCGGAGTTCGCGACGCAGATCGCGAAGCTGGCCGAGCACCTGCGCTGGGAACCTGAAGAAGATCTCGCGAAGCTGGTCGGCGACGCGGCGGCATACCGGATCGCGACGGTCGTGCGCGATGCCGGCGCCCGCGCGCGACGCACCGGCCGCAACGTGCTCGAATCCGTCGCCGAATACTGGCTCGACGAAAACCCGCAAGTCGTCCGGCGCGCGTCGCTCGGCGGCTTCGACGCCGATCTGGCGCGCGCACGCGATGCGCTCGCGCGGGTCGAAAAGCGGGTCGAGCGACTCGAACAAAAAATCGGCGCGCGCACGGGCCCAGGCCCGCGCGGCGCGCACTGAGGGCCGCAGGGCATGCGCATTTTCCGTTTCATCAAGATTGTCTACACCGTCATCCGCTTTGGCCTCGACGAAGTGATGCTGTCCCGGATCGACGACCGGCGCGTGAAGCTGCTGCTGCGGATCACGACGATCGGCCGCCGCTATTCCGATCCGCCCGCCGTGCGGCTGCGTCACGCGCTCGAGAGCCTCGGCCCGATCTTCGTGAAGTTCGGTCAGGTGCTGTCGACGCGCCGCGACCTGCTGTCGGTCGATTTCGCGAACGAACTCGCGAAGCTGCAGGACCAGGTACCGCCGTTCGATTCGGCCGTCGCGATCGCGATCATCGAGAAGTCGCTCGGGGCGCCGGTCGACGAGCTGTTCGACGAATTCGAGCGCGAGCCGATCGCGAGCGCGTCGATCGCGCAGGTGCATTTCGCGAAGCTGAAGCAGGGCGTGCACGCGGGCAAGGCCGTCGCGGTGAAGGTGCTGCGCCCGAACATGCTGCCGGTGATCGATTCCGACCTCGCGCTGATGCGCGACATCGCGACATGGACCGAGCGCATGTGGGCCGACGGCCGCCGCCTGAAGCCGCGCGAGGTCGTCGCCGAATTCGACAAGTACCTGCACGACGAGCTCGACCTGATGCGCGAGGCCGCGAACGGCAGCCAGCTGCGCCGCAACTTCGCGGGCCTCGACCTGCTGCTCGTGCCCGAGATGTTCTGGGATTTCTCGACGTCGCAGGTGCTCGTGATGGAGCGCATGACCGGCGTGCCGATCAGCCAGGTCGAGACGCTGCGCTCGGCCGGCGTCGACATCAAGAAGCTCGCGCGCGAAGGCGTCGAGATCTTCTTCACGCAGGTGTTCCGCGACGGCTTCTTCCATGCGGACATGCACCCCGGCAACATCCAGGTGAGCCTCGACCCGAACACGTTCGGCCGCTATATCGCGCTCGATTTCGGGATCGTCGGCGCGCTGTCCGATTTCGACAAGAATTACCTCGCGCAGAACTTCCTCGCGTTCTTCAAGCGCGACTATCACCGCGTCGCGACGCTGCACCTCGAATCGGGCTGGGTGCCGCCCGAGACGCGTGTCGAGGAGCTCGAAAGCGCGATCCGCGCGGTGTGCGAGCCGTATTTCGACCGTGCGCTGAAGGACATCTCGCTCGGCCAGGTGCTGATGCGCCTGTTCTCGACGTCGCGCCGCTTCAACGTCGAGATCCAGCCTCAGCTCGTGCTGCTGCAGAAGACGATGCTGAACGTCGAAGGGCTCGGCCGCTCGCTCGACCCGGAACTCGACCTGTGGAAGACCGCGAAACCGTACCTCGAGCGCTGGATGACCGAGCAGATCGGCCTGCGCGGCTGGTATGAGCGTTTCAAGGTCGAGGCGCCGCAGTGGAGCAAGACGCTGCCGCAACTGCCGCGGCTGATCCATCACGCGATGGCGGCGCGTCACGACGCACCCCGCGCCGCCAGCGAGGAACTGATGCGCCAGATCCTCGTCGAGCAGAAACGGACCAACCGGCTGCTGCAGGCGCTGCTGATCTTCGGCCTGTCGGTCGGTGTCGGGGCGCTGGTCGCGCGGGTGCTGTTCGCGCTCGCATACGGCGCCTGACCGAAAGGAGCACCGCGATGTCCGATCCGAAGCAACCGCCTGTCCCGACCGCCGCCGAGTTCGCGACGCGCGACCCCGGCCACGCGTCGTTCTGGGACGAGCGCTTCGAGCGCGGCGTGACGCCGTGGGAATTCGGCGGCGTGCCCGGCGGCTTTCGCGCGTTCGCGCACCGGCTCGAGCCGTGCACGGTGCTGATTCCCGGCTGCGGCAGCGCGCAGGAGGCGGGGTGGCTCGCGCAGGCCGGCTGGCCGGTGCGCGCGATCGATTTCGCCGCGCAGGCGGTGGCCGCCGCGAAGGCGCAGCTCGGCGCGCATGCGGACGTCGTCGAGCAGGCCGATTTCTTTACGTACCGGCCGCCGTTCGACGTGCAGTGGGTGTACGAGCGCGCGTTCCTGTGCGCGTTGCCGCCGGCCATGCGCGCCGACTATGCGGCACGCATGGCCGAGCTGCTGCCCGTGGACGGCTTGCTGGCCGGCTATTTCTTCGTGACGGCGAAGCCGAAGGGGCCGCCGTTCGGGATCGAGCGCGCGGAACTCGACGCGTTGCTCACGCCGTACTTCGAGCTGATCGAGGATTTGCCCGTGACCGATTCGCTGGCCGTGTTCGAAGGACACGAGCGCTGGCTCACGTGGCGCCGCCGCTGATGCGCGGGCGTCGCTGCGATTGCCGGAGCGCGCCGGGGTTTCAGCTATAATTCAAGGTTTTGCAAGCCGTTTCCAGTTTCTGCGGGAAAAATATCATGCCGATCTACGCCTATCGATGCGAAGCGTGCGGTTTCGCGAAGGACGTGCTCCAGAAGATGAGCGACGCGCCGCTGTCGCAATGCCCTGAATGCGGGAAGGATGCTTTTCGCAAGCAGGTGACCGCCGCCGGGTTCCAGCTGAAGGGCTCGGGGTGGTATGTCACCGATTTCCGCGGCGGCTCGGGCGGCACCAGCGCACCGGCGACGGCGTCGGGCGACGCGGCGCCGGCAGCACCGGCGGAAGCCGCGCCGGCCGCCGCCGCACCGGCTGCGGCAAGCCCTTCCGCCAGTACGACGACGAGCGCGGCGCCGGCACCGGCTGCAGCGCCCGCCGCCAGCAGTTGACCGTCGCGGCCCGGCCGGGTCGCGACCAACCCGCGCCGCTGGCGCGGTTCATTGACGGCAGATGATGAAAAAGACGACCCTGAAAACGGTGTTTCTGACCGGCCTGCTGGTCCTCGTCCCGCTCGCGATCACGCTGTGGGTGCTCGGCCTCATCATCGGCACGATGGACCAGACGCTGCTCCTGCTGCCCGAATCGTGGCAGCCCGAGCGGATGCTCGGCTTCCATCTGCCGGGAATCGGCGCGGTGCTGACGATCGCGTTCATCTTCGTCGTCGGGCTGGCCACGCAGAATTTCATCGGCCAGAAGCTCGTCACGTGGTGGAATGCGGTCGTGCGTCACATCCCGGTCGTCGGGCCGATCTACACGAGCGTCAAGCAGGTGTCGGACACGCTGCTGTCGAGCAGCGGCAACGCGTTCCGCAAGGCGCTGCTGATCGAATACCCGCGCCGCGGCTCGTATACGATCGCGTTTCTGACCGGTACACCCGGCGGCGACGTGGTCAACCATCTGACGGAAGAGTACGTGAGCGTGTACGTGCCCACGACGCCGAACCCGACGTCGGGCTTCTTCCTGATGCTGCCGAAGAGCGAAGTCGTCGAACTCGACATGTCGGTCGATGCCGCGCTCAAGTACATCGTCTCGATGGGCGTCGTGGCGCCTCCGGCGCCGGTACCGGCGCCCGCCCGCCGCCCCGTCGAGCCGCCGCTGTAAGTAAAGAATCATCGCCCGGGCCGCGCGTTGCGGCGCCCGTTGATCAAACCGAACGAAAGCAAACATCATGTCGATGCGTACTGAATACTGCGGTCTCGTGACCGAACACCTGCTGGGCCAAACCGTGTCGCTGTGCGGCTGGGTGCAGCGCCGCCGCGATCACGGCGGTGTGATCTTCATCGACCTGCGCGATCGTGAAGGCCTCGTGCAGGTGGTGTGCGACCCGGATCGCGCCGAGATGTTCGCGACCGCCGAAGGCGTGCGCAACGAGTTCTGCGTGCAGATCAAGGGCCTCGTGCGCAATCGTCCGGAAGGCACGGTCAACGCCGGCCTGAAGAGCGGCAAGATCGAAGTGCTGTGCCACGAACTGAACGTGCTGAACGCGTCGGTCACGCCGCCGTTCCAGCTCGACGACGACAACCTGTCGGAAACGACCCGCCTCACGCACCGCGTGCTCGACCTGCGCCGTCCGCAGATGCAGCACAACCTGCGCCTGCGCTACCGCGTCGCGATCGAGGCGCGCAAGTACCTCGACGAGCAGGGCTTCATCGACATCGAAACGCCGATGCTGACGAAGAGCACGCCGGAAGGCGCACGCGACTACCTCGTGCCGTCGCGCGTGAACGCGGGCCAGTTCTTCGCGCTGCCGCAGTCGCCGCAGCTGTTCAAGCAGCTGCTGATGGTCGCGAACTTCGACCGTTACTACCAGATCACCAAGTGCTTCCGCGACGAAGACCTCCGCGCCGACCGTCAGCCGGAATTCACGCAGATCGACTGCGAAACGTCGTTCCTCGGCGAGCAGGAAATCCGCGACCTGTTCGAAGACATGATCCGTCATATCTTCAAGACGACGATCGACGTCGAGCTCGACGCGAAATTCCCGGTGATGCCGTATTCGGAAGCGATGGCGCGTTTCGGTTCGGACAAGCCGGACCTGCGCGTGCAGCTCGAGTTCACCGAGCTGACCGACGCGATGAAGGACGTCGATTTCAAGGTGTTCAGCACGCCGGCCAACGCGAAGGACGGCCGTGTCGCGGCGCTGCGCGTGCCGAAGGGCGGCGAGCTGTCGCGCGGCGACATCGATGGCTACACGGAATTCGTGCGCATCTACGGCGCGAAGGGCCTCGCCTGGATCAAGGTCAACGAGAAGGCGAAGGGCCGCGACGGCCTGCAAAGCCCGATCGTCAAGAACCTGCATGACGCATCAATCGCGGCGATCCTCGAGCGCACCGGCGCTGAAGACGGCGACATCATCTTCTTCGCGGCCGACCGCGCGAAGGTCGTCAACGACAGCCTCGGCGCGCTGCGCCTGAAGATCGGCCACTCGGAGTTCGGCAAGGCGAACGGCCTCGTCCAGGCCGGCTGGAAGCCGCTGTGGGTCGTCGACTTCCCGATGTTCGAATACGACGACGAAGACGCCCGCTACGTCGCCGCGCACCACCCGTTCACCAGCCCGAAGGACGAGCATCTCGAGTACCTCGAGACCGACCCGGGCCGCTGCCTCGCGAAGGCGTACGACATGGTGCTGAACGGCTGGGAAATCGGCGGCGGCTCGGTGCGTATCTACCAGGAGGAAGTGCAGAGCAAGGTGTTCCGCGCGCTGAAGATCGGCGCGGAAGAAGCGCAACTGAAGTTCGGCTTCCTGCTCGACGCGCTGCAGTACGGCGCGCCGCCGCACGGCGGTATCGCGTTCGGTCTCGACCGCATCGTCACGATGATGGCCGGCGCCGATTCGATCCGCGACGTGATCGCGTTCCCGAAGACGCAGCGTGCGCAGGATCTGCTCACGCAAGCGCCGAGCCCGGTCGACGAGCGTCAGCTGCGCGAACTGCATATCCGCCTGCGCCAGCCGGAGCAGCCGAAGGCATAACGCGTTCGGCACCCGGTCGCGTGTGCGGTCATGCACACACGACGCAGATGAAAAAGGCGCAGCGATGCGCCTTTTTCGTTTTTTGCGGTACAGTCGCAGCACTTGCCGTACGTTCGGAGCACATGGCCGTCGCACGGCCCCGTGCCGCATGAAACAACGATGACGAAGCCGCCGAAAATCCCCGAATCCGTTCTTGTCGTGATCTACACGCCCGACCTCGATGTGCTCGTGATCAAGCGTGCCGACCAGCCCGATTTCTGGCAATCGGTCACCGGCTCGAAGGACGCACTCGACGAACCGCTCGCGGTGACGGCCGCGCGCGAAGTGGCCGAGGAAACCGGCATCGCCGTCGGCACGCCCGACGTGCCGGCCGCCGCGCTCGTCGACTGGCGTCACCGGATCGAATACGCGATCTATCCGCAATACCTGCACCGCTATGCACCGGGCGTCACGCGCAACGTCGAGCACTGGTTCGGCCTGTGCGTGCCGGGGCGCGTCGACGTCACGCTGTCGCCGCGCGAGCATGTCGACCATGCGTGGTTGCCGTTCCGCGAGGCGGCCGCGCGCTGTTTCTCGCCGTCGAACGCCGAGGCGATCCTGCAGCTGCCCGCGCGCGTGGCCCTGTCGCGCGCGCCGCACGGCTCGTCCGCATGACGGCGGAGGCCCGCAAGCGCTTCGCGCAATTGCGGCAGATGTTCCTGCAGGAACGCGGCTCCGCATCGCGGCTCGCGTTCACGACCGGCAATACCGTGCGGCTGTGCGAAACCGGCGGCGAATTCTTCCACGCGCTGATCGAGCGGATCGATGCGGCGCGCGAGCAGGTGATGCTCGAAACCTACATCTTCTGCGACGACGCGGCCGGCCGGCCGGTGTCGGACGCGCTGATCCGCGCGGCGCAGCGCGGCGTACGTGTGCGCGTGATCACCGACGGCGTCGGCACCGCGCGCCTGCCGCTGTTCGATACGTGGGCCGAGGCCGGTGTCGAGCACTGCATCTACAACCGCTTCCTGTTCGGCCGTTTCGGCTTCTCGCGCACGCACCGCAAGCTCGCGGTGATCGATCATGCGGCCGCGTTCTGCGGCGGCATCAACATCGTCGACGACTACACGCAGGGCAGCGCGACGCTGCCGTTTCCGCGCTGGGATTTCGCGGTCGAGATGGCCGGGCCGGCGGTGTCCGACGTGCGCGCCGCGTTCGAGCTGCAGTGGCACCGGATCCAGTTCGGCCACAAGCCGTATGCGCAGTACGCGGCCGGCCTGCACGGCGGCGAGGCGTTTCCCGACATGTTCCGGCGCTGGATGCGCAGCCACCGGTGGATCAAGGCCGGCGCGCTCAGGGTCGTGACGGAGCCGAGCGTCGCGTTCGTCGCGCGCGACAACGTCGTGAACCGCCGCGCGATCGAAAAGGCGTATCTCGCGGCGATCGGCCAGGCGCGCCAGCGGATCCTGCTCGCGAATCCGTACTTCATGCCGGGCCGCAAGCTGCGCCGCGCGCTGACGGGCGCGGCGCGGCGTGGCGTCGACGTGCGGATCCTGATCGGCCGCAAGGAGTTCGCGGCGCTCGACACGGCCGTGCCGTTCCTCTATCACGCGCTGCTGCGCGCGGGCGTGCGGGTGGCCGAATACGACAAGACGATGCTGCACGGCAAGGTCGCCGTGATCGACGACAACTGGGCGACGGTCGGCTCGTCGAACCTGGACGCGCTGAGCCTGATGCTGAACAATGAAGCGAACGTCGTGCTGGTGCGCTACGATGCAGTCACGAACGAATTGCGCGACGCGATCGCCGCCGCGTTCGCCGATGGCCGGGAAATCGACGCCGCGCGTTTCGCGGCGCGCCCGCGCCTCGAGCGTCTGCTGAACTGGCTCGCGTACACCGCGTATCGTCTCGTGATGAAGGCGCTGACGGTCGGCGGTTACGACTGACGCAGACTAAGCATTCGCTTCAAAATATCTGTCCGCACGTTCGTGCGGAAAAGCCGCTCCGGTCCCGCCGGAATCGCGCAAAATAGCGGCTCGGTTAGACACCGGTTTCTAATAATTTCCTTGTTTCGCGAGCGGCCGCACTCAATAATAGTACGGCCGTTCGATTTTATTCGAACCCCCGAACGGTTACAGAAATAGCTATGCGAAAAGGCGAACAGACGCGTGCCGCGATACTTGAAGCTGCTTTGGACCTCGCCAGCCGTGACGGGCTGGAGGGGCTGACGATCGGCCTGCTGGCCGAGCGCATGCAGATGAGCAAGAGCGGTGTGTTCGCGCACTTCGGATCGCGCGAGGACCTGCAGGTCGAGGTCGTCCGCGAGTATCACCATCGTTTCGAAAACGAGGTGTTCTTTCCGAGCCTGCGCGAGCCGCGAGGCTTGCCGCGCCTTCGGGCGATGCTGGCCCGCTGGACGGAGAAGCGCATCCAGGAGGTGACGACGGGATGCATCTACATCAGCGGTGCCGTCGAGTACGACGACCGGCCTGACAGCCCCGTGCGCGAGCAGTTGATCGCGAGCGTGACGGCCTGGCGTGCCGCGATGCTGCGTGCCATTTCGCAGGCGAAGGAAGAAGGCCATCTGCGTGCGGATACCGATCCGGACCTGATGCTCTTCGAGTTGTACAGCTTCACGCTCGGCCTGCATCACGACGCGCGCTTCCTGCATTCGCCGGACGCCGTGCGCCTCACGTGGGCCGCGCTGGAAAAGACGATTGTTTCGTATCAGAGCGAGAGCCGTTAGCGGCGCGTGACCCGCCCGCCAGGAGCTCGAGCCGTTTTGCCCACCTTTGGAGAGAGTCATGGGACAGTACGCCGCGCCGCTGCGCGACATGCAATTCGTGTTGCACGAGCTTCTGAACGTCGAAGCCGAAGTCAAGCAAATGCCCAAGCATGCGGACCTCGACGCCGACACGATCAACCAGGTCCTCGAGGAAGCGGGCAAGTTCTGCTCCGAGGTACTGTTCCCGCTGAACCAGGTCGGCGACCGCGAAGGCTGCACGTATGAAGGCGACGGCGTCGTGAAGACGCCGACCGGCTTCAAGGAGGCCTACCAGCAATACGTCGAGGCCGGCTGGCCGGCGCTCGGCTGCGATCCGGACTACGGCGGCCAGGGCCTGCCCGCGTTCGTGAACAACGCGCTCTACGAAATGCTGAACTCGGCGAACCAGGCATGGACGATGTATCCGGGCCTGTCGCACGGCGCGTACGAATGCCTGCACGCGCACGGCGCGCCGGAACTCCAGAAGCAATACCTGCCGAAGCTCGTGTCGGGCGAATGGACGGGCACGATGTGCCTGACCGAGCCGCACTGCGGCACCGACCTCGGCATCCTGCGCACCAAGGCCGAACCGAACGGCGACGGCTCGTACTCGATCAGCGGCACGAAGATCTTCATCTCGAGCGGCGAGCACGACATGTCGAAGAACATCGTCCACCTCGTGCTCGCGCGCCTGCCGGACGCGCCGCAAGGCACGAAGGGGATCTCGCTGTTCATCGTGCCGAAGTTCATCCCCGACGCGGCGGGCGAGCCGGGCGAGCGCAACGGCATCAAGTGCGGCTCGATCGAGCACAAGATGGGCATCCACGGCAACTCGACGTGCGTGATGAACCTCGACGGCGCGAAGGGCTGGATGGTCGGCGAGCCGAACAAGGGCTTGAACGCGATGTTCGTGATGATGAATGCCGCGCGCCTCGGCGTCGGCATGCAGGGCCTCGGCCTCACGGAAGTCGCGTACCAGAACTCGCTCACGTACGCGAAGGAACGCCTGCAGATGCGTTCGCTGACGGGTCCGAAGGCACCGGACAAGCCGGCCGACCCGATCATCGTGCACCCGGACGTGCGCCGCATGCTGCTCACGCAGAAAGCCTACGCGGAAGGCGCGCGCGCGTTCACGTACTGGTCCGCGCTGCAGATCGACAAGGAACTGTCGCACGCCGACGAAGCGGTGCGCAAGGAAGCGGCCGACCTCGTCGCGCTGCTCACGCCGATCATCAAGGCGTTCCTGACCGACAACGCGTTCGAGTCGACCAACCACGCGATGCAGATCTACGGCGGCCACGGCTTCATCTCCGAGTGGGGCATGGAGCAGTACGTGCGCGACGCGCGGATCAACATGATCTACGAAGGCACGAACTCGATCCAGTCGCTCGACCTGCTGGGCCGCAAGGTGCTCGGCGACATGGGCGCGAAGCTGAAGAAGTTCGGCAAGCTCGTGACGGAATTCGCGGAAGCCGAAGGCGTGAAGCCGGAAATGGCCGAGTTCATCAACCCGCTCGCCGACATCGGCGACAAGGTGCAGAAGCTGACGATGGAAATCGGCATGAAGGCGATGCAGAACCCCGACGAAGTCGGTGCCGCCGCCGTGCCGTACCTGCGTACCGTCGGCCACCTGGTGTTCTCGTACTTCTGGGCGCGCATGGCACGCCTCGCGCTCGACAACGAAGCGTCGGGCGACCCGTTCTACAAGTCGAAGCTCGCGACGGCCCGCTTCTACTTCGCGCGCCTGCTGCCCGAGACGGCGTCGACGATCCGCGCGGCGCGCGCCGGCTCGAAGACGCTGATGGAAGTCGACGAATCGCTGTTCTGACGCGAGTCCGGGCGGGGCGCGCCGCGCGCCGCCCGAACGCAACGGTTCCTGGTACTCACTTCGCCGTGCAGCCCTCACATCCCGCGCTGCACGACACTATCCGGAGACATCCCGTGAGCAATTTCCTGATTCGCAAGGTCGCCGTGCTGGGCGCCGGCGTGATGGGCGCGCAGATCGCCGCGCACCTCGTCAACGCGCGCGTGCCGGTGCTGCTGTTCGACCTGCCGGCCAAGGAAGGCCCGAAAAACGCGATCGCGCTGAAGGCGATCGAGAACCTGAAGAAGCTGTCGCCCGCGCCGTTCGGCGTGAAGGACGACGCGAAATACCTCGAAGCGGCGAACTACGAGGACGACATCGCGAAGCTGGCCGAATGCGACGTCGTGATCGAGGCGATCGCCGAGCGGATGGACTGGAAGCACGACCTGTACAAGAAGGTCGCGCCGCACATCGCGCCGAACGCGATCTTCGCGACCAACACGTCGGGCCTGTCGATCACGAAGCTGTCCGAAGGGTTCTCGGACGAGCTGAAGTCGCGCTTCTGCGGCGTGCACTTCTTCAACCCGCCGCGCTACATGCACCTCGTCGAACTGATCCCGACCGCGCACACGCGCCCGGAGATCCTCGACCAGCTCGAGACGTTCCTGACGAGCGTCGTCGGCAAGGGCGTCGTGCGCGCGAAGGACACGCCGAACTTCATCGCGAACCGCGTCGGCATCTTCTCGATCCTCGCGGTGATCACCGAGGCCGCGAAGTTCGGCCTGCGCTTCGACGAAGTCGACGACCTGACGGGCAGCCGCCTCGGCCGCGCGAAGTCGGCGACGTTCCGCACCGCGGACGTGGTCGGCCTCGACACGATGGCGCACGTGATCAAGACGATGCAGGACAACCTCGCCGACGATCCGTTCTTCCCGGTCTACCAGACGCCCGCCGTGCTCGCCGAACTGGTGAAGCAGGGCGCGCTCGGCCAGAAGACGGGCGGCGGCTTCTACAAGAAGGAAGGCAAGGCGATCAAGGTGCTCGACGCGAAGACCGGCACCTACGTCGACTCGGGTGCGAAGGCGGACGAAACCGTCGGCCGCATCCTGAAGCGTCCGCCGGCGGAACGCCTGAAGCTGCTGCGCGAAACGGATCATCCGCATGCGCAGTTCCTGTGGTCGATCTTCCGCGACGTGTTCCACTACATCGGCGTGCATCTCGAATCGATCGCCGACAACGCGCGCGACGTCGACCTCGCGATCCGATGGGGCTTCGGCTGGAACGAAGGCCCGTTCGAAGGCTGGCAGGCCGCCGGCTGGAAGCAGGTCGCCGAGTGGGTGCAGGAAGACATCGCGGCCGGCAAGGCGCTGGCAAACGTGCCGCTGCCGTCGTGGGTGCTCGAAGGCCCGGTCGCCGAGAAGGGCGGCGTGCACACGGCCGAAGGCTCGTGGGCGCCCGCCGCGAAGCGCTTCGTGCCGCGTTCTGACCTCGCGGTCTACGACAAGCAGGTGTTCCGCGCGCCGCTCATCGGCGAAGCCGGCGCCGATCCGAAGACCTACGGCAAGACCCTGTTCGAGACCGATGCCGTGCGCGCATGGGTCGACGACCGTGCGGGTGAGGACGACGTCGTGATCGTGTCGTTCAAGTCGAAGATGAACACGATCGGACCGAGCGTGATCGACGGCCTCGTGCAGGCGATCGAGCTCGCGGAGAAGGACTACAAGGGCGTGGTGATCTGGCAGCCGACGTCGCTGAAGCTCGGCACGCCGGGCGGCCCGTTCTCGGCCGGCGCGAACCTCGAGGAGGCGATGCCGGCGTTCATGATGGGCGGCGCGAAGGGTATCGAGCCGTTCGTGAAGAAGTTCCAGGAAGGCATGCTGCGCGTGAAGTACGCGAACGTGCCGGTCGTCGCGGCCGTATCGGGCATCGCGCTCGGTGGCGGGTGCGAGCTGATGCTGCACAGCGCGAAGCGCGTCGTGCACGTCGAGAGCTACATCGGTCTCGTCGAAGTGGGCGTCGGCCTGGTGCCGGCGGGCGGCGGCCTGAAGGAAGCGGCGCTGCGCGCGGCGGATGCCGCGACGGCCGCCAACGCGACCACCGACATCCTGAAGTTCGTCACGAAGTCGTTCGAGAACGCGGCGATGGCGAAGGTCTCGGCGTCCGCGCACGACGCACGCGCGATGGGCTACGTGAAGCCGTCCGACACGATCGTCTTCAACGTGTTCGAACTGCTCGACACCGCGAAGAAGGAAGCGCGCGCGCTGGCCGCCACCGGCTACCGCGCACCGCTGCGCGCGAAGGACGTGCCGGTGGCGGGCCGCTCGGCGATCGCGACGATCAAGGCATCGCTCGTCAACATGCGTGACGGCCGCTTCATCAGCGACCACGACTACCTGATCGCGAGCCGCATCGCCGAAGCCGTGTGCGGCGGCGACGTCGAAGCCGGCAGCCTCGTCGACGAGCAGTGGCTGCTCGCGCTGGAGCGCCGCGCGTTCGTCGAGCTGCTCGGCACGCAGAAGACGCAGGAACGGATCATGGGCATGTTGCAGACCGGCAAGCCGGTGCGTAACTGAGCGAGCAGACAAGGAGTCTGAAATGAGCAAACAACTGCAAGACGCATACATCGTCGCCGCCAGCCGCACCCCGATCGGCAAGGCTCCGCGCGGTGTCTTCAAGAACACGCGCCCCGACGAGCTGCTGGTTCACGCGATCAGGTCGGCGGTCGCGCAGGTGCCGGGCCTCGACACGAAGGTGATCGAGGACGCGATCATCGGCTGCGCGATTCCCGAAGCCGAGCAGGGCCTGAACGTCGCGCGCATGGGCGCGCTGCTCGCGGGCCTGCCGCAGACGGTCGGCGGCGTGACGGTCAACCGCTTCTGCGCGTCGGGCATCACCGCGCTCGCGATGGCGGCCGACCGCATCCGCGTCGGCGAATCGGACGCGCTGCTCGCGGGCGGCTGCGAATCGATGAGCATGGTGCCGATGATGGGCAACAAGCCGTCGATGTCGCCGCACATCTTCGATCGCAGCGAAGACTTCGGCATCGCGTACGGGATGGGCCTGACGGCCGAGCGCGTCGCCGAGCAGTGGAAGGTGAGCCGCGACGACCAGGACGCGTTCTCGGTCGAGTCGCACCGCAAGGCACTGGCCGCGCAGCAGGCCGGCGAGTTCAACGACGAGATCGCCGCGTACACGATCAGCGAGCGTTTCCCGAACCTCGCGACCGGCGAAGTCGACGTGAAGACGCGCGAGGTCAAGCTCGACGAAGGTCCGCGCGCGGACACGTCGCTCGAAGGCCTCGCGAAGCTGCGCACGGTGTTCGCGAACAAGGGCTCGGTCACGGCCGGCAACAGCTCGCAGACGTCGGACGGCGCGGGCGCGCTGCTCGTCGTGTCGGAGAAGGTGCTGAAGGAATTCAACCTGACGCCGCTCGCGCGCTTCGTGAGCTTCGCGGTGCGCGGCGTGCCGCCGGAAATCATGGGGATCGGCCCGAAGGAAGCGATTCCGGCCGCGCTGAAGGCCGCCGGCCTGAAGCAGGACGATCTCGACTGGATCGAGCTGAACGAGGCATTCGCCGCGCAGTCGCTGGCGGTGATGCGCGATCTCGGTCTCGACCCGTCGAAGGTCAACCCGATGGGCGGCGCGATCGCGCTCGGCCACCCGCTCGGCGCGACCGGCGCAATCCGCGCGGCGACCGTCGTGCACGGCCTGCGCCGCCGCAACCTGAAGTACGGGATGGTCACGATGTGCGTCGGCACCGGCATGGGTGCGGCGGGCATCATCGAACGCCTGTAAGCGGGACGCGACGAAAGGCGACGACGGTGCGCGGGCCACGAGCTCGCGCACCGTTTTTTCATTCCGATAGAGGAAAGTCAAGGAGACGGTTGTGGCCGAAATTCAAGTGGAACGCGCCGAAGGCGTGATGACGATCACGATCGCGCGCCCGGCGAAGAAGAACGCGCTGACGGCGGCGATGTACCAGACGATGGCCGATGCGCTCGCCGACGCGCAGGAAGACAAGGCGATCCGCGTGATCCTGCTGCGCGGCAGCGACGGCAATTTCAGCGCGGGGAACGATCTCGAGGATTTCCTGAAGTCGCCGCCGAAGGACGACACCGCGTCGGTGTTCCAGTTTCTCGCGCGGATCAGCAGCGCGAGCAAGCCGATCGTGGCCGCGGTGCCGGGCCTCGCGATCGGCGTCGGCGTGACGATGCTGCTGCACTGCGATCTGGTCTACGCGGCCGACACCGCGACGTTCTCGCTGCCGTTCGCGCAGCTCGGGCTGTGCCCGGAAGCCGCGTCGAGCGTGCTGCTGCCGCGCCTGGCCGGCCATCAGATCGCCGCCGAGAAGCTGCTGCTCGGCGAGGCGTTCGACGCGCTGGAAGCGCACCGGATCGGCATCGTCAACCGCGTGCTGCCGGCGGCCGAGCTCGACGCGTTCGCGGCGAAGCAGGCGGCCAAGCTCGCGGCGCTGCCGGCGTCGTCGCTGCGGGTGACGAAGGCGCTGCTGAAGGAGACGGGCGGCGTGGCGACGTCGGCGCGGATGGCCGAGGAAGCGGGCCACTTCGCCGCGATGCTGCGCGCGCCGGAAGCGCGCGAGGCGATGACGGCATTCTTCGAGAAGCGCAAGCCGGATTTTCGTCAGTTCGACTGACGGAGCAGGCCGTGCCGGCGGCGGATCGCCGGCCCGCGCCCGCGCTTGCGGTCACGCCGTGCCGTAGTCGACGTAGCCGGTTTCGCGGCAGAAACTGACGAGCCGCAGGCCGGCCGCCTTCGCGATCTCGATCGCGAGCGACGACGGCGCGGAGATCGTCGCGACCAGCGGGATGCCTACTCGCGCGGCCTTGCGCACCAGCTCGTAGCTCGCGCGGCTCGACAGGAAGACGAAACCGTCGGTGGCGTCGGCGCGCGACAGCACGAGCGAGCCGATCAGCTTGTCGAGCGCGTTGTGGCGGCCGACATCCTCGAATGCCATCCGGATCGCGCCTGTTGCATCGCACCACGCGGCCGCGTGCAGGCCGCCGGTCAGTTTCGTGAGCGCCTGGTGCGACGGCAGCCCGTGCGCCGCGCGCGCGAGCGCGTCGGGCGCGAGGCGTGCCAGAAAGCCGGTGTCGGGCACGCGCTCCGGCGCGAGGTCGAGCAGGTCGATGCTTTCGATCCCGCATACGCCGCAGCCGGTGCGCCCGGCGAGCGCGCGGCGCCGGTCCTTCAGCGCGGCGAATGCCTGCTGGACGACCTCCAGATGCACTTCCGCATGCGGCAGCGGTGCATCGGCGTGCAGGATCACCTCGATGTCCTTGATGTCGCTGCCGCGCGCGACGATCCCTTCCGAGATCGCGAAGCCGACCGCGAACGCCTCGAGGTCGCACGGCGTACACATCATCACCGCGTGCGAAATACCGTTGAACACGAGCGCGACCGGCCATTCCTGGCCCACGTGGTCGTGCGCGGTTTCCACGGTGCCGCCGCGCGTGCGGCGCACGGGCAGTTCGATCGCGCCGCGCGGTTCGTCGCGCAGCGCGTCGCGCGGTTGATCGATCTTGGTCGGATTCACGAGCACTCCCGTTGATTCGAGGCACGGCCGGCGACAATCGTGCCGCCGCCCGCGCGCAGAGGTTCTAAAATACCCCAGGCAGGCCGGCCGCGCCGGCATCCGCCACGTCAGGTAACGACCATGGGACTCAGCGACGCTCCGTTGCTCTTCAACTTCGAACACGATTCGTCGGAAAACTTCACGTACATCCCGATGATCGTGCGTTTCAATCTCGACCGCTTCGGTCTGCGGATTTCGCTCGAACAGTGGCAATTGTTGCCGCTCGAGGACCGCAAGCTGCTCGTGCGCTTCCCGGCCGACGACGACACCGCGATCGAGCCCAACTTCGATCATGCGCTGTTCGAAATGCTGCGCACGCATGCGGATCTGGAACCGTCATGGTTCCAGCCGGACGAGCAGCCGGCCTGGCGCACCGTCGACGCGGTGCCGGAATCGCTCGTGCAGCAGAGCGCGCTGGCCGGGCTGACCGCGCCCGCGCTCGCGCAGTGGCAGCGGCTCGCGCCGTTCCAGCGCTACGTGCTGGTGAAGCTGTCGCGCAAGCCGAAGCTGAATCACGATTTCCTGCCCGCGATGCGGGAGTTCGGGCTGACGGCCACGCACTGACGCGGCCGTGCGCCGCGCGGCCGCGGCGCGCGCCGGTCAGAGCGGCGGCAGTTGCCGCGGCTTGCGGTCCGTGCCGGTCGCGACGTACGTGAGCGTCGCTTCGGTGACCTTCACGACTTCGCCCATCAGGCGCATGCGCTGCGCGTACACCTCGACGTCGACCGTGATCGACGTGTTGCCGGTGCGCATGATGGTGGCGTAGAAGCTCAGCAGGTCGCCGACGAACACCGGCTGCTTGAACACGAACGAGTTGACCGCGACCGTCGCGACGCGGCCGTTCGCGCGCTGGCTCGCGGGGATCGAGCCGGCGATGTCGACCTGCGACATGATCCATCCGCCGAACACGTCGCCGTGGACGTTCGCGTCGTGCGGCTGCGGGACGACGCGCAGCGCGGGCTGCTTCTGCGGGAGTTCGAGGGTCGAATCGGTCATGGCGGGGGCTTTCATCCTGTAATAAATGGGCCGCCGCGCGCAGGCGGGCCGGCGAGGCCGCCGGCAGCGGCGCGAAGCGGCTTCTGCGACAATACAACGTTCGCAAATTGTACGAGAAAGCGCGCGAGCCGGCCGTCGAACCACGTGCCGTGCCTCGCCACAGAGACTCCCCCATGCGCCGATTTCCTGCTTCCGGCGAGCCCGCGCCGGCTTCGACCGGGCCTCGCAACGACTGGCAGACCATCCGGTCGCTGCTGCCGTACCTGGCCACCTACAAATGGCGCGTCGCGCTCGCGCTCGGCTGCCTGATCGGCGCGAAGGTCGCGAACCTCGGCGTGCCGATCGTGATGAAGCGCATCGTCGACCACCTGTCTTACGTGCAGCAGATCACCGCGCTCGGGCGCGCCGAGCAGTCGGCCGGCATCGTGCTCGCGGGCGGCGTCGGGCTGCTGGTCGTCGCGTATGCACTCGTGCGGCTGTCGACGTCGCTGTTCACCGAGCTGCGCGAGATCCTGTTTTCGAAGGTCACCGAAAGCGCGGTGCGCCAGCTCGCGCTGCAGGTGTTCCGGCACCTGCACGGGCTGTCGCTGCGGTTCCATCTCGAACGCCAGACGGGCGGCATGTCGCGCGACATCGAACGCGGCACGCGCGGCATCCAGCAACTCATTTCGTATTCGCTGTACAGCATCCTCCCGACGCTCGTCGAGGTCGGGCTCGTACTCGGCTTCTTCGTGGTCAAGTACGAGGCCTATTACGCGTACGTGACGTTCGCGGCGCTGGTCACGTACATCGTATTTACCGTGAAGGTCACCAACTGGCGCACGCATTTCCGCCGCACGATGAACGAACTCGATTCGCGCGCGAACTCGCGGGCGATCGATTCGCTGATCAACTACGAGACGGTGAAGTACTTCGGCAACGAGGAGTGGGAGGCGCAGCGCTACGACGAGAATCTCAAGCGCTACCGCAAGGCCGCGATCCGCTCGCAGAACTCGCTGTCGGTGCTGAACTTCGGCCAGCAGGCGATCATCGGCACCGGGCTGGTGTTCATCCTGTGGCGCGCGACGCAGGGCGTGCTCGCGGGCAAGCTGACGCTCGGCGATCTCGTGCTGATCAACACGTTCATGCTGCAGCTGTACATTCCGCTGAACTTCCTCGGGGTCGTGTATCGCGAGCTGAAGCAGAGCCTCACCGACATGGACCGGATGTTCGGGCTGTTGTCGGCCGCGAAGGAAGTGGCCGACCGGCCCGAGGCGCGGCCGCTCGCGGTGGCCGGCGCGCAGGTGCGCTTCGAGCACGTGAACTTCGCGTACGAGCCGGCGCGGCCGATCCTGCACGACGTGACGTTCACGATCGACGCGGGCACGACGACCGCGGTGGTCGGCCACAGCGGTTCGGGGAAATCGACGCTGTCGCGCCTGCTGTTCCGTTTCTACGATCTCGACCGCCAGGCGGGCGGCGCGATCCGGATCGACGGCCAGGACATCCGCGACGTCACGCAGGATTCGCTGCGCGCGTCGATCGGGATCGTGCCGCAGGACACCGTGCTGTTCAACGACTCGATCTACTACAACATCGCGTACGGCCGGCCGACCGCGACGCGCGACGAGGTGGTCGCGGCGGCGCGCGCCGCGCACATCCACGATTTCATCGAAAGCCTGCCGAAGGGCTATGACACGCCGGTCGGCGAGCGCGGGCTGAAGCTGTCAGGCGGCGAGAAGCAGCGCGTCGCGATCGCGCGCACGCTGCTGAAGGATCCGCCGGTGCTGCTGTTCGACGAGGCGACGTCGGCGCTCGATTCGCGCTCGGAGCGCGCGATCCAGCACGAACTCGACCAGATCGCGCGGCATCGCACGACGCTCGTGATCGCGCACCGGCTGTCGACGGTCGTGCACGCGCAGCAGATCCTCGTGATGGATCACGGCCGGATCGTCGAGCGCGGCACGCACGACGAACTGGTGCGCGCGGACGGGTTGTATGCGCAGATGTGGGCGCTGCAGCAGCAGCGCGCGGCGGCCGGCGGCGAGGAGGCCGAGGCCGTGTAACAACGGGCGGCGCTGCACGACGCGCTGTCGTGCGGGGCGGCCCGCCGTCCGGTCAGCCCGCAGCGCGCAGCCGCGCGTCGAGCTCGCCGAGCTGCGCGGGCGTGCCGACGTTCTCCCAGATACCTTCGTACAATTCGCCGGTCGCGCGGCCGGCTTCGATCGCCGCGCGGTAGTACGGCGTCAGCGCGCGCCGCGTGCCGGGCGGGAGATCGCGGAACATCCGCGTGTCGTACAGGCCGATGTTGCCGAATGTGACGCGCGCGGCGCCGTCGAGCGCGAGGCGGCCATCGCCGCCGAGCGCGAAATCGCCGGCCGGGTGGAACGGCGGGTTCGGCACCATCACGAGGTGCATCGCGGGCGTATCGAGCGTGGCCATCCGCGCGGCGTGCGGCGCGAGCGTCCGGTAGTCGAACGCGCAGTACACGTCGCCGCTGACCGCCGCGAACACGGCCGGCTGCCCGTCGCGCTCGATGAGCGGCAGCGCCTGCGCGATGCCGCCGGCCGTTTCCAGCGCGTCGCCCTCGGCGGAATACGCGAGCCGCACGCCCCAGCGCGAACCGTCGCCGAGCGCGGCTTCGATCTGCTCGCCGAGCCACGCGTGGTTGATCACGATCGTCTCGATGCCCGCGCGTGCGAGCGCCTCGATCTGCCACACGATCAGCGGCTTGCCGCCGGCTTCGAGCAGCGGTTTCGGGCGGGTGTCGGTCAGCGGGCGCATCCGTTCGCCGCGCCCGGCGGCGAAGATCATCGCCGTGGTCAGGGTAGTGCTCATGTTCGACTGGGCGTGAGGACGGTCAGAACGTATAGCCGACGTCGGCCGGCGCGTTGCCCTCGAGCTCGTCGAGCAGCTTCGCGAACGGCACGAGCGGGCGGTAGCGCAGCGCGACCTTGCGCGCATAGGTCAGGAAGCGCGGCAGGTCGTTCAGGTAGTGCGGCTTGCCGTCGCGGTAGTTGATGCGCGCGAACAGGCCGAGAACCTTGATGTGGCGCTGCAGCCCCATCCATTCGAGCTGGCGGTAGAACTCGCCGAAATCGGGATCGACCGGCAGGCCGGCCTTTTTCGCCTTTTCCCAGTAGTACGCGAAGCAGTCGAGCTCGAACTCCTCGTCCCAGCTGACGAACGCGTCGCGCAGCAGCGACACGACGTCGTACGTCAACGGCCCGTAGACGGCGTCCTGGAAGTCGAGCACCCCCGGATTCGGCTCGCAGACCATCAGGTTGCGCGGCATGAAATCGCGCAGCATGAAACCCTGCGGCTGCGCATGGGCGCTCGCGACCAGCAGCGCGAACGTGCGGTCGAGCGTGCCGCGCATCGCGTCGGTGACGGGCTTGCCGAGATGACGGCCGACGAACCATTCGGGCAGCAGCTCCATTTCGCGGCGCAGGAACGCTTCGTCGAACGGCGGCAGCACGTCGGGTTTCGACGTGAGCTGGAAGCGGATCAGCGCGTCGAGCGCGTCGCGCATCAGCGGCCGCGCGGCGACTGGGTCGGCCGGGTCGAGCACCGAGATGTACGACGTGCGGCCGAGGTCCGTCACGAGCATGAAGCCCGCGTCGAAATCGTGGGCCAGCACGTCCGGTACGTGGTCGCCGGCCGCGGCGAGCAGCTGCGCGACCTGGACGAATTCCCGGCACTTCTCGGGCGGCGGCGCGTCGACGGCGATCAGCGTGCCGCCGGGGCTCGCGGCCGAGGCGACACGGAAATAGCGGCGGAAACTGGCGTCCGACGACGCGGGCGCGAGGGTCGACAGGTCGAGGGCATAGCGCTCGGCGAGCGGTTGCAGCCACGCGGTCAGGGCGTCGAGGCGGGCGTCGGGCTGGGATGCGGCGGATGGGGGCGTCATGAAACTCGGCGGAGGGGGGAACGTCTTGCCATATAATACCCCACGACTTTTTTGACGCGCCCCGCGTCAGCTTCCGCCGTGCAGGCCCGCTGCCTGTCGCGCCGCCCGCCCGATCGCCTCCCCGGTTTGCGCTCAGCCGCAGTCGCGGTGCGACGGCGCGGCCCGCCGTGCGCGCATGTGCCGTGAAGGCGCGGTTGACAAGGGGCGATTCGCCAAACGATAGATGCCGCCCAAACCGCTATTCCCGAATGTTTTCCCCGGTGACGGGGCGCCGCGCAAACGGCGGCTCGCGCTCGCGCTCCTGGCCGTGCCCGGCCTCGTGCCGGCCGTGTCGTACGCGCAGCTGTCGGGTGCGGCCGCGCAGCCGCAGCCGCTCGACTCGCCGTGGGATCTGCGCCTCGCGCCCCAGCTCGAGGATCATCCGCTGAAGGACGGCGCGAAGCCGGCCGCCTTCGTGATCGCCGACCACACGAGCGGCACCGCCGAGCAGGACCTCGCCGCCAAGGGCTCCGCCGAGCTGCGGCGCGGCGACGCCGTCGTGAAGGCCGACGCGCTCCACTACGATCAGGATACCGACATGGCCGATGCGTACGGCCAGGTCAAGGTGATCAATGGCGGTACGTCGTTCGCGGGCCCCGAGGCGCACCTGAAGATCGAGGCGAACCAGGGCTTCATGACGGCGCCGAAGTACCACTTCAACATGACGGGCGGCTCGGGCAGCGCCGAGCGCGTCGACATGGTCGACAACGAGCGCTCGGTGTTCGTCAACGGCACCTACACCGCGTGCCAGTGCTCGACGAACCCCGCGTGGTACATCAAGGGCAGCCGCTTCGACTTCGACACGGGCGCCGACGAAGGCACCGCGCGCAACGGCGTGCTGTTCTTCCAGGGCGTGCCGATCTTCGCGAGCCCGTGGATGACGTTCCCGCTGTCGGGCGAGCGGCGCAGCGGCCTGCTGCCGCCGACGTTCTCGGTGAACTCGAGCAACGGCTTCGAGCTGACGCTGCCGTACTACTTCAACATCGCGCCGAACCGCGACCTGACGCTCACGCCGCGCATCATCTCGCGGCGCGGCGTGATGACCGAGGCGACGTTCCGCTACCTGTCGCCGTCGTATTCGGGCACCTTCACGGCCAACTACCTGCCGGACGACCGGCTCGAGCACCGCAACCGCTACGCGATCTACTGGCAGCACCAGCAGAACTTCGGCGGCGGTTTCGGCGGCTACGTCTACTACAACAAGGTCTCGGACAACACGTATCCCGAACAACTGGGTTCGATGAACCAGTTCATCAACGGGACGCAGACGTTGTACCAGCAGGAGGCGGGCCTCACGTACAACAACGGTCCGTGGTCGGTGCTCGCGCGCTACCAGCACTGGCAGACGCTGCCGCCGTCGATCGCGCCGTACAGCCGCGAGCCGCAGTTGAACGTGAAGTACACGAAGTACAACGTCGGCGGCTTCGACTTCGGCGCGGAAGCCGATTATTCGCGGTTCCGCATCACGACGGCCGACGCGACCGAAGGCGACCGCATCGTCTTCAACCCGTATATCGCGTACGGCGTGTACGGCCCCGGCTACTTCGTCGTGCCGAAGGTCCAGTATCACTTCGCGTCGTACGACCTGAACTACCTGTCGTCGACCACGCCGAACAACCCGAAGCGCTTCACCGAGTCGATCCCGACCGTGACCTTCGATTCGGGCCTGATCTTCGATCGTTCGGTGCGCCTGTTCGGCCAGGACTTCATCCAGACCCTCGAGCCGCGCCTGTACTACGTGTACACGCCGTATCGCAACCAGTCGAACGCGCCGCTGTTCGACACCGCGGAATCGGATTTCGGCCTCGCGGAGATCTACCAGCCGAACACGTTCGTCGGCAACGACCGGATCGCCGACGCGAACCGGATCACGGCCGGCCTGACGTCGCGCTTCATCGATCCGCGCACCGGCGACGAGCGCGCGCGTTTCGTGATCGCGCAGCAGTACTACTTCGCCGATCAGCGCGTCACGCTGAACCCCGGGCAGAGCGCCGTGCTGGCGCGCCATTCGGACCTGATCGTCGGCGCCGCGCTGAAGCTCGGCTCGGGCTTCATGTCGGAGACGGCGTTCCAGTACAACCAGAACAACAACCAGCTCGTGAAGTCGAGCGTCGGTTTCGGCTACAGCCCGGGCGAGCGCCGCGTGATCAACGTCGGCTATCGCTACACGCGCACGAACACCACGCTCGACAACCAGCCGATCAACCAGTTCCTGGTGTCCGCGCAATGGCCGCTCACGCGCCGCCTGTATGCGATCGGCCGCTTCAACTACGATCTGGCCGGCGATCGCGTGGTCGACGGTCTGGTCGGCTTACAATACGACGCGGATTGCTGGGCGCTCGGGGTCGGGGTGCAACGGGCGGCGAACGGCATCAATTCGTCGGGACAGCAGAACTCGTCGACGCGATTCATGATGCAGCTGACGCTCAAGGGCCTGTCGACCGTCGACAACGGCCTCGTGTCGGCATTCCGCGCCGGGGTACCGGGCTACACGCCGCTGCCGCCGCCGCCGCCGCCGATGTCCCGCTTCAGCAACTACGAGTAACGCCGGCTTGTCTGCACCGGTCAGCACGATTTCAATGGAGTTTCAGTGGCAATGAAGAAAAACCTTCGTTTCGCGGCAGTCGTGTCCAGCCTCGCCGCGTCCGCCGCGCTGCTCGCCGCCGCGCCGGCCGCGGCGCAGGCGCTCGGTTCGCAAGGTGCGCAGCTCGCCGACGAAGTCGTCGCGGTCGTCAACAACGACGTGATCACGGGCCGCGAACTCGACCAGCGTGCCGGCCTGATCGCCCGCCGGCTGCAGCAGCAGAACGCGCCCGTGCCGCCGACCGACCAGCTGCGCGCGCAGGTGCTGAACCAGATGGTGCTCGAGCGTATCCAGGTGCAGAAGGCGAAGGATGATGGCATCCGCATCGACGACGCGACCGTGCAGTCCACGCTGCAGCGTCTCGCGCAGGCGAACGGGATGACGCTCGACCAGTACCGCGCACGTCTCGAGGCGCAAGGCGTGCCCTGGAGCATCTTCACGAGCGATGCACGCACCGAGCTGATGCTGTCGAAGCTGCGCGAGCGCGAGGTCGACGGCAAGATCACCGTGTCGGACGCCGAAGTCGCGAACTACATCGCGAGCCAGCGTGGGCCGAACGCGTCGCAGCAGCAGGACCTGCGCTTCCAGCACATCTTCATCAAGGCGCCGACCAACGCGCCGCAGGCCGACATCGAGGCCGCGCAGAAGAAGGCCGAGGCGCTGCTGCAGCAGGCGAAGTCGGGCGCCGACTTCGAGCGCCTCGCGAAGAACAACTCGGAAGCGAACGACGCGAAGAAGGGCGGCGACCTCGGCTTCAAGGCGCCGAGCGCGCTGCCGGCCGACGTCGTCGACGCCGCCTCGAAGCTGCGCCCGGGCCAGGTCAACCCGACGCTGATCCGCGTGCCGGACGGCTTCGAGATCGTGCGTCTCGTCGACCGCCGCCAGAGCCAGGGTGCGACCGCCGCCGCGCCGAAGATCGTCCAGACGCACGTGCGCCACATCCTGCTGCGCGTCGGTGAAGGCAAGTCGGAAGGCCAGGCGCGCCAGCAACTGGTCGACATCCGCAACCAGATCGAGGCCGGCGGCGATTTCGCGAAGTTCGCGCGCACCTACTCGCAGGACGGTTCGGCGTCGCAGGGCGGCGATCTCGGCTGGATCAGCCCGGGCGAGACCGTGCCGGAATTCGAGCGGGCGATGAACAGCCTGCAGGACGGCCAGGTCAGCCAGCCGATCCGCACCGAGTACGGTTACCACCTGATCCAGGTGCTGAACCGCCGCGAAGCGGAAGGGTCGGTGCAGCAGCAAATGGACATCGCCCGCCAGGCGATCGGCCAGCGCAAGGCCGAGCAGGCCTACGCCGACTGGCTGCGCGAACTGCGCGATTCGTCGTACGTTCAGTACAAGATCGGCGGCGTCGCCCCGGCGAACTGAGCGAGCTTCGGATGACCACGCCCGCGCTGCAGATCGCGATCACGACCGGCGAACCCGCGGGGGTCGGCCCGGAGCTGACCGTGCAGGCGCTGCGTGACGCCGCGCAGCGCTGGCCCGACGCGCATTTCACCGTGCTCGGCGATGCGGCGCTGCTCGACGCGCGTGCGGCGTCAGTCGGCGCCGAGCGCACCGTGCTGGCCGGCGGCGCACCGGTATCGGTCGCGCACCACGCGCTGGCCGTTCCCGCGCGGGCAGGTACGCTGGACGCGGCGAACGGCCGGTACGTGCTCGGGCTGCTCGACGCGGCGATCGACGGCGCGCTGGCCGGCCGGTACGACGCGATCGTGACCGCGCCGCTGCAGAAGAGCACGATCAACGATGCGGGCGTGCCGTTTACCGGCCATACCGAATACCTGGCGGAGCGCACGCATACGCCGCGCGTCGTGATGATGCTGGCGGGCACCGGCGACAAGCCGCTGCGCGTCGCGCTCGCGACGACGCACCTGCCGCTGAAGGATGTGTCCGCCGCGCTGACGATCGACGGTCTCGTCGAGACGCTCGCGATCATCGACCGCGACCTGCGGCGCGACTTCGGCCTCGCCGCGCCGCGCATCCTCGTGACGGGCCTGAACCCGCACGCGGGCGAGAACGGTTATCTCGGCCGCGAGGAGATCGACGTGATCGCGCCGGCGCTGGCCCGTGCGAACGCGCTGCGCATCGACGCGCGCGGCCCGTATCCGGCCGACACGCTGTTCCAGCCGCGCCATCTGGCCGATGCCGATTGCGTGCTCGCGATGTTCCATGACCAGGGCCTGCCCGTGCTGAAGTATGCGACCTTCGGCGAGGGCATCAACGTGACGCTCGGGCTGCCGATCATCCGTACGTCGGTCGATCACGGTACCGCGCTCGATCTGGCCGGCACGGGTCGCGCCGATCCGGGCAGCATGATCGCCGCGCTCGATACGGCCGTCACGATGGCGCGCCATCGCCGCGCGGCCTGACGCGGCCTCACCTCTTTCGTCGTATTTTTCGTCTTACTCAGTCGATGTCGAACAGCAGACAGCATCAAGGCCATTTCGCGCGCAAGCGCTTCGGGCAGAACTTCCTCGTCGATCACGGCGTGATCGATTCGATCGTGGCGACGATCGGCCCCGCGCGCGGCCAGCGCATGGTCGAGATCGGCCCCGGGCTCGGCGCGCTGACCGAGCCGCTGATCGAGCGCCTTGCGACGCCCGAGTCGCCGCTGCACGCGGTCGAGCTCGACCGCGACCTGATCGGCCGCCTGCAGCAGCGCTTCGGCGCGCTGCTCGAGCTGCATGCGGGCGACGCGCTCGCGTTCGACTTCCGTTCGCTGGCGGCGCCCGGCGACCAGCCGTCGCTGCGCATCGTCGGCAACCTGCCGTACAACATTTCCAGCCCGCTGCTGTTCCACCTGATGACGTTCGCCGATGCGGTCATCGACCAGCATTTCATGCTGCAGAACGAAGTCGTCGAACGGATGGTCGCGGAGCCCGGCACGAAGGCGTTCTCGCGCCTGTCGGTGATGCTGCAGTACCGCTACGTGATGGAAAAGATGCTCGACGTGCCGCCGGAATCGTTCCAGCCGCCGCCGAAGGTCGATTCGGCGATCGTCCGGATGATTCCGTACGAGCCGCACGAACTGCCGGACGTCGATCCCGTGCTGCTCGGCGAAATCGTCACCGCCGCGTTCTCGCAGCGCCGCAAGATGCTGCGCAACACGCTCGGCGACTATCGCCAGACGATCGATTTCGATGCGCTCGGTTTCGATCTCGCGCGTCGTGCCGAGGACGTGAGCGTGGCCGAATACGTCGGCGTCGCGCAGGCGCTCGCGGCAGTGCGCAAGGCCGGCTGACGCGCGGCGCGCGAAGCCGGACCGCAGGTGACGAAAGGGCTGCCCGTCGGGCAGCCCTTTTCATTGCACGCGTGTATGTGGCCGGTCGCCTACGGCCGCCTGCGCGGCGGCGCGTTGACGAGCGCGATGCCGGCCAGCACGAGCGCGGCCGCGGACATGAAGCGCCAGCCGACCGACTCGCCGAGCAGCAGCACGCCGAACGCGACGCCGAACAGCGGCGACAGGAACGTGAAGACGGACAGCCGCGACGCACTGTAGCGCGTCAGCAGCCAGAACCACGACAGGTAGCTGACGAACGCGACGATCACCGACTGGTACGCGAGGCTCGCCACCGCGATCGGCGTCACGTGCGCGAACGACACCTGGCCGAACAGCGCGGCGAGCGCGACCAGCACGACCGCCGACACCGCGAGCTGGTAGAACAGCGTCTTGCTCGCGCTCGCCCGCGCGAGCGCCGTCGAGCGCACGACGACCGTCGTCGCGGCCCACATCGCGCCGCCGAGAATCCCGAGCGCGTCGCCGGCCAGCCCGGCCAGCACCGAAGCGCCGGGCGCGCGCGGCGTCAGGAAGCCGTCCGCGAACGCGAGCGCGATGCCGGCGAACGCGAGGCCGACGCCGGCCCATTGCGTGCGCTGCAGCCGCTCGCCCGGTGCGAACAGGTGCAGGCCGAGCGCGGTGAAGCACGGCGCCGTGTACAGGAAGATCGCCATGTGCGATGCGCTCGTCAGCGTGAGCCCGAAGAACACGCAGATGAATTCGCCGGCGAACAGCGCACCGGCCGCGAGGCCCGCGCCGAACGTGCCGTCGGCCCGGAACAGCGGTGTGCCGCGCGCGCGGGCCCAGCCCCACAGAAGCGCGGCGGCGATCACCGAGCGCAGCCCGGCCTGGAACATCGGCGCGATCGCGGCGTTCGTGTACTTGATCGCGACCTGCTGGAAACCCCAGATCGCGCACAGCAGCAACATCAGGCCGGTGGCGCGCAGGTCGAGCGCGCGGCGCACGGGGGCGGCGGCGAGTGGGGTCATCGGCGCGCCTCGCTCGATCGGGACGGCGGCAGCGAGGCCGGGCGGGCGGCGCGTCGGGCGCGCTCGAATTGGCGGTTTCGCAAGGCAGTGTGGCGTCAGGGAAGGGTGGGTGGTCGCGTTCGGGTGGTGCGTGGCATGCCCGCTTTTGGTGCGAAGTGGAGGGATGTTACCCGATCGGCACGATCGACGGGGCGAGCCGGACCGTGCCGTTTTCCGCCATTGCGCGCGTGCCCCGATGCGCGGTATCGGCCGCCCGGTCTAGGCGCCCCCGGCTAGGCGCCCCCGGCGAGTTTCACCCGACTCTGGTAGAGTTTCCGGTTCTGGAAAGTCCCCACAGGAGTACAAGACATGCGTTTGCTGCATACGATGCTGCGAGTCGGCGATCTCGACCGCTCGATCAAGTTCTACACCGAATTGCTCGGCATGAAGCTGCTGCGTCGCGAGGATTATCCGGAAGGCAAGTTCACGCTTGCGTTCGTCGGCTACGAAGACGAACGCACCGGCACCGTGATCGAGCTGACCCACAACTGGGATACGCCGTCCTACGATCTCGGCAACGGCTTCGGCCACCTGGCCGTGGCGGTCGAGGATGCGTACGCCGCGTGCGAGAAGATCAAGGCGCAAGGCGGCAAGGTCACGCGCGAAGCAGGCCCGATGAAGCACGGCACGACCGTGATCGCGTTCGTCGAGGATCCGGACGGCTACAAGATCGAGTTCATCCAGAAGAAGTAAGCGCCGGACGAACGGGCCGCCGCGTGCGATGCGCATGGCGGCAAAAAGGGCGATGCGGGGTGACCCGCATCGCCCTTTTGCATCGACGGCGCTGCCGCGCGCGTCATGTCAAAGCGACGGCAGCAGCTCGGGCGGGTGGTGCTTGAGCGTGTGCCGCGCTTCGCGGAACTCGGGGAAGATCGATTCGACGGTCTGCCAGAAGGCCGGGCTGTGGTTCATCTCGCGCAGGTGCGACAGCTCGTGCGCGACGACGTAGTCGATGATCGACATCGGGAAATGGATCAGCCGCCAGTTCAGGCGGATCTTGCCGTCGCTCGAGCAGCTGCCCCAGCGCGTCGCGGCCGACGACAGCGCGTACATCGAATACGTGACGCCGAGTTTTTCCGCGTAGACCGGCAGGCGTTCGCCGAAGATGCGTTTCGCCTCGCCCTGCAGCCAGCCCTGCACGCGATCCTTGATCTGCTGCATGTCGGCCTGCACGGGCAGTGGCAGCGACAGCCGCAGCGCATCGGCGTCGAATGCGACGGCGCCCGCGCCGAGCGCGATCGTCACCGTCTTGCCGAGATACGGCAGCTGCGCGCCGTCGCGCCAGTCGATCTGCGGCAGCGCGCGCTGTTCGGTGCGCGTCTTCCACTCCGCGAGCTTCGCGAAGATCCAGCGCTGCTTCTCCGAGATCGCCGCTTCGATGTCGGCGAGCGTGACCCAGCGCGGCGCGGTGATCGACAGCCCGCTGCCGTCGATCGTGAAGCCGATCGTACGGCGTGCCGACCGCTTCAGCCGGTATTCGAGCACGCGGCTGTCGAGCGCGAACGTGCGCACGCGCGAGCGGTCGGGTGCCACGCCCGGAGCGGGCGGGGCGGTGGGAGCGGCTTCAGGCGGCGCCGGCGGCGTGGCGGGCGCCGACGGTGCGGCGGCCGGCCCGTCGAAGAGCGGCAGATCCATCTGGCGATGATCGAGGGCCACGACGGCAGGCCGTGGCCGCGGACGCTGTTTCATCAGTTCGCTTCTTTTTGTCGTACGCAACGGCTGCAATCCGGGGGCTTCAGGCACGCGCGGCATCGCGCGTGCCGGCATTGCCCGCCTGGCGATAGGAATCGGGATCGATGCGGCGCATTTCCGCTTCGATCCATGCTTCGACCTGCGAGTTCAATGCATCGGGCGTCAACCCGTCGCTGGTGATCGGCTTGCCGATCGACACGGTGACGATACCCGGAAATTTCGTGAACGAGTTGCGCGGCCAGACCCGACCTGCATTGTGCGCGATCGGCACGACCGGCGTGCCGGTTTCGATCGCGAAGCGTGCGCCGCCCGTCTTGTACTTGCCCTGCTTGCCGACCGGCGTGCGCGTGCCTTCGGGGAACATGATCATCCAGGCGCCTTCCGACAGGCGCTTCTTGCCCTGGCGGATCACCGACGCGAACGCGTTCTTGCCTTCCTTGCGGTTGATGTTGACCATGTGCAACATGCCGAGCGCCCAGCCGAAGAACGGCACGTACAGCAGCTCGCGCTTGAACACGTAGCAGAGCGGCTTCGGCATCAGCGCCGGAAACGCGAGCGTCTCCCACGCCGACTGATGCTTCGACAGCAGCACGGCCGGGCCGGCGGGCAGGTTTTCCATCCCCTCGATCCGGTAGCGGATGCCGTTCAGCCAGCGCACGACCCACAGGGTCGACTTGCACCAGCCGGCGGCCATCCAGTAGCGCGCGTCGGGGCGCATGAACGGGAACGCGATGAAGCACGCGGTGGCGTACGGCACCGTATACAGGATGAAGTAGATCAGCAGCAGCAGGGAGCGGACGAAGCGCATCGGCGTGAGTCTGGTGTGAGGGAGGATGCGCGCGGCGGCCGCATCACTCGTGTTCGTGTGAAAGGAAGTCGAGCGCGAACGCGCGCAGGTCGTCATGGACCTTCGTGCCGGGCGGCAGGTTGCCCGCGGCGAGCGTCTTCTTGCCCTTGCCGGTCAGCACGAGGTGCGGCTGGAAGCCGACCGCGACGCCGGCCTGCAGGTCGCGCAGCGAATCGCCGACGACCGGCGTGTGACCGGGATCGATCTCGAAGCGCTCGGCGACCATCTGCATCATGCCGGGTTTCGGCTTGCGGCAGTCGCAGTGATCCTCGGCCGTGTGCGGGCAGAAGAACACCGCGTCGATGCGCGCGCCAACCGCGGCCGCCGCGCGATGCATCTTCAGGTGCATCTCGTTGAGCGCGGCCATGTCGAACAGCCCGCGACCGATGCCGGACTGGTTGGTCGCGACGACCACGCGATACCCCGCGTGGTTGAGCCGGGCGATCGCCTCGAGGCTGCCGGGCAGCGCGATCCATTCGTCGGGCGTCTTGATGAACGCATCCGAATCGACGTTGATCACGCCGTCGCGGTCGAGGACGACGAGCTTTCGGTTGGGGCTGATCGGCATCGTGCGGCCCTTATGCGGCGAGCTTCGAGATGTCGGCGACGCAGTTCATCTGCTGGTGCAGCGCGGACAGCAGCGCGAGACGGTTGGCTCGCAGTGCCGGATCTTCCGCATTGACCATCACGTCGTTGAAGAACGTGTCGACCGGCGCGCGCAGCGCGGCGAGCGCCGACAGCGCGCCCGTGTACGCGCGCGCCTCGAGCTGCGACTGCACGTGCGGCGTGACGGCCGCGAGCTGTTCGTGCAGCGCCTTCTCGGCGGCCTCGACGAGCAGCGCCGGCTGCACCGTGCCGTTCGCGCCGCCTTCCGACTTCTTCAGGATGTTCGAGATCCGCTTGTTCGCGGCCGCGAGCGCTTCGGCTTCCGCGAGGCGCGTGAATTCGCGCACCGCGTCGAGGCGCGCGACGAGATCGTCGACGCGCGTCGGGTTCAGGCTCAGCACCGCGTCGATTTCGCCGGCCGAATAACCGCGCTCGCGCAGCAGGCCGCGCAGGCGATCCATGAAGAACGCGAGGATCGCGTCGGTCGATTCGGCGACGCCCGGCACGCCTTCGAAGCGCGCGTGGGCCGTGCGCAGCAGCGACACGAGATCGAGCGGCAGCTGCTTCTCGAGCAGCAGGCGCAGCACGCCGAGCGCGTGGCGGCGCAGCGCGAACGGGTCCTTCTCGCCGGTCGGCGCGAGGCCGATGCCCCAGATGCCGACGATCGTCTCGAGCTTGTCGGCCAGCGCGACGGCCGTCGACACGGGCGTGGTCGGCAGCGCGTCGCCGGAGAAGCGCGGCTGGTAGTGCTCGGCGCACGCGAGCGCGACGTCGTCGGCTTCGCCGTCGTGGCGCGCGTAGTACGTGCCCATCGTGCCCTGCAGTTCGGGGAACTCGCCGACCATGTCGGTCAGCAGGTCGGCCTTCGCGAGGCGCGCGGCGCGCTTCGCGTGCGCGGCGTCGGCGCCGATCGCGGGCGCGATCTCGCCGGCCAGCGCCTCGAGGCGCTCGACGCGCGCGAGCGCCGAGCCGAGCTTGTTGTGATACACGACGTTCGCGAGTTGCGGCACGCGGTCGGCGAGCGGCTTCTTCTTGTCCTGCTCGAAGAAGAACTTCGCGTCGGCGAGGCGCGGGCGCACGACGCGCTCGTTGCCTTCGATGATCTCGCCCGGCGTCTTCGTCTCGATGTTCGACACGATCAGGAAGCGCGAGCGCAGCTTGCCGGCGACGTCGGTCAGCGCGAAATACTTCTGGTTCGTCTGCATCGTGAGGATCAGGCATTCCTGCGGAACCTGCAGGAATTCGTCCTCGAAGCGGCACGGGTAGACGACCGGCCATTCGACCAGCGACGTCACTTCGTCGAGCAGCGATTCGGGCATCACGACGGTATCGCCGTTCGCGTGTTCGTTCAGTTGCGTGCGGATCGTTTCGCGGCGATCGGCGAAGTGCGCGATCACGCGGCCCTTGTCGCGCAGCGTGTCGGCGTACGCGCGCGCATGCTGGATCGCGACGAGGCCATCGGACAGGAAGCGGTGGCCGAGCGTGGTGTCGCCGGCATCGACGCCGAACGCGGTGACGGGCACGATGCGGTCGTCGTGCAGCACGGTCAGGCGATGGACCGGGCGCACGAACTTCACGTCGGAGCCGTCCGGGCGCTGGTACGTCATGAACTTCGGGATCGGCAGCTTCGCGAGCGCTTCGTCGAGCGCGGCCTGCAGGCCGTCGGCGAGCGTCGCGCCGGCCGCAGAGTAGTTGATGAAGAACGCTTCGGCCTTGCCGTCCTGCGCGCGCTCGAGATCGGCGATCGACAGGTTCGGGTGGCCGAGCGCCGCGAGCTTCTTCGCGAGCGGCGCCGTCGGCTTGCCTTCGGCGTCGAGTGCGACCGACACCGGCAGGACTTTTTCGCGGACCTGCTTGTCAGGCGCGACGGCGCGTACGTTCTGCACGACGACGGCGAGGCGGCGCGGCGTGGCGTAGCGTTCGAACACGAGTTCGCCTTCGACGAGGTCGCGCGCCGCGAGGCGTTGCGCGAGACCTTCCGCGAATGCGTCGCCGAGGCGCGCGAGGGCCTTCGGCGGCAGCTCTTCGGTCAGCAGTTCGACGAGCAGGGGGGCGGGATGATTGTGCGTCATGGTTGGAATGATTCTCGTCTCGTCAGTCCTGATCGATCTTGCGTTCGACCTTGAGCGGCGGCGCCCATGCCGGCTGCGCGGCGTCCTGGGCGTCGGTGGTGAGGCCCGGCACGCCCGGCGGGTTGCCGAGCATCGGGAAGCCGAGCTTCTCGCGCGAGTCGTAGTAAGCCTGCGCGACGAGACGCGACAGTGCGCGGATGCGGCCGATGTACGCCGCGCGCTCGGTGACCGAGATCGCGCCGCGGGCGTCGAGCAGGTTGAACGTGTGGCCGGCCTTCAGCACGAGCTCGTACGCGGGCAGCGCGAGCTGCGCGTCGATCATCTTCTTCGCTTCCGCTTCGTAGCTGTTGAAGAACGTGAACAGCAGGTCGACGTTCGCGTGCTCGAAGTTGTAGGTCGACTGCTCGACCTCGTTCTGGTGGTACACGTCGCCATACGACAGGCGGCGCAGCTCGGGGCCGTTCGGGCCCTGCTCTTCCCACTCGGTCCACACGAGGTCGTACACGTTCTCGACCTTCTGCAGGTACATCGCGAGGCGTTCGAGGCCGTACGTGATCTCGCCGAGCACCGGCTTGCATTCGAGGCCGCCGACTTCCTGGAAATACGTGAACTGCGTGACTTCCATCCCGTTCAGCCACACTTCCCAGCCGAGCCCCCACGCGCCGAGCGTCGGGTTTTCCCAGTCGTCCTCGACGAAGCGCACGTCGTTCTGCTTCAGGTCGAAGCCGAGCGCTTCGAGCGAGCCGAGGTACAGGTCGAGGATGTTTTCCGGCGCCGGCTTGAGCACGACCTGGTACTGGTAGTAGTGCTGCAGGCGGTTCGGGTTCTCGCCGTAGCGGCCGTCCTTCGGGCGGCGCGACGGCTGCACGTACGCGGCGCGCCACGGCTCGGGGCCGACCGCGCGCAGGAACGTGTGGACGTGCGACGTGCCCGCGCCGACTTCCATGTCGATGGGCTGGAGCAGGGCGCAACCCTGCTTGTCCCAGTAGGACTGCAGCGTCAGGATGATTTGCTGAAACGTAAGCATGAAGAGCCTTCGTGGCGCTGGCGCTCCGTTGCGGGCGGCGCTCCGGGCGGGGCCCGGAGGGTCGGCTCGCGCGGCGGCGCGGCTTGTTAGTGTGCTGAAACGCGTAATTTTACCGGATCGGCGAGCGGATGCGGCCGGAACGCGGGCGAGGCCGCCGCCGGCGCGCTTCCGGAAGGGCCGCACGAGCGGGCGGCGCGGTCCGTGCGGCCGCCCGCGGGGTTGTCGCGACGCGCATGCCGTGCCGCTTCGCGCGGGCGTTAAGATGCGCATATTGCGGCGCGCGCCACGCGTGCCGCGTCACCGCTTGCCGACGCCGATCGCATGGACGACCCGACCGACCTCCTCATTCCGCTGCTTCCGCCGCTGCTCGCGCTGCTCGGCCAGGCCGCCGACGCGCAAGCGCGCGGCGAGCGCGCCGCGCACGATCTGTGGCTCGCCGCTGCCGCCCATCTGCACGCGGTCGACGCCGATGCGCTCGCGCAGCTCACGACGACGCTCGTCGCGCGGCAGCGCACGGCCGATGCACTCGCGCTCGCCGAATGCGCGGCGCGCGTGCGGCCGGGCGCGACCGCGTACTTCAATCACGGTTACGCGCTGCAGATGGCCGACCGCCACGCGGATGCCGTCGCGCCGTACCGCGCGGCGCTGGCGATCGATGCGGGCCGGCCGTCGTTGCGCAACAACCTTGCGATCGCGCTGCGGTTGTCGGGCGGCGACCGCGCGGAGGAGATCGCGCTGCTCGACGCGGCCGTGAAGCACGATCCGCAAGACGTGCAGGCGTGGATCAATCTGGTCGTCGCGCGGATCGCGGCGCACGACCTCGACGGCGCGCTCGCGTGCGCCGCGCGGCTGGACGACCTCGCGCCCGGCAACGCGCTCGCGATGAACAACGTCGCGATGGCGATGAAGGAGGCGCAACGCTGGGACGATGCCGAGCGTTACGCGGCGCGTGCATGCGAGCTGGCGCCCGACGACGCGTCGTTCCGTTTCAACCTCGCGATCATCCAGCTCGTGCGCGGCAACTACGCGGCCGGCTGGCGCGGCCACGAGGCGCGCTGGGACGGCGCGGGCGAACTGCGCGGCCGCCGGCCGGCGCTGCCGGGCCCGCGCTGGCAGGGCGAGCCGCTGGCGGGCAAGACGCTGCTGGTATGGGGCGAACAGGGGCTCGGCGACGTGCTGCAGTTCTGCCGCTACGTCGCGCCGCTCGCCGAGCGCGTGCATCGCGAAGGCGGCCGGCTCGCGTGGAATACGTTCCCGCAGGTCGGCACGCTGATGCAGCGCAGTCTTGGCGCGCACGTGGACGTATTCGGTGCGGGCGGCGGCGTCGACGCGCTGCCGGCATTCGATTACGAGGTGCCGCTGATCGGCCTGCCGCTGATGCTCGGCATGGAGAACGAGACGCTCGGATCGTCGGTGCCTTACCTGCGGGCCGATCCGCACGCGCGCGATGCGTGGCGCGCGCGGCTTGCGGGCGAGCGCCGGCTGAAGGTCGGGCTCGTGTGGACGGGCAGCGCGGGCCACCAGCGCAACCCGTTCCGGCGCGTCGGGCTCGAGCGCTATGCGGACGCGTTTCGCGGGATCGACGGCGTCGCGTTTTATTCGCTGCAGCCGGGCGCGTACGCGGATGTCGCGGCGGCGCGCGCGGCCGGTTTCTCGATCGAGGATTTCACGGCGGAGCTGACGAGCTTCGACGATACGGCCGCATTCATCGGCGCGCTGGATCTGGTGATGACCGTGTGCACGTCGGTCGCGCACCTGGCGGGCGCGCTCGGGGCGCGCACGTGGGTGCTGCTCGACGTGAATCCGCACTGGCCGTGGATGCTCGAACGCACGGACAGCCCGTGGTATCCGAGCGCGACGTTGTACCGGCAGCCGGCGTTCGACGCGTGGCAGCCGGTGATGGAGGCGGTGAGTCGCGACCTGCGCAGCCTCGCCGCGCAGCCGGATCGACCGGGTCAGCCGGCCCGGCAGGCCTGAACGGCCGGCTAGCGGTCACCGGCCGCCGCTTGCGTCATTCGGGTTGATCGCCGCCGTTGTTGCGGCCATTGCGCCGGCGCAGCCCCGGCCCGAACGTGAAGCCGAACGCGAGCAGCACGAACGACACCGCGAGCACGATGTTGTTGCCGCTCGTCACATAAGGCGTGAAGCCGCTCGTGCCTTCGATCCGCACGTCGAGCGAACCGATCGTGAACGGCTTCAATTGGCCGAGCACGCGCCCGTGCGCGTCGATCGCGGCGGTCATCCCCGTGTTGGTCGAGCGCAGCATCGGCCGGCCCGTTTCGAGCGAGCGCATCCGCGCGATCTGCAGGTGCTGGTCGAGCGCGATCGTGTCGCCGAACCACGCGAGGTTCGTCACGTTGACGAGCACGCCGGGCGGCTGCGGGTTGTCGCGGATCGTCGCGGCGATTTCCTCGCCGAACAAGTCCTCGTAGCAGATGTCGGCCATCACGGGCTGGTTGTGCACGAGGAACGGCTTCTGCACCGGCGCGCCGCGCGCGAAATCGCCGAGCGGCATCTTCATCAGGTCGACGAACCACCGGAAGCCCCACGGGATGAATTCGCCGAAGGGCACGAGATGGTGCTTGTCGTAGTGATAGATGTCGCGCGAGTTCGGCGTCACGCCGTACAGGCTGTTCGTATAGTCGACGTAGTGGCCGTCCTCGGTCACCGACGCGCCGACCGCGCCGAACAGCACGGCCGAGCCCGTCGTGTCGCTGAACTTGCGGATCGCGACGGCGAACGGCTCGGGCAGCTCCTGGATCATCACGGCGATCGCGGTCTCCGGCGTGACGATCAGGTCGGCCGGCTTCTCGATGATCATCCGCTGGTACATCTTGATCGCCGCGTCGATGCCTTCCTGCTCGAACTTGATGTCCTGCTTCACGTTGCCCTGCAGCAGCCGCACGGTGAGCGGCGCATTCGCGGGCACCGTCCACGTGACCTGCGACAGCCCGAGGCCGGCCGCGACGAGCGCGACCGCCACGCCGGCCGGCGCGGCGATGCGCACGCGCGGGTTGCCGCCGGCACTCCCGGCGCCGTTGTCACGCGCGGGCGCCGGGCGCGCGGCGACGAGCGCCTGCACGACCAGCGCCGCGAACAGCGCGAGTACCCACGCGATCCCGTATACGCCGACCACCGGCGCGAAGCCCGCGAACGGGCCGTCGACCTGCGGGTAGCCGCTGGCGAGCCACGGAAAGCCGGTAAACAGCGTGCCGCGCAGCCATTCGCCGAAGGCCCACGCGCTCGCGAACGCGAACGCGCCGTGCCAGGTCGGCGAGAACGGACGTGGATCGGGGGTACGGCGATGCCACGCATGGCCCGCGCAGAACGACCACAGCCCGGCCGAGAACGCCGGGTACAGCGACAGGTACAGCGCGAACAGCACGAGCGCGCCGCCCGCGAGCGGCGCGGCCATCTCGCCGTACACGTGCATGCTGATGTAGAGCCACCAGATGCCGCTGATGAAGTTGCCGAAGCCGAATGCGCCGCCGGTGAGCGCGGCGCCGCGCCAGCTCGACGTGCGCGTCAGTTGCGCGAAAAACCAGACGAATACGACGAGTTGCAGCCAGCCGCCGTGCGGCGTCGGTGCGAAGCTGAGCGTATTGGCCGCGCCCGCGAGCAGCGCGGCCGGGTAGTGCCAGCGCGGCAGCGCGCGGCCGGGCGCCGGCGCGAGGAGGCCGCCAGCCGGGCGGGACGGGATCGGATCGTCCATGTGAAGCGGAAGTGGGCGAGCGGTTGAAGGAAACGCGGCTGGCGCGGAACGGTCAGTCTTCGTGCGAGGTTTCGGCGCGACGGCTGGCGAGCGGGTTGCGGCGCACCAGCAGCACATGCACCTGGCGTGCATCGCCGCGCTGGATCTCGAACACGAGGTTGCCGAGCTGCAGCTTCTCGCCGCGATGCGGCACGCGTCCGAAATGATGGGTGATCAGGCCGCCGATCGTGTCGACTTCGTCGTCGGGGAAATCGGTGCCGAACGCCTCGTTGAACTGTTCGATCTCGGTGAGCGCACGCACGCGGAAGCGGCCGTCCGGCCCCGAGATGATGTTGCCGGCTTCCTCGTCGAAGTCGTATTCGTCCTCGATGTCGCCGACGATCTGTTCGAGCACGTCCTCGATCGTGATCAAGCCCGCCACGCCGCCGTATTCGTCGACGACGATCGCGAGGTGGTTGCGGTTCACGCGGAAGTCGTGCAGCAGCACGTTCAGGCGCTTCGATTCCGGAATGAACACGGCCGGGCGCAGCATCCCGCGCACGTCGAACTCTTCTTCGGCATAGAAGCGCAGCAGATCCTTCGCGAGCAGCACGCCGATGACGTTGTCGCGGTTCTCCTCGTACACGGGGTAGCGCGAGTGCGCCTTTTCGAGGACGAACGGGATGAAATCCTCGGGCTTGTCGGCGATGTTGATCGCGTCCATCTGCGCGCGCGGCACCATGATGTCGCGGGCGCACAGATCGGAGACCTGGAACACGCCTTCGATCATCGACAGCGAGTCGGCGTCGATCAGGTTGCGTTCGTGGGCGTCCTGGAGGATTTCCAGCAGCTCGCCGCGGGATTCGGGCTCGGGCGAGATGAAGTCGGTCAGGCGCTCGAGCAGCGAGCGCTTTTCTTGCGGTTTGTCGGTTGGCTTACGACTGGGATACGAATCGTTCATGGTGGTGCGCCCGGGTCATGCCGGGGCGCGCTGTCACGGAGTAGGCAAGGATACACCAAGGGCACGACGCGACCGTGTCACCCCGGCCGCACGGCCAGGGCGGGCGGCTCGCGGGCCCCGCTCGCGGACGGCCGCGCCGGGCGCGACCTCGTCCTCGGGTCCATCCTATCCCAGAAAAGGGCGAAGGCGCAGCAGCGCAAAAAACAGGTTCGGGCAGGACGGGGCGGCGCAACGGGGAAAACGACCGGCCGGCCGGTTGGCATCGGCGGCAATCCGCCGCATGCGATCGCGGTCGAAGACGGGGGCGAAAGGGGGCTCGGCAGCGAAAGGGGGCTCAGAAGCGCATGCCGGCCGAGCAGCCGCCGGCGGCCGCTCCGTTGGTCGCGGCGCCGCCGCAGCCCAGGATCCCGCAGCCGGACAAGGCGACGCTCGCGGCGACGAGCAGCGCGGCGACCTTGCAGCGCGACCAGCGTGACGGTTTCATCGGTGGGCGCCTCGTTCGAATGCGCGGGCGGTGCGGGATCGCGTCACTTGCATCGCGCGAGCAACCCTTCCAGCGCGCGATCGGGAATGCCGCTCGCGCGCAGCGCGTCGACCGTGCGGCTCACGTAGTCGAGCGTCGTGCCGTAGCGGCCGGCCGCGCAGCTGAACACTTCCTTCACGACGGTGTCGGACAGCTTGCCCGTATAGGTCGGTACGTCGCGGCGCATCACGAACGCGAGCGCGTTCACGCGTTCGCCGCTCTCGAGCGTGCAGGGCAGCCACGCGGGCCGGTACGACCCCATCGGCATCTCGCGCTTCCACAGTGTCTCGAGGTGCGGTTGCGCGGTCGGGCCCGACAGCCGGAACGCGATGCCCGAGCACGAGCCGCCGCGATCGAGCGCGAGCACGAGGCCCGGGCGTTCGGGCGTGCCGCGGTTCACGCGCGACCACAGGTAGAGCCCGCGGTGGTAGCCGTGTACCTTGCCGCGCACGGCGGCGACGGTCGGGAGACCGGGGTTCCAGATCAGCGAGCCATAGCCGAACAGCCAGAGATCCTGCCGGCCGTCCCAGTCGCGCATCGTGTGCGCGAGCGAGGCCGCGAGCTCGTCTTCCGTCAGCAGGCGCCCGTCGCCGATCGACGGCGGGTAGGCGGGCGGGAGCATCGCGGCGTTGCGCATCGTGCGAAAGGCTTACTGGTACGGGTTCGGGAAGCCCAGCTTCGCGAGGATGTCGACTTCGAGCGCTTCCATTTCGGCCGCGTCCTCGTCGCTCGTCTCGTGGTCGTAGCCCTGCGCGTGCAGCGCGCCGTGCACCAGCAGGTGCGCGTAGTGGGCCAGGAGCGGCTTGCCCTGCTCGTGCGCTTCCTTCTCGACGACCGGGCAGCACAGCACGAGGTCGCCGATCACGGTGCCGTCGGGCGCCGCGTCGTACGCGAAGGTCAGCACGTTGGTCGGATAGTCCTTGTGGCGGTAGCCGGCGTTCAGCGTGCGCCCTTCGCCTTCGCCGACGAAGCGCACGGTGAGCTGCGCGCTCGCGAACAGCGCCGGCTCGATCCACTCGGCGATCAGCTTGCGCTTGGGCAGCGTCTTGCGCACGTCGCTCGTGATTTCGTCGCCATACTGCACGGACAGGTCGAGTTCCAGCGCGCGCGGTGCGTCGTCGTGGTCGTCCTCGCGCGGCGCGAGCTCGGCCCCCACGTGCAGCGTTACGCTGTCGTAGTGCTCCGGCTGCAGCGCGAGCTTCGCGCGCATCGCCGGATCGTTGTGCTGCGCGCCGCTCGCGACGGCCGCGTCGCCGGAGCTGCCCGACAGGTCGAACATCAGGCTGCGGCCGTCCGGGAAGTCGATCCGCAGGCCCTGTGCGTTGACGGTGCGGGCCTTGCCCTTCGCGTCGAACAGCGAAAGACGGGGGGATTCGGGCGCGGCGGACTGGGCGCGACCGGACTTGCGGGAACGGGAAGATTTCATGACGCGTACGGCGATTGGGACGCGTCGAGGATACACCAAACGGCCGATCCCACCCGAATTCGACCGGGCAAAAAAAGCCCGGCGCGCCGTGTGGCGGGCCGGGCCGGCAGGGTGGGGGCAGGGCAGGCTGCCGCTCAGCCGTCCTGATGCTGTGCGTGGAACTCGTCGTACGCCTCGACGATGCGGGCGACGAGCGGATGACGCACGACGTCCGCGCTCGTGAAGCGCGTGAGCGCGATGCCGCGCACGCCGCCGAGCACCTGCTGCGCCTCGACGAGGCCGCTCTTGTGGCCGCGCGGCAGGTCGACCTGGCTCGTGTCGCCGGTCACGACGGCCTTCGAGCCGAAGCCGATCCGCGTGAGGAACATCTTCATCTGCTCGGGCGTCGTGTTCTGCGCCTCGTCGAGGATGATGAACGCGTGGTTCAGCGTGCGGCCGCGCATGTAGGCGAGCGGTGCGATCTCGATCATCTGGCGCTCGAACATCTTCGCGGTCTTGTCGAAGCCGAGCAGGTCGTACAGCGCGTCGTACAGCGGGCGCAGGTACGGGTCGACCTTCTGCGCGAGATCGCCCGGCAGGAAGCCGAGCCGCTCGCCGGCCTCGACGGCCGGGCGCGTCAGCACGATCCGCTTGACCTGGTCGCGCTCGAGCGCATCGACCGCGCACGCGACCGCGAGGTAGGTCTTGCCGGTGCCGGCCGGCCCGATGCCGAACGTCACGTCGTGCGACAGGATCTGCTTCAGGTACTCGCGCTGCGCGGGCGTGCGGCCGCGCAGGTCGGCGCGCCGCGTGTACAGCTTCGGCGCGGGTTCCTCGTCCGGCTCGCTGGCGTCGAGCTGCACGACGGGCTCGTCGAACGGATGGTCGGGGTCGCCGCGGAAGCGCACGTCGAGCGTGTCCTGGCGGCCGTTGCCGGTCGTGTGGCGCACCTCGACCAGCGCGAGCTGGATGTCGTCGACCGACAGCGGATCGCGCGCGCGGTTGTAGAAGTTCTCGAGCGCGGCGAGCGCGAGCTTCGCGCCGCGCCCGCGGATCGTGATCCGGTGGCCGCGCCGCGCGAGCGTGACGTCGAGCGCCTGTTCGATCTGCCGCAGGTTCTCGTCGAGCGGCCCGCAGAGGTTGGCGAGGCGCGCGTTGTCGTCGCGCGGGGCAGTGAATTCCAGTGCTTGGACGGTCTTCAAAGTAGCGTCGGGCTCCTGTTGAGCGTCAATCAGTGGGTGGCCGCGCTCGCATCGCCGCTGACGAGCACGAGCTCGCCGCGCAGCGAATGCGGGTACGCATGGTTGATCCGCACGTCGATCATCTGGCCGATCAGGCGCGGGTGCGCGGCGAGCGGCGCCGGGAAATTCACGACCCGGTTGTTCTCGGTGCGGCCCGCGAGTTCGTTCGGGTCCTTGCGCGACGGGCCCTCGACGAGGATCCGCTCGACCTTCCCGACCATCGACTGGCTGATGCGTGCGACGTTCTCCTCGATGGTCGCCTGCAGATGTTGCAGGCGTTTGAGCTTCACGTCGCGCGGCGTGTCGTCGTGCAGGTTCGCGGCGGGCGTGCCGGGGCGCGGGCTGTAGATGAACGAGAAGCTCGTGTCGTAGCTCATCTCGTGCACCAGGGCCATCATCTTGTCGAAATCGTCCTCGGTCTCGCCGGGGAAACCGACGATCATGTCGGTCGACAGCGAGAGGTCGGGGCGGATCGCGCGCAGCTTGCGGATCACCGACTTGTATTCGAGCACCGTGTAGCCGCGCTTCATCGCCATCAGGATGCGGTCGGAGCCGTGCTGGACCGGCAGGTGCAGGTGGCTCACGAGCTTCGGCACCTTCGCGTAGGTGTCGATCAGGCGCTGCGTGAATTCCTTCGGGTGCGACGTCGTGTAGCGGATCCGCTCGATGCCCGGGATGTCGGCGACGTATTCGATCAGCGTCGCGAAATCGGCGATGTCGGACGAGCCGGCCGCCAGCGCGCCGCGGTACGCGTTCACGTTCTGGCCGAGCAGCGTGACTTCGCGCACGCCCTGGTCGGCGAGGCCGGCCACTTCGGTCAGCACGTCGTCGAGCGGGCGCGACACTTCATCGCCGCGCGTGTACGGCACCACGCAGTAGCTGCAGTACTTCGAGCACCCTTCCATGATCGACACGAACGCGCTCGGCCCCTCGACGCGCGCGGGCGGCAGGTGGTCGAACTTCTCGATTTCCGGGAACGTGATGTCGACCTGCGCGCGGCCGCTCGCGCGGCGCGCGTCGATCATCTGCGGCAGGCGGTGCAGGGTCTGCGGGCCGAACACGAGGTCGACGTACGGCGCGCGCGACACGATCGACGCGCCTTCCTGGCTCGCGACGCAGCCGCCGACGCCGATCAGCAGGCCGGGCTTCGCTTCCTTCAGCTCGCGCACGCGGCCGAGGTCGGAGAACACCTTCTCCTGCGCCTTTTCACGCACCGAGCAGGTGTTGAACAGGATGATGTCCGCGTCTTCGGGCGTATCGGTCTTCTCGAGGCCTTCGGCGGCGTTGAGCACGTCCACCATCTTGTCCGAGTCGTACTCGTTCATCTGGCAGCCGAAGGTCTTTACGTAAACTTTCTTGGTCATGGGGATTCGCCGTTCGCAGTGGTTGACCTGGGGGCGTCGTCAAGGGTGAATCGGGACGGCCGTGCGCGGCACGCGGATGCGCGCGGCGAGCAGGAAAGGCCGTCGGAAAAGCCTTCCATTATAGCTTTTCGCGCCGCCCCGGACGGGCGGCGGGTTGCGGCCGCGCGACGCCGGGTGTCAGGTTCCGACCCCTGAAAGGCCGGGTACCGGCCGTCAGCGGCACGCGTTCAGCAGGTCGTCGAGCGCGGTTTCCTCGCGCGCGAAGCGTTCGGCGAGGAAGTCGAGCAGCACGCGCACGCGCGGCGCCATGTAGCGCTTGCTGTGATAGATCGCGTGCAGCGGCGCGTCCTGGTGCCGCCAGTCGGGCAGCAGCACGCGCAGGCGGCCCGCGCGGACGTCGTCGGCGATGTCCCACAGCGACTTCAGCGCGATGCCGTGGCCGCGCAGCGTCCATTCGCGCGTGAGGCCGCCGTCGTTGGTCTCGAACGCGGTCGACACGGGCACCGTGTGGATCTGCACCTCGTCGCCGCGCGTGAAATGCCAGGTGTTCATCGGCCCGGACGCGATCGTGATCACGTTGCATGGAAAACGGGCCAGATCGTGCGGATCGGCCGGCGAGCCGTGGCGCTCGACGAACGACGGCGCTGCGCACAGCACGCGCCGGTTGGTGGCGAGCCGGCGGGCGATCAGCGCGCCGTCCGGCGGCGCGGCGAAGCGGATCGCGAGGTCGATCTCGTCCTGCCACAGGTTCGACGACGAATCGGATGCCGTCAGCGCGAACGTGACGTCTGGGTGCAGCGTCGTGAATTCGTCGAGCCAGTCGAGCAGCTGGTTGCGGCCGAAATCGGACGTCGACGACAGCCGCACCTTGCCGCCGACGACGTTGCGGCCTTCCTGCAGCATGGCGTCCGCGTCGTCGAGCGCCTGCAGCGCCTGGCGGCAGCAGTTCAGGTACAGCCTGCCCTCGTCGGTGAGCCGCAACTGCCGCGTCGAGCGTTCGAACAGCCGCGTCGCGATCTTCGCCTCGAGCTTCGCGAGGCGCGCGCTCGCGGCGGCCGGCGTGAGGTTCAGCTTGCGCCCGGCGGCCGACAGGCTGCCTAGCTCCGCGGCTTCGACGAACAGCCGGATATCGCCCAGTCGGTCCATGCGATTTTCCAGAAATTTTTGAAAATGGTTCAAATGCCACGCCAATTATCAAATATAGGCGTCTTCGGGACAATGCGCGCACATCCCGCTTCTTGTGCGGTGCGGCACCGATCGGGCGCCGCGGCCGCCGTCTTCCGGAGAACGTCATGCCCATCCCGTTACTGGCGCTCGCGATCAGCGCCTTCGCCATCGGCACCACCGAATTCATCATCATGGGCCTGCTGCCCGAAGTCGCGCACGACCTCGCCGTGTCGCTGCCGTCGGCCGGCCTGCTCGTCACGGGCTACGCGCTCGGCGTGGCGGTCGGCGCGCCGCTGCTCGCGGTGCTCACGAGCCGCATGCCGCGCAAGGCCGCGCTGCAACTGCTGATGGCGATCTTCATCGTCGGCAACGTGCTGTGCGCGACCGCATCCGGCTACGCGATGCTGATGGTCGCGCGCGTCGTCACGTCATTCGCGCACGGCTCGTTCTTCGGGATCGGCGCGGTGGTCGCCGCGTCGCTCGTGCCGGCCGACAAGCGCGCGAGCGCGATCGCGCTGATGTTCACGGGGCTCACGCTGTCGAACGTGCTCGGCGTGCCGTTCGGCACCTTCGTCGGCCAGCTGCTCGGCTGGCGCGCGTCGTTCTGGATCGTCGCCGCGCTCGGCGTGCTGTCGCTCGGCGGCGTGGCCGCGCTGGTGCCGAACCGTCACGACAGCGGGCCGGTCGGCCTCGGCCACGAAGTGCGCGTGCTGAAGGAGCCGCAGGTATGGCTCGCGCTGCTGATGACGGTGCTCGGCTTCGGCGGCGTGTTCGTCGTGTTCACGTACATCGCGCCGATTCTCGAAACCGTGTCGGGCTACGCGCCGCGTTCGGTCGCGCTGATCCTCGTGCTGTTCGGCGCCGGGCTGACGATCGGCAACACGCTCGGCGGCAAGCTCGCCGACCGCGCGCTGATGCCGTCGCTGATCGCGATCCTCGTCGCGCTGATGGCCGTGATGGCCGTGTTCGCGAAGACGAGCCACCTGCCGGTCGCGGCCGCCGTCACCGTATTCGTGTGGGGGATCGCCGCGTTCGCGACGGTGCCGCCGCTGCAGGCGCGCGTGGTCGAGAAGGCCGCGAGCGCGCCGCATCTCGCGTCGACGCTGAACATCGGCGCGTTCAACGTCGGCAACGCCGGCGGCGCGTGGCTCGGCGGCCTCGCGCTGGAGCACGGCCTCGCGCTCGACGCGCTGCCGTGGGTCGCCGTCGCGGTCACGTTCGCGGCGCTGGTCGTCACGTGGCTCGCGATGCGGCTCGACGCGCGCGGCCCGGCACGCGGCGCGGCGCCGGCAGCGCAGTGAGCGCGTCACGGGGCCGGGCGGCGACGCGATAGCGGCAGGAAAAGGTTCGCGAGAAACGCATTCCTCCGCAATGCTGATAACGGTGTGAAGATAACTTCGTTTGCCCGTGCCTGGGCGGGTGATAGCGTCTCGATACGCGCCATGGCTGGCGCAACCCGATTCCGATCCCGGCTTACCCCTACGCAGGGCCGCACGGCGGCCCGGAGGCAATGCTATGTCTTCATCCCTGGCGCTCGTGCGCGACGTGTCTTCCTTCGAGTCCGGCAACGCGGCCGACCTGCACGCGTCCGCGTCGCTCGACGCCCTCGAGCAGGTCGTCGGCGTGAACCTCGCGCGTTTGCGCGCCGAGCGGCAATTGTCGCTCGATGCGCTCGCGCGGCTGTCCGGCGTATCCCGCGCGATGCTCGCGCAGATCGAGTCGGCGCGCAGCGTGCCGTCGATCAAGGTGCTCTGCAAGATCGCCGCGGCGCTGAAGGTGTCGGTCGCCGCGTTCCTGCGCCGCCACGCGGTAAACGGCTTCGAGCACCTGGCGGCGGAGCGCGCGTCGCGCGTCGTCAGTTCGAACGGGCGTTTCTCCGCACGCGCGCTGTATCCGGAAGGCGAGCCGGCCGCGGCCGAATTCCACGAACTGCGGATCGCGCCGCTGCATACGGAGCCCGGCGCGCGCCGTGCCCCCGGCACGACGATCAACCTCGTCGTCAGCGAAGGCACGCTCGAAGTCAGCGTGCATGACCGCCGCCAGCTGCTGGCGACCGGCGACGCGATCGTGTTCGATGCCGACCAGCCGTACAGCCTGCGCAACCCCGGCGACAGCGAAGCGCGCGCGTTTCGCGTGACGGTGAGCCCCGAGGTGCCGCCGCGCTGGCTCGTGCCCGATGCGGCGCATGCGGCCCACTGACCGCGCGGGCGCGACGCAACGGCCGCTTTGCCGTTGTCTCGCGGGCGTGCGGCCGGAGAGTCGGCCGTTCGGACGATGCCGTTAGACGGAGTCGTCAGTAAGGTTTTAGGTGTGGTGCGCTGCGCTTCGTGCGCAGCTGTTGTATGCTTGGCCCGCCGTTGACGGGGAACCCCCGTCCGGCAATCAGTGCGTCTTCAGGGCGGGGCGAAAATCCCCACCGGCGGTAGGCTGGCGTAAGCCGGCGAGCCCGCGAGCGCCCGCGCATCCGCGCGGGGTCAGCAGATCTGGTCGAATGCCAGAGCCGACGGTCATAGTCCGGATGAGAGAAGATGTGCAGATAGTCATGTCCGTCAGGGCCGCTTCGCGATGCGTGCGAAGCGGGTTGTCGTTCTGTCTGTTTGCAATGCCCTGGAACGTTTTTCGCCCAAATCGTATTTGCGAGGAGCGTTTCACATGTCCTTGATGTCCCGTTCGTCGGCACCGGCCGACGCCTTTGCCGATCTCCCGTTGCTGGATTCCGAACCGGTGCCGCCGCGCATCGCCGCGGCGCTCGACGCGATGCGCGCCGGCCGCGCGGTCGTGCTGCAGGACGACCACGACCGCGAGAACGAAGCCGACCTGATCGTCGCCGCCGAGCGCATCACGCCCGAGACGATGGCGCTGCTGATCCGCGAGTGCAGCGGCATCGTGTGCCTGTGTCTGACCGACGACACGGTGCGCGCGCTCGAGCTGCCGCCGATGATGCAGACCAACGAGAGCCGCAACGGCACCGCGTTCACGGTGTCGATCGAAGCGCGCGAAGGCGTGCATACCGGTGTGTCGGCGGCCGACCGCGTGACGACGATCCGCGCGGCGATCGCGGAAGGCGCGAAGCCGCACGACATCGTGCGCCCCGGCCACGTGTTTCCGTTGCGTGCGCAACCGGGCGGCGTGCTCGCGCGCCGCGGTCACACCGAAGGCACGGTCGACCTGTCGATCCTCGCGGGCCTGAAGCCGGCCGGCGTGCTGTGCGAGCTGATGAATCCGGACGGCACGATGACGCGCGGCGACGACGTCGAGCGTTTCGCGCAACGGCATGGGCTGCCGATGCTGACGATCGCGGAACTCGTCGAGTTCCGCGAGGCGCTGGCGGCCGCGCGCGAGCGCTGCTGCGAGCCGGCCTGAGTGACGGGAAAGCGGGTGCGTTCGCGCACCCGTAGCGGGCCGGATCGACCTGATCCGGCTTGCATGAATCTCAGGACTGCACGTCGCCGAATTCGCCGCGCATGCCGGCCTCGACAAGCGACGGCAGTTCGTCCATCTTGCGCATGATCCGTGTGATGCCCATCGCGCGCAGCGCGTCCGCGTAATTGTCGGGGATGTGGCTCGCGCCGACGAACGCGATCGTCTTCATCCCGGCCGCCCGCGCGGCATTCAACCCCGATACGCTGTCCTCGACGACGATGCAGCGCGCCGGCGCGACGCCGAGCGTCTGCGCCGCGTGCAGGTAGACGTCGGGGTAGGGTTTCGGTCGTGCCACCTGTTCCGAGCTGAACACGCGCTCGCCGAAGATCTCGGTGAGCGACGCGCGCTTCAGCGAATTGCGCACCCGCACGAGCCGGCTGTTCGAGACGACCGCCGCCGGCAGCGTGACCTTCAGCAGCGCATCGCGCACGCCGGAGATCGGTGCGAGCGATTGCGCGAGCGCGACCTCGATGTTGTGTTCGATGGTCTCGATGAAGTTCGCGGGCATCTCGATGCCGAAGCGGGATTCGATCCCAGTGAGGAAGCGCGACGTCTGCTGGCCGAATGCCGACTTCGCGGCGGCTTCGAAATCGAGGTTCGGGAACGTGGCGGACAGCGTGTCGAGCAGCACGCGGTCGGCAATGACTTCGCTGTCGACGAGCACGCCGTCGCAGTCGCAGATGAGGTGATCGAGCATGATGGTGAACAAGCGGACAATCGGCGACGCCGATCAATTCGCCATCATACGTGCTTTCATGCGCGTGCCGCGTGACGTTTCGGCAAATTTGCCCGATGCGGCCGGGTCGTGCCGATCGGTGCGGAGGCCCGCCTGTCAGGCGCGCGGCCGCCGTTGTCGAAGGGCGTGCCGACGGGCGGGCGCGTGCTCGACGAGGACGCGGAAATCCACTCCCATCCGATGCGCATCGCGCGGCTCGCCGCCGCAAGCGGCTTCGGGCGTGCATCGGGATTCGTCTGGGAAATGCGGCTGGAGAGAATGCCGGTCGAGCGCGTGATCGACGTGACGCCGGTCGTCGTCATGGAGACGAACGTGAAGCGGAAATCGCGGGTGACGGCCGCGAGCGACCGGTAGCGAAAAGGGGGCGGGGCAAGAGAAGGACGAAGCGCGCGGCGCCGAACGCCACGCGCTTCGTTCAGGCCGCGATCAGATCGTGGCGTGCAGGTGCAGATACAGGCCGGCTGCCGCGGCGCCGCCGAGCAGCGGGCCGACGACGGGCACCCACGCATAGCGCCAGTCGCTGTCGCGCTTGCCGGGGATCGGCAGCAGCGCGTGCATGATGCGCGGCGACAGGTCGCGCGCCGGGCTCATCGCATAGCCGGTCGGGCCGCCGAGCGAGATGCCGATGCCCAGCACGAGCAGGCCGACGGGCAGCGCGTCGAGTGCGCCGAGGCCGACCTGCGGCGACGCGAGGTACAGCACGCCGAGGATCAGCACGAACGTGCAGATCGCTTCGGTCAGTACGTTGTGCGTGACGCTGCGGATCGCCGGCGCCGTGCAGAACACCGCGAGCTTCAGGTCCGCATCGGCTTCCTTCGCAAAGTGCTGGCGATACGCGAGCCACACCAGCAGCGCGCCGGCCATCCCGCCGAGCATCTGCGCGAGGACGTAGCCGCCGACTTTCGACCACGCGAACTTGCCCGCGAGCGCGAGGCTGATCGTGACGATCGGGTTCAGGTGCGCGCCGCTGAACGACGCGGTCACGTACACGGCGACGAACACGGCCATCGCCCAACCCATCACGATCACGATCAGGTCCGCGCCTTTGCCCTTGGTCTTTGCAAGCAGCACGTTTGCGACCGCGCCGTTGCCGAGCAGCACGAGGATCGCCGTGCCGATGAATTCTGCAATATAAGGTGACATGTTGTCTCTCGTATGTCGCGGCGGACTCGCGCGTGGCGCGGTCCGCCGGTGTTGTTGTATTTCGTTGGGATACCGGAGGATTACTGGGCGTCGTCGGCCCATGCCTTCGCGGCGCGCACCGCGCGTTGCCAGCCGGACATGCAGCGATCGACCTGCTCCTTCGGCATCGACGGCGAGAAGCGGCGATCGAGCTGCCACTGGTCGCGCACTTCGTCGAGGTTCTTCCAGTAGCCGATCGCGAGGCCCGCGAGGTAGGCCGCGCCGAGCGCGGTCGTCTCGGTGATCTGCGGGCGCACCGCATCGACGCCGAGCAGGTCGGCCTGGAACTGCATCAGCAGGTTGTTCGCGCTTGCGCCGCCGTCGACGCGCAGCTCGCCGATGCTGATGCCCGAATCGGCTTCCATCGCGGCCAGCACGTCGAGCGACTGGTACGCGATCGCGTCGAGCGCCGCGCGCGCGAGATGCGCGGAGGTCGTGCCGCGCGTGACGCCGAATACCGAACCGCGCGCCCGTGCGTTCCAGTGCGGCGCGCCGAGGCCGGCGAACGCGGGTACGAGGTAGACGCCGTCGGTATGCGGCACGCTCGCGGCGAGCGCTTCGATTTCCGCGGCCGTCTTGATGATGCCGACGCCGTCGCGCAGCCACTGCACGACCGCGCCCGCGATGAAGATGCTGCCTTCGAGCGCGTACTGCACGTCGTCGCCGATCTGCCACGCGATCGTCGTGACGAGGTTGTTCTTCGACTCGATCGGCTTGTTGCCGGTGTTCATCATCAGGAAGCAGCCGGTGCCGTAGGTGTTCTTCACCATGCCCGACGTCGTGCACATCTGGCCGAACAGCGCCGCGTGCTGGTCGCCGGCGATGCCCGCGAGCGGGATCTTCGACGCGAACACGGTGGTCTTCGTGTGGCCGTAGATTTCCGACGACGCCTTCACTTCCGGCAGCATGCTGCGCGGGATGTCGAGCAGCTCGAGCAGCTCGCTGTCCCACTCGCGCGTGTGGATGTTGAACAGCATCGTGCGCGATGCGTTCGTCACGTCGGTCACGTGCAGTTCGTGCTTCGTGAAGTTCCACACGAGCCAGCTGTCGACGGTGCCGAACGCGAGCTTGCCCTGGCGTGCCTTCTCGCGTGCGCCCGGCACGTTGTCGAGGATCCAGCGGATCTTCGTCGCGGAGAAGTACGAGTCGATCGGCAGGCCGGTCTTCGCGCGCACCTTCGCCTCGAGCCCCTGCTTCTTCAGCGAGTCGCAGAAGTCGGCCGTGCGGCGGTCCTGCCAGACGATCGCGTTGTAGACGGGCTGGCCCGTCTCGCGATCCCAGACGATGGTCGTCTCGCGCTGGTTGGTGATGCCGATCGCGGCGATCGACGTGCCGTTCAGGCCCGTGCGCGTGACGGCTTCCGCGGCGACGCCGGCTTGCGTCGACCAGATTTCCTGCGGGTCGTGCTCGACCCAGCCGGGTTGCGGGTAGATCTGTTCGAATTCCTTCTGGGCGATCGAAACGATATTGCCCTGGCGATCGAACAGCATCGCGCGGGAACTCGTGGTGCCCTGGTCAAGCGCGAGGATGTACTGGTCCTGCATGTCTCTCATCTCCATCCGTGGATTGGCGTAGTTGTGATGCGCGCCGCATGTGGGGCGGCGCGTCGGTGAATCAACGTCGGTACGGCAACTGCAACAGCATCCGGATCACGCGTGCGGCGCGTGCGCGGCGGCGAACCATGCGTCGACCGCGGCCGTCACCGCGTCGAGCGTGCCCGGCGTCACGTGCAGGCCGAGCTTCGAGCGGCGCCACAGCGCGTCCTGCGCGCAGGTCGCCCATTCGGCGTCGCGCAGGTAGCGCAGTTCGGCTTCGTGGATGCCCGGCGCGATTTCGGCGCCGAGGTCGGCGAGCGACTTCGCGCCGTCGACCACGCGCTCGGCGCGCGTGCCGTACGCCCGCGCATAGCGGCGGGCGAGCGCGGCGGGCAGCCACGGATGGCGTTTTGCGAACGCGTCGGCGAATACGTCGAACTTCGCGTCCGCGATGTCGCCGCCCGGCAGCGCGACGCCGGCGGTCCAGGTTTTCGCGTCGCGGCCGAGCGCGCGGCACAGCATGTCGCCGGCTTCTTCCGCGAGCTTGCGGAACGTCGTGATCTTGCCGCCGAACACCGACAGCAGCGGGGCGCCCGCGCCGTCGTCCAGCTCGAGGCGATAGTCGCGCGTGACGGCCGACGCGTTCGCCGCGTTCTCGTCCTCGAGTAGCGGGCGCACGCCCGAGTAGGTCCAGTGCACGTCGGCCGGCGAGATCTTGCGCTTGAAGTAGCGGTTGATCGAATCGCACAGGTACTGCGTCTCGTCGCGATCGATCGCGACCTTCGCGGGATCGTTCGTGTACTCGACGTCGGTCGTGCCGATCAGCGTGAAGTCGTGCTCGTACGGAATCGCGAAGATGATCCGCTTGTCCGGGTTCTGAAAGATATATGCGTGATCGTGATCGAACAGGCGGCGCGTGATGATGTGGCTGCCCTTCACGAGCCGCACGCTGTGATGCGCGCCGCGGCCGAGCGCGCCGTGCAGCACTTCGCCGACCCACGGGCCGGCCGCGTTCGCGATCGCGCGCGCATGCACGACCTGGATCGAGCCGTCGGCGTGCTGCAGCCGCGCTTCCCATTCGTCGCCGCGGCGTTCGGCGGAGACGAGCCGGGTGCGAGTCAGGATCTCGGCGCCGCGCTCCTTCGCATCCATCGCGTTCAGCACGACGAGGCGCGCATCGTCGACCCAGCCGTCGGAATAGACGAAACCGCGCTTGATCGAGTCGATCAGCGGCGCGCCGGCCGCGTGGCGGCGCATGTCGATGCCGCGCGAGCCGGGCAGCAGTTCGCGTTTCGCGAGGTGATCGTAGAGGAACAGGCCGATGCGGATCAGCCAGGCCGGGCGCAGGTTCGGCATGTGCGGCATCACGAAGCGCAGCGGCCACATGATGTGCGGCGCCGCGCGCAGCAGCGTTTCGCGCTCCTGCAGCGCCTTGCGCACCAGCCCGAACTCGTTGTACTCGAGGTAACGCAGGCCGCCGTGAATCAGCTTCGTGCTGGACGACGACGTGTGCGACGCGAGGTCGTCCTGCTCGCAGAGCAGGACCGACAGGCCGCGGCCGGCCGCATCGCGCGCGATGCCCGCGCCGTTGATGCCGCCGCCGACGACGAGCAGATCGTAGCGATTCGGTTGGATCACCTGCTGTCCTTATCGTCTGTTGAAATAGAGTGAACACAAAAATGTTCGAATTCGAAATTTAACGAACGAAATCGAAAAAGTAAAGTTCGAAAAAGCGGGGCCAGTAGCGCGTGGCGCGATCCCGGACGATACTGGCGGAATCGACCGTTTCGCGAGGTGAATCATGCGTATTGGGATGTGGACCGGCGTGGGCGCCGTCCTTCTGGCGGGCTGCAGCGCCGGCACGCCGCCGCTCGCCGGCAACTGGCGGGCGCCGTCGTTCGTCGACCTGCAGACGTCGTGCGGCGGTCCGGCGCGCGACTGGGGCGCGGACGCGCAGCCGGTCTACTCGACGCTGTACGACGCGTATGTGGCGAAACGGTATCGCGGGCTGACCGAGGCGAACTATTGTGCGTTCGTAAACGAACTTTCGACCCACTATGTGGCGCCTGACGCGGCGGCGCGCGCCGGCTGGATCGCATATTTCAACGGGGCGCGCGCGCAGGCCATCAGCTGGCGGGCGGCGGTCGATCCGACGCTGCGCGGCGGTTGAAGCCGGCCGCGGCGAACGGGCGGGGCAAGCGGAAACGACCGCGCGGCCGGAGTCGGCCGCGCGGACGGGTCAGGTCAGGAACAGCGGAATGTCACGAATAGCGGTACTTGATGGATCGCAGCGCGGCGTCGCCGGTCTCGGTCACGCAGTATTTGCGTCCCGAGCCGAGCCCTTCCAGGCGAACGAGCTGCTGTTCGAGCAGGATGTCCAGTTCATCCCGATCCATGTCGCGCTGATCAGGCGCGTCCTTCACAAGCAATAGCGTGGCGAATTCATGCGGACTCAGCATCGTTCTCTCCATGGCAATCGGACTGCCCGCGCAGCCGGCGCAAACGCCGGCGCGCGATACCCCGCGGGGTATGGCTTGGGGGGAAAAGCTGCATTCGCCGGCCCTGCAGTTCGCACCGCCCTGGCACAGGCGGATCAGGCGAACGGGCCGGGGAACTGGAGTCTAGTCGAGCGCGCGGGCAACGACAAATCGTGCCCCGTTAATTTTCCGTTTGACAGGAACGGGGGCCGCAAGCGGTTCGCGCGCGGCGCCAACTTCTTGATTTCACTTGAAGTTTCAGGTGCGGTGCAGCATCGCGATCGTCATTCCGCGACGTACACCTGGGTGCCGGCCGCGGCCACCGTGTCGGCCATCTCGGGCGGCAGCGGCTTGTCGGTGAAGAGCGCGTGCACCTGGCTCAGGTGGCCCTGGCGCACGAGCGCCGGGCGGCCGACCTTCGAATGATCGGTCACGAGGTAGACCGTGCGCGCATGCTGCATGATCGCCTCGGCCACGCGCACCTCGCGCGTGTCGAAGTCGCGCAGCGTGCCGTCGGCCTCGATCGCCGACGTGCCGATGATCGCGTAGTCGACCTTGAACTGCCGGATGAAGTCGATCGCGAGCTCGCCGACGATGCCCTTGTCCCACGGCCGCACGATGCCGCCCGTGATCAGTACCTCGCAGTCGGGATAGCCGCTCATCATCGACGCGACGTTCAGGTTGTTCGTGATCACGTGCAGCCCGTGATGGCGATTCAGCGCGCGGGCGACTTCCTCGGTCGTCGTGCCGAGGTTGATGAACAACGACGCCTGGTCGGGAATGTGCGACGCCGCGAGCGCCGCGATGCGCCGCTTCTCGTCGTGGAACATCCGCTGGCGCGCGGTGTATGACACGTTCTCCGAACTGGTCGGCAGGCTCGCGCCGCCGTGGTAGCGGCGCAGCAGGTTCAGGTCGGCGAGCCAGTTCACATCGCGGCGGATCGTCTGCGGCGTCACGGCGAAGTGCGCGGCGAGATCGTCGACGGTCACGAAGCCGTCGCGCTGCACCCATTCGAGCAATTCCTGCTGGCGCGCGTTGAGGGTGAGGCGGGGATCTCGGGTCATGGCTCGATGGTCGTGTCGTGAGACGGAGCGGGTATTGTAAGGGCGGCAACGGCATTCGGCCGGCGCGGCGGGCGTCGCGGCGCGTAATTCATGCGGAAATGGCATGGATTCATGTGACAAATGAATTTGTGCGATCGCGCTGATCGCGCTGCAATGGCGGATTGCCTGCGCACGCGGGCGGGCGTTCACTCAGCTTTCGACGAGGTGGCATCGATGACTGGCTTCAACTGGCACAACCCGTATCCGACGACCCGCATTCCGGTATTCGCGCGCAACGTCGTGTCGACGTCGCACCCGCTGGCCGCGCAGGCCGGCCTGCGGATGCTGTGGAAGGGCGGCAATGCGGTCGACGCGGCGCTGGCCGCCGCGGCCGCGATCACCGTCGTCGAACCGGTGTCGTGCGGCCTCGGCGGCGACGCGTTCGCGCTCGTGTGGGACGGCGAGCGGCTGTCCGGGCTGAATGCGTCGGGCGTCGCGCCGGCCGCATGGAACGTCGACTACTTCCGCAAGCGCCACGGCGAGAACGCGCACGGCTTCGCGAACAAGCCGACGCGCGGCTGGGATACCGTGACCGTGCCGGGCGTGATCGCGGGCTGGGAAGCGCTGCACGCGAAATTCGGCTCGCTGCCGTTCGCGGACCTGCTCGAACCGGCGATCGAGATCGCGGAGCGCGGTTATGCGGTGCCGCCGATCGTCGCGCACAAGTGGGCCGCGGCCGTGCCCGAACTGCAGGGCCTGCCGGGCTTCGCGGACACTTTCATGCCGCACGGCCGCGCGCCGCACGTCGGCGAACGCGTGTGCCTGCCCGGTCATGCGCAGACGCTGCGCACGCTGGCGAAGGACGGCGCCCGGGCGTTCTACGAAGGCGCGCTCGCCGAACGCATCGCCGCGTTCGCGCGCGAACGCGGCGGCGCGATGACCGAAGCTGACCTGCGTGCGTACCGGCCGGAATGGGTCGAGCCGATCGGCAAGCGCTTCGGCCGCCACACGATTCACGAGATCCCGCCGAACGGGCAGGGCATCGCCGCGCTGATCGCGCTCGGGATCGCCGAGCAGGCGGGCGTGACCGAATGGCCGCTCGATTCGGTCGACTCGCAGCATCTGCAGATCGAGGCGATGAAGCTCGCGTTCGCGGACGTCTATCGTTACGTCGCCGATCCGCGCGCGATGGACGTCACGCCCGAGCAGATGCTCGACGAGGCGTATCTCGCCGAACGCGCGAAGCTGATCGATCCCGCGCGCGCGACGCACTTCGGCGCCGGCCGGCCGCATTCGGGCGGCACGATCTACCTGTCGGCCGCCGACGAGCGCGGGATGATGGTGAGCTTTATCCAGTCGAACTACATGGGCTTCGGTTCGGGGCTCGTCGTGCCGGGCACCGGCATCGCGCTGCAGAACCGCGGGCACGGCTTCTCGATGGATCCGGCGTCGCCGAACGTCGTCGCGGGCGGCAAGCGGCCGTTCCACACGATCATCCCGGCGTTCGTCACGGAGGAAGTCGACGGCCGCACCGAGGCCGTGATGAGCTTCGGCGTGATGGGCGGCGACATGCAGCCGCAAGGCCATCTGCAGACCGTCGTGCGGATGCTCGGCTACGGGCAGCAGCCGCAGGCCGCGTGCGATGCGCCGCGCTGGAAGGTCAACCGCGACTTCACGCTCGACGTCGAATCGACGATGAACCGCGCGACCGTCGACGCCCTGGCCGCACGCGGCCATACGATCCAGTCGATCGACGATCCTTACATGGATTTCGGTTCGGGGCAGTTCATCTGGCGTCTCGACCGCGACGATCGCGAGCGCGGCTACGTGGCGGCGAGCGACAGCCGGCGCGACGGCCTGGCGGCCGGTTTCTGACGGATTGCCGCCGTTTTGCGCGCTCGACGGGCGGCCGAACGGCCGCCCGTTTCGTTTGGCGCGGCCCCGTACCGTCGACCGGGCGCAAGCGGTTTGAAGGACTCATCTAACGAACGGCAACGGACGTCGCGGAACTGCGCCTGTCGGGTATGGTCAGTGCTCTGGAGCACGAACCGCAAAGTCCGGCTAAGATGCCAGCATGGTTCGGCCGGACCAATTCACTATAAACGACGTAAAACGCCGCCTGCGGGAAGGCGGGCGCCTGTGCCGAAGGCATGGGCCGGCCCCCGCGCGACGACTGGGAGCGCACCACCATGGACACGAAAACGACGCATGTCATGCCGTGGCGTATCGAGGACATCGACCTGAACCGGATCGATCGTCAGCGTGCCGCCGCGAACGAGGATCTGCTGCTGCTGCTGTGCGCGTCGTCGTTCATCGAAAGCGGCTCGGATCTCTACACGAGCAATCTGAGCACCTTCTTCAATGACGATCCGGAAGTCTCCGCATGGCTCAACAATGCATGGGAGCACGAAGAATTGCAGCACGGCCGCGCGCTGAAGGCGTACATCGCGCACGTGTGGCCCGAGTTCGACTGGGATACCGCGTTCGCGAATTTCTTCGCCGAGTATTCGAAGACCTGCTCGGTCGAGGCGTTCGAGAAGACCCGCGCGCTCGAGATGGTCGCGCGCTGCGTCGTCGAGACGGGTACCGCCACGCTTTATCGCGCGATCAACGAGTGCTCGGACGAGCCGGTGCTGAAGGAAATCACCGACAACATCCGCACCGACGAAGTGCGTCACTACAAGCACTTCTTCAAGTTCTTCAAGAAGTACAACCAGGTCGAGGGCAACGGCCGGCTCGCCGTGCTCGGCGCGCTGGCGCGCCGCGTGATGGAAATCAAGAACGAGGATTCCGAGATCGCGCTGCGCCATGTGTTCGCGATCCGCTATCCCGATCGCGTCGGCGACAATCAGTACAACCGCGAGCGTGCCGCGCGCATCAATTCGCTCGTGCGTCGCAACCTGTCGGCCGACATGTGCGTGAAGATGCTGCTCAAGCCGCTCGACCTGCCCGCGAAGATCCAGCCGGGCGTCCACTATCCGCTCACGAAGATCACGCGGCACGTTTTCCTGCGCTGATCGACGCGGTACGGCCCGTCGCGCGTACGCTGGCGCCTCCTCGTCCGATCCGCTCCAGGGCCACGCCATCATGACCGATACCCCTCGCCACGCACTCGAACAATGGACGTTCGATGCGTGGCCGTCCGCCATCGTGGCACTGTTCGACGGCACCGCGCTCGAGCGTCATGCCGACCTCGCCGCGTCGCTGATCGTCGCGACCGACGACGGCCAGTTGCGCACGACGCTGCTCGGCGTCGGCGAGATCTATGCGCACGATGCGCGTACGCTGCTGATCGCGCTTTGGCCGCAGTCGCGGGCCGCGCGCGCGATCGCGCAGCGGCGCACGGCCGCGTTGACGCTCGTCGCGGACGGAGCGTTCTTTCAGGCGCAATTGAAGATGACGCCGCTCGAAGGAGACTTCGGCGGCCTCGCCGGATTCGCCGCGACGATCGCGCGGGGCGATGCGCAGCGGGTCGGCTATGCGCGACTCGCGACGGGTGTCACGTTCACGCTGGAAGGAGAGCGCGCCGCGGTGCTCGCACGCTGGCAACGCCAGGTCGAGCACCTGCGGCGCGCCGCCGCGCGGCTTCAGTGACCGCGCTGGCCGCTGCGCGACGAGCGATTGCGGTTCGGGTGCGCGGCGTTGCCGTTCGCCGGGCGGGCGCTGTTGCCGCCGCCCGCCGGACGTCCGCCGGTACCGCCGGCGGCGCCTTGCGTGCGCGGCTTCGCGGCCTTCTGCTGCGAGGCTTTCGGTTGCGCGTTGCCGTCGCGTTTCGCGGCCGGCTGGCCTGAGCCGCCCGCCCGCGGCTGGCGATTGCCGCCGCCACCGCCGCCGCCATTACCACCACCGCGCGGCTGTTGCCCGCGACGCTGCTGGATCGGCTCCGGCTTCGCGTTCGGATCGGGTTCGAAGCCCGCGATCACTTCCTGCGGAATCTCGCGCTTGATCAGCCGCTCGATGTCGCGCAGCAACTGCTTCTCGTCGACGCACACGAGCGACACGGCTTCGCCGGTCGCGCCCGCGCGGCCCGTGCGGCCGATCCGGTGCACGTAATCCTCGGGCACGTTCGGCAGGTCGAAGTTGACGACGTGCGGCAACTGGTCGATGTCGATCCCGCGCGCGGCGATATCGGTCGCGACGAGCACCTGCAGCGTGCTGTTCTTGAACTCGGCCAGCGCGCGCGTGCGGGCCGACTGGCTCTTGTTGCCGTGGATCGCCATCGCGCTGATGCCGTCCTTCGTCAACTGCTCGGCGAGCCGGTTCGCGCCGTGCTTGGTGCGCGTGAACACGAGTACCTGGAACCAGTTGTGTTCGCGGATCAGGTGCGTGAGCAGCTCGCGCTTGCGATCGCGGTCGACCGGGTGGATCTTCTGCGCGACGCTTTCGGCCGTCGTGTTGCGGCGTGCGACCTCGATCAGCGCGGGCGAATCGAGCAGGTTGTCCGCGAGCGCCTTGATTTCGTCGGAGAAGGTGGCGGAGAACAGCAGGTTCTGGCGCTCCGGCGGCAGCTTCGCGAGCACGCGCTTGATGTCGTGGATGAAGCCCATGTCGAGCATCCGGTCGGCTTCGTCGAGCACGAGGATGTCGAGATCCGACAGGTCGATGGTCTTCTGCTGCATGTGGTCGAGCAGGCGGCCCGGCGTCGCGACGACGATGTCGACGCCGCGCTTGAGCGCATCGATCTGCGGATTGATGCTGACGCCGCCGAACATCACGGTCGAGCGCAGCTTCAGGTACTTGCTATACGCACGGACGCTTTCCTCGACCTGCGCGGCGAGTTCGCGCGTCGGCGTGAGGATCAGCGCGCGCACCGCGCGCTTCGCCCCGCGATTGTCCGCGTAGAACGTATGCAGGCGTTGCAGGATCGGCAGCGTGAAGCCGGCGGTCTTGCCGGTGCCCGTTTGCGCGCCTGCGAGCAGGTCGCCGCCGCCGAGGACGGCAGGGATCGCCTGCTGCTGGATCGGGGTCGGCGATGTGTAGCCGAGCTCGTTGACCGCCTTGACCAGCGGTTCGGCCAAGCCGAGAGATTCGAAAGACATAGATACCACTCTTGAGTTTTATGATCGGCGACACCTCGCGCGGCCCGCGCGGGGACTGGCGTCGCAAAAAGCAAAGGGGCGCGGCTGCGGTTTCCCGCAGCCGCGCCCCGTTTGCGTCACGCGTTATTTAGTCAAGCGGCGCGGAACGCAGGTCACTCACCTGTTGCGGCGAGATCGGCGTACCGTTGTTGCCCCACGACATCCGGATGTACGTTACTACAGCTGCGACTTCCTGGTTCGACAGCGACTGCGCGAACGGCGGCATGCCGTACGGACGCGGGTTCTTGAACGTGCTCGGCGGATAGCCGCCATTCAGCACCATGCGGATCGGGTTGACCGCCGATTCCATCATGATCGAGTGGTTGCCCGCGAGCGGCGGATAAGCAGGCGGCTTGCCCGCGCCGGTTTCGGCGTGGCAGGTCGCGCAGTTGTCTGCGTAGATCTTCTTGCCCTGGTCGAACAGCGCGTTGCCGAATTGCTTCGACGGCTCGTACTGCATGTTCTTCGGCGCTTCAGCCTTCTGCGGGATCGACTTCAGGTACGTCGACATCGCGCGCGTATCTTCGTCGGTCATGTACTGCAGGCTGTTGTGGACCACGTCCGCCATCGGGCCGAACACCGCGCCCTTCTGCGACACGCCGGCCTGCAGCAGGTCGGACAGCTCCTGCACGTGCCAGTCGCCGAGGCCGAGTTCCTTGTCGTTCGTCAGCGACGGCGCATACCAGTTCTGCAGCGGGATCAGGCCGCCGGCGAACGCCGACGAACTCACCGGGCCGCCCATCATGTTGATCGACGTGTGGCACATCGAGCAGTGGCCGAGGCCTTCGACGAGGTACGCGCCGCGGTTCCATTCGACCGACTTCGTCGGATCCGGCTTGTATTCGCCTTCCTTGAAGAACAGCGTGCGCCAGCCGATCAGCAGGTTGCGGTTGTTGAACGGGAACTTCAGTTCGTGCGGACGGCTCGGCACCGACACCGGCGCGACCGAGCGCAGGTACGCGTAGATCGCGTCCGAATCCGCGCGCGTGACCTTCGTGTAGCTCGCGAACGGGAAGCCCGGGTAGAGCAGGCTGCCGTCCTTCGAGCGACCCGTGTGCATCGCGCGGTAGAAGTCGTCCGACGTCCACTTGCCGATACCGTTCTGGTCGTCCGGCGTGATGTTCGGCGTGTACATCGTGCCGAACGGCGTCGCCATCGGCAGGCCGCCCGCGAACGACTTGCCGCCGCGCACGGTGTGGCACGCGATACAGTCGCCGACGCGCGCGAGGTATTCGCCCTTCTTGATCAGCGCGGCCTGGTCGGCCGGCGTGGCCGCGACGGCGGAAGCGCCGTGCAGCGTGTCGTTGCCCGGCCACAGGACCGGCACGAGGGCGGCGGCCGCGACGATCGCGGCGGCCGAGAGTGCAAACAGGGACTTGCGTTTCATTGTGTCTGTCTCCCTTGCCTTATTGCGGTTCGCTGCCGCAGGCGAGCGGAGTCTTCATCGAACGCGCCGGGGCCGGCACGGGGTTGGCGGGCGCCGGTTGCGCGGCGAGCCATGCGGTCACAGCCGTCACGTCTTCGTCGGAAAGCTTCGACGCGATGTCGTGCATGCAATCCGGTGCCTTCGCGTGACGGTTGCCCGAGCGCCAGGCGCCGAGCTGCGCGCTCAGGTAATCGGCGTGCAGGCCGACGAGGCCCGGGATCGCCGGCTGCATGCCGGTCAGCCCTGCGCCGTGGCAGGCCACGCAGGCCGGCAGCTTGCGGGACGGATCGCCTTGCGTGACGAGCTGCTTGCCGCGTGCGAGCGTCGCAGCCGGCAGCGTCGGCTTCGCCGGCGTCGGATACGGCGGACGTTCGGCCGAGAAGTGCTCGGCGATTTCGCGCAGGTAGTCGTCGTTCAGGTACGTCAGCAGGTAGTTCATCGGCGGGTACTTGCGCCGGCCGTCACGGAAGTTGACGAGCTGGTTGTACAGGTACTCGGCCGGCTTGCCGGCAAGACGCGGGAAATAGTCGTTGTCGGTGCCCTGGCCGTGGACGCCGTGGCATGCAGTACAGCCGCGCACACGCTCGGCCATGGTATCGGGTGCCTTGAGCGGCGCCTGCTGGGCGTGCGCTTGCTCCGTGGGCTTGGTCTGCGCTTGGGCAGCGCTCATAAGGCCCGCGCCGCCGATCATCAGAACGGCGAGCAGCGGACGGAAGAGGCGTCTTGAAGACACACGAGACTCCATGATTATTCGTCGGGGACCTTGTCCGGGCTACGATCGGCTCGGCGCATGGACGGCAGGACAGCCGGGCTGCTGCGACGCGGCATTCTATCATCGATGGGTAATGACGGCTATTTGGCAAAAGGACATCGGTTCCTGTCTGTTTGCGACTTGCGACAATTTGACGCGTATTGCGACGCCGCTGTGTGAACCGGCGTGCGTTTTCCCCATCGAAGACCGTACACTCGCGGGTCGCGCGGCGCCGCCTCCGCCGCTGGTCCAGTCATTTCTCCCGTTTCCGGATTCATCAATGACGTTTTCTACCGTGCCGTTGCCTTCCTCACGCCGTCCGTCCCGTTGTCGCCTCGCCGGCCCGTCGCTTTCGGGAGGGTGCGCGCGATGAAGTTCGACAGCTTGTGGATCGGTCAGGTCGCGCTCGCGGCGCTGATGGACGCCGCGTTCGCGATGGCGGTCGGCTCGGCGCTGCTCAAGGCGTGGCTCGGCAAGGACGGCGCACGGCCGGTCATCTCGCCGTCGCATCCGGCGTGGCTGCGCGCGCAACATTCGCTGGTCGCGGCGGCGCTGGCGCTGGTGCTCGCGGATCTCGGCTGGCTCGTCTACGAGGCCGCGACGATGAGCGGCGCGGGGCTCGGCGGCGCGTTCGCCGCGATCCCGGTCATGCTGATGCAGACGCATACGGGCTTTGCGTGGAGCGTCGCGTTCGCCGGCGCCCTGGTGCTCGCGATCGTCGCGCTCGCGAAGCCGGACGGCCCCGTCGCACACGCGGTGCTGTGGTTCGCGGTGATCGTGATCGCGGCCGGCAAGGCTTCCCTCGGCCATGCAGCCGATACGGGCGCACTGTCCGCGGCGGTCGGCGTACAGACGCTGCACCTGCTCGCGACGGCGGTGTGGGGCGGCCTCGTGCTCGCGGGCGGGCTCGCGGTGCTGCCGGCACTCGGCTCGTCGGTCGCGCGCGGCGCGCTGATCCGCATCGGCCAGCACCTGTCGCGCACGTCGATCGCCGCGGTCGTGTTCGTGCTCGGCACGGGCGCGCTCAATGCGATCCGCGGGCTCGGCGGCTCGCTCGCGCCGCTCGACGGCAGCACGTGGGGGCGCGTGCTGTTGCTGAAGCTGCTGCTCGTCGCGCTCGCGCTCGTGCTCGGCGGCCTGAACCGCTTCTCGGCGCTGCCGCGCCTGCGCCGCACCGCGTCGACCGAGGACGCGCACACGTTCCGCAATATCCTGCATCTCGAAGGGATGACGATGATCGGCGTGTTCGTCGCGGCAGCCGTGCTGTCGTTCAGCGTGCCGGGCTTCGCGGCGCTCGGCTGACGGCCCGTTGCGCGCGGCGTCACGCAACGGTGCCGCGCATGCAGGCACGGCCGCCTGTCGGGCGGCCGTGCCGACATCGGGGCGTACCGCGCGGGCCTCGGCCGCGCGCGATGCGCGTCGCGCTTACCACTCGGCGACACTGCCGTCCGCATGGCGCCATACCGGATTGCGCCAGCGGTGGCCGGTCTTCGCCATCTCGCGCACCTTCTCCTCGTTCACGTCGATGCCGAGCCCCGGGCCCTGCGGGATCGCGACGAAGCCGTCCTCGTAGCGGAACACCTCGGGGTTGCGCAGGTAGTCGAGCAGGTCGTTGCCCTGGTTGTAGTGGATGCCGAGGCTTTGTTCCTGGATGAATGCGTTGTAGCTGACCGCGTCGAGCTGCAGGCACGCGGCGAGCGCGATCGGGCCGAGCGGGCAGTGCAGCGCGAGCGCGACGTCGTAGCTTTCCGCGAGCGTCGCGATCTTGCGGCACTCGGTGATGCCGCCCGCGTGCGATGCGTCGGGCTGGATGATGTCCACGTAGCCGCCCGCGAGGATGTGCTTGAAGTCCCAGCGCGAGTACAGCCGTTCGCCGAGCGCGATCGGCGTGTTGGTCTGGTTGACGATGTCGCGCAGTGCCTCGGCGTTCTCCGACAGCACCGGCTCCTCGATGAACATCAGCTTGTACGGGTCGAGCTCCTTCGCGAGCACCTTCGCCATCGGCTTGTGCACGCGGCCGTGGAAGTCGACGCCGATCCCGACGTGCGGGCCGACCGCGTCGCGCACGGCCGAGACGTTCGCGATCACCTGCTCGACCTTGTCGTAGGTATCGACGATCTGCAGTTCCTCGGAGCCGTTCATCTTGACGGCCTTGAAGCCGCGCTCGACGACCGCGCGCGCATTGTTCGCGACGTCGCTCGGCCGGTCGCCGCCGATCCACGAATACACCTTGATGCGATCGCGCACCTGGCCGCCCAGCAACGCGTGCACCGGCACGCCGTGATGCTTGCCCTTGATGTCCCACAGCGCCTGATCGACGCCGGCGATCGCGCTCATCGTGATCGGGCCGCCGCGGTAGAAGCCCGCGCGGTACATCACCTGCCAGTGGTCTTCGATCAGCAGCGGGTCGCGGCCGACGAGGTAGTCGGCCAGCTCCTGCACGGCGGCCTCGACCGTGTGCGCGCGGCCTTCGACGACCGGCTCGCCCCAGCCGACGATGCCCTCGTCGGTTTCGATCTTGAGGAACAGCCAGCGCGGCGGGACGACAAAGGTTTCGAGGCGGGTGATTTTCATGACGCGAGTCTCCATGGTTGACCGGCGCGGCCGCTCGGGCGCGGCGCACGGTCGCGTGCTTTCACGGTTATCCTAGCGTAGCCCGATAAAAAATAGTATTAATAGCATTATTGTGCAGATAGTGGGCAGCCGGCCTGCCGGATCAACGGAGAACGACCATTCAACGCGACCTGCATGGACAGACGGCCTTCCAGCTGGCGACGGCGATCCTGCGCGGCGACCATCCGCCCGAATCGCTGCTGCCGAGGGAGCCCGACCTGATGGAGAGGTACGGCGTGAGCCGCACGGTGATGCGCGAGGCGTTGCGCACGCTGACGTCGAAGGGGCTCGTCGAGTCGCGGCCGAAGGTCGGCACGCGCGTGCGGCCGCGCCGTGCGTGGAACCTGCTCGATGCCGACCTGCTCGACTGGTATGCGCGCGTCGCGCCGCCGCTCGCCTTCGCGCTGAAGCTGCAGGAGATGCGCGAGATGATCGAGCCGTACGCGGCCGCGCTGGCCGCGCGCGCGCATACGCCGGAAGCGTTCGCCGCGATCGACGGCGCGGCGCGCGCGATGGCCGCCGCACGCACCGTCGACGAATGGGTGCGCGCCGACCTGCGCTTTCACCTGAGCGTGCTCGAGGCCGGCGGCAACGAACTGCTGGTGCCGCTCGGCACGCTGATCGACCGCACGCTCGAGGCGCAACTGCACCTGAATGCGCGCCGGGCCGACGTCTACAACGCGTCGCTCGCCGAGCACCTGGCCGTCAGCGACGCGATCCGCGCGCGCGACGAGGACGGTGCGCGCCGCGCGATGGCGTCGCTGCTCGCGGTGACGCGCGCGCGGATCGAGATGTCGTGACGGAAAGAGGCGGGCGGCGCGGCGCCGTCAGGCGTTCGCGCAGCCGCCCGGCTTGACGACGCGTTCCGTCGACGCTGGGTATTTCGCGAGCAGGCTCGCCGGCCGGCGCGGGCGCGCGACCAGGTCGCCGCCGCAGTTCGGGCAGCGACCCTTCAGCACGTCGTCGGCGCAGGTCGCGCAGAACGTACATTCGAACGTACAGATGCGCGCCTCCGCCGAATCGGGCGGCAGGTCCTTGTCGCAGCATTCGCAGCCGGGACGCAGTTCGAGCATGATGGTTTTTCCTGGGTCGACGAGGGGCGGGACGCGTGCCGCCCGACGTCGCGGGCGGCGCATGCGAACGCTACTGTACGCGTTTGGATCGGCCTGGCCAACGGTGTTCGCCCGGATGCCGTGCGAGGCGCGCGCCGCTCCGGGAGACGGACGTGCTGGATCGCGGAAACCGCCGTCGTACGGCGGCGGCCAACGTCTGCCGTCTCGAGAATGTCTACCTCGACGCGCCGCCCGCCGGGCACGACGATGGCCGCCCGCGCCGAGCGGCGCGCGGCGGCGCGACCGGTCGTGCAGTCATCGGGAATCAGGACGGTTGCGCCGACGCGGCGTCCGGCGCGGGCGTTTCCGCTTGCGGCGCCGGGCCGGCCGTCCGCGTGCCGGTGCCGGCCGGGCGCTCGATCAGCGGCGCGAGCGCCGGCGCCATCGACTTCAGCAACTGCACGGCCATCGCGCTCGTGAAGTCGTAGCGGGCCGCGTAGGGTTCGTGCGCGGTTGCCGTCAGGACCCCGAAGAACCGGTCGCCGATCACGAACACGAACGTGCCGCTGCGGTTGACCTTGCGCGACTCGATCAGCCGCGCGCCGCGCGCGTAGACGTTGAAGCGCTGGTCGCCCGTCCCCGTCTTGCCGTACACCGGGAGCGTCTTGCCGTCGGGTAGCGTGAGGCCGCCCGCGAGGCGGCGCGCGGTGCCGTTCAGCACGACGTCGCGCAGCAGCGTGTGCGCCACGTTGACGACCTCCGGCGGCAGCATCGGCTGCGGTTGCGCGGCCGCGCGCACGAAGCGCGTTTCGTACGGCGTGCCCTTCGCGAAGTCGAGCCGCGTGATCGTCTCGGTCGGCGCCTTCTGGCCGCCGTTCGCGATCAGGCCGATCAGTTTCGCGAGTGCGTCGGGCTGGTCGCCCGACGCGCCGATCGCCGCCGCATAGGACGGCGTGACTTCCGCGAACGGGTAGCCGAGGGCGCGCCACGACTTCGTGATCTCCGCGTACGCGCGCAGCTCGACCATGCGGCGGATGCGCCGGTCCTGCGTCGCGTGGTAGCGCGTCTTGTACAGCCACGAGTACGTGTAGAAACGCGCATCGCGGCTGTCGCGCTGGACCTCGGCGAGCGACGCCGTCGGGTGCGCGCGCAGGTAGTTGAGCGTCCACAGCGCGAGCGGATGCACGCTTGCGATATAACCGCGGTCGTTGAGGTTGAAGCGACCGATCGCGTACTTCGCGTAGAGCGCGGCAAGATCGTCGTCGGACAGCGTCGCGGCCGGCGTGCCCTTCAGCTGCGCGCGCATCTGCGCATCGAACCAGGCGAGCGATTCGTTCGGCGCGACGCTGCGCAGCACGGTCGCGATCTTCGGCGGCGACTTGCGCACGTCGCGCAGCAGCAGCGCGAGCGCATCGTCGGGTGCCTTGCCCGCGTAGCGCGTGTAATAGCGCCTCACGTAGACCTGGCTTTCGCCGTCGACGAACTGCTGCAGGTAACGCCGGCGCTGGTCGGGATCGCCGAGCCACGACGACGAGGGGCCGGCCGCCTGCAGCATCTCGTAGTGGACGATGTCGCGCATCAGCCGCACGAACACGAGGTTGACCGAGTGCTCGAACGCCGCGTGCAGCGTCAGGATGCGGCCGTTGTCCGACTTTTCGAAGTTCGAGAACACCTGCGCGCCGCCGCCCGTGTAGAAAACGTCGGGGCTCGCCGAGTACTTGCGTTCGACGGCCGCGTCGAGCATCGCCTGCAGCGAGCGGTCGCGCGTATGCGACAGGTAGTCGAGCGCCCAGCGCGACAACTGGTCGATCGGGTCGGGCTTCACGCGCGCGAGCTCGGCGTTCGACAGGCTCGCGTAACGCGCATGCAGGTCGGACACGATCTGCAGGTACGTGATCAGCGTGCGCAGCTTCGCGGTCGAGCCGAGGTTGATACGGCCGCCGCGATTCACGTCGAACGGCTGGTTCACGCTGTCGGTCTGCACGCGCAGCAGGTTCGCGCCGTTGCGGTGTTCGTACAGCGTGAAGCTGTACGTGAGGTGCGATGGGTCGTCCTTCGGCGCGAGCATCTCGAAACCGTACAGGCCGGCGGCCTGCGCGCCGTCGCGCGTCGACGCCTGCGCGAGCCGTTCGGCGACGGCCTGCTGCACGCCGTTGTCGAGCGTGCTGGTCGCCTGCAGGTCGAGCTGGTCGAGCTGGTACAGGTCGCTGATGCCGAGCGCCGACAGCAGCGATGCGCGCGCGGACGTCACGGCCTTGCGCGACACGAACGACTGCACGTGCGCGGCGGCGGGCGGCGCGCTGCGCTCGATCTGCGCGGCGAGCGCGGCATCGCGCAGCGCGGGAGAAATCACGCCGCCGTTCGACAGCAGCCGCAGATAGCTGTCGGTCAGCTTCTGCAGCGCCGGATAACCGCGGTTGAGGAAATACGACGGCGCGCGCTGCGCGATGATCAGCGACAGCACCTCGCGGAACGTCTTGCCCTGTTCGTCGATGTTGTCGCCGGTCGTCGGCGCGGACAGGATCCGGTTCACGTCGTTGAAGTCGCGGCCGTACCACGCGGCGAGACCGTCGCCGATGCCGGTGATTTCGCCGACATGCGGCCGGGCGGCGAGCGGCACCGAGTTCAGGTAGCGCACGACGATCGTGCGGCGCGCGAGCATCGTCTGCGGGCCGTTCAGGTACGCGCGCACCGACGCGGACGCGATCTGCCGCAGCTTTTCGGGCGGCGTCGCGGTGCGGCCTTCGGGCGAATGGCGGAACTTCTCGATCTGCGTCGCGAGCGTGCTGCCGCCCGGGCGCGCCTGGTGACGGTTGACGACGTGCAGCGCCTGGTCGGCGAGCGCGCGGCTGAAGCGACCCCAGTCGATCGCCGGGTTGCGGTTCGGCTCGTTCGCGTCGAGCAGATAGCGATCCTCGATGAACAGCAGCGAATCGACGACCACACGCGGCACCGTGTCGAAGTCGGCGTACACGCGCTGCGGGAACACGGTCGCGAACAGCGGTGCGCCGGTCGAATCGAACAGCATCAGGCCGGCCTGGTCCTTCTCTTCGTAAGGGAGGAACAACCCGCGATCGCCGAGCGACAGCATCCGCTGCGAATCGCGCGCCTGCTTGCCGACGACGAAACCGCGCGCGAGCAGCCGCTGCTGGAATGCCGGAAGCAGCGCGTAGCCGAGGCGCTGGTCGTAGGGGCCGTTCGCGGGGAAGCGGATGTGATCGCTCGGGCCCGTTTCGATCGTGTAGCCGACGTCGCGGGTGAGTTCGGACAGGTAATGCGCCTGCATCCGGGACGTTTCGATCTCGGTCTGCACGAGCCGCGCAACGATCGCCACCGCGATCAGCAGTGCGGCGAGCAAAGACCACTTGACCCACGTCCAGACCGATGCGGGACCGGTCACGCGCGGTAGGATACGATTCAGCGGCCGATTCATGGCGGCGTCTCCCTGAGGGCGCGGTTGTCCGGCCGCACCCCATTAAGGATTAGTGTAGTCCTCCGCAGCGGGCTGCCAAGGGCGTCGACTACCGAGATGCGCCGATGCAACGCGCGTGCCCGTGAGGCGCGGCAACGGGCGCCGCGCCGCGATGGTGCGCGCCGTCGCGGCGTAACGTTTGCGCGTGGCGCGCGGCGCAGCCCGCGCGGCAGGAAGCGGCGGCGGGCAGGCCCGCGTGGCCGGGCCGCCGGACGATGCACGGATTTCGTGCGTTGCGGTGCCGCTGCAATTCGGGCCGGAACCCGCGCGTGGAACGCGCGCCGTCGCCCGGCGACGCTACGGGTTTCCGCGATAGCCGCGCGCGCCGACGGCGAGTACGATCGCCGGAGGTACGGCGCATTTCCGCTTACGCCCGGCGTCCCATGACGATCCATCCCGTCGCGCTCGTGTGCACGGCCATCCTCGGGCTGCTGCCGTTCGGCGGGCTCGGGCTCGTCGTGTCCGTCACGCGCTTTCGGCACACCATCGGAGCCGGGTATGCGCCCGACCCGACGAACGGGCTCGACAAGGTCGCGCGCGCGCGCATGGCAAGACAGCCGAATATGCGCCGTTTCTCGCCGTGCTGTTTCTCCATGTCGGCGCGCGTGATCCTCGCGCTGATCGTCGCGGCAACCGTGTGCCGCTGCCTGCTGGTCGTCTTATTGCTCGTCTGGCCGACGATGGCCGACCCGAATCCCGTGCGGTTCACCGGCGCGCTCGGCACCTATCCGTGCGGAGCCGCGCCGTGCATCGCGCTGTTCGCCTGAGCGGCGCCGCTACCGCCACAGCAGCGCCGCGCGATCGTGCCGGCGCACGGCTTCGACGAAGCAGTGGATCAGGTAGTCGCAGGCCAGCGTGTTCAGCGCATCGCGGCGCGTGAGCACGCCGACCGACACGGACGGAATCGTTTCCGCCACGTCGATCGCGACCATCCGCTCGCGGATCCAGTCGACTTCCATGAAGCGCTTCGGCACGCACGACACGGTGTCGGTGTGGACCGACAGCGAAAACGCCGCGCTGAACGACGTGCATTCGACGATCGGCCGCGGCGCCGGATAGCCGTGCGCGACGAACACGTCCTGCAGCAGCCGGCCGATGCTTTCCGGCGACGTGTTGAGGATCCATTGCGCGTCCTGCAACTGCGCGAGCGACGTGCAGTGACGCAGCGGATTGCTCGCGCGCGTCATCAGGATCAGTTCCGATTCGAGCAGCGGCCGGAACGTGAATTCCGGCGACAGCCGTGCCGCATCGACGATCGCGATCACGAAGTCGAGCGAGCCGTCGCGCAGCCGCGGCAGCGCGGTGTCGAGAAACCCTTCCCGCACGTCGAGGCGGATCGTCGGCATCCGCTGGCGAAAGGCGTCGAGCGCGGCCGGCAGGAAGCCGAGCGACACCAGCGGCGTCAGCGCGCATGCGAGCGCGCCTTCCTTGCCGCCCGACAGCTGGATCACGTCGTCGCGCGCGTGCTGCATCTCCGCGAGGATCAGCCGCGCGCGTGCGTAGACGGCCTGCCCGAAACGCGTGAGCTGCGCGCCGCGCGCATTGCGCGTGACGAGCGGCACGCCGAGATCGAGTTCGAGTTCGCGAATCGCCTTCGTCAGCGCGGGCTGAGACAGATGGATCGCGCGCGCGGCCGCGCGCAGGCTGCCGTGTTCGGCGATGGCGGCAAGCGCCCGGAGCTGGTGGTGTTTCACGGCGAGGCGGGGCGCGGCGGCAGTGGCGACGTTCGTATCCTACACCGCGTCGCGGCGGGGAAAGCACGCGATAACCGTGCGTTATCACGATCGAAAAATGTCGCTCCGGGCTGCGTATTTTGAATGCCTAGACTGCGTGCGCAGGCCGTCGAACGGGCCGGGCACACGACACGCGTAACCAGTACGGAGACATACCTTCATGAAGGCGCCTCGAGCAGACAGCATGTTCGGCGGGCATGTCGGCGACGTTGCCGCATCCCCGTCCAATCGTCAGCTGATTGTCGCGATCACGATCGGCAACGGCCTCGAATTCTTCGATCTCACCGTGTTCAGCTTCTTCGCGGTGCTGCTCGGCAAACTGTTCTTTCCCGCGGTTTCCGCGCAGCAGCAATTGCTGATGTCGGTCGCGACCTTCGGCGTCGGCTTCATCGCGCGGCCGGTCGGCGGCGTCGTGATCGGGCTCGTCGCCGACCGCTTCGGCCGCGTGCCCGCGATGAACCTCACGCTCGTCACGATGGCGATCGGCACCGGGATGATCGGCGTGCTGCCGACCTATGCGCAGATCGGCCTCGCGGCGCCCGTGCTGGTCGTCGTCGCGCGGCTGCTGCAGGGCTTTTCGGCCGGCGGCGAGGTCGGCGTATCGACGTCGCTGCTCGCCGAGCGCGCGCCGGCCGGCGAACGCGGCTACTACACGAGCTGGCAGTTCGCGAGCCAGGGCGCCGCGGCGCTCGCCGGCTCGTTCGTCGGCTTCCTGCTGTCGCATTTCCTCAATACCGCCTCGCTCGAAACGTGGGGCTGGCGCGTGCCGTTCCTGCTGGGCGTGCTGATCGCGCCGATCGGCCTCTACCTGCGCGCACGCTTCAGCGCGATCGAACAGCACGCGCCGGCCGCGGCCGCGCGGCGTTCGTCGGCGGTGCTCGGCACCGTGCTGCGGCGCGACGGCGGTGCCGTGCTGACCGCGCTCGGCCTCGTGGTCGGCGGCACGGCCGCGCACTTCATCGTGCTGTATTACATGTCGACGTACGCGATCAAGGTGCTGCACCTGCCGATGGATACCGCGCTGTGGTGCGGGATCCTCTCCGGCGCGGTGATGTTCGTCGCCGCGCCGATCGGCGGGCGGCTGTCCGACCGCACCGGCAGCAAGCGCGTCGCGCTGTGGTCGCGCGTCGCGCTGACCGTGCTGATCCTGCCGGGCTTCTGGCTGATCCGCGCGGTGCCGTCGATCGCGACGATGTATGCGGTCGTGATGCTGCTCGCCGCACTGCACTCGATCAACGCCGGCGCGAACGGCGTGATCCTCGCCGAGCTGTTCCCGAAGAGCACGCGCGCCACCGCGCTGTCGATCGCGTATGCGGGCGGCGTGTCGATCTTCGGTGGCTTCGCGCAGTTCATCGTCACGTGGATGATCGGCGCGACCGGCAATCCGGCTGCGCCCGCGTGGTACGTGATCGTCTGCGGCGTGCTGTCGCTCGTCGCGCTCGCGTTCGCGTCGGATCGCAGCGAACACGATGCGTGATTGCCGTCGTCTCCTTCTTTCCTCCTCGCGCCGAACCGTATGACCGCCACCGTTTCGCTTTCCTCACCGCCCGCCGACGTCACGGCCGGCGAACTGTGCGACCTGTCCGCCCGCACGATGCTCGACCTGCTGATGACCCGGCAGATCAGCGCGTGCGACCTGCTCGACGCGCATCTCGCCCGGATCGCGACGGTGAACCCTCGCGTGAACGCGCTCGTGACCGTCGTCGATCCCGACCTGCTGCGCGCTCGTGCGCGCGACATCGACGCCGGCTGGATGCGCGGCGCATGGCAGGGGCCGCTGCACGGTCTGCCGGTGTCGCAGAAGGATCTCACCGCGACGCGCGGCGTGCGCACGACGTACGGCTCGGCGTTGTTCGCCGATCACGTGCCGCAGCATGACGCGCTCGTCGCGCGCCGCTGCGCGAGCGCCGGCGCGTTGATGATCGGCAAGTCGAACACGCCCGAATTCGGCGCCGGGTCGCACACGTTCAACGACGTGTTCGGCGCGACGCGCAACCCGTGGGACCTGACGCGTTCGGCGGGCGGCAGCAGCGGCGGCGCGGCCGCCGCGCTCGCGTGCGGGATGAATCCGCTCGCGTGCGGCAGCGACATGGGCGGGTCGCTGCGCAATCCGGCCGCGTGGAACAACGTGGTCGGATTGCGGCCGTCGCCGGGCCGCGTGCCGCGCGCGCCGGACCTGAACGGCTGGGCGACGCTCGGCGTCGACGGGCCGATGGCGCGCGACGTGGCCGATACCGCGCTGCTGCTGTCGGCGATCGCCGGGCCGAGCGGCGAGACCGCGACCGAACTCGCGGAACCGGGCGTACGCTTCGCGCAGCCGCTCGAACGCGACTTCCGCGGCACTCGCATCGCGATGTCGCGCGGCTTGCCTGGCGTGCCGGTCGATCCGGAGATCGGTCGGGCGGTCGATGCGCAGGCGCGTGTGTTCGCGGCGCTTGGCTGCGAAGTCGAATTCGACGATCCCGACCTGTCCGATGCGGAGGACGTGTTCCGCATCGAGCGCGCATGGATGATCGGCACGCTGGTCGACGGATTCGACGAAGCGCAGCGTGCGGCGCTGAAGCCCGAGATTCACGATGAATACCGGCTGCATCGGTCGCTGACGGCCGCCGATCTCGGCCGCATGTTCGTGCGCAAGACGCGGCTGTTCGAGCGGATGCGCGCGTTCATGCAGCGCTACGCGTTCTACGTGCTGCCGGCCACGCAGATGATGCCGTTCGACGTCGACCTGCGCTCGCCTGCGCACGTGCAGGGTGTCGCGAGCACGTCGTACATCGACTGGATGCGCGTGTGCTGGTACCTGTCGTCGACCGAGGCGCCGATCCTGTCGGTGCCGTGCGGCTTCGGCGCGACCGGTTTGCCGATCGGCATGCAGATCGTCGGCCGCTACCGCGACGACTGGGGCGTGCTGCAGTTCGGTCACGCGTACGAAGTCGCGGCCGGCCGCCGCCGGGTTTCGCCCGCCGTCGTCGCCGACGCGATGCGCTAGCCGTCTTCCCCGATTCACCGCTGACCGTTCCGGTGTGCACCGGAGCAGGCCGCGCGCCTGCGGGGGACGCGCACGCCTGCGTTTTGCCATTCGACCCGCGCAATGGAGACCTTCAGATGAAAAAACGGCTGTTGGCAGGCGCGGGCGTCGCGCTGATCGCGGGTGCGGCGCACGCACAGAGCAGCGTGACGCTGTACGGCATTATCGACGAGGGGCTGACCTACACGAGCAATCTCGCGGTCGCCGGCCCGAACGGTGCCGTGAGCGGCAAGCCGGCGTGGCGGATGCGCGGTGGCGTGCAGCAGGCGAGCCGCTGGGGGCTGCGCGGCGTCGAGGATCTCGGCGGCGGGCTGGCGGCCGTCTTCACGCTCGAGAACGGCTTCGACCCGAGCACCGGCAAGCTCGGGCAGGGCGGGCTGATCTTCGGCAAGAAGGCGTTCGTCGGGCTGTCGGGGCCGTTCGGCACCGTCACGCTGGGGCGTCAGTACGACACCAACGTCGATTTCCTCGGGCCGCTCGAGGCCGCCGCGCTGTTCGGCGGCTACATGGTTGCGCACCCCGGCGATCTCGATAACGTAAACAACGCGAACTCGACCAACAACGCGATCAAGTTCACGAGCCGCGACTACGGCGGATTCCGCTTCGCGGCCATGTACGGCGTGGGCGGCATCGCGGGCGCGGCGACGCGCAACCAGGTGTGGTCGATGACGGCCGGCTACGCGCGCGGGCCGCTCGTGGTCGCGGCCGGTTACCTGAATGCGCGCAATCCGAACGTGTCGTTCTTCGGCACGACCGGCAGCCCCGCGCCGGTCGTCGGCGGCGTGCCGGGCAACAACATGCTGTCGCCCGTGTATGCCGGTTATGCGTCGGCGCGCACGCTGCAGGTGGCGGCGGCGGGCGGCACCTACGCGATCGGCGCGGTGACGCTCGGCGCGATGTACACGAACACGTCGTTCCGTCGACTCGGCGACCTGTCGTCCGGGCCGAACCCCGGCGGCGTGTCCGGCAACGCGGTGTTCAACAACGTCGAGGCCAGCGTGCGCTACCAGTTCACGCCTTACCTGTTCGGCGGCGTCGCGTACGACTACACGCGCGGCGGTGGCGTGAACGGCCGCGACGGTGCGACGTACCACCAGGTCGCGGCCGGGCTCGACTACTTCCTGTCGAAGCGCACCGACGTGTACCTGACCGCCGTTTATCAGCGCGCATCGGGCACCGACTCGACGGGGCGCGCGGCGGTCGCCGCGATCAACGGCCCCGGCGCGTCGGCGAACGACCGCCAGTTCGGGGCGCGGATCGGCATCCGGCACAAGTTCTGACGGGGGGCGGGCGCGGCAACCGGCAGGCGGCCGCCGCGCGCGGTGATATGCTCGCGGAACGCCCGCGACCGACGGGCGGATTCCGATTGCCCGCATGCGGCCGCGTTGCCGCGCCGCGCGGCGTTTCCGAGGGAAGAACCGACACATGAGCCGCAAATTCATTCTGAAAGGCGACACGACCGACCACGGTGGCGTGGTGCTCGAAGGGATCGCCAACTCGTCGTTCGACGGACGCGAACTCGCCTATCTCGGCGCACCGGTGCTCTGCGCCGCGTGCAAGACCACCGGCGTGATCGTGTCGGACGGCGGCGAGCGGACGATGACCGTGATGGGCAAGGTCGTCGCGCTCGAACACGACCTGTGCCAGTGTCTGTGCACGCCGCAGCCGAAGCTGATTCCGTCGCAGGCAACGGGGACGATCACCGGCTGAAGCCCGCCTTCGTCGTACGTCGTCGTCGCGCGGCTGCAGGCCGCCGTCAGACGCTGCCTTCCGTTTCGATCACGAGGATGCGCGCTTCGCCGAGCGGGTGCGCGACATGCTCCATGCCGGCCGTCGCGTGGAAGACATCGCCCGTTTCCAGCACCGCCGCATGCTCGACGCCCGCTTCGCGATAGCGCATCTCGACGCGGCCGTCGAGTACCGCGAACACCTCCTCGCCGTCGTTCACGTGCCATCGATAGGGCGCGTCGGTCCAGTGCAGCCGGACCGTGATGCCGTTCAGTTTTGCGATGTCGAGCGCGCCCCATGCGCGGTCCGCCGTGTAGTCTGCACTCCGGACAATGTTCATCGATGCGTGCTCCGGCGCGAATGCGCGTCGTGTTTCCGTCATTTCATTGGTATCCGCATTCAGCGCGACGTCGCGCGCAGCGCTTGCTCGACGATCGCCTTGCGCTTCGCGAAGCCGGCGGCCGACCGTTCGGTGACGCGCTTCACGACCGCTGCCGGCGCGGTGTCGGGCGAGCCGGCAGCGAACGGCGGCGCGGGCGCGTATTCGAGCTGCAACTGGATCGCCTGCGCTTCTTCGTCGCCCACCAGCTCGGCGGCGATCGTCAGCGCGAAGTCGATGCCGGCCGTCACGCCGCCGCCCGTGATCAGGTTGCCGTCGCGCACCACGCGCTCGCGCACGGGCACCGCACCCAGCGGTTCGAGCAGCGCGTGGAACGCCCAGTGCGTCGTCGCGCGCCGCCCGTGCAGCAGGCCGGCCACGCCGAGCAGTAGCGCACCCGTACAGACCGACGTCACATAGCGTGCGGCGGCCGCGCGCTGTTGCACGAACGCGATCGTTTCGGCGTCGAGCAGCAGTTCGTTGATCCCGATGCCGCCCGGGATACAGATCACGTCGAGCGGCGGACAGTCGTCGAACGTGCAGGTCGGCGTGAGGGCGAGGCCGCTGCTCGACGCGACGGCGTCGCGCGACTTCCAGACCAGGTGGACGGCTGCGTCGGGCAGCGACGCGAGCACGTCGTGCGGGCCGGTGAGGTCGAGTTGCTGGACGCCCGGAAATACGAGAAGGCCGATATGCAGGGTCATGCGAAGACTCCGAGTGGACATGGAGCGCGCCGTTGCCGGCACGGGATGGACAGATCGATTCTAGGCGCGTAGTGTTTGGCGAAATTGCCATATCACCCACGTTTTCAGCCAATCGCCATGCCTGCCGCTCCGCGTTCGATCCTGGTCCTCGCGTTCCCGCGCGCGCAACTGCTCGACGTGTCGGGGCCGCTGCAGGTGTTCGCCTCCGTCAACGAGCTCGCGCTGGAGCGCGGGCAGCCGGCGCCGTATGCGCCGCGCGTCGTGGCGGTCGACGCGGGGCCCGTCGAGACGTCGTCGGGGCTCGTCGTGATGGCCGAGTCGCTGCGCTCGGCTGCCCGCCCTCCCGATACGCTGATCGTCGCCGGCGGCAAGGGCGTGCATGCGGCGTCGAAGGATGCGCGGCTGGTGCGCTGGGTGCGGCAGCAGGCCGGGCGCGCGCGGCGTGTGGCGTCGGTCTGTACCGGCGCATTCCTGCTCGCCGAGGCCGGGCTGCTCGACGGGCGGCGCGCGGTCACGCACTGGGCGCGCTGCGACGAATTCGCGGCGCGCTACCCGAACGTGCGCGTCGAGTCCGATCCGATCTTCATCCGCGAAGGCGCGCTGTGGACGTCGGCCGGCGTGACGGCCGGCATCGATCTCGCGCTCGCGCTGGTCGAGGAGGATCTCGGGCGCGCGACCGCGCTCGACGTCGCACGCGAACTCGTCGTGTTCCTGAAGCGTCCGGGCGGGCAGGCGCAGTTCAGCGCGATGCTGTCGATGCAGCGCACCGACGACCGGTTCGGCGAACTGCATGCATGGATGGCCGAGCACCTGACGGCCGACCTGTCGGTGCCCGCGCTGGCCGAGCGCGTACGCATGAGCGAGCGCAGCTTCGTACGCCACTATCGCGCGGGAACGGGCCGTACGCCCGCACGCGCGGTCGAGCAGATCCGCGTCGAGGCCGCGCAGCGCCTGCTCGGCGAAACGGCGTGGCCCGTCAAGCGGATCGCCGCGCGCTGCGGCTTCGGTTCGGAGGAGACGCTGCGGCGCAGTTTCGTGCGCGTGCTCGGTGTGTCGCCGCAGGGCTATCGCGAACGCTTCGTGCGATGACGTGCGGGGCGTGATCGAGGACGGAGCGGCTGCTGTCCGGAACTGAACGGAAACCGGTCGGTTTCGAGTCCGAAATGCCGAAACTATTCAGGATCGGAGAACAATAGGCGGGGGCTTGTGCCGTGCCCGTCGCGCGCTCTATTCTGTTCTGTTGGCGATTCGAAGGGGGAAGCAGGATGGACCGAATCCAGGCAATGGAAGTTTTTACCCGTGTGGTCGACGCGAACAGCTTCACGCGCGCGGCCGATACGCTCGCGATGCCGCGCGCGTCGGTGACGACCATCATCCAGAATCTCGAGGCGCTGCTCGGCGTGCGCCTGATGCACCGGACGACGCGCCGGCTGTCGCTGACGCCGGAGGGCGCCGCGTACTACGAGCATTGCACGAAGATCATCTCGGAGATCGCGGAAGCCGACGCGAGTTTCCAGGCCGGCAACCGCAAGCCGAGCGGCGTGTTGCGCGTCCACATGCCGAGCTCGCTCGGGCGGCGCATCGTGCTGCCGTCGCTGTCGATTTTCCGGCAGCGCTATCCGGACATCACGCTCGAGCTGGGGCTGTCCGATCGCTATGTGGATCCGGTCGAGGAAGGCATCGACTGCATGATCCGCGTCGGGCCGCTCGAGGATTCGTCGATGGTCGCGCGGCGCATCGGCATGCTCAAGCGCGTGACCTGCGCGTCGCCGGAATATCTGGAGCGTCACGGCGAGCCGCACGAGATCGCCGATCTCGCCGAGCACCATGCGGTGAATTTCCGTTCGAGCCACGGCGCGCGGGCGATTCCGTGGGTGTTCATGATCGACGGCAAGCCGTTCGAGGTGCGGATGAACGGCAGCGTGACGGTCAACGATTCGGATGCCTACGTGACGTGCGGGCTCGAAGGGTTCGGGATGATCCAGCCGACGCTGTTCATGGTGCTGCCGAACCTGCTCGACGGTTCGCTGGTCGAGGTGCTGCCGGACTGCAATCCGAAGCCGAAGCCGATTTCGATCGTCTATCCGCACAACCGGCATCTGTCGCAGAAGGTGCGGGTGTTCGCCGACTGGATCGCGGAGGTGTTCGAGTCGACGCCGGCGCTGGAGGGCGGGGAGAACTGGCGGGGGCGGGTGGGGGCGCAGGCGGCGAAGCAGCAGAGAGGGGCGGTAGCGGCGTAAGGCGACGAGACTTGCCGTGAATGCCTCATCCGTCGATCGTCGGGCAGCTGAACCGTCACGTCTTATGGCGGGCCTACCAGCGGATCGCGTACGGATTTTCTCCAAGCGTCCAGTGCCCGTTGTCGTCCCGTTCGAGGAGAATGCCCTTGTGCGCCCAGCCGTCCTCTTCGGGATAAAACGTCAGCGAGCCCAGCAGGTCCGGGTCGGCCAGCCACGGCGTGGCTGGCCGACCCGGCTTCCACAGGAAATTGACCCACGAGACCAGGTGCGGATTGTCGTCGAACGGATTCTTGGACGGCTCCATGAATTTTTCGACGCCACCATAGGTCACGTGCGCGTAGAACAGGTTCACCATGAGGAGCGCCCGTCCACCGGGAACCGACCCGTCGGTCGTCTCGAGTTCCTCGTACCGGTAGAACGACTTTCCGACGGAGGTGAGCGCGATGTGGCTCAACGGGACATGGGTGTCGCGTGATTCGTAGTCCGGATTTCTCACGGTCGGTCGTCCTTTGCCTGCATTGAATTTCACGGTAATCAGTCCGCGGTTGATCAATGCCTGCACGTCTGATCTCACTACGCCGTCGACCCTCGGCAAATCCTTCGCATTGACGTCCGCAGGAAGTTCGGCGCCGGCCAGGCTGACGCAGGCGTCGGTCGGAGCGGTGTTCTTGTCCGCGAGCGCGGCCTTCAGGATTGCGTCGATCTTGCTTTTGTCCAGGTCGTCTCGCGGTGAAACGACCCGCATGCCAACCAGCACGGCCACCACACCTGCCACCGATCTCGACCGGATTTCGTCGTGGCCGGTTCGCGATCTTGCCTACAGCCGGCGGATGCTGGCGGAGACCGGAGCGGTCGACGCGATGTGATTTCGCCGCGGGAGCGACGAACGTCGGGAAAAAACGGGATGGGTGGGCGGTCGCGACACGCCGGAACGGGCCATGCTGGCGGATGCCATTAAGCGCATGAGGGATCCCGATTGCGGAACCCGCTGGACCGGGCGTACGCGATGTTTATCGGCGGGGGCTGCTGCCGGAGCCACGCAGCAATGAAAAAAGCCGCTGTTTCGAAAGAAACAGCGGCTTTTCGCATTTGGTGGCGAATCAGGGATTCGAACCCCGGACCTGCGGATTATGATTCCGTCGCTCTAACCGACTGAGCTAATTCGCCGTGAAGAATTGAATTATGTCGGTCGGCCGCCTGGCTGTCAACAGCTTTTTCCATCTCCCGTGAAAAAAGTTGCCGGATGACCCACGACGCCCTTGCGGCAGGGCGGTTTGCCGGTCGCCGGAACACCCGTCCGGCAACCCGCATCCGCCCGCCCGGACAACCTCAATCCTGCGCGTAGATGTTCGAGTCCTTCGTCTCCTTGACGAACAGCAGGCCGATCACGAAGGTGGCCAGCGCGATCACGATCGGATACCAGAGGCCCGAATAGATGTCGCCCTTCGCCGCGACGATCGCGAACGCGGTCGCCGGCAGGAAGCCGCCGAACCAGCCGTTGCCGATGTGATAGGGCAGCGACATCGACGTGTAGCGGATCCGCGTCGGGAACATCTCGACCAGCATCGCGGCGATCGGGCCGTACACCATCGTCACGTAGATCACGAGGATCGTCAGGATCACGATCGTCATCGGCCAGTTGAGCTGCGCCGGGTCGGCCTTCGCCGGGTAGCCGGCCCCCTTCAGCGTCGATGCGAGCGTCTTGTCGAACGCCGCGCCCTGCGCCTTCGCGTCGGCCGCCTTGCCGTCGTAGGTCTGGATCACAGTGTCGCCGACCTTGATCTGGGCCAGCGTGCCGGCCGGTGCCGCGACGTTCTCGTAGTTCAGGCCGGCCTTCGAGAGCGCGCTCTTCGCGATGTCGCACGAGCTGGTGAACTTCGACGTGCCCACCGGGTTGAACTGGAACGAGCAGGTGGCCGGGTCGGCCAGGACCGTGATCGGCGCCTTCTGCGTCGCGAGCTCGAGCTGCGGGTTCGCGTAGTGCGTGAGCGCCTTGAACAGCGGGAAGTAGGTCAGCGCCGCGATCAGGCAGCCCGCGAGGATGATCGGCTTGCGGCCGATCTTGTCCGACAGCGAACCGAAGAACAGGAAGAACGGCGTGCCGATCAGCAGGGCGATCGCGATCAGGATGTTCGCGCTGGCCCCGTCGACCTTCAGCGTCTGCGTCAGGAAGAACAGCGCGTAGAACTGGCCCGTGTACCACACGACGGCCTGGCCGGCCGTCAGGCCGATCAGCGCGAGGATCACGATCTTCAGGTTCTTCCACTGGCCGAATGCTTCGGTCAGCGGCGCCTTCGACGTCTTGCCTTCCGCCTTGATGCGCAGGAACACCGGCGATTCGTTCAGCTGCATCCGGATCCACACCGACACGGCGAGCAGCAGGATCGACGCGACGAACGGCACGCGCCAGCCCCAGCTGCCGAACGCTTCCTCGCCGATGAACGTACGCACGCCGAGGATCACGAGCAGCGACAGGAACAGGCCGAGCGTGGCGGTCGTCTGGATCCACGCGGTGTAGAAGCCGCGACGGTTCGCCGGCGCATGTTCGGCGACGTAGGTCGCCGCGCCGCCGTACTCGCCGCCGAGCGCGAGGCCCTGCAACAGCCGCATCGCGATGAAGATCACGGGCGCGGCGATGCCGATCGACGCGTAGCCGGGCAGGAAGCCGACCACGAACGTCGAGACGCCCATGATCACGATCGTCACGAGGAACGTGTGCTTGCGGCCGACGAGGTCGCCGAGCCGGCCGAACACGATCGCGCCGAACGGCCGCACCGCGAAGCCGGCTGCAAAGCCGAGCAGCGTGAAGATGAACGCGGCGGTCGGATTGACGCCGGAGAAGAAGCTCTTGCCGATGTAGGCCGCGAGCGAGCCGGCCAGGTAAAAGTCGTACCACTCGAACACGGTGCCGAGCGACGACGCGAAGATCACCTTCTTCTCTTCGCCCGTCATCGGCGAGTGCGAAATTTGCCCGCCTAACGTTGCCATGAATCGTCTCCAAGTCCCTTGATATAGATATGCGGCCGCCTTGGGAGGGGCGGGCCTGACGACGATTATTGGCACGGAAACTTACGGCGGACTGACTCGCGCGCACAAAACGACTGCACGTTAACCCGTGCCGAATCGGCCGCTACACGCGTCGATTGTGGTGCGATCGTCCGGTAAATCGCCGGTTTCGACGCATTTGCGCCGGCTGCCGGCGGCGCGCGTCAGGGTTAATCCGGGGCCGTGCCGGTCAGCGGCAGGCTGACACGCACGAGCGTGCCGGCCAGGCGCGGCGCCTGCTGGTAGACGTGATCGTCGAGCGTCAGCGTGCCGCCGTGCTGGGTGGCGATCTCGCGCACGATCGCGAGCCCCAGGCCGCTGCCGTCGCCTTCGCGGCCGAGGATCCGGTAGAAGCGCTCGACGACGCGTTCGCGTTCGGCGGCCGGGATGCCGGGGCCCGTATCCTCGACTTCGAGATGCACGAGCCGCGCCGCCGGGTCGGCATGCACGCGTACGGTGATGCGGCCGCCTTCGGGCGTGTAGCGGATCGCGTTGTCGATCAGGTTGCCGAGCATCTCGCGCAGCATGACCGGATTGCCGTCGACGTCGAGCGGCGCGTCGTCCGGCGGCCCTTCGTAGCCGAGATCCATCCGCTTCGCGAGTGCGGCCTGCACCCAGTCGCGCACCGCGCGCCGCGCGAGCGCGGCGATCTCGACCGGCTCGAACGTGAGTCCGCTCGCGCGGTTCTCGGCGCGCGCGAGCGCCAGCAGCTGCGTGACGAGCCGCGCGGCCTGCTCGGAACTCGTCGCGATCTGTTCGAGCGAGCGCTGCACGTCGGGCGGGACCGGGTGGCGCAGCGCGAACTCGGCCTGCGTGCGCAGGCCCGCGAGCGGCGTCTTCATCTGGTGCGCGGCGTCGGCGATGAAGCGCTTTTGCAGCGCCATGTTCTGTTCGAGGCGCGCGAGCAGGTCGTTGAACGACGTGACGAGCGGTTCGATCTCGGGCGGCGCGCGCTGCGCCTCGACGGGCGACAGGTCGTCGGGCCGCCGCGCGCGGATGTGCGCCTGCAGCGCGTTGAGCGGCGCGAGCCCGCGCGACAGCCCGAACCACACGAGCAGGATCGCGAGCGGCAGGATCACGAACTGCGGCAGGATCACGCCCTTGATGATGTCGTTCGCGAGCGCGTTGCGCTTGTCGAGCGTCTCGCCGACCTGCACGAGCACGGGCTGCGCGCCGCTCGATTGCGGCAGGGCGACCGTCGTATAGGCGACGCGTACGTCGTTGCCGCGCAGCAGGTCGTCGCGAAACACGACGACGCCGGGCGGCGGGCGGTCCTCGTCGCGCGGCAGCGGCATGTCGGCTTCACCGGCGACCAGTTCGCCGCGCGTGCCGAGCACCTGGAAGTAAACGCTGTCGACGTTGTCCGCGCGCAGGAAGTCGCGCGTCTGCTCCGGCAGCGTCAGCTCGGCGACGCCGTTGACCGGATGAATCTGCCGGGCGAGCACGTACGCGTTGGTTTCGAGCGCACGGTCGAACGGGCCGTTCGCGATCGTCTTCGCGACGAGGTAGGTGACGGCGATGCTCATCGGCCACAGCAGCAGCAGCGGCGCGAGCATCCAGTCGAGGATCTCGCCGAACAGCGAGCGCGGGCGCGGCGCCTCGGGCGATTCGGTTTCGTCGGGCGGCGCGAACGGGTTCTCGTAGCGCGCGTCGCGCGCCTCGTCGGCGGCCGACGACGGCGCGCCGGTCGGATGGCGGGAATGGGCCGGCGTGGCCATCGCGGCGCCGCCCGCCGTCAGCGCAGCGGCGTGCCGGCCGTCGCGGGCTGAGGCGCTGCCGTATCGGCCGGCGCGGCGGGCGCGGCCTTCTCGAGGCAATAGCCGAGGCCGCGCACGGTCGAGATCCGCACGCCGCTCGGTTCGATCTTCTTGCGCAGCCGGTGCACGTAGACTTCGATCGCGTTGTTGCTGACTTCCTCGCCCCATTCGCACAGGTGATCGACCAGCTGCTCCTTCGACACGAGCCGGCCGATCCGCTGCAGCAGCACTTCGAGCAGGCCGAGTTCGCGCGCGGAGAGATCGAGCACGTGATCGTTCGCGTACGCGATGCGGCCGACCTGGTCGAACGCGAGCGAGCCGTGGCGCACGACGGTCGGGCCGCCGCCCGCGCCGCGCCGGGTCAGCGCGCGCACGCGCGCCTCGAGCTCGTTGAGCGCGAACGGCTTGGCCATGTAGTCGTCGGCGCCGAGGTCGAGCCCCTTCACGCGTTCGTCGACGCTGTCGGCGGCCGTCAGGATCAGCACGGGGAGGTTGGAGTTGCGCGCGCGCAGGCGCTTGAGCACTTCGAGCCCGGACATTTTCGGGAGTCCGAGATCGAGGATCAGCAGGTCGAAAGTCTGCATCGACAGCGCGGTGTCGGCATCGACGCCGCTCTTCACGTGATCGACCGCATAGCCCGATTGGCGGAGTGACCGGGTGAGGCCGTCCGCGAGTATGCTGTCATCTTCGGCGATGAGGATTCGCATGTTGCTGACCGATGGCCGGCGAGGCGTTCGCGCCGACGCGGCTGTCTCCGGAGTTATTCGTGTACAACGCCCCGCATTGCGGGCTTGCATAAACTACTGTTTTTTTATACAGTGTCTGCATTCGTGGGCGGCGCTTGAAAGCGGGCGCGCCTTTAACAGACGCTGCTCATCATAGCAAAGGACGATTCATGGAAGATAGCAAGAAGGGCTCCGGGATGACCGCCGAGAAGAGCAAGGCGCTGGCGGCCGCACTCGCGCAGATCGAGAAGCAGTTCGGCAAGGGGTCGATCATGCGGATGGGCGACGGCGAAGCGGCCGAGGACATCCAGGTCGTCTCCACGGGCTCGCTGGGTCTCGACATCGCGCTGGGCGTCGGCGGCCTGCCGCGCGGCCGGGTGGTCGAGATCTACGGTCCGGAATCGTCGGGTAAAACCACGCTCACGCTGCAGGTCATCGCCGAACTGCAGAAGCTGGGCGGCACCGCGGCGTTCATCGACGCCGAGCACGCGCTCGACGTCCAATACGCGTCGAAGCTCGGCGTGAACGTGCCGGAACTGCTGATCTCGCAGCCGGACACCGGCGAGCAGGCGCTCGAAATCACCGACGCGCTGGTGCGCTCGGGCTCGATCGACATGATCGTCATCGACTCGGTCGCGGCGCTTGTGCCGAAGGCCGAAATCGAAGGCGAGATGGGCGATTCGCTGCCGGGTCTGCAGGCCCGCCTGATGTCGCAGGCGTTGCGCAAGCTGACCGGCACGATCAAGCGCACGAACTGCCTCGTGATCTTCATCAACCAGATCCGGATGAAGATCGGCGTGATGTTCGGCAACCCGGAAACCACGACGGGCGGCAACGCGCTGAAGTTCTATGCGTCAGTGCGTCTCGACATCCGCCGGATCGGCTCGATCAAGAAGAACGACGAGGTGATCGGCAACGAAACCCGCGTGAAGGTCGTCAAGAACAAGGTGTCGCCGCCGTTCCGCGAAGCGATTTTCGACATCCTGTATGGCGAAGGCATTTCGCGCCAGGGCGAGATCATCGATCTCGGCGTGCAGGCGAAGATCGTCGACAAGGCGGGCGCCTGGTACAGCTACAACGGCGAGAAGATCGGCCAGGGCAAGGACAACGCGCGTGAATTCCTGCGTGAAAATCCGGAAATCGCACGCGAGATCGAGAACCGCATCCGTGAATCGCTCGGTGTCGCCAGCATGCCCGATGGCGTAGTCGGCAACGAAGCCGAGGCGGTGGACGAAGAAGAGTGATGGTTGCGCGCCGAGGTCAGGCTGGCGAGCCGGCGGAGAGCGACGCGCCCGAAGCGGCGGGTCGCTCCGGCCGGCGAGCCGGATCCTCGGGCGCCGACCGGCGGGCCGCGGGCAGCGATGCCGCGAACCGCACCGTGACGAGGGCATCCGGCGATGCCCTCGTTTCGTTTGAGATTGCCGCGCCCGACGATCCGTTCGACGACGACGAATCGTTCGACGCGCACGACCGGTCACGCCGTCGCGTGTCCGGTGTCCGCTTCCCGGGCGATCGCGCAGCCGATGCGTCGGCGCCGGCACGGGAAGACGTCTATACCCGCAGCAGCCAGCATCCGCGCCGCACGCGCCGTGCGTCCGGTGCGTCTTCCGGTACTTCATCCGGCGACACGCCCGGGACCGCCGAACGCAAGTCGTCGAAACCGCCACGTTCATTGAAGGGCCGTGCGCTCGGCTATTTGTCGAGGCGTGAATACAGTCGCGTGGAACTCGCGCGCAAGCTCGCGCCTTACGTCGGCGAAGAAGAATCCGTCGAGCCGGTGCTCGATGCGCTGGAAAAGGACGGCTGGTTGTCCGATGCGCGCTTCGCCGAGAGCCTCGTGCATCGCCGCGCATCGCGCGTCGGCGTCGCGCGCATCGTCAGCGAGCTGAAGCGTCACGCAGTCGGCGACACGCTCGTCGAGGAAGTGAACGCGCAGTTGCGCGAGACCGAATGGGCCCGTGCGCAGGCCGTCTGGCGCAAGAAATTCGGTGCACTGCCGCAAACGCCGGCCGAGCGTGCGAAGCAGGCCCGCTTTCTTGCCGCGCGCGGCTTCTCGAGCGCGACCATCGTGAAGTTGCTGAAGGTCGGCGACGATTTCCCGATCGACGACTGACCGGCCGGTCGCGCGCGTGGCGCGCGATTTTGCTGCAATGCAACCGCCTCCGGACAGGCGGGAATACCCGCCGTCGCGTCAAACTGTCTCAAATACCCAATATGCTAAAATCCATGGGTTTTCCTCTTCGGCCTCAACCTCCAGCATGCCGCTATCCGAGCCCGTGCCCCGTCAGTTGCGACATCGACGCGCAATCCGAGCGGAAGCTTACGAGCGCGGCGACGGCTTGTGGGACATCGAAGCCTGCCTGACCGACCACAAGCCGCGCGATGTCGCGCTTGCGTCGGGCATCCGGCCCCAAGGCCTGCCGATCCACGAACTCTGGCTGCGCGTGACTATCGATCGTGAACTCAATGTCGTCGACGCCGAAGCGTCTTCGGAATGGGTGCCGTATCCCGGTCACTGTCAATCCGCCCCGCCTGCCTACCGGGCCCTCATCGGGCTCAATCTCTTCCGCAATTTCCGCCGCAACGCGAACCGGCTGCTCGCCGGCGTCGCAGGCTGCTCCCATCTCACCGAACTGTGCGCCGTGCTGCCGACGGCGGCGATCCAGGCGTTCGCCGGTGACGTGTGGAACGTGCGCGAGGAGGGCGGCGAAGGGCCGGATCACGACGGCGCGCCCGCCGAACCGCCGTTCCAGCTCGGCCGCTGCCGTGCGCTGCGGTTCGACGGCGAGGTCGTGCGGCAGTACTACCCGCGCTGGTACGGCCCGATTCGGCCGGATATGCCCGGTGACGGCAGCACGAAGGAATGAACGGAAATCATTCGAAGAAGCGTCTTAAGCGACTTTTCATCCAACTCTCAGACTGAAGGGAATCACGCATGAAGATTCACGAGTACCAGGGTAAGGAAATCCTGCGGAAATTCGGAGTCGCGGTACCGCGCGGCAAGCCGGCGTTCTCGGTTGACGAAGCCGTCAAGGTGGCGGAAGAGCTCGGCGGCCCGGTATGGGTCGTGAAGGCTCAGATCCACGCGGGTGGCCGCGGCAAGGGCGGCGGCGTGAAGGTGGCGAAGTCGATCGAGCAGGTGCGCGAATACGCGAACCAGATCCTCGGCATGCAGCTCGTCACGCACCAGACCGGTCCGGAAGGCCAGAAGGTCAACCGTCTGATGATCGAGGAAGGCGCCGACATCAAGCAGGAACTGTATGTCAGCCTCGTCGTCGACCGCATCTCGCAAAAGATCGTGCTGATGGGTTCGAGCGAAGGCGGCATGGACATCGAGGAAGTTGCCGAGAAGCACCCGGAACTGATCCACAAGGTCATCGTCGAGCCGTCGACGGGCCTGCTCGACGCCCAGGCCGACGATCTCGCCGCGAAGATCGGCGTGCCGGCTGCTTCGATCCCGCAAGCGCGCGCGATCCTGCAAGGCCTGTACAAGGCATTCTGGGAAACCGACGCATCGCTGGCTGAAATCAACCCGCTGAACGTCTCCGGCGACGGCAAGGTCACCGCACTCGACGCGAAGTTCAACTTCGACTCGAACGCGCTGTTCCGCCACCCGGAAATCGTCGCTTACCGCGATCTGGACGAAGAAGATCCGGCTGAAATCGAAGCGTCGAAGTTCGACCTCGCGTACATCTCGCTCGACGGCAACATCGGCTGCCTCGTGAACGGCGCAGGCCTCGCGATGGCGACGATGGACACCATCAAGCTGTTCGGCGGCGAGCCGGCGAACTTCCTGGACGTCGGCGGTGGCGCGACGACCGAGAAGGTCACGGAAGCGTTCAAGCTGATGCTGAAGAACCCGGACCTGAAGGCGATCCTCGTGAACATCTTCGGCGGCATCATGCGCTGCGACGTGATCGCGGAAGGCGTGATCGCCGGTTCGAAGGCCGTGAACCTGAACGTGCCGCTCGTCGTGCGCATGAAGGGCACGAACGAAGACCTCGGCAAGAAGATGCTGGCCGATTCGGGCCTGCCGATCATCTCGGCCGACAGCATGGAAGAGGCTGCGCAGAAGGTCGTCGCGGCTGCCGCAGGCAAGTAAGCACGCGCTAATGAACACGTAGGGCGGCGCGGTTTGCACGCGACGCCCATCGAACAGAGGTCAAAATACATGTCGATTCTGATCAACAAGGACACGAAGGTCATCACGCAGGGCATTACCGGCAAAACCGGTCAGTTCCATACGCGCGCCTGCCGTGAATACGCAAACGGCCGCGAAGCATTCGTCGCGGGCGTGAACCCGAAGAAGGCCGGCGAAGACTTCGAAGGCATTCCGATCTACGCGAGCGTCAAGGAAGCGAAGGCGGAAACCGGCGCGACCGTGTCGGTCATCTACGTTCCGCCGGCAGGCGCGGCGGCCGCGATCTGGGAAGCGGTCGAAGCCGACCTCGATCTCGCGATCTGCATCACGGAAGGCATCCCCGTGCGCGACATGATCGAAGTGAAGGACCGCATGCGTCGCGAAGGCCGCAAGACGCTGCTGCTCGGGCCGAACTGCCCGGGCACGATCACGCCGGACGAACTGAAGATCGGCATCATGCCGGGCCACATCCACCGCAAGGGCCGCATCGGCGTCGTGTCGCGTTCGGGCACGCTGACGTATGAAGCGGTCGCGCAGCTGACGGCACTGGGCCTCGGCCAGTCGTCGGCGGTCGGTATCGGCGGCGACCCGATCAACGGTCTGAAGCACATCGATGTGATGAAGATGTTCAACGACGATCCGGACACGGATGCGGTCGTGATGATCGGCGAAATCGGCGGTCCGGACGAAGCCAATGCGGCGGAGTGGATCAAGGACAACATGAAGAAGCCGGTCGTCGGCTTCATCGCGGGCGTCACGGCGCCTCCGGGCAAGCGCATGGGCCACGCCGGCGCGCTGATCTCGGGCGGTGCGGATACGGCCGAAGCGAAGCTGGAAATCATGGAAGCGTGCGGCATCACCGTCACGCGCAACCCGTCGGAAATGGGCCGTCTGCTGAAGAAGGCGCTGTAATATTTCCCCGGGGTTCGTCCTGCAGAAAACGCCGGCTTTGCCGGCGTTTTTTGTTATGCTCGCGCAATGAATTCGTAAGCACCGGGCATGCGTCGCGCATGTGCCGGCGATGAACCGGGCCGCCTGCGACGCGGCCGCTGTCCTGTCCTCACCGCCATGCTCGAATTCCTGACATCGCTGCACTGGGGCGCCATTCTCCAGATCATCGTCATCGACATCCTCCTCGGCGGCGACAACGCGGTCGTGATCGCGCTCGCCTGCCGCAACTTGCCGGCCAACCAGCGGTTGCGCGGCGTCGTCTGGGGTACCGCCGGCGCGATCCTGCTGCGCGTCGCGCTGATCACCTTCGCGGTCGCGCTGCTCGACGTGCCGTTCCTGAAGCTCGGCGGCGGGCTGCTGCTGCTGTGGATCGGCATCAAGCTGATGGCGCCGGCCGCCGACGCGCACGACGACATCAAGCCGGCCAGCCGGCTGTGGGACGCCGTGAAGACGATCGTGATCGCCGATGCGGTGATGAGCCTCGACAACGTGATCGCGATCGCCGGCGCGGCCGAACAGGCCGATCCGTCGCACCGGATCGCGCTGGTGATCTTCGGGCTCGTCGTCAGCGTGCCGATCATCGTGTGGGGCAGCACGCTGGTGCTGAAGCTGCTCGACCGTTTCCCGATCGTCGTGGCGTTCGGCGCCGGGCTGCTCGGCTGGATCGCGGGCGGGTTGATCGTCAACGACCCGGTCGGCGACCGCTGGGCGGTGCTGGATACACAGCCGGTGCTCTACGGCGCGAGCATCGCGGGCGCGCTGTTCGTCGTGGCGATCGGTTACGCACTCAGGAAGCGCCACGGCGCGCCGCACGCGCGCTGACTGGCCGTCCGGCCGACTGCCGGCTTCACGGCCCGCTGGCTACGATCGAAACGCCTGCCTTGATCGGCAGGCGTTTTTCGTTTCCGGAGCCTGCCATGTTCGAAGCCTTTTCCGTTTCCCTGTTCCGTCGCGTGGCCGCAGATCTGCGGCGCGCGAACCGGCCCGCGCCGCGCTGGCGGCCGGCCGGCTTCACGCTGATCGAATTGATGATCGTGCTGGCGATCGTCGGCGTCGTCGCGGCCTATGCGATTCCCGCGTATCAGGATTACCTCGCGCGTTCCCGGGTCGGCGAGGGGCTTGCGCTTGCGTCGTCCGCTCGGCTCGCGGTGGCCGACAACGCGGCGAGCGGCGCGAGCCTCGATGGCGGCTACGGCCCGCCGGCCGCGACCCGCAACGTCGAATCGGTGGCCATCGACGGCAACACCGGCCAGATCACCGTCGCGTTCACCCCCCGCGTCGCCGCGGCCGGCGCGAATACGCTGGTGCTCGTGCCGTCCGTACCCGACAAGGCCGATGCGCCCACCGCGCGCGTGGCGCTTAAAAAGGGTGCGATGCAGGCCGGTGCGATTGCGTGGGAGTGCTTCGCCGCCGGCAAGGACGCGTCGTCGCTGCCGGCGCCGGGGGCCGGGCCGTTGCCGAGCGCCACCGCGACGCTGCCCGCGAAATTCGCGCCCGCGGAGTGCCGCGCATAGCGCCGGAGGCGGCGGTCGGCGGCGCGTACGGCGCGCGGGCCGCCGCTTCGGCCGGCCGGGGGCGTCGTTTCGCGCCCGGCTGCGGCGCGACGGCCCCGCACAGAGGGGGAAAGTTTTGTATAGTGCGCCGGTTGCTGACATCCGGTTCGCTCATGCCTTCTACTTTTTCCCGTTCGTTGTCGCTCGTTGCGCTGGCTGTCGCCCTGATCGTGCCGTACGCGATCACGAATCACACGTATCCGATCCCGACCTTCTATTCCGAGTTTTCCGCGCTGGTGCTGTATCTGCTGGTGGGGCTGTCCGTCGTGCTGCTCACGCGCACCGACCGGCCGGCCGAGCCGTTTGCCGCGCCGGCCGCGTTCGTCGTGCCGCTCGGGTTTGCCGCCGTGCTGATCGCGCAGACCGCGCTGATCCCGCTCAAGGTGCCGTCGATGAACTGGCTGGCGGTCGGCTACCTCGCGGCCGCGCTGGTCGCGATGCAGGCCGGGTATGCGCTCGCTCGCGACGGGCTGGCCGAAGCGGTGTCGCGGATGATGGCCGGCGCGTTGATCGTCGGCGGCGTGTTCGCGGTCGGCACCCAGATCGTGCAGCTGTTTCACCTCGAATCGTCCGTTTCGCCGTTCGTCGTGATGTACAACATCGCGGTCGACCGCCGTCCGTACGGCAACATGGCGCAGGCGAACCACCTGGCCAGCTACATCGCGTTCGCGCTCGCGGGTGCGCTGTACCTCGTGCAGACGCGCCGGCTCGCGGTGTGGGCATGGCTCGCGCTGTCGCTGGTGCTGTCGGTCGGCCTCGCGCTGACGGTGTCGCGCGGGCCGTGGCTGCAGGTCGCGGTGATGGTCGTCGCGGGCTTCTGGATGGCGTGGCTCGAATCGCGCCGCGCGCCGGGCAATGCGCGAGCGTGGCTGATCCCGGTCGTGCTCGCGGTCGCGTTCATCGCGGTGAACGTCGCGGTGCGCTGGGCGAACGTGCACTATCACCTGAATCTCGCGGAATCGGCGGCCGACCGCATGCGCGACGCGGGGCAGATCGCGCCGCGCCTCGCGCTGTGGAAGTACGGGCTTGCGATGTTCCGCGAGCATCCGCTGCTCGGCGTCGGCTGGGGCGAATTCCCGTCGCATCAGTTCGCGCTCGTGCGCACGCTCGGCGGCGTGGAGATCGCGAACAACTCGCACGACATCTTCATCGACCTGCTCGCGAAGTCCGGCCTCGTTGGCCTCGGCATCCTCGTCGTCACGCTCGTGGCGTGGTTCGTGCGGGCGGTGCGCGCGCCGCAGTCGAGCATGCGCGTATTCGGCTTCGCGCTGATCGGCATCCTGTTGATGCACGCGCTGGTCGAGTATCCGCAGCAGTACATGTTCTTCCTGCTGCCGGCGATGTTCGTGATCGGGCTGCTCGACGTGAAGCCGTTGCGTATCCTGCCGGGCCGCGTCGCGTTCGGGCTGTTCGCGGTGCTGTCGTTCGGCGGCGTGCTGGCGGCGGTACCCGTGCTGCGCGACTACCAGCGCGCGGAAGTGCTCTATTACGGCAGCGATCCGGCCGCGCAGTACCGCGAGGCGCCGTCGCGGCTGTTCGGCGCGTGGGGCGAGTACGGTGCGGCCACGCTGCTGCCGATTTCGGCGGATGACCTGCCGGCCAAGCTCGCGGCGCACGAGCGCGCGATCGCGCTGCTGCCCGGCGAGACGGTGCTGCGTCGCTACGCGGCGCTGCAGGCGCTGGCGGGCCGCGAAGCCGACGCGCTCGATACCGTCGCACGCCTGCACGTGTTCGCGAAGGAACTGAAGGACTGGCCGCAGCAACTGGCGCTGTTGTACAAGCTTTGCGACCAGCAGCCGGCGCTGAAGACGTTCAAGGCGGCCGTCGTCGCGAAGTACGGGGAAGTGCCGGCCGATGCGGCCGACGATTCGGACGACAACGATTCGGATTGAGGTGCGCCGCGCACGCCGGCGCGTGCCGCAGTGTGATGCAGCGGCGGCGGGCATCGGGCGGGGCGGCCCGGGGAAACGGGACGAACGGGGCGAAGCCCGCCGCATGTCGATTACGTCGCGAATCGTGTGGATTCCGGCTGCATGCGCGCCGATTCGCGTCAACCATTGTCAAATTGCCGCCGTTGACCGGGCGGCGCGTGCACAATGCGCGGAAGCGCTCGCGTGCCCGCGGCCGTCGGGGTTGGCCGGCGGGAAGACAGGCAGCATCCCGGTCATCCGGGAGCGCCGCCAGACAGGATCGCGGCCGAGCATCGTCGGCCGCGCGGCCGTAACGGGGCGCCGGTCCGCTGGCCGCGGCGCAGTGTGACGCACGTGATGCGGCCCGGGGCACGCTTGCGCGGGATGGCGCGTTCGTCCGGAACGGAACAATACCCAGAACGATATTCGACCATGGCTATTCGCTCGACCTACCTGATCCTGCCCGCCGTCGCAATGCTGTTGTCCGGTTGCGCGATGCTGTCGTCGTCGCAGGAAAGCAAGCTGACCTGTCACATCCCGCGCGCCGTCTATCCGGATACCGCGAAGCCGCTCACCCGCCCAGCGACCGTGCTCGTGCGCGCGCTGATGACGACGTCCGGCGAAGCGCAGAACGTCACCGTGACGACGAGCAGCCGCAACGCGGCGGCCGATCGCGCGGCCGTCGACGCGATGACGCACGCGACCTGCGTGCAGACGGGCGCGACCGCGAATCCGTTCCTGCTGACCCAACCGTTCGTGTTCGAGCCGTCACGCGGCCAGTGAAGCGCGGGCAGTGCACGTCGTGCGTCGGCGGCTGCACCGGTTGTGCGTGGCTATCGAAAGTCGATATACGCGGTAGGGGTGCCGAGCGCTCGCGGTTCGTGTGCGCAGCATCTCGGGCGAGCCGTAGCGGGCCGGCTCGCCGTATCGGCGCAGACCGGCCGGCAACGCCTCCAGCACGCGATCAGAAGGTCCGCTTCTTCAGCGTGAATCCGTGCAGCCAGTACAGCGTGTTGGTCTGTGCGTCGAAGTAGCCGCCCTGTGCGGACTTGTCGGTCGTTTTATTCCAAGTCTTGCCGGCGTCGGTGCTGCTGAACGTCAGGTCGATTGGTGCGCCGCCGCCGGTACCGCCGCTTCCGGAGTTCGGATCGGTTGCGTGGACGAGCAGGAGGCCGTTGCGACCGATGCTCATACTGGCGAGCGTGAGCTTCTCGTCGAACGTGCGCAGTTGCTGCACGACCTTGGGATGGTCGGTCGTCCACGTGGAAATGGCGCCCGTCCGGTGGCCATTGTCGTGCCCCTTGCCGTTTTGCGGCTCGTCGAGATGCGACAGCGCGTACACTGAATGACGTGATCCCTTCGGCGTGGTGCCGGGCGCTGTGATGACCTGGCCTGGCATCACGGTATCCGTCACGAATGCGTGCTGCCCCCAGTCGAGCCGGTCGACCGAGCTGTGAGCCGGTGCTTCGGCAGTCTGTGCGACAGGGTAGGCGATCCGCAGAGCACCGTCCGGGCCGAGGCTGATTGCATTGAAATTCTGACGCGTTCCGCTGCCGACGTGCGCGTCGGCCGGCGGATCGATCGCTTGCCACGTGTTTCCGCCGTCCGAAGCCCGCCATATGCGGGGCCCCAGCCGGCCGCGGAGCCGACGCCCGAATCGCGACGGGGGCCCCGCGGTAACCGCATCGGGACGGTCAGAACTGCCGCTTCTTGAGCGTATAGGCGACCAGCGAATACAGCGTGTTCGTTTGGGCGTTGAAATATCCTCCCTGAGTCGGTTTCTCCGTGCTCGAGCTCCAGGTCTTTCCCGCGTCGCTGCTGACGAACGTGAGATCGAGCGGTGTGCCGTTGCGGCTGGAGTCGGTTGCGTAGACGAGCAGCAATCCGTCCCGGCCGACGCTCAGGCTATCGAGCGTCAGCTTGTCGTCAAACGTATGCAACTGCTGAACCTGCTCGGGTGCACTGTTCGTCCAGGTGGAAATGGCACCGACGCGTTGTCCTTTGTCGGCGGGATTGCCGGAATTGAGCGGTTCACCGAGGCGCGACAGGGCGTAGAGCGCATAGCGATTCGACGCGACCGGTGACGAGGACAGGTTGACGATCACCTGTTCAGGCAAAACGGCATCCAGGGCGAACGCGGATTGCTCCCAACCGAGCCGATAGACGACGCTTCCGGCGAAAGCGTGCGCGGATTTCTCGACGTGGTATGCCACGCGCAAGGTACCGTCCGGGCCGAGGTCGATGCCGTCAAATGTGCGGCGAGGTTTGCCGGCCTCCGCGGCGCCCGGCGGCAGTTCGACTTCCCGCCACGATTGACCGCCGTCGGACGTGCGCCACACGTGCGGGCCCCAGCCGATCGCATAGCCGCGCTGCGGATCGAGAAACAACAGGCGACCGATGTTCCGGTCTTCTGGCCACGCGAGCTGCACCCAGTCGCGTCCGCCGTTGGATGACTTCCAGAGCTTGGTCACTTGCGGCGTCAGGCCGTCGGCAGGCTGAGGGGACTTGTAGTCCATCCAGCCGGTGCTGATGAATTCGACCGTCCAATCCTTCGCGTGCCACCAGGCGGCGTTCTGGCCTGCCTGGTTGAAATGGCGCGTCATGTCACCGTTTACCGGGCCCCGCCAGAATTCGACCGACGTCCGGTTCAGCGTTTCACGGCTGTCGTTCATCCAGGCTTCGGTCGGCTCGGCCTTTTCCTTGTCCTTCCATTCGGCGTATGGCTTGAAGGTGATTTCAGGATCGCTGATCTTCAGCGTGATCGCCTCGTTTCCCGATATCGCGAAGTCGCCCCCGCCATAGGGCTTGCTGTTCTTCATGAAAGTGTTGGAAACGACCTGCCAGTCATTCGACATATATGAGTACCCGACAATCAATACAATGAGCGCGACTGCCGCACCCAGCGACAGCTTCAGGAGTTTTCTCGTCATTTCATTTCGGCATCAGTTTTTCGATTGCCTGTGCAACAGGGTCGATGACATGTTCGTTGACCGCATCACCTGCTTTTTTCGCGTATTCCACGGTATTGTCGACGTATTGTTTGCCCACGCCGACACCACTGTCGAATGCTTGGTAGAGCGTTCTGACATCCCCCCATTCCTGAGTGTTGGGTTGCTTCAGGATATAGAACATATCGACAGGCCCGAGCCCGGCCAGACCACCGTCGAGATAGGCGAGAGGATGGGTCTTGAACGCGTATGTCTTGAACGTTTCGTCGTCCAGTTCGAGCGTGTACTGCGGCACGTTCATCACGCAGGCGCCGCTGTTCGGCTTCTTGCCCCTGATGGAAATGGTGTCGCCACGCATGTTCTGCTGCAAACCCTGTTCCAGATAGTGCTGCAGGAACCAGCGTGCGCTTGCCAGCCATGCCTTGCCTTTGTCGCTCAACTCTGGAAGCAGGTATTTACCGTAATTCGAGCAGTAGTAGTAACCATAGCTGACATAGTATCCCGGCGGCTTATGTCCGCACCCGATATGACGCATCATGAAATTACCGTGGCGTGACCAGTCGGAATCAGTGCTTGCGGCTTCTATCAGATTCTCCCGCCGATGCAGCAACTCACGGGCAACTTTCGTGTCTTTCCACGGATCCCATGACGTGGCGAATTTCTTGACGGTCGCCCAGATACTCGATTTGCTGACCTTTTCGACCGTTTCCCAGTACTCGCCATGCAGTGGCCGGTAGTAGTATGGACAGGTTCCGATAATGGAATCGGCCGCCGGCGTTACGTGCTTGTCGCAGATGTTGATCTGCACCTTCGGCCGATCCTGATATCCCGTCGGGGTTAGCATCCCCGCACCGGTGCCGAGCACCTTCTCCTGTTGTCCGTCAGCCATTCGATTTCCCTAGAAACTTGACGACGACGTCATGCGGCACGTGGCTCTGCGTGAGCCCGGTTTCGCCTGCCGCGTTGGTGACGCCTTCCGAGAGCAGCTTGCCGTTCGAGAACATCTGGTACCGCGTGTTCGCGACCGGAATGTCGGTGCCGGCCCAGTGCGCGATGAAGGCCTGGTCGTAGTTGCCGGACGAGTTCGGCAGCGTCGGCATCGTTTGCGACAGGTGCGTGGAGCCGCTGAACGCATGCTGCGCGCCCTTGATGTCGATCGTGCCGGGCGCGTGCACCTCGATGTTGCCGTCCGCGATGCGGATGTAGGCGCCGCCGGACGTCAGTAGGATCTCCTTTGCCGCGGCGCCTTCGATCGATTGCGTGACGGCGATCAACTTCAGCGCCTTCTGCGCGGTCAGCTCGATGTTGTCTGCCTGCGCCTGCACTTCGACCTTGCCCTTGCCGGCGAACAGCTTGATCCCCGCGTTCTGCGCGAACAGACTGATACGGTCGAGGACACTCGCGATCAGCGATTTCCCGGCGGCGACGTGCGTGCTTTGCCCGCTGACGAGGTTGATGTGCTGGTCCGCGGCAAGTTGCGCGGACTGCTGCGTGGACATCCCGATGCCGGCTGGGCTGCCGAACAGCATCACGGGCTCCTTGAACGCATTGGCGCTGCCGGTCCCGCCGCCGGCGGTTCGGCCGCCCGACGTGCCGCCGCTCACGCTGTTCTGCGTCGCGTCGGTGAACTGCTTGAGCGCCGAGTGGCCGGGGTCGAGCGACTCGCCCTGATGCTGCGCGCTGACTTCCGACATGGCCTCCATCAGGCCTTCCGCCCTGACGAGCTGCTGCTGCGTCTCCTGGACGTCGAGTGGCTGGCTCGCCGGCGGTTTCGGATACGTCGTGACGTACAGGCCGCGGTTCGCACGAACCGCACCAAATGCGTCCGAGCGCAGGTCGAAGCCGCTGCCGAGATAACTGCCGCGGTTGTTGCCCGTGTGGTCGATCAGGTAGCCGAGATGCAGATGCGCGTTGGTCTGGCTGCTGTACAGGTGCGCGCGGTTCTGCGAGGTCGCATCGTCGAGCACCAGCTGGTTGTAGCCGGCACCCGCGTATTCCTTCGACCGGTATCCGGACAAGATGCCGTTGCTGTGCCACTGCGGGCTCGTCGCGCCGTTGTACAGCTTGCCGACGACGATCGGGCGATCGCAGTCGCCGCCGAGGAAATCGACCAGCACTTCCTCGCCGGCGCGGTGCGGGTGGACGGCGCCGTAACCGTTGCCCGAGTCCGCCGTCGCGGCGCGCAGCCAGCACGACGCTCGCTCGTCGCCGTCGTTTAGGCGGTCCCAGTGGAAGCGGACCTTGACCCGGTTGAGCTCGTCGGTGTGGACTTCCTCGCCTTGCGGCGCGACGACGATCGCCGATTGCAGCTGCATCGGCGGTTTCGCATGCTCGAGCGGGCTGCGGAACGGGATGGTCGTGCGCTGTACTTCGACGCTGACCTGGAAAAAGCCCTCGCTGCCGTCGGAATGGCGAACGCGCGATGCGTCGCCGGCGCGTGCCTGCGTGATGCCGTCGACTTCGGCCCGCAAGCTATGCGGGAATGTGGCATGGGCGCTTCCGTCCGCGACAGGCAGGTTGTTGACGATGACCCACGCCGTCTCGATTACGGCGAATTCGCGTTGGCCGGCGTCGTCCTTGTCGTGTTCGGGGTGTTCGGTGAACTCGAACGTACGTCCCGCGTCCATGCGCCGCACGCCGCCGACACCGTGAAAGCGCTTGGCGTGCGATTCCTGCTCTTCCATCCAGATCTTCGACAGATGGTCGCCGCGTGACTGCTCGGGATACGTGTAGGCACCCGTATATTCGTAGACTTCGAGCTGCGGCGGCAAATCTCCCTGGTTGGCGATCGTCGGCGTATGGGTGGCTTTCGGATTCGACGCGGTGGGCGGCTGCTTGTAGTCGAACGTGCGCGTGGTGCGCGCGACGCTTCGCAGCGTGCGCGTACCGGTGAACTGGACGAGCGTGTCGGCTTCGTCGCCCATGCCCGCGTGATGAAAGCGCACGGTTCGCGGCGACAGCGCGGGCAACGCGTCGATGCGATCGACGATGACGAGCCGGTGCGACTTGCCGTCCTTGTCCTGTTCCCAGAAACCGTACAGGCCTTCCGATTCCATCAGGCGATGCACGAAATTCCAGTCGTCCTCGTGTTGCATGCAGAACGAGCGAGACGGCAGCGGCTGGTAGAGCTTGAACGTGAAGCGGCCTTTGGCCTGCGGGTGCTGGTTCAGCACGTCGGCGATGATGTCGTCCGCCGAGCGGTTCTGCCAGATGCGCTGGTCGCGGCGGAACTTCAGGAAGTGGAGGAACGACGCAAAGGCGATCTGATAGTGCGTGACGCCGCTGTCCGAGCCGAGTCGGCGCGCCGCATGCACGTAGCCGTTGTGCGGCGCGTACGACCGATCGGTCTGCTGGATCCACAGCGTCACCGGCTGCGCGATCAGTTTCTTGAGTTCGAGGTTATCGGATACCGACACGGTATCGACGGTGAACTCGAAATGGCGTCCGAGCCGTGATCGCCCCGTGACGCGATGCGGCAGCAGGACGTCGGGGCCGAGCGGAGTATCCAATTTGACCAGGCGCTCATGCTGGACCGGTCCGGCCAACAAGGCGCTTCTTAACGCTTGCGAATTCATCACCAGTGCTCGCTTTTGTTGTGCTGGTTCGCACGCTCTCTCGTGCGGAATCCGGTAATTGTATGAGATAAACGGTTTTATCTCGCAATAACGGGCAGGCGGCGCCCGGGCGCTCACTCCGCCGCGTCTCCCGCCTTCCAGTCCCCCGACTTCCCGCCGCGCTTCTCGCGCACGCTCACCTCCGTGATCACCATCCCGCGATCCACCGCCTTGCACATGTCGTAGACGGTCAGCAGCCCGACCTGCACGGCGGTCAGCGCTTCCCAGGAGACGCTTGTTGTGCAAGGGTCTTGGCCCGATTCACTGTCTGACGCCGTGACTCGAAAATGCCCTGATTTTGAGGGTTTTGCCCACCGCAGTTGGACAAAAAACGGACAGAAATTACGTCTGCCCGATGCAAAAGTAACGTCGTGATCGGCGAAATGCAACCTGCGCACGCAATCAAGGGGGCACCGGGGTGTCTTGACGAGTTCGTCCCGGCACGAAGCTAGATGCACAAGCACGTTGCCTGGTAATCGCCAAACGCAGCATATGACGAGGGCCGTAGGGGCACTTACGGAGAAAAATGGGGCCGCAATAAGCAAAGAAGTATGGGAAGGCGTAGAGTAGATGCGCTGATTCCCATCATCTTGCTTGGCCTGGGATCTGGAAGCACGAGCCGCCGGCTATGTACCGGCCCTGGTGGTGTTCTGTTCCCCTTGCTCGTTTCATGGCTATGTCCGTCAATGACGTGTCCAAATCGTCAGGCCGGTGTATGGCTGATCGCAACGATTTCGAGGGTTCATGACGTGGACGATTTCCCCACTTCCTTTTTTTCTAATCAGGCTGCCGACGTAGCTGGCATCGTGCTGTGTCGAGCGCCTTCCGCGACCGAGATTGAGTCGCCGGGCAAGATCAATCAAGACTGCGACGCCACGTCGACGTCTGCGATCGAAGATGACGTCTGGAATCTGGCGGAAATCTACCCGGCGCGATTCGAAGAGTGGTTTGACTGTTTTTGGTCCGGGCCTCGTGAGCTAGTCCTGCTGTCGCTGGGCATTGATCCCAAGTCTGCTATTGCAGCGGCCGAACTCGTTTGTATGGCTGGCGAGGTCCCCTGCTATGGCGTCCATGAGGAGGAGTATCAGCGCCGGATCGAGGCAGTTCGACATGCTATGCGAGGTGGCTGGTTAGCGAACGAATCGCTGGGGGGCAACATGCCCATACGGGTGACTGCTTTTCTCCGATGGGCAGAGGCTTCTTCCTGGGGGATGCCTCAAGGGCTCTACGAACTGTCCCGTCATCAGGCTAGGGTTGAACGGCAGAGTCGCGGCGCTGGATACGGGCAACAGACCGGCCCTCGTGCTGAGACGCAGCAAAAACACCAACTGTTTAGCGAGATCGCCTTGCAGGTAGCGTCTGAAACTCCCAATCTCTCCCGTGCTGAGCTGGCCCGGCGCGTCGCGAGGAGGGCTCGGGCGAGGTTGTCCCAAAGTGTCAGCGACAGCACCGTCCGCAATGTTCTGTTCAATAACGGCGAAGCTCCACTCAGAGGGGCGGCCTGGCAGACGTTCCAGGCGAAAGCGAGGGAGGTGCGCCGCAACCGGGTTTTCGGTCGGAATGCACTGTAAATTATTGATTTATAGTATTTTTTTTAAAAAGTTGCCTGATTCGCTATGTTAGGCAAATCAGGCGACGAACATTGGGTTCCTAGCGGGTACACGGATGTTCCGTGTGACCAGAGCTATATTGCAGGAATCCTCATATGTCTTCAGTTCCAGAAACACTAACGCCCGCTCCGAATAACCGGTTCACGAACGCCTCGTCCCTTGCCGGGACCCACGGCGGGGCACGACGGATCGATTTCGGGCAGCTTGCCGAGCTGGCTCTTGCAAATTTCTCCACGGTCGTCGAGGAGATCCTCTGTCTAGAAGGCGAATACCAGGGGCACGAATTTGTTGCAATCAACCCGAAGCGTAGCGACTGTGAGCTTGGTTCGTTCAAGATCAACGTTGAATCGGGGAAATACGCCGACTTTGCGATTCAAGACGAGTGCTCAGGCGGGGACTTGATCTCCCTTGCTAGCTATATCTGGGACTGCGGGCCGACTGAAGCTGCGAAGCGTTTTCAGGCAAGGCTTGAGACCGAGCCTACTGACCCGCCAGTATTGGATTTGATTCGTGCGGTTCATCGTCAGCAGCAGGAAAGATCCGCTTCGTCAGCCGCACCACGGCTCATGGAGCCTATCCCTGACGGTAGTCCTGAGCTTGATGTTCGCCAATTCGTGTCGCGTGGTTTGGCCGTGGAAGGTCGATATGACTATACGGACGCCAGCGGGAAACTGTGCTTCGTCCAACTACGCCTGCGCAAAGCAGATGGCGGGAAGACCTTTGTGACCTTGCGCGTTGGCAAGCGCGAGGATGGAACGCTTTGCTGGGCCGGTGGAATGCCGGAGGGGCTGCGCCCGCTCTTCGGTTTGAATGCGCTCGCCGGTGCGAACAATGATCAGCAAGTATACGTTGTCGAAGGAGAGAAAGCGGCGCTGGCTTTGCAACAGATGCTGCCCTCTGCTGTAGCGGTGACATCCGTTGGTGGAGCATCAGCACCGTCGAAGACGGATTGGTCTCCGCTCGCTGGACGCAACGTCGTGATTTGGCGTGACAACGACGACCCCGGTCTGAAATATCAGGAAAGAGTGATTCAACTGATTCATGCGGTTGATCCCAAGACGAATATTGGAATGGTCGATGTCGAGTCCTTGATGCGTGCGTTGTGTACCCTGAAGGGTTGGGTCTACGAGGAGAAAATTGGCGATCTGAAGGGGTGGGACGCGGCGGATGTCTTGGAGCTTGCATTGGACAGTTTCGTTATTTCGCATGCCTTATCAGATGCGTTTATAGAGGTAAGGCTCGATAGAGTTGACGCAGATGGACACCTGCTGGTCAAACCTGAACAGTCTTGTGTGTCATGGAGTTCGGGCAATACTTATACGATTACTGATGGGCTTGTTTTTGTCGTAAAGCGAGGCAAGGATGGCGAGCCTTATACGAGTCAGATATGTTCTCGGGTCGACATCGTTCGGCAATTGCGCGACAGTGAGAGGACGGGATGGAGCCTTGAACTGATTCTGCATACACCAGACGGGCAATCAACGCGGCATATCTTGCCGCGCTCTCGTTTGTCCGATGTGCGAGCGTTGAAGTCCGAAATGAACGACCTCGGCGTTGTCGTGTACAACTGGGTAGATTTTCAGCAATACCTTGAGCACGCAACGCCTCGGGACACGCATCGGCTCGTCAGGAGCGTTGGCTGGAACGGCGGAGCGTTCGTGCAGCAAAACAATGTGTACGGCGTCGCCTCCGAACCGATTGCCCTTGATCCCGATGCGCCGGCGAGCGATGCTTTTGGGCTCGAAGGCGAACTGGCGACTTGGAACGCCGAAATTGGTGGCCCATGTTCTGGAAATTCTCGCTTGATGTTGTCAGTCTGTGCAGCCTTGGCCGGACCGCTGTTACATCTGGTCGGCATGGAAAGCGGCGGCGTTCATTTCGTCGGAGCCAGCAGTGTTGGGAAAACAACCGCCCTCCGTGTTGCGGCTTCGATATGGGGTAGGCCAGATCAGATCATCAAGTCTTGGCGTTCCACGTCGAACGGATTGGAGATCGTAGCCGCTGGTCTCAACGACTGCGTGCTGTTGCTGGATGAAATGAATCAGGCATCTCCAAGCGAAGTTGGCGACACCATTTACATGCTGGGCAACGGGCAGGGCAAGACTCGCATGACCCGATCGGGCGACCGGTCTCGACTTTTGCAGTGGAGACTGATGTTCATGTCGACCGGCGAAATTCCATTGCAACAACACGTCGAAGCTGGCGGGCAGCGCGTCCGTGCTGGCATGGAAGTTCGCTTGCTCAACATGCCCGCCGATGCAGGTCAAGGTTTGGGATTGTTCGACGTGGTCGGAGATTTCGGTAACAGCAGGGCGTTGGCCGATCACCTCTCGATTGCCAGTTCTCGCGTGTTTGGCGTAGTGGGGAATGCCTGGCTGGAGTATTTGACCCGAGAACTCGCCGCGCAGGGGCAGGATGTATTTTGCAGTAAGTTGAAGGAGCGATTGCAGGAGATTGAGGCTCGATTATTTCGTCTGAACGCGGATGGTCAGGTCGGCCGCGCCACTCGGCGGTTTGCCTTGCTTGCCCTTGCTGGCTCAATGGCGTCAGAGGCTGGCATAGTCTTCTGGACAACGGACCAATCAATCACGATGGTAGAGCGTTGCTTGGACTCGTGGCTCGCCGAACGTGGAGGTACGGGCGCTAGTGAGGAGATGCAGGCACTGCGCCAAGTACAACACTTCTTCGAGCAGAACGGACAGGCGGCGTTTCAAAGGGTGGGGCATGAAGGACTCGAAGGTACAGACGACTCCCGGACGATTGCGAATCGAGCGGGCTTTTTCAGTACGTCGGAAAATGGCGGCATGTATTACGTACTACCTGAGCCCTTCAAAACCAGAGTGTGCGAAGGCTTGAGTTGGAAGCAAGTCACCGAAGTGTTGGTTCGATATGGTCTGATGTCGACCCCTTCGTCACGGACTGTTCGCCTTGCCGGATTGCCCAATCCGCCCCGCGTATATTGTATCGACGCTCGGATTGTTGGCTTCGATCCCGACTTCCACGTTGTGTCTGTAGATGGTACCGCCGAGATTGTTCCGATAGCGGCGTAGAGACGTAGGGGGCGTGACAGTCGTGATAGCGCTGTTACAGCCTAAAATCGCTGAATATGAAGCTGGCTTGGGATGTGACAGCGTGACAATTGTGACGATCGTAGAGAGGCACGCATCGTGTCGGGAGCGAATAGTTTCTCAGAGCCGTCATCTTCGTTAAGCCTTCAAAAGTAGCATTTTTAATTGTCACCATTGTCACGCTGTCACAGACTTGCTGGACGGGAGCTTTCGGGGAGATGTGGTCGGCGCGGGAGTGCCACACTTGTCACAGTGAAACATCGTTGCCGACCAGTAAATTCTGCGCGAGAATCGTCCTGCACTGCTACCGAGATTTATAGAATGGAAAAGACTCAAGCGTTGACGTTGCTGCGGGGACTGTTGCAGGAAATCACGACTTCCACGGGCCTGGCCGCTTTCGATCGTTACACCAACTTGAGAGAGGTCGATGCCAAGGTGCGGGAGGCGAAGCACATCTTCGATGCAGTCGATGGCTTGCCGCACACATTTGTCGAGGAAATGAATGCCAATCCGGACTTCGACGCGCAGAGTCGCAGAGTTCGATTGGAGGCGCTGGCTGGGTACATCCGCAGTGCCATTAAATTCATTGAGTCCGGGTCGCTGGCGAAACCTCAAAAGGTTATCATTGCGCCCCCCGACGTATCCCGGCTGACAACGACGTTGCCGAATCTGAAGGACTCTATTGATCGTCGATGGAGGGAGGCGCAAAAGTGTATCCATGTCGAATGCTTCACGTCTGCCGTGATCATGATGGGTAGTATCCTGGAGGCGCTCTTGCTGGCTCGTGCAAATCTTGAACCTGCGCAAGCCTATCAATCGTCTAAAGCCCCACGCGACAGGCAAGGCAAAGTCCCGGCGATTCAAGACTGGACGCTGAATTCATTGATTGATGTCGCTGTTGACCTCGGTTGGCTGAAAACAGACCGAGGAAAATTCAGCCATGCTTTGCGAGAATCAAGGAACGTTGTACATCCATGGGTGGAGGTAACAACGCGGGCGAATTTCGATCTCGCAACATGCAAGACGTCATGGGGCGTACTCGAAGCTTCGGTGGATGACCTTCTCGCCTCCGTTCGCTGATTCAGGATTGCGGTCAAGGTATGCTGATAGCGCTTGCCAGCCATGCTAAGACCTTATAACCAATTCCATATCGGGCATTGCATTCCGCGTTGAATGTGTCTGGTAAGTGCAACCGCGGAGGAGTGTTGTGGACTGGCTAACCTTCATTAGCAAAGTTATCGAAGCGATCATATGGCCGGCAACGATTGCTGCGTGCCTTTTTGCCGTACGCAAGTATCTCCCCGCCGTCAGTAGTTCGTTGAGACGTATCAAGTACAGAGATGTGGAATTCGAGTTTGGGGAGACAGCAAGAGCTGTCGCAGCTGAAGTGAAGGAAACCGTTCCATCGTCGGGGCAAGATACCGCCATCGCAGGACAATCGAAATTTGTGCTGGAAGCCAAGCTTGAGGAGATTGCGGAGATTTCGCCACGAGCAGCAATACTCGAAGCTTGGTTGCAAGTCGAAGCTGCTGCAGTCCGTATGATTCGGGAGAGAGGTTTAGGCACAGTCACCTCAAGTCCGGGGCCGTTACGTCTCCTGGAGACGCTGCGCAAAGCCGGAATTTTGAACGCCCGTCAGTTGTCGGTCTTCGAGGAACTTCGTTTGTTGCGTAATGAAGCTGTTCATGGACCTGACACACAATTCACAAAGCCGGCAGTAGCGAGCTACATCGAGTCTGCAATTGCCATGGCATCGTATCTCGAAGACTTGATGGGTGAACTGTAGCCTGACCATCCAAACCGGACAGTCACTGGCCATGAGTGCAACGCCACGCAACCACGGTGAAATCGAATAGCTCCTCCATCTCTTCCGCCGATAAGATGGTGAGTTTAGGCTCATTGAGTGCATCGGTCACAATGTAAGCGCCCGAGCAGTACCGTAGTGCAGGTTGTTGACTGCGGAGCTCTGCGACGCTATCGGATGGGGTCGACGCGAGCAGTAGGCGGCAGCGACGGCGCCACGTTCCACGGCAGCAGCTCGTCGACGCGGTTAGCCGGATAGTCGGCGATGCGCTCGAGCACGTAGGCGAGATACGCCTCGGGATCGAGGCCGTTTAAGCGCGCCGTGCCAATCAGGCTATACATCGCGGCGGCACGTTCGCCACCGGAGTCGGCGCCGGCGAACAGATAGTTCCGCCGTCCGAGAGCGACGGCTCGCAATGCTCGCTCGGCAATCAGGTTGTCGATCTCCGCACACCCATCGCTGCAGTAGTAGACGAGCGCTGGCCAGCGATTCAGCGCGTACCGAATCGCCTTGGTCGTGTCAGATTTTGCAGAGAGGTTGGCGAGCGTCGCTTCGAACCAACGCTTCATGTCGTCGAGCAGCGGCACCGCCCGCGCTTGGCGCACACTGCGCCGTTCGTCGGGCGGCTTGCCGCGGATCTGCTCTTCGATCTTGTAGAGCGCGCCGATCCGGCGCAGCGCCTCCTCCGTCACGGCGTTGGGGCGCACCGCATGCAGGTCGTGGATCTTCCGGCGCGCGTGAGCCATACATGCGGCTTCCTGGACGCGCCCGTCGAGATATAGCTCGGCATAGCCCGCGAACGCATCGGCCTGCAGCACACCGTAAGCCGTCAATAAACGACGCCCTACCAATGGTAGGCATAAGGTCAGATGCTAAGTGTCCGCGTGGACACATGCACTCAGACCATGATGACAGAGAAACAGGACCTTCGAAGCAGACTGGTAGTTGGCCAACGACGGGATGGCCGGCGGGAATTTGATGAAGATGCCGTGCGGGAGCTGGTCGAGTTTTGCCTGAAGCCGGGGGTATCGATCGCCCGGGCGGCTATGGACCATGACGTCAATCCGAATCAGTTGCGCCGCTGGATCTCGCGCCATCAGCAGCATACGCTGCAAACCCCAACGAGGCCGGACCCGCTGGTGATCGACGGCGTATCGATCGACATTCCGGGCACTGCCCGTCGGGTTCCGATGAGTGAAGCGCGGGCATTCGTTCCTGTCGTCACGACTGCGTCGACCGTGCCTGCCGTTTCCCCAGTACTGCCACCAGCCCCGTCGTTGATGGCGCTCTCGTTACATGTGCGCTTGTCCAATGGTGTCGAATTTGATCTCGGCGAGGCGAGTGTCGATGAGCTGGCCACGGTGATCCAGATGCTCGGGAGGCTGCCGTGTTCCGGTTCGACGAAGAGCTGAAGGTTTATCTGCATCGCGATCCAGTCGACTTCCGCATGGGCATCAACGGGTTGTCGATTCTGGTCGAACAGGCGATGCGCCTGAATCTGATGACCTCGGCGCTGTTCGTGTTCGGCAACCGACGACGCGATCGCATCAAGATTCTCGGCTGGGGCGGCAACGGCTTCTGGTTGCTGCTCAAGCGACTCGAAGCCGACCGCTTCGTCTGGCCGAACGGAGGCGACACGATCACGCTCAGCGCTGAGCAGTTGCACTGGCTGCTCGACGGAATCGACCTGGCCGTGATCCAGAAGCATCCCCAGCGATATTACGCGCGGATGAGCTGAACACGACGAGGGCGACATGGTCTAACCGGCCATGCCGAACAATCCCGTCATGTTGAGCGCCGAGGAGTACGAGGCGCTGATTGCCGCGAGCGCCGAACGCGATGCGCTGCGCGGTGAGCTTCGACTCGTGACGGCTCAGCGCGATCTGGCCGAGGAGAAACTGCGGGCCTACAAGCACGAACTGTTCGGCGCATCGAGCGAAGCGCGCCATGCTGACCAGCTCGGTCTGTTCAACGAAGCCGAGGCGCTGGCGACGACTACCGACGCGCCCGCGCGCGAGGATATGCCCGGCACATCGGTCGCCGCTCACACGCGCGGCAAGCGTGGGCGCAAACCACTCGATCCGAACCTGCCGCGCGAGGTCGTGCGACACGAGTTGCCCGAGTCCGAACGGTTCTGCGCGCATGATGGCCATGCTCTCGTCGAGATCGGCGTGGAAACGAGCGAACAGCTCGACGTGATTCCCGAGCAAGTGTGCGTCGTTCAGCACCAACGGGTCAAATACGCGTGCCCATGCTGCGATCTCGGTATCAAGGTCACGCCCGCACCGGCGCGTATCATCCCTCGCGGGCTGCTCACGGAATCCGCGCTGGCGTGGATCATCACCGGCAAGTACCAGTACGGCATGCCGCTGTATCGCCAGGCCACGCTGCTGCGTCGCTTCGGCGGCGCCATCTCGTCGAACACGCTGGCCGCCAGCGTAGTGCGGGTGGGGCTCGCCACGCAGCCGGTGATCAATCTGATGCGCGACGCGCTGCTCGAATCGGACCTGATCTACGGCGACGAGACAACGTTCCAGGTGCTGAAGGAACCGGGACGAAGGCCGCAAGCAAAGAGTTACCTGTGGGCGCAGATCAACGGCTCGGGGCCGCCTGTGCGGATGTTCTCGTACTCGCCGGGGCGCGGCGCCCAGCATGCGCAGAAGCTCTATGCCGGCGTGCAGCCTGGCACCGTGCTGATGACTGACGGGTACGAGCTCTACAACGGCATCGCCCACGATCACCAGCTCGTGCATCTCGGATGCTGGGCACACGTGCGCCGCGGCTTCATCAAGGCCGAGGAGTCGGTGCCGAAGGCGGCACGCTCGCCGGACCTACTGGCGACGCGCTTCGTCGTGCTGATCGGCAAGCTGTTCGCGGCCGAGGCGCGCAGCGCGAAGTGGAAGTCTGAACGCCGGCAGCGACTGCGTGCCCGGTACAGCGCCCGCGTGCTCACCATCATCGAGCGCATGCTGGTCGAGCATCTGCCAGGCGTCGTGCCGTCGAGTCTGCTCGGCAAGGCATTGCAGTACATGAGCGGACAGTGGCCCAAGCTGGTCCGCTACGTCGGTAACGGCAACTGGCCGATCTCGAACAACCTGTGCGAGAACGCGATCCGGCCGTTCGTCGTCGGCCGCAAGGGCTGGCTGTTCTCCGATACTGTCGCCGGCGCGCAGGCCAGTGCCAACCTGTACTCCCTCGTCGAGACGTGCAAGGCGAACGGCATCGAGCCGTATCGCTATCTGGTCTGGCTGTTCACCAGGTTGCCGCTCGCTGCAACTGCCGACGACTACGCCGATCTCATGCCTTGGAGAATGCCTGCTGCCCTCAACCACTGAGGGGCGTCGTTAAAAGACCGCGTACAGCACACCAGTGAAGTCAGCGAGATGTCGCTGCGGATGCTCACCGCGGCGATCTGACGTGTAGGCGAACCAGGCCGCCGGCGGTTCGTCGGAGCCGCTCGGCCGATCATCGCGCACGTAGACCCAGAGACGTCCTGTCTTCGTTCGACCGTTGCCCGGCGCCAGCACCGGCAGCGGAGTGTCGTCCGCATGCACCTTACCGCAGGCCAGCGTGTAGCGGCGCACGGCGTCGACCAACGGTGCGAGCAGCGCCGTGATGCTGCCCATCCAGTAGCCCATCGCGCCGGGATCGATCTCGACGCCGTCACGCGCGTACATCACCGCCTGGCGGTGCAGCGGAAGGTGGTACGCGAACTTCGACACGGCGATGTGGGCGAGCAGCGCCGGACCCGGGATGCCCCGATCGATCGGGCGGCTCGGCGCCGCAGCCTGCACGATGCGATCGCAGCGCGCGCAGGCCAGCTTCGGGCGGCGATGACGGATCACACGGAAGTGCGCACGCACGTATTCGAGTTGCTCCGCGACGTCTTCGCCCAACGGCTTGAGCTGTCCACCGCAATCGGGGCAGTCATCATCGGCGGGCAGATGGACGCGCTCTTCGCGTTCAAGATGTTCGGGTAGCGGCTTGCGGCTCGGACCTTCGCGGCGCGGCCGCTTTGCCTCGGGAGCGGCTGCTACATCGGCGGCGCCTTCGTCGGCCTGCAGATCCTCCAGCCGCAATTCGAGCTGCTCGATCTGACGATCCAGCTTCTCCGATTTACGGCCGAACTGCATGCGGCGCAGTTTCGCGATCGTGAGCTTTAGGTGCTCGATCTCAAGTGAGCGCGACGAGAGTTGCTGCCGCAGCTCGGCGACCTGGGCGTCGCGCTCACGCAGCAACGCTTTCAAAGCGTCGATGTCGTCGGGCAGCGCGGTCGAGGTCGATTCCATGAGGACAGTTTACGACTGCCCATGATCACGCGAGCACCAGTTAACAATGGTTTACAGCGCGCTGCGTGGGCGCGCGGCTTCGACCGGCTGCCGCCAATCGAAACCCTCGAGCAAGAGCGACAGTTGGGCGGTTGTGAGCGCGACCACGCCGGCGTCAGCACGCGGCCACGCAAAACGCCCCTTCTCGAGCCGCTTCGCCAATAAACATAGCCCGCCGTCGCTCCAATACAAGCACTTCAGCAGGTCACCGCGCTTGCCCCGGAACACGAACACGTGTCCAGAGAACGGATCTTTCTCCAGCACCGTCTGTACCTTCGCGGCCAACGAATTGAAGCCGCATCGCATATCGGTGACGCCCGCCGCGATCCAGATCCGCGTGTTTTGAGGCAGACCGATCATCGTAAAATGCGATCGAGAACAGAACGCAGCACGTCCGGGTCTGGCGCGCCTTCGATGCGAATCGACGTCTTGCCATGCTGGATCTGGATCGAGCCGGACGGTATGTTGTCGGTCGCAGTCGGCACCTCGAGCGCCATCGACGGCTGAGACGGTTCGTTGACGACAACCGGCAGCATTGCGTCTGGAATCGCATCGTCCGTTAGCAGGCCTTGCGCATGGAGGCGACGCCATGCCCACACCTGATTGGCATTGATGCCGTTCTCGCGAGCAACACGGGCGACCGATGCGCCGGGCTCGAATGTCAGCGCGACGATGGTCCGCTTCCATTCCGTGGGATGTCGGCGAGTTTGCCGTTTCGGCGGGATCTCGACTGTCTGAGTCACTCTGTCCACAACTCCTATCGTGGACACGACTGGTCATTCGTGTCCTTCACAGGACATCATGGCACTCGTCACCGAGCGTTCACAGACGGTACTGGTCTCGTGCTTACGTCACAATTGCAAGTTGCCACACTCCGAGCTTCGCAGCGCATGCTCTCTCGTTGCGAGTAATATAAAAGTTGGGAGCGTCTCCGCTCGTACCTTTTACTTCGACAGCAGCAATTAGCTCGCCGGTCGTTGAATCAAAAATGGCGAGATCATAGCCGAGGTTTGACTTCTCTTCGTTATCGACACGATATCCTTCCGAATCGTAGTGGAGTGTCACAAAGTCAACAGCAGCTTTCTCGACCTTCTTGCGGGTATCGGCATCCGGAAACCCAAAATTGGAGTCGTTTTCCGAGCCCGATGGCGGGGTTTCGCTCGTATCGGGCGAACCTGGCTGTGCTTCGTCGAATGTAAGATCAGCCTGGTTGACGGTTGGTATCCACGGATCAGTGCCACGAACCAACCAAGCTTCCTTTTTCGCCTCATCCCACCCCACCACGTGCCAGACTTCGTCATCCTTAACACGTACGCTAGTTGCAGCGCTTTCGTTCTGCTCAAGCTCTTTAATAGACTTTTGATTGATCTGTAGGAAAGCAATCACTGCCTTTCCGCTGTTTGCTGCCAACCGAAGCAGGTCGATTCGTTCTTGTCCTCGACGCTTCTGGACCGGCGTTCGCTCTCCTCCGCCCAGTCGTGTCTCGGCCTGAAGACGTTCCTTCGTGTACCACCGCCCACGTGGATCGATTTGGATGAATTCCGCCCACACGGTGCAAATTACTTCCGGGTCGCCCTGGCGCCTCCACGCATACTCAGAGTTCAAGTTTCGAGCATCTTTGACACCAAGTTTCGTAAGCAACTCGGTCGCAGAAAGATTTTTCCCAGCCAAGCGCCGATTGTCGAGATATTTCAATACTACCGGGGGCACCTCGTTCTGCATTGCATTCCTCGTCGTTCAACGGCTCAACCTGTATCAGAACGGTTTTTGGTAGGTCTAAATAAGTTCCAGTTTATCGCAGCAATACCAGCTCCGGCATCACTTTTGCTCCGCACCAGATGATGGCATTCTGCTCGTACTGCATGCCAAGCCGTTTCGCCGCTTCAAACGAGACCCCAAGCACAAGAAAGCTCGGCTCAGTCCACGTGCTAGACGGGTGACGGCCGACGCCAGGAACAAAGCGCAGGCCCATCGCCGTCAATTCATCAGCCAGAGCCTGCTGGCGATTGACGTTGGTCCCGTCGTCGCACTTTCGGCTGTATGGATTCCATGCGGTCAGAAAGGCGCTCGATTCGACGCCTGATGCTTCCTGTAGCGCAGCGAGCGCCTTGCTCCGCTGACCGACACGTAGCGTCATGGACCATTCACCTTCCACGCAGTATAAGGTTTCACGATAGGCTTGGATCGTGGCTGGGTCGATGTTCGAATGTGTGGTCACAAGCGCTTCCCGATTGCTTTCTAGTCTGTTCAATGAGGCCAGTCTTCATGTGCCAGTGGTGCTTGATTCAATTCTTCACGATAGGTGCGCCAATGGGGCAGATGATGGTCCATTAACGCCATGAAACGATCGTTGTGGTGTCGCTCCGTCAAATGAACCAATTCATGGACGACGATGTATTCAAGGCACTGGACGGGCTTTTTCGCCAGTTCAAGATTCAGCCAAATGCGACCGGCATCGATACTACAACTACCCCACTTGGTTTTCATCTTCTTGACGCCCCAATCGGCAACCTTGATGTCAAGTAGCGACTGCCACTTCTCAAGCATAGGGGGGATCATCGCCTTCAGTTGTTCTCGATACCAGCGCTCGATGACCTTCAGGCGCTGCTCGGCGCTCATTCCTGGTCGGACCTTGATCTCCATCATGGTTTTGTTGCGCAGCACGACCGTTGCGGGTCCGTCGTGAAACACGACTCTGATTCGGTAGCGTCGCCCCTGGAAGTAATGGCTCTCACCACTGACCATTTCTCGCTTCGATTGACGAGGTTGGGCCTCGAATTTCTCTCGCTGCCTGCGGATCCATCCCAGCTTGCCGATTACCGCCAAGCGAATGGCGTCGTCGCTGACCGTGAGCGGAGCAGCTACACGCACTCGTCCATTCGGCGGATAGACTCCGAGGTGGAGGTTCTTGATCGACTTCCGGACGATTTCGACCGACAGCCCGCTCACCGTGATGTAGTGGTGAACCTCAGTAACCATGCTGGCTCTTCACGAGATCGAGAATTGCATCAATTCGGGCGTCGTCTTCGCCCAAGACTGATTTGATCGCATTGCGGATCTTCCGAGTCTTCATGATATTGCTGCGCCAGTCATCCTGACGAGCAACCAAGATCGCATGATCGACGCTCACCGCGAGATTTTCGTCCTTGTCGAGGTTGTCGTACAGCGCCTTCTGTTCGACGGATTTCAGCGAAGCAGGGTAGGTCGAACCCGACGATGGGCTTTGTGCTTGCTTTGCCAGTTTGACGAGTTCGGCAAGGTACTCTTCGTAGGCGACGGCATCAGCCTTTCGCTTCTCAATCAAAGCGTCAAGAAGCTCGGACATCTTCTCGTAATACTTGGGATTGATCGGCTGCTCGTCGATGATGAGCTTGCGGACGTTGTTCTCAATCGTCTCTGCTACCGCATCCTTGTTCTCACGAATCCCTTTGGGAAGCTTGTCTACCGCCCCGACGCCACGCTCAACGATAAGCTGGATCAAGGACGTGTCATCGAATGCGGAAATCGTCTCGCTGTCGTCAGCTCGGATGTACGTGTCAATCAGATGGCGCATGGCCGGTTCGTACATCTTCAGGTCAATGTAGTCTCCGCTGGCGAGCTTGACCTCGTTGCGAACCTTTTCGAAGTGGCTGGTTTCTTCCTTCAGGCTCTCGATTTCTGCGGACGAGTAGCCCGCTTCATCAAGATCGTTAGCAATGGCAGCATAGGCTCGGATGAGCGCAGCGGTGAATTTGTACAAGGCCAAGCGTATCGGCTCGTTCTCCTTCAGCTGCTCGTCGTTTCCTGAGTCCTTCGCACAAAAATATCGAAGATATGCTGCGGTGTCCTTTGGTGCCTCCACCGGTTCGCAGAGAGCCTTGATAGCCTCACGGGCTTCTTCGAGGTGCTCTCGGGCCTTGATCAGGCGATCCTCCAGCAATCCGGCCACGTCGTCCTTGTCGTAACCGTCGAGCGCTCCCGAGGTGTAGTCGTGAACAGCACTGCCGATGCTCTTGAAGAGATCCTTGTAGTCGATGACATACCCGTATTCCTTGTCGTCGCCATCGAGCCGGTTCACTCGGCAGATCGCCTGAAACAGTCCATGATCACGCATCTGCTTGTCGATGTACAGGTACGTCGCGGAGGGGGCATCGAAGCCGGTCAGCAGCTTGTCAACGACGATCAACAGCTTCATTTGTCCGGGCTCGTCGATGAACTTTTTCTTGACATCCTTTTCGAATGACTCAGCATCTTGGCCGTTGAGCATCTTCGTGTAGATCTCGTACTGGCTCAGTTTTTCCGTGAGCCCTTCCGCGCTTTCACCCTTGATATCCGCAGTAGCTGGCCGATAGCTAGTGACGATTGCACACTTGCCTGCGAGGTCGGTCTTGCTGAATAGCTCGTAGTATTTGCAGGCCTGATAGATGCTTCCGGATACGAGCATCGCGTTGCCGTGACCGCTCATCAACCGATCCTTGGTTGCCATGTCGAGCAGAATGTCGGCGACGATCTTCTCCAACCGAGACTGGCTGGAAAGGACTCGCTGCATGGTCCCCCATTTCTGCTTGAGCTGGGCCTTGGCGAGGTCGGTCAGTTCCTTGGTCTTCGATTCAAACCACTGGTCGATCTTCTTTGTCGAGGTGATGTGCTGATCGACGTCACGGGCCTCGTAGCGCAGATCAAGCACCACGCCGTCACGAACAGCCTCGTCGAACTTATAGGTGTGGATGTACGAGCCGAAAACTTCGAGACTCGTTGCCTTGTCAGCCTTGAGCAGCGGCGTACCGGTAAAGCCGATGAACATCGCATTCGGCAGGATTGCTTTCATCGCCTTATGCAGCTCGCCGGATTGGGTCCGGTGGCACTCATCGACGAAAACGTAGATGTCGCCCTTGGCCCGGAAGTCGGGCGGAAGCGCTCGCTTCATTTCCTCGACGTAGCCCGCAACATCGCCGAACTCTTCGCTGTCTTCCTTGCCGCCGAACTTGTGGATCAGCGAACAGAGCAACCACGGCGTCGTGGCGTTGAGCTTGGTGATCAGATCGCCGCCGCTCTTCGTGCGAAAGATTTCCTCGTTGACGCCCTTGAAGACCTTTTCGATCTGCTCGTCCAGCTCGGTCCGGTCTGTAATGATGAGGACACGGGCATCCTTGACGTTCTCCCTAATCCACTTCGTCAACCAGACCATCGTGAGGCTCTTACCAGAACCCTGTGTGTGCCAGATAATCCCGCCTTCCCGGCGTCTCACGTGGTTCTGTGCGGCCTTGACGCCGAAGTACTGATTCTGCCGACAGAGTTTCTTCGTGCCGGCGTCGTACACGATGAAATCGTGGATCAGTTCAAGCAAGCGAGCCTTGCTGCAGATCTGGGTGACGTGGCGATCCAGCAGATTCTCGATCGGGCTATCTTCTTTCCACGTAAGGTAGTACTTCTCCTGCGTTTCGATGGTGCCGTAGCGAAGTCCCTCGGTATCGTTGGCCGCCATGACGAATTGCATGGTCGAAAAGAAGTGCTGAATGAACACTTTCTTCTGGTTGTCGAGGTTCTGCCGGATGCCTTGCGAGACTGAGACGGTGGAGCGCTTTAGCTCGAGCACTCCGAGAGCGATACCGTTCACATAGAGAACGATGTCTGGGCGCTTCGTGTTGGCTTTCGGATCAGCACCGTTAACTGTCACTTCCTCTGCGATACCAAAGTCGTTGCTGAGGGGTTGCTTCCAGTCAATCAGCCAGACAGTCTGCACTTGCTCGCCAATTTCCGGCTTTACGTGAATGCCGTAGCGAAGCATCTCGTACACAGCCTTGTTCCGATCGTAGATGCTCTTGCTTTGGTCGCCTGCGGCCTTGTCGAGAAGGTGTATGGCTCGGGTGATGAGGGCATCGTCGTAGCCCTGTCGCTTGAGGAAACTGGCCAGCAGCTCGTGATCGACGTTCCGGTTCCCGACACGGTCGATCCAATTGCCCAGGTACTCGTACCCCAGCGAGTCCCGAAACAGTTTGACGACACGCTCCTGCGTCTTCTTCTCTTTTTGGCCGACAGTGCTCATACGAGACGGATTCTCCCAGTCAACAGTTCTTGCATCATCCCTTGCTTGAGGGCACGGGTCTTGTCCCGCTTGTGTTCGAGTGCGGCAATTTCAGTGTCCATGTCGGAGAGGACTGAAGCGATTGCGGTTTGCTCTGCTTTTCCTGGGAGTTGAAGCACAGCATCGAGCAAAGCCACCTTGGACAGGTTGTAGCGGGTTGAGCCTTGCGCTAGCGACTTGATGAGATCACGCCCCACTGGCCCACGGAGGTAATAGGCCATGAACAAACCATTTACTTGAGCGTCGCTTTTTAGGCGGAAACCGAAACAAAAGCTGTTCAAATAGAGATCATCGATGTCATGTGCCACCAACGCACACATCGCAACTTCGTCAGGCGTTTCGGAGGAGCCGTTGAACAACAAGTCGTCTTTGAGAACACGATTCTGCGTTTCGCCTATACACACATTTACCGTATCGAAGGCTTCGCAGTCGATGACTACGTTCGCTATTACATTGACGAACGGGACGTAATACGCTGTACCATGGGTAAAGTCATCTTTGTTCTTTCCAATCAACCCACCATAGGTAGTACCCAGCTCCTTCAAGCGCTTCATCTGCCACTCCCCGCTAAACCCCGGAAGACGTTGCTTGCCCGTGAGCAATTGCTGCATCGTGGCTTGCTTGATGTCACGCTTCTTGGCAATGAGGCTATCCAGCGACGAGATCAGGGCATCGACGTCGCGGAGTGTCGTAGCGATGGCTTGCTGCTCGACGACTGACGGATAGGCGAGAGGAAACGACCGAATGTCTTGGCTTGTGATATTTGGGTCTTTTCGGCTGCTACTTGCAACTGCCTTCCAGTAGTCAACCTTGAAGTTCAATGTTGCAAGGAGGAATTCCGGATGCAATTCAGTGCGATTGGGTTGAATTGCTGTGATCGCCTGATTCACCGCAGCTGGAACTCGAAGAAGTCCTGTTCGACCTATTTGATTGAAGCCACCGTACATGGCGACGAGCACGGATCCGACCGGATACGGCCGCAGACTCGTTTCCTCGACAGCAGCAGTAGTGACGCACTCATCCGTCTCGAAGATCTCCGCATTGTTCAAATCGAGCGTTTTTACCCAAGGGGTCGTGCCGTTTCGGTAATACCGATTAGCGAGACTCCTTGCTGGCGTCGTGCCAGAAGACATCAGGCTGATCTCGTCAAGCTTGGCGTACGACCAATCCGTCGGGATCACTCCTGCCTCGGTCCGCTTGTAACCCGGCTTCAATTCCATACAAACCCCATCTTCGCCAGGTGTTCATCGACACGGGCAGTGAGTGCCTCAACTTCAGCTGTCAGCTTCGGCAGCGGCGTTGCATACCGGTCCGCAAGCTCCTTGATACGGCCGGACAGGGCCTGCGACACACGGTCAAGCTCGGTCTGAACGTCGGCGGCGAGCGTAGCCAGCCATTTGTCCTCAACGACCAACATCTTGATCTGCGCTTCAGCGAGCTTGCCGTACTGGCCCGTGACCTTGCCATCCAGAGCCTTCTGTGCGTCCTTCACCTTCCTGTTCGCCGCAGCTTCCTGCTCGGTCAATTCGAGGTATTCGTTCAGGAGCTTTCGTTCGTCAGTAGCGTCAGAATCCTTCTTGATATCGGATAGGCGAGCCTTCACGCTGACCTTCGTAAGCTTTCCTTTTTCGGTCTTGGCTTCGGCCAACAACCCGTCTTCACCGCCATGCTCCTCGTCGAGTTCTTCCATCTGGCGGGTGATCGAATCACGCTCCGTTTCGAGCTGTTCGATGGCCTTCGCCTCGTCAGCGAAGTAGCGGGCAACGATAAGCGATGTCGGAATCAGATCCGTGTTCGGCTTGCCGTCGGCCAGCGCAGTCCACCCGTCATGAGCCAGCATGTACACATCGTCCTGCATCGTTTCAACCCAATACGTCATCAGGTGCTGGTAGACGTCGTAGGCATCGAGAAGTGGCACCGCCTTGAAGGTTTCGAGCAAGCTCTCGGAGACTGTCTCGACTAACGCCTTGGGATGGTCGCCAATCTCGATGCCGGTGAGAAGCGAGACGTTTTCAGCTTTCCATTGATCGAAGTGGGAGTGGACGGTTTTCGTGAACGAAGCAAACTCGGGGTGGCCGAAGATCGTCGCTTTGATAGCGTTCGCCGGAACCTTCAGTTCACTATAGCCAAGTCGATTCGCAGTATCAAACAAAGCCGACCGAACGCTCGGCAGGACGGTCCAGTAGCGAGCGAGATCGTCAATGTCGTGATCGGGAATGCCGCCGAGTAGGTGAGCTGCGATGTCCTGCAAGTCTTCGGGCTCGGTGCTGTCGATGTATCTCGGGATATTCAGGTTGAAGTCGTTGTCAGCGATTTCCGAAACGGGCACAAGGCGGGAAAATTTCGGGATCTCGGTCTGCTTGTTGAAGGCGTCAACGATCTTGTGAATGTCCTGGGCTCGCAGGCGGTTCTTATTGCCGTCCTTCACGTAGCCCTTGCTAGCATCGATCATGAAGATGCCCTTGCGAGCACCAGCATGTTCCTTGTCGAGCACAATGATGCATGCCGGGATGCCCGTGCCGTAGAACAGGTTGGCCGGCAGGCCGATGATGCCCTTGATGTAGCCTCGCTGGACGATCTGCTTCCGGATCGCACCTTCAGCTCCGCCCCGAAAGAGAACACCGTGAGGAAGAATGACCGCTCCCTTGCCAGTGCTTCTGAGTGAGGTCAGGATGTGCAGCAGAAAGGCATAGTCACCGTTTTTCTCCGGCGGAATGCCCAGGTCGAACCGGTGATACAGGTCGTTCGCAGGATCGAATCCGTTACCCCAGGCTTTTGTTGAAAATGGGGGATTAGCAACGACAAAGTCGAAGGTCTTCAGAAGGCCGTTGGTCTGGACGAAGTGAGGACTAGACAGTGAGTTGTCCTTCCAGATTTCCGCAGTCGGGCAGTCGTGCAGGATCATGTTCATCTTGGCTAGTGCGGACGTGGCATTGTCCATTTCCTGGCCGTAGATAGTCAGGTCAACTCCAGCGGAGCCCTTGGCTTCGTCGTGAGCCTTGATGAGCAGCGATCCCGAGCCGCATGTCGGGTCGTAGATCGTTTGGTCAGAACTCGTGGCACCCCCGATGCCGATGACCCTCGCCATGACACGAGAAACTTCGGCTGGGGTATAGAACTGTCCCTTCGATTTCCCGGAGTCGGTTGCGAAGTGGCGCATCAGATACTCGTATGCGTCACCGAGGATGTCGTCGCCTTCGGCTCGATTCGACCGGAAGTCGAGCTCGGAGGTGTCGAAAATCGAAACGAGGTTGGACAGACGGTCCACCATCTCCTTGCCTTTGCCGAGCTTCTCGGGATCGTTGAAGTCGGCGACATCGATCACGCCCTTCAGGTCGTTCGCTTCGGCAAGCTTGCTGATGATCTTGTTGAGCTTATCGCCAATCTCCTTGTCACCCTTCAAAGCAACCATGTCGGCGAAGCTCCCGCCGGCCGGTACATCGAGTAGAGCGTCTGGTTGGCCGGAATATTTGTCGGAAACGTACTTGACAAACAGCAGGACGAGAACGTAGTCCTTGTACTGGGAGGCGTCCATGCCTCCACGAAGTTCGTCGCACCCTTTCCAGAGGGAACTGTAAAGCTCGGATTTCTTGATTGCCATAGATGGTATTTGGTCAACAGCGGCCCGGGATGCTTGGCAGAGGCTGATCTAGCGACGCTCCGTCTACGCCCAGAGATATTGTGGGATTTTACAGGTGTCGGCGACAGGACAGGAGGAGGGGCGTCACTGGCGTGGCGCTTATGTGACGAAGCGTGTTAGCTGGAAATCCGCTCCAGATAAGGCTTGTGACAAGGTGACAAATGTGACAGGAGAAAGAGCACGAATTTGCGGGAGGCATCGGATTTCCCGCTACTGTTCTGCCTCGCCCTCAACGGGATACAGGTTGGGTTTCCAGTTGTCACATCTGTCACCTTGTCACAAGCGTTGCTGGGCATGGGTTTCATCCTGTCACCGACCGGATTATGCATGTCACGGCTGTCACGGCGATCGCGGGCTTGGCCTTTGGTCATTTCCCCCAACGAATTTCCAAAATTCGGCGGGCGCCGGGAGGGCTCAGTCGTTGCGGAAGAACGATCCGGCAAACTACGGCACGCTTGAGTCGATTGAACCTAAAAAAGCTCTCGCCGAAGCAAGAGCAACAGGCATTTCACTGCCCGACAAAGCAGTTCAGCAACCTCTGTCCGAAGTAGAGCCAGGCGACGCCGATGACGATCCAGACGACCGGAGCGATGACGAGCCAGAAGATAGCGTGGAGGATGTAGTGGTCTAATGAACCCGGACACTGATTTAGGCGAGAATGCTCGCCATGAAGAGGTGTCTAATGACCAAGCGACGTCGTACGTTTTCCCCGGAGTTCAAACAGCAAGCCGCGTGTCTGGTGCTCGACCAGGGCTATAGCCATATGGAGGCGAGTCGCTCGGTCGGCGTCGGCGAGACGGTACTGCGCCGCTGGGTGCACCAGCTTCAAATGGAGCGTCAGGGTGTCACGCCGCAGGGCAAGGCAATCACGCCGGATCAGCAACGCATTCAGGAACTCGAGGCGCGTATCGAACGCCTCGAGCGTGAGAAGGCCATTTTAAAAAAGGCTACCGCGCTCTTGATGTCGGAAGGCATAGAACGTACGAAGTAATTGATCAGATCTGCGCAGGCGAATCAGTCGAACTGATGTGCGCGGTATTCGACGTATCGCGGTCCTGTCTGTATGCGTACCGGGAGCGTGCCCAGCGCGTAGATGCCGAGCGTATGGCGTTGCGCCACCGGGTGCACGAACTGTTCGTCGAGAGTCGAAGCTCTGCTGGCAGCCGCAGCATCATGGGCATGATGCGCGAGGAAGGCACGGCGATTGGCCGCTTCAAGGTAAGTCGCTTGATGGAAGAGCTGGGGTTGATCTGCAAGCAGCCCGGCAGCCATGCGTACAAGCAAGCTACGGTCGAGCGGATCGATATTCCGAACCATCTCAACCGTCAGTTCGAGGTTGATGCGCCGAATCAGGTCTGGTGTGGCGACATCACGTATGTCTGGGCGCAAGGCCGTTGGCATTACCTGGCCGCCGTACTTGATTTGTTCACGCGCCGAGTCGTCGGCTGGGCGTTCTCGACACGCCCGGATGCCGATCTGGTCGTGCAGGCGCTGGACATGGCCTATGAGCAGCGTGGTCGGCCACAAGGGTTGCTATTCCACTCGGATCAGGGCGGTCAGTATGCGAGTCGGAAATTCCGTCAGCGCCTGTGGCGCTATCGGATACAGCAGAGCATGAGCCGTCGCGGAAACTGTTGGGACAATTCTCCGATGGAGAGGCTGTTCCGCAGCTTCAAGACAGAATGGCTGCCGTCAGTGGGTTACATGTCGGCGCAGGAAGCACACCGGGATATCAGCCACTACCTGATGCATCGGTACAACTGGATACGGCCGCATCAGTTCAATGACGGACTGGCGCCGGCTGTTGCGGAAGAAAAACTTAACGCAGTGTCCGGGGTTGGTTGACCACTACAAGGAGGATCATTGCTCATTCCCTTGTCTCGAAGCGACACGACGATCGAGCTTGGACTTCAGACTCGCATTGCCAGCGCCGCCACCAGCTTCAGCATCGGCTCCACCGCTGTCTTCCAGGTAGAACTCTTCGACAACAGAAGGAGCGTCTTCGCTCGACTCCTCGAACGCGCCGTTGCCGAACCCGAGCTGTGCTGCAACGTCGAGTGCGGCTTGGTCGAAGCCCGAAGCTTTGCGCTGATTGTCCAGTTCCCGAGCCCGAGCGATGGCTTCTTCGAGGGTGAATCCGGACTGAATGACCAGATCGACGTAATAGATTGCAGATCTGTAGCTTTGCGTCGTCGATTTCCCTCGAAGCTTCAGTTCCAAAGGCATCGTTGCCAGCAGGCCACCAGAAGCAGCGCTGAAGTATCGCAGCCTTGCCGAAAGCGTCCGGATCGAGTTGAACGAAGTGGTCCGGAAGATGAACGAGCCCAGCTCGTCCTCGTCGCCGATGACGACATTCAACCGACCGTAGGGTTTGCAGTGGCCGTTGCTGTATTGACAAACATCGGGTGAAGGACAAGACAACATTTCGACGCCTTCGTTCGTGACTCGCCGGCACGTGTCGCCGTTGCCGACGCAAACCGGGCGGCCAGTTTCTCGATCGAACAGGCTATATTCGGCCCGCAGGTTCAGCCCGGGATCGTTGAACAGCACTCTCACTGGGATCGAGCGAAGTTTGCCGCCGCCGTTTGCCTGACGCAGAGCCTCGTCGAACGGATGCAGCATCCAGCCGTCTCGATTTTGAACCTGCGTCGTTATCGTGAACTGGTCGTCTTTCTCGGGCAATCGCTTGCCGTTCTTCTCCACGACACGCCCGATCGAGATCCGCCCGATTACAGGCGGCGTAATCGCCAATCCTTTCAGCATGATTCCCTCCGTTGATTAGACTGAGACAAGAAACCGGCGGGAGCCGGGCTTGGTGATGGCGTACTGCTGCTGAAACTCCGGGTGATCGACCAAAAGCTTCTTCAGGTCGATGCCCGAACCGTCTTTGCTGCGCTTGAACGAGACTTCGCCGGTCTCGAAGATCGCCCGAGACGCTTCGCCCATGGCCTGCTGGATGCGTTGCTTGAGCTGGGATTCGAGCTGTTCCCGAGTCTCGATTTCGGCCCGGACGCTAACCAGATCAGCAAACGTCGCTGACAGATTGCGGTCGTCGGAGAAGTCAACCGTGCTTCCGGCGTCTCTCGGGAACAGAGAACGCAACGCTCGATCTGCCGAGTCGGAGCCATCAGCCGGGGGCGGCGTATCCGTTTCCACGTACTGCCAGAAGCGGGCTTCGAGTTCGATCAGCTTCTCGATGAGGTCGTCGTCACGGTCAATGCGATGCACATCAAGTTGCTGGCCGCAGACGAGAACAGCGACGTGTGCAGATTGTTTCCCTGTTACGGCAAGTTGATGCTGGACCTGAAGTTCGACATACTCTGGCACGCCTTCCCGCCAGAGCTTTGCTCCGTTGATACCGGCGGTTTTGCATTCGAGGACCTGTACATCCGCGCCGATGACTTCACGATCGAGATTCGCCAGCATGAACGGTATGAACGGGTGGCGAAGCACAGCGTTGACCTTGCGCACCCGATTTCCCGTCTGCTGGGTGTAGGCCGCGGCAACGATCGGTTCGAGCAGCGTTCCCCAATAGACCGGTGTTGTTGTGTCTTTGGGATCGGGCTTTTCGAGGTCGGCATCACGGCCGGTCTTCTCCAACCACAGTTCGAGCTGGCTCTTGTACGGATTCAAACCGACCGCAGACGCAGCATCACTGCCCCCGATTCCTGATTTCCTCACGCTCAGCCAGTCGTCTCGGGCCAACGTCTTCGTTTCGACGAGACGGAGTGCTGCCTTTCTACGCGTTGCCCCGGCAGTAACTGTTGCGATGCTCATGTTTTTCCCCTTCAAATGAAAGAAGCCCGGTGAATCGAAGTTCGACCGGGCTGGGTGAGTTGAAGTACAATTTGGATTGCTACATAATTTAGACAGCAAAGCGCATCGCCTCGTCCCACGCCCGTTGCTTCAGCGCTGCGCCATTGCCAAACCAAGCAGTATCTCGGCGATGGTCGTCGCTTCTGGCTCTGCGATGATGGTCGATGTACTCCGTCACGGAATTGACAAGGCCCCATGCCGTACCGGCGGCAGAAGCAAGGTCCGAGCCGTTCCCACTTCCGGCGAACAACTCTGCCGTTGCTTTGATGGCCCGATCGTTTGTCCCCGTATCGATAGAAGCAGGAAGCGGGGATGGGGCATAGGCGAAGACACGGCGGAAATACTCTTGAGCGGCGTCTTGCTTGATCTGCCGTTCGGACAAGACACGCATCCGAACCGTGAACGCGTCCCACGACGACACGGCAATGCCGAGTTGTCGTTTCACTGCAAGCGGGTCAAACTGACTGCGATGCGGAACCTTGATCGCTCCGTTGCTGTCTCCCAGGGCGATTTGCAGTGTGTTGTTGCAGACGACGCGCACCGATGTGAACTGCGCCGTCGTCGCCATCGTCCCGTCACAGGCTGTAGCCAGTAGAAGGTAGCCGTTCACTTCGTCGTTGCCCTTCAGGCTAACGGTCTGGCCGGTCCGGGCTAACGCCCAAAGCTTCTTGCCACCTTTCAATACCCCAGCGGTTTCAAGCTCGAAGCCGCCCACTTCGGTCAGGTCCCGGTAGAACTCAAGAATCTGCATCGGCTGAACGACCTTGTAGCGATCCGAGACAACTGACAGCGGCTCCTTCGTGTCGCTGCGGTAAAGCACCTTCTGTTCGGGGAAAGCGTGAATCGAGCCGAGGCCATCTTTGCCGGCGACAAAGCGGACCTCGGAAGCTTCGATGTCCCAGTCCATGCCGGCAGCTTTGGCCCAGACTTCGAGGGGTTGATGCGGGGCAAGTTGACTTCCGAGACCGTGCCAGGGAGTGTCCCCGACATAGGCCATTGATTTGATGAGATGCATATGAGCTCCATGAATAGACGAGCGGATCCGGCTCGGACAATTCGAGCGGATGTTGCGATGAAAAGGAAATGACCCGTCAGAACGACAGGGATAAGATTGGCGGGGCGTCTTTCAGCGGTCGGCGTAGTCGGGACCGTCGTCGGCTCGGCTCAAGTTGCCCATTAATTGAGCCTTGAGATATGCAACAACTGCGCTTACCGCCTCGATCAGAACGACCAACACGAAACTAACAACAGCATTTTTCATCGTGATTCCTTGGTTGGATGGAAGATTAGCGTTCTCTCACATTTCCTTATACCAAGAATCGCATATGGATATGATCGAATTGATATTTTTTTTAAATAAAACTTAATGCATAATATAAAAGCTATGGAGTGCACTCATGCCCGGAAAAATTCCAACTACAATTTTTAGACTCGTTGAGCCGGCAGTCTGGACGCTAGCCGCACGTCTGCTGATTTTGACAACGGACAGGAAGGGTTCGAAAAAATCAAAACCGAATGTTAGCACCTTCTATGAAACCGGCATCGTCACCGCTATCTATGAAGCGATGCTAATGAGTGCTGTTCTGTCTGGGTACGATATTCGCCACGAAGAGCCTTATAAATCGAGTAAAAAGGGTGCGCCGAAACAGGTGGACCTTTGGTTAAGGCCGTGCAATGGCGGCATACCGATGTTGATTGAGGCTGGTGACTTCAGCGTCGGGAAGGTGCATCGAGATCTTGCAAAGATCAAATCACTGAATCCCAATGGAACCAATTGGTTTTTGGCATTCTTTCGTCAAGATGCTGCTACCGCAGCCGATCCGTTACTCGCTCTTCAAGCCAGCTTCGGCCGCAAGAATGGTTTGGACGCAACCAAGGTGAAGTTGGAACCGTCTCTGGTACGGTCATTTGACGTATTTCGGCCTAATGGGACACCGGACAAATTTGGGGTAGCGTTGCTTAGAGGGAAATAAATTATCCGACAAAAGATTGCGAAGGGCGATTTGCTATTTCCATACTTCGTCGTCCAAGCTGAACTGTTCAATCATTCCCTCGACAAGCTGACGACGATAGGCGGACATCCTACGTAAACGACGCAACAGCTTCAGCTCATCCTCGGTTGGCTGGATTACGTCGTCGGTCGCTTTTGTACCCTTCGGTGGCCGGCTCCGTTTCATATCCGTGACACCAAAGCGCAACCACTGATCGGACACATCGAGCCAGTCTGCCAACGTCTTGATCTTGTCGACCGTTGGGCGAGCCGAACCCGTCAGCCACTTCTGGGCGGCTTGCGGCGTGATCGGCTCGGCGCGATGACGGAGATTGAATTGCGTCGCCAGTTCCGACGCAGTTTCGACAGACTTCGGGCTGCGCTTGAGGGCTTGCTTCAATCGGTCGGCGAAGGCTTTCTTTTCATCAAGATCTGGCATGCCGCCAGTGTGCGAAAACCATGCTCACTCGTGACAACCAAATGGTTGTTGATATCTACCATTAAGTTTATGATCGATGCAACATGATCGTGATCCCTGGGGTAGGTAACGTGACGAATCCACTTGATAACGAAAGCATTCAACCGAGCGAGAAGAACTCTGCCTTAGCGGCCGTCCTGAGCATTGTCTGTGTCGGGGCCGGACAACTCTACAACGGGGAACTTACGAAGGCCGCGTTGTTGTTCGGCGGCGCGGTCGTCAGTGGCATGCTGTTCGGTGTCGGCGCATGGCTACTCGTAGTCCCACTCATCCTCTATGGAGCGATCGACGCGCATCGGACTGCGGAAAAATTCAATGGCAAAGTGCGGCAGGCCCGGCAGGCAAAAGAAGATGCCGAAGCTGCTGCCGCAAAGCTGGCGTCAGAGACGGTAGCCGCGCATGAATTTTCTGCCCAAATCGACAAGCTATATCGTCTGTTCAAGGCCAACTTGCTCGATGAGACCGAGTTCACCGAGCGCAAGAAAAGCGTGCTCGCCGAGCTTCAGGCCCGCCGACCGAGGGAGGCGCCTGAAGACTTCCTCAGTGCGCTCGTGCCTCTGGCGAAGAGCGAAGCACTGAACTCGGACGAGTTGAAGCAGATCAAGGCACTGGTCCTGTAACGACGTGAGTTCAACGAGGTCGTGAATGATGAAAAAAACAGGCTGGATCGGGGTAGCCGGCGGAGTAATGGCTGCGGTGGGCGTTGTTGTCGCCTTGCCCGAGATTGTTGCCATTGGCGCTGCTGTTGCAATTGGAGCCGCCGCTGTCGGCACGTATGATCACTTCTTCGCCTGCCAAGTCTGTGGCATGCACTCCGGGAAATTGGAGGCATTGAGTTGGAACTGGCTTCCCGAACACCTTCGCCAACAAGAGCGTGTCTGCTCTTCGTGTATTTGTGGGACTATCGGCCTCGATTTCAGGCGATATGCTGGTGCGATCAAGCGTTCAGCCGGTGTACCGACGTTCTCAGCCCGCTACAAGGGAAAGATTCCGCTTTCGGAGAGTCCGACCATCGAAGTCGCCAGCGGTTGGTTCTATGACAAGGACGACGCCGAGCAGAGCCTCAAGATCACGGCCTGCTATCTCGGTAAGAATTTCGTGTCTCAGGTCAGGGAAGAGCGACGCTCCATCGGTGACACGCAAGTGAGGTCGGAATGGCGATACGTCGGCGTGGCGGGATGCGAATAGGGGATCGCCGGCAATCCTGAAAAAAGTCCGCAATGGACCGATCAATATTTTTTCGATCCATTCGGACACGTCAAATTGGAGCAACGAGGCTCCTGTTTCGACACTCGCTAGTCGAGTTTGCGAGCCAGAACCGTAGCGTCAGGGTGGTAGTAACGCTTTAGCATTTGCACGCTTCGGTGTCCTGTAACGGCCGCCAGTTCGATCACATTCGGCAGTTTCTCTGCCAATCGGGTAGCTGCCATGTGGCGTAGATCGTGGAATCGGAAGTCCTCGATCCCGGCGCGGATGCAGGCTTTCTTGAACGAAGCAGAGACAGCCATATGAGTGATCGGAAAGACACGGTCAGTATCATGCCGGGGAAGTCCCGATAGAATTTTGACGGCGTTGAGTGACAGCGGGACAGTCCGGGTGCTGCCATTTTTGGTCACGGGCAATTTGGCGATTCGGTTTGCCAAGTCAATCTGCGTCCATGTGAGAGTTAAGAGTTCCCCTCGTCGCATGGCCGTTTCCAGGGCAAGCTGCACGAGGGGCTCGATCCATGTGCTACGTCGACCAAGTGGCTTTACCGCCTCCATCAGCGCGGTTAGTTCAGATTCGCTGAGCGTTCGGCAGCGACCTTGTGGTTGCTCGGGCTTGCGAACCATCTCGCAGGGATTCGGGACGTGGATTTCCCATTCCGTGCGTGCATGGTTGATGACGCTGGAGATCAATGCCAAGTCTCTGATGACGGTGCCGGGCGAGACAGTAGCGAGTCGGCCGTCACGAAACTCGGCGATTACCGCTGGCGTGAGGTTGATCATGCTGTAACCGGCAAGACGCTGGCGCAAGAGCATTCGAATTCGAATTTGCTCGTCTGATCCTCCGCGTTTGCCTGGCGAGACCATCTCACGGTAGCGCTTGAGGATGTCGCCGAAAAGGGCATCTGCATTACCTCTGTGCGACAGAGGGGAACCTTGGTCCAGCCGGGTTTCGATAGAGCGAGCCCATTTTACGGCTGCGGTCTTCGTTTCGAATGTTTTGGTTTCGTCTGGGAAACCAAGACGGGTGACGCGTGCTTGCCAGCGCCCATTTCTTTGACGGATCGATGCCATTTCGCCTTCTCACTTGGACAGGCGTTGGACAAAACCCGGTTCTCAGATTTTTCGAGGCTCCGATGCAGGCGAAAAGCGGCGGCAAGCGTACAAACTGGGGGCAGATAATTAGGCTGAAAACATTAGCAAAAACAACGCCTTACTCTCCCGCCTTCCAGTCTCCCGACTTCCCGCCGCGTTTCTCGCGCACGCTCACGTCGGTGATCACCATCCCGCGATCGACCGCCTTGCACATGTCGTAGACGGTCAGCAGCCCGACCTGCACGGCGGTCAGCGCTTCCATCTCGACCCCGGTGCGGCCGAACGTCTCGACCTGCACGACGCAGTGGACGCCCGGCAGCGCGTCGTCGAGTTCGAAGTCGACGGCCACGCGCGTCAGCGCGAGCGGGTGGCACAGCGGGATGAGGTCGGCCGTGCGCTTGGCGCCCTGGATCGCCGCGATGCGTGCGACGCCGAGTACGTCGCCTTTCTTGGCCTTGCCGTCGCGGATCAGCGCGAACGTGGCCGGCAGCATCCGGATCGTGCCGCGCGCGATCGCGATGCGCCGGGTTTCCTGCTTGTCGCCGACATCGACCATGTGCGCATGGCCGGCGGCATCGAAATGGGTGAGTCCTGACATGTCATGCTCCGTCTCAACGGGCGCTTATCATAGCAGCGGCGTTCGCGTCCTCGGGGGCGCAGATGGCGCATGCGTGGCACGGGACAGTGGCCGCCGCGCCGGTACAATGACCCGAATATTCAGACCAGACGCCGCGATGCGCGCCGGGCGCGCGGGACGGCGTCGTTTTCATCCTGCCATGCGTGTCAAACAGTTGCTTGCCGTGTCGCTGTCGGCCGCGCTCGCGCTGCCGCCGGGCGGCCATGCGCAGAGCACGCCCGCGCCCCCGCTCGAGCCGGCGACGGGCGGCTCCCCGGCGATTTCCACCGTGCCGTCCGGCATCGCGACCGGCGTGTTCGGCACGTACGGCGGCGCGGAGAGCCGGTTCTCGGGCGCCGGCGGCGCGTCGGCGCCGGCCGCGAGCCTGCGCGCGCCGCTTCGTGCGCTGGAGCTGCCCGACCTCGGCGACGGTTCCGGCGGTTCGCTGACGCCGCAGGCCGAGCGCCGGCTCGGCGAGCGCGTGATGCGCGAAGTGCGGCGCGATCCCGACTATCTCGACGACTGGCTCGTGCGCGACTACCTGAACGCGATGGCGGCACGGCTCGCGGCGGCGGCCGCCGCGCGCTTCATCGGCGGCTACACGCCGGATTTCGACCTGTTCCCGGTGCGCGATCCGCAGATCAACGCGTTCTCGATGCCGGGCGGCTTCATCGGAATCAACAGCGGGCTCGTGGTCACGACGCAGACGGAGTCGGAGCTCGCGTCGGTGGTCGGCCACGAGATGGGTCACGTACTGCAGCGGCACATCGCGCGGATGATCGGCGCGAGCGAGAAGAGCGGCTACACGGCGCTCGCGACGATGCTGCTCGGCGTGCTGGCCGGCGTGCTCGCGCGCAGCGGCGATCTCGGCAGCGCGATCGCGATGGGCGGGCAGGCGTACGCGGTCGACAACCAGCTGCGCTTCTCGCGTTCGGCCGAGCGCGAGGCCGATCGCGTCGGTTTCCAGCTGCTCGCGGGCGCGGGTTATGACCCGTACGGGATGCCGGGCTTCTTCGAACGGCTCGACCGCGCGTCGACGGGCGACGCGGGCGTGCCGGCCTACGCGCGTACGCACCCGCTGACCGGCGAGCGGATCGCGGACATGGAGGATCGCGCGCGCCGCGCGCCGTACCGGCAACCGCGCCAGTCGGCCGAATACGGGTTCGTGCGCGCGCGGCTGCGCATCCTGCAGAACCGCGCGCCGACCGACATCTCGGCCGAGGCTCGCCGGATGCAGCTCGAGATCGACGACCGGACGGCGCCGAACGTTGCGGCGAACTGGTACGGCATCGCGCTCGCGGACCTGTTGCTCGGCGAATACGACGCGGCCGGCAACGCACTCGCGTCGGCGCGCGCGGCGTTCGATGCACGCGAGCGGCGCGAGAACGATCCGGACACGAGTTCGCCGAGCCTCGACGTGCTGGCCGCCGAGATCGCGCGCCGCGCGGGCCGGACCGACGACGCGGTGCGGCTCGCGGCGCTCGCGCAGCGGCGCTGGCCGGCGTCGCACGCGGCGATCGTCGCGCATCTGCAGGCGCTGATCGCCGCGCGCCGCTTTGCCGACGCGCAGACGCTCGCGCGGGCGCAGGCGAAGGCCGATCCCGAGCAGCCCGACTGGTGGGACTATCTCGCGAAGGCGAGCGACGGCAAGGGGGACGTGCTCGCGCGGCGCCGCGCGCTCGCGGAGAAACTGGCGCTCGACGGCGCGTGGCCGTCGGCGATCCGGCAGTTGAAGGAAGCGCGCGACGCGAAGGACGTGTCGTTCTACGAGCAGTCGATCATCGGCGCGCGGTTGCTGGAGTTCGAGGCGCGCTACAAGGAAGAGCGCGAGGACGAGAAGAACGGCCGCGGATAGCGGCCGTCGCGCGGCTTGCGTGGGCGAGGCGGCGGTGCGTCAGTTGCCGCTGCCGGCCGCCTGTCCTGCGTCATGGGCGGGGCTCGCGACATAGCCGAACCGGGCGGGCACGTCCGCGCAGGCGATGCTGCCGAGCGGCAGCGTGCGGCCGTCGCGCCAGCGCAGCACGGGCGGTTCCGCATCGAAATCCGCGTGATCGGCGAACAGCCCGAGGTCGTGATCGTGCAGCGCCGCGATGCGCCGCGTGCCGCCGTCGCGAAACAGCACGCCGCCCGCATCGTCGAGCCACGCTTCGTCCGGCTCGAACGGCGCACCCGTCTGGTCGGCGAGCACGAGTTGTCCGTCGCGCTCGGCGAGCCGGACGACCCACGGCGTATAGGCGAGCTCGACGTAGACGCGCTGCGGGCCGTTCTGGAAGAACCACCGGCCCTGCGCGTCGCATTCGTAGTTGCGGCCGATGAATGCGTTTAGCGCCGCATGCCGGATCGGCGAGCCGAGCTCGCCGGCCGCCTGGGCCGCGTCGTCGCGCAGCCGCCATTCGCCGCGCCGGTCGAGCAGCAGCCAGCCGGTACAGTGCGGCACGTTGGGCCATTTGGCGAGCGCCTGCCGGACGATGTCATCCATGGTCGACGAATTTCGCGCAATAGCCGAACACTCGCGCCGACAGCCAGTCGAGGCGGCCGGGGAACGGCCCGGTCATGAAGCCCGCGTGCCCGCCGTCCGCCGGCTGGTCGAGCTCGACGGCCGGCGACACGTCGGCCGGGCCGGGCAGCGCCGATTCCGGCAGGAACGGGTCGTTGCGGGCGTTGAGGATCAGCGTCGGCACGTCGATCGCGGGGAGCAGCGGCCGTGTGGTCGCCTTCGTCCAGTAATCGTCGGCGTCCGCGAAGCCGTGCAGCGGCGCGGTCACGACCTCGTCGAAGTCGCGCATCGTCACGGCCTGCAGCATCGCTTCGCGGTCGAACAGCCCCGGGTACTGGTCGAGCTTTGCCAGCGCCTTGCGCTTGAGCGTCTTCAGGAAGCTGCGCGTGTAGACCATCGCGAACCCCTGCGACAGCGCGCGGCCGCCGGCGTGCACGTCGATCGGCGTCGAGATCGCGGCGGCGGCGCGCAGGATCGACGTGTCGCTGCGATGCTCGCCGAGCCAGCGCAGCAGCACGTTGCCGCCGAGCGACACGCCGGCGGCGACCAGCGGCCCGCGATGCTGCGCGGCGAGTCGGCGCAGGATCCAGTCGACTTCGGCGCTGTCCGCGAGATGGTAGAAGCGCGGCTGGCGGTTGAGCTCGCCGCTGCAACTGCGGAAGTGCGGCACGACGGCGTGCCAGCCCTTCGCGCGCGCGGCGGCCATCATCGCGAGCGCGTAGTGCGAGCCGGAACTGCCTTCGAGGCCGTGGAACAGTACGAACAGCGGCGCGTCGGGCGCGGGCGCCGCGCTGTCGAGATGGGCGACCCAGTCGAGATCGATGAAGTCGTGGTCGGGGGTTTCCCATCGCTCTCGTCGGTAGGCGACGACCGGACGCCGCGCGAACAGCGCGGGCACGATGGTTTGCGCATGGCTGTTCGGCAGCCAGCGCGGTGCGCGATAGCGCAGTGTGTCGTTGTCCGGAGCCGGAGCCCCGGTCAGCGGCGAAGTGGGCGGAGAAGCCGTACTCATGATCGCCCCGCGTATGCGTTGCTTCGTCTTTTCGTCAGTGCAGCGGACCCTGACCGTGACGGATCTTGGCGGCGAACTGCCCGGCCGCCTGTTCGGGAATCGGGCTCGCGTGGATGTGCGCGATGCGCCATTCGCCGCGTTCGTGAATCATCACGTACGTCGCGAAAACCATGTCGGGTTCGGCCGTCAGGTCGGCCTGCTGATGCGCTTCGGCAATCGTATAGACGACCGTGCCGAGGCTGTCGTACACGCGGATGTCGAGCGGCTCGATCGTCACGGGGCGCGTGGCGAGCCGGTTCGCGAGCCCGCTGCGGATCTGGTCGAGGCCGTGCAGATGCTCGCCGTCCGCCCATACGCAGCTGGCGAAATCCTCGTCGATCCACAACGCCAGCAGCGCGTCGAGATTGGCATCGGCGACGGCCTGGTAGTAGGCGTTGAGCGTATCGGCAGCGGCTTCGAAAAGGCGGGCAAAACGTGGCATCGGGGTTATCTCTCGCGCGCGTCGCGCGCCGTATTCAGCACGGCGGCCCGGATGGAGCCGCCGTACACCGGTGAATCGGATTGCCCGGCGCGCCGTGCGACGCTGCCGGTCAGGGTCAGCGCTGCCCGACGAGCATGCCGCGCAAATCGCCGAATACCTGCTCGGGACCGAGTTCGCGCAGGCACTTCAGGTGGCCGAGCGGGCACTCGCGTTCGAAGCAGGGACTGCATTCGAGATGCAGCCATTGTACCTTCGCCAGGTCCGACAGCGGAGGGGTGTGGCGCGGATCGGTCGATCCGTACAGCGCGACGAGCGGCCGGCGTAGCGCGGCCGCGACGTGCATCAGCCCCGAATCGTTGGTGACGACCGCGTTCGCGCGCGCGATCAGCGCGCACGCCTCGGACAGCGACGTCTGCCCGCACAGGTTGCGCACGTTCGGCGCGTGGTCGGCGATCGCCTGCGCGGCGGCCGCGTCCTTCTGCGAGCCGAGCGCGACGATCTGCGTGTACGGGAACGACTGGTGGACGATCGTCGCGAGCGTCGCGAAGTGCTCGGGCGGCCAGCGCTTGGCCGGGCCGTATTCGGCGCCCGGGCAGAACACGACGAGCGGCTTGCGCGTATCGAGATTGAAACGCGCGGACACGCGCGCCGTCTCGTTCAGGTCCGCGTCGAGGCGCGGCGCGGGCAGCGTCTTCATCGACTCGGGCAGCTTCGCGCCCGGCGCGTACGCGAGCGCCGCGTAGTGGGTCGTCATCGGCGGGCGTTCGCCCGACCTGGCCGGATTCGCGTGCCGCACGTTCAGCAGCCCGTAGCGGTGCTCGCCCGTGTAGCCGATCCGCAGCGGAATGTTCGCGAGCCACGGGATCACCGCGGATTTCAGCGAATTCGGCAGCACGTACGCCGCGTCGTAGCCGACGTCGCGCAGGTCGCTCGCGAGCTGCCAGCGGCGCAGCAGCTGCAGCTTGCCGTGGGCGAGATCGGTCGCGTAGACATCGTGGATCTCGGGCATCCGCTCGAGCACGGGCGCGACCCATGAGGGTGCGACCGCATCGATCGCGATGCGGGGATGGAGTTTCTTCAGCAGCGCAAAAAGCGGCTGCGCCATCAATGCGTCACCGATCCAGTTCGGTGCGATAACCAGCGCTCGACGCATCAGGTGGACTTCCGATGTCGTAATGAAGCACGGCGCGCGTCGCGCCGCGTTCGGGTTGCCAGAATGGGGAAGGGCGGCGCGCCGGCTGTCCGGCTGCGCCGCCTTGCGGTCGGCGGGCCCGCGGGCCCGGCCGGCCGGGCTCAGTGGCCCTTGACGACTTCGCCGTCGCGCAGCTTGTAGCGCGTGCCGCAGTACGGGCAGCGCGCCTCGCCGTGCGACACGTCGATGAAGACGCGCGGGTGCGCGCTCCAGCGTACCATCGCCGGGTTCGGGCAGTAGGCGGGAAGATCCTTGGCCGTCAGCTCGACCAGCGGCATTTCCTTGATTTCACTCATGAGACTTTCTCTTATCACTCTTGTGTGGGGCGGTCGGTGGCGCGGCGCGCTCAGACCTTCGTCAGCCAGTGCGCGTACTTCGCGTTCTTGCCCGACACGATATCGAAAAACGCCGACTGGAGCTTTTCCGTGACGGGGCCGCGCGCGCCGCTGCCGATCGTGCGGTTGTCGAGTTCGCGGATCGGCGTGACTTCGGCGGCCGTGCCGGTGAAGAACGCTTCGTCGGCCGTGTAGACCTCGTCGCGCGTGATGCGCTTCTCGATGACCTCGATGCCGGCGTCGCGCGCGAGCGTGATGATCGTGTCGCGCGTGATGCCGTCGAGGCACGACGCCAGGTCGGGCGTGTACAGCTTGCCGTTGTTCACGAGGAAGAAGTTCTCGCCCGAGCCTTCCGACACGTAGCCGTCGACGTCGAGCAGCAGCGCTTCGTCGTAGCCGTCGGCCGTCGCTTCCTGGTTCGCCAGGATCGAGTTCACGTACCAGCCCGACGCCTTCGCGCGGACCATCGACACGTTCACGTGGTGGCGCGTGAACGACGACGTCTTCACGCGGATGCCCTTCGCGAGGCCGTCCTCGCCGAGGTACGCGCCCCACGGCCACGCGGCGATCGCGACGTGGATCGTGTTGCCCTTCGCGGCCACGCCGAGCTTTTCCGAGCCGACCCAGATGATCGGGCGCAGGTAGCACGACTCGAGCTTGTTCTCGCGCACGACCGCGAGCTGCGCGGCTTCGAGCGTTTCCCGGTCGAACGGCACGTCCATCTGGAAGATCTTCGCCGAATTCAGCAGACGTTTCGTGTGCTCGGGCAGGCGGAAGATCGCGGTGCTGCCGTCGGCCGTCTTGTACGCGCGCACGCCCTCGAAGACACCCATGCCGTAGTGCAGCGTATGGGTCAGGACGTGGATCTTGGCGTCGCGCCAGTCGATCAGCTTGCCGTCCATCCAGATCTTGCCGTCGCGGTCGGCCATTGACATAGATTTCTCCTGGGATGCGGTTGTATGCAGCGTTGAGCCGGAAAGACGCATATTTTAGCGTCATTTGAAGGCGATCCGGTCGGTCGGCGCGGGGCCGGCGCTATAATCGGCCGGTACCGATTCCAATAATGACGGGATGCATCGGCAGGAGGCGCCGGCGTCCCGACGAACCGCCCGCTGCGGCCCGTTTTCCCATGCTCGCTCGATTGTCCGCCACCGACCGCTTCGCGCTGATCCAGGGCGCGCGCGACTATTCCCCGACACTGATGGCGATCCTGTCCTGGGGCCTCGTCACCGGCATCGCGATGAGCAAGTCGGTCATGACGCTCGGGCAGGCGAGCGCGATGTCGCTGCTGGTCTACGCGGGCTCGTCGCAGCTCGCGGTGCTGCCGCTCCTCGCGGCGAAGCTGCCGATCTGGACCGTGCTGCTCACGGCCGCGATGGTCAACACGCGCTTCGTGATCTTCAGCGCCGGGCTGGCGCCCCATTTTTCCTACCTGCCGCTGTGGCGGCGTCTCGCGATCGGCTATTTCAACGGCGACGTGATCTACCTGCTGTTCCAGAAACAGGGTTTCGCCTACGGCCACGTGCCGGGCAAGGAAGCGTATTTCTGGGGGATGGCGCTCGCGAGCTGGGTGTCGTGGCAGGTGTCGTCGCTCGCCGGCATCCTGCTCGCGAGCTTCTTTCCCGCGAGCTGGGGGCTGGAGCTGGCCGGCACGCTCGCGCTGATCCCGATCATGGTGTCGGCGGTCGCGAACCGCTCGACGCTCGCGGCCGTCGCGGTCGCGGGCATCGTGTCGCTGATCGCGTTCGACCTGCCGTACCGGCTCGCGCTGCCGCTCGCGGTGCTCGCCGCGCTGGCGGCCGGCTGCACGGCCGACTTCTTCGTCGAACGGGCCGACTGGCGGCGCATCCGCACCGAAACCGTGCACGAGAAGGAGATCGAATGAGCGCGACGGAGATCTGGATCGTCATCATCGGGATGACGATCGTCACGGCGGTCACGCGCGCGCTGTTCCTGATCGGCGGCGAGCGCACCGTGCTGCCCGAACGCGCGCAGCGCGCGCTGCGCTACGCGCCGGCCGCCGCGCTCGTCGCCGTCGTGCTGCCCGACGTGCTCGAAACGCCGGCCGGGCTGTCGTTCGCACTGTCCAACCATCCGTTCTACGCGGCGCTCGCCGGCCTCGGCTGGTTTTTGTGGCGCCGCAGCATGCTCGGCACGATCGTGGTCGGCATGGTCGTGTTCACCGTGCTGCGCCTGATCTTCTGATGAATCGTCGTTCCGGCCTGCCGGGCACGGGCCGCCCGCGGGCGGCCATTGCTGCGTCGCGGCAATGTGCCGGTTTGCGCGCGCGATTCCAAATAGGCGGAATTCGCCGCCCGCGGGTCAGTCTGCCAGGTGGATCGGCTAGAATGCCCGTTCGAGATTTTTTACCCGTGCGCGTCATGCGAACCGCCAGCCACGGCCGCATCCGGCGCCCTTTCGCGGCAGCCCGCGCACGTCCAGCGTGAACCCCCTTTCCCCATCCACTACTTCAATCTGTTCAACATGAGCCAAGTCAAGCGTCTTACCGACCTGATCGCCGCCGGCCAGCTCGCCGGCAAGCGGGTGTTCATCCGCGCCGACCTGAACGTCCCGCAGGACGACCAGGGCAACATCACCGAAGACACCCGCGTGCGCGCGTCCGTGCCGGCCATCCAGGCCGCGCTCGACGCCGGCGCGGCCGTGATGGTCACGTCGCACCTCGGCCGTCCGACCGAAGGCGAATTCAAGCCGGAAGACTCGCTCGCGCCGGTCGCGAAGCGCCTCGCCGAGCTGCTCGGCCGCGACGTGCCGCTGGTGTCGAACTGGGTCGAGAACGGCGTGAACGTCGCGCCGGGCCAGGTCGTGCTGCTCGAGAACTGCCGCGTCAACAAGGGCGAAAAGAAGAATTCGGACGAGCTCGCCCAGAAGATGGCGAAGCTCTGCGACGTGTACGTGAACGACGCGTTCGGCACCGCGCACCGCGCGGAAGCGACCACGCACGGGATCGCGAAGTACGCGCCGGTCGCGTGCGCGGGCCCGCTGCTGGCCGCCGAGCTCGACGCGCTCGGCAAGGCGCTCGGCAACCCGGCCCGCCCGCTGGTGGCGATCGTCGCCGGCTCGAAGGTATCGACCAAGCTCACCATCCTGAAGTCGCTGGCCGGCAAGGTCGACCAGCTGATCGTCGGCGGCGGCATCGCGAATACGTTCATGCTCGCGGCCGGCCTGTCGATCGGCAAGTCGCTCGCGGAAGCCGATCTCGTCGCCGAGGCGAAGGCGATCATCGACGAGGCGCGCGAGCGCGGCGCGTCGGTGCCGATCCCGACCGACGTCGTCACCGCGAAGGAATTCTCGCCGACGGCCGCGGCCACGGTGAAGCAGGTCGCCGACATCGAAGCGGACGACATGATCCTCGACATCGGCCCCGATACGGCCAAGGCGCTCGCGAGCCAGCTCGAGAAGGCCGGCACGATCGTGTGGAACGGCCCGGTCGGCGTGTTCGAGTTCGACCAGTTCGGCAACGGCACCAAGACGCTCGCCGAAGCGATCGCCAAATCGTCCGCGTTCTCGATCGCGGGCGGCGGCGACACGCTCGCGGCCATCGCGAAGTACGGCATCCACGACCAGGTCAGCTACATCTCGACGGGCGGCGGCGCCTTCCTCGAGTTCCTCGAGGGGAAGAAGCTGCCGGCGGTGGAAGTGCTCGAAACGCGGGCGGCCTGAGCGTGGCGGCGCGCGCAGGGGTGACGAAGGCCGCGCGCTCCGCGAAAGCGGAGCCGCCGGCCGGCGCGGGCAAGCGCAAACGCGCGCCCGCGCGGGCGAACACCGCCCCGCGCGCACCGGTGGCCGCCGGCGACGCGGCCGACCAGCACCACGAGATTCAGAACAAAGCGATGCCGGGCGCAAGCACCGGCACGCCCCCCGGAACGGCCGCCGCTGGGCCCGCCGCTTCCGGCTCTCGCAGCGTTTCACCCAGCGCATCCACCTTGATCCAGATGAGGAGTTTCATGCAGCGCGCCACCAAGATAGTCGCCACGATCGGCCCGGCTTCCAGTTCGCCGGAGATTCTGCTGCAGATGATGCAGGCGGGCCTCGACGTCGTGCGGCTCAATTTTTCGCACGGCACGGCCGACGATCACCGCCAGCGCGCCGAGATGGTGCGCGAGGCCGCCCGCAAGGTTGGCCGCGAGATCGCGATCATGGCCGACCTCCAGGGTCCGAAGATCCGCGTCGGCAAGTTCGAGAACGGCAAGACCACGCTCGTGCCGGGGCAGCCGTTCATCCTTGACGCCGCCTGCGAGCTCGGCAACGACGAGCGCGTCGGCCTCGACTACAAGGAACTGCCGCGCGACCTGCGTCCGGGCGACCTGCTGCTGCTGAACGACGGCCTGATCGTGCTGACCGTCGAGCGCGTGCTCGGCGACGAGATCCACACGATCGTCAAGGTGGGCGGCGAGCTGTCGAACAACAAGGGCATCAACCGCCAGGGCGGCGGCCTGTCGGCGCCGGCGCTGACCGCGAAGGACATGGAAGACATCCGCACGGCGATGTCGCTCGGCGCGGACCTCGTCGCGGTGTCGTTCCCGAAGAACGCGACCGACATGGAAATGGCGCGCCAGCTCGCGAACATCGCGGGCGCGCCGTACGGCATCAAGCCGAAGATGATCGCGAAGATCGAGCGCGCGGAAGCGATTCCGGCGCTGCAGAGCATCCTCGACGCGTCCGACGGCATCATGGTCGCGCGCGGCGACCTCGCGGTGGAAGTGGGCAACGCGGCCGTGCCGGCGCTGCAGAAGCGCATGATCCGGATGGCGCGCGAGTCGAACAAGCTCGTGATCACCGCGACGCAGATGATGGAATCGATGATCCATGCACCCGTGCCGACCCGCGCGGAAGTGTCGGACGTCGCGAACGCGGTGCTCGACGGCACCGACGCGGTGATGCTGTCGGCCGAGACGGCCGCCGGCAAGTACCCGGTCGTCACGATCGAGACGATGGCGGCCGTGTGCGTCGAAGCGGAAAAGTCGGAACATGTCGAGCTCGACAAGGATTTCCTCGACCGCACGTTCACGCGGATCGACCAGTCGATCGCGATGGGCGCGCTGTTCACCGCGTACCACCTCGGCGCGAAGGCGATCATCGCGCTGACCGAGTCGGGCGCGACCGCGCTGTGGATGTCGCGTCACTACACGCACGTGCCGATCTTCGCGCTGACGCCGCGCGTCGGCAGCGAGCGCACGATGGCGCTGTACCGCAACGTGACGCCGCTGCACGTCGACTTCAACAGCGACCGCGATTCGGCGCTGCAGGCGGCGCTCGAGATCGTCGTCAAGCAGGGCTACGTGCAGCACGGCGACATGGTCGTGCTGACGGTCGGCGAGCCGATGGGGCAGGCGGGCGGCACCAACACGCTGAAGATCGTGCGGGTCGGCGAACACTACTGAGCGCCCGCTGAGCATCGGGCCGGCCTGGCGGGCCGGCCGCCGGGATCGGCCGGAAGCTGGTCTGGCACCGTTTTTCACGCGAAAGCCGCGTGGGGTTCGAAGCCCCGCGCGGCTTTTTTTCTCTTTTTTGCCCGCATTGTGCCGTGCGAACGTAACAAATTGCGAGTGAGCGCCACCGGGCGGTCGGAATCGGAGGCGCTTCGCGATAAAATGCGGCTATTCGACGCTCAGCCGCGCCGCCTCGCCCCGGGTCGAACGGGGGCGGATGCCGCGCCGGCGTCAGGGCGCACCGGTTTTCATTCCAAGGAGTTCCACAATGCCTCTCGTATCAATGCGTCAATTGCTGGACCACGCGGCGGAGCACGGTTACGGCCTGCCGGCCTTCAACGTGAACAACCTGGAGCAGGTCCAGGCGATCATGGCGGCGGCGGACCAGGTCGGCGCGCCCGTGATCATGCAGGCATCGGCCGGCGCGCGTAAGTACGCGGGCGAGCCGTTCCTGCGCCACCTGATCGAAGCAGCCGTCGAGTCCTACCCGCACATCCCGGTCGTGATGCACCAGGATCACGGCCAGTCGCCGGCGGTCTGCATGGCGGCGATCCGCAGCGGCTTCACGAGCGTGATGATGGACGGTTCGCTCGAGGCCGACGGCAAGACGGTCGCGTCGTACGAGTACAACGTCGACGTGTCGCGCAAGGTCGTCGAGATGGCGCACTCGATCGGCGTGACGGTCGAAGCGGAACTCGGCGTGCTCGGCTCGCTCGAGACGATGAAGGGCGACAAGGAAGACGGCCACGGCGCGGAAGGCACGATGACCCGCGAGCAGCTGCTGACCGATCCGGAGCAGGCCGCCGACTTCGTGAAGCTCACGCAGTGCGATGCGCTCGCGATCGCGATCGGCACGTCGCACGGCGCGTACAAGTTCTCGAAGAAGCCGACGGGCGACATCCTGTCGATCCAGCGCATCAAGGAAATCCACGCGCGCATCCCGAACACGCACCTCGTGATGCACGGTTCGTCGTCGGTGCCGCAGGAGCTGCTCGCCGAGATCCGCGAATTCGGCGGCGACATGAAGGAAACCTACGGCGTGCCGGTCGAGGAAATCCAGGAAGGCATCAAGCACGGCGTGCGCAAGATCAACATCGACACCGACCTGCGTCTCGCGATCACCGGCGCGATCCGCCGCTACCTGTTCGAGAACCCGGGCAAGTTCGATCCGCGCGACTACCTGAAGCCCGCGCGCGAAGCGGCGAAGCAGGTCTGCGTCGACCGCTACCTCGCGTTCGGCTGCGAAGGCCAGGCCGGCAAGATCAAGCCGGTGGCGCTCGACAAGATCGCCGAGCAGTACAAGTCCGGCGCGCTCGCGCAGGTCGTGCGCTGAGACTGTAGTACGATTGCCCCCGCCCGGTACTGCCGCCGGGCAAGGGCTGGCCGCCCGGTTGCCGGATTCGATCCGGCCCCGGTAGCCGCTCCGTCCGGCCGAACAAGGGCCGGCCGGCAACCGCCGGGCGCCGTCGCCCGCCGGTTCGCCGACGCATTGCAAGACCGCCGTTCCCGCCTGCCGCGGGGAACGGCGTTTCCCTTTTTGTTTGGCTCCTTATCTGCGAAAAGACGATGTCTACCCTTTACGAATCCACGCTCCGCTCGCTGCCGCTCCTCGGTCGCGGCAAGGTCCGCGACAACTACGCGGTCGGCAACGACAAGCTCCTGATCGTCACGACCGACCGCCTGTCGGCGTTCGACGTGGTGATGGGCGAGCCGATTCCGAACAAGGGCCGCGTGCTGAACCAGATGGCGAACTTCTGGTTCGACAAGCTCGCGCACATCGTGCCGAACCACCTGACGGGCGACGCGCCGGAAGCGGTCGTCGCGGCCGACGAGGTCGAGCAGGTGCAGGGCCGCGGCGTGGTCGTCAAGCGCCTCGAGCCGATCATGATCGAAGCGGTCGTGCGCGGCTACCTGGCCGGTAGCGGCTGGAAGGAATACCAGGCATCGGGCGCCGTGTGCGGCGTGCAGCTGCCGGCAGGCCTGCAGAACGCGCAGAAGCTGCCCGAGCCGATCTTCACGCCGGCCGCGAAGGCCGAGATGGGCGAGCACGACGAGAACATCACGTTCGAGGAGACCGAGCGCCGTATCGGCACCGAGCTGGCCGCGACGATCCGCGACATCTCGATCAAGCTGTACAAGGAAGCGGCCGACTACGCGGCGACGCGCGGCATCATCATCGCCGACACGAAGTTCGAATTCGGCCTCGACAACCACGGCAAGCTGTACCTGATGGACGAAGTGCTGACGGCCGATTCGTCGCGCTTCTGGCCGGCCGACCAGTACGAAGTCGGCACGAACCCGCCGTCGTTCGACAAGCAGTTCGTGCGCGACTGGCTCGAGGCGCAGCCGTGGGGCAAGACGGCGCCGGCGCCGGCGCTGCCGGCCGACGTCGTCGAGAAGACGGCCGCGAAGTACCAGGAAGCGCTCGAGCGCATCACGGGCCAGTCGCTCGTCTGAGAGAAGGAAGGAATGCACGACATGAGTGAAGTCCAGACTGCCCACACGCACGGTGCGCCGCTCGTCGGCGTGCTGATGGGTTCGAGTTCCGACTGGGACGTGATGAAGCACGCGGTCGCGATCCTGCAGGAATTCGGCGTACCGTACGAAGCGAAGGTCGTGTCCGCGCACCGGATGCCCGACGAGATGTTCGATTACGCGGAGAAGGCGCGCGAGCGCGGGCTGCGCGCGATCATCGCGGGCGCCGGCGGTGCCGCGCACCTGCCCGGCATGCTGGCCGCGAAGACCACGGTGCCGGTGCTCGGCGTGCCGGTCGCGAGCAAGTACCTGAAGGGCGTCGATTCGCTGCACTCGATCGTGCAGATGCCGAAGGGCGTGCCGGTCGCGACGTTCGCGATCGGCGAGGCCGGCGCCGCGAATGCCGCGCTGTTCGCGGTGTCGATCCTGTCCGGCAACTCGGTCGACTACGCGAACCGGCTCGCCGCGTTCCGCGTGCGCCAGAACGAAGCCGCGCACGCGATGGTGCTGCCGCCGCTCGAATGACGGCGCACCGGCGGCCGCGCGTCGCGGCTGCCTGACTTTCCCACTGCGGCGGGCAGCGCCCGCCGCGACCGACCACTGACATGACCGCAACTCCTGATTCCGTTTCCCCGATCCTGCCCGGCGCGTGGCTGGGCATGGTCGGCGGTGGCCAGCTCGGCCGCATGTTCTGCTTTGCCGCCCAGTCGATGGGCTATCGCGTCGCCGTGCTCGATCCCGATCCGACGAGTCCCGCCGGCACGGTCGCCGACCGCCACCTGCGCGCGGCGTACGACGACGAAGCCGCGCTCGCGGAACTGGCCGACCTGTGCGACGCCGTATCGACGGAGTTCGAGAACGTGCCGGCCGCGAGCCTCGATTTCCTCGCACGCACGACGTTCGTCGCGCCGGCCGGCCGCTGCGTCGCGGTCGCGCAGGACCGGATCGCGGAGAAGCGCTTCATCGAGGCGTCGGGCGTGCCGGTCGCGCCGCACGTCGTGATCGAATCGCCGGCGGCGCTCGCCGCGCTCGACGATGCCGCGCTCGGCGCGGTGCTGCCGGGCATCCTGAAGACGGCGCGCCTCGGCTACGACGGCAAGGGCCAGGTGCGTGTGAGCACCGCGCGGGAAGCGCGCGACGCCCATGCGGCGCTCGGCGGCGTGCCGTGCGTGCTCGAGAAGCGCCTGCCGCTGAAATACGAAGTGTCGGCGCTGATCGCGCGCGGCGCGGACGGCCGCTCGGCCGCGTTCCCGCTCGCCCAGAACGTGCACCACAACGGCATCCTCGCGCTGACGGTCGTGCCGGCGCCGGCCGCCGATGCCGCGCGCGTCGCGGAGGCGCAGCAGGCCGCCGTGCGGATCGCCGATACGCTCGGCTACGTCGGCGTGCTGTGCGTCGAATTCTTCGTGCTGGAAGACGGCTCGTTCGTCGCGAACGAAATGGCGCCGCGCCCGCACAACTCCGGCCACTACACGGTCGATGCGTGCGCAACGAGCCAGTTCGAGCAGCAGGTGCGCACGATGACGCGCATGCCGCTCGGCAATCCGCGCCAGCATTCGCCGGCCGCGATGCTGAACATCCTCGGCGACGTGTGGTTTCCGCACGGTGCGGCGGCCGATGCCGTCACGCCGCCGTGGGACACGGTCGCCGCGATGCCGGCCGCGCACCTGCACCTGTACGGCAAGGAAGAAGCGCGCGTCGGCCGCAAGATGGGCCACGTGAACTTCACGGCCGAGACGCGCGACGAGGCCGTTGCCGCGGCCACCGCGTGCGCGCAGCTGCTGCGCGTGCCGCTCGACTGAGGCGCCGGCCGATGTCCATCGATCTTCCGACCTCCGTGACGCTCGCGCAGATCGACGCGGCCGCCGCGCTGCTCGACGCGGGGCAGCTCGTCGCGTTCCCGACCGAGACCGTCTACGGGCTCGGCGGCGACGCGGCCAATCCCGAAGCCGTCGCGCGCATCTACGCGGCGAAAGGGCGGCCCGCGAACCATCCGGTGATCGTGCACCTGCCGCCGGGCGGTGACCCCGGCTACTGGGCCGACGACGTACCGGCCGACGCGCACGCGTTGATCGATGCATTCTGGCCGGGCCCGCTGACGCTGATCCTGAAGCGCCACGCCCGCATTCCGGATGCCGTGAGCGGCGGACAGGATTCGGTCGGGCTGCGCTGCCCGTCCCATCCGGTCGCGCAGGCGCTGCTGGCCGCGTTCAGCGCGCGGCGCGGCGGCCACGGCGGTGTGGCGGCGCCGTCCGCGAACCGGTTCGGCCACGTGAGCCCGACGACCGCGCAGCACGTGCGCGACGAATTCGGCGACACCGTGCACGTGCTCGACGGCGGCGCATCCGAAGTCGGCATCGAATCGACGATTCTCGATCTGTCGCGCGGTTTCCCGGCGCTGCTGCGCCCGGGCCACGTGACGCCGCAACAGATCGCCGACGTGCTCGGCCGCACGCCGAAGCTGCCGGACGGCAGCGACGCGACCGCACCGCGCGCGTCGGGCACGCTGAAAGCGCATTACGCGCCGCGCACGCCGCTCGCGCTGCTGCCGTTCGACGCGCTCGAGCCGCTGCTCGCGGCCGCGCAAACCGATGGCGAACGGGTCGCGCTCGTCGCCCGTGCTTCGCGCGCGGGGCGCTGGGCGCAAGCCGACGGCGTGCATTTCGTCGCGGCGCCGGAAGATCCGCGGGCCTATGCGCGCGACCTGTACGGGATGCTGCGCGCGCTCGACCGTGCGCAAGTCGCGCGTATCCTCGTCGAGAAGCTGCCCGAGACCGTCGAATGGATCGCGGTCAACGATCGCCTCGGCCGCGCGGCTGCCGCGTTCGAGGCGCGCGACTGACGTTCATCGCGCTTCACGCATGAAAAAAACGCCCGACCGGCGAACCGGTCGGGCGTTTTCGTTTGGGCGCATGGCCGGCGGCTTACTTGCCGACGCCGGACTTCGCGATCTGCTGCTCGACGTACTGCGCGAACAGCGCATGCAGGCGCGTCGTCGGGTGGACCGTGTCGGCGAACATGTAGGTCTGGTCCGCATTCGCGACCGTGTAGGTTTGCGGCGAGCAGAACAGCGACGAGCCGAAGGCGGTTGCGTTCGCGACGCCGTACTGCGTGGCGGCCTGGACCATCGCCTTCAGGTTGCAGGCGGTGTCGGTGTTCGACACGCTGAAGCCGTTCGCCTGGTAGTTGGCCGCGATGCCGTCCTGCCACGTGAACGAATCGACCACCGCATACTTCGTCGTATCGACCTTCAGCGCGGCGAGCGTGCCGACGAGCGTCTTGTTGAAGAGGCCCGACAGTTGCGTGAACGCGGCCTGCGTGCCGCCTTGCAGCGCGAGTGGCGTGCCGCCGATGTCCGGCACGTTCGCGACGAACACGTGCGTCGCGCCTGCCGCGACGATCTGCTGGACGATCCCGCCGAGCTGCTGCGCGGCCAGGCCGATCGCCTGCGCGGCCGCGAGCTGCGCGGCCGGCGTGTTGCCTTGCGCCTGCGCGACCTGCGCCTGATAGAAGATGTCGTTCGCGCCGCCGTTGATCAGCACGATCTGGCCGGCGTTGAAGCTGCCGTGCTGCGACAGGTACTGCTTGACCTGGTCGGCGATCGGCGTCGTCGTTGCCTGCGCGTAGTCGGCGTTCGGCACGCTGGCGTCCGCGTGGCCGATGCCCGGCTGCAGCGTCACGCGCGAGCCGCCTTGTGCGTAGCCGAGGCCGCCGGTGGCCTGCAGCGGGATGCCGAAGCCGCCCTGGTTCGCGGGCTGCAGCGTGTCGCCGTAGTACTGCGCGACGTTCTGCGTCCACACCTGGCCCGGGTTGGTCGTGAAGCGGCCGCCGCCGAAGCCGAGCTTGATCTGCGAGTAGGTGCCCGCGTCGGACAGGCTGTCGCCGAACGACACGACCTGCATCTTCACGCCCGACGGCGGCGTGTTCGACGAACTGCTGCTGTTGTTGTCGTCACCTCCGCCGCACGCGGCGAGCAGCGCGAGCGCGGCGCCGGCGATCGCGACCTGCGCGGTGCGCAGCATGCGCTGACGGGTGCGGGAAGGTGCGTGTTGTTGTGTCTGCATCGTTCGATCTCCTCGTAGATATGGCCTGATGTGTTTCTCATCTGCCGCGTGCCTGCTCGGTTCCGGGCTGCGCGGCGGCCGTTGGCTGAAACGGTTTATCGGTCACGCGCAGCCGCCAGCGGCACGGTGCGCGGATCCTGGTTCGCGGCCTCGGCAATCTGCGCATGATAAGCGCTCGCCCATTCGGGCGGGCCGAAAATCGCGCGCAGCTTGTTGCCCCATCCGTCGACGCGCAACGCGTCGGACGCCATCGACACCCATTCGTGGAACGTCGCGACGAGCGGGTTGTTCGAGCCGAGCCGCTCGACGATTCCGTACTGCGGCGGGTCGTCGGGCGTTTCCTCGACATAGCTGCCGAACAGGCGATCCCAGATCACCAGGACGCCTGCGTAATTGCGGTCGATGTAGCGCGCGTTGCGCGCATGGTGCGCGCGATGGATCGACGGCGTATTCAGCACGTATTCGAGCCAGCCGAGCTTGCCGATCGCCTGCGTGTGCACGAAGAACTGGAACGCGAGGTTGATCAGCACGATGCCGACGACCTGTTGCGGCGGAAAGCCGGCGAACGCGAGCGGCAGCCAGAACACCCACATGCCCGCGACGGGGTACATCAGGCTCTGGCGGAACGCGGTCGAGAAATTCATCCGCTCGGACGAGTGGTGTACGACGTGCGCGGCCCACAGCCAGCGCACGCGATGGCTCGCGCGATGAAACACGTAGTAGAGGAAGTCCTGCGCGACGAACAGCACCGCGAACGACAGCCAGCTGTCGTGCCACGTGTAAAGACGATAGTGCCGGTAGCAGTACGCATAGACGGGAATCACGAACAGCCACGCGATCTTGTCGGCGCCCTGGTGCATCAGCGCGAGCGCCGCGTTGCACAGCGTGTCGCGCCACGCATAGACAGGGTCTTGCGCACGTGTGCGGGCGAGGTGCCAGGCCTCCCATGCGATGCAGAGCAGGAAGACGGGCGCCAGCGCGAGCAGAAGCAATTCGACGTCGAATCGCATGGGCGTGTCTCCTTCTTTCCCCTGCAAGCCATGAGGCCGGGCGTGTGGCCCGTTGTAGATATCGGTCAGGCCAACAGCCTACGCAATCGCCACGCGCTAGGCGAGGGGGCAGCGTAGAGGGTTCCCTCTGAGGACAGGGTTTCTACGGAAGCCGCGCGGCACGGGGCCGGGCGGTGCGGCCCTGTTTTACGGGCGCGGCCGGCGCGCGGTGCGGCGCGCGCCGGCGGCGGCGGCGTTTCAAACCGGGCAATGCGAAAGGCGAGCGCGGGCGCGGCGGAAAAACGGCACGGGCCGCCCGCGAGGGCGGCCCGTTGCGCGATGTGCGGTGCGTCAACGCGTCAGTGCGCGCCCGCGTAGATCCACTCGAGCAGCGTGTCGTGCGCGGCGCGCGCGGCTTCCGCGTGATCGTTGTTGATGAAGCTGACGACGATGTAGCTCTGGCCGTCGGCGCCGCCGACGTAGCCCGCGATCGCGCGCACGTCGCGCAGCGTGCCGGTCTTGATGTGCGCGTTGCCGAGCACGCCGGCGTTGGTGAGGCGGTTCTTCATCGTGCCGTCGATGCCGGCGATCGGCAGCGAATCGATGAAGGCCTGCGCGACGGGGCTCGCGTTCGCGGCCTGCAGCAGCGCGGCGAGTGACTGCGCGCTCACGTGCTCTTCGCGCGACAGGCCCGAGCCGTTCTCGAGCACGAGGTCGGGCATCGCGATGCCGTTCTTCTGCAGGAACGCCTGGATCACGCGGCTCGACTGTTCGGGCGTCGCGGGCGGCTTGCCGCCGACCGCGCCGATCGTCAGGAACAGGTTGCGCGCCATCACGTTGTTGCTGAACTTGTTGATGTCGTAGACGATGCTGCCGAGCACCGGGCTGTGGTGCACCGCGAGCGGCCGCGCGGTGGTCGGCACCTTGCCTTCGCTCACGGGGCCGGCGATCGTGCCGCCGTCCTGCTGCCACAGCGCGAGGAAGCCGCGCGCGAAGAACGTCGTGTGATCGAGGATCGCGAGGTTGGTCGTGTGCGCGCCGCAGCGCAGCGGGTAGTCGCCGGCGAACGACGCCGTCATGATCCCGCCGCCGGCCGACAGCGTCGGGCGCGCGGCCGCGGCGGCCGCGCTGCACGAGCCCGAGCCTTCGACGAGCTGGTTGTCGATCGACAGGTTCGCGAGCGGCGGCAGCACGTCGACGGCCACCTTGCCGTCGTCGCCCGGCGTGACCGTGAACGACACGGCCTTGAACGCGTACAGCAGCGGATCGGGGCCGACGTTGTACGGCGCGCTGGCATCGTCGTCGAACGACGGCAGGTCGCGCGTCGACGCCGCGAAATAGCTCTTGTCGAGCACGAGGCCGCCGGCCACGCGCTTGACGCCGGCCTTGCGGAGCTTGTCGACGAGGTCGATCAGCTCCTCGGGCACGAGCTTCGGATCGCCGGTGCCCTTGATGTACAGGTTGCCTTGCAGCGTGCCGTCGGGATCGACCGTGCCGTCCGTGTACGCGGTCGTGCGCCAGCGGTAGTCGGGGCCGAGGATCGACAGGCCCGAGAAGGTCGTCACGAGCTTCATCGTCGAGGCCGGCAGCATCGGCCGGCTCGCATTCCACGCGATCAGCGGCTCGGGATCGCCGACGCGCTCGACGACGACGCTCATCGCCGAGGCCGGCACCTTCGCGCGCTGCAGCGCGACGAGCACGGACGCCGGCAGGCCGGCCGCGCGCGCGGCCGGCGACACGACGGCGGTCTTGCGCGCGTCCTTGTGGGATTTCTTGCGGGCCTGCGCGGGCGGTGCGAACGCGAGGGCCGTGCAGGTGGCGACGACGGCGGCCGCGCGCAGGCACAGGCGGGCGCGGGGGCGAACCGGGCGGAAAGATCGGAAATCGGCATGGGCGAATACGGGAAAAGCAGGGGCTCGGGCAGGGCGCGCGGCGGCGCCAAAGCGCACATTGTAGAGACAAGTCCGCGCGGGCCCCTTGCAATCCGCCTTACTGTTGCATTGCACGGTGCCGCGCACGCGATTCGCGGCGCTACAATGGTCGGCGTGTTTGACTCGCCCCATGGATACCTGTCCCGATGCGGATACTGCTCGTCGAAGATGATCGAATGATTGCGGAGGGCGTGCGCAAGGCGCTGCGCTCGGACGGCTTTGCGGTCGACTGGGTGCAGGACGGCGACGCGGCGCTCACGGCGCTCGGCGGCGAGACGTACGACCTGCTGCTGCTCGATCTCGGCCTGCCGAAGCGCGACGGCGTCGACGTGCTGCGCACGCTGCGCGCGCGCGGGCTGTCGCTGCCGGTGCTGATCGTCACCGCGCGCGACGCGATCGCCGACCGCGTGAAGGGGCTCGACGCGGGCGCCGACGACTACCTCGTCAAGCCGTTCGACCTCGACGAGCTCGGCGCGCGGATGCGCGCGCTGATCCGCCGCCAGGCCGGGCGCAGCGAGTCGCTGATCCGCCACGGCGCGCTGACGCTCGACCCCGCTTCGCATCAGGTGACGCTCGACGGCGCGCCCGTCGCGCTGTCCGCGCGCGAGTTCGCGCTGCTCGAGGCGCTGCTCGCGCGGCCCGGTGCGGTGCTGTCGAAGAGCCAGCTCGAGGAAAAGATGTACGGCTGGGGCGAGGAGATCGGCAGCAACACCGTCGAGGTCTACATCCACGCGCTGCGCAAGAAGCTCGGCTCGGACCTGATCCGCAACGTGCGCGGGCTCGGCTACATGGTCGTCAAGGAAAGCTGACGCGTGAGGTCGATTCGTCATCAATTGCTGATCTGGCTGCTCGCGATCGTCGTCGCGGGCGTGGGCATCGCGGGCTGGCTCATCTACCGGCAGGCGCTCGCGGAGGCGAACGAGCTGTTCGACTACCAGCTGCAGGAAATCGCCGCGGCGCTGCCGTCGGAGCCGTTCTCGCAGGTGTTCGGCTCGCGCACCAACGGCGACGAAGGCATCGTGATCCAGATCTGGAACCGCAACGGCGTGCTGATGTACTTCTCGCATCCGCGTGCGCCGATCGCGCCGCGCGCGGAACTCGGCTTCTCGACCGAGCGCACCGATCGCGGCGAATGGCGCGTGTACGGCGCGATCGTCGGCGACAACGTCGTGCAGCTCGCCCAGCCGCTGTCGGTGCGCAACCGGCTCGCGGCGAACGTCGCGCTGCGCACGCTGTGGCCGCTGATCGTGCTGCTGCCGTTCCTCGGCGCGGCCGTCTGGGTGATCGTCGGGCGCGGCCTCGCGCCGCTCGGCCGCGTGACGCGCGCGGTCGAGGCGCGCCGGCCGGAAGCGCTCGATCCGCTGCCCGACGCGCGCCTGCCGCTCGAGGTGCAGCCGCTCGTGCGCGCGCTGAACGGGCTGCTCGCGCGGCTGTCGGCCGCGCTCGACACGCAGAAGGCGTTCGTCGCCGACGCCGCGCACGAGTTGCGCACGCCGCTCGCGGCCGTGCAGATCCAGGCGCAGCTCGTCGCCCGCGCGAAGGACGACGCGTCGCGCCGCGAGGCGGTCGCGGATCTCCAGGACGGCGTGTCGCGCGCGACGCGCCTCACGGAGCAACTGCTCGCGCTCGCGCGTGCTGAGCCGGACGGCGCGACGATGCGCGAACCGGTCGACCTGCAGGCGCTGCTCGCCGAATGCGTGACCGCGCATGCGCCGCTCGCGCAGCGGCGCGACATCGATCTCGGCTTCGAGGAGACGCGCGCGGCGAGCGTCGTCGCGGACATCGGCGCGCTGCGCGTGATGTTCGGCAACCTGCTCGACAACGCGGTGAAGTACACGCCGGACGGCGGCCGCATCGACGTGTCGCTGACCCGCGACGCGGCCGGCCGCGCGTGCGTCCAGATCGGCGACAGCGGGCCCGGCATCCCGGCCGACGAACGCGAGCGCGTGTTCGACCGCTTCTACCGCGACAGCTCCGCGCGGGCGCGCACCGACGTGGCGGGCAGCGGGCTCGGGCTCGCGATCGTCAAGCGCGTGGCGGCCCAGCAGGGCGCGACGGTGTCGCTCGGCGACGCGGCCGCGGGCGGCCTGCTCGTCAGCGTCGTGTTCCGCGACGCCGAGATGCCCGCCGAGGCGCCGCAGCCTTCCGAATCCGCGTGACGCGTGCCGCCGGGCGGCCGCCGGCGGCCGCTTAAGCCCCGCTTAAGGCTGATTAAGCCTCCTTTAAGTCAGGGTCGTTACGCTGCGTCCTAACAAAGAGGAGGTCCTACGATGAATACCCGATTCCTTGCGCGCGGCACCGTCGCGGTCGCCGTGGCGGCCGCCCTGTCAGCCGGCTATTTCGCCGGTACGCGCCGCGCCGATCCGCAGATCATCACGCCCGCGCAGGCCGCGCTGATGCCGGCCGAAGCGGCCGCCAAGACCGGCATTCCCGATTTCTCCGGGCTCGTCGAGACCTATGGCCCGGCGGTCGTGAACATCAGCGCGAAGCACGTCGTGAAGCAGGTGTCGCGGCGCGTGCCGCAGCCGCAGCTGCCGATCGACCCGAGCGACCCGTTCTACCAGTTCTTCAAGCACTTCTACGGCCAGGTGCCGGGCATGGGCGGCGACGCGCAGCCCGACGACCAGCCGAGCGCGAGCCTCGGTTCCGGGTTCATCATCAGCTCCGACGGGTACATCCTCACCAATGCGCACGTGATCGACGGCGCGAACGTCGTCACGGTCAAGCTGACCGACAAGCGCGAATACAAGGCGAAGGTCGTCGGCGCCGACAAGCAGTCCGACGTCGCGGTGCTGAAGATCGACGCGAGCGGCCTGCCGACCGTGAAGATCGGCGATCCGGCGCAGAGCAAGGTCGGCCAGTGGGTCGTCGCGATCGGCTCGCCGTACGGCTTCGACAACACGGTCACGTCGGGCATCATCAGCGCGAAGTCGCGCGCGCTGCCGGACGAGAACTACACGCCGTTCATCCAGACCGACGTGCCGGTGAACCCCGGCAACTCGGGCGGCCCGCTGTTCAACCTGCAGGGCGAGGTGATCGGCATCAACTCGATGATCTACTCGCAGACGGGCGGTTTCCAGGGCCTGTCGTTCGCGATCCCGATCAACGAGGCGATCAAGGTCAAGGACGAGCTCGTGAAGACCGGCCACGTGAGCCGCGGCCGCCTCGGCGTCGCCGTGCAGGGGCTGAACCAGACGCTCGCCAGTTCGTTCGGGCTGCCGAAGCCGGACGGCGCGCTGGTCAGCTCGGTCGACCCGAACGGCCCGGCCGCGAAGGCCGGCCTGCAGCCGGGCGACGTGATCCTGTCGGTCAACGGTTCGCCGGTCGCCGATTCGACGTCGCTGCCCGCGCAGATCGCGAACCTGAAGCCCGGTTCGAAGGCCGACCTGCAGATCTGGCGCGACAAGTCGAAGAAGTCGATCAGCGTGACGCTCGGCGCGATGGCCGATGCGAAGCTCGCGTCGAACGACGGCGGGCCGGTCGAGCAGGGCCGCCTGGGTGTCGCGGTGCGTCCGCTGTCGCCGCAGGAGCGCAGTGCCGACAACCTGTCGCACGGGCTGATCGTGCAGCAGGCCGGCGGTCCGGCTGCCAATGCGGGTATCCAGCCCGGCGACGTGATCCTCGCGGTCAACGGCCGCCCGGTCACGAGCCCCGAGCAGTTGCGCGACGCGGTCAAGGGCGCGGGCAACAGTCTTGCTCTTCTGATCCAGCGCGATAATGCGCAGATCTTCGTGCCGGTCGACCTGAGCTGACCGGCATGGCCGACGGCCGGCTCGGCCGGCCGCGGCGGGCGCCGCCGCTCGACCGCGTGACGCGGCGCCCCGTATGTGTTCCGACCCCAAGGAGAGAGCCATGCAATATCCACGCAACGTGTCCCGATTTGCCGTCGCCGTGGCGTTGGCCGCCGGCCTCGCAGCCGGTGCGACCGGCGCGTACGCGCAGTCCGACGGCTTGCCGGCCGCGCGCCAGCAGGGTGACGTCACCTTCGTGTCCGGCGGCGTCGGGCAGGACGAATCGACGGCGTTCCAGCACAACGAGGCGAAGTGGCCGCTGGCGCTGCGCTTCACCGGCAAGGGCGGCGAGTTCCTGGCCGACGTCCACGTGCGGATCGTCGACGGCAAGGGCACGGAAGTGCTGAAGACCGACGCGCGCGGGCCGTACATGCTCGTGAAGGTGCCGCCGGGACGCTATACGGTGCATGCGTCGTACCAGGGCAACGAGGAATCGCGCGCCGTCACGGTCGGCGCGAAGGGCGGCGCGAAAACCGCGTTCCAGTGGAGCGCGCAGTAGCCCGCCGCGCGCGGCCGCGCCCAGGTCGCGCAATCGGACGAAGTTTCGCCCATAATGAAAGCCACGGCACGCGTGCCGTGGCTTTTTTTCGTTTCCTGCGCCCGGTTTGCCTGCCGGGGCGCCCGAAGGAGAAACGATGTCCGATGCAGCCGACCCTCGACTCGAAATCGTGCCGAACCGCCATCGCGTTCGCGTGATCCATCGCGGCATCACGTATGCCGATTCGCATCGCGCGCTGACCGTCCGCGAAACGGGACTGCCGGACATCCATTACCTGCCGCGCGGCGACGTCAACATGCGCCGGCTCGTGAAGTCGGGTTTCACGACCGCGTGCCCGTTCAGGGGGCCGGCCGTGCATTTCGACTTGCAGACGGAAGACGGCGTGATCGAGAACGCCGCATGGAGTTACGAGGAACCGACGGAGGCAGCGTCCGTGCTTGCGCACTACGTCGCCTTCGATGTCGCGCGGATCGACAGTCTCGTCGAGACGTCCTGATGCGGCGCGGGTTCATCGGGGAGGCGTCATGGAACTGAACGACACGTTACGCGTTGCGCTCGCGCCGCCTGTCGTGCGGGAGGCGTTCGAGGATCTCGCGTTGCTGCGGGCGAGCTTCGACCATTGCGAATCGTTCGTGAAGCTCGCGCACGGCGAGTTCGCGCTGACGATCACGGTGCCGCTTGGCCCGCTGCGCGCGCGCTACGACGTGCGCGCACACGCGGCCGCCGAGCAGGGCGACGCGCAAGGGCGGCCGCGCCGTGTGCTGAGTTTCAAGGCGCGCGCCGACGGCCTCGGCGCGCTGCGCGGCCAGGTCGAACTCGTGCTGATGCCGGATGACGACGCGAACGCGACGCGCATCGAGTACGTGGTCTGGGCGACGGCGAGCGGGCCGCTTGCCGAGCTGCCGGGGCGGCAGATCGACAACGCATTGCGCGAGTGGACCGATGATTTCTTCCAAGAGTTCTGCGCGGTCGTGCAGGCGAAGCACGGCCTCGCGCCGAATCGCGCGCGCTCGGCCGCGCCGCGCCGCCAGCATGTGTTCCTGCGGCCCGCGTCGCTGATGGCCGCGACGAAGCGCGCGCTGCCGCCGCACCTGGGCGGCGCGCTGACCGGGCGCGCGGCCAGCGCGCTCCCGCATCGCGGCTCCGGCACGGTGCCGGTTTGGGCCTGGGCGGCGATGATCGTGTTCGTCGCGCTGCTGCTCTACGCGGCACGCTGGATCAACGGCGGCTGAGCGGCCTTACCGCGCGTCGGCGCCGGTTCAGGCGCCGGCGCCGCGAAATTCCCTTCGATAGGCGGACGGCGACGTGCCGAGCGCGCCCGCGAAATGCTGGCGCAGCGACACGCTCGACCCGTAGCCGGCAGCCTGCGCGATCGCGTCGATCGATTGTCCGGTGGTTTCCAGCAGGTGCTGCGCGCGTGCGAGCCGCTCGGCCTGCAGCCATGCGGTGACGGTCGTACCCGTCGCCTGGCGGAAGTGGCGCGTGAACGTGCGCCGGCTCATCAGCACGCGTTCGGCGAGCGAATCGACGCCATGCGCGGCGTCGAGATGCGCGCGCACCCAGTCGAGCAGGCCCGCGAGCCGCGCATCGCGCGGGTGCGCGGCGACCGGCTGCGGAACGTACTGGGCCTGCCCGCCCTGGCGGTGCGGCGGAATCACGAGGCGGCGCGCGATCCGGTTCGCGGCATCCGAGCCGAAGCGCCGCCGCACCACGTGCAGGCAGCAGTCGAGCCCCGCGGCCGTGCCGGCCGACGTCGTCAGATTGCCGTCGTCGACGTACAGCACGTCGGGATCGAGCTTCACGCGCGGAAAGCGCCGGGCGAAATCGTCGGCCCATGCCCAGTGCGTGGTGGCCGGACGGCCGTCGAGCAGGCCGGCCGCGGCGAGCACGTACGCGCCGAGGCACAGGCCGACGAGCTGCGCGCCGCGGGCGGCGACCGCGCGGACGGCGTCGAGCAGTTCATCGGGCGGCACTTCGTCCGGATCGCGCCAGGAGGGCACGACGACGATGTCCGCGTCGTCGAGCGCATCGAGCCCGTACGGCGCCGCGATCGTGAAGCCGCCCGTCGTCGCGAGCGCGCCGCGCTCGGCCGAGCAGACGCGAAACTCGAACGCGGGCGACGCGGCCGCGTCGCGTTCCTTGCCGAACACGACGGACGGTACCGACAGGTGGAACGGGCTGATGCCGTCGTATGCGATCACGGCGACGACGGTCGGCGCGGGCGGGGCGGGCAACGCGGCAGCGGCCATGACGGGCTCCGGAATGGGGATGGCCCGATTTTATCGAAGAATGGCTATCGGGCCACTGTCCGGGCAAACGCCGTGGCCCGACAATGCATCCCATCGCGCTGCCGGCCGCCCCCTTCCGGGCGGGGTAGCGCTCCCGGACCAGGAGCCCGCCATGTCGAATTCGAACGCCGTCCCGTCTTCCGCTGCTCATCCCGCTGCCCGCCGCGCCCTGATCGTCATCGACGTCCAGAACGAATACGTGACGGGCAACCTGCCGATCGAGTATCCGCCGCTCGACGTGTCGCTCGCGAACATCGGCCGCGCGATCGACGCCGCGCACGCGGCCGGCGTGCCCGTGATCGTGGTCCAGCACGTCGCGCCGGCCGGCGCGCCGATCTTCGCGCCCGGCTCCGACGGCGTCGCGCTGCACGCGGTGGTCGCCAGCCGGCCGTACGCGCATCTGGTCGAGAAGACGCAGGCGAGCTCGTTCGCCGGGACCGATCTTGGCACGTGGCTCGATGCGCACGGGATCGACACGCTCGCGGTGGCCGGCTACATGACGCACAACTGCAATGCGTCGACCGTCTATCACGCTGCGCATGCGGGGCTGAAGATCGAGTACCTGAACGACGCGACGGGCGCGCTGCCTTACGAGAACGAAGCGGGCACGGCGAGCGCCGAGGAGATTCACCGCGCGTACACGGTGGTGTTCCAGTCGAATTTCGCGGCGGTGATGTCGACCGACGCGTGGATCGCGGGACTGTCTGGCGCGGCGATGCCGGCGCGCGATTCGGTGGCCGCGTCGAACCGGCGAGCCCGCGCGCAACGCGCGAAGGCGGCCTGACGCGGCAGCAACCGGACGGTGCGGCGACCGCCGCGCGTCAGCCGCCGTCCTTCAGCATCGCGGGGCTGTAGCGCAGCATGTCGAAACAGCCGTCGACGAGCTTTTCCGCATGCTGCTCGGCGTCGATCTCGTCGGGCAGCATCAGCATGTCGCGCACGAAGCCGCTGACGAGGGTGTGCAGCATCAGCGTCGCGCGCCACGTATCGAGCCGCTCGGGCAGCAGCTTGAGCCGCACGGCCATCGCGAGATCGGCGTCGATCGCGTGCAGCGCCTCGCTCATCCCGGCGCGATTGCGCTGCAGCAGCGGCCCCATGTCCGCGACGTACTCGCACTTCATGAAGAGGATGCTGAACACGCGCCGCAGCTGCGCATCGCGCTGCACGCCGAGCACGCACCAGATCAGGATCTTGCGCACCTTCTCGAGCGGATCGCCGCCCGGTGCGTCGAGCGGCATCCGCTTCAGTTCGTCGATCGGCAGGAACACGCGGTCGAACATCGCGTCGAACAGCTCGCTTTTATTCGCGAAGTGCCAGTAGATCGCGCCGCGCGTCACGCCGGCGTGCTGGGCGATGTCCGCGAGCGACGTGTGCGACACGCCCTTCTCGAAGAACACGTGCTCGGCGGCGTCGAGAATGCGGTTGCGCGTCTCGAGCGCCTCCTCCTTGGTACGTCTGACCATGTGCAGGCCTGATTGGATCGATCGTAGGTGAATTTAGGGTCCGCAACCCCTCGCGGCCATCATTGAGACGGGCTATGCTTGCGACGGGTAACAATCTGTAAGACTGGACAGTCGGCGGAGTACAAACGGGCTTTTTACATACATCCATGAATGTATATACAATACCACCCTACGATCGAATGACCCAAGTGGCAATCAGTTAATATCCCACTCTGCTGATTCCCGCCAAAGTACCAGTCCGCAGTTCGCGGCATCCCGTCGGCATAGAGGTTTCGTGCCGACGTGCTGTAGCCAGCAGTCCAGTAATTCAGGTGTTCGATCTGCGCCGCGAGGCGCATCCGTGTTGCGCTCCCGCCGGGTGCTGCACTTATTCCATTGGTTACACACAGAGGTCGCTCCATGCGCGTCGAACGGGTTCCATACCGCTTGATCACTGTCGCGGCAGCCGCGGTTTTCCTGGCTGCCTGCGGAAAAAAAGAATCGGCACCGCCGCCGCAAACACCTGAAGTCGGCGTCGTCACCGTCCAGCCGCAGGCCGTACCGGTCTTCACCGACCTGCCGGGCCGCACCAGCGCGTTCCTCGTCGCGCAGGTGCGCGCGCGGGTCGACGGCATCGTGCTGCGCCGTGAATTCACCGAAGGCAGCGACGTCAAGGCCGGCCAGCGCCTGTACAAGATCGACCCGGCGCCGTACGTCGCCGCGCTGAACAGCGCGAAGGCGACGCTCGCGAAGGCGCAGGCGAACCTCGTCACGCAGAACGCGCTGGTCGCGCGCTACAAGGTGCTGGTGGCCGCGAACGCGGTCAGCAAGCAGGACTACGACAACGCGGTGGCCACGCAGGGCCAGGCCGCGGCGGACGTCGCGGCCGGCAAGGCGGCGGTCGACACCGCGCAGATCAACCTCGGCTATACGGATGTCGTGTCGCCGATCACGGGCCGCGTCGGCATCTCGCAAGTGACGCCGGGTGCGTACGTGCAGGCGAGCCAGGCGACGCTGATGTCGACCGTGCAGCAGCTCGATCCGGTGTACGTGGACCTCACGCAGTCGAGCCTCGAAGGGCTGAAGCTGCGCCAGGACGTGCAGAGCGGGCGCCTAAAGACGAGCGGCCCGGGCGCGGCGAAGGTGTCGCTGATCCTGGAAGACGGCAAGACCTATTCGGAAGCGGGCAAGCTGCAGTTCTCGGACGTGACGGTCGACCAGACCACCGGCTCGGTGACGATCCGCGCGGTGTTCCCGAACCCGGGCCGCGTGCTGCTGCCGGGGATGTTCGTGCGCGCGCGGATCGAGGAAGGCGTGAACGAGAACGCGTTCCTGGTGCCGCAGATCGGCGTCACGCACGACCAGAAGGGGCAGGCGATCGCGCTGGTGGTGAACGCCAGCAACAAGGTCGAGCCGCGTCCGCTGAAGACGACCGGCATGCAGGGTCAGAACTGGATCGTCGAAGGCGGTCTGCAGGCGGGCGATCACGTGATCGTGCAGGGCGGCGAAAAGGTGCGCCCGGGTGCGACCGTGAAGTCGGTCCCCGCGCAGCTCGCACCGGCGGCCGATGCCGCGTCGGGTGCCGCTGCCTCCGCCGCGCCGGCTGCCGCCGGTTCCGGCACCGCTGCCGCATCCGGCGCCGCTGCATCGGGCGCCGTGCCGGCGAGTGCTGCCGCTGCTTCGAGCGCGCAATAACAGGGAGCCTGTTTCATGGCAAAGTTTTTTATCGATCGCCCGATCTTCGCGTGGGTGATCGCCATCATCCTGATGCTGGCCGGGGTTGCGGCGATCTTCACGCTACCGATCTCGCAGTATCCGACGATCGCGCCGCCATCGATCCAGATCACCGCGAACTATCCGGGCGCTTCCGCGAAGACGGTGGAAGACACGGTGACGCAGGTGATCGAGCAGCAGATGAGCGGTCTCGACAACTTCCTGTACATGTCGTCGACAAGCGACGACTCGGGTAACGCGACGATCACGCTGACCTTCGCGCCGGGTACCAACGCCGACATCGCGCAGGTGCAGGTGCAGAACAAGCTGTCGCTCGCGACGCCGGTTCTGCCGCAGGTCGTGCAGCAGCTCGGCCTGTCGGTGACGAAGTCGAGCAGCAGCTTCCTGCTGGTGCTCGCCTTCAACTCCGAAGACGGCAGCATGAACAAGTACGACCTCGCGAACTTCGTGGCGTCGCACGTGAAGGATCCGATCAGCCGGTTGAACGGCGTCGGTACCGTCACGCTATTCGGCTCACAGTACGCGATGCGGATCTGGCTCGACCCGACCCGCCTGACCAACTACGGCCTCACGCCGGTCGACGTCAGCTCGGCGATCACCGCGCAGAACGTGCAGATCGCGGGCGGTCAGCTCGGCGGCACGCCGGCGAAGCCGGGCACCGTGCTGCAGGCGACGATCACCGAATCGACGCTGCTGCAGACGCCCGAGCAGTTCGGCAACATCCTGCTGAAGGTCAACCAGGACGGCTCGCAGGTTCGCCTGAAGGACGTCGCGCAGATCGGCCTCGGCGGCGAAAACTACAACTTCGACACGAAGTACAACGGTCAGCCGACCGCGGCACTCGGTATCCAGCTCGCGACCAACGCGAACGCGCTCGCGACCGCGAAGGCCGTGCGCGCGAAGATCGACGAGCTCTCGCCGTTCTTCCCGCACGGCCTCGTCGTGAAGTATCCGTACGACACGACGCCGTTCGTGAAGCTGTCGATCGAGGAAGTGGTCAAGACGCTGCTCGAAGGTATCGTGCTCGTGTTCCTGGTGATGTACCTGTTCCTGCAGAACCTGCGGGCGACGATCATCCCGACGATCGCGGTGCCGGTCGTGCTGCTCGGCACGTTCGCGATCATGTCGATGGTGGGCTTCTCGATCAACACGCTGTCGATGTTCGGCCTCGTGCTCGCGATCGGCCTGCTGGTCGACGATGCGATCGTGGTGGTCGAGAACGTCGAGCGCGTGATGGCGGAAGAGGGCTTGTCGCCGAAGGAGGCGACCCGCAAGGCGATGGGCCAGATCACCGGCGCGCTGGTCGGCGTGGCGCTCGTGCTGTCGGCGGTGTTCGTGCCGGTGGCGTTCTCGGGCGGCTCGGTCGGTGCGATCTATCGCCAGTTCTCGCTGACGATCGTGTCGGCGATGGTGCTGTCGGTGCTCGTCGCGTTGATCCTGACGCCGGCACTGTGCGCGACGATCCTCAAGCCGATCCCGCAAGGGCATCACGAAGAGAAGAAGGGCTTCTTCGGCTGGTTCAACCGCACGTTCAACAACAGCCGCGACAAGTACCACGTCGGCGTGCACCACGTGATCAAGCGCTCGGGCCGCTGGCTCATCATCTATCTGGTCGTGATCGTCGCGGTCGGGCTGCTGTTCGTGCGCCTGCCGAAGTCGTTCCTGCCCGATGAAGACCAGGGCCTGATGTTCGTGATCGTGCAGACGCCGTCGGGTTCGACGCAGGAGACGACCGCGAAGACGCTCGCGAACATTTCCGACTACCTGCTGAAGGACGAGAAGGAAATCGTCGAGTCGGCGTTCACGGTCAACGGCTTCAGCTTCGCGGGCCGCGGCCAGAACTCCGGTCTCGTGTTCGTGCGCCTGAAGGATTACTCGCAGCGTCAGCACGCGAACCAGAAGGTGCAGGCGCTGATCGGCCGGATGTTCGGGCGCTACGCGGGCTACAAGGACGCGATCGTGATCCCGTTCAACCCGCCGTCGATTCCCGAACTCGGCACGGCTGCCGGCTTCGACTTCGAGCTGACGGACAACGCCGGTCTCGGCCACGATGCGCTGATGGCCGCGCGTAACCAGTTGCTCGGGATGGCTTCGAAGGATCCGACGCTGCAGGGCGTGCGCCCGAACGGCCTGAACGACACGCCGCAGTACAAGGTCGACATCGACCGCGAGAAGGCGAATGCGCTGGGCGTGACGGCGGATGCGATCGACCAGACGTTCTCGATCGCATGGGCGTCGAAGTACGTGAACAACTTCCTCGACACCGACGGCCGGATCAAGAAGGTGTACGTGCAGGCGGACGCGCCGTTCCGGATGACGCCGGAAGACATGAACGTCTGGTACGTGCGCAACGGGTCGGGCGGGATGGTGCCGTTCAGTTCGTTCGCGACCGGCCACTGGACGTACGGTTCGCCGAAGCTCGAGCGCTACAACGGCGTGTCGGCGATGGAAATCCAGGGTCAGGCCGCACCGGGCAAGTCGACCGGCCAGGCGATGGCCGCGATGGAAGGGCTCGCGAAGAAGCTGCCGGTCGGTATCGGCTATTCGTGGACCGGCCTGTCGTTCCAGGAAATCCAGTCCGGTTCGCAGGCGCCGATCCTGTACGCGATCTCGATCCTCGTCGTGTTCCTGTGTCTCGCGGCGCTGTATGAAAGCTGGTCGATCCCGTTCTCGGTGATCATGGTGGTGCCGCTCGGCGTGATCGGTGCGCTGCTCGCGGCCACGATGCGCGGTCTGGAAAACGACGTGTTCTTCCAGGTCGGCCTGCTGACCACCGTGGGCTTGTCCGCGAAGAACGCGATCCTGATCGTGGAATTCGCGCGCGAGTTGCAGATGACGGAGAAGATGGGGCCGATCGAGGCCGCGCTGGAAGCGGCGCGCCTGCGGCTGCGTCCGATCCTGATGACGTCGCTCGCGTTCATTCTCGGCGTGATGCCGCTCGCGATCAGCAACGGCGCGGGTTCGGCGAGCCAGCATGCGATCGGTACGGGCGTGATCGGCGGGATGATCACGGCGACGTTCCTCGCGATCTTCATGATCCCGATGTTCTTCGTGAAGATCCGCGCGATCTTCAGCGGCGAGAAGGAAGACGTCGACGAGGCGCTGCGCCTGGCTCAGGAGCACTCGCACCACGAAGAGAAGCCGGGCAACGGCGACGAAGGCAACAAGGGACAGTGATGATGCAAAAACACGCTTTGACTGCAATCGCGGTCGCGCTCCTTGCCACGGGCTGCACGATGGCGCCGCATTACAAGCGGCCCGATGCACCCGTCGCGCAGGCGTACCCGGCCGGCGGCGTCTACGCGACGCAGCCGGGTGCGGCCGGCGCGCGCAGCGCGAACGGCCAGGCGGCGACGACCATCGGCTGGCGCGAATTCTTCGTCGATCCGCGCCTGCAGCGGCTGATCGAGATCGCGCTGAAGAACAACCGCGACCTGCGCGTGTCGGTGCTGAACATCGAGGCGGCGCGCGCGCAGTACCAGATCACGCGCGCGGGCCTGTTCCCGACGCTCGACGGTACGGGCACGGGCAACGTCCAGCGCGTGCCGCAGGGCTTGTCGACGACCGGTGCGCCGTATATCTCGCGTGCCTACAACGTCGGGCTGTCGGCATCGTGGGAGCTCGACCTGTTCGGCCGCGTGCAGAGCCTGAAGGACCAGGCGCTCGCGCAGTACCTGTCGACGTCGTACGCGCGGCAGGCTTCGGAAATCTCGCTGGTGTCTTCCGTGGCCGACCAGTACCTGACGCTGCTGTCGACCGACGACCTGCTGAAGGTCACGGAGAACACGCTGAAGTCCGCGCAGGCGCAGTACGACCTGACGAAGCTGCAGTTCGACAACGGTACGGGCTCGGAGCTCGAGCTGCGTCAGGCGCAGACGGTGGTCGAGACGGCGCTCGCGAACCAGCAGGCGCAGGCGCGTGCGCGTGCGCAGGCGCTGAACGCACTGGTGCTGCTGATCGGCGAACCGCTGCCGGACGACCTGCCGGCGGGCATGCCGCTCGACGCGCAGAACCTGCTGACGGACGTGCCGGCCGGGCTGCCGTCGGATCTGCTGACGCGTCGTCCGGACGTGATGCAGGCCGAGCAGACGCTGCTGGCCGCGAACGCGAACATCGGCGCGGCACGTGCGGCGTTCTTCCCGCGCATCTCGCTGACGGGCGCATTCGGCACCGGCAGCCCGACGCTCGGCGGCCTGTTCAAGGCCGGCACGGCGGCGTGGTCGTTCGCGCCGCAGATCACGATGCCGATCTTCGAAGGCGGACAGAACATCGCGAACCTGAACCTCGCGAACGTGCAGAAGCGCATCGAGATCGCGAACTACGAGAAGGCGATCCAGTCGGCGTTCCGCGAAGTGGCGGATGGTCTCGCCGCACGCGGCACGTACGACCAGCAGATCGCGGCGCTGGAGCGCAACGAGCATGCGCAGCAGCGTCGTTTCGACCTGTCGGACCTGCGTTACAAGAACGGCGTCGACAGCTACCTGTCGGTGCTGACGGCGCAGACGGACCTGTACTCGGCCCAGCAGACGCTGATCAGCGCACGTTTGGCGCGCTGGACGAACCTGGTCGACCTGTACCGCGCGCTGGGCGGCGGCTGGATCCAGCGGGCCGGCGAAACGCCGCGCGCGCCGGATGCGCCGGTCGACTACGACAAGGCGGCTGCTCCGGCTGCTGCGTCGGCGGCCGCGACGAACGGGTAAGTGCAACGAAGGGCAGGGGCGGCCAGCCGCGCCTGTCCCTGGAACCGGCTGTATGCGGAAACGAGAACGCCACGGGCCACAATCCGTGGCGTTTTCTTTTTTGTGTCCGCGCCGACGTGCCGGCAATCGCATCGGCGTTCCGCCCACCCGTCCGGTGTCGTTCAACACGCGCAGGTACACTCGCTGCATGAAAACGACCCGGATCATCCTGCTCAACGGCGCGGGCAGTTCAGGCAAGACGTCGCTCGCGCATGCGCTCCAGGCGCTGCTGGCCAGCCCGTACCTGCACGTCCGGATGGATGCGTTTCTCGACATGCTGCCCGCGCGCTACCTGAACGACGCGGCCGGATTCACGTTTTCGTCGTTCGTCGAGGACGGCAGGAACGTGGTGTCGATCAGCAGCGGGCCGGTTGCCCGGCGAGCGATGCAGGGGATGCGCCACGCGATCGTCGCGCTGGCGGAGCAGGGCAACAACCTGATCGTCGACGAGGTGCTGCTGGGCGACGAGAAGGCCGAGTACGCCCGTTTGCTGGCGCCGTTTACGGTCAGCCTGGTCGGCGTCCACTGTCCGCTGGAGGTGCTCGAGGAACGGGAGCGGCGACGGGGCGATCGTCTCGCGGGGCTCGCGCGCTGGCAGTACGACAGGGTGCATGCGGGCATGACCTACGATGTGAGCGTCGATACCAGCACGGCCACGCCGGAGGCCTGCGCGCGAAACATCATGCGGGCGCTGGCGTTGCACGGAGGCTGACGCGTGGCGCCTCGCGGGGGCGCGTACGTGGCGTCCACGGCGCCACGGCCGCGTGGGCCCAGCAGGGAACAAGCAAAACGCCACGGCATGCCGTGGCGTCTTGCGTTATCGCGTCGCGTCGCGCCGTCGTCCGGCGCGGGGCGATCAGTGGTGCACGTCGGCGGGACGTCCGTCGAAGTCGTGTCCGGCGCGGCGGATCTCGCAGCGCGCATCCTTCTCGCCTTTCACGCCGTTGAACACGATGTTCAGGATCACGGCCGATGCCGACGCCAGCAGGATGCCGCTGTGCAGGATCGGCGCGAGCGCGGGCGGCAGCTTCGAGAAGAAGTGCGGCGACACGACCGGCACGAGGCCCATGCCGACGCTCACGGCGACGATGAACAGGTTGTGCGCGTTGTTCACGAAGTCGACCTTGGACAGTACCTTGATGCCGTTCGCGGCCACCATCCCGAACATCACGATGCCCGCGCCGCCGAGCACGAACGGCGGCACCGACGCGACGACCTGCGCCATCTTCGGGAACAGGCCGAGCAGCACGAGGATTACGCCGCCCGTCGCACACACGAACCGGCTCTTCACGCCCGTCACGCCGATCAGGCCGACGTTCTGCGAGAACGACGTATGCGGGAACGAGTTGAAGATGCCGCCGATCAGCGTACCGAGGCCGTCGACGTGCAGGCCGCGCACCAGGCGCTCCTGGTTGACCGGGCGATCGACCATGTCGCCGACCGCGAGGAACATGCCGGTCGATTCGATGAACGTGACGAACATCACCGTGACCATCGTCACGATCGACAGCGGGTCGAAGTGCGGCAGGCCGAAGTGGAACGGCATCACGAAGCCGACCCACGGCGCGTGTGCGACGCCGTCGGTATTCACGCGGCCGATCGCGAACGCGATCGCGAAGCCGGCGACGATGCCGAGCAGCACCGAGATGTTCGCGACGAAGCCGCGGCCGTACTTGTTGATCAGCAGGATCAGCGTCAACACGAGCAGCGACAGGCCGAGATAGACCGGGCTGCCGTACTCCGGGTTGCCGACGCCGCCGGCCGCCCAGTTGATGCCGACTTCCATCAGCGACAGCCCGATCACCGCGATCACGGTGCCGACGACCACCGGCGGGAAGAACCGCAACAGCTTGCCGATCATCGGCGCGAGCACGATGCCGATGATGCCGGCCGCGATCGTCGAACCGAAGATGTCGAGAATGCCGAGGCCGGGGTTCGTGCCGATCGCGATCATCGGGCCGACCGCCGCGAACGTGCAGCCCATGATGACGGGCAGGCGGATCCCGAAGATCCACAGGCCCAGCGTCTGGATCAGCGTGGCGATACCGCACGAAAACAGGTCGGCGCTGATCAGGAACGCGATCTGGTCTTTCGGCAGCTTGAGTGCGGCGCCAACGATAAGCGGCACGGCAACGGCGCCGGCGTACATGACGAGGACGTGCTGCAGGCCAAGCGTTACCAGCTTGCCGGTCGGCAGCACCTCATCGCACGGATGGACCGTGTTCGATTGCATCTGTCTCACTCCATGATCTTGTTTTCGGGGTGATACGAAGTTATGCGGAATGAATCCACGCAACAAGAGCGCTGGGTACTATTCCGTTCTTTGCAGGTTCGATATGCCGTTTCGGCATGGAGCAGGGTGTCGATCATCGGGAAACTGCCGCAGGAGTGAGGTTCCCCGGTTTTATAGCCCTTCAAAATAGCGCTGACCCCCGTGCCAAATATGGGCTGCTTTATGGTCTGTATCGGGCGGGCCGCATAGTGGCAAAAAGGACCGATGCAAATTCGTGCCGGGTTAACCCGCTAACGCCCGCTTTTGCGTGCGGGTTGCGGCCCGGTGAAACCGGTCGGCCGGCCGCATGTCCGGCGCGCCGGCGTGGCGGCAAAAGCCGGGGCGCATATCGCGATCCCGTTATCATCGACATCCGTTCATTCGAATTCGCCTACCCGTCATGCGCCTGCTCGGAATCGACCTCGGCACCGGCTCCATCAAACTCGTCACGCTCGATGCAGATGGCGTCGAGCGGGCAGTCGCGAGCGAACCTTATGCGCTGTCGTCGCCGCAGCCCGGCTGGGCCGAGATCGCGCCCGATACGTGGTGGCAGGCGCTCGTGCGCGCGGCCGCGCGGCTGCCGGCCGGCGAGCGTGCGCAGGTCGCGGCGATCGGCTTCTCGGGCCAGATGCACGGCGTCGTGCTGATCGACGCGGCCGGACAACCGGTGCGGCCCGCGCTGCTGTGGCCCGACACGCGCGCGGCGCGCGAAGCGGACGCAGCCGGATTGCCCGTCGCCGGATTGCCCGTCGCCCCGAACCCCGTCGCGCCCGGCATGGCCGGCCCGCTGCTGCGCTGGCTGGCCGCGCACGAACCCGATGCGCTGCGCGCCGCACGCCGCGCCGTGCAGCCGAAGGACTGGCTGCGCATCGCGCTGGGCGGCGACGTCGCGGCCGACCCGAGCGACGCGTGCGCGACCGCGCTCGCGACGCCCGATGGCGCGTGGGATCGGGCATTGATCGAGGCGCTCGGCTTGCCGGCCGACTGCTTCGCGCCGGTGCGCGCGTCGACCGCGCGCGGCGGCACGCTCGGCGCGCAGGCCGCCGCGGCGCTCGGCCTGCCCGCCGGCGTGCCGCTGGCGACGGGCGCGGCCGACACGGCGTGCGCGGCGCTCGGCAGCGGATTGGTTGCCGCGGGCGACGCGCTGCTGACGACCGGCAGCGGCGGCCAGATCGTCGTGCTCGCGGATACGCTGCCGCCCGCGCGGCGCGGGCTGCACCGCTATCGCACCGCGGCCGGCGGCGGCTACTACACGATGGCCGCGATGCAGAACGTCGGGCTCGCGCTCGAAGCCGTTCGCGGCTGGCTGGGTTATGCGGGATGGGCCGACGCGTATGACGATGCGTTCGCGCGGCCGGCGTCCGAACGGCTGTGCTTCCTGCCGTACCTGACGGGCGAGCGTTCGCCGTGGATGAACCCCGACGCGCGCGGCGGCTGGCTCGGCCTCGGGCTCGGCGACACGCGCGGCGCGATGATGCGCGCGGCGTTCGAAGGCGTCGCGTTCGCGTTGCGTGCGGGGCTCGATGCGATTCGCGATGCCGACCGCCGCGACCCGGTGACGACGCTGCGTCTCGCGGGCGGCGGCTCGGTCGATCCGCGCTGGCGCCAGCTGCTCGCCGACACGCTCGGCGCGTCGCTGCACGCGATCGACTGCCCGAATGCCGCGACGCGCGGTGCGGCGCTGCTCGCGGGCGTCGCGATCGGGCATTGGCGGGAAGACGCGTTGCGCGCGCTGGCGCCCGCCGCGTCGCCCGTCGCCGTGCCGCGCGAGGACCGCTCGCTGGCCGCGCGCCACGCGCGCTTCATCGATCTGTATGCGCGCACGGATGCATGGTTCACGACGGGCGTTTAAACTCGAACACTTGTTCTTTTGCGTCAGCCATGACGCATCGTGGCAAGCCGACGACCGTTTCCCGCACGCGGTGCGTGCCGGGAGCGGCGATCATGGCGAGCACGGGATTCCGTTGCGGTGCCGCGCACGATGCCGCGCGGCACGGCTTCGACAGCTTTGCATGGAACCCGGCGGGCGCCGCAGCGCGCACCCGGGCCGACCTCACAGACAGACAGGAGTGACACGATGAAAACGAAAGCCGCGATTGCATGGAAGGCGGGTGCGCCGCTGACGATCGAGGAAGTCGATCTCGAAGGGCCGCGCGCCGGCGAAGTGCTGATCGAGGTGAAGGCCACCGGCATTTGCCACACCGACTACTACACGCTGTCGGGCGCCGATCCGGAAGGGATCTTCCCGGCGATCCTCGGCCATGAAGGCGCGGGCGTGGTGGTCGACGTCGGCCCCGGCGTCGGCACCGTGCGCAAGGGCGATCACGTGATTCCGCTCTATACGCCCGAATGCCGCGAGTGCAAGTTCTGCCTGTCGCGCAAGACCAACCTGTGCCAGAAGATCCGCGCGACGCAGGGCAAGGGCCTGATGCCCGACGCGACGTCGCGCTTCTCGCTCGACGGCAAGCCGCTGTTCCACTACATGGGGACGTCGACGTTCTCGAACTACATCGTCGTGCCGGAAATCGCGGTGGCGAAGGTGCGCGAGGACGCGCCGTTCGACAAGATCTGCTACATCGGCTGCGGCGTGACGACGGGCGTCGGCGCGGTCGTGTACTCGGCGAAGGTCGAGGCGGGGGCGAACGTCGTCGTGTTCGGTCTCGGCGGGATCGGCCTGAACGTGATCCAGGGCGCGAAGATGGTCGGCGCGGACAAGATCATCGGCGTCGACATCAACCCGAAGCGCGTGGCGCTCGCGAAGAAGTTCGGGATGACGCACTTCATCAACCCGAACGAAGTCGAGAACGTCGTCGACCACATCGTGCAGTTGACCGACGGCGGCGCCGACTACTCGTTCGAATGCGTGGGCAACGTGAAGCTGATGCGCCAGGCGCTCGAGTGCACGCACAAGGGCTGGGGCCAGTCGTTCATCATCGGCGTGGCCGCGGCGGGCGAGGAAATCAGCACGCGTCCGTTCCAGCTGGTGACGGGCCGCGAGTGGAAGGGCTCGGCGTTCGGCGGCGCGCGCGGCCGCACCGACGTGCCGAAGATCGTCGACTGGTACATGGAAGGCAAGATCAACATCGACGACCTGATCACGCATACGCTGCCGCTCGAGCGGATCAACGAAGGTTTCGACCTGATGAAGGCCGGCGAGTCGATCCGTTCGGTCGTGCTGTACTGAGCGGGAGCGCACCGTCATGCTCGAACTCGTTTCCTCGCATGCGTGCCACGGCGGCGAGCAGCGCTTCTACCGTCACGATTCGGCGGCCATCGGCCTGCCGATGAAGTTCTCGGTGTACCTGCCGCCGCAGGCGGCGCACGGCCGCGTGCCGGCGCTGTTCTACCTCGCGGGCCTCACGTGTACCGACGAGACGTTCGCGATCAAGGGCGGCGCGCAGCAGTACGCGGCCCAGCACGGCATCGCGCTCGTGATGCCAGATACGAGCCCGCGCGGCGCGGGCGTGCCGGGCGAGACCGATGCGTGGGATTTCGGCGTCGGCGCGGGCTTCTACGTCGATGCGACCGAGGCGCCGTGGTCCGCGCATTACCGGATGGAGTCGTACGTGACGGGCGAGCTGCGCGCGCTCGTCGCGGCCGAGCTGCCGATCGACGGCGCGCGGCTCGGGATCTTCGGCCACTCGATGGGCGGGCACGGCGCGCTGACGCTCGCATTGCGCCATCCGGGCCTGTACCGGTCGGTGTCGGCGTTCGCGCCGATCGCCGCGCCGACGCGCTGCCCGTGGGGCGAAAAGGCGTTCTCGGGCTACCTCGGCGACGATCGCGACGCCTGGAAGGCGCACGATGCGAGCGAGCTCGTCGCGCGCGCCGATGCGCCGAAGTTCGCGGAAGGCATCCTCGTCGACCAGGGGCTGGCCGATCAATTCCTCGCGAACCAGCTGAATCCCGACGTGTTCGAGGCCGCCTGCGCGAAGGCCGGCCAGCCGCTGACGCTGCGTCGTCATCCGGGCTACGACCACGGCTACTACTTCATCTCGACGTTCATCGCCGATCACATTGCGCATCATGCGCGTGTGCTGGTTGGGTGAGCGGAGAGGGAAGCCGGTCGCGCACGGGGCGCGCCGCACGAATTCGCGGGCAATAAAAAACGCCGGCGCTGCCTTCGGGCACGCCGGCGTTTTGACTTCGCGTCGGGCGGCGGTCAGTTGCGCCGCAACAGGCTCGCGCCGTACACGAGCGCCGACAGTGCGGTGATCCAGAAGCTCGTCGGCCAGTCGGTGTGATACGCGAGCACGATGCCGGCCCACGCCTCGAACAGTGCGAACAGCGCGGCGAGCAGCACGCCCGTCGACAAGCGCGTCGACACGTTCTGCGCGGCCGCGGCCGGCCCGACCAGCAGCGTGAACACGAGCAGCACGCCGACGATCTGCGTCGCCGCGGCCACCGCGAGCGCGCACACCGCGAGGAACAGCATCGACACCGTGCGCAGCGACACGCCCTTCGCTTCGGCCAGCTCGGGCTGCAGCGACGCGAACAGCAGCGGGCGCGCGATCAGCGCGAGCGCGGCGAGGCTCACCGCGCCGATGCCCGCGAGCACCGCGAGCGTGTCGTGGCTGACCGCGAGCACGTTGCCGAACAGCAGCGCGGTGACCTGCGTCGCGAACGACGTATAGAAATGCAGGAACAGCAGGCCGAAGCCGAGCGCGCCCGACAGGATCACGCCGATCGCGACGTCGCGGCCCGCGAGCTTTTCGCCGAGCGCGCCCATCCCGATCCCGGCCGCGAGCGTGAAGCCGACCATTCCCCAGATCGGCGAGATGCCGAGCAGCACCGCGCCGGTCGCGCCGGTGAAGCCGACGTGCGACAGCGCGTGGCCGGCGAAGGTCTGCCCGCGCAGCACCAGGAAGTAGCCGACGATGCCCGCGAGCACCGCGACGATCCCCGACGCCGCGAAGGCGTTGATCATGAAGTCGTAGTCAAACATCGTGCGAATGCCCGGGATGGGCGTGTCCGTGGTGGTGATGGCCGTGGCCGCCGCCGTGCGAGTGGCCGTCGTCGTCCTCGTGTTCGTGGTCGTGCTTCTCGATCTCGACGTCGCCCGACATCACGAAGATCTTGCCGTTCACGCGCATCACGTCGATCGGCGACCCGTAGAGCCGCGACAGCACGGGCTTCGTGATCACCTCGTCGACGGTGCCGAGCGCCGCGACGCCGTTGCCGAGATACAGCACGCGATCGAGCGCGTTCAGCAGCGGATTCAGTTCGTGCGCGGAGAACAGCACGGTGATGCCGAGCTCGCGCTGCACGGTGCGCACGAGCTCGACGACGCCGCGCTGGTGGTTCGGGTCGAGGCTGATCAGCGGCTCGTCGAGCAGCAGCAGCTTCGGATTGCCGAGCAGGCATTGCGCGAGCAGCAGGCGCTGCCGTTCGCCGCCCGACAGCTCGGACAGCGGCCGGCGCGCGAGCGTCGGGCCGCCGACGAGATCGAGCACGCGGTCGACGTCGCGGCGCGTGGCCGCGTTCGTGTGCGGCAGCCCCCAGCGGTGGCCGTCGGCGGCCATCGCGACGAAGTCGTAGCCGCGCATCCGGCGGTTCGCGAGGCCGCTCCTGATCTGCGGCATGTAGCCGATCGACGGGTTGCCGCGCACGACCGGCACGCCGCCGACGGACAGCGTGCCGGCCGACACGGGCACGAGCCCGAGCACCGCGCGCATCAGCGTCGTCTTGCCCGCGCCGTTCGGCCCGAGCACGCCGACGAATTCGCCGGGCTCGATCGAGAAGCTGACGTCGCGCAGGATCGTGCGTCCGCCCAGTTCGAGCGTGACGCGATCGACGGCGAGTGCATGGGGAGTGGCGGTCATGTCGTTACGGTCGTTTATGGCTTGCCGGCGGAAAGCGCGGCGCCGAGCGCGTCGAGCTGGCCGGCCATCCATTGCTGGAAGGTCTTGCCGACCGGCTGCGTCTCGGTGACGCTGACGGTCGGCACGCCACCGTCGCGCGCGATCTTCAGCATGCGTTTGGTCATCGGTTCTTCGGCCTGGCTGTTGTAGATCAGCACGCGCACCTGCTTCTTGCGCAGGTCGTTCTCGAACGCGGCGACGTCCTGCGCGCTGGCCTCGGTGTCGTTCATCGTCGCGAGCTGGAACCGCTGGTTGCGCATGTCGAGACCGATCGCGTCGGACATGTAGCCGAATACCGGCTCGGTGGCCGTCACGGGCACGCCCTTGTACTTCGCGCGCAGCGCGGCGACCTGGTCGTCGATGGGCTTCAGCGACGCGACGAACTTCTGCAGGTTCGCATCGTATTCGGCCTTGTGCGCCGGATCGGCACGGCCGAGCTCGGCGGCGATCGCGCGCGCGGCGGCGGGCATCGTCGCCGGGTCGTACCACAGGTGCGGGTTGTCGCCGGCCTTCTTGCCGACGAGGTCGGCGACGACGATCGTCGCGCGCTTCGCCTGTTTCGACGCACCGAGCAGCTTGGCCATCCACGGGTCGTAGTCGGCGCCGTTGTAGATCACGACCTGCGCGTGCTGCAGCGCGCGAGCCGTCTTCGGGCTCGCTTCGAACAGGTGCGGATCCTGGTCGGGATTGCTGAGGATGCTCGTGACCGCGACGCGGCTGCCGCCGATCTGCGTCGCGACGTCGCCGTAGAAATTCTCGGCGGCGACGACGTTGACGGTCGCGGCCTGCGCGAACGCGGGCGCCGCGAGCGACAGCGCGGCGAACGTGGCGAACGCGGCGGCGACGCGGCGAACAGGCGACAGGGCACGCCGCGGCGTGCGGCGCTTCAGGGCAATGGACATGGAACTCCTCGTTGGAAGGGCGGCGCGTGCGCCGCGCGATTCGGCGTCAGCGCTGCGCGGGCTTGCGCTTGCAGTGTCCGCACAGGCCGCTCAGCTCGACGACCTGGTGGTGAACTTCGAAACCGTGCGCGGGTTCGCTCGCGGACAACTGCTTCGCGAGGTCGCCGCCGGGAATCTCGACGGTGTCGCCGCATGAATCGCAGATCAGGAACTGGCCTTCGTGCGGCACGCCGATCTCGCAGCATGCGAAGAACGCGTTCTTCGATTCGATCCGGTGGATGAAGCCGTGCTCGACGAGGAAATCCAGCGCGCGATAGACGGTCGTCGGCGGCACGCGGCCGCGTTGCGGTTCGAGTTCGGCGAGCAGGTCGTACGCGCCGATCGGGCGCTGCGCGGCCAGCACGCGCTCGTAGACCTGGCGGCGCAGCGGCGTCCACGCGAGCCCGTGCTCGGCGGCGAATGCGTCGGCCCGGGACAGCCGGGCGTCAATGGACGATGAGGTAGCCATGGCGTAAAGCAGGGCGATGAAACACAGTATCGTGATGATATAACGTATCGTCGCGCCGTGCAGCGTGAATTCCCCGTTTCCTGCCTCGCTCCGTCCCCTTCACCGTCGATCCCACTGCGCCGCACCGCGTGCGCGGCGCCTTGCCGGGCGTGCGCGACGGGCCGCCGTCGTGCGCGGTTGTGCCGCAGCGCGTCATAGAAAGCCGTCGCGTCGCCTTGACAGCGTGAATCGCGTATCCGATCATTCGATCACAAACAGAGCAATTGATCGGTTTGCGAGCGTTCGCTCACCTCGCGACCGTCGTACAGCAGAACAAACCGGAGACAGCCAGTGAGACTGGAAGACAAGGTCGCGATCCTGACGGGCGCCGCAAGCGGCATCGGCGAGGCGGTCGCGCAACGCTATCTGGATGAGGGCGCGCGCTGCGTGCTGGTCGATCTGAAGCCCGCCGGCGGCTCGCTCGCGCGGTTGATCGAGGCGAACCCCGGCCGCGCGGTGGCCGTCACTGCGGACGTCACGCGCCGCGACGACATCGAGCGGATCGTCGCCACGGCGGTCGAGCGCTTCGGCGGCGTCGACATCCTGTTCAACAATGCGGCGCTGTTCGACATGCGGCCGCTCCTCGACGAATCGTGGGACGTGTTCGACCGGTTGTTCTCGGTCAACGTGAAGGGGCTGTTCTTCCTGATGCAGGCCGTCGCGCAGCGAATGGTCGAGCAGGGCCGCGGCGGCAAGATCGTCAACATGTCGTCGCAGGCCGGCCGTCGCGGCGAGGCACTCGTTTCGCACTACTGCGCGACCAAGGCCGCGGTGATCAGCTATACGCAGTCGGCCGCGCTCGCGCTCGCGCCGCACCGGATCAACGTGAACGGGATTGCGCCGGGCGTGGTGGACACGCCGATGTGGGAGCAGGTCGATGCGCTGTTCGCGCGCTACGAGAACCGGCCGCTCGGCGAGAAGAAGCGGCTCGTCGGCGAAGCCGTGCCGCTCGGCCGCATGGGCGTGCCGGGCGACCTGACGGGCGCCGCGCTGTTCCTCGCATCGGCCGACGCCGATTACGTCACCGCCCAGACGCTGAACGTCGACGGCGGCAACTGGATGAGCTGACGTGATGTCGCTCGCACGCGCAACCTGCCGGCCGGCCCGCGACGACGCGGCCGCGGTCGGACGAGGAGGGCACGCCTGATGGCCGAGATCGTCGTGGCCGGCGAACTGCTCGCCGAATTCGTCGCCGCCGAGCGCGGCCAGGGCTTCGATACGCCGGGCCTGTTCGCGGGGCCGTTTCCGAGCGGCGCGCCGGCGATCTTCGCCGACCAGGCCGCGCGGCTCGGCGCGCGCGTCGCGTATGCGGGCTGCGTCGGCCGCGACGCGTTCGGCGACGCGATCGTCGCGCGGCTCGAACGCGACGGCGTCGAGGTCGCGCGCATCCGCCGCGTCGCGCGCCCGACCGGCACCGCGTTCGTCGCGTACCGCGACGACGGCTCGCGCAGCTTCGTCTTCACGCTGTCCACCAGCGCGGCCGCGTGCGTCGATGCGTCCGACGTCGATGCCGCGATGTTCGACGGCTGCCGTTACTTCCACGTGATGGGCTCGTCGCTGACGAGCGAATCGGCGATCGCGGCCGTGCAGCGCGGCGTGATCGAGGCCGCGCGCGCCGGCGCGAAGGTGTCGTTCGATCCGAACGTGCGCCCCGAGATGCTGAGCTTTCGCCCGATGCGCGCGGCGCTCGACGAGATGCTCGCCGCGTGCCACCTGTTCCTGCCGAGCGAGGCCGACCTGCCGTTCTTCTGCGGGCCGCAACCGGCCGAGCGCGCGATCGCGGGCCTGCTCGCGACGCACCCGTTGCTCGAGCGCGTCGTGCTGAAGCGCGGCGCGCAAGGCAGCGTCGCGTTCGATCGCGCGAACCGCGTCGACGCGCCGGCCTTTCCGGTCGACGAAGTCGACCCGACCGGTGCCGGTGACTGCTTCGGCGGCACGCTCGTCGCGAGCCTCGTCGCGGGCGTGCCGATCGATGCCGCGTTGCGCCGCGCGAACGCGGCCGGCGCGATCGCGGTGACGCGGCGCGGCCCGATGGAGGGCAACAGCGATGCGGCCGAGATCGACCGTTTCCTGACCGAACGAGGTATCGCATGTCCGGCCTGACGACCCTTGCCGACCGTCCGCGCACCGCGCACGCGGACGCGGTGCTGCGGATGATCTTCGACGCGAACCGCGCCGACGCGCAGCGCGGCATCTATTCGATCTGCAGCGCGCACCGGCTCGTGCTGGAGGCCGCGTGCGAAGCCGCGCGCGCGGACGGCTCGCCGCTCCTGATCGAGGCGACCTGCAACCAGGTGAACCATCTCGGCGGCTATACGGGCATGACGCCCGCCGATTTTCGCCGCGACGTCGATGCGATCGCCGCGCGTTGCGGGCTCGCGCCGTCGGCGCTCGTGCTCGGCGGCGACCATCTCGGCCCGAACCCGTGGCGGCACCGCCGCGCGGCCGACGCGATGCGCGAGGCGGTCGCGATGGTCGCCGCGTATGTCGAAGCCGGCTTCGAGAAGATCCACCTCGATGCGAGCATGGCGTGCGCGGACGATCCGGTGCGGCTCGACGATCGCACGATCGCCGCGCGCGCGGCCGAGCTGTGCCGCGCGGCGGAAGACGCGGCGGCGCGTGCCGGTCTCGCGCCCGTCTACGTGATCGGCACCGAGGTGCCGACGCCGGGCGGCGAAGTGAGCGGCGGCGCGAACGAAGCGGACGATGCGGCGATCGCGCGGATCTCGGTCACGCGCAGCGACAGCGTCGCGGCGACGCTCGACGCGCACCGCCGCGCGTTCGCGGCGGCCGGCCTCGACGACGCATGGACACGCGTGGTCGCGGTCGTCGCGCAGCCGGGCGTCGACTTCGACGATCGCCACGTGCTCGACTACGACAGCGCGAAGGCGGCGTCGCTCGGCGCGAGTATCCTGCAGACACCGCGCCTCGTGTTCGAGGCGCACTCGACCGATTACCAGACCGAAGGCGCGCTCGCCGCGCTCGTGCGCGACCACTTCGCGGTGCTGAAGGTCGGCCCGGCGCTGACGTTCGCGCTGCGCGAGGCGCTGTTCGCGCTGACGTTCATCGAGGAGGCGCTGATCGACGACGTCGCGCAGCGCTCGCGGCTGCGGGAGGTCGTCGACGCCGCGATGCGCGCGCAGCCCGAGCACTGGGCGCCGTACTACCGCGGCGACGAGGCCGAGCAGCGGCTCGCGCGCCAGTTCAGCTACAGCGACCGGATCCGCTACTACTGGCTGCAGCCGGCCGTCGCGGCCGCGGTCGAGCAGCTGTTCGCCAACCTCGCGCGGCAGCCGGTGCCGGAGACGCTCGTCGCGCAGTGGCTGCCGGACGTCTACGCGGCGTGCCGCGCGGGCGGCCTTGCGCAGGAGCCGCGCGCCTGGGTGCGCCACCGGATACGCGACGTGATCGCGCACTATGCGCGCGCGTGCGGGATGCAGCGGCCGGCATGACGGGCCGCGAAGGAAACGACGCAACACGCAACACCGACGACACTTCGAACAAACACAGGAGACATGCCATGCAACGAAAGATGCTCGACGCCGCCGCACGCTGCCTTGCCGGAGCCGCGCTCGCGACGGCGGCCTGCGCCGCGTCCGCCGGCACGCTGACGATCGCGACGCTGAACAACCCCGACATGATCGAGCTGAAGAAGCTGTCGCCGGCGTTCGAGAAGGCGAACCCCGACATCAAGCTGAACTGGGTGATCCTCGAGGAGAACGTGCTGCGCCAGCGCGCGACGACCGACATCACGACCGGCAGCGGCCAGTTCGACGTGATGGCGATCGGCACCTACGAGACGCCGCAGTGGGGCAAGCGCGGCTGGCTCGCGCCGATCACCGGGCTGCCCGCCGACTACGACCTGAACGACATCGTGAAGACCGCGCGCGACAGCCTGTCGTACAACGGCCAGCTCTACGCGCTGCCGTTCTACGTCGAAAGCTCGATGACGTTCTACCGCAAGGACCTGTTCGCGGCGAAGGGGCTGAAGATGCCCGACCAGCCGACCTACGACCAGATCGCCGAATTCGCGGACAAGCTCACCGACAAGGCGAAGGGCACCTACGGGATCTGCCTGCGCGGCAAGGCCGGCTGGGGCGAGAACATGGCGTACGTGTCGACGGTGGTGAACACGTTCGGCGGGCGCTGGTTCGACGAAAACTGGAACGCGCAGCTCACGTCGCCCGAATGGAAGAAGGCGATCTCGTTCTACGTGAACCTGCTGAAGAAGGACGGCCCGCCGGGAGCGAGCTCGAACGGCTTCAACGAGAACCTGACGCTGACCGCCTCGGGCAAGTGCGCGATGTGGATCGACGCGACGGTCGCGGCCGGCATGCTCTACAACAAGCAGCAGTCGCAGGTGGCCGACAAGATCGGTTTCGCGGCCGCGCCGGTGGCCGCCACGCCGAAGGGTTCGCACTGGCTGTGGGCATGGGCGCTGGCCGTGCCGAAGACGTCGAAGCAGCAGGACGCCGCGCGCAAGTTCATCGCGTGGGCGACGTCGAAGCAGTACATCGAGATGGTCGGCAAGGACGAAGGCTGGGCATCGGTGCCGCCGGGCACGCGCGCGTCGACGTACCAGCGCCCCGAGTACAAGGCCGCCGCGCCGTTCTCCGACTTCGTGCTGAAGGCGATCGAGACGGCCGACCCGAACGATCCGTCGCTGAAGAAGGTGCCGTACACGGGCGTGCAGTACGTCGGGATTCCTGAATTCCAGTCGTTCGGCACGGTGGTCGGCCAGTCGATCGCGGGCGCGGTCGCGGGCCAGATGACGGTCGACCAGGCGCTCGCCGCCGGGCAGGCCGCCGCCGACCGCGCGGTGCGGCAGGCCGGCTACAAGAAGTAACGCGCCGGCAGTCACGCGGCCCGCGGCGTGCGCCGTTGCACACCGCGGGCCGGCGAAGCCGAAAGGCGGGCAGGCCGTTCGCGCCCGCGCATCAACCGGAGGGACTCCGATCATGCGTCACCTGCGTCTTCCCCTGAGTCACGCCCACGCGCCGTCGGTCGGCGACGCGTCGTCGCCGCCGGGCGCGCCGCGCCGCGCGCGCGGCGGCGCGAGCTGGCTCGTGTCGCCGTCCGTCGCGGTGCTGCTGCTGTGGATGTCGATTCCGCTCGCGATGACGATCTGGTATTCGTTCTCGCGCTACAACCTGCTGAACCCGGACGTGAAAGGTTTCGCCGGGTTCGACAACTACCGCTTCCTCGCGACCGATCCGTCGTTCCTGCCCGCGATCTGGCACACGCTCGTGCTGATCGGCGCGGTGCTCGCGATCACGGTGGTCGGCGGCGTGCTGATGGCCGTGCTGTTCGACCGCAAGTTCTACGGGCAGGGCGTCGCGCGGCTGCTCGCGATCGCGCCGTTCTTCGTGATGCCGACGGTCTCCGCGCTGATCTGGAAGAACATGATCCTGCACCCGGTGTACGGGCTCGTCGCGAACGCGATGCGTGCGCTCGGGATGACGCCGATCGACTGGTTCGCCGACTACCCGCTCACCGCGGTGATCATCATCGTCGCGTGGCAGTGGCTGCCGTTCGCGTTCCTGATCCTGTTCACCGCGATCCAGTCGCTCGACCAGGAGCAGAAGGAAGCCGCGCGCATCGACGGCGCGGGCCCGATCGCGATGTTCTTCTACATCACGCTGCCGCACCTGAAGCGTGCGATCGCCGTGGTCGTGATGATGGAGACGATCTTCCTGCTGTCGATCTTCGCGGAAATCTATACGACGACGGGCGGCGGCCCGGGCGACGCGACGACCAACCTGTCCTACCTGATCTACGCGCTGGGCCTGCAGCAGTTCGACGTCGGCCTCGCGTCCGCGGGCGGCATCATCGCCGTGGTGGTCGCGAACGTCGTGTCGTTCTTCCTCGTGCGGATGCTCGCGCGCAACCTGAAGGGAGAGTACGAGAAATGAGCGACCTGACCTTCGAAGGCCGGCGCGGGCCGGCCGTGTTCGACCTCGTGCGGCGCGCGTTGCCCGGCACGCTCGCGTGGCTGATCGCGCTGCTGCTGTTCTTCCCGATCTTCTGGATGGCGATCACCGCGTTCAAGACCGAGCAGCAGGCCTACGCGTCGACGCTGTTCTTCATGCCGACGCTCGACAGCTTCCGCGAGGTGTTCGCGCGCAGCAACTACTTCGCGTTCGCGTGGAATTCGGTGCTGATCTCGGCCGGCGTCACGGTGATCTCGCTGCTGTTCGCGGTGCCGGCCGCCTACGCGATGGCGTTCTTTCCGAACCATCGCACGCAGAAGGTGCTGCTGTGGATGCTGTCGACGAAGATGATGCCGTCGGTCGGCGTGCTCGTGCCGATCTATCTGCTGTGGAAGAACGCGGGGCTGCTCGATACGGTATCGGGGCTCGTGATCGTCTACACGCTGATCAACCTGCCGATCGCGGTGTGGATGACCTTCACGTACTTCAACGAAATCCCGAAGGACATCCTGGAGGCCGGGCGCATCGACGGCGCGTCGACGTGGCAGGAGATCGTCTACCTGCTGATGCCGATGGCGCTGCCGGGGCTCGCGTCCACCGCGCTGCTGCTCGTGATCCTGTCGTGGAACGAGGCGTTCTGGAGCATCAACCTGTCGAGTTCGAACGCCGCGCCGCTGACGGTGTTCATCGCGTCGTACTCGAGCCCCGAAGGGTTGTTCTGGGCGAAGCTGTCCGCCGCTTCCCTGCTCGCGGTCGCGCCGATCCTGATCGTCGGCTGGCTGTCGCAGAAGCAGCTCGTGCGCGGGCTCACGTTCGGGGCGGTCAAATGAGCGCGGCCGGCGAGGGGGCTGCCGGCCACGGCGCGAACGTCCTGATCTGCGATTGCGACGGCGTGCTGATCGACAGCGAGGCCGTGGCCGCCGACGTGATCGTGCGCGAACTCGATGCGCGCTGGCCGGGCGTCGACGCGCGGCCGGCCGTGATGCCGCTGCTCGGGCTGCGCATCGAGCGCGTGCTGGCCGGTGCCGGCGAGGCCGTCGGCCGCACGCTGTCGGCCGCCGACGTCGACGCGATCCGCCGCGCGGTCGAGGCGGCGGCCGTCAATGCGCCGATGGTCGACGGCATCGACACCGCACTGGCCGCGATCCCGTTGACGACGGCCTGCGCGAGCAACAGCTACCGCGCATACGTCGAGGCGGCGCTCGCGCGCACGGGCCTCGCGCGCTTCTTCGGCGACCGGCTGTTCTGCGCGGATGCCGTCGCGCGGCCCAAGCCCGCGCCCGACGTGTACCTCGCGGCCGCGCACACGCTCGGCGCGGCGCCCGCGCACTGCCTCGTGGTCGAGGACAGCGTGACGGGCATCACCGCGGCGGCCGCGGCCGGCATGACCGTGCTCGGCTTCGTCGGCGGCGGGCATGCATCGGCGGCCCAGATCGACGCGCTGCGCGGGATCGGCGCGCGTCACGTATTCGACGACATGCACGAGTTGCCCGGCTACGTCGCGCGCTGGCAGGCGACGGGTGCGGTGCTGCCGAACTAGCAACGATTGCGCGCCGCCGGCGAGGCGGCGCATCACGAACGAATGGAGACAGATCATGGCAAGCGTGCTCCTGCGCAACATCGCGAAGCGCTACGACGACACCGAAGTGCTGCGCAACGTCAACCTCGACATCGCCGACGGCGAATTCGTCGTGTTCGTCGGGCCGAGCGGCTGCGGCAAATCCACGCTGATGCGGATGATCGCGGGCCTCGAGGACATTTCGAACGGCGACCTGCTGATCGACGGCGCGAAGGTCAACGACGTGCCGAGCGCGAAGCGCGGCATCGCGATGGTGTTCCAGTCGTATGCGCTGTACCCGCACATGACGCTGTACGACAACATGGCGTTCGGCCTGAAGCTCGCGGGCGCGAAGAAGCCCGAGATCGACCAGGCCGTGAAGCAGGCCGCGAAGATCCTGCACATCGATCACCTGCTCGACCGCAAGCCGAAGCAGCTGTCGGGCGGCCAGCGGCAGCGCGTCGCGATCGGCCGCGCGATCACGCGCAAGCCCAAGGTGTTCCTGTTCGACGAACCGCTGTCGAACCTCGACGCCGCCTTGCGCGTGAAGATGCGGCTGGAATTCGCGCGGCTGCACGACGAGCTGAAGACGACGATGATCTACGTGACGCACGACCAGGTCGAGGCGATGACGCTCGCGGACAAGATCGTCGTGCTGTCGGGCGGCGCGGTGCAGCAGGTTGGCACGCCGAACACGTTGTATCACGCGCCGGCGAACCAGTTCGTCGCGGGCTTCATCGGCTCGCCGAAGATGAACTTCCTGAAGGGCACGGTCGAATCGGCCGACGCGGGCGGCGTGCTCGTGCGCTTCGACAGCGGCGAGACGCAGCGCGTGGCGGTGGACGCGAGCGCGCTGCAGCGCGGCGCCGCGGTGACCGTCGGCGTGCGGCCCGAGCACCTGCTGGTCGACGCCGCCGCGGACGGGGTGGCCGCGCGGACGATGGCGGTCGAGTCGCTCGGCGATGCCGCCTATCTGTATGCAGAGTCGGCCGCCGCGCCGGACGGGCTGATCGCGCGGATTCCGCCGCTCGACACGTACCGCACCGGCGAGGCGCTGCGCGTGCATGCGCAGGCCGAGCACTGCCACCTGTTCGACGAGCAAGGCCACGCGTTCCGTCGGCTGAGCGCGCACGCGAAGGCCGCGTGACGACCGCCGCCCGCGCCGCTCAGATGCGCAGGTGGTCGGCCAGGTAGTCGACGAACGCGCGCAGCTTCGGCGTCGGGTGCCGGCCCGACGGCCACAGCACATGGAACGGCGTGCGGCTCGCGACGTGCTCGTCGAGCACCGTGCGCAGCGTGCCGTCGGCCAGCGCGTCGTGCACGAAGAACTCCGGCAGGCACGCGATGCCGCGCCCGCGCAGCACGAAGCACAGGCGCGCTTCCGCGCTGTTGCTGACCATCGTGACCGGCACCTCGGGCGGCGGGCCGTGACGCGGCACGCGCAGCGGCCAGGTCTGGAGCCGGCCGCTGCTCGGGAAGCGGTAGTGCAGGCAGCGGTGACGCGCGAGATCGGCCGGCGTGCGCGGCGTGCCGTGCCGGTCGAGATAGGCGGGCGACGCGACGAGGTGCTGGCGGAAATGGCCGAGCAGCCGCGACGACAGCCGCGAGTCCGACGGCTGGCCGGTGCGCAGCACCGCGTCGAATCCTTCGTCGACGACGTCGACGAGCCGGTCGCTGAAATCGATGTCGAGCTCGATCTCCGGATACGCGGCCATGAAATCGGCGAGCACCGGCAGCAGCAGCGTGCCGATCGTCGGCAGGCTCACGCGCAGCCGCCCGCGCGGCGCTTCGGCACTGTGCGTCAGTTCCTGTTCGGCCGCGTCGAGCTCGGCGATCACGCGCCGGCACCGTTCGAGAAAACGCGCGCCTTCGGCCGTCAGCGTGATGCTGCGCGTGCTGCGGTGAAAGAGCCGCACGTTCAGGCGCGCCTCAAGCCGCGCGATGCGCTTGCCGATCGCCGATGCCGACAGCCCGAGCGCGCGGCCGGCCGCGACGAAGCTGCGCGTTTCCGCGACCTGAACGAACACGACGAAGCCGCCCAGATTTTCCATGCCGGTTCCCGATTGCGGACATCGATGTCCGGATTGTCCGGAACTCTACCCCGGTTTTTCTTCCCGCGCCGGCTCCCTACGATGGGCGTTCCTTCACCGTTCGAGGTCACGCCATGTCATTCCTGCCTGTCACCGCCCGTCGCGTCGAAACCGGGAGCGCGTCATGAGCGATTGCCCGTCGATGGACAGCCGCGTTGCCGGCCGCCCGGTGCAGGCGGCCGAGCGCCTGCCGGTCGCGAACCTGCTGGCGCTCGCCACCGCCGCCTTCATCACGATCCTCACCGAAGCGCTGCCGGCCGGCCTGCTGCCGTTGATGAGCGCCGACCTGCGCGTGCCCGAGGCGCTGATCGGCCAGCTCGTGACCGTGTATGCGCTCGGCTCGATCGTCGCGGCGATCCCGCTTGTCGCCGCGACGCGCGCGATGCGCCGGCGCCGCCTGCTGCTCGCGGCGCTCGCCGGCTTCGTCGTGTCGAACGCGCTGACGGCCGTGTCGCCATACTACGCGCTCACGCTCGTGGCGCGCTTCGTCGCCGGCATGGCGGCGGGGCTGCTGTGGGCGCTGCTGGCCGGCTACGCGAGCCGGATGGTCGATGCGTCGCTGCGCGGCCGTGCGATCGCGGTGGCGATGCTCGGCGCGCCGGTCGCGATGTCGGTTGGCATTCCGGCCGGTACCGCGCTGGGCGCGGCGCTCGGCTGGCGCGTCGCGTTCGCGCTGATCACGCTGGCGGCGCTCGCGCTGATCGGCTGGATCCGTCTGCGCGTGCCCGATTACGCGGGGCAGCCCGCCGGCGCGCGCGAGCCCGTGCTTGGCGTGATGATGCTGCCCGGCGTGCGGCCGGTGCTGACCGTGATGTTCGCGTACGTGCTCGCGCACAACATGCTGTACACGTATGTCGCGCCGTTCCTGGCAGGCGTGCGGATGGGCGCGCAGGTCGATGTGGTGCTGTTCGTGTTCGGCCTCGCGTCGCTGGCCGGCATCGCGCTGACGGGCGCATGGATCGGCGCCGCGCAACGACGGCTGACGCTCGCCAGCATCGCGCTGTTCGCGCTTGCGGCGCTGATGCTCGGCGCCGGGTCCGGGATGGCGATCGTCTATGCGGGCGTCGCGCTGTGGGGGCTCGCGTTCGGCGGCGCGCCGACGCTGTTCCAGACGGCCGCCGCGAACGCGGCGGGGGAATCGGCCGACGTCGCGCAGTCGATGCTCGTGACGGTGTGGAACCTCGCGATCGCCGGCGGCGGCATCGCGGGCGGGATGCTGCTCGGCGCGACGGGCGCCGGCGCGATTCCGTGGGTGCTCGTCGCGCTGCTGGCGGCCGCGTGGATCGGCGCGTGGCGCGCGCGCCGGCACGCGTTCCCGGCGCCGCGCGCGGCCTGAGCGGGCGGCACCGGCGGCGTCAGGCTGCCTTCGCGGCGAGCGCGGCGCGCGCGCAGGTTTCGTCGGTGACGAGCCCCGACAGCCAGCCGCCGCGCAGCGCGGCGATCACCGCGTCATGTTTCTTCGGGCCGCCGGCGAACGCGATCGTCGGCAGCTTCGGCGGCGTCGCGAGTGCGACGCTCGTCACGCGCGCGCTGGTCGACACCGTGATCTGCGTACCCTGCGCGTCGATCGGCACGCCGAGCAGCTCGGCCACCGCGCCGAGCGCGGTCATCTCGTCGCGTTCCTGTTCGGTGATGAAGCCGTCTTCGTAGAGCGGGCAGTGCGGCCCGATGTTGCCGATCCCGACGAACGCGACGTCGGCCTGGCCCGACAGCGCCTCGACGATCCGGTACAGCCGGTGATTGCACCACTGCGCGCGCTCGGCGTCGCTGTCGGCGAACAGCGGCGCGGGCAGCAGGAAATGCTTGCTGCCGGTTTTCTCGGAGATGTACTGCGCGACGTCGTAGCGGTTCGACGAACCGTCGGCCGCGATCGCGCCGACCATCGACACGAGCCTGTGCTGCGGGCGGTCGATCTGCGCGATCTGCGCGACCGCGGCCTTCAGCGTGCGGCCGCTGCTGACCGCGATCACCATCGGCCGTGTTTCGTTCAGGTAGCGCTCCATTACCTGCGCGCCGGCGACCGCGAGCTTGCGGTCGATCGCGTCGGGCGCATCGGCATCGACGGGCACGACTTCGCACATCGCGAGGCCGTAGCGTTTCGACAGCTGCGCGCCGAGATCGAGGCAGTCGGCGAGCCGGTGATCGACGCGCACGCGGATCAGGTTCTTCTCGACCGCGAACGCGACGAGGCGCTGCGCGACCGGGCGCGAGACCTGCAGCTTCTCGGCGATTTCGTTCTGCGTGTCGCCCGCGACGTAGTAGAGCCACGCGGCACGGGTGGCGAGATCGAGTTTTTCTGAGGACTTGGACACGATAGCGATTCGGTTTGGATCAGGGGGCCGCCCCGCGGGCCGGCCGGCAGGCCGCACGACGGCGTCCACTGTAACGCATGTCGTGCGCTGCCTCGCGGTCGCGCCTATGCGAGCCGCGTGCGCGACGGTTCGTACAGCGGCTGTACGTGACGGTACAGCGAGCGGAATGCGTCGAGGCGTTCGCGCAGCCGTGCATGGCGGGCGGCGTCCGGCGCGTATTCGGCACGCACCGGCGGCTTGGTCAGCACCGTGTGCGGATCACCGCCGACGGCCAGCCAGCCGAGCCGCGCCGCACCGAGCGCCGCGCCCGTTTCGCCGCCGCCGATCTGGCGCGTGCGCACGTTCAGCGCGTCGGCGAGCAATTGCGCCCAGAACGCGCTGCGCGCGCCGCCGCCGATCAGCGACAGCTGGTCGGTTTCGACGCCGGCCGCATGCAATGCGTCGAGGCCGTCGGCGAGGCCGAGCGTCACGCCTTCGAGCACCGCGTAGCCGAGATGCGCGCGCTCGGTCGCATGCGTCATGCCGAAGAACACGCCCTGCGCATACGGGTCGTTGTGCGGCGTGCGTTCGCCGGACAGGTAGGGCAGGAACAGCGGCGCCGTCGCGAGCGCGTCGGCGTCGAGCGCTTCGACTTCGGCGAGCAGCGCGGGCTCGTCGGTGCCCGTCAGCTTGCAGACCCAGCGCAGGCAGCTCGCGGCCGACAGCACGACGCTCATCAATTGCCAGCGATCGGGAATCGCATGGCAGAACGCATGGACGGCGGACGCGGGGTTCGGCATGAAGCGGTCGCCGACCACGCTCAGCACGCCCGACGTGCCGAGCGACACGAAGCCGTCGCCCGCGTGGATCGCGCCGATGCCGAGCGCGCTCGTCGCGTTGTCGCCGCCGCCGCCCGCGACCACGACGGCCTCCGACAGCCCGAGCGTGCGTGCGACGTCCGCGCGCAGCGTGCCGGACGGCGCGTTGCCCTCGACGATGCGCGGCATCTGGTCGCGCGTCATGTCGCAGGCGGCGAGCAACGCGTCGGACCAGTCGCGGCGCGCGACGTCGAGCCACAGCGTGCCGGCCGCGTCCGACGGGTCGGACACTTTCGCGCCGGTCATCCGGAACCGCAGGTAGTCCTTCGGCATCAGCACGCATGCGGTGGCGGCGAACACGTCGGGTTCGTGCTTCGCGACCCACAGCAGTTTCGGTGCGGTGAAGCCCGGCATCGCGAGATTGCCGGCCAGTGCATGGAGATCGGGCGCGCGCTCGGTGAGCAGCGCGCATTCGTCGGCGCTGCGCATGTCGTTCCACAGGATCGCCGGGCGCAGCACGCGATCGTCGCGGCCGAGCAGCACGGCGCCGTGCATCTGCCCCGACAGGCCGATGCCGCGCACCTGCGCGAACGCGTGCGGGTGCCGCTCGCGCAACGTGGCGAGCGCGGCGAGCGTGCCTTGCCACCAGTCGTCCGGATGCTGTTCCGCCCAGCGCGGATGCGGCCGCGACACGGTGAACGGCGTGCCGGCCGTGCCGACGACCGTGCCGTCGGGGGCCAGCAGCAATACCTTCACTTCCGAGGTGCCGAGGTCGATGCCGAGATACATGAGCGATCCGTTCCGTCAGTGGGGAGTCGCTACTTTAGCCGCGCGGCAGCGCACGTGCCAAGGCAGGTTCGCCCGGATGCGCGTCAGCGCTGCGCCAGCCATGCGTCGACCCGCGCGAGCGCGCCGCGCAGCGCCTCGAACAGCGCCGCGTTGCCGGCGAGCGAGCCCCACAGCGCGCGGCTCGCGCCCAGCGCGACGACCGGGTCGTCGGCTTCGGCGATCGCCCGCGCGGCGCCGTCGTCCATCACGCCGTCCTGGTACGCATACGGCAGCAGGCCGCGCGCCCAGCGTTCGAGAAAGCGCAGGAACAACGCGGGCAGCACGGCGGTGGCCACCGGCGCCGCGCCGCGTGCGAACGATTCGACGAGCGTCGGCGCGATGAAGCCGGGGATCTTCGAGAAGCCGTCGGCCGCGACGCGCTGGTTGGTGTCGAGCACGTACGGGTTGCCGAAGCGTTCGAGCACGACGTCGCGGTAGCGCGCGAGATCGAGCGGGCTCGGGCTCAGGCACGGGATCACGTCCTGCGTCACGTAGTCGTGCGCGAAGCGGCGGATCGCCGCGTCGTGCGTGCCTTCGTGAATGTAGGTGTAGCCCGCGAGCGTGCCGGCCCACGCGATGCAGCTGTGCGTCGCGTTGAGGATGCGGATCTTCGCTTCCTCGTACGGGTGCACGTCGTCGACGAGCTCGGCGCCGGCCAGTTCCCAGCGCGGCCGGCCGGCCGCGAAGCGGTCCTCGATCACCCACTGGATGAACGATTCGCCCATCACCGGGCACGCATCGTCGATGCCGGTGGCCGCGCGCACGCGTTCGCGCACGTCGGCGGTCGGGCGCGGCGTGATGCGGTCGACCATCGCGCTCGGCGTCGCGACGTGCGCGTCGAACCACGCGAGAAGAGCCGTTTCGCCGCGCCGTTCGAGAAATTCGCGCATCCCCGCGCGAAAGCGCGCGCCGTTGTTGCGCAGGTTGTCGCAGCTCTGCAGCGTGAGCGGGCCCGCGCCGCGCTTCACGCGTTCGGCGAGCAGCGCCGCGAGCGCGCCGTACAGCGTCGTGCGCGCGCCCTGCAGGTCGGCCGCCAGATCGGCGTTCGCGACGTCGAGCCGGTTGTGTTCGTCGAGGTAGTAGCCGCCTTCGGTGACGGTGAACGACACGATCCGGCAGGCCGGATCGGCACCGGCGTCGACCAGCGCGGCGAGGTCGATCGACCACGGCAGCACGCGCGTGATCGCGCGGATCGTCTCGTACGCACGCTCGCCTTGCGGCGTGACGGTTTCGAGCGTGTAGGCGCCGTGCTGTGCGGCGAGCGCGTCCATCGTCGCGCGCATGTCGTCGCGGATGTTGCCGACGGTCAGCGACCAGCGTTCGTCGGCCGGGACGGCCGCGTTCACGCGATGCAGATACCACGCCTGGTGCGCGCGGTGAAACGAGCCAGCGCCGATGTGCAGCAGCACGGGCGCGCGGGCGGAGGGCGATTCGCTCATCCGTTGTCTCCTGTTCGTGCCAGTCTTCTCAGTCGAATACGATCATTTGCTCTTTATGTGAGCGAATGATCGTATTCGGGCGAGCGAAAGTCAAGGCGGGGAAACGGCATTTCGATGGTGCACTGCGGCGGCGCGGGCACGGCGCGGGAGCCGCGCGCGCAAAGGGCCGGATGGGAAAACGGTGTCGGCGGCGTGCGGCCGCATGAAGGCAGGGGGCGGCCCGCACGTCGTCGTGACGGCGGGCGCATGACGGGCGTTACAGCGTGGTGCGCACGTGCCAGAGTTCGGGGAACAGCACGACGTCGAGCATCTTGCGCAGGTACGGCGCGCCGCTCGTGCCGCCCGTGCCCTGCTTGAAGCCGATGATGCGCTCGACCGTCGTCACGTGACGGAAGCGCCACTGGCGGAACGCATCCTCGAGATCGACGAGTTCCTCCGCCATCTCGTACAGCTCCCAGTGCTGCTGCGGGTGGCGATACACCTCGAGCCATGCGGCTTCGACCGTCTCGTCGTGCCGTGTCGGCTGCGTCCAGTCGCGATCGAGCCGTTGCGCCGCGATCGGGAACCCGCGCCGCGCGAGCAGGCGCACGACTTCGTCGTAGAACGACGGCGCTTCGAGCGTCGCGCGCACCTGTTCGAGGAGGTCGGGCCGGTGCGCATGCGGCTGCAGCATCTGCGCGTTCTTGTTGCCGAGCAGAAATTCGAGCTGGCGATACTGGTACGACTGGAAGCCCGACGACTGGCCGAGGTACGGGCGCATCGCCGAGTATTCGGACGGCGTCATCGTCGACAGCACGTTCCACGCCTGCACCAGTTGCTCGAGGATGCGCGACACGCGCGCGAGCATCTTGAACGCGGGCGGCAGCGCGTCGGTGCGCACCGCGTCGAGCGCGCCGCGCAGCTCGAACAGCGCGAGCTTCATCCACAGCTCGCTCGTCTGATGCTGGATGATGAACAGCATCTCGTTGTGATCGGGCGACAGCGGATGTTGCGCATCGAGGATCGAATTCAGCGACAGGTAGTCGCCATAGCTCATCGACTTCGAGAAATCGAGTTGCGCGTTGTGCCAGCCGGCATCGCCGGGCACGTGCGGCGCTTCGTGCGCGGCCGGTGCCGGTTGGGGGGCGCGTGCGCCCGAGAACGGGCAACCCGCCGGCGCGTCGTCGCCGGGTGGCTGCATATGACCAGAATTCACGACTCTCTCCAGATTTGAATGACGAACGCGCGGCGCGCGCCGGGTAATGACGGTCAGGTCACCGCGCCGCGTTCGGCGAACTCGGGCGCCTTCCACGCGTCGGTGGCGAGGATGTCGCGCAGCGTTTCGACGGCGTCCCACACGTCGGCGAAGCGCGTATAGAGCGGCGTGAAGCCGAAGCGCAGCACGTACGGCTCGCGGTAGTCGCCGATCACGCCGCGCGCGATCAGCGCCTGCATCACTTCGTAGCCGTGCGGATGTTCGAAGCTCGCCTGCGAGCCGCGCTGGTGATGCGCGCGCGGCGTGACGAGCTTCAGCGACAAGCCCGCGCAGCGTGCTTCGACGAGCGCGATGAACGCATCGATCAGCGCGAGCGACTTGCGGCGGATCGCCTGCATGTCGGTCTGCAGGAACACGTCGAGCCCGCATTCGACCATCGACATCGACACGATCGGCTGCGTGCCGCACAGGAAGCGCGCGATGCCCGGATCGGGCGCGAAGCCCGGCTGCATCGCGAACGGCGCGCGGTGGCCCCACCAGCCGGACAGCGGCTGCGAGAAATGCGCGTGATGGCGCTGCGGCACCCACACGAACGCGGGCGAGCCCGGGCCGCCGTTCAGGTACTTGTACGTGCAGCCGACCGCGCCGTCCGCGCGCGCGCCGTTCAGGTCGACCGGCACCGCGCCGGCCGAGTGCGCGAGATCCCACAGCATCAGCGCGCCCGCGTCGTGCACGAGCTGCGTGACGGCCGGCATGTCGTGCATGTAGCCGGTGCGGTAGTTCACGTGCGTGATCATCGCGACGGCCGTGTCCGCGCCGAGCGCGGCGGGCAGGTCGGCCGGATCGTCGATCAGGCGCAGCTCGTAAGCGCCGCCGAGCTGTTCGATCAGCCCCTGCGCGATATACAGGTCGGTCGGGAAGTTCGAGCGTTCCGACACGATCACGCGGCGTTCGGGCGCGCGCCCGGCCTGGTGGCGCAGCATCGCCGACAGCAGCTTGAACAGGTTGATCGAGATGGTATCGGTGACGACCGTTTCGCCGGGCGCGCCGCCGATCAGCGTCGCGAGCTTGTCGCCGAGACGGCGCGGCAGCGCGAACCAGCCGGCCGTGTTCCAGCTGCGGATCAGGCCTTCGCCCCATTCGGCGCCGATCACCTGCTGCGCACGCGCGGCCGACGCGCGGGGCTGCGCGCCGAGCGAGTTGCCGTCGAGGTAGATCACACCGTCGGGCAGCGAGAACTGGTCGCGCAGCGGGGCAAGCGGGTCGTCGCGGTCGAGCGCGAGCGCGTCTTCACGGGTCTTGATCATGATGTGGGGTCGTGGGTCGGGGTAATCAGGAAGCATGCGCGGGCAGCGCGCGCAGCACCGCGCGCACGGGGCTCGCGTCGAGCGTCGCGAATTTCAGCGGCAGCGCGATCAGTTCGTAGTCGCCGGGCGGCACGTCGTCGAGCACGATGCCTTCGAGGATCGCCATCCGGTGCGCGCGCACGCGGTGATGCGCGTCCATCGTCTTCGATTCCTGCGGGTCGAGCGACGGCGTATCGATGCCGATCAGCTTCACGCCGCGGGCGGCGAGCAGGTCGACGGCCGCGGGCGCGACCGCGCAGAAATCGCTGTCCCACTGCTCGACGCTGGCGCGCGCACAGGTGCGCAGCAGCACGCGCGGCGGCACGCCGTCGAGCGCGGCCGCGATGTCGGCCGGCTGCACGACCGGCGATGCGCCGATGCAATGGATCACGCGGCACGGGCCGAGATAGGTGTCGAGCGGCACGGCGCCGATCGGCGCGCCGTCGGCGTCGTAATGCAGCGGCGCATCGCAGTGCGCGCCGGTGTGGGGCGACAGCGTCACGCGCGCGACGTTGACCGGCGAGCCGGCTTCCATCCGCCATACGCGTTCGACGGAAACCGGCGTATCGCCCGGCCACACGGGCGTGGCGGGGCTGACAGGCGGCGAGATGTCCCAGAGGGTGTCCATGGCATGACGAATCGGTGAGTCGATGCTTCGAATGATAGGTGGACGCTCGCAGAAAGTGCTTGCGAAATAAACATGGACAATCCGCCGGATTGGCAGATAATTCGACTGAGAGGGAAAACGGGGACCAAAAATGCACGCGATCACGCTCGATGCCACCGACTGCCGGATTCTGGCGGTACTGCAGGAGGAGGGCAGAATCAGCAATCTCGACCTGGCGGAACGCATTTCGCTTTCGCCGTCCGCCTGCCTGCGCCGCATGCGCCTGCTCGAGGAGCAGGGCGTGATCGAGCACTATCGCGCGTGCCTGAGCCGCGAGAAGCTCGGCTTCGAGCTCGAGGCGTTCGTACAGGTGTCGATGCGCAACGAAGAGAATCAATGGCACGAGCGCTTCGCGGAAGCGCTGCGCGAATGGCCGGAGGTGGTCGGCGCGTTCGTCGTGACCGGCGAGAGCCACTATCTGCTGCGCGTGCTCGCGCACAACCTCAAGCACTATTCGGATTTCGTGCTGAACCGGCTCTACAAGGCGCCGGGCGTGATGGACATCCGTTCGAACATCGTGCTGCAGACGCTGAAGGATGAAGCCGGCGCGCCGGTCGGGCTGGCGCGCACGGGGGCGATCAAAGCGGTGTGAGGCCGTGGAAGCCGCCGCCGTGGAACACCAGCGGCGGGGTCGCGTCCGATACCGCACGCACGCCGCAGCGTTCGACTTCGCCGACGAAGATCACGTGGTCGCCTTCGTCGTAGCGGCTGCGGTTGTGACATTCGAACCACGCGAGCGCGCCGTCGAGCACCGGCATCCCCGAGTTGCCGGCCGCATGCGCGATCCCTTCGAAGCGGTCGCCCTTGTAGGTCGAGAAGCGCTTGCACAGGTCGAGCTGCGACGCCGCGAGCACGTTCACCACGTAATGACTGTTGCCGCGGAACACGGGCGTCGACGCCGATTTGTGCGCGAGACTCCACAGCACCAGCGGCGGATCGAGTGAAACCGAGTTGAACGAGCTCGCGGTGATGCCGATCAGCTGCCCGGACGGTGCGCGCGTCGTGATCACCGTCACGCCCGTCGCGAACTGGCCGAGTGCCTGCCGGAAGGCGGCCGCATCGAAATCCGGCGGGTTGGCGCGGCTCATCGGGCCACCATCCGGAACGAGACAGGCAGGCGCGGCGCGACGCGGGTGGCGCGGGCACGGCGGACGAAAGGCGACAAGGCGGTCGATTGGGAAGGGGTGCGCATGGCCCGATTTTAGCGGAATCGGGGCTGGCGGGCCCGGCCGGACGGCGCATCGCGGGGGCAGGGTGGCATAGCGAACACTGCGTCGCGCGGCGGGATGCGCTGCCGCGGGTGGGCGGCCTGGCCGTCGTGCCCGTTCGGGTGCCGCGCCGGCGCATCCTGCCGGCCGTCGCTCCCGCGCTATCGCGCCGCCGCCAGTCCGAGCGACAGCGCGCCCGTCACGATCAGGCTCGATGCCCACACGGCATCGAGATTGAACCAGCTCCGCGACACGAACTTCAGCCCGAGATAGCGGTACACGAGCCATGCGAGCCCGCCGCCCGCGGCGATCATCGCGGCCGCGTGCACGGCCGCGACGACGAGTGCCATCCCGAGATGCGCATCGACGAGCACGGTCGCGGCGCGGTGGCCCGCATCGCGGTCGAGGCCGCACAGCCCGAGGTAGACCGGCACCAGCATCAGCCCCGCGCCGTGCGCGATCGCGACCGCGAACGACCACAGGCCGAGCCGCGCCGGCGGGATTCGCGCGAGCGCGCGCGGGTGCCGGCGCCGGATCAGCAGCACGGCGCCGAAGCCGATCACGAGCGCGCTCGCGCCGATCCGGATCGCCGACTGCCACGCGAGCAGCGCGGCGAGCAGCCCGAACGGCAGCATCACCGCGAAGACCGCGAGCGCATGGCCGAGCGCGAGATAGCCGAGCGCCGCGACGAGCGCGGTGCCGCGGCGCGTCATCAGCGCGTTCGATACCGCGAGCGGCCAGCCCATCGCGGGATTGAGCCCGTGATAGACGCCGCTCGCGAGCACGGCCGCCCACAGGGCGACCTGCGCGTGCAGGCCGGCGTTCAACGCCTGACCGACGGATAGCAGAACGAGTCGGTCGAGCAGTCGCCGCCTTCGAGCCGGATCTGGTGCGCGCGATAGCCGTCGGGGAATTCGACCCAGTAGTCGCCGGCGAGCGTCAGCCCGCCGTCCGGCCCCGCATGCGCGAGCACCTGCGCGCCCGGCACGCCGTCCGGATAGAACTGGTCGTCCCACGTCGAATACAGCGAATTGGTCCAGTACACGCGCCGGCCGTCGCGGCTGATCTCGACCATCTGCGGGCCGCCTGCGAACCGGCGGCCGTTCGTGTGCGGCGCACGGCGCGCGATGCCGCCGATGCGTACCGACCCCGCGAGCACCGGATTGTGCGGATCCGACACGTCGTACTGGCGCATCTCGCCGGTGCCCCAGCACGACACGTACAGGAAGCGGTCGTCGAGCGACAGGTCGATGTCGGTCACGAGCGGCGGCACCGCGCCGAATCCCTGCAGCAGCGGCGGCAGCTCATCGGCCGTGGCCGGCTCGGCGGGAATCGTCGCGGTCTTCTTCACATGGAACTTGCCGTCCTCACGCCACCAGGTCCAGATCGAGCCTTCGAGGTTGGTCGTGTCGACCACGACGCCGACGAACCCGTATTCGCGCGCCGGGTCGTGCGCGGGCCGTACCTCCAGCGCCATCTGGTGCTGCGCGCCGAGATCGATCGTCTGCACGTTGCGCCGCGCGCGCAGGTCCCAGAAATGCAGCCGGTGCCCGTACTTGTTCGCGAGCAGGTCCTCGGGGACGATGCCGTTCTCGAACTGCGGCGGCAGCGCCCATTCGCTCGACACCATGTAGTCGCGCGGCAGGTTCCACCAGAAGTCGTAGTGCTTGTCCTGCGAGCCGCGGTCGATCTCCCAGCGGCCGAGCACGTCGAACGTCTCGCAATCCATGATGAAGATGCCGGGCGCGCCGTCGGTGCCGTCCTTGCCCGCGCCGCCGAGCGTGCTCACGTAGATGCCTTCGGGGCCGCAATGCACGGTGTGGGGGCGCGAGTAGCCGGTCTTCGCGAAGATCTCGTCGGGCTCGATGATCTTGTGGATGCGCGCCTGCGTCGGGTGCGGCTTCGTATCGATCACGTAGATGCGCGACGAGCGCAGGCCCGGGATGATCAGGAAGCGGCGCTCGAGGAACGCATGGCCGGTCAGCGGCGACAGCGACGACGAGCACGCATTCCAGCCGAAGTGGTGAAACTCGTCGCCGGTGTTCGGCATCGTCACCGTATGCACGATTTTTCCGTAGGTCGGCGATCCGGGCTTCACGTCGATCACGGCGAGCGCGTCGGGTCTGGAAAAATCGGGGCTCAGCAACAACGTATAGGCAAATTCCTCCGCCGGCGCCTGCATCGCAAGCTCGGGTGAAGCATGAAACGTCGGGTCAGGCCGCATGCTCATGGTGATGCCCTCTCGATGGGTTCGGATCGTGAACGCACGGCCGTTCGTTGCGGGCGTGCGGGTCGGGATGGCCGCGCGGCGCGCATCGTGCCGGCGGATGCGATCGGCAGGCGGACGCACGTGTCGGTGCCACGCGCGTTGCCATGCATCAGATCGTGAAAGCGGGGAAAGCCGGTAAAGGCAATACGCGGGAGCGCCGCGCCGGGGGCGGGACGGACGCGTGGCCTGGCGTTGGTACGGTTGAAGCGGCGGCCCGCGGCGCGACGACGGCCACGCGGGCGACGCAGGCGAATTCTGTTAAGGCGTGCATATCGATGTTCCGGCAGATGATGTTTGCATCAGGGTCGGGCATGCATCGGGCGCTGCGTGCGCGGCGACGGGTTTGCCGCCGCTCGCGCGTGCCTCAGTGTAGACGAGAAACGTGCGGCGAGTCGCGCGCGGCACCTGTGCAATCTGCCAGGTTCGCGCGCGAGTGAGATACTTGCCGGAGTGTCGCCGTGCCCCGCATCGCGGGCCGCGCGGCGGCGGGATGGAACGGCGGCAGCCGGCACGGGCGTGCCGCGGCCGTCATCAACGAGGGTCTGAATTCATGGGGAACGAGATGCTTGAAACCGCGACTTTGGGAGGCGGGTGTTTCTGGTGCACGGAGGCCGTGTTTCTCGACGTCGACGGCGTGACGGCCGTCCAGTCGGGTTATGCGGGCGGCCATACGCGCAATCCGGGCTACCGCGACATCTGCGAAGGCGACACGGGCCACGCGGAAGTCGTCAACGTGACGTTCGATCCGGCGCGCATCGCGTATCGCGAGATCCTCGAGATCTTCTTCGCGACGCACGATCCGACCCAGCTGAACCGGCAGGGCAACGACGTCGGCACGCAGTACCGGTCGGTCGTGTTCACGCATTCGGATGCGCAGCGCGACACGGCGCTCGACGTGATCCGCGAGCTCGAGCGCGAGCAGGTGTTCGGCCAGCCGATCGTCACGCAGGTCGTGCCGCTCGACGGCAACTACTGGCCGGCCGAGGACTATCACCAGAACTATTACGCGCGCAACCCGGGGCAGGGCTACTGCTCGGTCGTGATCGGGCCGAAGCTCGCGAAATTCCGGCAGAAGTTCTCGCACCGGCTGAAGTCGCTGCGCGGCGCGTAAGCGGGTAGCCGGCCGGGCCGGGCGTTACGCCCCCTCCGTTACGCCGCCTCGTTGCGCCACTGCGCGCACGCGGCGGCGATTTCGCGCGCGAGCGCGATGCACGACAGCGGCGCGGAGCCTTCCGCCTTGTTGTTGATCGTGATGATCACCGGCTGCCCGGCCAGCGCGTAGCGCGCGGCCAGTTCGGCGAGCGCCGAGCGCGTGGCCGGATCCTCGTCGACGAGTTTGTCGAACGGCTCGTATTTCGCTTTCGCCTGTTCGTACTTGAAGCCGCCGTGCAGGCTCCAGCGCACGATCAGCGGGCCCGGTGCGTCGCCGTCGAGCAGCGCGAGCGCGGCGGCCTGGCGCAGCGGGTCGGGCATTCGCGCGTGCAGCCCGACGCAGTAGCGCACGCCGAGCGACGCGAGCGCGCGGATGAAGCGCGGCGTGAGCAGGCTCGCGTCACGGATCTCGATCGCGTAACGCGGGCCGTCGGCTGCCGGCGCGAGCGGCGGCAGCGCCGCGAAGAACGCGGTCAGCCGGTCGATCAGCGCGGCCGGTTCGGCAAGCAACGGGTCGGGCAGCGGCGAGAACTGGAACACGAGCACGCCGGCTTTCCGGCCGAGCCCTTCGAGGCATGGCTGCACGAATTCGCGGGTCGCGAGCGCGGCGTCGAGGAAGGTCGGGTTCGGTCCCGACGGTTCGCCGCGGCGGCCGCGGATCACCGCGTCGGTCACCGAGGCCGGCGCCTTCACGACGAAACGGAAGTCGTCGGGCACCTGCTGCGCGTAGCGCAGGTAGTCGGCCACCGACAGCGGGCCGTAGAACGACCGGTCGAGGCTCACGCTCCTGAGGAGCGGATGCGCGCCGTACGCTTCGAGCCCTTCGCGCGACAGCTTCGTCTGCGTGAAATCGCCGTCGTAGACGATGCCGTTCCAGCCGGGGAAATACCACGACGACGTGCCGAGCCGGACGTTCGGCGGCAGGCCGGCCGCGGCGTCGGCAACGTCCGCCGAGATCGGCGCGGGCAGCACGCCGCGCTTGCGCCGGCCCTTCTTCGGCGGCGCGGCGGGCGGCGACGGTTCGTCCCACAGCAGCCCCGAGGACGGTGCCGGTTCGTCGTCGGCCGCGCGGGAGGGGGCCCGGGCACGCGGTGCCGGCGGCGCTTCGTCCTGCGCCTGCGGCGTCACCGGTTCATCGGTGCGGGCGGGGTGGGGGGCGTCAGTGGGTGACGGCGACGCGCGTGCCGCGTCCGCCGGCACGCCGAACAGGTCGAATTGCCCGTCGGCGTGCGACCCGTCCGTGTCGTCGCGCTGCTGTCGTTCCGGCGGCGTCTTGCGCCGCGTCCTGCCGTCACCCATGCATGCCCAGCGTGAAGCGCCGCCTAGCGCGGCAGCGCGTGTTCGTACATATAGCGCCGCGACCACGGCAGCGTTTTCGCGCTGCGTCCGGCCTTGCGGCACACGATCTGGAAGATCGACACGTCGTCGTGCTCGAATGCATACGCGCAGCCGGCAAGATACACGCGCCAGATGCGGAATTTTTCGTCGTCGACGAGGGCTTTCGCCTGGTCGGCCTTCGCCTCGAAGTTTTCCGTCCAGATGTCGAGCGTGCGCGCATAGTGCCGGCGCAGGCTTTCGACGTCAACCGCTTCGAGCCCGCCGCGCTGCGCCGCTTCGAGCGCGAGGCTGATGTGCGGCAGCTCGCCGTCCGGGAACACGTAGCGGTCGATGAATTCGCCGCCGCCGAGCGCCGTCTCGCCGCTTTCCGCGTCGGTCGACGTGATCCCGTGGTTCATCGCGATGCCGTCGTCGGCGAGCAGGTCATGGATGCGCGAGAAGTAGAGCGGCAGGTTCTTGCGGCCGACGTGCTCGAACATCCCGACGCTCGTGATGCGGTCGAACTGGCCTTCGATCTCGCGGTAATCCTGCAGACGAATCTCGATCCTGTCTTCCAGCCCCGCGGCCTTTACACGCGCGGTCGCCAGGTCGAACTGGTTCTGCGACAGCGTCACGCCGAGACACGTCGCGCCGAACTTCTGCGCGGCGCGCAGCACGAGCGCACCCCAGCCGCAGCCGATGTCGAGCAGGCGCTGGCCGGGCTCGAGCTGGATCTTCGTCAGGATGTGGTCGATCTTCTTGATTTGCGCGGTGGCGAGATCCTCGTCGCCGTTCTCGAAGTACGCGCACGAGTACACCATGTTCTCGTCGAGCCACAACTGGTAGAACGCGTTCGAGACGTCGTAGTGGTACTGGATCGCCTTCTTGTCGGTGCTCTTCGAATGATTGAAGTAGCGTTTCACGCGCGCGAGCTTGCTCGCGCTCGTCACGGTGCTGCGGGCGAGCGAGTAGCCGATGTTGATGATGTCCGACAGCTTGCCTTCGATGTCGATCTTGCCCTTCACGTACGCCTCGCCGAGATTGTCGAGGCTCGGTTCGAGCAGCAGCGGCAACGCCGACGCGCTGTTTACCTTCAGCGTGACCTGCGGTGCGCTGAAGGTGCCGAAATCGAGTTGCTCGCCGTTCCACAGCACGAGGCGCGCCGGTATGTTCGCTTTCGCCCGTACTTCGTCCGCCCACTGTGCCAGCTTCTTTTCCCAGAACATTTGGATTCTCCGTTTGTTCGTTGAATCGAATACAGCCAAGTATCTTGACCGGCGCCCGCCGCTTGCGAAGCGGGCGCCCGGATGCAACACGAGACACGACCGGCGTGCGCCGGCGCCGCGCTTACGGCGACAGGCGCGAGATCGTCCAGCCCGCCGCCGTCGAGGCGTCGCGCGTATAGAGCAGGCGGTCGTGCAGCCGCGACGGGCGCCCTTGCCAGAACTCGATCGAGTCGGGCACGAGGCGGTAGCCGCCCCAGTGCGGCGGGCGCGGCGGGTTGTCGCCGTAGCGTTCGCTGACGGCCTGTTCGCGCGCTTCGAGCGTCGCGCGGCTGTCGATCACGGTGCTCTGGTCGGACGCCCATGCGCCGATGCGCGAGCCGAGCGGGCGCGACGCGAAATAGCGGTCGCTTTCTTCCGCACTGGTTTTCTCGATCCGGCCTTCGATGCGCACCTGGCGTTCGAGCTCGATCCAGTAGAACAGCAGCGCGGCTTGCGGATGCACGGCGAGATCGTGCCCCTTGCGGCTTTCGTAATTGGTGAAAAAGACGAACCCGCGCTCGTCGACGCCCTTGATGAGCACGATCCGCGCCGACGGCCGGCCGTCGGCGCCGACGGTCGCGAGCGTCATCGTGTTCGGCTCGGGCAGCTTGGCGGCGAGCGCCTCCTTGAACCAGCGATCGAACTGGGCGAAAGGGCTGGGGGCGGCATCGGCTTCGTCGAGCGAAGCACGTGAATAGTTGATGCGGAGATCGGCGAGAGTCGTCATGTTATGCAAACGCTTCAATCTGGGGCCAGTATAGCGAACGCGCGGGAATCGTGCGTGCACAGTGGCGCGTGCGAGCGGGGAGTTCAGGCAAAATAGAGGGCTGCACGACTTACGTTTTCCTTGCTGCCATGTCCGCTGCCGACGCTGCCCCGCCCAGTTCTTCTGATCTTACCCCGACCCCGCAAATCCAGCTTGACGTGGATCGCGCGCGGCGCTTCGGCGGCGTCGCGCGCCTGTACGGCGCGCCGGCGGCCGCCGCGTTCGAGCGCGCGCACGTCGCGGTGATCGGCATCGGCGGCGTCGGGTCGTGGGTGGCCGAGGCGCTCGCGCGCAACGCGGTCGGCACGCTGACGCTGATCGATCTCGACAACGTCGCGGAAAGCAATACGAACCGGCAGATCCACGCGCTCGACGGCAATTACGGCAAGCCGAAGGTCGACGCGATGGCCGAGCGGATCGCGTTGATCGATCCCGCGTGCCGTGTGAACCGGATCGAGGATTTCGTCGAGCCCGACAACTTCGACGCGCTGCTCGGCGGCGGCTTCGACTACGTGATCGATGCGATCGACAGCGTGCGCACGAAGGTCGCGCTGATCGCATGGTGCGTCGCGAAGCGGCAGCCGCTGATCGTCGTGGGCGGCGCGGGCGGCCAGCTCGACCCGACGCGCATCCGCATCGACGATCTCGCGCTGACGATCCAGGATCCGCTGCTGTCGAAGGTGCGTGCGCAGTTGCGCAAGCAGCACGGTTTTCCGCGCGGGCCGAAGGCGCGTTTCAAGGTCAGCGCCGTGTATTCGGACGAGCCGCTGATCTATCCGGAAGCGGCCGCGTGCGACCTCGAGGACGGTGCCGAGCCGTCCGCGGCCGCGCATGTCGCGGGGCTCAACTGCGCGGGATTCGGCTCGAGCGTGTGCGTGACCGCGAGCTTCGGGTTCGCGGCCGCCGCGCATGCGCTGCGCGCGATCGCGGCGCGGGCCGCCGGCTGAGCGCGCGACGCGCGCGCATCGACGATTGAGGGTGCGGCGCGAGTCGTGCGCCGCAAGCGATCCGGCGTCCGGCCGGGCCGTGGCGGCCCGGCTGAATCGCCGTATCGGGTCAGTTGAGCGCCATGCTCAGCTTGCGTCGCCACCCGGCGACGAGATCGGGGCGATCGCCGGCCAGCTCGAACACCGAGATCAACGTGCGGCGGCCGAGATCGTCGCCGTATGCGCGGTCGCGCTTGACGATTTCCAGCAACTGCTCCACCGCGCCTTCGTACGCGCGCCGCGCGATCAGGCTCTGCGCGAGGTCGAAGCGCGCGTCGAGGTCGGCCGGGTTCGCCGCGATGCGGGCTTCGAGCGCGTCGGTCGGCGGCAGGTCGGCCGTGGCGTCGAGCGCATCGAATCGGGTCTTGATCGCCTGGTAGCGCGGATCGCCGTTCTGCACCGTTTGCGGCGACAGGCGCTCGGTCTCGGCGCGCGCGGCGTCGACCTGGTTGTGCGCGAGCAGCAGTTCGATCAGGTCGAGGCGCGCGTCGTCGAAGCCGGGGTTCAGCGCGAGCGCCGCTTCGAGGTGCGTGAGCGCATCGTCGTAGCGCTGCTCGGCGATCGCGTATTGCGCGGCGCGGCGCTCGGCTTCCTCGGGCGCCGGCAGCAGCCGGTCGAGGAACGCGCGCAACTGGCCTTCGGGCAGGACGCCGACGAATTGATCGACCGGGCGGCCGTCGGCGAACGCGATCACGTGCGGGATGCTGCGCGTCTGGAAGTGCGCGGCCAGTTCCTGGTTCTCGTCGACGTTGACCTTCACGAGCTTCCAGCGGCCTTCGTAGTCGGCTTCGAGCTTTTCCAGCAGCGGGCCGAGCGTCTTGCAGGGGCCGCACCACGGCGCCCAGAAGTCGACCAGCACGGGCGTGTCCAGCGACGCCTCGATGACGTCTTTCTCGAAAGTGGCAAGCGTGGTGTCCATGTCGTTCTCTTCGGTTCGAATATCGTCAGGATGGGGGCGGCGCGCCCCTTTTTCAACGCGGCTTCGGCTCGGGCAGCGGAATCCACTCGGTCTCGCCCGGCACCTTGCCCAGTTCCTGGCGCGTCCACGCTGCTTTCGCGCGCTCGATCGCGTCGCGGCTGCTGGCGACGAAATTCCACTCGATGAAGCGTTCGCCGTCGATCTTGTCGCCGCCGAGCAGCATCGCGCGCGCGCCGCTGCCGCTCGTCAGCGTGACCGTGGCGCCCGGCGCGAGCACGGCCATCTGTTCGGCCGGCACCGGCGTGCCGTCGATCGCGAGCTCGCCGTCGACCACATAGACCGCGCGCTCCTCGTGCGACGCATCGAGTTCGAGCCGGCCGCCGGCCGCGAATTCGGCCGCGACGTACAGCGTGCGCGAGAACGTCGTGACGGGCGAGCGCAGCCCGAATGCGTCGCCGGCGATCACCGTCAGCGCCACGCCGTCTTCGTTGCGCTTGGGCAGCGTGTCGGCCGCATGGTGCTCGAACGACGGCTCGGTCGTCTCGTGCGCCTGCGGCAGCGCGACCCAGGTCTGGATGCCGTGCACCGTATGGCCGCTGGCGCGCTGCGCATCGGGCGTGCGTTCGGAGTGGACGATCCCTCGGCCGGCCGTCATCCAGTTCACGTCGCCCGGCACGATTTCCTGCAGCGAGCCGAGGCTGTCGCGGTGCAGGATCGCGCCGTCGAACAGGTAGGTGACGGTCGCGAGCCCGATGTGCGGATGCGGGCGCACGTCGAGCCCCGTGCCGGCCGGCAGCGTGGCCGGCCCCATGTGATCGAAGAAGATGAACGGGCCGACGAGACGCGCGGCGAGTGCGGGCAGCGTGCGGCGCACCTGCAGGTTGCCGATGTCGCGCACGTGCGGCTTCAGCAGGGCTTTGATCGAGTCGGTCATGGCGGCTCCAGTGGGGCGGCGGGGGATGCCGGTCATTGTACTGGGCGCCCGCCGTCGATTCCATGCGCGCCGCGCGGGTATCGGGCCGCGCGGCGAAACCCGGTAGACTGACGCGCTTCTCGGGAAAACGCCGGGCCGCCCCAGGTTTTCCCGACCCCCTCGGGGGCTGGCGCGAAGCGACAGGACGGGGGCTTTGCACAACGATTCGAATCGAGGAGACGCCGATGATGGCCCCGAAGGACTTGCTGCTCGCGCTGGTCGTGATCCTTGCGTGGGGTGTGAACTTCGTCGTGATCAAGGTCGGCCTGCACGGGATGCCGCCGATGCTGCTCGGCGCGCTGCGCTTCACGCTCGCGGCCGTGCCCGCGGTGTTTTTCGTGCGCCGGCCGCGGATTCCGTGGCGCCTGCTGGTGTTGTACGGCGCGACGATCCAGCTCGGCCAGTTCGTGTTCCTGTTCACCGGCATGTACGTCGGCATGCCGGCCGGCCTCGCATCGCTCGTGCTGCAGTCGCAGGCGTTCTTCACGCTCGTGTTCGCGATGCTGTTTCTCGGCGAGCGGCTCCGTGTGCAGAACCTGGTCGGGCTCGCGATCGCCGCCGGCGGGCTCGTCGTGATCGCCGCACAGGGCGGCCGCGCGATGACGCTCGCGGGCTTCCTGCTGACGATCTGCTCGGCCGCGATGTGGGCGTTCGGCAATATCGTCACGAAGAAGGTCGGGAAGGCGAACCTCGTGTCGCTCGTGGTGTGGGCGAGCCTCGTGCCGCCCGTGCCGTTCTTCCTGCTGTCGCTGTGGTTCGAGGGGCCGCAGCGCATCGCGACCGCGCTCGCCGGGCTCGACCGCGCATCGATCTTCGCGGTCGTCTATCTCGCGTTCGTCGCGACGCTGCTCGGCTACGGGCTGTGGAGCCGCTTGCTGTCGCGTTACCCGGCCGCGCAGGTCGCGCAGTTCTCGCTGCTGGTGCCGGTCGTCGGGCTCGCGTCGTCGGCGCTGCTGCTCGACGAACATCTGACGCGCACGCAGCTGATCGGCACCGTGCTCGTGATGGGCGGGCTCGCCGTGAACGTGTTCGGCGGGAAAGTGCTGCGCCGCTTCGCGGCGTCGTGACGCGCCGGCACGCCACGCGTGCCGGCGGCAGGGAAGGGGCAGCCGTCAGGCCATCCGGTTCTTCGCGAGCGGCGGATTCGCGGCGAAGTAACGCTTGATGCCGCGGAAGATCGCGTCGGCCATCTCGTCGCGATAGCTGTCGTCGTTGAGCCTGCGCTCTTCGTCGGGGTTGCTGATGAACGCGGTCTCGACGAGGATCGACGGAATGTCGGGCGCCTTCAGCACCGCGAACCCGGCCTGCTCGACCGAGCCCTTGTGCAGCTTGTTGATGCCGCCGACTTCCTTCAGCACGTAGTTGCCGTAGCGCAGCGAGTCGCGGATTTGCGCGGTCGTCGACATGTCGAACAGCGCGCGGTTCACGGCCGCGTCCGCCGTCTTGATGTTGATGCCGCCGATCAGGTCCGACGAGTTTTCCTTGTTCGCCATCCAGCGCGCCGCGGCGCTCGTCGCGCCGTGGTCGGACAGCGCGAACACCGACGAGCCGCGCGCGGACGGCGTCGTGAACGCGTCCGCGTGAATCGACACGAACAGGTCGGCGCCGACGCGGCGCGCCTTCTGCACGCGCACGTTCAGCGGTACGAAGAAGTCGGCGTCGCGCGTCATCATCGCGCGCATGTTCGGCGCGCCGTCGATCTTCGCGCGCAGCTTCTTCGCGATATCGAGCGCGATGTGCTTCTCGTACGTCCCGGCGCCGCCGATCGCGCCCGGATCCTCGCCGCCGTGGCCCGGATCGATCGCGACCGTCAGCAGGCGCACCGTGCCGCCCTTGCCGGATTTCGGCGCGGTGAACTTGTAGGTGTCGCCGTCGTCGTCGCTGTCGTCGCGGCGCGCGATGACGGGCGGCGGCTTGACGGCCGGCTTCGGCGGTGCCGAAGGCGTGCCGGCGGCCGGCGGCGTATGCGGCGCGGCCGGCGTGTTCTGCGCGAAACGCTGGAAGAACGCGTCGCTGTTGTCGCCCGTGGAGGGCGGCGTGCCGGGGCCGGACAGCGTGGTCGGCGGTTGCATCTGCTGCGCGCGCGTCGTGTCGTTGAGCGCCTGCTCCTTGCGTTCCGTCTGCGCGATCAGGTCGGACAGCGGATCGGGCGCGACGGCCGGATACAGGTCGAACACGAGCCGGTACTTGTAGGTGCCGACGGGCGGCAGCGTGAACACCTGCGGCTTCACCGAGCCCTTCAGGTCGAACACCATCCGCACGACGTGCGGCTGATACTGGCCGACCCGCACCGACTGGATCTGCGGGTCGTTCGGCGCGATCTTCGACACGAGGTCGCGCAGCGCCTGGTCGAGATCGAGGCCGGTCAGGTCGACGACGAGACGGTCGGGACCCTGCAGCAGCTGTTGGCTATTCTGCAGCGGCTGGTCGGATTCGATCGTGACGCGCGTGTAATCGCGCGCGGGCCACACGCGCACGCCGAGCACCGACGATGCGTGCGCGAGCCGCGGCGCGACGAGACCGAGCACCAGCGTCGACGCACCCGCGCGCAGGATCTGGCGGCGCCGCCAGTTGTGCGTCGCGGTGGCCGCCGATTCGATCGAGCGGAACGGTTTGATCAACATCTTTCGAGACATGCCTTTCCTGAAGCGCTGTACGCCCGGACGGTGAGGGCGCGGCCGTCGCCATCCACGTCGAGCGAGAAAACCAGATCGGGCACGCCGAGCAGGGCGCCCGCCTGTTGCGGCCATTCGACCAGGCAGATCGCGCTCGAATTGAAATATTCGCGAAAGCCTGCGTCGGACCATTCGGCCGGATCGTTGAATCGATACAGATCGAAGTGATAGACCTCGAGTTCCCCGTCGCTGCGTTCGAGCGCGTACGGCTCGACGAGCGTGTAGGTCGGGCTGCGCACGCGGCCCTGATGGCCGAGGCCGCGCAGGATCGCGCGCACGAGGGTCGTCTTGCCCGCGCCGAGATCGCCGACCAGCTGGATCTGGAGCCCGTCGAACGCATGCGCGCGATCGAGCGCGATGCGCGCCGCGTCGAGCGCGTGCGCGAAGCGGGTGCCGAATGCCTCGGTCGCCGCTTCGTCGGCGAGTGCGATCACGCGCTCCGCGAGCGGGGCGGGCAGCGTGGTGGCGTGAGGCGTATGGGACGTGGCTGGCATTCTCGTAAAATAGTGCGATGAACCGATTACCGGAACTCGCCGCATCCGACAGGCCTTCGACTCGTGCCGAAGGCGCGGCGCCGTGCGCGCTCGACGATGCGGCGTTGACTGCGCTCGCCGCGCGCATCAGGGCGTGGGGGCGCGAATTGGGTTTCGGGGCGATCGGCATCAGCGATACCGATCTCTCGGATGCCGAAGCAGGCCTCGCCGCCTGGCTGGAAGCCGGATACCACGGCGAAATGGATTATATGGCGAAACATGGGATGAAACGCGCGCGCCCGGCCGAACTTGTGGCCGGTACGCGACGCGTGATTTCCGTGCGGCTCGCCTATTTGCCGGCCGAAACGCTCGCCGGCGATGCGCGCGGCGGCGCGCCCGGCGCGCTCGTGCCGCACGACTGGCGCGCCCGCGAGCGCGCCCGGCTGGATGATCCGCAGGCGGCCGTCGTGTCGATCTATGCACGCGGCCGCGATTATCACAAGGTGCTGCGCAACCGGCTGCAGACGCTCGCGGAGCGCATCGAGCACGAGATCGGCGCGTTCGGCTACCGCGTGTTCACCGATTCGGCGCCGGTGCTCGAGGTCGAACTCGCGCAGAAGGCCGGCGTCGGCTGGCGCGGCAAGCACACGCTGCTGCTGCAGCGCGATGCCGGTTCGCTGTTCTTCCTCGGCGAGATCTACGTCGACCTGCCGCTGCCGACCGACGCGCACACGGCGCCCGACGCCGCGCCCGAGACGCCCGGCGCGCACTGCGGCAGCTGTACGCGCTGCATCGACGCATGCCCGACCGGCGCGATCGTCGAGCCGTATCGCGTCGATGCGCGCCGCTGCATCTCGTACCTGACGATCGAACTGAAAGGCAGCATCCCCGAAGCGCTGCGGCCGATGATCGGCAATCGCGTGTACGGCTGCGACGACTGCCAGCTCGTCTGCCCGTGGAACAAGTTCGCGCAGGCCGCGCCCGTCGCCGATTTCGACGTGCGGCACGGTCTCGACCGCGCGACGCTCGTCGAGCTGTTCGCGTGGGATGCGGACACGTTCGATACGCGGATGCAGGGCAGTGCGATCCGGCGCATCGGTTATGAAAGCTGGCTGCGCAATCTCGCGGTCGGGCTCGGCAATGCGCTGCGCGCAGGCGCGGACCGGCTCGCGCCGCCGGCGCGCGACGCGATCGTCGCCGCGTTGCGCGCGCGGGCCGACGATCCGTCGCCGGTCGTGCGCGAGCATGTCGAATGGGCGCTGCGTGCCGCGTGAAGGCAGCGTAAAGTGTCGTCGGCGCGCGGCAGCGACGCGCGCATTCATCGGCCAGGAGAGGGCAATGTTCAACGCAGTCATCGACGCGCCGTTCGGCAAGGTCGGCATCCGCACGGACGCCGCGGTGGTGCGCGAGATCGTCTATCTGCCCGAATCGGTGAAGTCGGTCGATCCGGACTCGCCGCTCGCGAAGCGTGCGGTCAAGCAGATCGAACGTTATTTCGAGCGTGCGTCGGCGCGCTTCGACCTGCCGCTCGCCGAAGTCGGCAGCGCGTTCCAGCACCGCGTGTGGGACGTGATCAGCGATATCCCGCCCGGCACGGTGCTGACCTACGGCCAGGTCGCGAAGCGGATCGGCAGTGCGCCGCGCGCGGTCGGCCAGGCGTGCGGCGCGAACTACTTCCCGCTCGTGATCCCGTGCCATCGCGTCGTCGCGGCGGGCGGCCTCGGCGGCTTCGCGAACCACGACGACAACGGTTATTACCAGAAAGTGAAGCGCTGGCTGCTGGCGCACGAAGGCGTGCCGTACTGATGAGCGAACCCCTGATGACTTCCGACGCCGACGGCGAGGTCGCCGCGGCCTCGCCCGCGCTGCTCGCGAGCCGCGCGTCGATCGACGTGTTCTGCGATGCGCTGTGGCTCGAGCACGGGCTGGCGCGCAATACGCTCGACGCCTACCGGTGCGATCTGGTGCTGTTTTCACAATGGCTGGCCGAGACGCACGACGCGCCGCTCGACAAGGCCGACGAGGCGATGGTGACGGGCTACATCGCCGCGCGCAGCGACGGCAAGGCGACGTCGTCGAACCGGCGGCTGTCGGTGTTCCGTCGCTATTACGGGTGGGCCGTGCGCGAGCATCGCGCGAGCGCCGACCCGACGCTGCGGATCACGTCCGCGAAACAGGCGGCGCGGTTTCCGTCGACGTTGTCCGAGGCGCAGGTCGAGGCGCTGCTCGGCGCCCCCGACACCGGCACGCCGCTCGGCCTGCGCGATCGCACGATGCTGGAACTGATGTACGCGAGCGGGCTGCGCGTGAGCGAGCTCGTGACGCTGAAGACGGTCGAGGTCGGCCTGAACGAAGGCGTCGTGCGCGTGATGGGCAAGGGTTCGAAGGAGCGGCTCGTGCCGTTCGGCGAAGTGGCGCACGGCTGGATCGAGCGTTACCTGCGCGACGCGCGGCCGGCGCTGCTCGGCGCGCGCGCGGCCGATGCGCTGTTCGTGACCGCGCGCGGCGACGGGATGACGCGCCAGCAGTTCTGGAACATCATCAAGCGTCACGCGCGGCAGGCCGACGTGCGCGCGCACCTGTCGCCGCACACGCTGCGGCACGCGTTCGCGACGCACCTGCTGAACCACGGCGCCGACCTGCGCGTCGTGCAGATGCTGCTCGGCCACAGCGACATCTCGACCACGCAGATCTACACGCACGTCGCGCGAGAGCGGCTGAAGACGCTGCACGCGCAGCACCACCCGCGCGGCTAGCGCGCGGTGCGTGCCGCCAGGCGCGCCGGCCGGCGTCAGGCCAGGTCGCGCAGCTTGTGTTTCAGCACCTTGCCGGTCGACGCGGCCGGCAGCGCGTCGAGCACGCGGATGCGGGCCGGGCGCTTGTAAGGCGTGAGCCGCTCCGCGCACCACGCGTGCAGCACCGCTTCGTCCGCACTCGCGCCCGGCACCAGCTCGACGAACGCCAGCACTTCCTCGTTGCCTTCGACCGCGCGGCCGATCACGGCCGCCTGCACGACGTCCGGATGGGCGTTCAGCACCTGCTCGACCTCGACCGGATACACGTTGAAACCCGACCGGATGATCAGCTCCTTGCTGCGGCCCGCGATCGTCACCGCGCCGTCGGCCCCCTGCCGCGCGAGATCGCCGGTGCTCAGCCAGCCGTCCGGCGACACGGCCGCCCGCGTCGCGTCCGCGTTGCGGTAGTAGCCGAGCATCACGTTCGGCCCGCGCACGCGAATCTCGCCGACGTCGCCCGGCGGCACGTCGGTGCCGTCCGGCGCGACGATCCGCAGCTCGACGCCCGGAATCGGCACGCCGACCGAACCGTCGGCGCGCGGCGCGTCGAGCGGCGTCTGCGTGATCGTCGGGCTGCTTTCGGTCATCCCGTAGCCGTTGTGGAGCGGCACGCCGTACTGGCGCTCGACGCGCGCCTTCAGGTTCGCGTCGAGCGGCGAGCCGCCCGAATACGCGAAGCGCAGGCGCGGCGCGTGCCACGCGTGGCCGTGCGTGTGCAGGTGTTCGAGAAGCTTCGCGTGCATCGCGGGCACGCCCTGGAAGATCGTGACGCCTTCGTCGGCGAGCGCGACGCGCACGGCTTCCGGCGAGAAGCGCGGCGCGAGCCGCAGCGTCGCGCCGGCGTAAAGGCTGCCGAGGCAGACCGACGCGAGCCCGTACACGTGCGATACGGGCAGCACCGTGTAGACGACGTCGTCGGGCGACACGCGGCGCAGCGCGCTCGATGTAGCCGCGATGAACAGCAGGTTGCGGTGCGACAGCATCACGCCCTTCGGCGTGCCAGTCGTGCCGGTCGTATAGATCAGCGCCGCGCATTGCGCGGCGCTGTCGGCGGCGACCGGTTCGGCGGGCGCGCCTGCGTCGACGCGATACGACCACGCGCCGATGTCGACCGGCAGCGCGCCGGCGGGCGTCGCGCCGAGCCGCGCGGCATGCGCGCGCGCGTCGGGCGATGCGTCGGTCGTGAACGCGACCAGCTTCGGGCGCGCATGCGCGGCGATCGCGTCGAGTTCGCCGGCCGACAGCCGCGCGTTCGACACGAGCGCCCATGCGTCGAGGCGGGCGACCGCGAACAGCAGCACGATCTGCGCGACGCAGTTTTCCGCGACGATCATCACGCGGTCGCCGCCTTGCACGCCGAGGCTCGCGAGTCGCGCGGCCGCCGCATCGACGGCCTGCGCCAGCTCGCCGTACGACAGTCGGCGCGCATCCTCGATCAGCGCCGGGTGCGCGGGCGCCTGCGCGGCCCAGCGCGCGGGCACGTCGGCGATGCGGCGCGGCAGCGCGGCGAGCAGGGCGTCGACGTCGAGCGACTCGGATGAACGGATGGGCGAGGGCATGGCGTCTCCAGAAAAGGGGCCGGGCGGCGGCTTGACGATGTTTGCGAACGATCGTGCCATGACGGCGCGCGCGCCACAATCGGCCAATCGGGCAATAGCCCTTCGCGATGTCTGCAATGATGACGGGCGCAATGGCGGCGGCGCAGGCGGCCGCCCGGCGGAAAACGGGCGGCGAGTATACCGTCGGCCGCGCACATCGCCGCCCGCCTGCTGGTCGTTCGCCATTAAAATGCCGCCATGAGCAAATCCAGACACGTGTCCGAAACCCCGGCGACCCAGCTGTTGCGCCGTCATGGCGTCGCGTTCGGCGAGCATCCGTACGACTACGTCGAGCATGGCGGCACCGGCGAATCGGCGCGCCAGCTCGGCGCGGACGAGCACTGCGTCGTGAAGACGCTCGTGATGGAAGACGAGCACGCGAAGCCGCTGATCGTGCTGATGCACGGCGACCGCACCGTGTCGACGAAGAACCTCGCGCGGCAGATCGGCGCGAAGCGCGTCGAGCCGTGCAAGCCGGAGGTCGCGAACCGCCATTCGGGTTATCTCGTCGGCGGTACGTCGCCGTTCGGCACGCGCAAGACGATGCCCGTCTACGTCGAGGCGTCGATCCTCGAGTTGCCGACGATCTACCTGAACGGCGGCCGCCGCGGCTACCTCGTCAGCCTTGCGCCGGCGGTGCTCGTGTCGCTGCTCGGCGCACGGCCCGTGCAGTGCGCGAGCGTCGACTGAGGGTTTCACCTTCGTGGCACCCCGCGCCCGTTCGGTAGAATGGGCGCCGTTTCGGCTCGCCGGCTTGCCGCGCACGGCCGTCCCTTTACCGATACGTTGAAAGAAGAGTCCTCCGCATGCAGATCCTGCTCGCCGCCCTCGTTGCCTACCTGATCGGTTCGGTGTCGTTCGCCGTCGTCGTCAGCGCCGCGATGGGCCTGGCCGACCCGCGCTCGTACGGGTCGAAGAATCCCGGCGCGACCAACGTGCTGCGCAGCGGCAACAAGAAGGCCGCGATCCTGACGCTCGTCGGCGACGCGTTCAAGGGCTGGATTGCCGTCTGGCTCGCGCGGCGCCTGGGCCTGCCCGATGTCGCGATCGCATGGGTCGCGATCGCCGTGTTCCTCGGCCATCTGTATCCGGTGTTCTTCCGCTTCCAGGGCGGCAAGGGCGTCGCGACCGCGGCGGGCGTGCTGCTCGCCGTGCACCCGGTGCTCGGGCTCGCGACCGCGCTGACCTGGCTGATCGTCGCGTTCTTCTTCCGCTATTCGTCGCTCGCGGCGCTGGTGGCGGCCGTGTTCGCGCCGGTGTTCGACGTGTTCCTGTTCGGCACGGGTCACAACCCGGTCGCATGGGCCGTGCTCGCGATGAGCGTGCTGCTTGTGTGGCGTCACCGCGGCAACATTGCGAAGCTGCTCGCGGGGCAGGAGAGCCGGATCGGCGACAAGAAGAAGGCGGCCGCGGACGGCGGCGCGCAGGACGGCGGGCAAGCCTGAGAAAGCGCGGCGGCTGCCGCGGGCCGGGCGCGCCGCGTGTGCGGGGCCCGGCAGGATGACGTGACGGATCGGCCGGCGATCAGTCGCGGAAGTTGTTGAAGTCGAGCGGCGTGTCGGTCACGTCCTTGCGCAGCATCGCGATCACGCTCTGCAGGTCGTCGCGCTTCGTGCCGGCCACGCGCACCGCGTCGCCCTGGATGCTTGCCTGCACCTTGATCTTGCTGTCCTTCACGAGGCGCACGATCTTCTTCGCGAGATCGCCGGTCACACCTTTCTTCACGGTGACGATCTGCTTGACCTTGTCGCCGCCGATCTTCTCGACCTTGCCGTAGTCGAGGAAGCGCACGTCGACGTTGCGCTTGGCCAGCTTGCCGATCAGCACGTCCTTGACCTGGCCGAGCTTGAAATCGTCGTCGGCGAACAGCGTGAGCTCGCGTTCCTTCTGCTCGACGCGCGCGTCGGAGCCCTTGAAGTCGAAGCGCGTCGAAATTTCCTTGTTCGACTGCTCGATGGCGTTCTTCACTTCGATCATGTTCGCTTCGGAAACGACGTCGAACGATGGCATGGCATTCTCCCTTGAGGTGCGGGCACCCGGCTGGCGCGCGGGCACTCGCTATAATTGCGGACTGTTTGCCATTTTACCGATGCCCCTCCGTTTGCCCAAGGCCGGCCGTCTGCCGGCCCGGGGCGACGTGACCGCGAATGCCGATGCCTCCTGACGATTCCGCCCTGTCGCTGCTCCCCGACCATCCGCTCGCTGCCCACAACACGTTCGGCATCGCCGCGAACGCGCGCTTCGCCGCACGCATCACGCATGCGGCGCAGTTCGAGGCGCTGCACCGCGACGCGCGCGTCGCGCACCTGCCGCGGCTCGTGCTCGGCGGCGGTAGCAACGTCGTGTTCACGCGCGATTTCGACGGCATCGTGCTGCTCGACGAGATCGCCGGCCGCCGTGTCGTGCGCGAGGACGACGACGCGTGGTACGTCGAGGCCGGCGGCGGCGAGAGCTGGCACGGGTTCGTCGCGTGGACGCTCGAGCACGGGATGCCGGGTCTCGAGAACCTCGCGCTGATTCCCGGCACCGTCGGCGCCGCGCCGATCCAGAACATCGGCGCGTACGGCCTCGAAATGAAAGCGTATTTCGACTCGCTGGTCGCGGTCGAGCTGGCGACGGGGCGCCGCGAGCGCTTCGACGCCGCGCGCTGCGCGTTCGGCTACCGCGACAGCTTCTTCAAGCGGGACGGGCGCGGCCGGTTCGCGATCGTGTCCGTGACGTTCCGGCTGCCGAAGCAATGGGCGCCGCGGCTCGGCTACGCGGACGTCACGCGCGAGCTCGACGCACGCGGCATCGCGCCCGATGCGGCGACGCCGCGCGACGTGTTCGACGCGGTCGTCGCGATCCGCCGCGCGAAGCTGCCCGATCCGCTCGTGCTCGGCAATGCGGGCAGTTTCTTCAAGAATCCGGTGATCGGCGCCGCGCAGTTCGAGGCGCTGCGCGCCCGCGCACCCGAGGTCGTGTCGTATCCGCAGCCGGACGGGCACGTGAAGCTCGCGGCCGGCTGGCTGATCGACCGCTGCGGCTGGAAGGGCCGCGCGCTCGGTGCGGCGGCCGTGCACGACCGCCAGGCGCTCGTGCTCGTCAATCGCGGCGGTGCGACGGGCGCGGACGTGCTCGCGCTGGCGCAGGCGATCCAGGCCGACGTGCGTGCGCAATTCGGTGTCGAGCTGGAGGCCGAGCCGGTCTGCCTGTAACGCGGGCTTCGCGCCGTTTCCCGCACGCCCAAACAAAAAGCGCCGATCGACGATCGGCGCTTTTTCATGCGGGTGCGTTCCGGCGGATCGGTATCAGTGCTTGAGGCGGCCGAGCAGCAGGAACTCCATCAGCGCCTTCTGCACGTGCAGCCGGTTTTCCGCCTCGTCCCACACGACGCTCTGCGGGCCGTCGATCACGCCGGCCGTCACTTCCTCGCCGCGGTGCGCGGGCAGGCAGTGCATGAAGAGGGCGTCCGGGTTCGCATGGCCCATCATTTCCTCGTCGACGCACCAGTCGGCGAACGCCTGCTTGCGGGCCTCGTTCTCGGCCTCGAAGCCCATGCTCGTCCACACGTCGGTGGTGACGAGGTCGGCGCCCTTGCACGCTTCGTTCGGATCGTCGAACACCTCGTAGAACGGCGCGCTGTCGGGCGACACGAGCTTCATGTCGAGCGCATAGCCGGGCGGCGTGGACAGGCGCAGCTTGAAGCCGAGGATCTGCGCGGCCTCGATCCACGTGTAGAGCATGTTGTTCGCGTCGCCGACCCACGCGACGGTCTTGCCGGCGATCGGACCACGGTGCTCGTAGTACGTGAAGATGTCGGCGAGCACCTGGCACGGGTGGTACTCGTTCGTCAGGCCGTTGATCACCGGCACGCGGGAGTTGTCCGCGAAGCGCTTGATGACCTCCTGCTCGAACGTGCGGATCATGATGATGTCGACCATCCGCGAGATGACCTGCGCGGAATCCTCGACCGGTTCGCCGCGGCCGAGCTGCGTGTCGCGCGTGCTCATGAAGACGGCGTGGCCGCCGAGCTGGAAGATCCCGGCCTCGAACGACAGGCGCGTGCGCGTCGAGCTCTTCTCGAAGATCATCGCGAGCGTGCGGTCGTGCAGCGGGTGGTAGGTCTCGTAGTTCTTGAACTTGCGCTTCAGGATACCCGTGCGCTCGAGCACGTACTCGTAATCTTCCAGCGAGAAATCCTTGAACTGCAGGTAGTGACGAATGGTTTTGGCGGTCATGAAGCGAAATACGGCGGGTTTCACCCGGCAGCGAGGCCGGACGGCGCCGCCGTCGGGTGTGGATAACTCAAAGCAGCATAAAGGATTTTCTGTGCTTTGACGAGCCGCGGAGCGAAGCGGGGCACGATCGAGGCGGGCGGCGGACAGCGCGGGAAGGGGGCGGTCGGGACGACGCGCGATGGCGCGCTGCGGTATAATCCGAAAGTTTTCTCCAGCCCGGCAGGCAAGGCTTTTCGCGCTCTGCCGGACACAAGCCGTGCGCTGCACAAATCCGGTGCAGTCCGCCGGCGGCGCGCACCGGCGTCCCGTTTTCGGGATATCGGAACGCTTGTGCCGCCGTCCGTTCCAGCTTTGTGTTCGCGTATCCAGGCGCTGTTGCCTGGACATCGCCGGGCCGTCACTTGGGTAACCACATGGCTGAAACCCCTCCGACCGAATTCTTCATCCAGGGCATCACGAAAGACGGGAAAAAGTTTCGCCCGAGCGACTGGTCGGAACGTCTGGCCGGTGTGATGGCCTGCTTCGGGCCGGGGGCGAGTGGGCCGAATGCGCGTCTCAAGTATTCGCTGTACGTGCGCCCGACGATGCTCGGCGACCTGAAGTGCGTGATCCTCGATTCGCGGTTGCGCGACATCGAACCGATGGCTTTCGATTTCGTGCTGAATTTCGCGAAGGACAACAACCTCGTCGTCACCGAGGCGTGCGAGCTGCCGGACTACAACACGAAGAAGTGATGCCGGCGGGCGAGGGCGCAGGCTGCGCCCGCCGCGGCAAGACCCGCCGCCCGGCGTGATGCGCGGGCGACAGGCAACAAAAAAGCCCGCCTAGGCGGGCTTTTTTGCGATCGCAGGAAACAGGAACGCCCGCGCGAGCGGGCGCACCGGATTTACGCTGCTGCCTGCAGACCCTTGACGGCTGCGGCGAGGCGGCTCTTGCTGCGAGCGGCCTTGTTCTTGTGAACGATCTTCTTGTCGGCGATCGTGTCGATCGTCTTCACGGCAGCCTTGAACAGCTCGGCAGCCTTTGCTTGGTCGCCGGCTTCAACAGCCTTGCGAACCGACTTGATCGCGGTACGGAATTTCGAGCGCAGCGCCGAGTTGTGCGAGTTTGCCTTCGCGGCCTGGCGGGCGCGCTTGCGTGCTTGTGCGGAGTTAGCCATGACGGTTCCTTATCCTGTCCTGTTTCCAGAGCTTGGAGCCTGACGGCCAAGCGCTGCTTTTCGATCCGTCCCCTGAGAACGATTGCCCAGGGGCGCATAAAAAAACGGTGATTTTAACCGAGGCAGGGACATGAAAACGGCAGTTGCCGCGCATGTACGAGCCCAGAAACCGGCGATTATAGCAACAAAATCAAGCGAGTGGCAAGTTCGAAGTGATACCCGCGGGACGAGGCGCCGGCTGCCGCTGCGCTTTTCGGCGTCGGCCGCTGGCCGGGTCGCGCAACGTCCGTATAATAAGCGCCCCATGAATCTATTCCGAGCCCTGCTGACGGTCAGCGGCTTCACGCTGCTGTCGCGCGTGACCGGACTGGCCCGCGAGACGCTGATCGCCCGTGCGTTCGGCGCCAGTCAATACACCGACGCGTTCTACGTCGCCTTCCGCATTCCGAACCTGCTGCGCCGCCTGTCCGCCGAAGGCGCGTTCTCGCAGGCGTTCGTGCCGATCCTCGCCGAGTTCAAGAACCAGCAGGGGCACGATGCGACGAAGGCGCTCGTCGACGCGATGTCCACCGTGCTCGCGTGGGCGCTTGCCGTGCTGTCGGTCGTCGGGATCGCCGGCGCGTCGTGGGTCGTGTTCGCGGTCGCGTCCGGCCTGCACACCGACGGCCAGGCGTTTCCGCTCGCGGTCACGATGACGCAGATCATGTTCCCGTACATCGTGTTCATCTCGCTGACGACGCTCGCGTCCGGCGTGCTCAACACGTACAAGAGCTTCTCGCTGCCCGCGTTCGCGCCGGTGCTGCTCAACGTCGCGTTCATTGCCGCGGCCGTGTTCGTCGCGCCGCACCTGAAGGTGCCGGTCTACGCGCTCGCGTGGGCCGTCATCGTCGGCGGCGTGCTGCAGTTCCTCGTGCAGCTGCCGGGGCTGAAGAAGATCGACATGGTGCCGCTGATCGGCCTGAACCCGCTGCGCGCGCTGCGTCACCCGGGCGTGAAGCGCGTGCTCGCGAAAATGGTGCCCGCGACGTTCGCGGTGTCGGTCGCGCAACTGTCGCTGATCATCAACACCAATATCGCGTCGCGGCTCGGGCAGGGCGCCGTGTCGTGGATCAACTACGCCGACCGCCTGATGGAATTCCCGACGGCGCTGCTGGGTGTCGCGCTCGGCACGATCCTGCTGCCGAGCCTGTCGAAGGCGCACGTCGATGCCGATTCGCACGAATATTCCGCGCTGCTCGACTGGGGGCTGCGCGTCACGTTCCTGCTCGCGGCGCCGAGCGCACTCGCGCTGTTCTTCTTCGCGACGCCGCTCACCGCGACGCTGTTCAACTACGGCAAGTTCGACGCGCATACCGTCACGATGGTCTCGCGCGCGCTCGCGACCTACGGGATCGGCCTTGTCGGCATCATCCTGATCAAGATCCTCGCGCCGGGCTTCTATGCGAAGCAGGACATCAAGACGCCCGTGAAGATCGCGATCGGCGTGCTGATCGTCACGCAGCTCTCGAACTACGTGTTCGTGCCGCTGATCGGCCACGCGGGCCTCACGCTGAGCATCGGCGTCGGCGCGTGCCTGAACTCGCTGCTGCTGTTCTTCGGGCTGCGCAAGCGCGGCATCTACCAGCCTTCGCCGGGCTGGCTGCGCTTCTTCATGCAGCTCGTCGGCGCGGCGCTCGTGCTCGCGGGCCTGATGCACTGGTGCGCGATCAGCTTCGACTGGACCGGGATGCGCACGCAGCCGCTCGAGCGCATTGCGCTGATGGCGGCGTGCCTCGTGCTGTTCGCTGCACTATATTTCGGTATGTTGTGGGTGATGGGCTTCAAATACGCTTACTTCAGAAGGCGCGCAAAGTGACGACCGCAATGACCCGCGTCCTCGACTACTTCAGCACGCTCGTGGCGGACGACGACAGTCTGCCCGTCACGGAAACCGCGCTGTCGCTGGCGCAGGACGCGTATCCCGACCTCGACCTGCAGGGCACGCTGGCCGAACTCGACATGCTGGCGGCGCGATTGCGCCGGCGGCTCGCCGACGATGCGGACCTGAAGGGCCGCGTCGCCGCGCTGAACGATTTCTTCTTCCGCGAACTCGGCTTCGCCTGCAATCACAACGATTACTACGACCCCGATAACAGCCACCTGAACGCCGTGCTGAAGCGGCGGCGCGGGATTCCGATCTCGCTGTCGGTGCTGTATCTGGAGCTTGCCGAGCAGATCGGCGTGCCGGCGCGCGGCGTGTCGTTCCCCGGCCATTTCCTGCTGCGCGTCACGCTGCCGGACGGCGACCTGATCATCGATCCGACCAACGGCCATTCGCTGTCCGAGGCCGAGATGGTCGAGATGCTCGAGCCGTACGTCGCGCGCGCGGCCGGCGCGGTCGACAGCGCGTTGCGCGCGCTGCTGCAACCGGCGACGAGCCGCGAGATCATCGCGCGGATGCTGCGCAACCTGAAGACGATCTATCTGCAGACGGAACGCTGGCAGCGGCTGCTCGCGGTACAGCAGCGGCTCGTGATCCTGTTGCCCGAGCAGCTCGACGAGGTGCGCGACCGCGGCTTCGCGTATGCGCGGCTCGACTACCTGCGCCCCGCGCTCGAGGATCTCGAGCAGTATCTGGGCGAGCGGCCGGAGGCGGACGACGCGACCGTCGTCGAATCGCAGGTCACCGAATTGCGGCAGCGGATGCAACGCGACGGCGAGGACTGAGCCGCCGTCGCACCGTTGCAGGAACGAGCAAGAACGCCCGCATCGCGGGCGTTTTTCTTGTGCGCTTACTTCGGCTGCATCCGGATCGCGCCGTCGAGGCGGATCACTTCGCCGTTGAGCATCGGATTCTCGACGATCTGGCGGACCAGCATCGCGTATTCGGCCGGTTTGCCGAGCCGCGGCGGGAACGGCACCATTGCGCCGAGCGCGTCCTGCACGTCCTGCGGCATGCCGAGCAGCATCGGCGTCTCGAACAGGCCGGGCGCGATCGTCATCACGCGAATGCCGCTGCGCGACAGGTCGCGCGCGATCGGCAGCGTCATGCCGGCGACACCGGCCTTGGATGCCGCGTACGCGGCCTGGCCGATTTGTCCGTCGAAGGCGGCGACCGACGCGGTGCTGACGATCACGCCGCGCTCGCCTTCCGCGGTCGGAGCGGTCGTGGCCATCGCGGCGGCCGCGAGCCGGATCATGTTGAACGTGCCGACGAGGTTCACGTTGATCGTCTTCGCGAACACGTCGAGCGGGTGAGCGCCGTCCTTGCCGACGGTTTTCGCGGCCGGCGCGATGCCTGCGCAGTTCACGAGGCCGCGCAGCGTGCCCGCGCGTGTCGCCGCGTCGACGGCGGCCTGTGCGTCGGCCTCGCTCGACACGTCGCAGCGTACGAATATGCCGCCCAGTTCGGTCGCGAGCGCGGTGCCGGCCGCTTCGTTCAGGTCGGCGAGCACGACCGTGCCGCCGGCCTGCGCGAGCATTCGCGCGGTGCCGGCGCCGAGGCCCGATGCACCGCCCGTGATCAGAAACACGTTGCCGCGAATTTCCATGACTGTCTCCGTGTCGACCGCCCTTGGCGCTTTAGCGCCTAGGGAGGTCCCATGCAAAGCGGTTGTTCCGTCCGATGCCGATTGTACGGGGCGTCATCTGACGGAGGCGATACCAGCATGGTCGCCCGAATCGCGGCCGGACGAAAAAAAACCGCCCGAAAAGGGCGGCTTTCGCGGATGCGCGACGCGTGGCTTACTTCAGCGCGTCAAACGCGCGCTCGCGGATTTCCTCGACGGCGCCAAGACCCGAGATCTTGCGATACTGCGGTGCCTTCAGGCCGTTTTCCTCGCCGCGCCGTGCCCAATCGCCGTAATACGTGATCAGCGGCTTGGTCTGCGCTTCGTACACTTCGAGACGCTTCTTGACGGTTTCTTCCTTGTCGTCGTCGCGCTGGATCAGCGGTTCGCCCGTCACGTCGTCGTGGCCCTCGACCTTCGGCGGGTTGAACTTGACGTGGTACGTGCGGCCCGACGCCGGGTGCGTGCGGCGGCCGCTCATGCGCTCAATGATTTCCGAGAACGGGACGTCGATCTCGAGCACGTAGTCGATCGCGACGCCGGCTTCCTTCATCGCGTCAGCCTGCGCGATCGTGCGCGGGAAACCGTCGAACAGATAGCCGTTCGCGCAGTCGGATTCCTTCAGGCGCTCCTTGACGAGGCCGATGATCAGCGCGTCCGGCACGAGCTTGCCGGCGTCCATGTAGCCCTTCGCTTCGACGCCGAGCGGCGTGCCGGCCTTCACGGCCGCGCGCAGCATGTCGCCCGTCGAGATTTGCGGGATGCCGAACTTTTCCTTGATGAAGTTTGCCTGGGTGCCCTTTCCCGCGCCGGGCGCGCCCAACAGGATCAAACGCATGGTGATATCTCCAAGTATGTAGATTCGTGTGGCGAGCCTCAAAGGTGCCGGCGACGGCGGGCGCGGGGCTTGCCTGGCGCGCGGCGGGCCGGTCTGATGCGGCGCGTCGACTTGGGCGACGCGCGGCTGCCAGCAAGGCCGCGGGCGGGGTCAAGCGAGAACGCGCTGGTCGCGGACGGCTCGCACAATCGCCTGATTATGCCACGGGTTATTTTGAACCCGGCCGAAAAAGGGCCTGCACGCGCGCGAGATCGGCCGGCGTATCGATCCCGGCTTCGGGCGCGGACTCGGTGATCCGCACCGCGATGCGCTCGCCGTGCCACAGCGCGCGCAGCTGTTCGAGCTGCTCGGCCTGTTCGATCGGCGCCTGCGCGAGCGACGGATAAGTGCGCAGGAAACGTGCGCGATAGGCATAGAGGCCGATGTGCCGATAGACCGGGAAAGCCGGCGCAGGCATGGCCGCGACGTCCGGCCAGTGCGGCTGGTACGCGTCGCGGCTCCACGGAATCGGCGCGCGCGAGAAGTACAGCGCGACGCTTTGCGCGTCGAGCGCGACCTTCACGACGTTCGGGTTGAACACGTCGGCCGCGTCGTGGATCGGGTGGGCGGCGGTCGCGATCGCGCAGGCCGGATGCGCGGCCAGGTGCGACGCTACGTCGCGCACCAGCACGGGGTCGATCAGCGGCTCGTCGCCCTGCACGTTGACGACGACTGTGTCGTCGCTCCACCCGAAGGCCGCCGCGACTTCCGCGAGCCGGTCGGTGCCGGACGGATGGTCGGCACGCGTGAGCACCGCTTCGAAGCCGTGGTCGCGCGCCGCGTCGAGCACGCTCTGCGCGTCGGAGGCGACGAGCACCTGCCGTGCGCCCGCCTCGCGCGCGCGCTCGGCGACACGCACGACCATCGGCTTGCCGCCGAGATCGGCGAGCGGCTTGTTCGGCAGGCGCGTCGACGCGAGCCGGGCGGGAATGACGGCGATGAAGGGTTGCGGGTGAGTCATCGGGGTGAGCGGTGAGAAGAACGGGGCAGGCGGCGCGTCCGGAACCGGGCGGCCGGCAGGGTTTGGCGCCCCGGCCGGGGCGCCGCGGGCGGCTTAGCGGCCGGCCGGATCGACCGGCGTGCCTTCGACGGTCTGGCGCGCTTCGTCGACGAGCATCACGGGGATGCCGTCGCGGATCGGGTAGGCGAGCTTGTCCGCATTGCAGATCAGCTCCTGCGCGGCGCGGTCGTAGTGGAGCGGGCCTTTGCAGATAGGGCACACAATGATTTCAAGCAGGCGAGCGTCCACGGAGTTTCTCCACAACGAGGGCAATGAGGCGAGGGTCGAGCGCGGCTTCGACGGGGACGACCCACAGTCGGGCATCGCGCCAGGAAGCGCCCAATTTTACTGCATCCTTCTCGGTGATCAGGATTGCATCGACCGCGTCGTCGATGAACGGATTGTCGGCGAACGCGTAGTGGTCGGGCAGCGCGCGCGTCGCCGGCGCGAGCCCGGCCGCGCGCAGCGTCGCGAAAAAGCGTTCCGGCGCGCCGATGCCGGCCGCGGCGAGCACGCGCTCGTTGGCGAACTGCGACAGCGGACGGCGCAGCGCTGGCTGGTCGAGGTGCCAGGCGGCGCCCGGCGTCAGCGCGAGCGCGTAGGTGTCGGGCCACGGCGGCAGCGTGCCGCTGTACGGGTCGTTGACGAGCGTCGCGTCGCGGTGCCGCGACAGCGGCTCGCGCAGCGGCCCGGCCGGCAGCAGGAAGCCGTTGCCGCCGAGCCGGTGGTCGAACACGACGAGCTCGACCGTGCGCGCGAGGCGGTAGTGCTGCAGGCCGTCGTCGCTGACGATCACGTCGACGTCCGGGTGCGCGGCGCGCAGCGCCCGCGCGGCCGCGACGCGGTCGGGGCACACCCATACGGGCGCACCGGTGCGGCGGGCGATCAGCAGCGGTTCGTCGCCGGCCGCGCTCGCGCGCGACGCCGGCGTGACGGCGGTCGGCGCCGTCACGTTCGCGCCGTAGCCGCGCGACACGACGCCGGGCGTGAAGCCGGCCGCGCGCAACGCGTCGACGAGTGCGATCACGGTCGGTGTCTTGCCGGTGCCGCCGACGGTCACGTTGCCGACCACGACCACGGGCACGCCGACGTCGACCGGCTTTTTCCAGCCCTGCGTGTAAGCGGTGCGTCGCAGCGCCGCGCACAGGCCGAACACGCAGGCGAACGGCGTGAGCGCCCAGGCGAGCGCGCGGCGCCGTTGCCATTCGCGTGTCAGGTGCGCTTCGAGCCGCGCGAGCGGGCCGCCGGGCGCGCTCATCGGGCCGGGCGCGGCGCATCGTGCGCCGCGGCGTGGGACGGATTCGTCAAGGCGGATTCTCCGTTGGGCGGCGCGTGCCGCGGGGTCTGCGGAAGGCGGCACTCTAGCGCGCCGCGGGCGGCCGCGGCAAGCGCGGCCGGCCGACGCGGCTCGCGGGGCCGGATCGGGACGGGCTGTGGATAACTCTGTGAAAAACTCCCCGCCCGAGCACCTCAAACGCCCGCCGGGCGGGCATCGAATCGGATGAGAATCATTTCGAAAGATTTAAAAATATATAAAAATCAATGCGTTATCGTCAATCGTCTGGGTTTTCCAGCGGTTTTAATGCGTTTTACGCGGAAGATTGCCAGAGTGTGGACACCTTCCGCGTGCCGCGGCGAATGCGGCCGGCGCTGGACGCCGCGCGCGTGTCGGACTATCGTGTCGCCGCCAGCATTCATCCGACCGCCCATGCTTTCCGACACCCCTTTTTCCGCACCCGGCGCGACGCGCGGCGGCGACGACGTGATTCCCGTTTCGGCGCTCAATCGCGCGATTTCGACGATGCTCGAGCGTTCGTTTCCGCTGTTGTGGATTTCGGGCGAAGTGTCGAATTTCACGCGCGCCGCGAGCGGCCACTGGTATTTCTCGATCAAGGACCAGCAGGCGCAGATGCGCTGCGTGATGTTCCGCGGCCGGGCGCAGTATGCGGAATTCACGCCGCGCGAAGGCGACCGGATCGAGGTGCGCGCGGTCGTCACGATGTACGAGCCGCGCGGCGAAGTGCAGCTCAATGTCGAGGCCGTGCGGCGCACCGGGCAGGGGCGCCTGTACGAGGCGTTCCTGCGGCTGAAGGCGCAGCTCGAAGGCGAGGGCCTGTTCGCGCCCGAGCGCAAGCGGCCGCTGCCGGCGCATCCGCGTGCGATCGGCATCGTCACGTCGCTGCAGGCCGCCGCGCTGCGCGACGTGCTGACCACGCTCGCCCGCCGCGCGCCGCACATTCCGGTGATCGTCTATCCGGCGCCCGTGCAGGGCGCCGGGTCCGCCGAGAAGCTCGTCGCGGCCGTCGAGGCCGCGAATGCGCGCCGGGAGGTCGACGTGCTGCTGGTCTGCCGCGGCGGCGGCTCGATCGAGGATCTGTGGTCGTTCAACGACGAAGCGCTGGCGCGCGCGATCGCGGCGAGCGAATTGCCGGTCGTGAGCGGCGTCGGGCACGAAACCGATTTCACGATCGCGGATTTCGCGGCCGACGTGCGCGCGCCGACGCCCACCGGCGCGGCCGAGCTCGCGAGCCCGCAGCGCGCGCTGCTGCTGCGCGAGGTCGACGACCGCCGGCGTGCGCTCGCGCGCGGCATGGCGCGCCGGCTCGAGCAGCGCGCGCAGCAGCTCGACTGGCTCTCGCGCCGGCTCGTGAGCCCGGCCGAGCGGCTGCAGCGGCAGCGTACGCACGTCGAGCAACTCGCGGTGCGGCTCGCGTCGGCGGCGTCGCGGCCGGTGCGCGATGCGCGTGCGCGTTTCGCGCTCGTGCAGCTGCGCTGGCAGCGCGCGCGGCCCGATCCGTCGCAGGCGCGCCAGGCGCTCGCGGGGCTGTCGCAACGGCTCGCGGTTGCGTGGCAGCGCCGTCACGAACGCGACACGGCGCGCGTGTCGGCCTGTGCGGCGCGGCTCGAGGTGCTGAGCCCGCAGCGCACGCTCGAGCGCGGCTATGCGGCGCTGATCGATGCGCAGACGGGCCGCGCGGTGCGCGCGCCGAACGCGCTGAAGCCGCAGCGGCGCCTGACCGTGCATCTCGCCGAAGGCTCGGCCGACGTGTCGCTCGCCGACGTGCAGCCGCGGCTGACCGATACGATCTGACGTAATCGCCGTAAGGCGGGCGAAGGCCGCCGCAACGGACGCATCGTGCGCGGGAACGGATGCTGCGCATCGTCGGGTTCGTCCTGCCGGACGCCGCGCGAACATCGCTTTTCCGCATACCGCGGATAAATGGCCCGCGAGTTTGCGGGGTTATTCGGTCTCGCCTACAATCGGACGCTCGGCAGCATCCAACACGCCCTCCCTACATACTCAACGAAGGAATCGCCATGGCTCATACGCTCCCGCCGCTCCCGTACGCTGAAGACGCACTCGCGCCGACCATCTCGCTCGAGACGATCCAGTACCACTACGGCAAGCACCATCAGGCTTATGTGACGAACCTGAACAATCTGATCCCGGGCACGGAATTCGAAAACCTGTCGCTGGAAGAGATCGTGAAGAAGTCGTCGGGCGGCATCTTCAACAACGCCGCGCAAATCTGGAACCACACGTTCTTCTGGAACAGCCTGTCGCCGAACGGCGGCGGCGCACCGACGGGCGCGCTGGGCGACGCGATCAACGCGAAGTGGGGTTCGTACGACGCCTTCAAGGAAGCGTTCACGAAGGCCGCAGTCGGCACGTTCGGTTCGGGCTGGGCATGGCTCGTGAAGAAGGCTGACGGTTCGCTCGACATCGTGTCGACGAGCAACGCGGCGACGCCGCTGACGACCGCCGACAAGGCACTGCTGACGATCGACGTGTGGGAACACGCGTACTACATCGACTACCGCAACGCACGTCCGAAGTTCGTCGAAGCGTTCTGGAACATCGTGAACTGGGACTTCGCGGCGAAGAACTTCGCGTAAGTCCGGCGCCGGCGTGCCGCCACGGCGCGCAGCACCCCGAAAAAGCCCTCGTTTCGAGGGCTTTTTTGTTTTTTGTCGCGCGGGCAGGCGGCGCGCGTGCCGGATCAGGCGGCCAGCCCGAGCGCCCAGCCGAGTTCCGCGCTCGCAAGCACGACGGCCCATGGCGGCACGCGCCAGAACACCAGCGCGACGTAGGCGACGAGCGCGGCGGCCAGGTCGCGCGGTGCGACGATCGTGTCGGTCCAGACCGGGTGATAAAGCGCGGCGAGCAGCAGCCCGACGACGGCCGCGTTCACGCCCGCGAGCGCGGCCTGCATGCGCGTGCTGCGGCGCAGGCGCTCCCAGAACGGTGCGGTGCCGGCAATCAGCAGGAACGACGGCGCGAAGATCGAGACCAGCGCGAGCGTGCCGCCGAGCCAGCCGTTCGGCGCGTCGCGCAGCGAGGCGCCGAGGAACGCCGAGAACGTGAACAGCGGTCCCGGCACGGCCTGCGCGACGCCGTACCCGGCAAGGAACGTCGAATCGCCGACCCAGCCGGGCGCGACCACGGCCGCCTGCAGCAGCGGCAACACCACGTGCCCGCCGCCGAACACGAGGGCGCCGGTGCGGAAGAACGCATCGACGACGGCGAGCGTATCGGAGTGGAGCGCGCGGGCCGCGAACGGCAGCGCGACGAGCAGCGCCGCGAACAGCGCGAGCCACAGCATGCCCGCGCGGTGCGACACGTGAAGCGGCAACGGTTCGTGCGCGTCGCGTGCCGGTTGCGGCAACAGTGCGAGGCCGGCGGCACCGGCCGCGGCGATCACCGCGATTTGCGTCCACGCGGCCGGCGCGAGCAGTGCGACGCACGCGGCCGCGGCCATCAGCGTGACGCGGCGCGCATCGGGGCACAGCGTGCGCGCCATCCCCCAGACGGCTTGCGCGATCACCGCGACCGACACGATGCGCAGCCCGTGCAGCGCGCCGGCTTCGATCGGTGCGCCCGTCGCGTGAACGCCGAGCGCGAACAGCATCATCAGCAGCGCCGACGGCAACGTGAAGCCGAGCCACGCGGCGAACATGCCCGCATAGCCGGCACGCGCGAGGCCGATCGCCATCCCGACCTGGCTGCTCGCGGGCCCCGGCAGGAACTGGCACAGCCCGACGAGATCCGCATATGTGCGTTCGCTGAGCCAGCCGCGCCGCGTGACGAATTCGGCGCGGAAGTAGCCGAGGTGCGCGACCGGGCCGCCGAACGACGTGAGGCCGAGCCGCAGGAACGCGACGAAGACGGGCCACGGATGACGGGGCGGGGCGGCGGCGGTCGATGGATTCAAGATGGGGCGCGGGGAGATCGGACGAGCCGACACGATAGCGCAACGCGGCGGCGGCGGGGCGGCGTGCGACAGCGCGGTACGCGCTGCTCAGCGCGTGCCGTCGCCCAGCCCGCTCGCGCGGCGCAGCGCGTCGATGTCGACCAGCTCGATCTCGCCGACGTGCAGCCGCACGACGCCGTCGGCCTGCAGCGCCTTCAGCAACTGGTTGGTGGTCTGCCGCGTCAGCGACAGCATCGACGCGAGCGTTTCCTGCGACAGCCGCACGCGCGTGCGCCCGGCGCTGATGCCGCCGTAGCCTTCGGCGATCATCAGCAGGCGCGCGGCGAGCCGCTGCGCGGCCGGCATCACGCTCATCGCCTCGACGGTCAGGAAGCTCAGGCGCAGTTTCTGCGCCATCAGCAGCGCGAACTGCCGCCAGTATTGCGGCGTCGCATCGAGGATCGCGAGCAGCGCGGCCTGCGGGACGTGCAGCAGCAGCGCGTCGTCGAGCGCGATGGCGTCGTGCGTGCGCGGCTGGCCGTCGAACAGCGCGATTTCGCCGAACCACGTGACGGGCTCGGCCACCGTCAACAGCGCTTCCTTGCCCTGCGGGTCGACCGCACCTATCGTGAGTGAACCGGCCAGGACCGCGTACAGCCCGCACGGCGGGTCGCCGCGCCGGAACAGCGCGTGGCCGGCCGGCAGGCGGCGCAGCGCCGCGCCGGCGAGCAGGTCCGCGCGCAACGCGGGCGGCAGCGCGGCGAACCACGGGTTCGCTTCGATCTGCGGCAGGTACGGGGCGAGCGGAGCTGACATGGGCACGCGATGTCGGGTAGCTGACAGAGGTTGTCGGGCGTGACGCGCATCATAGCGCTCAATAACCGACCAGGAGACGCGATGAAGACGCTCGAAGACCATCTTTCGCAGTATGCGGCCTACCATCGCGACGCGCGCAACATCGCGACGCATCTGGTCGGCATCCCGATGATCGTGTTCGCGGTCGAGGTGCTGCTGTCGCGGCCGGCGGTCGGGATGCTGGCCGGCGTCGCGCTGTCGCCGGCGCTGCTGCTCGCGGTCGCGTTCGTCGTGTTCTACCTGCGCCTCGACCTGCGGTTCGGGATCGTGATGACCGCGCTGTTCGCGCTCGGCCTGTGGGCCGCGCAGTCGCTCGCGTTGCTGCCGACCGCGCAATGGCTCGCGATCGGCATCGGCGCGTTCGTCGTCGGCTGGATCGTGCAATTCGTCGGGCACTGGTTCGAAGGGCGCAAGCCCGCGTTCGTCGACGACCTGGTCGGCCTGATGGTCGGGCCGCTGTTCGTCGTGGCCGAAGTCGCGTTCTTCGCGGGGCTGCGTGGCGACGTGCGTCGCGAAGTCGAGCGGCGCGCGGGCCCCGTGCACGGCGGCGCGCACTCGCATGTCTGATGCGCCGGTCTGCGTGTTCGGCGCAGGTGCCGTCGGCTGTTATCTCGGCGGCCGGCTCGCGGCGGGCGGTGCGCACGTGACGCTCGTCGGCCGCGCGCGGATCGGCGATGCGATTCACCGGCACGGGCTCACGCTGACCGACCGGCGGGGCTATCGCGCGACGCTCGCGGCGGCCGATGTCGCGTTCGCGACCGAGCCGGCCGCCGCGGCCGACGCACGGCTCGTGCTGGTCGCGGTGAAGTCGGCCGCCACGCGGGAGGCAGCCGGGCAACTGGCCGGCGTGCTGCGGCCCGGCACGGTCGTGATCAGCTTCCAGAACGGCCTGCACCATGCCGACACGTTGCGCGACGCGCTGCCGCAAGCGACCGTGCTGGCCGGCATGGTGCCGTTCAATGTGATCGAGCGCGGGCCCGGTGCGTTTCACCAGGGTTCGGCCGGCGCGCTCGCGGCCGACGCGTCGTCCGCGCTGCAGCCGTTCGTCGGCGCATTCGCGCGTGCCGGGCTGCCACTCTCGCTGCATCGCGACATGCGGGCCGTGCAGTGGGCGAAGCTGCTGCTCAACCTGAACAATGCGGTCAATGCGCTCGCGAACCTGTCGCTGCGCGACGAGCTTGCGCAACGCGCGTACCGTCGCTGCGTCGCGCTGGCCCAGCGCGAGGCGCTGCACTGGCTGGCACGCGCCGCGATCCGGCCGGCGCGGCTCACGCCGCTGCCGGCCGGCTGGGTCCCTGCCGTGCTCGATCTGCCCGACGCGGCTTTCCGTGTGCTCGGCGGCCGGATGCTGGCGATCGACCCGCTTGCGCGCTCGTCGATGTCCGACGATCTTGCGGCGCGCCGTGCGACGGAGGTCGAGTGGATCAACGGCGAGATCGTGCGGCTGGCCGCGCGCTTCGGCGCGCAGGCGCCCGTCAATGCGCGCCTGTGCGCGCTCGTCCACGACGCGGAAGGCGCGGTCGTGCGCCCGGCGTGGCGCAGCGACGCGCTGTGGGCCGAACTGATCGCGCGGGCGCCACGCGCGGGCGACGTGCGGGCCGCGTAGGCCGGGTCGCGCGCGGCGCCGCAGGCCACGCGCAACGGCTAAGATGCGGGGTGCGTCATACGACGCCCTTGCGGAGCACTCACCATGGTGGATCGCCCGACGCTCGACGCGTACGACGCCCATGCCGCGCGATATGCGCAGGACTGGCTCGACCAGGCCGCGCCCGACGACATGTACGCGCTGCTCGAGCAATATTTCTCGCCGGGGCCGACCGCGGACGTCGGCTGCGGCGCCGGCCGCGACACGGCCTGGCTCGCGTCGTGCGGTTTCGACGTCCGCGGCTACGACGCGAGCGCCGCGCTGCTCGACGAGGCGCGCCGGCACCATCCGGACCTGCGCTTCGAGCTCGCCGCGCTGCCGGCGCTGGCCGGTGTGCCGTCCGGCGCGTTTCGCAACGTACTGTGCGAGACGGTCGTCATGCACCTCGAACAGGCCGATGCGGCAGCGGCGGCCGCGCGGCTGGCCGATCTGCTGATGCCGGGCGGCACGTTGTACCTGAGCTGGCGGGTGGCGGGACACGGCACGTCGCGCGACGAGCGCGGCCGACTTTATACGGCACTGGATTCGGCGCGGATGCATGCGGCACTCGGCGCCGACGTGCAGGTGATCGACGAGCACGAGGTCGTCGGCGCGTCGTCCGGCAAGCGCGTACACCGGCTGATCGTGCGCAAGGCGGGCGGCGCCGCGTGACGGCGGCGCGCCGTCGCGCTTACTCGCGGTTGAGCGCCGCTTCCCAGTTGATGTCGACGCAGAGCACCTGCATGCCGGTCGCAGCGGGCGCGGCGATCGACGCGGTCACGCACAGGTGCGCCTCGTTGATCGACAGGTAGGGCGCCGTCAGGTGCACGCGGCCCGGCGCCCGCATCGCGTCGATGAAGTACGGGCGGCGCTCCCAGCTGGCCCCTTCGGAATGCAGCAGCGGACGGAAGCGCTTCGCGCGTTGCGACACGCTGCCGCGCGCGAGCACGTTGTCGCCGATCTGGCGCCCCGATGCATCGAGCAGGAAGCAGCGCGCGGTTTCCGGCAGCCCGAGCACGGCGGCGGCCGCGTCGGTGAGCGGCGCGTCCGCGCTGAGCTTCTGGCTCGCTTCCTCGAGCGCGGCGACGTACGGCGCGAGCCGTTCCGCCTGCGTGCGTTCGCGTTGCGCGACGCGCAGCCGCAGTGCGGCCGACAGCGTATCCATGCAGCCCGCGGCGGCCTGCGGCTGCACGGGGTCGACGCTCGGCCCCGCGAAATACTGGCCCTGCACGAAATCGACGTCGCATTCGAGTGCGATCAGCGCGTCGCGTTCGGTCGACAGGCCGCCCATCAGCACGAGCTGGCCGGATTCGTGCAGCAGCGACACGAGTCCCGGCAGCACGCGTTCGAGGTGCGAGTGCTCGCTCGCCTGCGCGAGGATGCCGCGGTCGAGCGTGACGATGTCGGGATGCAGGTGCCACACGCGGTCGATGTTCGAATGCTTCGCGCCGAACCCGCCCAGCGCGATCAGGAAGCCGGCCTTGCGCAGCCCGTCGACGATCGCCGCGTAGCGCGGCGTTTCGCCGCCGGCCTGCTCGGGTACCTCGAGCACCACGCGGTGCGGCGGCAGCCCGAGCGCCTTCAGGTTCGCGAGCAGCGCGTCGCCGTAGACGGTGTCCATCAGCGCGGCCGGATGCAGGCTCAGGAAGAGCCATTCGTCGTGACTGTCGAACGCGTGGAAGTTACCGAGATGCAACGATTCGGCGAGCCGGCCGAGTTCGAGCAGGTCGCCGCGCCGCGCCGCCTGCGTGAAAACCTCGTGCGACGCCACCTGGCGGCTTTCCTCGTCGTGCGCACGCAGCGACGCGTGATAGCCGATCGCGCGGCGGTGCGACACCGAGAAAACGGGCTGGAACACGCTGAACACGGTGTATCCGCCGTACAGCACGGTGCGCCGGTTCCCGTCGTCGCCGGCGACGGGGCGGGGCGGCTGAAAGCCGGGGGGATCGATTTCGATCATGCTCATGATGTCGGCCGATGGAAGACTGCCAGTTTACCTAGAGAATAGGCCAGCAAGAAGCATGCACGGCATCGCGCCGCGTGCGGCCGCCCGTCGCGGCCGGGACGGGGCGCATCGGCGCGTGCGTTGCCGGGGGCGGTCTGCACCGTCCTGGTGCGCGTGGCGGCGGCGCGGCCCCCGAAACGGCGCACCGCGCGTCACGCGCGCTCGGACGGGTCGGTCTTGCGCGCGGTGCTGCGGATCTCGGGCGCGAGCTGCGCGAAGATCCACGCCGACGCGGCCGTGATGATCCCGACGCAGATGAAGGTCGCGTGGAACGCCGGCAGCGTATTGCTCGGCGTCACGGTGCGCAGCATGCCCGTGAACGTCGCGAGCAGCGCGCCGGCGACCGTCACGCCGAGGCTCATCGACAGCATCTGCACGAGCGAGAACAGGCTGTTGCCGCTGCTCGCGCCGCCCGTGCCGAGATCCTTCAGCGTCAGCGTGTTCATCGCGGTGAACTGCATCGAGTTGAAGCCGCCGAACAGCGCGAGATGCACGACCTTCACCCACACCGGCACCGAGTCGCGCATCAGCGCGAAGCTTGCCATCATCACGCCGACCATGATCGTGTTCGCGAGCAGCACCTTGCGGTAGCCGTGCTGCGTGATCAGCCGCGTGATGATCCGCTTGGAGAACATCCCGGCCGCCGCGACCGGCAGCATCATCAGCCCCGCCTCGAACGCCGAGTAGCCGAGGCTCACCTGCAGCAGCAGCGGGATCAGGTACGGCATCGCGCCGCTGCCGATCCGCGCGAACAGGTTGCCGAGCAGCCCGACGCTGAACGTGTGGATCCGGAACAGGTCGAGCGAGAAGATCGGTTGCGGCGCACGCACCGCGTACAGCCCGTACGCGACGAAGCACGCGAGGCTCAGGATCAGCAGCACCAGCACGGCGGCGTGCTGCATGCCGAGATCGGCGAGCCCGTCGAGCGACAGCGAGATCGCGACCATGCCGATCGTCAGCAGCAGATAGCCCTTCAGGTCGAAGCGGCCGACGGCCGGGTTGCGTGAATCGGGCATCGAGTAGAAGGTCGCGATGCAGCCCGCGACGCCGACCGGCACGTTGATCAGGAAGATCCAGTGCCACGACGCGATCTTCACGAGCCAGCCGCCGAGGGTCGGTCCGATCAGCGGGCCGATCAGGCCCGGGATCGCGACGAACGACAGCGCGGGCAGATAACGCTCGGCCGGAAAGGTGCGCAGCACCGCGAGCCGCCCGACCGGCAACAGCATCGCGCCGCCGACTCCCTGCACGACGCGGAACGCGACGAGCTGCGAGAGCGTATGCGCATTCGCGCACAGCAGCGAACCGAGCGAGAACACCAGGATCGCGCTGAAGAACACGCGTCGCGTGCCGAAGGTATCGGCGAGCCAGCCCGACACGGGGATCATCACCGCCATCGTCAGCGAGTACGCGATCACGACCGACTGCATCCGCAGCGGCGATTCCCCGAGGCTCGCGGCCATCGACGGCAGCGCCGTGTTGACGATCGTCGAATCGAGGGTCTGCATGAAGAAGCCCGTCGCAACGAGCCAGAGCATCACGGTGAGATTTTTTTCGCCGGGGGCGGCGGCAGGCGGGCGCTGGAACATGGGAGCGGGGCGGTGGCGCGGGACAGCCGACATTGTAGGGAAACCCGATGGGCCGTGCAGGTTCGGCACCCGGCGTGACGCGAAATCCGGCGGTCGGATGCCGTCCTCGTCGCTCGACCAGTACAGTTCAGCTAAAAGTGTCTGCAGCCGTATCTGTCCGCGTGCTGTCACTGTCCGAAATACTGGTGCCATCGAAACCGTGCGACCAGGAGGCTGCCATGCGCGAACTGCGACTTTACGTGATCGACGGCGACGAGCCGGCCGCACGGTGGCGGATCGTCGATCGCACCGCACTGCAGGTGGCGGACGGCGACGTGTGGGTGACCGTCGAGGGCCGGCTCGACGACCACTGGCTGCGCGCCGGCGATTCGCTGACGTTCGAGCCCGGCGTGCGCGTATGGGTCAGCGCGGGGCCACGCGGCGCGACGTTCGCGTTCGGGCCGCACGCGGCACCGGCCGCGCGTGTTGTGCATGCGTGGTGGCGGCCGCTCGTCGCGTGGCGGGACGGCCGGCGCCACGCGGCCGCGTCGCTGCCGATGTAGCGTGCGCGGGGCGCTTGCGCGAACGCGGCGGATGGCGGAGGTACCCGGCGCCGCGGACGGATCTGGCGCCGATCGCGCTTGCCGGCCTCCTGAAGCGTGCCCGCGCATCGATTCGCGCGATCGGGATTGATTGCGCCGGGCGCGAATTCTAGACTCGATTCCGTGTCCTCCATCGCCCCTTCACCATGACGCCGGAATTCGCATTGACGCATCTGTGGCAAAGCGCACACGGCGATCGCGACGCGCTCGCCCGCGTGACCGTGACGGGGCGGGACCCGACGTTGCCGTCGACGTTTCATGTCGGCACGCTCGCGGCAGCGACGATCGCGGCAACCGGGCTCGCGGCGGCCGAATGTCACCGGCTTCGCACGGGCGTCGCGCAATCCGTCGACGTGTCGGTGCGCGATGCGCTGGTCGCGTTCCGCAGCGAACGCTACCTGCGTGTGGACGACGGCCCGCCGCCGGAGTTGCGTCATCCGGTGACGGGCTTCTTCGAGACGGGCGACGGGCGCTGGATCCAGCTGCATGCGAACTTCCCGCATCACCTGCGCGGGATCCTCGCCGTACTCGGTTGCGGCGCGCAGCGCGCCGACGTCGCCGCGGCGATCCGCAGATGGGACGGCGCGGCGCTCGACACCGCGCTGGCCGAGGCCGGCCTGTGCGCGGCATTGATCAGAACCCCTGACGAATGGGCGGCGCACGAGCAGGCGCGCGCGATCGCGTCGCTGCCGTTGTTCGACATCGAGCGGATCGGCGATGCGCCGCTCGAACCGATCGGCCGCGGCGAAGCCGGGCCGCCGCTCGCGGGCGTGCGCGTGCTCGATCTCACGCGCATCATGGCGGGCCCGGTCGCGGGCCGCACGCTCGCGTCGCACGGCGCGCAGACGCTGCTCGTCAACGGGCCGCACCTGCCGAACATCGCGCCGCTCGTGATCGACAACGGGCGCGGCAAACGTTCGACATGGATCGACCTGCGCGATACGGCGGGTGTCGAGACGCTGCACGCGCTCGTGCGCGACGCGGACGTGTTCCTGCAGTCGTACCGGCCCGGCTCGCTCGCCGCCCGCGGTTTCGCGCCGCAGGCGCTGGCGCAGCGGCGGCCCGGCATCGTGTGCGTGTCGATCTCGGCATACGGGCATGCGGGGCCGTGGGCGGGGCGGCGCGGCTTCGACAGTCTCGTGCAGTCGGCGAGCGGGATCGCATGGCGGGAGCAGCAGGCCGCCCATGCGGATGCGCCGCGCCCTCTGCCTTGCCAGGCGCTCGATCATGCGACCGGCTATCTCGCGGCGTTCGGCGCGATGATCGCGCTCGCGCGGCGATCGTGCGAAGGGGGAAGCTGGCACGTGCGGATGTCGCTCGCGCAGACGGGGCGCTGGCTGCAGTCGTTCGGCAATGTGCAGGACGGCCTGCATGCGCCCGATCTCGCGGCTGCCGACGTGCGCGACCGGATCGATCGCGTCGCGTCGCCGTTCGGCATGCTCGACACCGTGCGCCCGGCCGAGCGGTTGTCGGCCACGCCGCCGGCGTTCGCGCGGCCGCCCGTGCCGCCCGGCACCGACGATGCGCGCTGGCTGTAGATGCCGGCTGCGCGGCCGGTGTTACTTGCGCAGTTCGACGACGAAGTCGTAGTAGTCGTTGCGGCAGTAGGTATCGGTCAGTTCGATGGCGCGCTGGTCCGACGTATAGCCGATCCGCGTGATCAGCAGCAGCGCGTCGTGCGGCGCGATGCCCATCTGTTCGGCGATCTCGTCGGTCGCGTTGACCGCGCGGAAATGCTGCAGCGCGCGCACGATCGGCGTGCCGCGCGCTTCGAGATAGCTGTACAGCGAGCCGGCGATCGCCTGCGGATCGGGAATCAGTGTGGCGGGGAACGTCGAGTTCTCGACGGCCATCACGATGCCGTCGGCGAGACGCAGGCGTTTCAGGCGTGTCACCGATGCGGCCGGCGACAGTCCGAGCTGGATCACTTCGTCGCGGTTCGCCGGCTGGATTTCGCGCGCGAGCCATTGCGAGCTCGGCTTGAAGCCGCGGCGCTCGAGCATTTCGCTGAAGCTCGACAGTCGCGACAGCGGATCCTCGTAGCGCGGCTGGATGAAGTTGCCCGCGCCCTGTGTGCGGCGGATCAAGCCCTGCTCGACGAGCAGCGCGATCGCCTTGCGCGCGGTGATGCGCGATACGCCGAGCGCATCGGACAGCACGCGCTCCGAAGGCAGGGCCTCGCCGGCCGTCCAGCGGTTGTCGTGGATCGCATCGCCGAGCTTGCGGGCGAGCTGCAGGTACAGCGGCGTGTCGTTGTCGGGGTCGGGGCGCAGGTCTTGCCACCGGTCGTCCGTGGGTGCCTTCATGGAATGGGTATCGATCAGGTTGCGGCCATTCTAAGTCATCATGCGGCACCGTTATAGCCGGTTTTTGCCGTGCAATAGGCCGACGCCGCGCCGATTGACTACACTGACACGTCGTATTCCATGCTTCGGCCGCGGTGCGCGGCCACGAATCCGCAACGAGGAACGCATGACAGACACGATCGCCACGGTCGTCCTGCCGGACGGCGAGACGATTCCGAAGCTCGGCCAGGGCACCTGGGAAATGGGCGAGCGGCCGGCCCGCCGGGCGGACGAGATCGCCGCGCTGCGTGAAGGTGTCGAACTCGGGATGACGCTGGTCGATACGGCCGAGATGTACGGCGACGGCGCGACCGAGGCACTCGTCGGCGAGGCGCTCGCGGGCCTGCGCGATGACGTCTTTCTCGTCAGCAAGGTCTATCCGCATCATGCGAGCCGGCGCGGCGTCGTCGCCGCGTGCGACGCGAGCCTAAAGCGATTGCGCACCGATCGCCTCGACTTGTACCTGCTGCACTGGCGGGGCTCGGTGCCGCTCGAGGAGACGGTCGAGGGTTTCGAGACGCTGCGGCGCGCGGGCAAGATTCGTCACTGGGGCGTGAGCAACTTCGATACGGCCGATATGGAGGAACTCGTCGGCGGGGCGGGCGGCGGCGCCTGCGCGACCAACCAGATCCTCTACAACATTGCGCGGCGCGGCCCGGAATTCGACCTGCTGCCGTGGCTCGCCGACCACCGGATCCCGGCGATGGCATACAGCCCGGTCGACCACGGACGGTTGCCGAAGCGTTCGCCGCTCGACGAGATCGCGCGGCTGCGCGGCGTATCGGTGATGCGCGTCGCGCTGGCATGGGTGCTCGCGCAGCCGGGCGTATTCGCGATCCCGAAGGCGTCGAGGATCGAGCACGTGCGCGACAATCGCGCCGCGCTCGATCTCGAATTGAGCGAGGACGAGCGCGCCCAGCTTGACGCATACTTCCGTCCGCCTCGCAGCAAGCGCGCGCTCGAGATGCTCTGACGGCACCCGGCCGGGTAACGCTTCCGGTCAGTGGTTGCCGCCGGACGATCCGCCGTTGCCGTGACCGCCGCCATTGCCGTTGCCGGTACCGTGGCCATTGCCGACACCGTTGGCGCCGCCATTGCCGGCCCCACCACTGCCGTTACCGTTGCCATTGCCGCCGCCGTTACCGTGGCCACCATTGCCGTTGCCTTGGCCACCGTTGCTGCCGGCCCCATTGCCGTTGCCGCCGCCGCTGCCATGGCCGCCGTTACCGCCAGCGCCAGCGCCATTGCCGTTGCCAACGCCGTTGGCACCACCGTTGCCAGCGCCGCCACTGCCGTTGCCATTGCCATTGCCGCCGCCGTTACCGTGGCCACCGTTGCCGTTGCCCGAACCGCCATTGCCGCTGCCACTGCCATGGCCGCCGTTACCGCCAGCGCCATTGCCGTTGCCGGCGCCGTTACCGTGGCCACCGTTGCCGTTGCCCGAACCGCCATTGCCGCTGCCACTGCCATGGCCGCCGTTACCGCCAGCGCCATTGCCGTTGCCGCCGCCGTTACCGTGACCACCGTTGCCGTTGCCCGAACCGCCATTACCGCTACCACTGCCATGGCCGCCATTGCCGCCGGCACCATTGCCGTTGCCTGAGCCGCCACTGCCGTTGCCATTGCCGTGACCACCACCGTCACCGTTGCCGTGGCCGCCACCATCGCCGTGACCACCGCCATCGCCGTGGCCGCCACCATTACCGTGACCACCGCCGTCACCGTGGCCGCCACCGTCGCCATGGCCGCCACCGTCGCCATGGCCGCCACCATTGCCATGACCACCACCGTCTCCGTCGCCTCCACCTCCGTGTCCGCCATGGCCTCCGCTTCCGGAAGTACCGCCACCCGAAGTACCGCCGCCCGAAGTACCGCCGCCCGAAGTACCGCCACCCGAAGTACCGCCACCCGAAGTACCGCCACCCGAAGTACCGCCACCCGAAGTACCGCCACCCGAAGTGCCGCCACCCGAAGTACCGCCGCCCGAGGTGCCGCCGCCCGAAGTACCGCCACCCGAAGTACCGCCACCCGAAGTACCGCCGCCCGAAGTACCGCCACCCGAAGTACCGCCACCCGAAGTACCGCCGCCCGAAGTACCGCCACCCGAAGTACCGCCACCCGAAGTACCGCCACCCGAAGTGCCGCCACCCGAAGTGCCGCCACCCGAAGTACCGCCACCCGAAGTGCCGCCACCCGAAGTGCCGCCACCCGAAGTACCGCTGCCCGAAGTACCGCTGCCCGAAGTACCGCCACCTGAACCACCGTTACCGGACGCGTTGCCTCCGCGACCCGTGCCGCTCGTACCGCCGGATGTGCCGCCTGTCGCTCCACCGACACCGGCAGGCCCGACGGCGCCGTTCCCGTTATTTGCACCGCTGCCGCCGCCATTGCCGTTACCCGGCCCAGGACTGCCGCCGCCGCTGCCACTTGGGCCGGCACCTTTACCGCCGCCGATCCCATGACCGGCATGAACCTGCCCCGCACACGCGGCCGGATTGGCGGCGCATGACGAAGCGTCCGCGACCAGCGTCATGATGGTGTCCGCGCTGGCGCTTGCGTCGGGTGCGGAGTCGGGTGTGGTGGTTTGTGCGACGGCATACGAGCAGCAGCACGCCAACGCGGCTGCGGCCAGCAAGGTTGCACGAGGGCGCCGTCCCGCCGGGCGGGACGGTTGTTTCGTCTTATGCATCATGGCCTCCCCATGCGCGCGATGCCTCGTTGCCGCGCGACTATCTACGTGTGGTGCAGGGGGCCAGCAAGGATTCGTTGTCCGGTCGGCGGCCGATTGCGTTCGGGCCGACGCTTGACGCCAGCCGCGAACGCGGATCGGCACGCGGGCCCGCCGTGCGAATCCCTCTCTGCGAGATTCGTGCCATCGGCCGCTTGTGCCCGTCGCGCAACGCGCACGTGAGCACGCGACGGGCGCATGCAACGTCGTGGGGGTGTTTTGTTTCCGGATTGAAACGTCTGAGCGTTCGCGGGCGGCTCAGCGTGCGGGCGCGTCGGCTGCGCGCTGCCAGCGATGGAACAGGATCGACGCGATCCAGCAGACGAGGAACAGCGCGATGATGCCGTAGCCGATCGAGCCGAAGCGATCGCCGAGCGCATCGAGCGTATCGCGCACGGGGCCCGTCAGCGACAGCTTGTCGGCCAGGAGTCCGGCCGCCTCGATCCCGCCGATCGCCAGTGCAACGGCCGCCGACACGAACGTGATGCTCGCGTTGTAGAGCAGCTTGCGCTGCGGATCGTCCATCGCCCAGCCGTATGCCTGAATCATCAGCACATTGTCGGTCGAGTCGATCAGCGTCATGCCGGCGGTGAACAGCGCGGGAAACAGCATGACCGTGTAGACCGGCAGCCCCTGGCTCGCCTGCGCGGCGGCGATCGCGAGCAGGCCGATTTCGGTTGCAGTATCGAAACCGAGCCCGAACAGCACGCCGACCGGATACATGTGCCAGCTCTTCGACACGAACCGGAACAGCGGGCGCAGCAGTCGCGAGACGAGCCCGGCAGGGCGGTGTACATGCGCATCGTCGTGCGCGTGACCGGATGCGCCGCGATAGCGTCGCCAGACGTCGCGCAGGATCAGCAGGTTCACGCACGCGAGCACGAGCAGGAAGGTGGCCGATACGGCCGTGCCGATCGTGCCGCCGATTTCACGGAACGCATCGAACCGGTCGCGCAGCGCGAACGCGGTCAGCGCGATGCCGAGCGTCGCGGCGATCACGATGGTCGAATGGCCGAGCGAGAAGAACAAACCGACGCTCACCGGACGCTGGCCATCCTGCATCAGCTTGCGCGTCGCGACGTCGATCGCGGCGATGTGATCGGCGTCGACCGCGTGACGCAGCCCGAGCCCGTACGCGATTGCCGCGGTGCCGAGCAGCAGCGGATGGTCGCGCAGCACCGCGAGCGCCCACAGCCAGACCGCGACGTTCGCGGTGATCAGGCCGGCATAAAGGATCAGCAGGCGGCGCAGGGCAGGGGTGGGCGGCATCGGGCGGGTTCCATCTGACAATTCGCCATCCATTGTGGCACGCGAAAAAAATGCCTGGCATGCCGATCAAAAAGCCGCGAACCCCGCGCGCGCCGGGTGAAAAAAAAGCCCGTCCGGAACCGGACGGGCCTTGCGTGCATGCGACGGGGCGCGCGCGCCCGGCGCTTACTTCGTTTTCGCGCTGATCACGCCTTCCGACACGTTGGCCGGCGTTTCCGCGTACTGCTTGAACTCCATCGTGTAGGTCGCGCGGCCCTGCGTGGCCGAACGCAGCGACGTCGAATAGCCGAACATCTCCGCGAGCGGCACTTCGGCGCGCACGAGCTTGCCGCCGCCGCCCGCGATGTCTTCCATCCCCTGCACGATGCCGCGACGGCTCGACAGGTCGCCCATCACGTTGCCCATGAATTCCTCGGGCGTCTCGACTTCGACGGCCATCATCGGCTCGAGCAGCACGGGCTTCGCCTTGCGCATCGCTTCCTTGAACGCCATCGAGCCGGCCATCCGGAACGCGTTTTCGTTCGAGTCGACGTCGTGGTACGAGCCGAACGTCAGGTGCACCTTCACGTCGACGACCGGGTAGCCCGCGAGCACGCCGCTCTTCAGCGTTTCGGTGATGCCCTTGTCGACGGCCGGGATGAACTCGCGCGGAATCACGCCGCCCTTGATCTCGTCGAGGAACTCGTAGCCCTTGCCCGGGTTCGGCTCCAGCGTGATCACTGCATGGCCGTACTGGCCGCGGCCGCCCGACTGCTTGACGAACTTGCCCTCGACGTCGGCGGCCGTCGTGCGCACCGTCTCGCGATACGCGACCTGCGGCTTGCCGACCGTCGCTTCGACACCGAATTCGCGCTTCATCCGGTCGACCAGGATTTCGAGGTGGAGCTCGCCCATCCCCGAGATGATCGTCTGGCCGGACTCTTCGTCGGTCTGCACGCGGAACGAAGGATCTTCCTGCGCGAGACGGTTCAGCGCGAGGCCCATCTTTTCCTGGTCGGCCTTCGTCTTCGGCTCGACGGCCTGCGAGATCACCGGCTCGGGGAATTCCATCTTCTCGAGGATGATCGGCTTGGCCGGATCGCACAGCGTGTCGCCCGTCGTCGCTTCCTTCAGCCCGACGGCCGCCGCGATGTCGCCCGCGCGCACTTCCTTGATTTCCTTGCGCTCGTTCGCGTGCATCTGCAGGATCCGGCCGAGCCGTTCCTTCTTGTCCTTCGTCGCGTTGAGCACCGTGTCGCCCGACTCGACGACGCCCGAATACACGCGGAAGAAGATCAGCTGGCCGACGAACGGGTCGGTCATGATCTTGAACGCGAGCGACGAGAACGGCTCGTCATCGCTCGGATGACGTTCCGCCGGTTTTTCCGGGTCGGCGAAGTCGTGGCCTAGAATCGCGGGCACGTCGACCGGCGACGGCAGGTAGTCGATCACCGCGTCGAGCATGGCCTGCACGCCCTTGTTCTTGAACGCGCTGCCGCACAGCATCGGCACGATCTCGTTCGCGATCGTGCGCTTGCGCAACGCGGCCTTGATCTCGTCCTCGGTCAGCGACTCGTGGTCGTGCAGGTACTTCTCGAGCAATTCCTCGCTCGCTTCGGCCGCCGCCTCGACCATCTTCTCGCGCCATTCGTGCGCGAGCTCGACGAGGTTCGCGGGGATCTCCTCGTACGAGAACTTCACGCCCTGGCTTTCGTCGTCCCACACGATCGCCTTCATCTTCACGAGATCGACGACGCCCTGGAAATGATCTTCGGCGCCGATCGGAATCTGGATCGGCACGGCGACACCCTTCAGGCGCTCGCCGATCTGCTTCTGCACGCGGAAGAAGTCGGCGCCGATGCGGTCCATCTTGTTGACGAACGCGATGCGCGGCACCTTGTACTTGTTTGCCTGGCGCCATACGGTTTCGGACTGCGGCTGCACGCCGCCGACCGAGTCGTAGACCATGCACGCGCCGTCGAGCACGCGCATCGAGCGCTCGACTTCGATCGTGAAGTCGACGTGCCCGGGCGTGTCGATGATGTTGATGCGGTGTTCCGGATAGTTGCCGGCCATACCCTTCCAGAAGGCCGTGGTCGCCGCCGACGTGATCGTGATGCCGCGTTCCTGCTCCTGCTCCATCCAGTCCATCGTGGCCGCGCCGTCGTGCACTTCACCGATCTTGTGGCTCACGCCGGTGTAAAACAGGATGCGCTCGGTCGTCGTGGTCTTGCCGGCATCGATGTGAGCGCTGATCCCGATATTGCGATAGCGCTCGATGGGGGTTTTGCGGGGCACGTGAACCTCCTGGTGGTTCGGATCTTAAGCGGGCCGACTGGGCCGGCCCGGGCTGGAACAAGCGAGACTTCAAGCATAGCGCTTGCGCGTGGCTTTTGCAGATGCGGCCAGCAGCGGCGGAATCAAGCGGGGCGTTGCCGCCGGCAGGCGAAAAAAAACCGGCGCGCAGCGGGCGGCCGGCTTCGGTCGGTGCGCGGCGCGCCGCCGCGGAAAAGACCGTTACTGGGCCTTCGGCAGGCCGTCGAGCTTCATGCCGGGCTTGATGCCCTTGGCCGCGAACCAGCCCTTGCCCATTTCGAGCGCGTAGACGCCGTTGTTGCGCGGGCAGTGGTTGTCGGTCGTCTCCGCCCGCATCTCGTCGATGTCGGTGATCGTGCCGTCCGCGCGGATGAACGCGATCGACAGCGGGATCAGCGTGTTCTTCATCCAGAAGCAGTGCACGGCGTTCTCGTTGAAGACGAACAGCATGCCTTCGTTGGGCGCGAGCTGCGAACGGTACATCAGCCCCTGTTCGCGGTCGGCGTCGTTCGCGGCGACGGCCGCGTCGATCATGTACATGCCGGCGCGCAGCTTCACGCGCGGGAACTCGCTCGGCTGCTTGGCGCCGGGCGGCACCTGCGCGGCGGCGGCCTGCATGCCGAGCGCGAGGACGGCGAGCGCGGCGGGAAAGACGGCGGCGCGCGCTAGGCGGCCGAGCGACGAGCGCAGGGAGAATTGCACAGCATGGCTCCTGTCTGGAAAACGAGACCCGCATGGTACGCGATGCGCGCCGGCGGGCACAAAAAGAAAAAGGCAGATCGCCTTGCGGTGATCTGCCTTTCAACGCCGTAAGAACGGCAAGACTGCGTGTTCTTGACTGCGTTATTACAGCTTGCTTACTTAGTTCGAAGCAGCTGCCGGTGCTGCTGCGTCGCTTGCTGCAGCCTTCTTCGATGCCTTGTGGTGCTTCTTGGCAGCGTGGTGCTTCTTGGCAGCGTGCTTAGCCGGTGCCGAAGCAGCTTCTGCTGCTGCCGGAGCAGCTTCCGGAGCCGAAGCTTGTGCGAAAGCAGCCGTTGCGAAGAGGCCAGCGACCAGAGCGGCGATCAGTTTGTTCATGTTGTGTTCCTCAGCTTTAGTTAATTAACCAAATGACCCGGCAATAGGAGTCATGTCGTCTAACGGTGCCATCCACCTTTCGGTTGACAGACGCTTCGAGAAATTTCTCATTGCGCTGCGGGCGCCGAATCGTATTCGAGAAAAACGTCGCTTTCGTGACGCAAACACGGGTTCGGCTGCCAATGCCGGATAGCTAAGGTTGGCATCTGCGTGGTTTAACGCGCGATCTTCGCGGGCGGTTGACGAAAAAGATGACGAAAAATGCGCGCCTCCCGAATTCGTCATCCGGCGGGCGCGAAACCGTCCCATGGCGCGCTCGGCGGCAGTGCGATTGTTTCGCCCGGCGCAATGCCGAGCGCAAATATGTCCAGCGCGCCGATGCCGACGCGCACCAGGCGCAACGTCGGGAAGCCGACGGCCGCGGTCATCCGGCGCACCTGCCGGTTCTTGCCCTCGGTGATCGCGAGTTCGATCCACGTGGTCGGGATCGCGGCGCGATAGCGGATCGGCGGCGTGCGCGGCCACAGCGTGTCGGGCGGCTCGATGAATTCGGCGCGGCACGGCCGCGTCACGTAGTCGCCGAGGTCGACGCCGCGCGCGAGCGCCTTCAGGTCGGCCGGGCCGGGCGCGCCCTCGACCTGCGCCCAGTAGCGTTTCACGAGCTTGTGGCGCGGCTCCGCGATGCGCGCCTGCAGCGCGCCGTCGTCGGTGAGCAGCAGCAAGCCTTCGCTGTCCGCGTCCAGCCGGCCGGCCGCATACACGCCGGGCGTTTTTACCCAGTCGCCGAGCGACGGGCGCGTCTCGTGCGCGGAAAACTGGCAAATCGTGCCGAACGGCTTGTTGAGGGCGATCAGGTTCATGGCGGGGCGCCCGCCCGGCGCGCCGCGGGACGCGGAGGCGGGCGGTCTATGGCAAATGGCGGAATCTTAATGCATAATACGGAACGGCAAGTCCTCTGTCTTATATAAGACATAAGTGAGGTCTTGATACGCAGTGCCGCGGTTCATGCCGAAGTGCCCGGTTGGGGCGCTAGAATAGCGGCTCGCTGTTGCCCGTCACGGGGTGGCCATGCCGCGCCCCCGCCGCGCGCGCAGCTTCGACCAGCATCACCTGCTCAGCCACGTCACTGGAGTCGATCATGCCGTATCAGCACATCAAGGTTCCGGAAGGCGGTGACAAGATCACCGTCAACAAGGACTTCTCGCTCAACGTTTCCGATCAGCCGATCATTCCCTATATCGAAGGCGACGGTACGGGCTTCGATATCACGCCGGTCATGATCAAGGTCGTCGACGCGGCGGTCGCGCATGCCTACAAGGGCAAGCGCAAGATCCACTGGATGGAGATCTTCGCGGGCGAGAAGGCGACGAAGGTGTACGGTCCGGACGTGTGGCTGCCGGACGAGACGCTGCAGGTGCTGAAGGAATACGTGGTGTCGATCAAGGGGCCGCTCACGACCCCGGTCGGCGGCGGCATTCGTTCGCTGAACGTCGCGCTGCGCCAGGAACTCGACCTGTACGTGTGCCTGCGCCCGGTCCAGTACTTCAAGGGCGTGCCGTCGCCGGTGCGCGAGCCGCAGAAGATCGACATGGTGATCTTCCGCGAGAACTCGGAAGACATCTACGCGGGCATCGAATGGGCCGCGGGTTCCGAGCAGGCGAAGAAGGTCATCAAGTTCCTGCAGGACGAAATGGGCGTGAAGAAGATCCGCTTCCCGGAAACCTCGGGGATCGGCGTCAAGCCCGTGTCGACGGAAGGCACCGAGCGTCTCGTGCGCAAGGCGATCCAGTACGCGATCGACAACGATCGCAAGTCGGTCACGCTGGTGCACAAGGGCAACATCATGAAGTTCACGGAAGGCCTGTTCCGTGACGCCGGTTACGCGCTGGCCCAGAAGGAATTCGGCGGCGAGCTGATCGACGGCGGCCCGTGGATGCGCGTGAAGAACCCGAAGACGGGCAACGAGATCGTGATCAAGGATTCGATCGCCGACGCGTTCCTGCAGCAGATCCTGCTGCGCCCGGCCGAATACGACGTGATCGCGACGCTGAACCTGAACGGCGACTACATCTCCGACGCACTGGCCGCGCAGGTCGGCGGCATCGGGATCGCGCCGGGCGCGAACCTGTCGGATTCGGTCGCGATGTTCGAGGCGACGCACGGCACGGCGCCGAAGTACGCGGGCAAGGATTACGTGAACCCCGGTTCCGAGATCCTGTCGGCGGAAATGATGCTGCGCCACCTCGGCTGGACGGAAGCGGCCGACACGATCATCGCCGCGATGGAGAAGTCGATCCTGCAGAAGCGCGTCACGTACGACTTCGCGCGCCTGATGGAAGGGGCGACGCAGGTGTCGTGCTCCGGCTTCGGCGAAGTGCTGATCGAGAACATGTAAGACCCCTTCCGGGGTGGGCCGGCGCATGCCGGCCGCTCCGGTGCTGACTGCCGGCGCCGGAGCGTTTCGTGGATGGCAGGTTTGTTGGCAGGGCGGTCCGGCATGCGGGCCGCGGCGCCGCGAAGCGGCCCGGAGGCCCTGCAAGGTAGAACATGACGGCCCTCGCAACACCATCGCCCGGCTGAACCCGGCGCCCCTTTCGCGACCGACCTGGTCGCTCCCCGCCGGTTACCCGCCGGCGCTCCTCAGTCCCATTTCACGTAGCAACGCATCGACCATGTCCACTTCGCCCAAGATCATCTACACCCTCACCGACGAAGCGCCCGCGCTCGCGACCTATTCGCTGCTGCCGATCGTCAAGGCCTTCACGCGCTCGTCCGGCGTCGCCGTCGAAACGCGCGACATCTCGCTCGCCGGCCGCATCATCGCGGCCTTCGCGGACATCCTGCCGCCCGAGCAGAAGGGTTCCGACGATCTGGCCGAGCTGGGCCAGCTCACGCTGAAGCCGGAAGCGAACATCATCAAGCTGCCGAACATCAGCGCATCGGTGCCGCAGCTGAAGGCCGCGATCGCCGAACTGCAGGCGCAGGGCTACAAGCTGCCGGCCTACCCGGAAGACCCGTCGACGGACGAAGAGAAGGCGGTCAAGGCACGCTACGACAAGATCAAGGGCAGCGCGGTGAACCCGGTGCTGCGCGAAGGCAACTCCGACCGCCGCGCGCCGCTGTCGGTCAAGAACTATGCACGCAAGCATCCGCACAAGATGGGCGCATGGAAGGCGACGTCGAAGGCCCACGTCGCGCACATGAGCGAAGGCGACTTCTACGGCAGCGAGAAGTCGGCGCTGATCGCCGAGGCCGGCAGCGTGAAGATCGAGCTCACGACGACCGACGGCGCGAAGAAGGTGCTGAAGGAAAAGACGGCCGTGAAGGCCGGTGAAGTGATCGACGCATCGGTGATGAGCCGCAATGCGCTGCGCAGCTTCATCGACGCGCAGATCGCCGACGCGAAGGCGCAGGACGTGCTGTTCTCGGTGCACCTGAAGGCGACCATGATGAAGGTCTCGGACCCGATCCTGTTCGGTCACTTCGTGTCGGTGTTCTATCGCGACGCGCTCGCGAAGCACGCGAACGTGCTGGCGCAGGTCGGTTTCAACCCGAACAACGGGATCGGCGACCTGTACGCGCGCCTGAAGGACCTGCCGGCCGACACGCGCGAAGCGATCGAAGCCGACGTGAAAGCCGAATACGCGGTGCGCCCGCGCCTCGCGATGGTCAACTCGGACAAGGGCATCACGAACCTGCACGTGCCGAGCGACGTGATCGTCGACGCGTCGATGCCGGCGATGATCCGCGATTCGGGCGGCATGTGGGGCCCGGACGGCGCGCTGTACGACGCGAAGGCCGTGATTCCGGACCGCTGCTACGCAGGCGTCTACCAGGCCGTGATCGAGGACTGCAAGCAGCACGGCGCATTCGATCCGGTCACGATGGGCAGCGTGCCGAACGTCGGCCTGATGGCGCAGGCGGCCGAAGAATACGGTTCGCACGACAAGACGTTCCAGATCCCGGCGGACGGCGTCGTGCGCGTCACCGACGAAGCCGGCAACGTGCTGCTCGAGCACGCGGTCGAGTCGGGCGACATCTGGCGCATGTGCCAGACCAAGGACGCACCGGTGCAGGACTGGGTCAAGCTCGCGGTCAATCGCGCGCGTGCGACCGGCGCACCGGCCGTGTTCTGGCTCGATCCGGCGCGCGCGCACGATGCGCAGATCATCGCGAAGGTCGAACGCTACCTGAAGGATCACGACACGAACGGTCTCGACATCCGCATCATGACGCCGGTCGACGCGACGCGTTTCTCGCTCGAGCGCATCCGCGCGGGCAAGGACACGATCTCGGTCACCGGCAACGTGCTGCGCGACTACCTGACCGACCTGTTCCCGATCATGGAGCTCGGCACCAGCGCGAAGATGCTGTCGATCGTGCCGCTGATGGCCGGCGGCGGGATGTTCGAAACGGGCGCGGGCGGCTCGGCACCGAAGCACGTGCAGCAGTTCGTCGAGGAAGGCTTCCTGCGCTGGGATTCGCTCGGCGAATTCCTCGCGCTGGCCGCGTCGCTCGAACACCTCGGCAACGCATACCAGAACCCGAAGGCGGTCGTGCTCGCGAAGACGCTCGACCAGGCGACCGGCAAGTTCCTGGACGAGAACAAGTCGCCGGCGCGCAAGGTCGGCGGCCTCGACAACCGCGGCAGCCACTTCTACCTGTGCCTGTACTGGGCGCAGGCGCTGGCCGAGCAGACCGAGGACGCCGCACTGAAGGCGCAGTTCGAAGGCGTGGCGAAGTCGTTGTCCGACAACGAAGCGCGCATCCTGGAAGAACTGGCGGCCGCGCAAGGCAAGGCGCAGGCGATCGGCGGCTACTACCGTCCGAACGTCGACCTGACGAGCCAGGCGATGCGCCCGAGCGCGACGCTGAACGGCATCGTCGACGCAGTCGTCTGACGCGGGCCGCGCGATCGCGCGAGCCGATGCGTATGTCGACGCGGCGCGGTTAGCCGTTCGCCGTCCGACATCCAATGAAAACGCCCCGGTCGCCCGGGGCGTTTTTCGTTGCAGACTTGCCATTCAGACGTGAACGATTTCCCATTCGGCGATTTCGTGCGGCACCTCGAGCGTGGCCGTGTCCAGTTCGGACAGGTGTTCGCAGTCGCCGCGGGAGATGTGGTCGGCCGCGACTTCGGGGCACGAGAATGCGCCGAGCAGGGCGTTGCCGAACGTCGCTTCCCAGCCGCCGTTACCCGGCAGGATGTAGAACGACCCGAGCGCTGAACCAAAGCGAAATCCCTTCATTTCCGTTCTCCCTTTCTGATCACAAGCGATTCTGGTGTGCCGCCTGCCGGCTCGGCCGGCTGTGGCCCGACTGGCTGCTTGCGCCGGGTTCCGTATCGAACGTCGTGGCGAAGCGTCAGTGCATGGAACAAAGTCTACGTCCGCGACCCGGTTGGATGGTGCAACTAGAACGGCTTCTCGAAACAAAAATTCATGTTTAAAAACAATAGATTATTTTCTATGTTCCGTATTGCGGAACGTTTTTTGCCATCGCGAAACGGGAAATTTGTGCCCTGCACCACGAATTTTTACAACGCAGGGACTTGTTCCGCATCGTGAAAAATTGGCGGTTTCGTGGAGGGGTGGCGCGACACGCGCCGACCGGGTGGCCGACGGTAGGGGCGAAACGGGCGGCTGGATGCGGCGGCGGGCATGGTTCAGGGCAGGGGCGATCGCTGCCGAAGGGCCGTAAGCAGTAGCGCTGCGGCGTATCGCCGCCCGGCCGGGGCGGCGCCGTTCGAGCGGAGCCAGCGGTTATGATGACGCGGGCATCAGGTTTCGCGTCGCGCACCGGCGGTCCGGCCGGCCGGCGCGTGCGTCGTGGCGGTCGTGCGACGCTGCATGGATAACGAGGATCGATTGATGAGACGGAGAACCTTCCTGTCGCGCGCCATCGGCGTCGCAGCCGCGTCGCTGTTCGCGCGCACCGCGTGGGCGCAGCATGCCGGTCATGCGGGCATGGCCGGCATGGATTCGATGGACGACATGCCGGGCATGTCGGGGATGGCGGACCATGCGGGGCACGGCAAGCCCGCGCCGGCCGCGCTCGCGGCCGCCGACGCGCTGCCGGCCGGCGCGCCGCTCGCGACGTTGCGCACGCTCGCGAACGAAAGCCGCGAGCCCGGTACGTTCCGGGCGACGCTGGTCGCGCAACCCGTCGCGCGCCCGATGCTGCGCGGCACGCGGCCGACCACGTTCTGGCAGTTCGGCGCGGGCGCGCAAGGCCCCGTCGTCGGCCCGCTGATCGACGTGCGCGAGGGCGACACGGTCGAAATCAAGTTCGTGAACCGGCTGCCGCAGCCGTCGACGATCCACTGGCACGGCCTGCCCGTGCCGCCCGACCAGGACGGCAATCCGTCCGATCCCGTCGCACCCGGCGCGTCGCGCGTGTACCGTTTCACGCTACCGAAGGGCAGCGCCGGCACTTACTGGTACCACCCGCATCCGCACATGATGACGGCCGAGCAGGTATTTCGCGGGCTGGCCGGCCCGTTCATCGTGCGCGCCGCGGACGATCCGCTCGCCGGCTGGCCCGAGCGCAACCTGTTCGTGTCGGACCTGAAGCTTGCGCGCGATGGCACGATTGCGCCGAACGACATGATGGACTGGATGAACGGCCGCGAAGGTCAGTTCGTCCTGGTCAACGGCGCGCGCCGGCCGCGCATCGACATCGCGGGCGACGAGCGCTGGCGCGTGTGGAACGCGTGCAGCGCGCGCTACCTGCGCGTCGCGTTCGACGACGGCCGTGCGTTCGAGCACGTGGGTACCGACGGCGGGCTGTTCGATGCGCCGCGCCGCGTGACGTCGTTGCTGATCGCGCCGGGCGAGCGTGCGGAGCTGCTCGTGCGCGCGGGCGACCGCGCATCGCGCGCGGTGCTGCAGGCGGCCGAATACGACCGCCGCAAGATGGCGATGTCGCACGACGACGGCCACGGCAGCCTGCCGGCCGATCCGGCGCTGGCACTGGCCGATGTCGCGTTCGCGCCCGCCGCCGCGCGCGCGTTGCCGGCCACGCTGCGCACGGTACCGCCGCTGGGCGAACCGGTTGCGCGCAAGACGGTCGAGTTCGGCGAGGAAATGGACATGGACGCGATGATGAAGGGCGCGGCGCACGGCCGGCCGGCCGGCATGCGCTTCATGATCAACGGCGAAACCTATGCGGCGCACCGTGCAACGCTGACGAGCCGCCGCGGCGACGTCGAGCGCTGGGAGATCCGCAACGGCACCGACATGGATCACCCGTTCCACCTGCACGGCACGCAGTTCCAGGTGATCGAGCGCGCGTCGGGCGGCGCGCGCACGACCGAACCGTTGCGCGCATGGCGCGATACCGTGAACGTGCGCAGCGGTGAAACCGTGTCGATTCTCGTCACGCAAGACATGCCCGGAGAGCGCATGTTTCATTGCCACATTCTCGAACACGAGGATCTCGGCATGATGGGCACGCTGAAGGTCGTGTAACGAAGTCGTGAATATGTTTCACGTGCGGGATCGATATCCGATCTGCATGTGTGACAAGACAATGTGTGTTCAATTATCGGGATTGAACGAAAAGGCCGGCCAATCGATTATCGAATGGCCGGCCTCCAAAAAAGAAACCCGGCGCAATGCGCCGGGTTTCTTCGTCAGATATCCGATGCCTTATACGGCCTGGATGTTCGACGCTTGCTTGCCCTTCGGCCCTTGGACGACGTCAAAGCTCACCTTCTGGCCTTCCTTCAGCGTCTTGAAGCCATTCATGGTGATAGCCGAGAAGTGCGCAAACAGATCCTCACCGCCCTCGTCGGGAGTGATGAAACCGAAGCCCTTCGCGTCGTTGAACCATTTAACGATACCAGTTGCCATTTCCTACTTCCCCTGTCACACAGTCGCTGCTACTTACCACGAGCACGCTCGAAAAGCTAAACGACCGGAAAATGCAGCCGTTCCCCCCTCACAAGCTCACCTCGGCCTCATTCATTTCGCCAACCGGCGAATTGAAAAAAGTGCCAGCTTGATTGTTGGCGCTCTTTATTGGAGTGTCAAGAGGAATTTTTAGACGTTTAGAGGGTCGTTGTAAAGAACCCATTTTCAGGGTTTTTCCGGCTTTGCTTTGCAGCATGCCGCCGAGCGCCGGGGCTTGAAAAGCCGCATAATCGGCTCATATACCAGGCTCGAGTGACACGCGTTCGAGTCGTCCCGGCTTGTGGGATACTGGATGCGGACACGACGCTCCGGTGCAGTTGCCCCCTGACGGTTCGTGTTCCGCGCCACGCGTGAAAGCCGGCACCGCAGCCGGCTTTCGTATGGCACGAAGACGATAGCGTGTTCCGGGATACCGGGGAGGGCGCCGGCCGGTCGGTCGGGTTATGGCAGGATTGCGGGCCTGTCCGAGTTGTTTAGAATGGGTGTATGGCGATTATCCCGGACAAGCAGGACAGTACCGTCCTGGAACGCAAGCAGCAGAAGCTCAAGCCGCCTTCGATGTACAAGGTGGTGCTGCTGAACGACGACTTCACGCCGATGGAATTCGTCGTGATGGTGGTCCAGGAGTATTTCAAGAAGGATCGCGAGACGGCCACGCAGATCATGCTGAAGGTCCATCGCGAAGGGCGAGGGGTATGTGGGGTCTATACGCGGGACATCGCGTCGACCAAGGTTGAGCAAGTCGTTACCCATGCGCGGCAGGCCGGGCATCCGCTGCAGTGCGTGATGGAGGAAGCATGATTGCCCAGGAATTGGAAGTCAGCCTGCACATGGCGTTCATGGAAGCACGCCAGGCGCGCCATGAGTTCATCACGGTCGAGCACCTGCTGCTGGCCCTGCTGGATAATCCGACGGCAGCCGAGGTGTTGCGCGCGTGCGCGGCAAACATCGAGGACTTGCGTCAGAACCTGCGCAATTTCATCCACGACAACACACCGACCGTCCCGGGTACCGACGATGTCGATACCCAGCCGACGCTCGGTTTCCAGCGGGTGATCCAGCGCGCGATCATGCACGTCCAGTCGACGTCGAACGGCAAGAAGGAAGTCACCGGCGCGAACGTGCTGGTCGCGATCTTCGGCGAGAAGGATTCGCACGCCGTGTACTACCTGCAGCAGCAGGGCGTCACGCGCCTCGACGTGGTGAACTTCATTTCGCACGGCATCGCGAAGACGAACAACGGCGAAGCCGCGAAGTCGACCGACGCGAACGCGGAAAGCGAAGACGCGAACGCGCAGAAGGAAACGCCGCTCGCGCAGTTCACGCAGAACCTGAACCAGATGGCGAAGGACGGCCGCATCGATCCGCTGATCGGGCGCGAGCCCGAAGTCGAGCGCGTCGTGCAGGTGCTGTGCCGTCGCCGCAAGAACAATCCGCTGCTCGTCGGCGAAGCCGGCGTGGGCAAGACCGCGATCGCCGAAGGGCTCGCGTATCGCATCACGCGCGGCGAAGTGCCGGACATCCTCGCGAACGCGCAGGTGTACTCGCTCGACATGGGCGCGCTGCTCGCGGGCACCAAGTACCGCGGCGATTTCGAGCAGCGTCTGAAGACGGTGCTGAAGGAACTGAAGGAGCGCCCGCACGCGATCCTGTTCATCGACGAAATCCATACGCTGATCGGCGCGGGCGCCGCGTCGGGCGGCACGCTCGATGCGTCGAACCTGCTGAAGCCGGCGTTGTCGTCGGGCACGCTCAAGTGCATCGGCGCGACGACGTTCACCGAGTATCGCGGCATCTTCGAGAAGGATGCGGCGCTGTCGCGGCGCTTCCAGAAGGTCGACGTGACGGAGCCGAGCGTCGAGCAGACGGTCGCGATCCTGCGCGGGCTGAAATCGCGCTTCGAGGAGCATCACGGCGTCAAGTATTCGTCGGGTGCCTTGTCGGCCGCGGCCGAACTGTCGGCGCGCTTCATCACCGATCGTCACCTGCCGGACAAGGCGATCGACGTGATCGACGAGGCCGGCGCCGCGCAGCGCATCCTGCCGAAGTCGAAGCAGAAGAAGACGATCGGCAAGAGCGAGATCGAGGAAATCATCTCGAAGATCGCACGCGTGCCGGCGCAAAGCGTGTCGCAGGACGATCGCAGCAAGCTGCAGACGCTCGACCGCGACCTGAAGAGCGTCGTGTTCGGCCAGGATCCGGCGATCGACGCGCTCGCGGCCTCGATCAAGATGGCGCGCGCGGGGCTCGGCAAGATGGACAAGCCGATCGGCGCGTTCCTGTTCTCCGGCCCGACGGGCGTCGGCAAGACCGAAGTGGCGCGCCAGCTCGCGTTCACGCTCGGCATCGAGCTGATCCGTTTCGACATGTCGGAATACATGGAGCGTCACGCGGTGAGCCGCCTGATCGGCGCGCCGCCGGGTTACGTCGGGTTCGACCAGGGTGGCCTGCTGACCGAAGCCGTCACGAAGAAGCCGCATTGCGTGCTGCTGCTCGACGAAATCGAGAAGGCGCATCCGGACATCTTCAACGTGCTGCTGCAGGTGATGGACCACGGCACGCTGACGGACAACAACGGCCGCAAGGCGGATTTCCGCAACGTCATCATCATCATGACGACGAACGCGGGCGCCGAGTCGATGCAGAAGGCGACGATCGGCTTCACGACGCGCCGCGAAACGGGCGACGAGATGACCGACATCAAGCGCCTGTTCACGCCGGAGTTCCGCAACCGCCTGGATTCGATCATCAGCTTCCGCTCGCTCGATGAGGAAATCATCATGCGCGTGGTCGACAAGTTCCTGATCCAGCTCGAGGAACAGCTGCACGAGAAGAAGGTCGACGCGCTCTTCACCGACGCGTTGCGCAAGCATCTCGCGAAGCACGGCTTCGACCCGCTGATGGGCGCGCGGCCGATGCAACGGCTGATCCAGGACACGATCCGGCGCGCGCTGGCCGACGAGCTGCTGTTCGGCAAGCTCCTCAACGGCGGTCACGTGACGGTCGACGTCGACGAAAACGACAAGGTGCAGTTGTCGTTCGACAAGCTGGCGAATCCGCCGCACAAGCCGAACGAAGAGACGGTCGAAGTCGAGTAAGCGATAATTCGTTGTTCATGCGAACGGCGCGGGAAGTTCTCCGCGCCGTTTCGTTTTATCCGGCGCCGGCGGCGCGATGGTGGTGCAGGGGAGTGGTAACGCAGTGACACAACAACAACGGTCGTTCGACGATATCGTCGCGCGCGAACAAGGGTTGCGCCACGCGCTGACGTCGGGGCAGATGGCGATGATCGCGATCGGCGGCGCGATCGGCACGGGGCTGTTCCTCGGCAGCGGATTCGCGATCGGGCTCGCGGGCCCGAGCGTGCTCGTGTCCTATGCGATCGGCGCGCTGATCGCGCTGCTGCTGATGGGCGCGCTCGCGGAAATGACGGTCGCGCACCCGACGGCCGGCTCGTTCGGCGCGTATGCCGAGCACTACGTCGGCCCGCTCGCGGGCTTTCTGGTGCGCTATGCGTACTGGTTCGCGGTCGTATTCGCGATCGGTACCGAAATCAGCGCGATCGCCGTGTTCATGAAGTACTGGTTCCCCGCCGTACCCGGCTGGTACTGGGTGATCGGCTTCTCCGCGCTGCTGATCGCCGTGAATCTCGCCAGCGTCACGCTGTACGGCACGGTCGAATACGCGTTCTCGCTGCTGAAGATCGCGGCGATCGTCGTGTTCATCGTGCTCGGCGCGTATCTGGTCTGGTCGGCGCCGGCCGCATCGGGCATCGGTTTCGCCAACTACACCGCGCACGGCGGCTTCATGCCGAAGGGGCCGTGGGGCACCTGGGTCGCGGTGATCGTCGCGATCTTCAGCTACATGAGCATCGAAGCCGTCGCGATCGCAGCCGGCGAGGCGCGCGATCCGCAGCACGCGGTCACGCGCGCGTTCCGCTCGACGGTGTTCCGGCTCGTGCTGTTCTACCTGCTGACGCTGTCGCTGATGCTCGCGATCGTGCCGTGGACGGCGGCCGGTACCGACGAGAGCCCGTTCGTGAAGGTGATGGCCGCGACGCATGTGCCGTACGCGGCCGGCGTGATCAACTTCGTGCTGCTGGTCGCGGCGCTGTCGGCGATGAACAGCCAGCTCTACGTGACGACGCGGATGATGTTCAGCCTGTCGCGCGCACGGCTCGCGCCCGCGGTGTTCGGCCGGCTCGGCGCGAACGGCGTGCCGCGCGCGGCGCTGTGGATCTCGACCAGCGGCGTCGCGGTCGCGGCCGTGCTGGTCGCGCTCGCGCCCGACACCGCGTTCACGGTGATGATGGCGATCGCGATGTTCGGCGCGCTGTTCACGTGGCTGATGATCTTCATCACGCACCTGCGCTTCCGTGCGCGGTATCGCGGCCCCGTGCTCGCGTTCCGGATGTGGGGCCACCCGTTCGGCAGCCTGCTCGGCGCGGCGCTCGTCGCGGCGATCCTGCTCACCACCGCGTTCACGCGCGAATTCCGGATGACGATGGTGGTCGGCGTCGTGTTCGCCGTGCTGCTGACGCTCGCGTACGCGCTGCATTACCGGCACGAACACGCGCGCTGACGGCGCCGGCGTACTCGTGCACCGGCTTCACGTTCGCTAAGGTTCCGTTAAGCCGGCGGCGACTACATTCGATCCTGTCCGCAAGGCGGGCCGGCACGCGCCGGCTCGCCGCTTCCTGCAAATGGGGTTCGAATGAACAAACTTCCCGAAATCACGCTCGCGTTCTGGATCATGAAGATCTGCGCGACGACGCTCGGCGAAACCGGCGGCGACCTGCTGTCGATGACGCTGAACGTCGGCTACGCGGTGAGCTCGATCCTGCTGTTCGGTTTCTTTCTCGTGACGCTGGGCGCCCAGCTCCGGACGACGCGCTATCGCCCGGCGGTCTACTGGGCCGTGATCGTCGCGACGAGCACGGCCGGCACGACGATGTCCGACTTCATGGACCGCACGCTCGGCCTCGGCTACGCAGCCGGTTCGTCGATCCTCGTCGCGATCCTGCTGGCGATCTTCGCGGTCTGGCGCCTGAGCGGCGAATCGCTGTCGGTCGACCTGATCCGCACGCGCAAGGTCGAACTGCTGTACTGGATCGCGATCCTGTTCTCGAACACGCTCGGCACCGCGCTCGGCGATTTCCTCGCGGACAGCTCGGGGCTCGGCTTCGGCGGCGGCGCGCTGCTGATCGGCGGGCTGCTGGCGGTGATCGTGCTCGCGCACTACTTCACGCGGATCTCCGGCGTGCTGCTGTTCTGGGCCGCGTTCGTGCTCACGCGTCCGTTCGGCGCGACGGTCGGCGACCTGCTGACGAAGCCGGTCGCGAAGGGCGGCCTCGCGCTCGGGACGGTCGGCTCGTCGGCCGTGTTGCTCGCCGTGCTGGTCGCGATGGTCATCTATGCGAGCATCGCGCAGGCGCGGCGGCGCGAACCGGTGCCCGCGCGGATCGCGCAGCCGGCCGGCGAGTGACGATGAACGGAAAAGAAAAAGGGGCCGCGCGGCCCCTTTTTCGTGTGATGCCGATCAGTGGCGGCCGGTGCTGCCGAAGCCGCCTTCGCCGCGATCGCTCTCGGCGAAATCGTCGACGATGTTGAACTGCGCCTGCACGACCGGCACGATCACGAGCTGCGCGAGCCGTTCGAACGGGTTCAGCACGAACTCGGTCTGGCCGCGGTTCCACGTCGAGACCATCAACTGGCCCTGGTAGTCGGAGTCGATCAGGCCGACCAGGTTGCCGAGCACGATCCCGTGCTTGTGGCCGAGGCCCGAGCGCGGCAGGATCAGCGCCGCATAGCCGGGATCGGCGAGGTGGATCGCGAGGCCCGTCGGGACGAGCGTCGTTTCGCCCGGCCGCAGCGTGACCGGGGCGTCGAGGCACGCGCGCAGGTCGAGGCCCGCGCTGCCGGTGGTCGCGTAGGCGGGCAGGTAGTCGCGCATGCGCGCGTCGAGAATCTTCAGGTCGAGTTTCATGCGGTCGTCGAATCGGTCGGGAAGGGCGCGGCGGCCAGCGCCGCCGCGCGGGTGATCAGATCAGGCGGTTGTCGGGCAGGCGCTTCGCGATTTCCGCGACGAGCGCATGCGCGAGTTCGTCCTTCGGGGCGCGCGGCAGGCGCGTGAGGCCGGCCGCTTCGAACAGCACGACTTCGTTGTCGTCGCGGCCGAACGTCAGCGGGCCGAGATTGCCGACGAGCAGCGGCACGTTCTTGCGCTTGCGCTTTTCGTCGCCGTGTACGTCGAGGTCGCCGCTTTCGGCCGCGAAACCGACGCAGAACGGTGGATCGGGCAGCGCCGCGACCGACGCGAGGATGTCGGGGTTCTCGACGAACGCGAGCGCCGGCATCTTGCGGTCGGCCGTCTTCTTCATCTTGTGCTCGGCCGGCTGATCGACGCGCCAGTCGGCCACCGCGGCCACCGCGATGAAGATGTCGGCATCGGCGACCGCATGCATCACCGCGTCGTACATCTGCTGCGCGGTCTGCACGTCCTGGCGGTACACGCCCCACGGCGTGTCGAGCGCGACCGGCCCCGCGACGAGATGCACGTCGGCGCCGGCCTGCTGCGCGGCGCGTGCGAGCGCGAAGCCCATCTTGCCGCTCGAGCGGTTCGTCAGGCCACGCACGGGATCGAGCGGTTCGAACGTCGGCCCGGCCGTGATCAGCACGCGCCGGTGCGCGAGCACCTTCGGCGCGAAGTGCGCGACGATGGCTTCATAGATCGCCTCGGGCTCGAGCATGCGGCCGTCGCCGACTTCCCCGCATGCCTGCGCACCCGAATCCGGGCCGAGCACCGACACGCCGTCCGCGCGCAGTTGCGCGGCGTTGCGCTGCGTGGCGGGGTTCTGCCACATCTGGCGGTTCATCGCGGGGACGACGAGCAGCGGACAGTCGCGTGCGACGCACAGCGTCGACAGGAGGTCATCGGCAAACCCGTGCGCGAGCTTCGCGAGGAAGTCCGTCGATGCTGGCGCGATCACGATCGCGTCGGCCTCGCGCGACAGGTCGATGTGCGCCATGTTGTTGTCGATGCGCGCATCCCACTGGCTCGTGTAGACGGGCCGGCCCGACAGCGCCTGCATCGTGACGGGCGTGATGAACTGGGTGGCCGCTTCGGTCATCGCGACCTGCACGGTCGCGCCGGCCTTCACGAGCAGCCGCGTGAGCTCGGCGATCTTGTAGCAGGCGATGCCGCCCGTCAGGCCGAGAACGAGGTGTTTTCCTGCGAGTTCTGCGTGTGCCAACTCAGGCCTCCAAGGGTCAAACGGAACGGCCGGCGCGAAGCCGGCCGTCGACGCCGAGTATGCGCGTTTAGCGCGAGCCGCGCACGCGACGCAGCTCGTCGTAGATCAGCAGTACCGCGCCGACCGTGATCGCGGAATCGGCGAGGTTGAACGCCGGGAAGTGCCAGGCGCCGAGGTGGAAATCGAGGAAGTCGATCACGTGGCCGTAGACGAGCCGGTCGATCACGTTGCCGAGCGCGCCGCCGAGGATCAGCGCGAGCGAGAGGCTGAACAGCCGCTGCTGGCCGTGGCGTTTCAGCAGGAAGCAGATCACGAGCGTCGCGCCGATGCCGAGCGCGGTGAACGCCCAGCGCTGCCAGCCGCCGGCGGTCGACAGGAAGCCGAACGCGGCGCCGCGGTTGTACACCAGCACGAGGTTGAAGAACGACGTCAGCGCGTGCTGCGCGCCGTACGCGAACGTTTTCAGGATCGCGATCTTCGACAACTGGTCGAACAGGATCACGATCAGCGAAATGCCGAGCCAGGGCGCAAGCGCGCCGCTGGCCGGTTTCGACAGGGTTTTCGCCATATTTAAGCAGCGCTCCGGATTTCGCCGTTTTCGAACAGGTTGGAGAAGCAGCGGCCGCACAGCGTCGGATGATCGGCGTGCGCGCCGACATCTTCGCGGTAGTGCCAGCAGCGTTCGCACTTCTGGTACTTCGAGGCGGCCACGTCGACGCTTTCCTGCGCTTCGTCGTCGACCTTGACGACCGTCGCGGCCGACGTGATCAGCACGAACTTCAGGTCGTCGCCGAGGCTCGTGAGCGCGTCGTAACGCGCGCCGCTCGCGTGCACGGCGACTTCGGCCTGCAGCGACGAGCCGATGCGGTTCGCGGTGCGCGCTTCCTCGAGTGCCTTCGTCACGTTGCCGCGCACCTCGCGCAGCAGCGCCCACTTCTCGATCAGCGCGGCCGAGCCGGCGACCTCCGGATACGCATAGTAGGTTTCCGTGAAGATCGTGTCGCTGGCCGGCTGGAACACCTTCCACGCTTCTTCCGCCGTGAACGACAGGAACGGCGCGAGCACGCGCAGCAGGCCGTGCGTCAGGTGGTACAGCGCCGTTTGTGCCGAGCGGCGCGCGCGCGAGTCGGCCGCGCTCGTGTACAGGCGGTCCTTCAGCACGTCGAGGTAGAAGCCGCCGAGATCTTCCGAGCAGTACGTCTGCAGCTTGGCGACGACCGGGTGGAATTCGTACTTCTCGTAGTGGCCGAGCAGCTCCGTTTGCAACTGCTGCGAGAACGCGACCGCATAGCGGTCGATCTCGAGCCATTCGTCGACCGGCACCGCGTGCTGCGCGAAGTCGAAGTCCGACAGGTTCGCGAGCAGGAAGCGCAGCGTGTTGCGGATGCGGCGATAACCTTCGGTCACGCGCTTCAGGATTTCCTCGGAGATCGCGAGTTCGCCCGAGTAGTCGGTCGACGCGATCCACAGACGGATGATTTCCGCGCCGAGGCGGTTCGCGACTTCATGCGGGTCGATCCCGTTGCCGAGCGACTTGCTCATCTTGCGGCCTTCGCCGTCGACCGTGAAACCGTGCGTGAGCAGGCCCTTGTACGGCGCGCGGCCGTCGATCATCGACGCGGTCAGCAGCGACGAGTGGAACCAGCCGCGATGCTGGTCCGAGCCTTCGAGGTACAGGTCGGCCGGGAATTGCAGCTGATCCTTGTGCGAGCCGCGCAGCACGTGCCAGTGCGTCGTGCCCGAGTCGAACCACACGTCGAGCGTGTCGCGGTTCTTTTCGTACAGGTTCGCGTCGTCGCCGATCAGCTCGCGCGGGTCGAGCGACTGCCACGCCTCGATGCCCGACTGCTCGACGCGCTTCGCGACTTCCTCGAGCAGCTCCAGCGTGCGCGGATGCAGCTCGCCGGTTTCCTTGTGCACGAAGAACGCCATCGGCACGCCCCACTGGCGCTGGCGCGACAGCGTCCAGTCGGGACGGTTCGCGATCATGCTGAACAGGCGCTGCTTGCCCCACGACGGGTAGAACGCGGTTGCGTCGACGCCTTCGAGCGCCGTTTCACGCAGCGTCTTGCCGCCGTCGCGCGGGGTGACGTCCATGCCGGCGAACCACTGCGACGTGGCGCGGTAGATGATCGGCGTCTTGTGGCGCCAGCAGTGCATGTAGCTGTGCGTGTACTTCTCGCTGCGCAGCAGCGAGCCGGCCGCGTTCAGCGCGTCGACGATCTTCGGGTTCGCGTCCCAGATCGACAGGCCGCCGAACAGCGGCAGCGATTCGATGTAGCGGCCGTCGCCCATCACCGGGTTGATGAAGTCCGAATCGGTCATCCCGTGCGCCTTGCACGACATGAAGTCCTCGATGCCGTACGCGGGCGACGAGTGCACGACGCCGGTACCCGTGTCGGTCGTCACGTAGTCGCCGAGGTAGACGGGGGCCGTACGCTTGTAGCCGGGGTGGGCCGATGCGAGCGGGTGGTGGAAGCGCAGGTTGGCGAGCTTCACGCCCGGCGCGGTCGCGACGACGCGGCCCGTCAGCTTGAAGTCGGCCATGCAGGCTTCGACGCGCTCCTGCGCGATGATCAGCAGCCCGCGCTCGGTGTCGACCAGCGCGTAGACGATTTCCGGATGGAGGTTCAGCGCCTGGTTGGCGGGGATCGTCCACGGCGTGGTGGTCCAGATCACGATGCCGCCCTCGGTGCGCGGCAGTGCCGGCAGGCCGAACGCCTGCGCGGTCTTTTCCGGTTCCGCGAACGCGAACATCACGTCGATCGTCGGATCGGTGCGGTCCTTGTACTCGACTTCCGCCTCGGCGAGCGCCGAGCCGCAGTCGAAGCACCAGTTCACCGGCTTCAGCCCGCGGTACACGTAGCCTTTCTCGATGATCTTGCCGAGCGCGCGGATCTCTTCCGCCTCGTTCACGAAGTTCATCGTCTTGTACGGGTTCGCCCAGTCGCCGAGCACGCCGAGGCGCTTGAAGCCGACCTTCTGCTTCTCGATCTGCTCGGTCGCGTACGCACGCGCCTTGCTCATCACTTCGGCTGCCGGCAGCGACTTGCCGAACTGCTTCTCGATCTGGATTTCGATCGGCATGCCGTGGCAATCCCAGCCCGGCACGTACGGCGCGTCGAAGCCGGCCATGTTGCGCGACTTGACGACGATGTCCTTCAGGATCTTGTTGACCGCGTGGCCGAGGTGGATGTCGCCGTTCGCATACGGCGGGCCGTCGTGCAGGATGAACTTCGGCCGGCCCTTGCTGGCCGCGCGGATCTTCTCGTAGAGGCCGCGCTCCTCCCATTCCTTGACCCACTGCGGCTCGCGCTTGGGCAGGTCGCCGCGCATCGGGAACGGCGTGTCGAGCAGGTTGACCGGATACTTGGCCTGCGGTTTCGAATCGGCTTTCTTGTTGCTCATGATGGGATCGCTATCTAAATCGGGAGACGCTCGGGCGTCGTGAATCGGGGATGCGCGCGAGTGGGCGGCGCGAGGGTGCGGCGCCGGGCGCCGCCGTCCGGATCAGCTAATTCGGTCGGTTGCCGACGTCGAGAAGCCCGTGGCACGGCTGCCCGGCGCACGGTCGCGTTCGATGAAGTACGCGCGCGCGTTCGCGACGTCCAGGGCGATCGCGCGCGACAGCGCCTCGAGGTCGTCGAATTTCGCCTCGTCGCGCAGCTTCTTCAGGAATTCGACGCGGATGAGCTTGCCGTACGCGTCGCCATGCCAGTCGAGCAGGTGCACTTCGAGCAGCACGCGGCCGGAATCGTCGACGGTCGGGCGAAGGCCCAGGCTCGCGACGCCCGGCAGCGGGTCGGGGCCGAGGCCGTGCACCTGCACGACGAAGATGCCCGCGAGCGCCGGCCGCTTGTGCGCGATCGGCAGGTTCAGCGTCGGGAAACCGAGGTCGCGGCCGAGCTTCAGCCCGTGCGCGACGTGGCCGCTGATCGCGTAGCCGTGGCCGAGCGCCTGCGCGGCCGCGTCGAGATCGCCGGCCGCGAGCGCGGCGCGCACGCCCGAGCTGGAAATGCGCGTGCCGTCGCTGCCGGCCACCGTGCCCATCTGCTCGACCTCGAAGCCGTACTGCTCGCCGGCCGCCTTCAGCGTGTCGAAGGTGCCCGCGCGTTTCGCGCCGTAGCAGAAATCGTCGCCGACCATCATCCAGTGCGTGTGCAGCCCGTTCACCAGCGTGCGTTCGACGAACGCCTGCGGCGACTGGCTCGCGAACGTATGGTTGAAGTGCTCGACGACGACGCGGTCGACACCGTGATCGCGCAGCGCCTCGAGCTTGTCGCGCAGCATCGCGATGCGCGGCGGCGCGCCGGCCGGATTGAAGAATTCGCGCGGGTGCGGCTCGAACGTCATCACGCACACGGGCAGGCCGCGCGCGTCCGCTGCCGCGCGCACGCGCGCGAGCAGGGCCTGGTGGCCGCGATGGACACCGTCGAAGTTGCCGATCGTCAGCGCGCACGGGGCACGGCTCTCGGCGTTGGGCAGGCCGCGGAAGACTTTCACGATAGCGGATGCAGCGGTCGGGGAATGGGCGGTGGGATGCCGCAAAGCAGAAGATTATAAACGTTCGGACGGGCCGGCGGCCGAGAAGGCGGGAAACGCGGGGGCGAATGGTAAAATTCGCGGATGAAAAAACTCGTGATCCTGATTTCCGGTCGCGGCAGCAACATGGAGGCCATCGTCCGCGCATGCGCGCAGGAACGCTGGCCGGCCGAGATTGCCGCCGTGATCGCCAACCGGCCCGATGCGGCCGGCCTGGCTTTTGCCGCGTCGCACGGGGTGGCGACGGCGGTGGTCGACCACCGGCCGTTCGACGGCCGCGACAGCTTTGACGCGGCGCTCGCCGCCGAGATCGACCGTTTCGCCCCCGATCTCGTCGTTCTCGCCGGCTTCATGCGCATCCTCACGCCCGCATTCGTCAGACGATACGAAGGCCGGCTGCTGAACATCCATCCGTCGCTGCTGCCGAGCTTCAAGGGTATCCATACGCATCAGCAGGCGCTCGACGCGGGCGTCGCGCTGCATGGCGCGAGCGTGCATTTCGTCATTCCCGAGCTCGACAGCGGCGCGATCGTCGCGCAGGGCGCGGTGCCCGTGCGCGCCGGCGACGACGCGGCCGCGCTCGCGCGGCGCGTGCTGAGCGTCGAGCATGTGCTGTATCCGCGCGCGGTGCGCTGGTTCGTCGAGGGGCGTCTGCGCCTCGAGAACGGCCGTGCAGTGGTCGCGCCGGAAGAGGCGCGCTGGATTTTCGCGGATCAACCGCATACCGAAACGAGCGAGGGCGTATGAAGCTGCACGGATTCCTGATTGGCCAGACCGAGACTTTGCTGGCCGAGGTGCTGAAATTCGCCGGCCCCGCCGATGCGACGACGAGCCGGTTCTTCCGCGCGCACCCGAAGCTCGGGCACGCCGAGCGCGGCGTGATCGCCGAGGCCGTGTTCGCGGTGCTGCGCCGGAAAATGGAGTTTTCGCACCTCGCCGAAAGCGGCACGGGTACGCCGGCGCGGCGCCTGACGCTGCTCGGCCTGATGCAGACGGTCGGCCGCAATGCGCTGAAGCCGTTCCTGTCCGACACCGAGTCCGCCTGGCTCGAGCACGTGTCGAAGATCGATCCGGCGAGCCTGCCGGTGCGCATTCGCTCGAACCTGCCCGACTGGATCCATCAGGCGCTGTCGGCCCGTTTCGATGGCGAGGAGCTCGCGCAGCTTGCCGCCGCGCTGAACTACCCGGCGCCGCTCGACCTGCGTGCCAACGCGCAGAAGGCGACGCGCGACCAGGTGATCGAAGCGCTGCGCGTGAGCGGCATCGAGGCGGGCGCGACGCCGTTCGCGCCGTTCGGCGTGCGGGTGGTCGGCAAGCCGGCGCTGACGCGCCTGAAGCTGTTCGAGGAAGGCGCGATCGAGGTGCAGGACGAAGGCAGCCAGCTGCTGTGCTCGCTGGTCGCGCCGCGCCGCGGCGAAATGGTCGTCGACTTCTGCGCCGGTGCGGGCGGCAAGACGCTCGCGCTGGGCGCGATGATGCGCTCGACCGGGCGGCTCTATGCGTTCGACGTGTCGGAGAAGCGCCTCGCGAAGCTGAAGCCGCGCCTCGCGCGCAGCGGGCTGTCGAACGTGAACCCGGTGCTGATCGACAGCGAGCACGACGCGAAGATCAAGCGGCTCGCCGGCAAGATCGACCGCGTGCTGGTCGATGCGCCGTGCAGCGGCCTCGGCACGCTGCGCCGCAATCCGGACCTGAAGTGGCGCCAGTCGCGCACGGCGATCGACGAGCTGACACCGAAGCAGGCGTCGATCCTCGCGAGCGCCGCGCGTCTCGTGAAGAAGGGCGGGCGGCTCGTCTATGCGACCTGCAGCATGCTCGACGCCGAGAACGAGCGCATCGTCGAACAGTTCCTGGCCGATCATCCCGAGTTCGTGCTGGTGCCGGCGCAGAAGGTGCTGGCCGACCAGCGCATCGAGCTGGAGACGGGCGACTACCTGTCGCTGTGGCCGCATCGACACGCGACCGACGGCTTCTTCGCCGCGGTGCTCGAACGGCGCGCCGCGCAGTAACGACTGCCCGGACGGACGATGGAAAATCTGCAGAGCCGCCTGCTGTCGCACCGGCTGGAATCGGTCATTCGTGACTTCCACCAGCCGGTGATGATCTGGCAGGCGGCGATTCTCGTCGGCGCGTTGTGCTTCGCGTGGGTGACCGCGCGCTTCGTGCACGGCCGCATCGATGCGCGCCGCCGGGCGGCCGGACGTGCGCCCGGCGCGGGCGCGCAAAGCCTGAAGCGCGCGTTGTTCCCGTTGTTCGGCAGCGTCTTCGTCGGCGCCGCGCAACTCGCGTTCGACCCGTTCATGTCGACGTCGCTGCTGCAGCTCGCGCTCGTGCCGCTGTTCGGCATCGGGTTGATCTACGTGCTGTTCTTCTTCGCGCGGCGCGTGTTCGCGCGCGACGGCCACACGCATGCGTGGCTGTCGATCGTCGAGAAGGTAGTGTCGACCGTCGTGTGGGCCGCGATGGTGCTGACCGTGCTCGGGATCCAGCGCGACGTGCTCGGCTGGCTCGACAGCGTGCAGTTCCGCGTCGCCAATGCGCATCTCACGCTGCTGTCGGTGATCTCGGGCGCGCTGTGGGTGTGCGTGACGCTGATGGTCGCGATGTGGCTCGGCTCGGTGCTCGAGGATCGCCTCACGCGCGCGAGCACGCTCGACGCGAACCTGAAGGTCGTGCTGTCGCGGGTCGGCCGCGCGCTGCTCGTATTCGCGGCGATCCTGATCGGGCTGTCGCTGGTCGGCATCGACGTGACCGTGCTCGGCGTGTTCGGCGGCGCGGTGGGCGTCGGTCTCGGCTTCGGGCTGCAGAAGATCGCGAGCAACTACGTGTCGGGCTTCATCATCCTGCTCGACCGCTCGCTGCGGCTCGGCGACGCGATCAGCGTCGGCGGGCTGCAGGGCGTCGTCACGCAGATCCGCACGCGCTACACGGTCGTGCGCGGCCTCGACGGTAACGAGACACTGATCCCGAACGAGAAGCTGATCACCGACGTCGTACAGAACCAGTCGTCTTACCTGACGCGCGGTTATGCGAAGGTCGCGGTGCAGGTCGCGTACACGAGCGACGTCGAGCACGCGCTCGCGCTGCTCGCCGACGCGGCGAAGGACGTGCCGCGCGTGCTGGCGGAGCCCGCGCCGACGCCGTATCTGGTGAGTTTCGGTGCGGACGGGATCGACCTGGAGCTTGGTTTCTGGATCGAGGATTCCGCGAAAGGCACGTCGGGCGTGCGTTCGAGCGTGAACCGCAACATCTGGCGGTTGTTCAGCGAGCACGGGATCTCGATTCCGTTTCCGCAGCGCGAGGTGCGCGTGGTCGGATTGCCGGACGGTTTTCCCGCCGCCGGTACGACGGCCGGGCTCGATCCGGCGGCCGCGAACGGCGCGGCGAACGGGCGCGCACCGGCTGCATAGCGCGCGCCGGCCGTCAAATGCTTTGACCCCGCGGCCGGAACCGGATCGCACGCCCGTCCAAGTCCGCCCGTGGACTGCTCCGGTTGCGCCAGGGCAAGAAAATATTCATTTTTTACAAAGACTTGGAACGGTTGAAGTAGAATCCAAGTCTATACGCGGTATGCTTTCATTTTTCTGACGCCTGCGCGAGCCGGCGTCGCTCTCATCACAGGTAACTGCCTTGTTGAATTCCCTGCTCGATTTTCTTTCCCACGGGCTCCTGCGTTTTTCGTGGTGGCAGGTCGCGCTGTTCGCGCTCGCCGTCACGCACGTCACGATCATCGGCGTGACGGTCTATCTGCACCGCTGCCAGGCGCATCGTGCGCTGGAACTGCATCCGATCGCGAGCCACTTCTTCCGGCTGTGGCTGTGGATGACGACCGGCATGCTGACGGGCCAGTGGGCCGCGATTCACCGCAAGCACCATGCGAAGTGCGAGACCGAGGAAGATCCGCACAGCCCACAGACGCGCGGGATCTGGAAGGTGTTCCTCGAGGGCGCGGAACTGTATCGCGCGGAAGCGAAGAACGAAGAGACGATGCGCAAGTTCAGCCACGGCACGCCGAACGACTGGGTCGAGCGCAATGTCTATTCGAAGTACCCGATTCTCGGCATCAGCCTGATGATGGTGATCGACGTCGCGCTGTTCGGCGTGATCGGCCTGACCGTGTGGGCCGTGCAGATGGTCTGGATCCCGTTCTGGGCGGCTGGCGTCGTCAACGGCTTCGGTCACTTCTGGGGCTATCGCAACTTCAACTCGGCCGACGCGAGCACGAACCTGTTCCCGTGGGGCATCGTGATCGGCGGTGAAGAACTGCACAACAACCACCACACGTTCGCGACGTCGGCGAAGCTGTCGAACAAGTGGTACGAGTTCGACATCGGCTGGATGTACATCCGCATCATGTCGGCGTTCGGTCTCGCGAAGGTGAAGAAGGTTGCGCCCACGCCGCGCCTGAACAAGCCGAAGACGGTGCTCGACCAGGAAACGCTGCAGGCCGTGCTGTCGAACCGCTACGAAGTGATGGCGCGCTACGGCAAGGCCGTGAAGCGTGCGTACCGCCAGGAGCTCGCGCACCTGAAGGAACTCGGCTCGAGCGAGAAGTACCAGCTGATGCGCGGTGCGCGCAAGTGGTTCCACAAGGACGCCGACGGCCTCGACGAGCCGCAGAAGAAGCTGCTGCCGGAAATCTTCGCGAACAGCCAGAAGCTGCATACGTACTTCCAGCTGCGCCAGGACCTGGCCGCGATCTGGGATCGTTCGACCGCGTCGCGCGAACAGCTCCTCGCGCAATTGCAGGATTGGTGCCATCGCGCGGAACAAAGCGGCATCAAGGCGCTGCAGGAATTCGCGACGCGCCTGCGTCGCTACGCCTGATTCGAAATCGATTAGAATCTCAGGACGTCACAAACCCCGCGTTGGCGGGGTTTTTTCATTTGGGCCGCCGGTTTTGATGGGCGTTCGGCAGGGCGGATTGGTATGAAGCTTGGGGCGGTGGCGAGCGGGTGCCCCGGGCGAGCAGGGGAGCGGAGCAGGCGCCGAGCACCCCACTCCGGCCGACCGCGAAGCATGGGATCCGAGTGAGCGCCAAAGCGCTCACTCGGATCGACAGGAGATATGGAGATGCAATCGACGATCAAACCCGTCGAGTACGACCGGCCCGTCGCGGCAGGGACCGTGTGCGGCGTGGGGCAGGCATGGGCCAAGGTGCCCGACGCGCCGTCCGCCGAGGAGCGCGCTGCATTGAAGGCGCGCATCAAGACGCTGCTCGCCCGTGAAAAGGCCGTACTGGTCGCCCACTACTACGTGGATGCCGAGCTGCAGGAGCTGGCCGACGAAACGGGCGGCTGCGTTGCCGATTCGCTCGAAATGGCCCGCTTCGGCCGCGATCACGACGCGCAGACGCTGGTCGTCGCCGGCGTGCGCTTCATGGGCGAAACCGCGAAGATCCTGAGCCCGAACAAACGGATCCTGATGCCCGATCTCGACGCGACCTGTTCGCTCGACCTCGGCTGTCCGGTCGACGAATTCTCGGCGTTCTGCGATGCGCATCCGGACCGCACCGTCGTCGTCTACGCGAACACCAGCGCGGCCGTGAAGGCGCGCGCGGACTGGATGGTCACGTCGTCGATCGGCCTCGAAATCGTGGCCGACCTGCACGCGCGCGGCGAGAAGATCATCTGGGCGCCGGACCGCCATCTCGGCAGCTATATCCAGAAGAAAACCGGCGCGGACATGCTGCTGTGGCAAGGCTCGTGCCTCGTCCACGACGAGTTCAAGGGTATCGAGCTCGACCTGCTGCGCGCCGAATATCCGGACGCGAAGGTGCTCGTCCATCCCGAGTCGCCGGAAAACGTCGTCGCGCAGGCCGATGTCGTCGGCTCGACCACGCAACTGATCGATGCGGCGGTCAAGTTCGACGCGACGCACTTCATCGTCGCGACCGATCTCGGCATCCTGCACAAGATGCAGCTCGCCGCGCCCGGCAAGACCTTCATCGCCGCGCCGACGGCCGGCAACAGCGCGACCTGCAAGAGCTGCGCGCACTGCCCGTGGATGGCGATGAACGGCCTCGCGAACCTTGCGGACGTGCTCGAACGCGGCCACAACGAGATCTTCGTCGATCCCGCGATCGGCGAGCGTGCGCGTTTGCCGATCGACCGGATGCTCGAGTTCGCGGCCGCGCACAAGAAGCGCGTGCAGGCGAGCGGTGACCTGCAGCGCGACCAGGGGCTGTTTGCGAACGTGGGGGCCGCATGAGCGACGCCGTATCCCCGCTGTTCGACAGCGTTCGTGAGCAATACGGCGCGGCATTCGACGACGCGATCGCGCGCAACGTGGCCGACGCGATCGCGGAAGACGTCGGCACCGGCGACCAGACCGGGCGGCTCGTGCCGGCCGGCGGGCGCCGCCGGGCGCGGATCATCGTGCGTGAGGAAGCCGTGCTGTGCGGCGTGCCGTGGTTCGAGGCGGTGATCGCCCGGATCGATCCGTCGATCACCGTGCAATGGCGCTATCGCGAAGGCGACCGCATGACGCCCGATTCGACCGTCTGCGAACTCGACGGGCCGGCGCGCGCGCTGCTGACGGCCGAGCGCAACGGGCTGAATTTCCTGCAGCTGCTGTCGGGCGTCGCGACCGCGACGCGCCGCTACGTCGATCGCATCGAAGGCACGCGCGCGAAGATCCTCGATACGCGCAAGACGCTGCCGGGCCTGCGGCTTGCGCAGAAGTATGCGGTGCGCGTCGGCGGCGGCGAGAACCAGCGCCTCGCGCTGTACGACGGCATCCTGATCAAGGAGAACCACATCGCGGCGGCAGGCGGGGTCGGCGAGGCGCTCGATGCGGCATTTGCGCTGGAGTCGGGCGTACCCGTGCAGATCGAGGTCGAGACGCTCGCGCAACTTGATACGGCGCTCGCGCATCGTGCGCAGTCGGTGCTGCTCGACAACTTCACGCTCGACATGATGCGGGAAGCCGTGCGTGTCGCGGCCGGCAAGGCCGTGCTCGAGGTCTCGGGCGGCGTCAATTTCGAGACGGTGCGTGCGTTCGCCGAAACGGGCGTCGATCGCATCTCGATCGGCGCGCTGACGAAGGACGTGCGCGCGACCGACTATTCGATGCGGATCGTCGACTGACCGAACGTCGTCGGGTCAGACAAAAAAGCCGCTGGCGCGCAAACGCCAGCGGCTTTTTTCGTGGGCGCTCCCCGGCAGTAGCCGGGAAGGGCATACGCTCAGCGGCGCGCGCGCGGCGTGAGCACGCTCGGCAATGCCTTCGGCAGCGTATGCGGCCAGTCGCGGCTGTAGTGCAGCCCGCGGCTTTCGCGGCGCGATTGCGCACTCTTCACGATCAGCGTCGCCACATCGACGAGGTTGCGCAGTTCCAGCAGGTCGCGCGTCACGCGGAAGTTCGCGTAGTACTCGTGGATTTCGTCGCGCAGCAGCGACAGCCGGTGCTTGGCGCGTTCGAGGCGCTTGTCGGTGCGCACGATGCCGACGTAGTTCCACATCAGGCGGCGCAGTTCGTCCCAGTTGTGCGCAACGACGACTTCCTCGTCGGCATCCGACACGCGGCTTTCGTCCCATGCGGGCAGCGTCGCCGGCGTGTCGGCGTCGAAGCCGGCCGCCTCGATTGCTTCGGCGGCCGCACGGCCGATCACCAGACATTCGAGCAGCGAGTTGCTCGCGAGCCGGTTCGCGCCGTGCAACCCGGTGCACGACGTCTCGCCGACCGCATACAGGCCCGCGAGATCGGTGCGTCCGGCGAGATCGGTGACGACGCCGCCGCACGTGTAGTGCGCGGCCGGCACGACGGGAATCGGCTGTTTCGCGATGTCGATGCCGAATTCGAGGCAGCGCGCATGGATCGTCGGGAAGTGTTCGCGCAGGAACGCTTCCGGCTGATGGCTGATGTCGAGATACACGCAGTCGATCCCGCGCTTCTTGATCTCGAAGTCGATCGCGCGTGCGACGATGTCGCGCGGCGCGAGCTCGGCGCGCGGGTCGTGCGCGGGCATGAAGCGCGTGCCGTCGGGCAGTTTCAGCAGGCCGCCTTCGCCGCGCACGGCTTCCGAAATCAGGAACGACTTCGCATACGGATGGAACAGGCAGGTCGGGTGAAACTGGATGAATTCCATGTTCGACACGCGGCAGCCCGCGCGCCACGCCATCGCGATGCCGTCGCCGGTCGCGGTGTCGGGGTTCGTCGTGTACAGGTAGACCTTGCCGGCACCGCCCGTGGCGAGCACGGTGTGCGGCGCCTCGATCGTGATCGTGCGGTCGTTGTCGACGTCGAGCGCATACAGGCCGTGACAGCGGCGGCCGGGCAGGCCGAGCCGGTCCGACGTGATCAGGTCGATCGCGTGGTGGTTCTCGAAGAACGTGATGTTCGGATGCTGGCGCGCGCGCTCGGATAGCGTCGCGAGCACCGCATGGCCGGTCGCGTCGGCCGCGTGGATGATCCGGCGGTGGCTGTGGCCGCCTTCGCGCGTCAGGTGAAAACCGAGTTCGGCCGCGTCGTCCTTCGTGAACGGCACGCCTTGCGAGATCAGCCATTCGATCGCTTCGCGGCCGTGCTCGACGATGTAGCGCGTCGCGCCTTCGTCGCACAGCCCGCCACCGGCGACCAGCGTGTCGTCGACGTGGTTCTCGATACTGTCCGCCGAGTCGAGGACCGCCGCGATACCGCCTTGCGCGTTATCGCTTGCCCCCTCCATCATCGAACGTTTCGCGATCAGCGCGACACGTCGCGTGCTGGCCAGGTTGAGTGCGACCGACAGCCCTGCCAGGCCGCTGCCGACGATCGCCACGTCGAATTTCATGCTGCATCTCCATCGTTTACGCTTTTGATCTTGTGCGTTCCGGCAGCCGTGGCCGCGGAAAGGGAAGAGCATACCGCGTCGGGCCGGAGCGTGCGCGCAAAACAAAAAGCCCCGCAGGAGCGGGGCTTTTCGGTCGCCGTCAGGCTGGCAGAAACCGGAGATTACTTGATCTTGGTTTCTTTGTATTCCACATGCTTGCGGACGACGGGATCGAACTTCTTGATCGCCATCTTTTCCGGCATGTTGCGCTTGTTCTTCGTGGTCGTGTAGAAGTGACCCGTACCAGCGGTGGACTCGAGCTTGATCTTGTCGCGTGCGCCTTTTGCCATGATTGTGCTCCTTGGGCTTAGGCTTCGCCGCGTGCGCGCAGCTCAGCGAGCACGGAATCGATGCCGTTCTTGTCGATCAGGCGCAGGCCGGCGTTCGAAACGCGCAGGCGCACCCAGCGGTTTTCGCTCTCTACCCAGAACCGGCGGTTTTGCAGGTTCGGCAGGAAGCGGCGCTTCGTCTTGTTGTTGGCGTGGGAAACGTTGTTGCCGCTCATCGGCGCTTTCCCAGTTACTTGGCATACGCGTGCCATGAGAGCACTCCTAATACGCTAAATTCGGGGTTCGATCGCCGGTGAAGGTTCCATCGCACCGCCACGTGATCCATGGCTGCACTCAGAACGCCGTAGCCCTTACAGACAAGGCCCTTCGATGGCTAGAACTGGTTGGAAAAAGACAGACGACGATTCTAGCAGAAAAAGTTCAGAAAAATCAAACCTAATTTCGCTTCGTCGTTGCGGCGCCCGGGGCGGGCTGCCGCGGCACAGTCTACAGCCAACCGGCGCGTGCGAACGAAAAAGTGTCGCCGGTGCCGACGACGATGTGGTCGAGCAGCCGCACGTCGACGAGTTCGAGCGCATCTTTCAGCACGCGGGTGAGGCGACGGTCTTCCGCGCTGGGCTGTACGGCGCCCGACGGATGGTTGTGCGCGACGATCAGCGACGCGGCGTTGTGCACCATCGCGCGTCGCACGATCTCGCGCGGATAGACGGCCATCCGCGTGAGCGAGCCGCGCGTGATTTCCTCCATGTCGATCAGGCCGTTGCGCGCGTCGAGGTACACCGCGACGAACACCTCGTGCGGACACGTGCCGATCCTCAGCCGCAGGCAATCCTCGACGGCGCGGGGCGAATCGATCGGCGTGCGCACCTGCGCCTTCTCGTTCAGCACGCGCCGGGCGATCTCGATGATCGCGGCCAGCCGCGCGGCACGCGCGGGGCCGATGCCGGGGTGCGCCTCGAAATCGTCGGTGCTCGCTTCGAGCAGCCCGCGCAACGTCCTGAACCGATCGACCAGTGCGCGGGCGGTGATGAAGACATCGTGCCCGGGCTTGCCCGTGCCGAGCAGCAGCGCGATCAGTTCGTCGTCGGTCAGCGCGGCCGGCCCGCGCTCCAGCAAGCGCTCGCGCGGTCGCTCGGGCCGCCAGTCGGCCGGGCGGCGCTTGCGCCGGCGAATCGGGATGACGCGGCCGGGCGGATCGGCCGGTGCATCGGCATTGTCCCGGCATTCGGCCGGCGGCAGGGCGAGGCAGGGTGACAGCATGCTTGGAACTCCATTGGCGGCAGGGTGGTGTGCGCGACGTCGTCGCACTTTCCGCCTTGCTCGCTCAGGTGACTTACAATATTGACTTTGCGCCGGGCCATTCGGCCGTATCGGGCGCCGACTGAACGAGTAATTCATGAGCCTCATCGATCTATCCGAAGTGAAGCCCGGTTCCCACGTCACGTTGCATTACCGGCTGGCACTGGCCGACGGCGCCGACATCGTCAACACCTTCTCCGACAAGCCGGCCACGCTGCTGCTGGGCGCGGGGCAACTGGCGCCCTCGCTCGAACAGATTCTGCTCGGGCTCCGGGTGGGCGACCACTCGACTTTTCAGCTAGCCCCGGAACAGGGGTTCGGTCCCCGCAATCCCGACATGCTCCAGCGCGTGACGCTGTCGACGTTGCGCGAGAACGGGATGGTCGGCGACGATTTCACGCCGGGCGAACTGATCGAGTTCAACGCACCGGACGGCGGCCGGTACGCAGGGGTGCTGAAGGAGGTCGGCGAGACCTCGGCGCTGTTCGACTTCAATCATCCGCTCGCGGGCCAGGCGCTCACGTTCGAAGTGAAAATCATCGGAATCCTGTAATCATGAGCAACACCGATACGCTGTCCGGGCAAACCGTTGCCGCCGATGCCGAAATCCTGCTGGCCCAGCCGCGCGGGTTCTGCGCGGGTGTCGACCGCGCGATCGAGATCGTCGAGCGTGCGATCGCGATGCACGGTGCGCCGATCTATGTCCGTCACGAAATCGTCCACAACAAGTACGTGGTCGAGGATCTGAAGAAGAAAGGCGCGATCTTCGTCGAGGAACTCGAGGAAGTGCCGGCCGGCAACACCGTGATCTTCAGTGCGCACGGCGTGTCGAAGGCCGTGCGCGACGAGGCCGACGTGCGCGGGCTGCGCATTTACGACGCAACCTGCCCGCTCGTCACGAAGGTGCACGTCGAAGTGGCGAAGATGCGCCAGGATGGCGTCGACATCGTCATGATCGGGCACAAGGGCCACCCGGAAGTCGAAGGCACGATGGGGCAGGTCGAGCGCGGCATGCATCTCGTCGAGAGCGTCGAGGACGTGCAGAAGCTCGAACTCGCCGATCCCGAGCGCATCGCGCTCGTCACGCAGACGACGCTGTCCGTCGACGACGCCGCGGAGATCATCGGCGCGCTGAAGGCGAAGTATCCGAAGATCCGCGAGCCGAAGAAGCAGGACATCTGCTATGCGACGCAGAACCGCCAGGACGCGGTGAAGTTCATGGCGCCGCAGTGCGACGTCGTGATCGTCGTCGGGAGCCCCAACAGCTCGAATTCGAGCCGCCTGCGCGAAGTGGCCGAGAAGCGCGGCGTGGCCGCGTACATGGTCGATGCACCCGACCAGATCGATCCGGCATGGGTCGCCGGCAAGCGCCGTATCGGCGTGACGGCCGGCGCGTCGGCGCCGGAAGTGCTCGCCCAGGCCGTGATCGCGCGGCTGCGCGAGCTCGGCGTGCGCAATGTCCGCGCGCTCGACGGCATCGAGGAAAACGTGTCGTTTCCGCTGCCGCGCGGGTTGAACCTGCCGCCTGCCGCCTGATTGCCGCATTGCACCCGCGGAACACCGAAGCGCGCCTCCCGGCGCGCTTTTTTTGGTGCCTCGAAATCACAATCGCAACCAATATTCGCAAGCATGGTGCAACCCGGTTGCGCCCGATGTTTCCAGCCGTCTCTCAAAATTGGTTGCAATGCAGGAAAACCCCATCGAATCAGGATTATTGGCGTCCTATAAATGGAGTTACAATGCGCCCGTTTTCAAGCCGGAATGGCTTTGAAATCGGGTTTTGGCAAGGCGCGGGAGACCATTCGATGCATGTGAAGTTGGCTTACGCCGAGTCCGCCGCCGCACCGGTTGCAATGCTTGCCGGATGCAGCAAAAAGAGCGGCGACAGGGCGGGCAGGAAGGCTGCGGCGTTCGCGGCGCCGCCGGCCAGCGGCGCGTGCGTCGCCGGACCCGGTCGTGCGGCGCCATCGGCGTGCCGTATCGCGCAATTGGGTAACGACAAGGAATACGGGGCACGTTTGACGATTGACGAAATCAACGCGCTTGGCGTGACGAACGCTCCGGCAGCGGGCATGCCGGTCGTGTCGCGGCAAGCCGCCGGTCGCGGCGCGACGGTGACCGGTCGCGCCGCTCGACGGATGCCGGCCGCTCGCGCCGCCGCGGGCAGCGCGCAGATGTCGCCGGCCCCCCTTCATTTCAATTCGATGAAACAGCGTGCCGCCACGACCGATCCGGTCATGGCGCGCGGTCTGGTTCGTACGATGGATTCCGACGCAGTCCTGACGAATGTCGGGTGCGGCGGCCGCCATGTCCTGACGGGCGGCGCGGCGCGGAATCCGATCCGTCCGGGGGCGGCGCTTGCGTCGCGCCGGACGGGCCAAGGCACGGATGCCGGGAAACCGGACGAAGGCCGTCTCGGCATGCTGCCCCACGACTTCAAGGAGGCCACGAACACCGTCCTCGACGTCGTGACGATTTAGCGACGGGACTCATGACGGCACCGGAACAGTGCGGTGCCGTTTTTGTATCCGCCCCGGCGGCAGGTCCGGCCGTACAGGCCGGGCGGCGCGCGCCGGGACGATCCACCCTTACCGGTATCGACTAGTACCCGCAGTGTCGCCGAGAAGGCGCGATTCCTCGCTTACCCGCGGGGCGCAACGTCCTCCGGCAGCACGGGCCAAGGAGCTTTAAATGGATATTTTCGTCCAGCAGGTTCTCAACGGGCTGGTGCTCGGCAGTGTCTACGCCATCATCGCGTTGGGCTACACGATGGTGTACGGCATTCTCGGCATCATCAACTTCGCGCACGGCGACGTGCTGATGATCGGCGCGATGGTCGCGCTGTCGGCCATCACCGTGCTGCAGAACCATTTTCCCGGACTCGGCAACGTCGCGACGCTGACGATCGGCCTGGGCATCGCCGCGGTCGTCTGCGCGTTCGTCGGCTTCACGATCGAGCGCGTCGCGTACCGGCCGCTGCGCCGCGCGCCGCGCCTCGCGCCGCTGATCACCGCGATCGGCGTGTCGATCCTGCTGCAGACGGCGGCGATGATCATCTGGTCGCGCAACCCGCTGCCGTTCCCGCAATTGCTGCCGACCGATCCGATCAACGTGATCAAGGCCACCGACACGACGCCGGGCGCCGTGATCTCCGTGACTGAAATCGTGATCATCGCGGTCGCGTTCATCGTGATGGGCGGCCTGCTGCTGCTCGTGCACAAGACCAAGCTCGGCCGCGCGATGCGCGCGATCGCCGAAAGCCCGAATACGGCCAGCCTGATGGGCGTGAACCCGAACTTCGTGATCTCCGCGACGTTCATGATCGGCTCCGCGCTCGCCGCGCTGGCCGGCGTGATGATCGCCTCCGAATACGGCAACGTGCACTTCTACATGGGCTTCATCCCCGGCATGAAGGCGTTCACCGCCGCGGTGCTCGGCGGGATCGGCAACCTCGGCGGCGCGATGGTCGGCGGCGTGCTGCTCGGCCTGATCGAGCAGCTCGGGGCCGGCTACATCGGCAACCTCACGGGCGGCGTATTCGGCAGCAACTACCAGGACGTGTTCGCCTTCGTCGTGCTGATCATCGTGCTGGTGTTCCGTCCGTCGGGCCTGCTGGGCGAACGGGTCGCGGATCGCGCGTAACGGAAGGGAGCAAACAACATGACATCCATTCAACCGATCGAATCCTCGACGTCGCTCGTCGAAGAGCGCAACACCGCCAAGACCATCGTCATCGGCCTGCTGACCGCCGTCCTCGTGATCGCGGCGCCGATCGTGATCGGCTCGGCCGGCGGCAACTACTGGGTCCGCGTGCTCGACTTCGCGATGCTGTACGTGATGCTCGCGCTGGGCCTGAACGTGGTGGTCGGCTTCGCCGGCCTGCTCGACCTCGGCTACATCGCGTTCTACGCGGTGGGCGCATACACGGCGGCATTGCTGAGCTCGCCGCACCTGACCTCGCAGTTCGAGTGGATCGCGGCGCTCGCGCCGAACGGCCTGCACGTGCCGTTCCTGATCATCGTGCCGATCGCGATGGCGCTGGCGGCGACCTTCGGGATCCTGCTCGGCGCGCCGACGCTGCGCCTGCGCGGCGACTACCTGGCGATCGTGACGCTCGGCTTCGGTGAAATCGTCCGGATCTTCATGAACAACCTCGACCGTCCGGTGAACATCACCAACGGCCCGAAGGGGATCACGGGCATCGATCCGGTGCATGTCGGCGGCTTCAACCTGTCGCAGACGCACTCGCTGTTCGGCCTGCAGCTGCCGTCGGTCTACATGTACTACTACCTGTTCGTGCTGTGCTCGCTGCTGGTGATCTGGGTCTGTACGCGCCTGCAGCACTCGCGCATCGGCCGTGCGTGGGCAGCGATCCGCGAAGACGAGATCGCGGCGAAGGCGATGGGCATCAACACCCGTAACGTGAAGCTGCTCGCGTTCGCGATGGGCGCGTCGTTCGGCGGCCTGTCGGGCGCGATGTTCGGCTCGTTCCAGGGCTTCGTGTCGCCGGAATCGTTCACGTTCTGGGAATCGATCGTGGTGCTCGCCTGCGTGGTGCTCGGCGGCATGGGCCACATCCCCGGCGTGATCCTGGGTGCGGTGCTGCTCGCGATCTTCCCGGAATTCCTGCGCTCGACGATGAGCCCGCTGCAGCATGCGTTGTTCGGCCACGACATCGTCGATACGGAAGTGATCCGTCAGGCGCTGTACGGCCTCGCGATGGTCGTCATCATGCTGTACCGCTCGGAAGGCCTGTGGCCCGCGCCGAAGCACGAGGACAAGATCGCGAAACTGGCGAAGCGCAACAGCAAGAAGCCGGTGCGCGCTTAATCGACGGACACAGGGGATATACACATGAGCGACAAGCAAATCCGACTGTCCGTGCAGGGCGTGAACAAACGCTTCGGCGGCCTGCAGGCACTGTCAGACGTCGGCCTGCAGATCAAGGAAGGCGAGATCTACGGCCTGATCGGCCCGAACGGCGCCGGCAAGACGACGTTCTTCAACGTGATCACGGGCCTCTACACGCCGGATTCCGGCGACTTCAAGCTGGACGGCCAGAACTACACGCCGACGGCCGTGCACCAGGTGGCCAAGGCCGGCATCGCGCGCACGTTCCAGAACATCCGCCTGTTCGGCGGCATGACGGCGCTCGAGAACGTGATGGTGGGCCGCCACGTGCGCACCAAGCACGGGCTGCTCGGCGCGGTGTTCCAGACGCCGGCCGAGCGCCAGGAAGAGCGCGAGATCAAGGAACGCGCGATCGAGCTGCTCGAGTACGTCGGCGTGCTGCAGTACGCGGACTACACGTCGCGCAACCTGTCGTACGGCCACCAGCGCCGTCTCGAGATCGCGCGCGCGCTGGCCACCGATCCGAAGCTGCTCGCGCTCGACGAGCCGGCGGCCGGGATGAACGCGACCGAGAAGGTCGAACTCACGCGCCTGCTCGACAAGATCCGCTCGGACGGCCGCACGATCCTGCTGATCGAGCACGACGTGAAGCTCGTGATGGGGCTGTGCAACCGGATGACGGTGCTCGATTACGGCAAGGTGATCGCCGAGGGTCTGCCGCAGGACGTGCAGAAGAATCCGAAGGTGATTGAGGCATATCTCGGCGCAGGGGTGCACTGATGGCAGCGGCAATGTTGAAAATCAAGGGCTTGCAGGTCAACTACGGCGGCATCCAGGCCGTCAAGGGCGTTGACATGGAAGTCCGTCAGGGCGAGCTCGTGACGCTGATCGGCGCGAACGGCGCGGGCAAGACCACGACGATGAAGGCGATCACGGGCCTGAAGCCGTACTCGGCGGGCGACATCGAGTACGACGGCAAGTCGATCAAGGGCATTCCGCCGCACGAGCTGCTCAAGCGCGGCCTCGCGATGGTGCCGGAAGGCCGCGGGATCTTCGCGCGGATGTCGATCATCGAGAACATGCAGATGGGCGCGTACCTGCGCAACGACACCGAGCAGATCAAGAAGGACGTCGACCGGATGTTCGGCTTCTTCCCGCGGCTGAAGGAGCGTGCGTCGCAGCTCGCGGGCACGCTGTCGGGCGGCGAGCAGCAGATGCTGGCGATGTCGCGCGCGATCCTGAGCAAGCCGAAGCTGCTGCTGCTCGACGAGCCGTCGATGGGTCTGTCGCCGATTATGGTCGAGAAGATCTTCGAAGTGGTGCGCGAGATCTCGAAGGAGGGCATCACGGTGCTGCTCGTCGAGCAGAACGCGCGCCTCGCGCTGCAGGCGGCCGACCGCGGCTACGTGATGGATTCGGGCACGGTCACGATGGAAGGCGACGCGAAGCAGATGCTCGACGATCCGAAGGTGCGCGCCGCGTATCTGGGCGAGTAAGCGAGAGAAGGCGCAGGCCCGGTGACGCGCGGCGGCAGATGCCGCGTGCGTTGTGCCAGGGCTGTCGAAAGGCTGTCACGGGATGCCGTGACAGCCTTTTTTCATGCTGTGCGATTCGTGCCGAACTGTGTGCGCGGACGCGACTCCATTCGACTGGTGCGGTGCGCATGCGGCGCGGGCATGATGGAGCGCAGCCGGTCGCCTGCAATCAGTCGCCTGCAATCGGTCGCCCGCAGCCGGTCGCCTGCAATCGGTCGCCCGCAGCCGGTCGCCCGCAGCCGGTCGCCCGCAAACCGACACACGGGCCGCGTAGCATCGACGGTCCATCCGAACACGGAGAGCACGCATGAGTCTGGACTACGGTTTCGTGAAGGCGAAGGTGACATCGGTGGCGAAGCTGAAGGGCTCGCCGCACGGCAGCGAGATCCAGTATCACATCCACCTGACGCTGGCGCTGCCGTCGGGCGACTGGGATGTCGCGATCAACGTCGGCACCAGCGATGCGGACGACCTGTTGAACTACAAGCTCGTCTACGATTTCCACCATCCCGTCACCGAGACGCTCGCGGCCGCGGCCGAAGGCTACACCGACCTCACGGGGCAGGCCGCGCTGCCGGCACTGGACTACCTGCGCAGCGACATCCTGAACGAGACGGGTGCGTGGCGCGCGAGTGCGGTGATGGACGGCACCGAGAATCCGGAGCCGATTCCGTCGCTGCTGCGGCTCGTGAACGCCGCGCAGTCACAGGGCCTCGACGTCGTCGTGTTCGGCCGTACCTATAAGGAAGGCAACGGCATTCACGACACGCACATGAACCAGGGCTCGACGGGCTCGAACTATCTGCATCGCGCGGGCGACGACCATAACGACCACAACGACGTGTGGCAGGACGGCGCACTGATCGTGCGCGTGAGCGCGTCGCAGTGGGCCGCGTATTTCGCGGCGTTCGAGCAGCAGGCCGTGCCGACCGACGCGCTCGGCAATCCGCTGCCGGGCGCGGGGCCGATCACGCGCTGAGAGGGGCCGCTGCCGCCGGCATCACGCCGCCGGCAGCGTCTTGCCGAACGAGATGCGCTCCTCGACGCGATAACCGAGCGCCGCATAGAAGCGGCACGCGTCGTCGTTGCCGGGCAGCACCTGCAGGTTGATCTTCAGGCAGCCGCGCGCGGCGAGCGCGCGTTCCGCATGCGCGATCAGCGCGCGGCCGACGCCGAGCCGGCGCACGTCGTTCGCGACGCCGAACGAGTAGAGCCAGCCGCGATGTCCGTCGAAACCCGCCATCAGCGTGCCGACGACGCGCGCGCCGCTGGTCGCGACGAAGAACAGCTCCGGCTGCGTCGCGAGCTTCAGCGCGATCGATCGCAGCGGATCGCGGTGCGGCGGCGCATCGGCTTCGTCGTATTGCGGGAACGCGTCGCGCCATACCGCGAGCACGGCATCGGTATCGGCGCGGTCGAACGGGCGGATTGCGACAGCATCGGCGGCGGCATCCATCGCGGCGGTCTCCTTAGAGCGTGTCGAGGATCGACCGCAGCATCGCCATCATCTGGTCGATTTCGTCGGTCGTCACGTTCAGGGCGGGCATGAAGCGCAGCAGGTTCGGCCGCGCGGCGTTCAGCAGCAGGCCGTCGGGCTGCATGTCGCGCGCCTTCTCGACGATCTGCGGGCCGATGTCCTTGCCGAGCAGCAGCGCGCGCAGCAGGCCTTCGCCGCGTTCGCCTTCGAAGCCGCGCTCCTCCGACAGCTCGAGCAGCTTGCGCTTCAGGTATTCGCCGCGGGCGCGCACGCCTTCGAGGAAGCCGGGCGCGACGAGCTGCGAGATCACCGAGTAGCCGGCCGCCGTCATCAGCGGGTTGCCGTTGTAGGTGCCGCCCTGGTCGCCGGCCTCGAACACCGCGACATCGGCCTTCGACAGCAGCGCCGCGAGCGGCACGCCGCTGCCGATGCCCTTGCCGAGCGTCATGATGTCCGGTTCGATGCCGGCGAGTTCGTACGCGAACAGCGTGCCCGCACGGCCGCAGCCGCTTTGTACTTCGTCGACGATCAGCAGCAGGTTGTGCTGCTTCGTCAGCGCACGCAGCGCCTGCATGAATTCGCGCGTCGCCGGAATCACGCCGCCTTCGCCCTGGATCGGTTCGAGCATCACGGCGACGGTCTTGTCGGTGATCAGCTTCTCGACCGAGTTGATGTTGTTCAGCTCGGCCTTCGGGAAACCCGGCACCTGCGGCGCGTAGATCGTGTCCCAGCCGGGCTTGCCGCTCGCCGACATCGTCGCGAGCGTGCGGCCGTGGAAGCTGTGGTCGAACGTGATGATCTCGTACGCGCCGTTGCGGAACTTGCGGCCCCACTTGCGCGCGAGCTTGATCGCGCCTTCGTTCGCTTCCGCGCCGCTGTTCGTGAAGAACACCTTGTCGAACACGCTGTGCTGCGTGAGCAGGCCCGCGAGCTTCGCCATCGGTTCGTTGTAGAACGCCGGCGACGGGTTCAGCAGTTTTTCGGCCTGCGTCTTCAGCGCTTCGACGACACCGTCGTTGCAGTGGCCGAGGCTGTTGACGGCCCAGCCCTGGATGAAGTCCAGATAGCGCTTGCCCGTGTGATCGTAGAGCCACGAACCCTTGCCGTGGGTAAACACGATGTCGGGGCGGTTCGTGATGTACATCAGCGAGTCGATCGGAAAATCGTTCAGGGGCATGGCAGCAGACTCCAGCGGACGTTGAAAGGGAAACAGGCAATAAAAAAGCCACGGAAGGCCGTGGCTGGTGGGTTCGAACAGCTTGTGCGTAACCGGTGAAGCGGTGTGGGTTACGCGCGAGTCCGTGACGAGCCGGCGGCATCCGGGCGGAGCGGCGAGCGGCGACGTCGAAGGGTGGACAGGAAGCAGTTCATGTGCGCAAGCATAAGGCATCCCGCGCCTCACTGTAAACCGCCGCGATGCCGCGAATGTGACATCGCGGCGTGCGGCGCGGGACGCGGGCGGGCCCGCCGCTCAGACCGGATGCGCGAGGTCGGCGGCGCTCGTGAACGAGTCCGCGTAGAACTCGTCGGCCGGCAGCGCGTGGTGCTGCGTGAAGTCGCGCTGCGCGGATTCGACCATGACCGGCGCTCCGCACGCATACACCTGGTAGCCCGACAGATCAGGCAGGTCCTCGATCACCGCGCGATGGACGAAGCCCGTGCGGCCGGTCCATTGATCGCCGGCGTCCGGCTCGGAGAGCACCGGCACGTACTTGAAGTTCGGGATCTCGCGTGCCCACTGCTCGGCGAGTTCGTCGAGGTAGATGTCCTTCTTGCGGCGGGCTCCCCAGTAGAGCGTCATCGGGCGCGTGATGCCCGAGTGCTTCACATGCTCGATGATCGCCTTGATCGGCGCGAAGCCCGTGCCAGACGCGAGCAGCACGATCGGCTTGTCGGAGTCCTCGCGCAGGAAGAACGTGCCGAGCGGGCCTTCGAAGCGCAGGATGTCGCGCTCCTTCATCGCGCCGAACACGTGGTCGGTGAACTTGCCGCCCGGCATGTGGCGGATGTGCAGCTCGATCGGGCCTTCCTCGTGCGGCGCGTTCGCCATCGAGTAGCTGCGGCGCGAGCCGTCCTTCAGGATGAACTCGACGTACTGGCCCGCGAGGTACTGGAGGCGCTCGTTGGCGGGCAGCTGCAGCTTCACGACCATCACGTCGTCGGCCTTGCGTTCGAGCGCGGCGATCCGGCACGGCAGCTTCTTGACCTGCACGCCGTCGACGCCGGCGATTTCACGCACGTCGATTTCGAGATCGCACTGGGCCTTCGAGCAGCACAGCAGCGCGAGGCCGCGCGTGCGTTCGTCGTTCGACAGCGCCGACGCGGCGTGCGGGCCCTGTTCGATCTGGCCCGACACGATCTGGCCCTTGCAGGAGCCGCATGCGCCGTTCTTGCAGCCGTACGGCAGATGGACGTTCTGGCGCAGCGCGGCAGCCAGCACGGTTTCGTCCGACTCGACCTGGAATTGCCGGCCGCTTTGCTTGAGAGTGACGTTGAATGCCATAGAACCAAACTAGAACAAAATGGGGGGACCGTGCATGTCGCGCACGGCAGCTACAATGCAAGACCGTTGCGCGTCGCGCAACGGCCGCTACTGATTTCGCAACCAACATGATCGCGACACGAATCCTGCGCCGGCCGCGCGCACTGATCGTCGGCTGCGGCGACGTCGGCATGCGCTGCGTCGCGCAATGGCGCGACACGCGCCGCAACCTGCGGATCTTCGCGCTGACGAGCCACCCGGCCCGCCGCGACGAACTGCGGGCCGCGGGCGCGACGCCGATCGTCGGCGACCTCGATCGCCGGGCGACGCTCGGCCGCCTCGCGGGTCTCGCTCGCACGATTCTGCATCTCGCACCGCCGCAGGCCGACGGCCGTGACGACCGGCGCACGCGTGCGCTGATCGCCGCAACGTCCATGCCCGCGCGTCGGCCAGCGACCCCGCCGGCACCGGCGGTCGGCCGGCTCCGAACGCTGCGCACCGCTGCACGGCAGGCCGGCGCACCCGTTCGGGGAGCGCGTATTGTACCCGACGGCCTTCGCGCGCCGAGGCTCGTCTACGCGAGCACGACGGGCGTATACGGCGACTGCGGCGGCGCGCGCATCGACGAAACGCAGCCGTTGCGCCCCGCGAATCCGCGCGCGTTCCGACGCGTGTCGGCCGAGCGGCAACTGCGTGCGGCGACGGTGCGCGGCGTGCTGTCCGCGCGCATCGTGCGCATTCCCGGCATCTACGCGGCGAACCGCCTGCCGGTCGGCCGGCTCGAGCGCGGCACGCCGGCGCTCGAGCCGGCCGACGACGTCTACACGAACCACATCCACGCGGATGATCTCGCGGCGATCCTGCGCCGCGCGGCCGAGCGCGGCAGGCCGGCGCGCGCCGTGCACGCGTCGGACGACAGCGAACTGCGGATGGGGGAGTATTTCGACCGGGTCGCGCGGGTGCTCGGCCTGCCGAGGCCGCCGCGCGTCAGCCGCGCGGACGCCGAACGCCAGCTCGAACCGACGCTGCTGTCGTTCATGCGGGAGTCGCGACGCCTGTCCAACGCACGGCTCAAGGCCGAATTGTGCGTGACGTTGCGCTATCCGACCGTAGACGATTTCCTTCAAACGCTCGCGCCGGGCAGCGCCTCAGGTCAGCGCCGGTAACGCCTCGATCAGCAGGAAGCACAGCAGCGCCCCGATCAGTGCGCCAATCAGGTTCGGATGATATTTGTGCTTCATGTGCATCATGGCCAGCAGGCCGCCGATCACGATGACACCGATGACCGCGAACGCGATCATCACCGACGACAGTTCGAAAGAATGGTTGAGGTTCATGATGTCTCCCCTGCATCGCTGCTCGTGCAGCTTGTGATTTCAGTATAGCGGGGGAACCTGCGGCCCAGACGCGGCCGGGCACCGAACGGTCGTGCGGATTTTCCCTTACAGGGTTTTGACGGGATTGCGCAGCGCTGAAAGGTCGGCGTCGTCGAGCCACCGCCACGCGCCCGGCGCGAGATCGTCCGGCAGCGTGAAGCCGCCGATGCTTTCGCGGTGCAGCAATTCGACGCGATTGCTCGCCGCCGCCACCATGCGCTTGACCTGGTGGTATTTGCCTTCGAGGACGGTCAGCGCGAGCGCGTGCGTGTCGCGCGCGTCGGCGGCGACGGCCGCGATCGGCTTCGGCTCGCCGTGCAGCTGCACGCCGCCGCGCAGCGCGTTCAACTGCGCGTCGTCGAGCGGGTGGCGCACGGTCGCGACGTAGGTCTTCGGCACCTTGCGCTTCGGCGACGTGTACGCATGCACGAACTGGCCGTCGTCGGACAGCAGCAGCAGGCCGGTCGTGTCCTGGTCGAGGCGGCCGACGCACTGCACGCCGCGCGCGACGAGCGGCGCGGGCAGCAGGCTGAACACGCTCGCGTGGTGCTGCGGATCGCGCGAGCATTCGTAGCCGGCGGGCTTGTTGAGCGCGAGATACGCGCGTTCGTGGAACGGCCACGCCGTATCGTCGACCTCGAATACGAGGCCGTCGGTATCGAAGGTGGCGTCCGGATCGGTCGCGGCCGTGCCCGCGACGGCGACGCGGCCCGCTTCGATCAGGCCGCGGCACTGGCGGCGCGAGCCGAAGCCCTGGGTGTAGAGAATGCTTTCGAGATCCATAGCGCGCGCATTCTATCAAGCGGCGGCGGATGACCGGCATGAACGCGCCTGCGCTGGTAAGCTGCCGGAACGCCGCGCGGGGTGCGGCACCCGTTCATGCTTCACGGAAAGTCCATGCGTTTCGATTCATTCCCGTTCGGTCGCCAGGCGGCCGCCGTCATCGTTGCCGCCACCGTCTCGTCGGCTGCTTTCGCGCACGCGCATCTCGCGAAGAGCGATCCGGCGGCGGGCGCGGCGGTGGCGACCGCGCCGGCTGCCGTCACGATCGACTTCACCGAGCCGCTGGAGCCGGCATTCAGCTCGATCGTCGTCGTCGACGGCGGCGGCAAGACGGTGTCGGACGGCCGTGCGCGCATCGACGCGTCGAACCGCAAGCGGATGACGGTGCCGCTCGCGGCAGTCGGCGCCGGTGCCTATACGGTGAAATGGGTGGCCGTCGCGACCGACGGGCACCGCACGCAGGGCGCGTACGGCTTCAGCGTGAAGTGACGCAACGGCGGCGGCAGGCCCGTGCCAGGGTTGTCGTCGCCCTTATCCGACAGGGAGTTTCCCGCATGAATCCGACGACGCTCGATGCACTCGCCGATTTCCCCCGTCAACTCGAAGCGCATTTCGCGGCCGTGCCCGACGGCTATGCGCGCTGGACACCCGACGACTGGGCCGGGATTCCGAGCGAGCATTTCTCGCCACTCGGGCAGCTCTGCCACGTGCGCGACATCGAGATCGACGGCTATCAGGTGCGGTTGCGGCGGATGCTCGACGAAGACCGGCCGCTGCTCATGTCGCTCGACGGCGACGCGCTCGCGATCGAGCGCCGCTACACCGATGCGTACGCGTCGGGCGTGCTCGCGGCGATCCGCGACGCGCGACGCGAAACGCTGGAGCTGCTGTCGCGCCTCACGCCCGAGCAGTTCGAGCGCACCGGCGAGTTCGAAGGCTACGGTCCGTTGACCGTGCGCGGGCTCGTCCACTACCTGTGCAGCCACGACCAGCAGCATCTGGCCGGCATGCAGTGGCTGCTCGGCAAGATCGACGCGGCGCTTTACGCGCGCTGAAGCGCCGGCCTTGGCAAGCATGATCCGGTGCCGCCGTCGGTACGGCAGACCACGGATTTGCGTCCGGATTGGATCGGTTTTCTGGATAATCCATCCAGCCGCGACCGGCTGACCCGCGCGTGGCACGTGCCTACACTCCTAGCTTCGCTCATCGAAAAAGGAGTCAACCGTGGCAACTCATACGCTCGCAGACAAGGTCGTCCTGATCGCAGGCGGCGCGAAGAATCTCGGCGGCCTGATCGCCCGGGATCTGGCCGGCCACGGCGCGAAGGCGGTGGCGATTCACTACAACAGCGCGGCGTCGCAGGCCCAGGCCGAGGAAACGGCCGCCGCCGTGCGCGCGGCCGGCGCGGAAGCCGCGACGTTCCAGGGCGACCTGACGACGGCCGCCGCGGTCGAGAAGCTGTTCGACGACGCGAAGCAGCGCTTCGGCAAGATCGACATCGCGATCAACACGGTCGGCAAGGTGCTGAAGAAGCCGTTCACCGAGATCAGCGAGGCCGAGTACGACGAGATGTTCGCGGTCAACAGCAAGTCCGCGTTCTTCTTCATCAAGGAAGCCGGGCGGCATCTCGAGGATCACGGCAAGCTCGTCACGCTCGTGACGTCGCTGCTCGGCGCGTTCACGCCGTTCTATGCGGCGTACGAAGGGTCGAAGGCGCCGGTCGAGCACTTCACGCGCGCGGCGTCGAAGGAATACGGCGCCCGCGGGATCTCGGTGACGGCCGTCGGGCCGGGCCCGATGGATACGCCGTTCTTCTATCCGGCCGAGGGCGCCGACGCGGTCGCGTATCACAAGACGGCGGCCGCGCTGTCGCCGTTCAGCAAGACCGGCCTGACCGACATCGAGGACGTCGTGCCGTTCATCCGCCATCTCGTCACCGACGGCTGGTGGATCACGGGCCAGACGATCCTGATCAACGGCGGGTACACCACGAAGTAACGGGGCCGTTCACGCGCCGCGCGGCGCACCGCAATGGCGCGTTTGCGTGGACAATGAATGGGCGTGCAGCCGCGAGGCCGCGCGCCCGTTTTCGTTGTGCCGCCGGACCGTGCCGCGATGGGCGGCGGCTGGCGGCGACCGCCGTCCGAACCTACGTTCCCCCGCCGATGGACAAGCTGGATCAGGTCAGAATCTTCCTGCAGGTTGCCGAAATGGGCAGCTTCATCAAGGCCGCGCACGCGCTCGACGTGCCGCGCGCAACCGTGTCGGCGGCCGTCCAGCAGCTCGAGACGGGGCTCGGCACGCGCCTCCTGCATCGCACGACGCGCCAGGTGCAGCTCACCGCCGACGGCGCGCTGCTGCTCGAGCGCGGCCGGCGCCTGCTCGCGGAGGCCGACGAACTCGACCGCCTGTTCCGCCGCCGCGACCGCGACGTCGTCGGACGGCTGAACGTCGACGTGCCGAGCCGGATCGCGCGCCGCGTCGTGGCGCCCGCGCTGCCGTCGCTGTTCCGCCGCTACCCGAAGCTGCAACTGTCGCTCGGCTCGACCGACCGCTCGATCGACCTCGTGCAGGAGGGCGTCGACTGCGCGATCCGCGTCGGGCGGCTCGCGGACAGCAGCCTCGTCGTGCGGCCGCTCGGGCAGTTCACGCTGATCAACTGCGCGAGTCCCGACTACCTGCGCGAATGCGGCGTGCCCGAGCATCCGGATGCGCTCGCGCACGGGCACTGGGCGATCGGTTATGCGTCGCCGACGACGGGGCGCGAGCTCGGATGGGAGTACTGCGTCGACGGGCAGACGCACATGCTGACGCTGCCGAGCCGCGTGATCGTCAACAATGCGGAAACCTACATCGCCGGCTGCATTGCCGGCATGGGGCTGATCCAGATTCCGCGGTTCGACGTCGAGCATCTGCTGGAAAACGGCGCGCTCGTCGACGTGATGCCCGGCCACCGCGCCGCGCCGATGGACGTGTCGGCCGTGTATCCGCATCGCCGGCATCGGTCGCGCCGGCTCAATGCGTTCGTCGAGTGGTTCGGCGAGTTGATGACGGATGCGCTGACGGGGACGGCGGTGGGGCCGGGCACGGAAGGCGACTGACGGCAGCCGGGTGGCGCGGCCGCCGTCGCGCATGTTTCAGCCGTCCGGTGCCGCGAATCGCCTGTCGCGCCCGGCATCCCGCACCGCGTCGATCAATGCCGCGCCTGGGCCGTCGGGCTTCGCGGCAAACGCATAGAAGCGCGCGGCCGGCAGCGCGGGCAGCCCGTCCCGCGGCCCGCATTCGCGCAGGCCGTCGCGCAGCTGGCTGCGTGCAAGCGCGGTGACCGCGAAGCCGGCGAGCGCGGCCGACACGCAGCCGGCCATGCTGCTGCTCTCGAACCGTACGCGGAACGGCCGCAGCGCGGCGGCGAGCGCCGCGACGGCCGCTTCGCGATAGACGCACGGCTGCGGAAACAGCGCGAGCGGCACTTCGCCGTCCGCGTCGAGCGCGCGATCCGACGCGTAGGCCCACACGAGCGGTTCTTCCCACAGCAGTTCGCCCGGTGTATCGACCTGCCGGCACTGCTTGCCGAATACGACGTCGAGCCGGCCGAGCGTCTGTTCGCGCAGCAGCGACGCGGTGATCCCGACCTTCAGCTCGATCGACGTGCGCGGGTAGCGGTCGCGGAACGCGCGCAGCACCTGCGGCAGCCACGCCCCGGCAAAGTCCTCCGACGCGCCGATGCGCAGCGGCCCGTGCGCCGGCGCGCCGCGCAGCCGGGCGCGCACTTCGCGCTCCATGTCGACGATGTTGCGCGCGTAGGCGTACAGCGTGTCGCCGGCCGGCGTGAGCGCGACGCGCCGCGTCGTGCGCGCCAGCAGCACGGTGCCGGCCGCCTGTTCGAGCCGCTTGATGTGGCCGCTGACGGCCGACGGAGTGAGCGCGAGGCGGTCGGCGGCCGGTGCGAACCCGCGGCTGTCGACGACTTCGAGGAAGGTACGCAGCAGCGTGATGTCGAGCGCGGTCGATGCAGGATCGGTCAGCGGTTCCATCGGTCGATTCAACGTGGAATTCAATGAATGAATCATGATACTCCGTGAATCGTGATGAAATGCCGGCCTACCATCGTGCGCTCAGGCTGGCCCAACGGAGTACACGATGACGACCTATATGCATGCGACGACCGCGTCGCTCGATATTGCCTATCTCGAATGGAATCCGCGCGGCGAGCGCGTGGCCGTGCTGCTGCACGGCTGGCCGGACAGCCCCGTCGGCTGGGCCGCGGTGGCCGAGACGCTTGCCGCGCGCGGCTACCGCGTGCTGGCACCCGCGCTGCGCGGCTTCGCGCCGACGCGCTTTCGCGACGCATCCGTGCCGCGCAGCGGCCAGCTCGCGGCGCTCGGGCGCGACCTGCTCGAATTCGTCGATGCGCTCGGCGTCGCGCGGCCCGTGCTGGTCGGGCACGACTGGGGCGCACGCGCGGTCGCGAACGCGTGCGGGCTGCGCGACGGCGCCGCGTCGCATCTGGTGATGCTGTCGGTCGGGTACGGCACCAACGATCCACGCCAGCCGCTGTCGCTGCAGCAGGCGCGCAACTACTGGTATCACTGGTTCATGGCGACGCCGCGCGGCGAGCAGGCGCTGCGCGACGATCGCCGCGCGTTTGCCCGCCTGATGTGGGACACGTGGTCGTCGGCCGGCTGGTATCGCGACGGCGATTTCGAGGCGGCGGCGGCCGCGTTCGACGGTCCCGACTGGATCGACGTCGTGCTGCATTCGTACCGGCATCGCTGGGGCTTCGCACCGGGTACGCCGGCTTATGCCGACGACGATGCGCGGCTGAACCCGGCGCCCGTGCTGTCGCTGCCGGCCCTCGTGTTGCACGGCGGCGCGGACACCTGCAACCATCCGGACAGCTCAGCCGGGCGCGAACGGTTCTTCGCCGGCCGCTACGAGCGGCAGATCCTGGACTCGGTCGGACACTTTCCGCAGCGCGAGGCGCCGGCGGCCGTCGCGGACTCGATCCTGCGGTTCTGCGAGCGCGATTGACGCGCTGAGCAGGCCGAAGCCGCTGGACGCACCGGTGACGAGGACAACTTGCTTCATGGTCGATCTCTTGGCGGAAAGATGAGGCGGCTCCGAGCGGTTCGTCAGCACATGCCGCCGTTGGCGCGCAGGATCTGGCCGTTGATCCACGCGCCCTCCGGGCCGGCGAGGAACGCGACGACGCGCGCGATGTCGTCAGGCTGGCCGAGCCGCTCGAGCGGGTTCAGCTTCGCGAGCCGATCGACCAGTTCGGGGCTCTTGCCCTGCAGGAACAGTTCGGTCGCCACCGGCCCCGGCGCGACGGCATTCACACGGATGCCGCGCCCGCGCATTTCCTGCGCGAGCACCTGCGTGAGGCTTTCGACCGCCGCCTTGCTGGCGACGTACACGCCGTAAGTCGGCATGCGCATGCCGATCACGCTGGTCGACAGGTTGATGATGGAGCCACCGTCGCGCACGCGTCTTGCCGCTTCGCGGCATACGTTGAACGTGCCTTTCACGTTGATGGCCATCGTTTCGTCGAAGAGCGCGTCGTCGCAGTCGGCGATCGCCGCCAGCTTCATCACGCCCGCGGAATTGACCACCACGTCGAGGCCGCCGCATACCTCGCGGGCGGCGTCGAACAGTGCGGCCACGGCCGCCGGGTCGGCGACGTTCGCCTGCACCGCGATGGCCTGGCCACCGTCGGCGACGATCGCGTCGACCACTTCGCGGGCCGGCCCGGCGCTGCCGGCATAGCTGACGACGACCCGGAAGCCGTCTCGCGCGAGTGCGCGGGCGATTTCAGCACCGATGCCACGCGACGAACCCGTGACGAGGGCGACCTGTTCCGATGTGCTCATGTCCTGCTCCTGATGAGGGTGGAATGCCGTTCGATCCGGCGACAGGATTGACTGTAGGCTTCCTCGATCAATAAAAATAATGAATAATGATCAGTCAATAAATGACTAAAAGTATGTCTGATGAGATTCGACAGCAGGCTGCTCAGCGGTATCGGCGTGCTCTCCGCGGTGATCGAGGCCGGCACCTTCGCGCGGGCGGGCGAGGCGATGGGGCTGACGCAACCGGCGGTGAGTCGTGCGGTCGCCCGGCTGGAAGAACGGGTCGGCATCCGGATCTTCAACCGGACGGCACGCGCGATCACGTTGACCGACGAAGGGCGACGCTTTTACGAGGCGGTCGCGCCGCTGCTGGCCGGCATCGAGGAGGCGGCGCTCGACGCCGGCCAGTCGAAGGCGCGCGTGAAGGGGCGGCTGCGCGTGAACGTGGACGGCACGTTCGGCCACTACGTGCTCGCGCCGCGGATGGCGGCATTCCTCGACCGCTTTCCCGACCTCGAGGTCGAGATCAGCGCGCGGGACCGAATGGGCGACCTCGTCGCCGACGGCTTCGATGTGGCAGTGCGCTTCGGCATCCCGGAGCCGTCGTCATATCGTGCGCGACTGCTGCTCGAGACGCGCGTGTTGACCTGCGCGTCGGCCGCATACGTCGCGCGGCATGGCGAACCGCGGCACCCTCGCGATCTCGCGGACGGTCACCAGTGCGTGCTGATCCGCGATCCGGTGACGGGGCGACCGTACGAATGGGAATTTCATCGAGGCAAGGAAGTCGTGCCGGTCGACGCCGCCGGCCGGCTGACGGTGAACGATACCGGCGGGCTGCTCGGCGCGTGCCTGGGCGGCGTCGGCATCGCGCAACTGCTCGAACTCTATGCGCGCGACGTCCTTGCCGAAGGGCGATTGGTCCAGTTGCTGCCGGAATGGGCGGACGAGACGTTCCCGCTTTATGCGTATCACCATGCGTCGAACCTGGTCGCCGCGAAAGTGCGGGTGTTTCTCGATTTCGTCCGCGAATTGATGGCCTGAGCACGTCGGGCGGCAGGACGCCATCGGTTCATTCGGTGCGATGCGGAATGTCGTCCGGGAACGGGTAGGGCGCATGCGGCCCCGGCCAGTCGGGCACCGGCGGTTCGCGAAGCAGGTTGCATCCGCCCAGCATGATCGACAGCAGGGCGACGAGCACGCCGACGCGGGTCGGGAGTGAAATCACACGCTTGGACATGGCTTGCCTCCGTGCCGCGTTCCCTGATGCTTGGACTGTCGGGGGCGGGGGCGCGTTGCGGCGCGCATCGCATGCGGGCAAAAACAAAAAACCCGCGAAGCGGCGAGCTTGCGCGGGTTTCGAGTGCGCAGCGAATGACGCTGCGAAAGACTGGTGCCCAGGGCCGGAATCGAACCGGCACGCCTTGCGGCGGGGGATTTTGAGTCCCCTGCGTCTACCAATTTCACCACCTGGGCTTGTTCGTGGCCGCGCAGGCGAGTGCGCGGCGAAACGCGGATTATGTCGGAAATCCGGATGCCGGGCAAGCCACCCCGGCATCCGGGCGCCAGTCACTGGCTCAGGTAGACGAACCGGCCTTGCTTCACGATCCCCATCACGCTCGCGCGCTGATCGAGCCCCACGTGATCCTTGTCGCTCGTGTTGACGACGCCGTTCGGCACGACGAGTTCGTGCGCGCGTTCGAGCTCGTGCCGCAGCGCGGCGCGGAACGCGGGCGTGCCGGGTTGCGCCGCCTTCAGCGCGCGGCCGACCGCGTCGGCGAGGCGCGGGTAGACGCCCGCCGCGTCGCCCGCGAACTGCGTGACCGTGCCGGCGCCGTACTTCGCCTCGTACGCGTCGACGAACGCGAGCGCGGCCTTGCGGGCCGGATGGTCGGCCGGCAGCGTGCGCGCGACGACCACCGGCTGGGTCGGGAACAGCGTGCCGTCGACGTCCTTGCCGCCGAGCTTGATGAATTCCGGCGTCGCGATCCCGTGCGTCTGGTAAATCGGGCCCTTGTAGCCGCGCTCGATCAGCGTGCGCTGCGGCAGCACGGCCGGCGTGCCCGAGCCCGCGATCAGGATCGCGTCGGGTTTCGCCGCGATCAGCTTCAGCGCCTGGCCGGTGACGCTCGCGTCGGTGCGGTTGAAGCGCTCGGTCGCGACGACGCGGATCTTGCGGAGATCGGCGAAGCGCGTGAACTCGCTCAGCCAGCTGTCGCCGTAGCTGTCCGCGAAGCCGATGAAGCCGACCGTCTTCACGCCGTGGTTCGCCATGTAGCGCGTCATCACGTCGGCCATCGCCCGGTCGCCTTGGGCCATCTTGAACGCCCAGGTGCGCGCGCCTTCCTGCGGCTCGACGATCGCGCCGGAGCCGACCAGCGTGATCATCGGCGTCTGCGCGGCCGCGACCGCGTCGAGCGCCGCGAGCGCGGCCGGCGTGATGTTCGGCCCGACCACGACGTCGACGTGATCCTCGTCGACCAGCTTGCGGATGTTGCGCACCGCGGCGCCCGGATCGGATGCGTCGTCGAGCACCGTCACCTGCACCGGCTGACCAGCGATCGTCTTCGGCCACATCAGGATCGCGTTCTTGCTGGTGATGCCGATCGCGGCGGCCGGGCCGGTCGACGACAGGTCGACGCCGACCTTCAGGTCGGCATGCGCGGCCGCGCAGGCCAGGACGAGGGCGGCGCCGGCGGCGCGGCGCAACAGGGCGGGAAGCGTCATGCGGGAATCTCCGTCGGGCAGCAAAAAGGGGCGCGATATGCGCCCCGCTGTTTATACACGCCGGTCAAAGCTCGTACGATTCGGATTCGCCCTTGAGTGCCTGCTCGATCAGCTTGCGGTTCAGGGTCGGCGACAGCAGTTCGACGAGCGTATACACATAGCTGCGCAGGTAGGCGCCCTGCTTGAGCGCGACACGCGTCACGTTGCTGCCGAACAGGTGGCCAACCGGAATCAGCCGCAGGTTGCGGTCGCGCTCCGGGTTGAACGCGATGTCGGCCATGATGCCGACGCCGAGGCCGAGTTCGACGTAGGTCTTGATCACGTCGGCGTCGATCGCCTCCAGCACGATGTCCGGCGACAGCCCGCGCAACGCGAACGCGTGATTGATCTTCTTGCGGCCCGCGAACGCGTCGTCATAGGTGATCAGCGGGTACTGCGCGAGATCGTCGAGCGTCGGCGGCTTGCGTTCGAGCAGCGGATGGTCGGCCGGCACGACGGCCGCATGGTGCCACTGGAAGCAGGGCAGCGACACGAGCTCCTTGTAGTCGGAGATCGCCTCGGTCGCGATCGCGAGATCGGCCTGGTCGTGGATCACCATCTCGGCCACCTGCGTCGGGCTGCCTTGCAGGATCGACAGGTGCACCTTCGGGAAGCGTTTCTTGAATTCGGCGATCGCGGCCGGCAGCGAGTAGCGGGCCTGCGTGTGGGTCGCGGCGATGGTCAGGTTGCCCTGGTCCTGTGCGGCATAATCCTTCCCGACCCTTTTAAGGCTTTCAACCTCCTGGAGGATCCGCTCGACCGACGCGAGGATGATCCTGCCCGGCTCGGTGAGCGAGCGCACGCGCTTGCCGTGCCGCGTGAAGATCTCCACGCCGAGCTCGTCCTCGAGCTCGATGATCGCCTTGGATACCCCCGGTTGGGACGTGTAGAGCGCCTTCGCGGCCTCGGTGAGGTTGAAATTCTGCCGGACGGCCTCGCGCACGAAGCGAAATTGGTGCAGGTTCATTTATAACCCTTCCGCATATCAACAGAATTTTTTAGTCGTTTGAAATATAAGGCGAGTTTATTACGATTCACCCGAGTTTTTCAAATATGGATATCTGTTTTCGTCATTAGCAATCCACCCGGTAGCGGATGGGGGCGATGACGGCGGAACGGAGATTCGGGCGCGACGTGGCTAGGACGTCGCGCGGTCACCACGAAAACCCTGGGGTCCCCGAATGTATCAGTACGACCAATACGACCAGACGATCGTCGACGAGCGTGTCGCGCAGTACCGCGATCAGGTGCGCCGCCGGCTGTCGGGCGAGTTGAGCGAGGAAGAATTCCGTCCGCTGCGCCTGCAGAACGGCCTGTACATGCAGCGTCACGCGTACATGCACCGCATCGCGATTCCGTACGGCAACCTGCGCAGCGACCAGCTCCGGATGCTGGCGCGCATCGCCCGCGAACACGACCGCGGCTACGGTCACTTCTCGACCCGCTCGAACATCCAGTTCAACTGGATCGAGCTGGAAGACACGCCCGAGATCCTCGCGAAGCTCGCGTCGGTGCAGATGCACGGCATCCAGACGTCGGGCAACTGCATCCGCAACATCACGGCCGACCAGTTCGCCGGCGTCGCGCAGGACGAGGAGATCGATCCGCGCCCGTGGGCCGAGATCCTGCGCCAGTGGTCGACGTTCCATCCCGAATTCGCGTGGCTGCCGCGCAAGTTCAAGATCGCGGTGTCGGGCTCGAAGGACGACCGCGCGGCCGTGCAGATCCACGACCTCGGCGTGTACCTGAAGAAGAACGCGCAGGGCGAGGTGGTCGCGAGCATCCTCGCGGGCGGCGGCCTCGGCCGTACGCCGATCATCGGCGCGGTGATCAAGGAAGACCTGCCGTGGCAGCACCTGCTGACCTACTGCGAAGCCGTGCTGCGCGTATACAACCGTTACGGCCGGCGCGACAACCTGTACAAGGCGCGCATCAAGATCCTCGTGAAGGCGCTGTCGCCCGCGAAGTTCGCGCAACAGGTCGAGGAAGAGTGGCAGCACCTGAAGGACGGCCCGTCGACGCTCACGCAGGCCGAGCTCGACCGCGTGTCGCAGTATTTCGCGCCGCCCGTCTACGAGAAGCTGGCCGACACCGACGCATCGTTCGAGCAGCACCTGCTCGAGAACAAGGCGTTCGCGCGCTGGGTCGAGCGTAACGTCGCGCCGCACAAGGTGGCCGGTTATGCGGCCGTCACGCTGTCGCTGAAGGATCACCGCGTGGCGCCGGGAGACGCGACCGACGCGCAGATGGAACTGGTGGCCGACTGGGCCGACGCTTACTCGTTCGGCGAGCTGCGCGTGTCGCACGAGCAGAACCTGATTCTCGCGAACGTGAAGAAGCGCGACCTGTTCGCGTTGTGGGAAAAGGCGAAGGCGGCCGGTTTCGCGACGCCGAACATCGGCCTCCTGACCGACGTCATCGCGTGCCCGGGCGGCGATTTCTGCTCGCTCGCGAACGCGAAGTCGATCCCGATCGCGCTGGCGATCCAGCAGCGTTTCGACGATCTCGACTATGTGCACGACCTCGGCGACCTGTCGCTGAACATTTCCGGTTGCATGAACTCGTGCGGCCACCACCACGTCGGCAACATCGGCATCCTCGGCGTCGACAAGGACGGCGCCGAGTGGTACCAGGTGTCGCTCGGCGGCGAGCAGGGCACGGGCCGGAACGGCGCGCGCCTCGGCCGCGTGATCGGGCCGTCGTTCTCGGCGGAAGAAGTGCCGGGCGTCATCGCGAAGCTGATCGACACGTTCGTCGAGGCACGCATCGACGGCGAGCGCTTCGTCGACACGTACGACCGCATCGGCCTCGCGCCGTTCAAGGAGCGCGTGTATGCGGCGCGCCAGGCAGTGAACGCGTAACCCACCGGCTACAAGGAATTTGCAGATGGCTTCGATTATCAAGAACCGCGCAGTGATCGACGACGCATGGCAGGTCGTGCGCGCGGCGGAAGACGGTGCGCTGCCCGCGGTCGACGCATTGCCGGCCGGCAAGGTGCTGGTGCCGTTCGCGTTGTGGCAGGCCGAGCGCGCGGCGCTCGTCGCCGCGAAGACGAAGGACGAACTCGGCGTGTGGCTCGCGCCGGACAGCGAGCCGGCCGATCTCGCGGCCGATTTCGGCGCGATTTCGCTGATCGCCGTCGATTTCCCGCGCTTCGCGGACGGCCGCGGTTACAGCATCGCGCGCTTGTTGCGCGAGCGTCACGGCTGGACGGGCGAGCTGCGCGCGATTGGCGACGTGCTGCGCGACCAGCTGCTGTACCTGTCGCGTTGCGGCTTCGACGCATTCGCGGTGCGCGCCGACAAGGACATCCACGACGCGCTGAACGCGTTCGCGGAATTCACGCAGCGTTACCAGGGCGCGTTCGACGAGCCGGCGCCGCTGTTCCGCCGCCGCACGCCCGACGTAGCGACGCCCGACGCGAAGGTGAGCGCATGAGCACCGCCACCGCGCTGACGCCGGAACTCGCCGCGAAGGTCGAGCGCCTCGACGCACTGCTCGCGCGGATCGGCGCCCGTCACGACAAGGTGAAGTTCGCGAGCAGCCTTGCGGCGGAAGACATGCTGCTCACGCACGCGATCCTGTCGAAGGGCGTGTCGATCGGCATCTTCTCGCTGAATACGGGCCGCCTGCACGCGGAAACGCTCGGCATGATCGACCGCGTGCGCGAGCGCTACGGCTACGAGATCGAGCAGTTCCACCCGCGGCAGGACGCGGTCGACCAGTATGTCGCGGAGCACGGCCTGAACGCGTTCTACGAGAGCGTCGAGCTGCGCAAGTCGTGCTGCCACATCCGCAAGGTCGAGCCGCTGAACCGCGCGCTGGCCGACGTCGGCGCGTGGGTCACCGGCCAGCGCCGCGAGCAGTCGGTCACGCGGGCCGAGCTGCACGAGGAAGAACAGGACGAAGCGCGCGGGATCGCGAAGTACAACCCGCTGGCCGACTGGACGGAAGCCGACGTATGGGCGTACCTCGACGCGTTTGACGTGCCGGTCAACCCGCTGCATGCTCGCGGCTACCCGAGCATCGGCTGCGAGCCGTGCACGCGGGCGATCCGTCCCGGCGAGGACAGCCGGGCGGGCCGCTGGTGGTGGGAATCGCGCGATACGAAGGAATGCGGCCTGCACATCTCGATCACGCCGATTCCCGCGGCGGCCGATGCTGGCGCCGCGCACTGAACGCCTACAAGAAACTGACTATTGCGCCGCCCGCGACAGCGGGCGGCACGAACCCAGAAGAGAAGGACTGAAATCATGAGCACGACGCTCGAGCAATCCGCCTTTGCCCCGGCCTCCGGCGCGGACAGCCGCATGGGCCACCTCGACTGGCTCGAAGCCGAGTCGATCCACATCCTGCGCGAGCTGGTTGCCGAGTGCAGCAAGCCGGCGCTGCTGTTCTCGGGCGGCAAGGATTCGGTCGTCGTGCTGCATCTGGCCCTGAAAGCGTTCGGCCTCGGCGCGAACCGCAAGACGACGCTGCCGTTCCCGCTCGTGCACATCGACACGGGCCACAACTACGAGGAAGTGATCGACTTCCGCGACCGCCGCGCGCAGGAACTGGGCGCCGAGCTGGTCGTCGGGCACGTCGAGGATTCGATCAAGCGCGGTACGGTCGTGCTGCGCCGCGAGACCGATTCGCGCAACGCCGCGCAGGCCGTCACGCTGCTCGAGACGATCGAGGCGCACGGCTACACCGCGCTGATCGGCGGCGCGCGCCGCGACGAAGAGAAGGCGCGTGCGAAGGAACGCATCTTCTCGTTCCGCGACGAATTCGGCCAGTGGGATCCGAAGGCGCAGCGCCCGGAACTGTGGAGCCTGTACAACGCCCGCCTGCACAAGGGCGAGCACCTGCGCGTGTTCCCGATCTCGAACTGGACCGAGCTCGACGTGTGGCAGTACATCGCGCGCGAGAACCTCGAACTGCCGTCGATCTACTACGCGCATCAGCGCGAGATCGTGCGCCGCAACGGGCTGCTCGTGCCCGTCACGCCGCTCACGCCGATGCGTGAAGGCGAGTCGAGCGAGTTCGCGCAGGTGCGCTTCCGCACGGTCGGCGACATCAGCTGCACGTGCCCGGTCGAGAGCGATGCGGACGACGTCGAGAAGATCATCGCCGAGACGGCGGTGACCGAGATCACCGAGCGCGGCGCGACCCGGATGGACGACCAGGCCTCCGAAGCCGCGATGGAACAGCGCAAGAAGCAAGGTTATTTCTGAAGCACACGAGGACATTCACATCATGAGCATCATCGAGAACACCGAAGACCTCGGCGTGCTGCGCTTCATCACCGCAGGCAGCGTCGACGACGGCAAGAGCACGCTGATCGGCCGCCTGCTGTACGACAGCAAGGCCGTGCTGTCCGACCAGCTGTCCGCGCTGTCGCGTGCGAAGAACAAGCGCACCGTCGGCGACGAGCTCGACCTCGCGCTGCTGACCGACGGGCTGGAAGCCGAGCGCGAGCAGGGCATCACGATCGACGTCGCGTACCGCTATTTCGCGACCGCGAAGCGCAAGTTCATCATCGCCGACACGCCGGGCCACGAGCAGTACACGCGCAACATGGTGACCGGCGCGTCGACCGCGCACGCGGCGATCATCCTGATCGACGCGACGCGCGTGACGATCGAGAACGGCGTCGCGGAACTGCTGCCGCAGACCAAGCGCCACAGCGCGATCGTCAAGCTGCTGGGGCTGCAGCACGTGATCGTCGCAATCAACAAGATGGACCTCGTCGACCACAGCGAGGCGCGCTTCAACGAGATCCGCGATGCGTACGTCGCGCTCGCGAAGCAGCTCGGCCTGACCGACGTGCGCTTCGTGCCGGTGTCGGCGCTGAAGGGCGACAACATCGTCGGCGCGAGCGAGCGCATGCCGTGGTACGCGGGCGAGCCGCTCCTCGACGTGCTCGAGTCGCTGCCGGTCGAGACGCAGGCGCATGACGCGCTGCGCTTCCCGGTGCAGTGGGTCGCGCGCCAGGACGGCAGCTCGGCCGACGACTTCCGCGGCTACATGGGCCGGATCGAGTCGGGCGAAGTGAAGGTGGGCGACGAGATCGTCGTGCTGCCGTCGAACCGCACGGCAACGATCGCCGAGATCGTCGCGCCGGTGCCGGGCGGCACCGCGTCGGTCGCGCACGCGTTCGCGGGCCAGACGGTGACGATCCGCCTCGAGGAAGATGTCGACGTGTCGCGCGGCGACATGTTCGTCACGACCGCCGAGCCGGTCGAGCCGGCGAAGAAGCTCGAGGCCGACCTGTGCTGGTTCGACGAAGCGCCGCTGTCGCCGCAGCGCAAGTACCTGCTGAAGCAGACCACGAGCACGGTGTTCGCGAAGATCGGCGCGGTCAAGCAGGTGCTCGACGTGCATACGCTGTCGCACGCGACCGACCGTCAGGACCTGAAGATGAACGACATCGGCCGCGTCGCGCTGACGCTGCAGAAGCCGATCGTCTGCGACACGTACGATGCGCACCCGGGCACCGGCGCGTTCGTGCTGATCGACGAGGCGACGCACCACACGGTCGCCGCCGGCATGATCCGAGCGTTCTCGGCGTAATCGTCAATCTGCGCGGCGAACCGCGCCGCCGCACGGCGGCGCGGTTCGCCCGCAAACGTCCGCAAGGACGAAGCGAAGCGACAAACATGGGCAAGGTGTATCTGATCGGAGCAGGGCCGGGCGCGGCCGACCTCATCACGGTGCGCGGCATGCGGCTGCTCGAGCAAGCCGACGTCGTGCTGCACGACGCGCTCGTCGAGCCGGCGATGCTCGACTATGCGCCGAACGCGCGAAAGATCGCGGTCGGCAAGCGCTGCGGGCAGCGCTCGACCGCGCAGCATTTCATCAACAAGCAGATCGTCGATGCGGCGCGCGAACACGCGTGCGTCGTGCGGCTGAAGGGCGGCGATCCGATGCTGTTCGGCCGCGCCGAAGAGGAAATGCGTGCGCTCGAGGCGGCCGGCATCGACTACGAGGTCGTGCCGGGCATCACCGCGGCGCTGGCCGGCGCCGCGACGCTGAAGCGATCGCTGACGTTGCGCGGTGTGTCGCGCAGCGTCGCGTTCGCGACGCACAGTCGCGCGCCGGGCAGCGACGAGATTCGCGAAGCCGCGCGCGCCGATTCGATCGTCTACTACATGGGCCGCGACAGCGCGCCCGGCATCGCGCAGGAGCTGATCGACGCCGGCCGGGCGCCGGCGACACCCGTCGCGATCGTCGAGGCGTGCAGCACCGTGCGCGAGCGCTCGCTGACGCTGACGCTCGCGCAGATGGCGGCGGGCGACGCGCAGGCGTGGCTCGATCCCGCCGAACCGAGCCTGCTGATGATCGGCGATGCATTCGCCGAGCGCGTGCGGCTCGCAAAAGACGGCGACGCGTTGCGCAGTGCCGCTTGAGTCGAGCGCGCGGCGCGGCCAAGCGAGGTAGCGATTGCTGCCGGATTGCCGCCGGTTCGCGGGCGTAAAAAAAGCGCCGGCTCTCGAAGCCGGCGCTTTTTTGTTTGGGGCGGCGGATTCGTTCAGGCGTCGTCGCCGAGCTGGCCGAGGCAGTAGCGTGCGATCGCGTCGAGCACGCCGTCGTCTTCGCCGACGGCCGTCGCGCAGCGGATTTCGACCGCCGGATGCGCGGTGCGGCAGGCATCGACGAGCTGCGGCAGGTCGCGGCGGACATGGCCGCCCTGGCCGAAGAACACGGGCACCACGGTGATGCGCGTGCAGCCGGCGGCGACTTGCGCGGCAACGGCGTCGGCGAGCGACGGCGTCATCAGCTCGAGGAACGCGAGCGACACGCGCGGGGCAGCGGAGCCTGCGCCGCGCAGCCGCGCGGCGAGCCGCTCGAACGGCTCGGCCCAGCGCGGATCGCGGGCGCCGTGGCCGAACAGGACGATGCCGTGCGAACTCATGTCGATGCCTCCGTCGTCATGCGGCACTCAGTGCCGGTCGACCCACTTGAGCGCGAACAGGCCGAGCGCGAGATAGATCAGGCCCGGGGTCGCCGCGGTGAGCGGCGCGGGCCACGTGTTCAGCGTGCCGATGTGCGAGAACAGCGTGTTGAGCAGCTGGAAGCTCATGCCGAGCATGATGCCGCCGAACACCTTCACGCCGACCACGCCCGCGCGCGTGTGCAGGTACGCGAACGGCAGCGACAGCACGAGCATCACGAACACCGCGAACGGATACAGCAGCTTGCGCCACAGCGCGATGTCGTAGCGCTGGGTGTCCTGCTGATTCTCGCGCAAGTGCTGGATGTAGCGGAACAGGTTGATGAGCGACATGCGCTCCGGCGACACGAGCAGCACCGACAGGATCTGCGGCGTCAGGTCCGAGCGCAGCCGGTATTCGGGCAGCGACACCTGCTGCGACCGGTACACGGGGTTCAGCGCGTCGGCCGGCTGGCCGCTGACCGGCTTGATCGGCGTGAGCTCCGTCTCGGTGACGCCCTTCAGCAGCCAGTGGCCGGGCGGCTCGTAGCGGCCCGTCTGCGCGATCCGGACGTTCTGCAGCTGGAACTTCGAGTCGAATTCGTAGATGCGCACGTTGCTGATCGTCGAGTCGGGCGACAGGCTGCCGACGTTGACGAAGCGCGTGACCTGCTCGCCGTTTTCGCGGGCCGCGAGCGTGTCCTTCACCCACACGCCCGACTGGAAGTTCGACGACACCGATGCGCCGAGCGCCTGCAGCCGCACGCGTTCGGACAGCTGGTCGGCGTACGGGCCGACGAATTCGCCGATCAGGTAGGTGACGATCACGAGCGGCACGCCGATCTTCAGCAGCGAGCGCAGCGCCTGGTTGGTCGCGAGACCCGACACGCGGAAGATCGTGAATTCCGAGTTCGCGGCCATCTGCGCGAACACGTAGATCGCGCTGATCAGCGCGGCGACCGGGATGATCTCGTAGAAGCGCGACGGCGTCTGCAGCGCGACGCGCAGCACCGCGTAGCCGAACTTGTAGTTCCCGTGCCCGACCGAGTTCAGTTCGCTGATCAGGTCGAAGAAGAAGAACAGGCCCGAGAACGCGAACAGGATGAAGATGAACGTGACGTAGATCTGTCGCGCGAAGTACTTTTCATAGAGCCGCATCGATCATGCTCCCGAGCGGCCGAACAGCGCGCGTGTCAATAACGGACGATTGCGCACGCGCAACCAGAAGATGAACGCGACGATCGCCGCGACGACCAGGTGCAGGCCGACGAGGCCCACGCCGAACGACATCTTGCCCTGCTCGATCTGCGCCTGCACGACGTTCAGCAGGTTCGAGTAAGTAAGGTAGATCAGCACGGCCATCACGAGGTTGATCGTGCGGCTGCGGCGCGGGTTCTGGTACGACAGCGGAATGCCGAGCACCATCAGGTTGATCGCGATCAGCGGCAGCCCCGCGCGCCACGCGAATTCCGCGAGGTTGTCGCGCGTCGGGTTGCGCAGCAGGTCGGGCGTCGGCGTGCTGTTGGTGGTCGGCACGTTGGTGACCGGGGTGCTGGTGATCTTCACGCCGTAGCGCTCGAACTCCATGATCTTGAAGTTCGGCTGGCCGGGCGTGCCGTCGTAGCGGCGGCCGTCTTCCAGGACGACGAAACGGCTGCCGTCGCGCGTCTCCGTGTGACCCGTCTGCGACACGACCACGTTGACCTTGCCGTTCTCGGTCGACGTGACGAACACGTTCTGCACCTTGCTCTGGTCGGGCGTCATCTTCTCGATGAAGAACACGCGGTGGTTCGCGGCCGACTCGCGGAACTGGCCCGGCGCGAGCAGCGAGATCTCGTCGCGCTGCTGGAAGCGTGCCTTGATCATCTTGCTTTGCTGGTTCGACCACGGCCAGCCGACAAACGCGAAGAAGGCGATCAGCAGGACGATCGGCGTGGCGAACACGCCGATCGGCTTGATGAGGCGCGTGAGGCTCACGCCCGACGCGAGCCACACCACCATTTCGGAGTCCCGGTACCACCGGGTCAGCACGAACAGGATCGACACGAACAGCGTGACGACGAGCATCACGGCGAGATAGCCGATCACGGTCAGGCCGATCAGCACGAGCACGTCCCGCGGATCGATTTCACCGGACGCGGCGTAGCCGACGATGCGGATCATCATCGTCGTGAGCATGATCGTGAGCAGCACCATGAACACGGCGCCAGCCGTATACGCAAGCTCGCGCTGGAGGGAGCGTTCGAAGATCATTCTTGATGAGAAGAGGGCGGGAGGCGGCGCACGCGTGGTGGAGCGCTCGCGCCGCCACGGGAAAAATAGCGGATAATTGCGGCTTTCATCCTTAGCCCAGATTTTATCCGAGGACAAGCGCGATGGACTTTAGCATAAAAGGCTGTGATTGGAGCAAAGGCGAGGCCAAGGGGTTCCTGACCGGGAAGTCCGACTGCATCGTGCTCGGCATCTTCGAGGCGCAGACGCTTTCGGGCGCGGCGCTCGACATCGACACGGCCACCAAGGGGCTGATTTCGCGCATGGTGAAGGCCGGCGACATGGACGGCAAGCGCGGCAAGACGCTGTTCCTGCACGAAGTGTCGGGCATCGGCGCGTCGCGCGTGCTGCTCGTCGGCCTCGGCAAACAGGATGCTTTCAATCAGAAAGCCTATAACGACGCGGTGACGGCCGCGTGGCGCGCGCTGCTGGCGACCAAGGTCGTCCAGGTCACGTTCTCGCTCGCGCAACTGCCGGTCGACGAGCGCAGCTCCGACTGGGGCGTGCGTGCGGCGATTCTCGCGCTGCGCAACGAGACCTACCGTTTCACGCAGATGAAGAGCAAGCCGGAACCGGCGTCGCACACGCTCAAGCGCGTCGTGTTCAGCGTCGACCCGGCCGACGAGAAGGCCGCGAAGGTCGCGGTCAAGCAGGCCGTCGCGCTCGCGAACGGGATGGATCTGACCCGCGACCTCGGCAACCTGCCCGGCAACGTCTGCACGCCGACCTACCTCGGCAACACCGCGAAGAAGATCGCGAAGGATTGGGGCCTGAAGGCCGAAGTCCTCGGGCTCAAGCAGATCCAGGCGCTGAAGATGGGCTCGTTCCTGTCGGTCGCGCGTGCGTCGGTCGAGCCGCCCCAGTTCATCGTGCTGCACTACCAGGGCGCCGCCGCGAAGGCCGCGCCGGTCGTGCTGGTCGGCAAGGGCATCACGTTCGACACGGGCGGCATCTCGCTGAAGCCGGGCGAGGGCATGGACGAGATGAAGTACGACATGTGCGGCGCCGGTTCCGTACTCGGCACGATGCGCGCGGTCGCCGAGATGGGGCTGAAGATCAACGTCGTCGCGATCGTGCCGACCTGCGAGAACATGCCGGGCGGCAACGCGACGAAGCCGGGCGACATCGTCACCAGCATGAAGGGCCTGACGATCGAAGTGCTGAACACCGACGCCGAAGGCCGCCTGATCCTGTGCGATGCGCTCACGTATGCCGAGCGCTTCAAGCCGGCGGCGGTGATCGACGTCGCGACGCTGACGGGCGCGTGCGTGATCGCGCTGGGCGGCCACAACAGCGGCCTGTTCTCGACCGACGACGCGCTCGCGGGCGAACTGCTCGACGCGTCGCGCGAGGCGAACGATCCGGCGTGGCGCATGCCGCTCGACGACGAGTACCAGGACCAGCTGAAGTCGAACTTCGCGGATCTCGCGAACATCGGCGGCCGTCCGGCCGGCGCGGTGACGGCCGCGTGTTTCCTGTCGCGCTTCACCGACAGCTACCCGTGGGCCCACCTCGACATCGCGGGCACCGCGTGGAAGGGCGGCGCGGCGAAGGGGGCGACGGGCCGTCCGGTGCCGTTGCTCGCGCAGTTCCTGATCGACCGCGCCGGCCAGTGATGGCGGTGCAGACGACGATGCGGGTACGCGGGCAATGACGCGGATCGATTTCCACTCGAACGTCGGCGATTCGCTCGCGTACGCGTGCCGGCTGCTGCGCAAGGCCTACCAGGCCGGGCAGCCGGTCGTCGTGCTCGCCGAGCCCGCGCGCCTGCGCGCGCTCGACGAGCGGCTCTGGACGTTCTCGCCGCTCGATTTCATCCCGCATTGCGGCGTCGACAGCGAGCACGCAGCCGGCACGCCGATCGTGCTGGCGGCCGATCTCGACCGCGCGCCGCATCACCACGTGCTGCTGAACCTCGGCGCGGCCGTGCCCGCGCAGTTCGCCCGCTTCGAGCGTCTGCTCGAAGTGGTCGGCAATGCGCCGGACGAGCTGGCCGCGGGCCGCGACCGCTACCGGTTCTACCGCGACCGCGGATACGCGCTGAACAACTACAAGCAGGGCAGCTAGCCGAAACCGTCGACGGAGTGTTGCCGTGACACAAGCCGATTCAACCTCGATCCCGATGCTGACCGACGTGCTGGTGCCGGGCAAGCCGGTGCCGGCGCGCGCGTCCGCGCCCGGCGCGCCGCAGCCGCACGAGCGCACGGCGATTCCGGTGCTCACCGACGTGATCGCACCGGGCGATGCCATGAAAACCGGGGCCGACCCCGAAGCCGTCGTGGTCGAGCCGGTGCCGACGCCGCACGTGCCGGCGATCGCGTTGCCGGGCGACGTGGCAACGGCCGAGGCGGCCGCGATGGGCGAAACCGATGCGCCGGCCGAAACCGGCGCCACGGAGCATGTGGTCGCCGAAGACACGGCGGCGATGAATGCACCGCTGCGGTCGTCGCTGGCCGACGACACCGTGCCGCGGCACGCGCTCGCCGCGATGGCGCACGAAGCGGCCGGACCAGCGCCTGAAACGGCGATGCCGGATGCCGCCGCGGCAGCAGGGCTGACGCCGGAGGATGCGCAGCACATCGCCGAGCGCCTGCGCAATCGGCTGACGAACTATCTGACCGGAGCGGGCCGCGACGCGATCGAGGAACGCTGTCGCGACGCGCTGCATGAGCATTCGGCCTGGCTCGTCGGGCAGGTCACGCGCGAGGTGGCGCTCGCGCTGGAGACCGAGGTCATGGACTGGGTCCGCGACGCGGTCGATGAAGAGATCGCACGCCGCCGCGCCGGCCATTCCGGCTGAACGCGCGGTCGCTCCGCGGCGGGAAAGAGGGCGCGGTCCCGGCAAGTGCCGGTAAGGTGGCCGTCAAGGCACCGGCCGGCCGGTGCAGGGCTGCCTGACGGCAACGCGCGGCACAACGGCGACCGGTGTCCGGGGCATCCGGATCAGCGCACCGACAGCACCCATTGCGCGAGCGTATGGGCTTCGGTATTCGTCAGTTGCGTATTGGCGGGCATCGGCACGCTGCCCCATACGCCGACGCTGCCTTTCACGATCGATTGGGCCAGGTAGTCGACGGCGTCGCCGCGTGCCGCGTACTTGCCGGCGATATCGTGGAACGACGGGCCCATCAGCGGCTTGCTCACCGCGTGGCAGGCCATGCAGTTCTTGCGCTGCGCCAGCGCGAGCCCGTCGGCCTGGTCGGCACGCGCGGCGGCCGCGCCGCCGGCCAGCAGCGTCACGAGCAGCGCGCGCAATATCGTCTGTTTCATGCGGTTCTCCGCCGGCGGGGACAGCCGGCTTCATGGTCCGCGCATTATAGAAGCAAAGGGAAGGCGCGTTTTGCGCGTTCCCCGGCGGCCGTGCCTGTTGGGGCCGCATGCCGCGACGCGCTCACGTCACCCCGTAACGGCCCCCTGGTTCGCCGGCCGGGCGAGCGCCGCGAATTTCGCGAGCACGCCGCGCGTATAGCGGGGCGCCGGCTGGCGCCATGCGGCGCGGCGTCGTGCGAGCTCCGCGTCGTCCACATTCAGCTGCAGCAGCAGCCGGTGCGCGTCGATCGTGATCGAGTCGCCTTCCTGCACGAGCGCGATCGTGCCGCCGACGAACGCCTCCGGCGCGACGTGGCCGACCACCATGCCCCAGGTGCCGCCCGAGAAGCGGCCGTCCGTGATGAAGCCGACCGATTCGCCGAGCCCCTTGCCGATGATCGCGGAGGTCGGCGCGAGCATTTCCGGCATGCCGGGGCCGCCCTGCGGGCCGAGATAGCGCAGCACGAGGATGTCGCCCGCGCGGATCCGGTCGCCGAGGATCGCATCCATCGCGCTCTGTTCGTCGTCGAACACGCGGGCCGGGCCGGTGATCACCGGGTTCTTCAGGCCGGTGATCTTCGCGACCGCGCCGTCTTCCGCGAGATTGCCCTTCAGGATCGCCAGGTGGCCTTCCTGGTACAGCGCGCGGTCGATCGGGAAGATCACGTCCTGGTCGGCGCGCGGCACGCTCGGCACGTCCTTCAGTTCGTCGGCGATCGTGCGGCCGGTGATCGTCATGCAGTCGCCGTGCAGCAGCCCCGCGTCGAGCAGGATCTTCAGCACCTGCGGAATCCCGCCGGCGCGGTGCAGGTCGGTCGCCACATACTTCCCTGACGGCTTCAGGTCGCAGATCACGGGCACGCGCTTGCGAATGCGCTCGAAATCGTCGATCGTCCAGTCGACCTCGGCCGCGTGCGCGATCGCGAGATAGTGCAGCACCGCATTGGTCGAGCCGCCCGTGGCCATGATCACCGACACGGCGTTCTCGATCGCTTCCTTCGTGATGATGTCGCGCGGCTTCAGGTCGCGCTTCACGGCCTCGACGAGCACCCGCGCCGATTCGGCGGCCGAATCGACCTTCTCCTGGTCGGGGTTCGCCATCGTCGACGAATACAGCAGCGACATGCCGAGCGCCTCGAACGACGAGCTCATCGTGTTCGCGGTGTACATGCCGCCGCACGAGCCCGACGTCGGGCACGCGTTCTTCTCGACCCCTTCGAAGTCCTCCTGCGACATCCGGCCCGCGGTGAATTCGCCGACGGCCTCGAACGACGACACGATCGTCAGGTCGCGGCCCTTCCAGTTGCCCGGGCGGATCGTGCCGCCGTACACGTAGATGCCCGGCACGTTCAGGCGTGCGAGCGCGATCATGCCGCCCGGCATGTTCTTGTCGCAGCCGCCGACCACCACCACGCCGTCCATCCATTGGCCCTGCACGCAGGTCTCGATGCAGTCGGCGATCACCTCGCGCGACACGAGCGAGTACTTCATCCCCTCGGTGCCCATCGACATGCCGTCCGAAATCGTCGGCGTGCCGAAGATCTGCGGATTCGCGCCGGACGCCTTCACGGCCGCGACGGCCGCGTCCGACAGGCGCTGCAGGCCGGAATTGCATGGCGTGATCGTCGAATGGCCGTTCGCGATGCCGATCATCGGCTTGTCGAAATCGTCCTTCTGGTAGCCGAGTGCGTAATACATCGAGCGGTTCGGCGAACGGGCCACGCCTTGCGTGATGTGCTTCGAGCGACGGTTGTACGACATGGGGGGCTCCATCGTTGTGTGGGCGTCGCTCGTGAGGGCGCGCCGGTTTGGGTCAATCAAGAATGGAGTTTCCGGATTGGGATGTCCAATATATTATTTGTCGCCTATTAAGTCTTTTTGCGAATGAGTCAAGCATGGCCGATCCGACACCCGACTTGCGCCAGTGGCGTTATTTCGCGACCGTGGCCGACGAACGCCATTTCGGCCGCGCGGCCGAGCGCCTGTCGATGACGCAGCCGCCGCTGTCGCAGGCGATCCGCGCGCTCGAGGACGCGCTGGGCGTCGCGTTGTTCGTGCGCACCAAGCGTTCGGTGGCGCTGACGGCGGTCGGCGCGGCGCTGTTGCCCGACGTGCGCCGGCTGCTGGCATCGGCCGATGCGCTGCCGCCGCTCGCGCGGCGGCTCGCGCGCGGCGAGGCCGGCTCGCTGTCGCTCGCGTTCGTGTCGACCGCGGATTACGGGCTGCTGCCGTCGCTGCTGCGCGCGTTCGGCGCACGCTATCCGCAGGTGCGTCTGCAGCTCGCGGAGGCGACGAGCGACGTGCAGATCGATGAACTCGTCGCCGGGCGCATCGACGCGGGACTCGTCATTCCACCGGTGCCGCCGCGCCACGCAGCCGGCCTGTCGTACCTGCCCGTGGTGCGCGAGCCGCTGGTGGTCGCGATGCCCGCCGCGGCATCCGATGCGGCCGAAGACGTGCCCGTGCACCTCGCCGAAGTGGCCGCGCTGCCGCTCGTGATCTTTCCGCGCCGTTTGGCGCCCGGCTTTTATGACATCATTACGGGCTGCTACGGCGCGGCGGGGGAAACCCCGCGCATCGGCCAGGAGGCGATCCAGATGCAGACGATCGTCAGCCTCGTGTCGGCCGGCATGGGCGTCGCACTGGTGCCGCAATCGCTGCGTAACCTGCGGCGCACCGGTGTGGTCTACCGGCCGCTTGCCGGGCACGCGCCGGTCGTCGAGACCGGCCTCGTGTGGCGCACGGGCGACGTGAGTCCCGTGCTGGCCGGCTTCATCGACGTCGTGCGCGCGCACGGCCCCGCCGCGTGACGTGAACGATGGCGCGCCGGTGCCGTCCAATGCGCGGTGCCGCGTAGTGCTGCGCAGCGCGACTGCCGTACCGCATTCGAAAACTTCTTCGCTAACCCATGATCATTCACCCGAATTTCGACCCCGTTGCGATCCATCTCGGGCCGCTGGCCGTGCGCTGGTATGGCCTCATGTATCTCGTCGGCTTCATCGCGGCGATCGTCGTCGGCCGGATCCGCCTGAAGCTGCCGCATGTCGCCGCGCAGGGCTGGACCGCGAAGGACATCGACGACATGATGTTCTACGGCGTGCTCGGCACCGTGCTCGGCGGCCGGCTCGGTTATGTGCTGTTCTACAAGGCCGATTTCTATTTCTCGCATCCGCTCGACGTGTTCAAGGTGTGGGAGGGCGGCATGTCGTTTCACGGCGGCTTCCTCGGCGTCACGCTCGCGATGATGCTGTTCGCGTGGCAGCGCAAGCGCCCGTGGCTGCAGGTCACCGACTTCGTCGCGCCGATGGTGCCGACGGGGCTCGCGGCCGGGCGCCTCGGCAACTTCATCAACGGCGAGCTGTGGGGCCGCGTGACCGACCCCGCCGCACCGTGGGCGATGCTGTTCCCGGGCGCGATGCGCGACGACGCGGCCTGGCTGCCGAAGCATCCGGCGCTCGTCGAGCAGTGGCATCTCGCCGACGTGTTAATGCAATACCAGATGCTGCCGCGCCATCCTTCGCAGCTCTATGAAATCGCGCTCGAAGGCATCGCGCTGTTCTTCGCGTTGTTTTTCTTCGCGCGCAAGCCGCGGCCGATGGGCGCCGTGTCCGCGCTGTTCCTGATCGGCTACGGCCTCGCCCGTTTCACGGTCGAGTTCGCGCGCGAGCCCGACGACTTCCTCGGCCTGCTTGCACTGGGCCTGTCGATGGGGCAGTGGCTGTCGCTGCCGATGATCCTCGCGGGCGTCGCGCTGATGGCCTGGGCGTATCGCCGCCGTGCGGCGAACGCCGCCGCGTAATGTGAAATCGATGCGCGCGCAACCGTCGCGCGCATCGGCAATCTGCAGGCGCATAAAAAACGCCGGCCCTCGGGCCGGCGTTTTTTGTTTCCGACAACGCGTGGCGCGTTACTTCATCTGCACCGAACCGTTGACGGTAACCGACACGGTCGCCTTGCCGCCTTCGACCGCGATTGGCGCGCTCATCTTCGCGCTGTCCATCGGCGCCGCGGCCATCGCCATCATGCGCGGGTACGGCTGCACGTTGCGGCCGCTGCCGACGTTCACGTCGCGAATCGTGTAGCTGCTGTAGCCGAATGCCTTCGCGGCTTCGTCCGCGCGTGCGCGGAACGACTTGATCGCCTCGGTCGTGAGCTTCTGCTCGGCCGTGCGCTGCGCTTCAGGCGACAGCGAGAACTCGACGTTCGCGACCTGCATCAGGTTCGACAACTGGCCCGCGAGCTTCGACGCCGCGGCGAAATCGCGCGATTCGAGCGCCACCTCGGTACGGCCGCGCCACGCGGAAATCTTGCCGTCGCGATCGGTGCTCGGATACACGGAGAATGCACCCGTGTGTGCGGTGACGCCCGACACGCCCTTTGCCTGCGACAGCGCCGCGTCGGCGCGCTGGTTCAGCTGCGCCGTCAGGCTGCCCGGATCCTTGGCCTGCTGCTCGTAGAACAGCGTGATGTGGATGATGTCCTGCGGCACGTCGGCGCTGGCTTGCGACGACAGCGACAGCACGCCTGCCGGCTCGGGGAAATGCGGGTTGGCGGTTTGCGCGTGCGCGGCCGGCGACGCGAGCGTCAGCGCGACGGGAACGGCGGCGGCGAGGGCGAGCGACAGCGCGAGAGCGGATTTCTTGGTCATTGTTGGACTCCTTGTGCGAGGGCGCGCACGCGGATCACGCGTGCACGACGCGGGCGTACCGCGCGACGAAATAAACGACGGCCGGCCCGATCGGCCGACAGCGGTTGCTTAGGCTGCGCAAAAGTGCCGCGAGTTCCGTGCCGGCCGCGCGTGCTGACCAGATTTGACCTTTGGCGCGCGCCTACTTCATCAGCTTTTCGGTGATGAAGCGCCATTCGGCGCGCGTCACGGGTGTGATCGACAACCGGTTGCCGCGGGCCAGCACGCGCATGTCGGCGAGTTCGTCGTGTTCGCGCAGTGCGGCAAGCGGCACGAGCGGCGACTTCTTCACGTAGCGCACGTCGACGAGCAGCCAGCGCGGCGCTTCCTGCGTCGATTTCGGGTCGTAGTAGGGGCTTTTCGGATCGAACTGCGTGGGATCGGGGTAGGGTGTCGACGACACTTCGGCGAGGCCCGCGATGCCCGGCTCGGGGCAGCTCGAGTGATAGAACAGCACGCCGTCGCCGATCTTCATCGTGTCGCGCATGAAATTGCGCGCCTGATAATTGCGCACGCCGGTCCACGGCAGCGAGCGCTGCGGAGCGTTGGCGAGATCGTCGATGCTTGCTTCGTCCGGTTCGGACTTCATCAGCCAGTATTGCATGGATCGTGATCGACGCAGAAAGGGCTGCTACAAAAGAAAACGGCACCGGGACTCGCCCGATGCCGTTGGATAGGCCCCCGCCTTGGCCGCTAGGCCGGCATCCTGAACCTGGGGTTCAGAATTGGTCGCAGTTAGCAGCACTTCGGGTACATCAGACAGAGTGACGCGCGCGCCCGTGCTACAAATTTCCGCAACCGTGCACATGGCATTGGTTCAAGGAATATATGACCTTGGCGAACCAGGCAGGGAAGCTGACTGAACTGTGATTCGATGCGCCAATTTGACCACCGTTGACCGCCGAGATCAAGGGGAATCGACGCATCGTTTGAAACGTTACTGCGTCTCGTGCTGTGCGAGCACCGCGCCGAGCTGTTCGTTCATCTGGTGCATTGTACGACGGATTTCCTCCGCCGGAAATGCTTCACCGTGCCGCACGCTCGTTTGCAGCCGCAGCAATTCCGATGCGAGCGACAGCGCCGCCATCACCGCAATGCGATCGGTGCCGCGTACCGAACTGTTCGAGCGGATTTTCGACATTTCGGCGTCGACGCGCGCGACGGCCTCGAGCAGTGCCGCTTCGGTCTCGGCCGAACAGGCGAGCCGATAGGCCTGACCGAGAATCGAGACTTCGATCTGCTTGGTGCTCATGCATGTTCTCCGTGGCTGGCCGCGTCATCGCCATCCGGGCGTGCCTGCGCATCCAGCAGGTCGAGCTGGTTGTCGGCTTGCTCCGCGCTTTTCGAGCGCGGCAGCTTTTCGAGAATCGCGTTCAGTTTCACCTGGGCGTCGTCGATCTTTGCCGACAGCGTGTCGCGCTCGGCCGCGAGCGCATTGCGTTCGTCGCGCAGTGCCGCGAGTTCCGCGCGGACCGTGTCCGCTTCCGCGCGCAATTGCGCGACCTGCTCCTCGAGCGCGAGCCGTTCCGCGTGATAGCGCTTGTTCAGCGAAATCAGACGGCCAATATTTTGAGATAAGGTTTCGAGTTCGTTGAGCATTTGCTGCGTCCTCTAAAGACCCAGCATTTTAGCGCGGAATAACGCGCAATCCGACATCTGTAACGTTTCCAGTCGTAACACCCCGGCTTCTTGCCGCGAATCGGTGCTTCCCGTGCGTGTCCGGATGCTTCCTTGACGCTCGCGCGACCGGCTCCTAAACTGGCGCCGCCTCGGTGCTCGCGCGTGGCACGCGCGGTTAAACGGGAAGCAGGGCGTGCGCTCCGGGAGCGTGCCAACCTGCGCTGCCCCCGCAACGGTAAGCGGCCGCGTCCGTCGACGCAGGCCGGCTCGGGCGCGTTTTGCGTGCAGGTGTCGCACGCGGGCGCGGGCCACTGCGCGTGAAACGCGCGGGAAGGCGAGCCGGACCGCCGCCAGCCCGGATACCGGCCGAGACGGGAAGCCCGCACGGGTTTCATGACGCGCGGCCTGCGGGGAGGCGGGGCGCGCAACGCTTCACGGAATGTTCTTCGATGCTGACCCCAATCGTCCGCGCGGCGTCCCCGTCACGTCCGGCCGGCCATCTCGAGCGGATGCGCCGCGCATCATGCGCGCGGCCGTGCACGGCATGAGCGCCGCGCGCGCCGCCGCGATCTGGGCCGCGCTGGCCGCCGCGGTCGCGCTGCTGTTCGTCGCGTCGCTGTCGATCGGCAGCGTGCCGATGTCGCCGTGGCAGGCGCTCGTGTCGCTCGTCCCGCATGGCGGCGACGCGCTGTTCGCCGAGATCGTCCGCACGCTGCGTCTGCCGCGCGCGCTCGCCGGCTTCGCGTGCGGCGCGCTGCTCGCGCTGGCCGGCGCGCTGTTGCAGGTGCTGCTGCGCAACCCGCTTGCGGAACCGTACGTGCTCGGCGTGTCCGGCGGCGCGGCCGGCTTCGCGCTCGTCGCGATGATTGCCGGCGGCGCATGGTGGCTCGTCGACGCGTCGGCATTCGCCGGTTCGCTCGTCTCGGTCGCGCTCGTGCTCGGTCTCGCGCGCCGCGCGTTGTGGCGCGGCGATTCGCGCGACGCGTCGCCGCGCCTGCTGCTCACCGGCGTCGTGATCGCGGCCGGGTGGGGCGCGCTCGTCACGCTGTTGCTGTCGCTCGCTCCCGATGCGCGGCTGCGCGGCATCATCTTCTGGCTCACGGGCGACCTGAACGGCGTGACGGCGCCCTGGTTCGCATGGGGGGCGCTGTTGCTGGCCGCATGCGTCGCGCTGCCGGCCGCGCCGCAACTGAACGTGCTGCTGCGCGGCGACGCGACCGCGCAGGCGCTCGGCGTGCCCGTCGCGCGCCTGCGCGTGCGGATCTATCTCGTCGCGTCGCTGGCGGCCGCGGCCGCGGTGACGACGGCCGGCACGATCGGCTTCGTCGGCCTCGTCGTGCCGCATGCGCTGCGGCTCGCGTTCGGCAACGACCAGCGGATGCTGCTGCCGGCCGCGATGCTCGCGGGCGGCGGCGGCGTGATGGCGGCCGACCTGCTCGCGCGCACCGCGATCGCGCCCGCGCAGTTGCCGGTCGGCGTGATGACCGCCTTGATCGGCGTGCCGGTGTTCCTGTGGATGTTGTTGAGGAGGCCGATGCGATGACGGATGCCGCACTGCGCGCGGGCGGCGGCGAGCTGTACTGCACGGCCGTGGACCTGACGCTGAAGGCTGGCGCGCGCACATTGCTCGACGGGTTCACGCAGGCGTTTCGGCCCGGCGAGATCTGGTGCGTCGCGGGGCCGAACGGCGCCGGCAAGACGACGCTGCTCGCGACGCTCGCGGGGTTGCAGCCGCCGGCCGGCGGACAGGTCGAGATCGACGGCCGGCCGCTGGTCGAGTGGCCGCCCGGGCCCCTCGCGCAGCGTCGCGCGCTGATGCCGCAGCAGCTGCACGATGCGTTCAGCGCGACGGTGCTCGACACGGTGCTGCTTCACCGCTATCCGTATCTCGGCGGCTGGGGCTGGGAGCGCGACGGCGATCGCGCGGCCGCGTACGACGCACTCGCGACGTTCGATCTGACCGCACTCGCGTCGCGCGATGTATTGTCGCTGTCGGGCGGCGAGCGGCAGCGGGTCGCGCTGGCCGCGACGCTGTGCCAGGATGCGCCGCTGATGTTGCTCGACGAACCGCTCGCGCATCTCGACCTGCATCACCAGATCGACTGCCTGACCGCGCTGGGCGCATGGCTCGACCGGGGCCCGCGCACGGTGCTGTTTTCGTGCCACGACCTGAATCTCGCGCGGCGTTTCGCGACGCACGCGTTGCTGCTCGACGGCCGCGGCCGCGCGTCGGCCGGCCCCGTGCACGACGTGCTGACGCCCGAACGCGCGAGCGACGCGTTCGGCTATCCGCTCGTGCTGATCCGCGAGAACGGCCGCGATGCGTTGCTGCCGGCATGGCCTGCGCGACCATGACCTTTCCTTTTCCGATTCCTCCGATGCGCGGCGCGTGCCGCGCCAACGACACGGCTTCCCGATGACGACTTCGACCCCCTTCCCGCCCGCGATCGCGCCGCTCGACGACGCGCTTCGCACGCGCCTGCAGCATGTGATCGACCACAAGACCAAGCCGCCGGGCAGCCTCGGCCAGCTCGAGGCGCTCGCGCTGCAGATCGGCCTGATCCAGCATACCGAGCGACCGGTCGTGCAGCGCCCCGTGACGATCGTGTTCGCCGGCGATCACGGGATCGCCGCCGAGGGCGTCAGCCCTTATCCGCAGGCGGTGACCGCGCAGATGGTCGCGAATTTCCTGGCCGGCGGCGCGGCGATCAACGCGTTCTCGGGCGTCGCGCAGAGCGCGCTCGAGATCGTCGATGCGGGCGTCGCGTCGCCGTTGCCGCTGTCGGACCGGCTGGTGTCGCTGCCGGTCGCGCGCGGCACGCGCAACTTCGCGGCGGAGCCGGCGATGTCGCGCGACGAGGCGATGACGGCGCTCTCCGCCGGCGCGGCGCGCGTGCGCCTGCATGCATCGCTCGGCACGAACGTGATCGGCTTCGGCGAGATGGGGATCGCGAACACGTCGTCGGCCGCGTGCCTGATGAGCCGCCTCCTCGACGTGCCGGTCGACGCATGCGTCGGACGCGGCACGGGCCTCGACGACCAGGGGCTCGCGCACAAGCGCGCGGTGCTCGGCCGCGCGCTCGTCAAGCATTCGCATGCGATCGCGCCGCTCGACGTGCTCGCGACGTTCGGCGGTTTCGAGATCGCGATGATGACGGGCGCGTATCTCGCGGCCGCGAGCGAGCGGATGACGATTCTCGTCGACGGCTTCATCGCGACGGCCGCGCTGCTCGTCGCCGAACGCATCGTGCCCGGCGTGCGCGACTACTGCGTGTTCTCGCATACGTCGCACGAGGCCGGCCACCGGCGCATGCTCGAGCATTTCGGCGCGAAGCCGCTGCTCGCGCTCGACCTGCGGCTCGGCGAAGGCACGGGGGCGGCGCTCGCGCTGCCGCTCGTGCGCGCGGCGGCGGCCTTCCTCAGCGAGATGGCGAGCTTCGAGTCGGCCGGCGTCGACAATCGTGACGCCTGATCGCGTGCGCGGCGTGCGGGCCGAACTGCGCTACTTCTTCGTCGCGCTCGGCTATTTCACGCGCGTGCCGGTGCCGCGTTCGATCGGCTACGCGGCCGGCGATCTCGACCAGGCCGCGCGTTATTTCCCGCTCGTCGGCGCGTGCGTCGGCGCGTGGGGTGCGCTCGTCTATCTCGCCGCGCTGCGGGTGCTGCCCCCGTCGATCGCGGTCGGGCTGTCGATGGCGGCAACCCTGCTCGCGACCGGCGCGTTCCACGAGGACGGCCTCGCCGACAGTTGCGATGCGTTCGGCGGCGGTTATACGCGCGACGACGTGCTGCGCATCATGCACGACTCGCGGATCGGCACGTTCGGCGCGGTCGCGCTCGTGATCACGCTCGGCCTGAAATGGCAGGCGCTTGCGTCGATGCTGCCGCTGCGCGCCGCATGGACGATGATCGCCGCGCATGCGGCGAGCCGCGCGGCGGCCGTGAGCCTGCTGATGACGCTCGACTACGTGCGGCCCGAAGGCAAGGCGAAGCCGGTCGCGCAGCGGATGGGCGGTCGCGCGGCGTGCGTCGCGGCGGTATTCGGATTGCCCTGGCTGTTCTGGCCCGACTGGCGCATGGGCGTTGCCGTGTGCGCGGCGCTCGTGCTCGTGCGCGCATGGGCAGCCCGCTATTTCGTGAAGCGGATCGGCGGTTATACGGGCGACTGTCTCGGCTTCGCGCAGCAACTGTGCGAACTGGCGATCTATCTCGTGGTGCTCGGATGGACGTCGTCCTGATCCGTCATCCGGCCGTCGATATCGAGCCGGGCATCTGCTACGGGCGCAGCGACGTGCCGCTCGCCGCGCCTGCCGACGCCGGCGCGCGGGCCGTGCGTGCGCATCTGTCGGCGCTCGGCGCGCCGTTGCCCCGACAGGTCTGGACGAGCCCGTTGACGCGCTGCGTATCGGTTGCCGAGCGGCTCGCGCAGGTGTTCGACGTGTCGCTGCGGTGCGATGCCGACTGGCAGGAGATGGATTTCGGCGCATGGGAAATGCAGCGCTGGGACGATATCGATCGCGCGGCGCTCGATGCATGGGCGGCCGACCTGATGCATGCGTGTGCGCACGGCGGCGAAAGTGTCGCGCGGCTCGTCGAACGGGTGGCACGGCGGGCCGATGCGCTTGCGCGGTTCGACGAACCGCAATGGGTCGTCACGCATGCGGGCGTGATCCGCGCGTTCGCGTCTCACGTATTGCGGGTCCCCCTCGAGACGCTGCTGTCGCGGCCGGTGCCGACGGGCGGAGGTGTCTGGCTGCGGGCGGACCACGGCGAGCGAGCATGGGAAGTCATGCACTGGAGCGCATAGGCGCGCAATGCGCCGGTGGCGCGTGACTCAGCGCGCCGGCCGCCGCGCCCGCGCGGCATCGAGATCCTCGCACAGCGCGGCCGCGCCCTGTGCGATCCGCGGCGACGGCCGCGTCAGCAGATCGCCGTCGATCGCGAACAGGTTGTTGCGCGTCACGGCCGTCAGCGCGGGCCACGCGCGCCAGCGCGCCAGGCTCGGCAGCGGTTCGTTCGAACGGGTCGCGCCGGCGCTCGTCGTCACGATCGCTTCCGGATTGGCCGCGAGCACGGCCTCGTCGGTGACGGTCGGTGCGAGCGGCTTGAGCGATGCGAACACGTTGCGGCCGCCGCATAGCTCGATCACCTCGTTGATCAGGTGTGTGCCGTTGAGCGTCGTCAGCGGCCGGTCCCAGACCTGGAAGAACATCGTGACGGGCGCGCGCGCCGCGTAGCGTGTGCGCAGTGCCGCGATGTCGCGCGTATAGGCGGCCGCGGCGACATCGGCCGCCGGCTGCGTGCCGAGCAGCGTGCCGAGCCTGCGCAGCGACGACGACACGTCGTCGAGATGCTTCGGTTCACTGAAGAACAGCGGGATATGCAGCGCACGCAGCGCGTCGGTCTGCCGCTCGGCGTTGCCGTGCCGCCAGACGACGATCAGGTCGGGTTTGAGCGCGGCGATCCGTTCGAGGTCGAGCGCCTTGTTGTCGCCGACGCGCGGCACCGCCTGCGCGGCGGGCGGATAGTCGCTGTACGTGACGGTGCCGACGAGCTTCGCCCCACCGCCGGCCGCGTAGACGAGTTCGGTCGCGTGCGGCGCGAGGCTGATCACGCGTTGCGCGGCGGCGGGCAGCGTGACGGTGTTGCCGGCATCGTCGCGCGTCGCGACTTCGGCGCGGACGAGCGGCGGGTGCGCAAGCGCGGCCAGCATCGCGACCGGCGCCAGGCGGCGAAACCTGCGCGGGCTCATGCGGGTGCCCGTTGCAGCAGCGGCACGCAGTGCGCGAGCGCGTCGCCGAGGCGCCGCCATTCGGCTTCGCTGCCCGGCAGGCCGACGCGTAGGCTCGACGGTGTCGGGAAGTGCCGCGTCCAGATGCCATGCGCCGCGAGCGCCGCGTGCAGTGCCGCGGCGCGCGGGTCGTCGGTCCAGCTGAAGAGCGGCGTTGCACGAACCGCGAAGCCGTGTGCGCGCAGCAGCGCGGCCAGTCGTTCGCCGTCGGCCGCGAGCCGTTCGCGGGCGGCAGCCTGCCACGCGCGATCGTCGAACGCCGCGGTCACGGCATGACGTGCAGGACCGCCGACCGTCCACGCGCCGAGCATGTCGCGCAGCGCGGCGATCCGTTCCGGGCTCGCGAGCACGAAGCCCGCGCGGATGCCGGCGAGCCCGTAGAACTTGCCGACCGAGCGCAGCACGACGAGCCCCGGGCGATCGACCTGCGGCGCGAGCGATTGCGACGCACCCGTATCGGCGAACGCCTCGTCGACGATCAGCGTGCCGCCGCGTGCCGCCAGTTGCGCATGCCAGCCGAGCAGGCGCTCCGTCGGCACGAATTCGGCGGTCGGATTGTTCGGATTCCCGACCATGACGTGGCGCAGCGTTGCCGGCAGCGTATCGGTGCCGATGTCGAGCGGCACGACGCGATGGCCGTGCCGCGCGAAGGCAGGCGCGTATTCGCCGTACGCGAGCGCCGCGACACCGGCGTCGCCGGCCGGCAGCAACGCGGGCAGCGCGCGGATTGCGGCCTGGCTGCCGGCGACCGGCAGCACGTGTGCGGGATCGGGCGCGCGGTAGTACCGCGCGGCGCAAGCCGCGAGGCCGTCGCCGTCGTCGGGCAGCCGCCGCCATGCGTCGGCCGGAACCGGCGGCACCGGATAGCCGACCGGATTGATGCCGGTCGACAGGTCGAGCCAGGCGTCGTACGGAATGCCGTGACGGCGGGCGGCTTCATGCAGGTTGCCGCCGTGCGCGATGGGGGTATCAGACATGATGGGTGGCCATGGCGAGTGCGCCGCTCGCGACCAGCAGCGCGAGCCACAGGGCAAGCGTGCGCGTGACGAGCGACAGCGCGGCGACGATGTGAAGGGCGGTGGCCGAGGCGCCCGTGCCGAGCGCCGGGCGATCCTCGATCTCGCCGTGATAGACGGCCGGACCGCCGAGCTGCACGTTCAGGCTGCCGGCGCCCGCTGCCATCACGGGGCCCGCGTTCGGGCTGTCCCAGTGACGCGCCTGCGTGCGCCAGCAGTGCCATGCGGCGGCCGTGTCGCCGAGCAGTGCGTAGCTCGCGGCCGTGAGGCGGGCGGGCAGCCAGTTCAGCGCGTCGTCGAGACGCGCGGCGGCCCAGCCGAAGGTCAGGAAGCGCGGCGTGCGGTAGCCCCACATCGCGTCGAGCGTGTTCGCGAGCCGGAACAGCAGCGCGCCGGGACCGCCCGCGACGACGAACCAGAAGAGCGCGCCGAAGATCGCGTCGTTGCCGTTCTCGAGCGCCGATTCGACGGCCGCGCGCGACAGCGCGCCTTCGTCCGCGTCGCTCGTGTCGCGCGACACGATGCGGGCGGTCAGCGTGCGGGCGGCGGCGAGGTCGTGCCGCAGCAGCGCGGCGGCGATCGGCGCGACATGGTCGGCGAGGCTCTTCGCGCCGAGCGCGAACCACAGCAGCGCGACGTGCAGCGCGGCCGCGAACGGCCACGGCAGCACGGTGACGAGCCATGCCGCGACGGCCACCGGCGGCACGACGGCCGCGATCCACGCGGCGACGCCGACCATGCGGCCGCGCCGGCCCGTGTTCAGCGCGCCTTCGAGGCGTGCGGCGAGGCGGCCGAACGCGACGAGCGGATGCCAGCCGGCCGGCTCGCCGAGTGCGCGGTCGACGATCGCGGCCGCGACCGCGAGCATCGCGACGACGGGCAGCGACAGCATCAGCATGACGATGCTCCGGCCTTCAGGTCGAGCGGCAACCCGGCGACGAGCAGTGTCACGCGCGTCGCGAGCGCGGCAACGCGCTGGTTCAGGCGCCCGAGTTCGTCGACGTAGCGGCGCGTGACCGACCCGAGCGGCACGACGCCGAGCCCGATCTCGTTGCTGACGACGATCACCTTCGCGCGTGCGCCGCGCAATGCGTGCTCGAGACGGTCGGCCTGGGCCGCGTACTGCGCATCGTCGAGCGGTGCGCCGTCGGCCGGGCACAGCAGGTTCGTGAGCCACAGCGTCAGGCAGTCGACGAGCAGGCACGCGTGCGGATCGTCGAGCCGCGCGAGGGTGCCCGCGAGATCGACGGGGGCATCGGCGAAGCCCCAGTCGGCCGGCCGGCGCGCGCGGTGATGCGCGATGCGCTGCGCGAATTCGGCATCGGCGGCGATCGCGGTCGCGATGTAGGTGACGGGGCGGCCGCTGTCGGCGGCGAGCCGCTCGGCATGAGCGCTCTTGCCCGAGCGCGCGCCGCCGAGGACGAAGGTGAGGTCGTGCGGAATCATCGCGTGATTGTAACGGCGCGCGCGACCCGTCGCGGGCGATAATGCGGCCTTTGCTGAGCGACGACCTTGACACGATGAATGCACCCGAGCCGCGGCCGCGCGGCACGCTGATGATCCAGGGCACGACGTCCGATGCGGGCAAGAGTACGCTCGTCGCGGGTCTGTGCCGCCTCGCGCGCCGCGCCGGCGTACGCGTGGCGCCGTTCAAGCCGCAGAACATGGCGCTCAACAGCGCGGTGACGGCCGACGGCGGCGAGATCGGTCGCGCGCAGGCGCTGCAGGCGCTGGCCGCGGGCGTCGCGCCGCATACGGATTTCAACCCCGTGCTGCTGAAGCCGACGAGCGACCGCGGTGCGCAGGTGATCATTCACGGCAAGGCGCGCATGAACCTCGACGCGCGCGCGTATCACGACTACAAGCCGGTCGCGTTCGATGCGGTGCTCGAGTCCTATGCACGCCTGCGCGCCGGTTACGACACGGTGATCGTCGAAGGCGCCGGCAGCCCGGCCGAGATCAACCTGCGCGAAGGCGACATCGCGAACATGGGCTTCGCCGAACGCGTCGACTGTCCGGTCGTGCTGGTCGCCGACATCGACCGCGGCGGCGTGTTCGCGCATCTGGTCGGCACGCTCGCGTGCCTGTCGGACAGCGAACGCGCACGCGTGCGCGGTTTCGTGATCAATCGCTTCCGCGGCGACATCCGGCTGCTCGAGCCGGGGCTCGACTGGCTGCGCGCGCAGACGGGCAAGCCCGTGTTCGGCGTGCTGCCGTACCTGCACGGGCTGTTGCTCGACGCCGAGGACATGCTGCCCGCGCAGGCGCGCAGCGCCGCCGCGCGCGGCGATGCCGACGTGCTGCGCGTCGTGGTGCCCGCGCTGCCGCGCATCAGCAACCACACCGATTTCGATCCGTTGCGGGCGCACCCGCAGGTGGAATTCACGTACTGGAAGAGCGGCCCCGTGCCGGACGCCGACCTGCTGATCCTGCCCGGTTCGAAGAGCGTGCAGCGCGATCTCGCATGGTTGCGCGACGCGGGCTGGGAGGCGGTGATCCGTCGCCACCTGCGCTACGGCGGCAAGGTGATCGGCATCTGCGGCGGGATGCAGATGCTCGGGCGCACGCTCGACGATCCGCTCGGCCTCGAAGGCGCGCCCGGCAGCGTGCCGGGGCTCGCGCTGCTCGATTTCGACACGACGCTGCGGCCCGACAAGACGCTGAAGAACGTGACGGGGCACCTCGCGCTGCCGGGCGGCGGCGCCGTGCGCGGCTACGAGATCCACATGGGCGACACGCGCGGGCCCGCGCTCGCGGCGCCCGCGCTGACGCTGGCAGCCGGCGGCACGCAGGACGGCGCGCGGCCGGACGGGGCGGTGTCCGCGGACGGCCAGATCCTCGCGACCTACGTGCACGGGCTGTTCGACACGCCCGACGCCTGCGCGGCGCTGCTCGCCTGGGCCGGGCTCGACGGCGCGGCGCGCATCGACTATCCGGCGCTGCGCGAGGCATCGCTCGAGCGGCTGGCCGACACGTTCGCCGACCATCTCGATCTCGACGCGCTGTACGCCGAATTTCGTTGACGCGCGGGCGGCCGGCCCTCGCTTTTTCCGCCCGATCGCGTACAACAGAGGAGGGCGGAGGTCCGCCCGGAGGTGTGCGACGATGAAGGCTCGATGGTGGTGGAGCGTGCTGCTCGCGGCGCTGCTGGGCGTGTCGGCGGTGGCGCACGCGTGCGATTCGCCGGCGCCCGGCGGCCCGTCCGGCTCGGGCGACGCGACTCAAGGCAAGCGCGGCTACTGACGTATCGCAACGGGCATGATCGGTCATGCCCTTTTTTTAATCCGATTCGTTCCTGTTTGGAGATAGTTAAAGCGAATTGGCGTGTTTATCGGTCGAAATGATTCGAATAGAGTGCGATCCATTCTCATCCACTCATGAAGGAATCCGCCATGAACGCCAATCGCCTGAACGATTTCGCCGCGACGCTGCTGCGAGTCACGCTCGGTGTGCTGTACCTCGCGCACGTCGCGCAGAAGGTGTTCGTCTTCACGCTGCCCGGCACCGCGCAGTTTTTCGCGTCGATCGGCCTGCCGGGCTGGCTCGCCTACCTGACGACGTTCGTCGAGCTGGCGGGCGGCCTCGCGCTGCTCGCGGGCGTGCGCGTGCGCGTCGCCGCGCTCGTGCTGCTGCCGTTCATGCTCGGCGCGACCGCCGCCCATCTGCCGAACGGCTGGAGCTTCGCGTCGCCGCACGGCGGCTGGGAATATCCGGCGTTCTGGGCCGTCACGCTGGCCGTGCAGGCGCTGCTGGGCGGCGGCGCGTTCGCGATCGGCGCGCCGGAGGCCGCGGTCCGGCGCGCGTAAGTCGGATGAAAGTGGTGCGCGGATCGGCGCAACCCGTTCCGGTGACACCCCGTTTGCCGATATCATCGCTCCCTGTATCCGCAATCGAGCGGCGCCAGCCATGCGGCCGGCGCCGCGTGGCTTCTTCGGGGGAATTCATGACGGTGATCGTGGTGGCGAATCCGAAGGGCGGCGTGGGCAAGAGCACGCTGTCCACCAATCTTGCCGGTTATTTCGCGGCGCAGGGCGCATGGGTCGCGCTCGCCGACCTGGACCGGCAGCAGTCCGCGCATGCGTGGCTCGACCTGCGGCCGGCCGGCCTGCCGCCGATCGAGGCGTGGGATCTCGACCCGGACGCGCCGTCGAAGCCGCCGCGCGGCCTCGAATATGCGGTGATCGACACGCCGGCGGGCCTGCACGGCACCCGCCTCAACCTCGCGCTGCAACTGGCCGACAAGGTGATCGTGCCGCTGCAGCCGTCGATGTTCGATATTCTCGCGACCCAGCAGTTTCTGGAGCGCCTGGCCGGCGAGAAGGCCGTGCGCAAGGGCAGCGTCGAGGTCGGGATCGTCGGGATGCGGGTCGACGCGCGCACGCGCTCGTCCGACCAGCTGCACCGCTTCGTCGAAGGGCTCGGCCTGCCGGTGCTCGGCTACGTGCGCGACACGCAGAACTACGTGCAGATCGCGGCGCACGGCCTGACGCTGTGGGACGTCGCGAAGAGCCGCGTCGAGAAGGATCTCGAACAGTGGCGGCCGATCGTCGAATGGGCCGAGCGCCGGCCGCCGAAGGCGGAAAAGGCCGAGAAGATCGCCAAGGCCTCCTGAGCGCGCAGCCGCCGCGCACGCACGACGAAACGAAAAGGGCCGGATCCCGTGCAGTACGGGATCCGGCCCTTTGTCCGTGGGCGGCAGCCGGGTTACGTCCAGTTCTGCGTCGGCACGTGATCGCGGTGGCCCTTGATCTTGTTGCCGTCGTCGATGAACACGAGCTTCGGCTTCCAGCCGGCCTGCAGTTCGGCTTCGTCGACCATCGCGAACGCTGCAATGATCACGAGGTCGCCGAGCTGCGCGCGGCGCGCGGCCGAGCCGTTCAGCGAGATCATCCCGCTGCCGCGCTCGCCCTTGATCGCGTACGTCGAGAAGCGCTCGCCGTTGTTGATGTTCCAGATGTCGATCCGTTCGTTTTCGACGATGTTCGAGGCTTCGAGCAGGTCTTCGTCGATCGCGCACGAACCTTCGTAGTGCAGTTCGCAGTGCGTGACCGCCGCACGGTGGATCTTCGATTTGAGCATGTGGCGCTGCATGGTGTCTCCGTGATGCGATATGAGAGGCGCGGGCGGGCCGCCCGTCAGATTTCCAGGTTGTCGATGAGGCGCGTCGCGCCGAGCTTCGCGGCCGCGAGCACGACGAGCGGCTCGCCGGCTTCGAGTTCGGCGGCGCTCGGCGCGATCAGGTTCGCGCGGCGGCGGATCGACAGGTAGTCGGGCGCCCAGCCGCGCTCGGCCAGGTGCGTGCGCGCCTGTTGCTCGAGCTTGCCGAGATCGCGCTCGCCGCCGAGCACGCTTTCGCGCATGCGCTGCAGCGTCTTCGCGAGCTCCGGCGCTTCCTTGCGCTCGTCGGTCGACAGGTAGCGGTTGCGCGACGACAGCGCGAGGCCGTCCTCGTCGCGCACGGTTTCGGCGGCGATGATGTCGACCGGCAGCGCGAGCTGCTGGCACATGCGGCGCACGATCATCAGCTGCTGGTAGTCCTTCTTGCCGAACACGGCGACGCGCGGCTGCACGCAGGCCATCAGCTTCGACACGACCGTGCATACACCGGTGAAGAAGCCGGGCCGGAACTCGCCTTCGAGGATGCCGCCGAGATCGTCCGGCGGCATCACGCGGTATTCCTGCGGTTCCGGGTACATGTCGCGCTCGGTCGGCGCGAACAGCACGTAGACGTTTTCCTTCTGGAGCTTCTCGATATCGTCCTGCAGCGTGCGCGGGTACTTGTCGAAATCCTCGTTCGGGCCGAACTGCAGCCGGTTGACGAAGATGCTCGCCACGACCGGGTCGCCGTGCTGGCGCGCGAGACGCATCAGCGACAGGTGCCCTTCGTGCAGGTTGCCCATCGTCGGCACGAACGCCGTGCGGTTCTGTCCGCGCAGCTGGTCGCGCAGTTCCTGGATCGAGCTGATGACTTTCATGATCGGGTAGCGGGTTTCCTCGCGCATGCGCGCGTTGGCGCCGCGGCAGCGGCGTCGGGGTCGAAGCGGAGCACGTCGGCGCGCGGGCGGCGCATCGGCGTCGGCGGATTGTAGAGGATTTGGCCGCCGGACGCACCGATAAAAGAACGATCGTTCACTTTTTATCCGGGCGTGGCGGAAACCCGCCCGACGGCCAGCCGCCGCGGCGCGGCGGCGAGCGTGGCGAGGCGCCGGGGAACGGTAAGCGGCGGGGGCGGGTGTTACGCGGGCAGGTACGCGAGGCGCACGTAGATCGGCGCGAACGGTTCGGGCTGCGTGATCTCGACGAGCGATTCGCGTGCGAGTTCGAGCATCGCGATGAAGTTCACGACGACGACCGGCACGCCGCGCGACGTGTCGAACAGGTCGGCGAACTCCATGAAGCGCGCGTTCTGCAGCCGGCGCAGGATCAGGCTCATGTGCTCGCGTACCGACAACTCCTCGCGGGAGATCTTGTGGTGCTGGACGAGCTTCGCGCGCTTGAGCACGTCGGCCCATGCGGCGCGCAGGTCGTCCGAGTTCACGTCGGGGAAGCGCGGCGTGATGCTCTGCTCGATGTAGACCTCGGCGCGCAGGAAGTCCCGGCCGAGCTGCGGCAACTGGTCGAGCCGCTGCGCGGCAAGCTTCATCTGCTCGTATTCGAGCAGGCGGCGCACGAGTTCGGCGCGCGGATCTTCCGCTTCCTCGCCGGTGTCGGCCTTCTTGACCGGCAGCAGCATCCGCGACTTGATTTCGATCAGCATCGCGGCCATCAGCAGGTATTCGGCCGCCAGCTCGAGGTTCGACGTGCGGATCTGGTCGACATAACCCAGATACTGCGCAGTGACCTGCGCCATCGGGATGTCGAGCACGTTGAAGTTCTGCTTGCGAATGAGGTACAGCAGCAGGTCGAGCGGGCCCTCGAACGTCTCGAGAAAGATCTCGAGCGCATCGGGCGGGATGTACAGATCCTGCGGCAGCTTGAAGAGCGGCTCGCCGTACAGGCGAGCGAACGCCGCGACACCGTCGACCGTGTCGGGCGTCGAATCGGCGCCCGCGGGCGCGGCGATCGCGTCGTCCTGCCGGGCGGCGCTGGCCTCGTCGGCGGCGCTCACGTCGTCAGAAGTTCTGGTAGTAGACGTACGACGTTTGCTTCACGCGCGATTCCTGCTGCTCGGCGCGCTCTTCGAGATCGATCGGCTGCTTGTCCCACAGCAGGGAACGGCCCTTGCGCTGCTCTTCTTCGAGCGTCGGCTTCTGCTGCTTGAGCTGGTTCAGGAATTGCGTGACGTCGGACTGGTACGGCATGGCTGGATCTTCCGTTTCGGGCGGCGCACGATGCGCCGGATTCGCGATGGCGGGATTTTACCGCATCGCGGGGAACAGCCGGCGCCAATCGCGCGTCGAATCCGCGGGTCGGCCGCCGGCGTGCGGGGTTCGGCGGTCGTGCCGGACCCTGCACTCTTTCACAATCGTTTGGCTTTGGCGCCCGCGCCCTGTGGTCAAATACAGGGTTTTCCACGAAACCGTAACAATCCAGGACGGCGAGGTCATATTTGGCGGGGCAGTCGAACCAGCAAGCACCTACGGGGCATCACGCGGGCCCGCGCGTGGCGCGCGGTCGCGCCGGCGCCGCGGCCGGCATCGCGCGGGCGGCCCTCGCCGGGTGCCTCGCCGCGTGCTTCGCGCTGCCGGCCCACGCGAAGTACGACGTCGACATCGACGCGCCGCGCTCGATCCGCAAGCTCCTCAAGTCGCATCTCGACATCGCGCGCTTCGCGAAGCGCGACGACATCAGCGACGACCAGTTCGACTTCCTCGTGACCGCCACGCCGCAGCAGGTGCGCGACCTGACCGCGACGGCCGGCTATTTCTCGCCGGTCGTGCGGACCGACGTGCGCACGCGCGACGGCAAGCGCGACGTGCGCATCGCGGTCGATCCGGGGAAGCAGACCGTCGTGTCGACGGTCGACCTGACGTTCAAGGGGCCCGTCGACACCGAGGATCCGAAGCAGGAGGCCGCGACCCGTTTCGCGTTCTCGCTGAAGCCGGGCGACCCGTTCACGCAGTCCGACTGGGACGGCGCGAAGGACGCGGCGCTCAGGCAGCTGCAGTCGCGCCGTTATCTCGGCGCGAAGATCGCGTCGTCCGAGGCACGCATCGATCCGCGCACGCAGCGCGCGACGCTCGCGGTCACGTTCGACAGCGGCCCGACGTTCACGATCGGCAAGGTCGACGTGGACGGCGTGCGCCGCTATCCGGAGAAGATCGTCACGAACGTCAATCCGCTGTCGGAAGGCGAGATCTACGACGTGCGGCGGATCACCGAACTGCAGCGGCAGTTGCAGAACACGCCGTACTACGCGAGCGTCGCGATCGACGTCGGCGACGATACGTCGAAGCCCGAGCGCACGCCCGTGCACGTGAAGGTCAGCGAGTTCCCGTACAACAACATCCGCGGCGGCGTCGGCTTCGCCACCGATACCGGACCGCACGTGCAGGGCTCCTACACGTATCTCGACACGTTCGGCGCCGCGTGGCCGCTGACGGTGTCGGGCCGGCTCGACCAGATCCAGCAGTACGGGCAGGTCCAGCTGTCGATGCCGCCGGGCGAGAAGGGCTGGACCAACAGCCTGCTCGCGTCCTATACGAATACCAACGTGTCGGACACGCGCATCTACAGCGCGCGGGTCGGCGCGCAGCGCACGCGCACCGGCCAGTTCATCGACTATTCGTATTCGCTGATGTTCTACCAGGACCGGCTCGACCAGAACAGCGCGGGGCCGACCACGAGCCGCGCGCTGGTGCCGCAATGGGCGTGGACGCGCCGCAACGTCGACGATCCGCTGTTCCCGCGTTCAGGGAACCTGATCCACGCGGAGGCCGGCTTCGCGGTGAAGGGCGTGCTGACCGACCAGAGCTTCATCCGCGGCTACGCGCGCGGGCAGCAGTACCTGCCGGTCGGCAAGCGTGACCTGTTCGTGTTCCGCGCGGAGCTCGGCGGCGTGTTCACGAGCGGCAGCTCGACCGGCGTGCCGGCGTCGCTGCTGTTCCGCGCGGGCGGCTCGAACTCGGTGCGCGGCTACGGTTACCAGAGCATCGGCAACAGCGTGGGCGGCTCCGTGCTGCCCACCAAGTACCTGATGACGGGCACCGCCGAATACCAGCACTGGTTCAACCGCGACTGGGGCGCCGCGACCTTCTTCGACATCGGCACCGCGACCGATGCGTGGGGCGAGCGCGTGTTCTACCCGGGTGTCGGCGTCGGCGCGCGCTGGCGCAGCCCCGTCGGCCCGATCAACGTCGACGTCGCGTACGGGCTGCGCAACCATAGCGTGCGCCCGTACCTGACGCTCGGCATCGCTTTCTGACCGTACCGCTTCATCGACGACGAACCGCATGACGAAGGACCCGAACGACACGCCGCCGCCTCACGATCCGGACTCGCCCGACGGCGCGCCCGACACGCCGCCGCGCGCGCCGCGCCGCGGCCGGGTGGTGCGCATCGCCGCATGGACGTTCGCGACGGTCGTGCTGCTCGTCGTGCTGGCGCTGGGGCTCGTGCTGGGCGCGGTGACGACCGAGCGCGGCACGCGGCTCGCGTGGCAGGTGGCCGGGCACGTGCTCGGCACCCGGCTTGCGGGGACGCTGGAAGGCGGCTCGCTCGCGACCGGCGTGCGGCTGCGCGGCTTCGCGTGGACGAGCCCCGACGGGTCGGGCACCGAGGTTCGGATCGACCGGCTCGACGGCCGCTGGGCGCTCACGCGTGCGCCGTGGCGGCTGTCGATCGCCTATCTGCGCGCCGGCACGATCGACGTGCGGATCGCGCCGGGGCCGTCGACGCCGGGCACGACGCCGCAGGACCTGAGCCTGCCGCTGCAGTTGCGGATCGACGACCTGCGCGTCGATCACCTCGCGATCCACGACGGCGGCTCGACGACGCAGCTCGATCACCTCGCGCTGAGCGGCCGCAGCGACGGGCGCCACCACGAACTCGTGCTCGACGGCGTCGATACGCCGTACGGCGCGCTGACCGCGCGCGCGAAGCTCGACGGCGTGAAGCCGTTCGCGCTGAGCGGCGAGGCGACCTACGCCGGCAAGCTGTCGGACGAGCCGGTCGACGCGCGGGCCCGCGTGTCGGGCTCGCTCGAAGCACTCGTCGCCGACGTCGACGCGAGCGGGATGAAGCTGAACGGGCGTGCGCACGTCGAAGCGGCGCCGTTCGGCGACGTGGCGCTCACGCGCGCATCGCTCGCATTCGATCACGTGAACCCGCAGGCGCTTTCGCCCGGCGCGCCGGCGGCCGATCTCGCGGTACGCGCGGCACTCGCGCCGGTGACCGCGCCGGCCGGCGCGGCGCCCGTGAAGGGGTTCGCGGTGACGGGCCCCGTGTCGATCGTCAACGCGAAACCGGGCACGCTCGGCGACCATCTGCTGCCGGTGATCGATGCGCATGCGAACGTGCATCTCGACGCGCACGCGCAGCGGATCGACGATCTCGCGCTGAAACTGATCCGCGACGGCAGCGTGACGGGCAACGGCACGCTGAAGGGCGGCAAGGGCCGCTTCGACCTGAAGGTCGCGAACCTCGACCTGAACGCGTTCGTCGCCGAGCTGCGGCCGATGCGTCTCGGCGGCCCGCTCGGCGTGACGCTCGCGGGCGACGCGACGACCGTCGACTTCAACCTGAACGACCCGAAGCTCGCGCTCGGCGCGCGCGCGAAAGTCGCGCTGACGCCGCAGCAGACCGTGCTGACCGATGCGCGGGTGACGGCCGGCAAGGGGCGTATCGACCTGACGGGCGTGTTCCGCCACGACGCGCATTCGAGCTACGACGCGAAGGCGACGCTGACGGCGTTCGATCCGCTGCTGCTCGCCGCGATGAGCGCCCCGCAGGCCGGCGGCGGCAAGGCGCCCGCCAAGGCGGCCAAGGCGCCGGCCAAGCACGGCGAGACGCGCGTGTCGGGCACGCTGACGGCGTCGGGCGCGTTCGCGCCGCAGGTCTCGACGAAGGCGACCTTCAAGCTCGGCGACAGCCTGTACGACGGCGTGCCGCTGACCGGCGCCGGCGTCGTGCAGCTCGCCGGTTCGCGGATCCTGCCGAGCAACGCGAACCTGTCGATCGCGGGCAACCACGTCGACCTGCGCGGCAGCTTCGGCGCGCCCGGCGACCGGCTGCGCTTCGTCGTTGACGCGCCGCAGCTCGACCGGCTCGGCTTCGGCATCGAAGGGCTCGTGCAGGCGCAGGGCGACCTGACGGGCAGCTTCGCGCATCCGAACGTGACGGCCACCTACAAGGCCGAGCGCGTCGTCGTCGGTTCGAACCGGATCGGCGCCGCGCAAGGCCGCGCGGACATCCGCGACGGCGCGCACGGCGCACTCGTGTTCACGGCCGACGCGACCGACATCGCGCTCGGGTCGTTCAAGCTGAAATCGCTGCGCGCGAACCTCGACGGCACGCGCGCGAAACATACGCTCGACGCGTCGGCGCTCGGGATGGCCGACGGCCGCGTGATCGACCTGACGCTCGCGGCGAATGGCGGCGTGGTCGAGAATCGCGACGGGATGCGCTGGGACGGCACCGTCACGCGTCTGGCCAATCGCGGTACGCCGGCCGTCGCGCTGCAGGCGCCGCTGACGGTGTCGGCCGGCGCCGGCCGCGTGACGCTCGGCGCGACGCGGCTCACGCTCGAAGGCGCGGCGATCGACCTGAAGTCGTTCGTGTTCGATCACGGCCAGATGCGCTCGGCCGGTTCGGTGAGCGGCGTGTCGGTCGCGCGGTTCCTCGAGGTTCGCCAGGAACTGACCGGCCAGCGGCCGCCGGTGCGGACCGACGTCGTGCTCGACGCCGACTGGGATTTCTCGCTCGGCGCGAACGCGACGGGCCACGTGCAGGTGAAGCGCCGCGGCGGCGACGTGACGATCGAGAGCGGGCGCGGCATCGCGTCGCTCGGGCTCACCGACCTGTCCGCGCGCGCGAGCTTCACGCCCGGCAACCGGCTCAACGTGACGGCGCTCGCGAAGGCGAGCCGGATCGGCACGCTCGATGCGAACGTCACGGTGCCGTTCGCGCTGCGCGACGGCGTGTTCGGGGTCGTCAACGACGGGCCGCTGTCGGGCCGCATCGACGCCGACATTCCGGCGCTGAAGACGACCGGCAACCTGTTCGGGCCGAGCTATCTGCTGGGCGGGCGCGCGGCGCTGAAGCTGACGGTCGCCGGCACGCCCGCGAAGCCGAACCTGTCGGGGATGCTGACGGGCGACGATTTGTCCGCGACGCTGATCGACCAGGGCGTGCAGCTGAAGGACGGCATCGTGCGCGTGAAGCTGTCGGACAACCTCGTCGAATTCCAGCAGGTCGAGTTCCACGGCGGCGACGGCACGCTGCGCGCGCTCGGCCGCGTGCGCCTCGACGGCGAGGCGCCCGACCTGACCGCGAGCATCGTCGCGGACAAGCTCGAACTGTTCGCGGCGCCGGACCGCAAGCTGTCGCTGTCGGGCAAGGCGACCGTCGCGAACGACGGGCCGCGCGGCGCGCTGTCGATCGACGGCAAGTTCGTGGTCGACCGCGCGCTGTTCGACCTGCCCGAGGAATCGGCGCCACACCTGTCCGACGACGTCGTGATCGTGCAGCCGGACGGCACGGTGCGCGGCGAGACGCCCACCGGCACCGCGGCCGCGAAGCCGAAGCCGGCCGGGGACAAGCCGGCGCCGTCGCTGGCGCCGCGCGCGAACATCGACATCGGCCTCGGCAACAACTTCCGCTTCAAGGGCCACGGCGCCGATCTCGGGCTGCGCGGCACGATCACCGTGATGAGCGCGCCGGGCGTGCCGTTGCGCGCGGTCGGCAACGTGCGCGTGACCGAAGGCTCGACGTACACGTCGTTCGGCCGCAAGCTCGCGATCGAGAACGGCTTCTTCACGTTCAACGGCCCGGTGTCGAACCCGGGCGTCAACATCCTCGCGATGCGGCGCAACCAGGAGGTCGAGGCCGGCGTGCAGGTGACGGGCACGATCCAGTCGCTGACGGTCAAGCTCGTGTCGGAGCCGAACGTCACGGACAACGAAAAGCTGTCGTGGCTGCTGTTCGGGCACGGCACCGACCAGGGCAACAACGTCGGCCAGCAGGGTGCGATGACGGCGGCGCTCGGGCTGCTCGGCAGCGTGACCGGCAAGCGCGTCGCGCAGACCTTCGGCCTCGACGAGGTCTCGGTCGGCCGCAGCGAAGTCGGCCTGACCGATCCGCAGGTCGTGCTGGTGTCGAAGGCGATCAACGAGCGGTTCGTGCTCGGCTTCGAGCAGGGGCTGCAGTCGGCGAGCAACGCGTTCAAGGCGACGATCAACCTGACGCGCTTCTGGTCGGTGTCCGCGTACGGCGGCACGTTCCAGGGCGTCGACCTGAACTACACGCGTCGTTTCGACCGGTGGTTCGGCAGCGACGCCGCGCGCACGCGGCGTTCCGAGCAGCCATGAAAAAAACCCCGCACGATGCGTGCGGGGTTTTTCTCTTGCGCCAGCGGCGGCGCGTGCGGCTTACTTCACGCGCATGCCGGGCTTCGCGCCGCTGTGCGGCTCGAGGATGTAGAGGCCCGGCTCCGCCTTCTCGTCGGTGGCCGACGCGGCGAGCACCATCCCTTCGGACAGGCCGAACTTCATCTTGCGCGGCGCGAGGTTCGCGACCATCACCGTCAGCTTGCCGACGAGCTGCTCGGGCTGGTAGGCGGACTTGATGCCCGAGAACACGTTGCGGGTCTTTTCCTCGCCGACGTCGAGCGTGAGCTGCAGCAGCTTGTCCGAGCCTTCGACCGCCTGGCACGCGACGATCTTCGCGATGCGCAGGTCGATCTTCGCGAAATCGTCGATCGAGATCGGTGCGTCGTCGGCGCCGTTCACGGCCGCCTGCTTCGCGTTCGCCTTGGCATTGTTCTTCGCGTCCTTCGCGGCGTTGGCGCCCGCGGCGGCCGCGCCGGTGGCCTCGGCCTGCAGCGAATCGCGGTTCGCGGCGAGCAGCGCCTCGATCTGCTTCGCGTCGACGCGCGTCATCAGGTGCTGGTACGCCTTGATCGGCTGCGCCGACGACAGCGGCTTCGCGGCATCGGCCCACGCGAGCGGCGCGATGCCGAAGAATGCCTCGACGGCTTCGGCGACGCGCGGCATCACCGGCTTCAGCGCGAGCGACAGCAGGCGGAACGACTCGAGGCTCACGCTGCAGGTTTCATGCAGCGCGACCGCGTTGGCCGGATCCTTCGCGAGATCCCACGGCTTCGCGCCGTCGACGTACGCGTTCACTTCGTCCGCGAGCTCCATCGTGTGGCGCAGTGCGCGGCCGTACTCGCGTGCTTCGTAGTGCGCGGCGATCTGCGGAATCGCGTCGCGCAGCTTCGCGACGAGCGGGTGGTTCATCGCGCTGTCCTGCACGCGGCCGTCGAAACGCTTGATCAGGAAGCCGGCCGCGCGGCTCGCGATGTTCACGTACTTGCCGACGAGGTCGCTGTTCACGCGCGCCTGGAAGTCGTCGAGGTTCAGGTCGATGTCTTCCATCGTCGCATTCAGCTTCGCGGCGAAGTAGTAGCGCAGCCATTCGGGGTTCAGGCCCGTGTCGATGTAGCTCTGCGCGGTGATGAACGTGCCGCGCGACTTCGACATCTTCGCGCCGTCGACCGTCAGGAAGCCGTGCGCGAACACGTTGGTCGGCGTGCGGTGGCCCGAGAACTCGAGCATGGCCGGCCAGAACAGCGTATGGAAGTACAGGATGTCCTTGCCGATGAAGTGGTACTGCTCGGCCTTCGAGCCCGGACGAATCCATGCGTCGAAGTCGACGCCGTTGCGATCGCACAGGTTCTTGAAGCTCGCGTAGTAACCGACCGGCGCGTCGAGCCACACGTAGAAATACTTGCCGGGCGCGCCCGGGATCTCGAAGCCGAAATACGGCGCGTCGCGCGAGATGTCCCAGTCGGCGAGCTTGGACTCGCCGGCGTCGCCGAGCCATTCGCGCATCTTGTTGGTCGCTTCGGGTTGCGCGAGGCCGCTCACCCATTCGCGCAGGAACGACTCGCAGCGCGGGTCGGACAGGCGGAAGAAGTAGTGCTTCGACGTCTTGCGCACCGGCGTCGCGCCCGATACGACCGAATACGGGTTCAGCAGTTCGGTGGGCAGGTAGGTCGAACCGCACACTTCGCAGCTGTCGCCGTACTGATCCTTCGCATGGCACTTCGGGCATTCGCCCTTGATGAAGCGGTCCGGCAGGAACATTTCCTTGACCGGGTCGTACGCCTGCTCGATCTCGCGCTCGGCGATCAGGCCGGCTTCCTGCAGCGCCAGATAGATCTTCTCGCTCAGCACGCGGTTCTCGTCCGAATCGGTCGAGTAGAAGTTGTCGAACGACACGCCGAAGCTGTCGAAGTCGCGCTTGTGTTCGGTCCACACGCGCTCGATCAGCTGCTTCGGGGTCAGGCCTTCCTTCTCCGCGCGCAGCATGATGGGCGTGCCGTGCGTGTCGTCGGCGCCGATGTAGTAGACCTCATGGCCATGCATTCGCAGCGTCCGCACCCAGATGTCGGTCTGGATGTACTCGACCAGGTGGCCGATGTGGATCTGCCCGTTGGCATAGGGCAGTGCGGACGTGACGAGGATCTGGCGGCTGCCTTGCGGCGCCGCAGCCTGCACGGAAGTGAGGTCGGATGCGGACATAGGGTCTGTAGAGGAACAGCGGAAAAACGACGGGAAAGTGCGATTCTAGCAGGGGCGCGCATCGGCGCGGCGGGCGGGCGCCGCGGACCGCGCGCCGGAGGCGGCGGAGCAGTGCAAGCGGCGTGCCCGGTGGTGTTGTGCTGCAATGCAGCACGAATTCTGCGGGCAAAAAAAACCGGGGCGGATACGGCCCCGGAGCAACAACGACAAGAGGAGAATGGTGACGCGCCGGCAACACCAGCCGCGTACCGTAAATACTGACCACGGCCTGCGACAGAAGTTCGAAAATTTTTTCGATTTGTTACCGGGTCCGCCGGAAGGCTTGTCCGGCGGGGCTGCGCGGGCGGTCTGCCCGCGCCTTCTCCTTGTCGCGTGCTTACTGCGCCTGCGCTGCGCGCAGGTAGATTTCGACGCGGCGGTTCTGTGCGCGGCCGGCTTCGGTCGCGTTGTCCGCGATCGGGTTCGATGCGCCCATGCCTTGCGCCGACAGGCGGCCGGCGTTCACGCCGCGCTGCGCGAGCGCGTTCACGACGCTTTGCGCGCGGTTCTGCGACAGCGTCTGGTTCAGCTGGGCCGAACCCGTGCTGTCGGTGTAGCCGACGATCGAGGCCGTCACTTGCGGGTTCTGGTTCAGCGTCGTGGCCAGGTCGTTCAGCAGCGGCGTGAAGGCTGGCGTGATCGCGTACTGGTTCGTTGCGAACGTGACCGCGCTCGGCACGTTCAGCTTCAGCGAGCCGTCCGGCTGCTCGGTGACCTGGGTGCCCGTCTTCGCTGCCGACGGTGCGAGCTTGTTCTTGATCGCCTGCCAGTTGTAGCCCGTCACGCCGCCGACCAGCGCGCCGACGCCTGCGCCGATCGCCGCGCCCTTGCCGCCGCCCGCCAGCGCGCCGATGCCCGCGCCCAGCGCCGCACCCGTGCCGGTACCGACGGCCGTGTTGTTGCCTTGCTGCGTGGCGCAGCCTGCCAGCAGTGCGCCGGCCAATGCGAAGACGGACAAGCGGGTCGCGATTTTCATGTTCATCTTGGATTCCTCTCTTGGTTGAACGAGTCGACAACGACGACAACAACAGTTACGGCTCCCTGCGCGGGCCGCCCGAAAAAGGAGGGCAGGCCTGCGCTTGCGGCAGCCGCCGAGGCGGCCGCATGCCCTGTCCGCCAGCGTGGCTGTTCGGACAGCGCGACGCGTCAGCCTCTACAATATAGGCGGTGAGTGGCCGATTTGGCCCTATAGCGTGCCGCACGCGAAGAGTGCGCCGGGTTGCGCGTTCGCGCAATGGCATGCAACAGATTCTTTCACTTTTCCAGATTTTCGCAGCGTAATTTGATATTTTTTGACGTTTGCGCGCGAGAAAAACGTTTTCACGGAGTTTCGATGAGCATTGACCGGGCACAAGTCGACGCCGCACTGGCGGCAGTCGTCGACCCCAATACCGGCCGCCCGTATGCGGCGAACAAGGGCGTGCGCAACGTCGCGATCGACGGCGATGTCGTGACGCTCGACGTGGTGCTCGGTTACCCCGCGCGCAGCCAGCACGACGACGTGCGCGCACGCGTCGCCGCGGCGCTGCAGGCCGTGCCGGGCGTGCGCGACGCGCGCGTCGCCGTGTCGCAGGAGATCGTCGCGCACACGGTGCAGCGCGGCGTGAAGCTGTTGCCGAACGTGAAGAACATCGTCGCGGTCGCGTCGGGCAAGGGCGGCGTCGGCAAGAGCACGACGGCCGTGAACCTCGCGCTCGCGCTCGCGGCGGAAGGCGCGTCGGTCGGGATCCTCGATGCCGACATCTACGGTCCGTCGCTGCCGACGATGCTCGGCATCCACGGCCAGCGCCCCGAGTCGCCGGACAACCAGTCGATGAACCCGCTCGTCGGCCACGGGCTGCAGGCGAACTCGATCGGCTTCCTGATCGAGGAAGACAACCCGATGGTGTGGCGCGGCCCGATGGCGACCTCCGCGCTCGAACAGCTGCTGCGCCAGACCAACTGGCGCGAACTCGACTACCTGATCGTCGACATGCCGCCCGGCACCGGCGACATCCAGCTCACGCTCGCGCAGCGCGTGCCCGTCACCGGCGCGGTGATCGTCACGACGCCGCAGGACATCGCGCTGCTCGACGCGAAGAAGGGGCTGAAGATGTTCGAGAAGGTCGGGATTCCGATCCTCGGCATCGTCGAGAACATGAGCATCCACATCTGCTCGAACTGCGGCCACGAAGAGCACATCTTCGGCGCCGGCGGCGCGGAGCGGATGGCGAAGGACTACGACGTGAACGTGCTCGGCAGCCTGCCGCTCGACATCGCGATCCGCGAGCGCGCCGACAGCGGCACGCCGACGGTGGCGGCCGATCCGGACGGCGCGCTGGCGCGCCGCTACCGCGATATCGCGCGCGGCGTCGCGCTGGCGATTGCCGAGCGATCGCGCGACATGACGTCGAAGTTCCCGTCGATCGTTGTTCAAAATACGTAAAACCCTTGCGGGGCGGGGCCTTACGCTGTTTACGGCGCCGCGAGGCGCGGTATCATGGCGACTTTTCCCGGGTCCCTTTACCCGCCCGGCGCGGCCGTCGTATCAAACGGCCGCCAGCCGGCATGAGGATCGAATGAAACAACGACATCACGGCGTGCGCGCCGGCCGCGCGCAGCGCGCGCTGCTGGCCGCCGCCGCGCTGGGCCTGCTGGCCGGCTGTACCTCCTTTTCCTCGTCGTACGAAAAACGGGCCGACGCACAACTGCAGCCGACGGTCGGCGCGCAGGCGCGCGGCGCGGTGACGTTCGTCGAGCGCCCGGACGGCGTCCAGGTCACCTACAACCTGGCCGGCCTGCCGCCGAACAGCGATCATGCGCTGCAGGTGCACGAACGCGGCGACTGCAACGCGGGCGATGGCTCGAGCGCCGGCCAGGTGTTCGCGCCGGCCGCCGATCGCCTGCGCGCGGGCGCCCGCGTCGCCGGCGATCTCGGCAACATCCATGCGGACGCGAACGGCGTCGCGGCCGGCTTCATCGTCGCGCCCGATCTGGCCCTCGATGGCGTGCGCTCGGCGATGAACCGCGCGGCGCTGGTGCACCGCGACCCGAGCGATCCCGCGTTTCCGCAGCATGGCGCGGGGCCCGCGCTGGCCTGCGGCGTGATCCGTTGACGGCCGCCGCGTGCGTGCGCCGATGATCGCGTAAAATATGCGCCTTTCCCGGCCGCCGCCTTGCGCGCGCGGCCCTTCCTGACTGTCACGCAGCGTTTCCTGGCGCCCCCTATGAGCATCAAGTCCGACAAGTGGATTCGGCGCATGGCCGAAGAGCACAAGATGATCGAGCCGTTCGTGCCCGATCAGGTTCGCGCGTCCGAGGACGGCCGCCGGATCGTCAGCTACGGCACGTCGAGCTACGGCTACGACATCCGCTGCGCAGACGAATTCAAGATCTTCACGAACATCAACTCGACGATCGTCGATCCGAAGAACTTCGACGAAGGCTCGTTCGTCGATTTCAAGGGCGACGTGTGCATCATCCCGCCGAACTCGTTCGCGCTGGCCCGCACCGTCGAATATTTCCGCATCCCGCGCACCGTGCTGACGGTCTGCCTCGGCAAGTCGACCTATGCGCGCTGCGGGATCATCGTCAACGTGACGCCGTTCGAACCCGAGTGGGAAGGCTATGTCACGCTGGAATTCTCGAACACCACGCCGCTGCCCGCGAAGATCTACGCGAACGAAGGCGTTGCACAGGTGCTCTTCTTCGAGAGCGACGAAGTGTGCGACGTGTCGTACGCCGATCGCGGCGGCAAGTATCAGGGGCAGCGCGGTGTCACGCTGCCGAAAACCTGATCTGGTTGCATAACGTCTCACCAGTTTTCGGGTGACCGCTGCGCGTGACGCGCCGCGGTCGTTCTTTTTGGAGAATCGCCCATGAAGTTTCGTTTTCCCGTCGTCATCATCGACGAAGATTTCCGCTCCGAGAACATCTCGGGCTCCGGCATCCGGGCGTTGGCCGAAGCGATCGAGAAGGAGGGCGTCGAAGTCCTCGGCCTCACGAGCTATGGCGATCTGACGTCGTTCGCGCAGCAGTCGAGCCGCGCGTCGTGCTTCATCCTGTCGATCGACGACGACGAACTCATGCTCGGCGAGACCGGCCAGGACGGCGAGCTGCCCGAACTCGCGACCGCGATCATCGAGCTGCGCGCGTTCGTCACCGAAGTGCGCCGCCGCAACGCGGACATCCCGATCTTCCTGTACGGCGAGACGCGCACGTCGCGCCATCTGCCGAACGACATCCTGCGCGAGCTGCACGGCTTCATCCACATGTTCGAGGACACGCCGGAGTTCGTCGCGCGCCACATCATCCGCGAGGCGAAGGTCTATCTCGACTCGCTCGCGCCGCCGTTCTTCAAGGAACTCGTCAAGTACGCGGACGAAGGCTCGTACTCGTGGCACTGCCCGGGCCACTCGGGCGGCGTCGCGTTCCTGAAGAACCCGCTCGGCCAGATGTTCCACCAGTTCTTCGGCGAGAACATGCTGCGCGCGGACGTCTGCAACGCGGTGGACGAACTCGGCCAGCTGCTCGACCACACGGGCCCGGTCGCGGCGTCCGAGCGCAATGCGGCGCGCATCTTCAGCGCCGACCACCTGTTCTTCGTGACCAACGGCACGTCGACGTCGAACAAGATCGTCTGGCACGCGACGGTCGCGCCGGGCGACATCGTGCTGGTCGACCGCAACTGCCACAAGTCGATCCTGCACGCGATCACGATGACGGGCGCGATCCCCGTGTTCCTCACGCCGACGCGCAACCACTTCGGCATCATCGGGCCGATCCCGCGCGACGAATTCAAGCCGGAGAACATCCGCAAGAAGATCGAGGCGAACCCGTTCGCGCGCGAGGCGCTGCGCGAGAACCCGGACATGAAGCCGCGGATCCTGACGATCACGCAGAGCACGTACGACGGCGTCGTCTACAACGTCGAGATGATCAAGGATCTGCTCGGCGACCTGCTCGACACGCTGCACTTCGACGAAGCGTGGCTGCCGCACGCGACGTTCCACGATTTCTACCGCGACATGCACGCGATCGGCGACGGCCGTCCGCGCACGGGCGCGCTCGTGTTCGCGACGCACTCGACGCACAAGCTGCTCGCGGGCATCTCGCAGGCGTCGCAGATCGTCGTGCAGGACTCCGAGAACCGCACCTTCGACAAGCACCGCTTCAACGAGGCGTACCTGATGCACACGTCGACGAGCCCGCAGTACGCGATCATCGCGTCGTGCGACGTCGCGGCCGCGATGATGGAGCCGCCGGGCGGCACCGCGCTCGTCGAGGAATCGATCGCCGAGGCGATCGACTTCCGCCGCGCGATGCGCAAGGTCGACGCCGAATACGGCGACGACTGGTTCTTCAGCGTGTGGGGCCCGGACAACCTGTCCGAGGAGGGCATCGGTTCGCGCGACGACTGGATGCTGAAGCCGAACGACCACTGGCACGGCTTCGGCCCGCTCGCGGAAGGCTTCAACATGCTCGACCCGATCAAGGCGACGATCATCACGCCGGGGCTGGACGTCGACGGCGAGTTCGGCGAGACGGGCATTCCGGCCGCGATCGTCACGAAGTACCTGGCCGAGCACGGGATCATCGTCGAGAAGACAGGCCTGTACTCGTTCTTCATCATGTTCACGATCGGCATCACGAAGGGCCGCTGGAACTCGATGGTGACCGAGCTGCAGCAGTTCAAGGACGACTACGACAACAACCAGCCGCTGTGGCGCGTGCTGCCGGAATTCGTCGCGCAGCATCCGCGCTACGAGCGCGTCGGCCTGCGCGACCTGTGCACGCAGATCCACGACGTGTACCGCGCGAACGACATCGCCCGCCTGACGACGGAGATGTACCTGTCGGACATGGAGCCCGCAATGAAGCCGTCGGACGCGTTCGCGAAGCTCGCGCACCGCAAGATCGACCGCGTGCCGCTCGACGAGCTCGAAGGCCGCGTGACGAGCATCCTGCTGACGCCGTACCCGCCGGGCATTCCGCTGCTGATCCCGGGCGAGCGCTTCAACAAGACGATCGTGAACTACCTGCGGTTCGCGCGCGACTTCAACGAGCGTTTCCCGGGCTTCCACACCGACATCCACGGCCTCGTCGCGGAAGAGGTGAACGGCCGCGTCGAGTACTTCGTCGACTGCGTGCGCGACTGATGGCGACGCACGGACGAATCCGGGCGATGCGCGCGGCGCTGGCCGCGCTCGTCGTCTGGGCGGCAGGCGCGGCGGGACTGGCAGGGTCGGGCGTCGCGCACGCGGAAGTCGCGGCGGCCGATCCGATCGACGTCGCGATGCGGCAATGCCTCGCGCGGCGCGACCGGTCGTCGCCGGCCGGCCAGATCCAGTGCATGGGCGAAGCGCAGCAGCAGTGGCAGGCCGTGATGGACGGCGCGTACCAGCGCCTGTTGAAGGACGCGCCGGCCGATGCGAAGCGCGGCTGGCAGGACAGCCAGCGCCATTGGCTCACCTGGCGCAAGGACGAAGTGCATTTGCTGAAGGCCGTGTACGACACGACGCGCGGCACGTCGTATGCGATGTCGAGCGCCGACTTGCAGTTGCAGCCGGTGCGCGATCGCGCGCTGGCGCTGCGCGGCGCGGCCGATCGTTATGCGCCGCCCGCCGCGGTACCGGTCGCGGGCGCGAGCGGCGCGCAGGGCGGCACGAACGCGGCGCAGGCTGCCGCGGCCACGCCGAACGCGAAGCCGGCGGCAAACGCGCCGCGCGGTCCGGCCGTGCGCCGCGTGCGGCCGTGCGAACAGGATGCCGCGTGCGAGCACGCGCTGTTCGACCTGAACCGCTATTACCAGAAGCTGCGTCGCAAGATGCCGGCCCACTCGGCCGCGACGCTCGTGCGTGCGCAGCGCGCGTGGGTCGGGTTCCGCGACGCGACGGCGCCGCTCGTCGGCGAGGACGGGCGCGTCGACCTGATCGGTGCGCGCATCGCGACGATGAAGCGGCTGTCCGAGACGGCCGGCAACCAGTAAGGACCATCGCGACGCCGGTCGTTCGGCGGCACGACGAAACGGGCACCCTCGGGTGCCCGTTTTGCATGGCGCGGCGCGCGGTGGCGCCTAGGCAGGCTGCGACGTGCCCTGCAGCCCGAACCACGACGGCACGAGCGCGACCGCATCGTCGAGCGAGGCGAGCACGTGCAGGCTCAGCGCGACGATCTCGGGCGTCGGCGCCTTCAGGTCCGGCACGGTCACGACCGATGCGCCGGCGCCGGCGGCCGACTGCGCGCCGAAGTCGCTGTCCTCGAATGCCACGCACCGGTGCGCCGGCACGCCGAGGCGTTCGGCCGCGAGCCGGTAGACGGCCGGGTCGGGCTTGCCGCGCGCGACTTCGTCGCCGCCCGCGATCGCGCGGAAGAACGGCAGCACGCCGACCGCATCGAGCCGCGCGCGGATCACGTCGCCCGCGGACGACGACGCGACCGCGCATGGAATGCCGGCCTGTGCGAGCGCATCGAGCAGCGCGAGCGCGCCGGGCTTCAGCGGAAACTTCGGATGCGGCTCGGGCGCCGCGAGTTGTTCGCGCACGCGGGTGCGCACGGCATCGAACGTCTCGGGCTGGCCGATCAGCCGCGCCAGGATGACCTGGCCTTCGGCGAACGAGCGGCCGACGATCTGCAGGTAGTCGGCGACGGTCAGCACGACCCCGTGCGCGTTCGACACGTCGATCCACGTGTTCATGATGGTCCGCTCGGAATCGACGAGCAGGCCGTCCATGTCGAAGAGCGCGGCGGAAAAAGTCATCGGCGGCATCCGGGAAGCAGGGCGGGCGATGGGCGGCGCGACGGCCGCCCGAATGAAAAACGGACGCCGAAGGCGTCCGTCCATGACGGCAGGCGGTTACCGGCCCAGTGCGGCGCGGGCTGCCTTGACGGCCGCACGCACCTGGTCGGGCGCGGTGCCGCCCGGGTGGTTGCGGCTCGCGACCGACCCTTCCAGCGTCAGGTAGCCGAACACGTCGTCGCCGATCAGGTGCGCGACGTTCGGCAGTTCCTGCTTCATCTCGTCGAGCGTCAGGTCGGCGAGGTCGATGCCGCGGTCGTCGCAGATCTTCACCGCGTGCGCGACGGCTTCGTGCGCGTCGCGGAACGGCAGGCCGCGCTTCACGAGGTAGTCGGCGAGGTCGGTGGCGGTCGAGAAGCCCTGCAGCGCGGCCGCGCGCATCGCGTCCGGCTTCACGGTGATGCCCGCGACCATCTCGGCGAAGATCCGCAGCGTGTCGGCAACGGTGTCGACCGTGTCGAACAGCGGTTCCTTGTCTTCCTGGTTGTCCTTGTTGTACGCGAGCGGCTGGCCCTTCATCAGCGTCAGCAGCGCCATCAGGTGGCCGTTCACGCGGCCCGTCTTGCCGCGCGCGAGCTCGGGCACGTCCGGGTTCTTCTTCTGGGGCATGATCGAGCTGCCGGTGCAGAAGCGGTCGGCGATGTCGATGAAGCCGACGCGCGGGCTCATCCACAGCACGAGCTCTTCGGAGAAGCGCGACACGTGCGTCATCACCAGCGCCGAGGCGGCCGTGAATTCGATCGCGAAGTCGCGATCGGACACCGCGTCGAGCGAGTTCGCGCAGATGCCGTCGAAGCCGAGCGTCTTCGCGACCGCATGACGATCGATCGGATAGCTCGTGCCCGCGAGCGCGGCCGCGCCGAGCGGCAGGCGGTTCACGCGCGTGCGGCAGTCGCGCATGCGTTCCGCGTCGCGCGTGAACATCTCGACGTACGCGAGCAGGTGGTGGCCGAACGTGACGGGTTGCGCGACCTGCAGGTGCGTGAAGCCGGGCATGATCGTGTCGGCGTTCTGTTCCGCGAGGTCGATCAGCGCGCCGCGCAGGTCGTTCAGCAGGCCGCCGATGCGGTCGATCTCGCCGCGCAGCCACAGGCGGATGTCGGTCGCGACCTGGTCGTTGCGCGAGCGGCCCGTGTGCAGGCGCTTGCCGGCATCGCCGATCAGCGCGGTCAGGCGCGCCTCGATGTTCAGGTGGACGTCTTCGAGGTCGAGCTGCCATTCGAATTCGCCGCGCTCGATCTCGCCCTTGATCTGTGCCATTCCGCGTTCGATCGCGGCCAGGTCGTCGGCGCTGATGATCTTCTGCGCGGCGAGCATGTTCGCGTGCGCGAGCGAGCCGGCGATGTCGACGAGCGCGAGGCGCTTGTCGAAAAACACCGACGACGTGTAGCGCTTGACCAGTTCCGACATCGGTTCCGAGAAGCGGGCCGACCAGGCCTCGCCCTTTTTGTGCAGTTGGGACGTCATGGCGATTCTTCGAAGGGGAGTTGGGCAGCGTGCGCCGCCGAGGGAATCCCGCAATTCTAACATTCGCGGGCCTGCCGGCCGTGGCCCGCGCGGGCCGGCCCGCTCAGTCGCGCACGAGCACGACCAGCTTCAGGTCCTCGCGGTGCGCGGGCTTCAGCGTGATCTGCTGGTACACGAGGCGGCCGTCGTCCGGATGGTCGAATTCGCGCCGCCCGCCTTCGCGTTCGAACACGTCCTGCGACGCCCAGTACTGCGCGAACGCGTCGCTGCCGGCGGTCAGCGCGTCGATCAGCGCGCGCGTCGGCGCGTCGGCCAGGTGGCGGATCGAATCGGCGCGGAATTCGGCCGCGAGCCGCCGGGCGCGGGTTTCCCAGTCGACGATCAGCGTGCGCGCGGCCGGCGACATGAACGTGAAGCGCAGCAGGTTGCGGTCGTGCTCGCCGTCGAGCCAGCCGGAAAAGAGCGCGGCGGCCGGCGCGTTCCACGCGAGCGCGTTCCATTGCCGGTCGAGCACGTACGCGGGCGTCGCGATCGCCGCGACGGTCGCGGCGAGCGTCGGCGGCAGGTCGCCGCCCGCGACGTCGGGCTCGGCCGGATCGCGCTGCGCGGCCAGCTCGAACAGGTAGGCGCGCTCGGCCTTCGACAGTTGCAGCGCGACGGCGATCCGCGCGAGCGCGTCGGCCGATGCGGACACCGGGCGGCCCTGCTCGATCCACGTGTACCAGGTCGGGCTGACGCCGCACAGCTGCGCGACTTCCTCGCGCCGCAACCCCGGCGTACGGCGGCGCGGGCCGGGCGGCAGCCCGACGGCCTGCGGCGACAGCCGCTCGCGATGGGCACGGATGAATTCGCCGAGCGCACGGGCGGGCGTGGCGTCGAGCGGCGGGACGGAGGCGGAGGACGGCTGGTTCATGCGGAAACGGCAAAAGGGAAGCGGGGGCGCGGCAACGTTCAGGCAGGTGGATTGAATACCAGAATAACTGCTTAACTTGTACTGGTACAGACGCGGGCCTATTGTAGCGGGTCGCACGCTGGCAGGGCAGCGGGCGTCCCACCAAACGTGTTGCAGGGGGCCGGAATGCGCGCTGGCGCATCCATGCCGGCCGCTTGCGCAAGAGAAAGGAGCGAACGATGAAACACCACGACCAGGTCGCCGACGCATTCGGCACGACGGCCGCCGCCTATCTGACGAGCACGGTTCATGCGACGGGTGCCGACCTGCGGACGCTCGCCGACGCGGTGAGTGCGACGCCCGAGGCCGCGGTGCTCGATCTCGGCTGCGGCGCCGGCCACGCGAGCTTCGCGGTCGCGCCGCACGTGCGCGACGTGGTCGCCTACGATCTCGCCGCGCCGATGCTCGCGACCGTCGATGCGGCCGCGCGCGAGCGCGGGCTCGCGAACATCCGCACGCAGCAGGGGCCGGCCGAGCGGCTGCCGTTCGATACCGCGACGTTCGACTGGGTCGTGAGCCGGATGAGCGCGCACCACTGGCACGACCTGCGCGCGGCGCTCGCCGAGGTGCGCCGCGTGCTGAAGCCGGGCGGCCGCGTGCTGATGATCGACATCGCCGGCAACGACCATCCGCTCCTCGACACGTACCTGCAGGCCGCGGAAGTGCTGCGCGACGCATCGCACGTGCGCGACTACCGGGCGGACGAATGGCTCGCGATGTTCCGCGAAGCCGGCTTCGACGCGCAGGTACACAGCCGCTGGCGGCTGCCGATCGATTTCGACACGTGGGTCGCGCGCATCCGCACGCCGGCCGACAGCGTGACCGGCATTCGCGCGCTGTGGGCGCACGCGCCCGACGAGGTGCGCGGCTACTACGCGGTGCAGCCCGACGGTTCGTTCGAGCACGACGCGCTGCTGATCGACGCGCATTGAACGCGCGGCGCGCCGCGCCATGAAAAAAGCCGCGATACGCGCTCGTGCGTATCGCGGCCTTCGCGTCCAGGCCGGCGCGGAACGCGCCCGCGCCGCGGGCGGATCAGCCGGTGTTGCGCAGGCCGGCCGCGATCCCGTTGATCGTCAGGTGGATCCCGCGGCGCAGCCGCGCGTTCGTGTCGCCCGCGCGGTGACGCTTGATCAACTCGACCTGCAGGTGGTTCAGCGGATCGAGATACGGGAAGCGGTTCTTGATCGAGCGCGCGAGCAGCGGGTTGGTCGCGAGGCGGCCTTCCTGCCCGGTGATCTCCGCGAGCGCCTGCGACGTGCGCTCCCATTCCGCGACGATCCGCTCGAACACGTGCTTGCGCAGCTTGCGGTCGGACACGAGCTGCGCATAGCGCGATGCGACCGCGAGATCGGTCTTCGCGAGCACCATGTCCATGTTCGACATCAGGTTCGAGAAGAACGGCCAGGTCTTGTTCATCTTCTTCAGCAGCGTGACGCGCTTCGTGCGTTCGGCGTCGTCCCCGGCGCTGTCGAGATACGCGCTCACCGCGCTGCCGAAGCCGTACCAGCCCGTCAGCAGCAGCCGGCACTGGCCCCACGAGAAGCCCCACGGAATCGCGCGCAGATCCTCGATCCTGCGCTGCTTCGGATCCTGCAGCTTGCGCGATGCCGGGCGGCTGCCGATGTTCAGCTCGGCGATCTCGGTGATCGGCGTCGACGAGAAGAAGTAGTCGGTGAAGCCCGGGGTCTCATAGACGAGCGCGCGGTACGCGGCCATCGCCGAATCGGACAGCGTCTGCATCGCGGCTTCGAACGCGGGCAACTGCGCGGGCGCGTTCGACTGCGGCAGCAGCGACGCCTCGAGCGTCGCGGCGACGACGGTCTCCAGGTTGCGCCGGCCGATCTCGGGGTTCGCGAACTTGCTCGCGATCACCTCGCCCTGTTCGGTCAGGCGGATCTGGCCGTTCACGGTGCCCGGCGGCTGCGACAGGATCGCCTGGTAGGTCGGGCCGCCGCCGCGGCCGACCGTGCCGCCGCGGCCGTGGAACAGCCGCAGCGTGATCTTGCGGGCGCGGAACAGGTCGACGAGCGCGAGTTCCGCGCGGTACAGCTCCCAGTTCGACGTGAGGAAGCCGCCGTCCTTGTTGCTGTCCGAGTAGCCGAGCATCACTTCCTGCTCGGCGCCCTGGTGGGCGATCAGCGCGTCGATGCCCGGCAGTGCGAAGTATTCGCGCATGATGCGCGCGGCGTCGCGCAGGTCGGGGATCGTCTCGAACAGCGGGATCACCATCAGGCTGTTCCTCGCGTCGCCGCCCGGCACGCCGAGCGCGCCCTCGAGCAGCCCCGTCTCCTTCTGCAGCAGCAGGACCTCGACGAGGTCGCTGACGGTTTCCGTATGCGAGATGATGTAGTTGTGCACCGCGCGCGCGCCGAATTGCGCGCGGACTTCGCGCGCCTTCTCGAACACGCCGAGCTCGCTCTGCGCGAGCGCCGAGTATTCGAAGTACGGCGAGCGCAGCGGGCGCGGGTCGGCGAGCGCGGCGAGCAGCACGCGCAGCTTGTCTTCCTCGGCGAGCGCCGCGTAGTTCGCCTCGACGCCCGCGCGCGCGAACAGTTCGGCGACCACCGCTTCGTGGATGTCGGAGCTCTGGCGCAGGTCGATGCTCGCGAGATGGAAGCCGAATACCTCGGCCGCGCGCACGAGCGGCGCGAGGCGCGGCGCGGCGAGCGACGTGCCGTGGTGTTCGTCGAGCGAGGCGGTCAGCACCTTCAGGTCGGCGACGAACGCCTCGGAATCCGCATACGGGATCGCGCGCACCGGCGGCGCGCCGCGGCCCGCGCTGCGCACGGGCACCGTGCCTTCGCCGACGCGCACGCGCGCGCTCGCGGCAAGCCGCGTGTAGATGCCGATCAGCGCGCGGCGATACGGTTCGTCGACGCGGTGCGGCGACTGGTCGGGCGAGGCGGCCGCGAGCGCCTTCACCGCGTCGTTCGCGCCGACCAGCAGGTTCGACACCGACAGCTCGGCGCCGAGCTTGTGCACCTGTTCCAGGTAGTGCTCGAGGATCACCGCGGCCTGGCGGTTGATCGCCTCGTCGAGCGTCGCGGCGGTCACGTTCGGATTGCCGTCGCGGTCGCCGCCGATCCAGCTGCCCATCTGGAAGAACGCGGGCACGCGCGCGGACAGGCCGTGCTCGGCGAGCGCGGCCTCGATGTCGCCGTACAGCGCGGGCAGCTCGTCGAGGAACGTCGCGCGGTAGTAGGACAGCGCGTTCTCGATCTCGTCGCCGACCGTCAGGCGCGCGTCGCGCAGCATGCGGGTCTGCCACAGCGCGGTGACGCGCGCGCGCAGCATCGCTTCGTTGTACTGGCGCTCGCGCGCTGTCAGTTCCTGGTCGCGCTCGGCGAGCAGGCGCGCGATGTCGTGCTGCGCGTCGAGGATGCTCTTGCGCTGCACTTCGGTCGGGTGCGCGGTCAGCACCGGCACGATCAGCGCATCGTCGAAGAAGCGCTGCAGCAGGCGCTTCGACGCGTTGCCGGTCGTCTTCAGCTGTTCGAGCGCGTACGCGACCGTGCCCGGTTGCGACGCCGAGCCCGCCAGCGCATGGATGCGGCGGCGGCGATTGTGGTGGCGGTCTTCCGCGATGTTCGCGAGATGCGAGAAATAGCTGAACGCGCGCACGACGCTCACCGTCTGTTCCGGCGTCAGCTTGCGCAGTTTCTTCTCGAGCGTCTGCGCGGCTTCGTTGTCGTCCTCGCGGCGGAACTTGACCGCGGTCTGGCGGATCGTCTCGACGACGTCGAATACCGTATCGCCTTCCTGCTCGCGCACGACGTCGCCCAGCAGGCGGCCGAGGAAGCGGATGTCTTCGAACAGCGGACGGTCCTTGTCCTCGCGCGTGCGCGTGCCGGCCTTCGGCGCGGCGGCCGTGCGGGCGGCGGCGCCGGCGGCTTTCGTCACGCGTTTTGTCTGACGTATCGGGTCTTTCGGTTTCGTTGCCGTTTTCGCACGGCCGTTCGCGGCGGTGGCGACGGTGTCCGTCGAGGCGTCGGAGGAGGACAGGGCAGCATTGCGGCGCGCCGTGCGCGCCGATCCGGAAGACTTCACGATGGGTTTCCTTGGGAAAGCTCGAGTCAAAAGGAACTGCGGAAACTGCGGGAACTGCGGTCAAGCAACCAGCTACGTGCGGCACATCCGCACATCGGCGCCGCGACCCGCGCGGGGGCAGGCCGGGCGCGGGCTCCGGGCCCGGGCGGGCCGGGGCGTGCGTGCTACCATTGTTCGATCTTCAATCCCGTCCTTCGATGTTCCAGCAATGAATTCCGAGACCCCCGCGGCCGGGCCGCGACAGGCACAGCCGCCCGCGACGTTGACGATTGCTTCGCGCGAGAGCCGCCTGGCGATGTGGCAAGCCGAACATGTGCGTGATGCGCTGCGCAAATTATATCCAGCTTGTGACGTGAAAATCCTCGGGATGACGACCCGCGGCGATCAGATTCTCGATCGCACGCTGTCGAAGGTCGGCGGCAAGGGCCTGTTCGTGAAGGAACTGGAGAGCGCGCTGGCCGACGGCCGCGCCGATCTCGCCGTGCATTCGCTGAAGGACGTGCCGATGGCATTGCCCGACGGCTTCTCGCTTGCCGCGATCATGGCGCGCGAAGACCCGCGCGATGCCTTCGTGTCGAACGACTACGCGTCGCTCGACGCGCTGCCCGCCGGCGCGGTCGTCGGCACGTCGAGCCTGCGCCGCGAAGCGATGCTGCGGTCGCGCTATCCGCACCTGGAAGTCCTGCCGCTGCGCGGCAACCTCGACACGCGCCTCGCGAAGCTCGACCGCGGCGACTACGCGGCGATCATCCTCGCGGCCGCCGGCCTGAAACGCCTCGGCCTCGACGCGCGCATCCGCACGCTGATCGACGTCGAAGCCAGCCCGCCCGCGGCCGGCCAGGGCGCGCTCGGCATCGAGATCGCCGCGCGCCGCGACGACGTCGCCGCGTGGCTCGCGCCGCTGCACGACCCGCGCACGGCGCTCGCGGTCGAGGCCGAACGGATGGTGTCGCGCGCGCTCGGCGGCAGCTGCGAGGTGCCGCTCGCCGCGCATGCGGTGTGGCGCGCGGGCGAACTGTACCTGACGGGCCGCGTGTCGACGACCGACGGCAAGCGCGTGCTGACGGCCGAGGAGCGCGGCGCCGTGATGACGGTCGCCGATGCGCTCGCGCTCGGCCGTGCGGTGTCCGACGAACTCGAGGCGCAAGGCGCGCTCGACATCGTCCAGGCGCTGCTCGCGGCCTCGCAGGCCGGCAAGGGCGACGCCTGATGGCGGGCGGCGCGCGCGCGTTCACCGCTGTCCTGACACGTCCGGACGGCCAGTCCGACGCGCTTGCGTCGCAACTCGCCGAGGCCGGCTGCGACGTGCTCGAATTTCCGCTGATCGACATCGCGCCGGTCGACGACCCGGCGCCGCTCGATGCCGCGTTCGCGGCGCTCGCCGATTACGCGCTGGTGATTTTCGTGTCGCCGAACGCGATCGACCGCGCGCTCGCGCAGTACGGCGCGATCTGGCCGAACGCGCTGCCGGTCGGCGTGGTCGGGCCGGGCAGCGTCGCGGCGCTCGAGCGTCACGGCATCGCGGCGCCCGCGCACCGCGTGATCGCGCCGCAGGCGCCGGCCGACGGCGGCGTCCCCCATTACGATTCGGAAAGCCTGTTCGCGTGCATCGAGGCCGCGTTCGGCGGCGCGCAGGCGCTGGCGGGCCAGCGCGTGCTGATCGTGCGCGGCGACGGCGGGCGCGAATGGCTCGCCGACCGGCTGCGCGAGGCCGGTGCGGACGTCACGCTCGTCGCGGCGTACCGGCGCGTCGTGCCGGAGCCGCGCGTCGGCGCGTGGGAGCGCGTGCACGCGCTGCTCGACGGCCAGCCGCACGCGTGGCTCGTCACGAGTTCGGAAGGCGTGCGCAACCTGCACGAGCTGGCCCGCGCGCACCTGAACGATGTGGAGATCGACGCGCTGAAGCATGCGCCGCTCGTCACGCCGCACCCGCGGATCGAGCAGACCGCGCGCGCATTGGGTTTTGATAGGATTACGCTGACCGGCGCGGGCGATGAGCGCATCGTCCGCGCGTTTCGAACGATGGCCGACGAGGCCGTCCAACCGGCGACAGCCGTACCGGTGACTAAACGCATGACAGATACCAACGATTCCAAAAGCGTCGCTTCCCAGCCGGCCGCTGCATCCGCACCGCCGTCCAGCCCCCCTTATCTCGCGCCCGAGCCGCACGCGCGCCGCGGCGGCAGCGCGGTGCTGTGGTTCGTCGTCGTCGTGCTCGGCTGCGCGGCCGGTGTCGGCGGCTATGCGCTGAACCGCAAGATCGACCGGCTCGACGGCACGTTCGTCGCGCGCCAGAAGGCGCTCGACGCGCAGACGGCCGAAACGCGCATGAAGACCGAGCAGGCGCTCGCCAGCACGCACCAGGTCGACACGCAGCTCGCGCAGCTCGACGGCAAGCTCGCCGACGCGCAGAGCGCGCAGCAGGCGCTGCAGCAGCAATACCAGGACCTGTCGCGCAACCGCGATGCGTGGATGCTCGAGGAAGTCGACCAGATGCTGTCGAGCGCGAGCCAGCAGCTGCAGCTGACCGGCAACACGCAGCTCGCGCTGATCGCGCTGCAGAACGCCGACGCGCGTCTCGCGACGTCGCAGAGCGCGCAGGCCGTCACGGTGCGCAAGGCGCTCGCGCAGGACATCGAAAAACTGAAGGCCGCGCCGGCGGCCGATCTCACGGGCCTCGCGATCAAGCTCGACGACGCGATCGCGAAAGTCGACGCGCTGCCGCTGTCCGGCGAGGCGATCGTGCCGCATGCGGCGCCGAAGGCCGCGCCGGTTGAAGCCGCTTCGTCGGCGGTAGCCGGCGAGCCGCGCTGGAAGGTGTGGTGGCACGACTTCTCGGCCGGCCTCGGCCAGCAGCTCAAGGGTCTCGTGCAGGTGCGCCGGATCGACAACGCGGACGCGATGCTCGCGTCGCCCGACCAGGGCTACTTCGTGCGCGAGAACGTGAAGCTGCGCCTGCTCACCGCGCGGCTGTCGCTGCTCGCGCGCAACGACAGCGCGATGAAGGCCGACCTGCACGCCGCGCAGGCGTCGCTCGGGAAGTATTTCGATCAGGCATCGAAGGACACGCAGACCGTCGAGGATCTGCTCAAGCAGGTTGACGGCGCGTCGCTGACGGTCGCGGTGCCGAACCTGAACACCAGCCTGAACGCCGTTCAGCAGTTCAAGAGCCGGGGGTAACGATGACGCTTCGAGGAATCGTCTGGCTCGCGGTCCTGTTCGCGATCGCCGCGGCGCTCGCCACCGTCGGCCGTTTCGACGCGGGGCAGGTGCTGCTCGTCTATCCGCCGTACCGGGTCGACGTGTCGCTGAACCTGTTCGTGATCGCCATCGTCGTGCTGTTCATCGTCGTGTACGCGCTGCTGCGCATCGTGCGCAACATCTGGCGCATGCCGCAGCGGGTTGCCGCGTATCGTGCGCGTTCGCGCAACGAGAAGGCGCAGGCGTCGCTGCGCGATGCGATTTCGAACCTGTACGCGGGCCGCTTCTCGCGCGCGGAGAAGGCCGCGCGTGAAGCGCTGTCGGTCGACGCGAACCTGGGCGCCGCGAGTCTCGTCGGCGCCACGGCCGCGCACCGGATGCACGAGTACACGCGCCGCGACGACTGGCTGTCGAAAGTCGATGCGCCGGAATGGCAGGACGCACGGCTGCTCGCCGCGGCCGACATGCGCGCGGATGCGCGCGATGCCGACGGCGCGCTCGCCGCGCTCGCCGACATGCAGGCCGGCGGCAAGCGCATCCATGCGCAGCAGGTCGCGCTGCGTGCGCAGCAGCAGTTGAAGAACTGGGCCGAGGTGCTGAAGCTCGCCAAGGCGCTCGAGAAGCGCGAGGCGCTGCATCCGGCCGCGGCCGTGCGGCTGCGCCAGCAGGCGGCGGAAAACCTGCTGCGCGAACGCCGGCACGACCCGGACGCGCTGCTCGAAGTGTGGCAGTCGCTGTCGCCGGTCGAGCGCCAGTCGCCGCGTCTGGCCGATCTCGCGGCCGACCTGCTCGTGCCGCTCGAGCGTCGCAACGAAGCGCGCCGCATCGTCGAGGACGCGCTCGCGCACAACTGGGATGCACGCCTGTTGCGCCGTTACCCGGATACGGCCGGCGCCGATGCGCTGCCGCTGATCCAGAAGGCGGAAGGGTGGAAGAAGGATCACCCGGACGATGCCGACCTGCTGTTCGCGCTCGGCCGCCTCTGCCAGCAGCAGCAGCTGTGGGGCAAGGCGCAGTCGTTTCTCGAATCGGCGTTGAAGCTGGCCGACAACGACGCGCTGAAGGTGCGGGCGCATCGCGCGCTCGCGCGCCTGTTCGAGCAGCTCGGCGAAACCGACAAGGCGGCGAAGCACTATCGCGAAAGCGCGCTCGCGATCACCGTGGTCTGACGCGGCGGCTGCGCCGCGCAAGACGCCCCGAACGCCAGGCGGCCTTCGGGGCTTTTTTTGTCCGTCATGCGCCGAGCCTGCGCAGCAGGTCCGCCTCGCTCGCGACGAACCAGACCGACTCCCCGCGATTGGACTCGCGAACGAGCGCGCGCAGCGCTTCGCTGCGCGCGAGCCGGCGGTCGATGTCGCCGACCACGCCGAGCCGGACGCCGTAGTTGACGAGCTTCTGCAGCACGGTGCCGGCCAGCCCGCTGTCGAGCCGGTAGAAGTCGTCGTGCAGCGCGTCCGCGGCGATCGCGATCCAGTCGGCTTCGTGCTCGTGCGCAAGCGCGACGAGGTCGAGCGCATCGCTTTCCCGCCGCACGAGGCCGGCACAAGGATCGCGGACCAGCACGCGGCTGCCGGCTGCCTGAACGATTCGGTGGTGCATGTCGATCGGTTTCGTCGAGATGAGAAACGCGAGCACGTTGTCGCGCTGCCCGCGGATGAAGTGACGCTGCTCGGGAAGCATCAGGACCTGCGCGTGCGGTACGAGACGCGTCAGGCGATCGTGCGTGTCGCGTGAATCGAGCAGCGCGTCGCGACCGCCGACGATCGCCAGGACGGGCGCGGACAGCGTGCGCAGCGTCGCGTCGTCGAATACCGGGATCGGTTCGAGGCGCGGGCGAAACCCGCGATCGACGGCGCGCATCAGTGCGAGCGCGTCACGTTCGGCCGGCGTCGACGCGGGCGGCAGGCGGCCGAGCACGCGCCGTCGCACGCAGGCGCGCCCGACCTCGCCGAGCAGCAGCAGCGGGAGTGCCCACCACAGAAACGGCTTTTGCCGGCCGATGCCGGACGGGCAGAGCAGCACGAGCCGCGTCACGCGCGCGGGCCGGCGCAACGCGAAGTCGAGCGCCGTGCGCGCGCCGAGCGAGATGCCGACGAACGCGGCGCGCGACACCTGCAGGCCGTCCAGCACGTCGTCGAGCCATTGCGCGTACGCGTCGCTTGCCAGCGGCGGGCGCGACGGCGCGCTCGGCCCCGCTTCGCCGATCACGTCGATCGCGTAGAGCCGGAAGTGCGTCGACCATGCGGCCGCGTAGTGCTGCCAGCTGGCCGCCGTCGTCTGCGCGCCATGGATCAGCACGACCGGCGGCGCGTGTTCGGGGCCGCAGGCGATCACGTGCGTCGCGCCGTGGCGCGTTTGCACCGTGATGCGCCGATGGCCGGCCGGCCAGTGCGACAGCGCGGCCGCGTAGGCGGCGCGAATCGCGCGTGCGTGGCGGGGCGACCGGAAGATCGCGCTCATGTCCCGCTTTTCTGCAGCAGCATGTCGAGCGACGACATCAGCGCCGCCGTGTCGGCCGGCGTCGCGGCGACGACGACCTTGACCAGGCTCGAGGCGGGGTCGAACGTGACGTCGATCCGCACGGGATCGACGTACGACGTGCGGCCCGACGCCATCGCGTGCAGCGACCGCGACAGGTACTGGTGCAGCGATTGCGACGCGTCGGGGATGTCGACGATGCTGGTGACGCGCACCGCGCGCGGAGCGGCGGCCGGCGCCGCCGGCGCGAACGCGGCGAGGTCGGTGTCGAGGATGCGGTACGCACGGCCGACCCGCGTCGCGCGCAGCTTGCCGTCGCGAATGAACCGCAGGACGGTCTTCGGATGGACGCGCAGGCGTGCGGCAGTGTCTTCGACGGTGTGGAACATGATCGGCAAATGATTCCCTTAATGTTCTTTATTGTTCCATATATATAGGAGCATAAGGGAATAATTTGGTGGATAAGGTGCCATCGTCCGTCTGGCGTGGCGTCCGGTCGATCCGGGTGGCGCCGGTCCGAAAGCAAAAACGCCCCGGCGACCGGACGGATGCCGGTCGCCGGGGCGTTTCGGTGGAGGCAGTCGGTCGGCCGGCGCGCTCCGTGTGCCCGGTGTGCGGTTACGCGCCGCGCATTACTTGTCGACCAGCCGCTTCGGTACCGACAGCGCGAGCAGCCCGCCGAGCACGAGGAACCCGGCGAGCATGTACATGCCCGCATCGTTGGCGCTCGTCGCCTGCTTGAGCCAGCCCATCAGGTAGGGGCTCAGGAAGCCGGCGAGGTTGCCGATCGAATTGATCATCGCGATGCCGGCCGCGGCGGCCGTGCCGCCGAGGAAGGCGGTTGGCAGGCTCCAGAACAGCGGCAGCGTCGTCAGGATGCCGATCGTCGCGAGCGTGAGGCCGAACATCGCGAGCGCGGTCTGGTGCGCCCAGATCACCGACAGCACGAGCCCGAGCGCGCCGATCGCCGCCGGAATCGCGAGATGCCAGCGGCGTTCGCGGCGCTTGTCCGCGCTGCGCGCGATCAGGATCATCGCGACCACCGCGGCCGCATACGGAATCGCCGACAGCAGGCCGATCATGATCGTGTCGGTCACGCCCGTCGCCTTGATGATCGTCGGCAGCCAGAAGCCGACGCCGTAGAGCCCCATCACGAACGAGAAATAGATCAGCGCCATCAGCCATACGCGCGGGCTCGACATCACCGCGCCGAGCGACAGGTCCTCCTTGGTCGCTTCCTCCGCGTCGACGTTGCGGGCGAGCAGCGCCTTTTCCTCGTCTGTCAGCCACGTCGCCTTCGCGATCCGCTCGTCGAGCGTGAAGAACACGAGCACGCCGGCGAGCACCGACGGGATGCCTTCGAGCAGGAACAGCCATTGCCAGCCGTGCCAGCCGCTCACGCCGTCGAACGCCTTCAGGATGAAGCCCGAGATCGGCCCGCCGATCACGCCGGACAGGGCGACGGCCGTCATGAAGAACGTCGTCATCCGGCCGCGCCGGTGCGCGGGATACCAGTACGTGAGGTAGAGGATCACGCCGGGGAAGAAGCCCGCTTCGGCGACGCCGAGCAGGAAGCGCATCACGTAGAACATCGCGGGCGTCGTGACGAACATCGTCAGGATCGAGATCACGCCCCAGGTCGCCATGATGCGCGCGATCCACACCCGCGCGCCGACCTTGTGCAGGATGATGTTGCTCGGCACTTCGAACAGGAAATAGCCGAAGAAGAAGATCCCGGCGCCGAGCCCGTACACGGTGTCGCTCAGGTTCAGGTCGCTCGCCATCTGCAGTTTCGCGAAGCCGACGTTCACGCGGTCGAGATACGCGACCACGTAGCACAGCAGCAGGAGCGGCACGAGCCGCCACGAGACCTTGCGGTAGGTTGCTTCCTCGAATGCGCCGGACGAGCCCGGCAGCGACTGCGTCGATGTTGCCATGTTGTCTCCAGTCCTTGTAGTTGGCCGGAGCGGGCGCAGCGGCGCCCGGTCCGGTTTCGTGCGAAGCAATGGCGTGATTGTCGTGCCGCCCGTTACGACTAGATGCAGCGCCCGCCGTCGACTTCGAGGCACACGCCGGTGATGAACTCGGCCTCGTCGGATGCAAGGTAGAGCGCCGCGTTCGCGATGTCCTGCGGCGTCGAGAAGCGGCCGAGCGGGATCGTCGCGAGAAAGCGGCGGCGGTTTTCCGGCGTGTCCTCGCAGCCCATGAACTCGGTCATCAGCGCCGTCTCGCCGAGCACGGGATTGATGCAGTTCACGCGGATGCGGTCGGCGCCGAGCTCGGCCGCGAGCGACTTGCTCGCGGTGATCATCGCGCCCTTCGTGCTGTTGTACCAGACGAGGCCCGGGCGCGGCCGCACGCCGGCCGTCGACGCGACGTTGACGAACACGCCGCCGCCCTGGGCGCGGAAGTACGGCACGAAGGTCTGCACGCACCAGAACAGGCTCTTCATGTTGACCGCGTACACGCGATCGAACTCGGCTTCCGTCACGTCGAGCACGGGCTTGTTGCGGTGCGTGGTGCCCGCGTTGTTCACGACGATCTGCACCGCGTGGAAATCGTCGAGCGCGGCCTGCAGCAGCGCATGCCAGTCGTCCTGCCTCGACACGTCGCCGGCGACCGCGATCGCCTTGCCGCCCGCGAGCGCGATCTCGCTCGCGACGCGCTCGGCCGCCGCGCCGTTCAGGTCGTTGACGACGACGTTCGCGCCTTCGCGCGCATACGTCTTCGCGATGCCTTCGCCAAAGCCCGAGCCGCCGCCCGTGACGATGGCCGTCTTGCCGCTCAACCGCATGGTGTGTCTCCTGTACTGGTTATCAGAATCGTCGTGCGTCATGTCGCGACCGGCCGCCGCCGGCGCGTTCAGCCGTGGCGGATCGCGATCGTCTTCAGCGCGGTGAAGCCGTACAGCGCCTCGAAGCCTTTTTCACGGCCGTGGCCCGAGTGGCCGACGCCGCCGAACGGCAGCTCGACGCCGCCGCCCGCGCCGTAGTTGTTGATGAACACCTGGCCCGCGCGCAGGCGGCGCGCAAGCCGCATCTGGCGCGCGCCGTCGCGCGTCCAGATGCCCGCGACGAGGCCGTATGGCGTGCCGTTCGCGAGCGCGACGGCTTCGTCCTCGTCGACGAAACGCATCGCGGCGAGCACGGGGCCGAACACTTCCTCCTGCGCGAGGCGGTGCGACGGCGGTACGTCGCGCAACAGCGCCGGGGCCTGGTAGAAGCCGCTTTCGGGCGCATCGGCGACGACCTGCCCGTGCGCGGCCATCGGAATGCCGTCGTGCTGCGCGTCGGACAGGAAATCCCACACGCGCTGCTGCTGCTTCGCGTTGATCAGCGGGCCGCAGTCGAGATCGGCGCGGCTCGGGCCGACGCGCAGCCCGTTGAACGCGGTGGCGAGGCGCTCGACGAGCGGCTCGTACACAGCGCGCTCGATCAGCACGCGGCTGCCGGCCGAGCAGGTCTGCCCGCCGTTCTGCACGATCGCGGACACGAGCACGGGCAGCGCCGCCTCGAGATCGGCATCGGCGAACACGATCTGCGGCGACTTGCCGCCGAGTTCGAGCGTGACGGGCACGTGGTTCTCGGCCGCCATCTGCGTGACCAGCTTGCCGGTGGCCGGCGAACCCGTAAACGAAATGTGGTCGATGCCCGGATGGCGCGCGAGCGCGGCACCGGCTTCGTGGCCGTAGCCGGTGACGATGTTGAGCGCACCGGCCGGCAGGCCGGCTTCGGCGGCGAGCTCGGCGACGCGCAGCACGGACAGGCACGCATCCTCGGCCGGCTTGACGACGCACGCGTTGCCGGCCGCGAGCGCCGCGCCGACGCTGCGCCCGACAATCTGCATCGGGTAGTTCCACGGCACGATGTGGCCCGTGACGCCGTGCGGCTCGCGCACCGTCAGCACCGTGTAGCCGGCCTGGTAGGGGAGGGTTTCGCCGTGCAGCTTGTCGGCGGCGCCCGCGTAGAACTCGAAGTAGCGCGCGAGCGCGGCCGCGTCGGCGCGTGCCTGCTTCAGCGGTTTGCCGGTATCGCGCGCCTCGATCGCGGCGAGTTCCTCGATCGAATCGGTCACGCGCGCCGACAGCCGCATCAGCACGCGGCCGCGTTCGGCGGCGCTCGCGGCGCCCCACGGGCCCGCGAACGCGTCGCGGGCCGCGGCGACCGCGCGCTCGACATCGGGCGCCGTGCCGCGCGCGATGACCGCGAACGGCTGGCCATCGGAGGGATCGACGACCGCGATGGTTTCCAGTTGCGCGGGCAACGTCCATTCGCCCGCGATGAAGTGCTTCGCCTCTTCCATGCCTGCTCCCGTGTACCCGGGTTGGCGCTTCAGCGCCGACGCCGATGCCGTGCCACGCGGCCGGCAGTGCGACGGCCGACCATCCGGAACGATTATCGCGCCGATCGTCATCCGGACGCCACCGGTCGATTGGCTATAATGGCGCATTCCCTTGGGGGGCGCCCGCGCCGGTGCATCGGCCGCTGCGCCCTGTCCCGAATTCCCATCGACCTACAGAGAGTGCTCATGAGCTTCAATCATGTTCCGGCCGGCAAGGACCTGCCGCAAGATTTCAACGTGATCATCGAGATTCCCGCGCAAAGCGACCCGGTGAAGTACGAGGCGGACAAGGAACTGGGCCTTCTCGTCGTCGACCGCTTCATCGGCACGGGCATGCGCTATCCGGTGAACTACGGCTACATCCCGCAGACGCTGTCGGGCGACGGCGATCCGGTCGACGTGCTGGTGATCACGCCGTTCCCGCTGCTGGCAGGCTCGATCGTGCGCTCGCGCGTGCTCGGCATGCTGCAGATGACCGACGAGTCGGGCGTCGACGCGAAGCTGGTCGCCGTGCCGCACGACAAGGTCTGCCCGATGACGGCGAACCTGAAGTCGATCGACGACGTGCCCGAGTACCTGAAGGACCAGATCAAGCACTTCTTCGAGCAATACAAGGCGCTCGAGAAGGGCAAGTGGGTGAAGGTCGAAGGCTGGGCCGGCATCGAAGCCGCGCACAAGGAAATCACCGACGGCGCCGCGAACTACAAGAAGTAAGCGGCGTGCCGGCCGACGGCCGGTTCGTACGGAACGCAGACCGCGCGTGTCTCCTCAGGAGGCCGCGCGGCTTTGTTTTGGGCGCGCGGGTTTCCGGCGTGCGGACGGCGCCGCGGCCGGCGCGGTCTTCGCACGTGTTGCGCGGGGCGGGGCCGCTTCGATGGTTGTCGCGGCCGATGGCCGGCGACGGGCCGGCTCGGAAGCGGCGTTCTTGCGCGTGTTCGCCGCGGGCTGGCCGACGGCGGCCGGGGCCTTCGGTTTCGATGAAGCGGATGCGGGCGGCCTGGTCTTCTTTACCGACATGCCGCGCGACGCGGTCTTTTTTACGGCTGTGGCGCCGTCGGCTTGTGCACGTTTCGCTTCCGGCGCGGCCTTTTTGGCTTTCGTCGCCGCTGGTTTGCGCGTTGCCGCCTTTGCCGGTTTGCCGACTTTCCCGGCCTTCACGTTTTCCGCTGCAGCCGGTTGCGCCGCGGCCGTGTCCGCCAGGTTGTCGGCGTTCTCCGCCTTCGCCTGCTTGCGCCCGCGCGTGCGCACCGGTGAGCCGGCCGCGTCCGCGCTTTCATCGAGCGTCGCCACGACGGGCAACACCGATTCGAGCGTCCGCAACCCGGCCGCCAGCTTCCGCTTCTGCACGGGCGTAAGCCGCTTCACCCAGTATTCCGCCCGCGACGCGCTCGATCGGTCGGGCAGCGGAAACGACGCGAGCACCGCACGCGGCTTGCGCGAGCGCGTGTAGCGCGCGCCCTTGCCGGACGCGTGTTCGTCGAAGCGCGCGGCAACGTCGGTCGTGATGCCCGTATAGACGCTGTCGTCGGCGCATTCGATCAGATACAGAAACCAGGACATGGCAGGGCGGCGGAGTGCGAAGCCGCCAGTGTCTCAGAAAAAACGCGCGTCAACGCCACCGGTCGCCGTGTCCGTCGCGAAAGCGGCTCGGCGCCGCGCCGAGTTCGCGCGTGAAGAAGCGCGTGAACGCGCTCGTCGAACGGAAGCCGACGCGCACGCCGATCTCGCCGATCGGCAACTGCGTGTTCAGCAGCAGGTCGCGTGCTTCGCCCAGTCGTGCCTGCGCGACGAGCGCATGGAACCCGACGGCTTCGCGATGCAGCCGCCGGCGCAGCGTCCAGCGCGACATCGCGAAGCGCGTGCATACGTGCTGCATCAGCGTGTCGGTCGGCACGTCGACTTCGTCGGACGTGCGCAGCCAGTCGCGCACGCACTGCTCGACCGACGAGCCGAACGTCGAGCGTGCCCGCACGCGCTCGCGCGCGGCGTCGGCCGCATGACGCTGGATGCCGGCGAGCGGCGCGTTGTAGCGCTCGAACGGCGTGTCGAGGTGCGTGGAGCGCAGCACGATGCGATTGTGCGCGGCGTCGAACGACATCGGCGCGCCGAGCATGTCGCGCAGCGCGGCGGCGGGCGCGAACGCGCGGCCGGCGAATTCGGCGTCGGCGATGCGTGCGTGCGGATCGTACAGGCGCGCGAGTGCCGCGAGGATCGCGAGGTTGGTGAATGCGCTGCCCGCGTGCCGGCCGTCGCCTTCGTTCACGTACTCGAGCGCGATCGCATCGCGATGCTCGTGCGCGAACACCCAGTCGACGTTGCCGATCAGCTCGCGATAGTGCAGGTAGCCGTGCAGCGCGTCGCGCAGCGTCGCCGCGTTGCACGTGATGCCCGCGAGTTCGGGAAACTGCACGAGCCACGGCACGACTTGCGGCGGCGGGCGACGCCACGACAGCGGCCAGCCGCTCGTCAGCTGCATCGCAGCCACATGCCGGTCGCCCGCGATGCGGCGCGCGTCGTCGGCGAGCTCGGCCGGCCCGATGCCGAGCGTGTCGTAAAGCGGCGCGGGATCGATGCCGTTCGCGCGCGCGTCCTCGCACAGCCAGCGGTAGATCCGTACGGATACCGATTTCTGTTGCAACTCCATGTCTGTCTCCCTGTCGTCATGCCGTTCGGGTTTGTCCCCGCTGCGAGAGGTCAACGCATGCTCCTGCCGGTCAAGCGTGGTGACCGGTCACTTTTTAGACTCGGACGCTGGAGTGTGGCGACAAGTACAACAGAACGATTCTGGAGGATCAATGAAAACTTCGCTGTTCCGGTGTTCGACGATTGCGTCCGCGTGTGCGCTCACGGTGCTGCTCGCGTCGTGCGGCGGCGACGACATCCAGGCGGGCCCGAGCGCGCCGGCCGACCCCGACGCGGCGGCCGACCGGCGCGCGGCCGCGCTCGTCGCGCAACTGACGACCGACGAGAAGCTGCAGCTCGTGCACGGCACGGGCATGCCCGCGCTCGACCTGGGCGGCCCGTTCCCGGCCGACGCGCTGAACGGCGCCAGCTACATCCCCGGCGTGCCGCGGCTCGGCATTCCGGCGGTCAGCAGCGCCGATTCGGCGGGCGGCGTGAACGTGAAGAACGCGCGCGTGACCGCGCTGCCGGCGCCGGTCGCGCTCGCGGCGACCTGGGATCCCGCGCTGGCGGGCACTTACGGCACGCGCATCGCGCTGGAACTGCGCGCGCTCGGTTTCGCGGAAGGGCTCGGCGGCGGCGTGAACCTCGCGCGCGAGCCGCGCAACGGCCGCACGTTCGAATACATGGGCGAGGATCCGGTGCTCGCGGGCACGCTGAGCGCCGCGCGCACGCAGGCGACGCAGGCGCAGAAGGTGATCGCGACGATCAAGCATTTCGCGTTCAACGACCAGGAAACCAACCGGATGACGATCGATTCGGTCGTCGACGAGCGGACCATGCGCGAGGCCGAGCTGCTCGCGTTCGAGATCGGCGTGAAGGACGGTCAGCCGGGCAACGTGATGTGCTCGTACAACAAGCTGAACGGCGTGTATGCCTGCGAGAACCGGTATCTGCTGACGACGGTGCTGAAGAACGAATGGGGCTTCAAGGGCGTCGTGCAGTCCGACTGGGGCGCGACGCACTCGACCGTCGCGGCCGTGCAGGCCGGGCTCGACGAGGAGCAGCCGGGCGCGGCCGACGACGGCAACGCGCCGCTCGGCTCCTACTTCAACTCGAAGCTGCGCGCGGCGCTGCAGGCCGGCAGCGTGTCGGCCGCGCGCCTGAACGACATGGTGCAGCGCAAGCTGCGCACGCTGATCCGCATCGGCGTGATGGATGCGCCGCCGAAGCCGGGCGGTGCGATCGACGAGGCCGCCGGCAACGCCGATGCGCTGGCGATCGCGCGGCAAGCGGCGGTGCTGCTGAAGAACGCGGCCGCGCCCGGCGATGCGCAGCCCGTGCTGCCGCTCGCGGCCGGCGCGCTCAAGTCGGTCGTCGTGATCGGCGGGCATGCGGATGCCGGCGTGCTGTCGGGCGGCGGCTCGGGCGCGGTACCGGCGATCGACGGCAACGCGGTGACGACCTGCGAGCAACCGGCCGGCACGCTGTTCGGCGGCTGCGCGACCTGGTACAAGTCCGCGCCGCTCGCGGCGATCCGCGCGAAGGCGCCGAACGCCTCGGTCAGCTATCTCGACGGGACCGATGCGAATGCCGCGGCGGCCGCGGCCGCGCAGGCCGATGTCGCCATCGTGTTCGCGACGCAGTGGCAAACGGAAGGGCTCGACCTCGCGAGCCTGTCGCTGCCGGATGCGAAGGCCGATCCGTACAACCAGCAATACGACCAGAACGCGCTGATCGCGGCCGTCGCCGCGAAGGCGAAGCGCGTGGTCGTCGTGCTCGAGAACGGCAGCCCGGTGCTGATGCCGTGGCTCGCGAACGTGCACGGCGTGCTCGATGCGTGGTATCCGGGCGCGCAGGGCGGCCAGGCGATCGCCGACCTGCTGTTCGGCGACGCGAATCCGTCGGGCCGGTTGCCGCTGACGTTCCCGAAGCAGGAAGCCGACCTGCCGCAGCCGGCGATCGATCCGTCGCGCACGCAGACCGTCTATGCGGAAGGCCTCGCGTACGGCTATCGCTGGTTCGACGCGAAGGCGATCGAGCCGCTGTTCCCGTTCGGCTACGGGCTGTCGTACACGACGTACGCGATGTCGGGGATGTCGGCTCAGGCCGACGCGGCGGGCAACGTGAAGGTCGGCGTGACGGTGACGAACACGGGCGCGCGTGCCGGTGCGCAGACGGTGCAGATCTACGCGGCGCTGCCCGCTTCGCTCGGCGAGCCGCCGAAGCGGCTCGTCGGCTGGACCAAGGTCGCGCTGCAGCCGGGCGAGGCACGCACGGTCAGCGTCGCGGTGCCGGCGCAGCGCTTCGCGGTATGGGATGCGAATGCGCATGCGTGGCGGATCGGCGCGGGGAGCTACGTGCTGTCGGCCGCCGCGTCGTCGCGCGACCCGCAGGCGCTGTCGCAGACGGTGACGCTCGCCGCGCACTGAGCCGGAGGCGGCCGTGCGTCATGCGGCGAGGCCGGTCGTGGCCTCGCCGCATGACGACGTGCCTGCCGGTGCTATTCGGTGCCGCGCCGGAACGGATCGTGTTCGCGCAACTCGTCGACGTACGCGTGGATATGTTCGGTCTCGCGTTCGAGGAAGCGCGCGACCGCATCGGAAAACGCCGGGTGCGCGAGCCAGTGCGCGGAGTGCGTGACGGTCGGCAGGAAGCCGCGCGCGAGCTTGTGCTCGCCTTGCGCGCCGCCTTCGAACGTGTCGAGCCCGGCCTCGATGCAGAATTCGAGCAACTGGTAGTAGGCCGTTTCGAAATGCAGGCAGGGGACGTGTTCGATCGCCCCCCAGTAGCGGCCGTACAGCGTGCCGCCGCCGTGCTCGCCGCGCCGGTACACGGCGAGCGCGCTCGCGATCGGCCGGCCGTCGGCTTCCGCGATCACGAGCAGCAGGTTCTCGGGCATCGTCGCGCCGATCGTGCGGAAGAAATCGAGGTTCAGGTACGGGCTCGAAAAGTGTTCGCGGTAGGTCTGCCGGTAGCAGCGCGAGAAGAAGCGCCAGTCGGCGTCGGTGATCCGGTCGCCGGTCAGCCGCCGGAACGTCACGCCTGCGGCGTGCACCTTGCGTCGCTCCGCGCGGATGTTCTTGCGCTTCTTCTGCTCGAGCGTGCCGAGGAAGTCGTCGAAGTGACGGTAGCCGTCGTTGAGCCAGTGGAACTGCACGCCTTCGCGCAGCATCATTCCCATCGATTCGAGCAGCCGCGCCTCGTCGCCGGTCGGGAACAGCACGTGCAGCGACGACACGTCGCTCTGCTCGGCGAACGCGAGCAGCGTGGCCGCGAGCCGGCGGCGTGCGTCGTCGTCGGCCGCGAGCAGGCGCGTGCCCTGCACGGGCGTGAACGGCACCGCGCACAGCAGCTTCGGGTAGTAGGGCAGGTCGTTGCGCTGATAGGCGTCGGCCCACGCCCAGTCGAACACGTATTCGCCGTAAGAATGCTGCTTCGCGTAGACGGGCGCGGCGGCCGCGAGGCGGCCGGTGCGCTCGTCGGTCAGCGTGACGAAGTGCGGCGACCAGCCGGTCTCGTCGACCGCGCAGCGCGCGACGTGCAGTGCGTCGAGAAATTCGTGGCGCAGGAACGGCGTCGGCTGCGCGTCGCGGGCGAGCAGCGCGTTCCATTCGTCGGCCGGCACCTCGGCGGGGGACGACAGGATGCCCGTGCGATAATCGATGCGTGCGTGTTTCAAGCGTGAATCCGTACCGTTGGATGTTGCCGGATGCGTGCCGCCGCGGCCCGCGTCCGGTTCGATTTCGTCAGCCGTTCCGGGCGCGCCGCCCGATCCCGCCATGAAGACCCGACTCGCTCTTGCCCAGATCAACGTCACCGTCGGCGATTTCGCCGGCAACGTCGCGCGGATCGTCGCGGCCGCACGCGCCGCGCACAACGATGGTGCGCAGCTGATGGTCGCGCCCGAACTCGCGCTGTCCGGCTATCCGCCGGAAGACCTGCTGCTGCGGCCCGCGTTCTACGCGGCGGCGGCATCTGCGCTCGCTGCCCTGGCCGACGCGCTGAAGGCGTTCGACGGGCTCGCGGTGCTGGTCGGCCATCCGTTGCGCGGTCCGGGCAGGGGGCCGGGCAGCGGTGCGGGCGCCGATCCGCACGCGCCAGCCGTCGATGGTAATGCAAACCGCCCGATCGAGCGCGGCGTGCCGCCCACCGATACCTTCAACGCGGTATCGCTGATCGTCGGCGGGGCAATCGTCGGCACCTACCGCAAGCAGGATCTGCCGAACGCCGAGGTGTTCGACGAGAAGCGCTACTTCGCGACGGACGCCGAGCCGCTCGTGTTCGAGCTGAACGGCGTGAAATACGGCGTGATCATCTGCGAGGACGCGTGGCATGCGTCGGCCGCGCAGATCGCGAAGGCGGCCGGCGCACAGGTGCTGCTGATCCCGAACGGCTCGCCGTACCACATGAACAAGGAAGCGGTGCGCATCGACATCCTGCGCGCGCGGATCCGCGAGACCGGGCTGCCGATGGTGTACGTGAACCTCGTCGGCGGCCAGGACGAGCTCGTGTTCGACGGCGGCTCGTTCGTGCTCGACGCGCAGGGCGCGCTCGTCGCGAAGATGCCGCAGTTCGACGAAGGCCATGCGATCGTCGAATTCGACGGCGCGCGGCCGTTGCCCGGCACGATCGCGCCCGAGCTGTCGACGGATGCGCAGGTGTACCGCGCGCTCGTGACCGGTGTGCGCGACTACATCGGCAAGAACGGTTTTCCCGGCGTGCTGATCGGGCTGTCGGGCGGCGTCGATTCGGCGCTGGTGCTGGCCGTCGCGTGCGATGCGCTCGGGCCCGGGCGCGTGCGCGCGGTGATGATGCCGTCGCGCTTCACGGCCGACATCTCGACCACCGACGCGGCGGAGATGGCGCGGCGCGTCGGCGTGCGCTACGACGAGATCGCGATCGAGCCGATGTTCGACGCATTCCGCGCGGCGCTTGCCGGCGAGTTCGCGGGCCGCGCGGAAGACGCGACGGAGGAGAACATCCAGGCGCGCATCCGCGGCACGCTGCTGATGGCGCTGTCGAACAAGTTCGGCTCGATCGTGCTGACGACCGGCAACAAGAGCGAGATGGCGGTCGGCTACTGCACGCTGTACGGCGACATGGCCGGCGGTTTCGCGGTGATCAAGGACATCGCGAAGACGCTGGTCTACCGGCTCTGCCGCTATCGCAACGCCACGGCCGACTACGGGCTGCGCGACGTGATTCCCGAGCGGATCCTCACGCGCGCGCCGTCGGCCGAACTGCGCGATAACCAGACCGACCAGGACAGCCTGCCGCCGTACGACGTGCTCGACGCGATCATGCGGATGTACATGGAAGAAGACCGGCCGCTCGCGGAGATCGTCGCGGCCGGTTATGCGCAGGCCGACGTCGAACGCGTGACGCGGCTCATCAAGATCAACGAATACAAGCGCCGCCAGGCACCGATCGGCATCCGCGTCACGCATCGCGCGTTCGGGCGCGACTGGCGCTACCCGATCACGTCGCGGTTCACCGAACGTCTCGAGTGAGCCGTGCTGGGCCGGAGGCGGCCCGCAGGCTTACAATCGGGAACGCGATTTTTCATCCAAACGAGCATTGGGGGACAACCACCATGAAACGCATCACCGCCATCATCAAGCCGTTCAAGCTGGACGAAGTCCGCGAAGCGCTCGCCGAAGTGGGTCTCACGGGCCTGACCGTGACGGAAGTGAAGGGTTTCGGCCGCCAGAAGGGCCATACCGAGCTGTATCGCGGCGCCGAATACGTCGTCGACTTCCTGCCGAAGATGAAGATCGAGGTGGTCGTCGCGGAAGCGCAGGTCGACCAGGTGATCGACGCTGTGATCGGCGCGGCGCGGACCGGCAAGATCGGCGACGGCAAGATCTTCGTGTCGGACGTCGAGCGCGTGATCCGCATCCGCACCGGCGAAGAGAACGAAGCGGCCGTCTGAACGCCGTCGTGCGTCGCCGGGCCTGCGCAAGCCCGTGGTTTGCGGGAGCAGGCGCCAAGCCGGCCCGCCCAAGAAAAAACGGTGCGGATACCCGGTTGGGTACCGCACCGATACGCGCCTCTCGCAGCAGCGTGGAAAGTGTTGTCGAATCGTTCTTTGACGGCGCCTGATCAGAACAGGTGCTGGATACCGGCGTAGACGCCGGTCTGGCTGCCGCCCGGATTCGGGTTGCCCGTCGACACGGCCGTGCCTGCACCGTTCGCGTTCAGGCCGAAGTTCGCGTTCTTGCTGTTGCGCACGGTTGCGACCTGCAGGTCGAACAGCGTGCGCTTCGAGATGTTGTACGAGCCGCCGACCGTGTAGATGTTCGCGTTGCCGCCGCCGTGGTTCGCGTTCACGTGATACACGGCTGCGATCAGCGCCGCTGCCGGCGTTGCCTGCCACGTCACGCCGCCCCAGACCTGCTGGGTACCCGTCACGCCGGCGTTCACTGCCGGGCCGCCGCTGCCGTCCGCGCGCGATGCCTGGTAGGCCGCCTGCACCTTGAACTGGCCGAGGAACACGTTCACGCCCGCGAAGTATTCACGCGAGTAGTTGAACACGTCGGAGAAGCGGCCGTTGCTGTCGCGCGTTTCGTCGTAGATGCCGCGCAACTGGAACAGCGAGTTCGTGTAGGTGACCTGACCGCCCATTGCACGGCCCGGTTGGCCGGCCGTCGTGTTGCCGTTGAAGCTGGTCGAGTTCGAGAACGAGAACTGGCCGTAGAAGTCGAGGCCGTAGAGCGACGGCGACTGGTACGACACGTTGTTGCTGGTCTTGTTCCAGTTGCGGCCGCGCACCAGCGAGGCCGTCGACCAGGCCGACTGGCCGAACGGGTCGAAGTCCCACACGCCGTTGGCGATCGCGAGCTCGCGACCCAGCAGCAGCGTACCGTAGCGGTCGTTCGAGATACCGACGGTCGCGAAACGATCCCAGATCGAGCCGCTGAAGCCGCCCGTCATCGTGTTGAACGCGCCTTCGAGGTGGAACAGGACCTTGTTGCCGCCACCGATGTCCTCGCTACCCTTCAAGCCCCACAGGCTCGTGCCCCAGTCGCCGCTTTCCGCGCGCACTTGGTGGCCGTTTTGCAGGCCGTTCAGGTACTCGATGCCCGCATCCAGGCGGCCATACAGCGTGACGCTGCTCTGCGCGTGCGCCGTCACCACCCCAGCAGCCATCAGCGCGGCCGCGACCAAAGCTTTCTTCATCATCTCCTCCATACCCTGTCAAAAAGTCAACCCAGACTGCACGAGATGCCCGGAGCGCGAGCGCCGGGCAAAAGCGGGATAACCAGGGAGACCTCGTGCAGGGCCGGTAAGCGCGGCACGCGGGCAAGCGGACGGAAAACCGTTGAGCGGTCCCGCGCAGCCGGGTCGGCCTGCGGGGTCTCCTTGTAGTGTCGTGAAGCTAAACTACATTTCACGAACTTCGTTTTGCTACTTTGGTTACTAATTTAGCAAAAATACAATTTTGTGGCGATGGAAATCGTTGTTTGACTAACCGCTGTCGCCAAATTGCCATGCAACACGGTGGGCAACAGGTGCACCGAGGGTTGGCGATTAACGGAAAACCCTTGTCCCGCAAGGGAGACACGAATTTTTTGGATAGGGGTCAAGGATTGCCACTATTGACGTTGCGAATGCGCGGGCGTAAGCGCGAAAGTCGCGAAATTGGTAAGTATTTCGTAATGATTCGGGCGGTTTCGGCGAACGCAGGCCGGCGCCTGAAACGCCCGTCGCACAAGGCGCGCGGAACCTAGCGCGGGCCCGGCCGCGCGTCGAGCAACTGCGCGCGAATCCAGCGGTGCGCATCGGTGCGCGCATGCTTCGCGTGCGAGTAGACCTTCACCGTGTAGCGCGGGATCTCGAACGGCGCGGGAAAGATGCGGATCGGCGTCGCGTGCCGCAGGGCCTGCGCGGCGCGGTTCGGCACGGTCATCAGCAATTCGGATTCCGCGATCACGAACGGCGCGGCCAGCACGGTCGGCAACTGCACGGCGACGTGCCGCGCGAGGCCGAGCCGGTCGAGCACGTAGTCGACGACGCCGCGCGATTCGTTCCACGGCGTGACGACCACGTGGCGGGCGGCCAGGTACCGGTCGAGCGTCAGCCGCCGGCGGATCGCCGGATGCGCGGCGCTGGCGATCACGACGTAGTCGTCGGAGAACCAGTCGAAATCCTCGATGCCCGGCGCATCGGCCGCCGATTCCTCGTGATAGCCGAGCGCGAAGTCGATGCGGCCGGCCGCAAGCTCGTCGACGGAGATCTTCCGGTCGGAATGCACGACGCGGATCCGCAGGTGCGGCGCGACGTGCTGGATCCGCGCGAGGAACGCCGGCAGCACCGCGAAGGCCGTGTAGTCGGTCGCGGCGAACACGAACGTGCGGTCGCTTTGCGCGGGATCGAAGCGGCGTGCGCGGGCGAGACCCTTCGACATCGTGTCGAGCGCGTCGCCGGCCCACGTGGCGATGTCGTCGGCGCGCACGGTCGGCTGCATCTCGTTGCCGAGGCGCACGAACAGCGCATCGCCGATCGCGTCGCGCAGCCGCGCGAGCGCGTGGCTCAACGCGGACGGGCTCAACGCGAGCTCGTGCGCGGCCGCCGCGACCGACCGGTGGCGGTACAGCGCGTCGAACACGAGCAGCAGGTTCAGGTCGAGACGGCGCAGGTCGGGATGCATCATGTTCAGGTCTGGATAAAGAAACTGCACTTCCTGCAGTCATTGCGCGAACGTAGCATGACGGTTCGATCGGCGCCAGCGCGCGTACGCGGCGCTGCTTTCTGTTTCAGAACCGGGCCGGAGGAGGGCTCAACCCGTGCAAATCGATATCCGTTGCGCCAGCGTCGCCGACGTGCCGCTGATCCTGCGCTTCATCACCGAGCTGGCCGTCTACGAGAAGGCGGCGCACGAAGTGATCGCGACGCCCGCGTCCCTCGAACGCAGCCTGTTCGGCGATGGGTCGCCCGCGCGCGCGCTGATCTGCGAGGTCGACGGCGAGCCGGCCGGCTTTGCCGTGTATTTCTTCTCGTATTCGACGTGGCTCGCGCGGCAGGGCCTGTATCTGGAGGATCTGTACGTGTCGCCGCGTTTTCGCGGGGCGGGCGCCGGGCTGCGGCTGCTGAAGACGCTTGCACGGATCGCGGTCGAGTCGGGCTGCGGGCGGTTCGAATGGAGCGTGCTCGACTGGAACGAGCCGGCGATCCGCTTCTACGAGAGCGTCGGCGCGGCGCCGCAGAGCGAATGGGTGCGATACCGGCTGGCGGGCGACGCGCTGCGCGCGTTCGCCGACGGCGCGCCGGTGAGCGCCGCGTAAACGCAAAACGGGCGCCGCGGGGCGCCCGTTCGACCGTCGTGCGTTTCGTGCGTGTTACTTGAGGCTGCCCGACAGGAACCCGCGCAGGCGTTCGCTCTTCGGATTGGCAAACACCTCGGCCGGCACGCCTTCTTCCTCGACGCGGCCCTGGTGCAGGAACATCACGTGATTCGACACGTTGCGCGCGAAGCCCATCTCGTGCGTGACGACGATCATCGTGCGGCCTTCCTCGGCCAGCTTCTGCATCACCTTCAGCACTTCGCCCACCAGCTCCGGGTCGAGCGCCGACGTCGGCTCGTCGAACAGCATCACGTCCGGATGCATCGCGAGCGCACGTGCGATCGCGACGCGCTGCTGCTGGCCGCCGGACAAATGCGACGGGTACTGCTTCTCGACGCGCGGCGCGAGGCCGACTTTCTCGAGATACTCGCGCGCGCGGTCCTCGGCTTCCTTCTTCGGGATGCCGAGCACGTTCACGGGCGCTTCCATCACGTTCTCGATCACGTTCATGTGCGACCAGAGATTGAAGTGCTGGAACACCATCGACAGCTTGGTGCGCACGCGCTGCAGCTGTTTCGTATCGGCCGCGCGCAGCGCGCCCGTCTTGTCGAGCGCGGTGCGCACTTCCTCGCCGTCGACGAAGATGCGGCCCGCATTCGGCTGCTCGAGAAAGTTGATACAGCGCAGCATCGTGCTCTTGCCGGAGCCGGACGAGCCGATCACGCTGATCACGTCGCCCGAGTTCGCCCTCAGCGACACGCCCTTGAGCACTTCGTTGTCGCCGTAGCGCTTGTGCAGATCGTCGACGAAAAGCTTCTGAGTCTGGGAGTTCATCAATAGTCCTGCGAAAACTTACTTGCCTTGCGGGCGCAGATACGCGAGCCAGCGACGCTCGGCCTGGCGGAAAAGCCACACGAGCGTGAACGAGATCGCGAGGTAGAGCAGGGCGGCAATGCCGAACGCATGGAACGACATGTAGGTCGCCGAGTTGACGTCGCGCGCGATCTTGAGGATGTCCGGCACGGTCGCGGTGAACGCGACGGTGGTCGCATGCAGCATCAGGATCACTTCGTTGCTGTACAGCGGCAGCGCGCGGCGCAGCGCCGACGGCAGGATCACGCGGCGATACATCGTGAACGGGGACATCCCGTACGCGCGCGCGGCTTCGATCTCGCCATACGACGTCGCCTTGATCGCGCCGGCGAAGATCTCGGTGGTGTATGCGCAGGTGTTCAGCGTGAACGCGAGCAGCGTGCAGTGCATCCCGTCGCGGAAGAATGCATCGAGCACCGGCGTGCCGCGCACGGCCTGCAGGCTGTAGAGGCCCGTGTAGCAGAGCAGCAGCTGCACGTAGAGCGGTGTGCCGCGGAACACGTACGTGTACAGCCATACGGCGCTCGACAGCCACTTCTTCTTCGACACGCGCGCCACGGCGAGCGGTATCGACAGGCAGAAGCCGAGGCCGATCGACACGACGAGCAGCCACAGCGTGATCGCGACACCGGTGATGCGATAGCCGTCGGTGTAGAGATAGTTGCGCCAGTATTCTTGGATGAGTTCGATCATAGGTCAGCCTTGCGGACACCGGTCGAGTAGCGCTTTTCGAGCCACATCAGCACGAAGTTCGAGATCGTCGTGATGGCGAGGTAGACCGCGCCCGCGATCAGCGTGAAGAAGAAGAACCGCAGCGTGCCCTTGCCGGCGTCCTGCGAGGCCTTCACGACGTCGGCGAGGCCGATGATCGACACCAGCGCGGTCGACTTCACGAGCACCTGCCAGTTGTTGCCGATGCCCGGCAGCGCGAAGCGCATCATCTGCGGGAACATGATCCGCGTGAACACCTGCCAGTTCGTCATCCCGTATGCGCTGCCGGCCTCGAGCTGGCCGCGCGGCACCGACAGGAACGCACCGCGGAAGGTTTCGGTGAAGTACGCGCCGTAGATGAAGCCGAGCACGAGCACGCCGGCGAGGAACGGGTCGATGTCGATCTGGTCCCAGCCGAGCGCGTCGGTCGCCATGTTCAGCCAGATCTGCAGGCTGTAGAACAGCAGCAGCATCAGCACGAGGTCGGGTACGCCGCGGATCAGCGTCGTGTAGACGGTGCCGATGCCGTTCGTCACGCGGTTGCGCGACAGCTTCGCGCCTGCGCCGAGCAGCCCCAGCAGGAACGACAGCGCGAGCGAAAGCACCGCCAGTTTGACGGTTTGCCAGGTGCCAGCGAGGATCAGCGGGCCGTAACCTTGTAGAAACATATGTGGTCCTTGACGGCGCACGCGGTGCGCCGCGAAAGACGCGCCCGCCAAGCTGCGCGGAACGCCCCGTGCGTATCATGACCGTCCGCCCCGGCAACGGTGCCGGGCGAGCCCGTCGCGCGAGCGGCGGGCAAGGGGGCGGGCGGCGCGTGGTTGACTGCCTTTACTGCGTGGACACGGGGCCGCCCCCGCATCCGTTGCTTCTTCTTGTCGGCGCTTAGCGGGCCGGCGCCGAATAGACGCTGAACGAGAAGTACTTGTGCGACAGCCGGTCGTACGTGCCGTCCTTGTGCATGTCGGCCAGCGCCCGGTTGATCTTGAGCTTCAGGTCCGTATCGTCCTTGCGCAGGCCGATCGCGGTGCCGTCGCCGATCGTCTTCGGATCCTTCACTTCCGGCCCGGCGAACGCGAAGCCCTTGCCGCGCGGCGTGCGCAGGAAGCCGTAGTCGGCCTGCAGCTCGTCCTGCAGCGTCGCGTCGAGACGGCCCGAGCCGAGATCGGTGTAGACCTGGTCCTGGTTCTGGTAAGGAACGATCGTCACGCCCTGCGGTTCCCAGTACGTCTTCGCGTAGGTTTCCTGCGTCGAACCCTGCTCGACGCCGACACGCTTGCCCTTCAGCGACGCGACCGTCGGCAGCAGCGGCGAGCCGGTCTTCGCGATCATCCGGGCCGGCGCGTCATACACCTTGTCGGAGAAGTCGATCTGCTCGCGGCGCTTGTCCGTGACGGTCAGCGACGACACGATGACGTCGTACTTCTTCGCCTTCAGCGCCGGGATGATCCCGTCGAGATCCTGCGCCACCCACACGCATTTCACGTTGATCCGCTTGCAGATTTCCTTGGTGAGATCGACGTCGAAACCGACGATCTCGCCGCTCGGCGCGGTCGACTCGAACGGCGGGTAGCTGGCATCGACGCCGATCCGCACGGTCTTCCACTCCTTCGCGAAGGCGCTGCCCGCCACGAGGGCGAGGGCGGCGCACAGGGCGGCCTTCTTCATTTCCATCCTTCTGTTGCTGACTTTCCGGGGGCGCTCGCGGCCGGCGGGACCGGGCGCCGCGGCGTATTCTAGACGGCCAAAATTCGCCGGACGGCGCTCTGGCGATGGCGCAGCCGGAACGGCGAACGCCAAAAGGGCGGTATTTTACCCGAACGCGATTCCCGGAAAACGGCAATCCGGCGCGACCGATCGATTCTTCGAATCGGCTGTTGCGGCAATCGAGGTATTGACAACGAATATTTTGACGATTGGTTGCGCGAGCGCAACAATGCTGTGCATTGGCGGCGGATTGTGGCGCGTTCGGTGTCCCCCTACAGTGGCGGTAAACCCGAACAAGTATCTGCCCCCGGAGTGCCCGCGCCATGTTCCAGATCCGCCGCGCCGAAGACCGTTGCCACACGCGCCAAGGCTGGCTCGAATCGAGTCACAGCTTTTCGTCGGCCGGCCGCGCCGCGAACGCGCATCCGCCGGTCGGCGCGCTGCACGTGCTGAGCGAGGACCTGATCGCGCCGACGCGCGGGTTCGGGATGCAGCCGCGTCGCGACGTGGAGATCGTGACCTACGTGCTGGACGGCACGCTCGCGCACCGCGACAGCCTCGGCTGCGGCGCGATCGTCCGCGCCGGCGGCGTCCAGCGGGTGAGTGCCGGGACGGGGCTCGTGCACAGCGAAACCAACGCGTCGCGCGACCGTCCGCTGCATCTGCTGCAGATCTGGCTGCAGCCGGCCGAGCGGGGCGGGCGGCCCGGTTACGAGGAGCGGCATTTCGCCGCCGCCGAGAAACGCGGCCGGCTGCGGCTCGTCGCGGCGCCCGGCGGCGGCGACGGCGCGCTGTCGATGGGGGCGGATGCCCGCATCTTCGCGGGGCTGATCGACGGCGACGAGGGGGTGACCTTCGAGGTCCGCGCGGGGCGCAGCACCTACGTGCACGTGGCGCGCGGCGATATCGAGGTCAACGGCCGCGCGCTGGCCGCCGGCGACGGCGCGCGGATCGGCGGCGTGGACGCGGTGGCGTTCGCGCGCGGCCGGGCGGCCGAAGTGCTGCTGTTCGACGTCGCCTGAAACGAAAAAAGGGACGCGGGCCGGTGCCCGCGTCCCCTTCGGCGCCGCTCCGGGAAGCGGCCCGCCGGCTTACTGCGCCGGCGCCGATGCGCCCTTGGCGGCGCGATGCTGCTCCCAGCGCTCCTTCATCTTCTCGTGACGCTGTTCCATCTTCGCGTACTGCTGCTTGAGCGCCGTGCTGACCGTCGTCTTCTGCTGGTCGTTCAGCCCGTTGTAGAACGTGAGCCACGCAGCCGACGTCTGCTCGCGCAGTTGCGCGTTCTGCGCTTCGGCCTGCTGGCGTGCCGAATGCATCGCGCTCAGGTCGAGGATCGGCTGGTTCTGCTGCGCCTTGAACTGCTCGCGCACCTGCTCGTGGTTCTTGCGCATCGCGTCATGGTTCTGCTTCATCGTGTTGACGGCCGCCTGCCATTGCTGTTCCTGCGACGCGTTGAGCTTCAGTTGGTCGTGCAGTTTCATGATCGCGCCGAACGGGCCGCCTTCGTGCCCGCCGTGCATCTGGTGCATGCCGGGGCCGCCCGGAGGCGGCATGTCGTTGGGCTGCGCGGCATGCGCGGTGCCGAAGGCGAGAGCGAGCACGGCGGCGGCCGCGATGGCCACGCGGGAAGTCTTCTTATACATTTCAGAAACTCCTTGTATCCAAAGGGTCCGGCGATGCGGTGCCGGAAAAGCCGGGTACCGCATCCGGTAAGACGCAGGTTAGCGATGCAGGCTCCGGCCGGTGTTACGTGGGGCGGCGGCCCGGTTACCGTGCATTACAGTTCCCTTGCGCGGTAACCCGCAGTAACCCTTTCGTCCCTTTGTTTCGTTCTTCGACTCCGCCCTCGCGCGGTAAACTTCGAGCCATGACTACCCAGATCCTCATCGTCGACGACGACCAAGAACTCCGAGACCTGCTGCGCGACTATCTCGTGCGCCAGGGGATGGAAGTGTCCGTGCTGCACGACGCGGCGACGCTCGAGAAGCGCCTCGAGCGCGAGCGGCCCGACCTGATCGTGCTGGACCTGATGATGCCGGGCGTGGACGGCCTGACCGCGCTGCGCCAGTTGCGCGCGGCCGGCGACGACATCCCCGTGATCATGCTCACCGCGCGGGCGGACGACGTCGATCGCATCGTCGGGCTCGAACTCGGCGCGGACGACTACCTCGGCAAGCCGTTCAACCCGCGCGAGCTGCTCGCGCGCGTGCAGGCGGTGCTGCGCCGCCGCCGCGCGACGCCGTCGGCGGCAGCGCCCGAACAGCGCGAGCCGTTCGCGTTCGGCCGTTTCCTGCTCGACTTCCAGGCGCGCACGCTGTCGGTCGACGGCAAGCCAGCCACGCTGTCGAGCAGCGAATTCGCGCTGCTGAAGATCTTCGTGAACCACGCGCTGCGCACGCTCACGCGCGAGCGGCTGCTCGAGCTGCTGCACGGGCCCGAGTACGACGGTACCGACCGCGGCATCGACGTCCAGGTGTGGCGCCTGCGCCGCATCCTCGAAACGGATCCGTCGACGCCGCGCTTCATCCAGACGGTGCGCGGGCGCGGCTACGTGTTCGTGCCCGACGGCGAGGCTCATGCGCAAACCCATTGATTCACTGTTCGGGCGGCTGGCGCTGCTCGTCATCGGTGTCCTGCTCCTGTCGCACTTCGCGTGGTTCTTCGCGATGCGGCTCGAGCGCAACCAGATGCAGACGCGTTATGCGGTCGAGGAAGCCGCGTTCCTTGTCGACGCCGTGCGCCAGCACGTCGAGCGCACGCCCGACCAGCCGCTGCCGTCGCGTGTGCGGCTGGTGCCGCCGGACAGCGCCGACGTCCCGAAGGGCGGCGATTCGGCGTTGCCGCCGCCGCTCAAGCGGTTCCGCGACGACGTGAGCGAGCGCATGCCGCCCGGCACGCAGGTCGAGATCGGCACGCCGGGCCATCCGCCCGTGCTGTGGGTGAAGGAGCCGGCCGATCGCAACTGGATCGTGGTGCCCGTGCAGCCGCTGCGGCCGCCGCGCTCGCTCGACCGGATGCTGCTGTGGCTCGGCACGATCTTCTCGGCCGGCGTGATCGCCGCGCTGTTCGCGGCCTGGCAGCTGCAGCAGCCGCTGCGCTCGCTCGCGCGCGCGGTCGGGCGTTTCGGCCGCGGGCAGCCGGTGCCGCCGCTGCGCGAGCGCGGCCCGCGCGAGCTGCGCCAGCTCACGCACGGCTTCAACCAGATGGTGGAGCAGGTGTCGCAGGCCGAGAACGATCGCGCGGTGATGCTGGCGGGCGTCGCGCACGACCTGCGCACGCCGCTGGCGCGAATGCGCCTGCGGGCGGAAATGATGGACGACGCGCGGTTGCGCGACGGCGTCGTGCGCGATGTCGACTCGATGTCGCACATCGTCGACCAGTTCCTGGTGTTCGCGCACGGCGGGTCCGACCGCAGCGAACCGGTGCCGGTCGACCAGGCATGCGAGCGGATCGCGCGCAGCTATCGCGCGGTCGCGCCGAATGCGCCGACGGTCCAGACCCGGCTCGATGCCGATCCGGGTTTCCGGCTGCCGACGGCCACGCTCGACCGGATCCTGTCGAACCTGCTGGACAACGCGCATGCGTATGGCGCACCGCCGGTGCTTGTCGAAACGGCGCGCACGCCGGCCGGCTATGTGTTGTCGGTCAGCGACAGCGGTGGCGGGATTGCGCCGCGCGATCTGGCGGCCGCGACGCGGCCGTTCGTGCGGCTCGACCCCGCGCGCGGCGGGAACGGCCACAGCGGGCTCGGGCTTGCGATCGTCGAGCGGCTGGTGCTCAGGCTGGGCGGGGCGTGCGACATCGGCAACCGCCCCGAGGGCGGTCTGCGCGTCGCGATGACGTTCCCGTTCGAGGCCGTGCCGAAGGACGAACCCCACGCACAGGCCGCGTAGGCGGCTGCGGCGCCTGCCCGGCCGGGCGGGCGCCGCGCGGCGTCATTCGCCGAACAGCGTGCCGAGCGTCTCGGCCGCGTTGCTGTCGATCGTGTTGTAGGTCACGCTGGTGGCCTCGAAGATGTAGACGGTCGTATACCGGCCGAGGCGCTCCAGGATTTCCTCCTGCAGCGATTCCGGCACGACGTTCATATTCAGGTACCATGCGGTCGACGACAGCCGCGTCTGGAACGACCCGTACTCCTGCATCAGTTCGTAGAACGCGTCGGCATCCTGATCGCGGCAGACGATCACCAAGTTTCCTGCCATTCCCTTTCCTCCCGCTCGTCGGTCGATCCCCAAGGGGGCTAGCCCCGATCATACCCGCTTCACCGTATTCGGCCCCTGATGTCCGACACGGTTTGCGCCCGTGTGGGGCTGGCGGGTTCCCGGCCGGGCCGGATCACGGCATAATTCGGGCCTGCTGCCGGCCGAAGGACTCAGGCCGGGCTGCTCCGTACCGCGCACCGGCCGTCCGCCCGCGCGTCGGGCACGATCGGTGCACCGACCCCGGACGGTTGAACCTGAAATACAGGTTGGTGTAGTGTCGTGCCGTCGCGGGCCGACTCGCCCCCGGGAGCGCGGGCGCAGCGTGCACGCACGGCGCATCGCGCGTGCGCGAGATCGTCAGTCAATCGAGAATTACCGCGCCCGTGCGCTTTGCCATGAATCAACATCGACTGCCGGCTTCGTTCGGCCTTACCGGGGAGGGCGCCTGATGAATGTCGGATTCTTCAATCCGAACCGGACCGCCAACGCGTCCGCGTGGCGCGTTCTGCCGAACCGTTGGGACTTCATCGCGTTTCCGCTGATCATCTGCCTGATCGCGATGGCGGTCGTCGGTTTCCACGAAACGATGGCGCCGATCGGCACGCTGCAGACGCAGAAGATCTCGCTCGACCCGTCGAACCTGCCCGAATACGCGTTGCGCACCACGCTACGGATGCTCGCGGCGATGGTCGCGTCGCTCGCGTTCACGCTCGTCTACGGCACGCTCGCGGCCAAGAGCCGTCGCGCGGGCATGGTGCTGATCCCGATCCTCGACATCCTGCAGTCGGTGCCGGTGCTCGGCTTCATCTCGTTTACCGTCACGTTCTTCCTCGCGCTGTTCCCGAGCCGCGTGCTCGGCGCCGAGCTCGCGGCGATCTTCGCGATCTTCACGAGCCAGGCGTGGAACATGACGTTCAGCTTCTACCAGTCGCTGCGCACGGTGCCGCGCGATCTGGACGAAGTGTCGCGCGGTTTCCACCTGACGTCGTGGCAGCGCTTCTGGAAGCTCGAAGTGCCGTTCTCGATGCCGGGCCTGATCTGGAACATGATGATGTCGATGTCGGGCGGCTGGTTCTTCGTCGTCGCGTCGGAGGCGATCACGGTCGGCAACCAGACGATCACGCTGCCGGGCATCGGCGCGTATCTCGCGCAGGCGATCTCGGACAAGAACTTCGGCGCGATCGGCTGGGTGATCCTCACGATGACGGTCGTGATCCTCGCGTACGACCAGTTCCTGTTCCGGCCGCTCATCGCGTGGGCCGACAAGTTCCGGATGGAGAACACCGCGTCGGGCGATGCGCCGCAATCCTGGCTGCTCGACCTCGTGCGCCGCACGCGCCTGATTCATCAGCTGCTCGTGCCGGCCGGCTGGTTCTTCGCGAAGGCCGCACGGATTCCGCTGCGCCTGCCGCTGTCGGGCGCGATGCGGTTTTCGCTGCCGCGCGTCGAGAAGAAGGCGTCGCGCACCGTCGACATCGCGTGGGCGATCCTCGTGCTGGTCGGCACGGCCTACATCGTGTGGCGCGTCGTGAGCTTCGTCGCGACCGGCGTGACGATGGCCGAGGTCGGCCACGTGATCACGCTCGGGCTCATCACGCTGCTGCGCGTGGTCGTGCTGATCTCGATCGCGTCGGTGATCTGGGTACCGATCGGCGTATGGATCGGGCTGCGCCCGAAGCTGGCCGAGAAGCTGCAGCCGCTCGCGCAGTTCCTCGCCGCGTTCCCGGCCAACCTGCTGTTCCCGGTGTTCGTGATCGTGATCGCACGCTTCCACCTGAACGCGGACATCTGGCTGTCGCCGCTGATCGTGCTCGGCACGCAGTGGTATATCCTGTTCAACGTGATCGCCGGTGCCACGTCCTACCCGAACGACTATCGCGAAGCGGCGACGAATTTCCGCATCCGCGGCTGGCAGTGGTGGCGGCAGGCGATCCTGCCCGGCATCTTCCCGTACTACGTGACCGGCGCAATCACCGCGTCGGGCGGCGCATGGAACGCGAGCATCGTGTCGGAAGCCGTGCATTGGGGCAACACCAAGATCGAGGCGCACGGCCTCGGCGCGTACATCGCGCAGACCACGGCCGCCGGCGATTTCCCGAAGATCATCCTGGGCATCGCCGTGATGTCCCTGTTCGTCACCTTGTTCAACCGCCTGCTGTGGCGGCCGCTGTATGCTTTCGCCGAAGCGAAGCTGCGGCTCGACTGAGATCGATTGAGAGCGAAACGCGATGCACAATCCGAATGCTGTAAACGCCCCCGTCCAGACGTCCCAGCCGCCGCGCCTCGGTGAGGAAATCCTGCGCGTCGATCACGTTTGCCGCGGCTTCAACAAGACGCAGGGCGAATTGCTCGTGCTCGACGATGCGAACCTGTCGCTGCGCGAAGGCGAGATCGTCGGGCTGCTCGGCCGTTCCGGCTCGGGCAAGTCGACGCTGCTGCGCATCATCGCCGGCCTGATCGAACCGACCGGCGGCGAGGTGACCTACCTCGGCAAGCCGCTGACCGGCCCGGCCGAAGGCGTCGCGATGGTGTTCCAGACCTTCGCGCTGTTCCCGTGGCTCACCGTGCTGCAGAACGTGGAAGCCGGCCTCGAGGCGCTCGGCGTCGGCGCGCGCGAGCGGCGCGAGCGCGCGCTGGCCGCGATCGACCTGATCGGTCTGGACGGCTTCGAGAACGCGTACCCGCGCGAGCTGTCGGGCGGCATGCGCCAGCGCGTCGGTTTTGCGCGTGCGCTCGTGGTCGATCCGACGATCCTGCTGATGGACGAGCCGTTCTCGGCGCTCGACGTGCTGACGGCCGAAACGCTGCGTACCGACCTGCTCGATCTGTGGACGCAGGGCCGCATGCCGATCAAGTCGGTGCTGATCGTCACGCACAACATCGAGGAGGCCGTGTTCATGTGCGACCGGATCCTCGTGCTGTCGTCGAACCCGGGCCGCGTGATCGCCGAGATCAAGGTGCCGTTCAAGCATCCGCGCAACCGGCTCGACCCGGCGTTTCGCAAGCTGGTCGACGACATCTACGCGAAGATGACGGCGCGCCAGACCGGCGAGGCGACGAAGAAGGGGCTCGAACTCGGCAGCTGGCTGCCGCAGGTGTCGACCAACCTGATGGCCGGCCTGATCGAGACGCTCGCGATGGCGCCGTACCACGGCCGCGCGGACATGCCGGAAATCGCGCGTACGCTGCATCTGGAAGTCGACGACCTGTTTCCGATCGCCGAAGTGTTGCAGTACCTCGGTTTCGCGGACGTGCGCGAAGGCGATGTGTTCCTGACGCCGCCGGGGCGCGTGTTCGCGGAATTCGGCACGCAGGAGCGCAAGCTGATGTTTGCCGATCACCTGCTGAAGCACGTGCCGCTGGCGGCCCGGATCAAGAAGGTGCTGAACGAGCGCCCGGGCCATCGCGCGCCGCGCGTGCGCTTCGAGCAGGAGCTGGAGGATTCGCTGTCGGACGGCGCGGCCGAGGAAACGCTCGACGCGGTGATCGACTGGGGCCGTTACGGCGAGATCTTCTCGTACAACGACCAGACCGAGATCTTCAGTCTCGAGGACGTCGAGTCCTGAAGTCTACGCATGGGTGTATGTGGTTTGACATCCGTTTTGGTGAAAAAAACTATAAAAAACAATGACTTGATTGGAGGTGCGTCAATTTCCATATTGACGTAGATCCCTTTGTGTCCGCACAATTTGCCTACATGGTGCCTACTTGAGGCGATGATGGCAAAGCAAAGTTTTACTGCGGCGCGGGTTGATGGTTTCGTGTGCGAGCCAGGCAAGCAACAGACGATCCACTGGGACGCTAAGACGCCCGGTTTGGGGTTGCGTGTGACTGCGGCAGGTACGCGTGCCTATGTTTTTGAGTCACGGCTGTTTGGCAAAACCGTTAGGGTGACGATTGGCGACGCTCGTGCTTGGGATCTTGGCAGGGCGCGTGTTGAAGCCAGCAAATTGAAAACGCTGGTTGACGAGGGCAAAGATCCGAGAGAAGTAAAAGCTGACCAGCGGGCTGCCCACGAAGCTCGACGGGCCGAGGCTCGCCGGAAGGATGTGACTTTTGGTGATGCGTGGGACGACTACATTGGAAAGCGGAAGTCGTTCTGGGGCGACCTGCATTACCGCGATCATCTCCAGCACGGTAGCATCGGTGGTCAGCCCCGGAAGAGTGGTTCGGGTGCGCGGAAGGCGGGACCGTTGGCGTCGTTGCGCTCGGTCAAGCTGTCTGACATGACGGGAAAGTGCATTAGCGAATGGCTGCGCTTGCAGTCAATGGACCGTCCGACCGTATCCGCACTCTCTTTTCGCTTGCTACGAGGCTTTATTCGATGGGCGGCTGACACGCCAGCTTACGCTGGAATCATTCCAGCAGATGCCTATTCGTCGCGAGCGGTGAAAGAGGTCGTGCCGCGCGTCAAAGCGAAAGAAGGTGATTCGCTCCAGCGCGAACAACTCATGGCTTGGTTCGGTGCGGTACAGAACGTTGAGAATCCGGTCATCAGTGCGTATCTGCAGGGTCTTTTGATAACTGGTGCGCGACGGGAGGAGTGGGCGTCACTTCGCTGGGAAGATGTCGATTTTCAGTGGCGGAGTCTTGTCCTTGACGACAAGATGGAAGGTTCTGGGGGGAGAACAATACCGCTGACTCCATATCTGGCGGGGCTGCTGTTGAACCTGAAGCGATTGAATGAGATGCCGCCAAGTGATCAGAAAATTACCCGGATGGCGGCAAAAGGCCAGCAGTGGAGTCCATCACCGTGGGTCTTCTCGAGCACCAAAGCGGCTGACGGCAAGATTGCAGATCCCGGCATTGCGCACCGAAAAGCACTGGTGGCCGCCGGCTTGCCGCATGTGACGCTGCACGGACTTCGCCGCTCGTTCGGGACGCTGTCGGAATGGGTGGAAGTGCCGGTGGGTGTCGTTGCGCAGATCCAAGGGCATAAGCCATCCGCGATCGCCGAGAAGCACTACCGTCGACGCCCACTCGATCTGCTGCGTATGTGGCACGATAAGATTGAGTCCTGGATGTTGGAGCAGGCAGGTATCAGCTTGCCACAGTAGTCGGCGAAGCTGTGTAAGGGCAGAACTTGGCGCCGGCTCCGCGCGCATTCTGGAAATTCCGTTACGCATGTGTGGTGCGATCGAAGATGCTATTCGTTACGTTAGACAATGTTCTGCGCGCAATCGGGGCGCGCGTTGTAGTTCCTGATTGGGCAAGCCTTGCTCCGCAGGATGCCAACCCTTGGTTGGAAAACATTAACGAGTCGTATTATCGCTATAGTGATGCAGCGAGCCTTCTCGATTACCATTTGATGTCGACTGATAGCACATCGCAGCCCCGATGGCTCGACATCCGAGATGGCACCGGTTACCCGCGTCCGAATGATGCCGCGCGCGACGACGGCATGGCGTTCCTGCTTGAACAAGGTCAGTGGTATCGACGTTGGCTCAATTTCAATAAAGAGTTTTACCTGCGCAACGTACCTTCCGTCGGGAGATGGGCTCGCCTTCCAGCTACCGCCGGTGATTACGCGCGAGATTGTCCTCAGATGCCAGCGGCAAGCGAAAAATACGAGAGGCGAATTCATGAGATTGTTTTCGACGTCGAAGACATTGAGTCTTTTCTAGACCGATCGCACATTCCTCATGTACTGACGCAGCCACAATCTCAGCAGGTGTTGTCGATATCGGTGAGGCCGGACGAACACTACGATGTTCGAACTGACAGCACGGTTGAAGTTCATCACGGCGACTTACCGACTAGTGATGCTGCGCAGATTGTGGGGGTGCAGTCGAGTGTTCGACATCGGCATAAGACTACCCCCAAAGGGCGCAGGGCGTATCTCGAAAAGGCGATTGGTTGCGCCATAGAGCTTGCTGCTCCCAACGGGGACGATGCTGAGGCGGTTTTCGATCAATTGGTCAAAATTGCCTCCGAACGGCCTGACGAGTTCCGGCCATTGATTGGCTACATGAATGGACAAGTGATCTTTGGTGTGGGCGGCCGAGAGCGGGAATACACGAAAAAAGCATTGGCAGAACTGCTCGCGCGTCGTCGGGGACGTGACATCGGCAAGTGACGCATGGTTTATCTGACCACGTTAGACCACGATAAGCCACAACATCCACGATAAGCCACGATCCATCGACCAGCATCCCCATCACCAATAGTCTTGCAACCAAGCGATTTGCATGGAGTTGCCGTGTTAGGGATCGACGGGCAATGATCCTCGGTCAGTTCCATGCAGCGCGAATCCTTGAAGGTTCGTTTACTTGGAGCTGACTATGAAATTTCCATCTTCCCCCTCATCCTCGAGCGGCCGCCGGCAGACAACTGAAGAGTTTGCGGCCGCGATCTGTTGTCGTCCAGACTCGATTCGTAAACGCTATAGCGAGACGGGCAGTTACCACGGCGTACGTCCGGTAAAGCTGCCGAATCGTCGCCTCCTTTGGCCGGCCGATGCAGTCGAGCAGTTGATGAAAAATGGGAGTGTGAAATGATGCCGCCCGTCCACACGACAGGTACGCGTTCGTTCTTGCCGCATCCTCCCAAGATTCCGATTGAGTTGGTCGACGCCTTCCATCTCGAGTGGGCGCTGCGAAATTACCTGCTTCCGATCGGGCAAACATCGGTGCCGAGGCATGAGCTCAAGAACTGGCCGGCAGCCATGGGGATTACGCGCAAGCGTTTCGACAATGCATTGGTGGTCTTGCGAGATGGTTTCCGCATTTCGGTCGAGGCGGCCGGCAAGGCCACTTTCATCCACTTGCTGCCTCGATACATTCCTTTCGCGCAAGCGAACTGTGCCTTCTGATGCGATCTGGACGGTATGACGAACCGTCTTGAGCTTCTCAGGAGGTGCTTGCCAGTGATGAGGTTGATTTCGGTAAGCATGGGGGACTGAGGTGGATATCTGATGCCAGATAAATTGTGGGTCAGTCGTGAGTAGACTATTCAATTTTTAAGTTAGGTTTGCTAATTTTTCTGTATGGTTTGTTTTGTGCTTGGATCGGTTCGCGGTGTGCCGTGGGCCGATCCAAGTCGGCGAAATATGTCGCGAAGTCGACGTGTCAACGAACACGGTGTGTGACGACGATGCAGCGATGAACGATGACCGTTCCACAAGCATGCAAGGAGCTGAAGGGAATGAAGCAAACGAAAGGGTTGCGTCCCATCGACAGGGAGGCGCTGCAAGACCTAGAGAGAATGCGTGATGCCGTTCTTCTGGACGATGGTCGAACGATGTTGATTGGTCAACACGAAGGCACGTTACGCAAGATGCTCGAGATTGCGCAGTTGATCATCTATGGCGAAGAACCTGCATTCAAGATCCATGTAGATCGCGGGTTGAGCACGGTTTTTGAAGTGTCGGATCTGGGTTTTCTCATCCGGGGCATTCACCTGTGGTGTCCTATCCTTTATGCGTCGGATATCGAGCTTCCGCCGATCGTGAAATTGTGTCTGGACGTCTACCGGATGCATGAGCTGCGTGCCTTTTCACCCATTTCACCAAGCGGCCGATTGTTGGATGGTCGGTTCGTCGCTGATGTCTGTGAGGATTACATTGCGGATGTGCGCATCGAGGCGATCGGCACTGGCGTCAAGCGTAATCAAGCGCGGTGGGTGCGCAATGCTGAAGAGAACGAGCAAACGGTCGGTACCTATCTGGACAGGATGCGCGAGAGATATGGTGATTTTACGATGTTCGGGATTGATCTCTTCTCCCAGCGTGCACGTATGCGTGGGAGAGATGCAAGTGCGATCGCCGGGCAGCTCGAGGTGCTAGCAAGCGAGAACCTGACGATGTATTTCAATGGCACGGTAGAACACGTTCCTGCGAGTGGCGGACACGTCGGTATCGAGCAAGTGTTGCGCGATCGCGAGCGTCTGTTTTCGAACATCAAAAGCAAGTCGACGATCGTCAAGCACATGGTTGGTTATGTTTGCAGTGTGTCGTGGTCTCGCGTGGGTGGGTTCTATCTGTACTGCGCTTGTATCTTCGACGGGGAGCAAATCGACCAGGCGGACTGCGTTGCATTGTCCGAAGCGGTAGGGCGCTATTGGGCTGAATCTGTCACGCGCGGGCGCGGTGAATATAAACGCCACGGTCTGCTGGGAGGCGACGGCTATGCGGCCGAATGGATCGGATGTGACGAAGACGAAAAATTTGATCGCTGGAAGCGCGGTCTCCAACGTCGCGCGCTGCGGGACAAGTATGCGCGTCCCCAGTTGCCGGATGAAATCAATTCGAAGCTGTTCACCATGGGGCGTATGCCGAAACCTGAGGAGTGAAGTGGCGGTGCTTCGAACGCTGAAGAATCCGGCGAGTCAGTTGCCGTCCGGCGGCCTCAGATGGGCGGAGCGCGGCTCAGTATTTTTCGGGAACGTTGGCGTATCCGAGATAGTTTTCAGCAATATCCCAGTTGGTACGCCGCCAAGCCAGGCTGTCGTCCTAGAGGATCGAGAGTCCGGCAAGGAGCGGCATCCAACCCACAAGTGTCCTAATGGAGTCAGCGGGAAAATCGGCCCTCTGTCCGCACCAAAAAGGCGGACGAGCTGTTTCCCGAGACGAGAGGTTGCCTCTCGTTCAGATCATCTACCCACGCGGTAATTATTTAGAGGCCAGTTCAAAACCCCTGCTCAGCTCGTCGGAAGATGTTCCAACAGATGAGCGAGCAGCCAAGTTTCAGGAATGCTTCGTGAATGTAGGCACGTCGCTCAAAGCGAGTGCGTAGGCGACGGAAATTGTGGAGCCAGGAATGCGTACGTTCGACCACCCAACGATACTTGCCCAGACCACTGCCATGCTCGGTCCGGCGCTTGGCGATCACCGGCTTGATACCGCGTTCGCGCAACGCGCGACGATGTCGGGTGCAATCGTAGCCGCGATCGGCGTAGACGACGCCGGGCTTCTGAAGCGGTCGGCCACGAACGCCGCGGATGGGTGGGATCGCATCAACGAGCGGCAGCAACTGCGTGACGTCGTTGGTGTTCGCGCCAGTCAGGATCGCAACGAGAGGAACGCCGTTGGCGTCTACGAGGATGTGGTGCTTGGAACCGGGTCGCGCGCGATCCGTGGGGTTCGGGCCAGTTTTTCGCCCGCCCCAACGGCGCGCACGGACGACGAATCGACCGCAGCGTATGACAGATCGATTTGGCCGGTCGCACGCAACTTGTCGAGCAGCAACTCGTGCAGTTGGTCCCATACACCAGCCTTTTGCCAGCCGCTCAATCGCCGCCAGCAAGTGGCGCCCGAGCCAAAGCCCAGACGAGTCGGCAAGTGGTTCCAACGAATTCCCGTTTTGAACACGAACAGGATACCGTTGAGCGCCGCACGATCGGACACGCGCGGACGACCAGGATCGCTCTTCGCGCGAAGCTTCGCAGGTGGCAGCAATGGTTCGATCAGTATCCACAGTTCGTCGTCAATGATTGGCGCTTCCATCCTTGGACTTCCCTTGTTCTGATGCCCAAGGTTAACAGCTTGCCGAGGAAGTAAACAACCCCTCTCCGGAGTTTTTGAACTGGCCTCTTAGGAAAGTCAGAAAATGACGACGAACAACACCAATACTTCCGGCGTGTCCACAGCGCCGAACAAGATCGACCAAGATTCGCTGATCGCGGCGCTGGACGCGTTGCAACCGAATGCTCGGCAGCAAAAGGAAGACCTCTTTAGGAAAGCTTTGCCGTCGATCCTTGCGGCAGAGCAGCGTGGCGTCCCGCGAAGCACGATCGTCAAGGCGCTGAAGGAGCAGGGTTTGAGCCTGTCGATCGGCGGCTATAAAGCGATCTACGACAAGGTGACGAGTGCGCTTGCCGACGGCGGCAAGAACGACTGACGTGTAGGTGATGAACACGGGCGTGGTGTCGCGGTGATTTTGCCAGCACTGCATGGCATGGCGATACGCGAGCTGTACGTGATCTATAGCGTTTGCAAGCCGGGGAAGAAGGGCGATGCGTCGTGACGGCGTGTCGCCTTTCCTTGCCGGTGGTGATCGGCGCTTGGTGGTGCGTGAGCGTGCATCGATCGTAAATGTTCCGCGAGTGATTCGAGCGCGCTGCTGGCTGAAAGGTGACGAGACATGCTTTACTGGTCAGGCCGTGCATCAGCGCGTCGGTGATCGCATTTGCGTGGCGAGGTACGCGTCGCCGGCGGCACGCATGATACAAACTTGGAAACACATTCCCCTTCGGGGAAATCACGCAGCACACAACAAATTGCTTCCGTTCGAACGATAGGGCGTCTACGCCCGATAGTTTGCACGGGAGTAATTTGTTTATCGAAACATAGGTTTGGTATAAAAATTTATCGTCCTGATTATGGTTTGAACCAACCCCGTTCTCCGAGCGAGCGAAGCAAAGCGAAGGGTGGATAGCGGAGCTTATGCTGCTAAGCATAAGCGTAGCGTCACCCCATTATCGGTGACCATCAAAGGTCACCGACTAACTTCAATAAGCGGAACGAGGACTCCTCGTGGAGCGTCAACCTATCGAGCCCCTGGGGGGGCGCGATCTGACTTTGATAAAGCGAAGTGTCCAACGCGCCTTGTGGGCGCTAAGGACACGCAGCGTAGTTCTCAACTCGAAGTGGTCGAGTCGACCACGAGACTGATCTTTAAAAATAAGTAGTCTATCTACCCTATGTCCGACAGGACAATCGAATGCTATCCTCTACCACGCGCATCATGGCGATCTTCATCTTCAAAGCAGACGCAGATTTCGAATCTTCCCGATCTGAGGTGATCTTTTCAAGATCAGGTCCGCAATGTACTCCGGCAACAACACTGGCGGAACGTTCGCTGGGACAGCGTCAATGAGCTGAGATGGCACCTGGACGATGAAGTCGTCAGGAGCATCAATCAGGCTGTGTTCGTATGCGACTCGGACTTGCATGAGGTGTGCGAGGCAGTTTGGGAAGGTTGATTCTATCGGATGGAAACGACGCACTGGGCGAAGAAAATAGCTCCATTGCAGATGGAGCATGATCGTCGGGCTTGGGGTTGCTGGAGGGCGTGCAGGACGACGTGAGGTGTCTGAGGCAGAGTAGCTTCCGTATCCCGGGTAAACTCTACTCGCCGAGATCAAAATAATCGTCATACATTGACCGCGTAGTAAAAATTGACCATCTTCTAGAAGAGGTGTTGATGACTACGGGTAAAAAAGACGCATCGTTGGCGAGTAAGCAGCTTGCCAACAAAAAGAGCACGCCTGCTCAGAAGTCTGTCGCAGGCTCCGATCTGGCTCAGGCGAAAAAACCACCGGCACCTAAATCGAAACCGAAGGGTAAGTAGGCATTGCTGGAAACCAGACCCGCTTCGGCGGGTTTTCTATGTGCCTCAGATATCGGTGATTGTGCGATGGTGTGTTCGAGCACATTGCTGGCCATCAAATCAATCGCATCGACGAGCCGATGCCGTGGAAAGTGGCGCCGTCACTGCCGTTACATGTCGATCGTCAAGGCCGAGTAATCCGATCAAGCTCGCGTCGGCCACCACGGCTTCGGTGCCTGTCGCTCGGACGAGGTTTCCTAGCGGTGGTCGATACGCGCAACATAGCGTGACCATATAGCCTCGAATACTTCCAACGCGATCTCTTGCGCCTCGAATTCCGGATCGGCGTTGATCTCGATCGAAGAAGGCACTGGAACGGTTCCCAGTGCCGTTCCTAGCGACGACCTTGTTTCGTCGGCAAATCCCACACTGCCATCGCGGAAGAATTCGAGCTTGCGCACCTCGTAACGGTCCCCGTCAAGCGCGGAGACGAGCCTGATCGGTTCATCTTTGTGGGTATGCTTCCACGCGACGTCGACAGCAACCAGCGCATTTTCCATGGGCTTTTCTGCACAAACGTCAAAGTAGCTGCTTTCAGCAGTTCGACTGCGGGATCTGTCGTCGAGCAATCATTCCTTGATCAGAAAACGATCTCGATTCTTTGCGTCCTTGATCCATGCAGGCGCGCGACCCCGGCCGGACCATGTTGCGCCAGTCTTTGGATCGAGATACTTCGCTTCCGCAGTCGATTTGGCCGACTGGCTGCGACGTCTACCGAAAATGTCCTTCTCGGTGATGCCGTACTCGGCGACCTTCGCGCGAACTTCTTCGAGGACTGCCTGGAATTCAGCGAGGCGTGCTGCCTCGGCTTTTTCGGCGAGTGCTTCTGCCTGCGCTTTCAGATCCTTGTAAGTCGCCATATTGCCCTCCATTGGTTATGGTCGCCGTAGGATAGCAGCATTGACTGTCAGGATGGTACACGCCAGTTAGTAGTTGTACGAAATCGAATATGGGTGATGATTCGAACCGACACACGGATGCGTGGAAATTGGACGCAAAGAATCAAAAAAAATACAGACTGATGGACCTTGGGGCAACGCCCCTTCGGTCCGTCGGAAATGACGCTCTACGACGGCTGCTTTCCGGCTCGGCAGTTGTCGACCCATTCCCACGCCATGTCGTACCTGATGATCGCATCGGGGCCATTTTTTGCCACGAAGTTCTTTTGCCATTTCTGCGTACAGGCGTTGTCCTCGGTCGGCCACGCGCTACGATCTTCGATCTGAGTTGATGAGGGAGATGTAGGAGTGACTGGAACGTTGGCCACTGCCGGGAATCGTTGTTCACATTCCGCTGACCACTTCGCTTCTTGCCGTCCAGTAACGTCCATCGGATCCGGCGGTGTAGCGTTCCGAAGTTCGCGTATGCAAGCTTTCACCTGTTTGATGCGTTCGAGGGTTGCGCGCGTGTTTGCGGTGGCCTGTGCTTCTTCTGGTGTCGGCACTCGCATGCCGGATTCCCAAATGTTGTGGCTGACGAGTTCGCCCGTGTTGGGATTGAAACGATCTTCGGCACCGTCGAGCTTGTCGTTGGTAAATGATGCGCGGTAGATGACGCGCTTGCCATCAGGTGCATAGCGAATCATTTCCCCGTTGACCGCACCGTTTTCATAGTGTGCTTCCAGGAGCGTGTTTCCAGTTTTGCCGTCGTACGTTTTGATCGTGCCGTCCAGCAGACCGTCCTTCCACGGAAATTCACCGATAAGCTGTTGCGTCGGCGCGTAGTAGATCTTCTCGGTGCTATCCGGCTTGCCGTTGCTGAACGTGACATCGAGTACGGTGCGATTACCGCTGTCGTCGAAGATCTGCATCGAGCCGGTGAGCGCCGCGTTTCTGAACGACATTTTCATACGGACCGTATCGGATTGCGGAGTCGTGCAGGCGGCATCGCCGTCGAGGATGCCGTTACTGACCTTGGCGTCGCAAAGGAATTGATGAATCGCCATCGGATCGATGCCGCCGCGATAAGGTTCCGACACGGCATACGTACTGTTTTGCATCATCTTCAGATAGCCGGGTTGATTGCTGAGAATGCGTGAGACGGGTACGTTGGTGACTGTTCCGGAGAAGGGGGCGTTTGCGTCACCGGCATACACCCTGCCGTTCACGATCTGGACGTTGCGATAATCGAGGACATCGCCCTTACAGCCGGCGAGCAGCGTGACGATGAAGGTAGTCGCGATGAGCGCCACCCGATGCGATTTCAGGTCGAAGATTTTCATGGGTTGAATGTGGGAATGGTGACGGTCACGCGCTTCTGTACAAATGAAGTGACGGTCGGCAACGCAGAATGAAAAAAGCCGACCGGACGAACCGGTCGGCAAAAGAGGTTCTGGCGATCCGAGGGGGTAAGTGCCAGAACCCAGGCCAAGCTTCAAGGTGATTTGCTCAATGCTGAGCGGCGACGACCGAATTCAGCGCCGCCATCAACGAGGCAGGGAGGCCGGACGCGAACTGCAAAGACTTGTCGGTGTACGTCGACGGATACAGCCAGCCGACCTGCAAGCGTCCCGCGCGGAGCGCAAGAACTAGCTTGGCGCCCTGAGCGAGCGGTTGCAGGCGACCGTTATTCGCAGCCAGCGCCGCCATGTCGCTCGAGGCAAAGTCAAAAATCAGCACATTGGCGTTGCCGGGATAGACGGACCATGTGGCAGGCGTGTTGTCGATCGTGGCGTGGTGATCTGCGGACAACTGAATCGAATCCAATCCGACATTCACTGCCGCAAGCTGCACGCCGACTGCTTGCTGAGTCGACGTGTATGTGATGCTTGCGCTACCGGATGTCATGACAATCGTGCCGCCATCCATGTACGCGGGAATGCCGCCACAGACGAGGCCACTTTGCACGACAGCGTTGTCGCACATCGGTACTGACACCGGCAGAACGATGCGATCCGCCGAATAGGCTTGAAGGCCGAGATAGGCGCTGGTGGCGCTCGGGAATGTGGCGCCGGTCAATTGCGTCACGTGGGCGAAGTCGTAGAAGCCGGGAACCGCCGGGGCGGCAAACGACAAGGGCTGACCGGACAGGTCGACGGAGCGGGCCTCGTATGTGAAACCGATACCCGATGCCGGGTCGGTACCCGACAAGGTTGTGCCGATGCTCGAAAGCGGCAGCGGGGCGAGCCGTTGGGTCTCCGAGATGAGGCTCGACCACGTTCCATCTGCCTTCAGCACATACTCGCCGGCAAGCCCGTCGTATTTGCCACCGTTGTACGCACCGAGGCCGATACTGGTCCATGTGTCGGTTCCCACCGGCAGGTTTTCCTGCCGATCAGTCTGCAGTGCCCCGTTGACGATCTGGCGGACATCGCGAACCACCGCTTGATTGGTCGAGCCCGGCGTCGGGTTGTATCCGCCGAAGAACGAAACCAGATAGTCCACGAAGCTGTAGGTTGGTTTGGCGAGGATCTGCGAGGCGTCCGCGATCTGGTAGACCGGCTTTGCCGCTTGGGTGGCCAGATCGTCCTGGGTGATCGCCGTCACGCTGCCCTTGGCGATCATGGCATTCAGGGTATTGCGAAGCGTCGCGGCGTCGACCGCGCCCTTGACCGAGAAGGTGCCAATCTTGTCCACGATCTGCACCGCGAGCGCTTGCGTCGCCGCATCATTGTTCGCGAGGTAGTCGGCATTCGGATCGACGTGCTTGCCAAGCAGGCTTTGCACGGCAGCGACGGCCTGCGGGCGGCTCAAACCGGTCTGCATCTGGGCGCCAACCAGCGTCGTGAGCGGACTGACAACCTGTGATGTCGTGGGCTGGATGACTTGCGAGAGCGTGAAGCCGGCCGGGAACTGGAATCCCGCCGGGCGAGACTGGTCCTTAGTCGTCGGCGTGACCTGGACGAGTAGCATTTTTCCGGTTGCATCGCCGCTGTACGGAATCGCGAACTGGCCGGTTCCGTCTGTGATCGTCGTCGGCTCCCCCGAATCACAAACCCCGTTGTTGTTCAGATCCAGGCAGACCGTAGCACCGACGAGATAACCGTCAACGGCTTTGCCGGTAATGGTTGGTGTGGAGGGGGGCTGCGTGGTGCCGGCGCCGGTCGATGGCTGAGTCGGGGCGGAATCCCCGCCGCCCCCACAGGCAGCAAGCGCCGCTGCGATGGACAGGCCGAGAAGGTGTTTACTGAACCCCGTATGGTTCTTGGTTTTCATTGTTTCAACCTTGTTAATAAAGAGTCGGATTTGATATTCGATTGTTGTCGAATCGGAGTTCTCCCTTTCCGCTGGTAGGAAAAGGCGTTCCGAATGGATGGAGCGCGGCCGTACGCTTATCGCGCGGATCGCCTCCCTCAGCTTGGTAAACGGCAAATCGCTCAAAAGGTTGAATATCAACCCCAAAGGCCCTTCATGTCAAAGGGATGGTGCTCAACCATTTCGGTTGACTAGGAGGGGCCATGCCGAAATCGGGCACTGAAGACTTGGCTGTCGCGGTGGGTAAAGCCATCGCGAAGCAGCGCATTGCAAGCGGGTTGACGCAAGAAAAGGTTGCGGAGCGACTGGGGATCGGCTTGGAGGCCGTGTCGCGGATGGAGCGCGGAACGGTTATCCCGACTGTGGTGCGCCTTTTCGAACTGGCGGACATCTTCGCGTGCGATGCTGCTGACCTGCTAACCGAGGCCAGCAATCGATCCAGCGACCAAGCGAGTCATCTGAACCGGCTGCTGTCACGTCTGTCGACCGGCGATCGAGCGATGTTGTTGGAAGTATTCGAGCGTTTGTCGGCCCGTCTCACTCGTCGTGAAACAGTAGGCGGGCACCGCTAACGCCCGAGTAGCGTGTTGCGTAAGGATGACTCGAACCGGAACGCCTCGGACGGCAACAGCACAAAGGTCGCGGACCGTTTGTGCATGGTATGCATCCAGATCTTTTGTCCACTCGACAGGATGTAACTTGATAGCAGATAGTCACCGGTTATGAGGGCGCGCTCGTTGCGTTGCCAGTCCTCGTCGGTGAGTCGTCCCCAATCGCCGCGCACGTGGCGGATCAGGAAATGGACGAGGGGAACCTGAACGGCCTCCAATGCGGCACGAGCACCGAGCGAAACGAAGACACAGCCAGGCGAAATCCGGGCGGCCACGCGGAGTTTGGTGGGAAGCGAGCGGTCCGGCATGTCAATAATCCCCCGGCAGCAGGAACGTGGTTGAGGAGCGATCCCATTCGGTGATGACCCAGACGGTTTGACCGCCGGGCAGAACGTAGCTGGACAGCAGGCGTAGCCCTGCGTCGATCGACAACTCGTTCTGTTGGCGATCAGATTCGGACAGGTCACCCCAATCGCCACGCATGTGGCGGACCAACAGGTCGATGATCGACACGTGCGCGTTGGCGATGGCTTCCAGCGCGGCGGGCGTGGCGAAGATCCGGCCGAGCTTGAAGCGCGGGCCGGCGTGAACGATGTATGGCAGATTCACGAAATTCTCCAGGTAATGGACGAACACGAGCCTCCGGATAAGCCGGATACCGAGTTCGCTGAATGGATAAGGGAAAGACGAGACGCAGGACGCGTCGCGGAACTACCGGGCTTCGGACGCGAGGGCGTTCGGATAGTGCTTCGCGAGAATCAGGTTCATTCTGTCGACCAGATCAGCGCGTTTGAACGTCAGGTGGCCGTTGCCGTTCTTGAACCAGCGCAGGTGGAAATAGCCGTGCTCGGCCTCTGTCTTCCGTTGGCGCTGCGCGTCCGAGATGAGCGACGACATGCCATGCCGATGATCCGGCTCCGGCTCGCCGTCGAGCACGCTGAATACCCGCGTCAGATCGTCCAGTTCGTTCGTGACGTGATAATTCGAGCTGCCTTGCGAGAGCAGATACCGGATGATGATGCGTTTGCCGAACTTGAACGGTTCATTCGTCCTGTAATTCCACGACAGCCGCTGGAAGCACTGAAGCACGCCGCGTTCGAACATGTCGCCGCGTGCTCCGTAGAGTTGAGAAAAAGTGGCTTCAATGTTGGCGGCCGTCAGTTCCGGTACCTCGCCTTCGGCAATCTGATTACTCCATTGGTCACGCGCCTTCGCATCCATGAAGGTGCGTAGGCCCGATTCCGACAACAGGTAATCCCAGCCGCGCACATCGATGATCCGTACCATGGCGGCTTCCGCGTCGTCGCGCTTGGCATATTCTCCAGTGACGGTGGGACGGCCACGGCAGCCGTAGCTTTCATCGAGAACAAGACGCGGGAATCCGAGATGCGCAGCCTTGGCGAGCGCCTGCGCTTCGCCGAGCAGATCGAGGGCGGCGCGCACGCGTTCGACGACGGCGACGCGCTGGTTGGCGAGATTGGTGACGCTGATGCTTTTGACGAGATCGGTAGAGTCCATGTGGCATGTCGATATGAAGTGGAATGAGGGCGACAAGAAACAGCCGGGCCACGTAGGCCCGGCTGTTTATGCCGCAAGGTTGAGTTCGACCAGTCGCCGGCGAAGCGCGAGCGCTTTGGCCTGCGAGCAGCCGAGATGGAGCCGGATGTCGGCGACGGTCGGACGCACTAACCCCGCTGCAATATCCCGAGCGAGTCGGGACAGGTGGTCGTCGAAGGGAGCGGCGACGGGTAACGGCGGAATCGGACCGTCGCGGGGTGCGTGACAGTGAATCGTGCTGTCGTGACTCGGTGTCGCGGAATCGCAACTAACGGCCTTGTCGTCGTGACGGGCCGTGACGGGCACGACACCCGACGGAGTCGTGCCGGCTGCGTTCGTGACTGGCACGACGCGGGGCGGAGTCACGGCCGGCGTTACCGTGACGGCAGACGACGCTACGCCAGTCTCGACCGGTACCGATGATCGAAGCGCGATCGTCCACAATAGGCAAGCCACACCTTCGAGCACAGCGGCGAACGCGAGACCGGTCAGCAGATCGACGCGAGCCGCCGTCGTGCTGAGTAACGCAGCGAGCCGTGCCGTGACTGGATCAACGAGTAACGCATCACGCTGCGACGTGATGCGATCCGTCGCGACCTGCTGACGTCGGATCTCGTCGGCTTCGGCATTCAGCGCATCGATCCTGGCGCCGAGCGTGACGCGCCGACCCTCCAGCGTCACGCAGTTACCCACGCAGTAACGGGCATTGGCCGCCGCGAGTTGCGCGGTCACGGTGGCGCGCTCTGCCATGACGGCTGTGAGACTGCGAGTGGGGGGCGGCACCGAAGTCACCGGTACCGTCGACGCACGCATCTCCCCGGCATGTTGTTGGGCGAACGTGAAGAAAACCGTATGCCCAAAACATGCCGTTACCAGACAGGCACCCCATAACACGCTACCCACGGTGCGGACAGGGATCGGCGCATCGCGAATCAGCGCCGGCAACAGGTGTGCGCTCGTGACGAGCACCGTTCCGATCGCGATCCAGATGAGTCGTTCCGACAACGTGCCGCCGCGCTGCCAGCCTGCCAGAATTGACAGACTGAGTGCAGTCACGGTTGCCAGCGTCGCCAACGCGAATACCCAGCGCCGAACGCTCATGCTGCTTTGCCGCTGAGCAGGACAGCTTTGCGTTCGAGCTTGTCGCGCAGGGACGGCGACTCGGACATGCCGCCTTCCCCGGTATCCGGCTGGGCCGAATTGTCAGGGTAAAACTCCTCTGCGACAGCGGCCCGTTCATCGGGACTATCTTCAAACGCCCCGTTGGCGAACCCGAGCCGAGCGGCGGCATCGAGCGCCGATTGGTCGAACCCCGCCGAACGCCGCCGCGTGTCCAATTCCTTTGCCTGTACGAGCGCTTCCTCCAGCGTACTGCCCGAGCTCACACCGAGGTCAACGTAATAGATCGCCGACCGGTAGCTCTGCGTGGTGCTTTTACCCCTAAGCTTAAGTTCGAGTGGCAGGCACGCGAGCAGGTTACCGGACACCGCACGGAAGTAATGCAGGCGTGCGGCCAGGGTCCGAATCGAGTTGTAGGACGTCGTTCTCAGGATGAACGACCCCATCTCGTCGTCGTCACCGATGATCACATTCAACCGTCCGTAGGGTTTGCAGCCGCCCTGACGGCCGAAGACGCAACCGTCCGGAGATGGGCACGGCATGGCTTCGATACCGGTGTCGGTCACGCGTCGACATTGTTCTCCGTTACCGACGCATACGGGCCGTCCGGTATCGCGGTCGAACAGTGAGTACTCGGCCCGCAGGTTCAGATCCGGATCGTTGAACAGCACGCGAACCGGGATCGAACGCAGCTTGCCGGCCGTCGCCTTGCGCAGCGTTTCGTTCAGCGGGTGCAACATCCACTCGCCGCGTTGTTGCACCTGCGTCGTGAGGGTGAATTGGTCATCTTTCTCCGGAATGCGTTTGCCGTTCTTCTCGACGATACGCCCGATGGAGATGCGCCCGACGACGGGCGGAGTGATAGCTAAACCCTTGAGCATGATGGGGGCCTCTAATTAGAAAGGGGAACGGCGAGCACCGAATCGCGCTGACTACCGCGCGAAGTGCGCTTCGAGCTTCGTGTGGATTTCCTGGGCGACGCCGTGCCAGGCACGCGCACTGATCATCGGATTGACTTGCAGTGCGTCCAGCGGCGTTTGGGCGACATGCGCTGCGTGCTGGCTCAGCGCGTCCATCACAAAGGCTTGCGCGAGCGCGCCGTATCGTGAAAACGTCATGATGTCGGTGAGACATTCGAGATTCGTCATGGTGGGTGAGAGTCAGGTGGAAACGAGAAACCGGCGAGAACCGGGCTTCGAGCGGGCGTACTGCTGTTCGAACTCGGGGTGATTGGCCAGCAGCCGTTCTAGATCGACCGACGAGGAGTCCTTGCTGCGCTTGAACGAGACCGAACCGGTCTCGAACAGAGCACGTGTGGCGTCGCCCATGGCCTGCTGGATCGCCTGCTTGAACTGTGCCTCGAGCTGCTGACGCGTCTCGATCTCGGCCCGCACGGCAACCAGATCGGCAAACACGGACGACAGACGCTGGTCGTCACTGAAGTCGATCGTCTCGCCATGGCCGGGATACAGGTGGCGCAGTGCGCGATCGGCCGATTCCGATCCGTCCGCAGGCGGTGGCGTATCCGTTTCCACGAAGCGCCAGAAACGCGCTTCCAGTTCGATGAGCCGACTGATCAGGGCGTCGTCCCGCTCGATCCGATGCACTTCCAGCGCCTGCCCGCAAAGCAGGACTGCGACATGCGCCGCCGTCTTGCCGGTGACAGCCAACTGATGCTGAACTTGTATCTGCACGTATTCCGGCACGCCTTCGCGCCAGAGTCGGGCGCCATACTCTCCAGTGGTCTTGCACTCCAGAATCTGGACGTCGCGCGCACCGACGATCTCGCGATCGATGTTTGCCAACATCCAAGGAGTCGAGCTATGACGGAGCACGGCGTTGACCTTGCGCACCTTGTTGCCGGTCTGCTGGGTGTAGACGGCCGCGACGATCGGCTCCAACAGCGTGCCCCAATACGTCGGCGACGTCGTATCGTTCGGATCGGGGCGGGGCATGCCTTCCGCGCGTCCGGTCTTGTCGAGCCACAATTCCAGCGCACTCATGTACGGGTTCAGGCCGACAGCAGCAGCGGCATCAGACCCGCCAATGCCGGTACGGCGCACAGCCAGCCAGTCGTCGCGCGCGAGTTCGTTGGTCTTGACGAGCTTCAGCGCAGGCTTTCGCGTGCGCGGTGGTTCAGGGTGAGGAGTGTTCATGCAGTCTCCGGAAATAAAGAAGCCCGGCAGACGAATCTGGCCGGGCCAAAGGTGAGGAAATACGGGGGCTATATGAAACTGCTGCGCTACGTTGAGTGTGCGCGTCGGAATGCGTCCTGCAACGCGTTGTAGGCGAAGGTCACGAGCTTGCCGTTTCCAAGGTGGACCGTCGTGCCCTGGGGTTTGATTTGCAGGACAGTGGCGTAACGGCCTCCGAACCGTAACCCGGCCCCGCGCGGAATTTGAATTCGCATGTCCACGGCCAGAGTCGGTATGGGCTTGGTCATGCGACAAGCTTCATGGCCTCGTCCCAGGCACGTTGCTTGAGCGTTGCACCCGCGCCGAACCAGGCGGCGTCGAGGCGGTGATCATCGGTCCGGGCACGGCGATGGTGATCGACGTATTCCGTCACGGCGTTGAGCAAACCCCATGCCGTACCTGATGCGGAAGGCAGATCCGCACCCTTGCCACGACCGGCATAGAGCTGGCCGACTGCCTTGATCGCTCGTTCATTGACCGCAACGGTCTCGCGGTCCGGAAGGTTGGCAGTCGAGTACGTCAACACGCGTCGCAGGAACGCTTCGGCCGTGGAGTCGGTGATCTTGCGTTCGGCGAGCGCCTTGGTCCGCACCATGAACGCATCCCAGGACGACACGGCGATACCGAGCTGACGTTTCACGGCGGCCGCATCGAACTGCGAACGGTGCGGAACCTTTACGGCACCGACGTTGTGATCCAAGGCTATTTGCAAAGTGTTATTACAGACCACACGCACCGACGTGAACTGCGCGGTGGTTGCCAGGGTGCCGTCGCAAGCGGTAGCCAGCAACAGGTAGCCGTTGACTTCGTCCTTACCTTTTAGGGTGCCGGACTGGCCGGTACGGGCGAGCGCCCAGAGCTTGCGACCTTCCTTGAGGACGCCAGCTGTCTCGAGTTGGAACCCACCGACCTCCGTCAGATCTCGATAGAACTCCAAAATCTGTTCGGGTTGAACGACTTGATAGCGCGCGGAGACGACGGACAGGGGCATCTTCGTATCGCTTCGGTACAGCACTTTCTGTTCGGGAAACGCGTGGATTGAGCCGAGATTTCGGTTTCCATTGGCGACGAATCGGACTTCTGCTTCCTCGATGGTCCAATCCATGCCGGCGGCACGTTTCCAGACCTCGAGGGGTTGTTTCGGGGCGAGCTTGTTGCCGAGACCGTGCCACGGTTCCTGACCTGTCCACGCAATGGTTTGTACAAGATGCACGATTGAAAACTCCTGTTCGATAGAGATGGCATAACGCCCGGCCGATGCCGGGGAAATTGGATTGAATGAGGGGGGAGCGAAAGAAGCGGACAGCCAGAATGACTGTCGCGATTGCGGCGATCAGCGGTACTGCGCGCCGAAGGTATGACCGCACGACAGGCACCGGTAGTTATCAAGCAGACTGTCGTCGAGTACGCCGCCGACAGCGGAACCTGCGATCGAGCCGGCTGTGCTGCCAAGCAGCCCGGCGATCAGGGCGCCAGTCAATCCACCGAATACAACACCGAGCGGGCCTCCAACGGCACCGACAGCCGCGCCAGCCTCGGCACCGGACAGCGCCATGGCGACACCACTGGTTGCGCCAGCAACGCTGCCAAGCGTACTGCCTGCTTTGCGGCCGACGTTGAGCGCATCGATCCGAGTGGAGCCGCACTGAGGACAAGCACGCGTGTCGCTAGACGACAGCGCTTCCGTTGCCCACGGTGGCGCATACGAGAAGTGATCGGGCTCGGTAGCTGTTGTTGCGGATGGACGGGGCTCGGCCGACAACGACGATGGGGAGTCGAGCGGTTCGCCGCGTGCCGGCGGTTCAAATCGGCGTCGATAGGGTTCGGTTTCGAACGGTTCGCGATCGTCGGGAAACGGATCGGGTGAACGACGAGTGGGGTAGTCCGATGTCCGGGACGATGCCGGCGGCGCGTGTCGGACAGCATGCAGAGCGTGGTCAGGGTAGGGAGCCTGAGCTTCCCATTCGTCGATCGTAGGATCGAAAAGCTCGTACTGAGGGGAGGTGACGGCGGTAGGTGTAGGTGACGTCGGGGCGGGAGTTGGAGTCGTGCGCCGCCTGAGAAACAGCATGATGCCGGTACAGACAAGAATCACGACAGCGATATTGCCAATCGCGAAGGCAAGAGTGGGATGCATGGGGAGTTCCTAAGCGAAGTGCGTCGATGCGGAAATGCATCGGCGAAGCCCTCCGATGGCTGGCTCGGGTAGGTGATATGGAACTGAGATTTTTTGCGATCGCATCAGCCAGAGCGGAGTTGCCGCACATCGACGTTCAGTGCTGTCAGGTGCGGTATGACATAAGGGGGCCGTTGCGAAGCGAACATATCGGGCGCAGACTGTTTTAAGTTAATATATGCCCAAATTTCAGCCCTTATTTCGCCTTGGTGGGTACTTTATGAAGGTTCATTTCGGTACAAAAAAAGTACAGAAAATGGGTAGGATAGCCCTTACGGATGCATTGTTGCGGAATGCGGGTATCCAGGAAGGCGACTCTGTCGACCTGTACTTCGACGCAACGACGAAGGCCATCATTATTGAGCGCACGCCAATCTCCGGGGAGCCAGAGGCTGCCTCAAAGATTACGCGTGGCGCAAGCAAATCCCAAACATCATGACAATCACAGATCGCTTTTCCGGACACGAGTCCTTCGTTTGCCGATATGGCTGGCTGCCCAAAGCCTATCAAGCAGTGTCAGCGGAGCCTGATCTCCTTCGAGACGAGGAGCGGGCGATGCATCAGCTTGGTATCGGTCGCAACATGGTGAAGTCTCTCCAGTTCTGGTGCGAGGCAATGGGGGTATTGACGTTTGTACCGGGGCAAGGCCATGTTCCGGGCCCGATTGGGCGCAAACTGCTCGACCTGGACCACGGCTGGGATCCTCACCTGGAGTCGCTGGAGTCGCTATGGCTGCTTCATTGGCGACTGTGTACTAATGCGGCGCTCGCGGCTTGGTCTGTGGTGTTCGGAGAAGCTAGGCTGGTGCGTTTCGATCGACAACGGCTGATCGGCGCTTTGGTCGAGCGCGCTACGGGCGCAGCACGGCCGCTTGCATCGAGTACGCTGGAACAGCATGCCTCGATTTTTCTGCAAAGCTACTATCAGGCAGAACGCAACAGCGACGACACGTCTTGGTGTCCGCTGCAGGATTTGCTGCTGGTGCGCGCCGCGAAGGAAGAAGACGGGCGCGTTGTCTTCAATACTGATCTGCGCGCTCCGGTTGGTCTAAGCTTGCGAGTTTTTGCCATTGCGCTAGTGGAATACGTGACATCAAATAACAGCGGTTCTTCTTCCGTTGAATTCCATCATTTACTCAAAGGCACAAATAGCCCTGGAGCGGTATTCCGGCTGGACGAACACCAGCTTCGTGCGTTCATTGAGAACCTCGCAGACGGCGTTTTGAACGGCGCGCTGCGATTCGTGGACACGTCCGATACCCAGAGTGTCGTGCTCGACAGATCTCGCATCGAACAGCACTACCTGTTGAACGCTGACAAGGAGGCTATCGCCCATGCTTGACCGAATCATTGATGGCCTTGAGCTTCGTGCGCAGCATACGCGGTCCATCTCGCTCAGCCGCGACCTTCGTGACGATGTGGCAGTTATCAGTTATTTGCCAACGCCTAACGCCATCCAGGCGCTTAAGCAGATCGGCAACGCGTTGGCGCACAGTAGTTCACAGCGCGCATGGAAGGTGGTCGGCCCATACGGGAGTGGTAAGTCGGCACTGGGCATCGTGCTTGCTCAGTTGCTCCAAGGGCAGAGTGCCTGTCCTGTGGTCTACGAGATGTTGCGCAATGCTTCCGCGTCGGTTGCCAGTTTATTCGCGGGGTCCAATCGGTTTCCGATGGCGATAGTAGGCGCACGCCTATCTATCGGGCTCGCTCTTGGCGCGGAAATCCATCGTGCACTCGCTCGCTGGCCTAACGGAAAAGGTGTGAATGCATTTAAGAAGCATCTCTCCGAACCGGGATACTACAAAGGCCGGCCGATCAACGCTGTGGCTGGTGAGCTGATGCGCGATTTTTGTTCGATCGTTGCTGCGCAGGGTTTCGCTGGGACGGTTCTATTGATCGACGAAGTGGGGAAGTTTGTTGAGCATGCCGCGATGCATCCTGACGCTGGGGACTTGATCGCGCTGCAGCAGCTAGCTGAGGAGGCGTGCCGACCGGCTGACGATTCGTTGGCGTTGGTAGTGATGCAACACCAGAACTTTGCTAGCTATGCAGCTGGCATCGGGCGTGCATTGGACGATGAGTGGCACAAGGTTGCATCGCGATTCGAGGAAATTCCTTTCGACGAGCCCGTCGAGCGTTATGTTCATTTCGCCGCTCACGCGCTTGAGGCCAAGCCGTCCTTGTATCGCGATGCCGTGCTCGCGCAGTCGGCGCGCGCTGTGTTCGATATCGCGTTGGAGCAGGACATCCTTCGGGCACCGACCGCTGCAGACAGGCGTTTGCTTCAGCACCCGGAGAGACTCTATCCACTTCACCCACTGACCCTTGCTGCGCTGGCAATTATCTCCAAGCGGTATGGGCAAAGCGAGCGCTCGTTTCACGCTTTTCTCAACAGCAATGAGCCGGCCGGCTTGCGTGACTTCGCGCAAATTACGCCAGTTGAGGGTCACCCTTGGTATCGCCTGACGGAAGCATTTGATTACCTAGCATCCGGCCAAGGACTGCGCTTTCGAGATCTCGCTGCCGAGAGACGCTGGGCCTTTGCGGTAACCGCCATCGATCGACATGGAAATGATGCGGACGCGCTGTCCGTGCTCAAGACCATTGCTGTGCTGGAACTTGTCCAGTCTTCTTTGAGGCTGCGCATCACCCCGGAGCTGGTTGCCTACGCACTTGGCCGACAGGATGTGCCAGAGACGAAGGAGCGGCTCGATCGTCTGGTGTCGGAGAGCCTGCTGATTTGCCGCCACAATCGATCGGAATACGGCTTCGCAGTTTCAGAGGCAGTCAACATTGAAGCGCTGTACGACGACGCTGCGCAGACCGCTGAAGGTGAGCTAGTCGTTCGGGGAGCCAAGCATGTGCTCGGCAACCGGTTTGTTATTGCCAACAGGCACTATAACCGCCGTGGAACCATTCGTACTTTGGCGATCGACGTCGGTACCGTGGCGGCATGGCCCGGCGTAGCCTCGCGGAAAAAAGACGGTGAAGGGCAGCCTGATGGATGGCTTCGGCTCGTTCTGGTGACGGCAGGTTCGAAAGAGCAAGGTGAGGCACTGGACCGCATTCGCAGTGTGGACGATCCCCTGAGCGTCTACTGCTGCCTTGCTTTGTCGGTGCAGGGACGTGCTGCGCTCGCGGAGTTGGCGATATGGCTTTCGGTGCAGCAGGAAGTTACAAGCAAGCGGCTCGATCCGTGGACGAGCCAGTACGTTGATAGTCGGCTTCATCAGGCGAAGGAGGACGTCGACGCAGTTGTGTTCTCTGCACTTGCCGTTGGACAGGGTTTCGCTGGACCGGCGTACTGGTACCAGGGCGAGGCTATCCCCGATTGTGAATCGATGAACGTAAATCAGGTGGCGTCTTGGCTTTTTGAGACGGTCTTTAAGGACGCACCGCGAGTCGTTAACGAACTAATCAACAAAGACCGCCCGGCGTCTGCGATTGTGCTGGCACGCCAACGACTGATGGACGTGCTGCTGGCCGGTCCAACCGGTGCACCAATTTTCGGCGATAAGGAGTTCCCTCCGGAGAGATTGATCCACGCAACATTGGTGCGTGACACCGGCATCTGGGAGACAGATGGTAATAATTGGAAACTGATTCCGCCACGAAAGGGGGCATCGGTTGATATCAGCGGGGTTTGGGCCGAGATTTCGCGCATCTTAACGAGTGATGCGCCGACATTTGAACAAGTTCTGCACGCCCTTGCGGCTCCGCCGTTTGGAGTGCGCAGCGGGCCGGCCAGCGTGTGGGTTACGTTATATTTGCTGATTCATCGTAGCCGGTGCGCCATATTCGAACGCGGTACGTTGGTATTAGAGCTCACGAGCGAGTACCTCCAGCGCATGTACAAGAATCCTCACACCTTCCAGGTGAGGGAACTGTCGGGAGGGCGGGATAGCCTTGATTTGCTGCGCGATTATGGTTCGGTGCTTGCCTCTCTTGGGGCTGCGCCAATAGGCGAGGTAACATATTTGGCGCTGGCACGCTCACTTTATCGGTGGTTCGGGCAGCTTTCGGATTTCGCGAAACAGACGGGGAGAATTGGCAAAGACGCAGTGCTTGTTCGAGCACGTCTGAGCAAGGCTCAGGATCCAATTGAGTTGTTGGCTACAACGCTTCCGCAGGTGCACGCCCAGAGCAAGGCAAGCTGCTCGTTTGTAGAATGGTTGTCCTCGGCCCTGACTGACCTAGGGATGAGTCAGCGTAAACTACAAGAGACCGTGGCCATTGAGCTCGGGCGAGTCTTCGGGATTGCCGGGCAATTGGGCAGGATCCGTAGCCAACTACAGGCAGAGTGCTCCGGCGCAGCGACCGGATTGGCAGATGCGCGGCTCAAGAGCTTCATTTTGCGTTGCACGGACGTGACACTGACGGACGAGAAGTGGCTCGATTCGGTAGCAAGCCTGCTTGTGCAACGGCCACTGGACACGTGGACGGATGAAACAATCGCGAGCTTCGCGCAATCGGCCACGGAGATAGGCGGCCATTATCGTCGCTGGCTGCGACTTGTCATGCAGCGGAAGGGGGCGCCACGAGCAGCAGAGCGTTTTGTTAGCGTAACGCTGACTGGCGCGACGGGACAGGAATCTGCTCTGTTTGTCGCGAAATCCGAACAGTCTGCGACGTTGGCTCGCAGCATTCTGGATCTTCTGGAAAAGCAGGCTATGGCAGAACCCCATACAGCTGCCGCAGCATTGGCGGAAGCGTTGCAAGGGCTCAATGTCATGCAGATACAGTTGAATTCGACCAAGGAGAAAGATCATGACGAGCGGGAAGCAAGTTAGGCATATTCTCAGCTTGTCCGGGGGGAAGGACAGTGCTGCGCTGGCCATTTATCTTCGCGATCGAATTCCGCAGATGGAGTATATTTTTAGTGATACTGGGAAGGAGTTGCCCGAAACGTATGCGTACCTCCAGCGCATATCGGATTACCTCGGGAAGGAAGTGACGCGCCTCAACGCCGACGTTGGTTTCGACCACTGGTACGAGATGTATGGTGGCATGATTCCATCTAACCATCGCCGGTGGTGCACGCGAGCATTGAAGCTCAAGCCGTTCGAACAGTATTGTGGCAACAATGAAGTCGTTAACTACGTCGGCTTGCGCGCTGACGAGGATCGCAGCGGATATATTAGTCACAAGCCAAATATCACAGCGGTCTACCCGTTTCGTGAGGATGGACTGGTCTTGCGTGACATTGAGGAGATTCTCCGAAACTCCGGCGTAGGCATGCCGCCTTACACGCAGTGGGGACGCACACGTTCGGGTTGCTACTTCTGCTTTTATCAACAAAAGATCGAGTGGGTCCGATTGAAGGAAACCCATCCAGATCTGTTCGAGAAAGCGAAGGCATATGAAAAACCTTATGAGAAGACTGGAAACTTCTTCACGTGGAGCCAAGGTGAGAGCTTGGCGGAGTTGGAGCAGCCGCACCGTGTGGAGCAAATCAAGCGTGAACACGTGATTCGGATCCAGCGCATGAAGGCCCGCAAGGAGAACGCGACGCTTGCTGAGGTATTTGCCGAGGCAGATCGGGGTGAAGACCTTGATGATGACGAGGATCAGGGATGTCTGGTTTGCCAGCTCTAAAACGATAACTAGCTAGGTCGTCATGTATCAATTCAATGTTAAAGCGCGTGTCTTGCTGGAGCTGGGTGCCGAACTGATCAGTTCGGACGAGGTTGCACTATACGAGTTGATAAAAAATGCAGTCGATGCGAAGACTGAGAAAGTCATCATCCGGGTGTTCTCTTGGTTAAAGCATTCCGATTATATAAAACTCCAATCCGAGATAAAATCTTTCGATAAGCCGTTGACGCGGGCTGTTGTGTCAAAATGGATTCAGCAATACGTCAGTCCTGCTGCGAGTGATCTGTTCAAGTCTAGGCTGCTAGATAGTTTGTCGGAAGCAGGAAGCGAGGAAGCTATTCTTTTGCTTCGCAATGCGTACTCGAACTGTTCCTATCTGGAGGTTGAAGATTTTGGTGAGGGAATGACAAAAGATTCTCTTGTCAAAAACTTCCTTACGGTCGGAACACCTAATCGTGTAGGTAAAACGGGTAGTAAATATCTCGGGGAGAAAGGCATCGGGCGACTTTCGGCAATGCGCCTAGGGCGGCGACTGGTCGTCACCACGACGACGACGGCCGACAAGAATTTTTCTCGTTTGGGCTGCGATTGGGGCGCTCTGGAGGACAACGTTGAACTCGATATATCAGATTTTCATCCGACGCTGGAGTCTCTTGCTGGCGAAAAAGACAAGGAAAAAGGAACAAAAATAACTGTTTCCGATCTGCAAAGCGATTGGTCAGAGCAAACGCTGCGTCGTATTGCGAGAACTCATTTGTCAAAGTTGCAGGACCCCTTTGACCGGAATTCGATTCGACTCGACATCAGACTTTTTTTTAACGGCGATGAGTTGAGGGATGCTTTCGTCGAAATCGATCAAGAGTGGTTGAAAGGATGGCATGGCTATCTGGAGATGGACTTTTCCTACAAATCTCCACTAGGGGATGCGCGATTGGCGAACCGCAAACCCGTGCCGGTCCTGAAGGGAAGGGCTATATTTCGAGTGCCTACGCAGGGCGGCCAGGTTGATGAGGATTCGCAAGAGATATTTGCGGAGGGTGACGGCCTATATAGCATGCTCGCTGATGAAAATGAGCCGATGGTTCCGGGTCAAGTTCGGAGTAATGCCCCTCGATATGCGGGAATCGATACCCTCGGTCCTTTCTCGATGAAAGGTTATTGGTATAACCGACAAAGAAAGGGACAAGAGATTTCCGAGAAGGACGCAAGAAATGATTTCAAGGAGTGGCTTGAATTGTGGGGCGGTGGATTGTTGGTATATCGTGATGGTTATCGCGTGTATCCTTATGCCTCGCCAGAAGATGATTGGCTATCCTTGGATCAGAGGGCACTCCGTCGTCGATCTTTCAAGTTAAATCGGGGGCAGTTCGTCGGTTTCGTACGAATTGGGTCGGAAACAAATCCTGCGCTCAAGGATCAAACGAATCGAGAAGGCATGCGTGATTCTCCCGAGAAGCGGGCGCTTATTCAATGTCTGCAACAAGGAATCTGGAAAGAGCTTGGGTCGCGTGTGTCTGCGCACGAGGAGCGCTCCACTAGGCTGGCATTAAATTCTGTTCAAAAAATTGATCAAACAGTAAAAGAAAAATCAAAATCGGCTAAAGCGTCACTGACGATTCTTTCCAGAAAACTTCCTGAGAGCGACGCCTCCATTCGCGAACTGCGATCGCATATCGATCAGCTGGAGTTGGCGTGGGCACACGCGAAATCCACCATTAAGAAGCAGCAGGAAGGAGCTGAGGCGTATGTTCATTTGGCTGGTGTCGGAATGTTGGTGGAATTCATCGTCCATGAACTTGCCAGAACCGCTAAGTACACGCTTGGGGATCTTGATCGCGAGGCAAAGGCGGCCAAACTGTCTCCGACCTTGAGATCGCTTCAGCAACAGCTAAAGACTCTAGAAAAAAGACTGCGAATTCTCGATCCGGTCAGCACTCCGGGGAGGCAGATTAAATCGGACTGTGATGTCTTGGAGGTTATCGATACGCTAATTAGTGCTCACGGGGCTCAGTTCGAGCGGCACAAAATTAACGTCGAGTATGAACGAGGGTTAAACGAGTCGCTGATTACTCACGTGGTTCCTGGGCAGATTTTTCAAATATTTGAAAATCTTATATCGAATTCCGTCTATTGGCTATCCACGCGAGATTCGTTGGTTGATCTGCAGGGAGGAGAGCGGGGTGTTTGTTCCACAATTACGGTGGAATATGATCTTGACAAAAAGATAATTGATTTTGTTGACAACGGTCCGGGGATTGAGGAGCAAGATGCAGACAAGATATTTGATCCCTTCTGGAGCAAGAAGCCTGCTTCCGCAGGGCGTGGCTTGGGACTTTACATAACAAAGCGATTGAGTGACGATAATGGTATAAAAATCGAGCTTCTTTGGGATGAGGAAAAAGAGGTTTATAGCGGTTTTCGATTTGAGTTTTCGTGATATTGAATAATAATGATGCAGCGGGGGCATCTTGAATCTTGCTAATACCAACTCGTCTATGCAGCAAGCGACTCGGCCGCGAGCCTATTTTATCGATGATGCGTGGGCTGCCCCTCAGCGTCAGGTACTTGCTGCGTGCATTCCTTCCTTGCGACAACTGTTGTCTGACCATCAAGATGTTAAGGAATGGTTTGTCGCCGAATACAAAGCCGTAGGAGATGTGCGCACCTCCGCATATTTTGACTCGTGGATGGAGAGCGCGGGTTCTGATATCGAGTTCTGGGGCAGGATTGCATCGTCCCCGCGCTTTGGGGAGCTAAGGGACGAGTGGGGCGAGTTGGCCAACATTTGGCACACTCGGGTGGAACTTCTCGAGAAAGTAAGGTCTGGTCTTCGTGACGCGGGGTTCGATGTTGTACTCTTTAGCTCGTTGCCCACCTTCGATCCGAACGATGTTCCCTCTATCATCGTCATTGACTACATGCTTTCGAATGACGCTGACTATAAAAAGATCGCTGAGAGCACGCACTGGCTTGGTGGGGTTTCGACTCATTGTTTCCAGTCTCCCAGTACTACGCCTCCCTTTGTTCTTTTGATCAGTAGTGCCTTGAATCCGAGCGAGACAGAGAAAAAGGCTCTGGAGTTTAGAAAAGACTCTAAGACGATGTCTAGCTATTTCAGAATGGTGCCGAAAGCCGATTTTCAGTTTAGTGGCCGTGTAGTTGGCTTGGCAAAGGAGCATCATACGATTTCCGCTAAGAAATTGCTGGAATTCTATTCAGTCTATAAAGGCCTCCGAAAAGCATACGAGGAGGTGGCCAAAGAGATCGCGGATTCAATTGAAAGCCTAGAGCTCGAAGATCTCGTCACATTTCACGCAGCACAGTTGAAAGACGAAGGTACATTGGATGACTATCTGGCATGGCTATATGGCCAAGTTCTGACTTCCAAGCTGCTGAAGAAAGTCGATTTCGTGAAAGCCGGACGTGGGGTGGGAGATTCGGATGAAGTCCTGTTGGGGCAACTCAGGCCCCAGCAGCTCATACCAGACCTGTTTTACGAGGCTTCCTTTCTTGCCACTCTTGAACAGACCGCCCCGGAATGTGGACTGGAAAAAATTCAGTTCGCAAATATGTATCAATCATTCTGCGAGCCGCAAATCGTTCTTCTTACGGTCTCGCAGACATGTGATTTGATTCAGTGCAAAATTACTAATGATCAAGTGCTTTGCGTGGAAGGTGTGCTAACTGAACTTGATGTGGCTGCTGAGGCTTCGCTTTTGAAGCTGACGATCGATCAGATTGCAAAAGAGCATCAAATCTATAAGGTTGGAGGAAAGTATTTTTCAGTGAATTGGGGTGGTTTTAAAGATCTCAGAACCGTAAAGATCGGCCATTTAAATGATCGACGAATGTGGACGCTGATAGGGCGAATGAATGAGCTTTATGCTTTGAACATTCAGGCGTCAGCGATGCAAGCTGTCGGTCGCATAGGGCTCCCGGTAGTTCCCCACTATGTGCATTACATTTCGAAGGTGTCGATTTCCCTGATACAGAAGAATCAGGGGCGCGTTGCGACGAAGGAGATTTCGAGGGGGGAAGTGGTTGGCGTTGTCCGGCCACATAAGAAGGCCAATTGCGATATTTATCTTCCAGTCCATGTCCGGGAGGAAATGGCTCAGCTCATCGACATACTGGTCGCTTTACCGAATGCCCTGAAAGGGATACCGAATACCGGGGACATAAGTGCATTGCTGCGCGATATGGCCGCGCGTGGGTTTACGGGGAAGGGGGACATGGAGGGGAAAATTGATTTTAAGCATGGGTTAAATGTCTCCGCAAGTGGAGAGAGGTCTACCAAAGATCGACCAAAATTTGCGAAGATCTTCGCTAGCACAGCGCTTCCCGCGATTGAGGGTGGAGATTATCTCGAAATAGTCTTTCTGCCAATTTGAATTCCTCCTTGCTACGGCGTTCGCCTCTTCGTACGGGATACGACTTCGGAGCGCCGTGAGGCTTATGCCATCCAGAAACTAGGTTTTCTGGTACGCACCGACCGTCTGAGGGGCCAGGTCTACGAGAGTGCCGCTACTAGATGCTTCGTTACAGCGAGAAAAGGATCTGGCTGAAGTTTTGCTATCCTAGTTGCCATCGTTTCGAGCTGAATACGCACGCATTGAGGCGCTCAAGTGGATCCAGGCCGTCAATTTGTCTTTCATAATCCCGAGGCGTTTCTTGCAATGTCCATACAGGTGGCACTGAGGGATACGTCTGCGGCAGATAAACCGGACTATGCCCGATTGCCGCCACCAGTTCGTTATCGGGCCGCAGGAACGTTGGACGCATGGGATCGCGTCAGGCTGGAGGCGCAGAAGGTTTGGCAGTTCGATTTCCAAACGAGGCTGGCGTCGCACCCAATCGATCAGCTTTTCGATGAGTTTCCGAGATTCGTGACGACCTGCGTTCGTTCATTGGCAGCCGGCCTGGACCCGCAGGATCTGGAAAACGCCCGTCGCAGCTTGACTTGGCAGATTTACCATGCCAGCAACGGTGCGATGTACGAACCGACCGCCGCGCTTCATCGATTACTGGATAGTGCTTACATTGCAGACGATGTGCCGATCGGTCTGGTTGAATTTCCGGCGCCGGCGCTTTGCATCATTCCCAATTCTGCGTGGCGAGGATACAAAGACGATGGTATCCGCGCGATTGCATTGTTCCGGCGCAGGCTCGAATCTGGGACGACGACTGCGGACCAGTTGACGATGGTGACTTGGCAGGAATTCAGCAGCGGTGACTTTCGTACACAATTGGTCACCTATCCGCTGGATGAGCCCGATCGCACGGTCAAACAGATACTCGAAGATCTGAACAACCAATGTGCTCCGGAGTAAGCCGTCAATAAACGACGCCCTACCAATGGTAGGCATAAGGTCAGATGCTAAGTGTCCGCGTGGACACATGCACTCAGACCATGATGACAGAGAAACAGGACCTTCGAAGCAGACTGGTAGTTGGCCAACGACGGGATGGCCGGCGGGAATTTGATGAAGATGCCGTGCGGGAGCTGGTCGAGTTTTGCCTGAAGCCGGGGGTATCGATCGCCCGGGCGGCTATGGACCATGACGTCAATCCGAATCAGTTGCGCCGCTGGATCTCGCGCCATCAGCAGCATACGCTGCAAACCCCAACGAGGCCGGACCCGCTGGTGATCGACGGCGTATCGATCGACATTCCGGGCACTGCCCGTCGGGTTCCGATGAGTGAAGCGCGGGCATTCGTTCCTGTCGTCACGACTGCGTCGACCGTGCCTGCCGTTTCCCCAGTACTGCCACCAGCCCCGTCGTTGATGGCGCTCTCGTTACATGTGCGCTTGTCCAATGGTGTCGAATTTGATCTCGGCGAGGCGAGTGTCGATGAGCTGGCCACGGTGATCCAGATGCTCGGGAGGCTGCCGTGTTCCGGTTCGACGAAGAGCTGAAGGTTTATCTGCATCGCGATCCAGTCGACTTCCGCATGGGCATCAACGGGTTGTCGATTCTGGTCGAACAGGCGATGCGCCTGAATCTGATGACCTCGGCGCTGTTCGTGTTCGGCAACCGACGACGCGATCGCATCAAGATTCTCGGCTGGGGCGGCAACGGCTTCTGGTTGCTGCTCAAGCGACTCGAAGCCGACCGCTTCGTCTGGCCGAACGGAGGCGACACGATCACGCTCAGCGCTGAGCAGTTGCACTGGCTGCTCGACGGAATCGACCTGGCCGTGATCCAGAAGCATCCCCAGCGATATTACGCGCGGATGAGCTGAACACGACGAGGGCGACATGGTCTAACCGGCCATGCCGAACAATCCCGTCATGTTGAGCGCCGAGGAGTACGAGGCGCTGATTGCCGCGAGCGCCGAACGCGATGCGCTGCGCGGTGAGCTTCGACTCGTGACGGCTCAGCGCGATCTGGCCGAGGAGAAACTGCGGGCCTACAAGCACGAACTGTTCGGCGCATCGAGCGAAGCGCGCCATGCTGACCAGCTCGGTCTGTTCAACGAAGCCGAGGCGCTGGCGACGACTACCGACGCGCCCGCGCGCGAGGATATGCCCGGCACATCGGTCGCCGCTCACACGCGCGGCAAGCGTGGGCGCAAACCACTCGATCCGAACCTGCCGCGCGAGGTCGTGCGACACGAGTTGCCCGAGTCCGAACGGTTCTGCGCGCATGATGGCCATGCTCTCGTCGAGATCGGCGTGGAAACGAGCGAACAGCTCGACGTGATTCCCGAGCAAGTGTGCGTCGTTCAGCACCAACGGGTCAAATACGCGTGCCCATGCTGCGATCTCGGTATCAAGGTCACGCCCGCACCGGCGCGTATCATCCCTCGCGGGCTGCTCACGGAATCCGCGCTGGCGTGGATCATCACCGGCAAGTACCAGTACGGCATGCCGCTGTATCGCCAGGCCACGCTGCTGCGTCGCTTCGGCGGCGCCATCTCGTCGAACACGCTGGCCGCCAGCGTAGTGCGGGTGGGGCTCGCCACGCAGCCGGTGATCAATCTGATGCGCGACGCGCTGCTCGAATCGGACCTGATCTACGGCGACGAGACAACGTTCCAGGTGCTGAAGGAACCGGGACGAAGGCCGCAAGCAAAGAGTTACCTGTGGGCGCAGATCAACGGCTCGGGGCCGCCTGTGCGGATGTTCTCGTACTCGCCGGGGCGCGGCGCCCAGCATGCGCAGAAGCTCTATGCCGGCGTGCAGCCTGGCACCGTGCTGATGACTGACGGGTACGAGCTCTACAACGGCATCGCCCACGATCACCAGCTCGTGCATCTCGGATGCTGGGCACACGTGCGCCGCGGCTTCATCAAGGCCGAGGAGTCGGTGCCGAAGGCGGCACGCTCGCCGGACCTACTGGCGACGCGCTTCGTCGTGCTGATCGGCAAGCTGTTCGCGGCCGAGGCGCGCAGCGCGAAGTGGAAGTCTGAACGCCGGCAGCGACTGCGTGCCCGGTACAGCGCCCGCGTGCTCACCATCATCGAGCGCATGCTGGTCGAGCATCTGCCAGGCGTCGTGCCGTCGAGTCTGCTCGGCAAGGCATTGCAGTACATGAGCGGACAGTGGCCCAAGCTGGTCCGCTACGTCGGTAACGGCAACTGGCCGATCTCGAACAACCTGTGCGAGAACGCGATCCGGCCGTTCGTCGTCGGCCGCAAGGGCTGGCTGTTCTCCGATACTGTCGCCGGCGCGCAGGCCAGTGCCAACCTGTACTCCCTCGTCGAGACGTGCAAGGCGAACGGCATCGAGCCGTATCGCTATCTGGTCTGGCTGTTCACCAGGTTGCCGCTCGCTGCAACTGCCGACGACTACGCCGATCTCATGCCTTGGAGAATGCCTGCTGCCCTCAACCACTGAGGGGCGTCGTTAAAAGACCGCGTACGCTCCGGAGAGGCGCGAGACGGCTCTTGTCTATTGGCAGCAGGTATTCGACTACGTCGTAAAATTGATGCTGTATCTGAAGCTTCCAGATGCGCATGTAGAAGCCGATCTTGCTTATAGTCGGGCACCGAGGGAGTTCAACGGACTAGGGCAGCGCAAACGTCGAGAACGACTCGCGGAGATCGAGTACTTGTACGATCGACATATCGTGGGACCGGCGGTTCTGGATTGGGAGCCGATTGGTGCGGAAGGCAATGAGACTGCCGTACCGCATCACGAAAAGAGTCCGCACTGGCGTCGCCCGCATTTCAAGATGCAGCCGCATGGTCCGCAATCGTCGTTGCGCAAAGTCATTTTTGTTGGGCCGACAATTGTGCGCTCCGACAAGCTTGGTTTGTAATCTCTTGGATGGGCTGGATGCCGTCGGATAGTCCCATGTGCGGGACTCGCGTTGTGTATCATCCCGACTGCTATTTGACGAACGAGCGAGCACATTTATGTACAAGGCCGTAGCCTTTGTTGTGATCGGAGTCGGCTTTTTGATCGCAGCGGCGATAAACGTCCAGCTGACGCGTGAATTCATGCGGACGTCGATCATGGTGCCGGGCGAAGTGGTGAAGTTGAACGCGGGCGGTTATCACCCTGAAATCGAGTTCATGACCAAGTCAGGCGAACACGTTTCGTATCCGCAAGGCGGTATCGTGTCAAAAATGGCCGTCGGCGATCGACCACAGGTGCGCTATCTTGCCGAGAATCCGATTCCGACTGCGAGAATCGATCGGTTCGATGCGATCTGGGGGAATGCGGTCTTTTTCGCTGCCTTCGGATTGGGCTTCATCGTTTGTGGGCTGATCAACCTTCCGTCACGACAATAACCAGATCACTGGGGCGCGGGCATGTCATTTCTGAGGCTGAGCAAGTGGACCTATAACACCGGGGCAGGCGGTGGCCTGAGCGTTGAGATCGTAATGGCAACGGGCGGCACGATCATACTGACCGACCCTGAGAAGCACGATCAGAGCTTCTACTACGGTGGCGTCGGCGTCGGGATCGGCGCGGGTCTGAAGATCCCAAAAATCAAATTGCCGAGGTTCTCGACACCTGAGATCAAGCTGCCGCCGATTCGGGGCCGCAGCGTTGGGGCGGCGGGCTCCACATTGGACTTCCCGAGTTACGGCAGTATCTACATGACGAGCGCGTTTCGCGGTACTGAACTGTCGCGATCGGATTTTCAGGGCGGAACGATTTATGTCGACGGGTCGTTGTCGGCGATTTATGGCTGGGCGGGCGATGCAATGTTGCTCGGCATGAATCCTGCGTTGCTGGCAGCGGGGCTATCAGGTCCTGGCTTCAGTTGGCTGCTCCAACGAGCAATTTCAGAGGCTCCGGCTGTATTGATCATGCGAGGGCAAACAGTGGGCTTCCAGGCCGGGGCGAGTATCGGGATTCTTGCCGGGTATGTTCACTGAGCTAGACCAACGGTTGCGTGCCGGGCTGCGGCGCGCATCGCAAAAGCTCCTTGCCGCTCTCTGCCGATAACACGACGAGCTGAACGTAGCTGTTTGAGTGAGCGTACGGGCCGAAGAACCGGTCCATGACGGCCGAGAACCGATGCAGGCTAACATCTCTGGTCGCCGCCTCCGAGAATGAAAGCAGGATCTCCACACCGCGAACAAATGACGGGAACTGGTTGTCGAGAGACATCCACCTGATTGCCGGCTTGTGGTCGAGGGATACGATCGCATCGATGCAACGTTGGGCAACCACGCTGGAACGCGGGGCATGGAAACGCAGAAACTCCTTCAGGGCGGGTAGTCCGGCTCGCGTCAGGTCAAGTGGATGCGGCGCCAACGCCGACAGGACGCGCCAAAGTGCACCGCCGCGCGGCAAGGCTGCCGGCAAGGTCGGACGAGAGAGTAGGGTAATCGGGCATGCCAGCGCTGAGCCCTCGTACAGAAGATCGCTATCCGGCGCACTTATCGGCAACCGGGACGGCATTTCTCCGTTGGTCGCCAGTACATCGACATCGACCTGAGGATATCGTGGATGAGCGGTTTGACCCTTTAAGTCCACCAAAGCCAGTAGCGATTCCGCAGGTGCTCCGTCCGGCGAGGCTTCCGGATCTCGGTAGGCCAACCAATAGACGGCAGACGAATCCGTCGGTCGCGCATGACTGAATGCACGATACGGCCACACCTGTGTGCGCGGTGTCGCACGTGAAGCGATGAGGGCCTTGTCTTCGTCCGATTTCGTACGCTCACCCAGATAGACGGCTTCAACCGAATAGACGCTCAGCGGAATGCCGGTTGCCAACGGGATCGGGGTGATCGGATAGGTGGCATCGTGACTGGTTAGCTGGATAGGCGTTGCGACGCGTTCGAACAGGTTGATGACCGGCGTGCAAAACAATCGGACTGTGCTGGTGTTCAGCGTCGCCAGGATCTGAGCGGCGGCGGAGTCATGGGCCGTGCCTCGCACGGCGATGTGAAGCGTTAGCCGTCGAGCTGCGGCGGCGCGTGCGGCGCGACGAATTCGCCCCAGGTCGATGTCGACGAAATCGAACTTCTCGGGGAAGGCAAAATACTCCACGAGATTCCGGAAGGATTGCGCGCTCGTGTTGCCTTCGTGCGGTAGCAATTGCTCTTCATCGGCGAAGCCGGCCGGCTCGATCGGCACTTTCGACAAGCTGATCCAGCGTCCGCTGTCGTCCACTTCCACGTACGCGCCTGATGCGCGGAGCAGCAGCGTATCGGCAAGCGCGGCGACGAGCGGCCGCTCCCCGGTCAAATGCACTCGAACCGGGGCGGACGGAATGGCCTCATCAAATGCTTGCGACGCGGATTCGCTTGCAAAGGAAATCGAAAGGATCCCCGTCACTTCCGACGGAATGCGTGCTGCTGCCGGAGCAAGCGTCGCCGGCGAATAACGCGCCGAGTGAATGCGCAATGGCGATAACGTGACGTCATAGACGGTACGGAAACGGCACGGTGCGGCATTGGCGTCCAGCATCGTGCCGCGCGCTATCGTCAACGGTTCTGTAAGCTTGTCAAACGCATTTGAAATCGTAAGCGTAGCGTGAGGGCCGTCCAAAATTTTCTGGACAGGCGGCGCAGAGCGCGGCAGGCTATGCCTGCCGTGGGCAGACCGGATCAGTTCGCAGTGCCGGGGACTGGGAGCAGCAGCTTGGCGACGTTCCAGGGCAGCAATTCGTCGACACGATTGATCTGGTAATCGGCGATGTGCGGTAAGCACGAGACCAGTACCGTCTGTGAACGCTCGGTGACGAGTGCCATGATGTCCTGTGAAGGACACGAATGACCAGTCGTGTCCACGATAGGAGTTGTGGACAGAGTGACTCAGACAGTCGAGATCCCGCCGAAACGGCAAACTCGCCGACATCCCACGGAATGGAAGCGGACCATCGTCGCGCTGACATTCGAGCCCGGCGCATCGGTCGCCCGTGTTGCTCGCGAGAACGGCATCAATGCCAATCAGGTGTGGGCATGGCGTCGCCTCCATGCGCAAGGCCTGCTAACGGACGATGCGATTCCAGACGCAATGCTGCCGGTTGTCGTCAACGAACCGTCTCAGCCGTCGATGGCGCTCGAGGTGCCGACTGCGACCGACAACATACCGTCCGGCTCGATCCAGATCCAGCATGGCAAGACGTCGATTCGCATCGAAGGCGCGCCAGACCCGGACGTGCTGCGTTCTGTTCTCGATCGCATTTTACGATGATCGGTCTGCCTCAAAACACGCGGATCTGGATCGCGGCGGGCGTCACCGATATGCGATGCGGCTTCAATTCGTTGGCCGCGAAGGTACAGACGGTGCTGGAGAAAGATCCGTTCTCTGGACACGTGTTCGTGTTCCGGGGCAAGCGCGGTGACCTGCTGAAGTGCTTGTATTGGAGCGACGGCGGGCTATGTTTATTGGCGAAGCGGCTCGAGAAGGGGCGTTTTGCGTGGCCGCGTGCTGACGCCGGCGTGGTCGCGCTCACAACCGCCCAACTGTCGCTCTTGCTCGAGGGTTTCGATTGGCGGCAGCCGGTCGAAGCCGCGCGCCCACGCAGCGCGCTGTAAACCATTGTTAACTGGTGCTCGCGTGATCATGGGCAGTCGTAAACTGTCCTCATGGAATCGACCTCGACCGCGCTGCCCGACGACATCGACGCTTTGAAAGCGTTGCTGCGTGAGCGCGACGCCCAGGTCGCCGAGCTGCGGCAGCAACTCTCGTCGCGCTCACTTGAGATCGAGCACCTAAAGCTCACGATCGCGAAACTGCGCCGCATGCAGTTCGGCCGTAAATCGGAGAAGCTGGATCGTCAGATCGAGCAGCTCGAATTGCGGCTGGAGGATCTGCAGGCCGACGAAGGCGCCGCCGATGTAGCAGCCGCTCCCGAGGCAAAGCGGCCGCGCCGCGAAGGTCCGAGCCGCAAGCCGCTACCCGAACATCTTGAACGCGAAGAGCGCGTCCATCTGCCCGCCGATGATGACTGCCCCGATTGCGGTGGACAGCTCAAGCCGTTGGGCGAAGACGTCGCGGAGCAACTCGAATACGTGCGTGCGCACTTCCGTGTGATCCGTCATCGCCGCCCGAAGCTGGCCTGCGCGCGCTGCGATCGCATCGTGCAGGCTGCGGCGCCGAGCCGCCCGATCGATCGGGGCATCCCGGGTCCGGCGCTGCTCGCCCACATCGCCGTGTCGAAGTTCGCGTACCACCTTCCGCTGCACCGCCAGGCGGTGATGTACGCGCGTGACGGCGTCGAGATCGATCCCGGCGCGATGGGCTACTGGATGGGCAGCATCACGGCGCTGCTCGCACCGTTGGTCGACGCCGTGCGCCGCTACACGCTGGCCTGCGGTAAGGTGCATGCGGACGACACTCCGCTGCCGGTGCTGGCGCCGGGCAACGGTCGAACGAAGACAGGACGTCTCTGGGTCTACGTGCGCGATGATCGGCCGAGCGGCTCCGACGAACCGCCGGCGGCCTGGTTCGCCTACACGTCAGATCGCCGCGGTGAGCATCCGCAGCGACATCTCGCTGACTTCACTGGTGTGCTGCAGGCCGATGCGTTCGCGGGCTATGCCGAGCTATATCTCGACGGGCGCGTCCAGGAAGCCGCATGTATGGCTCACGCGCGCCGGAAGATCCACGACCTGCATGCGGTGCGCCCCAACGCCGTGACGGAGGAGGCGCTGCGCCGGATCGGCGCGCTCTACAAGATCGAAGAGCAGATCCGCGGCAAGCCGCCCGACGAACGGCGCAGTGTGCGCCAAGCGCGGGCGGTGCCGCTGCTCGACGACATGAAGCGTTGGTTCGAAGCGACGCTCGCCAACCTCTCTGCAAAATCTGACACGACCAAGGCGATTCGGTACGCGCTGAATCGCTGGCCAGCGCTCGTCTACTACTGCAGCGATGGGTGTGCGGAGATCGACAACCTGATTGCCGAGCGAGCATTGCGAGCCGTCGCTCTCGGACGGCGGAACTATCTGTTCGCCGGCGCCGACTCCGGTGGCGAACGTGCCGCCGCGATGTATAGCCTGATTGGCACGGCGCGCTTAAACGGCCTCGATCCCGAGGCGTATCTCGCCTACGTGCTCGAGCGCATCGCCGACTATCCGGCTAACCGCGTCGACGAGCTGCTGCCGTGGAACGTGGCGCCGTCGCTGCCGCCTACTGCTCGCGTCGACCCCATCCGATAGCGTCGCAGAGCTCCGCAGTCAACAACCTGCACTACGGTACTGCTCGGGCGCTTACGATGTGCGTGAGCACGTATTCGAGGTAGGTGCGCGGGTTGATGCCGTTGAGTTTGCATGACCCGAGCAAACTGTACATCGCGGCCGCCCGCGCTCCGCCGCTGTCGGAACCGGCGAACAGAAAGTTCTTCCTGCCGAGCGATACGCAGCGTAACGCGTTTTCAGCCAGCACGTTGCTGATCTCGATTCGACCGTCATCGCAGAACAGTATGAGTGCCTCCCAACGATTTAGCGAGTAGTTGATCGCAGCAGCCAGCGGTGCCTTCGGCCAGAGCGTCTCAAGTTTCTCCCTCAAGCGTACTTCGAGAGACGAGAGCAGTGGTTTGCTTTTTTCTTGCCGAACACGTAGACGCTCATCGGGTGGCTTGCCTCGGATCTCGGCTTCGATGCCGTAGAGCTCGCCGATCATGTCAAGGACTTGAGTTGTAAATTCTGACGGGCCGGATTCGTGGACCTCGAACAGATAGCGTCTCGCGTGGTCCCAACATGCTGCCTGGCGGATCTTCCTGCTCTCATACAGTTCGTTGAACCCAGCGTAACCGTCCGCCTGCAGGACACCTTCGAATCCGGCGAGATGAGTCTGAGGGTGGATTCCTTGGCGGTCCGGCGAGTAGGCAAACCAGACGGCCGCGGGTTGTGTCGAACCGGAACGTCGATCATCACGCACGTAGACCCATAAGCGGCCCGTCACGGTTTTCCCTTTGCCGGGCTCAAGCACGGGGATCGGCGTGTCATCCGCATGAAGTTTCTCCGGCGCCATCGTATAGCGCCGTAGTGCCTCGATCAGCGGTCGGCAGAGCTCTTCGCATTGACCGATCCAGCGAGCCATGTTGGCGCGATCCAGACGCACACCGTCGCGGGCCGCAATCGCAGTTTGCCGATACAACGGAACGTGATCCCCATACTTCGAAACGAGGATGTCGGCAAGCAGGCTGGGATGAGCGATGCTGCGTTCAATCGGCAGTCCCGGCATCGGCGGCTGCGCGATATGGTTGCATCGGGTACAACTCATCTTGCGGCGGATCGTGCGGATCACCTTGAACGCCGCCGTCACGCGCGCGAGCTGCTCTGACATATCCTCGCCGAGCGGGCGCATGACGCTACCGCACTTCGCACAAATCGGATCAGGGGCAAGCACACGCTCTTCGCGTGGCAGATGAGACGGCAGCGTTTCCTTCGGCGTCTTGATGGAGATTCCTGAGCTCGGTGCCCGAGCGCGCGCTCGGCGAACATCTGCAACACCTTGTTCGCTGGCCAGATTCTCGAGCTGCGTTTCGAGCCGGTCCAACTGCTCGGACTTGTGACCGAAGTGCATCCGACGAAGTTTGTCGATTTGCGCCTTCAGGCGCTCGATTTCTCGGTCCCGATCAACGATCTCAATATCGCGCTCGGCAAGCGAGGCGCGAGCCTCGATCAGTAAGGCCTTCAAGATGGCAACGTCGTCGGGTAGATCATCGTCGGGCGGCATGCCGCGCAGTTTACGAGCTTCCCACGCGGTTTACAACCACTACGCCATCGACAGCGTGGCCGTTCGACGAGGTTGCCGCCAATCGATCCCCTCAAGAACCATGGACAGCTGGGCCGTCGTCAGATAGATCTTGCCGCCGTCGGCCTGCGGCCAGACAAAACGCCCGCTCGTGAGCCGTTTCGCAAGCAGCCATATCCCGTCGTCGGTCGCCCACAAAATCTTGATCAGGTCCCCACGGCGCCCGCGAAAAATAAACACGTCACCACTCAGCGGATTCTCGCACAGCGCCGTCTGCACCTTCGCCGCCAGGCCGGGAAAACCACAGCGCATATCGGTGACGCCTGCTGCGATCCATACCCGCGTACCCGCCGGCAGGCCGATCACGACTTCAAACTCCCCAGCACCGCCCGCAGTGTTTCGAGATCGACCACGCCATCTACCTTGACTACGGCGCGACCGATTCGCACTTCGATCGTGCCGCCAGGCGCGGCCGGCTCCGCAACTTTGAGAGCCGCGATCGACACCTCTGGAGCGACGACGCTCGGCATATCGGCCACTATGGTCACTGGAATCAATTCGGTTGCCTTGGCCTGCGCAGCTCTATACTCGCGTCGCCATCTAAACAGCATGTTCGCGTTCAGACCGTGTTCACGAGCAAGGTTGGACACCGACACACCTGGTTCGCACGCAGCCTCGACCATCCGACGCCGAAACTCCGGACTGTGATTCGGGCGGCCCTTGCGACTGCCCGCGGATATCTTCTCTGAGCCCAAAGTAGTTCCCACTACTCAAAATAGTGGGAACTACTTTGGGCCCTCCTACCTGCGAGTTCAAGAACGGCCCTCACGATACGCTTACTGAAATCTGAGCCACTTCGCGCCTGATCGCGCAAAGTAAAACTGAGCCAGTCGTTACTTCTTCGATGTCGGGACGTGCCCGGCTTTGCGTTGCTGTTTCAGTCTGTAGCTGTCTCCTTTGATCTGGATGATGTGGGCATGGTGGAGGATGCGGTCGAGCATCGCTGCAGTGAGGGTGGTGTTGCCGCCGAAGGTTTCGTCCCACTGCGCAAACGGCAGGTTGCTGGTCAGGATCATCGAGCCACGCTCGTAGCGCTTGGCGACGATCTGGAAGAAGTGACTGGCCTGATCGCCCGAGAGCGGTAGATAGCCGATCTCATCGACGATGAGCAGCCTCGGGCCGAGAATGTTGTGCCGAAGAACGGCGTCGTATCGCTCCTGTCGGCGTGCAGCCTCGAGCTGTAACATCAGATCCGCCGCCGTGATGAACTTCGTCTTGATGCCGGCCTGCGTCGCTGCATATCCGATGGCGATCGCGAGGTGCGTCTTGCCCACGCCCGACGGACCAAGCAACACGGCGTTCTCGCCTCGCTCGATGAAGCGTAGCGTGGCAAGCTCGTCGATTGCCTCGCGCGGGACCCCGACGGCGAAGCTGTAGTCGTAGTCATCCAGTGTCTTGATGGCGGGAAACCCGGCCATGCGCACCAGTGTTTGCCGCGAACGAACTTGCCTCGTCTCTCGTTCGTGCGAGAGCGCGTTCTCGAGGAAGTCGAGGAAACTCCATTGCTTGGCCGCCGCGTCGCTGGCCAGAGCGACGTATCGGTGCATGAGTCCCTCGAGCTTCAGGCTTTGGCAGTGCCCGTCGATGCGTTCCTGCTGCAAGTTCATGCGCGCACCTCGGTCAGTAATTGCTGGTAGATGGACAACGGGTGCTGGATCGACATCGCGGGATCAACGCGCGGCCGAGCGACGGCGCGAGCCGGCAATCGGGGCAATGTGTAGCCAGGCATATCGAGCAAGCAAGCCCGTTCTCGTTGCTCCAACAGAATCGCGGGTGCCTGCCCGGTAACCGGATGCACGCGCTGGTTGGCCACGTCGCGCAGCCATTTACTCACCTCGACGTTCGCAGTCGCGGCATCGAGCATCAAGCCGGATTGTTTAAGCTGGCTTGCCAGCGGCACATAGAAATTGCCGCGCAAATAGCGGTGGAATCGCTCGACCTTGCCCTTGGTCTGCGCGCGGTACGGTTGGCACAATCTGGGCAGGAAGCCGTACCGCTTGGCCAGATCGAGCAGGCCGGCGTGCCAGCGATGTTGGCCGTCGCCATAAGCATCGCGTTCGACAACGATGGTCTTGGCGTTGTCGTAAAGGATCTCGCGAGGAATGCCACCCAAGGCTTCGAACAGCGCATGATGACAGGCAACCAGCGTCTCGGCGCGTTCATCGGTGGTGAAGCGTGCCCAGCGCCAACGACTGAAGCCGAGCGTGGCGGTGAAGGCGTAAAGCGGGTCGGTGCCTCGTCGGAAGACAACGAAATCGCACTGCATCTGCCGACCGGGCTCGGTCTCGAACCTTACGACTGGATCGGGCTTCGGCATGGGCTTATGCGTGTTCATGAAAGCCTGCAGGCTTCGCAGTTGGCCCTCGTAGCCGCGCGCCCGCAACTCGCGCAGCAGCGCCGGCGCTGCGATGATCTCCGGTGCTGCGGCCCTCATGCGCTCGATGATGTACGCCTCGAACGCTCCGAGCTTGGTTGGCCGCGGTTCACGCGGCTTGTAGCGCGGCACTTCCTCAGCCGACAGGTACCGCGCCACCGTGTTGCGAGAAATGCCCAGGCGCCGCGCGATCTCGCGCTCCGATACGCCTTGGGCTTTGAGCACATGGATTTGCATCCACTGTTCCTTCTGGAGCATCGCCAGCCTTTGCGCGCAAAAGGCTGACTGTACTGAAAGGTGGCTTAGATTTACTTCGCGCGAAGTGGCTCATTATTACTTTGCGCCCAACAAGCTGGCCGAACAGAACCGATGGGTCGAACGAGGCAACCGCGCATGACGGGACGGTGCGCAGATACTGCGGATAGGCAATTTCGAGAAGTGCCTCGGTGAATTGCGGGTAATCATCATCAAGCTTCGCATCTACACGAGCTGCTAGTAGGGCGAACGTCTGTACCATTCGGTCGACGTGCAGGTCTTCGACGTGTCCGCCAGTCATGCCGAGGCGTGCTGCAATCTTCGGAAAGCGCCGAGCGAACTCCGCCAGACTGCGTGCAAGCAGTCCGACTTCACGTTCGTAATGTGACAGCAGATGGTCCATTCGCTGCAAATATTCAATGATTCACGATAATCGGTCCCTGTTTTCCGGGGCCGACATCTAGTCCAAATGGCGCGCAGACATATTAGAATGGCCGCGCCGACAAGAAACTGCCCCCTCCGCTGAGAGATTCCGAGGCTACATATGCAAATGTCAGAAATTGCGAGCTTCTTCCAGCTCCAGAGCAATCGCCTGTTTACGATCGAAACCCCATTGAAAGGTCGATCGGATCTCGTGCTCGTCGATTTCCATTGTACCGAGGGGGTATCTCAAAATTTCGAGATGCATGCCCGGCTCGCATCGCAGGACAAGAATATCGAGCTGAAGAAGCTGATCGGCCAACCGGTGACAATCACGTTACAGTTGACCGATGCGCTCGCCAGCTCCGAAGAGCGCTACTTCCACGGATACGTCGCAGCGTTTTCGCATCTGGACACGGATGGCGGCTTTGCGATGTATAGCGCGACGATCCTGCCGTGGCTGTGGATGCTCTCTCGTCGACAGGACATTCGCATTTTCCAGGAAGAGAACACCGAGTCGATCCTCTCACGCGTGTTCCGGGAGTACGGCAAGCTCGCGTCGTTCGAGTTCCGTCTGTCGAAGGGAACCAAGAATCGTAGCTACTGCACCCAGTACAGGGAAACCGATCTAGCCTTTGTCGAACGGCTGATGCGAGAGGATGGCCTGTTCTATTACTTCGAGCATGCGAAGGATGGGCACAAGCTGATCATTGCCGATAACTCGGTGACCGCGAAGCCGATCGACGGGCGTAGCCCGTCGTTACAGTACAACCAGGGCGAGGCGATGGACAATCTAGCCGTTGTCACGTCGTTTCAAGCGCAGCGTCAGCTTGCGCCGGATACGGTTGGACTGAAAACTTTCGACTACAAAATTCCCCATGCCAGGCGATTCGTGTCGGGTGGCTCGGAAGTCAATCAAGGCGACGTACCGTCCTACGAGATCTACGACTATCTCGGCGAGCATGGTTTCGCTGACAGTGATCGGGGTGAAGAGCTCACGCGCTTCCGAACAGAGGCGTTGGCTGCACACAGCAAGACGTTTGTCGGTACGACGACCGGTCGACGGATGATGCCGTGTCGATACTTCGAACTGGATGACCATTACGATCATGCCAGTACTAAACAGGAAGACCGTCAGTTCCTGTTGTTGACCGTCTCTCATGCTGGCACAAACAACTATGAGCCCGGTGAAGGTAGCTCAGCATACTCGTGCAGCTTCACCTGCATTCGCAAGAAAATTCCGTATCGCCCGGCATTCGAGGGCGAGCGTCCGACGATCGTCGGGCCGCAAACGGCGATCGTCGTCGGGCCGAAAGGCGAGGAGATTTATACGGATAGCCTCGGCCGGGTGAAGGTACAGTTCCACTGGGATCGTCTCGGCAAACGCGACCAAGGTAGCTCCTGCTGGGTGCGTGTGAGCCAGCCGTGGGCGGGCAGCGGTTTCGGGATGGTTCAAATTCCGCGAATCGGGGATGAGGTGGTCGTGAGTTTCCTGGACGGAAATCCGGACCGTCCCCTGGTGACATCACGCGTTTACAACTCGCAGAACATGCCGCCGTGGGCATTGCCAGCAAACGCGACACAGAGCGGGATTCTGACGCGCTCGACCAAGACCGGTAACGTCAACACAGCCAATGCGATCCGTTTCGAGGACAAGAAGGGCGAAGAAGAGGTCTGGCTTCACGCCGAGAAGGATCAGCGCATCGAGGTCGAGCACAACGAGTCGCACTGGGTCGGCAATGATCGCAGCAAGAATATCGACCATGACGAAACGGTTCACGTCGGCCACGATCGCACGGAAACGGTCGACAACAACGAGACGATTCACGTTGGCGTGGATCGCACCGAGACCGTTGGCAACAACGAGACGCTGACGGTCGGCGGTAACCGAAACGAGACGATCCAGGGGATGGAGAACCTCTTGATTGCACTGACGTCGACGGAGACGGTCGGGCTTGCGAAAGCACTGACCGTGGGCGGCGCGTATACCGTGACGGTAGCGGGCGCGATCAACACTGCGGCCGGCCTTGCCAGCGCCGAGGAGGTGGGCCTGTCGAAAACCACGATGGTGGGCAAGACCTACACGGTTACCGCAGGCGATCGCATTGAACTGCGAACCGGTAAAGCGTCAATCGTTCTCGAAAGCAGCGGCCACATTACGATTAGTGGGACGAGCATCGACATTCTCGGTTCCGACGCGGTGAAGGTTGACGGCAAGACCGTCGATCTGAACTAAGCGCTATGGCGATGGAGTTCCGTAACCTCACGCCCTTGCATGCGATGGCGTTCCATGCCGTCGACGTGCCCGGCAACGAGATTCACGTGGTGGCGCTCAAGGCAGCGTACCGGCTTGAGCCGGCGCAATCGCTCGACGCTGATGGCGATACGCATCGTTGCGTGCTGCTGAGCGGCGACAATGCCGTTCCGTTGGCGATGGCCGACGAATACGAAGGCAAGACGGGCACGAGCAGCGTGAAATGGGAGAGTGATCTCGCACCGTTCAAGCCGAAGTGTGATGTCCTGGTTCGTGCGACAGCACACGCCCCGCATGGCACTCCTGTGGCTTCGTGGCCCGCTCGCGTACGGGTCTTCGATGCCGGCACGATGGTCATCGACAAAGGACTTCGCATAACGGGGCCGCGCTCATTTACGAAGGGCTGGCGTGGGTGGAAGCTCGGCGAACCTGAACCCACAGGCGCTGTTCCGGTTCGCTGGGAGCAGGCGTACGGCGGCGCGAGTCGCATCGCCCTTGCGCCGGGTGCAACGGGGGCGAGTGCGGAACTCGAGCTGAACGAGGTCTGTTTCACTAACCCGTTGGGCCGGGGATGGGTGGAGAAGCGTTTCCTCGATCGGGCGACCCATAAGTCGGTCGTCGCCTCGTTGTGTGCGTCATCGATTCCAGGACCGTTGCCAAAGATCGCTGAGATTCCGGCGCCTCAGATCGAAGCATGGGACATTCCTGTCACCAGTCTCGACGTTGGCGAGCACTCGGCTTCCGGGCTGGATGCCAAGCAGATGAAAGAGGTGGTGGCGAGCTACGCGACGATGCCTGTCGGATTGGGTGCTGTCGGTCGCGCCTGGACACCGCGTTTGCAGTTTGCCGGGACTTACGACGAGACATGGCATAAGACAAGATGGCCGTACCATCCGGTGGATCATGACTTCCACTATTGGAATGGTGCGCCGGCAGACCAGCAGATCGAATGGCCTGCGCCAGGACTCGCCTTTGAGCTTGCCAATCTCGCGCCGCCGGAGCACACGCGCGCAGGCTTTTTGCGTGCGAGGCTTCCGGGGCATCGCGCCCTTGTGGCGCTTCGCTTCAAGAGCGGTGAAATCGTGCCACTCGAGATGAAGCTCGACACACTTTTGATCGATACCGAGGAAATGCGCGTATCGGCGACGTGGCGAGCGGTTTTTCCGTTGCAGCCGGCGTTGCGCGTGTGCGAGGCACGTTTCGAACTGGATCGGCATGCGCCTCTGTTGCGAATGGCCGCCCTGAAAACAACGAGCGAAGCGGAGGACACGTGGCAGACAACGTAATGGCCCGCAAGGATGGCCAGTGGACCATCGTGTCGATGATGCCCGACGTATGCAAAACCCCCATGGGGAGTAGCACGCCGCCGGTACCTTATCCCGTCACGGCAAGCCTTGGCGACAGTCAAATGACGTCGAAGACGGTGTTTGCAAACGGGAATCCTATCGTACGGTTTGATTCGAGTTTTGCACCGGATACGATCGGTGATCAGGCTGGCGTAGCACATGGAGTCGAAAGCGGAACCGTTGGTGCCAAATGCTGGCCGATCGATCATAGCAAGACTGTCCGGGTTGAAAGCAAGATGGTCGTGCGCCACAGCGACCAGTTCTGGATGAATGGCAATTACGTCGGGAAGGATGCGAAGGCTGCCCGTTGGCGAGGGCGAAAGGCCCAGATCGCCGAGGCGCGGGAGAAGGTGGGTTCTTTGCCGCCGGGCGCGGAGCGTGACAAATTACAGGCTGCCGCAGATCGATTCGAGAAGAACAATTCCGTAGTAGAGCAGGCCAAGCTGGCGCAAAACGTCTACAACCCTAAGGCAGATACACCGGAAGGCTGGAACAACGTCAGTGGCGATCCGGCCAAACTCGCTCAGTACAAGCTTAAATCTGGCGATTTTTCCATTCCGGGGACGAATTTTCGTGCGCAGGTGTATGAGCCGGACAAGGACGTGTTCGGTAGCGATTTCAAGCCCCAGGTGGTGTTTCAAGGCACGGACAAGAAGAGCTTGTCCGACTGGAAAAACAACATCATGCAGGGCATGAACAAAGACTCGGCGTATTACAGCCGTGCCGTCTCGATTGGCAAGGCGCTTGCGAAGAGTGGTGCTGACGTCAATATTGTCGGTCACTCGCTGGGCGGTGGGATGGCGTCTGCTGCGTCACGAACGAGCGGGATTGCTGCCACCACATTTAATTCTGCTGGTCTCAATCCATTGACGGTCGCCCGTTACGGCGGAACGCCGGTCGCCTCGGACATTCAGGCATATCGAGTTGAAGGCGAGGTCCTGACAGCGGCTCAGGAAAAGAGCCATGGCCTGATGCCGACAGCAGTGGGCGAGCCACACATCTTGCCGGGTCAAGGGGGCTCGGTCGCGAAGCACGGTATGGACAAGGTGATTGACGGAATTGAGCAGCAGAAGACGGAAGACCAGACAACGATCCTCAAGGAAATTGGAGGATGAACCCAACCTTGCTTTCAGATAGTCGATCATCAACACGATGGCGGATACAACCATTTTTCTGCAACGACTCGTGCGTTTCGGCCAAAAGTCATGGCGCCAGCTGGCGGGCGCGTCTTTCGTCGCACTGGTACTCGTCACCACTGGATGCAACATGAGCGCAAATTCTCCTGGCAAGTTCTTCGAGGGGCCGTATCTGAATGCAGCAAAGGCGATCAATGATCGCGACACCACGCGGCTGAAGGAGTCGCTTGCTGGCCTCAACGTCAATGCGGCGGGACGCGACGATATGACGTTGCTTTGGTACGCGATTTTGCAGAAGAACTACGACGCCATTCGCGAACTGGTTGCTCATGGTGCTGAACCGGACAAGCAGGTCGTAGAAGGCCTTGGAAGTGCTCTTCATGTCGCGCTGACGAACGACGATCCGCACGTGCTCCAGGCAATGTTGGAGGGTGGACTGTCGCCGAATTACCAGGACGCAGACGGCACCACATTGCTTCAGCGCGCACTGGAAGGTGAGAAAGCGCCCGAGCATGTGCATCTGCTTGTAGAGCGCGGGGCAAACGTTAACCTGCGAGACTCCATCGGTAGTGCTGCACTGGACAAGGCGATCGATGTATCGAAGCCCGACCTTGCTATCTATTTGGTCGAGCATGGGGCCGACGTGAACGCACATACGACCAACGGCGTGAGCGTGGCCTACTCGGTGCAATGGGAGATTGATCACCTTCAACCGGATGGCAAATCTGCCAGTACAACGGCCGTTACGCTTGGTCAAAGCGGCAAGCCCGTCGTAACGACTCAGGGGCAGCCGAGCCCGGGCACTACGTCGGAAGGGCATGAGTTGCTAGAAAAATTCGAGCATCTGCGCACACTGATGATCGCGAAAGGGGCGAAATTCCCGCCAGACCCGCCGGCGAAGGTCCGAGAGCGGATGAGCCAAAAATAAGTCGGGGAGAGCATTGTGGGTGATAAGGGCAATACTGTCGGCAGACTGTATGGTCAGGCGGCTATGTCGAGCGCCCCTGCGTCTTCAGCCAATCCGCCGGTGAAGGCGGAAACGCCAGAGGAGGAGGGGTGGTTCTCCAAATGGTGGGGCAACACCAAGCACGAGCTTAGTGAGGCCGCAGATCACCCATGGGAAGCGACAAAAGGTGCAGTCAAAGGGATAGCGAATATACCGTCCGATATTGGTGAACTACTGATCAAAGGTAGTACGCTCCAAACCGCAGGTGAAATGGAGCAGGCCGCCGCGATGCAAAGCGTGTTTGGGCAAACGCAGTCTGCCGAAGCGCTGACGCAAGCGGCACAGGACGTTAAGGCAAGTGCCGGCTCGATAGAGTTGCCAAAGTTCAAGATGAGCAACGCAGCTCAGGCCGGCGGCGACAAGATCGTAACGGCGGTGTCGCTGGCTGCCGGAGGGGCTGGGATAGTCAAGGGCGGGATCAGAGGCGTGGCCGCCTTAGGTAAGGTAGGTGCTGCTGAAGGAGTTGAACTGAGTAAGACCGCCACAGCTACCGGGAAAGTGCTTCAGGCAGAGGGGACTATCGCAGAGGGCACCAAGGCAGCCGACGTACCCACGGCGGTCGGTAAGGCGGCTGGCGCAACTGACGGCGTTGGTGCCGGAGGTGCGGCAGGGGATGGCGCTAAAGTGCTTAAGCCTGCTGAGGCTAAGCTAAAGCCCGGTACGCCCGAACATAAAGCATCGAGGTGGGAAAGATACAAAGCACGAGGTGGGAAGAAAGACTACGAGGCTTGGAGCAAGCAATATGACACGAACATGCGCAACTACCAATTTGGCGCTGCGCGTGAATCTGCATATCGTGAGGCCATGGATGCCTCTGAAGGTACCCTCAAGACGCCTCTGACCAATCGTCAGATTGATATTCTGAAGGCAGACGAAATGTATGCTGGACAGCTTAAAACAGGTCCCGTAAGTTTGACGAAGGAAAACATCTTGGCAATTCAGAAGGATGGAGAACTAGTCAAGCAAGGCTGGCAGGTCGAACACATCCTTGAGCAAGGCGCGTCAAAGCCATATCTCGATGCTTTGGAGAAGGCGGGTGTGGATGCGCATATTGGTCCTAAGATTCCGTAAAGGAAGTATGAAATGGCTTTCGATAGAAAATCAGCTGAAGAAGAATTTGATAATTTCCTGATGAACATGGATGATCAGTTGGATTGGTTATCCGAGAAGGCGGAGGAGCATGGTATTGAGTTGAGTGTTCAGCTGGATGATTTGCCGAAGTTGGAGAAGTTGTTCGATCTTTTGTCTTCTGGGCAGAACAAGGATTATGTGTTGGGGCTCGTTGTTACTTTTGCTCGTTACCTTGGTGAAATTGTCAGGGAAAACTACGGCGGAAAATGGACGTTGCCGCTTGACGACGACAAGAACGTAAATTTCAATACCCCGGTCATTGTTGGGCATACGCCGATAGAGGGGCTTGAGTTTGCGCCACTCTCAGTGATGCGGGCATACGCTCTTCGTAGAAAGCCGGGGACACTCCAGCGCGCCGTGGAAGCACAAGTCGATCCTAAGCCGGTAGACTTGAGTGGCTTGGCTGAGGAGGAGTGATGTTCGGAACGACGTTCGCATTGGGCGGGGCGACAGGACTGGCTGAGGTGTTGGGTCTCCCGCGAGTCGAGCGCGGCACCAAAGGGTTATGAGCCCGCTGCTCTAACCAAGCATGAGCTAGAGGCCCGGTGGAGCGGGTGAAGGGAATCGAACCCTCGTCGTAAGCTTGGAAGGCTTCAGCTCTACCATTGAGCTACACCCGCAGCGCAAGTCATTGTACCTGACCCTTATGGCTGGGCGCGCTACGAAAGGGCGCGTTCGGGTCCGGTGCTATTGGATAGGGCTGCGGCTGCCCGAAGTCAACGCAGTGGAAGTGGATCAACATTGATTGATACGGACCCAAAATGCCTACACAGCGCCTACATTGAATCGAACATTCGCCTGGGTGCTGTGAATTTCTGGTGTAACTCATTGAAATTTAAGGGATAGAGTTCGTAGTCAAATTTCAGCCTCGAGGACGTCGAGTCCTGATCGACGATGCCGGGCCGTCGGCCCGGCATTCGCAGGAGCCGCGCGTGACGCGGCGCGCATCGTCCGTTACTGCAGGTTCCCCCACCGGTCGACCGCCGGCTCCGCCGACGCCCACTTCCAGTGCGTGCCTTGCTGGCATGCATTCGCGAAATACCAGTCGGCCTTGTCGCCGTCCTTCACCGAGAACGCGAATTCCTTGCAGATCGCGAGCGCCGACGCGTACGCGCGCGTGACGCGCACTTCGCCTTCGCCGTTTTCCAGCGGCAGCGTGTTCTTCACCTTCCACGGCTTCACTTCGCCGACGGCCAGGCCGCCGGCCGTCTTCGCGATCGCGTCCTGCTGGTTCTGATGGAGTTGCTTCATCGTGCGGTTGACGGCCTCGTCGGTCGCGGCCTGCACGGCGATCCCGACGCCGACGCCGACCGCCGGATTCGCGGTGACGAGGCCCGTCGCCGCGCCGGCCAGCGCGCCGCTTGCCGCGCCGACCGAGCCGCAGCCGGACAGCGCGGCGGTTGCCGCGCACAGCGCGCCGATCGCCGCGAGACGGAGGGCGACGCTCATTGCAGCGCGCCCCAGCGCTCGGTCGCCGGCTCGGCGGACGCCCATTTCCATGCGGGGCCGTCGCGGCAGATGGTGGCGACGTAGAACGCCGATTGCGCGGCCTTGTCGGCCTTCGCCGGCGTGTCGACCGCGAACACGATTTCCTTGCAGTCGAGCGGGCCGACGCTGATCATCCGGCTGACCGTCACGCGGCCCTGTTCGTCGTCCTCGATCGGGAACGAGTGGTGCGTCGACCACGGCGCGACGCCGCCCACATCGAGCGGGCCGGCCGCCTTCGCGATCTGTTCCTGGGTGTAACGGTGGGCGACGCGCTGCGAGTACTGGACGCCGGCCCGCGCGCCGGCCACGGCGCCGAGGCCGATACCCGTCGCGACGGCGGCGTTGTTCGTGACCTTGGACGCGATCGCGGCGCCCGCGATACCGGCGCCGGCCGTCGCGCCTTCGCTGTACAGCGAGTTGCAGCCTGACAGCAGTGCGGCCGTGGCGATGACGGCCAGCACGATGCGCGCCGGCATGGCCCGACGCGGCGATTCGAAGCGAATGTTCATCCCTGAGTGCAAGTCCTGTCTGGGTGAGCGGCGGCGCATGCACGCCCTGATGCCGCATCATTGTTTCGCAATTGTCATAGGAAAATTGCAAAGCTTTGACAAATCGCCGGCCGGCATGCCGCGCGCACGCGCGGCGCTATTGTCGGATAGATGATTGGCGAGGGGTCGAAACGTTACAAATTGAAGGTAATTGTTACCTTGGCGTGCCGCGAACCGACCTAGACTGTTTTGCTATGGAATGTTTCTCCGACGGCCTCGAGCCGCGCCGCACATGAGACACCCAGCCATGCGCCGTTCAAAACGGTTGTCACACCGGCCGCCCGACGCGGGAGCAGACCGCCCGCGTCCGCGGACCGACGCGCCACCGGCGCCGCCCGCCGGCGCGCCCGACGAGACGCCGTCCGACGGCGATCACAACCAGGGCGGCGCTCGCCCGGAAGGGCTCGACTATCAACGCGACCTCGGTCAGGAGCAGGACGCTTGATGTCGTCGGCGTTGCATTCCACCGCCGTATTTCATTGCATTTCTCGGAACTGAATCGCCGCGCGGCCGCCTTCGGGCCGCCGCGCCCGCTTCGGCGCGCGCCGCGCGCGAGCTTATCGAATCGAGGAGGGAAACCGCATGAGCAGATTGATCGTGGTATCGAACCGTGTCGCCGCCGGCGAGGACACGCGCCCGAGCGCGGGCGGCCTGGCCGTCGGCGTGATGGACGCGCTGAAGGAAAGCGGGGGCGTCTGGTTCGGCTGGAACGGCGAGATCGTCGGCACGCCCGACGCCGAACCCGCGATCCAGCGGGACGGCAACGTCACGTACGCGACGGTCGGCCTGACCCGGCGCGACTACGACCAGTACTACCGCGGTTTCTCGAACGCGACGCTGTGGCCGGTGTTCCACTACCGCGGCGATCTCGCGCGCTTCGATCGTCAGGAGTACGCCGGTTACCTGCGCGTGAACGCGATGCTCGCGAAGCAGCTCGCGGCGCTGCTGCGGCCCGACGACCTGATCTGGGTGCACGACTACCATCTGCTGCCGTTCGCGCATTACCTGCGCGAGCTCGGCGTGAAGAACCCGATCGGCTTCTTCCTGCACATCCCGTTTCCGTCGCCCGACATGCTGCGCCTCGTGCCGCCGCACGAGGAACTCGTGAAGTTCATGTGCGCGTACGACGTCGCGGGCTTCCAGACCGACGCCGACAAGCAGGCGTTCACCGACTACATCGAACGGCGCGGAATCGGCGCGGCCAGCGACGACGGGATGCTGCATGCGCACGGCCGTGTCGTGAAGGTCGCCGCCTATCCGATCGGCGTGCATCCCGACGCGATCGCGCAGGCGGCCGTCCAGTACGGCACGCGCAAGCCGGTGAAGATGCTGCGCGAGGCGCTCGACGGCCGCAAGCTCGTGATGAGCGTCGACCGTCTCGATTACTCGAAGGGGCTCGTCGAGCGTTTCCAGTCGTTCGAGCGGATGCTCGCGAACGCGCCGGGCTGGCAGGGGCGCGTGTCGCTGTTGCAGATCGCGCCGCCGACGCGTTCGGACGTGCAGACCTACCAGGACATTCGCGAAACGCTCGAAGGCGAAGCCGGTCGCATCAACGGCCGCTTCTCGCAACTCGACTGGACGCCGATCCAGTACCTGAACCGCAAGTACGAACGCAACCTGCTGATGGCGTTTTTCCGGATGTCGCAGGTCGGCTACGTGACGCCGCTGCGCGACGGGATGAACCTCGTCGCGAAGGAGTACGTCGCGTCGCAGGATCCGGCCGATCCCGGTGTGCTGGTGCTGTCGGAGTTTGCCGGTGCGGCGGCCGAGCTGACCGGTGCGCTGCTCGTCAATCCGTACGACCTGTCGCAGATGGCGGAAGCGCTCGAACGTGCGCTGTCGATGCCGCTCGCGGAACGGCAGGCGCGTCACGAGGAAAACCTCGCGCGGCTCCGTGAAAACGACCTGTCGGTCTGGCGCGACACGTTCGTCGCCGACCTGCGCAGCGTCGCGGCGGCCGCGTCGGTCACGCGGCGTGCGGGCCGGCGCGTCGCGCATGCGTGAGTTCGCCCCGGGCGCGGGTGCCGAGGACGAAGAGACGGACGCCGCCGGCCGTTTCTTCGTCGTGACGGGCGGCCCGGGTTCGGGCAAGAGCACGCTGCTCGATGCGCTGGAGCGCGCCGGCTTTGCGCGCTCGCAGGAAGCCGGGCGCGGCGTGATCCGCGACCAGATGGCGATCGACGGCCTCGCGCTGCCGTGGCGCGACCCGGCGGCGTTCGCCGAGCTGATGTTGAGCTGGGAGATGCGTTCGTACCACCTCGCGCGGCAGGCGCGCGGGCCCGTGTTCTTCGATCGCGGCGTGCCGGACGTGGTCGGCTACCTGCGGCTGACGGGCCTGCCGGTCCCCGCGCACGCGGAAGCGGCGGCCCGCCGTTTTCGCTATCACCGGCGCGTGTTCATCGCGCCGCCGTGGCCCGACATCTATATGCAGGACATCGAGCGCCGGCAGGATTTCGCGGAAGCCGAGCGGACCTACGACGCGATGGTCGAGTGCTACACGTCGTACGGCTACCGGCTGATCGAGTTGCCGCGCGTCGGCGTCAAGGCGCGCGTGCGCTTCGTGATGGACGCGCTCGACGGCGCGTGACGCCCGTCGCGCGGTAGTCTCAGGTCGCCGTGTCCGGCCTTGGCGACGTGATGCGCAGCATGCTCACGACGGCCGCCACCGCCGCGAATGCCGTGGCGACATAGAGCGCGATCGTCGGCCCGCGATCGGGCGACAGCCCGAAAATCAGCGCGACCAGCGCGGCGCCGAGCGTCTGGCCGGTCAGGCGCGCGGTGCTCAGCATGCCGCCCGCGCCGCCGCTGCGCTCGCGTGGCGCGGACGACAGCATCGCGCGGTTGTTCGGCGACTGGAACAGCCCGAAGCCCGCGCCGCACAGCGCCATCCGCCACACGATGTCGACGGTGCCCGGATGCGCGCCGATCGTCGCGAGCGACAGCAGCCCGGCCGCGAACAACGCGAGCCCGATCCCGCCGAGGATGCCCGCCGAATAGCGGTCCGACAGCACGCCCGCGAGCGGCGCGGCGAACACGATCACGAGCGGCCACGGCGTCATGTACAGGCCCGTCTCGACCTGCGAGAAGCCGAGCGAGTTCTGCAGCCAGAACGGCAGCGCGACGAACGCAAGCATCTGCGACGTGAACGATGCCATCGACGTGTAGATCGACAGCGCGAACATCGGGATGCGCATCAGGTCGACGGGCAGCAGCGGCGCCGGCTGCGACAGCTGGCGCTTCACGAAGAAGTAGCCGACGACGAACGCCACCGCCAGCTCGGCCGCGACGTACGCATGGCGTTCGCCGTGGCCGAGCCCGTCGACGGCCGTGATCAGCAGGCCGAACACGCACGCGTTCATCAGCGCGCTCGGGAAATCGTAAGGCGCGTCGTGCAGCGGGTTGGCCGGCAGCGCGCGCAGGCTGCCGAGGACCGCGGCGATGCCGATCGGCACGTTGACCGCGAACAGCCACGGCCACGATGCGAACGACAGGATCGCGGAGGCGACCGTCGGCCCGATCGCCGACGACAGCGCGACGACCATCGCATTGATCGACAGCCCGCGCCCGAGCATCGACGACGGGTAGATCATCCGCACGAGCGCCGCGTTGACGCTCATGATGCCGGCCGCGCCGAACCCCTGGATCACGCGCATCACGGCCAGCATCGGCAGCGAGCCGGCCAGCGCGCAGCCGAGCGAGGCCGCGGTGAACAGCGCGAGCCCGGCGATGTAGATGCGGCGATAGCCGATGCGCTCGCCGAGCGACGCGAGCGGCAGCAGCGTGATCGTGACCGCGAGCTGGTACGCGTTGACGATCCAGATCGATGCGGCGTCGGACGCGTGGAGGTCGCGCGCGATCGTCGGCAGCGCGACGTTCGCGATGGCGCCGTCGAGCACGGCGAGCGTGATGCCCAGGGCGACGCAGACGATCGCCCAGTAGCGTTGCGGAAGCGGCAGGCCGGTATCGGCGTTCATGACGGGAGCGAGAGCTTGGTTGTCCGCGCACCCGGTTGCCGGTTGCGTGCGCAACCATGCGCGAGGGTGGCGGCGATGAACGGCCCGCTCGGTGCGGCGGCACCGGAACGGGGCCGGTCGAGTGTATCACCGGGCCGCATGACGCGACGCCGGCATGCGCGGCCGCGGGCCGGCGCGGGCACTCAGCCTTCGAAGTCGAGGCCGCCGAGCCGCACGAGCGGATCGGCCTGCGTGCGCGACGCGAGATCGATGTCGCGCGCGCCCTGCCACGCGCCCAGCTTTCTCGGCAGCGCGGCCAGGTAGTGCTCGAAGCGCTGCGGGCCGTCCGGCTCCATCAGCCGCTCGATTTCGTCGGTGTCCCAGGTCAGCTCGAGATTCAGCGGATGCTCGAAGCCGCTCACATGCTCGTGCGGCGCGCTGCGGATCTGCACGCGCGTCGGATGCCCGTGGCCGCCGTACGGGACGACGTCGGTCAGTACGTGCTCGGCGAAGAAGGCGGCGATTGCCTGCGCGATGCGCGGCGCGAATTCGGTATCGAAACGGCGGGCGGTTTCGGGCTGCATGAAGGCGTCTCCTGTGTGCCGAAAATCGTAGCACGGCGGCGCGGCGTTCCGGTGGGCCCGATGCCGGTAATCGCGCGTTACCACTTGCTGCATCTATTACGGCCGCGTGCCGCCACAATGCATCGCATCCAGTACCACTTCGCGTGGGAGTCCATCATGAAAAAGATTGCCGCAGTGTGTGTCCTCGCCGGTTCGCTCGCCATCGCGGGCCCGGCGTCCGCGCATGGCCGCGACGGCGGCGCCGTCATCGGCGCATTGATCGGCGGCGCGGTGCTGGGCGCGATCGTGACGTCCGCGATGAATCCGCCCGTCGCGTATCAGGCGCCCGTGTACCAGGCACCGGCCTATCAGCCGCCGACGTACTACCAGGCGCCGGCATACCAGCAGCCGGCGTATCCGACCTATCAGCAGGCGCAGTACCAGGACGACGGCCCGAACTATTGCTACGACCGTTACCAGCGCGCGTATGTGTGCGGTGCGCCGGTGCGGGGCGGCTACGCGCAGCCGGCCGGCTGGTAAGCGGGCGCACGCGACGCGTGAACGGGCAGGGCGCCGGCAGGCCGGCACCCGCCGGGGTTCATTCGCGGGACCGGACGACAAAAGGCCCTCGCTTCATGCGAGGGCCTGTGCTTTTGTGCGACCGTCCGTTTGCCTGCGTGACGCACGACCGGCCACCGGCGGGCCGTGCGCGGATACAAACGGTTGCAATTGCGCGTCAGTGACGATGGCCGCCACCGCCGTCACCGCGCCCGCCGCCGTCGTTCCAGTCGCCGCGGCGTCCGCCGCGTCCCCAGCCGTTGCCGCGGTTGCCGCGATCGCCGTCCCAGCGGTGGTAGTCGCGCCGGCCGCGATCCCAGTCGCGCCCGCCGCCACCGCCCCAGATGTTGACCGTGCCGTACACGGGCGACGGCGCGTACGCGTAGCCGGGATCGGAATAATAGGGCTGTCCGTAGCCGTATCCGGCGTCCGGGGCGACGACGCAGCCGGCCAGCAAGGTCGCGACGCCGGCGGCAGCAATGAGCTTCAGCATGATGTTCTCCGTTGGTTGCCGTATAAGTACCGCGCACGGGAACCGACAGCTGTTTGCAATTGTGTCCGCAAATTACAGCTCAGTAAGGTCTTGATGCGAAAGTGTTAGCATCCGGGGCTCTTTTGTTTTTCAGGAGCACATCGATGAAATTCGCGATCCGGGCCGCCCTGGCCGCTATCTGCGTAACGACTGCCGCCGCGTGCGTGGCGAGCCCCGCATCGGCGCCCGCCGTGCCGGCCGAGTCGATCAAGATGTTTCCGCAGGCGGCGGCCGGCCAGCAGCGCGTCGTGATCGGGCTGCCCGCGCTCGAGAACGAAGGCGATGCGCGCGTCGAGCTGATGATCGGCAAGACATTGCAGACCGACTGCAACCAGCAATGGTTCGGCGGCGAGCTGACCGCCGAGGACGTGAAGGGCTGGGGCTACACGTATTACCAGCTCACCGACGTGAAGGGGCCGGCATCGACGCTGATGGCGTGCCCGGGCCAGGCGCCGCAGCAACGGTTCGTGCAGGTGCGCGGCGACGGCCAGCTGCTGCGCTACAACAGCCGCCTGCCGCTCGTCGTCTACGTGCCGGACGGCTTCGAGGTGCGCTATCGCGTGTGGCATGCGTCGAAGGACGTGCAGCAGGCCACGAAGCAGTAAGTCACCCGCCGGCGCGGTTGCGTGCGGCAGTGTCCAGACGCTACGCGCCGCCCGTGCTGCCCGCACCGACGAGCGCGGGCCATGCGCCCAGCGCGGCCTGCGCGATGGCCTCCAGATCGCGGCGGCTCGCGCCGTCGCGCGCCTGGATCGACATGCCCTGTTGAACCGTCACGTAGTAACGGGCGATTGCATCGAGGTTCGCGTGCGCCGAGATCTCGCCGGTCGCGACGCCGTGCCGGAGACGATCCCGCAGCGCCTCGACCGTGCCCTCGCGCATCCCGATCAGCGTTTGCCGGACCGTGTCGGAGCGTTCGGCCGGATGCAGCGCCGACAGCACGATCAGGCAGCCGGGAGGCTTCGAGCGCCGCGTGAACACGCGCGCCGTATCCATCAGGTAGTTCCGCACGGCGTCGTGTGCGCTGTCCGCCCGTTCGACGCCCCCCAGATTTCCCGTCCCTCCGTCGCGACGTAGTGCTCGAGCGCCTGCCGGAACAACGCTTCCTTGCTGCCGAACGCCGCATACAGGCTCGGCGACGCGATGCCCATCGCGGCCGTCAGGTCCGTCATCGACGCACCTTCGTAGCCGAGGCGCCAGAACACCTCCATCGCGCGATCCAGCGCCGCTTCCTTGTCGAAGCTTCTCGGTCGGCCCCGTTCAGCCATTGCGTCCATCCCTGCGTCGATTTCTGTATCGATCGATAAAATAAATCAATTGACTGTGCGACGCAACTCGCTACATTCTGTGTCGGTCGTTGCATAAATAAGGAAAGGAACCGACATGAACCGACTTCAGGGCAAGCGTGCACTCATCACCGGCGGCAGCCGCGGCATCGGCGCGGCAATCGCGAAACGGCTGGCGGACGAGGGCGCGGACGTCGCGATCACGTACGAGAAATCGGCCGAGCGGGCGCAGGCCGTCGTCGCGGGCATCGAGGCGCAGGGCCGCCGCGCCGTCGCGATCCAGGCCGACAGCGCCGATCCGGTTGCCGTGCGCGACGCGGTCGACCGTGCCGCGGAGGCGCTCGGCGGCCTCGACATCCTCGTCAACAACGCGGGGATTTTCCGGGCCGGCGCGCTGGACGACCTCACGCTCGACGACATCGACGCGACGCTGAACGTGAACGTGCGCGCGGTGATCGTCGCGTCGCAGGCGGCGGCGCGCCATCTCGGGGAGGGCGGGCGCATCGTGTCGACCGGCAGTTGCCTCGCGACGCGCGTGCCCGATGCGGGAATGAGTCTCTATGCGGCGAGCAAGGCCGCGCTGATCGGCTGGACGCAGGGGCTCGCACGCGACCTCGGCTCGCGCGGCATCACGGTCAATATCGTGCATCCGGGTTCGACGGATACCGACATGAATCCGGCCGATGGCGAACACGCCAGTGCCCAGCGTTCGCGCATGGCGATTCCGCAGTACGGCAAGGCCGATGACGTCGCCGCGCTCGTGGCCTTCGTCGTCGGGCCGGAAGGGCGGTCGATCAACGGCACGGGCCTGACGATCGACGGCGGTGCGAACGCGTAAGGGCCGCGCCCGGCGGGATCCGGCCGGGCGGCGCGACGTTCGTTATCGGCAGCCGAGCCGTTGATGCTCGGTTTCGAGGTCGGCCCGTTTGTCGTAGGCGTGCAGTTCGTTGCGCGGCTTGCCGTCCGGGCCGACGCGGCGCACGACCTTGTGGCCGCGGTCGGGGGCGTGCGTGACCGCGTCGATGCGCGCGGCCAGTTCGCGGCAGCGTGCGTCGGGCGATGTGCTGTCCCGAAGTGGTGCTGCCGCCGTCGTGACGTTGGCGATGCCCGGGCTGACATAGCGCGGCGTGGCGCGAGCCGTGCCGATATCGGTGTCGGTGGCGTTCGCCGTGCAGGTCAGCGCCGAAAGGGCGGTCAGTGCCGCGATGGTTCGAATCATGATCGGGTCCGGTGCGAGCGAAGGTTCGGGATTCTACGCAATGCGCGGTGCCTCACCGTGGTGCACGGACAAAGTGCGATCACATGTCGCATGACACGGCGATGAATCGGAGAGGCGCGCCAACGGTTCGTGCGTCGGACATACAGTGCGCCGGGGCGGACGAAGGCCTCATTTACAAAGGCGCGACGCATCCTTAGGATGACGCCACCTCCGGTCCGTCAGAAATCCTATGCATATAGTCGATCGCGCGATGCTCGCCGCGCTTTGCCTTGTCGTTGCCGCGTGCGGCGGTGGCGGCGACAGTGCGGCGCCGCCCGCGCAGACCGTTGCGGGCACACCCGTTCCGCCGGCATCGCCTGCCGAGCCTGCCAGCGCGGCGTCCGGCGGTTCGCCGTCGTCGGCGAATCCCGCCAGCCCCGTGCCCGCGTCCACCGCGGCCGGCACGACGCCCGGCGCGGCGCGCGCGCCCACGCAGGGTGCCAATTCCGGGCTCGTCGCGGATGTGACCGTCTATCCGGCAGCCAACGGCGGCGATCAGGCCGACGCGCTGCAAAAGGCATTCGACAGCCTGAAGGCCGGCCAGCGCCTCGTCATCTCGCCGGGGCGTTACGTCGTCGGGCATTCGCTCACGGTCAGCGTGCCGCAGGCGGTGATTTCCGGATACGGCGCGACGCTGGCCGCCACGAATCCCGCGGACCAGACGATCGTGATGAGCGGTACCGGTTCGACGCTCGTGGGCGTGACGCTGGTCGGTACCGGCACGACGCGGCTCACGACGCCGGCCTCAACCAAGGTCGACGTGATCGGTGCGGGCGTCCAGGTGCTGCGCGTGACGATCCAGGGTGGCGCCAGCGCCGGGATCTTCGTGTTCGGCGGCAGCGACGTCGCGATTGTCGGCAACACGGTGAGCGCCACACTGGCGGACGGGATCCATACGACCAACGGATCGATCAACGTGCTCGTGCAGAACAATACGGTGACGGCCACCGGCGACGACATGATCGCGGTCGTCAGCTATCGGGGGGACGGCCGCGTCAGCAGCAATGTGCTGATCGACCATAACGCGGTGTCCGGCAACGTGTGGGGGCGCGGCATGGCGGTGGTCGGCGGCCAGGCCGTGACGATCTCGAACAACACGGTCGACGGCGTGCAGAAGGCGGCGGGCATCCTGGTGGCGCAGGAGGACAGCTGGAACTCGTTCGGTGCGTCGAACGTGATGATTAGCGGCAACGTCGTGACCAACATCCAGAACTCGAACGCAAACAACGGGCTGCAGCCGACGCAGCAGGCGGCGCTCGAACTGGACACGTCGACGGGCACGGTGACGAATGTCGCGGTGACGGGCAACAGCGTGTCCGGCTCCGGTTATGCGGGTTTCCGGGCGTATGGGAACGTGTGCTCGTTCAGCGTGACGGGGAACACGTTCTCGTCGATCGCCGGTTCGCCCGTGTCGCTGCTGGCGAGCGGGTGTGCGGCGAGCCAGATGGTCGTCGATGCGAATCGGTTGGGCGATGGCAGCTTGCTGGCGCAGCCGGCGGGGGTGTCGGCTGCGAAAGGGGCGTTTTCCGTGACGGGGGCGGATGCGAGTTTGATGCCGCAGGTGAGGACGGGGTTGATGTGAGGGCGGACTGGGCAGGGTGAGGCTGGCGGGGGAATGTTGGTCCCCGACAGAATTCATGCTTCAGTGATGGCGAGGGATTGCGGAGAGATTTTCATAACTTATACCCCCAAAAACACCCCTAAAAAATCGTAGTCGTGAATTCTACGGGCGCGATTCCCAAGACTCGCCGGAGGGGCTGGTGCTATGGAGGGCGGCAGACAGTCGTCGCGGCTTCGCATCGTCCATCCTAAATGAGCACAATTTCAACCACGACTGGATCGAGCGTCAGCTGGTACAGCGAGCGCGACGGCGTCCGGGCAGCCTACAATCACGCAGAGTACCTGCCCGAGCGCCGGAAGATGATGCAGTGGTGGGCCGACTATCTCGCTAGCCACCTTACAGAGTAATAAGGGTTGTTACTTTTGCGACACGTCTTGATGGGAATCAATTCAGACGGGCGGGGACCAACCGATGATGGCGGCTCTGGAGCGCGATTTTGGGACCCTTCAGTCGAAGTGGCTCGAATCTTGCGTGAGATTCTCCTGACGAGCGCCGCGCTGTAGCTACGGCCGGAGCATCGGTGTTTATTGGTGTGGCGAAACATAGACAGCCGGACTAAAGTTTTGTTTACTACCTGCCGTTCATGATACATATGCCGGACGTCGCAGCAGAGGAGAGACACTATGTTCGATTTTCGCATGTCGCTGAGCGAAAACTTCGCATCGTTCCGCGACGAAAGAACGGGGAAGTTCGTGTTCGTCGATTCGTTCGACAATCACGAATTTAGTGTCCGAATCGGTACGCTCCGCGATAGCCGTCTCATTGGTACCGTTGTTGCGAAGTCGAACGAAGACCTGAACAGCAAGCTGAGAGATCTCGTCGAGCACAACACGAAGTGATCGATTATGCCGATAACAGCACAACAACTGACGGCACTTGAAACACGGATCAACACAGCGCTAGCGAAGCACAACGTGAAGCTTGTGCTCTCGGCTCACTTCACTGGCGACCGTGTGAATCACGTGCGGAACATACCGCCGATTACGCTCGCGGAACTTGAAGCGATGTTGCAGCAAGTCGTTTCGCAGCACGTGGGGCAGATCTTGGCACTCAACGATCAGGCCACGTTCAATCTTCGATGTGGAAACTCGCACATCAACATACCTTGCGGCTTCGCTAAGGCAACAGGTAACGGCGCGGCGATGCACGAAATTACCGCGATTACAGTAATGCGAAATCCTAAGTTTTACTGTAAAGATCCCATAGAATTTCACGTATAAGCCCCGCTCCGAGCGGGGCTTTTCACATCTGGCGGCCTGCGCGATGATGGCGCCGTAGCGTGACCGGGAACAGTCCCACGCTGGAACTATATGCCGTGCAATTCCTTCCAACCGCTCCAATGATCGAAGCACCATGTGACGCCTGCGTCGCGCTGCACGGCGAGTCGTCGAGCCGGGAAGCGCATCACCTCGAATTGGTCGGAGTGGTCATGCGCAACGGTCGCCCGTTCGAAGAACACTACGAGTGTTCGTCGTGCTGCGCATCGTTGTCGCGGCCCTTGATGTCTTTTCCCGAAGCGAGCGTCTGGTACATGGTCGACGGCACCCGGCACTGATCGCCACGGTAGTCGGAACCTGTCCAACGGTGCATACGTCACTTCGCATTCGATGGTGGTAGTTGTATCGGTGGAGAGACGGACGCCGAACCGCCTAGTATCGGCGCCCGTAGCCCTCGCGATACAGCGTTGCGCCGATCGATGTCAGCAACGCGATGTCTTCTTCTCCCAATGTGTCCCAGGCGCTCGCCAGCCAACCAGCGAATCCGGCACAAGCGTGGTCCAGATCGACCGCTGCCCGTCCTTCGGCATTCAGCCGCTCGAAGATCGTGATTACGTCGTGTGGGGTCATGGCTTGCTCCCGGTGATAACGACAGCATAGGCGCTCGAGGCCGTACGTTCGAAAAAGGGGGAAGGAGCGCGCCTTACTTGCGGCAGTGCGGATCGTGGATCAGTGCGAGACGGCCTAAAAGTTCGTCCACCTGGATTTCGAAGGCCCTGTTTCGCACGGGTTGCGTGCGGAGCTTGTTGAGCTTGAGCTTCCAGTACGCCGGGTCGTTTACAGGGGAATTGTTGACGAAGGCGTGTTGCGCTTGCTCAAGTAGTCCGATCGCTCGCCTGATATGTATCAATTCGCGTTCCGCTTCGCAGTACCAGCTCATGTTTGCCGCCTTCTGATAGTTTTTATTGTGACTTGTTGAGCCTCGGGAGCCTTTGAGTTCACTCAAAGACAATGCGCGAGCCGAGCTTGAACCGTACTGCCGCCGCGTGGCGCGACGAGGGGAGAGGGAGCAAATGTGGTGCGCAAGCAGAGCGCGACGCAGACTTGGGGAGGGGCGAGCGATCAATCTACAATTGGCTGCTCGGTCCAACTCATCATACGCGCTTCGCTGATCAGGCAGCTGCTTTATTTCGTCCGCGACGAGAAGCGAGCCGTCGTCAACCTGCGGCGGGACGACTGGGAGGAGTGGCTGACGACGTCGAACGTCGAGGCGGCGCGAGCGATGCTGCAGCTTTATCCGGCAGAGGAGATGGTGGCTGAGTCGTCACCAAACAGAAAAGACACTGAATGAGAATCGTAGAACCGTGAGCCCATGAAGCAGATAGGCGCTGCGTCTGCGGGTCTTCCGCAATATCGACGAGCGTAGAATGGATCGACCACACCGGGGACGTGACATGAACAAAAACTCGATTAAGAGCGGGGGGAGCATCTCGACGAGACGCCAATTGCTATCGGCCGGCGCCGCCATCTTAGCTCTCTGTATCTCGTTACCAGTGCGCCCGCAAATTGGCGCCGCGTCAAGCGTAGTCCTGCTCAAGGAATTGGCTGATGGAGTTGGCGCGGCCGCAGACGCGCTCACGAAAATCGTAGACAGTCTGACGCATCTCGTCACCACGGGCGCTCAGGGTTACAACGCAGTGCACGCAAACCTCGTGTACGACAAGTTGCGAAACACTAGCGCGCTCGCCAGTTCGTTGGTCTCGAGCCAATTGATTCTCGCCAAGAACCTAGGGGAGTATGCGGAATCAGCGGCAGGCGCTGACCAAGCGTCTCGCGAGGTTGCTTGGGCCGCGCTAGTTAAGCGGGTGCAGGATGTGTTGACCCAGGTGTTAGCAATCTTGAATCGAGTCCGCGAAGATCGAAGCGATTTTGTTCTCGAGCCGGCGTACGCGAAGCTATCAGACGTGCTTCAAGCGCGCGTGTCGCTGTTGCAGCGGATACAAAGCATGCCCGCGCCTAGCACCCCGGAAGAATTACAGTCCGTGCGAGAAATTGCCAACCGCTACAACGATCTGATCGCTCAGCTTCAACTTGCTAGGGACGAGATGAATGTCTATGTGAAGAGTATCAAGCACTGACGCGATTGCGAGAATCCGATGGCTATCTTATCGAAAGAAGAACTAGTTGAGCTGACTGGCGGCCTCAAGCAGGGCGCTGCGCAGATCCGCTGGATCGAACGCGCCCTCGGTATCAAAGCGCCGCGACGCATCGACGGAACGCCGATGATCACGTGGGAGCAGATCAACAACGTGCTGCAGCCGGCAGAGCGGCGACGTACAGAACCGAACTGGACCAAGCCGCTATGATTCGCTGGCTAGCAGCTTGTCCACCTCTTCGATCGAAACGAGTCCGCAGCGATTCAGTCTCAGCGTTCCGAATCTAATCATGTTGTGCACGGTGCGCGCGCTTACGCCGAGCATTTCTGCCGCTTGCTTCTGGTTGACCTGCGGAGGGCGCGGATGGCGGTTCGCATAGAGTTCGACCGCTCGAAGAGCGATGCGTAGTTCGCGTTCCTCGTCGCTGTCGTGGCCGCCGTTACTGACAGTGGCGCCGATCCTTGACCGCAGCCACTCGTCGAAGTTGATCGATAGATCATCGTGCTGGACGCGTCGCATGTCACCTCCTGGTCGATATCGCGGTGGTCAGTAGCCAACCATCCGGCGAATTCGTAGATCGGATACTGTCATGTACTCTGCGTCTGGGCTGACGTAATACCTGCTACCAATTTTCTTCGGCGATGGATGGATAAGCCCGTTCTTTATCCATCGTCGAATAGAGCGCTGTGAGGGAGCGTATTCCCCGAACGTTTGCTCTGCCCAAACGCTCAGTGGTATCAACTTTGGCCTTGATTTCGAAGGCGTCGTCGATACCGGAGGAGAGGACTTCTTAGCGATATTGTCGAGCGCCTCCTTGATTTGCTTCTCGTCCCTCTCCATCTTCCGGGCGACGCGTTCTACAAGGGGGCGCTTGCGTTCTTCTTTCTCGTCTTGCAGCCAACGGAGATATGCAGGGATGTTGAGCTCGAACGCACCGTCTCCAACGAGACGAAATTGCACACCCCGCTGGAGACGACCATTCCTCATTTGGCTCTTGATCCGCGATACGTTGCGCTTCATCAACGTTGCAGCTTCTTCCAGCGGAACCCATTGCTCTTCGGACGGCTTTGACATCGACAACTCCTCGACCTTTGACCACGCGTTCGCATTCGGGCAGACGGTTTACAAAATTCCCCTTGACGACGTAACACGGCGGTCATAACCTTGAATCGCTGCTGAGACAACAGCGGCCGGGTTTGGCGACCTGACACTCAAGGCGGATGACGACCGCTACATGGCGGTATTTTTTCGTCTGTACACTTCGCGCACATCCAGTCTATGGGTGGGCGATGGTGGGGATACCCGCGAGGGTATGCCGGATGCCTTGAGTGCCGGTTCGCCAACCCTGTCATTCGCCCGCCCACCCCGTTTGGCGACGGAAGGCGGGTCCAACACTCAAGGATCCATCATGCCGCACAATCTCCAGGCCGAACCGCCGGCCGCTAGCCAAGAAAACTTCCTCAATCAGAACTTCGATCGAGTTAGCACACGTGGTCTAACCGTGGATGGTGCTTGCGACACGTTGAATAACGTGTTCCACGCGCTGCAGGGTATCAACGCGATCGGCCGTATTCTTCTGGCTAACAGCGTTGCGGAGGACTGCTGTGTCCCGACACTCAGCAACGATCTCGTTGGCGGCTTGATGGAAGGGCTCAATGCGCTTTCGCATATGGCGATCAATAAGATTGAATGCTTGGCGGACCGAGCGGACTCGTCCAACCCCGAAAGGGAGGCGCGTCATGACTAAGCGTCGACTGTCGCAAGGGTACCGGAGTGGTGTGATGGCGTTTGCGGCCATGTGCCGAGAATTGGACGCCAATATGCCTGACGACTGGCGGATCGTAGCCGGGCAAATTCAAGAGACGGTTGGAAAGCTGAACGATGCCCAACGCGAAGGGTTCGAGGATGCCGTGGCGTTGCTGGTCCATCGGTCCGTTTGCGACGGGGATGTACCGATAGTTGACACGTGGGATCCGATCAAGGAGCTTGAGGATCCCGGCTACTGGCTCGCTATGTAACGCTGCGGGCGGCACATGCCGTATGGATCCTTTGCGGCATAATCGTTCACACCGCGCCTAGCTCGACGGGGCGAAGAACCGGTTACCTTCACCGGTCTGGCGCGGCACTCCACTGAAGGCTGGCGCACGAAGGTGGCGCGATGGCAAGGTCGAAACCGTTCTCTCGAGCAGAACAAACGACGGCGCTTCTGCCGAAAAAATTAGCGGCTCATGACATGAGCGCGGTTTTGGCTTGTCTGAAGCTTGGCCCATCGTTTTCGCAGCAGCAGGCAGTGACCGAACTCGAGACCGCACTTGCGCTGTATGAGGCAGAGACGACTTACGACAAGAGCGCGGCAGGGGAAAAGAGCGCGCCGCGGAAAGTGGCATCTCTCCAGCCTCTTCTCGAGACCGCAACTAAGCTGCGCGATGGTTTGATGAACGTTCCGGCATCCCTTCGCATGGAACTGACGAAAGAAGACGGATCGCCGGTCTCTGACACTGAAGTAATGCGTATCTGCGATGCGCTTCAAATGGCCATTAATCGCTACAAAGGCGCAGTTGGCACTGGGCGCCATCCGGTTAGCAGCGCCCTGCAGCGAACCGTCTTCGCGTTGCTGTGCATCTTTACTGACCGCTACGCGGGGCCCGCCGACGAGCGGGAAGCAGACGAGCGCGATTTCGTCCATCGCGCGCTTACAGCTGCCGGAATACATCATGCTGATCCAGATACCCACTCTGCCGATTTCGGCGACTTGCTAAGAGGCCAGTTCAAAAACCCCTGCTCAGCTCGTCGGAAGATGTTCCAACAGATGAGCGAGCAGCCAAGTTTCAGGAATGCTTCGTGAATGTAGGCACGTCGCTCAAAGCGAGTGCGTAGGCGACGGAAATTGTGGAGCCAGGAATGCGTACGTTCGACCACCCAACGATACTTGCCCAGACCACTGCCATGCTCGGTCCGGCGCTTGGCGATCACCGGCTTGATACCGCGTTCGCGCAACGCGCGACGATGTCGGGTGCAATCGTAGCCGCGATCGGCGTAGACGACGCCGGGCTTCTGAAGCGGTCGGCCACGAACGCCGCGGATGGGTGGGATCGCATCAACGAGCGGCAGCAACTGCGTGACGTCGTTGGTGTTCGCGCCAGTCAGGATCGCAACGAGAGGAACGCCGTTGGCGTCTACGAGGATGTGGTGCTTGGAACCGGGTCGCGCGCGATCCGTGGGGTTCGGGCCAGTTTTTCGCCCGCCCCAACGGCGCGCACGGACGACGAATCGACCGCAGCGTATGACAGATCGATTTGGCCGGTCGCACGCAACTTGTCGAGCAGCAACTCGTGCAGTTGGTCCCATACACCAGCCTTTTGCCAGCCGCTCAATCGCCGCCAGCAAGTGGCGCCCGAGCCAAAGCCCAGACGAGTCGGCAAGTGGTTCCAACGAATTCCCGTTTTGAACACGAACAGGATACCGTTGAGCGCCGCACGATCGGACACGCGCGGACGACCAGGATCGCTCTTCGCGCGAAGCTTCGCAGGTGGCAGCAATGGTTCGATCAGTATCCACAGTTCGTCGTCAATGATTGGCGCTTCCATCCTTGGACTTCCCTTGTTCTGATGCCCAAGGTTAACAGCTTGCCGAGGAAGTAAACAACCCCTCTCCGGAGTTTTTGAACTGGCCTCTAAAGAGCGCCCGCAGTAGCTGAAAGACGGTCTGCCGGCCACCGCCGAATGGTACGGAAACACGTACCGTTAGCTGATACCTTCGCGCGGTTTTTGGGCTGATTCTTGTACCCATGTCCCATCGACCACAAGGTTATGAGCATGGCAACCAAGGACCACAAGTCAGCCTCCCGCGATTGCGTCCCGGTGACTACCCCTCAGTCGCTACCGTTTGACGGCTACACGCGCTGGAGCAGTCTGAAGTATTTCATTCCGTTGAGTCGCGAGGCCGTGCGCCTTCGCGAGCTTGCAGGGAGGTTTCCGGAGCGCGTGCAGCTCGGATCGCCGCGCTGCGTCGCATGGCCCAATCGAGAGATTCACCGTTGGTTGGCCGACCCGGCTGGCTACCGTGCTCTCGAAAGTGCTTGAGGTGCGCCATGACGCGCCCATCGTTCCAGTTCTACCCGGGCGACTGGCAGGCGAACAGCAACCTGCGGCGCTGCACCCATGCTGAGAAAGGCGTGTGGATCGACGTGATGTGCCTGCTGCACGACTCGCCGGAATACGGTGTACTGCGCTGGCCGCTTAAGGAAATCGCCCAGGCGATCGGCGCGCCGCTTTCGATGCTGAGATCCATCATCACCAAGGGTGTGCTGAAGGGGGCGGACAAAGCGCAAACGTGCGCTGCGTTCGTCTATGTTCCGAGGTCCGGGCGGCGCGACGGTGATCCAGTGACGTTAGTTGCCGAGCAGGAAGGGCCGATTTGGTACTCGTCGCGGATGGTCAAAGACGAGTATGTGCGCATACATGCAGGCGCATCCACGCGCTTCGGTAACCCGAATACATCGACACCAAGCCGACGGCATGGTGATCGGCAAGGTGATTCACCGTAAGCCGTCAATAAACGACGCCCTACCAATGGTAGGCATAAGGTCAGATGCTAAGTGTCCGCGTGGACACATGCACTCAGACCATGATGACAGAGAAACAGGACCTTCGAAGCAGACTGGTAGTTGGCCAACGACGGGATGGCCGGCGGGAATTTGATGAAGATGCCGTGCGGGAGCTGGTCGAGTTTTGCCTGAAGCCGGGGGTATCGATCGCCCGGGCGGCTATGGACCATGACGTCAATCCGAATCAGTTGCGCCGCTGGATCTCGCGCCATCAGCAGCATACGCTGCAAACCCCAACGAGGCCGGACCCGCTGGTGATCGACGGCGTATCGATCGACATTCCGGGCACTGCCCGTCGGGTTCCGATGAGTGAAGCGCGGGCATTCGTTCCTGTCGTCACGACTGCGTCGACCGTGCCTGCCGTTTCCCCAGTACTGCCACCAGCCCCGTCGTTGATGGCGCTCTCGTTACATGTGCGCTTGTCCAATGGTGTCGAATTTGATCTCGGCGAGGCGAGTGTCGATGAGCTGGCCACGGTGATCCAGATGCTCGGGAGGCTGCCGTGTTCCGGTTCGACGAAGAGCTGAAGGTTTATCTGCATCGCGATCCAGTCGACTTCCGCATGGGCATCAACGGGTTGTCGATTCTGGTCGAACAGGCGATGCGCCTGAATCTGATGACCTCGGCGCTGTTCGTGTTCGGCAACCGACGACGCGATCGCATCAAGATTCTCGGCTGGGGCGGCAACGGCTTCTGGTTGCTGCTCAAGCGACTCGAAGCCGACCGCTTCGTCTGGCCGAACGGAGGCGACACGATCACGCTCAGCGCTGAGCAGTTGCACTGGCTGCTCGACGGAATCGACCTGGCCGTGATCCAGAAGCATCCCCAGCGATATTACGCGCGGATGAGCTGAACACGACGAGGGCGACATGGTCTAACCGGCCATGCCGAACAATCCCGTCATGTTGAGCGCCGAGGAGTACGAGGCGCTGATTGCCGCGAGCGCCGAACGCGATGCGCTGCGCGGTGAGCTTCGACTCGTGACGGCTCAGCGCGATCTGGCCGAGGAGAAACTGCGGGCCTACAAGCACGAACTGTTCGGCGCATCGAGCGAAGCGCGCCATGCTGACCAGCTCGGTCTGTTCAACGAAGCCGAGGCGCTGGCGACGACTACCGACGCGCCCGCGCGCGAGGATATGCCCGGCACATCGGTCGCCGCTCACACGCGCGGCAAGCGTGGGCGCAAACCACTCGATCCGAACCTGCCGCGCGAGGTCGTGCGACACGAGTTGCCCGAGTCCGAACGGTTCTGCGCGCATGATGGCCATGCTCTCGTCGAGATCGGCGTGGAAACGAGCGAACAGCTCGACGTGATTCCCGAGCAAGTGTGCGTCGTTCAGCACCAACGGGTCAAATACGCGTGCCCATGCTGCGATCTCGGTATCAAGGTCACGCCCGCACCGGCGCGTATCATCCCTCGCGGGCTGCTCACGGAATCCGCGCTGGCGTGGATCATCACCGGCAAGTACCAGTACGGCATGCCGCTGTATCGCCAGGCCACGCTGCTGCGTCGCTTCGGCGGCGCCATCTCGTCGAACACGCTGGCCGCCAGCGTAGTGCGGGTGGGGCTCGCCACGCAGCCGGTGATCAATCTGATGCGCGACGCGCTGCTCGAATCGGACCTGATCTACGGCGACGAGACAACGTTCCAGGTGCTGAAGGAACCGGGACGAAGGCCGCAAGCAAAGAGTTACCTGTGGGCGCAGATCAACGGCTCGGGGCCGCCTGTGCGGATGTTCTCGTACTCGCCGGGGCGCGGCGCCCAGCATGCGCAGAAGCTCTATGCCGGCGTGCAGCCTGGCACCGTGCTGATGACTGACGGGTACGAGCTCTACAACGGCATCGCCCACGATCACCAGCTCGTGCATCTCGGATGCTGGGCACACGTGCGCCGCGGCTTCATCAAGGCCGAGGAGTCGGTGCCGAAGGCGGCACGCTCGCCGGACCTACTGGCGACGCGCTTCGTCGTGCTGATCGGCAAGCTGTTCGCGGCCGAGGCGCGCAGCGCGAAGTGGAAGTCTGAACGCCGGCAGCGACTGCGTGCCCGGTACAGCGCCCGCGTGCTCACCATCATCGAGCGCATGCTGGTCGAGCATCTGCCAGGCGTCGTGCCGTCGAGTCTGCTCGGCAAGGCATTGCAGTACATGAGCGGACAGTGGCCCAAGCTGGTCCGCTACGTCGGTAACGGCAACTGGCCGATCTCGAACAACCTGTGCGAGAACGCGATCCGGCCGTTCGTCGTCGGCCGCAAGGGCTGGCTGTTCTCCGATACTGTCGCCGGCGCGCAGGCCAGTGCCAACCTGTACTCCCTCGTCGAGACGTGCAAGGCGAACGGCATCGAGCCGTATCGCTATCTGGTCTGGCTGTTCACCAGGTTGCCGCTCGCTGCAACTGCCGACGACTACGCCGATCTCATGCCTTGGAGAATGCCTGCTGCCCTCAACCACTGAGGGGCGTCGTTAAAAGACCGCGTACGATTCACCAAGCAGACGGCATGGTGAAGATCAAGGTGACGGCTCTTCATCTTCATCTTCATCTTCATCTTCAAAGAAACACAAGCAACGCGCTCCGCGCTTCGATGCGCAGGCGCATCTCGAGTCTTTCGGAGTTCCCTCAGACCTTGTCAAGGACTGGCTCGCAGTGCGTAGGACCAAGAGATTGGCGCCAACTGCTACGGCATTCGATGACATAAGGGCCGAAGCAGACAAGGCGGGGATCCCGATGGCCGAGGTGGTGCGGATCTGCGTTGTCCGCGGGTGGGGGGGCTTCAACGCTGCATGGCTGACCGAGGCGCAGCAGCGAGTGAATGGCCATGCTTCCGACAACCCGTTCGCGTGACGGCAATGAGACTTCGATATCCAGCCAACGGTGCCGCACTAGCGTCAATGCGCCGAGCCGGTCGTGTGCCTGAACTTCCGGTGCTTGTGACTCTCGTTGGACCGCTGCGATTCGAAAACGTGACGCTCTCGGCTGCCGCAGGTCGACTCTACGACTGGCGCCCGATTGCCGCGCTCGATGTTGAGGTATTCACGTCCGCTGACGTGCCTTGGGGCGATCTGCTTCGCACGCTCGGCGACATCTCGGCTGCGGTTCCCGACACGCTGGTGCTCGCGTTCCGCGAAGGTCCAAGGGTGCACTGCGGCGAACGACGAATCGTGCCCGGCGAGGACTTCGCGCTCTTCGACTGGTTTCCGATTCCGATTGCGCCGATGTGCTGGCCGGCATCGGACACACTGGCGCGCCGCCTTTTCGACGCCCTGTGCGACACGCTACCGAATCCCTATGACCGCGCGTGCGAGCTCATCGAGCAGCTTGCTGCCGAACGAAATGAAAGCGCTAAGGAGGTGGACTGATGGCCCGAACGATTCCCGATTCGATCGACTGGGAGGCATATGCCAGAGACGACGATGACGGCCGTGCGGACGTGCGCCGTGCCAGCGAATTCATCGAGGACCTGGTCGAGCATCTGCATAGCCCGAAAGAAGTCGCTCCCGGTACAGAGTCGCCCTGGGCCAGCGTTGGGGATTCGCTCCGCTTCCGCGAGGGCGAGGTGACGCTTTGGGGTGGCGTGAATGGGCACGGCAAGTCCGCCGTCCTCGGCGAGGTGATGCTGCACGCCATGTCAGCCGGCGATCGCGCGTGCATCGCGTCGATGGAAATGCGCCCGATCGCGACGATGGAGCGCCTTGCGCGCCAGGCCGCGGCCACCGAGAAGCCGGCGCCCGAGTTCATCCGTGCCTTCGGCCGCTGGACTGACGATCGGCTATGGCTGTACGCCCACGTCGGTACGGTCGAGTGCACACGCATGCTCGCAGTCGCTCGGTACTGCCGTAAGGAGCTCGGTGTGCACCACGTCGTTATCGACAGCCTGCTGAAGTGCGGTATCGCCCCGGACGACTATGCCGGCCAGAAGACGTTCGTCGACGCGCTGTGTGCGCTGGCTCGAGACACCGGCGTGCACATCCACCTCGTGCACCACGCGCGCAAGGGCGAGAAGGAATCCGTTGTGCCGGACAAGTTCGATATGAAGGGCGCTGGCGAGATCACCGATCTTGTCGACAACGTGCTGATCGTGCATCGGAACAAGACCAAAGAGGCGCTGCTGCGCAAGGAGACGATCTCCGACGAACAGCGCAATGAAGCTGAACTCCAGGCAGACACGGTCTTGATCTGCGCTAAGCAACGGCACCACACGTGGGAGGGCACCGTACGCCTCTGGTTCGACTCCGAAAGCATGCAGTTTCGGGACGATCGGACAGGCGGCGGCCGGCATCTCGACTTGCCCACGGCTGTCTGGCGTGGCGCATGGCGATCCTCGTGACCTCAACGATCGCATCGAGAGAGCACATGGCAACCGCAGACGAACGCCTGAAATCATGGGGTGGCTTCATGCGCGCCGTTCACGAAGGCAAGCGGGGCAACTACGAGCCGGCCAAGGCGATCGTTGAGACGGTTCGAGCGAAGTTCGGTGACTACGCGGCAGAAGCACAACGGCGTGAGCTATGGCGCCTGATCCAGGCAGGGAGGCCGAAATGAGCCATACGCGACTTCCGAGCAAGAAAACGAGATTCGAGACTCCACACGCACGCGCATCACGCGCGCACGCGTATACACGCGCGTATACGCACGCGCGCGGAAAGGCTCGGCGGGGAACCCGGGAAGAGGTGGCGCAGGCAGGTGTTCAGCGTGGGCGAAAAATACTCGCGGCCCCTGGGCGTGGCGACTGGTCGCGTGAGGGACGGGCGTGATCTCGCTGAGAAACCTCTCAAACCCGAACCTCATCGGCCGGCGCATCTGCGAACTGCTTGATGAAGAGGGGATGCTAAGCCAGGCTCACTTGAGCCTGAGATTTGGCGTGCCTCGAGGGACTATCTCGAAATACCTGAAAGCGCTGACCGAAGAGAAGTATGTCTACGTCGCCAGCACGATCTCGTATTCGAAGCAGACCCCATCCAAGGGTCTGAGGAGAGGCGAGATCCAGCTGTATGCCCGGACCGACAAGCCGCTTCCGGTCGATCACGTCGAACGACGCGAACTCGATGCAACAGAACTCCACGCGATCATGGCGTCGCTCGTACAGCGGGGGAAATAGCGCCAGCCCGGGCATTGGACCAACGGCGGGTCGATCTGGCGGACGTACGCAAACGTTCGTATTCGTACTCAATCGAATGGCATGCTTTATCGCGGTACGAAAAATACCTTTTCGATATTCCGGACGCGTACTAAACTGGATATACGTTTTCGTACTCATTCGCCCGGAGTCCGCCATGTCCCGCACCTTCGTGTATGCCCGCGTCTCGACAGTCGACCAGCACACTGCCAACCAACTGCAGGAAATCCAGGCCGCCGGCTTCAATGTCGACAAGCGACGTGTGATTGAAGAAGCAATCAGCGGCAGCACGCCTGCGGCGGAGCGGCCGGGGTTCCAGAAGCTGCTCGAGCGCATGGAGGAGGGCGACATCCTCGTCGTGACGAAGCTCGACCGCTTGGGACGTAACGCGATGGACGTGCAGAGCACCGTGCAGAAGCTTGTTGACGTTGGCATCCGAGTGCACTGTCTCGCGTTGGGCGGTGTCGATCTCACGTCCGCCGCCGGCCGGATGACGATGGGTGTCCTGACCGCCGTCGCGCAGTTCGAACGTGATCTGCTGATCGAGCGGACCCAGGCCGGGTTGGCACGCACGAAGGCAGCCGGCACGCGCCTTGGTCGTCCCTCGGTGCTGTCCGATGCGCAACAGGAAGAGGTGAGCCAACGGCTGGCCGCTGGCGAAACGGTGTACGGGATTGCCAAGGCCCTCGGCACGTCGCGCCAAGTCGTGATGCGAGTGCGGGATAGGCTCAACGCCTGAACGCGAAGTGGCTCGGGGCGAGCCCATACCTCCCGCGCTGCCCCGGCCCCGCGTGCAAACCTAACTCTGGGACCACCCAGGCCCCCATGGACGGGGGTGACGAAATTTTGCAGACCCTCTCTCCAATCCGCGCATCAAAAAAACATCCAGAATCCGCGGCCGGCACGACGAGTTGTCGTGGACGTAAAGCGGGAAACTGAATGACATTCCTACGTAGAGTGCGCCGCCCCGGCGTCTTCCACGTAGGTGCAGACATGTCAGCCAGCGATATTCCTGCTTCTCTCGCCAAGGCCGGATACTCGATCCGAGAGTGGTGTTCCCTCGTCGGTCTCGGCGTGAGCACGTTGTACACCCTGCCGTTCGAGGAGCGTCCGCATACGGTCAAGCTGCGGGGGCGTGTCATCGTAATCGAATCTCCGGTGGACTATCTCTCGCGCATTTCTGCACAACAGCGCGAGTGCATGTGCGTGTGCAACGCGGGAAGCAATCGGATGAGTGCGTCAGCCGCGATCATGGAGTGAATCATGCCGTTTGCAGCAGCGGTAGGAGGTCTGGCGTCGGGCATTGGTGGCTCACTAGTTTCCGGATTGTTGTCTCCCAGCACGTCTGGGGGCAGTGGAAGCTACTACGTTCCCACGGGGCTTCCGGACTCCGACCAGAACTGGCAGAACCTGCTTCACATCATTGCCAATCAGTACGGCAACAACCCCCTTCAGCAGTACGGGCTGCAGTCATTGAACGCCGGCCTGGCCGCGAATGATCAGTACGGCGGCGGGTACCAGAATGCCGCGAATGCCGCAGGCGGGACATATGCCGGACTCGGCAGCCTGCTGAATCAGCAAGCCAACAGCAACTTCGCCACACAGGCGGGCCTGCTACAGGCCGGTCAGAACGTCTACAACATGGGGCTGGACCCACAGAATGCGCTCTACGACCGCACGCTGAACCAGCTCACGCAACAGACGGGCGCGACGAACTCGATGTATGGACTCGGCTCGTCAGCCGCGGGCGCCGGTGTACAGAACCAGGCGCTGTCGAACTTCAACATCGACTGGCAGAACAATCTGCTGCAGCGCGCGACGCAAGGTTTGCAAGCTTACTCGGGTGCTGCCGGAACCGCGGGAAGGTTTGGCGAACTGGCGGGACAGCAAGCCGCGGCTGCTCCCGGATATGCCCTGATGTCGGGGCAACTTCCTTACCAGACAGCGCAGATGATTGCGGGCATGCCAGGCAATCTTGGCAATACCTATGGTTCGTTCTTGAACTCGAATGTTTATGGCCCGGCAGAGGGAATGATGAACTCGATCATCCAATACATGAACAACGGCAATGGCGCGCAGGCAGTTCCGTTCCAGAGTCAGGCGCAGGGCGCGGGCGCAGTTGGCAGCATGGTGTCTCAAGGTATCTCGAATGCACTTGGCAATTACTTCAACCAGCCAAGCTATACGGGCAACTTCTCGACATCGTCACCGTTTTCGACGAGCGGCTTTTACGACCCGGTGACGTTCGGTCCGGCGGGCTACGGTGGTGGTTACAGCTACGGCGGCGGCAACTCGTACGGTTTCACGATGGGGTAGGCCATGCCGAACGATACGAAGCAGCCGAACGCTACACTCCGTTACGTCGACATCACGATTAGCCTGACTGGGGACGAAAACAGGCTCATCTGTGCGGCCATCTACCGTGCAAATGAGTCCGGCATGCTGCGCGATTTCGCCGAGCATGCCGGCCCTGGAATCTTCGCCAGCATTTTCAACAAGATCGCGGCGGCCTCTGCAGAGCAAGGAGATCCATTCGCTCGTGCGTACTGCTTGCGCGCAGGTATTCCGTTCGGTGGTGGGACCGATACCCTGCAGTAGTTGCCCCGCAACGTCTGCAAACGATGTCACACATTGCCGCTCAGTTGCAGCCGTAAGCAGTGCAGTAGTGGCTGAACGAATTCCCGTTGGAATCGACGCCGGACATCGACCGGTTGCCGTTTCCGAAATTTTGGATGGTTTCGTTCCAGCTTTGACCATTCGCGGCGGTACCGTTGATCGTCGTGGTGTTGCCGAGGGTGTTGGCTGTTTCACTCCAAGAACTGCCGGTCTGAGAGTTGTAACCGTTCACCGTCGTCATGTTGCCCAAGCGGTTGACGCTGTATGTGTTCCCGCTTTGATCCGTACACGTCTGGAAACCTGGGCTGCCGATACAGTTGGCGTATGCCGCCCCGGAAGTCAGCACGGCGCTGACGATCGCAACGCTAAGAGTCATTTTCATGGTGGTCTCCCCGTAGATGGGTATCGGAAACATAGCAGCAGTCGGCAGGAAAACCCAGTAGGCGTATCCGCGAGGCCATTTGTGCGGATGGTCCATATTGTCGCGAGAATGCAACGCTCTGCTTGGTTGCTGATGGTGGCGTCACTTTGCGAATCGGCAGGCAAAGCGATGCGCATCCGGAAATCTTGCGTGCGTCACTCTGGAGACGCGACCGCAACGCTGGAGCACCAGGCTCGGGCCGCTGAAAAACTGTTGCCAAGCCGAATTTGCCTCGCTAATCTTCCTTCACTCCTAGCCCGGGTTAAAGGGCATCGACTGCAAGACCTAGCTGTTGAACAGCCATATGTAAGCCCGTTCTGCGGGCACGGTGACTTGATCGCCGAATGAACTGAGTAGGCCCACGCCCAAAATCCGTCCATCGTTTCCTGATGGGCTTGTGACTGCTTCGCCGTTAGGTGAAGCCTTCTATCGCCTTTTGCTTCCTGCGAAAGGCGCGATGTGCAATCCCCGTATGCCGCTCCCGCGGCAATCAATCCGTGACGTGCGCTCCCCAGCGCTAACGCCGTGCCTTGTCGCGTTCGTCTCAATCGTCCTCGTGACGATCGACGGCGCGCTCGGCCTCGGCGTCTGAAATCTCGTACCGACTCGCTCGGTACGCATCAACTCGCGCGGTCGGGGCATTGGCGCCCCCCGATCGGTCGCACAGCCAAAACACGGATCAAACGGGGGAAGCGTCTTCCCGCCACGCGTCGAATCTCATCGGGTTCATGCGTGCCGGGCTGCGCCGGCTTGCTGGCGTAGAACGCTCCCAATCTCACCAGGCCGAGGCTCGTGCCCCCGTTTGTTGTCTCCCGGCTGCATTTTCGCGGCCCCGTCCAGCGGACAGGGAGACAACTGGGGGTCGAGCCTCACGTCATGGATTCGGGGTACGCATGTCGCACAAATCTCTCACGGCCGACCTGTGCCGTGCTGCGCGCGGGGCGCGTGGCAAACAGGCAAACTCGACCTCCAACGGTCGGGAGAAGTCGCTCGCCCGTTTCGCTCGGTTTCTGTGGGACACGGGCTTCCAGGTTCACACGACCGGTCAGCTCAAAGAGAAGCATCTGATCGCCTGGTCGAATGACATGAGGGCGCGAGGACGTTCGAAGCGGACGGCCATCAACAACGTGACGCACATCCGAACGGCGCTCGAAGGGATCGGTCGCCGGCCGTTTGCCGACAAGATGAGCAATGCGGCGCTCGGTCTGTCGGGAGCAAGCCGGGCGGGAACGAAGCGGCCGATGATGCGTGACGAGCTGGAACCGTATCGTGCTGCTGTTGCTGCGATCGATCCAGGCATTGCGATTGTGCTTGAGCTGCAGCTGGAATTCGGACTGCGTGCCAGGGAGGCAGTTCAAAGCATCAAGTCACTGGCTGAATGGCGGCGCGCGCTTACCAGCCCGATCGGGGACGGCTTCGTGACCATCATCCACGGGACGAAGGGAGGCAAGACGCGTCGGAGTCCGCCGTTGGATCGGCGGTGCGCCGCGGAACTGGTGGGACGGGCGATCGAGCTTTCCGGCGAATACGGTGGGAAGCTGGTCCGCAAGCCGGATCTGAAGCGAGCTATGGAACGTTACCACTACGTCGTGCGCAAGGTCGGCATGACCGATGAGCGCGCACCGCATAGCCTCCGATACGCGTATGCGACCGAGCACCTGGAGCGGCAAAAGGCTGCCGGCATATCTCGCCGAGAAGCAGCCGCCGGTGTATCAACGTGGCTCGGCCACGGGGACGGCCGCGGGACGTGGGTGGAGCGAGTCTATGGGCGCGAGGTATTGGTCGATGCGGAGGTGAAGCATGCATAAGCACGTCGACACGCTGCCAGAGGTCGGCCACTCGCGCTGGAGGCAAATCGCTCCGTTCGTGGGCGTGTGTCGGGAGACATGGCGAAAGCTCTGTCTTTCCGGAAGGGCGCCGCAACCGATTCAATTGTCGTCGCGGTGCACGGTGTGGAAGAACACTGAGATTCATCGTTATCTCTCCGACCCCCTACGGTATCGGGACGAATAAGTCTAGTTATGGAGCATTCGAAGCCTCGTTACTCAAGTTTGAGAGTTCGTGACCGATATGACGTATCAAGGAGGATTGTCTATATGGATATGGTAGTTCTGGGAAATGCATTTGGGATCATTTCATTGATTCCAGTCGTCGTAGTGCTGGTATGCAATAGGGGGTGCAAGCCGCATGAATTTATGACGCCATTCCTCGGGTGCTTTATGGTGTTCAGTGCTGTAATGACTGCGTCCACGTTCTCAAACCTGAACGATCTCGCAAAGTTGTTGGATGCGAAGCATATGCTCGGCCAACATTCACTGGACCAAAGCAACAGAGCCGCCAACTTATGGCTCTTGATCTACCCTGCGATGGTGGGTGCATTGGGCGTGAATCTTTTGACTTCGTGGTTCCAGTCGAAACGTCCCACTCGCAAGTGGCGTTGGGTGGCTACGGGCGAATTGGTTCGGAAGTCGAATGGCGATTTGAAGACTGGTGGTCGACCGACTATGCCTGTCATGGCTTCAACTAGACGTCGCTGCAAAGTGAACGTTCGTGCAGACCTTGTTCGGCGCCGGTAGTAGTGCGGCACCAGAAGAATTTCGTCCAAACTTCGCGGGAAACTGGTGGTGTTTGGCCGACCTCGATCAGCGTACATTAAACGCAATTTGACGCGGGACAGGCGTGCCGGTGATATGTATGCGGGCACCGGTCGAAATCACGCACAACATACACAAAAATTGTGAAACGGGGTACTTGCAAAATGGTTAAAAAAACTGAGGATCTGGTCGATTTTTTCTTTGCAGACTCGGATGTGCAGCGCTTGGTCACATCTACAGCATCTTGGCAGCCACTCAGAATCTGTTACCCGAAAGAGGTGAACGTGTCGCGCTTTATCGCGTGGCTACTTGATCCCTCAGAGGGGCATGGTCTAGGAGATATTACGATCCAGTCGCTCCTGACGCGAGCATGGTGGGGGAGTGACGACGTTGTTCTCTCTGCGGCTGAGCGGCGCTTTATCTCGCCCTCCAACATCCAGACAGAGGGTTTCTCATCTGCCGTGGTTACGACCGAGGTCACGCTAGGGAACCGTTCGCTTGATGTGCTAGTTGTCGATGCAAGTCGAAAGCGTTATATCGCGATAGAAAACAAGTTTGGTGCGAGTCAGGCATACCGGCAACTCAACGATTACCGCCGTGAGCTCATAAAGCTCTTTCCGGAATTCATGGGGGTGCACATCCTGCTTGATTCAAAGGAGGCGAAGTCGGCAGACCCGGCTTGGATAACCGTGGGGTACGACTGGCTATCAGACCACCTGCGAGAAGCGGAGAAGCGTGAGGCTACTGCGCCACACGTTCGGGAAGCACTCTCGCAATTTCGTAGTGTGATCGAAGAAGAGGCGGAAGAGTCTGGGGCTACGAGTGTCTATGGCCGCCTTGTGACTGAGGTCGCGAGCCGACATCCCGAAGTATTCAATATCATGGAGCCGTGGGTGAAGAACGGTTCGAAGGGGGCGCGTGCGCAGACACTCGCCCAACTAATGAAAGACAACGTAACCCTTGAGGGCAAGGCAACGTTGCGACTTTTTCAGTTGTACTGGCGCCGCACCCCAGTTTGGGATGATTGCGTCAGGCAAGCGCAGTTTGCTCCCTTTGTAGCTTCGTTGCGAAACCGTTTTAACGATCTGCTCGTTGATACCAAGCGTGTACGAACAGGCTTCTCGCTTAATCAATGGTCTACACTCGTTGACACGGATTCTTCGCCAGCTTGGTATTACCCAGCAGGGGTGAATGTTCGCAAGACAGGTGAAAAGTTCAAGGTTGTGACCTTTGTACAGTTCAATGATGTGCGCCCAGACAAACGGGCAGAAATGATCGAGCGAGCAGAAGAGATGCGCAAGAAGAACGGCGTCAAACGCCGAGTTGGCGACGAGCAGTCATTCGCGGTCATTCGTCAGCGCAAGGAGCTCCAGAAAGACAAAGCAATCGAGGAAACGATATCGGAACTCGCCAAGCTCAAGGCACTTCTCAATGCTCTTTGATAGTCGAGTATCTCGCCGGGGTATCACTGGAAGCATTGCGAAATTTTTGCTTAGGGATGCAGCCAAAGTCGACCAGATCGCCTTCCCGGTGCATGGTTTGGCTGAATGAATAGGTTCATGCCTACTCGGTCGATCCAATGGGATATCGTGCGAACATGTAGTGGGAGAGGCTTGATCGGCGCTCTAGCTACCCAAGGCGCTAGGATAGTACGATCAAGACGCATGCCCGACATGCGAAGACACACTTTCTGTGAGAATGAGATGGAACAACGAGAATGGGAAGACCGGTTAGACGAAGTGCAAAAACATGCGGAACAGCCGGGTAATCGGGTTCCGTCGGATGACTTGTTTCGAGGCGCCGCCAATGGAGCGCCGTTGTCCAAGCCGGAAAAGGAGGCTCTGCAGCAGCATTGGGATGCGAGTCGACGCCAGGCCGAAGCGAAAAGGGAGCCCATTTGATAGAGCTAGGCGGGCGCGTTAAGCAGAACTGCTCCGCGGCCTTCAAGGCCACTTGAATGAGCAGAGAGCTATGTGCCTATCGATTAACGTTGATCGGGATGACAGCAGCGCCAGCCTCAAGGGCATCGAGATGATCAGCCCAATGTTGCATCATCTTTCGGCGTTCGGGCAGGAATTCGGCGTGCACGTACGCAGCAGTGACCTGATTGCGTTCTGCATGGGCCAACTGTCGATCGACTACATCGCGGCTATAACCGAGCTCTCGAAGAACGGTCGCGGCGAGGCCGCGGAACCCGTGCCCGGTCATTCGCGATTTGTAGCCCATGCGGTAGAGCGCATAGAGCATAGTGTTGTTCGAGATGTGGCTTCGGCCTTGGACGCTATAGAAGACGTGTCGGTGGCTGCCGTTGAGTTCACGCAACGCGGCCAATGTGTCGAGCGCCTGACGCGACAGCGGGACGATGTGCGGATCGCGCATCTTCATTCGCTCGGGTGGAATCCGCCATTCGGCGGCGCGCTCGTCGAACTCGTCCCACTCCGCGTTGATCATCTCGGTTGTCCGAGTGAACGTCAGAGCCATGAAGCGGAGCGCCAGCCGCGTGACGAGATCGCCTTGGTACGCGGCGATGTCTCTCATGAGCTGCGGGATTTCGACGGGCTTGACCCGTGCCATGTGTTTGACGCCGGTACCTTTCTTGAGAACCGTCTCGGCGTCGATGTCCGCTGCAGGATTGCGAGGGCATCGCCCGGTCATGATTCCGTACTGGAACACCGCTCGTGAGCGCTGGAGTATGCGCTTTGCTGTCTCTCGCACGCCGCGCGATTCGACGGCTCTCAGGATCTCGAGCATGTCGGGAGCTTCGATGTCTCGGAGCGGGCGATGGCCGATTCTAGGAAAGACATCGACTTCAAGCGAACTGATCACCTTGGCTGCATATACTTCGGTCCAGCCATCTCTCTGGGTCGCAAACCACTCGCGCGCCACTGCCTCAAACGATGACGAGGCCTCGATGGCCCGGGCGCGCTTGATCTCGCGCTTCTGCTCGGTCGGATCGGTGCCTGCAGCCAAGAGCTTCCGTGCAGCAAGACAGGCTTGTCGTGCCTCGGCCAATGACACTTCTGGGTAGACGCCGAACGACGCAAGCTTCTCTTTCCCGTCGAACCGATATTTCATACGCCAATACCGCGAGCCATTCGGCATCACCTGCAGGTAAAGTCCCTTGCCATCGGCCAGGCGATAAGGCTGCTCAGCAGGCTTTGCACGGCGCACCCGGAGGTCAGTAAGAGGATCAGTTCGCTTCGGCATTTTGCGTTGGGGGTATCGGCGCCGAGCACTTCGGGGTATATCCCCACCGATACCCCCAAGGTGCTTGGCTTGTACTGGGCAACCTTGGGCAATGATGGCAGCAAAAGTCCAGCCGACACAAGGCTGTGCGCGACTTATTGGGCAAACTTGGGAGAAGATGGGAGCCAGGTTGGTCCCCCCGACAGGAATCGAACCTGTATCTAGCGCTTAGGAGGCGCTTGTTCTATCCATTGAACTACGGGGAGAGCCATATCCAGTCGATCACGCGAAAAACGCGAGCCGGACGGCGGTGTGGACAGCGCGCAGAGTATAGCAAACGCGCGGCGCGTCGGCGGGGCGGAATGCGTGCCGACGCGCGTATCGCGGAATCACCCGCGATCGGAACGAACCATCAGAAATCGACGACGACGAAATCTTCCTTGCCCACGTCGCACAGCGGGCAGCGCCAGTCGGCGGGAATGTCGGCGAAACGGGTGCCGGCCGCGATGCCCTCGTCGGGCAGTCCTTCGGCTTCGTTGTAGACCCACCCGCAAATCAGGCAGACCCAGCTCTGGTATTCGGTTACTTCGCTCATGTGGTGCTCGGGAAAATGGAAACTCGGTAATGCCGTCCGCATCCTGTCGAGCGGACGAAAGGCGCAATAGTACCGGAATTTCGCCGAACACCTAGGCAACGTCGTGTTAAACGTACGCATCGCGAACAACGGGCATCATCGCGTGGCGCGGGCATGCAGTGTATGCTTCGTGGGCCTGTCAATCTGAAGGAGGAAAACGATGCTCAACAGAAAGTGGATCGCGGGTGCGGTGTGTGTCGCGGCGCTGGCCGTGTCGACGCTCGCGCGTGCCGAAGCGCGCGTGTTCTTCGTCGAGCCGCAGGACGGCGCGACGGTGTCGAGCCCGGTGCACGTGAAGTTCGGTCTCGACGGCATGGAGCTCAAGCCTGCCGGCGACATGACGCCGGATACCGGCCACCATCACCTGCTGATCGACGGCAAGCCGGTGCCGAAGGGCGACGTGATCCCGGCGAGCGACCATTCGCTGCATTTCGGCAAGGGCCAGACCGAAACCGATGTGAAGCTGGCACCCGGCCAGCACACGCTGACGCTGCAACTTGGCGATGGCGCGCACCGTTCGTACGGTCCCGAAATGAGCTCGACGATCACCGTCAACGTGAAGTAATCGCCCCTCGCGCGCGGGCGCCCGGGGTGCCGCGCGCGGGATCGCGATCGGCCGGCCACGGGCATCGGGCCGGCCTTCGCCAGCGCGTGCGGGCACGCAATCCGCACGGCGGTAGTCAGCCCCGGATCGAGGCCGCCAGCCACGCGTCGCACCGCGCCGGCGCGTTTCGCGTACCGGTTGCAATGCTCGTCCATCCAGCCATGCCGGTGCCGGCCTCCGCGCCCGGTACAATGGGCGCTTCCGATTCCTCTCTTCGCCGTCTCCCCATGTCGCTCTATTCCATTACCGGCGCGCAGCTCGCGTTCGGTCACGTCGCGTTGCTCGATCACGCGGATTTCTCGCTGGAAGCCGGCGAACGCGTCGGCCTGATCGGCCGCAACGGCGCGGGCAAGTCGTCGCTGCTGAAGATCGTCGCCGGCCTCGCGAAGCCCGACGACGGCCTGATCACGCGCCAGCAGGAGCTCGTGACCGTCTACGTGCCGCAGGAGCCCGAGTTCGAACCGGGCGCGACGGTGTTCGACGCGGTCGCGTCGGGGCTCGCGCACACGCGCGAACTGCTCGAAGAATACGATTCGATCGCGCATCGTCTCGCCGATACGCCGGAAGGCGCCGAGCACGACGCGCTGCTCGCGCGGATGAACGCGCTGCAGTCGTCGCTCGACGCGCACGACGCATGGAACTGGCGCACGCGCGTGGCGATGACGCTCGCGCAGATCGGCCTGCAGGACGGCGACGCGAGCGTCGACGCGCTGTCGGGCGGGATGCAGAAGCGCGTCGCGCTGGCGCGCGCGCTGGTGCTGCAGCCCGACGTGCTGCTGCTCGACGAGCCGACCAACCACCTCGACTTCGACGGCATCCGCTGGCTGGAAGAGCTGCTCGTCTCGCAGCGCGCGGGCCTGCTGTTCATCACCCACGATCGCGCGTTCCTCGATCGCGTCGCGACGCGCATCGTCGAGCTCGATCGCGGCCGGCTGCTGTCGTACCCGGGCAATTTCTCCGCGTACCAGACGCGCAAGGCGCAGCAGCTCGAAGTCGAACGCGTGGAAAACGAGAAGTTCGACAAGCTGCTCGCGCAGGAAGAAGTGTGGATCCGCAAGGGCGTCGAGGCGCGCCGCACGCGCAGCGTCGGCCGCATCGCGCGGCTCGTGCAGATGCGCAACGAGCGCGCGGAGCGCCGCAATGCGCAGGGCAACGTGCGGCTCGACGTCGCGCAGGGCGAGAAGTCCGGCAAGATCGTCGCGGAGCTGACCGACGTGACGAAGCGCTACGGCGGCCGCACGGTCGTCGACCGCTTCTCGGCGACGGTCATGCGCGGCGACAAGATCGGCTTCGTCGGCCCGAACGGCGCGGGCAAGACCACGCTGCTCAAGCTGATCCTCGGCGAGCTGAAGCCCGACGAGGGCACCGTGCGCACCGGCACGAACCTGCAGGTCGCGTATTTCGACCAGATGCGCGCGCAGCTCGACCAGGACAAGAGCCTCGCCGATACGATCAGCCCCGGCAGCGAGTGGGTCGAGATCGGCGGCGTGCGCAAGCACGTGATGAGTTATCTCGGCGATTTCCTGTTCGCGCCGGAGCGCGCGCGTTCGCCGGTGAAGTCGCTGTCGGGCGGCGAGCGCAACCGGCTGCTGCTCGCGCGCCTGTTCGCACGCCCGGCCAACGTGCTGGTGCTCGACGAACCGACCAACGACCTCGACATCCCGACGCTCGAGCTGCTCGAGGAGCTGCTGGCCGACTACGACGGCACGGTGCTGCTCGTCAGCCACGATCGCGCGTTCCTCGACAACGTCGTGACGTCGGTGATCGCGGCCGAGGGCGACGGCAAGTGGCGCGAATACGTCGGCGGCTTCAGCGACTGGCAGATCCAGAGCGAGCGTTCGGAGCAGCTCGCGCAACAGGAAGCCGCGAAGCGCGCGGTCAAGGAAGCGGTGCCGGTGAAGGAAGACGCGGCGAAGAGCGCCCCGGGCCGCAATGCGCAGCGCACGGTGAAGCTGTCGTTCAACGAGCAGCGCGAGCTCGATTCGCTGCCGGAGAAGATCGCCGCGCTCGAAGCGGAGCAGAAGACGATCAATGCGCGGCTCGAGGACGGTTCGATTTTCGCGAAGGATCCGCAGGAAGGCACGCGCCTGACCGAGCGCTTCGCGGCGATCGACGACGAACTGCTCACCGCGCTCGAACGGTGGGAAACGCTCGAGGCGAAGCGCAAGCCGGCGTGACGCGTGCGGCGCGCGCCGATCCCGCGATTGGCGCGCCACGCGGAACCAGTAAAATACCGCGCGTTCAGGGCCGCGCAGCGCACGCCGCGCGCCCGCTTTCGGAGCAGTCCAAGCACACCGTTGTTTCGATTCGCTTTTTTACGGAACTCAACGTTTTGTCCACGATGTTATCCACACGAGGTGTGGACAACGTCCCGATGAATGACGAAATTCAGCGCCTATGTCAACGAAGAAACCCAGCGCGGCCTATAGTGAAGCATCGATCAAGGTGCTCAAGGGTCTCGAGCCGGTCAAGCAGCGGCCCGGCATGTACACCCGTACCGAGAATCCGCTGCACATCATCCAGGAAGTCATCGACAACGCGTCCGACGAGGCGCTCGGCGGCTACGGCAAGCAGATCACGGTCACGCTGCACGCCGACCAGTCGGTCTCGGTCGAGGACGACGGCCGCGGCATCCCGTTCGGCATGCACCCCGAAGAGGGCGTCCCGGTCGTCGAGATCGTGTTCACGCGTCTGCACGCAGGCGGCAAGTTCGACAAGGCCGCCGGCGGCGCCTATACGTTCTCGGGCGGCCTGCACGGCGTCGGCGTGTCGGTGACGAACGCGCTCGCGACGCGCCTCGACGTGACGGTGTGGCGCGACGGCAAGATCGCCGAGCTCGGCTTTGCCGAAGGCGACGTCGTCAAGCCGCTCGCGACGCAGGCCGCGGGCCGCGGCGAGAAGAAGTCCGGCACGCGCGTGCAGGTGTGGCCGAATCCGAAGTACTTCGATTCGCCGAACCTGCCGCTCGGCGAGCTGCAGCGCCTGCTGCGCTCGAAGGCCGTGCTGCTGCCGGGCGTCGAGGTCGTGCTCGTCAACGAGAAGACCGGCGAGCGCCAGGCGTGGAAGTATGAAGACGGCCTGCGCGGTTACCTGCTCGACGAAATGAACGGCAGCGAGCTGCTGATCCCGCTGTTCGAAGGCGAGCGGTTCGCCGATTCGCGTTCGGGCGACGATTCGTTCGCCGAAGGCGAGGGCGCATCGTGGGTCGTCGCCTGGAGCGAGGAAGGGTCGCTCGTGCGCGAGTCGTACGTGAACCTGATCCCGACGCCGGCCGGCGGCACGCACGAATCCGGCCTGCGCGACGGCCTGTACCAGGCCGTGAAGAGCTTCGTCGAGCTGCACAACCTGCAGCCGAAGGGCGTGAAGCTGCTCGCGGAAGACGTGTTCGCGCGCGTGTCGTTCGTGCTGTCCGCGAAGGTGCTCGATCCGCAGTTCCAGGGGCAGATCAAGGAGCGCCTGAACAGCCGCGACGCGGTGAAGCTCGTGTCGTCGTTCTCGCGCCCGGCGCTCGAACTGTGGCTGAACCAGCACGTCGAGCACGGCAAGAAGCTCGCCGAGCTCGTGATCAAGCAGGCGCAGGCGCGCACGCGGGCGGGCCAGAAGGTCGAGAAGCGCAAGAGCTCGGGCGTCGCGGTGCTGCCCGGCAAGCTGACCGACTGCGAAACCGAGGACATCGCGCGCAACGAACTGTTCCTCGTCGAGGGCGACTCGGCGGGCGGCTCCGCGAAGATGGGCCGCGACAAGGAATACCAGGCGATCCTGCCGTTGCGCGGCAAGGTGCTGAACACGTGGGAAACCGAGCGAGACCGCCTGTTCGCGAACAACGAGGTGCACGACATCTCGGTGGCGATCGGTGTCGATCCGCACAGCCCCGACGACACCGTCGACCTGTCGAACCTGCGTTACGGCAAGATCTGCATCCTGTCGGACGCGGACGTCGACGGCTCGCACATCCAGGTGCTGCTGCTCACGCTGTTCTTCAAGCATTTCCCGCAGCTGATCGAGCGCGGCCACGTGTATGTCGCCCGTCCGCCGCTGTTCCGCGTCGATGCGCCCGCGCGCGGCAAGAAGCCCGCGCAGAAGCTCTACGCGCTCGACGACGGCGAACTCGAGGCGACGCTCGACAAGCTGCGCAAGGACGGCGTGCGCGAGACGCAGTGGAGCATCAGCCGCTTCAAGGGTCTCGGCGAAATGAGCGCCGAGCAGCTGTGGGACACGACGATGAACCCCGATACGCGCCGCCTGATGCCCGTGAAGCTCGGCGAGCTCGACTACGAGGCAACCGTCGCGCGCATGACGATGCTGATGGGCAAGGGCGAGGCAGCCGCGCGGCGCGGCTGGCTCGAGGAAAAGGGCAACGACGTCGAAGCGGACATCTAAGCCACGCATCCGCGCGGCCGGGCATGACGCCCGGCCCGGCCTCACGCCACTTACGAATACGGAATTCTGATGGACGACAATACTTCCGATCTCTTCGCCGGGTCCGATGCACCGGACGCCGAAGCGCTGACGCTCGGCAACTACGCGGAGCAGGCGTATCTCAGCTACGCGGTCAGCGTCGTGAAGAGCCGCGCGCTGCCCGACGTGTGCGACGGCCAGAAGCCGGTGCAGCGCCGGATCCTGTTCGCGATGAACGAAATGGGTCTTGGGCCCGATGCGAAGCCGGTGAAGTCGGCGCGCGTGGTCGGCGACGTGCTCGGTAAATACCACCCGCACGGCGACCAGTCGGCGTACGACGCGCTCGTGCGTCTCGCGCAGGATTTCTCGCTGCGCTACCCGCTGATCGACGGGCAGGGCAACTTCGGCTCGCGCGACGGTGACGGCGCGGCGGCGATGCGTTACACGGAAGCGCGCCTCACGCCGATCGCGAAGCTGCTGCTCGACGAGATCGACCAGGGCACGGTCGACTTCATGCCGAACTACGACGGCTCGTTCGAGGAACCGAAGACGCTGCCGAGCCGCATGCCGTTCGTGCTGCTGAACGGCGCGTCGGGCATCGCGGTCGGCCTCGCGACCGAAATCCCGTCGCACAACCTGCGCGAAGTCGCGGCCGCTGCGGTCGCATTGATCCGCAATCCGAAGCTCACGCACGCGGAGCTGATGAACCTGATTCCCGGCCCGGATTTCCCGGGCGGCGGCCAGATCATCTCGAGCGACGCCGAAATCGCGGCGGCCTATGAAACCGGCCGCGGCAGCCTGAAGGTGCGCGCGAAATGGAAGATCGAGGATCTCGCGCGCGGCCAGTGGCAGCTCGTCGTGACCGAGCTGCCGCCGAGCACGTCGGGCCAGAAGGTGCTCGAGGAAATCGAGGAGCTGACCAACCCGAAGCTCAAGCTCGGCAAGAAGACGCTGACGCCCGAGCAGCTCAACACGAAGAAGGCGATGCTCGACCTGCTCGACGCGGTGCGCGACGAGTCGGGCAAGGAAGCGGCGGTGCGGCTCGTGTTCGAGCCGAAGTCGCGCACGATCGACCAGACGGAATTCGTGAACACGCTGCTCGCGTACACGAGCCTCGAGTCGAACGCGACGCTGAACCTCGTGATGATCGGCGCCGACGGCCGGCCCGGCCAGAAGGGCCTGCTGACGATCCTCGACGAGTGGGTGAAGTTCCGCCAGCTGACGATGACGCGCCGTTGCCGCCATCGTCTCGCGAAGGTCGACGACCGCATCCACATCCTCGAAGGGCGGATGATCGTCTTCCTGAACATCGACGAGGTGATCCGCATCATCCGCGAGTCGGACGAGCCGAAGGCCGCGCTGATGAGCGCGTTCGGCCTCAGCGAGCGGCAGGCGGAAGACATCCTCGAAATCCGGCTGCGTCAGCTCGCGCGGCTCGAGAAGATCAAGATCGAGAAGGAACTCGACGCGCTGCGCGACGAGAAGGCGAAGCTCGAGGAACTGCTCGCGAACGAAAGCGCGATGAAGCGGCTGATGATCAAGGAGATCGAGGCCGACGCGAAACAGTACGGCGACGATCGCCGCACGCTGATCCAGCAGGAAAAGCGCGCGACGTTCGAGGCGAAGGTGGTCGACGAGCCGGTGACGGTCGTCGTGTCGCAGAAGGGCTGGGTGCGCGCGCTGAAGGGCCACGGGCTCGACCCGGCCGCGTTCTCGTTCAAGGCGGGCGACAGCCTGTACGCGGCGTTCCAGTGCCGCACGCCGGACCGGCTGATCGCGTGGGGCAGCAGCGGCCGCGTGTACTCGGTCGACGTGTCGGTGCTGCCGGGCGGGCGCGGTGACGGCGTGCCCGTCACGTCGCTGATCGAGCTCGAATCGGGCTCGCACCTGATGCACTACTACGCGGCGTCGGCCGACCAGCAATTGCTGCTCGCGTCGAGCAACGGCTTCGGCTTCCTCGCGAAGGTCGGCGACATGGTGAGCCGCGTGAAGGCCGGCAAGGCGTTCATGACGATCGACGCCGGTGCGGTGCCGCTTGCACCGATGCCGGTCCTGCCGAACGCGACGCAGGTCGCATGCCTGTCGAGCGGCGGCCGCTTGCTCGTATTCGGGATGGACGAGATGAAGACGCTGTCCGGCGGCGGGCGCGGCGTGATCCTGATGGCGCTCGACGACAAGGAAACGCTCGTGCAGGCGCTGGCGATCGATCCGGCCGGCGTCGTGCTGATCGGTACCGGCCGCGGCGGCAAGGCGCAGGACGAGACGCTGTCGTACGCCGGGCTCGCGCCGCACATCGGCAAGCGCGCACGCAAGGGCCGCGCGCCGGAGACGAAGCTCAAGGTCGTCAACGAACTGCGCCCGCTGCTCGGCTGACGCCGGGCCCGGTTCGGCCGCGATCGACAGGCCGCCCATCCGCTTCGGCGGGTGGGCGGCCTTTTGTTTGGATGCGGCGATTCGGGTAAGCCACGTGTGGCGCTGTCACGCGGAACTTGCAAAATAATGTGAAATCGCGCCGGGGGTCTGAACCGGGACGCAATTGGCCGGTCGAACGTCGCTTGATGCCGCGCGCGACGCGGCCGTTCGCTGGTCCCCACTCATCACAGGATTGTCGCCATGTCCCACGCTGTTGCCGTCGCGCTGTTTCTTCACCTGCTGGCCGTTGCCGTGTGGGTGGGCGGGATGGTTTTCGCGCACTTCTGCCTGCGCCCGGCGCTGTCCGACCTGTCGCCGCAGCTCCGGTTGCCGCTGATCGAAGGCGTGTTCGGCCGTTTCTTCAACTGGGTGGCCGGTTCCGTGATCGTGATCCTGCTGTCCGGCGGCTTCCTGCTCGTGGAATTCGGCGGCGCGCACGCGACGTGGTCGCTGCACGCGATGGCCGGGCTCGGCGTCGTGATGATGCTGATCTTCGGCCATATCCGCTTCGCGCTGTTCCCGCGCATCCGCCGCGCGGTGCAGGCGCAGAACTGGCCGGACGGCGCGCGCGCGGTGAATGCCGTGCGCCTGCTCGTCGTCGTCAATCTCGTGCTCGGCGTCGTCACGATCGGCGCGGCCGTGCTGTCGCGCGGGTTCTGATCGCTCGCCGCGGGCTGCCGGCCGGGCCGCCCGCGCCGCTACGCGGCCAGCATCGCATCGAGCAACCACGCGCCGGCCGGGCCGAGCGGCCGGTTGCGCGACCAGACCGCATCCACGCGCACGCGGCGCGGCCAGCCGCGTGAGCGCAGCTCGCACAGGCGATCGCGCGCGAAGTGCTCGACCATCCAGCGCGGCAGTTCCGCCCAGCCGAACCCCAGTACGGCCATCTCCAGCAGCATCAGGTAGCTGGGCGCCAGCCAGTGCTGCGTGCCGACGACGATCCGGTCGTCGGTGCCGCGGCCTTCCGTTTTCACATAAGTATTGAGGCGCAGCTCGCGCACGTCGCGCAGCGCCGCGTGCGGCACCTCGGCGTCGCCGTATTCGGCGAGCGCATGCGTGCGCCCGACGAACAGCCCGATCTCCGATTCCTCCGCCACCGTCGCCGCGCCGATATCGGCCGGGTAGGCCGCGCGCGCGGCCATCAGCCCGAGCTGCGCGCGGCCCTGCTGGATCAGGTCGAGCACGTCCTCGTGTTCGGCGATCTGGCATTCGAGCTCGAGCGCCGGAAAGCGCCGCTCGAGCGCCATCAGCGTTTCCTCGTAGCGTTTCGACTGGTACGTGTCGGACACGACGAGCGTCAGCCGCGCTTCCTCGCCGTGCGCGAGCCGCGCGGCCGTTCGGTCGATCGCCGCGCTGGCCTCGAGCGCGCGCTGCACCTGCGGCAACAGCGCACGGCCTGCGTCGGTCAGGGTCGGCGCGCGCGTCGAGCGGTCGAACAACTGCACGCCGAGATCGATTTCGAGGTTCGCGATGGCTTCCGAAATGGTCGACTGGCGTTTGCCGAGCTTGCGTGCGGCGGCCGTAAACGAGCCGAGCAGCGCGGCCTCGGCGAATGCGAGCAGGGCTTCGGGGGCGTGGTGCATGCGGTGCTCCAGACTTCTTATTATCGGCAAAACCGATGATAACAAACTGGATTCAACCGGTATCGCCGATCAAAATGGCCGACATGCATGACGTAACGAATAGGAGGGCATCATGAAACAGGTGAACAAAACGGTGACGGAACGGCTGCTGCACGCGCTGACGTTCGAGCTGGTCGCGATCGCGCTGTGCGCGCCGATCGGTGCATGGCTGCTGGACATGCCGGTGTCGCACGTCGGCGTGCTGACGGTGATGGTGTCGCTGATCGCGATGGCGTGGAACATGGCGTTCAACACGCTGTTCGACCGCTTCGAGCGTCGCGCGGGATTGAAGCGCACGCTCGGCATGCGGATCGCGCACGCGGTCATGTTCGAGCTCGGCCTCGTCGCGATGGTGGTGCCGGTGGCCGCGTGGTGGCTGAACGTGAGCCTCGTCGAGGCACTGCTGCTCGACCTCGGCATCGTGCTGTTCTTCCTGCCTTACACGTTCTGCTTCAATCTCGCGTATGACGCGCTGCGGGCCCGCTGGATGGCTCGCCGGGTCGCGGTGCAGGCCGGTTGAGGAGGGGCGGCGCGCCGGTGGCGGCCGGTGGAGCAGGGCTGCGGGGGGCCTGTCAGTGCGAGGCGGCCCACAGCCACACGCCGCACGCCACGGCGACCGCGCCGTAGACGGCATAGACGGGCACCTTGAAGCGCGCGAAGCACAGCGTCGCGAAGGCGCCCGTCAGCCAGTAAACCGGGTCGGCCGGCTCGCGATGCAGGATCTTCGCGACGGCGACGACGAGAAAGCCCGTGGTCGCCGCGCGCAGCAGGCGCATGCCGTGCTCGAAGCGCGCGTGGCGCTTGAGCCGGGACAGGTGGTTCTGCGCAAACACGACGAGGCATCCCGACGGGATGAACAGCGCGGCCGTCGCGAGCAGCGCGCCGACCCAGCCGTCGGTCAGGTAGCCGAGAAACGGCACGACGTTCAGCAGTGGGCCCGGTGCCACCGGCGACAGCGCGAACGCCAGCGTGAAGTCATGATCGGAGATGCCCGTCGCCGGCGACACGAACAGCGTCTTGAGCACCGGCAGTGCGGAAAAGCCGCCGCCGAACAGCGTCATGCCGGCGCCCGCGAGGCGCGGCCACAGTAGCTGCGCCTGGTAATCGCCTGGCAGCGGCACCGCGAACAGCGCGACGAGCACACCGAGCAGCACGAGCAGGTTGCGGTCGCGCTTCGACAGCGTGAATTCGACCGCGTCGCGCTGGGTCGGCCCCGTCAGCCAGCCCGCTGCAAACGCGGCGAAGAGAATCCCGACGAAAGCGGCGGGAGTATGCGCGAAAGCGAGCAGAATCGTCGACAGCGCGGCGATCGCCTGCTCGAGCCGCGTGCGCGCGAGCGCGCGCAGCTGCTTGACCCACGTGACGCCGATCAGCGCGGCGAGCACCATCCCGAAGTGATTGATCAGCATCGGCGCGGCCAGCGAGCGCACGAGCGGCGTCTGATAAAAGATCGCGAACAGCGTCATCAGGATCGAGAACGGCAGCACGCTCGCGATACCGGCAACCCAGGCGCCGGCGCGGCCGTGCAGCGTCTGGCCGACCTGCACCGCCACGTTGCAGCCGACCGGGCCCGGCACGAGCCAGGCGAGCGCGACGAGATCGCCGAATACGTGCGGTTCGATGCGCTGCAGCCGTTCAACGTAGTGGCGTTCGAGCTGCGCCATCATCGAAAGCCCGCCCCACGAGAGCGCGGAAATGCCGGCGACGACCTTGAACAAGGTCCATAGGGATGCCTGTGCCTCTTCGACACGAGCGGTCGCTTCGACTTCGACGGTAGTCATGGTTGTGTGGTTGGCGCAGGGCCGGATCTCTCGCGTATGGCCATGCCGGCGGCCCGCCGACACGTAGGCCCTCCCGATTGTCCGCCGCGCATCGTGACACTGCCATGCGCGAAAACGCTAGTTAATGAACTAAACGATCGGATCGGGAAACGCAACAATTGCGGCGGTGCGCAACGCGCGCCGTGATAGCGGCGGTTTCGCCGCTCAGGCGCCCGTGCTGCCGGTCGCGCGATGGGCGATGACGTTCGGATGGTCGCCGCGCACGCCGAAGCGCGCGATCAGGGCGGGAATCGCGTCGGCCGGCACCGGGCGCGAGAACAGGAAGCCCTGTGCCTCGATCTCGCCGAGCGCGGACAGCCAGGTGATCTGCTCCTCGGTTTCCGTGCCTTCGACGACGACGGTCAGGCCGAGCGAGCGGGCGAGATGCACGATCGACGACACCATCACGCACACGCTGCGATCGTTCGGGATTGCCTGCACGAACGAGCGGTCGACCTTCAGCGTGTCGACCGAGAAGCGGTGCAGGTACGACAGCGACGAATAGCCGGTGCCGAAATCGTCGAGCGCGATGCGGATGCCGAGCTTCTTCAGCGCGACGATCTTCTCGGACACGAGCTCCGGATATTCCATCATCGCGGTCTCGGTGATTTCGAGTTCGAGCCGGTTCGCGTCGATGCCGGTTTCCAGCAGCGTGCGCGAGATCGTCTCGATCAGGTCGCCGCGCCAGAACTGCACGGGCGAGATGTTGACCGCGAGCGTCAGCGTGTCGTGGCCCTCGTCGCGCCAGCGCGCGATCTGCTCGCACGCGGTGCGGATCACGAAGTCGCCGATCGGCACGATCAGGCCCGTCGATTCGGCGATCGAAATGAATTCGTTCGCCGAGATGATCCCGTGCTCGGGGTGATCCCAGCGCGCGAGCGCCTCGAAGCCGGTGATGTACCGGTGCGTGAGGTCGATCTTCGGCTGGTACGCGAGGAACAGCTGCCCCTCGGCGAGCGCGACGCGCAATTGCTGTTCCCAGCGCATCAGGTGATCGGCGCGGTGCGACAGGTGCGGCGCATAGAACTGGTAGCAGTTCTTGCCGGCGTCCTTCGCGCTGTACATCGCGAGGTCGGCCTTCTTCAGCAGGTCGATCTCGCTTTCGTTCGCGACGGTGTGCAGCGCGATGCCGATGCTCGCATGCAGCACGAACGAACTGCCGCGCACGTCGAACGGCTCGCCGAACATCCGGATGATCGCTTCGGCGAGCCGCACCGCGCGCCGCTCGACGTCGTCGCCCTTCATCACGACGACGAACTCGTCGCCGCCGATGCGCGCGAGCGAGCCTTCGTCGCCGACCGCATCGGCCAGGCGCGACGCGGTCATCTGCAGCACGATGTCGCCGGCGTTGTGGCCGAGCGTGTCGTTGACGGTCTTGAAGTTGTCGAGATCGATGAACAGCAGGCCGAGCCGCGACAGGCTCGCCGGCATCGACACGTCGTTGCGCAGTCCGCGCAGCGTCGCGTAGCGGTTCGCGAGGCCGGTGAGCAGGTCGTATTCGGCAAGCTGCGTCATCTCGCGCTCGCGGCCGAGCAGCTTGCCGATCAGGCCCGTCGCGACGCCGAAGAACGCGAGCATCGCGAGCGTGATGAAGCTCGTCATCAACAGGTAGACGTTGCGCGTGTGGTAGTAGTCCGCGAACTCTTCCGTCTGCGACAGCCCGACCATCACGGCGAGCGGATAGCCGTCGAGGTGGCGGTACGACACGATGCGCGTCACGCCGTCGATCGGGTCGATGATCGTGCCCGTCACGCGCTCGGCGATCGGGTAGACGCCCGATGCCGAAAACGCGCCGGGCGCGTTGTTCAGCGAACCCGTGCGCCGCGCGAGCACCGTACCCGTGTCGGACACCACCGCGATCACGCCTTCCTTGCCGATCGCCGCGTTGTTGTAGAAGTCGTTGGTGAAGTAGCTCGGGTCTTCCGACACGACGACGATGCCCGCGAAGCTGCCGTCCGGGTTGTTCAGGCGCCGCGTCATCTGCAGCGTCCAGTGGCTCGACACGCGGCCGAGCACGGGTTTGCTGATGAACAGGCGGTCGTCGTTGTGCGCGAGGTGGACCTTGAAGTGCTCGCGGTCGGACAGGTTGATCGGCTGCGGATGAAGCTCGGCCGTGTTCGCGAACAGGATGCCCTTCGCGTTGACCAGCGACACCTGGATCAGCGTATCGCTCGGCACGACGCCTTTTTCGACGGCGCTCGCGAGGTTGAAGTGCGCGGGGGACTTCTCGAATTCGAACTTGACGAAGCGGGTGATCTGGTCGACCTGGTGGATCGCCTTGACCGTATGCTGCTCGAGCGCGGAGGAGAGGATCGCGGCGGAGGCCGCCGCTTCCTTGTACGCGCTGTCCTTTTCCACCGACAGCCGCGCGATGATCACGGCCCACAGCAACGCGAGCGCCAGCATCCCGAGCAGCGGGATCGCAAATAGCGCCCGCCGGCGCGATTTGCGCGGCGTGCGCAGCGGCCGGTTCGGCGGCGTGTGGTTGGACCGGGCGGAGCTCATCGAAGCGGGTGGCGTCCTGCTCGCGTGCGCCATCCGTCCGGATGGCTGGCTTGGGTTGGGGTTATCCCGGCGTCTGTTCGTTCGCGGGATGCGCAACCATGGACAGACGTCCGAAACAACGGATTAGGCCCGATATTACTGGCTGGAACGTTTTTGCGATAGTTGGGCGAAGTGTAGGGCGCCGAACGAGCCGGCGCCATCGCACATCGCGGAATGTCAGGCAGGCGACCGGAAGGTGCCGTCGACGACCGTCACGACATCGCCGCCGATCCATGTCGTGCCGTCTTCGTCGTAGCGGACGGCGATACGGCCGTCGCGGTCGATCGCCGTGCCCTGGCGGGCCGTGTACGACGGGCCGGGGCGGCGATTCTGCCGCGTCAGCAGCCCGGCCAGCGCGGCGTTCGCGCTGCCGGTGACGGGATCCTCGCCGGGGGTGCCGAACTGGCCGCCCGTCATCAGGCAGCGGATCTCGAACGTCGCGGGGCCGCCTTCGGCGTGCGGCGCGTAGGCGGCGAGGCCGTCCACGCCGTAGCGGCGGGTCAGCGCTTCCAGCGCGACCGGATCGGGCGACAGGCCGATGCACGCGTCGGCCGACTTCAGCCGCACGACCAGCCACGGCGCGCCGTTGTCGACCGCGCACGGCTCGGCATCGAGGTCGAGCGCGTCGCTGCGCAGCGCGGCGGCCAGCGCCGCGTAGTCCGAACGGTCGAGCGGCGTGACGCGTGCCGGCGGCGCGGCGAACGCCCAGCCGCCGGCCTGCTCGCGCAGCGCGACCCGGCCGACCCCGCACTGCTGGATCAGCCGGCCCGGCGTGCGTGGCCGCGCGCCGCTTTCCAGGAACGCATGCGCGGTGCCAAGCGTCGGGTGGCCGGCGAACGGCAATTCGCCGCCCGTCGTGAAGATCCGGACGCGGTAGTCGGCTTCCGGATCGGTCGGCGTGCAGAGGAACGTCGTTTCCGACAGGTTCGTCCAGCGGGCGATCTCGAGCATGGCGTCGTCGCCGAGCGAATCGGCGTCGAACACCACGGCCAGCGGATTGCCCTTGAACGGCACCGACGAGAACACGTCGACCTGCTTGAAGCGGACGAGGCGGCCGGACATCGTGCCGGGCCCGTTACGCGACTTCGGCGATCAGCTCGATCTCGACGCATGCGCCGAGCGGGATCTGCGCGACGCCGAAGGCCGAGCGGGCGTGCTTGCCGGCGTCGCCGAACACCTCGGCGATCAGCTCCGACGCGCCGTTCGTCACGACGTGCTGTTCCGTGAAGTCGAGCGTCGAGTTGACGAGGCTCATCAGCTTCACGATGCGCGTGACCTTGTTCAGGTCGCCGGTATGCGCGTGCAGCGTCGCGAGCAGGTCGATCGCGATCGCGCGCGCGGCCGCCTTGCCGTCTTCCGTCTGCAGGTCGGCGCCGAGCTTGCCGGCCCAGACCTTGCCGTCCTTCTTCGCGATGTGGCCCGACAGGTACACCGTGTTGCCGCTTTGCGTGCTCATCACGTAGGCGGCGGCCGGTGCGCCGGCGGTCGGGAGCTCGATGCCGAGCGACTTCAGCTTGTCGTAGACGTTAGCCATGTAATCGATTCCTCGTAGAGAGTCGTGACAGGAAAAAGGGGATCAGAGGCGCTCGCGCAGCAGCTTGCCGAGGCGCGCGACGCCTTCCTCGATCTTCTCGGGCGGCACCGTCACGAACGACAGGCGCAGCGTGTTCTGCTGCGCGTCGTCCGCGAAGAACGGCGCGCCCGGCACGAAGGCGACGTGGTTGTCGACGGCCGCGGCGAGCAGCTTCATGCTGTCGATCTGCGCGGGCAGGTTCACCCAGATGAACATCCCGCCTTCCGGGCGGTTCCACGTGACGCCTTCCGGCATGTGGCGCGCCAGCGCGCCGAGCATCGCGTCGCACTGCGCGCTGTACAGCTCGCGGATCGTCGGGATGTGCTCGTCGAGGAAGCCGTCCTTGATCACTTCGTGCGCGATGCGCTGCGTGAGCGTCGGCGTGTGCAGGTCGGTGGCCTGCTTGGCCTGCACGAGCTTGAAGTGGAGTTCCTCGGGCGCGATGATGTAGCCGATCCGCAGGCCCGGTGCGAGCACCTTCGAGAACGTGCCGAGGTGCACGACGTGGTCGGGCGCCATCGACAGCATCGTCGGCAGCGGTTCGCCGCGATAGTTCAGCGCGCCGTACGGATCGTCCTCCAGCACAGGGAACGGGCTCGACTGCGCGAACGCGGCGAGCGCGCGGCGGCGCTCGACGGGCAGGCGGCGGCCGGTCGGGTTCTGGAAGTTCGGTTGCGCGTACAGCAGGCGCGCGCCTTGCGTGAGTTCGGGTGTCAGGCCTTCCGGCAGCAGGCCCTGTTCGTCGGTCGGCACCTGCACGTAGCGCGGCTCGTACAGCGAGAACGACTGCAGCGCGCCGAGGTAGGTCGGCGTTTCGACCAGGATCGGGCTGCCCGGATCGACGAGCGCCTTGCCGAGCAGGTCGAGCGCCTGCTGCGAGCCGGTCGTGATCAGCACCTGCGACACGCGCACGCTGTAGCGCTCGGCGATCCATTCGCGCAGCGGCAGGTAGCCTTCGGTCGCGCTGTACTGGAGCGCGGCGGCCGGCGCGTCGCGCAGCACGCGGTCGGCGGCGGCGCGCATGCGCTCGGCCGGGAACGTCGCGGGGGCGGGCAGGCCGCCGGCGAACGAGATGACCTCGGGGCGTTCCGTGACCTTCAGGATCTCGCGGATCGCAGAGCTCGTCAGCTTGCGGGCGCGTTCGGAAAGCTGCCAGTGCGGCGGATGCAGGTCGCTCGGATTCATAGTCTCCTCGTTCGGATATCGTGGTCAGTCAAGAAAGGTCGTTCGGGCGAATCGTTTCGACACCGCCGGGTGGGCAGGCGCGAGCGCGATCGAGCCTTCGCGGCCGGGTGGGCAAAACCGATCAGGCAAAACAAACATTATGGCGCACCTCATCAACCGGCGCGAGCGGGACGCGGGGCCGTGGCCACCGCCGAGCGGCGCCCGAGCACCACGGTGGCGATCACGGCCGCCGCGAACAGCCACGTCGACGGCGTGACGGTCTCGCCGAACAGCAGGGCGGAAAAGGCGATCGTGAAGAAAATCTGCAGCAGCTGCACCTGGCCGACACGTGCGGTGCCCCCCATCGCGAGCCCCGCATACCAGGCGAAAAAGCCGATGAATTGCGAAAAAAGGGTCACGTAACCGAACGCGAGCCACGTGCGCGGCGCGAGCGGGCCCGGATGCGCGGCATGCTGCATCCACGCGAGCCAGCCGACCGGCAGCACGAGGAACGGCGCCGACACGACGAGCGCCCAGCAGATCACCTGCCAGCCGCCGATCTGGCGCGCGAGGCGCGCGCCTTCCGCGTAGCCGAGCGCGCCGATGCCGACCGCGACGAGCATCAGCGCGTCGCCGGCCTGCAGGGTGCCGCCGCCGTCGCGCAGCGCGAACGCGATCACGAGCGCGCTGCCCGCGACCGCGCTGGCCCAGAACGCCTTCGACGGCCGCTCGTGCGACAGCCACGCCGCGTACAGCGCGACGAACAGCGGCTGCAGCCCGTTGACGACCGCGCCGTGCGACGCCGGCACCGATTTCATCGCCCACGCGGAGAACACCGGATACGCGATGATCACGCCGGCCGACGTGATCGCGAGGCTTTTCAGTTGCGCGCGGGTCGGCAGCGCCTCGCGGCGCCACCACAGCAGCAGGCCGGCCGGCACGGCGGCGGCGAGCGCGCGGCCGAGCCCGTTGAGCAGCGGGTTGAGTTCGGACACGACGATTCGCGTCATCGGCAGCGTCAGGCTGAAGATCATCACGCCGATCAGGCCGAGCAGCATGCCCCGGGTTTCGCGCGAATTCATGTGGCGGTGTCTCCGTATTGCAGGTCGTTGTCGTCGGGAACGCGGCGGCGCGTTCAGCGCAGCGTACGGGCGCCTTGCGGCGTATCGAATTCGGCCACGAGCGCGGGCGGACCTTCACCCGCGTCGAGATCGAGCAGCTGGGCGGCGCCGAGCCAGTCGAGCTGCTCGCGGATGACGTCGGCACGCGGGTGGGTGCCCTTGAGCGCCTTCAGCGCGACGCCGTTGCCCGGCAGCGACTCGGCCGGGTGGCGCGGGCTGTCCCACTGGATCAGCGACGGCGCGAGCCCGTCGCCCGAGCCCTGCCAGGCGGGGAAGCTGCCGTCGTCGGGCACCGTGAGGCCCCAGCGCAGGTCGCCGCGGCTCATCGCGACCACGGGCGCGATGCGGGCCGGGTACTGGCTCTGCCACAGGGCAAGCTGGCGCGGGCGGTCGACGCGCGCGACCCAGTGCGCGAGGAACGGGCCCTGCGCGAGCCGTGCGTGCATCGCCGGATCGTCGAGGCCGAACAGCCGTGCGCGCGGCGGCTTCGCGCCGTCGTCCGCGGCGGGCGCATCGGGGTCGATCGCGATCACTTCGAGGTAGAGCCCGCCCCACGCGCCGAACAGCGCATTGTGGGTCCGCATCAGCGGGTGGCGGCCGCCGCCGGCCGGTTCGATGCCGAGCGCGTCGGCGACATGGCGAACGCCTTCGTCGAGCGTGCGCGCGGCGATCACGAGATGGTCGAGTGTCAGGGAGCGGGCTGGCATGAACGTCGGTCGGGAAGCGAAAGTGTCATGGTAGGCGGGCGAGGCGCCGGGCGGTAGCCGGCCTGGCCGGCGCACCGGCCGCGACGCGGGCCGGGCGGCGCGGCGCCGGTGCGGCGGGGCCGGAACGACGGCCGCACGCGCGCCATTCCGGTCAACTGTAATCGGCGTTACCGGCACAGTAACGGTACAATCGGCGCGATAGCCTTCGGTACAGTTGGAGCTGCCGCCCATGTCCATCGTCCCACTTGCCCAGATTCCCGCGCCGCACGACACGGCCACGCTCACGCTCGTCGACCAGTTGGTCCAGTGGGCGCGGCGGCGCATCGACGAACGCGTGTTCCGTCCCGGCATGCGGATGCCGTCGATCCGCAAGCTCGCGCTCGACAAGAGCGTGTCGCGTTTCACCGTCGTCGAGGCGTACGAGCGCCTCGTCGCACAGGGCTACCTCGACTCGCGGCGCGGCTCGGGCTTCTACGTGCGCGAGCGCACGGGCGCCGGCCCGCAGCCGGCCGACGGCGTCGCGCGCGTGGCCGAGGCCGCGCCCGTGCACAACACGATCGACGTCGTCTGGCTGCTGCGCAACATGCTGCACACCGTCAGCCCGGAGAAGGGGCCGGGCCTCGGCTACCTGCCGGGCCGCTGGCTCGACGGCGAGCTGATCACCGGCGCGCTGCGCGCGCTGGGGCGCCAGTCGGGCGCGCAGATGCTCGGTTTCGGCACCGCGCAGGGCTTCCTGCCGCTGCGCCAGCAACTGCAGACGCGCCTCGCCGAAGTCGAGATCGGCGCGAAACCCGAGCAGATCGTGCTCGTCTCGGGGATCACACAGGCGATCGACCTGATTTCGCGGATCTACATGCGGCCCGGCGACGCGGTGATCGTCGGCGATCCCGCGTGGTTCCAGATGTTCGGGCGCTTCGCGGCGCAGGGCGCGCAGCTCGTCGGGATGCCGTACACGCCCGACGGCCCCGATCTCGACGCGCTCGAAACGCTGGTGCAGATGTGGCGGCCGAAGATGCTCGTGATCAACTCGGTGCTGCAGAACCCGACCGGCACGTCGCTGTCGGCCGCGCAGGCGTTCCGGATCCTGAAGCTCGCGGAGGCGTACGATTTCCTCGTCGTCGAGGACGACGTGTACGGCGACCTGTGCCCGCCGAGTTATCCGGCCACGCGCCTCGCGAGCCTCGACCAGTTGAAGCGCGTGATCTACCTCGGCAGCTATTCGAAGACGCTCGCGGCGAACCTGCGGGTCGGTTACGTGGCGTGCGCGCCGGAGATCGCGAAGGCGGTCACCGACCAGAAGATGCTGGTCGGGATGACGACGCCCGAGCTCAACGAGCGCGTGCTGTACAAGATCCTGACCGAAGGGCATTACCGGCGCCACGTCGAGCGGCTGCGCGCGCGGCTCGACGGCGTGCGCGACAAGACCGCGCGGATGCTCGAGCGCACCGGGCTCGGGCTGTTCACGATGCCGGCGGCCGGGATGTTCCTGTGGGCCGACACGGGCGTCGATTCGGACGCGCTCGCGGCGGTCGCGCACGAGGCCGGCTTCCTGCTGACGCCGGGCAGCCTGTTCTCGCCGCAGCAGTCGCCGTCGACCTGGATGCGCTTCAATGTCGCGAACTGCGGCGATCCGGCGCTGCCGGGGCTGCTGGCCGGCTATATCGACTCGGCGGTGCGGCGCGCGTCGTGACGCGGCGCGTCGTGTCTTGAAATCGCGCGCGCCGTCCCCAGATACGCGCGCAAACCGCTGGCGCCGGGCGGTCGTCCTCCACGGACTCGCGGGCATCGCGCCCCGGGCGCCTGCGCCACACCATCCCTGTTCAAGTAAGAGGAAACAGCATCCATGGCACATGAAACGATGAGCTTTCAGGCAGAGGTCAAGCAACTCCTCCACCTGATGATCCATTCGCTCTACAGCAACAAGGAAATCTTCCTGCGCGAACTGGTGTCGAACGCGTCCGACGCGGTCGACAAGCTGCGTTTCGAAGCGCTCGCGGACAACGCGCTGTACGAGAACGATCCGAACCTGCGCATCCGCATCGGCTACGACAAGGCCGCGCGCACCATCACGATCGACGACAACGGCATCGGCATGAGCCGCGACGAGGCGATCGCGAACCTCGGCACGATCGCGCGCTCGGGCACCAAGGAATTCTTCACGAAGCTGTCGGGCGACCAGCAGAAGGACGCGGCGCTGATCGGCCAGTTCGGCGTCGGTTTCTACTCGGGCTTCATCGTCGCGGACAAGATCACCGTCGAGACGCGCCGCGCCGGCCTGCCGGCGAACCAAGCCGTGCGCTGGGAAAGCGCGGGCGAGGGCGACTTCACGATCGACGCGATCGAGCGCGCGCAGCGCGGCACGACGATCACGCTGCACCTGCGCGAGGGCGAGGACGAGCTGCTGTCGTCGCACCGCCTGCGCTCGATCATCCAGAAGTACTCCGATCACATCGCGCTGCCGATCCTGATGCGCAAGGAAGAATGGGATCAGGAAAAGGGCGAGATGGTCCTGAAGGACGAGGACGAGACCGTCAACCAGGCGAGCGCGCTGTGGACGCGTTCGAAGAGCGACGTCACCGACGAGCAGTACACGCAGTTCTACCAGCACATCGCGCACGATCACCAGGATCCGCTCACCTGGACGCACAACCGCGTCGAGGGCCGCAGCGAATACACGCAACTGCTGTTCGTGCCGTCGCACGCGCCGTTCGACCTGTGGAACCGCGACTATCGCGGCGGCCTGAAGCTGTACGTGAAGCGCGTGTTCATCATGGACGACGCCGAGCAGCTGCTGCCGCAATACCTGCGTTTCGTGAAGGGCGTCGTCGATTCGGCCGACCTGCCGCTGAACGTGTCGCGCGAGATCCTGCAGGAAAGCCGCGACGTGAAGGCGATCCGCGAAGGCGTGACCAAGCGCGCGCTGTCGATGCTCGAGGAGCTCGCCAATGCGGAAGACGAAACCGGCAAGGAAAAGTACAAGACGTTCTGGGGCGCGTTCGGCCAGGTGCTGAAGGAAGGCCTCGGCGAGGATCACGCGAACCGCGAGCGCATCGCGAAGCTGCTGCGCTTCGCGTCGACGCACGGCGACACCGACGCTCAGGACGTGTCGCTCGCCGACTACGTGTCGCGCATGAAGCCCGAGCAGAGCAAGATCTACTACGTGACCGCCGATACGTGGCAGGCCGCGAAGAACAGCCCGCACCTCGAAGTGTTCCGGAAGAAGGGCGTCGAGGTGCTGCTGCTGACCGATCGCGTCGACGAATGGATGCTGTCGTTCCTGCATGAATTCGACGGCAAGCCGCTCGCGAGCGTGGCCCGCGGCGATCTCGATCTCGGCGAGCTGAACGACGAGGAGAAGAAGGCGCAGGAGCAGGCGGGCGAAGCGATCAAGCCGGTCGTCGAGAAGATGAAGGAAGCGCTCGGCGACAAGGTGAAGGAAGTGCGCGTCACGTTCCGCCTGACCGATTCGCCGTCGTGCCTCGTCGCGGACGACAACGACATGAGCGGCTACCTGCAGCGGATGCTGAAGGCCGCAGGGCAGAACGCGCCGGCGATGCAGCCGATCCTCGAGATCAATCCCGATCACGCGCTCGTGAAGCAGCTGAACGCCGACAGCGCCGATTTCGGCGACTGGTGCCATCTGCTGTTCGATCAGGCGCTGCTGGCCGAAGGCGGCATGCTCGACGATCCGGCGAGCTTCGTGAAGCGGACCAACGCGCTGCTGCTGTCGCGCGCCGCGTGAATCCGCGCATGCGATTCGACGGCGGTCAGGCCGGCTGGCGCGAGACGCCGCGGCCGGGCTGCTCGCTCGACCAGCGCGACTGGCTGACGCGCGGCGGATCGCTGACGGCCCATCTCGCGCGGCTCGGCCGCGTGAGCGTGCGCGTGACGCGCGAGGCCGTCGACGGTCCGTGGTTCGACGAGCCGGACGCGCTTGCCAGTGCGCCGCGCGCGCCGATGTGGGTGCGCGAGGTGATCCTGTCGGTCGACGGCGTGCCGTACGTCGCCGCGCACAGCATCGCGCCGCTCGCGGCCAGCAAGGGCGTGTGGCAGGCGATGCGGCGGCTGCGCACGCGGCCGCTCGCGGAGCTGCTGTACAGCGATCCGCAGGTCGAGCGCTCGGCGCTCGTCAGCCGGCGCGTGATCGCCGGTCATCCGCTGTATGCGCTCGCGAGCCATGCGCTCGGCATCGGCGCGCGCGCGCCGCATGCGTTCGCGGCGCGGCGTTCGGTGTTTCAGCGTCACGGCAAGCCGCTGATGGTCACCGAGTGCATGCTGCCGGCGCTGTGGCGCCATCTCGCCGCGCACGGCGACGGGCCGCGCTCCGTCGGGCCGCGTGGGGACGCGTGATGCTGCGGGGTTTTCCGCCGGTCGTCGCGCCGGATACGCACACGATGATCCTCGGGAGCTTTCCGGGCGAGGCGTCGCTCGATGCCGCGCAGTACTACGCGCATCCACGCAACCAGTTCTGGCGGCTGCTCGGCGCGGTGCTCGGCGAACCCGGGCTGCACGAACTCGCGTATGACGCACGGCTCGAACGCGTGCTTGCGCACGGCATCGGCGTCTGGGACGTGCTCGATGCCTGCCATCGACAAGGCAGTCTCGATTCGGCGATCCGGAATGCGAAGCCGAACGACTTTGCTTCGTTGCGCGAGCACGCGCCGTTGCTGAAGAAAGTCTGCTTCAACGGCAAGACGGCGGGGCGGTTTGCCGATGTAATCGGCGCGGCGGGTTATGAAACGCTCGTATTGCCTTCGTCGAGTCCAGCGAACGCGACGTTGTCGTTCGAACAGAAACTGGTGCTCTGGCGTGCACTTCGCACCTGAGGCGCGGTGGAGGCCGGGTCGGTGAAGCAGCGCTATCAGGCGGGCGGCGGCAGGTGCCTGGCGCCCCTGGCCGCGGTGATGCGACCCTGTGCGGCGACGAGTGGGTCGTCGGTGGTCGCCACTAGCCACAGACGCGCGTGCTCTTCGATCCGGCGGTTGTGGTCCTTCAACGGGCCCATCGCGGCAGCGGCCTTCCAGACCACCGGGCCGATTCGGCTACTCCTGCCCGACGGCGCGCCCACCAGCAGGCAGTAAGGTCCCAGCGGAAGCGATACGAACGGAAGTGCCGGACTGGCGATCACGCGCCAGTCGATGAAGGGTGTATCGCTGATCAGCAGCGGCGTGGGCAAGCCGTAGAGCACACTGAAATCGTACAGCGCCAGCTGCTCTCGCATGGCGACGTACGTTCGCCGGATGTCGTCGACGACCGCCGCGCGGATCTCGTCCTCGAACATGGGTTCCTGCGCGTAGCGGGCAAATGCCTGTCGAGCCTCCCATTGATACGCGCTGAACAGGCCGATTTCCACGCAGTCCTGCACCGCACGCTGAACCTCCGCTACAGAACCGGCTTCCCCTGGCGTTCCCAGCTGCGCAGCCCGCAAAAAGCGGGCAAGTCCTTCCTCGTGGATCGCGGGACCCTCCGCGGATGCGTCGTCGTCAGTGTTCTTGCCCAGCGGCACGTAGATATATTGCTCGGCAGCGAAATGCGATTTCTTGCCTGCATCGAACTTGATTTCGCCATCGACGCAGTCGAGATAGCGCGTCCCGATCCGGCCGTGCTCCCAAACCCAATTTTTCAGGAACGGACGGAGTGGATGCAGTCTGTCGTGATCGGCCATCGCAACCTCCAAGTTTCCCCGCATGAGCCATTCCGGCCACTCGCCGCACCCGCCGCGCCGTCGCAGCGGCCCCGCACTACAAGGCGAGCGTGCCCAGCTCCTCGTAAGTACGATGCAGCCAGACCTTGACGCGCTGCCGCTCCAGCAAGCCGAGCCCCGTGGCGGCGCGGTCGGGATGATTGACCGCCGCCCAGAAGCTCGCGCTTTGACGATCGATCTTCTGCATCGTCGTATCGGGCAGGCGGCGCAGCGTAATCACGCTGGCGCCGAGGGCCTCGGCCCGCTCGCGTTCGCCGGACGCCTCCAGAATCTCGAAGCGATCGCCGCGAACTTCATTCAGTACCAGCACCAGCTTGATTCGTCCACCGAATTCGTCGAGCCATTGCCGCAGCAGATCGACCGAATCGCGTCCGGTGTCCATCACGTGCCACCACGTCAACGTGAGGCCGTGTTCTGCGGCAAAATCCAGCACGTCCGAATCGTCGAGCCATCTTGCGAGCGACTGCCGCGTCTGGGCCGCGAGGTCGACCAGTATGCGCCGCTGCGGATCTTCGAGCGCCGATTCCATGACCGGGTCGAGGCTGTCGTGCTGGTCGAGCACGGCAGGCGCGGCAAAATCGGCATAGAACCGCAGTAGCGCGCCGTGCGATCGGTCGGTATCGAAGCCCACGAAGGGCACGCTCCGATCGATGAAATACTGGGCCAGCACACGGGCGGCGAGCGATTTGCCGACGCCGCCTTTTTCCCCGCCGATGAAGTGGATGTGACTCATGAATGCGAAATCCCGTGTGATGGAGCAGGTATGGCCGGAACGGATGTTGGCAGGCTTCGATGACGTTACTGCGTACAGGTCACGTCGAAAGAGCATGCAGGTGCGACAGCAGCATGCTGTCTGACCGACGCCGATGTCAAACTGAACAAAATGGCAACCCGTTCTGGCGGCTGCTCGGCGCGGTGCTCGGCGAGCCGATGCTGCATGCGCTGTCGTACGACGCGCGGCTCGTGTGCGTGCCTTCGCATGGCATCGGCATCCGGGACGTGCTCGATGCCTGCCATCGCCAGCGCAGTCTCGATTCGGCGATCCGGAAAGCAAGACCGAACGATTTCGATTCGTCGCGCGAGCATGCGCCGCGGCTGAAGCGCGTGTGCGTCAACGGCAAGACGGCGGGGCGCTTTGCCGACGTGATCGGCCAGGCCGGGTACGAGACGCTCGTGCTGCCTTCGTCGAGCCCGGCGAAGGCAATGCCGTCGTTCGAGCGGGGGCTGGAATTCCGGCGTCGACGGCCGATGCCGGTTCGGCACGATCGTCAATCGTCCTCGCCCCATCGCCACCGGGGCTTCTCGCCTTTGAGCCAGCACACCGCAATCAGCAGCGCGACCCACACCGCGATGCAAACGGCGTATGCAAGCGGCGAGCGTTGCGGCGGCACCCGCCATGCAGTCGCGATGATGCCGGCCGCGAACAGCAGCAGCACGACCCAGCCCTGCCACGCGACCGGCAAACCCCATCCCCAGCCGTAGCGTTTCGCCGGAAACCAGATCTTCCTGTCGTTCGATGTCATGTGTCCTCCTTCGATCGATGAAGGCAGCCTCGCGTCGACGGCATCCGGGATCGTGCACCGCGCGTCGCGGCCGCCATCACGCACCAATGCTATCCTCTCGTCCGCCAAAACCAGCATCACCCAGCGAGATTCAATCATGACCCGACTGATCAAGCGCGCGTCCGCCGAGGCGCGTGCATTCAAGCAAGGCAAGCCGTCCTCGTACAACGGCTCCGAAAAGCTTCAGCCGCCGCGTGTGAAGCGTCGCCCGGACATCGACGAACACGACGACGTGCCGGTGCTCGAAGCGCCGCGCAAGCCGCGCTTCGCGCCCGTTACGTTCTCCGAAGAAGGCGGCGTGCGCTTCCTGCACTTCGGTACCGAATGGGTGCAGGGCGCGATGCGGATCTCGAAGCCGCTTGCCATCGAGCTCGAATACGCGCAGCAGATGATGGCATGGCTGCTGTTCCTCGAAACGCCCGAGCGGATCGTCCAGCTCGGGCTCGGCACCGGCGCGCTGACCAAGTTCTCGCACCGTTTCCTGCCGGACGCGAAGGTCGAGGCCGTCGAACTGAATCCGGCCGTGATCGTCGCCGCGCGCACGATGTTCGCGCTGCCGCCCGACGACGCGCGCCTCGTCGTGCATGAAGCCGACGCGTGGGACTTCGTCAACGACCCGGCCAACCGCGGCACGACGGGTGCGATCCAGATCGACCTGTACGACGCGACCGCGCGCGGCCCCGTGCTCGACAGCGTCGCGTTCTACCGCGCGGTGCGCGGCTGTCTCGCGGAGGCGGGCATCGCGACGATCAACCTGTTCGGCGATCATCCGAGCTTCGTGCGCAACATGAAGCACCTGAACGCGGCGTTCGATCATCGCGTGATCGCGCTGCCCGAAGTGCACGACGGCAACCGGATCGCGATCGCGTTCTCGGGCCCGGCGCTCGACGTGCCGTTCGCGCAGCTCGACGCCCGCGCGAAGCTGATCGAGGACACGCTGAAGCTGCCCGCGCGCAAGTGGGTGAAAGCTTTGAAAGAAACGACCGGCGCACGCGACACCTCGTTCGCGATCTGACGCTTCACGCACCGGCGGCAGCCCGGTGCAACCATGCGACAAGGGGCGGATCACCTCGGGTTCGCCCCTGCTTGACCGCGTGCTCGCGGCTCCTATACTGGCGCGAAGCCAGGGGAGCCGCAGCCTACCCGTTTCGCCGCTCCTCCCGGCGCCGTACCCGCTCAACAAGATCGATATCCGGGAAAGAAGAGGAGACGTCATGGCTCACGATGCCGACGCCAACCGGGCCGCGAAGCGCTGGCTCTGGCTGCTGGTACTGCCGCTGATTGCGATGGTCTGGGTACCGTCGTACAGCAAGATCGAACCGCAGATGTTCGGTTTTCCGTTTTTCTACTGGTATCAGCTGCTTTGGGTCTTCATCAGCGCGGTGATCACCGCGTTCGTGTACTTCAAGACCAAGAACGCTTGGAAGGCGGGCGGCCCGCAGGGAGGTGCGCGATGAATCTCGGTGCAACCTTCGTCTTCGTCCTGCTGTTCATCGGCGTCACGATCATCGGTTTCCTGGCCGCGAACTGGCGGCGCGGCGATCTCGCCCATCTCGACGAATGGGGCCTCGGCGGACGCCGCTTCGGCACGATCGTCACGTGGTTCCTGCTCGGCGGCGACCTCTACACGGCCTACACGTTCGTCGCGGTGCCCGCGCTCGTGTTCGGCGCCGGCGCGATGGGCTTCTTCGCGCTGCCTTATACGATCCTGATCTATCCGTTCGCGTTCGTCGTGTTCCCGAAGCTGTGGAGCATCGCGAAGCGGCACGGCTACGTGACGTCCGCCGACTTCGTCAACGCGCGCTACGGCAGCCGGATGCTCGCGCTGGCGATCGCGGTGACGGGCATCGTCGCGACGATGCCGTACATCGCGCTGCAGCTCGTCGGCATCGAAGTGGTGATCGGCGCGCTCGGCTTCGACACGACCGGCTTCGTCGGTGACCTGCCGCTGATCATCGCGTTCGCGATCCTCGCCGCGTACACGTACACGTCGGGGCTGCGTGCCCCGGCCATGATCGCGATCGTGAAGGACATCCTGATCTACATCACGATCGCGGCGGCGGTCGTCGTGATCCCGGCGAAGCTCGGCGGCTTCGGGCACATCTTCGCGAGCGTGCCGCCGGCGAAGCTGCTGCTGAAGGCGCCCGATGCGGCGAGCCTGAACGGCTACAGCGCGTACGCGACGCTCGCGATCGGCTCGGCGCTCGCGCTGTTCCTGTACCCGCACTCGGTCACGGCGATCCTGTCGTCGTCGTCGGGCAACTCGATTCGCCGCAACATGGCGATGCTGCCCGCGTACTCGTTCGTGCTCGGCCTGCTCGCGCTGCTCGGCTACATGGCGCTCGCGTCGGGCGTGAAGGACATGCCGCAGTACGCGCCGTACTTCAAGGCGTTCGGTCCGAACTTCGCGGTGCCCGCGCTGTTCCTCGAGTACTTCCCGTCGTGGTTCGTCGGTGTCGCGTTCGCGGCGATCGGCATCGGTGCGCTGGTGCCGGCGGCGATCATGTCGATCGCGGCCGCGAACCTGTACACGCGCAACATCCACCGCGAGTTCGTGAACCGCAACATGACGCACGAGCAGGAGACGCACGTCGCGAAGCTCGTGTCGCTGATCGTGAAGGTCGGCGCGGTCGCGTTCATCCTCGGGCTGCCGCTGACCTACGCGATCCAGCTGCAGCTGCTCGGCGGGATCTGGATCATCCAGACGCTGCCTGCGATCGTGCTCGGCCTGTACACGCGCGTGCTCGACCATCGCGGTTTGCTGGCCGGCTGGGCGGCAGGCATCGTGTGCGGCACGTGGATGGCGATTTCGCTGAAGCTGGCCGGCTCGATCTTCACGATCCACCTGTTCGGCCTCGCGATTCCCGGCTACGCGGCCGTCTGGTCGCTGATCGTGAACCTGGTGGTGGCGGTGGCGGTGAGCGTGCTGGTGCGCGTGATGGGCATGGCGCACGCGGAAGACCGCACGCGGCCGGAGGACTATCTCGACGTCGTCGAGGGCTGACGGCGGCGGCATGCGCGGCGGTGTGCCGCGCATGCGTCGCGCGGCAACGAAAACGCCCGCCACCGCAACGTGGCGGGCGTTCCTCTTGCATCAGCCCTGCGCGTGTTTCGCGAGTGCCTCGCGTTGCGACAGGTCCTCGACGTTGACCATCCAGTGCACGCCGAAACGATCCTTCGCCATCCCGAAGCCGAGCGCCCAGAACGTCTTGCCGAACGGCATCGTCACTTCGCCGCCGTCGGCGAGCGCATTGAACAGCTTCTGCCCTTCGTCGACCGTCGCCGGGTTCAGCGACAGCGAATAACCGGCGTGCGCGGCGCCGGCCGGCTGGCTGCAGTCGCCGTCCGAGCACATGATCATCGAGTCGCCGATCGTGAAGCTCGCGTGCATCACCTTGTCGGCCATCTCCGGCGACATCGGGTGGTCGGGGTTCGGCGGCCCATCCTTGAAGTGCATCTTGAACATGGTCTTCGCACCGAGCGCCTTTTCGTAGAACTGAAGGGCTTCGTCGGCGCGACCGTAGAACGTCAGGTACGGTTGGACTTGCATCGTTGTCTCCTGTAATGGGCCGTGCCAGCGCGTCGGCGCGGGTTCGGCGTCGTGCAAGATTGACTGGGGAAGGGCGCATCGGGAGGCGGCCGCCGCACCCGTGACGTGGATTGTAGTGCGCGCGCTTGACGATGGAATGAAAAATAAAAACGGCCGCGAACATCCCGTTCGCGGCCGTGTGCGGCGTGCTTGCCGACGGCTGTTGCCCGTGTTGCTGACAGCCGCTGACGCGCGTGGCGGGTCAGCGCAGCGCGTCGATCAGCTTCTCGAGCTTCACCGCGTCGGCGGCGAATACGCGGATGCCTTCCGCGAGCTTCTCGGTCGCCATCGCTTCGTCGTTCAGCTGGAAGCGGAACGACGCCTCGTCGATCGCGACGCGCTCGGACGGCTTGTCCTGCAGCGATTCCGGCGACAGCTTGCGCGCGACCGTCTCGTTGCTGTCCTGCAGCTTCTGCAGCAAATCGGGACTGATGGTCAGCAGGTCGCAGCCGGCGAGTTCGGTGATCTGGCTCGTGGTGCGGAAGCTTGCGCCCATCACTTCGGTCTTGTAGCCGAACGTCTTGTAGTACGTGTAGATGCGGCGCACCGACTGCACGCCCGGATCGTTCGCGCCGCCGTCCTTCTCTTCGTTCCATTCCGCGCCGGCCTGTTTCTTGTACCAGTCGTAGATGCGGCCGACGAACGGCGAGATCAGTTGCGCGCCGGCTTCCGCGCACGCGGCGGCCTGCACGAGCGAGAAAAGCAGGGTCATGTTGCACTTGATCCCGTCCTTCTGCAGCACCTCGGCCGCGCGGATGCCTTCCCACGTCGATGCGAGCTTGATCAGGATGCGGTCGCGGCCGATGCCGGCTGCTTCGTACAGCTTGATGAGCTCGCGGCCCTTGTCGATCGAGCGTTGCGTGTCGAACGACAGGCGCGCGTCGACTTCGGTCGACACACGGCCCGGGATCAGCTTCAGGATCTCGGTGCCGAAGGCGATCAGCAGGCGGTCGATGATGAAATCGGTGCTTTCGTTGCGGTGATCGCGGACGGTTTTCTCGAGGATCGGCTTGTACGCATCCTTCTGGACGGCCTTCAGGATCAGCGACGGGTTCGTGGTCGCGTCCTGCGGCTTGTATTGCGCAAGCTGCTGGAAGTCGCCCGTGTCGGCGACGACGGTCGTGTACTGCTTCAGCTGGTCGAGTGCGGTAGTCATGGCGATTCGGAAGAAGGGCGCGGGGCGCCGGGTTCTCACGGGCCGCGCGAGCGCGGCGGCGAAGCGAAGCGGCGCGTGGCGCCGCTTCCGGATCCATCATTTTAGGCCCGATTCGTGTCGAGCACGTTTTGGCGTGCCCGAGGCACGCCGCGACAGGCCGCGGGCCGCGTCACGCGGGGCGCCGCGCGTTCAGGATCACCTGCGTGACGATCCCCGCGACGAGCCCCCAGAACGCCGAGCCGATCGACAGCAGCGTGAGGCCCGACGCGGTGACCATGAACGTGACGAGCGCGGCCTCGCGCTGCTTCACGTCCTGCATCGCGTTCGCGAGCCCGCTCATGATCGAGCCGAACAGCGCGAGCGCGGCGACCGATACCACGAGCGCCTTCGGCAGCGCCGCGAACAGCGCGGCGATCGTCGCGCCGAAGATGCCGGCGACCAGGTAGAACATGCCGCACCACACGGCGGCCGTGTAGCGCTTCGCGTGATCCTCGTGCGCTTCGGGGCCCGTACAGATCGCGGCCGTGATCGCCGCGAGGTTCACGCCGTGCGAGCCGAACGGCGCGAGCAGCAGCGACGCGAGGCCGGTCGTCGCGATCAGCGGCGACGACGGTGTCGGGTAGCCGTCTGCGCGCAGCACCGCGATGCCCGGCACGTTCTGCGACGCCATCGCGACGACGAACAGCGGAATGCCGATGCTGACGATCGACGCGATCGAGAGCGCGGGCATCGTGAACACCGGTTGCGCGAGCGCGATGTGGAAGCGGCTGAAGTCGAGCAGGCCGAGGCCGCCGGCCACCGCCGTGCCGACGATCAGCGTGGTCACGATCGCATAACGCGGCGCGAGCCGCTTGACGATCAGGTAGGTGAAGAACATCGCGAGCACGAGCGCGGTCTGGAACTGCGCGGCGCGAAAGATCTCGATGCCGATCTCGAACAGGATGCCCGCGAGCAGCGCGGCGGCGATGCCGGCCGGAATCCGGCGCATCAGCGTGTCGAACAGGCCGCTCATGCCGACGGCCGTCAGCAGCAGCGCGCACACGACGAACGCGCCGATCGCCTCGGCGTAGGGCACGCCGGGCAGCGACGCGATCAGCAGCGCGGCGCCGGGCGTCGACCACGCGACGACGACGGGCGCGCGAAACCGCAGCGACAGGCCGATCGTCGTCAGCGCCATGCCGATCGACAGCGCCCAGATCCACGACGAGATCTGCGCATCGGTGAGGTGGGCGGCGCGGCCGGCCTGGAACATCAGCACGAGCGAACTCGTGTAGCCGGTCATCATCGCGACGAAGCCGGCGACGAGCGCCGACACGGACGTATCGGCGAAAAAGCGGCGGCCGCCGGCGCGGCTGGCGCTCGCGGTGGGCGAGGGATTCATGCTATCTCCGGGGGAGGCCGCTCGGACGCGGCCCTTGTTTGGTGCGAGTGGGGTGGCGTTACTTGCTGAGTGCGCGCATCGCGGTTTCGAGGCCCGCGAGCGTGAGCGGATACATGCGATGGCCGAGCAGGTCGCGGATCACCGCGACCGACTGCCGGTACTCCCATAGCCGCTCGGGCTCGGGGTTCAGCCATGCATGATGGGGGAACTGGTCGGCCAGCCGGCGCAGCCATACGGCGCCGGCCTCCGGGTTGTTGTATTCGACCGAGCCGCCGGGCTGCAGCACTTCGTACGGGCTCATCGTCGCGTCGCCGACGAAGATCAGCTTGTAGTCGGGCGTGAACTTGTGCAGCACGTCCCACGTCGCGGTGCGCTCCGAGTGGCGGCGGCGGTTGTTCTTCCACAGGTGGTCGTACACGCAGTTGTGGAAGTAGAAGAATTCGAGATGCTTGAATTCGGCCTTCGCGGCCGAGAACAGCTCTTCGGTGCGCTTGATGTGGTCGTCCATCGAGCCGCCGACGTCGAGCAGCATCAGCACCTTCACGTTGTTGTGGCGCTCGGGCACCATCCGCAGGTCGAGCCAGCCCGCGTTCGCGGCCGTGCTGCGGATCGTGCCGGGCAGGTCGAGCTCTTCCGCCGCGCCTTCGCGCGCGAAGCGGCGCAGCCGCCGCAGCGCGACCTTGATGTTGCGCGTGCCGATCTCGACCGAATCGTCGTAGTCGCGATAGGCGCGTGCCTCCCACACCTTCACCGCGGTGCGGTTGCCGTTCGACGGGCCGCCGATGCGCACGCCTTCGGGGTTGTAGCCGCCGTGCCCGAACGGCGACGTGCCGCCCGTGCCGATCCACTTGTTGCCGCCTTCGTGGCGTTCCTTCTGCTCGTCGAGCAGCGCCTTCAGACGCTCCATCAGCTTGTCGAGCCCGCCCATCGCCTCGATCTGCGCCTTTTCCTCCGGCGACAGCTCGCGCTCGAGGCGCTTCTCGAGCCAGTCGAGCGGAATGTCGAACGCCTCGGACGGCAGCGCGGACACGCCGTGGAAATACGCGCCGAACGCCTGGTCGAACTTGTCGAAATACTGCTCGTCCTTGACGAGCGTCATCCGCGCGAGGAAGTAGAACGCGTCGATCGACGGCGAGATCAGCCCGGCCTTCAGCGATTCGAGCAGCGTCAGGTATTCCTTCACCGAGACGGGCAGCTTGGCTGCGCGCAGCGCGTAGAAGAAATTGAGCAGCATGGCCGGGCCTTCGCGGGTGAGTGGATTACCGGTTGTGCCGGTTCATGTAGACGAGCCGTTCAAGCAGGCTCAGATCCTGCTCGTTCTTCAGCAGCGCGCCCGCGAGCGGCGGCACGATCTGCTTCGCGTCCGCGCCGCGCAGCGCGTCGGCCGGGATGTTCTCGGCGAGCAGCAGCTTGAGCCAGTCGAGCAGCTCGGACGTCGACGGCTTCTTCTTCAGGCCCGACACGCCGCGCAATTCGAAGAAACTCTCGAGCGCCGCGCGCAGCAGCTCCTCGCGGATGTCGGGAAAGTGCACCGCGACGATCTTCTGCATCGTCGACGGGTCGGGAAACTGGATGTAGTGGAAGAAGCAGCGGCGCAGGAACGCGTCGGGCAGCTCCTTTTCGTTGTTCGACGTGATGATCACGAGCGGGCGGTGCTTCGCGCGCACCGTCTCGCGCGTCTCGTACACGTGGAATTCCATCCGGTCGAGCTCGCGCAGCAGGTCGTTCGGGAATTCGATGTCGGCTTTGTCGATCTCGTCGATCAGCAGCACGCTCGGATGCTCGGCGTCGAACGCCTGCCACAGCACGCCCTTCACGATGTAGTTCGAGATGTCCTTCACGCGCTCGTCGCCGAGCTGCGAATCGCGCAGCCGCGACACCGCGTCGTATTCGTACAGGCCCTGCTGTGCCTTGGTGGTCGACTTGATGTGCCACTGCAGCAGCGGCATGTCGAGCGCGGCGGCCACTTCCTCTGCGAGCATGGTCTTGCCGGTGCCGGGCTCGCCCTTGATCAGCAGCGGGCGTTGCAGCGTCAGCGCAGCATTGACCGCGAGCTTCAGATCGTCGGTGGCGACGTAGTGCGAGGACCCTTCGAAACGCATGGCGGCGCTCTTCTTCATCGGGAAAAAAACCCAGTATAAGTCAGAAGGGCTGTCCGGTTGGGCCGCGCCCGCGTATCGTTGCGGGGCTGTGGCGGGGCGAACGGGGGCGCCGTATGGACGCGTTCCCTGCCGACGCGGTACAATCTGGCCGTTTTTTTTGGCCTGCGTGGCGACCGACAAGCAAAACGGCGCGGGCCGTTGCCGCTTCGGCGCCAGTTTCCCCTCAAGCTAGGTTACAAGAGCTATGAACAAATTCGTCGGCAAACACGTCGTTGTCGCAGCGCTCGTGGCGCTCGCGGGCAGCGCGCAGGCGGCCGGTGTGGTCGGCAACCCGAAGGACGGGGCGAGCAAGGCCGCCATGTGTATCGGTTGCCACGGCATCCAGGACTACCGCGCGGCGTATCCGGAGGTCTACCGGGTGCCTGTCCTGGGCGGCCAGAACCAGCAATACCTCGAGAACGCGCTGAAGGCCTACCGCAAGAAGGATCGTCACTTCCCGTCGATGAATGCGATCGCCGGTTCGCTGACGGACCAGGACATCGCGGATCTGGCGGCCTACTACGCCGCCCAGAAGGCCGACACGAAGGACAATCCCTACAAGTAAAGCGCGCGCCGCCGATCTTCCCGGCGGGACAGGAGCATTCATGAACAACGCATTCAAGACGGCGGCGGTTGCACTGGCGGCCGGCCTCGCGATCGGTACCGCGCACGCAGCGGATATCTCGAAGGGCAAGGAACTGGTCGAGTCGCACAACTGCGCGGCCTGCCACGGCGCGCAGCTGAACAAGCCGATCAACGCCGAATATCCGCGCTTGGCCGGCCAGCACGCCGATTACCTCGTGTGGTCGATGCGCCAGTACCAGATGGGGCTGACGAACCCGCTGCTCGGCCGCAACAACGCGATCATGCAGGCCCAGGTGCAGAACCTGTCGGTCAGCGACATGAAGGACATCGCGGCCTACATCGAGTCGCTGAAGGAAACCGACCTCGTGTTCAAGAAGTAAGCGTGCCGGGCCTCGGCGGCCCGCGCAGCAAGCATGCCCCGCCTCGGCGGGGTATTTTTTTGTCCGCGATCGGGCCGGTCCCGGCGCTCAGTCGCGGGACGCGCGGCGCAGGATGCGCTGCAGGTACGCGTCGGTATCGGGCGGCGTGTTCGTGCGCTGCGCTTCCCAGATCGTCTCGCCGAGGCATTCCATGATCGCGTGTTGCGCGTCGTGGGTCGAGTCGAGCTTCGCGGCCAGCTTGTCGTGCGCGGCGCGGATGCCGGGCGGCTGGTCGATCGACAGCTGCTCGCTGATCGCGAGGTGCATCGACAGGTGCAGGAACGGGTTCGTCCGGCCTTCCTCGGGCGTGTAGTTGCGCGCGGCCGCGCCGTCGGCGTCGGCGAGTTCGTCGTGGTATTCGGGATGCTCGACGATCCAGTCGGCGGCCATCGCTTCCAGCGGCGTCAGGATCTCGCCCGCGCGCTGCTTGCGCCAGGTCTCGGTGAAAAAGCGACGCACGTCGTCGCGACTTGGATTGAACATGGTGGGGAAACGTCGTGATTCGGGCGGCCTCATGCCGCGTCGGGCATTGTACGCCGGGTCGGCGGACGGCGCTGGCGGCGCGGCGGGCAAGCGCGGGCTAGGCGGGCGGCCGCCGCGCCGCTACACTCCGACGGTTCCCGCCCCGGCGCCTCGCTCGCCCGTTTCATCATGACCGCCACCGCCCGCCCGTCGTCCGCCGCCCTGCAGGGCGCGCTTTATGTCGCGCTGTCCGCGGCCGCGTTCGGCGCGATGGCGATTTTCGGCCGCTACGCGTATGCGGCCGGTGTCGACGTGCTCGGGCTGCTGATCGTGCGCTTCGCGATCGGCGGCGCGGTGCTGGCCGCGATCGCGCGACATCGTCGCGTCGCCTGGCCGCGCGGACGCGCGCTCGTGCCGCTCGTCGCGATGGGCGCGCTCGGCTACGTCGGGCAGTCGTTCTGCTATTTCAGCGCGCTGCAGCACGCGCAGGCGAGCCTCGTCGCGCTGCTGCTGTACCTGTATCCGGCGTTCGTCACGCTGCTGGCCGCGTGGTGGCTGGGCGAGCGCCTGACGCGCGCGAAGGCCGTCGCGCTCGTGCTGTGCGTCGCGGGTTCCGCGCTGATGGTCGGCGGCGGGCATGGCGAGCCGCTCGGGATCGCGCTCGCGCTGGCGGCCGCGGTGATCTATTCGCTGTACATCGTCGGCGGCACGAAGGCGACGCGCGGCGTCGATCCGCTCGCGACGACGGCGATCATCTGCCTGTCGGCGACCGCCACGCTCGTGGTGATCGCCGTCGTGCGGACCGCCGCGTTCGGCGCGCCACCGCGCTGGCCCGCGACGAGCGGCGGCTGGGCGGCGATGCTCGCGATCGCGCTGGTGTCGACGGTCGCGGCCATGCTCGCGTTCTTCTCCGGGCTCGAACGGCTCGGGGCCGCGCGGACGTCGATGCTGTCGACGCTCGAGCCGGTCGTGACGGTCGCGCTCGCGGCGCTGCTGTTCGGGGAAGCGTTGTCGCCGCTGCAGTGGGCGGGCGGCGTCGCGATTCTGGCGGCGGTGCTGGCGCTCGTGCGCGCAGGCGGCGCGGCCGCCGACGATGCGACCGCGACGTCGAACGCGTAGTCGGGGAGGGGCGCGACGCGGGCGCCGCGTCGGCGCCTGCGGTGCCGGCCCGCATCGCGTGTCGCCGGCGGGCCTGACGCTTACTCGTTGGGCGGCGGCGTCTTCGGCCGGAATTCGCACAACGGCTCGATCGCGCAGTGCCAGCATTCGGGCTTGCGGGCCTTGCATACATAGCGCCCGTGCAGGATCAGCCAGTGATGCGCGTCCTGCAGGAATTCCTTCGGCGTGAACTTCTCGAGTGCGGTCTCGACGGCCCGCACGTCCTTACCCGGCGCGAGCCCCGTGCGGTTCGCGACGCGGAAGATGTGCGTGTCGACCGCGATCGTCGGCTGGCCGAACGCGGTGTTCAGCACGACGTTCGCGGTCTTGCGGCCGACGCCCGGCAAGCCTTCGAGCGCTTCGCGATCGGCCGGCACCTCACCGTCGTAGCGCTCGAGCAGGATCCGGCTCGTCGCGACCACGTTCTTCGCCTTGGTCCGGTACAGGCCGATCGTCTTGATGTACTCGGTGACGCCTTCCTCGCCAAGCGCGACGATTTGTCGCGGGGTGTTCGCGACCGGGAACATCTTCCGCATCGCCTTGTTGACCGACACGTCGGTCGCCTGCGCGGACAGCATCACGGCGATCAGCAACTCGAACGGCGTCGAGTATTCGAGTTCGGTGGTGGGATGCGGATTGAGGCTCTGCAGCGTTTCGTAGATCGCGCGTCGTTTGCTGGCGTTCATGGGGCGTTCTGGTCGGGCGGCGCGGATGGGCTGCCTGGGTCGTCATTGCCTGCGTCGTTCGGCTGATCGTTGCCGCTTGCCGCCGCGGCGTCGGCGTCGCGCCGCGCCTGCTGTTCGGCGAGCCGTTTGCGGCGCGCCTCGGCCGCGTCGATCTGGGCCTGGACGGCTGCGCTCACGCCTTCAGTGTTCTTCGGCCCGGCGCCTTGCCCGGACAGTTCTTCCTTCTTCTTGCGCGCGCGTTCGAGCGCGGCGGCGATGATCGCGCGTTTCTTCGCTTCGGCGTCGTCGGCGGCCGGGGCGTCCGGCGGGGCCGCCGGGTGAGGGCCCGCGGCCGGCTTCGCGGCACTGGCCGCGCGGCGGGCGGCGGCGCGGGCCTCGGCGGCTTCGCGTTCGCGGCGCTGGCGTGCGAGCCGCAGGTCGTGGCGTTCGCGCGCGGCGTCGGCCTGCTCCTGCGACCACGCATCCCAGCCGGTGCGCTCGCCCGTCACGGGCAGCATCGCGATGCAGTCGACCGGGCACGGCGGCACGCACAGATCGCAACCGGTGCACTGCGCTTCGATGATCGTGTGCATCTGCTTCGGCGCGCCGACGATCGCGTCGACCGGGCACGCCTGCATGCACAGCGTGCAACCGATGCACAGGCTTTCGTCGATGAAGGCGACCGCGCGCGGATGTTCGCTGCCATTGACGGGATTCAGCGGAATCACCGGCTTGCCGAGCAGGCCCGCGAGGCGCGCGATGCCTTCGGCGCCGCCGGGCGGGCACTGGTTGTAGTTTGCGTCGCCGGCGGCGATCGCCTCGGCGTACGGACGGCAGCCGTTATAGCCGCACTTCGTGCATTGCGTCTGGGGCAGCAGATCTTCGATGCGATCCGCGAGGGTTTTGGAATCGGTCACGGTGACAACGGGCGCAGCAGCGCCGAATGGCTCTCGGCCGTGCGGGGCGCGGCCGGAAAGGTTTGCCAAAGCTCGATTATCGCCGATTTCCCGCATTGCGCTGGACGCCGTCTGTGCGCATAATCGAACCGCTTTTTTGCAGGGGCTCAGCAGGAGGGCGGCCGCACGCGGCGCGCCCGTTCCAGGGCGGCCGGCGCCGAGGCGGTGGGGGTGCCGGTCCGGATCAAGCGGCTCACATAGCAAAACGCCACCATGAATCAGCCAAAAATCAAAAGAGATCCTGAAGGTACGCGCCGCCGCATCTTGATGGCGGCCGCCGAAGAGTTCGCGAGTGGAGGGCTGTTCGGCGCACGCGTCGACCAGATTGCGCGCCGGGCCGAAACCAACGAGCGCATGCTCTATTACTACTTCGGCAGCAAGGAACAGCTGTTCACGGCCGTGCTCGAACACGCGTTCTCCGCGCTGACCGAGGCCGAGCGCGTGCTCGATCTCGACGGCGTCGCGCCGGTCGAAGCCGTCACGCGGCTCGCGCATTTCGTTTGGGACTACTACCGCGACCATCCGGAGCTGCTCAGGCTCATCAACAACGAGAACCTGCACGAAGCACGCTACCTGCACAAGTCGACGCGGATCCGCGAGATGATGTCGCCGATCGTCGCGAAGCTCGGCAACGTGCTGATGCGCGGCCAGAAGGCCGGGCTGTTCCGCGGCGACGTCGATCCGCTGCGCTTCTACGTGACGCTGTCGGGGCTCGGCTACTACATCGTGTCGAACCGCTTCACGCTCGCCGCGACGCTCGGTCGCGACTTCACCGATACCGACGAGCGCGCGGAGATGGTCCGGATGAACACCGAGGTGCTGCTCGCGTACCTGCTGCGGCGCTGACGTGCCGGCGCCGCATGTAAAAACGCCGCCGTGCGCAGGCAACGGCGGCGTTTTTGCGTCGGAACGCAGCGCGTCAGGCTGCCTTGCGCGTGCGGACGGTTTTTGCGCGCGGGGTTTCGGCGGCCCGCTTCGCGGCCGGTGCGGCCTTGGCGGGGGCGGCGGCCTTGGCCGGCGCCTTGGCGCGCGTGCGCTTCGCGACCGTGGCGCGTGTCGCCTCGGTCGGTGCGTTGGCGGCCGGCACGGCCGCGAGCGTCGTGGCCGCCGGCGCGTCCGGATGATCCTTCGTCGTGCCGTGTTTCGGCTCCGGCGCATGCTCGCGGATGAAGTCGCGCAGTTGCGGGTAGATGATCGTGCGCCAGCGGCGGCCGGAGAAGATCCCGTAGTGGCCGCATTTCTCGGCGGTCAGGGTGCGGCGATCGTCTTGCGGGATGCCCGTGCACAGCTCGTGCGCGACGTGCGTCTGGCCGCTGCCCGAGATGTCGTCGAGTTCGCCCTCGATCGTCATCAGCGCGGTGTGCTTGATGTCCTTCGGCCGCACGCGTTCGCCTTCGACGTCCCACGTGCCTTCCGCGAGCCGGAATTCCTGGAACACGACGCGGATCGTCTCGAGGTAATACTCGGCGGCCATGTCGAGCACCGCGTTGTACTCGTCGTAGAAGCGGCGGTGCGCCTCGGCGTCGTCCTCGTCACCGCGCAGCAGGCTCTGGTAGAAATCCCAATGCGATTGCGCGTGCCGTTCCGGGTTCATCGCGACGAAGCCCGTATGCTGCAGGAAGCCCGGATACACCTGGCGGCCTTCGCCCGGATAGTTCGCGGGCACCGTGTGGATCACGTTGTTCTCGAACCACGCGGTCGAGTGCTGCGTGGCGAGCGAGTTCACCGACGTCGGGCTGCGGCGCGCGTCGATCGGGCCGCCCATCATCGTCATCGTGAGCGGCGTATCCTCGCCGCGGCTTGCCATCAGCGAGATCGCCGCGAGCACCGGCACCGTCGGCTGGCACACCGAGATCACGTGCAGGTTGCGCGCGCCGATGTGACGGATGAAATCCTGGATGTACGCGATGTAGTCGTGCAGGTGGAACGGACCCGTCTCGACCGGCACCATCCGCGCGTCGATCCAGTCGGTGATGTAGACCTTGTGGTCCTGCAGCAGCGTGCGCACCGTGTCGCGCAGCAGCGTCGAGTGGTGGCCCGACAGCGGCGCGCAGACCAGCACGACCGGCTCGTCCTTCAGTTGCGTGACGGCGTCGGCGTCGTCCGAATAGCGCTTGAAGCGCAGCAGCCGGCAGAACGGCTTCTCGACGATCGTCTGCTCGACGATCGGGATGTTGTGGCCGTCCTTGACGATCTGATGAATGTTGAATTCGGGCTTCTCGTAATCCTTGCCGAGCCGGTACATCAGTTCGTACGCCGCAGCCATGCGCGGCGCGCCGGGCATCAGCGAGAACGGGCTGGACGGGTTGGCGAACGATTTGGACGCGGCCTGGGCCCAGGCCGTCAGCGGGCTCAGCATGGCGCGCTGGAATTCGTGCAATTGGTAAAGCATGCAGACTACTCCCGCGTGGGGGACGGAGCGCAAGGGCGGCGTGGGGCGTCGCGGCGTGCCGTGTGGGTCAGCGGCCGGCCATATTGCAGTGCGGCCGGACAATCGCGTCGATCATATCGGACAACGATGGGTGGTGCAATGCAACATTTCCCCGATTTTTCATCAAAATTTTGCGATTTGACGATCTCTGACCAAGCCGCCCGCGCCGCCGCCCGACACCCCGCCAACGTCCGTCAACGCCCGGTCGCCACGGCCGGCGCGGGCTGGCCGGCGGCCCGCGCCATCGCGTCCTCGTGGTGCATCAGGTTCATCGCGGTATGCACGAGCGCCACGTGCGAGAACGCCTGCGGGAAGTTGCCGACGAGCCTCCCGGCGACCGGGTCGTACTCCTCCGCGAGCAGCCCGAGGTCGTTCGACAGCGCGAGCAGCCGGCTGAACAGCCGGTGCGCGTCGTCGATCCGGCCGAGCAGCGCGTAGTTGTCGACCAGCCAGAAGCTGCACGCGAGAAACGTGCCTTCGCCGGGCGGCAGGCCGTCGTCGTACTCGGTCGTCCGGTAGCGCATCACGAGCCCGTCGTGCAGCAGTTCGCGCTCGATCGCCTCGACCGTGCCGACGATGCGCGGGTCTTCCGGCGGCAGGAAGCCGAGCAGCGGCATCAGCAGCACGCTCGCGTCGAGCTCGTCGCTGCCGTAGCTCTGCGCGAACGCCTGTTTGCCCGCGTGCCAGGCGTTGGCGCAGACGTCGGCATGGATCCGCTCGCGCAGCGCGCGCCAGCGGTCGAGCGAGCCGGGCAGCCGGAACATTTCCGCAGACTTGATCGCGCGGTCGAACGCGACCCATGCCATCACCTTCGAGAACGTGAAATGCAGGCGGCCGCCGCGCGTTTCCCAGATCCCTTCGTCGGGTTCCTGCCAGATCTTCTCGAGATGGTCGAGCAGCGCGCACTGCACGGACCAGACCGTGTCGTCGGCCTGCAGGCCGCCCACGCGCGCGAGGTGCAGCGCGGCCATCACCTCGCCGAACACGTCGAGCTGAAGCTGGTTCGCGGCGCCGTTGCCGACGCGGACCGGCTTCGAATCCTGGTAGCCGGGCAGCCAGTCGAGCTCCATTTCCGGCAGCCGGCGCTCGCCGGCGATCCCGTACATGATCTGGATCTGCTCGGGCGAGCCGGCCATCACGCGGCCGAGCCACGTGCGCCACGCGCGCGCCTCGTCGTAGTAGCCGCCGCGCATCAGCGCGAGCAGCGTGATCGTCGCGTCGCGCAGCCAGCAGTAGCGGTAGTCCCAGTTGCGGTTGCCGCCGATCTTCTCGGGCAGCGACGTGGTCGGCGCCGCGACGATGCCGCCGGTCGGCTCGTACGCGAGCGCCTTCAGCGTGATCAGCGAGCGGCGCACGGCCGCCGCGTAGCGGCCCTGCACCTGGCAGCGGCCTGACCACTCGAGCCAGTAGTTCTCGGTCCTTGCGAGCATCGACAGCGGATCGCGCGCGGGCGGCAGCCGCATGTGCGAGGCCGCGTAGCTGAGCGAGAACGGCACGCGCTGGTCGGCGCCGACCGTGAATTCCGCGAGCGTATGGAGATTCTTGCCGGTGAGCGGCACCGGCGTGCGTAGCACGACGGTGTCGGGGCCCGCGATCGCCTTCATGCCGTCCTCGCGAGTCAGTTGCGTGACCCACGGGATCGAGAAACCGTAGTCGAAGCGCAACACGAGCTCCATGCGCATCTTCATCGTGCCGTGACGGCCGACGACGATCCGCACGAGTTCGGACCAGCCGTTGCCGGGCGGCATGAAGTCGATCACGGTGACGGCGCCGTCGGCGCTTTCGTAATCCGTTTCGAGAATCAGCGTGTCGCCGCGATAGCGGCGCGTGGTGTGCGTGACTGCGGCGTCGGCGGCAGGCGCAAGCAGCCAGCGGCCGTGCTCGGGGGTGCCGAGAAGTGCCGCGAAGCAGGCGCCCGAATCGAAGCGGGGCCAGCACAGCCAGTCGACGGAGCCGTCTTTCGAGATCAGCGCGGCCGTGTGGCCGTCGCCGACGAGGGCGTAGTCTTCGATCAGGGCAGGCATGGGCAGGCGGTCCTTGGGTATCGAGTTCACAATGCGGACGGCGGCGGCCGGGCTTCACGCCCGGGCGTCGCGCCCCGTATACTCGGCCGGGCGGCGGAGCGCATGAACGGCCGGCGTTTCGTCCTATCTCAACACTTGAAGCGACTCGATGCAAGGAGGATTCAATGCCCAACCGTTTACGCGAGCGTGACGCACACGCTTCGACACGAGGGTTCCCGCTTAGGCTCGCTCACTGGATGAAAGGTTTCGCGATCGTGCTTTCCCTGTCCGCGACCCATGCATTTGCGCAGCAATCGCCCGCACCGGCCGACGGCGTCTACAACCTGCTGGTCGGCACCTATACGGGCGGCGGCAGCGACGGGATCTATGTTTACCGCTTCGATACTAAAAATGGCAGCGTCGCGCCCGTATCGTCGGCGAAGACCGTGAATCCGTCGTATCTGTTGCCGAGCCGCGACGGTCGCACCGTCTACGCGGTCAACGAACTGCCCGGCGACGACGGGCCGGCGTCGCAGCGCGGCGGCGTCAGCGCGTTCCGCTTCGACGCGAAGACGGGCGCGCTGAGCTTCATCGACCGCGTGTCGTCGGAAGGGAACGATCCTTGCTATCTCGCGCTGTCGCCGGACGGCAAGTATCTCGTGACGGCCAACTACTCGGTCGCGAAGGATCCGGGCGGCAGCTTCGCGGTGTTTCCGCTGCGCGACGACGGTGCGCTCGGCGAGGCCGTGCTGGCCGTGCACCACGAAGGCACCGGGCCCGTGAAGGGCCGTCAGGACGGCGCGCACGTGCATTCGACGGTGTTTTCGCCGGACGGCCGCTACCTGTTCGTGCAGGATCTCGGCGCGGACAAGATCTACGGCTACCGCTACACGGTGGACGGCAGCCGCGGGCTGATCAGCCCGACCGACACGCGCTACACGCCGGTGAAGGCCGGCTCGGGCCCGCGTCACATGGTGTTCGGCGCCGACGGCCGGTTCGCGTACGTGACGAGCGAGCTCAACGCGTCGGTCGAGGTGCTCGGTTATCACGACGGCAAGCTGACGCCGGTCCAGACGGTGTCGATGACGGCGCCGGGCTTCAAGGGCAAGGTCGGCGGCGGCGCGATCCACCTGTCGCCGGACGGCCGCTTCCTGTACGCGAGCAACCGCGGCGACGCGAACGACCTCGTGATCTACGCGGTGAACCAGGCCGACGGCCGGCTCAAGCAGGTCGGCCGCCAGTCGAGCCTCGGCAAGACGCCGCGCGAGTTCCTGATCGATCCGACCGGCAAGTGGCTGATCGTCGGCAACCAGGACAGCGACACGTTCTACGTGTTCAGCCGCGATGTCGAAACGGGGCAGCTCGGCGCGAATCCGCAGAAGGTCGCGGTCGGCAAGCCGGTCGATTTCAAACTGGTGCCGGTGCAGTCGATGTAAACGCGGTAAATGAAACGGGCGCTGCCGATGCAGCGCCCGTTTTTTCGGTGCGCCCGGTTTCCCGGTGCGCTCGTATCGGTCGACGGCGGCCGTTCGGCCGCCGCGCTCAGTCGGCCGCGGCCGGCACCAGCACCTCGCGGCTGCCGTTGATGCCCATCGCCGACACGAGCCCGGCCGCTTCCATCTGCTCGACGAGGCGTGCCGCGCGGTTGTAGCCGATGCGCAGCTGCCGCTGCACCGACGAGATCGACGCGCGCCGCGTGCGCACGACGAACGCGACGGCTTCGTCGTACAGCGGATCGGCTTCCGCGTCCGGCGCTTCGCCGAACAGGTCCTGCGTCGCGCCGTCGGCGGCCGGGCCGTCGAGGATGCCTTCCTCGTACTGCGGCTCGCCGAACTGCTTCAGATACTCGACGATCCGGTGCACTTCCTCGTCGGCGACGAACGCGCCGTGCACGCGCTGCGGATAACCGGTGCCCGGCGGCAGGAACAGCATGTCGCCCATCCCGAGCAGCGACTCCGCGCCCATCTGGTCGAGGATCGTGCGCGAGTCGATCTTCGACGACACCTGGAACGCGACGCGCGTCGGGATGTTCGCCTTGATCAGGCCCGTGATCACGTCGACGGACGGACGCTGCGTCGCGAGGATCAGGTGGATGCCGGCCGCGCGCGCCTTCTGCGCGAGGCGTGCGATCAGTTCCTCGATCTTCTTGCCGGCGACCATCATCAGGTCGGCCAGCTCGTCGATGACGACGACGATCAGCGGCAGCTTCGACAGCGGCTCGGGATCCTCGGGCGTCAGCGAGAACGGGTTGCCGATCTTCTTTTCCTTCGCTTCCGCATCGCGGATCTTCTGGTTGAAACCCGCGAGGTTGCGCACGCCGACAGCCGACATCAGCCGGTAGCGCTTCTCCATTTCGCCGACGCACCAGTTCAGCGCGTTCGCCGCGAGCTTCATGTCGGTGACGACCGGCGCGAGCAGGTGCGGGATGCCTTCGTAGACGGACAGCTCCAGCATCTTCGGGTCGATCATGATGAGCCGTACGTCTTCCGGCGTCGCCTTGTACAGCAGCGACAGGATCATCGCGTTGATCGCGACCGACTTGCCCGAACCCGTCGTGCCGGCGACGAGCATGTGCGGCGCCTTCGCGAGATCCGTGACGACCGGGCGGCCCGTGATGTCCTTGCCCATCGCGATCGTCAGTTGCGATTGCGAATGCTGATACTCGCGCGACGCGAGGATTTCCGACAGGCGGATCATCTGGCGCTTCGCGTTCGGCAGCTCGAGGCCCATGCAGGTCTTGCCGGGAATCGTCTCGACGACGCGGATCGACGTGAGGCCGAGGCCGCGCGACAGATCCTTCATCAGCCCGACGATCTGGCTGCCGCGCACGCCGAGCGCCGGCTCGATCTCGAAGCGCGTGATCACGGGGCCGGCCGAGGCGCCGACCACCGTCACCGGCACCTTGAATTCCTGCAGCCGCTGTTCGATCACCTGGGCCGTTTGCGCGAGGTGTTCCTCGGTGATCGTTTCGACGTCGTCGGATGCGGGCTCGAGCAGGTCGAGCGTCGGCAGTTCGACGCTGAACGACGCGGGTGCGTGGAATTCGAACGCGTTCGGGCGCGGCTGGCGCACGGGGGCGTCGGGGGCCGCGGTGTCGGTTGCGGCCGGCTCGGCCGTCACGGCGGCGGTTGCGCCGGTCGGCGGGGCAACCGGGAGCGCCGGCGCGGCAACGATCGCTGCCGGCACTGACAGGCTCGCGCCCGGGAGCGGGGCGGCCGGTTGCGGCGCCGCGGACACGTCGTTCGACACGGACCAGCTTGCCGGCGACGCGGCGGGGGCGGGCGCCGTCGTGAACGTCGTGGCGGCGGCCGGCGTGGCAGCGACCGACGGAGTCGGCGACGCGGCCGCTGCACCGATGGAGGCGAGCGATCCGACCGCAGCGGAAGCGGCCGGCGGCACGGGAAGGCGGGTTGCCGGTTGCGCGGCGGTTGCGCCGAACGAGCCGGATCCGTCGATTGCCGTGCCGCTCGACGAGGTTGCCGTGCCGGCCTGGTGCGCCGGTGTCGGCACGGACGCTTGTGCCGCAAGCGGGGCGGACGTGAAACTCACGGGCGCCGGTGCCGCGGGCGCTTGCGCGGCCGAACCCGGCGCGCCGGTCGTCGACGGTGCCGCGGCGGGCGTGGCGGTTGTCTCGGGCATCGATGCGCGGACGAACGCACCGTAGCTCATGTCCGGGACACCGATCGGCGCTGCCGGCGCAACGGAGGCGCCGGTCGATGCCGATACGGCCGGTTGCGACGGCGAAACCGATGCCGATGCCGTGCCGGTCATGCCGGCCGTCGATGGTGTCGCGGCGGGTATGGCGGCGACGGGCGCAACACCCGAAGCGGAGGCAGGTACCGGTGCGGTCGAACCGAGGGCCGTGCCGACGAACGGCGACGCAGCCGCGGCAAACGGTTGAATCGTCGGCGATTCAGGCAATTCCGCGGAAGCCGCCGCGGGTGTCGTTGCGGGTTGCACCGGCGGCGCCCAATGCGTGACGGGCGTGCCGCCTTCGGCGATGGCCGACAGCGATGCACTACGTTCCGCCCCTGCCGGTTGGGCGGCCTCCGGAACGAGGTTCGATGCAGGGCGTGCCGACGTTGCCGCAATCGGCGTCGTTCCGGTCATGGCGCGTGCCGATGTCGCGGCGATCGACGAAGAGGGGAGCGCCGCGAACGGCGCGATGCCACCGGCGGGCTTCAGGTCGTCATGTGCGTCATCGACACCCGGTGGCAGGTAAGCCGATGCAGGGCGTTCGATCGCCGGGGCGGCGGTATCGAAGAATGCTGCCGGATTGCGTGCGGGGGCTTCGTCGACCGCTGCTTCGTCAGCTTGTTGCGCGAAGGCGGCGTGGGCCGGCTCCGGTTGCGTTGCGTCTGCCGGTGATTCAGCGATCGGATGCGCGGGCGATGCTTCGAACGCGGAAACCGACGGGCGGCCGAGGTCCTCCCACGGCGCGAGATTGACCGGGGCGTCGAACGACGGCGCCGGCGGGATCCCATGTGCAGGTGCAGGTGCAGGTGCGGCGGGCGCAGCGTCGACGTGACGGATGTCATCGTCGGTTTGATGCGACGACGCGGCATCGTCGCTGCCGGCGCCGGTGTCAGCATTCGGCAGCGCGTGCGGTGCGGGCGCGTCGAGCGCCGGGGTGGCCCAATCGGCAATCGTCGCGGGGATGCCGGGCTCCGCCGGCATGAACGCATCCAGCACGATCGGCGCGCTGTCGTCGCGTGCGGGCGCGGCATCGTGCTGGACCGGAGCACCAGTGTCACGGGCCGCGATACCGTGCGTTGCCTCGGCGAATGCGTTCGACACGGCCGCCGCTGCCGGCGCGGCGACGCTGCCTGCTGTCGCAGCCATTCCAGCCACGGCTGCGGCGGCCGTCGCGGCGTGCGTCGCATCGGTCGACTGTGCGCCGCCGAGCGTGGCCCATTGCGCGGTGCTGGCTTCGATCGAACGCAGCGTGTCGTGAACGCTCGGCGCCGGCGTGATCGGCGTCGCGGGTTTTTCAGTCCAGGCATAGAGCGGCGCGCGCGCCGGCGTCGGCGGCACCGGACGGCGTCGCGTCGTGTCCGGCGACACACCGGCTGCGGCCGTTCCCGCGACCGGGCGTGCCAGCGGACGCTGCGGTGGCGCGGCGGCCGGGCGCGGCGTGACCGTCGCACGCGGTGGCGTCTGTTTCAGCGCGGCGGTGGCCGGTCGCACGGCAGTCGGCCGCGGCCGGACGGGTTCGAATCCGACAGGAAGCGGGGCTGGATCGGGGCGCGGCACTTGCGAGTTGGCTGCCGCGCGCGCGAGGCTCGCGGTGCTGCCGGTCGTCGGCGGCGGCATCGCGCCGGCCGGAATCGGCGCGGCGGGCGCCACCGGCGTGCGCTGCGGCACGGTCGGCTTCAGCCAGCCCGACGGCGCGACGGGTTCCGTGTGCGGCCGCGGCGGCGTCTTGCCGCGCGGCTTCGGCCGTGCCTGCGGATCGGGTTTCCACAGCGTCGGGCGTGAATACCGGCCGTTCTGGCGCGGCGCCATCGAGTTGACGGTATGCGCGGTGGTCGGCTGCACGAGGTCGTCGTCGCGATGCAGCGCGCTGCGCGGCAGGTCGGCGATCCCGCGCGCGTCGTCGTCGCCGCCGTCGCGCGACAGCTTGACGCCGAACGACGTGTCGACCCACGCGGCGAACTGCCGCCAGCCGATGCCGGTCAGCCAGGGCAACCCGGCGAAGAACAGGACGACCATCGCGACCGGCGTGCCGATCGGACCGAGTACGTGCGCGAAGCCCGCCGAGAACGCATGGCCGAGCGCGTTCGTGTCGGGGCCCGACAGCGGGCTCGTCAGCGTGCAGCTCGCGACGAATACCGCGACGAAGCCGAGCCACAGGCGGATCGAGCCGCGGCCGGCGAGCCCGCCGCCGCCGGGCAGCATCGCCTGCACGAGACGCCAGAAGAGAAGGAGGAACCAGACGGCGGAGATGCCGAACCAGCCGAAGACTACCGTGTGCATGCTTTGAAACAGGAGTAGGGAGGGGCGCGCGAGGCGCGACCCGCCGAGTTTAACCGGCCGGCGAACAAGATTCCCGGGCGACGTGAATTCGGTTCACGCCGTGCGGCGCGTGCGGCCGGCACACGCGCGCGACACGCGACGCGAAGGCGGTCGGCCGGCCTTCGCGTGCGTGATGCATCAAGGGCTCCGGTGCGTGAAAACGAGCGTTGCGCCGGCGCTGGTCACGATCTGCAATTGCTGCGGCTCGCGCATCTGCACGCCGGTCTTGTCGACGTGCGCAAGCGCGTCGAGGTACGCGCGCTCGAGCTGGCCGCCGAGCGAATTCGGGCAGGCCATCCGCGTGCCGGCGAGCGGCCCGAAGCTCAGCAGGCCGTTCTTGATCGCGTAGGTGCCCGTGTAGCGGTTGCAGCCCGAGAACCCGCTGGCGCGCCGGATGCCCGACTCGGTCGACAGCGCGAGCTTGATCGGCTCGCCGTTGTCGCCGTGCGGGATCGCGCGCGGCGTGCCGTCGGCATTCGTCCAGCTGGTGAGTTCCCAGCTCGTGTCGTCGAGCAGCTGGACGGCGGCCGGGTTGTACGGGTCGGGCGCGGGGGCGGCGGAATCGGGATGGGTCGGCATCGCGCAGGCGGCGAGAAGCGTGGCGAGCGTCAACGCGCAGAGCGGCGCGCGCAACGGGCGAAGCAGGCCGGTGCGTGCGCGTGCGGCGGCGGACAGGTGGGACATGAGCCTCGTTCCTCATCGGATTCTGATCAAGGCGTAAGAGTAACGCACCCGCCCCGCGGCAGGCGAGCCGACACTTCACGCATGAAAACGTTCGCAGCGTGCCTGCGCGTCGTGCGTGGTCGGGCGCCGGCGCGTCGAAACGCCTCAAACCGGCGTCATCGCGCGTGTTAACATCGGAGCCGTTTTCGTCCTCCACCAGAAGCGGGAAATCACATGCAGATCGGTCAGCGGCTCGGTACGCCGCTTTCACCCTCGGCCACGCGCGTCATGCTGCTCGGCGCGGGCGAGCTCGGCAAGGAAGTCATCATCGCGTTGCAGCGTCTCGGTGTCGAAGTCATCGCGGTCGACCGGTATCCGGACGCGCCGGGCCATCAGGTCGCGCATCGCGCGCACGTGATCGACATGACGGACGCCGCCGCGCTGCGTGCGATCGTCGAGGCCGAGCGTCCGCACCTGATCGTGCCGGAGATCGAGGCGATCGCCACCGACGCGCTCGCGGCGATCGAGACGGCCGGTCTTGCCGAGGTGATCCCGACCGCGCGCGCGACACAGCTCACGATGAATCGCGAAGGGATCCGCCGGCTCGCGGCCGAGGAGCTCGGCCTGCCGACGTCGCCGTATGCGTTCGCGGATTCGTTCGAGGCCTTCAGCGCGGCGGTCGCGAAGATCGGCATGCCGTGCGTCGTGAAGCCCGTGATGTCGTCGTCGGGCAAGGGGCAGTCGGTCGTGAAGACCGACGCCGACGTGAAGGCCGCGTGGGACTACGCGATGGCGGGCGGGCGCGTGAACCACGGCCGCGTGATCGTCGAGGGCTTCATCGATTTCGACTACGAGATCACGCAGCTGACCGTGCGCGCGATCGACCCGGCGACGCTCGCCACGCGCACCTACTTCTGCGAGCCGGTCGGCCACGTGCAGGTCGCGGGCGACTACGTCGAATCGTGGCAGCCGCAGCCGATGAGCGCGGTGGCGCTCGAGAAGTCGCGCGAGATCGCGCACAAGGTTACCGAGGCGCTCGGCGGGCGCGGGCTGTTCGGCGTCGAGCTGTTCGTGCGCGGCGACGACGTGTGGTTCTCGGAAGTGAGCCCGCGGCCGCACGATACGGGCCTCGTCACGCTCGCGTCGCAGCGCCAGTCGGAATTCGAGCTGCATGCGCGCGCGATTCTCGGGCTGCCGGTCGATCCGGCGCTCGGGACCCCGGCCGCGTCGGCCGTGATCTACGGCGGGCTCGACGAGCGCGGGATCGCGTTCGAAGGCGTACGCGACGCGCTCGCGGTGCCGGGCGCGGACCTGCGCCTGTTCGGCAAGCCGGAAAGTTTTGCGAAGCGGCGCATGGGCGTCGCGCTGGCGACCGGCGCGACCGTCGACGAAGCCCGCGAACGCGCGAAGCGCGCCGCCGCGGCCGTCCGGCCCGTGTCGGCCCGCTGACGGAACGAGGAGAGGGCGATGGCGTCGAGGTGGTTGCGTATCGGCAAGCTGGGCGCCGCGCTGGCGCTCGTCGCGAGTCTCGCGGGTTGCGGCCTCGCGGCCGCGCCGTGCCGGGTGGCTTCGGCCGGGCTCAAGATCGTGCCGCTCGTCGGCCACGTCGCGGCGGCGCCGACCGACGCGTGCGCCGACGTCATCGATCCCTGATCCCCGCCAGCCGGGGCGCTCGCCCGTCAACAGTAATCGCGCGCCCCGGGAGGGCGCGCTTCCACCCGTCTCGTGAGAGGACCTGCATGATTCGCCACACCCTTGCCGCGCTCGCGCTTGCGGGCACTGCCGTTTCCGTCGCGCACGCCGCGCAGCTGACCGTCGAGGAAATCGATGCCGATGCGCGCCAGCAGGCCGTCTACCAGTGCGCGAACCAGAAGCAGCCCGTGCGCGTGTCGTACTGGCTCGCGGGCAACGGCCAGAGCTTCGCGCTCGTGCCGGTCAACGGGAAGCAGATGCTGTTCGTCGACACCGTGTCGGCGTCGGGCGCGCGCTACCAGGCCGGCCGCTATACGTGGTGGACGAAGGGCAAGGAAGCGACGCTGCGCGACGAGATCGCCGACCCGAATTCGCCGCCGCTGCTGGGCGATTGCGCGCAGGTCGAGAAGAAAAAGAAGAAGGGCTGAGCGCCGGGCGCGGTCGCGGACCGTACGCGCCGCTCGCATCGACCGGCTGCCGGGCCTGGCCGCCCGTTCGCCCGTTCCGCGGGCAGGCGGCGGGCCTCCGGACGCGACACTCCGCGATCAGTCCCCTGATATTGCCGCCGGCCGATCGGGATAGCCCGCGCGGGCCGTCCGTCGCCCCGCGCGGGCCTGTACCGGCCGGCCGCGCGAACCGCCGATGCGGCCGTTCGCGGCGTTGTCACGGACAGACGGCCGCACAGTGCTACAATACGGCCCTTTCCGCCGGCATTCGCGCCGAACGGAGTCCGCACGGCCTGGCGTCCAGCGTTCGCATTGAACCGGTCCCAAGCGCCAGAGCGGCGCCGCGCGGCGCGCCGCGGCTCCGTCTATTTCCGAATTGTGATGAGCGCAGGCCCGGCCGGCCTGACGCACGATGTCCCCGCCGCGCCTTTTGAGCGAAACGCCACCATGTCCGATTCTGTCGCCAAGCCCGTCGACGCAACCTTCGACCAATTCGGCCTTGCCGCCGATATCCTGAAAGCCATTGCGGAGCAGGGTTATACGACGCCGACGCCGATCCAGGCGCAGGCCATTCCGGTCGTGCTCGCCGGCCGCGACGTCATGGGCGCCGCGCAAACGGGCACCGGCAAGACCGCGAGCTTCTCGCTGCCGATCATCCAGCGCCTGCTGCCGCAGGCCAACACGAGCGCGTCACCGGCGCGCCACCCCGTGCGTGCGCTGATCCTCACGCCGACCCGCGAACTCGCCGACCAGGTCGCCGCGAACGTGCACGCGTATGCGAAGCACACGCCGCTGCGCAGCGCGGTCGTGTTCGGCGGCGTCGACATGAACCCGCAGTCGGCGGAGCTGCGCCGCGGCGTCGAGATCCTGATCGCGACACCGGGCCGCCTGCTCGACCACGTGCAGCAGAAGACCGCGAACCTCGGCCAGGTGCAGATCCTCGTGCTCGACGAAGCCGACCGGATGCTCGACATGGGCTTCCTGCCCGATCTGCAGCGCATCCTGAACCTGCTGCCGAAGGAGCGCCAGACGCTGCTGTTCTCGGCCACGTTCTCGCCGGAAATCAAGAAGCTCGCGTCGACCTACCTGCGCAGCCCGCAGACGATCGAGGTCGCGCGCAGCAACTCGACGAACGCGAACGTCACGCAGATCGTCTACGACGTCGCCGAAGGCGACAAGCAGGCGGCCGTCGTGCAGTTGCTGCGCGATCGCGGCCTGAAACAGGTGATCGTGTTCTGCAACAGCAAGATCGGCGCGAGCCGCCTGGCGCGCAATCTCGAGCGCGACGGTGTCGTCGCGTCGGCGATTCACGGCGACAAGACGCAGATCGAGCGGATGCAGGCACTCGACGCGTTCAAGCGCGGCGAGATCGAGGCACTGGTCGCGACCGACGTGGCCGCGCGCGGCCTCGACATCGCCGAGCTGCCGGCCGTGATCAACTTCGACCTGCCGTTCAGCGCGGAAGACTACGTGCACCGGATCGGCCGTACCGGCCGCGCGGGCGCGACGGGCGATGCGCTGTCGCTGTGCAGCCCGAACGAGCGCAAGCAGCTTGCCGATATCGAGAAGCTGATCAAGCGTCCGCTCGACGTGCAGACGCTCACGCTCGACAAGCCGGCGCGCCATCGTCACGACGACCGCGGCGGCGAGCGCGGTGGTGACCGTGGCGGCGATCGCAACAGCGAACGCGGTGGCGAACGAGGCGGCCGTCGCGATCGCGACGAGCATCGCGGCGCATCGGGGCGCCGGTCGGGCGGTTCCGAGCGCGGCGGTCATCACCGTCGCCACGAAGCGCCGGTCGATGATTTCTTCCTGAAGCCGTATGAGCCGTCGGCGCCGGCGAAGCAGGCGGACGACGCACAACCCGCGCAACAGCCCGAGAAGAAAGGGCCGAAGCGTCAGGTTGCGGCGCTGCTCGGCGGGTTCGGGATGCCGCGCAAGCCGTCGGCGTAAGGTCGGCGGAAGGCAGGGGCGGCGCGCGAGCGCTGCCGGACGAGCGGGTGCATGCGACAAGCATGTGCCCGTTTTTCATTGGGGGTGCGGCTGGGGGATCGTGGCGCGGCAGGCGACGCATCCGTCATGGGGCGCCGGCCGCGATTGCCGCGAAGCCGGCTCGCTGCACGCGCGTCAGCCGGCCCGCGGGCCGAAGCGCCGCGCCCACGCTGCCGTCGCGGCGGCGTAGAACGCCTCCAGCGTCGCGCCGGGCAGCGCACCGTCGGGCGCAAGGCCCAGGTGCGCTGCCGCGGCCTGCAGCGCGGGCAGCGGGGCGGTGCGTTCGAGCGCGGTCGCGCCCGTCTGCTTGCTGAGTTTCTCGCCGTTTGCATCGACGACGACGGGCACGTGCAGATACCGTGGCGTCGGCACCCCGAGGCAGTGTTGCAGATGGATCTGGCGCGCGGTCGAATCGAGCAGGTCGGCGCCGCGCACGACATGCGTGATACGCGCGGCGGCGTCGTCGACGACGACCGCGAGCTGATAGGCCCATTGGCCATCCGCGCGCTTCAGCACGAAATCGCCGACTTCGGTCGCGAGGTTCTGCGATTGCGTGTGCTGCCAGCGGTCGTCGAACGCGACGATCGCGTCGCCGCCGTCCGGCACGCGCAGCCGCCACGCGCGCGCGGGCTTGCCGTGCAGGCCGGTGCGGCACGTGCCCGGGTACGCGAGCGTCGTGTGGCGTTCGTGCGCGGCACGCAGCGAATCGGCGATTTCCTTGCGCGTGCAGCCGCACGGATAGACGAGCCCTGCCGCGACGAGCTGTTCGAGCGCGGCCGTGTAGGCCGCGTCGCGCGTGCTTTGCCACACGGGCGGTTCGTCGGGCGTCATGCCGAAATGCGCGAGCGTCGCGAGGATGTCGTCGGCCGCGCCGGGTACCGTGCGCGGACCGTCGAGATCCTCGATGCGCACGAGCCACGCGCCGCCGTGCGCGCGTGCGTCGAGCCAGCTCGCGAGCGCGCCGACCAGCGAGCCGAAGTGCAGCGGGCCGGTGGGCGACGGCGCGAAGCGGCCGCGATAGTCGTTCATCGGAACGCCGGTTGCGCGCTTACGCGGCGCTGGCTGCCTGCGCGCAGGCCGGGCACGACTTGCCGGGCACGTAGCTCGGCGATTGTTGCGCTTCCGGCGTGACGACCGCGCGGCATGCGAAGCAGGTGACGTTCTCGGTCGGCTGGAGTTGCGGGTTCAGCGCGGTGCGGTAGTCGAACACGAAGCAGTCGCCGTGATAGTGTGCGCCGCCGACTTCCTCGAAGTACTTCAGGATCCCGCCTTCGAGCTGGTACACGTTCTCGATGCCGATTTCCTTCATGTGGATCGCGGCCTTCTCGCAGCGGATGCCGCCGGTGCAGAACGACACGACTGTCTTGCCTTCGAGGTCGGCGCGGTTCGCGTCGATCACTTCGGGGAATTCGCTGAACTTGTCGATCCGGTAATCGAGCGCGTTGTCGAACGTGCCGACGTCGACCTCGAACGCGTTGCGCGTGTCGAGCATCACGACCGGGCGCCCCGTGTCGTCGTGGCCGCGGTCGAGCCACGCCTTCAGCGTGTGCGCGTCGACGAACGGCGCACGGCCGAGCTCCGGCTTGATCGCGGGTTTCTTCATCGTGATGATCTCGCGCTTCAGGCGCACGAGCATGCGGCGGAACGGCTGCGAGTCGGACAGGCTTTCCTTGAACTGCAGCGACGCGAACTTGCCTTCGAACAGCGGATCGTGGCGGAGGTACGCGATGAACGCGTCGGTGGCGTCGCGCGTGCCGGCGATGAACAGGTTGATGCCTTCCGGGGCGAGCAGGATCGTGCCGCGCAGGCCGAGTTCGTTGCAGCGGGCGGTGACGAGCGGGCGCCATTGTTCGTTCGCGTCGAGCGACACGAAGTGGTAGGCGGCGAGGTTGACGATGGTCATGATGGTCCGACGGGAAAACGGCCGCACGGCGGCCCGCAAAATAGGGTGCGAAGCCGGGGCGTTGATTCGAAAACCCGTATTATCCCGCAAACCGCGCGGGCATCGGCACCCGGCTGTCCGGCCGGTCGCGCGACGTGTCGCCGCGCGCATCGGCCGAACGGCCGGCGCGGGGATTTTTTGGGCAGCCTGCGCGGCGGGGCGGCTACAATAGCGCCCATGTCAGATCCCCGCTTCGTCCATCTTCGCGTTCACTCCGAATTCTCGATTGCCGACGGCATCGTGCGCATTGACGACATCGTCAAGGCGGCGGCCGCGGACGGTCAGGGCGCGCTCGCGCTCACCGATCTCGGCAACGCATTCGGCCTCGTCCGTTTCTACCAGGAAGCCCGCGGCAAGGGCATCAAGCCGATCGCCGGCTGCGACGTCTGGATCGCCAATCCCGACGATCGCGACAAGCCGTCGCGGCTGCTGCTGCTCGTCAAGGACAAGGTCGGCTACCTGAATCTCTGCGAGCTGCTGTCGAAGGCATGGCTCACGAACCAGTACCGCGGCCGCGCGGAACTCGACGCGAGCTGGCTCGATGGCCCGCTTTCGCAGGGGCTGCTCGCGCTGTCGGGCGCGCAGCAGGGCGACATCGGGCTCGCGCTGGCCGCCGGCAACGAGGACGCCGCGCGCCGTCACGCCGAGCGCTGGGCGAAGGTATTCCCGGGCGGCTTCTACATCGAGCTGCAGCGTTACGGCCAGCCGGGCGCGGAGGCGTACATCCAGCAGGCCGCGACGCTCGCCGCGGCGCTGAAGCTGCCGGTCGTCGCGACGCACCCGACGCAGTTCATGACCGACGACGATTTCACCGCGCACGAAGCGCGCGTGTGTATCTCGGAAGGCGACATCCTCGCGAATCCGCGGCGCCAGAAGCGGTTCACGACCGACCAGTACTTCCGCACGCAGGACGACATGGTCGCGCTGTTCGCCGACCTGCCGTCGGCGGTCGCGAACACGGTCGAGATCGCGAAGCGCTGCAACCTGAAGCTCGAGCTCGGCAAGCCGAAGCTGCCGCTGTTCCCGACGCCCGACGGCATGTCGCTCGACGACTACCTCGTCCAGCTGTCGAAGGAAGGGCTCGAGACCCGTCTCGCGCAGCTGTATCCGGTCGAAGCCGAGCGCGACGCGCAGCGCGACACCTACTACAAGCGCCTCGAATTCGAGTGCGGGACCATCACGAAGATGGGCTTTCCCGGCTACTTCCTGATCGTCGCGGACTTCATCAACTGGGCAAAGAACAACGGCGTGCCGGTCGGCCCGGGCCGCGGCTCGGGCGCCGGTTCGCTGGTCGCGTACGCGCTCGGCATTACCGATCTCGATCCGCTGCGCTACAACCTGCTGTTCGAGCGCTTCCTGAATCCGGAACGCGTGTCGATGCCCGACTTCGACATCGACTTCTGCCAGCACGGCCGCGATCGCGTGATCCAGTACGTGAAGGAAAAATACGGCGCGGACGCCGTGTCGCAGATCGCCACCTTCGGCACGATGGCCGCGAAGGCGGCCGTGCGCGACATCGGCCGCGTGCTCGACCTCGGCTACATGTTCACCGACGGCGTCGCGAAGCTGATCCCGTTCAAGCCGGGCAAGCACGTGACCATCGCCGACGCGATGAAGGAAGAGCCGCAGCTTCAGGAGCGCTACGACCACGAGGACGAAGTCCACCAGCTGCTCGATCTCGCGCAGCGCGTCGAGGGCCTCACGCGTAACGTCGGGATGCACGCGGGCGGCGTGCTGATCGCGCCCGGCAAGCTGACCGATTTCTGCCCGCTGTACACGCAGGGCGACGAAGGCGGTGTCGTCAGCCAGTACGACAAGGACGACGTCGAAGCCGTCGGCCTCGTGAAGTTCGACTTTCTGGGTCTCACGACGCTGACGATCCTCGACTGGGCCGAGCGCTACATTCGCCGCCTCGATCCGTCGAAGGCCGACTGGTCGCTCGCGCAGGTGCCGCTCGACGATCCGGCTTCGTTCCAGATCCTGAAGAAGGCCAACACGGTCGCGGTGTTCCAGCTGGAAAGCCGCGGGATGCAGGGCATGCTGAAGGATGCGCAGCCCGACCGCTTCGAGGACATCATCGCGCTCGTGTCGTTGTACCGTCCGGGCCCGATGGACCTGATCCCGAGTTTCTGCGCACGGAAGCACGGCCGCGAGAAGGTCGAGTATCCGGATCCGCGCGTCGAACCCGTCCTGAAAGAGACCTACGGCATCATGGTCTATCAGGAGCAGGTGATGCAGATGGCGCAGATCATCGGCGGCTACTCGCTCGGCGGCGCCGACTTGCTGCGTCGCGCGATGGGCAAGAAGAAGCCCGAGGAGATGGTCAAGCACCGCGAGATCTTCGCCGAGGGTGCGGCGAAGAACGGCCTCTCGCGCGAGAAGTCCGACGAGATCTTCGACCTGATGGAGAAGTTCGCGGGCTACGGCTTCAACAAGTCGCACGCGGCTGCCTACGCACTGCTCGCGTATTACACCGCGTGGCTGAAGGCGCACCATCCGGCCGAATTCATGGCGGCCAACATGACGCTCGCGATGGACGACACCGACAAGGTGAAGATCCTGTTCGACGACTGCGTCGTGAACAACCTCGCCGTGCTGCCGCCCGACATCAACCAGTCGCATTACCGGTTCGAGCCGGTCGCCGAAGCCGACGGCAAGCGTTCGCGCACGATTCGCTACGGCCTCGGCGCGGTGAAGGGCAGCGGCCAGAACGCGATCGAGGAAATCCTGCGCGCTCGCGAGGAGAAGGCGTTCACCGACCTGTTCGACTTCTGCGAACGGATCGACCGTCGCGTCGTCAACCGCCGCACGGTCGAGGCGCTGATCCGCGCCGGCGCGTTCGATTCGCTGAATGCGAACCGCGCGCAGCTGATCGCGTCGGTGCCGCTCGCGATGGAAGCGGCCGACCAGGCCGAGGCGAACGCGATGCAGGCCGGCCTGTTCGACATGGGCGCCGAGTCGCCGCACGCGCATGCGCTCGTCGACGAGCCCGCCTGGGACGACAAGCGCCGCCTGCAGGAGGAAAAGGGGGCGCTCGGCTTCTACCTGTCCGGCCACCTGTTCGACGCATATCGTGACGAAGTGCGCCGCTTCGTGCGGCAGAAGGTCGGCGACCTGAAGGAAGGGCGCGACAAGCTCGTCGCGGGCATCATCGCGTCGCTGCGCACGCAGATGACCCAGCGCGGCAAGATGCTGATCGCGCTGCTCGACGACGGGTCGGGCCAGTGCGAGATCACGATCTTCAACGAACAGTTCGAGGCCAACAAGGCGCTGTTCAAGGAAGACGAACTGCTGATCGTGCAGGGGCAGGCGCGCAATGACGCGTTCACCGGCGGCATCCGCTTCACGGCCGATACCGTGATGGATCTCGAACGCGCACGCAGCCGTTACGCGCAGGCCGTGCGGCTGACGATGAACGGCAACGCCGACGCGGTCGCGCTGCGCCGCGTGCTCGAGCCGCACGTGTCGAAGGACGATCCGGCGGCCGCGACCGCGGTCGAAGCGCCGGCGCCGCGCGGCGGCGGGCGCGATGGCGGCCGTCGCCCGCAGGCGCCGCTGCCGAACGGGCTCGCGGTCCAGATCCAGTACAGCAATGCGCGGGCGCAAGGCGAAATGCGTCTGGGCGACGCGTGGCGCGTGAAGCCGAGCGACGTGCTGCTCGCGGAACTGCGCGCGGCGTTCGACGGTAGCGTCGTCGAAATCACGTACTGATCGCGCCCTGTTTAGACGGCTGTCGCGACAGACGGCCCGGCGCATCGCCATCGCGCGGTGCGGCGGGCCGTTTTCTTTCATCCGAGGGTAATCGGGCCTTGGGCCGGTCATCCGGACGCTATACAATCGCGCGCTGGCCGCATGTATGCGGCGCCTGCCGCGGGTTCGCGCGGCGAACGGCACCGCCGTCGTGTGTCGTGTGCATGCACGGGGGCGGTCTGCGGGACGCGCGACAGGATCACCCTGGATCGGGATGCCGTGGAACGGCCCGTCGCGACGATAAAAAACTGACTGTCACCACATGACTATGGCCAATGGGAACCCGACGCGGCGGATCCTCGTGATCCGGATTGATTTTCTCGGCGACATGCTGTGTACAACGGCGTTTCTCGGCGCGCTGAAGGCGCGTTGGCCCGGTGCGGAGCTCCATGTGGTCGCGAACCGCTACAATGCGGCCGCGCTGGCCGGCAACCCGGACGTGCACGCGGTCCACACCTACGTGTACAGCCGCCAGTGCGAGCGCAACGACCGTCCCGGGCGGATGCGCGCATTCTTCGACCGGCTGCGGCTCGTGCGCCGCCTGCGTCGCCTGCGGTTCGACCTCGTGGTCGTGCCGAACGGCGGCATGCATCGCAGCAGCATGCAGTTCGCGCGCCAGCTTCGCGCGAAGGATTGCCGCTGGCACGATGCCGACAGCGAATTCGACGATCGCAAGCCCGAGCACGTTGCGCAGCGGCAGATGTGTCACGAGGCGCTGTCGGGTTTCCGGCTGGTGCCCGAACTGGGCCGTGCCGATCTCGACCGCCTCGAACTGTCGGTTCATCCCGACCGTACGCTGCAGGACACGTGGTACCGCCTGCTCGGCGCGCGCACGAAGCCGCGCGTCGGATTGTTCGTGTCGAACAAGGCGGTCGAGCGCCGCTGGCCCGCGGACCGCTGGCGCGACCTCGGCCTGCGGCTTGCACCGTGCGCCGACGTGATCGTGTTCCGCGACCCGGCGATCGGCACGTGCGGCGAGGACGATGCGTGGCGCGACGTGAATGCGCGGCACGTGGCGCCGTCGTCGGTTGCCGAACTGATGGCTGCCGCGAGCTTGCTCGACGTGATCGTGTCGGCCGACAGCGCGCCCGTGCATCTCGCGTCGGCGCTCGGCGTGCCGGTCGCCGCGCTGTTCGAGGACCGCCCCGAGAAATACCTGCGCTGGCACCCGCTCGGCGTGCCGCACGTGATCCTGCGCGCCGGCGCGACCGTCGACGCGATCGGCGTCGACGCGGTCGAGCGGGCGGTGCGCCATCTGCTGCCGCGGGCCGGCCATCGCGACGAGCCGGTGGCCGCTGCGGGACACGAGCAGCCGGCTGCCGCCGCGCCCGCGATCGCGACGATCGCGTCGTAGCGGGCGCACCCGTACGGCGCTGACGGTGGGCGCGGCCCGCCGGCGGGGCCGCATCAGGGCCGTTTCGGGACGGCATGCACGGCCGGTGCGCCACGCTGCGCCGGCTGCGGCAAAATCCTGTACATTGCCAGCCTTGTTCAGCCAGCTAGACAGATCGATCGCCGTGGCCCTGTTTTCTTCTGCCCGCCCGCCCAGAACCATCCTCGTTGCCGCGCCGCGCCGGATCGGCGACGTCCTGCTGACGACGCCGCTCGTCCGTTCGCTGAAGGCCCGCTGGCCGGATGCGCAGATCGACATGCTGGTATTTCGCGGCACCGAGGGGGTGCTCGAGCACAATCCCGACGTACGCCGCGTGATCGTCGTCGCGCAGCGAGCGGGATTCCGCGAGCGGCTGCGCGACGCGTTGTCGATGTGGCGCCGCTACGATCTCGCGTGCGCGGCGCTGAGTTCCGACCGGCCGCGTTTCTACAGCTGGTTCGCCGGCCGCAAGCGGGTCGGCCTCGTCGATCCGGATCGTGTCACATGGCTCACGCGAATGATGCTGAACGGCATCGCGATCAATCATCACGCATCCGCGCATACGGTCGTCAGCACGCTCGCACTCGCGCCGGTGATCGGCATCGAGCCGGTGTCCGAGGTCGTTGCGCCCGGCATCGGCGACGATCCCGCGCGGCGCGCGCGCTTCGACGCGCGGCTCGCGGAGTCGCCGGCGATTCGCGCCGGCAAGCCGCTGGTCGTCCTGCATCCGTATCCGATGTTCCGCTACAAGCAATGGCGGCTCGACGGCTGGGTCGAGATGATCGGCTGGCTGCGCGAGCACGGCTTCGCGGTCGCGCTGTCGGGCGGGCCGGCGGACAGCGAACGCGAGTATGCGGAGCAGGTCGCGGCCGAAGCGGGCGGCGACGTGCTCAACCTGGTCGGCCGGCTGACGTTCGGCGAGAGCGCGGAGCTCGTGCGGCGCGCGCGGCTCTTCATCGGGCCCGACACCGGCGCGACCCACGTGGCGGCCGCGACGGGCACCGACACGATCGCGCTGTTTGGCCCGTCCGATCCGGTGCGCTGGGGGCCGTGGCCGCAGCACTGGCCCGCGACCGAGAATCCCTGGCCGTTGCGCGGCTCGGGACGGCACGGGAATGTATGGCTGCTGCAGGGGGAGGGCGATTGCGTGCCGTGCCGGCACGAAGGCTGCGAGCGCAAGGTCGACAGCCGCAGCGACTGCCTCGCCAATCTCGGCGCGCAGCGCGTGAAGGCCGCGGCGGCCGAGATGCTCGGACTGAATCCGCCGGGTGTGGCCCACGCGATCGTCGACACGTCGCGACTGCCTCGCGCCGGGTCCGACTGACGCGCGCGCGAGGCGCGCGCTTTCCCGCTTTCGAAGGGGCGCCGTGCCGAGGCGGCGCAGCCCGCTCGCGTCGGCGTGATGTGCGGGCGCTGCCGCCGGAGCGGGCCGGCAGCGGAACCCGTTTCGTCATGCGTTACGCGCTGCGCCGGATCGCCGACGTTTCGCGCGGCAACGCCTCGCTGCGTTCGCCGCAACCGAGCAGGATGCCGGCCAGCAGCACGATCAGGTGCCCTTCGGCGAAATCGAGCAGCAGCGAGTTCGCGAGACTGCCGATCGCGAAGATCGCGAGCCACCCGAGCAGCAGGTGCCGCGAGCGCGGATCGAGCGCGCGGCTGCCGCGCGCGATCTGCACGATCAGGTTGACGAACAGCAGCAGGCCGACCGAGCCGAGCTGGACGGCCATCAGCAGGTATTCGTTGTGCGGGTTCGACGTGAGCTGGCCTTCGGCCGCCGTCTTGCCGGCCGAGAGCTTCTGGAACTCGACCTCGAGGCCGCCCGCACCGTAGCCGATCACGGGGCGCTGGCTGAACAGCTCGAGCCCTCTCTTATACCATTCGAGGCGCAGGCCGGATGACGTGACGGCATCGCTCTGCCGATATTGCTGCACTTCCGTCACGACCTCCGCGAGCCGGCCGTTGTGAACCGTACACGCTGCGACGACCAGTGCAATGCCGGACAGGACGAGCACGCCGGCGGCCAGCCCGGCGCGCAGCGCCGACTGCCGACGCAGCAACAGCACGAAACGCACCGCGACAACGAGAATCAGCAGTAGCGCGATGACCTGCCCCGTGCGTCCCTGCAGCATCACGAACACGTTGACGAGCGTCCATGCGGCGACAACCGCATAGGCAATGCGCGACAGCGCCGTGCGAGCCGCCAGCGCGAGATCCGCAGCCTGGTAGAACAGCAGTGCGCCGAACATGCCGGCGGCGATGTGGTTCTTGAACACCCACGCGCGCGATACCGGCAGCGCGGACGCATATGCGGGCCCGATCGCGGTCAACCCGAGATAGTTGGTCGTCGACAGCAACAGGATGACGCACAGCGTGCCGAACCAGCAGCGCTGCACGATCGGCGCCCAGTTCGAATGACGGAACGCGAGCACGGCAAATGGCAGCAACAGCAGCTTGTCGTACTTCGCGACCCAGTTCCATGCCTTGTTGTGCGGCGCGATCGTATACGTGACGCTGACGGCGAGCGCCGCGAGGATCAGCAGTGCCGCGAGCGAAGCCGGATCGGTGAAGAACGAGCGCAGGTTGCGCCAGAATTCGGGAGAGATCACGAGCGCGGCGGCGAACAGCCCGCAGAACACATTGGTCAGCGCGGTCGAGACGGGCACCATGCAGAGCGCGGCAACGGCGAATGCGCGTGCGGCGGTCAGGCGCCGCGAGGCGGGAGCGGAAAACGAAAGCATCGGAACCTGTCGAATGGACGAATGCGGCTGGCGGACATCCTGCTGCACGTCGCCGCGCGTCCCGACAAGAGATTCGGGACGAACCGCAAAGTATACGCGAAGCGGGACGGGTTTCCGTGTCGTTTTCGGGGCCCGATCAGCTGAAGGCGCGCTTGATCCGCGAGCGCAGCAGCGCGCGCTTCAGGCGGCCTTCCACGGCTGGCGTGTCGAGCGTGATGTTCGGGCCGGCGGGCTCGCCGCGATGCAGGTAGTAGCGGTCGAACGTCGCCTGGGTCATGCCCCATTTATTGAGAAACTGGCGGCGGCCGTCGTTCTTGACGATCTTGCCCGTGCTTTTCTGCTGGAAGTGATAGACGAGGCTGTCGCCGACGCCGAGGAAGATCCGGCAGCCGGCGTCCCAGAATTTCATCGAGAAGTCGTTGTCGCTGCTCATGCCGGGCGACAGTTCGCTGCTGTAGCCGCCAATGCGGTTCCACCAGTCGCGGTGCACGAGCGTCGGCGGCCAGGTCGACCCGAGCCAGTCCGCGCGGGCGAGCTTCGGCGTCGCGGCGACGAGGCCCGCCGCGTCGAATTGCTCGGCGTCACGGCCGAAATTGCTGACGACGACGCACGGGTTGCGCGTGTCGACCGGCTCGACCATCGTGCCCGACAGCATGAAGAGGTCGGTCGGCATCTGCTCGATACGGCGCACGAGGGCCGTGTCCCAGCCGGGGCAGCAGAACATGTCGTCGTTCATGTAGACGACGTAGTCGCGCGACGCCCGGGCGGCGGCCAGGTTCACCGCATGGCAGATGCCGATATTGGCCGGTGACGCGGTGTGTTCGATGCCTTCGCCGCGCACCCAGTCGAGCGTGCCGTCCGAGCCGTCGTTCACGTGCACGATGATCTGGTGATCGTACGCGGAGTGGCGGCGCAGGCTGTCGACGACGAGCTTGAGGTACGGCAGGTTGTTCCAGGTCGGAATGATGATGGAGAACATGGCGGTCGGATTCGTTGGTCGTCGTGGCGGGCGGCGGCGCCTTCGGGCGGGCACGCGCGGCGCGGGCAGCCCGGCATTGTAACGCCGGGTCGCCCGCACGCCGGCGGTGTGCGGGGCGGGCGCTCAGCGCGCGGCTTCGTGGCCGAGCTTCAGGAAGCGGTAATACACGGTTTCCGCGTTGAAGACGGCGATCATGAAGCCGGCGCGACCGTCGAGGAACCCGCGCCGCAGCACGTAGGTGCGCACGAACGCCCACGCGCCGCGCGCGAGCGCCTTGCCGAAGCCGCCGCGCTGGCCGGCCGCGCGGCGCTGGCGCGCGCCGGCCGTCGAATACGCGTCGAGCTTGCGCACGACGGTCTCGAAGTCCTCGTACGAATAGTGCATCAGCTTGCCGGCCAGGCGCTGCGCGGCGCCGTCGAACACGAGGCGCTCGTGCACGAGGTCGTCCGAGAACCGCGCGGTGCCGCGCCGGAACAGGCGCGGCACCCAGTCCGGATACCAGCCGCTGTGATGGATCCACTGGCCGCAGAAGCTCGACAGCCGGTCGACCGCATAGACCTGCGCGGCCGGCGCGCGGATCGCGTCGCGAATCGACCGGGCGAGTTCCGGCGTGACGACTTCGTCGGTATCGAGCGACAGGATCCAGTCGGTGCCGAGCGCGTCGAGCGCGCGGTTCTTCTGCGGGCCGAAGCCCGGCCAGTCGCGCTCGACGATCACGCGCGCGCCGTGCGCCTGCGCGATCGCGACGGTATCGTCGGTGCTGCCGCCGTCGATGACGACGACGTCGTCGGCGAACGACAGCGCGCCGAGGCACTGCGCGAGCCGCGCGGACGCGTTGAGGGCGATGAGGGCGACGCCGAGGGAGGGTTCAGCCATGAAATCGTCGGAAAGGCGGTGAAATCGGTGAGCGGCAGTATACCCGCGGCCCGGCCGCCGGCCGCATCGTCCCTGCCCGTGCCGGCGGGGGCGGTGCGGCTATAATGTTGGGCCCTTTTAGGCACCCGCCCGACAGGGGCGAACGCCCGGGCGGCCACGCGCCGGGCGCCGCATCGCGGCTCAAGAAGGATTGCCTTGGAAACCCAGAACACACTTCGCAAACCGATGGACGGCACCGGCACCTCGCCGGTCACAGTCCTCAAGCGCCTGTGGCCGTACATCCGGCCGCTGATCGGCATCGTGGTGCTCGCCGTGATGACGATGGGCGTCGTCGCGGCCACCGAGGCCGGTATCCCGGCGCTGCTCAAGCCGCTGCTCGACCACGGTTTCGGCGCGCACGGCAGCGACAACGCGAAATGGTACGTGCCGATCGCGGTGATCGGCCTCGCGCTCGTACGCGGCGTGTCGCAGTACACGTCGAATTACCTGCTCAACTACGTATCGAACCGCATCCTGCTGCAACTGCGGCTCGAGATGTTCCAGCGGATGCTCCACACCGGCGCGTCGTTCTTCCAGCGCGAAACCGCCAGCACGGTGATCAACGCGATCGTGTTCGAGGTCAACCAGATCCTGTCGGTGCTGACCGGCGTGATGGTCACGCTCGTGCGCGATTCGCTGACCGTGATCTTCCTGCTCGGCTATCTGTTCTACCTGAACTGGCGGCTCACGCTGATCGTCGCGGTGATCCTGCCCGGCATCGGCTGGCTCGTCAGCAAGATCAACCGCCGCCTGCGCCGCCTGAACCGCGAGCACCAGACGCTCACCAACGAGTTGTCGTACATCGTCGAGGAGACGGTCGGCGGCTACAAGGTCGTCAAGGTGCACAACGGCGAAGCGTACGAGATGGACCGCTTCACGACGATGAGCAAGCGCCTGCGCGGCTACGCGATGCGCATGACGATCTCGGGCGGCCTCGCGCAGCCGCTCACGCAGTTCCTCGCGTCGATCGCGCTCGCGGTCGTGATCACGATCGCGGTCGTGCAGTCGTCGAACGACCAGACGACGGTCGGCGGTTTCGTCGCGTTCGTCACGTCGATGCTGCTGGTGATCTCGCCGCTCAAGCACCTGATCGACGTCAACCAGCCGCTGCAGCGCTGGATGACGGCCGCCGAGCTGATCTTCGGGCTGATCGACGAGCCGGCCGAACCGCAGGGCGGCGGCCGGCCGCTGACGCACGCGCGCGGCGAGATCGAATTCCGCAACGTGTCGTTCGACTACGGCGCGGCCGAGCGGCCGACGCTCGACCGCATCTCGTTCAAGGTCGCGCCGGGCGAGATGATCGCGCTGGCCGGCCCGTCCGGCAGCGGCAAGACGACGCTCGTGAACCTGCTGCCGCGCTTCTTCGACCCGACCGACGGTGCGATCCTGGTCGACGGCGTGCCGGTTTCCGACTACGACCTCCATGCGCTGCGCGGCCAGATGGCGATGGTCAGCCAGGACGTCGTGCTGTTCAACGACACGATCGCCGCGAACGTCGCGTACGGGCAGACGCCCGATCGCGCGCGCGTGCAGGCCGCACTCGAGGCCGCCAACCTCGCCGATGCGGTCGCCGCGATGCCCGAGGGCCTCGACACGCTCGTCGGCGGCAACGGGATGCGGCTGTCCGGCGGCCAGCGCCAGCGGCTCGCGATCGCGCGCGCGATCTACAAGGACGCGCCGATCCTGATCCTCGACGAAGCGACGTCGGCGCTCGACTCGGAATCGGAGCGCCACGTGCAGGCCGCGCTCGAACGGCTGATGGAAGGCCGCACGACGCTCGTGATCGCGCACCGGCTGTCGACGATCGAGCGTGCGGACCGCATCCTCGTGCTCGAGGCCGGCAAGATCGTCGAGGAGGGCAGCCATGACGAACTGCTGCGCCACGGCGGCCTCTACGCGCACCTGCACCGGATCCAGTACCAGCAGCAGGCCGCGTAACGCGCGGTCATGCGGCCGCGCGGTGCCGTGTGCTAGTCTTCATCGGGCAGTTCGAGTGGTTTCGTTCGACGTGACGACACGGAGGGAGAGCGCGATGAGGAAGATGCACGGGATGATGCTGGCCGCGATGATCGCGGCGGGTTGCGCCGCGCCGGCCGCGATGGCGCAGGACCACGGCAACCACGACGACCGGGGCGGCCACGGCATGCAGCATGGCCATGGCCCGAAACACATGCCGCCCGGCCAGATGCGCCATGAGGACGACGTGCCGCCGCGCTGGGCCGACCAGCCGCGCCGCGAGTGGCACAAGGGGGACCGGCTTCCCCCGAATTCCGCGATCGCCAGTACGTGATCGACGACTGGCGCGGCTATCGCCTGAGCCCGCCGCCGCGCGGCTATCAATGGGTTGGCGTCGGCGGAGATCACCTGCTGGTGCAGATCGGTTCCGGCATCGTGCTGCGGATCGGCGACTGACCTTGCCGAGCGCCCGGCACGTATCGCGATGCCGCGATGCGCGCCGGGTAGCCGCGTCACTTCGCTTGCGCGCGGCGGAACCAGCGCCGCTCGATTCTCGACATCACCCAGCACACGCCCAGCGCACAGACGGTGCCGAGCGTCACTTCGCCGAGCCGCACCAGCGGGATGTCCCACAGCGGGCCGTTGCCCGGGAACAGCATCACGATCGTCGCGGTCACGCCGCCGAGCCGTGCCGCGCTGCCGACGTTCAGGCACCAGCAGCAGACGATCACGACCGCGACCGTGATCGCATACGTGACGAGGCGATCGCCGCCGACCGCCGCACCGGCGAAGCCCAGCATGCCGCCGACCATTGCGCCGATGAACTGGTCGCGCGACAGCGACATCGTGTCCGAGTAGTTGTGCTGCGTGACGGCGATCGCGGTGATCGCCGCCCATACGGCCTGCTCGGTATGCATCGCGCGGCCGATCGCATACGCGAGGCACGCGCCGCAGACGGCCTGGAGCGCCATCAGCCCGCCTTGCGCGAGCCGTTCGCTGAATGACAGCCCCTTGAACAGATCGAAGATCGACTGCTGGATTTGCTGGCGGGCTTCGTTGAGTGTCCTGATCGTATCCATCGTGAGTCGGCCAAGAAGCGGGTAACGGCGGCGCGCCGCGTTCAGTGCGCCTGTTCGGGCGAGGCGGCAGCCGGCTCGTCGGCCGCCGCCTCGCCGTTTGCGACACGCGTTTCGGGCATCACGAGCCAGACCAGCAGCACCGCGAGCGCGCCGGCGCCCGCGAGCCCGAAGAAGCTGACCGCGTTGCCGAAGTGATCGGCGACGTAGCCGGCCGCGGCCGTGCTGAGGGTCGCGCCGATTCCGGCCGCGAGCCCGAACAGCCCGATGCACAGGTTGTAGCGGCCCTTGCCGCCCGCGACGTCGGCCGCGATCAGCGGCAGCATCACGCCGAACACGGCGGCGCTGATGCCGTCGAGCATCTGCACCGGCACGAGCAGGTACGGGCTGCTCACGCCGGCGAACAGCAGCGCGCGCACGGGCAGCGCGGAGAAGCCGAGCAGCAGGATCGGCCGGCGCCCCCAGCGTTGCGCGGAGCGGCCGACCCACGGCGACAGCATCGCGACGATCGCCTGCGGCACGATGATGCACGCGGCGATCACGAGCTGCACGTTCTCGCCCATCCCGGCCGTGACTTCGCCGGCCGCGAGGTTCAGCATCGCCGCGTTCGACAGGTGGAACAGCACGACGCACGCAGCGAAGATCAGCATCCGGCGGTCGCGCAGCAGTTCGAGCAGCGTTTCGCGTTCGCCGGCTTCGTCGTGGTGATCGTCGGGCTTCGACGATTGCGGGATCACTTCGTGGGTCGGCTGGATCATCGCGAGCGCGAACAGCGCGGGCAGCGCCAGCACGGCGGTCAGCCAGAACACCGCGCGCGCGGAGAAGTATTCGCCGGTGAGCCCCATCAGGCCTGCCGCGACCGCACTGCCGATCGATGCCCAGCGCGCGTTGCGGCCGAGCCGGTCGCCGAGGTCGGCGCGGCCGACGAGCGAGAACGAGATCGCGGCCATCGCCGGCACGAGCATGCAGCTCGCGAAACCGTGGAACACCTCGGCGGCGATCACCGGCACGATCGTCGGGCTCGACGCGAGCAGCACCGCCGACAGGATGATGGCTGCGATCGCCCAGGCGGCCGCGCCTTTCTTGTTCTTCAGCGCATCGACGGCCGCGCCGCCCGGCACCTGGCTGACCATCGCGCTGATCGTGCCGATCGACAGCACCATGCCGATTTCGCCCTGCGTCCACTTGTGCGATGCGAGGTAGGACGCGATGAACGGGCCGAAGCCGGTTTGAACGTTTGCAACGAAGAAGTTGAGCCAGTCGAGGGACCGCAGACTGCGTACGCTGACGGAATGCTTGATCGTCATCGGGCAGCACTCGCAGAGGAAGCCGGGGCTGGCGCGACGGGCGGGTAGACCGCGACGACCGGCTTGTCGGCCGCGTAGGGCGGCGACGCCTTGATCTGCGCGTCGTTCAGGTCGAGCTGCGGGTGCAGCGCCTTGTCGCGCGTGACGAAGCGCAGCGCGCCCCAGCTCGCGGCGATCGAGCGGCGGTCGGTATTGACGAGGCCGCCGAGGTCGAGCACGACCGCCTGCGGCTGCGCGGCGCGGTCGATCAGCACGTCGACGATGCGGCCGATCTTCGTGCCGTTCGGGCGCTCGACGTCGCTGTCGAGCATCGGCAGCCGCGTCGCGGGCGACGCCGCGGCCGAACCCGACAGCGGCACGGCCTTCGGCCGCGCGGCCGGCGGCAGGTCGCCCGACGGCACGTCGAGCACGATCGGCTCCTGTTTGCCGCCCGGCGTGAAGCGGAACACGTTCCACGGGAAGACGACCTTGCGGTCGCCGACGCCCATGAAGCCCTGCAGGTTGACGACCATCTCGCGCGGCTTGCCGCTTCCGTCCACCACCATGTCGACCGCGCGACCGACCACCTTGCCGTTGCGGCGCGCGACTTCGCTGTCGAGCAGCGCGTGGATCTGGGTGCGGTCGAGCGGGCGCGTCGCGACGATCGGCGGGGGCGGCGGCGGTGGCGGTGTCGGCGATTCGGGCCGCTGCACGGGCTTCGGCCGCGTCACTTCGCGGTGCGGCTTCTTCGGTGCTTCCGGCGCCTCGGGTTGCGTCGGCGCCGGCACGGGCGGCATCGTCAGCGGCTCGCCGGCGGTTTCCTCGATGGGCTCGACGAGCGCCTCGCTGATCGGCGCGGGCGGGTTCTGGACCGGCAGCAGCCCGCAGCCGGACAGCAGCGCGACGGCGGCGAGAATCAGGAAGACCGTCGAGGACGGCAACGACTTGCGGGATGCGGGAAACGGAAGTCCGCCGCTCATTGACACTCACTCCATGGGTCGGGGGCGGCCCGAGGGCACGCGGCTGGCGATGGATGGCGGGTGCGGGCGGCGCACCACGCGAGGTGAGAGTTTAACGTGTCTTGCTTTCAGGACCGATTTCGACGGCTTGTCGCAGGCTGACCGTCGGGAAAAGGAAGGGATCGGTGGCGGGCGAGGTGAAGCGAAGCGTGGCGCCGCGGCGCCCGGTCATCGGCGACGATGCGGGCGCCGCGCATGGCCCGATGCGCGGCGCAGGAAACCGGAAGGTCAGGCGTCCGGATACCACGCGTCGGTGAAATCGCTGACCTTGACGTCCGTCAGTTCCGGACGGGCGGCCAGCCAGCCGCGCACGAGCTCGCGATCGGCGTCGGTCGTCGTGCCGCGCGGCGCGCCGGAGATCACGTAGGCGCCGATGCCTTCGTCCGCGGATGCGACGGTCATCAGCCCGTTCGCCTCGACGAAGTCGATGAACGCGTCGATCAGTTCGCCGCGCGCGAGATCGGTCATGTCGTTGCGGTAGTGCGCGGTGGCGTTGAACGCGAGTTCCTGGAACTCGCCGATATGGAGTTTCTTGCGCTGGCGGCGGTTGTAGCCTTGGCTCATGGTGGGTGATGAATGCGAAAAGGGGTGAATGAAAGGGCGGCGGCGGGCGCCGGCGCGACAGGCGCGAGCGGCCCGGGCACCGCATCCGGACGCCGCGCGGCGATGCCGGCGGCGCAGGGGCGGAGCGCTACATCAGCACGATATCGTACTGCTCCTGACTCAAATTCGACTCGACCTGCAGCGATACCGGCTTGCCGATGAAGTCGATCAGCATCGCGAGATGCTGCGACTCTTCGTCGAGGAACAGGTCGATCACCTGCTGCGCGGCGATCACGCGGAATTCACGCGGATTGAACTGCCGCGACTCGCGCAGGATCTCGCGCAGGATGTCGTAGCACACGGTGCGCGACGTCTTGACCTGGCCCTTGCCCTGGCAGGTCGGGCACGGCTCGCACAGCACGTGCGCGAGCGATTCGCGCGTGCGCTTGCGCGTCATCTCGACGAGCCCGAGCTGCGAGAAGCCGTTGACCGTCACGCGCGTGCGGTCGCGCGACAGCGCCTTCTTCAACTCCGACAGCACCGCGTCGCGATGCTCGGCGTTCTCCATGTCGATGAAGTCGATGATGATGATCCCGCCGAGATTGCGCAGCCGCAGCTGGCGCGCGATCGTATGCGCGGCCTCGAGATTGGTCTTGAAGATCGTGTCGTCGAAGTTGCGCGCGCCGACGTAGCCGCCCGTGTTCACGTCGATCGTCGTCATCGCCTCGGTCTGGTCGATCATCAGGTAGCCGCCCGACTTCAGGTCGACGCGGCGCGACAGCGCACGCTGGATCTCCGTCTCGATGTTGTACAGGTCGAACAGCGGCCGCTCGCCGGTGTAGTGGTGCAGCTTCGGGCTCACGGCCGGCGTGAACTCGCCCGCGAATTCCGCGAGGCGCTGGTACGTCTCGCGCGAATCGACCTGGATGCGCGTCGTGTCGTCGTTCGCGAAATCGCGCAGCACGCGCTGCGCGAGATCGAGATCCTGGTACAGCAGGCTCGTCGCCGGCAAGCGCTGCGCTTGCGCGACGATCGTCGCCCACGTCTTGCGCAGGTACGTGACGTCGCCGGCCAGTTCGTCGGAGGTCGCATCCTCGGCGATCGTGCGCACGATGTAGCCGCCTTTCTCGTCCGGCGGGATCACGGCCGTCAGGCGCGCACGCACGGCCTCGCGCTCGGCTTCGCTCTCGATCTTCTGCGAGATGCCGATATGCGGCTCCTGCGGCAGGTAGACGAGCGTGCGGCCCGCGATACTGACCTGCGTCGACAGCCGCGCGCCCTTCGTGCCGATCGGATCCTTGATCACCTGGACCATCAGCGTCTGGCCTTCGAACACGATCTTCTCGATCGGCTGGTGCGGCGTGCCCGACTGCGGTTCGCCGGCGAGGCGCGGATGCCAGATATCGGCGACGTGCAGGAATGCCGCGCGCTCGAGGCCGATGTCGATGAACGCCGACTGCATGCCCGGCAGCACGCGCACGACCTTGCCGAGATAGATGTTGCCGACCCGCCCGCGCGACAGCGTGCGCTCGACGTGAAGCTCCTGCACCGCGCCTTGCTGCACGAGTGCGACCCGCGTTTCCTGCGGCGTGAGGTTGATCAGGATTTCTTCGTTCATGGTGGGCTTCAGAAGGCGACACGCGCGGTGCGCAACAGCGCCGCGGTCTCAAAAAGGGGCAGACCCATGATACCCGAATGGGAACCGTCGATCCGCTCGATGAATTCGGCGGCGCGTCCCTGGATCGCATACGCGCCGGCCTTGCCGAACGGCTCGCCGGTTTCGACGTAACGCGCGTAGGCGTCGCGCGACGCGGCCGCGAAGCGTACCGACGAGCGCGACAGCGCGGGCGGCAGCAGTTCGCCGCCGGCATCGATCACGGCGACGGCGGTCAGCACCGCGTGTTCGCGGCCCGCGAGGCGCATGAGCATCGTGAGCGCGTCGTCCGCGTCGGCCGGCTTGCCGAGGATCGCGCCGTCGATCGTCACGGTCGTGTCGGCGACCAGCACCGGCGCGGCCGGCTTGCCGCTCGCGACGAGGCGCGCACGCGCGGCCTCGGCCTTCGCGATGGTCACGCGCCGCACGTAGGCGTCGGCGGCTTCGCCGGGCAGCTCGGCCTCGAGCGCTTCGGCATCTTCGTCGGGGCGCGGCAGCAGCAGTTCGAAGCGAACGCCGATCTGCTGCAGCAGCTCCTGGCGGCGCGGGCTTTGGGAAGCGAGGTAAAGGATCGGGAAAAGCGCGGGGGACGTGCTGGACGGCATGGTGTCGTTATCTCGGTGTGCGCGCGCGGCGCGCGTCTCGAGGACGACACGTCATGCGCGGTGGTAGGGGTGATTCTGCGTGATGCTCCACGCCCGGTAAAGCTGTTCGGCGAGCAGCACGCGCACCATCCCGTGCGGCAGCGTCATGCTCGAGATGCGCAGCAGCACGTCGGCGCGCGCTTTCAGTTCCGGATCGAGCCCGTCGGCGCCGCCGATCACGAACGCGACGTCGCGGCCGTCCTGCTGCCAGCCGGGCAGCGCCTGCGCGAGCTGCATCGTGGTCCAGTCGCGGCCGCGCTCGTCGAGCGCGACGAGGCGCGCACCCTTCGGCAGCGCGGCTTCGATCTTCTGCCGCTCGGCCGCCATCACGCTTTCGGCGCTGCGGCCGCCCGAACGCAGTTCGGGCTTGATTTCGCGCAACTCGATGCGCAGCTCGGGCGGCATCCGCTTCGTGTATTCGTCGAAGCCGGATGCGATCCAGCCCGGCATCTTGTGGCCGACCGCGAGGATGAAAAGCTTCATCGGAACACGCGTGACGGCTTAACGGCGGCGGGCGGCCGTCTTGCGCGCCGGGCGTGCGGGCGCGGCTTCCTCGTCGCCTTCGCTGGCCGTGGCAAAGCCGTTCGGGCCCTTGTCGCCGCCGAGCTTCATCCGCACGGGCTTGTCGCCCCAGATTTCCTCGAGGTTGTAGTACTGGCGCAGGGCCGGCTGCAGGATGTGCACGACCGCGTCGCCGCAATCGACCAGCACCCATTCGCCGGTGTCTTCGCCTTCGGAGCTGACGATGTCGCCGCCGGCTTCCTTGACCTTGTCGCGCACGCTCGAGGCGAGTGCCTTGGTCTGGCGGTTGGACGTGCCCGATGCGACGACCACGCGGTCGAACAGTTCGGTCAGGTGGCTGGTGTTGAACACCTTGATGTCTTGCGCCTTGACGTCTTCGAGGGCGTCGACGATCACGCGCTGCAGTTTGCGAATATCCATGGATTCAGGAATGGTAGAGGCGATGTTGAAGAATATAGGCCCATACGGCGGCCGGCACATGCTCGGCCGACGCATCGGGCATTTGCGCATGGCGCGCGATGCATTCGCGCAGGTGCGCGCGGATGTCGGTCGCGGCGATGTCGAACGAAAGGGTCGTATCGATCAGCAGGTGGCCGGCCGGCGTGGCCTTCAGCACGTCGGCGCCGGCCTGCCGCGCGGCGATTTCCCGCGCGACGTCCGGCGGCGCGGTGCCCAGGTCGAAACCCGGGCGCGTCGACACGCAGATGTGCGCGAAGTCGAACAGCTTGCGCCAGTCGCGCCACGTGTCGAGCCGCACGAGCTGGTCGGCGCCGATCAGCAGCGACAGCGAGGCATCCGCACCGATGCGCTCACGCCAGCGCGCGAGCGTCTCGACCGTGTAGGTCGGGCCGGCGTGCTCGATCTCGTCGGTGGCGACGGTCACGGTCACGCCCGGCAGGGACAGCGAGCCGGCGGCCGCGCGCGTCATCGCGAGCCGGTGCTCGGCGGCCGACACGTCGCGCTTCTGGTACGGCTGCCCGGCGGGCAGCAGCACGAGTTCGGTCAGGCCGAGCAACTCGGCGAACCGGCGCGCGAGCGCGAGATGGCCGTCGTGGATCGGGTCGAAAGTACCGCCCAGCAAGCCGATACGACGCGGCAGCGGGGCGGGGCGGGCGGTGGTGTCCAGAAACGCGTCCTTTCCTTGGGGCAGCGGGGCGCGCGGGCTCACACCCAGTCGCGCGGCACGATGAAGTCGCTGTACAGGCGCGCTTCGGGCGTTCCCGGTTCGGGCTGCCAGTTGTAGCGCCAGTTCGCGACCGGCGGCATCGACATCAGGATCGACTCGGTCCGGCCGCCGCTTTGCAGGCCGAACAGCGTGCCGCGGTCGAACACGAGGTTGAATTCGACGTAACGGCCGCGGCGATACGCCTGGAAGTCGCGCTCGCGCTCGCCGTACGGCAGCCCGGCGCGGCGTTCGACGATCGGCAGGTAGGCCTGCAGGAACGCATCGCCGACGCTTTGCATCAGGTCAAACGAGCGTTCGAAACCGGGCTCGGAGAAATCGTCGAAGAAGATCCCGCCGATGCCGCGCATTTCGTTGCGGTGCTTCAGGAAGAAATACTCGTCGCACCATTTCTTGAAGCGCGGGTAGAGTTCGGCGCCGAACGGGTCGAGCGCATCCTTGCAGGTCTGGTGGAAATGCCGCGCGTCGTCCTCGAAACCGTAAACGGGTGTCAGATCCATGCCGCCGCCGAACCAGAACACGGGCGCCTCGCCCGGTTTCGTCGCGATCAGCATCCGCACGTTCATGTGGACGGTCGGGCAGTACGGATTGCGCGGGTGCAGTACCAGCGACACGCCGAGCGCCTCGAAGCCGCGGCCCGCGAGCTGCGGGCGCGCCGCGCTCGCCGACGGCGGCAGCGCGTCGCCCGCGACGTCGGAAAAGCCGATCCCCGCGCGTTCGAACACGCGGCCGCCTTCGAGAATCCGCGTGCAGCCGCCGCCGCGCAGGCGTTCGGCCGGCCCGCGCTGCCACGTGTCGGTCGCGAGCGGCGTGCCGTCGAGCGCACCGAGCGCGTCGGCGATGCGTGTTTGCAGGCCCTGGAGGTACGTGCGCACGCGCGCCACGTCGTAGGTCGAATCGGTCATGTCTGGACTGGGCGCCCCCGCCCGAAGCGGGGGCCGTAAAAAAGGCCTCTGCCGGGCATTCTATCGAACCCCGGCAGAGGAGCCGCCGCCGCGCGGGGGCGGGGCGGCGATTGCGACGTCACGCGCTCTTGCGGTTGAGCGCGCGGAAGCCGATGTCGCGGCGGTACTGCATGCCTTCGAAATTGATCTGGTTGATCGTGTCGTACGCATGCTGCTGCGCTTCGCGCACGGAATCGGCAAGGCCGACCACGCACAGCACGCGGCCGCCGGACGTCACGAGCTTGTCGCCGTCGCCGAGCGTGGTGCCCGCATGGAACGTCACGGCCTGCTCGGTCTCGGCCGGGATCCCGTTGATGCGGTCGCCCTTGCGCGGCGCGTCCGGATAACCGTGCGCGGCCAGCACGACGCCGAGCGCGGTGCGACGGTCCCAGTCGAGCTCGACCGTGTCGAGCGTGCCCGCGATCGCCTGCTCGACGACCTTCGAGAAATCGCTCTTCAGGCGCGCCATGATCGGCTGCGTTTCCGGGTCGCCCATCCGGCAGTTGAACTCGAGCGTGCGCGGATTGCCGTCCTTGTCGATCATCAGGCCCGCGTACAGGAAGCCCGTGAAGCGGATACCGTCCTTCTCCATCCCGCGCACGGTCGGCATGATGATCTCGCGCATCACGCGTGCGTGCATCTGCGGCGTGACGATCGGCGCGGGCGAATACGCGCCCATGCCGCCGGTGTTCGGGCCGCGGTCTTCGTCGAGCAGGCGCTTGTGGTCCTGGCTCGAAGCCAGCGCCAGCGCGTGCTTGCCGTCGACCATCACGATGAAGCTCGCTTCCTCGCCGTCGAGGAATTCCTCGATCACGACGCGCGCGCCGGCATCGCCGAGCTTGTTGCCCGACAGCATCATGTCGACGGCTGCGTGCGCTTCTTCCAGCGTCATCGCGACCACGACGCCCTTGCCGGCCGCGAGGCCGTCGGCCTTCACGACGATCGGCGCACCCTTCGCGTCGATGTACGCGTGGGCGGCGGCCGCGTCGGCGAAGGTTTCGTAGTCGGCCGTCGGGATGCCGTGGCGCTTCATGAACGCCTTCGCGAAATCCTTCGAGCTTTCGAGCTGCGCGGCTTCGCGGGTCGGGCCGAAGACCTTCAGGCCGCGTGCGCGGAACAGGTTGACGATGCCGGCCGCGAGCGGTGCTTCCGGCCCGACGAGCGTGAACGCGACGCCTTCGCTTTCCGCGAAATCGGCGAGTGCGTCGAGCGACGTGATATCGACGTTCTTCAGACGCTCGTCCTGCGCCGTGCCGCCATTGCCGGGCGCGACGTAGACCATCTGGACGCGCGGCGACTGCGCGAGCTTCCACGCCAGCGCATGTTCGCGGCCGCCGGAACCGACGACGAGTAGTTTCATGGGATTCCCCGCAGACTAGAAAACAGGGCGGCCGGCACGCTCAGGCGCGCCGGCCGCGGAATCGGTCGGGCCGCCGCCCGCGACAGGCGAGCGGCGGCCGGCATCTCATTCCTCGACGATGACGGCGTTCGTGTACACGTCCTGCACGTCGTCGAGGTTCTCGAGCGCGTCCAGGAGCTTCTGCATCTTCGCCGCGTCGTCGCCGGTGAATTCGACTTCGTTCTGCGGCTTCATCGTCACTTCGGCGAGTTCGGCCTTGAAGCCGCCGGCTTCGAGCGCGTCCTTCACCTTCGAGAATTCCTGCCAGTCGCACAGCACTTCGATCGAGCCGTCGTCGTTCGTGTTCACGTCGTTCGCGCCGGCTTCGAGCGCGGCTTCCATCAGCGCGTCTTCCGACGTGCCGGGCGCGAACAGGAACTGGCCGACGTGATCGAACATGAACGCGACCGAGCCGTCGGTGCCCATGTTGCCGCCGAATTTCGAGAAGGCGTGGCGAACTTCCGCGACCGTACGCGTGCGGTTGTCGGTCAGCGTGTCGACGATGATCGCCGCGCCGCTGATGCCGTAGCCTTCGTAACGGATCTCTTCGTAGTTCGCGCCGTCCGCGCCGCCGACGCCGCGATCGATCGCGCGCTTGACGTTGTCCTTCGGCATGTTCGCGTCGGCCGCCTTGTCGACCGCGAGGCGCAGGCGCGGGTTCGAGTTGACGTCGCCGCCGCCGAGGCGCGCCGCGACCTGGATTTCCTTGATCAGGCGGGTCCAGATCTTGCCGCGCTTCGCGTCGGCCGCTGCCTTCTTATGCTTGATGTTGGCCCATTTCGAATGACCAGCCATACCTTTCTCCGTGCCCGGGCGCGCGGCGCGGGCGATTGTTTCAGTGTGTCGTTGAGTCGGCGGCCGTGTCGGCGGGCATGAAGCCGCGGGGCCGCGCGTATCGAGTGGATCGTGATTTTATCACGCGGCGACCGCCGGTTCGGGGCCGCCGCGCCTGGCCGAACGGCCGGGCAGGCCGTCGCGGACCGGACCGCGCGCCGCGCGGCCGTGCGGGCACTCAGTTCTTGGTGCCGAACAGGCGGTCGCCCGCGTCGCCGAGGCCCGGCACGATGTACGCGTGCTCGTTCAGGTGCGAATCGAGCGACGCGACGAACAGCTTCACGTCCGGATGCGCGTCCTGGAACACCTGGACGCCCTCGGGCGCGGCGACCAGCGCGACGAACATGATGTTCGCGGCCGGCACGTTGCGGCGCTTGAGCACGTCGACCGCATGCACGGCCGAATAGCCGGTCGCGACCATCGGGTCGCACAGGATGAAGATGCGGTCCTCGAGGTCCGGCAGGCGCACCAGGTACTCGACCGGGCGGTGATCCTCGGCGCGATACACGCCGATGTGGCCGACGCGTGCGGACGGCACCAGGTCGAGCAGGCCGTCCGACATCCCGATGCCCGCGCGCAGCACGGGCACGATCGCGAGTTTCTTGCCCGCGATCACGGGCGCGTCGACCGCCACCAGCGGGGTTTCGACCCGTTTGGTCGTGATCGGCAGGTTGCGGGTGATCTCGTAGCCCATCAGCAGCGTGATCTCGCGCAGCAGTTCGCGGAACGTGCGCGTGGACGTGTCCTTGTCGCGCATGTGCGTGAGCTTGTGCTGGATCAGCGGGTGATCGGTGATGAAGAGGTTCGGGAAACGGCTGTCCTGTTTCATGACGGAGGCGCCTTGGCGGCAAAAGGGGATCGGGGCGGCGGCGGGCGAACGCCGGCCGCCGCTTATGGCCGCAATTTTACCAAGGCGCGCCGCATGATCCGGATATTATCGACGTCTCACGACAATCCGCGCGCCGCGCCCGCCCGTTCGCCCGCCCACCGGCGCGGCGGGGCCGTCCCGGCGCGCGTCGCCACCAGGGAGTCGACGATGGATCTCGGTATCGAAGGAAAGACCGCGCTCGTATGCGCGGCGAGCAAGGGGCTCGGTCGCGGCTGCGCGGAAGCGCTGGCCGCCGAGGGCGTGAACCTCGTGATCGTCGCGCGCACGCGCGACACGCTGGAGGAAACCGCGGAGGAGATCCGCGCGGCGTCGAACGTATCGATCACCCCGGTCGCGTGCGACATCACGACGCCGGAAGGCCGCGCGGCCGCGCTCGCCGCGTGCCCGCAACCGGACATTCTCGTGAACAATGCCGGCGGCCCGCCGCCCGGCGATTTCCGCGACTTCTCGCACGACGACTGGATCCGCGCGCTCGAGTCGAACATGCTGACGCCGATCGAGCTGATCCGCGCGACCCTCGACGGGATGATCGCGCGCCGCTTCGGCCGCATCGTCAACATCACCAGTTCCGCCGTGAAGGCGCCGATCGACGTGCTCGCGCTGTCGAACGGCGCGCGCTCGGGGCTGACCGGCTTCGTCGCGGGGCTGTCGCGCAAGGTCGCGGGCCAGGGCGTGACGATCAACAACCTGCTGCCGGGGCTGTTCGACACCGACCGGATCGCGACCACGCTCGCCGCCTCGGCGCGGGCGCAGGGCGTGACGGTCGACGACCTGCGCGCGCGGCGCACGAAGGACATCCCGGCCGGCCGCCTCGGCACGCGCGCCGAATTCGGCGCGGCGTGCGCGTTCCTGTGCAGCGTGCATGCCGGCTACATCACCGGGCAGAACTGGCTGCTCGACGGCGGCGCGTATCCGGGCACGTTCTGACGCGCGGCTTTTCGATTCACGATCACGACAACAACCGGACGACGAAGGAACTGGAGATGAGCAAACCCCGCATCGCATTGATTGCGCACGACGCGAAGAAGGACGAGATCGTCGCGCTCGCGGGCGAATACCGCGCGACGCTCGCGCAATGCCGGCTGGTCGGGACGGGCACGACGGGCGGCCGCATCGCGGCCGCGCACGGGCTCGAGGTCGAGCGCAAGCTGTCGGGCCCGCTCGGCGGCGACCTGCAGATCGGCGCGGAACTGGCCGAGGGCCGCGTCGACATCGTCGTGTTCCTGCGCGACCCGATGACCGCGCAGCCGCACGATCCCGACATCACCGCGCTCGTGCGCGCGTGCGACGTGCACGACGTGCCGGTCGCGACCAACGTCGCCACCGCGCGGATGCTGCTCGACGATCTGGCGCGCACCATGCAGGACGTGTGCTAGGCGTGGGCCGCGCCCGATTGCCCCTGCCGGCGGCAGGGCCATGCACGCACGGCGGCAACGCGCGAGAATCGTGCGTCTCGATGCGCACCCGCAGCCCGGTTCCTGGATGAACCGGCCGGCCCGCGCATCGGCGACCCGGATTTTTCCTGACCGATAGACAGACGAGGAGCGAAACGATGCCGAAAGCAATCCGATACGACCAGCCGGGCGGCCCGGAGGTGATGAAGTGGGTCGATGTCGAGGTCGGCGAGCCGCAGGCGGGCGAAGTCCGCATCCGGCAGCACGCGGTCGGGCTCAACTACATCGACGTGTATTTCCGCACCGGCCTTTATCCGCAACCGCTGCCCGGCGGCCTCGGGATGGAGGCGGCGGGCGAGGTGACGGCCGTCGGCGACGGCGTGACCGCGTTCAAGGTCGGCGATCGCGTGGCGTATGTCGGGCAGCCGCCCGGCGCGTATGCGCAGGAGCGCGTGATGCCGGTCGGGCGGCTCGTGAAGCTGCCGGACGGCATCGGCTACGACGATGCGGCATCGGTGATGCTGCAGGGCCTGACCGCGCACTACCTGCTGCGTCGCACGTACCCGGTGAAGGCCGGCGACACGATCCTGATCCACGCGGCGGCCGGCGGCGTCGGCCTGCTCGTGTGCCAGTGGGCGAAGGCGCTCGGCGCGACCGTGATCGGGACGGTCGGTTCCGACGAAAAGGCCGCGCTCGCGAAGGCGCACGGCTGCGATCACCCGATCGTCTACACGCGCGAGAACTTCACGCAGCGCGTGAAGGAGATCACGCACGGCGCGGGCGTGCCGGTCGTCTACGATTCGATCGGCAAGGACACCTACATCGGCTCGCTCGACTGCCTCGCGCCGCTCGGTTATTTCGTCAGCTTCGGCAACGCGTCGGGCCCGCTGCCGCCGATCGATTCGAAGGAGTTCTCGTCGCGCGGGTCGCTGTTCTTCACGCGGCCGACGCTGTTCTCGTACATCGCGAAGCGCGCCGATCTCGAATCCGCGGCCGCCGAGCTGTTCGACGTGATCCTGTCGGGCAAGGTGAAGACCAGCATCAACCAGCGTTATCCGCTCGCGGAAGTCGGCCGCGCGCATGCCGAGCTCGAAGCGCGCAAGACCACCGGCTCGACGATCCTCGTTCCCTGACCCGATTCTCCGTGCCGGCGCCGCGCCGGCACGCGCCCTCGCGGGCGGCGCCCCGGCGCCGCCCGTCCCGCCTTCCGGTTCGCCTCGTCCGCGTGTTTACACGTTTTTTATATCCGCCCCGATACCTTTGACCCGTCCTTTACGTGCGTTCCCATAAGGTTCTAGTCGTCTGATTTCGACGACGGAGAACACAAAAATGGATGGGGTTTTCATCGGCGCTCTGGTGCTCTTCACCACGCTGATCCTCGGCTTGGTTGCCGGTTGCGACAAGCTCGTGCAATACGGTCGCGGGGGGCGGGCATGACCTGGATGCTTTGGCTGGCGGGCGCCTCCACGGCCCTGCTGTTCGCGTATCTCGTCTTTGCGCTGCTGCGCGCGGAGGACATCGAATGAACGCGAACAACCTGTTGCAGACGCTGCTGTTCATCGTCGTGCTGCTCGCGGCGGCCGTGCCGGTCGCGCGCTACCTGAGCGCGGTGATGGACGGCAGCTCGCGCGTCGTGCGCGTGTTCGGGCCGCTCGAACGCGCGCTGTACCGCATTGCCGGCGTCGATGCCGGCAGCGAGATGAACTGGAAACAGTACGCGATCGCGACGATCGCGTTCAACGCGCTCGGCGCGCTGTTCCTCTACGGCCTGTTGCGCCTGCAGGGCTTCCTGCCCGGCAACCCGCAGCAATTCGGCGCGATGACGGTCGACGGCGCGTTCAACACGGCCGTCAGCTTCGTCACCAACACGAACTGGCAGGACTACACGCCCGAGCAGACCGTCAGCTACCTGACGCAGATGCTCGGCCTGACCGTGCAGAACTTCCTGTCGGCGGCGACCGGCATCGTCGTCGTGATCGCGCTGATCCGCGGCTTCGCACGTCACACCGCGCAGACGATCGGCAACTTCTGGGTCGACCTGACGCGCGTGACGATGTACGTGCTCGTGCCGATGTCGGTCGTGATCGCCGCGCTGCTGATGAGCCAGGGCGTGATCCAGAACATGAAGGCCTACCAGGACGTGCCGGTGCTGCAGACGAGCACCTACGCGGCGCCGAAGCTCGACGCGCAGGGCAATCCGGTGAAGGACGACAAGGGGAATGCGGTCACGGTGCCGACGCCGCTGACCAGGCAGACGCTCGCGATGGGGCCGGTCGCGTCGCAGGAAGCGATCAAGATGCTCGGCACCAACGGCGGCGGATTCTTCAACGCGAACTCCGCCCATCCGTACGAGAACCCGACGCCGTTCGCGAACTTCGTCCAGATCTTCGCGATCCTGATCATTCCGGCCGCGCTGTGTCTCGTGTTCGGCCGCATGATCGGCGACCGCCGGCAGGGCATCGCGGTGCTCGCGGCGATGACGGTCGCGTTCGTGATCGCGATCGGTGTCGAGGTGAATGCCGAGCAGGGCGGCAACCCGACGCTCGCCGCGCTGCACGTCGATCAGTCGGCAAGCGCGCTGCAGCCGGGCGGCAACATGGAAGGCAAGGAAACGCGCTTCGGCATCGCGCAGACCGGCATCTTCACGGTCGCGACGACGGCCGCGTCGTGCGGCGCGGTCGACACGATGCACGATTCGCTGACGCCGCTCGGCGGCCTTGTGCCGATGCTGCTGATGCAGCTGGGCGAGGTGGTCTACGGTGGGGTCGGTTCGGGCCTCTACGGGATGCTCGTGTTCGCGCTGCTCGCGGTGTTCGTCGCGGGCCTGATGATCGGCCGCACGCCGGAGTACGTCGGCAAGAAGATCGAGGCGTACGAGATGAAGATGGTGTCGATCGTCGTATTGCTCACGCCGCTGCTCGTGCTGGTCGGCACGTCGATCGCCGTGCTCGCCGATGCGGGCAAGGCCGGCATCGCGAATCCCGGCCCGCACGGCTTCTCGGAAATCCTGTACGCGTTCAGCTCGGCCGCGAACAACAACGGCAGCGCGTTCGCGGGCCTGACGGTCGGCACGCCGTTCTACAACTGGATGACCGCGATCGCGATGTGGTTCGGCCGCTTCGGCACGATCGTGCCGGTGCTGGCGATCGCCGGCTCGCTCGCCGCGAAGAAGCGCATCGCGGTGACGAGCGGCACGCTGCCGACGCACGGTCCGCTGTTCGTCGTGCTGCTGCTGGGCACCGTGCTGCTGGTGGGCGCGCTGACCTACGTGCCGGCGCTCGCGCTCGGCCCGGGCGTCGAGCACCTGATGATGTGGCTGGGCGCATGACGCGCGGCGACACGTTGAAAAGACTGAAGAGATTGAAGAGATCGCAATGACTCAACATTCCGCAACACGGTCCATGTTCGACCCGGCGCTGCTGCGCCCGGCGATCGTGGACTCGTTCAAGAAACTCACGCCGCGCACGCAGTTCCGCAACCCGGTGATGTTCTGCGTGTACGTCGGCAGTATCCTGACCACGATCCTGTGGATCGCGGCGCTCGCCGGCCAGGCCGAGGCGCCCGCGGGCTTCATCCTCGCGATCGCGCTGTGGCTGTGGTTCACCGTGCTGTTCGCGAACTTCGCCGAGGCGCTTGCCGAAGGGCGCTCGAAGGCGCAGGCCGCGTCGCTGCGCAGCGCGAAGAAGGACGTGATGGCGAAGAAGCTCAACGAGCCGCATCCGAAGTCGCCGATCCGCGTCACGACCGCGTCGGATCTGCGTAAGGGCGACGTCGTGCTGGTCGAGGCCGGCGACGTGATCCCGGCCGACGGCGAGGTCGTCGACGGCGTCGCGTCGGTCGACGAATCGGCGATCACCGGCGAATCCGCGCCGGTGATCCGCGAATCGGGCGGCGACTTCTCGTCGGTGACGGGCGGCACGCGCGTGCTGTCCGACTGGATCGTCGTCAAGGTCACCGCGAACCCGGGCGAGGCGTTCCTCGACCGGATGATCGCGATGGTCGAAGGCGCGAAGCGCAAGAAGACGCCGAACGAGATCGCGCTGACGATCCTGCTGGTCGCGCTGACGATCGTGATGCTGCTCGCCACGGCGACGCTGCTGCCGTTCTCGATGTTCTCGGTCGATGCGATGAAGGCCGGCCACGTGGTGACGATCACCGCGCTCGTCGCGCTGCTCGTGTGCCTGATCCCGACGACGATCGGCGGCTTGCTGTCCGCGATCGGCGTGGCGGGGATGAGCCGGATGATGCAGGCGAACGTGATCGCGACGTCGGGCCGCGCGGTGGAAGCGGCCGGCGACGTCGACGTGCTGCTGCTCGACAAGACCGGCACGATCACGCTCGGCAACCGCCAGGCGTCGACGTTCGTGCCGGCACCGGGCGTGACCGAGGAAGCGCTGGCCGACGCCGCGCAACTGTCGTCGCTCGCCGACGAAACGCCGGAAGGCCGCAGCATCGTCGTGCTCGCGAAGGAGCGCTTCAACATCCGCCAGCGCGACATGGCGCAATTGCACGCGACGTTCCTCGGCTTTTCCGCGCAGACGCGGATGAGCGGCGTCGACCTGCCGGGCCGCGAGATCCGCAAGGGCGCGGCCGACGCGATCCGCCGCTACGTCGAGACGCATGGCAGCCGCTTCCCGGAAGACGTGCGCCGCGCGGTGGACGACGTCGCGCGCCGCGGCAGCACGCCGCTCGTCGTGGCCGACCTGCACGAAGGGGCGGCGCGCGTGCTCGGCGTGATCGAGCTGAAGGACATCGTGAAGGGCGGCATCAAGGAGCGCTTCGCGGAGCTGCGCAAGATGGGCATCAAGACCGTGATGGTGACGGGCGACAACCGGCTGACGGCCGCGGCGATCGCGGCGGAAGCGGGCGTCGACGACTTCCTCGCGGAAGCGACGCCGGAAACCAAGCTCGCGACGATCCGCGAGCACCAGGCCGCCGGGCGGCTCGTCGCGATGACGGGCGACGGCACGAACGACGCGCCGGCGCTCGCGCAGGCCGACGTGGCCGTCGCGATGAATACGGGCACGCAGGCCGCGAAGGAAGCCGGCAACATGGTCGACCTCGACTCGAACCCGACGAAGCTGATCGAGATCGTCGAGATCGGCAAGCAGATGCTGATGACGCGCGGCTCGCTGACGACGTTCTCGATCGCGAACGACATCGCGAAGTACTTCGCGATCATCCCGGCCGCGTTCGTGACGACCTACCCGCAATTGCGCGTGCTCGACATCATGCACCTGACGTCGCCGGCGTCCGCGATCCTGTCGGCGGTGATCTTCAACGCGCTGATCATCGTCGCGCTGATCCCGCTCGCGCTGAAGGGCGTCACGTACCGGCCGCTCGGCGCCGCGTCGCTGCTGCGCCGCAACCTGCTGGTCTACGGTCTCGGCGGCGTGCTGCTGCCGTTCCCGTTCATCAAGCTGATCGACATGACGCTCGCCGCACTCGGCTGGGCCTGAGCCGGCCGTCCTTGAAGGAAACATCATGAAAACGTTGATTCGCCCGCTCGTCGTGCTCTTTGTGGTCCTGACCGCCGTGACGGGCCTGGCCTACCCGGCCGTGATGACCGTGTTCGGCCAGGCCGTGTTCCCGTCGCAGGCGAACGGCAGCCTGATCGAGAAGAACGGCCAGGCGGTCGGCTCCGCGCTGATCGGCCAGTCGTTCGATGCGCCGAAGTATTTCTGGGGCCGGCTGTCGGCCACCGCGCCGATGCCGTACAACGCGACCGGCTCCGGCGGCTCGAACCTCGGCCCGCTGAATCCGTCGCTCGCCGACCAGGTGAAGGGGCGCATCGCCGCGCTGCGCGACGCCGGGACCGACATGTCGAAGCCCGTGCCGGTCGACCTCGTGACGGCGTCGGCGAGCGGTCTCGATCCGGAGATCACGCCGGCTGCGGCCGCATACCAGGTCGAACGCGTTGCAAAGGCGCGCAACCTGACGCCGGACGCGGTCGCGCAGCTGGTCGCCGCGAACACGACGGGCCGCCAGTTCGGCGTGCTCGGCGAGCCGCGCGTGAACGTGCTGAAGCTGAACCTCGCGCTCGACGCGGCGCAGGCCGCGCACTGATTCGGGTACCCGACGACCGGCGTCCGGCGCGGCATGACCCGCGCCGGACGCATTCATTCCCGACGGCGCATGCGCCGTCTTTGCCTTTTGCGGCGATTTGGCACAACAATGCTCGTACTCGCGCGCATCCGGGCGCTCCGCTTTCCTGACGCATGAACCGTCCCGATCCAGACCAACTCCTCGACAAGCTGCAGCGAGACGAAGAAAAGCAGCGGCGCGGCCAGCTCAAGATCTTCTTCGGCGCGTCGGCCGGTGTCGGCAAGACCTACGCGATGCTGCAGGCCGCGCGCCAGCGCCTGCAGGAAGGCGTCGACGTCGTCGTCGGCATCGTCGAGACCCACGGCCGTGGCGAGACCGCCGCGCTGCTCGACGGCCTCGACGTATTGCCGCTCGCGCGCATCGACTATCGCGGCCGCACGCTCGCCGAATTCGACCTCGACGGTGCGCTTGCCCGCCAGCCGCAACTGATCCTCGTCGACGAACTCGCGCATTCGAACGTGCAGGGCGCGCGGCACCTGAAGCGCTGGCAGGACGTCTACGAACTGCTCGACGCGGGCATCGACGTCTATACGACCGTCAACGTCCAGCATCTCGAAAGCCTGAACGACGTGGTCGGCGCGATCACCGGCATCCGCGTGTGGGAGACCGTGCCCGACCGCGTGTTCGACGCGGCCGACGAGGTCACGCTCGTCGACCTGCCGGCCGAGGAGCTGCTCGAGCGGATGCGCGACGGCAAGGTCTATCTCGCGCAGCAGGCCGAGCGCGCGGTGCGCAACTTCTTCCGCAAGGGCAACCTGATCGCGCTGCGTGAACTCGCGCTGCGCCGCACGGCCGATCGGGTCGATGCGCAAATGCGCGAATACCGCGCCGACCGTTCGATCCAGCGCATCTGGCAGGCGCGCGAGCGGCTGCTCGTGTGCGTCGGGCCGGGCGCCGAAGCGCCGACGCTCGTGCGCGCGGCCGCGCGGCTCGCCGCGAGCCTGAAGGCCGACTGGCTTGCCGTGTACGTGGAGACACCGCGCCTGCAGCGGCTGCCCGACGCGCGGCGGCAGCGCACGCTCGATGCGCTGAAGCTCGCCGCCGAGCTCGGCGCGGAAACGGCCACGCTCGCGGGCGCCGACGCGGTGGCCGCGCTGATCGGCTATGCGAAGGTGCGCAACGTGTCGAAGATCGTCGCGGGCGGCTCGCCGAAGGCCGGGCTCTTGCGCCGCCTCGCGCGGCCGTTCGGCGAGCAGCTCGCCGAACGCGCGGGCGACGTCGACCTGATGCTGATCCGCGCGTCCGCGAGCGACGAGGCGCGCGCCGCGCCGCTCGACGCGCGGGCGCGCGACTGGCGCGACGCGTTCGCGCAGTTCGGCACGCATCGTTCGCCGCCGCGCCACTACATCTATGCGGCCGCGATCTGCGCGGCGATCACGGTCGTCGCGAGCCTCGTGTCCGAGCGGCTCGACCTGACGAACCTCGTGATGCTGTACCTGCTTGGCGTGGTGTTCTCGGCCGTGCGGCTCGGGCGCGGCCCGGGCGTGCTGCAGTCGTTCCTGTCGGTGGCCGCGTTCGATTACTTCTTCGTGCCGCCGCGCATGTCGTTCTCGGTCAGCGACACGCAATACCTGCTGACCTTCTTCGGGATGCTGCTGACGTCGCTCGTGATCAGCCACCTGACGTCGACGCTGACGCGCCAGGCGAGTGTCGCGCAGCGCCGCGAGCGCCGCACCGGCGCGATCTACGCGATGGCGCGCGAGCTCGGCGCGGCGCTCACCACCGAGCAGATCGTCGAGATCGGCAGCCGCCACGTGGGCGAGGTGTTCCGCGCCCGCGTCGCGTTCCTGCTGCCCGACAGCGCGGACAAGGTGCGGCAGAAGATCGAGGAGCCGGACGCAGCCGTCACGCTGACGGGTGCCGACCTCGACAGCGACGTCGGCCAGTGGGTGTACGACCAGCAGAAGCCGGCCGGCCGCGGCACCGACACCTTGCCCGCGACGGCCGCGCTGTACCTGCCGCTGAAGGCGCCGATGCGCACGCGCGGCGTGCTGGCGGTCGCGTCGCGCGAGCCGCGCGAGCTCGAGGTGCCCGAGCAGCAGCGGATGCTCGACGCGTTCGCCGCGCAGATCGCGCTCGCGCTCGAGCGCGTGCACTACGTCGAGATCGCGCGCGACGCGCTCGTCAACATGGAGTCCGAGCGGCTGCGCAACTCGCTGCTGTCGGCGATCTCGCACGACCTGCGCACGCCGCTGACGACGATCGTCGGTTTCTCGTCGATGCTCGCGAACGGGCGCGCGGCCGCGCAGGGCGGCGACGCGGCGGCGGCCGAGCGGTTCGCGCAGCGCGAGGGCGAGCTGGTCGACGCGATCCACGACGAGGCGCTGCGCATGACGGGCATCGTCACGAACCTGCTCGACATGGCGCGGCTGCAGGCCGGCAGCCTGCAGCTCAAGCGCCAATGGTCGCTGCTCGAGGAGACCGTCGGCGCCGCGCTCGCCGCGTGCAAGCGCGTGCTCGCGCGTCATCCCGCGCGCGTCGCGCTGCCGGCCGACCTGCCGCTGCTGCAGATGGACGCGGTGCTGATGGAGCGCCTGTTCACCAACCTGTTCGAGAACGCCGCGAAGTACACGCCGCCCGATACGTCGATCGAGATCGGCGCGGAGCGCGTGACCGACGACGGGCTGCCGTTCGTGCGCGTGCATGTCGACGATCACGGCCCGGGCTTGCCGGCCGGGATGGAAACGCGCATCTTCGACAAGTTCACGCGCGGCGAGAAGGAGTCGGCGACGCCGGGCATCGGGCTCGGTCTCGCGATCTGCCGGGCGATCGTCGAGGCGCACGGCGGTAAAATCGGCGCGCTCAACCGCACCGCGCCCGACGGCCACGTGACGGGCGCGCGCTTCTGGTTCACGTTGCCGGTCGAGACGCCGCCGGCCGCGCCCGCCGTGCCCGACGACGAATCCGACCTGCCGGGCGCCTCGTCCCCATCCGAGTCATTGCCAGACCATGAGTGAACCCAGCCTGACCGTCGTCCTGATCGAGGACGAAAAGCAGATCCGCCGTTTCGTGCGCGCCGCGCTCGAGGAGGAGGACATCGCGGTGTTCGAGGCCGAGACCGGCAAGCAGGGGTTGATCGACGCGGCCACGCGCAAGCCCGACCTCGTGATCGTCGACCTCGGCCTGCCCGACACCGACGGCCTCGACGTGATCCGCGAACTGCGCGGCTGGTCCGAGGTGCCGGTGATCGTGCTGTCCGCGCGCACGCAGGAAGAGGAGAAGGTCGCCGCGCTCGACGCGGGCGCCGACGACTACCTGACCAAGCCGTTCGGCGTGTCCGAGCTGCGCGCGCGGATCCGCGCGCAACTGCGCCGGCGCAACCAGGGCGGCGCGAACGAGTCGCCGAAGGTGAGCTTCGGCACCGTGACCGTCGATCTCGCGCTGCGCCAGGTGTGGCGCGACGGCGAGATCGTGCACCTGACGCCGCTCGAATACCGGCTGCTCGCGACGCTCGTGCGGCACGCGGGGCGTGTGCTCACGCACCGCCAGCTGCTGCGCGACGTGTGGGGGCCGTCGCACGTCGAAAGCCATCACTACCTGCGCATCTACATGGCGCACCTGCGGCAGAAGCTCGAACTCGACCCCGCGCAGCCCGAGTACATCGTCACCGAGACGGGCGTCGGCTACCGGCTCGTCGGCGCCGCGTGACGGCGCGGCGAGGGCGCTGGCGGCATCCCCGCGCCGGACGTCGCGCGCCGGCAGGGTTGCGCCGGCGCGACAATCTCGCGCCGCGCGCCGGCCTCGCACACCGTCCGCTCATTCCCCGTTATCCTGACCGTTCCGCGAACGAAAACGAGGAGCGTGCAATGTCCGTCCGTCTGGTCGTCATCTGTGCGCTGGCGCTTGCTGCGCCCGGCGCGTTCGCCCAGCCGCTGCCGCCCGGGCAGCAGCCGCCCGCCCAGGCGGCGCTGGCCAACCCCGCGTCGGTCAACTGCGAGAAGCTCGGCGGCCGCCACGTGGTCCGCAGCCTGCCGCGCGGGCAGGTCGGGATGTGCATGTTCAAGGATGGCCGCGTGTGCGAGGAGTGGGCGCTGTACCGCGACGACCGCTGCGTCGGCGGCGGCGCGCCCAAGCGCGTGTCGAACTGACCGAACTGGCCGGGCCCGGCCGATCGCGCCCCGGATCGGCCGTTGGGCTGCCCCGCCGCGGCGGTCCGTAAGCAACTTGTTATACTCGGCGCCGCCCGGGGACGACCCCGGGTCATTCGCTTCAACGGGGACGGCCCCATCCGATACGGAGTACGTCGAGATGGCGTGGGTATGGTTGTTGATTGCCGGTTTGCTGGAAGTGGCCTGGGCGGCCGGCCTGAAATCGTCGGACGGCTTCACGAAGCTTGGTCCGTCGGTGTTCACGATCGTGACGGCGCTGGCCAGCTTCGGGCTGCTCGCGGTCGCGATGCGCCAGTTGCCGCTCGGCACCGCGTACGCGGTGTGGACGGGCATCGGCGCGGTCGGCGCGTTCGTGTTCGGCATCGTGATGATGGGCGAGGCGCTGACCGCCGCGCGCGTCGCGAGCGCCGCGCTGATCGTCGCGGGGCTGGTCGGCCTCAAGCTGTCGTCGGCCGCCTGACGCCGGCGTCAGGGCGTCGATACCGCGGCACCGGCATCCGGCCGCGCGTGTGCCCGGCATGTCGCGCTGCGGAATTGCGCCGGTCACCCGGATAGCCTGTCTATAATGGAACGCATTCGGGCCTGAATACCGTCGTGCCTCTCGCGGCACGCGGTGCCGGTCGCCACGCGCCGCGCGGCCGGCCTGTCCGACCCGATCCGGTCAATCGGCAAATCGCACGGAAAGTGCAAGGAGAGGGCGATGATCGAAGCCATTTCGCTCGGCGCGGGGCTCGCGTGGGCGAGCGGGCTGCGCCTGTACCTGACGGTGCTGATCGCCGGCGTGCTCGCGCGGGTCGGCTGGCTCCATCTGCCCGATACGCTGGCCGTCCTGATGTCGCCGTGGGTCATCGGCGCGGCGGCCGTGCTCACCCTCACCGAATTCCTGGCCGACAAGATCCCCGCATTCGACTCGCTGTGGGATGCCGTGCATACCTTCATCCGCATTCCCGCCGGTGCCGTCCTGGCCGCCGGCGCGCTCGGCCATGCCGATCCGACCGTGCTCGCGGTCGCGGGGCTCGCCGGCGGCTCGCTGGCCGGCGCCGCGCACGTCGCGAAGGCCGGCACGCGTGCGCTGATCAACCTGTCCCCCGAGCCGATTTCGAACTGGGTCGCGTCGTCGACCGAGGACGGCCTCGTCGTCGGCGGGCTCGTGCTCGCGTTCTTCGTTCCGCTCGCGTTCCTCGTGCTGCTCGCCGCGTTCATCGCGGCGTCGGCGTGGGCGCTGCCGCGTCTGTGGCGCGGCGTGTCGGGCGGCTTCCGCGGGATGGCGAACCACATGGTGTCGCGGCTCAACTCGATCGGGGGCAAGCGCGATTGAACGAGCGGCGACACGCGGCGCAGCCGCCGGCCGGGCAGCCCGGCCATGACGGGCCCGCGCAGGCAGGCCGCTTCGGCCTGCACGACCTGATCCGCCAGGCCGCCCGGATGACCGCGCGCGACTGGCGCGCGGGCGAGTTGACGTTGCTCGTCCTCGCGCTGGTGCTGGCGGTCGCGGCGCTGACGAGCGTCGGTTTTCTGGCCGACCGGCTGCGCCAGGGGCTCGAGCGCGATGCACGCCAGATGCTCGGCGCCGATTTCGTCGTGCGCGCCGATCGTCCCGTCGATCCGTCGTTCGACCGGCAGGCCCGGGCGCTCGGCCTGCGCACCGCGACGACCGCCATCTTCCCGAGCATGATCGCGTCCGCCGCGGGCGGCCAGGCAGCCGATGCCGCGCCGTCGCGCCTCGCAGCCGTGAAGGCCGTGTCGCCCGGGTATCCGCTGCGCGGCGCCGTGGACATCGTGCCGGCCGGCGCGACCACCGCGCAGAAGGCGGCCGCGATTCCCGCGCCCGGCACCGTGTGGGCCGATCCCGCGTTGCTCGACGCGTTGCACCTGAAGGCGGGCGACACCGTGCGCGTCGGTCTGCGCACGTTCACGGTCGCCGCGTCGATTTCCCGCGAACTCGATCGCGGTTTTTCGTTCGTCAATTTTTCGCCGCGGCTGATGATGCGCGCGGACGACCTCGCCGCGACGGGGCTGACGGGCTACGGCAGCCGCGTCACCTACCGGCTGCTGGTCGCCGGCGACGCACCGGCCGTCGCGCGTTTCGAAGCCTACGCGCACGCGCGCGTCGATGGCGGGAAACTGCGCGGCGTCGGGCTCGAGTCGTTGCAGGAGGGGCAGCCGCAGGTGCGGCAGACGCTGGACCGCGCGCGCCATTTCCTGACGCTCGTCGCGCTGCTGACCGCGCTGCTCGCGGCGGTCGCGATCGCGATGGCCGCCCAGCGCTACATGCGGCGCCATCTCGACGGTTGCGCGACGATGCGCTGCCTCGGCGTGAGCCGCCGCACGCTCGGCGCGCTGTTCGCGCTCGAATTCGCCGGGGTCGGCATCGTCTCGGGCGCCGCGGGCGCGGTGCTCGGCTACGGCGGCCACTGGGCGTTGCTGGCCGCGCTCGGCGGCCTGATCGACGTCGCGCTGCCGCCGCCGACGCTGTGGCCGGCGCTGATCGGCATGGGCGCGGCGCTCGTGCTGCTGCTCGGCTTCGCGCTGCCGCCGCTCGTGCCGCTCACGCGCGTGCCGCCGGTGCGCGTGCTGCGCCGCGAGTGGGGCGACGCGTCGCGCACCGCGTGGGCCGCGTATGCGATCGGCGTCGTGCTGTTCGCGGGGCTGCTGATCGTGGCGGCCGGCAACCTGAAGCTCGGCCTGATCGTCGCGGGCGGCTTCGCCGGCGCGCTGGTCGGTTTCGCCCTGATCGCGCGGCTCGTGCTGTTCGCGGCGGCACGTGCGGTACGCAACGCGCGCGTGGCCGCCGGCGTCGGCTGGCGCTACGCGCTGGCGTCGCTGCACCGGCGCGGCACGGCGAGCGCGCTGCAGATCACCGCGCTCGCGCTCGGCCTGATGTGCCTGCTGCTGATCGCGATCACGCGCAACGATCTCGTCGCGGGCTGGCGGCAGTCGACGCCGCCCGATGCGCCGAACCAGTTCCTGATCGATATCCAGCCCGACCAGCGCGACGACGTCGCGGCCTATCTGGCCGCGCACGGCGTGCGCGACGCGGTGCCCGCGCCGATGGTGCGCGGCCGCCTCGTCGCGATCAACGGCAAGCCGGTGAATCCGGACGCGTATCCGTCCGACGAGGCGCGCCGGCTCGTCGACCGCGAGTTCAACCTGTCGTATACGACCGAACTGCCGTCCGACAACCGGATCGTCGAGGGCGACTGGTTCGGCACCGCGGCGACGCCGCAGATCTCGATCGAGGCCGGCCTCGCGAAGACGCTGAACGTGAAGCCGGGCGACACGCTGCGTTTCGACGTGACGGGGCTGACGGTCGACGCGCCGGTCACGAGCGTGCGCAAGCTCGACTGGGGTTCGTTCCGCGTGAACTTCTTCGTGCTGATGCCGCCGCCGGTGCTGAAGGATTTCCCGGCCGTCTACCTGACGAGCTTCCATTTGCCCGCATCGAACGCCGCGCTGCTCGATCCGCTGATCGCGCGCTATCCGAACCTGACCGCGATCGACGTCGCGCCGATCCTCGCGCAGTTGCAGCGGATGATGCTGCAGGTGGTCGGCGCGGTGCAGTTCCTGTTCGCGTTCACGCTCGCGGCCGGCGTGCTCGTGCTGTACACGGCGCTTGCCGGCTCGCGCGACGAGCGCGTGCGCGAGGCCGCGCTGCTGCGCGCGCTCGGCGCGTCGCGCGCGCAGGTCAATGCGGTACAGCGCGCGGAATTCGTCGTGGTCGGCGCGCTGGCCGGCGTGCTGGCTTCGGCGGGCGCGATCGCGGTCGGCTGGGTGCTCGCGTCGCGCGTGTTCGATTTCCAGCTCGCCGTCGATCCGTGGCTCGTGCCGGCCGGCATCGCGGCCGGTGTCGCCTGCGCCGGTGCGGCCGGCTGGCTGAGCCTGCATAATGTGTTGCGGCGCCCCGCGCTGCAGTCGCTGCGCGACGCATGAGCGTCGCCGGCGGCCCCGAAGATCCCGTTTTCCGACTATCCGTATGACCGATGTGAATGACGATGCGCCGTCGCAGCCGACGGCGTTCGAACTCGTGGGCGGCGAAGCCCGCGTGCGCGAAATGGTGGACCGCTTCTACGACCTGATGGACCTCGAGCCGGAGTTCGCGCAGATTCGCGCGCTGCATCCGCAGTCGCTCGACGGCTCGCGCGACAAGCTGTTCTGGTTCCTGTGCGGCTGGCTCGGCGGCCCCGACCACTACATCAGCCGGTTCGGCCATCCGCGGTTGCGCGCGCGGCACCTGCCGTTCCCGATCGCGTCGGTCGAGCGCGACCAGTGGCTGCGCTGCATGGCGTGGGCGATGGAGGATGTCGGGCTGGCCGAGCCGCTGCGCGAGCGGCTGATGCATTCGTTCTACGACACGGCCGACTGGATGCGCAACCGGCCCGGTTGATCGACCGGTACGCCGCTGCCCGTGCGCCGGACGATCTGCGTCTGGGCGCGCGGGAGGCATCGCGCGACACTGGCCGTTTCCTCCACCGATACGAGGCTCGCCCGATGACGACACAAGCGCTGTTTCGCGAAGACGCGTACCTCACGCAATGCGACGCGATGGTCCGGGCCGTCGGCGACGACGGCATCCGGCTCGACCGCACGGTGTTCTATCCGCTCGGCGGCGGCCAGGCCGGCGACACCGGCACGCTGACGCTGCCCGACGGCGGCACGATCGTGATCGCCGACACGCGCAAGGCGAAGTTCGACGGCGCGACGCCCGACGACGCCGTCCACGTGCCGGCGCCGGGGCAGGAGGCCCGCGTCGCGGCGCTCGCGCCCGGCACGCGCGTGATCGCGGAGATCGACTGGCTGCGCCGCTACCGGCACATGCGTTTGCACACGGCCGCGCACCTGATGTGCGCGGTGCTGCCGTACGCGGTCGATGGCTGCAGCGTGACGGCCGACTACGTGCGGCTCGATTTCGCGACGTCCGATGCGATCGACCGCGACGACGTCGAACGGCGTCTCGCGGCGCTGGTCGGCGGCGCGCATCCGGTCACGACCGAATGGATCACCGACGACGAGATGGCCGAGCGGCCCGAACTCGTGCGCACGATGAGCGTGAAGCCGCCGATGGGCCTCGGCCGCGTGCGGCTGCTGCGGATCGAGCAAGTCGACCTGCAGCCGTGCGGCGGCACGCATGTGCGCAACACGTCCGAAATCGGCGCGCTGCGGGTCGCGAAACTGGAAAAGAAGAGCGCGCGTACACGGCGCCTCGTCCTGGCGTTTGCATGACGATCGACACCGGCCACGCCGGCGCGGCAGCGCTGGATCCGCAAGCACGGGAGATTCTGGATTTCTGGTTCGGCGAGCCGGGCTCGGCCGAATTCGGGCGGCAACGCAAGGTGTGGTTCAACGGCGGCGCCGCCTTCGACGATCTGCTGCGCGCACGCTATGGCGCGTTGCTCGACGCCGCATGCGACGGCGCCTGCGATCACTGGGCCGGCTCGCCGTCGGGTGCGCTGGCGTTGATCGTCGTGCTGGACCAGTTCTCGCGCAACATCCATCGCGGCACGCCGCGCGCGTTTGCCGCCGATCCGAAGGCGCTCGCGATCGCCCGCCGTGTCGTCGCGACCGGCTGGGACGCACGGCTGCCGAGCGGGCATCATCGTGCGTTCGCGTACCTGCCGTTCGAGCACGACGAGTCGGTCGAGAGCCAGCGCGAAGCCGTGCGCCTGTGCGCGGGCATTCGCGACGAGGCCGGGTGCGAGCGTTATCACCGCTTCGCCGTGCTGCACGCGGCGGTCGTCGAGCGCTTCGGCCGTTTCCCGCACCGGAACGCGATCCTCGGCCGCGCGTCGACCGACGAGGAAACGGCGTTCCTGCGCGAGCCCGGTTCGTCGTTCTGAAGATCCAGGCCGTGGTGTAAAGGGGAGTGCGAGCCCGCGGCTTGATGCGGGTGCGTCAAGGATGGATATCGCGCAGAGGTTGCGCGCCGGCCGACCGGGCGGGCGCGACCGGTGCGAAAGATGAAGGCGGGCAGGGCGGCGCACCGCCCTGTGTCACTGCAGGTGCTGTTCGGGCGTCCGCACGTACACGCGCAGCAGTTCCTCGTTGTCGCCCGGGCGGGCGCCGGTCCAGAACAGTTGCCATTCGCTGCCGGGTGCCGGATCGACGGCACGCACGCCCTGGACGATCATCCACGTGCAGCGCGTCGACTTCGCGTCGTCGATCGGCGTGTGCTGGATGCCGGAGAAGTAGTACAGCATCGGCGCTTCCGATTCGCCGAGCCCGTGCAGGCTCGCCATGCAGTCGCCGTCGTTCCATTCGAGCGCGAGATGCGCGTTCAGGTCGTCGAACACCGAGCGGTAGCTCTTCGCGACGTCGAGCCACGGCAGCAGCAGCGTATAGACGAGGCCCCACGCGACGAGCGCGCCGGCGCCCCACGACAGCGCGCCGCGCCACAGGCCCGTCGAGCGCAGCTTCGGCAACAGTGTCAGCCAGCCGATGGTCAGCGCGAGCGCACCGATCACGAGCGCGGGCCGGATCGGCATCGTCCAGTCGAGCGGCAGCCAGCGGCCGAGCAGCGCGAGATCGGCGCGCGACGCGGCCGGATCGGCCATTACGGCCCAGATCGCCCACGCGAGCGCGACGGTCGTGCCGAACAGCACGCGGCTGAAATAATCCCACGCGAGATGCAACCGGCGCGGCAGGCGGTCGATCGCCTGCGCAGCAACCAGCGCGAGCGGCGCGAAGAACGGCAGGATGTAGAGCTGGCGCGACGTCGCGGATATTTGCAGCACCACGAGCCCGATACCGGCGAACAGCACCGGCAGCGCGACGCGCGGCGTGCGCCAGTCGCGCCATGCGCCGCGCGCGACGGCGACGATCGCGAGCGGCGCGACCGGGAAGCCGACGAGCAGGAACGCACGCAGGATGAAGAACGGCTTGTCGTTTTCCGCGCCGAGTTCGGGGACGGAGAAGCCGAAGAACCGGCCGACGTTGTTGTCCCAGAACCACGTCATGAACAGCGTTTCGGAGCGCAGGAACAGCGCGGTCGGCCAGATCAGCGCGAACGGCGCGAACACGAGCGCGGCGACACCGAGCGCGCGCGCGAACGAGCGGGTGCGGCAGGCCGGGTAGAGCACCAGCGTGCAGACGAGCGTGGCCGCGAACACGAGCGGCACGAACAGCCCCTTCGTCATCAGCGCGATGCCGACGCCCGCGCCGAAGAGCGGCGCGGCCCAGCGGCCCGACGGCCGGACCGGCAGCCCGTGCCGCATCTGCTGCGCGCGCGCGACGTGCTGCATCACGAGTTCGAGCAGCCCGCAGAAGCCCATCGCCGTGCCGGCGAACAGCGCGACGTCCGTCATCATGTCGTGCAGGTGCTTGATGACGACGAGCGTGCTCGCGCTCAGCACGACGGGGCCGATCACGCGCAGGTCGAACCAGCTGTCCGCGCGGCTGGCGACGCGCGCCGCACGTGCGATGAAGCCGAACGCGAGCGTGGCGAACAGCGCGCTGGCGAGTCGCGCCGCATCGTGCAGCGGCATCACGCGCTGCAGCAGCCAGGCGAGGCTCGTCGCGACCCATGCGTAAAGCGGCGGCTTTTCCATGAACGGCAGGCCGGCATTGGTCGGCACGACGAAGTCGCCGGTCTCGAGCATGTGCTGGATGATGCCGAACGTATAGGTTTCGTCCTGTTTCCACGGATCGTGGCCGAGCACGCCCGGCAGCGTGTACGCGCAGACCAGCACGGCGACGAGCAGCCAGGCCCGCCAGCCGAGCAGGGCCGCGCGGTCGCGCGCGGTGCGGGTTGCGGTGGTCGACGCCACGACGGGCGTGCCGGCGGCGTCGAGCGTCGCGGTGGCGTCGGTGTCGGCAGTCGAGCGGGTGTGCTGAGCCGGCGCGGGCACAGACGTGCGTCGCCGGCTGGGCGCTGCGGTTCCAGGCATGGAAAAGATCTCGGGTCGAGTCGAGCCGGTCCGCTACTTGGGCGGGACCGATAAGGGCCACATCAGGGTGGCGGAGACTTGGCGTAGACGACGCCTGTCTGATTGCCCGCTAGTAGAGCACGGAACTGTTACGAATGTTTACTGAAACCGTCACGAAATTGTGGAGATTTGTGGTGTCGTGACGACAGGGCGTGCCTGGCGGCGCTTCGGGCGCGCCGGGCGGGCGAGATTACCGGCCGCCGCCGACGTCGAGCAGGGCGCCCGTCGTGTACGACGCCGCGTCGCCGAGCAGCCAGACGATCGCTTCGGCGATCTCCGGTGCCTCGCCCGCGCGGCCGAGCGGCGTTTGCGCGCCGAGGCGCGCTGCCCGGCCGGGCTGGCCGCCGCTGGCGTGAATGTCGGTCTCGATCAGGCCGGGGCGCACCGCGTTGACGCGCACGCCGTGCGGGCCGAGTTCCTTCGCCAGACCGATCGTCAACGAGTCGACCGCGCCTTTCGACCCCGCATAATCGACGTATTCGTTCGGCGAACCGAGCCGCGATGCGATCGACGACACGTTGACGATCGCGCCGCCGCGGCCGCCCCGGTCGGTGGACAGCCGGCGCGCGGCTTCGCGCGCGCACAGATACGCGCCGAGCACGTTGGTATCGAACATCCGCCGCAGCCGGTCGGCCGTCATGTCGGCGAGCGGCATCGACGGCGCGACGATGCCCGCGTTGTTGACGAGCGCGTCGAGCCGTCCGAACGCGGCCGTCACGGTGTCGAACATCGCGATGACGTCCGCCTCGTTCGCGACATCGCCCGCGACGATGCACGCGCGGCCGCCCGCGTCGCGGACAGCCTGCGCGGTGAGCTCGGCCGCCGCCGCGTCGCGCGCGTAGTTGATGCCGACGTCCCAGCCGCGTTCGGCCGCGAGCACGGCGGTCGCGCGGCCGATGCCCCGGCTCGCGCCGGTGATGAGGACGGCCTTGCGATCGGACGGTGCGGCCATGGCGTGCGGTTTCCGGTGACGGTTACTTCGCTGCGTCGGGCGCCCACTTGTCGCGGGCGGGCGGCTGATAGCGGCGCAGCCGCTCGATCAGTTCGACGGGTTCGGATTCGACGCACAGCGCGTCGAAATAGGCCGGACGCATGAAGCCTTCGTCGACCGTATGGCGCAGCAGCGCGATCAACGGATCGTAGAACGAATCGATGTTGTAGACCGCGACGGGCTTGCGGTGATAACCGAGCTGCGCCCACGTGTAGACCTCGAAGAGCTCTTCGAGCGTCCCGGCGCCGCCGGGCATCGCGACGAACGCGTCGGAGAGGTCGGCCATCATTTTCTTGCGGTGATGCATGTCGGGCACGACGTGCAGTTCCGACAGCCCCGTGTGACCGACTTCCTTGTCGACGAGCAGCTCGGGGATCACGCCGACCGCGTGGCCGCCGGCTGCCATCACCTCGTCGGCGATCACGCCCATCAGGCCGACGCGGCCGCCGCCGTAGACGAGCGTGAGGCCCGCCTCGACGAGCGCGCGGCCGAACGCGCGCGCGGCGTCGGCATAGACGGGCCGCACGCCGGGCGACGAGCCGCAATAAACGCAGACTGCCTTCATTGCTTGGAATCCTTGGCGGAGGCCTGCCCGAGGGTGACGGGGCTGTCGGCCGGGCGCGGCGAGCCGTCGCGCGGCGGCAGGTAGTCGGTGAACTGGCGCTTGGGCAGCTTGCCCGAGACCAGATCGTCGAACAACTGGCGCGAACGGCCGCGCAGGTACGGCGCCATCACGGAGATCACGTGCATGCTGACCTGGTGCAGTTCTTCGCGAATCGCGTCCTGATCGTTGTATTTGCGCGGATGCATCACGTACTGATACGACAGCCAGTAGGTCGAGATCACGGCCATGTTGGTCGCGATGACTTCGATCTCGGCGGGCGTCGCGACCATTTCGGCGTCGGACACGAGCAGCTCGCACATCTCGCGCGCGAAGCGCACCTTGTGGCTGATGATCTGCTTGAAGTGCGTCTCGAGCGTGCGGTTGCGGGCGAGCAGGTCGTTGAGGTCGCGGTACAGGAACCGGTAGGTCCACATGAAATCGGCCATGTACTGCAGGTACGACCAGGTTTCGTCGATCGTCGGACGATGATCTTCGGGGAAGCGCAGCCGCCGTTCGATCTGCTGCTCGAACTGCGCGAAGATGCTGTTGATGATGTCGTCCTTGTTGCGGAAATGGTAGTACAGGTTGCCTGGACTGATTTCCATTTCCTCGGCGATCGTCGTGGTCGTGACGTTCGGCTCGCCGATCTCGTTGAAGAGTTTCAACGACAACTCGAGAATCCGTTCGCGGGTGCGGCGGGGAGGTTTCGCTTCCATGTCGTCCGGCCCTGTGTGTGCCGGACTGGCGGGCGCTGCAATCGATGCTGCGTGATTCGTCCGGCGCGGGTTGCTGTTCTATGTCTAGCGGACGATTATAAACCGGGGTTTCGCCACATCGGGGGCATTTCGTGATCGCGCCCCCGCGCGGCGCATGGTGCAGCGCCGCACGCGGGCGGCCCGCGGCGCGCGCGCCCGGTCCCCGTCTAGAAGCCGAGCCAGCGTGCGACGACGGGGCCGAGTACGAAGCCCCACGTCGTCACGCACGCGAACAGCGCGACCGTCACGGCCGCGCTGCCGAGATCCTTCGCACGCTTGGAGAGTTCGTGACGCTCGAGCGAGATGCGGTCGATCGCGGCCTCGACGCTCGAGTTCAGCAGCTCGACGATCAGCACGAGCAGCACCGAGCCGATCAGCAGCGCGCGCGACGCGGCCGGCACCGGCGCGAATGCGCCGATCGGGAGCATCAGCGCGGCGAGCGTGAGTTCCTGGCGAAACGCGCTCTCCTCGCGGATCGCGACGCGAAAGCCGTTCAGCGAATGCTTGAGGGCATACCACGCGCGCGTGATGCCGCGGTGGCGCTTGTACGGGTTCGGCGGCAGCGGCGACAATGGGTCGTCGGGGCCGAGCGGCTCGTGCGCGTGCACGTCCGCTTCGGCATGCGGCTCGTCCTCGTCGAACGGACGGTGCCGTTGCGGCGTGGAGGCGGGAGGCGGGATCTTGTCGTTCAGGTCTCGTTTCAAACGGCGGCACCTTCGGCTGGCGAGTACGCGGTCTTCGGCAGCGGCTTCAGATGCGACGCGAACTGCTCGGATGCCGCGCGCCACGAGAAGCGTTCGGCCCACGCGCGCGCGGTCGTGCGTTCGATCTTCAGCGCTTCGAGGCAGGCTTCCTGCAGGTCCTCGTGCATCGCGCCCGCGTCGCCTTCGCCGAGCACGTCGATCGGGCCCGTGACGGGATACGCGGCCACCGGCGTGCCGCAGGCGAGCGCCTCGAGGAGCACGAGGCCGAACGTGTCGGTGCGACTCGGGAACACGAACACGTCGGCCGCAGCATACACCTTTGCAAGCTCGGCCTGTGACAGCACGCCGAGATAGTTCGCCTCCGGATAGCGCGACTTCAGTTCCGCGAGCGCGGGGCCTTCGCCCGCGACCCACTTCGAGCCGGGCAGGTCGAGGCGCAGGAACGCCTCGACGTTCTTTTCGATCGCGACGCGGCCGACGTACAGGAAGATCGGCCGCGCGGTGTTGAGCACCTTCGACTCCATCGGGCGGAAGATCTCGAGGTCGACGCCGCGGGTCCACAGCACGACGTTCGTGAAGCCGAATTTCTCGAGGTCCTGCTTGACGACCGGCGTCGGCGCCATCACCGCGAGCGACGGGCCGTGGAACCAGTGCAGGAAGCGGTAGGTCGCGGCCAGCGGGATGCCGAAACGCGCCTGCACGTATTCCGGAAAGCGCGTGTGGTACGCGGTCGTGTACGGCAGCTTGCGCGCGCGCGCATAACGCCGTGCGGCGAGGCCGAGCGGGCCTTCGGTCGCGATGTGCAGCGCGTCGGGCGCGAACGCATCGATCCGCGCGCGCAGCTTGCGGTACGGCAGGATCGACAGGCGGATCTCGGGGTAGGTCGGGCAGGGCACCGTGCGGAATTCCAGCGGCGTCAGCAGTTCGACGCGGTGGCCGAGCGCGGTGAGCTCGCGCGACGTGCTCTTCAGCGTGCGCACGACACCGTTGACCTGCGGTTCCCACGCGTCGGTGACGATCATGATCTTCATCGCGGCTTTGTCCTGTAAGTAGGGTTGTGTCAGGCAGTGGCCTTGGCCTTGCGCGACGTGATCTCCGACGGTGCGGAGCGCATCACCGTCCAGTAGACGATCTTCAGTTCGCCTTCCATCGTTTCGACGAGCGCGGACAGGCTTTCGACCCAGTCGCCGTCGTTGCAGTACAGCACGCCGTCGATGTCGCGGATCTCCGCCTTGTGGATGTGGCCGCATACCACGCCGTCGCAGCCGCGGCGGCGCGCCTCGTCGGTCATCACGGTCTCGAACTGCGAAATGAAGTTGACCGCGTTCTTGACCTGGTGCTTCAGGTACTGCGACAGCGACCAGTACTGGAAGCCGAGCCGGCTGCGGATCCGGTTGAACCAGCGGTTCAGCACGAGGATCAGCGTGTACAGCGTGTCGCCGAGATACGCGAGCCATTTCGCGTGCTGGATCACGCCGTCGAACAGGTCGCCGTGCACGATCCACAAACGTTTGCCCGCAATCGTCGTGTGGAAGGCCTCGCCGCGCACCTGGATGTCGCCGAACGCGAGATCGCAGAACTGCCGCGCGCCCTCGTCGTGATTGCCGGGGATGTAGACGACCTGCGTGCCCTTGCGCGCCTTGCGCAGGATCTTCTGCACGACGTCGTTGTGCGCCTGCGGCCAGTACCAGCCTTTCTTCAACTGCCAGCCGTCGATGATGTCGCCGACGAGATACAGGTATTCCGAATCGTTGTGGCGCAGGAAGTCGAGCAGGTACGGCGCCTGGCAGCCGCTCGAGCCGAGGTGGATGTCGGACAGCCAGATGGTGCGGTAGCGATGGGCGGACGGGTCGGGATCGTCGTGCCGCGCGGGATGCGTGGCAGGCGGTTCTTGCGACGCCAGGTCATCGGTTGCAGCCGAGCCGGACAGGAAGGCGGTGGCGGCGCGGGCGCCGATAGGGTGACGGAACAGGGAGGTCGCGGACGTTTTCTGGCCCATGCATGACTCGCGCCGGTTGACATTACCGGCATTCCGCCATGCGGGCATGACTGTGCCGTGACAGTCACGAGACGTTCTTATTACGACCGCTGTCGGGTGTTTAGCAGTGAATCACGGCCCTTGCGTGACCTGCCGCACGGAACGGCCGGCGGTTGTCCGGCAGCGCCGTCTGGCCGGATGAGGGAAGGCGGGACGAGCGGTTTTCGTCTGAGGAGTGCGGCGCGTCAGCGCGGTATCGCGACGACGCGGGTGCGCGCGATCCGGTCGTGCGGAAATTGGCGGCCGGCATGCAGCCGGGCCGCGCCGGCCCAGATGACGATCCACGCGGCCGTGAGCGCGAGCGTGACGGGCACCGACAGGCCGAGGAGCGGATGCAGCGCGAGCGGAGGCAGGAACCACAGCCAGCCGAGCGCATAGCGGACGAGCGCGTGGCCGGCGCTCAGCGGCCGGCCGTTCGACGATTCGAGGCGCAGCCGCCAGGTCTTCATCGGCAGCGTCTGGCCGCCGTGGGTCCAGAACCAGACGAAGTACGCGCCGACGACGAGCGCGATCCACGCGGCGAGGAGGTTGTGATGGACGAGGCCGTTGCGTTGCTGCGTCGCGAGGCCGAATGCGAGCCCGGCGAAGAACACGACACCGAACAGCAGCACGCCTTCGTAGAGCAGCGCGGCGAGGCGCCGCCGCACGGAGGGCGCGGCGGCCGGGATCTCGGGGGCGCGGGCGTCTGCCACGGCCGCTCAGGAGCCCTTGAACAGCGACGGTGCGTCGGCGGGCGACACCGGCGCCACGGCGGCCGGCGCGGACGCGGTGCCGGCCGTCGACGACGCGGGCACCGGCTGCGCGGCGGCGCCGCCCGAGGCAGGCGCCGGTGCGGCTGCGGCGCCGCTTGCCGGATGTTCGTGCGAATTGACGAGGCGGCGGACGTCACGGTCGGCGACGGTCGGCGGTGCGCTGACGACGCTCGGCCTGCGGCGGCGCTCGGCGGCCGCGAGACGTTCCTTCTGCTCCTCGGGGAGTTGCTGGTAGGCCTTCCACGCGCGCTCGCGCGCCTGCGCGGACAGCTCTTTCGCGCTCTGGTAGTTTTCGCGCGCGACGCGGCGCTGCTCGGGCGTCATCTTGGCCCATTCGGCCATCCGGTCCTGCAGGCGCTTCTGGTCATCGGGCGACAACTTCGCGAAACGCGACGCGATCTTCAGCCATTTTCGCTTGCGGGCGTCGCTGAAGCCATCCCACTGATCGGCGAACGGCGCGAGTGCCGCGTGCTGCGCCGGCGTGAGGCGTGCCCACGACAGCGGGCCGGTGGCGGCCGGCAGCGGCAGGGGCAGCGGCGGGAGTTCGGTGGCCAGCCCGGTCGCGGCCGAGGCAGGCGCGGCGGGGCTGACGGCCGCGACGGTGGTCGTCGCGGGGGGCGGGTGAAATCGGGAATAGGTGGCGACGTAGGAAACGGCGATCGCGATCACGCATCCGAAAAATACGGCCAGGCCGCGCTTCTGACTCACCCGTGCGATCCCCTCGTTATTGTCTGTTAGTGAGCGCGCGAAAGATACGCGTTGAACCCGTGATCGAGATACGCGTTGAGCGGCAGGTCGTCGCTGAGCATCGCCGCGTCGATGTCGGCGAGTTCGGCGGTGCGCTGCATGTCTTCCCAGTAAGCGATGCCGACGAGCCCCGCGAGCAGCAGCGCAAGCGGCCACGCGCGCAGCAGGCGGCGCGCGAACGACGCTTTCGGGCGGTTCACGGGCGCCGGTCCGTAGGCGCCGGCCGCGCCGGCGAAGGCCGGCACGAACACCGGCGCGGTCGCGGCTTCGGGCTTCTTGCGCGCGAGCGCGGCCCGGCGGGCGACGGCCAGACGATCGGTGGTCGCGGCAGGCAGCGCGGCCGCACGCTCGTCAAGCGCGCGGCGCACCTTCAGCGCGAATTCGTGTTCTCGGTTTGCGGGAGCGGAGCTCATAGCGTGATTCCTTTGGCCTTGAGCGCTTGCGCCAGGGTATGGGTGGCCCGCGAGCAGTGCGTCTTCACGCTGCCCTCGGAGCACCCCATTGCGGCGGCAGTCTCGGCGACATCCATATCTTCCCAATAACGCATCAGGAACGCTTCCCGTTGACGCGCCGGAAGCTTCTGGATTTCTTCGTCGATCAGGGCCAGAACCTGCTCTCTTTCGAGGCGGTGCTCGCTGCTCTCGACGCCCGCGTTGTCGTCCGCGGATTCGAGTGTTTCGAGCGGGTCGAAGTCTTCGTCGTCGGTATTGTTCAGCGACGAGAAGAGCGTGACCCACGTGTTGCGGACCTTCTGCCGGCGAAACCAGTCGTGGACCGTATTCTGCAGGATTCGCTGAAAAAGCAGCGGCAATTCGGCCGCCGGCCGGTCGCCGTACTTTTCCGCAAGCTTGATCATCGCGTCCTGCACGATGTCGAGCGACGCATCGTCGTCACGCACGGCGTACGCAGCCTGCTTGAACGCGCGCCTTTCGACGCCCGCCAGAAAGTCGGCGAGTTCCTTGTCTGATGCCATTCCGTGAAGGTATGCGCTGCGGGCCGCTGCGTGGTGTAAAAGGTCGAAAAATTTCGTAAAACCCGCGGATGCTATCAAATTTTCGTGCCGCTTGGCACCGGGTCGGGCGCCGCACGTTGCGCGCGAGCCGCGGCGGCGGGGCGCCGGGCGGCGCGCATGATGCGGTGCGGGATATTTTGCTTGACGACCCAACCACGACCCGCTATCGTCAACGATTCGCAACATGAAGTGATGGTCTCATTTGAGGCTGGCCCAAGAAGCCCGCCCTTCAAACTGGACGCGCCGCTTGAACCCGAGCCACAAGCCCGGCAGAGAGCACCCGATCAATTTTTTGCCGAAAATTCGAAAGGTCAAAATGAACATGCCCAGCGCGGAATTCTCCACGTCGGAACCCCTTTCCCCTCCCGATAGCGACTCCATCGGCGGCACCGTGCTGATGAAGGCACTCGCCGACGAAAACGTCGAATTCATCTGGGGCTATCCCGGCGGCTCGGTTCTCTATATTTACGACGAGCTGTACAAGCAGGACAAGATTCAGCACGTGCTGGTGCGCCACGAACAGGCGGCCGTGCACGCAGCCGATGCGTATGCGCGTTCCACCGGCAATGTCGGCGTCTGCCTCGTGACGTCGGGCCCCGGTGTCACCAACGCGGTGACCGGCATCGCAACGGCCTACATGGATTCGATCCCGATGGTCGTGATCAGCGGCCAGGTGCCGACTGCCGCGATCGGCCAGGACGCTTTCCAGGAGTGCGACACCGTCGGCATCACGCGTCCGTGCGTGAAGCACAACTTCCTCGTGAAGGACGTGCGCGACCTCGCGGAAACCGTCAAGAAGGCGTTCTACATCGCCCGCACCGGCCGTCCGGGCCCGGTGCTGATCGACATCCCGAAGGACATCTCGAAGACGCCGTGCCAGTACGAGCCCGTCAAGAGCGTGTCGCTGCGTTCGTACAACCCCGTCACGAAGGGCCATTCGGGCCAGATCCGCAAGGCCGTGTCGCTGCTGCTGACGGCGAAGCGTCCTTATATCTACACGGGTGGCGGCATCATCCTCGCCGACGCGTCGCGTGAACTGAACCAGTTCGCGGACCTGCTCGGCTACCCGGTCACGAACACGCTGATGGGCCTCGGCGGCTATCGCGCGTCGGACAAGAAATTCCTCGGCATGCTCGGCATGCACGGCACCTACGAAGCGAACATGGCGATGCAGCACTGCGACGTGCTGATCGCGATCGGTGCCCGCTTCGACGACCGCGTGATCGGCGACCCGGCGCACTTCGCGTCGCGTCCGCGCAAGATCATCCACATCGACATCGACCCGTCGTCGATCTCGAAGCGCGTGAAGGTCGACATCCCGATCGTCGGCGACGTGAAGGAAGTGCTCAAGGAGCTGATCGAGCAGCTGCAGACGGCCGAGCACGGCCCCGACACCGAGGCGCTCGCGCAATGGTGGAAGGACATCGAGGGCTGGCGCGCGAAGGACTGCCTGAAGTACGACCGCGAAAGCGAGATCATCAAGCCGCAGTACGTGGTGGAGAAGGCGTGGGAGCTGACGGACGGCAATGCGTTCGTGTGCTCGGACGTCGGCCAGCACCAGATGTGGGCCGCGCAGTTCTACCGTTTCAACAAGCCGCGTCGCTGGATCAACTCCGGCGGCCTCGGCACGATGGGCTTCGGCCTGCCGGCGGCGATGGGCGTCAAGATGGCGCACCCGGACGACGACGTGCTGTGCATCACGGGCGAAGGCTCGATCCAGATGTGCATCCAGGAGCTGTCGACCTGCCTGCAGTACGACACGCCCGTGAAGATCATTTCGCTGAACAACCGCTACCTCGGCATGGTCCGCCAGTGGCAGCAGATCGAATACAGCAAGCGCTATTCGCATTCGTACATGGATGCGCTGCCCGATTTCGTGAAGCTCGCCGAAGCGTACGGCCATGTCGGCTTGCGGATCGAAAAGACCTCGGATGTGGAGCCGGCGCTGAAGGAAGCGCTGCGCCTGAAGGACCGCACCGTGTTTCTCGACTTCCAGACCGATCCGACCGAAAACGTCTGGCCGATGGTACAGGCCGGCAAGGGCATCACCGAGATGCTGCTCGGATCGGAAGATCTGTAACGGCGCGACGCGCGCCTGGCCCGGGGCGGCCGCCTTCACGAAGGGCGGTGCGGCACGCGGCGGCGCGCGGCGCGAGTGAATCGACACGGACACATTCTGGAAGAAGCGAACATGAGACACATCATTTCCGTCCTGCTGGAGAACGAACCGGGCGCGCTGTCGCGCGTGGTCGGTCTGTTTTCCGCACGCGGCTACAACATCGAAACCTTGACGGTGGCGCCGACCGAAGACCAATCGCTGTCGCGGCTCACCATCGTTTCCATTGGCTCCGACGACGTGATCGAACAGATCACGAAGCATCTGAACCGCCTGATCGAGGTGGTGAAAGTGGTGGACCTGACCGACGGTGCACACATCGAACGCGAGCTGATGCTGATCAAGGTACGTGCAGTGGGCAAGGAGCGCGAAGAAATGAAGCGGATGTCGGATATTTTCCGCGGCCGCATCATCGACGTGACCGAGAAGACCTACACGATCGAATTGACGGGCGCGAGCGACAAGCTCGACGCATTCATCCAGGGGCTGGACGCGAGCGCGATCCTAGAGACCGTGCGCACCGGCAGCTCCGGCATCGGACGCGGCGAGCGCATCCTGAAGGTGTGATGCCGAATTTGCCAGACAGGCACGCCGGGTGCGCCGTCATGTCCCGGCCCGCAGTACTCCATCCGAACGAATTGTTGAATTTTTGAATTAGCGAAGGAACCATCATGAACGTTTTCTACGACAAAGACGCCGACCTCTCCCTCATCAAGGGCAAGCAAGTCACGATCATCGGCTACGGCTCGCAAGGCCATGCGCACGCGCTGAACCTGAAGGAAAGCGGCGTGAACGTGACGGTCGGCCTGCGCAAGGACGGCGCGTCGTGGAGCAAGGCCGAAAACGCCGGCCTGTCGGTCAAGGAAGTCGCGGAAGCGGTGAAGGGCGCGGACGTCGTCATGATGCTGCTGCCGGACGAGCAGATCGCCGACGTGTACGCGAAGGAAGTGCACGCGAACATCAAGCAAGGCGCGGCGCTGGCATTCGCGCACGGCTTCAACGTCCACTACGGCCAGGTGATCCCGCGCGCCGATCTCGACGTGATCATGATCGCGCCGAAGGCACCGGGCCACACCGTGCGCGGCACGTACTCGCAAGGCGGCGGCGTGCCGCACCTGATCGCGGTTGCGCAGAACAAGTCGGGCGCGGCACGCGACATCGCGCTGTCGTACGCGGCGGCGAACGGCGGCGGCCGTGCCGGCATCATCGAGACGAACTTCCGTGAAGAGACCGAAACCGACCTGTTCGGCGAGCAGGCCGTGCTGTGCGGCGGTACCGTCGAGCTGATCAAGGCGGGCTTCGAGACGCTGGTCGAAGCAGGCTACGCGCCGGAAATGGCGTACTTCGAGTGCCTGCACGAACTGAAGCTGATCGTCGACCTGATCTACGAAGGCGGCATCGCGAACATGAACTACTCGATCTCGAACAACGCCGAGTACGGCGAGTACGTGACGGGCCCGCGCGTCGTCACGGAAGAGACGAAGAAGGCGATGAAGCAGTGCCTGACCGACATCCAGACCGGCGAGTACGCGAAGAGCTTCATTCTCGAGAACAAGGCAGGCGCCCCGACGCTGCAGTCGCGCCGTCGCCTGACGGCCGAGCACCAGATCGAACAGGTCGGTGCGAAGCTGCGTGCGATGATGCCGTGGATCGCGAAGAACAAGCTCGTCGACCAGACGAAGAACTAAGCTCCGCGAGCTGTTCCGGCCCTTCGAGTGGAGGGTCGGTTTCAAAAAGCCGTCCGAAGGCAGCAGTGCCCCGGGCGGCTTTTGCTATCCTACGGGCTTTGCAATTCACCGAACACAGAACGAATCCATGAACTATCCTCATCCGATCATCGCGCGCGAAGGCTGGCCGTTCATCGCGATTGCTGCCGTCATCGCGCTGTTGATCCACGCCGTCGGGGGCTTCGGCTTCGCGTGGCCGTTCTGGCTGCTGCTCGTCTTCGTCGTCCAGTTCTTCCGCGATCCGCAGCGCCCGATCCCCGCGCAGCCGAATGCGGTGCTGTGCCCGGCAGACGGCCGCATCGTCGCGGTCGAGACCGCACAAGACCCGTACGCGAACCGTGAAGCGCTGAAGATCAGCGTGTTCATGAACGTATTCAATGTCCATTCGCAGCGTTCGCCGGTCGACGGCGCGATCACCAAGGTCGAGTACTTCCCGGGCGCGTTCCTGAACGCGGCGATCGACAAGGCCTCGACCGAGAACGAGCGCAATGCGGTCGTGATCCAGACGGCGGGCGGCAAGACCGTCACCGCCGTGCAGATCGCGGGCCTCGTCGCCCGCCGGATTCTCTGTTACGTGCGTGCCGGCGAGCCGCTGTCGCGCGGGCAGCGCTACGGTTTCATCCGCTTCGGCTCGCGCGTCGACGTGTACCTGCCGCTCGGCAGCCGCGCGAAGGTGTCGATCGGCGAGAAGGTCTACGCGTCGTCGACGATCCTCGCCGAGCTCGAGCAGTAAGCGGCGGGGCGCACGATGGCCGCATTCAAACCGCGTCGGCCGCGTAACGGCTCCGGCCAGACGCCACGACCGTTCCGCCGCAACAAGGGGATGGCGCCCGATCCGGCGCCGCTCGAGAGCCGTCGCGCCGCGCGCCAGCGGTTCCTGAAGACGCGCGGCATCTACCTGCTGCCGAACGCATTCACGACCGCCGCGCTGTTCTGCGGCTTTTTCGCGGTCGTGCAGGCGATGAACGTGCGCTTCGAGATCGCCGCGATCGCGATTTTCGTCGCGATGGTGCTCGACGGGATGGACGGGCGCGTCGCGCGCATGACGCACACGCAGAGCGCGTTCGGCGAGCAGTTCGACAGCCTGTCGGACATGGTGTCGTTCGGCGTCGCGCCCGCGCTCGTGATGTACGAGTGGGTGCTGAAGGATCTCGGCCGCTGGGGCTGGCTTGCCGCGTTCGTCTACTGCTCGGGTGCCGCGCTGCGCCTCGCGCGCTTCAACACGAACATCGGCGTGGTCGACAAGCGCTTCTTCCAGGGGCTGCCGAGCCCGGCCGCCGCCGCGCTGATCGCGGGCTTCGTGTGGCTCGCGACCGACAACCGCGTGCCGATGAAGCTCGGCTGGCTGCCGTGGGTCGCGTTCGTGCTGACGATCTACGCCGGCGTGACGATGGTGTCGAACGCGCCGTTCTACAGCGGCAAGGCGCTCGACGTGCGGCACCGCGTGCCGTTCGCGGCGATCCTGCTGGTCGTCGTCGCGTTCGTGCTCGTGTCGTCCGATCCGCCGCTGATGCTGTTCTGCCTGTTCGTGCTGTACGGGCTGTCCGGCTACGTGTTCTGGGCCTACATGGCCGTCCGCGGGCGCGCGAATCCGGCGCGCTCGTCTCAGCGCGATCACTGACGTGCGATCGACCGGAAACGGCGGCCTCACGGCCGCCGTTTTCATTTGCCCCTTTTCCGCGCCGGGCGGCCGGAATCCCCGGGCGGCGTCCGATTGCGCGGCCAGCGGAATGCCGCTATAGTCTTTGGCATGACTGCATTTTCCCGCCTCTCCCTCCTTCTAGCCGGTGCGCCGCTACGCGCGCTAGCTTTGGCGCGCCTGCCGCGCTGACCGTTCTCGCCCTCCGTCAAGCCTCGTCTGTTGTTGAGCGTCGCCAGCGGTGGCGCGATCTCATTACGTTTGACTTCCGTATAAAGAGCCCTGGAGCCCCCCATGACAGACAAGCTGATCATTTTCGATACGACGTTGCGTGACGGCGAACAATCGCCCGGCGCGTCGATGACGAAGGAAGAGAAAATCCGCATCGCGAAGAATCTCGAGCGGATGAAGGTCGACGTGATCGAGGCCGGCTTCGCGGCCAGCTCGAACGGCGACTTCGACGCGATCCACACGATCGCCGGTCTGGTGAAGGACAGCACGATCTGCTCGCTGGCGCGGGCCAACGACAAGGACATCCAGCGCGCGGCCGACGCGCTGAAGCCGGCCAACAGCTTCCGGATCCACACGTTCATCGCGACGTCGCCGCTGCACATGGAGAAGAAGCTGCGGATGACGCCCGACCAGGTGTTCGAGCAGGCGCGCCTCGCGGTGCGTTTCGCGCGCAAGTTCACCGACAACGTCGAGTTCTCGCCGGAAGACGGCAGCCGCTCCGACATGGATTTCCTGTGCCGCGTGCTGGAAGCCGTGATCGCCGAAGGCGCGACGACGATCAACATCGCCGACACGGTCGGCTACGGCGTGCCCGAGCTCTACGGCAACCTTGTGAAGACGCTGCGCGAGCGCATTCCGAACTCGGACAAGGCGATCTTCTCCGTGCACTGCCACAACGACCTCGGCATGGCCGTCGCGAACTCGCTCGCCGGCGTGAAGATCGGCGGCGCGCGTCAGGTCGAGTGCACGATCAACGGTCTCGGCGAGCGCGCGGGCAACACGTCGCTCGAAGAAATCGTGATGGCCGTGAAGACGCGCAAGGACTACTTCGGTCTCGACGTCGGCATCGACACGTCGCAGATCGTGCCGACGTCGAAGCTCGTGTCGCAGATCACCGGCTTCGTCGTGCAGCCGAACAAGGCGGTGGTCGGCGCGAACGCGTTCGCGCACGCGTCGGGCATTCACCAGGATGGCGTGCTGAAGGCGCGCGACACCTACGAGATCATGCGCGCGGAAGACGTGGGCTGGACCGCGAACAAGATCGTGCTCGGCAAGCTGTCGGGCCGTAACGCGTTCAAGCAGCGCCTGCAGGAGCTCGGCGTGTCGCTCGACAGCGAGGCCGAACTGAATGCCGCATTCATGCGCTTCAAGGACCTGGCCGACCGCAAGGCCGAGATCTTCGACGAGGACATCATCGCGATCGTCTCCGAGGAGTCGGCACTCGCGCACGAGCAGGAGCACTACAAGTTCGTGTCGCTGGCGCAGCGCTCGGAAACCGGCGAGCAGCCGCAGGCGAAGGTCGTGTTCGCGGTCGAAGGCCGGGAAGTGACGGGCGAGGCACGCGGCAACGGCCCGGTCGACGCAACGTTCAATGCGATCGAGGGTGAAGTCGGCAGCGGTTCCGAGCTGCTGCTGTACTCGGTGAACGCGATCACGACCGGCACGCAGGCGCAGGGCGAAGTGACCGTCCGGCTGTCGAAGAGCGGGCGGATCGTCAACGGCGTCGGCACCGATCCGGACATCGTCGCCGCATCGGCGAAGGCGTACATTTCCGCGCTGAACAAGCTGCACTCGAAGGACGACAAGCTCAACCCGCAGCGCGCGTAAGCGCCGCGCGCAGCGCACCACCGAAACGCCCCGCGCGGCCGTGTGCCGCCGGGGCGTTTTTTCATCGGCCGCTCATTCGGCCGCGGGGGCGCGGAACAGCCAGCGGCGCGCGGCGGGGCGCTGCACCGGGCTGCGCCGGCGGAACTCGACCGCGATCCCGCGCCGCGGCGCGTCGGCGACGAACGCGTCGAGCAGTTCGAGCACGTCGTGATCGATGTAGTCGGCGCGCGTCGCGTCGATGATCACGGCCGCGCGATCCGGAATGTGCCGCAGGTGGTGCTTGACCTGCACCTTGCCGAGGAACGACACGTCCTTGCGGAACGACAGCAGGAAGTGGTCGTCGTGCTGCGCGAGCGTGACGGGGCTCTTCAGGTTCGCGACCGCGACGGCCAGCACGCTGCACGCGAGGCCGAGCGCGATGCCGAACAGCAGGTCGACCGCGAGCACGCCGACGATCGTCGCCGCGAACGGCACGAAGGCGGCCGGCCCTTGCTTCATCACCGAACGGAACAGCGCCGGCTTCGCGAGCTTGAAGCCCGTATGGATCAGGATCGCGGCCAGGCTCGCGAGCGGGATCAGGTTGATGAGGCCGGTGAGCGCGAACACGCTCGCGAGCAGCAGCATCCCGTGGACGATGGCCGACATCCGGCTTTGCGCGCCCGCGTTGACGTTCACCGAGCTGCGCACGATCACCGACGTGATCGGCAGTCCGCCGACCGCGCCCGCGACGAGATTGCCGACGCCCTGCGCCTTCAGCTCGCGATCGGGCTGGGTCGGCCGGCGCTTCGGGTCGATCTGCTCGACCGCTTCGAGGCTCAGCAGCGTCTCGAGGCTCGCGACGACCGCGAGCGTGATCGCGACGCGCCACACGTCCGGATTGACGAGCTGCGCGAAGTTCGGGCCGAGCTCCGCGTGCTTGAGCGAGGCCGCGAACGCCGCGAACGATCCGAGCTCGGGCAGCGTCACGCGATGGGCCGCGCCCGGCGCAACGGCCGGCGCGACGAAGCCCAGCACGAGCGTCGCGCCGATCCCGAGCACGACGACCGCGAGCGGCGCGGGCACCGCGCGCACCAGCGCGAAGCGGCGCAGCGCGGGCGTGTCCCAGGCGATCAGCAGCGCGAGCGATGCGAGCGCGATGGCCGTGGCGGCCCAGGCGACCGGCAGGCTCGGCCAATTCGCAAACGATTGCGCGGCCGAGCCGCCGATGCCGAACGCGAACGGCATCTGCTTCACGATCAGCAGCAGGCCGATTGCGGCGAGCATGCCCTTGATGACGGGCGACGGCACGTAGGCGGCGAAACGGCCGGCGCGCAGCATGCCGAACCCGAACTGCAGCACGCCGGACAGCAGCACCGCGAGCAGGAACGCGGAGAAGCTGCCGAGTTGCGCGATCCCTTCGACGACGATCACGACGAGGCCGGCGGCCGGCCCGCTGACGGACAGCGACGAGCCGCTCAGCAGCGCGACGACGATGCCGCCGACGATGCCGGACACGAGCCCGGCGAACGGCTCGACGCCGGAGGCGTTGGCGATGCCGAGACAGAGCGGCAGCGCGACGAGGAAAACGACGATGCCGGCGACGATGTCGCGCGGCAGGGTGGAGAGGCGCTCGTTCAGTTTCATGGTTGGGGCGTTTTCGTGGGCGTTGGGGCGGGGGATGAATCAGCCGAGCGCGGCGGCGGTCGTGGCCAGCGCGGGTTCGACGTCGACGGGCGGGGCCGCGTAGCCGGAATCGAGCTCCAGCAGGCGACCGTCGGCGAGCGAGAAGATCCAGCCATGCACGAGCGGCGGCCGTTCGCGGCCGCGCACGATCGGCGATGCGCGCAGCAGCCGCACCTGTTCGAGGACGTTCAGTTCGGCGAGGCGGTCGGCGGCGGCCGTGTCGTCGAGGCCGTCGAGCGTGTCGCGATGGCGCCGCGCGAGCGCGCAGAGCGGCGCGATGCGGCGCGCGACGTGCGGCAGGTCGGCCGGCGGCGGCAGCAGCGATGCGCGCACGCCGCCGCAGCCGTAGTGCCCGCACACGATCACGTGGTCGACCTTCAGCACCCGCACCGCGTACTCGAGCACGCTGGCGGAGTTGTCGTCGTCGGGGTGGAACAGGTTCGCGATGTTGCGATGGACGAACAGTTCGCCGGGCGCGCAGTGCGTGATGGTTTCGGCCGGCACGCGGCTGTCGGCGCAGCCGATCCACAGCACGCGCGGGTTCTGGCCGCGCGCGAGCGCGTCGAAGAAACCGGGCGTGTGTTCACGCGTCTCGCGGGCCCAGGCAATGTTGGCAACCAGCATGCTCTTGGGGCGATTCATGAGGACTCCTTTGTAATAAAGGCAAATCAATATCGATCGAAATGACGCAACCCCATTCTTTCTAAATTGAAAGGTTGGATTTCGACTGATATTAGGGGTATGCCCTAGCATTCCGGGGGCATTGAAACAAATTGTTTCAAATTGATTTGGCGCAGTGCATTGCTTGCACCAACCCGACGCACGACAGGCACCGGGAATGACAGTATCCGCGCAGACGACCGCATGACGGGGCGTTCAGCGGATTGTCATCGGGATGTCATCGACCGGAAAAGTTTTCCGTCATATTCCGTGAATTAAATAGCGGATCGGAAAAAACGAAATGGCCATTCACGCAATAATTCGTGAATGGCCATGGTGAAAATTGCGCGTAAATGCGTAATCGGTCAGAACAGGTTGCGACGATCGGGATCGTGCATCGGGTCCGGTGTTTTCTGCGTGATGCGCAGGATGCCCTGCGGATCGAAATAGAAGCTGTACATCATGTACCAGACGTTGTCCTCGAGATACCGGTACGTCCATACCTCGCGCTTCATCAGCGGGAAGTAGGACGTCTCGACCGGGCGTCCGAAATTGACGAGCACGTCGGTCTTCGTCCACTTGCCGATCTCCGCGCGATAGAACTCGCTCGGCTGCAGCACCTGGCGCACGTTGACGATCTTGTGGGCCGCGTCGACGTCGGCCGCGATCGTGATTTCGCCCATCGGCTGGGTCGGCCACATCAGCCGCTTGCCGCCGCCGGGCAGGTCGTAGATCTCGCGCGGCGGGCCCATGCGCGCGACGATCGCCGATTCGTCCTGGCCGGCCTGGTATTGCTGCCACGGTTGCGCGCAACCGGCCAGCAGTGCCGCGGCGCCGGCGACCAGCACCGGCAGGCGCGCGGGAATGCGAATGCGCATGGGATCCTCCAGAACACGGAAACAGGCCCCGTTGTATCACGGACGGCGCGTGCCGGTGCATCGCGCGGAAAAAATCGGTGCGGATCGGCGGCGCGGCGAGGCTTGCGGGCGGCGGGCGCGCCGGCCTATGATCCGCGCTTCTCGGGCAAATCGAAGGGCAGGTGGCCGATGCAGGGGTGGAAGCGGTACGCGCTCGCGTTGAGCGCAGGATGGGTGCTGGCTGCGTCCGCGTTCGCCGGCGGCGAGCCGGTGCGGATCGCGCTGATCGAAGGGATGTCGGGCCCGTTCGCGAACGCGGGCGCGGCGGTCGAGCGCAACCTGCGCTTCGGCGTCGAGCAGGTCAACGCGGCGGGCGGCGTGAAGTTGCGCGACGGCGCACACCCGCTCGAACTCGTCGTGCTCGACAGCAAGGGCAGCCCGGAGGAGGCGCTCGTGCAGCTGCGCGCGGCCGCGGACCGCCATATCGGCTTCGTTGCGCAGGGCAACAGCTCGGCCGTCGCGGCCGCGCTGGTCGCGGCGCTCGACAAGCTGAACGCGCGCGACCCCGACAACCGGATGCTGTTCCTGAACTATTCGGCCGACGATCCGGCGCTCACCGGCGCGCGCTGCAGCTTCTGGCATTTCCGCTTCGACGCGCACGCGGGGATGCGGATGGCCGCGCTCGCGGACGTGATGGCGCGCGACCGCGCGCTGCGCAAGGTCTACCTGCTGAACCAGGACTACAGCTTCGGTCACGACGTCAGCACGCTCGCGCGGCAGGCGCTGGCCGCGCGGCGCCCGGACGTGACGATCGCCGGCGACGAATTCCACCCGATCGGCCGGATCAAGGATTTCTCGCCGTACATCGCGAAAATCCGCGCGAGCGGCGCGGATGCCGTCGTGACCGGCAACTGGGGCAACGACCTCACGCTGCTCGTGAAGGCGGCGCGCGAGCAGGGGCTGAACGCGAAGTTCTACACGTTCTACGGCAACAGCCTCGGTGCGCCGGCCGCCCTTGGCGATGCCGGCGTCGGGCGCGTCGTGGCCGTGGCCGACTGGCATCCGAATGCGGGCGGCGCGAAATCCGACGCGTTCTACCGCGCGTTCCGGACCCGTTTCCCGGCCGCGCAGGACGACTATCCGGTGCGGCGCATGAGCCTGATGATCGAGATGCTGGCCGCGGCGATGAACCGGGCGGGGTCGGCCGACCCCGTCGCGGTCGCGCGGTCGCTCGAGGGCCTGTCGTTCGACGACGGTTTCCATGCGTCGCGGATGCGCGCGCAGGATCACCAGCTGATCCAGCCCCTTTACGTGATGGAGATGGACAAGGCCGGCGCGCCGGGCGTGCGCTTCGACAACGAGGGGTCGGGTTATGGCTTCCGGACGGTGCTGGCGGTGCCGGCGCAGCGCACGGAGATGCCGTCGGCGTGCGCGATGACGCGTCCGTGACAGGAGGCGGTAAGAACGGCGGGGAGTTGTGCTACAATGCCCGCCGGTTGTAAGTCACGGCACGGCCATTCTTCCGTGTCCGCCTGTTCAGTTAGAAAGGAAATCACATGTCTGTTGCAGATATCAAGAAGTCGGAAGTTGTTGCTCAGTTCGCCCGCGGTACCAACGACACGGGGTCGCCCGAAGTCCAGGTCGCACTGCTGACCGCACGTATCGTCGAACTGACGGGTCACTTCAAGACCCACGCGAAGGATCACCACAGCCGCCGCGGCCTGCTGCGCATGGTGAGCCGCCGCCGCAAGCTGCTCGACTACCTCAAGGGCAAGGATGCCGACCGTTACCGCGCACTGATCGAGAAGCTGGGTCTGCGTAAGTAATCGAGGCGATTGCCGCCAGCAAGATGCCTGTGTCAGTCCGCTGATACAGGCATTTTGTTTTTGCGCGGTGCGTAGCGTCACGCGCATCGCAGGCTGTCCGGCACGTTCGTGCGGGGCCGCCGCAACGACTGATTCCGGGGCAGGATTTGTGTCATTCCAGCGCGCTGCTGCACGAGCGCCGCGCTGGAATGGCATAAAAAACACACCTTGCTCCGGGTGATTCGGTCGAGACGCCGCCGTGCCGGATGGCCGGCGCGGCGAATGAAATGCATGAATACAAAGGAGCAACCATGTCCATGTTCAACAAGGTCGTGAAGGAATTCCAGTGGGGCCAGCACAAGGTGCGCCTCGAAACCGGTGAAGTTGCTCGCCAGGCGAGCGGTGCGGTGATCGTCGACGTCGAAGACACCGTCGTGCTGGCAACCGTCGTCGGCGCGAAGTCGGCGAAGCCGGGTCAGGATTTCTTCCCGCTGACCGTCGATTACCTCGAGAAGACCTACTCGGCCGGCAAGATCCCGGGCGGCTTCTTCCGCCGCGAAGGCCGTCCGTCGGAGCATGAGACGCTGACGTCGCGCCTGATCGACCGCCCGCTGCGCCCGCTGTTCCCGGAAGGCTTCTACAACGAAGTCCAGGTCGTGATCCACGTGCTGTCCGTGAACCCGGATATCCCGGCGGACATCCCCGCGCTGATCGGCGCATCGGCCGCGCTCGCCGTGTCGGGCCTGCCGTTCAACGGCCCGGTCGGTGCCGCACGCGTGGCGTACATCGACAATGCGTACGTGCTGAACCCGACGCGTGACCAGATCAAGGCATCGAGCCTCGACCTCGTCGTCGCGGGTACCGAGCGCGCCGTGCTGATGGTCGAATCGGAAGCCGACCAGCTGTCGGAAGAAGTGATGCTGGGCGCGGTCGTGTTCGGTCACGAGCAGATGCAGGTCGCGATCGACGCGATCCACGAACTGGTGCGCGAAGGCGGCAAGCCCGAGTGGGACTGGCAGCCGGCGCCGAAGAACGAGGCGCTGATCGCCCGCGTGACCGAACTGGCGCAGAACGACCTGCTCGCCGCCTACCAGCTCCGCGACAAGCAAGCGCGTTCGGCGAAGCTGAAGGAAGTCTACTCGGCCACCTCGGCGAAGCTCGAGGAAGAAGCGCTGGCGGCCGGTACGGCTGCGGCCGACAAGGCCACCGTTGGCAACGTGCTGTTCGACATCGAGGCAAAGATCGTCCGTTCGCAGATCCTGAACGGCGAGCCGCGTATCGACGGCCGCGACACGCGCACCGTGCGCCCGATCGAAATCCGCACCGGCGTGCTGCCGCGCACCCACGGCTCCGCGCTGTTCACCCGCGGCGAGACGCAGGCGCTGGTCGTCGCGACGCTCGGCACGAAGGGTGACGAGCAGATCATCGACGCGCTCGAAGGCGAATACCGCGAGCGCTTCATGCTCCACTACAACATGCCCCCGTTCGCCACCGGCGAAACGGGCCGCGTCGGCTCGCCGAAGCGCCGCGAAATCGGCCACGGCCGCCTCGCGAAGCGCGCGCTGGTCAAGTGCCTGCCGAGCGCCGACGAATTCGGCTACTCGATCCGCGTCGTGTCGGAAATCACCGAGTCGAACGGTTCGTCGTCGATGGCGTCGGTGTGCGGCGGCTGCCTCGCGCTGATGGACGCCGGCGTGCCGATGAAGGCGCACGTCGCGGGTATCGCGATGGGCCTGATCCTCGAAGGCAACAAGTTCGCGGTGCTGACCGACATCCTCGGCGACGAAGATCACCTCGGCGACATGGACTTCAAGGTGGCCGGCACGGAACAAGGCGTGACGGCGCTGCAGATGGACATCAAGATCCAGGGCATCACGAAGGAAATCATGCAGGTCGCGCTCGCGCAGGCGAAGGAAGGCCGCATGCACATCCTCGGCAAGATGACCTCGGCGGTCTCGGGTGCGAACACGCAGCTGTCGGAATTCGCGCCGCGCATGATCACGATCAAGATCAACCCGGAAAAGATCCGCGACGTGATCGGCAAGGGCGGTTCGGTGATCCGCGCGCTGACGGAAGAAACGGGCACGACCATCGACATCTCGGATGACGGCGTCGTGACGATCGCGAGCACCAGCAGCGAAGGCATGGCCGAAGCGAAGAAGCGCATCGAGCAAATCACGGCCGAGATCGAAGTCGGCCAGGTGTACGAAGGCACGGTGCTCAAGCTGCTCGATTTCGGCGCGATCGTGAACCTGCTGCCGGGCAAGGACGGCCTGCTGCACATCTCGGAAATCGTCAACGAGCGTGTGAAGGACATCAACGACTACCTGAAGGAAGGTCAGCAGGTCAAGGTCAAGGTCATTCAGACGGACGAGAAGGGCCGTGTGCGCCTGTCGGCCAAGGCGCTGCTGAACGAAGCCGCCGCGGCAGCGCAGTCGGATACGCCGCCGCAGCAGTAAGCGGACGGGCGGACCAGCGGCCGGCAGTGCGAAAGCGTGCCGGCCGTTTTTTCTGTAGCATCGTTGTGCGGCGCAGCAGCGCCGGCAAGGCGTCCGTGCCGCGTGCGCGGGCGGGCCATCCGATTCCGATCCTGGAGCCTCCTTCACCATGAAAGCCATCGAAATCACCGAATTCGGCGCCCCCGACGTGCTGAAGCTCGCGGAGCGCCCGCGCCCCGAACCGAAGCGCGGCGAGGTGCTGATCAAGGTGGCGGCTTCCGGCGTGAACCGGCCCGACGTGTTCCAGCGCAAGGGCGGCTATGCGCCGCCGCCGGGGGCGTCGGATCTGCCGGGCCTCGAGGTGGCGGGCGAGATCGTCGGCGGCGACCTGTCCGATGCCGCGCTGAACCCGTTCGGCCTGAAGCTGGGCGATCGCGTGTGCGCGTTGCTCGCGGGCGGTGGTTATGCCGAATACGCGGTCGCGCCGCTGCCGCAGTGCCTGCCGGTGCCTGACGGGCTCACCGATATCGAGGCCGCGTCGCTGCCCGAGACGTTCTTCACCGTGTGGAGCAACGTGTTCGACCGTGCGCGGCTCGGCGCGGGCGAGGGCGGCGAGCAGGAGACGCTGCTCGTGCAGGGCGGCTCGAGCGGCATCGGCGTGACGGCGATCCAGATCGCGCACGCGCTCGGCTTTCGCGTGTTCGCGACGGCTGGCACTGCCGACAAGTGCCGCGCGTGCGAGGCGCTCGGCGCCGAACGCGCGATCAACTACAAGACCGAGGATTTCGTCGAGGTCGTGAAGTCGCTGACGCACGATCGCGGCGTCGACGTAATCCTCGACATGGTGGCGGGCTCGTACGTGCCGCGCGAGCTGTCGGCGCTCGCGGACGGCGGCCGTCTCGTGCTGATCGCGCTGCTCGGCGGCGCGAAGGCCGACGTCAACCTGAGCGAGATCCTGCGCCGCCGGCTGACCGTCACGGGTTCGACGCTGCGCCCGCGTCCGGTCGAGTTCAAGGCGCGCATCGCCGCGCAACTGAAGGCGCGCGTGTGGCCGCTGATCGCCGACGGGCGCATCAAGCCGGTGATCTACCGCGTGTTGCCGGCCGCGGACGCCGCGCAGGCGCATGCGCTGATGGAAAGCAGCGAGCACACCGGCAAGATCGTGCTCGATTGGGGTACGAACGCCTGACGGCCCGCGTGGCCGGACTTGACATGCGCGGTTTGACCGGTTCAAGCCGTGCGCAGTAAAATCGCGGGTTTGCTTCGCCAGATCAAACCTGATGGCCGGTTTCCGGCGCGTCAATGACACAGCGGTGACGAGACAGACACGATGTCGAAACAGAGAACGAAGCGGGTGATCGGCAACTGGAAGATGCACGGCCGGCTGGCCGGCAACCAGGCGTTGCTGAACGAAGTGGTGCAGGGCGCGGGCGCGGTGGCGGCCGATACGTCGGTCGGCGTGTGCGTGCCGTTCCCGTATCTCGCGCAGGTTCAGGCGCAGCTGGGTGACGGTCGTGTCGTCTTCGGCGCGCAGGACGTGTCCGCGCACGAACAGGGCGCGTTCACCGGCGAAGTGGCGGCCGCGATGGTCGCCGAGTTCGGCGCGCGTTATGCGATCGTCGGTCACTCGGAGCGTCGCGCGTATCACGGCGAAAGCAACGAGACGGTCGCGGCGAAGACGCGGCGCGCGCTCGCTGCCGGGCTCACGCCGGTCGTGTGCGTCGGCGAGACGCTCGACGAGCGCGAATCGGGCGCGACCGAGCAGGTCGTCGGTGCGCAGCTCGACGCGGTGCTGGCCGTGCTGACGGCTGACGAGGCCGCACGCATCGTCGTCGCGTACGAACCGGTCTGGGCGATCGGCACGGGCAGGAGCGCGACGTCGGCGCAGGCGCAGGACGTGCACGCGTTCCTGCGCGCGCGTCTCGCGGCGAAGGGGGCGGAGGACGTGTCCGTGCTGTACGGCGGCAGCGTGAAGCCGGACAACGCGGAAGAGCTGTTCGCGCAGCCGGACATCGACGGCGGCCTGATCGGCGGCGCGTCGCTGAAGGCGGAAGATTTCCTGGCGATCTGCCGGGCCGCGCGATAAGCGGTCCGAGATCGAATTGAACCATGACGGCGGCCGGACGGTCCGGTCGCCCGATCCAATCGGGTGGGTGTGATGCTGTTATTCAAGACGCTGATTATTGTGGTGCAGGTACTGTCTGCACTCGGTGTGATTGGTCTCGTGCTGCTGCAGCACGGCAAGGGTGCCGACATGGGCGCCGCGTTCGGCAGCGGCGCGTCGGGCAGCCTGTTCGGTGCGACGGGCTCGGCGAACTTCCTGTCGCGCACGACGGGCATCCTCGCGACGATTTTCTTCGTCGCGACGCTCGCGCTGACGTATCTCGGTTCGTACAAATCGACGCCGTCGGCCGGCGTGCTCGGCTCGGCAGCGACCGCGCCGGCACCTGCAGCATCGACGCCGGCCGTCGCGGCATCCGCGGCCGTCGCGGGCTCGGCGGCAAGCGCGCCGGGCCAGGATGTCCCGAAATAAAAAGTTAATTTTTTTGCGGTTGTGCGTTGAACAAATCTGGAACTCGGGTTAGAATTTAATTCTTGAAGCGATTCGCGGGAAACAAGCAGCACAACCCGAGTTGCATGCAGTGCCGACGTGGTGAAATTGGTAGACACGCTATCTTGAGGGGGTAGTGGCGAAAGCTGTGCGAGTTCGAGTCTCGCCGTCGGCACCAAAGTTACTCAATGCCAGCCGCTTCTAGTGGCTGGCATTTTTCATTTCTGGGGTGTGCTTGCGGTTGTCTTGCGATCGCCTGCACTCCGAAATGATTCCTTCCGCCGGAAGTGGTATTCTCCGGACGCTCAGAACCAACCGATAGAGGATTGCCTTGAACCTCGCAGCCTATTACCCCGTCTTGTTGTTCCTTCTCGTGGGCACTGGTTTAGGTATAGCGCTGGTCAGCATCGGCAAGCTCCTGGGTCCCAACAAGCCGGACGTCGAGAAGAACGCACCATACGAGTGCGGCTTCGAAGCCTTTGAAGACGCCCGGATGAAATTCGACGTCCGGTATTACCTCGTCGCCATCCTGTTCATCATCTTCGATCTCGAAACCGCATTCCTGTTCCCGTGGGGCGTCGCGCTCCGGGACATCGGCTGGCCGGGTTTCATCGCAATGATGATTTTTCTGCTCGAATTCCTGCTGGGCTTTGCCTATATCTGGAAGAAAGGCGGGCTCGACTGGGAGTGATGGGTTAATCGCCGGTTTGCATGGGCGGCCACGCTCGGTCGCTCGTCTGGAGTGGAAAGCAAATGAGTATCGAAGGGGTCTTGAAGGAAGGGTTTGTCACCACGACGGCTGACAAGCTGATCAACTGGACGCGTACCGGCTCGCTGTGGCCGATGACGTTCGGGCTCGCGTGTTGCGCCGTCGAGATGATGCATGCGGGCGCGGCCCGTTATGACCTGGACCGGTTCGGCGTCGTGTTCCGTCCGAGTCCGCGTCAGTCGGACGTGATGATCGTCGCCGGCACGCTCTGCAACAAGATGGCGCCCGCGCTGCGCCGCGTGTACGACCAGATGGCCGAGCCGCGCTGGGTGATCTCGATGGGGTCGTGCGCGAACGGCGGTGGTTACTACCACTACTCGTATTCGGTGGTTCGCGGCTGCGACCGGATCGTGCCGGTCGACGTCTACGTGCCGGGCTGTCCGCCCACGGCCGAGGCGTTGGTCTACGGCGTGATCCAGCTTCAGGCGAAGATCCGTCGCACCAACACCATTGCCCGTCAATAAAGCCCCGAGCGTCCCCTCAATATGGCAAGCAAAATCGAGACCCTCAAGGCAAACCTCGAAGCCGCGCTCGGCGCGCGCGTGGTGAGCCTCACCGAAGCGATCGGTGAACTGACGCTCGTCGTGAAGGCGAGCGATTACCTCGAAGTCGCAAAGACGCTGCGCGACGATCCGAAGCTCCGATTCGAGCAGTTGCTCGACCTCTGCGGTGTCGATTACCAGACCTTCGGCGACGGTGCCTACGACGGCCCGCGCTTCGCGGCCGTGTCGCACCTGCTGTCGGTCACGAACAACTGGCGCCTGCGCCTGCGCGTATTCGCGCCGGACGACGACCTGCCGATCGTGGCATCGCTGGTCGACACCTGGACCTCCGCGAACTGGTACGAGCGCGAAGCGTTCGACCTGTATGGCATCGTGTTCGAAGGCCACCCCGACCTGCGCCGCATCCTCACCGACTACGGCTTCATCGGCCACCCGTTCCGCAAGGACTTCCCGGTGTCGGGCTATGTCGAAATGCGTTACGACCCGGAAGAGAAGCGGGTCGTGTACCAGCCGGTGACGATCGAGCCGCGCGAAATCACGCCGCGCGTGATCCGCGAGGATCGCTATGGCGGTCTGAAACATTAAGGGGGCGTCATGGCAGAAATCAAGAACTACACGCTCAACTTCGGCCCGCAGCACCCGGCAGCGCACGGCGTGCTGCGCCTCGTGCTCGAGCTCGACGGCGAAGTCATCCAGCGTGCCGATCCGCACATCGGCCTGCTGCACCGCGCGACGGAAAAGCTCGCGGAATCCAAGACCTTCATCCAGTCCGTGCCGTACATGGACCGTCTCGACTACGTGTCGATGATGGTCAACGAGCACGGCTACGTGCTCGCGATCGAGAAGCTGCTCGGCATTGAAGTGCCGGAGCGCGCGCAGTACATCCGCGTGCTGTTCGACGAGATCACGCGCGTGCTGAACCACCTGATGTGGATCGGCGCGCATGCGCTCGACGTCGGCGCGATGGCCGTGTTCCTGTACGCCTTCCGCGAACGCGAAGACCTGATGGACGTGTACGAAGCGGTGTCCGGCGCCCGGATGCACGCGGCGTACTACCGTCCGGGCGGCGTCTACCGCGACCTGCCTGACGTGATGCCGCAATACAAGGCGTCGAAGATTCGCAACGAGAAGGCGCTCGCGAAGATGAACGAAGCGCGCAGCGGCTCGGTGCTCGACTTCATCGACGACTTCTTCACGCGCTTCCCGAAGTGCGTCGACGAATACGAAACGCTGCTCACCGACAACCGGATCTGGAAACAGCGCCTGGTCGGGATCGGCGTGGTCAGCCCGGAACGTGCGCTGCAGATGGGCCTGACGGGCCCGATGCTGCGCGGCTCGGGTATCGCCTGGGATCTGCGCAAGAAGCAGCCGTACGAAGTGTACGATCGCATGGATTTCGACGTGCCGGTCGGCGTGAACGGCGATTGCTACGACCGCTATCTGGTGCGCGTCGAGGAAATGCGCCAGTCGATCCGCATCGCGAAACAGTGTATTGAGTGGCTCCGCAAGAATCCGGGCCCGGTGATGACGGACAATCACAAGGTTGCCCCGCCGTCGCGCGTCGGCATGAAGACCAACATGGAAGACTTGATTCACCACTTCAAGCTCTTCACCGAAGGTTTCCATGTGCCGGAAGGCGAAGCGTACGCGGCGGTCGAGCATCCGAAGGGTGAATTCGGCATCTACCTCGTGTCGGACGGCGCCAACAAGCCGTATCGCCTCAAGATTCGCGCGCCGGGTTTCGCGCACCTGGCGTCGCTCGACGAAATGGCGCGCGGTCACATGATCGCCGACGCCGTCACGATCATCGGTACGCAGGACATCGTGTTCGGCGAGATCGATCGCTAATGGTTGCGCCGCCCGCGCGAGCGGGCGGCGAAGCAGTAAGTCACACGCGATGCGCGCTGAACCGGCGCGGCTTCGCAAGCTGTCAACAGAGTGAGCGCCAGGTCTGCCGTCCATGCACCCCAGTGTGCGGCAGGTTGTTCGTTCGGTAGGAATTGAAAGAGTCGTGTCTGAAAATGATCTCAGCTGAAGGCCTGAAGGAAATCGATCGAGCGTTGACGAAGTATCCCGCCGATCAGAAACAGTCCGCCGTGATGTCGGCGTTGGCCGTTGCTCAGGAAGAGCACGGCTGGCTGTCGCCCGAACTGATGCAGTTCGTCGCGGACTATCTCGGCATGCCGGCCGTTGCCGTGCAGGAAGTCGCGACGTTCTACACGATGTACGAGCTCAACCCGGTCGGCAAGCACAAGATCACGCTCTGTACGAACCTGCCGTGCCAGCTCGGCCCGCACGGCGGCGCGGAAGCGACTGCCGACTACCTGAAACAGAAGCTCGGCATCGGCTTCGGCGAGACGACGCCCGACGGCAAGTTCACGCTGAAGGAAGGCGAATGCATGGGCTCGTGCGGCGATGCGCCGGTGCTGCTGGTGAACAATCACAGAATGTGCAGCTTCATGAGCCGCGAGAAGATCGACCAGCTGCTTGAGGAGCTCTCGAAATGACGTCCCTCCACGACCGTCACATCAAACCGCTGATCCTCGCTGGTCTGAACGGCGAGAACTGGCATCTCGAAGATTACGTCGCGCGCGGCGGCTACAAGCAGCTGCGCCGCATTCTCGAAGAAAAGATTCCGCCCGAGCAGGTGATCGCCGACGTGAAGGCGTCGGGCCTGCGCGGCCGCGGCGGTGCGGGCTTCCCGACCGGCCTGAAGTGGAGCTTCATGCCGCGCCAGTTCCCGGGGCAGAAGTACCTCGTCTGCAACTCGGACGAAGGCGAGCCGGGCACGTTCAAGGATCGCGACATCCTGCGCTGGAACCCGCACGCGCTGATCGAAGGCATGGCCATCGGCGCATACGCGATGGGCATCACCGTCGGCTACAACTACATCCACGGCGAAATCTTCGAAGTGTATCGACGCTTCGAAGCCGCGCTCGACGAAGCGCGTGCGGCCGGGTTCCTCGGCGACAACATCATGGGCTCGGAATTCTCGTTCCAGCTGCACGCGCACCACGGTTACGGCGCGTACATCTGCGGCGAGGAAACGGCGCTGCTCGAATCGCTCGAAGGCAAGAAGGGCCAGCCTCGCTTCAAGCCGCCGTTCCCGGCGAGCTTCGGCGTGTACGGCAAGCCGACCACGATCAACAACACCGAGACGTTCGCCGCGGTGCCGTTCCTGCTGTCCATCGGGCCGCAGAACTACCTCGAGATCGGCAAGCCGAACAACGGCGGCACGAAGATCTTCTCGGTGTCGGGCGACGTCGAGCGTCCGGGCAACTACGAAGTGCCGCTCGGCACGCCGTTCGCGACGCTGATGGAGCTCGCCGGCGGGATGCGCGGCGGCAAGAAGATCAAGGCCGTGATTCCGGGCGGCTCGTCGGCGCCGGTGATCCCGGGCGACATCATGATGCAGACGGATCTCGACTACGATTCGATCGCGAAGGCGGGCTCGATGCTCGGTTCCGGCGCGGTGATCGTGATGGACGAGACGCGCTGCATGGTGCGCTCGCTGCTGCGCCTGTCGTACTTCTACTACGAGGAATCGTGCGGCCAGTGCACGCCGTGCCGTGAAGGCACCGGCTGGCTGTATCGCGTCGTGAACCGTATCGAGCACGGCGAAGGCCGCCAGGAAGATCTGGACCTGCTGAACTCGGTGGCCGAGAACATCATGGGCCGCACGATCTGTGCGCTCGGCGATGCGGCGGCGATGCCGGTACGCGGGATGCTCAAGCACTACTGGGACGAATTCGCGTACCACGTCGAGCACAAGCACTGCATGGTCGGCGGCCACGCGCACGCGGCGGCGGCCTGAAGCGAACCCGGTTGCGGAATTTGAGCGCACGGTCGGGCCAAGGCGCGAACGGGCGGAAATAGGTTAAGGACCATTCACCATCATGGTTGAACTTGAAATAGACGGCAAGAAGGTCGAGGTGCCCGAAGGCAGCATGGTGATCCAGGCTGCGCACAAGGCGGATACGTACATTCCTCACTTCTGCTATCACAAGAAACTGTCGGTTGCGGCCAACTGCCGGATGTGTCTCGTCGAAGTCGAGAAGATGCCGAAGGCCGTGCCTGCCTGCGCGACCCCCGTGTCGGCCGGCATGATCGTCCACACGCAGTCCGACAAGGCCGTGAAGGCGCAGCAGTCGGTGATGGAATTCCTCCTCATCAATCACCCGCTCGATTGCCCGATCTGCGATCAGGGCGGCGAATGCCAGCTGCAGGATCTGGCGGTCGGCTACGGCAAGTCGTCGTCGCGCTACTCGGAAGAAAAGCGCGTGGTGTTCCACAAGAACGTGGGCCCGCTGATCTCGATGGAAGAAATGTCGCGCTGCATCCACTGCACGCGCTGCGTCCGCTTCGGCCAGGAAATCGCCGGCGTGATGGAGTTCGGCATGCTGGGCCGCGGCGAGCACTCGGAAATCACGACGTTCGTCGGCAAGACGGTCGATTCCGAAATGTCGGGCAACATGATCGACCTGTGCCCGGTCGGTGCGCTGACCAGCAAGCCGTTCCGCTACAGCGCCCGTACGTGGGAGCTGTCGCGCCGCAAGTCGGTGAGCCCGCACGATTCCGTCGGCGCGAACCTCGTCGTGCAGGTGAAGAACAACCGCGTGATGCGCGTGCTGCCGTTCGAGAACGAAGCGATCAACGAATGCTGGATCTCGGACAAGGACCGCTTCTCGTATGAAGGCCTCAACAGCGAAGAGCGCCTGACGAAGCCGATGCTGAAGCAGGGCGGCCAGTGGATCGAAACCGACTGGCAGACCGCGCTCGAATACGTCGCGAAGGGCCTGAAGGGCATCGCCGCGGATCACGGCGCGAACGCGCTGGCGATGCTCGCGAGCGCGCACAGCACCGCTGAAGAGCTGTTCCTCGTGAAGCAGCTCGCCAACGAACTGAAGACGCCGAACGTCGACTTCCGTCTGCGTCAGCAGGATTTCTCGGCGCCGGTCCAGGGCGCGCCGTGGCTCGGCATGCCGATCGCCGACCTGTCGAACGTGGACGCCGCGTTCGTCGTCGGTTCGTTCCTGCGCCGCGACCACCCGCTGTTCGCGTCGCGCCTGCGTCAGGCCGCGAAGAACGGCGCGAAGCTGCATTTCCTGCACGCGACCGCTGACGACGCACTGATCCCGACCGCGCAACGCATCGTGGCCGCACCGTCCGCGTGGCTCGACGAGCTGGCCGGCATCGCCGCGGCCGTCGCGCAACTGCGCGGCGTCGCGCTGCCCGACGCGCTGGCAGGCGTCACCGCGTCGCCGGCCGCGCAGGCTGTCGCGCAGTCGCTGTCGAACGGCGAACGCCGCGCGGTGCTGCTCGGCAACGTCGCGGTCCGCCACCCCGAATTCGCGAAGCTGCATGCCGTCGCCAAGTGGATCGCCGACAACACCGGCGCCACGTTCGGCTTCCTGACGGAAGCGGCGAACACGGTCGGCGCGCACGTCGTCGGCGCATTGCCGGGCGAAGGCGGCCTGAACGCACGCGAAGCGTTCGCGCAGCCGCGCAAGGGCTACGTGCTGCTGAACGTCGAGCCGGAATTCGACACGGCCGATCCGGCCCAGGCGCTGGCCGCGCTGAACCAGGCGGAAATGGTCGTCGTGATGTCGCCGTTCAAGCACGGTCTCGACTACGCCGACGTGCTGCTGCCGGTTGCGCCGTTCACCGAAACGGCCGGCACGTACGTGAACGCGGAAGGCACCGTGCAGAGCTTCAACGGCGTCGTGCGCCCGCTCGGCGACACGCGTCCGGGCTGGAAGGTGCTGCGCGTGCTCGGCAGCCTGCTCGGCCTGCCGAACTTCGAATACGAGACCGCGGAAGAAGTGCGTCTCGCCGCGCTCGGCGACGCCGGCGTCGCGGGCCGTCTGTCGAACCAGACGTCGGTCGCGCCGGTGCGTGCCGCGGCGAATGCCGCGAACGGCGGTTTCGAGCGCCTGGCCGATGTGCCGATCTATCACGCCGACGCGCTCGTGCGCCGCGCGGGTGCGCTGCACCTGACGGCTGCCGCGAAGGCGGCGAATGCCGCAGCCCTGCCGGCCGCGCTGTTCGACAAGCTGGGCTTGAAGGAAGGCGACGCCGTGCGCGTGCGCCAGGGCGAGCGTGCGGTGCAGTTGCCGGCCGTGCGCGACGCGAATCTTGCGGAGACGGTCGTTCGCGTGTCGGCGGCGACGCCTGCCGGCGCAGCGCTCGGCAGCCTGTCCGGTGAACTGGTGGTGGAGAAGGCGTAAATGAGCTTGTTCGATACGATCAACGCGGGCGGGGCCGAGCTTCTCGGCTTCGCGTGGCCGACGGTGTGGGCAGTCGTGCGCATCCTCGTCGTCTCCGTCGTCATCCTGCTGTGCGTCGCGTACCTGATTCTGTGGGAACGCAAGCTGATCGGCTGGATGCACGTGCGTCTCGGCCCGAACCGCGTCGGCCCCGGCGGCCTGCTGCAGCCGATCGCCGACGTGCTGAAGCTGCTGCTGAAGGAAGTCATTCAGCCGAGCGCCGCCAGCCGCTGGCTGTACCTGATCGCGCCGGTGATGACCGTCGTGCCGGCATTCGCCGTGTGGGCCGTGATCCCGTTCCAGGCCGAAGCGGTCCTCGCGAACGTGAACGCGGGCCTGCTGTACGCGATGGCGATCTCGTCGATCGGCGTGTACGCGGTGATTCTCGCGGGCTGGGCATCGAACTCGAAGTACGCGTTCCTCGGCGCGATGCGCGCCGCGGCACAGATGGTGTCGTACGAAATCTCGATGGGCTTCGCGCTGGTGCTCGTGCTGATGACGGCCGGCAGCCTGAACCTGTCGGAGATCGTCGGTTCGCAACAGCACGGCTTCTTCGCCGGCCACGGCGTGAACTTCCTGTCGTGGAACTGGCTGCCGCTGCTGCCGGCGTTCGTCGTGTACTTCATCTCGGGCATCGCCGAAACGAACCGCCACCCGTTCGACGTGGTGGAAGGGGAGTCGGAAATCGTCGCGGGTCACATGATCGACTACTCGGGTATGGCGTTCGCGCTGTTCTTCCTCGCCGAGTACATCAACATGATCGTGATCTCGGCGCTGGCTGCGACGCTGTTCCTCGGCGGCTGGGATGCGCCGTTCGAATTCCTGTCGTTCATCCCGGGCATCTTCTGGCTGGTGCTGAAGGTATTCGCACTGCTGTCGGTGTTCATCTGGGTCCGCGCGACGTTCCCGCGCTACCGTTACGACCAGATCATGCGTCTGGGCTGGAAGGTGTTCCTGCCCGTCACGGTGATCTGGGTGGTCGTGGTCGGCTGCTGGATGATGTCGCCGCTGAACATCTGGGTGAAGTAAGGACGAAATCATGACGGCTATCCAACACTTCTTTAAGACCTTCTTCCTGACCGAGCTGCTGAAGGGGCTCGCGCTGACCGGTCGTTACACGTTCAAGCGCAAGTTCACCGTGCAGTTCCCGGAAGAGAAGACCCCGATCTCGCCGCGTTTCCGCGGGCTGCATGCACTGCGCCGCTACGAAAACGGCGAAGAGCGCTGCATCGCGTGCAAGCTGTGCGAGGCCGTGTGCCCCGCGATGGCGATCACGATCGAATCGGAAACGCGCGCGGACAACACGCGCCGCACGACGCGCTACGACATCGACCTGACGAAGTGCATCTTCTGCGGTTTCTGCGAAGAGAGCTGCCCGGTCGACTCGATCGTCGAGACGCAGATTCTCGAGTACCACGGCGAAAAGCGCGGCGACCTGTATTTCACGAAGGAAATGCTGCTCGCGGTGGGCGATCGCTACGAGAAGGACATCGCCGCGGCGAAGGCTGCCGACGCGCCGTATCGTTGATTGTGTTTGCAGTGCCGGCCCGCAGCCAGGGCCGAGCCGCCGCGACGGGTGCGGCACGCGAGAGCGTCCCGCAAGCCGCGCCTGACTATGGCCTAACGATGAACCGGTAATCATGGAATTCACGACCGTACTGTTCTACATCTTCGCGCTGCTCCTGGTGGTATCAGGGCTGAAGGTGATCACTTCGCGCAACCCGGTGGCGTCTGCGCTTTTCCTTGTGCTGGCGTTCTTCAACGCCGCCGCGATCTGGATGCTGCTGGAAGCGGAGTTCCTCGCGATCCTGCTGGTGCTGGTCTACGTGGGCGCCGTGATGGTGCTGTTCCTGTTCGTCGTGATGATGCTGGATATCAACATCGACTACCTGCGCCGCGACTTCAAGCGCTTCGTGCCGATGGCGACCGTGGTCGGCGCGATCATCGTGATCGAGACCGCGCTGATCCTGTGGCGCGGTTACGGCGACACGCACACCGTGCATGCGATGGCGACGGGCGAGATGGCCAACTGGTCGAACACGCGCCTGATCGGCAAGGTCATCTACACCGACTACATCTTCGCGTTCGAAATCGCCGGTCTCGTGCTGCTGGTCGCGATCATCGCCGCGATCGGGCTGACCGAGCGCAAGGGCAAGGACAGCAAGCGCCAGCGCGTGTCGGATCAGGTCAAGGTGCGCCGCAACGACCGCGTGCGCCTCGTGAAGATGGAAGCGGACAAGCCGCAGCCGGAAACGGCGCAGAGCGAAGCCGGTTCGGGCACCAACGGCTAAGCGGAGGAAAAGAAAATCATGCTGACTCTTGCTCACTACCTTGTGCTCGGCGCGATCCTGTTTGCGATCGCGATCGTCGGGATCTTCCTGAACCGCCGCAACGTCATCATCATCCTGATGTCGATCGAACTGATGCTGCTGGCGGTGAATACCAACTTCGTCGCGTTCTCGCATTACCTCGGCGACGTGCACGGCCAGATCTTCGTGTTCTTCGTGCTGACCGTCGCGGCAGCGGAAGCCGCGATCGGTCTTGCGATTCTGGTGACCCTGTTCCGTAAGCTCGACACGATCAATGTCGAGGATCTCGATCAGCTCAAAGGTTAATTTCAGGCAACGCTGTTATGTCAACGACACTCAATGAAAACCTGCTGCTGGCGATTCCGCTCGCTCCGCTGGTCGGCTCGCTGATTGCGGGGCTGTTCGGGAACGCAGTCGGGCGCAAGGGCGCACACCGGATCACGATCCTCGGCGTGATGATCGCGTTCCTCCTGTCGGCGAAAGTCTTCCTCGACGTGATGGGCGGCGCAAGCTTCAACGCGACCGTCTACGAATGGATGAACGTCGGCTCGCTGAAACTCGAAGTCGGCTTCCTCGTCGATTCGCTGACCGCGATGATGATGGTCGTCGTGACCTTCGTCTCGCTGATGGTGCACGTGTACACGATCGGCTACATGGCGGAAGAAGACGGCTACCAGCGCTTCTTCTCGTACATCTCGCTGTTCACGTTCTCGATGCTGATGCTCGTGATGAGCAACAACTTCCTGCAGCTGTTCTTCGGCTGGGAAGCGGTGGGTCTGGTGTCGTACCTGCTGATCGGCTTCTACTTCACGCGTGAGAGCGCGATCTACGCGAACATGAAGGCGTTCCTCGTGAACCGCGTGGGCGACTTCGGCTTCCTGCTCGGCATCGGCCTGCTGCTCGCGTTCGCCGGCTCGATGAACTACGGCGAAGTGTTCGCGAAGCGCGCGGAACTCGCGAGCCTGCACTTCCCGGGCACCGACTGGGGCCTGCTGACCGTGGCCTGTATCTGCCTGTTCATCGGCGCGATGGGCAAGTCGGCACAGTTCCCGCTGCACGTGTGGCTGCCGGACTCGATGGAAGGCCCGACGCCGATTTCGGCGCTGATTCACGCGGCGACGATGGTGACGGCCGGTATCTTCATGGTGTCGCGCATGTCGCCGCTGTTCGAGCTGTCGGATACCGCGCTGTCGTTCATCACGGTGATCGGCGCGATCACGGCGCTCTTCATGGGCTTCCTCGGCATCGTCCAGAACGACATCAAGCGCGTGGTCGCGTACTCGACGCTGTCGCAGCTCGGCTACATGACCGTCGCGCTCGGCGTGTCCGCCTACCCGGTCGCCGTGTTCCACCTGATGACGCACGCGTTCTTCAAGGCGCTGCTGTTCCTCGGCGCCGGCTCGGTCATCATGGGCATGCACCACGACCAGGACATGCGCAACATGGGCGGCCTGCGCAAGTACATGCCGATCACGTGGATCACGTCGCTCGTCGGTTCGCTCGCGCTGATCGGCACGCCGTTCTTCTCGGGCTTCTACTCGAAGGATTCGATCATCGACGCGGTGAAGCTGTCGCACCTGCCGGGTTCGGGCTTCGCGTACTTCGCGGTCGTCGCGAGCGTGTTCGTCACGGCGCTGTACTCGTTCCGCATGTACTTCCTGGTGTTCCACGGCGAAGAGCGCTTCCGCAAGCCGAAGCATCCGGAGTCGCCGATGGGCATGGCGGCCGCGCACGGCCACGACGATCACGGCCATGGCCACGGTCATGACGACCACGCGCACGAGCCGCACGAGACCCCGTGGGTCGTGTGGGTGCCGCTGGTCCTGCTGGCGATCCCGTCGGTGATCATCGGTGCGATCGCGATCAGCCCGATGCTGTTCGGCGATTTCTTCCAGCACGGCGTCGCCTTCGACAAGGTGATCTTCATCGGCGAAAACCACCCGGCGCTCGCCGAGATGGCCGAAGAGTTCCACGGCTGGGTGGGCATGGGCCTGCACTCGGTGTCGGGCCTGCCGGTTTGGCTCGCGCTCGCCGGCGTCGTGGTCGCCTGGTTCCTGTATCTGAAGCGTCCGGAACTGCCGGCGTCGATCCGCCGCGCGTTCGGCCCGATCTACACGCTGCTGGACAACAAGTACTACCTGGACAAGATCAACGAAGTGGTGTTCGCCCGTGGTTCGGTGGCGATCGGCCGCGGCCTGTGGAAGGAAGGCGACGTCGTGGTGATCGACGGCCTCGTCAACGGCAGCGCCCGGTTCATCGGCTGGTTCGCCGGCGTGATCCGCTTCCTCCAATCCGGTTACATCTATCACTACGCGTTCGCCATGATCATCGGCATGCTGGGGCTCCTGACCCTGTTTGTAACGCTCGGCGGCAAATAAGGCGAGGGGACAAGAACAATGCACGCTTTTCCGATTCTCAGTACCGCGATCTGGTTGCCGATCGTTTTCGGCCTCCTGGTACTCGCGGTAGGTAACGACAAAAATCCGGGGACGGCCCGCTGGATCGCGCTGATCGGCTCGCTGCTCGGTCTCGCGGTCACGATCCCGCTGATCACGGGCTTCGACTCGAGCACGGCCGCGCTGCAGTTCGTCGAGAAGTCGACCTGGATCGAACGCTTCGACATCGCGTATCACCTCGGCGTCGACGGCATCTCGATGTGGTTCGTCGTGCTGACCGCGCTGATCACGGTGATCGTCGTGATCGCCGCGTGGGAAGTGATCACCGAGAACGTCGCGCAGTACCTCGCGGCGTTCCTGATCCTGTCCGGGATCATGATCGGCGTGTTCTCGGCGGCCGACGGCCTGCTGTTCTACGTGTTCTTCGAGGCGACCCTGATCCCGATGTACATCATCATCGGCGTGTGGGGCGGCCCGAACCGCGTGTACGCGGCGTTCAAGTTCTTCCTGTACACGCTGGCCGGCTCGCTGTTGATGCTGGTCGCGCTGATCTACCTGTACACGGAAACGCACTCGTTCGACCTCGCGACGTGGCAGAACGCGAAGATCGCGATGACGCCGCAGATCCTGTTGTTCATCGCCTTCTTCCTCGCCTTCGCGGTGAAGGTGCCGATGTGGCCGGTGCACACGTGGCTGCCGGACGCGCACGTGGAAGCGCCGACGGGCGGCTCGGTCGTGCTGGCCGCGATCATGCTGAAGCTCGGCGCCTACGGTTTCCTGCGCTTCTCGCTGCCGATCACGCCTGACGCGAGCCACTTCCTGGCACCGGTCGTGATCACGCTGTCGCTGATCGCGGTGATCTACATCGGCCTCGTCGCGATGGTGCAGGCCGACATGAAGAAGCTGGTCGCGTATTCGTCGATCGCGCACATGGGCTTCGTCACGCTCGGCTTCTTCATCTTCAACCAGCTCGGCGTCGAAGGCGCGATCATCCAGATGATCTCGCACGGCTTCGTGTCGGGCGCGATGTTCCTCTGCATCGGCGTGCTGTACGACCGCGTGCACTCGCGCCAGATCGCCGATTACGGCGGCGTCGTCAACGTGATGCCGAAGTTCGCGGCATTCGCGATGCTGTTCTCGATGGCCAACTGCGGCCTGCCGGGTACGTCGGGTTTCGTCGGCGAGTTCATGGTGATTCTCGCGGCCGTCCAGTACAACTTCTGGATCGCCTTCGGCGCGGCGTTCACGCTGATCCTCGGTGCGGCCTACACGCTGTGGATGTACAAGCGCGTGTACTTCGGCGCGGTGGCGAACGATCACGTTGCCAAGCTGAAGGACATCGGCCGTCGCGAATTCCTGATGCTGGCCGTGCTCGCCGCGTTCACGCTGCTGATGGGTCTTTATCCGAAGCCTTTCACGGACGTGATGCACGTTTCCGTGGAAAACCTCCTCTCCCACGTCGCGCAGTCGAAGCTGCCGCTGGCCCAGTAATCGCGAGCGGAGGAAACCAAGATCATGAATGCTCCTATGAATGTCCTGTTGCCTGACGCGCTGGTGATGGCCGCCATCGTCGTCGCATGGCTGAACGACACCTTTACCGGTGCTTCCGGCCGCCGCCTGACCTATCTGATCGCGGTCGTTTCGTCGGTCGTCGCGGGCGTGTGGTTCGCGGTGCAGGCACTCGACCCGCAGCAGTACTACTTCTTCTCGAAGATGGTCGTCGTCGACTCGTTCGCGAGCACGATGAAGGCCGTCGTGTCGTTCGGTTTCGCGGTCTCGCTGGTCTATTCGCGCAAGTACCTCGAAGATCGCGACATGTTCCGCGGCGACGTGTTCCTGCTCGGCATGTTCTCGCTGCTCGGCCAGCTGGTCATGGTGTCGGGCAACAACTTCCTGACGCTGTACCTCGGTCTCGAACTGATGTCGCTGTCGCTGTATGCCGTGATCGCGCTGCGCCGCGACGCCGCGCAGTCGAGCGAAGCCGCGATGAAGTACTACGTGCTGGGCGCGCTCGCGTCGGGCTTCGTGCTGTACGGCATCTCGATGCTCTACGGCGCGACCGGCTCGCTCGAGCTGGGCGAGGTGTACAAGGCCGTCGGCGGCAACACCGACGCAGCCGTGCTGATGTTCGGCGTGGTCTTCATCGTCGCCGGTATCGCGTTCAAGCTGGGTGCCGTGCCGTTCCACATGTGGGTGCCGGACGTCTACCAGGGCGCACCGACCGCGATGACGCTGTTCGTCGGCGGCGGCCCGAAGGTTGCCGCGTTCGCGTGGGGCCTGCGTTTCCTGGTGATGGGCCTGCTGCCGCTCGCTCAGAACTGGCAGACCGCGCTCGTGATCCTCGCCGCGCTGTCGCTGATCGTCGGCAACATCACCGGTATCGTCCAGCGCAACATCAAGCGGATGCTCGCCTACTCGGCGATCTCGAACATGGGCTTCGTGCTGCTCGGCCTGCTCGCGGGCATCGTGAAGGGCGACGCGGCGGCACCGGCGAACGCCTACAGCTCGGCGATGTTCTACGCGATCGTCTACCTGATCACGACGCTTGGCTCGTTCGGCGTGGTGATGCTGCTCGCACGCCGCGATTTCGAAGCGGAAACGATCGACGACTTCAAGGGCCTCAACAAGCGCAGCCCGGTGTTCGCGTTCGTGATGATGGTCATGATGTTCTCGCTGGCCGGCATCCCGCCGACCGTCGGCTTCTATGCGAAGCTGGCCGTGCTCGAGGCGACCGTCAACGCGGGCCTCACGTGGCTGGCCGTGCTGGCCGTGATCACGTCGCTGTTCGGCGCGTTCTACTACCTGCGCATCGTGAAGCTGATGTATTTCGATGCACCGCAGGATTCGACGCCGATCACGGGTGATTTCTGCAAGCGCACGATCCTCGTGCTGAACGGCCTGGCGGTCGTCGTGCTCGGCCTGATTCCGAGCCCGCTGCTGACGGCCTGCCTGCAGGCAATTCGTCACACGCTGCCGCTGTAATGTCGGCAGCCGGCTGGTTTATCGTGCTGTTGGCGCTCGTATGCGCCAACCTCCCGTTCCTGAACCAACGCCTCTTCGCCGTCGTGCCGTTCGGCGCGGCGAAGAAGAGCGCGTGGGTGCGGATCGGCGAGCTGATCGTGCTGTATTTCATCGTCGGCGCGCTCGGCTTCTGGCTCGAATCGCGTGCCGGCAACCGCTTTGAACAGGGCTGGCAGTTTTACGCGATCACGTTCAGTCTGTTCGTCGTGTTCGCGTTCCCCGGCTTCACGTTCCAGTATCTCGTCAAACGACGCTGACGGCCCCCGGCCGTCCGTCGTGCTCATCCAGGAGCCGCCGATGGCCGAACTACCCAATCACGACGCCGCACTGACCGAAACCTGCCTCGAGAGCGAGGCGATTTTCGAAGGCGCGTTCCTCAAGCTCAAGCGCGACACCGTCCGTCTGCCGGACGGCAAGAAGGCCACGCGCGAATACGTCCAGCATCCGGGCGCGGTGATGGTGATCCCGCTGTTCGACGACGGCCGCGTGCTGATGGAAAGCCAGTATCGCTATCCGATCGGCAAGGTGATGGCCGAATTCCCGGCCGGCAAGCTCGATCCGGACGAAGGCGCGCTCGCGTGCGCGGTGCGCGAACTGCGCGAGGAAACGGGCTACACGGCGCGTGAATACGTGTTCCTGGCCCGCATTCACCCGATCATTTCCTATTCGACCGAATTCATCGACCTGTACCTTGCGCGTGGGCTGACGGCCGGCGAGCGCAAGCTCGACGAAGGCGAATTCCTCGAGACCTTCACCGCGACGCAGGCGGACCTGCAGGAGTGGGTGCGCACGGGCCAGATCACCGACGTGAAGACGATCATCGGCATGATGTGGCTCGACAAGGTGCTGTCCGGCGCCTGGCCGCTCGGGCCGGTCCTGACGCCCTGAGCGTCGCGCCAACGGCGAGCGGGGCGCCGCGTTACAATCCGGTGACGCGGTGCATTCGTCCCGCGCGATCGCGATTTAGCACGATCGTTCACAAAACCGCAATTTGCGCTACACTCGTCACACGCCCTGATTCAGCATGAAGGTCCTCGATTTACAGTGCCCGCACGGTCATCGGTTCGAAGGCTGGTTCGCTTCCGCCGATGAATTCGAAGCGCAGTTGTCCCGCAAGCTGGTCGAATGTCCGGTGTGCGGAACGACCGAGGTCAACCGTCTGCCGTCGGCGCCGCGCCTGAACTTGTCGGGCGCGACGCAGGCCCGGCCGGCCGACCCGCGTGCGCTGCAGGCGCAGGTGATGCGTGCGCTGCGCGAGGTGCTGGAGAAAACCGAGAATGTGGGCGAGCGCTTCGCCGAGGAAGCGCGGCGCATCCATTACAACGAGGCGCCCGCACGCAGCATTCGTGGCGTCACGACGCCGGAAGATGCGCAATCCTTGGCCGAAGAAGGCATCGACGTGATGCCGCTGCCGATTCCTGCCGCGCTGAAAGAACCGCTGCAATGACGCATGCAGCGGATCCTTGCCGGGGCGGACGGCCGCGGCGAGCGTCTGCATGAGACCGGAGCAACCGCTGAAGCGCGCACTCCGGCCGACAGGAGACACTGCGCATGGATCTGGATTATTCCCCCGCCGACGACGCGTTCCGCGCCGACGTCCGCGCCTGGCTCGAGGCCAACCTGCCTCACGCGCTGCGCGCCAAAGTACTCGATCACAAACGACTCGACCGCGAGGATTTCGCGAGCTGGCACCGGATTCTCGGCCAGCGCGGCTGGTCCGCGCCCGCGTGGCCCGTCGAATACGGCGGCCCGGGCTGGAACGCGACGCAGCGACACATCTGGGATGAGGAGTGCGCGCGGATCGGCGCGCCGACCGTGCTGCCGTTCGGCGTGTCGATGGTCGCACCGGTGCTGATGAAGTACGGCAGCGAGGCGCAGAAACGCCACTATCTGCCGCGCATACTCGACGGTTCCGACTGGTGGTGCCAGGGTTACTCGGAGCCCGGTTCGGGATCCGATCTCGCATCGCTGCGCACGCGCGCCGAGCGCCATGGCGACCACTACGTCGTCAACGGCCAGAAGACCTGGACGACGCTCGGCCAGCACGCCGACATGATGTTCTGCCTCGTCCGGACCGATCCGGCCGCGAAGAAGCAGGAGGGCATCTCGTTCCTGCTGATCGACATGAAGACGCCCGGCATCACCGTGCGCCCGATCGTCATGCTCGACGAGGACCACGAGGTCAACGAAGTGTTCTTCGAGGACGTGAAGGTGCCGGTCGAGAACCTCGTCGGCGACGAGAACCGCGGCTGGACCTACGCGAAATACCTGCTCGGCCACGAGCGCACCGGCATCGCACGCGTCGGCGCGTCGAAACGCGAGCTCGCGTTCCTGAAGCGCGTGGCGTCGAACCAGCGCAAGAACGGCAAGCCGTTGCTCGCCGATCCGGTATTTGCCGCGAAGGTCGCGGCGCTCGAAGTCGAGCTGATGGCGCTCGAGGTGACGGTGCTGCGTGTCGTCAGCCGCGAGACGAGCGGCAAGGGGCCCGGCCCCGAGGCATCGATGCTGAAGATCAAGGGCACCGAGGTGCAGCAGGCGCTCACCGAACTGATGGTCGATGCGATCGGCCCGCTCGCCGCGCCGTTCGACGTGCCGTTCCTCGACGGCGAGCGCGAGCACAGCATCGCGGGCGACGACGATGCGGCGCCGCTTGCCGCGTACTACTTCAACTACCGGAAGACGTCGATCTACGGTGGCTCGAACGAGATCCAGAAGAACATCATCGCGCAGATGATTCTGGGGCTGTGATCAGGGAACGGAGACAACCATGGATTTCAGCTTTACCGATGAGCAGCAGCAGTTCGCCGACGCGCTGCGCCGGTATCTCGGCGAGCAATACGGCTTCGACGCGCGTCAGGCGATCGTGCGCGGCGACACGGGCGTCTCGGACGCGCAATGGCGCGCATTCACCGAACTGGGGTTGACCGCATTGCCGGTGCCCGACGCCCAGTGCGGCTTCGGCGGCGGTCCGGTCGACATGCTGGTCGTGATGCAGGAGCTCGGCCGCGCGCTCGTGATCGAGCCGTACTGGGCCACGGCGGTCGGCGTCGAGGCACTGCGCATCGCCGGCTCCGGCGCGGGCGACGATGCCGCGTTGCTGGAGGCGGTGGCGCAGGGACAGAAACGGCTGGCGGTTGCGTTCCATGAGCCGCAGGCGCGCTACGATTTGTACGAGCTCGACACGCATGCGCGCGAGCACGGCGGCACGTACCGGCTGACCGGCATCAAGTCGGTCGTTCAGCACGGCGCACAGGCGCATGCGTGGATCGTGCCCGCGCGTGTCGATGGCGGCGGCATCGGCCTGTTCGTCGTCGAACGCGACGCGGCGAACGCGAAGGTGACCGACTACCGGACGATCGACGGCCAGCGTGCCGCGACGATCGAATTCAACGCAACGCCGGCCCGGCTGCTGACGGGCGGTGCGCGCGACGCGGCGGCGCTCGAGCAGGTTGCCGATTACGCGACGTTCCTGCTGTGCGCGGAAGCGGTCGGCGCACTCGACGAGCTGAATCGCGCGACGGTCGAATACACGAAGACGCGCGAGCAGTTCGGCGTGCCGATCGCGCGTTTTCAGGCACTGCAGCACCGGATGGTCGACATGCTGATCCATGCGGAGCAGGCGCGCTCGCTGACCTATCTGGCGGCGGTGCGCTACGCGAGCGGCGACGCCGATGCGCGGCGCAAGGCCGTGTCCGCCGCGAAGGCACGTGTTGGCGCGGCCGCGCGTTTCGTCGGGCAGCAGGCCATTCAGTTGCATGGTGGCATGGGCGTGACCAACGAGGTCGCCGCCGCGCATTTGTTCAAGCGGCTGACGATCATCGAGACGACGCTCGGCGACACCGACCATCATCTTGCCCGGATCGCGGCGCTGCCCGATTTCGCGCAGGCCGACGCGGCATGACGGCGACGCGCGAGCGCGCCAGACAAGGAGACTTGCAAGTGGGTATCAGTTACGAAGACCTGGTGGTCGGCAGCACGACCGAAGTGGGCCGCTACACGTTCGAGCCCGACGACATCAAGGCGTTCGCGCAGCGCTACGATCCGCAACCGTTCCATCTCGACGAGGCGGCCGGGAAGGCATCGCATTTCGGCGGCCTCGTCGCGAGCGGCTGGCATACGTGCTCGGTGTTCATGAGCCTGCTCGTCCGGAAGCTCGGGCCGGATTCGACCAGCATGGGCTCGCCGGGCATCGACTCGATCCGCTGGCTCAAGCCGGTGCGGGCCGGCGACACGATCACGATGTACCAGAAGGTTCACGACAAGCGGGTGTCGGAGAGCAAGCCCGACTGCGGCATCGTGTCGACGGAGTGGGTCGGCGTGAACGAAGCCGGCGAGACGGTGATCAGCGTGCATACGAAGGTGCTTTTCGGGCTGCGCCATCCGGGAGGGGCGAGCGCATGACGGACGTGACCTTGCCGCTGATCGCGTCGGCCGAGGCGTTGCAGGCACGGGTCGGCGCGGAGCCGCTCGCGAGCGGCTGGATCGCGATCGACCAACATCGCGTCGACGGTTTCGCCGACGCGACCGGCGATCATCAATGGATTCACGTCGATCCCGAGCGCGCCCGACGCGAGTCGCCGTTCGGCGGACCGATCGCGCACGGGTTCCTGACGCTGTCGCTGATTCCCGCGTTGATGACCGATGCGATGTGCTTCGAGCAGAAGATGGGCGTGAACTACGGGCTGAATCGCGTGCGATTCCTGAAGCCGGTGCCGGTCGGTGCACGCGTGCGTGCGCTGTTCGCGGTGAAGGAAACCGCCGGCGCCGCGCAGGGCGGGGTGCAGGTGACGTGGTCGGTGTCGATCCAGGTCGAGCGTCCCGATGCGCCGCTGCTGGTGTGCGCGGCGGAGTTCATCACGCTGCACTACTTCTGACGCGCGGGGCGGCAGGCACGCTTGCCGCCCCGTCCGTCCCTGCGTGTCAGTGCTTCGCGTACTGCGTCGCGCCGAACAGCACTTCGCGAGCCTTGTCGTCCTGCAGTGCCTTGCGCATCGACGCGAGCACCTCGACGCCGCGCTGCACGGCGGGTCGCGCGGCGATCGCGTCGTACCAGCGCTTCACGTTCGGCAACTCGTCGAGCACGATGCCCTGGTTTTGCCACGAACGCGTCCACGGGAACGTCGCAATGTCTGCGATCGTGTACGCGTCGCCCGCGAGATATTCGGATTCGCCGAGGCGTTTGTCCATCACGTTGTACAGGCGTTTCGCTTCGTTCGTGTAGCGGTTGACCGCGTATTCGATCTTCTCCGGCGCGTACAGGCGGAAGTGGTGCGCCTGCCCGAGCATCGGGCCGACGCCGCCCATCTGGAACATCAGCCACTCGAGCGTTGCATAGCGCGCGGCCGGATCGGTCGGCAGGAACTTGCCGGTCTTCTCCGCGAGATAGATCAGGATCGCGCCCGATTCGAACAGCGAGATCGGTTTGCCGCCGGGACCGTCCGGATCGACGATGGCCGGGATCTTGTTGTTCGGGCTGATCTTCAGGAAGTCGGGCTTGAACTGGTCGCCTGCGCCGATATCGACCGGATGTGCACGGTATGCGAGGCCCGTTTCCTCGAGCATGATGTGCACCTTGTGGCCGTTCGGGGTCGCCCAGCTATAGACGTCGATCATCGTCAACTCCTCGGTTGCATGCGCGAAAACGGCGCCGGGGGCGCCGCGACAGGCGGACATTAGAGCATGGATCGACGCGGGCTGCTGGCGACGGAAACGTGCCTGGCGATGCGTGTGCGCAGGCGGCGTGAAGCGCGCCGCCGACGTCGGGCGCGACGTGCGTCAGTGCATTTCTTGCGCGGTATCGAGCGCCGTTACGACCGGGCGGCGTCGCGTCGTCACGGGAGAAGGCTGGCTCGATCAGCGCTTGTAACGCGGCTGGCGTTTCTCGAGAAACGCGGTGATGCCTTCGAGCCCGTCCGCATGATGCAGCGACGCGACGAAATGATCGCGCTCGGTACCGAGATGCGGTTCGAGCGATTGCGTCGTCGCATCGTCGAGCAGCGACTTGATGCGTGTGAGGGCGTTCGGCGAGATGCCGGCGAGTGCGTCGGCCCACGCGAGCGCGTCGGTCAGTGCCGCGCCGGGCACGGCGAGCCGGTTGACGACGCCGAGCGCATGCAGGCGTTCGGCCGTGACCGGCTTGCCTTCGAACAGAAGTTCGGCCGCCATCGCGCGCGGCAGTGCGCGCGCGAGGAACCACGAACCGCCGCCGTCCGGCGTGAGGCCCACACGCGCATACGACATCACGAATTTCGCGTCGTGCGCGGCGACGATCAGGTCGCACGCGAGCGCGAGCGAGAAACCCGCGCCGGCCGCGGCGCCTTCGACGGCTGCGATCACCGGTTTCGTCGACGCGCGGATCGCCGTGACCCAAGCGGCGAGCTGGTCGATGCTGTCGGCCTGGTAGGACGGATCCTTCGAACGGTTCTCGAGCAGCCGGTTCAGGTTGCCGCCCGCGCAGAAGAAGCGATCGGCACCGGTCAGGACGACTGCTCGAATCGCGGGATCGCGATCGGCGGTGGCAATCGCCTCGATGCCGGCCGCGTACATGTCGGGATGCAGCGCATTGCGCGCGCCGGGATTGGACAGCGTGAGGACGAGCGTCGAATCGCTCTCGGGCGGACGCGAGGCCAGCAGTTCAGCACTCATGCGAGCGTGTCTCCATCGGATGGCGGGGCGGCTGCGCCGCGCATGTTGCGCGAACAGCCGGAATGGCTGCCGCAGCGGATGTAATGTTGTCGTGACGAACGCAAAACTTGCTTTAGACTAGCACGAACGTGCTTTTCGGCGCGACGAATCTCGATGCGGCCGGCACCGTTACGGCCGCGCTTCAGCAAGGAAGGAGACCCTGATGCTACAGCTGTGCGGTATGCCGTTGTCCAACTATTACAACAAGGTGAAGTTCGTGCTGCTCGAGCACGACATTCCGTTCGAGGAGTCGGTGTGCGGTTTGCCGATCAGCGATCCGGCCCGGCTCGTCGATTCGCCGCTCGGCAAGATTCCGTTCCTGAAGACCGAGGAAGGCGCATTGTTCGAGTCGCAGGCGATCGTCGAATACCTGGCCGCGCGCTATCCCGAAAAAGGCATTTTCCCGGCGAGTCCGTTCGCGGCCGCGAAGGTGCGCGAACTGGTCGAGACGCTCGAGCTGTATCTCGAATGGATGACGCGCGAGGTCTATACGGAGGCATTTTTCGGCGGCAAGGTCAGCGACGGGACGAAGGCGCACGTCGAGAAGCGCCTGCCGCGTGCGATCGATGCGTTCAAGCAGATGACGCGGTTTTCGCCGTATGTGCTCGGCGAGACGTTCGGCCTCGCGGACATCGCCGCGTGGGTTCATCTGCCGGTCATCGGGATGGCGACGAAGGCGATATTCGGGCGCGATTTCCTGCTCGACGCCGGCATCGACTGGAAGGCGCACGCGAAGCAGGTCGGCGAGCGTCCGGCCGCGCAGCGCGTGGCCGCCGAGCGCAAGGCATATATCGAAGCGACGCGCGTCGCGCGCTCGTAAGCGCGGTTCCGGCAGGGCGGCGGGGGCCGCCCATACGGGGTTTACAGGCGGGCGAGCCGTTCGAGCGCGGACGCGAGCGTGCTTTCCTGCTTCGCGAAGCAGAAGCGTACGACGCCCGATTCATGCGGCTCGTGATAGAACGCCGACACCGGAATGGCGGCCACGCCGATCTCCGACGTGAGCCACTTCGAGAATTCCGCCTCGGGCAGGTCGCTGATCGCCGAGTAATCGACGCACTGAAAGTACGTGCCCGTGCACGGCAGCAGCTTGAAGCGCGTGCGCTCGAGGCCCGCACGGAAGAAGTCGCGCTTCTTCTGGTAGAAACCGGCCAGCGACAGATACGGTGCCGGGTCGCGCAGGTAGTCGGCGAGCCCGATCTGCATCGGCGTGTTCACCGTGAAGACGTTGAACTGGTGGACCTTGCGGAATTCCGCGGTCAGCGCGGCAGGCGCCGCGACGTAGCCGACCTTCCAGCCCGTCACGTGATAGGTCTTGCCGAAGCTCGACACGATGAAGCTGCGTGCGGCGAGTTCCGGGTAGCGCGCAACGCTTTCGTGGCGTGCACCGTCGTAGACCATGTGCTCGTACACTTCGTCGGACAGGATCAGCACGTTGGTGCCGCGCACGATGTCCGCGAGCTTGCGCATGTCCGCCTCGCGCCACACGGTACCCGTCGGGTTGTGCGGCGTGTTGATCAGGATCATTCGCGTTTTCGGCGTGATCGCGGCCGCGAGGCGGTCGAACGGGATCGCATAATCGGGCGCCTCGAGCGTGACGAACACGGGCTTGCCGCCCGCGAGCTCGATCGACGGCAGGTAGCTGTCGTAGGTCGGTTCGACGACGATCACTTCATCGCCCGGATGCACCGCGCACAGGATCGCCGTCAGCAGCGCCTGCGTCGCGCCGGCCGTCACCGTGATCTCGGTGGCCGGATCGTAGCGCCGGCCATAGACCTGCGCGATCTTGTCGGCGATCGCGTCGCGCAGCGGTGCGACGCCGGCCATCGGCGGATACTGGTTGTGCCCGTTGCGCATCGCGGTCGCGACCGCATCGACGATGCGCGGATCGCAATCGAAATCCGGGAAGCCCTGGCCGAGGTTCACCGCGCCTTTTTCGGCGGCAAGCGCGCTCATGACCGTGAAGATCGTCGTGCCGACGTTCGGCAGGCGCGAGGGGAAAACGGGAGTCGTTGGCATGTCTGAAGGAGCGTTCATCGATACGGTCGGATTCGGGTGGTGCGGCGCAGGTCAGGCCGGCGTGGTCGTCGTGTCCGGTGCGGCGTCGAGCGCGCAGGCCTCGGCAAACGGCGCGGGCTGCGCGATCCGGAAGCCGAAGTCGCGTGCGGTGCGCTTCGCGAGTTTCAGCAGCGCGCGGTCTTTCGATACGAGCCACTCGGCCTGTGCGGCGCGGGCAAGTTCGAGAAACTTCTGGTCGTCGCGGTCCTTGCACTTCGGCAGCGGCGGCGCGTCGGCGTCGACAGGCGGCGGCTCGACGAGGCTCGCGAGGCGGGCGACGGTCGCGAGTGCGGCCGCCTTGTCGATCGCGCGCGACTGGAACTGCGGATAGTCGAGCACGTATTCGAGCTCGGTCAGGCAGCGGCCGTCGATCACGGCGGCAAGCGCGCCGCTTTCCAGCGCGGCCCGGATCGGGCGCGTAGCGGGGTCGTCGAATACGAGGATGTCGATCCAGACGTTCGAGTCGAGCACGACGCGATGCGCGGCGTGCGGGGCGAGAGAGCGGGTCATTCGTTACAATCGGTGGTTTTCGTCTGACCGCAAGGCACGGCGTGCCAGCGAGCCTCTATGATAATCGTTCTCTCTCCAGCCAAATCCCTCGACTACGATACGCCCGCGCACGTCCAGTCTTACACGAAGCCTGCATTCGTCGACGACGCGTCCGAGCTGATCGACGGCCTGCGCAAGCTGTCGCCGCAGGACATCGCGACGCTGATGGATATCTCCGATCCGCTTGCGCGCCTGAATTTCCAGCGCTATGCCGACTGGTCGCGGTCCTTCACGCCGGCCAATGCGAAGCAGGCCGTGCTCGCGTTCAACGGCGACGTCTATGAAGGTTTCGACGCGAAATCGCTGTCGTCGGCCGATCTCGACTATGCGCAGCAGCACGTGCGCGTGCTGTCGGGCCTGTACGGATTGCTGCGTCCGCTCGACCTGCTGCAGCCGTACCGGCTCGAGATGGGCACGCGCTTCGCGAACGCGCGCGGCAAGGATCTGTACGCGTTCTGGGGCGACCGCATCACGCGGGCGCTGAACGAGCAGCTCGAGACGCGCAGCGGCGCGGCGCGTGTGCTGGTCAACTGCGCGTCGACCGAATACTTCAAGTCGGTCAAGCCGAAGCTGCTGGCCGCGCCGGTCGTCACGCCGGTGTTCGAGGACTGGAAGGGCGGCCGCTACAAGATCATCAGCTTCCATGCGAAGCGCGCGCGCGGGCTGATGGCGCGTTTTGTCGTCGAGAACCGGATTGCCGACCCGAAGGCACTGAAGGATTTTGCGACGGAAGGCTATGCGTTCGACGCGGCTGCGTCGAACGATTCGACGTACGTATATCGCCGGCGAGTCGGCGAGTGACCCGGCCGGCCGTTCACGAGACGGCCGGCACATGCATGAGGCCCGGCGCGCGGCATACCGTGCGTTCGGCCGCCCGCTTTACATGGGACCGGTGCGAGCGTCAAAGCGCTCACGCCGATCGACAAAGGAGAGACAGATGGCCCTTTCGATCACCAGCAATTTCGACGCAGGCGCGATCGACGTCGTGTCGTGCGACAGCCCCGACGCGATCCGGCTGCGCGTGCGCGGCGACAATCGCTCGGAATTCGCGCAATGGTTTTACTACCGGCTGACGGGCGCGCGCGGCGAGCGGTGCGTGATGACGTTCGAGAACGCGGCCGAATGCGCGTATCCGTCGGGCTGGCGCAACTACCAGGCGGTGGCGAGCTACGATCGGGTCGACTGGTTTCGCGTGCCGACGACGTTCGACGGCAAGACGATGACCATCGACCATACGCCGGAGTTCGACAGCATCTACTACGCGTATTTCGAGCCGTATTCGGAAGAGCGTCATGCGGCGTTTCTCGGCGCGGTCCAGCAGCTGCCGCAGGCGAGCGTCGTCGAACTTGGCCGTACGGTCGAAGGCCGTCCGATGTCGCTGCTGACGCTCGGCACGCCGGAAACCGGCGACGCGCCGAAGAAGAAGGTATGGATCATCGCGCGCCAGCATCCGGGCGAGTCGATGGCCGAGTGGTTCGTCGAGGGCCTCGTCAAGCGGCTGGCGGGATGGGGCGACTGGGCTGGCGATCCGGTCGCGCGCAAGCTCTACGATCGCGTGACGTTCCACATCGTCCCGAACATGAACCCGGACGGCAGCGTGTATGGCAACCTGCGCACCAATGCGGCAGGCGCGAACCTGAATCGCGAGTGGATGGCGCCGGATGCCGAGCGCAGCCCCGAAGTGCTGGCCGTGCGTGACGCGATCCATGCGATCGGCTGCGACATGTTCTTCGACATTCACGGCGACGAGGATCTGCCGTACGTGTTCGTCGCCGGTTCGGAGATGCTGCCGAGCTTTACCGCGCAGCAGGGCAAGGAACAGGCCGCGTTCATCGACGCGTTCAAGGTCGCGAGTCCCGACTTCCAGACCGAGCACGGCTATGCGGCAAGCAAGTACAAGGAAGATGCGCTCAAGCTGGCGTCGAAATACATCGGCCACCAGTTCGGTTGCCTGTCGCTGACGCTCGAGATGCCGTTCAAGGACAACGCGAACCTGCCCGACGAGCGCGTCGGCTGGAACGGCGAGCGCAGCGCGGCGCTTGGCGCGGCGATGCTGGCCGCGATTCTGGTGCACGTCGACACGTTCGCGTAAGCGTATCGTCGTCATATGAAAAAAGCCGGGGCATCACAGGATGCCCCGGCTTTTTTGCGTCTGTCGTTGCCGCTCGGTCGTATCAGGACTTCTTCGCGGTTTTTTTCTTGACGGCTTTCTTCTGGCCGCTCGATTTCTTCGTGGTCACGGCCTTCTTGCCGGTGCGGCCCGATGCCTTCGCCTTGGCCTTGCCGCGGTGCGACTTGCCCTTGAACTTCTTCGTCGACGACGAGCGTTCCACGCGCGGCTTCAGCGGTGGGACGGGGTCGTTCCAGCTGAACGCGAGCATTTGCTGGCCGACATAACCGCAACGGAATTTCAGCGGCGTCGGGTCGCTGCCGTCGCTGTGAATGCCTTGCCCGTCGACCGTGACGATGTTGTCGACCTTCACGCGCTGCTTGCCCTGGTCGAACGAGTCGTTCCACGGCGTGATCGTCGCGTTGCCGCTGTCGAATGCGTTCGGCGCGAAGTCGACGCGGTCGAACGCTGTCGAGGTACTGGCGATGAAGCTGCCGTGCGCCGCACAATCGGCGGCGAGCGGATCGGCATGCATCTCGTTGACGAATTTGTTGATCAGTTCGGAGCGCTGGTCGAGCAGGTCGGCGAATGCCGGTGTGGGAAGCGCAAGCGACAGGCCCGCGATACAGGCTGCCAGCTTGCCGAGCGCCCGGAAAATCCGGAGCGAGGCAGGTGAGCTGTCCATCTGGTTATTGGTGAGGAGCGAATGAGACATCGGGCTCCTATAGATGCCCGATGAAGAACAGGAGTTCAATCTTAGCGTAAAAAAGTTGTGCGGCAGTAGACGGCCTGTTCTGCCGCGCCGCGGAAGAGGCGTGCGGCATGCGTGGACCGTGTGTGAATCCGGAGGAAATTCAGGCGCGCGGGCCGCCGAGGCGATAGCGCCGGACGTCGAAGGTCGTGACCCACGCAGGGCGGTAGACGGCGATGAGTGCCGTCGCCATGCCGGTGAACCACGCTTCGCCGAGCGCGAGCAGCGCGGTGTTCAGCAGATAGCCGGCCGGAATGACGACGGGCACGCCGTCCGCGAGCGCGAGCTGGACACCGGCCGCCGCTGCGGCGACCGCGACGATCGCGATGGCCGGCGACAGGAACCCCTGCCCGGTGATGAACGATGCGAGATTGTGCGGCAACCACGCGAGCGCGGCGCGCTGCAGCAACGCCGACACGGCGACAGGGAGCGCCCCGTAGATCAGATAGGTCAGGCCAATGCCCTGCCACGGCGCGTCGAAGATGATCGCGGCAACCGCCGTGACGGCGCCCATTGCGATCAGCGCGAGTGTCCAGTCGAACAGTGTGACGAGCAGCGTGGCGCCAAGCAGATGCATGACGATGCCGTCTTCGAGCCAGGCATTCGATGCCCAGAGGACCGAAATTGCGGTGACGAGCGCGAGCCACACGTGCTGCAGCGTGGCATCCTGCAGGCGTACGAACGGGCGATTCCAGATCGCGAGCGCGAGCAGGGCCGCGGCGGCGATCCAGCCACCGATGCCAACCCAGAGCGGAAGCGGTGTGAAAAGAAAACCCATGCGTTCATATTACTCGTTGAGCATCAAAGGTGGGAATCCACACATACCGACCGTCGCAATATCGAGACTGTTTGCCTAGCGCCCGCGCCGGAACCATGCCGGTGGCTCGGCGGCGAGTGGCAGGTCTTGCGTGCCGGCGTTTACGGCCGGCAATGGGTACGGATGGTCGTTCCGTTGTGCACGCAGCGGAACCGGACCGCGTTCGCCGATGTTCGGTTTGCGTGCGCGGTTGCGGTTCGCCAGCAGCACCTCGAGGTGCGGCGAGAGCCAGCCGTTGTAGATCGCGACCGCGGCGGCGCGGTTTGCGGCACCGAGCTGCTGGAAGATGCTGGCGAGGTGGATCTTCACGGTGCCTTCGCTGATGCCGAGCGTCCGGGCGATCATCTTGTTCGTGCTGCCCATGTGGACGAAGCGCATGATCTGCGCTTGCCGCGGCGACAGGAGGCCGCTGGGCGGGCGGCGGGGAAGCGATCCGGCAAGCGTCTGGAAATGGGCATCGTGGCGTGCCGCGGCCACGGAGGGCAGCAGACTCAGCGCGCTCGGCGGAATGTAGTGCCCGCCCAGCAGCACGATCTCGAGCGCCCGCACGATCAGGTGCGGCCGCGTGGAGTGCGGGATCACGCCCGCGACACCATGGTTGAAGAAGCGCTGGACGGCATCGGGTGGCGCTTCGTCGACCAGTACGGCGGCCGGTGTCGGCGAGCACGCGCTGCAGATCGCCTGAAGCTCGCCGAGCCGGCCTACGTCGAGCCAGTCGATCGCGACGAGGTCGAAGCGCTGGGCACGCAGCAGGCGGCGCGCCTGGAAACTGTCGGGCGCATCGTTGATGCTGGCGTGACGGTCGATCTGCCGCAGCAGGGCCTTCAGTCCATCACGCCGCTCGGCGTCTGAATTGAGCATCAGGAACCGCATATTCAATCTCCGTTAGGTTGAGTCATTGATTGCTGTCGGGCATGCGTTGATTCCGATCATGACAAAGACCTTACACGATGTCTGCTAGGCTGAAAGGCTTAGGAGTTGTCCGAAATTTCGGGCGGAAAAGGATCGGACAAGAAAAAAAGCCGCTCCGGCGGGAACCGGGAGCGGCTTCGGACCGACAGGCGCGTGGCGGCCTGCGGCGTCGGATCAGTGGAAGTGCGGCTGGGCGGGCGATGCGTCTTCCGGCATTTCCGCATGGACGATTTCGCCGAGCGGATCCGCGTAGAGCGGCACGCCGCAGTCGTCGCAGTATTCCGGTTCGAAGCGGCCCGCGTGCCTGCGGACGTCGGTTACGCCGCATTCCTTCAGCAGGCTCACGATTTCCTCGAGCGGTCCTTCCATCGGCGCTTCGTCTTCGAGCGTCGCGTTGTCGATCGACACGTCGCCGTTTTCGCGGCCGTACAGCGGCCAGACGACGCCGTAGATCACGTCGTTGCTGGCGCGCCGCGTGAAGCCGACGCGATACTCGTCGATGCGGCGTTCGCCGAAGCCGGCGACCACCGCGCGCAACTCCTGCGGCGCCGCACCAAGTGTGTCAAACAGATAACGAATGGCCGTTCGTACCGTGTGCGGACGGATACGCTCGTCCGCATCGCGGCAGGCCGAGTAGTACGCGTCCGGAAGCAGGCATTCGAATTCGCAGCCGGGCAGGGCGATCGACAGGTTCGGGCCGCCCTGGGCCGTCCACTGCTCGAGACACTGGCCGCGTTCGATCCGGCTGCCGTTCTCCTCTTCCTGCCAGCGGAACAGCGGCGCGCCGGCAGGCGCGGCGACGACCGCAAGGAGGAAGCGGGGATCGGCCAGGATCGGCGACGTTTCGGGCAGGTCGCCGAAGCCCAGTTTGGGCGTGTGCTGGCCGATCGCCGCATGCGCGAGCTGCTGCGCAAGGCGGTAGGTCTCGACGTGGTGCCGCGGCAGCTGGTCGATGCTGTAGAGGAACGGCGCCAGCCCGACGAGCGTGCCGTTCGCGAGGACGTGTGCCTGCAGGTGCGTTCGCAGCGCGTCGGTAACGTCGCCCTTGAGCGGACCCGACGGAATCATGTAGCGCGTCCACGCGAGCACCGGAACCGCGACCAGCAGCGCATCGTACGGCTGGCCGTCGTGCTCGATCACCATCGACTCGCTGTGCGTCTCGGCCATGTCGGCCAGTGCACCGTACGCATCGGGGTGATTCTGCTGAAGATGATCGAGTGCTGCGTCGAGCGTGGTCTGGTTGCCGTTGCGGACAATCTTGGCGAGCAGCGCATCGAGCTTCGCTTCCCAGAAGCGATCCTCGATGCGGCTGCCCGAGGCGAAGAGCGCAAGCGACAGACCGACCAGTTTGTCGGCATCGGGGGGGAGGCGTTTGGCGATTCGCTGGCGCATATTAAAGACGTATATAGAAAGAGGCGAAGAACCTCACATTCTAGTCCGTTCTGTGCACCATAAGCGGTCTCGTGCCGGGACATGCGTGGCGGGCCGAAATGCGGCTTTCGTAGAAAAAGTTGCGTCGAGCCCCTTGCGCGATTGCCGACGGGTGCATAGAATCACGCCTCTTTCGCGCTCACGGAAACGCGGCGCGGAAGGAAGGGAAGCAGTGCGGTTGAGGCTTGGCAGGAACGGCCCCGACGGTACGGAAGTTGAGCCCCGCGGTCGCAACGACGTAGTGCAAAAAGTTGTTGACGAGCTGCGAAACACGGTTCATAATCTCGCTTCTCTGCTGCTGAAAACGCAGCGCTGCCGGGAAACACGAAGTTCCTCGCAGATTGCTCTTTAAAAATTAACAGCCGATAAGTGTGGGCGCTTGATGACAGCGAGCTGATCCTCGGATCAGATAGCGAAAGTATCAAGAGTCTCACACTAAAGTAAGTCAGGTTTATGAAGTGATTCATATTCCTGTCAGCTTTGAGTGAGCGACCGGTTCTTAACCGAACCGAAAACAGTAACAGGTTTAAACTGAAGAGTTTGATCCTGGCTCAGATTGAACGCTGGCGGCATGCCTTACACATGCAAGTCGAACGGCAGCACGGGTGCTTGCACCTGGTGGCGAGTGGCGAACGGGTGAGTAATACATCGGAACATGTCCTGTAGTGGGGGATAGCCCGGCGAAAGCCGGATTAATACCGCATACGATCCATGGATGAAAGCGGGGGACCTTCGGGCCTCGCGCTATAGGGTTGGCCGATGGCTGATTAGCTAGTTGGTGGGGTAAAGGCCTACCAAGGCGACGATCAGTAGCTGGTCTGAGAGGACGGCCAGCCACACTGGGACTGAGACACGGCCCAGACTCCTACGGGAGGCAGCAGTGGGGAATTTTGGACAATGGGCGAAAGCCTGATCCAGCAATGCCGCGTGTGTGAAGAAGGCCTTCGGGTTGTAAAGCACTTTTGTCCGGAAAGAAATCCTTGGCTCTAATACAGTCGGGGGATGACGGTACCGGAAGAATAAGCACCGGCTAACTACGTGCCAGCAGCCGCGGTAATACGTAGGGTGCAAGCGTTAATCGGAATTACTGGGCGTAAAGCGTGCGCAGGCGGTTTGCTAAGACCGATGTGAAATCCCCGGGCTCAACCTGGGAACTGCATTGGTGACTGGCAGGCTAGAGTATGGCAGAGGGGGGTAGAATTCCACGTGTAGCAGTGAAATGCGTAGAGATGTGGAGGAATACCGATGGCGAAGGCAGCCCCCTGGGCCAATACTGACGCTCATGCACGAAAGCGTGGGGAGCAAACAGGATTAGATACCCTGGTAGTCCACGCCCTAAACGATGTCAACTAGTTGTTGGGGATTCATTTCCTTAGTAACGTAGCTAACGCGTGAAGTTGACCGCCTGGGGAGTACGGTCGCAAGATTAAAACTCAAAGGAATTGACGGGGACCCGCACAAGCGGTGGATGATGTGGATTAATTCGATGCAACGCGAAAAACCTTACCTACCCTTGACATGGTCGGAATCCTGCTGAGAGGTGGGAGTGCTCGAAAGAGAACCGGCGCACAGGTGCTGCATGGCTGTCGTCAGCTCGTGTCGTGAGATGTTGGGTTAAGTCCCGCAACGAGCGCAACCCTTGTCCTTAGTTGCTACGCAAGAGCACTCTAAGGAGACTGCCGGTGACAAACCGGAGGAAGGTGGGGATGACGTCAAGTCCTCATGGCCCTTATGGGTAGGGCTTCACACGTCATACAATGGTCGGAACAGAGGGTTGCCAACCCGCGAGGGGGAGCTAATCCCAGAAAACCGATCGTAGTCCGGATTGCACTCTGCAACTCGAGTGCATGAAGCTGGAATCGCTAGTAATCGCGGATCAGCATGCCGCGGTGAATACGTTCCCGGGTCTTGTACACACCGCCCGTCACACCATGGGAGTGGGTTTTACCAGAAGTGGCTAGTCTAACCGCAAGGAGGACGGTCACCACGGTAGGATTCATGACTGGGGTGAAGTCGTAACAAGGTAGCCGTATCGGAAGGTGCGGCTGGATCACCTCCTTTCCAGAGCTTCTCGCAAAGTTGAGCGCTCACGCTTATCGGCTGTAAATTTAAAGACAGACTCAGGGGTCTGTAGCTCAGTCGGTTAGAGCACCGTCTTGATAAGGCGGGGGTCGTTGGTTCGAATCCAACCAGACCCACCATTGTCTGGCGGTAGGTACCTGAGGCATCTGTACTCAATGGGGGCATAGCTCAGCTGGGAGAGCACCTGCTTTGCAAGCAGGGGGTCGTCGGTTCGATCCCGTCTGCCTCCACCAATCACCAACGCTAAGTGCTTGGTTCACACGCTGAACCGAGAATTTTGCATTGGCGATTGAGCCAGTCAGAGGATATCAACAGATATCGGCTGTCGTTCTTTAACAATCTGGAAGAAGTAAGTAATTTGGATAGCGGAAGCGTCTTGAGATGGACGTGGAAACTATCCGGGTTGTGATTGTATCGATGTATCTCAAGATGATTCGAACTCTATGTTTGACTCAATTGGAATACGGCACAACGCGAGAACTCAACCTGTAGCGGCTGTCGAGAGACAGACTCGTTATAGGGTCAAGCGAACAAGTGCATGTGGTGGATGCCTTGGCGATCACAGGCGATGAAGGACGCGGTAGCCTGCGAAAAGCTACGGGGAGCTGGCAAACGAGCTTTGATCCGTAGATGTCCGAATGGGGAAACCCACTCCTTTTGGAGTATCCATGGCTGAATACATAGGCCATGCGAAGCGAACGCGGTGAACTGAAACATCTAAGTAACCGCAGGAAAAGAAATCAACCGAGATTCCCAAAGTAGTGGCGAGCGAAATGGGATGAGCCTTGCACTCTTTATTTGTATTGTTAGCCGAACGCTCTGGAAAGTGCGGCCATAGCGGGTGATAGCCCCGTAGGCGAAAACAGTATGAAAGAACTAGGTGTGCGACAAGTAGGGCGGGACACGTGAAATCCTGTCTGAAGATGGGGGGACCATCCTCCAAGGCTAAATACTCGTGATCGACCGATAGTGAACCAGTACCGTGAGGGAAAGGCGAAAAGAACCCCGGGAGGGGAGTGAAATAGATCCTGAAACCGCATGCATACAAACAGTCGGAGCCTCGTAAGGGGTGACGGCGTACCTTTTGTATAATGGGTCAGCGACTTACGTTCAGTAGCAAGCTTAACCGTATAGGGCAGGCGTAGCGAAAGCGAGTCCGAATAGGGCGTTCAGTTGCTGGGCGTAGACCCGAAACCAGGTGATCTATCCATGGCCAGGATGAAGGTGCGGTAACACGTACTGGAGGTCCGAACCCACTAACGTTGAAAAGTTAGGGGATGAGCTGTGGATAGGGGTGAAAGGCTAAACAAACCTGGAAATAGCTGGTTCTCTCCGAAAACTATTTAGGTAGTGCCTCGTGTCTCACCTTCGGGGGTAGAGCACTGTCATGGTTGGGGGGTCTATTGCAGATTACCCCGCCATAGCAAACTCCGAATACCGAAGAGTGCAATCACGGGAGACAGACATCGGGTGCTAACGTCCGGTGTCAAGAGGGAAACAACCCAGACCGCCAGCTAAGGTCCCCAAATATAGCTAAGTGGGAAACGAAGTGGGAAGGCTAAAACAGTCAGGAGGTTGGCTTAGAAGCAGCCACCCTTTAAAGAAAGCGTAATAGCTCACTGATCGAGTCGTCCTGCGCGGAAGATGTAACGGGGCTAAGCTATATACCGAAGCTGCGGATGCGAGCTTTGCTCGCATGGTAGGAGAGCGTTCCGTAAGCCTGCGAAGGTGCGTTGAAAAGCGTGCTGGAGGTATCGGAAGTGCGAATGCTGACATGAGTAGCGATAAAGGGGGTGAAAGGCCCCCTCGCCGTAAGCCCAAGGTTTCCTACGCAACGTTCATCGGCGTAGGGTGAGTCGGCCCCTAAGGCGAGGCAGAAATGCGTAGCTGATGGGAAGCAGGTCAATATTCCTGCACCATTGTTAGATGCGATGGGGGGACGGATCGCGGAAGGTTGTCCGGGTGTTGGAAGTCCCGGTCGCTGCATTGGAGAAGGCACTTAGGCAAATCCGGGTGCGCAATTCAAGGGTGTGGCGCGAGCTCCTTAGGGAGCGAAGCAATTGGAAGTGGTTCCAAGAAAAGCCTCTAAGCTTCAGTCTAACGATGACCGTACCGCAAACCGACACAGGTGGGCGAGATGAGTATTCTAAGGCGCTTGAGAGAACTCGGGAGAAGGAACTCGGCAAATTGGTACCGTAACTTCGGGATAAGGTACGCCCTTGTAGCTTGACTGGCCTGCGCCAGGAGGGTGAAGGGGTTGCAATAAACTGGTGGCTGCGACTGTTTAATAAAAACACAGCACTCTGCAAACACGAAAGTGGACGTATAGGGTGTGACGCCTGCCCGGTGCCGGAAGATTAAATGATGGGGTGCAAGCTCTTGATTGAAGTCCCGGTAAACGGCGGCCGTAACTATAACGGTCCTAAGGTAGCGAAATTCCTTGTCGGGTAAGTTCCGACCTGCACGAATGGCGTAACGATGGCCACACTGTCTCCTCCCGAGACTCAGCGAAGTTGAAGTGTTTGTGATGATGCAATCTACCCGCGGCTAGACGGAAAGACCCCATGAACCTTTACTGTAGCTTTGCATTGGACTTTGAACCGATCTGTGTAGGATAGGTGGGAGGCTATGAAACCGGAACGCTAGTTTCGGTGGAGCCGTCCTTGAAATACCACCCTGGTTTGTTTGAGGTTCTAACCTTGGCCCGTGATCCGGGTCGGGGACAGTGCATGGTAGGCAGTTTGACTGGGGCGGTCTCCTCCCAAAGCGTAACGGAGGAGTACGAAGGTACGCTAGGTACGGTCGGAAATCGTGCTGATAGTGCAATGGCATAAGCGTGCTTAACTGCGAGACCGACAAGTCGAGCAGGTGCGAAAGCAGGTCATAGTGATCCGGTGGTTCTGTATGGAAGGGCCATCGCTCAACGGATAAAAGGTACTCTGGGGATAACAGGCTGATACCGCCCAAGAGTTCATATCGACGGCGGTGTTTGGCACCTCGATGTCGGCTCATCTCATCCTGGGGCTGTAGCCGGTCCCAAGGGTATGGCTGTTCGCCATTTAAAGAGGTACGTGAGCTGGGTTTAAAACGTCGTGAGACAGTTTGGTCCCTATCTGCCGTGGGCGTTGGATATTTGAAGGGGGCTGCTCCTAGTACGAGAGGACCGGAGTGGACGAACCTCTGGTGTACCGGTTGTCACGCCAGTGGCATCGCCGGGTAGCTATGTTCGGAAGAGATAACCGCTGAAAGCATCTAAGCGGGAAACTCGCCTTAAGATGAGATATCCCTGGGGACTAGATCCCCTTGAAGGGTCGTTCGAGACCAGGACGTTGATAGGTCAGGTGTGTAAGCGCAGTAATGCGTTCAGCTAACTGATACTAATTGCCCGTAAGGCTTGATCCTATAACAAGTCTGTTTTACAGACAGCGGTTGAATGACCGCGATGTGCTGATACGCACAACACCAAAATTACTGCTTCTTCCAAGATTGGTTGCGCTGCGAAGCAACGCAACAACCCTCTTTGCCTGATGACCATAGCGAGTCGGTCCCACCCCTTCCCATCCCGAACAGGACCGTGAAACGACTCTACGCCGATGATAGTGCGGATTCCCGTGTGAAAGTAGGTAATCGTCAGGCTCCCTAAGCCAAGAACCCCCGCCCGAAAGGCGGGGGTTTTTGCATTTCGGCGACGGAA